>CAVYFB010000001.1:0-69628 GCA_963767625.1 uncultured Chloroflexia bacterium
TTCCCAGGCCATTCCGACGGAAATAGCCCTGTTAAGCGCATAATATAACTGCCGGTAGAACCAATTAAAATTGCCGCTTTTCACTTGTTTCTTCGCTGCGCCCTTACTCGTTGTGGGACGCCATCCGTAACCTGATAAACGAACGGTGGTGGGTAGAGGCAAGCCTCAGCACTTTGATCGACTGAGGCGGTGGACGGGTTGGTATGGAGGCAGTCGAGGCAAAGTGCTGAGGATGCGAGCGAAGCCCAGGGTTCCGTGGGAGTTGGTATGGAGGTGGGGAAGGGACCCTGGGCGTGAGCTCGCAGGAGGAACTGGTTTTCATGACGCAAGAAGACCGCACGCGAAGAACTTTTTTGGCTCTGTTGTAAAGCGCAGAGGTGGTCAGCATAATCCGTTGTAGTGCGAAACGATCAAAAGAGGTATGGCAAGCGTGTCAAGCGCAACACATTACCGTGATCACCTCTGACAATTCAGGCCATCAATCTAGACAAGCGCTACAGTGATGACCTACGATGGCACTCATCCAAGCAAAGAGGTGAGTGTCATATGAAGAAGGATACCGAGGTTAAGCTATTGATGCAAGAGAGACGCAAAGGGACCTCTCAACGGCTCGCGGCTGCACGCGCAGGGATGAGCGAACGCACCGCCCGCAAGTATGAACAAGTGGGCCAACTTCCTTCTCATCTCAAGCGCCCCCATACCTGGGCCACCCGTGCCAATCCGTTTGAGGAACATTGGTCCTGGGTCATCGCGCAGCTTGAACGCGACCCAGCACTGCAAGGGTCCACCTTGTTTGCGCTGCTCTGTGAGCAACATCCAGGCTGCTATCGACCGACCCAAATCAGGACGTTACAGCGACATATCGCTCGGTGGAGGGCCGTGCATGGGCCAGAGCAAGAAGTGATCTTTGAGCAACGGCACCAGCCCGGCGAGCGAGCACAATCGGATTTCACCCATATGGAGGATCTGGGCGTGACCATTGCAGGAGAACCCTTCCCTCACATGGTCTATCACTTCGTGCTCACCTACTCCAACGCAGAAGCGATCAGCCTGTGCTTCAGCGAAACGTTTGAGGCTCTGGCTGAGGGGATCGAGAAAGCGCTCTGGCAGCTTGGTGGAGTTCCAGAGCAACACCGCACTGACCATCTCAGCGCCGCTGTGCGGCAATTGCGCAAAGAGGAGAGAGAAGATTGGACGCTTCGCTACCAAGCCCTCATGCAGCACTACGGGATGCAGCCCACCTGGAACAATACTGGGGTGGCGCATGAAAACGGGGATGTGGAACAATCCCATCATCGTTTCAAGCAGGCCGTTGACCAGGCGCTGCGAGTCAGATGGTGCCGGGATTTTGCGAGTCGTTCGGCCTACGAACATTTTTTGCAGGATCTGGTCTACAAACGCAACCAGACACGCGATGCCCGCTTTACCGCTGAGAAGGAGGTCTTGCGCCCCCTGCCAGCCGCGCCGCTGTCCCCCTGCAAGGAACTGCGCGTCACCGTTTCGCGCTTTTCCACGATCCATGTGGGCAGTAACATTTACTCCGTGCCATCTCGCTTGATTGGGACAATGGTCATGATCCGGGTGCGAGCGGAAACGCTGGAAGGCTATGTGGGCACCTCCCCTGTATTCATCCTGCCGCGTCTGGTGGGCAAGCACAAGCATCGCATCGATTACCATCACATTATCTGGTCACTGGTGCGCAAGCCGGGAGCCTTCGCCGCCTACCAATACCGGGATGAACTTTTTCCCACGACCACCTTCCGCCTGGCCTATGATCGGCTGCTCACCGATTGGCCCAAGCGATCCAACCAGGAATATGTTCGCATCTTGCATCTGGCTGCTACAACCAGCAAATCCGAGGTGGAAACGGCGTTGTGCTTGTTGTTGGAAGCTGGGACACTGCCGACCCTTCTGGCCGTGCGTGACCTGGTGCATCTGCCCACAGTGCCGTCTATCCCACAACTGCACGCCCCAACCCTTGATCTCTCACCCTACGATCAACTCATACCATCAAGGAGGACCAATGGCTAATCAAGTCAATCGACACGACGAATTGCGTGCGCTCTTAGAGCGTCTCAACCTGGGCGCGATGGCCGCTGTCTTTGCGGATCTAGCGCTCAAAGCCGCCAAAGAGAACATCTCCCATGAAGCCTATCTCTTTGAGCTGGGCAAGCACGAGGAGGAGCTGCGCACCCAACGGCGCACCGCACGACTCCTGCGTGCTTCAGCCCTTCCCGCAGACAAGACCTTTCGCACCCTCAATCTGGGAAAGCTCTCGCCGCAGCTCCAGCTTCAGATTGAGCGCCTCAAAAGCGGCAGCTTTCTAGAGAGCGCTACCAACGTGGTTGCCGTTGGGAGGCCGGGCGTTGGGAAAAGTCATTGCGCGGCAGCGTTGGGCTATGAACTGATTTTGCAAGGGCACCCCGTCTTGTGGACGCCGACGAGCAACCTGGTGCAGCGACTGCTGGCTGCCAAACGTGATCTGAAGCTCCCCCAGGAGTTAGCCAAGCTCGATAAGTTTGCCTGCGTCATTCTCGATGACATCGGCTATGTCCAGCATGACCGTGATGAGATGGAGGTGCTCTTCACGTTCCTGTCCGAGCGCTATGAAACCAGATCCGTGATTATTACCACAAATCTCGTGTTCAGCGAGTGGAACCAAATCTTCAAAAACCCGATGACGGCGATGGCGGCAATAGATCGCGTCGTCCATCACTCCGTCATTCTGGATATGATGGAGGTCGAGAGCTATCGTGCCACCGAAGCCAACCATCATCGAAAGCTTCAACAAGAAGCGACGAAGATCGAGGCTCAGAAACCGGCAGAAATAGTTGCCATAGGGGGGTCCTAAATAGTTGACATTAGACATAGCCCTGCAATCCACTTGAGCGCATTCTGAGTTTCAATCCCTAACGGGCTTCCCAGGCCATTCCGACGATGGATAGATAAGCTCAGAAAAGCTCATACTCAATTGTTTCAATCCCTAACGGGCTTCCCAGGCCATTCCGACCTTTCCCTTGCGCCTGTCATGCCGCGAGCAGGTTCAAGTTTCAATCCCTAACGGGCTTCCCAGGCCATTCCGACGCCATCAAGTGCATCTGCCAGGCGTGGGTGCAGGTGCAGTTTCAATCCCTAACGGGCTTCCCAGGCCATTCCGACCTTTCCCTTGCGCCTGTCATGCCGCGAGCAGGTTCAAGTTTCAATCCCTAACGGGCTTCCCAGGCCATTCCGACTGACCTGGTGACTCAGGGAAACTGGTGCACCTTCGAGTTTCAATCCCTAACGGGCTTCCCAGGCCATTCCGACCGCGCGCGTGCCCCACAAAAGAGGCACCTACTGATATGTTTCAATCCCTAACGGGCTTCCCAGGCCATTCCGACTGCTCAGGATTTAGCGATGGCACCTATGCATTCTGGTTTCAATCCCTAACGGGCTTCCCAGGCCATTCCGACAGAAATCGTAGAGGTGTCCCATGGCTGAGAAACTTTTGAGTTTCAATCCCTAACGGGCTTCCCAGGCCATTCCGACGCCGGAATAGGCTGCGGCACCGGTGGTATCCACGAGGGGTTTCAATCCCTAACGGGCTTCCCAGGCCATTCCGACCTGCCAGATCGACTTTGTCACCTGGGAGCATGCGCCGTTTCAATCCCTAACGGGCTTCCCAGGCCATTCCGACATCGTGTTGACAGATGTTCAAACTACTAAGAGACGTTTCAATCCCTAACGGGCTTCCCAGGCCATTCCGACTCGCCATCCTCGTCGCGATGGCTGCCCGTGCACCACTGGTTTCAATCCCTAACGGGCTTCCCAGGCCATTCCGACTCGCTCATCCTCGTCGCGATGGCTGCCCGTGCACCACTGGTTTCAATCCCTAACGGGCTTCCCAGGCCATTCCGACGAAGGCCATCAAGCTCCTGAGCGGCGCTACACGGTAGTTTCAATCCCTAACGGGCTTCCCAGGCCATTCCGACGGCAAGTGTCAAGATGGGAAAGCGCAAAGAAGGCGCAGTTTCAATCCCTAACGGGCTTCCCAGGCCATTCCGACTGAAGAAAGTCTGTTGAATGCAGTGGGATATTTGAGAGGTTTCAATCCCTAACGGGCTTCCCAGGCCATTCCGACAAACCGCACAGCAGACCCTTGAGCAGGGTGATTTGAAGTTTCAATCCCTAACGGGCTTCCCAGGCCATTCCGACTGATTCCGCTTCTGCTCGCAGATGAAAGACTCACGGTTTCAATCCCTAACGGGCTTCCCAGGCCATTCCGACCAAAGCATTCGGGCGTGGCGATGAAGAGGAAGAAGTGTTTCAATCCCTAACGGGCTTCCCAGGCCATTCCGACATTGCACTCTTTCTTGGGTCCAATACATTGGCGTTTGGTTTCAATCCCTAACGGGCTTCCCAGGCCATTCCGACCCGGAAAATATGACGGTGAATCCTGTCAAGGCTATCGGTTTCAATCCCTAACGGGCTTCCCAGGCCATTCCGACCGTGCCTGCTACTGCGGTGAGTGGCAGGATTACTGACTGTTTCAATCCCTAACGGGCTTCCCAGGCCATTCCGACATAGAATATAGGCTTCTCCCCCAAAAAGCACACAGGAGTTTCAATCCCTAACGGGCTTCCCAGGCCATTCCGACCCATGCCTTCGATCCGGCAAGAGTCGCTTGTGGTGTGTTTCAATCCCTAACGGGCTTCCCAGGCCATTCCGACCTTTTTGCCATCGGCGTCAAGCTCACCATCGAGATGTTTCAATCCCTAACGGGCTTCCCAGGCCATTCCGACATTGCAACACCGCCTGTACAAGAGGTAGTTGCCATCTGTTTCAATCCCTAACGGGCTTCCCAGGCCATTCCGACCTTGAACAGGCCAAGAGACGATAGCAGGATTGGATTGTTTCAATCCCTAACGGGCTTCCCAGGCCATTCCGACCCACTAGCGCCTGGGCAGAAGCTGCAATTTGTGCTGTTTCAATCCCTAACGGGCTTCCCAGGCCATTCCGACGATGAACGATGGCCGAATAGACGTTGAAACATAGCTGTTTCAATCCCTAACGGGCTTCCCAGGCCATTCCGACTATTCCCCTGCTCGTTGCCTGGTTGCCAGGATCACATGTTTCAATCCCTAACGGGCTTCCCAGGCCATTCCGACCTATTCGCTAGGCGAATTATAACACAACATTATTGCAGTTTCAATCCCTAACGGGCTTCCCAGGCCATTCCGACCTCACACGGCTTTGAGTGCCTCCATCACATCCATGCTGTTTCAATCCCTAACGGGCTTCCCAGGCCATTCCGACCCTACAGAGTACCAGGGGGTAGTACCTGTGAAGTACCGTTTCAATCCCTAACGGGCTTCCCAGGCCATTCCGACAACCCTACTATCCTGCTGCATGGAGGTTGTACGAACTGTTTCAATCCCTAACGGGCTTCCCAGGCCATTCCGACCTCGAAGGCGCGTTGAGCACGATCTGCTCTGAGGAGTTTCAATCCCTAACGGGCTTCCCAGGCCATTCCGACTGCATCCGTGCTGTAGTAAGATTCGTAAGCAATCTTGTTTCAATCCCTAACGGGCTTCCCAGGCCATTCCGACGCTATCAATCGCCTGGTACGCTTATGAGCACGATTTAGTTTCAATCCCTAACGGGCTTCCCAGGCCATTCCGACCCAGGCCCCTGCATTTGCGACACCGGAACACCGGTAATGTTTCAATCCCTAACGGGCTTCCCAGGCCATTCCGACTGAGGTTGTTGGGCGTAGGGATGTCACATTTGATAGGTTTCAATCCCTAACGGGCTTCCCAGGCCATTCCGACAGTAATGGTGAAGGATGTCTCTATCCCACCACGCATGGGTTTCAATCCCTAACGGGCTTCCCAGGCCATTCCGACATATATTCTCATTATGTGGTAGGATGAATCTGTAATGTTTCAATCCCTAACGGGCTTCCCAGGCCATTCCGACGCCATCATTGCCATTGATCGTGCATTGGAGCAAGAATAGTTTCAATCCCTAACGGGCTTCCCAGGCCATTCCGACGAAGCAAGCTCTACGATAAAGGAGCAGACATCATGAGGTTTCAATCCCTAACGGGCTTCCCAGGCCATTCCGACAATTCTTTGACTGGACTGACCATCTATACAGCCACGGTTTCAATCCCTAACGGGCTTCCCAGGCCATTCCGACGCCAATCCGCGAGCAATGGCTGTGGTAGTATCAGAAAGTTTCAATCCCTAACGGGCTTCCCAGGCCATTCCGACTTTACTGGCGAAAAGAACGCGCAAAACCCGCTCATGTTTCAATCCCTAACGGGCTTCCCAGGCCATTCCGACTTCAATTATCGCATTGTGCAGCAAGGCTTCAAGATGTTTCAATCCCTAACGGGCTTCCCAGGCCATTCCGACAACGAAGGGTAAGCGACACCGTGTGCAGAGGAACATCAGTTTCAATCCCTAACGGGCTTCCCAGGCCATTCCGACGCAAAGGGTATGAGAACATGGCATGATTTGATGGAGAGTTTCAATCCCTAACGGGCTTCCCAGGCCATTCCGACGAAAACTACTCGCATCCACCTACTACCTTTGTGAGTGTTTCAATCCCTAACGGGCTTCCCAGGCCATTCCGACCGTGCTGCATTTCCCGGCCCTATGTCGAGTTGGTAGGTTTCAATCCCTAACGGGCTTCCCAGGCCATTCCGACGCCTGTTGGTTATCCAAAGAGGGAAGTCAGTAACTGTTTCAATCCCTAACGGGCTTCCCAGGCCATTCCGACAGCCTTGCCAGCACCTACGACAGTATCACCATTGCTGTTTCAATCCCTAACGGGCTTCCCAGGCCATTCCGACATCCGCAAGCATTCCAAGAGAAAGCGTTACGTCTAGGAGTTTCAATCCCTAACGGGCTTCCCAGGCCATTCCGACGCCGTGGCTATATTGTAGCACTGCACGCGGCAGAAAGCTAGTATTTGCGAGAGGGTAGGTATTTTCGGTCATCTTGTGGCATCTTTTTCCTTCCAATGCATCCATCACAATCTCCTCAAAGTAGGCAAGAAGTAGCTTCACGAGTTTGCGAGAGGCTACGCTCAACATCTCCAACACACCCACCTCTCGCAAACAAATCACAATTAAGAAGGCCGCAATCCTGCACTTGAGCTTACTAATACTACAACCGCTAAATGATAAAGAGCATATCCTCTTTTGGAGGTTCCCCACCAACCGTCTCCACCTTCTCCAGGCAATTGGCGCACACAGGGTAAAAGCGCACACTATCTCGTGTCGCCTCCACATACTTTGCCAGCTTCGACTTCAGCAGCACAAGCTCTTTTTTCGATAGAAAACACTCGAACAGCGAATACTGCGTCCACGTACCAAACCCTGAGAGGATTTTATGCACCTTCGTACGCCTCCGATCATCAGGAATATCGTAGGCTATAATGTAACATGTCGTCTGGCTAGAAGCCATCGTCTTCAACGTCATAGCTGCTTACGCCTACCTGATGATGAATGGCGGATATTCATCAATCTCACCTGTCAAATACTTCGCCACCAGCCGAGCCTGCAACTCAATGCACCGCCGATACTTCACCTTATTCCCAAACACAGGATGCGTGATCTCCTCATTCAGCCGCTCCTCGAACCTCACCAGGAACGTCTTGCGTGGCTCCTTCTTCAAGCGATACGCCCCCAGCTCAACGACAAAATCATCTGTTGTCAGCATCCTATTGTTGAGCAGCGTCAATACTACCGAATCGACTATGATCGGCCTGAATTCCTCCATCAGATCAAGTGCCAGCGCCGGACGCCCATACACGGAACTATGCAGATAGCCAACAAACTGGTCGAAGCCAACCACCTGGACAGCACTCGTCACCTGGCCCGTCAGCAGAGCATAGCCGTAGCTCAGTAACGCATTGACCGGATCGGTCGGCGGACGCTTCACCCTTCCCGCAAAAGGCCATTGCTGTTGATCTGTCAGCATATCGCCAAAGCTGTGAAAATATGCCGCACTTCCCGCACCCTCAAGACCCAGCACAGTCTCTAGTGGTGTCCCCTCAATACCAACATCGCCAGAGACGAGCGTTTGCGTCGCCTCTATTACCGTGGAGAGCGCCGTCAGTTGACGGATGATGACAGCTATCTGATCAATCTGTTGACCAAACTGAGCCTCCGCCTGACGACGATTGTAGCGCTGCAGCATTGTACGCTGATTAGAGAGCTTGCCGATCACAAACCGCCTCGCCAATTCACAGCGTTTAGACAGATCGTTATGTGCACGGTGCTGTGCCATGCGCAACAGCGAATTTTTTGAAAGCCCGGGTGAGAGGCGTCCTTTGAACTGGCCATAGTGGTTCATGAAATGAATTTCGATATTTTTCTCGAGCAGCAGATGCAGTGCGGATGCGGTTAACGTCACTTCACCCATTACGATCACATCATCCACCTTGACCAGAGGAATGCGCTTCTTGTAGGCGGGTGCAAGCACCACCCCCCCTTCACCACGCTTTTCGGGCACCTGTACCAGCAGACAGTCTTCCGTATCTCGCCGCACCAGGGCGTAGTCTTCAGTCAGATACAATGTGGGCAAGAGAACTTCCCTTTCTATCCTTCAGCAACTTTACCTCATCAGGCAGACACAGCGAAAGCAGACTGCAATCACGGCAACGGGCCGCCATCTTGCCATCAAGCGGAGGCGGCGGTACGCTGCGGCTGGCTACCTCAAAGGCAAGTGCGATCGTCGCCAGTGTCTTAGCACGCAGTTCTGGCGTGAAATGCACCTGTACGCGTTTGCGCGAACCAAAGTAGAAAATATACCCAAAGGGTATAGATGTCCCGGCCGGCAGTCGCTCCTCCAAACACATCGCCTGAGCGCAGAGTTGAATATGGTCATTGAGCCACTTTCCCTCCTTGCCATGTTTGTACTCCACTGGAATACACGTACCTTCCTGCTCTTCGACAACATCGGCGAAGCCGGAGAGCCGTAGTTCCTCACTGTACAGGTACAGGTGATTGATCTGCGTCTCCCCTTCTCGCGTCGTATGTTGTCCCGGCTGATCGGCCCGCTCGTGCAAAAGCGTCCCCTCCAGCACGAACTCGTTCCGCAACATATCCCCTTGCACAAACTCGTAATAGAAGCGGCGCGGACAATATTCAATCGCATTGAGAAACGAGAGTGGAATAGACTCCGGTCCAGCCCACTTGCTCATACACTCGCCTCCTTTGCTGGTTGACCCGCCAGTGGGCCCGCCACAGCATTCGTACAACGGGCCTGACCCATACCCATCGTCGTTTTATAGCCTACCCCACTAAACAGGGCAAAGCGAGCCAGTGGTGCGAGCCACTGAGCCTCTGGAGCAGTTGGTATGCCCTTCACCTCATAGGTCACATCGCCTTGAAACCCCGACTGACCAAACTTGCTGGAAGGCAGATAGCGCGTTTCCAGGGAATAGCGAGCGACAATTACATGTTCCTCGCACCAGTCAGCAATAGCACGAGGAGTGAGACCACTGCTAGCCATACGCAGACTCGCAGGAGCAAAGAGATCCCATTGTCGGGCCAGGCTCTCGAAGACATACGTTGGTTCTGGGAACACCTTCAACAGCTTCCCCCACGGCTTTTGTCCCATGCTAAACGCAGTGGGCGTAGCAAACTCGAAGTGGTACTGTTTTTGTGCCACACTTGAGTTGCGCAGCTCAGCAAAAGACGAATAGGCCACCCACGATTGCGAGGCAGTATCCGGGTCCGGTGTACTCAACAGTCGGCTGATTTCAAAACGAGCATTCCCAATGCGCGCCGTCAGAGCACGGGGATTCGCAATCAGATAGTGAGCGAAGGAGCCAAAAATGCTCGCATCCAGCATTGTGATGCGCAGCCAGTAGACCTGCCCCGGTGTCACCTGGACCGCCTGGTTCTTCACCATTGCCTCTTCCAATTGTTTAGCGGAGAGGTGATTGAAGCCTTGCAGCAGGCCAAGCGTATACGGTCGGCGCTGGTTGGGCGCATGCAGCCAGTCCGCCAGGGTAGAATCACCCTGGCGCACCATATCCAGGAAAGCCGCCTGCACCTGGTTTCCGGCACTCAGTGAAACCATCCCCGGCTCAGTGGGATGAAGCCGCAGGAGCATGGAGAAGAGTTCGCCACGATCCGTCGATGCCTCTCGCTCTGTTGTTTTTGCACTCGTCGATGGTACCAAAGGAAGCATCCTTTCTAGTTGTTAGATGATCATATGGTCGTCGTCATTGGCGTCTGCCTTACGCTGATCCATATAGTTACCGATATAGTGGCAGTATTGGTCGCGCTTAATTCAAGGACAACCGAATACATATATTTTTGACTCATATGCTCTCCATCTAGATAATAATGGGAGTGTCATCGGAGCGGGAACCTAGCCATCTCACTTTCCTGGAAATGCAGTCTAGCAGAAAAGCATCAAGGCCAAAAGCAATGCTCCATTCATCGTGCTTACCACCTAAATTAAGGGCATGCAGTGGGTAGATTGCAAACAGAGGTGGAAGATGGAGGAACTCGCTCAATTTGAAACTGTTCTGCTCGCTGATCCAGCAATTGAGCTTGCGTTTCTCTAGTTGACCATTGATGCTCTCTGCGCCCCTGCGTAGTTGCTTATTACCCCCGCCTATAGTGATCGCTTCCAGACGTACTACTTGATGAAACTGATCATCGATGCGCGACTTGCTCACCTCGAAGTACATCTCGTTGGCCTTATCTTCTACCAAACCATATACTCGTACGTAACCTAGCAGTTTCTGTGGCCCCTCCAGGTTTTCCATCCATTCATCTGCATGCTTAGGATGCTTGCGCTTCAGCAGTTCTCTAAATTCTTGTTTGCTCAACTCCTCATACTCTGTGCGACGTAGCACAAAGGGCAAATTGTACATCTTGACGGGTTTGTTGAGTCCCAGGAGTTCGTCGAGGTCATCGTAAATAGCAACAGTAAAGTCGCTTTCCAGGCCACCACGAAGCTTCTCCAGGTCGGACAGGTAATATTTTCTCGATTTACTAAAGCTGTTGGGGTTCTTTATTTCGGTTCCGAACTTACGCCAAATTGCCCACTGGCGCTTACGGTGCCTTTCGTAACTTTTCACCGCTTGTTCCAGGCTGGTAGGAGGTTCTTTGTCGTAGAGTATCGGCACGAGCCAATGCAGTTGCTCTTCTGCTTTGGCTTTAGTATCTTCAAAATACTGCGGCAGTATCCGCTCACTAGCAGCTACCGCTTCCAATGGAGAATATTTCTGTGTATAGTCTGTGAAGTCTTCACGACCCAGGTAGGCCTGTTGAAGCGTCTCGTTGAACTTCTGGCGTGTGATAATAACGCCATCTTCCTCCTTCCCTTGTATGAAGGCATAGACATACTCAGGGACAGCGAGCCACACTCTGTTGGGCACCTTGATAGTATCTGGCTCGCGCCCGTGTCGTCCTAATCGCCCAATGCGCTGGATTGCCTGTGCTGGACTACGTGCCTCACAAACCAAGAATTCCTTGCTTTTGTGGTCGGTCAGGTCAACACCGACATCAATGGTGGTCGTGCCCACACTAAAGCGACGCTGTAGCGCATCCGCTCGTGCATCTTTCTCCATGTAGCCGTGTACCTCACCGACATCGTTGGAGGGGTATCGTTCGCGCAGTTCCGCAGCTATACGTTTTGCTTCATAGACGCTATCCACGATAAACACCCCGCGAGCAGGCGGATCACAACTATCAGCCCAGTTGAGTATCTCACCCAGGGCAGCACGCACCGTATCACCACCTTGCCAGCGCAACAGATAGCTGGAAGTAGATTAATCTCTACCGGCTCGCAAACCACACGACCTGCCTCAGAAGGCGCATCAGTAACCGTAATTGCCTTAAGCCCCATGCGCTTCAAGTAGTGTTTGAACTGGTCTTGTGGTGTCGCCGATGAAAAGATGAAGATGTGTGGACTGTCAGGTGCCAATTCTTTTGCTGTACCTACGATGAAGGCCGCATTTGCTATCTGTTTTGCACTGTAGAGATGGAACTCGTCGAAGGCGATTACTGGGTAGTTACTAAGTACATACTGAAAAATCCGTGCGCCATAGCTTTTGGCAAAAGTGCTAAACATCTGACCGTAAAGGTTATACATAGCAAGGTAGAGGACATCGGGGTTAGTCAACACTGCCGTACGCATATCATCGCCAGTAGCCCACGCAAGGCATGAGCATGGCTGCGCATATGTGCTTCTTGCGTCATAATGTCATCCATACCCTCACTGTCCAGGACCAATATCTCCTTGGCACAGGTGCTTCTGTATAGAGACATATTGGTCAAGTAACAGTTCATTTGTAGGATAAATGCCAATAGTTCGAGTATCATCAAGGATGGCAGCGGCGAAATTCGCCAGAGTTTTGCCGCTGCCGGTCACACTTGCATTTTCGATACACATGGTTTTGTTGCTCGTGTATTGCTTCCCGTACAAGTCCAGCGTCTTCATTTGGTGCGCATAGGGCGAGAGACCGTCTACAAATGGTCCCTGGTGGTAGCATAACGCAACCCTTCTACCATGATGCGCATAGATTTTCTCCATAGTAGCCCATCCCTAAGGGAAGCTGGACACGCACTTCATCATCTGCAAAGGTGGCAGTAAGATAGGGTCCGTCAACGCCATCGAAACAGGATTGTCGATCAAGCGACTGGGCAGTGCATTCACGATAATATCGTAAATGACAGGGCGAGCGGACGTTGACAGAGTCGTTCCAATTGAGCAGAGGACGCATAAGCTCGCTCTCTCATCAATGCCTGCTCCTGTTGACCACTCCCGCTCGCCGTTAATTTGATGCGCAGGCGTGGTGTGAAGTACTGTCTTTGCCATGAACTTTCCCAGGCGGAGGTAGTGCGGAAATTGCACCGCCTCGGCACTGATAACATAGAAGCGAAAGCTCGTCCCTGGTCGAAAGCACTTGATGAAACCCCAGTCCGGGATAACCGATACTCTGCGCCTTGCCCAGACTGTAGCTTTCACTCATCGTATTGTACTGGTTGACAACGTAGCTGCCACGCACCAGCTTGGCGGGTGTGACATAGCGCTGTCCTACACTTGCTAATTCCTCGCGATAGTGTGGCTTCTGCTCTTCATTGTGCCAGGGTGATATTGCCCAACCGAGCGCATAGGTCAGGGCATAGTTATGAATGAAAGGCCCTGTCTCGGCCACCTTGCCTCGTTCAGTCGTAGCGAAGAAAAGATAATCGTGCAAGGTAATATCGCAGCGATACAGCTCCATTGCTACCCCTCCGTATCTTCCCCGCTCCGTCTCACTGCCCTTCTTCCTTTACTCTTTCTCACGTAATCTTGAGCTTCCTTATCAAGTGCTGCAAGCATCGAACTCAACGAATTCTTCATTCTCATAAAGCGCTTGTACACCACTAAGAGTCCCTCCAGGTTTTCTACTTTACTTCGCCGCCCAACAACCTGAGTGAGTGCAGCTTGCTCAACATTGCGGCCAGTTGTCGATGAATTGATCAGCGCTCAGGTAATCGGGAAGATTTCCCATCTGCTGATCCGGCAATGGCATCATAGTAGGTTGGGTCAGTTCCAGGTTGCTGAATAGCTCAACATCGCTGAAGTAGATCCCCAGAATATGGTTGCGAATAAAACCCTCACGATTGCTCTCCGCCCCATAGCGAGTCGTTTTGAGAATATTGCCCAGCACATAGGTGAACTCAGTTAATGTCACATCCAGCAGCGTTTCCACTGTAGGAATAAAGATTTGTGGAAGCACATTTTCACGGCTGGCAAAAGCGCTACCCGCGATACCGCCCGCAATGGTATCCTGGATAGCGTTCAGCTTGATATTGCGCATCACCTGCGGTATATCTCGTACTACAAAACCGCTATCGGTGAGGACACGAGCCCGTTGGCTACCAGTATCCTTAGTGGCAGCATAGCCATAGAGAATGCAATCGGGGCAGTGGCCACAACTACCTCCCATGATCTGACATTCAGAACGCTTCAGTATGATATTCTTGTCATCTTTCTTGTCTTTGCCAATGACAATGTCAGTCAAGATACCTAGATCGCGAAGTAAAGCTTTGCCGGTACGTCGCTCCGGAGCAACCTGTTTGCGTTTGTACATCACCACCCGATCAATCTGTTTGCGATTACTAATACCTGCCTGCAAGGCGCTCCACATCAAGCGTTTGCCCCTCGGTGGTGAAAATAGCATGTGATTTGGTTTCCCGCAGTACCACGATCTGGATATAGCGGTTCTGACGATAGCGTGGAATCTGCTCATGAAAAGCGTTTGTGTGCTCGACTAAGTACGCTGGCTAACTGGTCAAGCATGTCTGATTCCTCCTTATTAGATTAGGCGCAATAACTTTGCGCCACTACTCTTCATCTTCGCCGAATTTTTCGTCATCTGTCTCTGTGAGGTCGTTAGCCCCCTGGGGATGATCCTTCTCATCTTCTTCCCAATGTTGGCTAACTTGCAGGTAAGTCAGAAAGTAGATTGCGTCGGCCAGATGATTTTCTTCATGTGTCAGTTTAGATACACTCCCTCCGTATCGCTCCTTAAAAAGCTCCTTGACTAAGAGTTCACTGAACTTTTTAACTGTTTCAAGTTGTGCGATCCCATACGTTGGGCAGTAACCGCCACCCTCTCTAATGCGTTCAAGCCGCTTGAGAATAGTACCGGCCACTCTTGCCAATAGTTCTTCGTCCCCTATATTGGCATTACTCTTGATCGCTTCTACCCCCGTACGGAAGAGGGTCTCAAAACGATGGGCTCGACCCTTTTGCTTACCTGAAGGCGCATACAGTTTCAAACTCGTGTCCGTAATTTTTTCAGCCAGGTTCATCATGTCACCTCCTTCTTTGTCTATCATTAGTTCATAGCCGTCTGCATACAAGGCACGGCGAACTTCGTCAGCCTGCTCACCTTGCTGTGGTAAAAGTATTTGGCAGGCGCGAGTAAAGGCTGCATAGAGAGCAGCTTTATCACGCTCCCGCATTTTGTACAGCGTGGCACCAGCCAGATAGTTAGTATTGATTTCCTCCAGTACGCTTGCCACCTGTTTATCGAGATTACGCCGTTCACCTGGTTTGCCCTGGTAGAGGGCTGCATTAATCTCCCATACCGCTGCCAGCATATCTAGCATGACAGGCAGAGCAGCAAGTGGCAGGCGAGCGCTACTCTCGGATGCCCGCTGGTCCGTGCCTGTCAACGCGGCATCGCTGCGACGGATAGGGAGCAGGCCATAAAGAAGTGGATGCAGACCTTCCACCTCAATGATGGTCTTCATCTGTTCGGGGCGGGTGATATTCAGATAGGGCTTATCGGTAATGTAGACCCGAGCGCCTGTGAGTAGGTGAATTAAGGTAGCCGCATAGAGAGCTTTTACCCAAATCTCGCTATGGGTGGGAGCTAGTCTTTGCCTTCTCAGATGGTGTAAACCGATCTGGTACTACGTTATCGTAGGTGATGAGCATATAATTGGGATTTTTAAAAGAGAAAGTAATGCGGTCGCCTTGTTTACCGCGTGGTTTTCCCTCTTTGGTGGGTGTTTTCATGTGTGCGGCCTGACCGGCAAACATCTTACTTACTTGCTCCAGCCAACCCCGGTCAACCCTGCGTTTATCCAGCCAATGCCTAGGTAGACTTGGGTCCTCTTTGCTTCCCCGCAAAGCAAGCCTACTTACGACAATTTTCTCTCCGTAGAAATTGCTTAATAACTCTTCACCAACGGTTTCCCAGAGCTGTGGCGTAAATGAGTAGTCAGGCAGCACGTAAAGATAAAGTCGATAGGACGCATTGTAATCGCTTCCGGCCGGATAGCTTTGACCACTGAGCTTACGCAGCATAAACTCAAGGTAGCACATCGGGCACCAGACCATCTGGCTTCCCACCTCTGGTGAAGGAAGTAGCTTATTTGAGAACACTTGAGCCTGTTGTTCTGCAATATCGGTGATAATGGAGAAGTTCTTCACCTTGGGCGGTATGTCACGATTGCAGATGAGGCATGTTCGTTTATGGGAACGGTTGCGAACTTTCTCATAAGTAGTAAGTGGACCTTCGTCAGCCTGACGTTCCAGCTTGAAAGAGAACATCAGGTTCGCACGTAGGTAGTTTTCGATATCACTTTGCAGACCAAGTTCTTCATTGACAAAACCTCGACGACGTTCCTCTTTATCATATGGAGTGAGAGCTTGCAATGCATGTTTGGCGGCTGTTTGCTGCACATCTGTTGGTTCTACCTCTAATGCTGTACGACTGCCAGATATGAAACGTGTATTGACTAGCCAGTGGTATGCAATGATAATACAATAGTCAGAAACTCCACCTGTGTGTAAGAGGGTAATGTTTTGCCGGATAGCAGTGGCAACATCAGCAGGAGTGTTAAATGTAGTAAGCAACCACTCGATAGTGTCACCAGGCACCAGCGCCTCCGCTATGTTTTCGACGCCCATGAGCATAGTGTGTACAGCATTCCAACGTTGCGCTAGAGCCTCATCCGCATCAGCAGCGATTGGAATACCATAGCGACTATAGAAGTCTTCATGGCTAGCGTACTTTCGCTTGGCCACACGTCTATCGACCACCTTGCTAACAAATCCTGCAGACTTCTTCGCAAGATGGTAATTGCTCACTGCCTTGATGAGGTCACCCAGGCTACTGAATAGGTAGACATCCTTGCTAAACTTCAAACCTTGACCATACTTGAGAGCCTGCTCAGCAACAGTATAGCTTTGTTTGCCAGCTTCTTGCCTCATCTGTGCAAACACAGCAGTGGCAATCTTGCTGCGCAACTCTTCTGCATCAGCCTCCCTTTTTTCAGGGCCCAGGTACAGAATCCCATTCGCGAAATAAAGGATCGGATATAAATCAAGCTCGCCAAGCACTTGCTCTGTGGCCTGATGAATCAAAAGTGTCGAAAGCCCTCGGTAGTCATCTAGCTCGTGATAGTAGAATCCCAGTGGTAGCTTGCTCTCATATGATTGGACAGGAACACCAATACGTCGGCTCATACGCTCTTGCTGGCCGGCAGTAATAGCATCGCTCCTGCTTAGCTCACGTAATCGATTTTCGGCAGTTTTGTAGTCGCGGGCAGTCTGCTGGCTCGCAAATGCATCGGCTAAATGCACAAGCGTAAGTAAGTGGCTGATATCAGGAGTGCATGCTGACAAATCTGCTACCTTGTTACTCTGCAGTGAAACGCTGGCGGCGCGTATGTCCTCAGCCTTAACAGACACGAACTGGCGTAGACGCATTCTCTCAAGCAGCTTATCCAACTCTGCAAGCGGAATGCCAAAATCGCTATTACCCATGCGCGTACTCGCAAGTTCAATATCTTTGTAAGCATCGTGCATCGTGTAGAGGACAAGCGTACGCTTAAACTCGCTTTCAGTAATGCAGTAGTAATCTCTGTCTTTGAGGAATTCAAGTACCCGCGTAAGAGCGTAAAGGCCATTGATAATATGCGTGCGTAACGGCTGGTCAACATGATATTCGGGACCGCGCTGGGCATATTGCCAACCATAGGACTTAGCCGGTTTAAAAGCCCAACCCTGTTCAAGCATGGCCGGAATAGCATAGTCTTGCAAGTAATTGCGTAGGATGTTGTGGTACTGCATCAATATCACCTCCTAAATAAAAAATGAACCTCTCTATACCCACCCGCATTCTAACAGAAAGATATAACCTCAATTGCGCTCACTCCCCTGCTGTACAATATATTCTGTAAAGCTCAGCAGCGATCGTTCGCATCTCTTCCACCAGCTCAGGTGGTTCCAACACAACGCAATGCAAACCATAACTGAGCAGTATGCGCCGAGCCTGGAAGAGATCAATGATTTGGGCTGTCACAGTCGCAGACCCATCTGCATGTGCCTCCATTACTCGTCCAGAGAAGTGCTCGCTGACCCTGTTGCGAGCAATCACCGGGCTAAGATGGTAGCGCAGCAATTTCGAGGCACTGGTTGGCCTGCTAGGTCTTACTGGAATGGGCAGTACCTTAGCACTGCCAGGAACAACGTAATCAAGGCGAAAGCGTAATTCTTTGTCCCAGTCGATGCTCCAGCCATAGAGGTAGACGTGCCCGTGCTCGAATACCATTGGTCGTGGCTCAATCACATGTCGACGCTCTTTGCCATCGCGGGGAGTTCGGTAGAGAAATTCCAACTGCCGACCTCGCTGTATCGCCATCTCAATCTTGCCAACAGTGGCAGAATTGGCGTAGCGGTAGTCAGTCGTCTCATGTAAATCAATGCTGAAGGAGCGTCGCCCAGCAAGCAATGTTTCGCGTTGCTCATCAGGCAGCCGACCGACCAGGTAAGTAAGCAGAGCCTCTACATCAGCAGCATGGAGGATCGTAGCATGCTCAAAGGTATCGAGCAACATGCCAAAGGTAGACAATTGTGTCTGGTCGAGGCACAAACCAAAGGAGAGTTGTGCCAAACATAACACTTACTACTGCGCTCAAAACCTATTTGGCAGTCCATCAGACGTAGGGCGGCAAGATCATGGCGGAACTGATAACGCTGTTGTCTAGCAATAGCTGTCAGGTCGGCGAAGTGGTGGTAGTCAAGCAACTCGTCCTGGTCCAGTGAAGCCACAATCTGATCATACCGGCGTGGGTGCGTGTGAAGCAACGTGAGAATAGCAAAGCGGCGCTTAGCCGCACGCTCAGCACCAGTATCCTGTCTCAAGTAACTTTTCCTATCAAATAGATGAGTTTAAGAGCTTCTATAAGCTAGAGCTAACCAGCCTGCCTATAGTAGTACCGACAACTTTATTCGTCAAGCAAGGAAGCATAATAAGTGTATTTGTACACAAAAAGGAAACGCATGAACGACTACAACGAGGCACCTGAGTACATCCCCATCTCTTAGTTCAATGCCTACGCCTACTACCCGCGCCGCTTTCACTACGAATTCACACTCGGTGAAATGCTAGTCAACGAGCATGTCCTGGGAGGACAACGACGACACGAGCGTGTTGACCTGCCTGGCAGAAGTGTACGTGATCAGAAAATACAGCTCCGTCATATCTACCTATGCGCTCCTAAGTTGGGATTAATAGGCTACAGTGACCTGCTTGAGGGAGAGGCAGACACAACCGATTTACCAACACTCGCAGCAGAACAGCTTTACCCCGTAGAATACAAAATCCGACCATGTGCAACTCTGCGCCCAGGCACCTTTTCAGGTTTTTCACATCAAGGCTTCGTTATTTCTGGTAGAAACGGTACATCCGCGCCACCTCTTGCCGCATCCGCTCACGCAGTTCAGGCGGATCGATAAGCTCAATTTCGGCACCATACTTACACAGTTGCTGGAAGATGTGCCTTTCGTCGTAGGCTTGTGCTCGAACAAGCAGCTTACGCTTCTGCTGTCCCGCATCGACGTAAACCTCTTCTCGCTCTATCGTCTGCTCCAACCCACGCTGGCTCAAGCCACTTTTCGCCGTATCTCCATAGACCCAACAGTGAAACTCTATGAGTCGACGCCAATGCCCCCCATCAATCACCTTGACTTGTATCTTGATGCCTTCAGCATTGGGACCAATACCCGTTACCTGTTTGGCCTCGTCAAGATCATCAAAGGGCAGTAGCAGTTGATAGAAATTCCTGGTGTCCACAAGGATTCCTGCCTTTCTCAACAACTTCGCGGTACAAGTTCGCCTAGGGAAAGCATATCATATTTTCTTTGTATAGGGCAAGAGCCTAACTAGAAGTACTATGAAGGCTAAATCATGACCAAGCCTCATATACATGAGATCATGGCATGAGAGGTCTAGTCTACACAAGGGGTAAAAGGCGTGAATTTGTTCAAAGATCTTTTCTTCAATCCCTCGTTCGGGCTTGGATTTGTTATGAGAACATTTGCCGCACTATAGGGCAAGAGCCTGTTTCAATCCCTCAGTCGGGGTTAGTGGTCTCCTCTGGAATGTTAACATAAAAGTGCATCTCTTACAAGGTTTTCATCCTCTGTTCAGGCCTTATTTTTGATAGAAACGGTACATCCGCGCCACCTCTTGCCGCATCTGCTCGCGCAATTCAGGGGGATCAACAAGCTCTGCCTTGTCAGCATACTTATGGAGTTGTTGGATCACACGCCACCCACTGTAGGCTTTTGCTCGCACAAGCACCCTGCGCTTCCGCTTGCCCTGTTCATCGACATACACCTCCTCCCGCTCGATGGTATGCGTCAGCCAACGTTGACTCAAGCCACTCTTCGCAATACTTCCATCGATCCAGTAGCTAAACTCTATTGGTCGGCGCCGACGCTCCCCATCAATCATCTCGTGCTCCCGCTTGATGCTTTCCGCTGTAATGCGATCAATGCGATACTCGTAAAACGTATTCATCTTGTGACTGTAGCCAATCAGGTACAAGTGCCCATCCTGATGGATGATATAGTATGGGTCCACATGCTCATGCAGAGTCGTACCGTGCTGGCGCTGCATCGATGCATACTCAAAGCGAATCTGCTGGCGCAGCGAAATGCATTGCACAATTGCGTCGATAGTAGCGCGATGGGGCAGATAGTCCGTCACCGTATCCAGGTTGAAGTAAACAAAAGGCTTGCGCACCCACCTATCAAAATATCTTTTCTGTTCATTCGGAAGCGTTGCAGTCAACCGTTCAACCAACGCTAAGATCTCCTCTGCAAAAGGATTGCGCGTCGGTTGCGACGGCAAAGGCTGTGTGGCATCAACTTGAGCATATTTCGTAGGATCCGCAAAGAGCGTATGAAGCAGAGCCAATGTATCAAGTTCGCTCTGGTTGAAAAGAAACACACCACCCGGCCCGGAACCTTTCACGAGATGATACAGCGTGGCATTGTCTCTACGCGATTTGTTGATCTCATACCCCATCTTCTCCAGGAACTTTATATCGCGCAGAAACATTCGCCCAGCCCGTTGAGAAGAGGCTTGTACCTTAGGATCATCGCCTTCATCAATCCTGTAGTAGTCCCGCATGCGCTTTAAAATGTCCTGACGAGTACAATCATTAGCAGCCAGGAATTGCAGCAGGCGCATAATCCTCTCGGTGGTCTCATATCTAGGGCCGTTATCAGCTCGTTGGTCAGCAAAGGTTTCCAGTAATTCGTCCTTGTCAGAGTCACCAAAAGATTGTAGCTGCTGGTCGGAGCCTGAGCGGGTGCGTTCGGTATTCAAATCGAGTACTCCTTTGGAGTTGAGGGTGGACGGGCCCTTGCGTGGCAAGAGAGTCTGGGGCACACCCACATTGTCTCCCAGACACCATCCCCCAGATGGCGTTTCTCAGCCAGGCCTCACGACGCGCCCCCATGGATATGATGCCCTTTCCTCCACCTTCGCTGCGCCATCGCCTTCAACTCATCCTCGAAGCCACGCAGCGTCAGCCAGTTGCGCGTCTCCCCAGCTTACCACCACATCCACCTCGCGCAATTGCCCAATCGAGGCAGCCCCGCTCAACTGCATCGCCACTTTCATCTCCGCTACCACCGTCTCCAGCAACTCGCACACCGCCTCGTAGCTCTCACTGGCCGCCTTTAGAAAAGGGAAGCCCATCCCTACAAGTGTCGCTCCCAGGGCGAGTGCTCGTGCCACATCCAGGCCACTGCGTACACCACCGGTCGAGATTAGTGGCAATCCGGCCACACCAGCCTCGATTACGGCAATCGGAGTCGCGATACCCCAGTCGCGGTACAACAGGCCAATATTCATCGTGCGTTCATCACCACGCGAGTGCGAGCGTGCTGCCTCCATTGCCGACATACTGCTCCCGCCTGCTCCGCCCACGTCGATGGCTGCCACGCCACATGCACGTAACAGCAGCGCCTGCTCGCGACAGACACCCGCCCCTGTCTCCTTCGCAATCACGGGAATAGCGACCTGGCCGGTGAGAATCTTGAGTGCCGCTGCCTCGCCTACAGCACGCCGGTCACCTTCCGGCTGGGCTGCCTCTTGCAAACTATTCATATGCACTGCCAGCGCATTGGCCCCGATCATATCGATAGCGCGCTGCACCTGCTCAAGCGTAAACGCTGGATGACGCGCCTGCACGATCAGTTGTGGCGCGCCGATGTTGGCGATCAGGAAAGCATTGGGGGCATTCTCGCGTGTCACGGCATAGGTGGAGGCTACGTCGGGATTGACGATCGCAGCACGCTGGCTGCCTACCCCGAGGGCCAATCCGTACTGCTCCGCAGCTCGTGCCAGGTTGCGATTAATCGACGTGACGTCTGGATGGCCACCTGTCAGCGAAGACATGAAGATGGGGTAGCGCAGTGTGCGGCCAAGGAAGTTGACCGAGGTGTCGATCTGATCGAGGTCTACTTCTGGGAGGGCTTGATGCACAAACTGTATATCACTCCAGTTCGCACGCTGCGGAGCCGAGACATCCTGGCCCAGGGCAATATTGACATGTTCAGCTTTGCGCTGCTTTATTTCATCTGAGGACATGTATCTCAACTTCCTTCCCAATCCCGCCGCCACAGGGCGACCGCAAGGGCTTACAACAGGTAGGTTTTTTAATGAGAGCGCATTGGAAAGGGCAGCGCGGCGGGCGACCATAAAGGCCCACCCATCCACTCCACGCCCCGCTCGCCCCTACGGACTCGATGGGCATACTTCAAAAATCTACCCTTGACAGGACCGCAAGGGTCGCCCCTACCATATACGAGGCGGCGTGCCATGGCCGTGTATGGTAGGGGCGAGGCTATAACCCTAATCGTTCAAACGCCACATCAATGTACCTGACGTAATAATCGGTATTCGTCAGCTGCTGTCAGCTCACCAGGGGATAGGTACTGCGTGACCTCGGCATCATTACCGAGTGCCTCAAGCAGTGCCGGCCCCGCAATAGGCCCTTTGCTCGCCATACTCCAGACCTTTTTCGCGTTGCGTTGCACCATTTGATATGCTTCTTGCCTACCTACTCCCTTATCGATCAGGGCGAGCAGGATACGCTGCGAGAAGACCAGTCCCCCTGTCATGTCCAGGTTGGCGCACATGCGTTCAGTATCCACCTGGAGACCCGCCATCACGTTGGTGAAGATATGCAGCATATAGTGCAGCAGGGTGCAGGCGTCGGGGATGATCACGCGCTCTGCCGAGGAGTGACTGATATCGCGTTCGTGCCAGAGGGCTACATTCTCCATCGCCGTCACGGCAAAACCTCGCAGTACGCGGGCAAGGCCACAGATGCGCTCACACAGTTCGGGATTGCGTTTGTGTGGCATGGCCGACGAACCCTGCTGACCTGCGCTAAATGGCTCAAATGCTTCGCTCACCTCCGTACGCTGCAAGTGGCGAATTTCCTGCGCCATCTTCTCCAGGGACAACCGATTAACGCTAGAGTTGTCATGAAGTGTGCATGACGGTCGCGCTGGACAATCTGGCTGGAAACAGGTTCCACACTCAGGCCCAGTTGGCCGCAAACAAACTCTTCAATCTGGGGCGGAACGGTGGCGTGCGTGCCGACTGCGCCGGAGATTTTGCCGACGGTATCTGCTCAAGTGCTGCGCTGAGCCGCTGCTGGCCTCTTCGCAGTTCGTCTACCCATAGCGCCAGCTTCAGGCCAAAGGTTATCGGTTCCGCGTGTATGCCGTGCGTGCGTCCCACCATCAGTGTATATTTATGCTCTACTGCTGCGTGCGCGACAACCTGCACGAGGTCCGCCAGAGATCGAGTCAGCAGTGTCCCTGCCTCTTTGAGCTGTAGTGCAAGTCCGGTATCGAGTACATCGGAGGAGGTCAGGCCCAGGTGGATATAACGGCCTTCGGGTCCCAATTGTTCCTGGACGGAGCGTATAAAGGAGATCACGTCATGATGGGTTTCCCGCTCGATCTCTTGCATGCGTTGCAGGTCGTAGCGGGCAAGACGTATCTTCTCGAGGGCCTCCTGCGGGATCGTCCCTTGCAGTGCCCAGCCTTCGCAGACAAGCAGTTCAATCTGCAGCCATGTATCGGTCTTATGTGTTGCTGACCAGATGGAGGCCATCTCTGGCAGGGAATATCGTTCAATCATGATAATGAATTATACAACCAATGGTTCTGGTTCACAATCAAAGGGTGTTAAGAGTCCCTTGCACTGGCAAAGAATTATGGTGACGGGGCTGGAAAGCTATCCTATGGTCTTCTCCTGTGCGTGCGAGGCGTGTGCACTCAGCCGCAGACTCAGCAAGAGCAGGAGCAGAGCCAGCAGCGTGCTGCTCGCACCCACCCAGCCAAGCTGCGTGACCGCAATAAAGTGCAGTGCCACCCCGCCCACAATTGCTCCACCGGCCGTGCCCAGGTAGAGCGCTGCGTTATTGAGCGCCAGGATCACCGTCGTCTGGGCTGGTGCCAGGCTCAGCAAGCGGTGCTGCTGTGGTGTGAAGACACTGCGCTGCTGCGCAGCCGACCACAGGAAGAGCGCAGGCAGTCCCATCAGCAGTTCAGTGGTCGCCAACGGGAGGATAGCGAGCATGCTCGGCCTCTGCAGTAGCAGGCTGACCACCAGCGAACGCGTTGCACCGAAACGGGCCAGCCAGCTCTGACCACCAATCCAATTTCCTACAACGACTCCCAGACCGGTAGCGATGAGCAGCCCAGTGATTTCGCTGATGTGCATATTCTGTTCCAACAGGGGAGCAATATGAGGGTATAGATCAGGTAGAACCCCAGACTCGACAGCAAGGTCGGGCAGAGCGCCAGCAGCAGCAGTAGTTCTCTGACCGGAGCCAGGCGTGTTTTCAGAGAAAGTGAGCGGCCTGTGCGGCAGCTCTGGGCAAACCACTGAGCAGAAGCGTTACACAGGCAACGCCTGCCAATGCTGCCACCAGGACGAAGGACATGCGCCAGCCCACATGCTCACCAACCCAGGTCCCCAGCGGGGAACCGAGGCACGGTGGCCAGTGTGAACCCACTGGCCACCAGGGCAAGTGCCTGCCCCCGCTTCTGCGGTGGTGCGAGCTGGGTGCCGGTCGTATAGGCAAGCGGGGTATGTGTTGCCGCGCAACAGCCAGCCAGTATACGCGTCAGCACGAGCAGCGGAAACGTGGGAGCGAGCGCTGATCCAACATTGGCAAGACAAAAAGCACCCAGGGCGCTGATCAAGACACGTTTGCTCGACCAGCGACTGGTCAGCGCCGCCAGCACTGGCGCTCCCAGCCCATAGGTCAGGGTAAAGGCTGTCACTAATTGTCCGGCAACACTTTCCGTCACCTGTGTCTCATGTGCAATCTCAGGCAGTACTCCGGCCACGACATAGGCATCGGTGCCCAAAGCAAACATGCCCAGCGCCAGCAGAAAGACACGCGGATCGATCGTGCTGGTCTGTGCTGATGTGGGGGTATCCTGTAGCGTTTTTACCATGAATGAAGACATCCTTTCTTTCTCACATCACATCGCATCAAACCACCAGCCTTGCATGTGTCGGATCGTGGTAATTTCACAGGTATGGTAGCTGTTATGGGCGATCATGCTGTAGATGAGATGGTGGCGTGTATTCCATTCATCACCTTCGGTGATAGGGTGATCTAGTTCAGCATCTGTCAGGTTGGCGACATAATGGGCCAGTGCCGTATTCGCCCCCAGGGCACGTCTCCGTGCTTCCTGCCAGGCGGCTTCGTCGGCAGGATCACCTGCAGGAGGCCATCCACTTCCGTCATCCGAACCCAGTACCGCAGCATCAACCGGGAGTTGCTGGAGTTGGAGCAGCGCCACTTCCTGCCAGTAGCGCACATGGTTGACAACCGCCCAGACGCTGTTGAAGTGCGGCGCTGGAACGGTCGCTGCCTGCGCAGCCGTTAAGCCGTCGGTTGCCATAATGAAGGGGGTGAACCAGCCGGGCGTGGTACTCGTGAACAACTGCTCGAGCGCCTCGGCTGCATGGTTCGCTTTAGACATACTAAGTCCTCGCTTTCTCTCTAGAAGGGGTGTGGGAGCACCGGATGTGACTGTCAGGGTTGAGCTTTCGTATCATCTGGCACACTCCCGATATCCAAAGGATACAGGATGAATATTGCCATCTGTCTGTCATATTAAGGAAACTTCTCTGGGATGTTGACTGAGCGCGTCGTCTGCTTGTAGGATACACAAGGAGAGCTTGCTATCCGAGCCTGTGTCTGTCATATTTTCTGGAAAGGAACCAGTGGGGTGTATGCAACGCTTCGACCGCTTTTATAGGAATTCTTGGTATCCTGCTCTTTTTGCGCAGTAAACCATCGATCTCAGCAGCAGAGTTGGCACGCCAGTTTGAAGTGTCAACGAGAACGATTTACCGTGATCTAGAGCGACTTTCCGCACTCGGCGTGCCTCTCTATGCTGAACGTGGACGGCAAGGAGGTGTTCGGCTTTTGCCAGGCTATTTTCTGCCACCCCTGATGTTCACTCGAAGTGAGGCGATTGCGTTGCTGCTCGGGCTCACGCTGCAAAGAAGCTTGCGTGCGACCCCTTTCCCAACAGAGAGAGAAATGGCAGAGAAAAAACTCCTGGCTGCTCTTCCCGATCCATTGCGCTCATTACTGACAAAAGCAGAGCAACTCGTCGGCTTTGAGAAGACTCCCAGCGATATCTTTCATCCCGAGCCTGCACAACAAGAGCCTCCAGTGAACGCCACGCTCCCTACCGAACAGGTAGACCTCCATCAAAGCAAGACAATCAGTACTTTTTTTCAGGCAGTCCTTGACGGCAACCTGGTGTTCATACAGTACGCCTCTCCCTACCGAACACACGAAAGTTCGGTGCTAGCAGAACCACTCGGGCTGCTTTGGGATCGTGATCGCTGGTATCTTGCTGGCAGGTCGGTGGAGCGGGAGCATCCATTGGGGCTCTGGCGAGCAGATCGCGTTGTCCAGATCAAACCTCGTCAGCCGATGGTCACAGTCCAGCATGAGTTTGATGTGCGAGAACTCTTAGGGCGGACCTGGCTTCAATCGGCGATGGAACAATGGAGGCACTTAGCGCCGGTGAAAATTCGCCTCTCCTGTGCACAAGCAGAGCGGCTGCAACAGGATTGGTATTATCGTCATGCCAGTTTTGAGCCAATCACTGAGGACCAGGTTTTGATGACCTTTGGTGAGCAGAACCCCACGGTTGTACTGGAACTGCTGCGCTGGTTAGGGCCAGGGGCAGAGTTGATTGAGCCGCATACATGGCGAGAAAGGATGAGAGTGGAGTTGAGCCAGATGTTGGCGTATTACACCCCTAAATGACCTCCAGAATGTAATTCAGTATATTCCGCATTCTTCTGGCGGGCCTGCGGCCCGCATCGAGGAGAAGGAGAAGGCGGGGACACCCCGCGCCCCGGCAGAGGACTTCGTCCCCTGCACCCCTGATTTATGAGTGAATGTCAGTAAGAGTCTCTCGCCAATAACGTGGTTTTCGTGTATAGTAAGGTTGTCTATATTGCTTATTCGAGGAGTGTTTTTTCATGAACACTAGCGCCACAGCTCGCTATCGTTTCACCTCGCACAGTCGTCGTTTGACTGTCATTACTATCGTGTCCGTTATTGTACTGGTAGTATTTGGCTCACTGGCATTTCAACCGGTTGTCAATATTGGCCCATTTGTCCTTGTCATCTTTTTACTCGCTATTGCTGCACTGGCTGTTCTGCTGATTGTGCTCTTTGTACAATACGGCTACATTCGTGCCGGGGTCTGGATTGGACCTGGCGAGGTGCGTGTGCAGTTCCCTTTGGAAGACGTGCAGCAGATGACGTGGTCGGAGGCACGCTTTGCTGTCGATGAGGGCGAAGAGTACCTTCACTTCAGCAAAGGCAAAGAAGGGCTCGGACACCTTTTTAGCGATAGACGCTATATCCGCCTGCACCTGGAAGGCATGACGCCCCAGCAACGCACACAAGTTGAGCAGGACCTGGCCGAGCATGTACCGTTACGCCAGCCGCTGCGCTTTACCTTCATCACTTTGCTTAATACGCAAGGTCAGATCGTAGCACGTGGACGGCTCTACCTTTTTGAGCAAGAACTGGTCTGCGCAGAAAATCGTGGCAAGAAGCGTGTCTTTTTCTCAGCGCCGCTCAAAGACCTGCGTTCCGTCAGGCAAGTGGACCCCTTCCATATAGGGCAATTAGAGTGCGAAGCGTTTAGCCTGACATATGCTAAGGAAACCTATGTCATTATGCTGGGATATGAAACCACCATCGCCACCAATTTAGGCACGAGCTCGCGCTGGTCCCCTACGGGCAATGCGCGGGAGTGGCTGGAGGCGCTAAGGCATAACTCTTCAGATGCCTGATACTTCGCCGCCTGCGGCGGCTCGCCTTTTTGTTGCTGCGGGATGTGCAGCCGCAGGCTGCACATCCCGCAGCAACAAAAGCCTCTTGCGAACCACCGAAGGTGTTTCGGAGTCCTGAGGAGTTACGCTATGGCATAAAAAGGCTGTGCTCGGTGTTATTATATGGTAGAATGGAAGGGGTGCAAGACAAGCCACGAGATTCCAGGACCTCTTGACGTAGTAACATCATCCATGTACAATCATGCTTGCAGTGCGAACGAGCAACGTATAATAGATGCCCAAACCACCAGCAACCAGGCGAACCACACCTGTAAATATCATTCGGAGTAACCCATGAAAAAAGGAATTCACCCAAACTACATTGAATCCACAGTCAGTTGTGCCTGTGGAAATAGTTTTAAGACGCTCAGCATCAAACCAGTAATGAAAGTGGATGTATGTTCAAAATGTCATCCATTCTTTACGGGGCAACAGCGTATCCTTGATACCGCTGGTCGTGTGGAGCGTTTCCGCAGACGCTTCAACCTCCAGGAAGAATAGGGAAGCAAGTTTCTGGGGGGTGTAGACCTACACCCCCCAGAAACATATTTCTATGTCCACGAGGGGAGTGATCCAGTCTGTCGCAACGAACAATACTGTTCCTCATCGCTGACACCGGGGCTGGACATCGCAGCGCAGCAAACGCCATCCGCAATGCCATTTCGTTCATCGCTCAATGGCGGCGAGATGCATGGGAAGCTCGCTTTGTCGCCGGACATGAAGCTTCCGGCGACCAATCTGCGCAGAAAGGCAACCACGAGCCGATCAACATCTCAACTCCTCTGCGGGCCGCACAAGAGGAGCAAGTCTCCCAGGAGCCGGATACCTACCGTATTGAAATCATCGATGTGTTCGAGGAGTACAGCCGTTTCCCGTTACGCGAAGCCGTCAAACTCTACGGTCCGACCATCCGCTATAATCCCAAACTCTATGGACAGGTTTTTCACCTCAGTAACCAGGTGCGCAGGGTTGCGGCGGTGAAAAACATGGCTACCCCTTTGATCCACAATGGCCTGCTGCGTTTGATTACCACCGTGCAACCGGATGTCATCGTCTCAATTCACCCTATGCTCAACCACGTCACCATTGAGGCCTTGCAAGACCTGGGTCTGTCTATTCCCTTCATCACTGTTGTGACCGACCTGGTCAGTGTGCACCAGTCGTGGTTTGCAGCAGGAGCCAGTAGCTATATTGTGCCGACCGAACAGGCCAAACAGCTCTATTTAAAACGTGGTCTGGACCCAGCGCGTGTCCACGTCCTGGGCATGCCCATCGACCCAAAGTTTACATTACCAGTAGCGAGTAAGCAAGAGCTGCGTCGCAAGTTTGAGCTGCAGCCAGGACTACCGGTCGTTTTGCTTGTTAGTGGTGGAGAAGGGTCTGGCGGGCTGCAAGCTGCTGTGCGTGCCATCTCACAAGCACGCTTACCCGTGCAGTTGCTGATTGTCACCGGTCGCAACAAGCGGCTCTATGTCCATCTGCAGCGTACACGCTCGCACTTGCATGTTCCGGCGAAGGTTTTTGGTTTTGTGCAGAACATGCCAGAGTTGATGCATGCTTCCGATGTTATTATCACTAAAGCAGGGCCGGGTACCATCTGCGAAGCATTGGCGTGCGGACTGCCTCTTATTTTGAACAGTTACGTACCAGGGCAGGAGGAGGGCAACGTCGACTACGTGCTGAGTAACGGCGTGGGTGTCCTGGCGCATAACTCGGTAGAGTTAATCGATAGCTTACGCCGGCTTGTAAAGCCTGGGTCCCAGATCATGCGCCGGCAACTGGAAAACGCAAAACGCATTAGTCGACCAAATACGTCCTTTGACATTGCAAACCATATCCTTGGTTACCTCCCGCCTCCTGGCAAGCCTGGCATCTGGCAAACAGCGCGGGCCCGTACCCGCAGTGGCATGATGTCCGGCCGGTTGCGCTCCGCCGTGCGTATCCGCGCACTACGTCGTAGTTTACCGCGCCTGAGTTCTTTTGGGCGACCGGTAGCACGCCGCTTATCGCACTTGCGCTTTCAGGTAAGAGATGCTAACCGCAACCACAAGAGATAAAGAAAAGGAATGTTTGATGGCAAAATTTTATTATGGTGGTCAGGCAGTAATGGAAGGCGTCATGATGCGCGGGCGCACATCAGCCGCCGTCGCGATTCGACGACCGGAAGGCTCAATATATCTCTATGAAGAAGCCTTGAACCCGAGTCTGTATAAAAATCGCCTTGTTCGTCTACCTTTTCTGCGTGGCGTCTTCCTCTTGTGGGAGATGCTTGTGCTGGGGACACGCTTGATGACCTTCTCCGCAAATATTGCTACCGGAGCCATTGATCCTGATGCACCACCAAGCAGCACGGCAGGAAAGGTGGTAGCAGGGATGGATGGCCATGGTGACACAATGGGTGAAGAAGCGGAGACGCCCCCACAAATTGGTGGAGTGGGGTTAATACTGATTCTGCTCTTCTCATTGGGCTTTGCCGTGGTACTTTTCTTTCTATTCCCCCTCCTCATCACGGGGTTGCTGCACAACCAGATCGGTCAAGGCTGGCTGAGCCTGCTATTTGAAGGCCTCATTCGCCTGGGGCTGCTCGTTGGCTATCTCTACCTCACCGGTCGTCTCCCAGATATTGAGCGCATCTATGGCTATCACGGTGCAGAACATAAGGCCATTAATGCGATGGAGCAGGGTGATCCGCTGGATATTCCGCATGTGCGTCGTGCCTCTCGCGTACACACCCGTTGTGGCACGGGCTTTCTTTTGATCGTCGCGGTCGTTTCGATCTTTGTGTTCGCGCTGGTCGGTTCGCCTTCACTGCTCATAAAGATCATATCGCGCATAGTGTTGATACCGGTTGTAGCGGGTATCGCGTATGAGCTGATGCGTTTAGGCGCAGACAACTACCGTTTTCGTGTCGTAGGCTGGCTACTTGCACCAGGCCTTGCTTTGCAGGGTTTGACGACGCGCGAACCCGATGATGGTATGATAGAGTGCGCAATTGCCGCATTGAAACGTGTCTTGCGGCGAGATTTATTGGTTGATACGGGGCATGCCGAGACTGACGCGGGTCTGCCTCCATTAGTCGAAGCTAGATAAAGGTTTACTCTCATGCCGTCCGATCCAATGATTACACCTCCTCCGGTCGATAGTCCCGCAGTAGAAACACCAAAAGTGCATTTTTCTGGCCCACGCTGGTTCTTTACCGGCATAGTGCGTATACTCTACCGCTCCTGGACGCACGTTGCTGCACTGGTCTTCCCTGAAGACTCGCCGACTGAGCGCATAGGACAGGCGTTGCATATCCCCCTACCAGACCGCTTGAATATGACCTGGATCACGGACAATCTCGCCGTCGGCGGGCGCATCCACGCGGAGGATATCAAAGCTTTAGCCCGAGCAGGTGTAACGCATGTGGTGGATACGCGCTCAGAACATGTTGATGATGCCGCGGCGTTGGCCAAAGAGAAGATCGAGTTATTATCTGTGCCCACCGCTGATACACAGCCATTAACGGTTGAGCAGATGATGCAAGGAGGACGTTGGGTAACAGAGCACATGGAACAAGGCGGTCGGGTGCTGATTCATTGTGAACACGGCGTAGGACGTAGTGTCCAGTTGACCTGCGCTGTCCTCATGTACAATGGCATGCGGGCTCGTGACGCTCTGCAATTGATCCAGGAGAAACGCTGGCAGGCGGCACCCAATTACAAACAAATTGTGCGTTTGAGAGAATTCGAGGCGATCCTTGCTGCACAGCGCAGTGCATAACGTTCTATTGCCTGTGCTGCCCCATCCTCTGCATTATTTGCAGTAATTGCCTGTGCTACCGCTTTTACGCGATCTGGAGATTGCCCCATTGCAACTCCCCAACCCACTACTTGCAACATCTGCATATCGTTGAGGTTATCACCGAGCGCCATGACCTGCTGTAGTGGGATATCCAGTAGCCGCGCCAGTGTTGCTACACCACTGGCCTTGGAGCAATCGCGCTCCATAAAGGCTATCTCTGCACAGCCAAAACTGCCACGGTTGATGGTGATCCATGAGCAATCGAGTGAGTCAAGTTCCGGGCTCAGCCGCATAATATGCTCCTCTGAGTCGAAGGCAACAACGCGTAAGGGACTGGGATGGCCTGCGCAAAGCTTTGCATAAGGCACGCGCCGCACCTGGTCTGAATAGACGGTGAAGTAAGCGTCCAGCCAGAGGTTATCGAGGTCAGGAGAACCTGTCCATATCTCTTCCTGCAGGCCGGTGGTAGGATGAACTACTGGTTGGAGTTGATGGCGCACCAGCAGCTCTACTGCCTGCTGTGCAACATCAGCCTGTAGCGGGTGACTATGCAGAATCGAGGCGAGAGGATACTCTTTAATCAGTGCCCCGTCATAGACGATTAATGGACATGCTATGCCTAACTCCTGGGCAATGTGCACAGTGTTGCAGTAGCGGCGTGCCGTTGCCAGCGTTACTACAATTCCTGCTTCCTGTGCGGCCTGCACTGCTGCCAGGGTACGCGCAGTAATTTTGCCTTCGGGATTGAGCAATGTGCCGTCAATATCGATTACGAGGAGTTTGATGCTCTCTGGTGGTGTTGGTTCCATATTTCATACTATACAAATCATTTTATATAATGACGATGCGACGGGTATAAGGTCCCGTCGCGTGATCTCCGGAGTGGAGATATATACATTATATGCTATCACGCAATAGGGCTATCCGGGCAGGGTGCGTTACAAATTTTTTGCGTCGAGCCAGGCCACCCCCAGGGCCTTTCACGGGTAGGTTTTTTGGGGGGAGCCGCCTGCGAAGGACCTTGATCCGTAGGGGCGAGGGTGGTGGGGATGGGCGGGGTGGACCTTTATGGTCGCCCGCGTAGCCCGGTCTGGGTGACGACAGGGTGGGTGAACGTCGCAGAAAGGGACGGCGGGCGACCATACGCGAAGCGCTTGCGCCCGACATGCCGGGGGCATGTCAGCAAGGCCCACCCATCCGCCCCACACCGCGCTCGCCCCTACGGACACGATGGGTACGCTCCAAAAAACCTGCCCCTGACAGACCCCCAGGGCGGAGGCACGGACGGAGGCAAGTCGAGCCAGGCCACCCCCAGGGCGAAGGCACGGATGGAGGCCAGGCCACCCCACCCCCAGGGCGGAGGCAAGCTCACGCCCCTACTAACCACGCAGCAGGCTTCTTGGGGGACAGTAGGGGCGGTAGGGACGTGAGCTTGCCTCCGTCCTTGCCTTCGCCTCTGCCTTGGTCCAGGATTCTCCACTCATCCGGACACCTGGTGTGTAATGGACCCAAGGATATTCGGACAGAGAAAGAGGTCGCGAGAGCTGTTGAAGGAAGGAGAGCAAGAAAAATAGTGCTACTCCTCCACGTGCTCCTCCAGGACAACAACGTTACTCTCCTCGACCATTGGCTCGACCACCAGGTTATGCATCGTATGCATATTGAAGGGCTGAGCAGCTTTCGCCGTTGCAATCACTGTCACCGTCGTGTCCATGGTCGCCGCTTGATCATTGAGCCTTTCCAGCGCTTTTGTCACCTCATAGAGAAATCAGATACCATATCGATTGTTGTGTAAGGATGTACAATGAGAAGATACTAAACCCAGTCCAGGCCTAGCTTCCTGGCTTTTCTGCAATGCGCCGTTACACAAGATTCGGTATGGCATCCATTACTGATGTCCCCTGGACAACCTCTCCACCCTTCTGCTAAGAATCTGATCATGAGCATACAAGAAGAGCGCCCTAAAGGCACCCGCGCGAAACGTCAATCTTCGGGCAACTACCGAATTGCTGAAGGCGTTGTGCAGCCGAGCATGAGGCAACATTGGACTGATACTGCTGGCTTGCCGTTGTTGCCAGATGAACAGCCAATCAGTACCGTGCGTGACAGTTTGTATGACCTGATCCCCCTTGGTCCCCGCGAAGAGAAGCTGATTGGCACTGCGCCTTTTCTGCGCCTGCAAAAAATAAAACAGCTTAGCTTTGTCTATCGTGTCTGGCCGGGGGCAACCCACACGCGCTATGAACATAGCCTTGGCTGCTACAATCTTGCTGTGCGTGCTTTGAGGTCGCTACTACAGCATGGCGATGAGGGTGGTCTCGATGGCATCGCGATTAGCAGTGTGCAGACGCTAGTCGTGGCGGCTCTGCTGCATGATATTGGCCATTACCCTTATTCGCATACGCTTGAAGGATTGGGTTATCCTATTATATTGCACGAAAAAGTAGGACGTTCGATCATTGAGAACAGCGAGATAGCGATTATCTTAGAACGGGACTATCACCTTTCGCCTGAACGAGTGGCAGATTTTATCGACCCACCCAAGACAAAGGTTTTGCCAGCCGATGACGAACTCCTCAGCAGTCTGTTGAGCGGGGCTCTCGATGTGGACAAGCTCGATTATCTGCCGCGTGATGCACGCGCGTGCAATGTTCCCTACGGCGGTGTCGATGTTGCGCGTCTGCTGGGAGCCTTGCGCGTCTATCCCAATGTCAATGGCCGGCAGCGCATAGTCGTCACACATAAAGGCATCAGCCCTTTGCACTCACTGCTGCATGCGCGCCAGGAGATGTTCGACAACATCTATTGGCACCATACAAGTCGAGCATTGCAGATGATGTTGATGCGTGCTGTGCAAGAGGCCTTGTTGTGCGGTGCGCTCTATCCCGAGCAATTCGTAGGATTGGATGATGCTTCTCTGCTTACACTGCTGGCTGATGAGCAGATGCCGGCCAGTGCTCATGCTTTGGCTGAGGACCTGGAACTGCGCCGTCCCTATAAGGGCATATTGGAAATCAGCCGCCTGGCAGGTCGCCTCTACAACCGCCTGGATGCGCTCTTTTGGGATCCCAATCGTCGTCGCCACGTTGAGCAATTGCTGGCTGCCGAACTGGCAAACGCCTTAGAAATAGAGATTGCCGACTACGAGGTGCTATTGGATATTCCACGACCGGAGAAATGGGAGATGGATGTGTGGGTGACGTTTGCGCATCCGCCGGTTGGTTTGAGCCCGTTGGTGACATGGGTGCAGGCGACAGGTTTGCAGCCTGATGATCTTGCGCGCTATGAGCAACACCAGCGTCGTATCCGTGTCGTTGTCAATGAGCGGTTGCGCGCCCCGCTGCTGGCTCGACGCGATGATGTGCTTCTGCCAACGTTGGAGAGGTTGGTGGAGATGTAGCCAGGCATCGCGAGGCTTCCAGGAGAAATAAGCTATGGCAAAGCGTCAGATCACCACCATGTGTCCCATGAATTGTCATCCCACCTACTGCGGCATGACCGTCGAGCTAGAAGAAGACCGGCTTGTCACCATCAAGGGCGATCTCCAGAATCCGGATAGCCGGGGCTTTTTGTGCCTCCGGGGTCGGTCTGCTCACGAAATCATCAATAATCCCAGACGACTGCACTCACCTCTTCGACGTGTAGGAAGGCGGGGTGAAGATGCCTGGGAACCGTGCTCGTGGAAGGAGGCGCTCACCTTGATCGTCGATGCTATCCACCAGACTCGCCGCGACCGCGTGGGCATCTGGCCAGGGCATGGCTCATTAGTGACAGGCGTTAACCGCCCTCTGCTTATGCGCTTTGGCTACCTGGGGGGGTTCCAGGTCTGGAATCCCGCGATCGTTTGCTGGGCATTGGGCGCCTATGGACTGGGGCTGACCGGCATCCTGGAGGCCAATACCAAAGAGGATATGGCCGCCAACTCGCGCACGATTCTGTTCTGGGGCTCAAATCTCGCCAGTCAGCCAACTACCGCGCCACATCTGATTGAAGCCCGCAAACGTGGCGCGCGCGTCATTCATATTGACTGCCGACGCTGCGAGGCCTCGCGCCATGCCGATGATGTTATGCTGATTTCGACCGGGAACGGACGCGGCACTGGCGTTAGCCATGGCCCATGTGATTGTCAGCGAGGGCCTGGCTGATACAACATTCCTTGCTGAACACACAATAGGCTTCGATGCCTTTGCCGAACACCTGCGTTCTCTCACTCCCGCGTGGGCTGAGCCCATCACAGGCATCCCAGCTGAACGTATTCGGCACCTGGCACAGCTATACGCAACGCAGACTCCTGCCATGATCGTACTCGGTGGAAGCTCGATGTTCAAACACCAGTCGGGCTGGGAAACCAGTCGGGCCATTGCCTGTTTGCCCGCGCTCACCGGCCAACTGGGCATCCCCGGCGGTGGACTCGGACCGCGTCATCGTGCCTTCGTACACGCAGATGGTTATGCCGATCTGCAAGCTAGCGATAAGCGACCGAGGGGAGACTACATCCCCAACCATATGCCTTCAATCGCCGCCGCGCTGGCTACAGGCCAGATTGATGTGCTGCTGCTGCTCGGAACAAATATGCTTTCCTCGTTCGCTCAGGCAGGCTTTGTAGAACAAGGGCTGGCCCACGTCGGACTAGTGGTAGCCTATGATATCTTCATGAATGAGACCATTCGCCGTGCCGTAGACCTCGTTCTGCCTGGAACCATCTGGCTGGAAGAACTCGGATTGAAGGATACAGCCAGTCACATCTATCTGATGGAGCGCGCCCTGCCGCCTGCCGGAGAAGCACGCTCGCTCGTAAGTGTCTTAGACGACCTGGCCGAACGGCTCGGCATAGTAGATTTCTTCCCCTGGCAGGATGATGAGGATTATCTCGATGCGCTCCTGTCACCACAACGCACCGCCCAGGGCGAGTCGTTAACCGTTGAGCATCTACGGCAAGTGGGAGGCCACTGGCAGCGCAGCCGCCTCTCGCATGTAGCCTACCCTGACTACCACTTCCACACGCCTTCGGGAAAGGTTGAGTTCTGGAGCGAGCGCGCCAGACTTTCAGGTCTCGCACCACTCCCCACCTATACAGGACCAGATACAAGCTCAGCACTTTCCTATGCCCTGCGATTTTGCCAGGGCCGCACGCTCACGGCATTTCACGCATTCTACGACGAGGGACGGGCACTGCCCTCGCTTGCGCGCGCCAACCGTGAGCCAGAACTGTGGTTACATCCAATCGATGCCGCCAGCCGGGGAATTGAAGCAGGCAGTCGCATCTCCATCTACAACGAACGCGGGCAGTTTGAGGCAAAAGCGCGTGTGACGGAAGATATCTTACCGGGCGTGGTCTGGATGCGCGACGGCTGGTTCGGCCTCAATCATCTGACAAGTGGCGCTCCCGCACTCTCTCCAGAGGCAAGTAACGCCATCGATCCCTACGGTCTACCCGGCGGCCAATCGGCCTATGACGCGCTGGTGGAGGTACGCGCTGTGCCTTAGGGTAGGTGATAGGCTCAAGTTGTACTGAAGAAGAAACCTGTTCTGGCTACCTTTTTGTAAGGACATTGCTGGCTCTAGCTAGAATTTTCCTACATTCTTATTCTTTCCGTGCTAGTACCAACAAGCCCGATTATGAAGAGGCAAGTTCTCGCTGAGTGCGGTCTTGCGCCACTGATGTTTGGGTGACAGAACGGCGACTGGAAAGCAGCACGCCAATAAAGAATACCACCCAGCCCAGGGCCATGACGAGCCAGAAGCCGCCTTCTGCACCGAAAAAGCGTGCGCGGCTGCCGGCGAGAGAGATGAACGCAACTCCGAGCAGAATCAACACGTTGACCCACAACAGGTTGTTTGTGCGGAAACCAGCTACATTGGACTGGCGGCGTATGAGTTTCCAGCCAGAATAGATGGCTACCCCGGCTACGGCTAATGCTCCAAAGCTATTGAGCGTGATAATGGTTGGTAACCATGCTCCATTTTGCAAAATACCTGTACCTGCTGTGCCTGCCACCTGGCTGAGCTGGTGTAAGTCTACATTGCTGATGGAGATCAGCACAGCCGCCAATACGCTCAGTACGCATAGGATGACCAGGCAGATGCGCGTGACGCGGGCACTTGTGACCAGGGCGATGCTGCCCAGACCAAGCCACGCAGGCATGAGAGCTCCACCAAGAATGTAATAGATGCGGAAGAACAGCACGCCAACATCACTGGTGGGTTGCGCGACGATCATGAGCACGTAGGCAAGGGTTGCGAGAAAGGCCATGCTCAGTGCGATCGCCCAATAGAGCTGGTAAATACGGTGACGCTGCATATACTGGCGCAGTACGACCCCTGCAAAAAGAGCTGTCAGGATAACGTTGACAGTCGGATAGAGGAGCAAAATAGGATTGTTCATAGGGTTTATCCTTATTCTATGTCGGTTGTAATCTGCAAAAAACTGCATGCGTTGGGGTGAATGGAATAGCCCACGATAAATCGGGGCTCTACGAAGTATTCTACACAATTGTGGGGTACCTTGCAAAGGGTCCCAATACGCATCAATCTAACGAGATGGGTCTGGATGATCGTAGGGGCGAGGGTGGATGAAGGGAGGCAGGGTGGGCCTTTATGGTCGCCCGCGTAGCCCGGTCTGGTTGACGACAAGGTGGGTGAACGTCGCAGAAAGGGACGGCGGGCGACCATAAAGGCCCTCCCATCCGCCCCACACCCCGCTCGCCCCTACGGATAGGATGGGCACGCTCCCAAAAACCTACACCTGACAGGGTGGTCGTGTTCCCCCAAGGTGTGAGCCAAGGGAATAGGACGCGGGCGACCATAAAGGCCCACCCCGCCACTCCGCTCCGCCCTCGCCCCTACGGAGTATGATGAGCTTTGCGTTAGGTTGATGCCTATTGGGTACCTTGCAAAGGGTCCCAGCCCCTACGGGATAGGGTTTCTGGCGGGTCTTCGCCTGGTCAAGAATACTCCTAGAATGCCCAGGATGAGGAGAATGAAACCTACCGCTGTACGTCCCTCTGGCGTACTCAGATCAAGGATCGGTGGTACAGACTGCGTTTGGGCATTCTCCGATCGACCATTTGGAGTCGGCCTGGGTGCAGGTATGATTTTGTTGACTGGCGTAGGGCCAGGCGTTGGCGCATTAGTTTCTGTCTGGTCGCTGGTTGTCGTTCCACGAGAATTACGATCCGGGCTGGCAGGATTATGACCTGGGCCGGCGGCATTAGAGAACTGTGACGATGCAGATGATGGCATAGGAGATGGACTTTGTACAGGTGAAAACATAGGCGCACTGGTTGTAGAGGTTGCGCCACTATGAGGCAGGATCAGCAGGGTTGTGAGAAGACTCGACATGATGAAGAGAATACCCAGGACAGCAGCGATCGTGCTGATGACACGTGTCGAACGCTGGATGTAGGTTTGCCAGGAGCGACCGCGGCTATGGGTAATAGGTGTGACCAAGGCCACCTGGCGTTCCGAGCGTTCTACAATCGATTGAGTATGAGCAGGCAGCACGAAGGAGCGCGGCAGCTCAGGTTGCGGCAAAGCGTGTAGTAGGCTTACTGTCTGACGCAGCTCTGCTAACGAGCTTTGGCATAGTGGGCAGCGCTGCAAGTGAATATCACACTCGGCCTGCTCCTGTGGGGACAGTTGCCTGTCAAGGAACGCTGAAAGTTGTTCGATTGTCAGATGGTGCTCTTGTGCCACGCCTGTACTCCGTTGTTGTATCACTCTCTATCTGTAGATAGACGAAAGCCACGCGGTAAAAGTTCCTCATGCTTGCGCAAGTAGCTCCGCAGGCGTGCTCGTCCACGCGCAATACGTGACCGCACCGTGCCCAATGTCGCCTGGGTCGTTGCGGCAATCTCCTCGTAGGAGAGCCCTTGAACATCGCATAAGACGACGGCAAGACGTTGATCGAGAGGGAGTTCTTGCAAGCCACGCTGGATGAGTTCCTGTAATTCACGGTTCAGTAAGTACTCTTCAGGGTTGGCTTCCTGTCCCACAGCAACCAGTGAGTTGAGCATACTGGCCGGATGTGACTCATCCTCGTTGGTATGGACATCCAATGATTCTGTGGGATGTCGCTGGGTGCGCCGCCAGTAGTCACAGGCAGCGTTGGAGGCGATGCGCAGTAGCCAGGCACGGAATGAGGAACCATTACGAAAGGACCGAATATTGCGAAAGGCGGCAATGAAGACATCTTGCGTGACATCGGCTGCAATGTCACGATCTCCGAGCATGCGAAAGACGACGCCATAGGTGGTTTGTTGATAGTGAAGCACCAATTGATTGAATGCGTTCACATCTCCCCCCTGGCTGCGGGTGACGAGTTGTAGCTCATCATCTCGCACAAGCTCTGTCATACGCTGCCTCTTTTCTTCTTGTGTTTGTGCGATTGTACCATAGACTAGCTACCAGGGCCACACAATCCCCCGGATTGCGTCTGCAAGGGCCCTCCCGGGTGTATGTTTCCTTACATAAATACGTATAGCAGAGGCGATATTTCCCTGATCCAGGACCATTTTCCGTTGACATTGCATATGTTGCAAGGCTATAATTACCTTACACAATCGCATATGATTTGTTATTGTGAAAGTTGACTGCTTCGCCGTGGAAGCAGCAGTTTCCCGACACCCCCACGATAAATCGGGGGGCTATTGATCGGATGCCGACCTGCATTCTACCGAAGGCGAAGCTAGATTCCCCTGGAGGACCTGCTATGTCTACCACAGATGGGCTTGAAGACATTGTAGTAACGCAATCACGCATCTGCGACCTTGACGGCAAACTTGGCAAATTGACGTACTATGGAGTTGACATTCACGACTTAGCGCGTTACTCCTCATTTGAGGAGACGGCCTACTTACTCTGGCATGGCGTCTTGCCAACAGAGGCTCAGCTTGAGGAGTTGAAAGGACAGCTAGTCGCTAACCGTGCTCTGCCTGGCCGTGTAATCGACATCATGCGCATGCTACCGACAACAACCCCACCGATGGATGCCTTACGTACCACTGTTTCCTCGCTCTCCTCTTTTGATCCGGATGTGCACGACCGTGCACCCGCAAAAAACTACCACCGCGCCATACTCCTCACTGCTACAATGCCAACCATTGTGGCGGCCTGGGAGCGTATGCGCAATGGCAAAGAGCCTGTGGCTCCTCTGTCGGATGGCGATCACGCGACGAACTTTCTGTACATGTTAACCGGTGAGATGCCCGATCCCTACAATGCGCATGTGCTAGATGTCGCGTTGGTCTTGCATGCCGACCACGAACTCAACGCATCGACGTTCGCGGCTCGCGTCACGGCTGCCACCTTGTCAGATCTATACGCAGCTATCACCTCGGCCATCGGAGCCCTCTCCGGTCGACTGCACGGCGGTGCCAATGAGCAGGTCATGCACATGCTTTTGCGCGTTGGGCAAGTCGATTATACTGAGACCTACATTCAAGCCGCACTGGAGCGTCGCGAGCGCATCATGGGCTTTGGACACCGCGTTTATCGCACCGAAGACCCGCGTGCTACACACCTGCGGGCGATGTCGGAGGAGCTCGGCAAGCGCACCGGTGACAGTCGATGGTATGAGATGTCGCGCATCATCGAAAGGTACATAAAAGACCACAAGGGACTCAATGCAAACGTTGATTTCTATTCCGCCTCGGTCTACTTTATGCTGGGCATTCCGATTGATCTGGATACGCCCATTTTTGCTTGCAGTCGCATCTCTGGCTGGACGGCGCATGTGCTGGATCAGTATGCCAACAACCGCCTGATTCGCCCGCGTGCCGAGTATATTGGGCCAAAGGTTACACCATACGTGCCAATCGAGCAGCGGGGGTAGGTTTCTTTGTTGAACCTGAGGACATCAGACGGTCTGTTTAAGCAAACCCTTGATGTCCTTTTGTATCTCTTGATAGCTCTGATACCTATCCTTACAGTCCTCCATTAGAGCGCGACCGAGGATCATCTCAAGTGCGGGGGAAACGCCTGAGTTCAGCATGCGTACTGGAGGATAGGCGGGATAGTGCGGTGGCGGGTAGTTGGTGAGTGCATAGTGCATGCTGGCGGCGAGCATGTAGATGCAGGTGCGCTGGTCATAGGGCATGTCTTTTACGGGTAAGTAGGGGGAAATAGCCAGTTTCCGCGTCGTGCGATGCCTGTTGAGTTTGTCGTGTTCATCAAATATAGGTGGCGGAGGGACCTGAAAGCCTGTCAGCCAGGCTCGTCCGCGTGTGCTTTCGATGATGATGTTGGCAGGTGAGATGTCATAGTGGCGTAGGGGAGGCTGCTGCTGTTCTAGTGCCATCAACACATTCAGCAGGGTATTCATATAGCCGATCACTTCACGCTCTGGTAGTGGCCTCAAGAGCTTTAGCAGCCGTTCTTCCAGGCTCTCCCCATCGACATAGGTTAGCACCATGTAGTAATGCTTCCCTTCGGCAAAGCGATCCAGGACCTGAGGAACTAAGGGATGGTGCAGGCGTGTGAGTGGTTCGGTTGCCTGTTCGTAGTGGACCAACTCTTTTGCGCGACGAGCAAGCGGGAGATCGCTACATTCCCAACGTTTGAGTACAACGTTCTGTCCATGGGCTTTTGTGTCGCTGGCGACGGCAACCATCACCCGCGTCTCTTCAGTGTTCTTCAGGACGCGCTTGATGGTGTAGCGTTCCTGGCGTACGCTGACTCCTGAGAGCGGACTATGGAGCCCCGTTGTTGGCGAGATGATCAGTCGACCACAGACAGAGCAGCAACGTTGGCCAAAACGACCAGGTGTATCGCAGTGGGGGCAGCGGCGATTGTCGAACTCAGTACCACAGGCGCTACAGCGCCGGGCGCCACTCCGATTGTGTTGTCCGCACTGCTGGCAAACATAGCGTTGTAAGGCGACTCGTACGGCGCTGGTGTAGTTGTCGGCAAACTCTAAGATGCTGCGGTAGCGCTGCCGATAGTCTTTTGCCAGCGCGCGCAGGAGTACAGCGGCAACCTCCACGGGGATACGTGGGTTCCACTTCTGTGGAGAGGGTGTTTGTTCTTTTAAGTGAGCATTCCACATCTCCTCGATGCGTTTGTAGAGAAATGGCGGGCGACCTGCGAGCAGTTCATAGCAGCAGACGGCGAGGGCATACTGATCGGAGTCGCGCCGGGGATTGCCTTGCCACTGCTCAGGTGGCATATAGGCGGCGGTGCCTGTGACCTCACCGAGTGAGGCGTGCGTTTGCATGCCAAGATAGAAGGTGGTGCCAAAGTCGGAGAGCAGGAGTTGTTCGTTGCGTCCAATAAGCAGGTTGCCGGGTTTGACATCCTGGTGAATGAGCCCATTTCTGTGGACATAGTGAAGAGCATCTGCTGCCTGGTGAACGTAAGGCTCAAGTTCTTCTGCCAATGCGAGTCGTCTGTCGCCACTGTCCCTGCGAAAGAGGTCGTTGATGGTGCGAGGCGCGTATTCCATGACGAGGTAGGGGCGTCCATCATCTAACTGGCCGAAGTTATAGACCGGCAGGATATTGGGGTGTTGCAGGTTGGCGATGCGTCGTGCTTCGTCGAAAAAGCTACCCAGGGCTTTTTCGTTGAACTGGTCGATACGCAAGACTTTGAGGGCCAATATGCGACTGAGGGGTGCAGGTTCGCGCACCTGGTAGACGTGGCCATAGCTTCCCGCACCGATGAAGGCGACGACCTCATAGTTGCCGATATGGGCTCCTTCTATGAGGAAGTCGCAGCGCCGGCAATATATTGCGTCATTGGGGTTCTCGTGTCCCCCGCCGGAGCGCGTATTCAGACAACGTGCCAACTATGCCACCTCGTTATTTCCTGATAGGGCCTGGTGCTGGAGCCTTTAAGGCGATCGCAAGGGATTGCCCCTATTCGATACGATGCAGATCATCCCCGTTATATTTACGCCTGGGTGCGTTGTGGGTTGCGGAGTGGGTGTACGAGTAGCACGATTGTATTTGCCTTCTTCAGAGATTTGCGATACATTGAATGCATATGCCAGAGTTTCATTGGCATGTCCTTACGGGCGTGATGGTGGATTTTCACAAACCCGGTGTGCAAGTTTTTCTCGGCAGGGTCGTGAGGCCTGGCACCCACAAGGGCCCCCCACGTCCACCCAGCCACCCCGTGCCACTACATTTCGGAGGACGCCGCCCTCCCACCAAGCGACAGCGCGGTACTCGTGAAGGTGAGGCGAGGGGCAATGCAAAATGTAGTGGCACGGGGCGGTGTGGGGTGGTGTGGGGCCCTTGTGGGTGCCAGGCGCGGGGAAAAAACTTGCACGTGGCGTTAACAAATTTATCTGGACATGCCAGTGGGTTTGCCGGGCGCCGATACAACGGCGGTGGGCACGATAAATCGGCGGTAATACGCATCAATCTAACGAGATGGGTCTGGATGATCGTAGGGGCGAGCGTGGACGAAGGGAGGCGGGCGACCATAAAGGCCCTCCCCGCCACTCCCAGCCACTTTCGCCCCTACGGATGTTGATGGGCTTTTCGTTAGGTTGACGCCTATTGGCGTTCTGTTCCCGTTCAGGGTGTCCGGGGTATTTCATTAACGTTCATAATCACGCCCCTACTATAGTAGGTGAGGTCTATGACAAGAGAACAGACGGGCAGCATCTACCTTGGATTGTTGCTCCACCATCACCAGCCAGTGGGCAATTTCCCCTGGGTCTTTCAGCAGGTCTACGAAGAGTCGTATCTTCCCATGATTGAGGCGCTGGAACGGCATCCCAGCATACGCCTCGCGCTGCACTACACGGGATCGCTGCTTAATTGGATCGAGGAGGTACACCCGGAGTTTCTCCGACGTGTCGAGATCCTGGTCAAGCGAAATCAAGTAGAGGTGGTAAGCGGTGGCTACTATGAGCCAATCCTGCCTGCCATCCCTGACCCCGATAAGATAGGTCAGATTTGCCGTCTGACAGAGCACATTCAACAGCACTTTGGCACAAAGGCAACCGGCATGTGGATCGCAGAACGTGTCTGGGAGCCGGGACTGCCCCGCTTGCTACGTGAGGCGAATATCGAGTGGACTATTCTCGACGATGTGCATTTCAAGAGCGTGGGATTAGAGGACAGTGACCTTTATGGTTACTATGCCACCGAAGACCAAAGCAGCGTATTGAAAGTATATGCTACCAGCAAGCTGCTGCGTTACACCATTCCCTGGCGTCCTCCTGCCGAGACGATTGAGAACTTGCGTACCCTGGCGACACATGATGGCAAGCGTATTGTGGTCATGGGAGACGACGGCGAAAAGTTCGGCAGCTGGCCCGGCACCTATGAATACTGCTGGGGATCAGTCTCCGAAGGAGAACGCCCTGGTGAGCATACAGGCTGGGTCGAAGGAGTTTTTCACTGCACTTGAGCAGAATAGCGATTGGCTGCATACCGTGCTGCTGGGCGAGTATGCGCGCACCTACCCCGCGCTAGGACGCATCTATCTGCCCGCCTCATCGTATATCGAGATGACCGAGTGGGCTTTACCTCCGCACAAATCATACCTGTTTGGCAAACTCACACACCAGTTGGAGGAAGAAAAACGGACGACGTGCTTCAGTTTATGCGTGGCGGTTTCTGGCGGAACTTCCTGGTACGTTACCCTGAGATCAACAATCAACATAAAAAGATGCTGCGCGTCCATGATGCAGTCTACGCCGCAGGTGCTACGGCTGAAACAGGGTTGATGCAGTTGTGGAAGGCACAGGCCAACGATAGCTACTGGCACGGTCTATTCGGTGGCATTTACATGGGCCATGTACGTTCTGCGATTTATCATCATCTGATCAAGGCTGAAAATGCGGCGGACCTGGTACTGTTCGGCCCAGGACACTGGCAACGCTACGAGTTCACCGACTTTGACCGCGACAGCCAGAATGAACTGCTGATTGAAAGCGACCGGCAAAATCTGTACCTCGATCCACTGCATGGGGGCACGATCTTCGAGTGGGACATGAGACGCAGCATGCACAATCTGTCATGTGTGATGACACGCCGCGAGGAGGGGTATCATCGAACACTGCGTGAGTACGAACATGAGCGTCGCAGATACGAGGCGTTGGCGGCGCAGCAGAATATGGCACAAACGGATACAGGAGAAGCCACGGAGCCGGCCTCACCTCATACAACTGTGCGCACAAAAGAGCCAGACCTCGACCGTTACCTGGTCTTTGATCGCTATCGCCGCAACAGCCTGATCGATCATTTTCTTGCTCCTGCTGTGACCTTGCTGGACTTTGCACAGGCAGAGTTCGAGGAGCAGGGAAACTTTGTGGAACTCCCCTATGCGAGTGAGGTGCAGCAGGATGAGCATGGTATTACGATCATGCTGACACGCGATGGGCAGGTGCTACGGCCTGGCGCGTTGAGTCCTGTACCTGTGCAGCTCAGCAAGATACTCTTTCTGCCTTTGGGCGAAGAGAAGCTGGTAGTGCGCTATACTATGCAAAATAACGGTCGATCACGCCTTCAGACGCGCTTTGCCAGTGAATGGAATTTTCACCTCCTTGGCGGCGGTGGCAACGATCAGGCGTACTATCGCATCGAAGGTCAGCTCCCAGAGCGACCACAAGCCCCGCCCCTACCATACACGCCTTCGGTGGCCAATTCGTCTATGGTAGGGGCGGGGCTTGCCCCCGTCTTGGAGGCTCACTTTGATAGTACGGGTGAAGTGTTGCAGGTACACGAACTGCACATCGGCAATAGCTGGCTCCGGCAAGATGTGGGCTTTTCTCTAAGTGAGGCGGCAACCCTATGGCGTTTCTCTATCGATACGGTGACTGGCTCAGAGGCAGGCTTCGAGCGCAACCATCAGGGCAGTTGCCTGACATTGCTCTGGCCTTTGCTGTTGGAAGCTGGAGAGCGTTGGAGCGTGGAGATTACATGTACTGGACAGGAGATATGATATATGAGTCGGGTGCTGGCTCTTCAACACGTCTGGGATGATCCAATGGGCTACCTGGGCGAGATCTTGCAAGAACATTCCATCGACTGTGACGTCGTCAACGTAGAAGAAGCTCCCATTCCTGATCCTGGCGGGTATGATGCCTTGATCGTATTAGGTGGGCCACAGCATGTCCATGCCCCGGACAAGCATCCGTATTTCGTGCAAGAAAAAGCGCTCATTCGTAAGGCGGTAGAGCAAGATATTCCTTTGCTGGGGATTTGCCTGGGTGGTCAACTGCTAGCACACGCCCTTGGGGCCGAGGTGAGACAGCACCATATGATCGAGCTTGGTTTCTTCGAAGTGCAACTCACGGACGAGGGGAAAATTGATGCTCTCTTTCAGGGTCTGCCAGGCCACCAGCAGGTGTTCCACTGGCATATGGACGTTTTCGATATTCCCGCGGAGGGAGTGCGGCTGGCATCGAACGAAAATGCCCTCAACCAGGCCTTCCGCTTTGGCCCACGCGCCTACGGACTGCAATATCACATTGAGGTGACTCCTGAGATATTTCATACATGGCTGAGCTATCTTCCTCACGATCAGGAGGTGGTCAACGCACTAGGACCTGATATAGGAGCCAGGATTGAGCGTGAGCAGTCCGTATACTACCCAATTTACCGTGATCATTCGCGCATCATGTTCGAGAATTTCCTGAAGCTGAGCGGTTTGTGCTGAACCGTGCCAATTTACAGTGTGCCTGGTACCCGCAAGGGGCACCACTACATTTTGGGTTGGAAATGCTTTCCTTTTTACCTCGGTTTCTGCTATACTTGCACACACGAATATCTAGTGCCACAATAGCCAAAAGAGCGGTGGAAGTGGAGCTTTCAAGGAGCTTTCGACGAAATGTCGCAATCAGATTATAGAACCAGTCGGCGTAAAGGAGTCACCCGCGATAAATCGGGCTCCCACGAAGTATCTAAACGCGCTCCACTGCGTTCCGCTGAGGGGAGCTACGGCCGCAGGTCCATGGACGGTCACGCCGACTTTATACCGTTCACATTTGCGCGCCAAAGCGTAGCCAATGAACGACACACGGACCGCAATGAGGATTATATCACTCTCGATCAATGTAGTGGCCTGGCGGCGACCTTCGATGGTGTGGGAGGAAGTGCGGCAGGCGAAATTGCCTCACAAACTGCTGCACTCGCTATGCACCGGGGCTGGAAACACATACTGAAACAGGTGAAAAAAGGACACCATGCACAGGGGTTCCTGGATGATTGCGATGCTGCCAGCATGCGAGAAATCCTGCGCACATTGACGCTGGAGGCAGATGAGTTGGTACGGACCGAAGGAGCTCACCGCGCCGGTACCGATGATCTGGCAACAACCATTGCTCTCGCCGCCTTCTGCAGAGAGCACAGGCAGAAACACTACACGATGGTATATGCGCATGTCGGCGACAGCCGCATTTACCTTTTACGAGAGCAGGAGCCGCTCCAACGCTTGACAAGTGACGATGGGTTGCTGGCCAGGCTGGTGGAGAATCAGATCATCAACGACAAAGACGCTCTACGCATCGATCAGGCCATGAGCGCCGATCAATTGTCAGATATGGAGTACAGCTACTTCCGACTTCGGGGCGGTATCACACAGGCACTCGGAGGTCCCGTCCCACCTACGGTTCATATCAATCAAATCTCGATCGTGCCTGGCGACCGCATCCTGCTCTGTACCGATGGTATTCACGATAACCTGACCGACGATGAGATTGAGTCGATTTTGCGGATGGGACCACGAACGACAGTCGCACGGGTACTGGTGGAACAAGCCAGAGTGCGCTCGCGCCAGGACCGCGAGGTGACTCTGCGCGCCAAGCCAGATGATATGAGTGTGGTTGTTATAACCTGCCGCTTCTGATTTGATATAAGAGGAGTGTAAAGTATGGAGTATCGTGAGTTTGGACGTACCGGCTGGAAGATATCGACCATTGGCTTTGGGGCCTGGGGCATCGGTGGTGATGCCTGGGGTACCACTGACGACGAGGTATCGCGGGCATCGCTTCACAAGGCTATCGATCTAGGAGTCAACTTCATTGATACCGCCGATGTCTATGGCGATGGTCACTCCGAGCAACTGATCGCCCAGGTCAGGAAGACACGCAGCGAGCAGTTGATCATCGCAACGAAGGCGGGGCGGCGGCTCAACCCTCATGTCGCATCGGGCTACAATCGCCAGAATCTGACCAGTTTCGTCGAGCGCAGCTTGCACAACCTGGAAACGGAGGCGCTCGACCTCCTGCAACTTCACAGTGCTCCATCCGAAGTCTACGACATGCCGGAGGTCTTTGGCATCCTCGATGACCTGGTGCAACAAGGCAAGGTGCGCTTCTATGGCGTAAGCGTGGAGCGCGTGGACGAGGCTCTCAAAGCAATCACATATCCCAATGTTCAGAGCGTTCAAATCATCTTCAATATGTTCCGCCTGAAGCCGTCGGAACAGTTCTTTGCTGCTGCGCGCGAACGCCGGGTCGGCATCCTGGCCCGTGTGCCGCTGGCAAGTGGGATGCTGACAGGCAAGTTCCGCCCAGAGACTCAGTTTGCTCCCAACAACCACCGCAACTACAATCGTCACGGTGAGGCCTTTGACCAGGGCGAAACCTTCTCAGGCGTCGACTACGAGACGGGTTTGCAAGCCGTTGAGGAACTGCGCAAGCTTGTACCGGAAGGTGCAACCATGGCACAGTTTGCGCTACGCTGGATCTTGATGTTTCCCGAGGTGACTAGCGCCATTGCTGGAGCAAAGAATACACAGCAGGTCGAAGACAACGTGCGGGCAGCCTCACTGCCTGCGCTCAGCAACGAAACGATGCGTCGAGTGCAAGAGGTCTATGATACATTCATTCGCTCCCAGGTTCATCATCGTTGGTAGCGACAGCTTTAATTATCGCGGTCGCTCCTGGTGCGCGCCATGCCGAATTTGCTAACCAGCAGAGCGAGAACAGTGACAAGATAGAGCTGGCCGGTGAGTGCTTCAATCACGGCCAGCGAGCGTGTCAGCCCACCCCCTGGGGTCAGGTCTCCGTAGCCAACGGTTGTCAGGGTGATGTAGCTAAAATAGAGGTAATCGCTAAGTGAGGCTTGTTTTACCTCTGTGAAAACAGGTACAGGGATGAGAGAGCCTGCAGTTGCATAGAGATAGGTGAAGAACAGGCCAAACAACAGGTAGATACACAGCGCGCCCAGCACCGTTGCGACGCCGATCACCTGGTACGTGAGCAGGCGACGTACGATGGCGATTGGCGTGAAGGCGATCAGGAGCGCGCAAATCATCTCGGGTATCCATCTGAGCTGTGCTATGCCGACAAATGCATAGATGATGACGATGACTATGCTGGCGGTCAGCCCTGCAATGCCAATGCGTATTGTTCTCACCTGCTCACGCGAGGTCCGCAGCGCGAGCAGGAGTGTTATCCCCAGCGCCACAAGGTCTATCACAAGTGCCCACGTGCTTTCTGGCAAAGCCGCTGTGAGGATGATGGAGATAATAATAAAGATCAATACCAGCCCGTAGCTGTCAGGGGGCAGGACGCGACCCCGCTGGTCCTTCTCCTGCTGCCCGTTTTCTGACAAAGGTCCCTTAATCATCTCATCTCTTCTTTCCAACTAACCAACAATGACTGCTCGTCGGACTTTCCTAGTGAATGTTCAGCACCACGGTCTGAGGAACGTTTAAACCGACGATAGGATAAACGAATACTGAGATGAACAAATACCACTAATTACAGTAGTCGAAGGTGTGTGAGAAAGCTATACTCCACAGGGGATAGAAATGGGGATAATTCTGGAAACTATCCCCATTTCTATCCCCTGTGGGATATGGCTTTTGTGCACATCTTCGACTATAGTGATTTTCGGGAGAAGCCTCTGGTCAGGGTCGCTGCTCGTAAATAAGTTCCTGGTTTCTGCGAGAGTAGCGGTGAAACCTGGATGAGAAGGCAAGATAGGCCGTGAGTCGCTCGGTATTGCCCGTTTTGAGTGCTTCAGTAAGGGTTCGGCGTTAATACAAATATGCCATTTTTGCCCTGCTGTATATTGAAAAGGGAGTACAAACGATGGTTCAGGGTCTCTCTCTACCTAAACATATCTCTTAGTGAGCTACCCTGTACATCCCGCAGATGGAGAGTCCTTCTCCATCTAATTCATTTGATGGATACACTAAAAAGGAGAATTTTATGACAACAACCGTCCGAGGTGCAGTTCGTGAGCGAGCAGCTGAAGCCCAAGAGCAAGGTGGCGGGGAGCAGGAGCGTCCTTTCGAGGGGATGTATCCGCTGCTGTTAGCCGCCCTGATGGCACGCCGCGAGGAGGGGGAGGGGATCCAACACCCGCTGCTGTTGGCCGCCCTGATGGCACGCCGCGAGGAGGGGGAGGGGATCCAACATCCGCTGCTGTTAGCCGCCCTGATGGCACGCCGCCGCGAGGAGGGGGAGGGGATCCAACATCCGCTGCTGTTGGCCGCCCTGATGGCACGCCGCGAGGAGGGGGAGGGGATCCAACACCCGCTGCTGTTGGCCGCCCTGATGGCACGCCGCCGCGAGGAGGGGGAGGGGATCCAACATCCGTTGCTGTTGGCCGCCCTGATGGGTCATCGCCGCGAGGAGCGCAGGGAGGAGATACTGCCAATTCTGTTGGCCACTATGATGGCTCGCCGCGAGGAGGGGAAGGGGATCCAACATCCGCTGCTGTTAGCCGCCTTGATGGGTCAACGCCGCGAGGAGCGCAGGGAGGAGATACTTCCGATTCTGCTGGCCGCCATGGCGGCTCGTCGTGAAGAGCGGGAAGAGGCGACGGTGTAGCACATCGGGGCTCTGCCTCCTCTTTTGTTCGCCGCTCTCGGCGCTCGCTAATTTCAGTACCCTTAAGCGGGTCATGAAAGTATACACACCAAACCCTAAAAAGTCAAGTGAAAATGCGCTAAGAACAGGGAGGCTTTCTGGCGATTTTAGGGCTTGATAGAGATCTTCGATGAGGTCTTCGGAGCGAATAGACGAGTAGGCAATCGCTCCGAAGACCTCTATCAAACCCAAACTGCTCAAAAGGAATTCCCCACGAAGTATCTATACGCGCTCCACTGCGTTCCGCTGAGGGGGACTACTTACTCGTACTAGTTTTGGGAAGGATTTCCTCGCCATTTCAAGCTTGAAGCGTGCGAGGAGATGAAAGGAAATCATCATCATGACGACTAATGCTGGACAAGCAGCAACCCAGGATCCTCTAGATGCGGTGTTGGAAGCTCTTCTTAAAGAACTGAGTGAGACTGGATCTCAGCCGAAAGCGGCATCGCGGGCGGAAGATGCAGTCAAAGCGGCTCTGGATGAAACACTTATGGTGGCCATGGCACGCACCGTCTCACAGGAATCGCCATTTGAAAGAGCCGTACTTGTAGCGGTGCTTGCCCCTGCCATTGCTGAAGCGCTTGCCCCTGCCCTTGCCGAAGCGCTTGCCCCTGCCCTTGCGACGGCTTTGAGTAATATGGCCACTGCAAAGAAAACCAGCCAGGAATCAGCTTCCAGTGAGGGTTTCCGACAAGCAAGAGGGAGGATAAACGACTATGAGGCGCATCCATGGCGGAGGCAAGCAACCTAGGGCGGAGGCAAGCTCGCGCCCCTACTAACCCGGGGTTGGGGCGTGAACTTGCCTCCGCCCTTTAATTGTAGAAAGGTGACGGCGTTTTTCCTCTCAAATCTTCCAGCAGAGAGATGAGGAAAAATTGTCGTTGCCCGATCCTGGTTTGTCTATCAGTGTTCAATGGGATGAATTGCTTGTTTTGGGGGCCATGCATGCACCTTCGTTGTTTGGCTGCTTATACAACCTCCTCATACACTCGCTCATACCACAGTGCTGCTTGTATCTGAGTCTCTCTGATGAAGCGGCATCCTCAGCCAGATCATCAAAAAACAGGTCTATGACGTCCATGCGTTGCTGAAGCCAACTGGCGTGAAAAAATGGCACGATAGGACTAAAAGATAGTGAGTTACACTAATCCCCTCCGCTCGCTATACTAAACAGAAGTATAAGATCTGCCCTTAGCTATATACATTCACCCAGGAGAAAAATCAATGCAGGACAAAACTTTTGTGCAAGCTAGACAAGAACTGCAAGACAGGCTTTCCATCTACTTCCAAAACACTATAACTCATATGCTCGTGCATCGCACGACCGCGTCTAAAGCCACCTTACATATCCAGGATGAACAAGTGCGAGCAGTTGTCAAAAACACACTTATTACTGATCAGATAATCGCCTTGCTTACACTCATGAAAGAAATGGGAATCCTCGACGAAACGCAATACGACGAGTTCGCAGCGTATCTTATGCATTCTCTCACGTATCAGCCATATAATAGGTAACTATTCAGCTACCTTTCTCGCGCCGCCTGCGGCGGCCCTGGAAAAAGAAGGGGATTGTGCGGGGACACCCCGCGCCCCGGCCAGGGGACTGCGTCCCCCGGCACCCCCTACTGAATAGTTACGATTTTCTGCTGCTCCCTCAATCCATGGATAGTGTAAATACGCTATCCCTCCCGAGCAAACACCAGTGGGTTCCGAAGATGGATTTAGTGTCTTTAAGGGATGTATTCTCACACTTCACATCATATACTAGATTTTGGCGATAGGAACGCCCTTAGGATTTTAGTGACACTCCTCGTCCCATAGAATGGGACGGGCTTCTGAGCATCGGAGGCACAATGACCGTATTCCCGAAGGAACCTCACGAAAGGTGAGTGGCTGCATGTACAACCTGACTCAGACAACAGAGAACCATAGTTCTCAGGGGCGTGTCGGCCCTACTACTACTTCCCTGGACAAGCCAGGTGACGTAGATACGTTGGTGCTACAAGTCTGTGCGCTTGACCCTGCGCCAACACAGGAGGCGTCTGTCGAGCAAGCGAAACACTTCTGTGCCGTGTATCTTTGGAGGAGCAGGCCAATGGGCTTGTACCATACCTGCGAGCACAACCAACACGGTTATCCGCATAAGCTCTAGAAAACTATTCCATCACACTCATCGGAAAACGGAAACCCAGCCACCCTTGCCCCAAATAAGGAACGGCGCTTTCATCCCGTCCCGTGAACGGAGACGGGACTTCCCGCGCCGCTTTGTTAATGCATAGAATAATCTCGATGGTGAAAGATGGGCGGTTATACCGATCAGAGCGCGAGGGCAGTCCGATTGACGTTGGGAACCCTGAATGGTATGACTGGCTGGAGCAGCATAATTCATTTCTCCTGGTGGACCGTGTGGGCATTATGACCGTACGCAAGAGCGGGACCGCTCCCAGTGAACTGGACTGGAAAGCGTCCTGCATGCGCATGGGGAAACGCTTCCGCATCTCGCTGGGACCATCACACGAACTCACGCTGTCACGACTGCGGGCTGCTATACGCAGGCTCGCAGGCAAGCATATGCAAGGGGGGTCGACTCCCACGATAAATCGGGGAGCTACACCCACGGACGCGATCAATCGGGCTCCCACGATAAATCGGGGAGCTACGGCACCCCGCAGGCTCGCAGGCAAGCATACGCAAGGGGGGTCGACTCCCACGATAAATCGGGGAGCTACACCCACGGACGCGATCAATCGGGTCCCTATGCCACCCCGCGGACGCGATCAATCGGGTCCGTACGCCACCCTACGCCACCCTGCGGACGCGATCAATCGGGTCCCTACGGCTGGCTCTCCCAGCTCCCTGATACAGACCAAGCTCTACCGACCACGCAGCGGTGGCGACGTGATTCCCCGTCCACACCTCTTTGAGTCATTGAATGCCGGGCTGAGGGGCAAGGTCACCCTGGTATGCGCCCCTGCCGGATTTGGCAAGACGACGCTGCTGGCCGAGTGGGTGCAGACGAGCGAGCGCCCGACGGCCTGGCTCTCCCTTGATGAGAACGACAACGAGCTGGCCGTCTTCGTACACTCGCTCACGGCTGCCCTGCAAAGCGTCTTTCCCGATGCGTTCCAGGACATGGCCAGTCTCTTCAAGGCACCGCAGTTTCCGCCACCAGGTCACGTAGCTACCCTGCTCATCAATGAATTCCCCACTCAATCCCTGTCCCCCAGACAGGGAGATCGGGGATTACCTGCCCCCCAGGCAGGATTCCAGCCCTCCAGGCAGGGTACTACAGATGTGCCCGAGGAAATCATCCTGGTGCTGGATAACTATCACCTCATTCACACGTACGAGGTGCATAGCTTGCTCGAGACGCTGATCGAGCATCTGCCGGCTCAACTGCACCTGGTGCTGGCCAGCCGATCCGATCCACCGCTGCCGCTTGCCAGGTGGCTGGCCCAGGGGCATGTGAAGGAAATGCGTCACGCCGACTTGCGCTTTACGCTGGAGGAGACAGAAGCTTTTCTCACGCGCGTGCTGGGAAGCGTTGCGGCACACGAAGCTGCGGGTGCACTCGAGGAATGGACGGAGGGCTGGATTGCGGTACTGCGGCAAGCGGCACTCTCGCTACGCAATACCGCTGATCACGCGGTGTTTATGGAACGGCTTGGCAGCTATCCTGCTCGTTCTATCAGCATGTACCTGGTTGAGGAAATCCTCAGCCAACAAACTCCTGCCGTGCAGGAGTTGCTCGAACGGCTATCGATTTTAGAGCAGTTCTGCGCCGGGGTGTGTGCAGCAACCCTCGGAGGTAATGCTTCGCACGAGCAGGTGCAAGCCACCCTGAACTGGTTAGAGCACTCGAACCTCTTGCTTGTTCCCCTGGACGAGCGGCAGGGATGGTATCGCTTTCATCACCTGTTCCAGCAGTTATTGCAGCAGCGCTTGCAGGCGCGCATCAGTCAGGAGGATATCGCGATGCTGCACCGGCGAGCGAGCGCATGGTACTTGACTGATGCCCCCCAGGCATCAGGGCAGGGGCTAATCGAGGAGGCGATCCAGCATGCGCTTGCAGCAGGAGATGGCTCAGACGCGACGAAGCTGGTGGAAGCGCACTTACACTGGACCTTCGAGCAAGAGCAGTGGGTGCAGTTGGAGCGCTGGCTGCGCCTGTTGCCAGAGGAACTGATCCAGAGCAGCCCAGCCCTACTTGTCGCGCGGGCGTGGATCATGCAGGCACGAGGGCAGCTCACAGACTTTCCGCGCTTGCTGACGACCGCCGAGGGGCTCTTATCAACCAGTGGCAGCAGTACACCTGATCTAGAAGACTTGCAGTCCAGGATCCTGCATGCACTCATTGCAGTCTGTTGGAGCGATTTCCAGTACTTTACCGGGCAGGCACAGGCGAGCCTGGAGAGCGCCCAGTCCGCGCTGCGATGGGTCGCGCCAGGTGAGGGGTTTGTAGCGAGCCTTGCCTTCTTTTTCCTGGCACTGTCAAACCAGGCAACTGGCCATGAGGATGTTGCACTTGTTGCACTAAACCAGGTCCTGAGAAACCAATTGACGAATCGTCACGACACTGCTCGTCTGCTCTTTGCGCAGGCATTGGTCTATCTGGCAGCAGGCAAACTCCCTCAAGTGGAAAACGCCGCGCGACACCTACTCGGGCTTGCTCAGGAGGCCGATCTGGTATTGAGCCAAAATTGGGCCCACTGGTTGCTGGGGGTAGTGCATTACGAATGGAACAAGCTGGATGCGGCGGTCTATCACTTCTCCGCCGTGATCGCCAACCAGAACCACGCGCACTTTTGGGCGGTGCGGGACGCCATGTGCGGCTTAGCGTTATCCTATCAAGCACAGGGATTGGGCACCCAGGCGCAAGAGACCGCGCGCACACTGCTTGCATGGGTGCAGGAACAGCACAACATGCGCGAGCTTATGACGGCCTATGCCTTCTGTGGACAGCTGGCGCTCTTACAGGACGAGGTGGAGGCAGCAGAGCAGTGGCTCGAGATGGCGGGGGAGCAAGAGGTGCTGGGCCCGATGCTGTTCTTCAAGGACCCCCCCATCACACAAGCTCGTTTGCTGCTTGCCAAAGGTGACGAGCCGAGTGTGGCACAAGGGCAAGCGCTCCTCAGCCAACTCTTGCAGCATGTCGAGACCATGCACAGTACACGCAAGACAATCAAAGTGTTGGCCCTGCAAGCATGGGCGTACGATTTACAGGGTTGTGAGACCGAAGCGCTCGAGGCGTTCGAACGCGCGCTGGTCCTGGCGCGTCCCGGTAGGTTTATCCGCACCTTTGCCGATCTGCCGCCGCTGCTCAGAGTGCTTGGGGAGCTGCGCAAACGCAGAAAGACGCGCCAGGCGGTCGATAACAAGCTGGACGCTTATCTTTCACACTGCCTGGCAGCGATGAGTCCCACACCTGCGCAGGCCGTGTCAACGGGAGAGCTGATGCGGCAAGAGGGCCTGGAACCCTTAACCGAGCGCGAACTGCAAATCTTGCGCTTGCTCGAAAAGGACCTCACGAACAGGGAGATTGCCCGCGAACTGGTGGTCACGCATGGTACAGTCAAGTTGCATACGAAACATGTCTATCGCAAGCTTAGTGTAAATAATCGTCGCGCTGCCGTCGCTCTCGCCAGAGAGCTTGGACTGCTGGCTACAACTTAGGGCGGAGGCAAGCAACCCAGGGCGGAGGCAAGCTCGCGCCCCTACTAACCCGGGGTTAGCCTGCGCCCTCTAAGATGAATCCCAAAACTATCCCCATTTCTATCCCCTGAGGGGAATAGCTTTCTCGCACGTCTTCGACTATAGTGATTTTGTGGAGGAGTCGCTAGTAGTGCGGCGTTACAAAAGTTCGCCCAACCGCTGGTTCAGCGAGGGCGTGCACCAACACAATAGTTTCTCAACTAGAAAGTGAGAAAACCTTTGCAACGATCTATTGCCTTCAGGATAGGGTTCCTGAGCGTTGTTTCTTGTCTCGCGCTCCTGATCGGTATGTTCGCCTCTAGCGGGACGGCATCAGCACACACCACTGCGCCAGCGCACAGTGCTACATCAGCATGGGGTGGTGGTGGGGATGGTTTCGGTGGGGATGGTTTCGGTGGACGTAGTTTCGGTGGACGTAGTTTCGGTGGGGGTGGTTTCGGCTTCGGCTGTGGGTTTGGCGACTGTGGTTTCAACAACTGCAATTCCTTTAGTGGAGACTTCCAGTCCGGGAATTGCGGAAATTTCTTCTTCCACCACAGTCATCACCACCATCATGATTGAGGTGACAGCGACTAGAGGAATTCGCCACGATAAATCGGGCGACTACAAGCCTGTCTAGATGCTTGACAAAGCAAAGGATCAATGAAGGGTATCTCTTCATTGATCCTTTGTTTTGTCAGGGGTAATACCCAGTTGCGCTCCTAATGCTGCGCGTAGAAATGGCTTAGCTCGCTGGAAGCGGGCTTTTGCGGTCGATGCTGGAATATTGAGCGTTCGTCCAATCTCGGGGAAGCTCATATCAGTGACATAGTAGTGCCAAACGACAGTCTGGTATTGTACGGGTATCACCTCGATCGCTCGCTGAATGCTTAGTTGTAAGTCACCAAGCTCAGCAAGTTCTTCTGACGTTAAACTCGTAGCTGGTTGAGAAACCAATGACGACTCTCCATCATCGTCATCATCCGCCGCTAGCTCAGAAAAAAAGAGAAAACGCTTGCGACGTAGGACGTCAATGCAGCGATTACGCGCAACCTTGAAGAGCCATGGCTTGAGGGGCCCCGTGGGGCGCAGCGTGGCTAAAGACAGGTAGAGTTGGAGCCATACTTGTTGTAAGACATCGTGTGCTTCGTGGTACTCACGCATATAGTGGTAGACCAGCTGAAAAAGTGATGCCTGGTAGCGATTTACCAGAGCTTCGAATGCTTTCTGATCACCGGCTAGCGCTTGTTGTACCAGGAGACTATCAGCGATCTCTGGGTGTTGTATGTCTGTTGTACTCGAACTTTTCTGTGTTTGCATGGCTCCTATTTCAACTACTAACTCGCCGAGCATGGCGGGGGCAAGCTTGCATGGCGGGGGCAAGCCCCGCCACTACTATACCTTACCACTAACTCGTCGAGCATGGCGGGGGCAAGCTTGCATGGCGGGGGCAAGCCCCGCCACTACTATACCTTACCACTAACTCGTACTCGTTTTGGTACACTTGTAGCAGCAACGGCCTCCTCCTGTTGTTGCCGCTTACGCTCCCCCTGTTCCTGGATCAATGAGGCAACCACAGCCGTCCAGCCCGTCTGGTGGCTGGCACCTACTCCTGCCCCGTTATCCCCGTGAAAGTACTCATGGAAGGGCACGTAATCGCGCCAGTGTTCGTCGTTCTGAAAGGTCATATTGCCGCCAAAAACCGGACGTTGACCTTGCTCATCTCGCAAAAAGATGCTCGTCAGGCGGCGCGAGAGTTCCTCAGCCACCTGCCCGAGCGTCATTTGCGTATGTGAGCGTGTGGGGTCCTCTACCAGGAAATCGTCCCCATAGAAACGATCGTATTTCTGTAGGGCTTCGACCAGCAAGAAATTAATGGGGAACCAGATCGGCCCACGCCAGTTGGAATTTCCGCCGAATGCTCCGGTGGTTGATTCGGCCGGCTCGTAATTGACCGTATAGGTCCCATATCTCGGAAAATTCACCTCATAGGGATGCGCCTCGTGATACTTGCTGATCGAGCGAATGCCATAGTCGCTGAGGAATTCCTGCGGGTCAAGCATGTACTTGAGCAGATGCCGCTAGATCATCCCCACGCACCATGGCTAGCAGCATGACATCTTTTCGCTCGCCCTTCCGGCGAAAATCCTGCCAGCGTGTAATCATGCGGGGGATATAGGGACGGTTCTCTGCAAACCAGCGCATGCGAGCATCGACAAAGGCTTCTGCCTGTTCGGTTGGAAGCGTCTCCATGGCCAGCAGTGGCAGGAGCCCTACCAGCGAGCGCAACCTCAGGGATATCCGCCTGCCATCAGGAATACTCAGCTTATCGTAGAAAAAGCCGTCCTCCTCATTCCAGAGACCCAGGCCGGTCTGACCTCCTCCATAGATAGCGTCGGCGATGTACAGGTAGTGATCCAATAACTTGGCCGCCATGTCATCGTAACCGGGTTGGTACGCGCCAATTCCAAAGCTATAGCCAGCATGATCGCGGCAAACATCCCCATCCAGGATGTGCCATCGGCCTGTTCCAGCATTATGCCCTCCGGCAGCGTCATATTGCGGTCGAAGACGCCAATGTTGTCCAGCCCCAGGAAGCCGCCTTCAAAGACGTTATTCCCGTCGGCGTCTTTGAGATTGACCCACCAGGTGAAGTTGAGCATCAGTTTCTGGAAGATGCGCTCCAGGAAGACGGTATCACCTTTGCCCGTGCGCTCCTTCTCTTGCTTGTAGATGCGCCAGGCCACCCAGGCATGCACCGGTGGGTTCACGTCGCTAAAGGCCCATTCGTAGGCGGGCAATTCGCCGTTGGGATGCATATAGCGCTCGTGGAGCATCAACAGCAACTGGTTCTTGGCAAAGTCACTGTCGATCAGCGCCATCGCAATGCAATGGAAGGCCAGGTCCCACGCGGCGTACCAGGGATACTCCCAGGTGTCGGGCATGAGGATGATATCGAAATTACTGAGATGCCGCCAGTCCTTATTGCGGCTGCGCTCTGGCGGTGGTGGCCCGGCAGGATCACCCCGCAGCCATTGATCCACATCGTAATAGTAGAATTGCTTGCTCCACAGCAGACCGGCGAGCGCCTGTCGTTGCACCGCCCGCTCATCCTCTGTCTGGGCGCTACTCACCGCGCGATAAAACTCGTTGGCCTCTTCAATACGTTTGGCGAATAACTCCTCGGCACCGGCAAAAGGGTCAATGTGTTGACCGGCCGATAAACGCAACATAATCGTCTGGGTCGCACCGGGCTCGATCACAACACTGTAGTTGGCAGCGGCTTTCGTGCCGGTGCCCTGGGGATTGACTTTGTCCCTGGCACCATTGACGACTGTTTCATGAATCCCATCTTTGACGAACGGCGTCCGGTTCTCGCTACCCCACAGCCGCCGGGCGTTGGATTCATTCTCGGTAAAGAGCAGCTCGGGTGTCCCCTCGCAGGCCAGCCAGTATTCGCCCAGCTCATGATGCTGCACATGCACGAGACGGACGTTTCCGGGGGCCGATAAATCGGCGGTGGGCTCGGGATTGAAACGCGCTCCGCGAGCTTCGCTGAGGCCCCTACTGTCTGGCTCGACGGCGTTCAGCACGGGTTGTCGGTTGTCAATGCCCCAGGCCCAGGTGTTGCGGAACCAGAGCGTGGGAAGCAGGTGCAGCGTCGCGGCCTCTGGTCCACGATTGGTGGCACTCACACGGATCAGGATATCAAGAGGATTCACCTTGGCGTATTCCATCGTGACATCGAAGTAGCGGTTTTCCGCAAATATGCCCGTGTCCATCAGCTCGTATTCAAATTCGTGTCGGCCCCGATTGCGATTGGTGGCGACAAGATCGGTATAGGGGAAAGCCCGTTGGGGATATTTATATAACGCCTTCATATACGAATGGGTCGGAGTGTTGTCGAGAAAGTAGTAGTATTCCTTGACATCCTCACCATGGTTACCTTCTGAATTTGTCAGGCCGAAGATGCGCTCCTTCAAAAGCGAGTCGGCCCCGTTCCACAGGGCCAGTGCGAAGCAGAGTTGCTGCTGGTTGTCGCTGATGCCCATCAAGCCATCTTCGCCCCAACGATAGGTGTACGAGCGGGCTTGTTCGTGTGGTAAGAAATCCCATGCGGTTCCATTGGGGGAATAATCCTCGCGAACAGTGCCCCATTGACGTTCGCTGAGATAGGGACCCCAACGGTACCACGGTTGCGTGTCCTCATGCACTTCTTGAAGCCGGTTGCGTTCTGCATCTGCCATGGTATTCGCTCCTTTGGATCGTCTCTATTCGTGACTTCTCAGGTATCTTTCTTGTTCCGCCTGCGACGGCTAGGAAAAAGGGGAGGAAGCGAGGACACCTCGCGCTCCGGCCAGGGGACTGTGTCCCCCGGCACCCCCTGTGGAAGAGTTACCTTCTATGCAGGGGAGGAAGCGAGGACACCTCGCGCTCCGGCCAGGGCACACCGTCCCCCAGACGGCGTCTGTGTCCCCCGGCACCCCCTGCTGAGAAAATCTCTTCTATGCAGGGGAGGAAGCGAGGACACCTCGCGCTCCGGCCAGGGCACACCGTCCCCCAGACGGCGTCTGTGTCCCCCGGTACCCCCTGCTGAGAAAATCTCTTCTATGCAGGGGAGGAAGCGAGGACACCTCGCGCTCCGGCCAGGGGACTGCGTCGCCCGGCACCCCCTGCTGAGAAAATCTCTTCTATGCAAGGGAGGAAGCGAGGACACCTCGCGCTCCGGCCAGGGGACTGCGTCGCCCGGCACCCCCTGCGGAAGAGTTCCCTTCTATGCAAGGGAGGAAGCGAGGACACCTCGCGCTCCGGCCAGGGGACACCGTCCCCCAGACGGCGTTTGCGTCCCCCGGCACCCCCTGCTGAGAAGTTACCACTGTGTCTAGCCTACTATGTTGCGTTCGAGATTACATCCCCAGAACACGCTATCTTTTGGCTTCGGTTGTAATTGTCCAACAGTGTAAATGCACTATGTAATGCATCCCTGGCATGATGCTATCGATTACCGAAGTACGCAAAGATAGAGCGTTTGAATGATGTATTTTCGTTCCTGGGCCGGTAGACTCAAAACAGTGTTTAGTTGTTCTGCAGAAAGGAAAACGTACAATGACCAAACCATTTAAGGGTATCATCAATATGGATATCCGCGACTCGGTGCCCGACTGGGAGCCGTATGAGCAACCCAGGGCGCCGGAAGGCGCGCCCAATGTCCTTTTTATCGTGTGGGACGACGTGGGCTTCGCTGCGATGGAGCCGTGGGGCGGACTCATCGAGACCCCCACCATGAACCGCCTGGCACAGGGTGGTCTCACCTACACTAACATGCACACCACGGCGCTGTGCTCGCCGACCCGCGCCTGCTTGATGACCGGGCGCAACCATACCACCAACGGCATGGCCTGCATCTCAGAAGCAGCGATCGGCTTTCCAAACGCCAATGGCCATATCCCGTTCGAGTGTGCGAACGTCGCCGAGATGCTGGGCGAGCGCGGCTTCAACACCTATATGCTCGGCAAGTGGCATCTGTGCGCCGAGGATGAGATGAACATGGCCTCGACCAAGCGCAACTGGCCGGTGGGACGAGGCTTCGAGCGCTTCTATGGCTTCCTGGGCGCCGAGACCAACCAGTGGTATCCAGACCTGGTACATGATAACCACCCGATCGACCAGCCTAGCAGCCCAACGGAGGATGGATCGGAAAAAGGCTATCACCTGTCCAGGGACCTGACGGACAAGGCGCTCGAGTTCATCCGCGATGCCAAAGCCATCGCGCCCGATCGACCTTTCTTCATGTATTTCTGCCCTGGCGCCTGCCACGCGCCGCATCACGCGCCCAAGGAGTGGGCTGACAAGTACAAGGGAAGTTTGACATGGGCTACGAGCGCTACCGCGAGACCGTACTCGAGCGCCAGAAGCAGATGGGCCTTGTCCCGCAGAACACCACACTGCCGCCACTCAACCCAATAGGTACCCGGCTGAGACGAAGAGCCCGGATGGTGTGCCTTTCCCAGCATTGGATTACCAAGCCGTGGGATGCGCTGCCCGAAAACGAAAAGCAGTTGTACCGGCGCATGGCCGAGGTGTACGCGGGCTTCCTCAGCTACACCGATCACCAGATCGGCCGGATCATCGACTTTCTGGAGCAATCAGGCCAGCTCGACAATACGCTCATCATCGTGATCTCCGACAACGGCGCCAGCGGCGAGGGTGGTCCTACCGGCTCGGTCAACGAGAACAAAATAGCCAACGGCGTTCCCGATAGCCTGGAGGAGAACCTCAAGTACCTGGACGTCCTGGGCAGCCCGCTAACATACAACCATTACCCCACCGGCTGGGCGATGGCGTTCAACACGCCGTTCAAGATGTGGAAGCGCTATACCTACAACGGTGGCATCTGCGATCCGTTTCTGATCTCCTGGCCTAAAGGGATCAAGAGCCGTGGCGAGGTGCGCCACCAGTACCACCATGCCATCGACATTGTACCGACGATTCTCGATGTCGTGGGTGTCGAAGCGCCGGAGGTGGTCAAGGGCTATACCCAGCACCCCATCGAAGGGGTCAGCATGCGCTACAGCTTTGACGACGCCAAGGCTCCCACGGGCAGGCAGACCCAGTTCTATTCGATGCTCGGCTCGCGGGGCATCTGGCACCAGGGCTGGAAGGCGGTCACGACGCACCCGACGATCGCAGGCTGGGGCAACTACGACAAGGATACCTGGGAGCTCTACAATACAACCGAGGATCCCTCCGAGAGCCACAATCTCGCCGCGCAGTACCCGGACAAGCTCCAGGAGCTGATCAATTTGTGGTTTTTCGAGGCAGGCAAATACCAGGGCTTTCCTCTGGATGACCGCTCGGCAGTCGAAATTATGACGACCCCGCGCCCGCAGATGACCGAGCCGCGTGACCGCTATGTCTACTACCCGGACACGGCCGAGATACCCGAGTCACAGGCGGTCAATATCCGCAACCGCTCCTATGCCATCAGAGCCGAGGTCGAGATTCCGGCCGGTGGTGCAGAAGGGGTCATCTTCAACCATGGAAGCCGCTTTGGGGGACACGGCCTCTATGTGAAGGACGGCAAGCTGCACTACATCTACAACTGGCTCGGCGACATCGAGCAGAAGGTCAGTTCCAGCAAGCCGGTGCCGGCCGGGGCCTCGACCTTCTCTGCGATCTTCACCAAGGAGGGAGAGAACCCGCCGCACGTCGCCAATGGCACCCTGGCCCTCTACATCGACAACGAGAAGGTGGGCGAGATGAAGATCAAGACCCAGCCGGGCAAGTTCTCAATTGCTGGCGAGGGGTTAACCGTTGGGCGCGGCAGCGGCGAACCGGTCACGGGGGACTATCCGGGCGAGTATCCCTGGGCGTTCACCGGCACAGTCAAGCGGGTGGTCGTGGATGTCAGCGGGGAGGTGAGCATCCATCACGAACGGGAAGCACACGCGATGCTCATGCGTGATTAACCTTGCGGCGATCGGACCCTCAGTGTTGAAGCAAACAGACAAGATGATTGATCCCACAAGGCGTAAATCAGAAGTTTCAATCTGATGATTTACACCAGGAGCAGAGAGTGACGTGCTTTCCGTGAGGAAAGGCGAGGTAGTGAACGACCAGAACCTGTCAGGCCTTGGACCCTGGCACAACCACCAGGAAGGAGCAAGTTAGTGAAACAACAAGTTGGCTTGACGCGTCAAGCGCTCAAGACGCCGCGCGCTGCAGCGGTCGCAGGGATCATCTTTGTTGTGTTTTTCACGACCAGCCTGGTGCTCATGCGGCTCGCCATCCCCGAAGACTTGAGTGGAACGAATACTGCCGCATGGCTCCAGGGGAACACGGCTACGGTTTCGCTGGCGCTGACGCTGGTGCCTTTTGCTGGCATTGCCTTCCTGTGGTTCATGGGCGTGGTGCGCGATCGCCTGGGCACCTTGGAAGATCAATTCTTTTCGACCGTGTTCTTTGGCAGCGGGTTACTGTTTCTGGCGATGCTGTTTGCCTCTGCTGCGATCGCAGGCGGTATCATTGCCAGCTATGCCACCGCAGGGGACACGTTGGTGAAGAGCGGCGTCATTATCTCTGAGCGCGCAGTTATGTACACGATCGCCAACGTGTATGCCATTCGCATGGCGGCCGTGTTCATGATTGCGTTGGGCACCATCTGGATTCGTACCCGCGTGATGCCGCGCTTGTTTGTGTTCCTCACCTACGCGCTGGCGTTGCTGCTGCTGGTGAGCAGCAACTTAACGGCCTGGTTGATTCTTGTCTTTCCGGCATGGGTGTTGGTGATCAGCATATTCATCCTGGTCATCAGTCTGCGTGGTGAACAAGCTGAAGCCGAGGGGCATGGTTGGCTCCAATGAATTATAATGCACGAAGAGAGGCAGCGTTATAGTGTATTTACACTAGTGGCTGTTTCGGATGGTTAGACCCGTATGAACATACCGGGTAATCAGGTTGTCATGAGTACTAGCCGTTCTGAAAAGCGCAAAAAAATAGCGTGTTCTAAGGATGCAATTTCATCGCCAGGTAAGTATAGTTGTAAAGTGCACCGATGCGAGTGATCCATCTGCTTTCCAGCAGCAACGACAGAGGGGCACTTGCAAATATGTAAATTATAAGGAGGGAATGTATCATGCTCATGCACTTAACTCACATTTCACGCTGGAATTTACTGGCTTTGTGTAGCCTGCTTCTTGCATCACTGCTGGTCGCTTGTGGTGGAACAACAGGTAGCTCGACATCGACAACGAGCCCGACAGCGACAACGAGCTCGTCATCCACAACGAGTTCGACATCCGCAGTTCCAACATCGCAGACTCCAACATCTGCCCCTATGACAACCCTTGCGGGCAATGGCTTTATGATCAGCTATCCACAAGGTTTGCAACTCAGCAGGTCGGGCTTCGCGCCTGGTCACCTTGACCGATAGCAATGGTACGATCAAGCTGACCATCGCCATCATTCCTGATCCCAAGGGGTCGATCGGTGCAGATTTACTGGTCAATACCGCAATCAGAACAGAAATGGTGCCACTGAAGAATGAGCAAAAAGAGTCCGTTTCGCCTACAGTCACCGTAGGGGGTGCTTCCTGGAGCCAGCAATCGGTCTCTGGAACCCAAAGGTTAAATGCTGCGAATACAGTGACTCAGTCGGTAGTGCTTGCGACCGTTCATCCAGGGAACACTCTGACGAGCAAAGGGTTCACGATTGTGTACAGGGCGCCTAAATCGATGTTCAGCCAGGTAAACAGCACCTACTTCCAGCCGATACTACAGTCGTTCAAATTCCAGCCATAAAGAAACAGGAGAAAAGAGAAAGGAGAAGGTGCTTGCACCCTATCGCTGACTCGCAAGCCTGGCACCCGCAAGGGGTGCCACTACATTTCAGCGATAGGGCTCCGTACCACAATTGTGATGAACGAATTAACCTATGCAGCAACGATACAGAGCAGCCAGGCGAGGCACTGGATGAAGATCAGGGCCATTCGCGTTGGCTCCGCGGTGAAGTATGGCGCGCTGTTCTCTGCCGTGTACGCACTGCTTACCGGTATACCATCCGCGATCGCTATGATAGCTATCCAGCGCCTGGTCATCAATCTCTCGCGCCCGTCATCAGACTGTTCCATGGTTCAGTGACTGGTGCAATCTCCAGTGCGACCACCACCACCCTATGGTTGTTGCTCTTCTATGTTCTTGCCATCATGTTGTTCGTTATCATCTTCACAGCGCTCGCCACACTGGCATACAACCTTGTGGCACGCTTTAGCGGTGGCCTCACTCTTGAATTAAGGGAGATTGGTAAAAAAATGGAGGATGGAGCCCCCACGATAAATCGGGGGTCTGCGATAGGGGAGGGGTCTACAGTAGAGGAGGGGTCTGCGGTAGAGGAAGTTGGTAAAAAAAGAGAAGATGGGCCACCTCCGGAAGTGATTCATGAAACAGCAGATGGAGCTCCCACGATAAATCGGGGAGCTACTGGGGAAGAAATTCCTGCAGCGGCGGAAGATTTTGTTTCGGAAAGGAATTCCCCACGAAGTATCTAAACGCGCTCCACTGCGTTCTCCCACGAAGTATCTGTACGCGCTCCACTGCGTTCCGCTGAGGGGAGCTACGGGGGACTACGTTCTGTATGACATTCAATTGGGCCATCATCACAACCATTATTGCCATCGTCGGCTGGCTTATCCCGTTCGTCATGCTGTTCATCGTGCCGGTGAACCGCAAGCCGTCGTCGGCCACCGCCTGGCTGATGCTAACCTTTTTGCTCCCTTATCTAGGAGTGATCATCTTCCTGCTGCTGGGCAGTCCCAAACTGTCCAGGCGTCGCCTCGCGGAGCAGCATACTATGGATGACTTCATTAGCAAAACTATAGTCGAGGCCAGATCAGAGCCGGAGTTGAATGCTCTGCTTGACCCGGTGATCCCACTACGCTATGAGCCGTTCGTAGAACTCAACACCAACCTTGGCTATTTGCCTGCTTTCGCTGGCAATTGTGTCGAGTTGCTTCCAGTATATAATCTCGTCTTTGAGCGCATTGCTGGGGACATCGATCGTGCCCAGAAGTTCGTCCACATTGAATATTATACTGTAAGCAGAGATGAAGAGACCGAGGGCGTCTTCGCCGCCATGGAGCGCGCCGTGAGCCGTGGCGTCAATGTGCGCATCATGATGGATCACCTGGGCTCACGCAATTACCCCAACTTCAAGGAGTTGCAGAAGCGCCTCACGGCGGCTGGGATCGAGCACCACCTGATGCTGCCACTGCACTTCTTTGGCGCCAATTACACACGCCCGGACCTGCGCAACCATCGTAAGATTGTCGTCATCGATGGACAGGTCGGCTACACGGGCTCGCAGAACCTGATCAAGCGCAACTATTTCCGCAAGGATGCCATCTACTACGATGAGTTGGTGGCACGCGTCAGCGGCCCGGTAGTTGCCGAGCTCGAAGCGGCCTTCCTTACCGACTGGTATTCCGAAACCGGTGTCTTGCTCGACAGGCAGACGGCGCCGGAAACAACGTTTGAACCAGGGGCGTCTGGCGACATGCTCTGCCAGGTGCTGCCCAGCGGTTCGGGTTTTCAGAACGAAAACAACCTGAAACTGTTCACCTCCCTGATCCATGCCGCCGGGCATACCCTGGTGATCACCAATCCCTACTTTATACCCGATGACGCGTTGATGACGGCGATCACCAGTGCGGCCCAGCGTGGGGTGCATGTGACGCTCATGAACTCGGCAGTCTCCGACCAGTTCTTTGTCAGTCACGCCGAGCGTTCGTACTACGAGGATCTGCTCAGGGCAGGGGTGAAGATCTACCAGTACAAAGCGCCGGTCTTGCTGCACTCCAAGCACATCAGTATCGACGACGACATTGCGGTAATTGGCTCGAGCAACCTGGATATCCGCTCTTTCCAGCTCAACCTTGAGGTGACGCTAGTCTGTTACGACCCACGGGTGGTGACAGCTTTGCGCCAAATCGAGGCGGATAACCTGCGCAAGTCGAAGCCGGTGAACCTTGGTGAATGGGAAACTCGTGCCGTCAGGGAGAAGCTCTTTGAGAATATCTCCCGTCTGACGGCTGCACTACAATGAGCAGGCCGAGCACAAAAGAAGAAAAAAGACAAATATTGGAAAGTGAGCTCCTCTTCTCTAAGGCGCGTTCCTGGTCGGCAGCCGGGCAAGCCCAATCAAGCCCCACTGGTGCGTGATACTTGTCCTTAGCTACCTGACAGCGATCGCAACAAGAGAGAACAAGCCGATGATCAGGAGCAGAATCGCCACCACCATGGTCAGTGTCCGGGGCGCTTTGTACGTGAAGGTGCCCTGCTCAAGACGCTTGAGCGTCAGCCCGTAATCAATGATCGCCCCAAGCAGGCCGAGCACGCCAATTGCGATGAAGCTTATCGCAACCACAAGACTACCGCTCAGCGGATCCCACCGCTTTGCTGGCAAGGCGGCGCTGATCAATTCAAAAAACTTGCCGATGCCAAACCCGAAGCTGATCAGCGAAAGGGACGTGCGAATCCATGCCATGAGAGTGCGATCTGCGGCTTCGCGGGTACGCTCTCTGGCGAGCTCGGTAGACGTGTCTGTGCCGGTGCGCTTTTCCTCCATTATCACTGCCTCCTACGTAATATGGTACGTTGC
>CAVYFB010000002.1:0-140325 GCA_963767625.1 uncultured Chloroflexia bacterium
CCCTGATCGAAGAAGCCGACATGGGCTTCCGCGCCAACCTTCCGGCGGCTACAGCTAATCGCTACGCCGATGCATGGGTCGATGCTGAGTCGGCGGGTATCCCGCAGCGCGAAGCTCCGCCTCTGCCCTGGACACCACGCCTGCCGCTCGAACCTGCACCCATCCCAACACGAAGATAAGAGGAGCGAGCATATGGTACAAGAAGTGAACCCACAGGCAGGGTCAGAAATCTCATCGCAGCCAACGAATGGGTCAACTCTGCCGCGCGAGAACAGAGATGAGGAATGGCGCAAAGAGTTCCCTTATCCCTGGGACGAGGATGAAGTCGTCACGCGGCGCGATACCTTACGCTTCCTGCTCGCCGGTTCGGGTGCGCTCTTTCTGGCAACGGGCGCGCTTGCCATTCTCGGTGCTCTGCCCAGGAGTTCCAACGTGACGGCGATAGCCATCGCGAGGGAGGGAGAACTGGCCGAGAACGAGTGGAAGGTCTTCAACTTCCCCGACGAGTATACGCAGGGTATTCTGATTCATCTGCCGGGTCATGGACTGGTTGCCTATAGCGATGTCTGCACACATCTTTCGTGCGCGGTGCTCTATCAAGGGGACGGAAAATTGCATTGCCCATGTCACGAGGGACTCTTTGATGCAGCAACGGGCGATGTGCTCGCGGGTCCTCCGACACGCCCACTGCCGTTGATACAACTTGCCAGGCAGGATGGCATGATCTACGCTGTGAAGGAGATAGCGCGATGAGTACACACAACGCCAGAACCTCCAGGCGAAAGGCCAATCCTGATGATCCACCCGTGCAACAACCGCCACGCGGGCCGCACGGACTGATGCCCGGCCCGAACTTTCTTGGCTTAGAGGGGCGTATCGCCATCGTGCAGGCGCAGGTGTTCCTGCTGGCCGTGATCCTGATTGCGCAACTCTGGCTCATCACCGACGCGCTCTACGAACTGCTCTCCGGGCGAACTGCAAGTCTGGGCTGGTTAGTCCTTACCAGCGGCATAGGTTTTGCCCTCGCGCTGATGATCACTTTCTGGCCCCGTCGGCGCATTGAGGAACCTTAAATCGCTGCGCCACCGTTGTTCCCATAAAGCCAGTGAGGAGAAGCATGCATATGGAGTCGGAGATTGACAAAACAGAAGTCGTAAGTGACACTGACGAGCAAGATCACCAGCAGCCGGGTGAGAGACCGCCACAGCCACGTCCCTCTGGTCGCATCGACCGGGAGCACCCCATCGGGGGTGAAATGTCGGACATCTTGCGTGGCTTGTTCAGACATATACGCCTGCCCTGGTTAACACAACGCTACGCACAGACGCCCGTATTGGCCCTCTTCAGCTTTATCAACGGCTGTATCAGCATCGGGTTGATGTCTGTACTGGCGCTCATTACAAAATCGCCATTCATCTTCCCCTCGCTTGGGCCAACCGCCTTCCTCTTTTTCTACACACCGCGCGCGCCCAGCGCCTCGCCGCGCAACACGGTGGTTGGTCACAGCATCGGAGTGCTGGCAGGTTACTTCAGCCTGGTTGTCACAGGTCTGACGGCTGCAGGTCCGGCGCTGGCCGTAGGGGTGACTTGGCCCCGCGTGATCGCTGCCGCGCTCTCGCTCGGCCTGACGGCGGGCCTGATGGTGCTCTTCAAGTCGCCTCATCCTCCCGCGGGGGCAACGACGCTGATCGTCTCGCTCGGCATCCTGACCAAACCCTGGCAACTGCTCTTGCTCATGGTTGCCGTGGTGCTGCTCACCCTGCAAGCCTTCGCCATTAACCGGCTAGCGGGCATTCCTTATCCACTCTGGAACCCAATCAAGGAAAAAGAGGGAAGCTCAGGATAAGAAGGATGAGAGACTTTTCATGAATGATGATATTGCCCAATCCTTTTTGGCCTTTTGAACATGATAGGTGTTTTCATCGTTTTCTCTTCTCGATGCCACCTGCGTGCGTACACGAAAAGTTCTCGCATGGCGCGCAAAATCACGCCTGGTCTGGCTCCCGTGGCACGTCCACCCTGGCGCGGCAAATGATGAACGCCGACCTCCCGAAAGGTGTAGCCGAGACGTTTCAGCTTGTAGAGCAACTCGGCATTGATCATCGCCCCACGTGTCTCTAAAGGGTGCTCGTGCAGAAACTCCGTATGTAATAGTTTGAAGGCGCAATCCACATCGCGAACGTGGACCCCCAACACCCAGCCGATCAAGCGCTTCCAACCCCAGGCGTTGAGTTTGCGCACCCACGAGTCTTGCCGATCCAGGCGATAGCCGATAACCGCGTCATATTCATCAATGAAGAGCAGCAGCCGGGCCAGTTCACGAATATCGAACTGCCCGTCGGAGTCCATAAAAAACGTCAACTCTTTCGTCGCAGCGGTGAAGCCATCTGCCAGCGCAGAGCCATAGCCCTGATTGCGCTCATGTGTAACAACCCTGACTCGCGGCTCGACCTCGGTAATGGCGGCGAGGATAGCCCTGGTGCGATCTGTGCTGCCATCATTCACCACAATGACCTCGAAATCCTTCACCCACGTCGCCAGCCCATTCAAGACCTGCTCAAGCGTAGCGCCAATGACAGCGTCTTCGTTGTAAGCAGGGAGAACAATCGAGAGGCTGTGGAGGCTTTCGGTCTTATTTCTGTCTTCGTTCGCTAAGCACTGATCCTGTTCATCGATGGTGGATCTTCTCTCTCTGGATAACAAAGCTCGATATTCATCACGGGCCAGGCTGTACGCTGGCACATATGCAGGGAACCGTCTTTGTTCCTTTTGTGCCTTGCTTACAAAGACCCACAGACGCATCCCCACATAGGAGATGAGCGCTGTGCCGGCTATTGCCAGTACTTTCGAGGCATTAGCCCATATGGTCGGATTGACCAGGAAGGGATGAAGAACAGTGCTGGCGAGCCAGAGGATGCTATTGCTCCACCCAATACCGCAGATCGTGGTCAGGGAGAAGCGCACCAGTTCTCTACTTGTCGTCCTCTGTCTGTGTCCGAAAGTCCAATACTTGTTCAAGAGAAAACTGTTGACTCCTCCTAGGCTGTAGGCCAGGGAGTTGTACACCAGGAGCATGAGCGCACTTGTGGTAGGAAACAGCAACAGCAGGCCATTCAAGATTAGCAAGTCTACCAAAGTGTTTAATCCACCAACCAGGCCAAATCGTAGCACTTGACTGAGCGAGCGGAATCGGTCACGGAAGCAATGAGGACTAGCATCTTGTTGCTTCTGGAGGGGTTGGCTAGGAGTATGGATTTCAGACAGTTCTACAGCGTACGCTTCAGATGTTTTAATCACGAACGAAACCTCTCTAAGTAGTGTGCGGACTCCATGAGACCATATAATGGAGCAGGGAGAGCCCTGTTTTTATTTTTCTTCCCATCTAGTACCGAGGCGATCCAAAACGACTGCCTCGTATGAGTCAGGGTAACAGGGGAGGATGAGAAGTCTATTAGAAGGACATTGGGAATTTCTCATGCAGCCTGATCCGTAGGAAGGGGCACCCCATGCTGGCAACATTGGAACGCTCACATCTCTTTCCAAGAAAGTTCTAATGAATCGATGCTACCCTTATACTTATCAGGAGAAGATCCTCTTTCCAATCTGTTTCCAATGTTCATAGACAATCGTAAAGATAGTAGAAGCAAGCCATAACGACCGACGACTCGTCGGTCCTAAATGAGAACAGAAGGAATGAAGCAATGCATATTCTTGTCGTAGAAGACGAGCAGCGCCTTGCGTTTTTGCTGCGTCGCGTCTTGCTGGAGGAGCGGCATACTGTCGACCTGGCCCACGATGGGCACACTGGCCTTAATCTTGCCTTGAGTGATACCTATGATGTGGTGATTCTTGATCTGATGCTGCCTGGAATTGACGGACTCGAGATCTGCCGCCAGATGCGTGCCGAACAGGTGATGTCACCGGTGCTGATGCTCACAGCACGCAGTGCGATTGAGGATCGGGTGACAGGTCTCAATGTGGGGGCTGATGATTATCTCACCAAGCCCTTCGCGATGGAAGAACTCCTGGCACGCATCAACGCCTTGCTTCGCCGCCGCGATCGACGGTTTGATGAGACCCCCCAGCTCATGGTGGGCGATCTAACGCTCGATCTGGTCCGGCACGAGGCACGCCGCGGTGGACTCCTCATCGAGTTGACAGCCAAAGAGTTCGCACTGCTGGAATATCTGATGCGCCATCCCGGCCAGGTGCTCACCCGCACGCAAATTACCGATGCGGTCTGGCGCTATGATTTGGAGGCGCTTTCAAACGTGGTAGACATTTACATCCACTACCTGCGAGACAAAATCGACCAGGGCTTTTCGCATCCGCTCATTAAGACAGTGCGCGGCGTGGGCTACAAGATCGAAGGAGGGAACAGTAGTTAGGGAGCAACAAGAAGAGCTTCCATTCGGCCTCGCGCGTTTTGCCCCTGGATAAAACTATCTCCCTTTGAACTGCGGTTTGCGTTTCTGCGCAAACGCCAACGGCCCTTCACGGGCATCCTCCGTACCAAACAGGCCACTGGCAAGGCGTTGTTCCAGCTTCATCCCCTCATCAAGGGGTAGACTCAATCCCTGCAACATTGCCTGTTTGGCAGCACGTAGAGCCAATGGGCCTCGCTCCAGCAATGTTGCCACCCAACGCTCAACCTCATTCGTCAACTCGGTTTGCGGCACCACTTTGTTAATCAACCCGATACGATATGCCTCCTGGGCGCTCATCTGCTCGGCCATTAGCACGATCTCCATCGCCTTTGCCATCGGCACTGCCCGCGGTAGTCGCTGCGTGCCACCCGCAGCGGGAATAATGCCCCAACGTGCCTCGGTCAATCCGAAGGTCGCATTCTCGGAAGCAATCCGCAGGTCGCAGGCGAGCATGATCTCAAAGCCACCTGCAAAACAGTGGCCGTTAACGGCGGCAATTATGGGTTTCCAACACTCAAATCCGCGTGTGATGCCGCCAAAGCCTCCATCGGAGGTTTGTTCGCCAGTTCTGCCACCGCTGGTGAGGAAAGGGATGAGTGATTTGAGGTCTGCACCAGCAGAAAATGATTTGTCTCCCGCGCCGGTTATCACTCCGATCCACAGGTTGTCATCGTCGCGGAAGTCCTTCCAGGCGTTGCTAAGTTCTTGCATCGTCTCCAGGTCTATAGCATTGCGCGCCTCTGGTCGGTTAATGGTGATGTAGGCGACGCGGTCGCGTTTCTCGTAAATAATGGACATTGCTGTACTCCTTTAGCAAAGTATATTCTTGTCCATCATTATGGCACATCATCCGCACTCCATCGATTCTGCACAGCATGTGCAACCTTTGGTGGACTCATTTCGTGTAGAGAAAGGTGTTTGTATGGCACCAGATTTTAAGCAGAGCAGCCAGCCCAAAGGCTTTTCCGGCAGTGAATGTGTCAATGGATGCCATCCACTTTGGCATCTTTGGCTCTTCACCTTCTTTAGGTCGGCTCCTCCACCGGCGAATGGCTAGCAAGAGGAACAACAGGCCAAGCAACGGCTTGAGCACGTTGGCCAGGGTGGACGGGGTACCTCCTGTCGAGATCTTGCCCAGATTGGCCAGGATCAGCACAATACTGTCGAGGTTAATGATCCCTTTGAATGGTTTAGGCATAGACTTCTCCTAATGGGCCCAGTATCACGTAAGCTGTCATGAGGTGCAAAGTATCAGGTTTAAAGAGCATCAGAGCATTTAAGAGCACAATACTTGCGGAGGAGAGTGGGTTTCTCCCAAGCATAACCAGCATTACATGCGTATTTTGGAGCGAAGAGACGATGGTCGAGAGCTATTTCTGCACGAAAATGAGCCTAAAGTTATCTGCTGCCCGATACTTTGCACTTCATGACAGCTTACGTGATACTGGGCCAATAAGGACCCAGGCAACAGTGAGCGGCGCCGGTCACAGGGTCCTCATTGATACCCACCCCTGGCGCAAAGTAGCGCGAGATAAAATCATAGCCCGGGGAAGTCGCCACACTGGTAACGATCACCCCCTGAGCCGGTAGTCTCCCCAGCAAGGTCATATCGGGCTTGATGGTTCGCACAGTCTCCTCTGTATCAACCTCCACCAGGTAACCAACAGCACCATTACCGGTATACCTGATTGGTACTCCCAGAGCCTGTACCAGCTCAAGCGGCGCCTCTGCCGGTTCTTCCGGCCTGGCGGGAAAATCAAGCTCGATCCAATCGCCTTTGCGATCAGCCGTGAGCAGCCCACTACGTGTGTGAAAAAGAGCCTGCTGAGTTGGCTGCAGGTATCCTGCCTCCCATAACGTATGCGCGCTTGCAAGCGTAGCGTGACCGCAAAGATCAACCTCAACCGCAGGAGTGAACCAGCGCAAATTAAAACCATCATCTCGTCTGAGCAGGAACGCAGTTTCGGACAGATTTATTTCCGTCGCCACCTGCTGCATCCAATGGTCATCTCTGGGTTCGGGCAACACGCACACTCCCGCTGGATTACCTGAGCACGGCTTGTTTGTAAAAGCATCTACCTGGAAAATCGTCAATTTCATCGGTGTCTTCCCTACTAAGAGATAGCGGTGAACAGCCCATCTCTGGTGAGTATCTTGGCAACAACAAAGCTTTTTCTCTACTCCAGCTTAGTAGAATGCTGTGCTTATGTCAAACGCCAATTGAGCCAGGAGAGGGCAGTTATGGCCAACCAATAAACTGATGCTGTGGATCAGTCGGTACCGGCAAGAGGTTTCCTGATGTAGTGGTGCCTCTTGCGGGTACCAGGGGGGCGGAGGTGGGTACTTTTCGTAATCATTCACGATCGACCTCTTTGACCAACTCCACCAACTGAGCCAGTGTCGTCACGCGCTCCTCCAGCGTTTGCCCTTCTGGGGATACAACCAAGGTGTTTACACCAGCATCGCGATATTTGCGGATGCGATCACGCACCATCTCCTCCGTGCCGATCAGGTTCGTCTTGAGGACCAGTTCATCCGGTACGAGAGCTGTGGCCTCTTTGCGTTGGCCTTTCAGCCACAGGTCCTGCACCTCAATGGCCACATCTGTATAACCAGCGCGGCGGAAGACCTCGTTGTAGAAATTGTGCTGCCGGGATCCCATTGCTCCCAGCGTGAATGCCAGGCCTGGTTTGCGGGGAGCGATCAGGGCGTCAACATCGTCGGAGAACGCGACGACACCGGCGGCAACCTGCAAATCGAGGTTACTTAGGGAGCGGCCAGCATGGGCAGCACCTGCTGCGATGTGGTCGAAGAATATAGCGGCGTGCTCTGGCATGAATGAGGTGCCCAACCAGCCATCGGCGAGTTCTCCTGTGAGTTCGAGGCTTTTTGGACCCAGCGTTGCCAGGTAGATAGGGAGATGCGGTTGTGGCCGGGCGCTGGAAACCAGGGCTTTGCCCTCGCCGCCTGGCAGGGGGAGCTGGTAGATCTCGCCTTGGTATGTGAGGCGCTCACCCCTTGTTACCATGCGCACAATGGCGATTACTTCACGCAAGCGCTGCATGGGACGGGCAAAGCTTACACCGTGCCAGCCTTCAACGACTTGTGGTCCGCTCGCGCCAAGACCAAGCACGAAGCGATCGCTTGATAGGGATGCGAGAGTCATGGCCGTCATGGCGGTCATGGCCGGTGTACGGGCAACGACCTGCATGATCCCTGAACCGAGCCGTATGCGTGTTGTCTTTGCGGCAAGATAAGCTAGCGGCGTTGCGGCATCGTAGCCCCACGATTCCGCACTCCAGGCGATGTCAACGCCTAGCCGTTCGGCCTCGATTGCGTAGGCGGAGGCTGTTGCCCAGTCCTCAATACTTGAGGCAGCGAAATAACTTGCGGGAGCAAAATATATTGCTAGTTTCATCGTAGCCTCCTGGTACCCGCAAGGGGTACCACTACATTTGGGTGTTCAGAAGGCGAGATGCACCTGGTACACCCCATGAGTACTTATTGAGTGACTGCTGCCGCGATTGCTTGCATCTGGCGGGCATGGTCGAGCGTATGGACGCGGGCGAAGAGCAGCCATTCGCGCCAGTTCATGGAGCCGAATTCACGATGGCTCCAGGTGATATCGAGGTGGGCCTGTGGGTCTGCCTGGAGGACTATCGTTATCAATTGCTCGCGCAAGGTCTCCAAGGTTGCGAGCATGTCCTCGCGTGTAGCTGTGCGCGGGGCAAGCTCAAGGGTGTCGGAGATGTCTGCTGGCTTTTCGCCACGCTCGATGACAGCGCGCATTGCCCGTTCTTCTAAGGTGGCGACGGTACATACGTGGCCCAGGACGTCGACAGCAGCCCATTCGCCTGGCTGTGGTGGTATGCGGAAGGCGGCGTCAGGTACAGTTGCTGTGGCTTCCAGAAACTGGTGATGGGCCTCGCGGATGGCTTCGACGATTTGCACGGGTGTGCGGCGCATCGATTGGCTTGCCAGGTAGCTGCGTAAGCGGGCGACTTCTTGCTCACGCGTTTCTCGTTGTTGTTGTGTCATGGTGTTAGTTCCTCCTTTGCACCACTAATGAAAGAGTTCAAATAAGCGGAGGGTTTGCTGTGGGCCGATAAATCGGCGATGGCCGCGATAAATTCGGGTCCTACGCACATTCGTCGTTCACTGCAAGGGCCATTACCTGCCCTCCAGCAGGGTTTCCCACCCCACGGACGCGGTTTACCGCGTCCCTAGGCATGTCCGTTACTGTTTCTGTATTTGTTTAGTCGCGTAGATGCGGCATTGCTTCACGCGCGAAGCGTTCGATCTGCTCCATGCGGTCTGGCCAGCGGGGTACCATGAACTGGAGGGCGATGTGATCAACGCCAATCGCACGGTAGGCCTGGAGCGCCTCCACCAGTTGCTCGGGGGTGCCGCGCAGGTGGCGTTCGTCCTGTGGAACTGGGGTGCGTGTGACCTCGATCTGGCTGCAGCACGTAAAGCGTATCTGGGATGGGTCGCGTCCGGCCTCGGCGGCAAGGCGCAGGACATTGTCGTATCCTGCTCTGAGTTCAGCTGGTGTGATTTCTACGTAGTAGGGGAACCAGGCATCGCCGTACTTTGCTGTGCGCCGCTGGGCTGCTACGCCTTCGCCGCCGACCCAGATGGGGATGCGCGGCTTCTGTATCGGCTTGGGGTAGAAGGCGAGGTCCTGGAAGTAGTAGAACTGGCCGTCGAAGTCTATATGCTCCTGGGTCCATAGGCGTGAAATAATTTGGAGTTGCTCGTCGGTCATTTTACCACGATCCTTGAACGGAACCCCCAGAGCTGCGAACTCTTCCTCCATCCACCCAACGCCGACGCCCATGATCAGGCGACCCTTAGACAGTTGCTCAATTGAGGCTGCTACCCGCGCCCAGTACAAGGGGTGACGGTAGGGTAGCACTAAGACGCTGATACCGAGCATGACCTTCTGGGTGCAACCCGCCAGGAAAGCCAGGCAGGTGAACGAGTCCAGGAAAGGCCGATCGGGGGGGACAATGAACTCGTGGTTCTCGCTGTAAGGGTAAGAGGTATTGATTTTCCAGGGCGTGACCACTCGATCAGCTGACCAGACTGCGTCGAAGCCCTGAGCTTCAGCACTTTGTGCGGCCTGCATGAGGGTTTCTGGACCGGTGGCCCTACCTGAGATCGGGAGAAAGACCCCAAACTTCATCTCTGCGCTCCTTCTGAAATAAGTGTGCTGTATTCTTCCGGTACGAAGCAATCGTCACTAGCAGTCGATACTCAGTCTTAAGCTCCTCCGATGCTCAGAAGCCTATCTCGTTCTACGGGATTGGGAGTGCCACTGTGATCAGTGTACCATGTCATTCTCATGGGAAGCAAACGTCATTTCGAAAAAACTAACGGGCGCAGTTATTATCTGCGCCCGTCAGAAAAACTCAGAGATACCCTTATTTCAACCGCATTAGTCATTAGAAGGTGGAGGCACGTCAGCACGCACAACCTCAATTGAACATTTTGCGAGTAGTGCACCCACAGCTCCGATTGCCGCTATTTGAGGAGCCAGGATAGCTCCCACCACGCCAACGCTCAATGGAAACTCCACAATAGTACGCCCCTCTTGTTTGATGATAACGCGGCTGACATTGCCTTCATGGATCAGTTCTTTTACCTTGGTAAGTAACTGCTCGCCCATTACTTGCAACTCTTCCGGGCGCGGGTATCCGTGTTTCGGCTCAACGTTGTTTGGATCTGTCTGTGTCATGCGAATTTTTCTCCTTCTTATCGTTTCTTTGTTAAACGGTACTTCTCTGCTATGCCAGCATATGCACTTCACAGAGTATACCACGAAGTGCTATGCTCTGGCTGTAGTCTGTCTGCTAACTACGACTACATGCTATATACGGAAACAGTGTGCGATAAGTTGGAAACAGGATACCCGCATGGCTTATTTCCTTGCTAAAACCGACTCCGAGGAATACTCTATCGAACAATTCGAGCGTGACAAGGCAACAGTCTGGGATGGCATACGAAACCCACTGGCATTGCGCGCTATCCGATCAATGCAACCCGACGATGATGTACTGATCTATCACAGCGCGGGCCAGGCTGCCATCGTTGGCCTCGCCCGTGTTACCTCTCAACCGCGTCCAGACCCCAACGATGACAAAAGCTGGGTTGTCGATATGGCATTTGTGCGTCGCTTCGCCGAACCCGTAACGCTACGCGAAATCAAGAATAGCCATCTTTTCGACGATTGGAGCCTGGTCCGTCAGAGTCGCCTCTCAACGATGAGCGTGCCAGACAATGTGATCGCGTGGCTCAAAGAAAAAAATGTGCTGTAGAAACGTTACTACAGCGGGCAAACGTGGTAGAATAAGCTATGGACAACAACGCACTATGGTATGTCAATGGAACATGGGTACATCCCAATGAAGCCACGCTATCCATAAACGACACAGCAGTGCTGCGTAGTTACAGTGTGTTCGAGTCACTACGCACCTATGATCGTCGCCCGTTCCACCTGGATGACCACCTCTCCCGCCTTTTTCACTCCGCAGAACTCATAGACATGGATATTCCCTTCTCACGCGAAGACATCACCGGCATTGTGCATGAGATCATTGAGCGTAATGCATACCGGCACGCCACCATACGAATCCTCATCACTGGAGGCGAGAGCGAAGATGGCGTTCTCCCTTCCGGTGAACCTGTCCTCGCCATCCTCATTACTCCCTTAAGTGAACGTGATATGCAGCGTTTCGCAAGGGGTTACAAATTGATTACCACGAGCTTACAGCGTGTCTCACCAGAAGCGAAGACCACCAACTACGTCGCTGCCGTGCGAGCATTGAAAGAAGCTGCCCGTCATGGCGCCGATGATGCGCTCTTCGTCAATGAACAGGGTCATGTGCTGGAAGCAACACGCAGCAACTTCTTCATTTTCCGAGGCGATACACTGGTCACGGCTCGTGTGGGCGTTTTGATCGGCATCACGCGCAACGTTGTGCTCGATTTGGCGCGAGGCAGTTTCCCCATTGAGGAGCGCCCGATACTCTCTGCCGAACTGGCCGAGGCTCAGGAAGCATTCGTGACGTCGTCCTCAAAAGAGATCGTTCCCGTTGTACAGATCGATGACCTGGTCATTGGCAATGGCAAACCTGGACCACGTACCTTTGACTTAGAACAACGCTTTATCGAGACGATAGCAAAGGGTGAGTTCTAATCCAAAGGTCCGTGTAAAAATTAGCCTACTGACGTCGTTGTCGCCGTCGCAACCTGAGCGACTGTTGCACACGCCTCCTCGAGGATATCCAGTCCCTGCTGCAACTGATCATCCGTCACGCATAACGGTACAAGCACACGCACCACATTATCAAACATGCCTGCCTTGATCAGCACCAATCCACGATGGTGTGCTGCCGCCAGAATATCACTGGCTGCGTGCGAGTCTGGCTCTTTTGTCATGCGATCTTTCACCAGTTCCATGGCGACCATCCCACCCAGGCCGCGTACATCACCCACAAAGGGGAATCTCTGCTGGAATTGTAAGAAGCGTTCTGTAACGACCATGCCAATTTCGCGTGAGCGAGCGGCAAGATCTTCCTTCTCGAAGAGGTCAAGTACCGCCAGAGCGGCTGCGCACGCAACAGGGTTGCCGCTGTAGGTGCCTCCCAGCGTGCCCGGTGCTGGTGCATCCATAATTTCTGCGCGTCCAACTACGCCACTGATCGGCATGCCTGCCCCCATCGATTTAGCGATAATCATCAGGTCCGGCGCAACGCCGTCGTGTTCAACCGCAAACATCTTGCCCGTGCGACAGAAACCGGTCTGAATCTCATCGGCGACAAACAGAATACCATGCTCCTCACATAGCGCTTTGAGTTCGCGTAAAAAACCGCGAGGTGCAACGATGAAACCACCCTCGCCCTGTACCGGCTCAATGATGACAGCAGCCACCTGGTCTGGTGAAACTTTACCGACAAACATGTGCTTGAGTTGCGCAATGCAGTATTCCGATACCGCCTGTGGCGTCATGTTCATGCGATATTCATAAGGGAATGGCGCGTGATAGACCTCGGGCGCAAAAGGCCCAAAACGGTCCTTGTAGGGCTTTACCTTGGAGGTCATACTCATGGTCATCAACGTACGGCCATGAAAACCATAGTCAAACGTGATGATAGCGGGTCGTCCCGTGGCATAGCGCGCGATCTTTACAGCGTTTTCAACGGCCTCTGCACCGCTATTGAAGAAGATGGCCTTCTTCGGAAAGTCGCCAGGTGCTAGGTTCACAATGCGTTCTGCCAGCGCAACATACGGCTCGTACATCATCACACTAAAGCAGGTATGCGTGAATTTAGCAGCCTGCTCGGCAATGGCCTGTGTCACTTCTGGGCGAGCGTGTCCGATGTTCATTACGCCGATGCCACCTGCAAAGTCGATGTAACGGTTCCCATCGACATCTTCGATGATAGCTCCATCGGCTCTGGCTGCAAATACGTTCATCGTGGAGGCGACGCCTCGCGCCACAAACTCCTGACGCCGCGCCAGCAGCTCACGCGATTTCGGTCCGGGAATGTCAAGATACGATACGTTTTGAGAATCGGTCATGGATTACCTCCTGCTTGGGAAAACAATCGTGCATTGTCGTACGGAACTTATTCGGCTCTACGTCCTTCTCTAGCTCATTCTACCATATTCCACGACCACTTCATTGCTGAAAACAGTCAGTAAATACCACTTGTTGTCTCGACTTGACCGGGTAGTTGGTCAATATCCCCAAAGGGCATCACTACAATTAAGGACGTTCTGAGCGCAAGATTAGAGGTCTGGCTGAGAACCTCAAGACCCTCAGCCAGACCTCTAATCTTGCGCTCGATACATGTTGCCCGAAAATTGGCAAGAAGAAAGTTACGCCACACCTTCCAAATCCGCTGCGTTCTTCTTCATCTTCTTCAACACTCGCGCAGCAGCATCTTTCAGCCGCGCCTCACTCCGCATACCGAAACCAGGCAACTTGCGGATACGCTGCTGCTGTGCCGCCCACCACAACTTTTCTGGGGTATCAACACCCAGTTCTTCGTACAGCCGAATAGCTGTATGTGGACCCACATGTTCGATACCCATCAATGCACGAGCTTCGGTCGGCAATGCCTGCAGGCACAGATCATTGTAGAAGGTCATCGTACCTGTCAGCACGAGCTCAGTAATACGTGCTTGCAAACGTCGACCCAGACCAGGCACCGGCAATGGCTCCCTACGTGCTACAAAGGTGGCTGCCGCTTCGGGCAAATCCAGCACACCACGAGCAGCGTTACGGTACGCTTGAATACGATACGGGTTGCTATTCTGAAACTCCAGCAAGTTAGCGATGCTGGAGAGAACCTCTGCTATCTGACGATTCGTTACTATCTGCGGCGCACTCTGCTCTGGCTCCATCCCTGGCAGCATAGGCTGTTTGGGCTGCTTGGCCTGCCGCGCCGGAGCAATGTGAATAGTTTGAGTGAGCTGTAATATACTCATGTGTGCCAGCTCCTTTCCTCCACGGGTAATTATCTATTCCTTATGTATATCTATTCTTTTGGACATAAGAAAAAAAGGAAGAGTGTCAAGACTCATCAATTAGTGTCTGAAGTACACTGAAATCTTGTTCTAATTATATCATGAAACGAGATATGCGTCAAATGCGAAATGAAAACTTGCGCAAAAATGTTGACAATACATCACCTCAACTGTATACTTGTATCATATCCTCTCATATACCATCGATCAGTGTCCCTGGTGAAGAAGCAAGTTACACTCTTTCTCAAGGCGGCTACTATGGAGACAAAAATCAGACACGTCGATGTGCTTGTCATCGGTGGCGGAGTAGTGGGCTGCGCTATCTTGCGCGAATTGTCACGCTTTGATGTCACAGTTGCCTTGCTGGAACGGAATCCAGACATCTGTGATGGAACCAGCAAGTCGAACAGCGCAATCATACATACTGGCTTCGATGCTCCCCCTGGTTCACTGGAAGCCAGACTGCTACTGGAAGCACGCGAACTGTGGCCCGAAGTGATTGACAGTTTGCATATCCCCTACTTGCAAACCGGTGCGTTCATGGTAGCAACCGACACTGAAGAACTCTCCACCATCGAAGCCGATATTATCCCGAAAGCCGAACGCAATGCAGTCATCCTCCAGCGCCTGACTCATGCAGAGATCCTGGATGCCGCTCCTTACGTCAGCCCCCAGGCCGTAGGCGGCGTGCTGATCGAAGGTGAAGGAATAATCGATCCCTTCTGGACAACACGCACATTTTGTGAGCATGCAGTTCTCAATGGCGCGCAGGTCTTTCTGGGCGAGGCCGTAACTGACATCACAGTCGAGTCTAAGAACCTCATGGTGCATACCAGTGGTGGAATGACCATCATGGCGGCACTGGTCGTCAATGCTGCCGGGCTGTGGGCTGATGAAGTATCACATCTCGCCGGAAGACAACTCCTTCCACCTGACACCGCGCAAAGGACAGTTCATCATCACAGAGCTGGATCTTGGCGTTAGCCAGATCATTCTACCCGTGCCGAGCCGCATCTCCAAGGGTATTCTGGTGACTCCTATCGTCTTTGGTGGGGTCCTGCTGGGGCCAACCGCTGAAGAAGTGACAGCTAAAAATGACCTGGCTACAACAGCAGAAGGACTCCAACGCATTCGCGCAGGCGTCAGTAAGCTGGTACCAGGGATGGAGCAGGTCGAGAGCGTACGCCAGTTTGCAGGAATTCGAGCAGTGAGCAGCACAGGCGATTATATCATTCGCCCATCAACCGTCAGCCACCGCCTGTTGCACGTCGCAGGCATTCGCTCAACCGGGCTTTCAGCCTCACCTGCCATCGCAGCCTATGTCTGTGCGTTGGTACGTGATGAACTTGGTTTATCGCTCCGCAGTCATTTTGTGGAAACACTGCCGGAGTACCTTGCTGAATCTAACCCTGATGAAGGTGATGTTATATGTTTGTGCCGTTCTATCACCCGCGGCGAGATTCTCGCGGCTCTACGCAGTCCACTACCCCCAACTACGCTTGACGGCCTCAAGCGCTGTACCGGTGCAATGTTGGGCGATTGTCAGGGTAACCTCTGCATGCCGCGACTGATTGATCTCTTCCAGCAAGAACTCGGGCGTGATCCCCTGACTCTGGAGAAGAATGCTGCCCACTCAAGTCCAGTTGTTGGTTACGTGTCTAGCCTGGCGCGGCCTGCACAAAACCAGGCACCGCTGTCATTGGACCGGAGGGGTTAAGTGGACGATCCCTACAATTTAGCTATAGTAGGAGCCGGTTTGAGTGCATTGAGCGCATTACGTGCGGGTGTAGCGAATGAGCGAACCGTGGTGCTGGATTACCAGGATGCCCCTGGTGGATTTCTGCGTTCTGCGTTGCCTGCACCTGGCTTTGAGGATGCCTGGGAATTAATCTCCTCGTTTCGACTACCGCAAAAAGTTACGGCTTATTTCGAAGCCACAGCCGTGGGTCTGTTGCCTGCATTCGATGCCGGCGAGCCGCACATCTTGCTGGTGCGCCTACGGCAGGGGACGATAGAAATACGAGCGCAACGGGTGTTGATCGCATGTGGTGGGTTGGAGACAACACGTGAGCAAGCCCAGATTCCTGGCACACGGCCTGCCGGTGTAATCACGCCGGTGTTGGTTCACCAGTTGTTAGCGCGTGGCTATCTGCCAGGAAGGCAGGCAGTGGTCTATGGTGATGCTCGCTATGTGCAAGCTACAGCACAAAGACTGACTTCTGCAGGGACCAGGGTCACATTGATCGAGCCTGCGACGAACGAGACCAGGCAGGTGGAGCAGGAACTGCCAGCAGAAATTGCGGAGATCGTAGGCTTTCCACGCTTACAATGTGTAAGGCTGAGACGCGCCGGTCAACTGTTCGATGTGCCTGCAGACTGCCTTGTCTACGGGGTCGGCATGGTGGCGAATACGCACTGGCTCAAAGGGAGTGGAGTGATGACCGGGCTGGATGGGGCTATACAGGTAGACGAGCAGTACCGTACAAATGTGCCAGGAATTTATGCAGTTGGCACGGTTGTCGCACCTTCCCTTGACCATGCTGACTCAATCACCATGGGGAAGGAGGTGGCTTCTCTTCTCACTGGAGATCTATCATGAAGCTGAACGGAGCAATAATCGTCAATGCGCCTATAGAGAAGGTTTGGAACCTTTTTAAGGATCCAACGCAACTTTGCCGGGTGATACCTGGATGCGAACAGGCGCAGCAACTGGACGAGACGCACTATGAGGCGGTGCTCTCGGTCAAAGTGCAATTCATGACCATCCGCTCGAATGCACGGGGTACATTGCTGAAGGCCGAACCACCTCAGCATCTGGTCGTCGAACTGATGGGCGAACCGATGGCTATGGCCGGAGCTTTCCGCGCGCGGGTAAGCATCGATCTTACTGCTATCGCTGATGCTACAAATGTCCAGTATGCTATGGACCTCACCATGCTTGGCCGAATGGCCAGCCTGGGAGAGGCGATTGTCCGTTCAACTTCGCGGCAACTCACAGCTCAGTTTGCTAACAACGTCTCGCAGTTCTTCAACCATTCTGACAGACCGTAAATTTTTCGACGTCCTCATCTGACGTTATCTCGAAAGGAGCATATCCATGTCGCTCGCTGATAACACGCAAAGCAGCTATGCCGAACAGGCCGTAGAGAAATATGGGTACCGGCAAGAATTCCGCCGTGAACTCAAACGCTTTGCCTCTTTTGCCATCGGCTTTTCCTTCATCTCCATCACCACCGGCATTTTTACTACCTATGGCACCATCCTGGCATCCAGTGGACCCCTGGGCGTCTGGACCTGGCCGCTGGTCATCATCGGCCAGTTGTTCGTCTCGCTAGTCTTTGCTGCCCTGGCATCGCGCATCCCCCTGGCAGGCTATTCCTATCAATGGGTTTCGCGACTGGCCAACCCAAAGGTTGGTTGGTTGATTGGTTGGATCTCCTTCATCTTCCTTGTGGTCGACGTGGTTGCGGTTGACTACGCAGTGGCTCAGACCGTACTGCCCAGCCTTTTCGGCTATACTGAAACACCGCAAAATGCCTGGCTGGCCACTAGCATAATAGTATTGTTGCAGATGCTGCTGATCATTTTCTCCACACTCTGGTCAACCCGCGTCAACAATACCGCCGTCGGTACCGAAGTTGTCGGCATTGTGGGACTCACACTGCTCCTGGTGATCGTTGGGGCCGTGCGTGGGCTACTACACCCGGATCATGTGTTCAGTACAGGGGTTGTGTCATCTACAGGCTGGTTTACCCTGGGCGGGCTGACATCTGCCGGTCCCTTCATGCTCGCGTTCTTGCTGGGTGCCTTCACCATCGTAGGTTTTGAGGCGGCGGCCAATCTCGCGGAAGAGACGCAGGATGCTCACCGGGTTGTTCCCATTGCCATGTGGTCCTCCGTGGTTTTGAGCGGTGTAGTAGGTTTTGTCTTCCTCATCGCGCTCAATCTGGCATCAGGAGATCTTAAGGCACTATCTGCCTCGGCAACACCGGTTGCTGATATTGTGACCCAAACGCTTGGCACTGTGGTCGGCGACATCTTCCTGGTCTTTGTGACCTTCTCGATCTTCGCCTGTGGCCTGGTAATCTTCATTACCGTGTCGCGGCTGACCTGGGCCATGTCCCGCGACGAGCGCTTCCCAGGATATCAACTCTTCAGCCGTGTTAACAGGAGCACCGGCACACCAGTGGCTGCAACCCTGCTCTCGGGTATCCTGATCGAGGTAGTGCTGGCCGCCTTTGCCGGTTATGGGATCATCACCAACCAGACCACAACCCTGTTCAATTTGTTTAGCGCGGCTACCTTGTTGCCGGCAATCATTTACCTGGCCACAGTGATCCTCTACATCTATGCTCGGCGCAAGTTACCACAGACCCTGGGGTTTCGCTTGGGAGCATTTGAGTGGCCGATCATCGTGCTCTCCGTCGTCTGGCTACTCTTCGAGCTTTCCATCTTCCGTGATGCCTCCTTTGCTGCACCCTGGCTCTATTCTCTGGTGATGTTTGCTCTCGGCCTGATCTACTTCGCATGGATGCTGGTTACGCGCCCGAAAGTGCTCCAGACACCTCCACAAGCGGGTGAGCCGAACGCCGAAACAGCCTGAAGGAACGAATGATGATTCCCGCTATACTCGCCATAGATCAGGGCACGACTCGTACGAAGGCGCTCATCTTCGATGGGCAAGCACGTTGCCTGGCCGAGTCAGCCAGCGAGGTCCCGCTGACCTACCCACAGCCAGGGTGGGTCGAGCAGGACCCGCGAGATTTGCTGCAAAGCGTTGTGGAGAATGCTCGTGCCGTTTTGACTAAAACTTGCGCGCAGATCTTGGCGTTTGGCCTTTCTAACCAGGGCGAGACTGTGATGATCTGGGATAGACGTTCAGGGCAACCGCTTTACAACGCCATCAGTTGGCAGGACCGCCGCACCGATGACTTTTGCGATCAACTCACACGCAGCGAAGGGGGTCAGCTTATTCAGGAGCGTACAGGGCTACCGATCGATCCTTACTTCTCTGCCACCAAGCTCCGCTGGCTGCTGAACAACGTGGCGGGTGTTCGCGAACTGGTCGAACGTGGCGAATTACTGGCTGGAACGACAGATGCCTGGCTCTTGTGGTGCCTCACCGGCGAGCATCGCACCGATGATACCACGGCTTCGCGGACGATGCTCTATAATCCCCGTACCCGCAACTGGGATCAGGAAGTACTGGATCTGCTCCAGATTCCACGCGCTATTCTGCCAACAATCCAGCCTTCCTGCTCTCTTTTCGGCACTATTCGAGGCGATTTGATCGGCCAGGCAATGCCGGTCACTGCTTCCCTGGTAGATCAACAGGCGGCGCTGTTTGGTCAGGCCTGTTATGCACCCAATGATGTGAAGGTGACCTATGGGACCGGTGCTTTTATCCTGCTGAATACTGGAAATGAAATACCAACTTCTCGCTATGGATTGGTTCCAACCGTTGCCTGGTCATTCGGCGATAATGTCACATATGCTCTTGACGGAGGTATCTATGTGGCAGGTGCTGCCGTTCAATGGTTGCGCGACGGGTTAGGCATCATCCAGAGCGCAGAAGAGACGACAGACCTGGCAATGTCGGTACCAGATAGCGGTGGGGTCTTCTTCGTGCCTGCCCTGACCGGACTTGCAGCGCCTTACTGGGACAGCTACGCACGCGGCACCATTGTCGGTCTCACACGTGGTACCACTCGCGCTCACCTGGTGCGTGCAACGCTGGAGGGCATCGCCTTGAACACACGCGACGTGCTCTCTGCAATGGAGCAGGACACCGGGCATCCGATCAGGAGCATCAAGGTGGACGGTGGCGCATCTGCTAACAGCTTTCTAATGCAGGCACTCGCCGATATCACTGGCGTTGAGGTGCACGTAGCTGCCGTTCGTGAGACAACAGCGTTCGGTGCTGCTTTGATGGCAGGACTGGGAGTTGGACTATGGCGTGACCAGGCAGAGACAGCCACCCTTTGGCAAGAGGCGGCCTGCTATACACCACGTGGCGATAGTGCAATTGAGGCACTCTACCACCAATGGTTGCGTGCAGTCGAGCGAGCAAAAGGCTGGGCACGATAATGCTCTTTTAGGCCAGAATGACTTCGACACCCATCTGGCGCAGGCGTGTCACCATCTCGCCGTCTACTTCCATTCCGGTGATGATAGTGTCAACAACGGTGAGCGAGGCGACCGTAGTGAGCATCACCTTGTCAAATTTGGTGTGATCGGCAACCACGATGCGCTGACGTGCGCGCTCGATCATTGCCCGCTTTGTCCCTGCCTCCTCGAAGTTGAACTCGGTAAGCCCATGTTCAATAGTGATGCCTCCCACGCCAATGAAGGCTTTGTCTGCCTGGAAACTGCGCAAGGTTTGTTCAGCAAGGTGCCCCACCATGGAGAGTTCGCTGGCGCGCAGCTTCCCGCCTATGACGATGACCTGAATGGCCGACTGGCTGGCGAGTTCCAGAGCTGCGCGTAGGTTCGTGACCAGGACGGTCAGGTTGCGTTTACCCTTCAGGGCACGAGCAATCTCCAAGGTGGTTGTACCGACATCGAGGATCAGGCTATCGCCATCGTTGATCATCTCTACGGCTTTGGCGGCGATACGCCGCTTCTCTGTAGAGTGTTGTGATTCGCGGGCGCTGAACGGCGGTTCGTAGCTGGCACCACGTACACTGATAGCTCCTCCATGCACACGACGAATCAGGCCCTGCTGCTCCAATTCTTGTAGGTCGCGCATGATGGTGATGCTTGAGACCTCGAAGCGTTGGGCAAGGTCGCGCACCGAGGCGACGCCGCTTGTTTCAATATCCTCGAAGATGCGGTGGCGGCGCTCCTGGGCGATCATCTTGCTCTCTTTGGCAAACTTCTCTTCCATATCTATCATAATGCGGCGTGAGGACCCCTAACTTTCGTTATGGGGGTGAAACGCCGCCCACCCATAGGCGGAAACGCTTGACATTCTACACGGTACGCACTACATTATAGAACATGAAAACAGAAACGCGCTTATCAGTATCGAATCTACCCGACCGACGAACAAAAGAAGACGCTTGCTCGGACCTTTGGGTGTGTGCGTTTCGTCTACAATTGGGCACTTCGACAAAGGAACGATGCCTACTACCAGCGTCAGGAACGTCTCTACTACAGTGACACTTCTGCCCGTCTCACCGCTCTCAAGCAACAGCCTGAGTCTAGTTGGTTGAATGAAGTTGCCGCTGTCCCCTTGCAGCAATCGCTTCGGCACCTGGATAAAGCCTTCAAGAACTTCTTTGAAGGGCGTGCTGGCTACCCAAAGTTTCATAGCAGGCATGGGGAGCAATCCGCTACGTACATAGGGACTGCCTTCAAGTGGGATGGAACTACTCTCACGCTCGCCAGGATGGATACACCGCTGAATATGCTGTGGAGTCGCCCACTTCCCAAAGGATGCAAGCCCACGACCGTTACCATTACCAAGGACACCGCTAATCGCTACTTTGTGAGCATCTTGGTAGAAGAGGATATCAAGCCTCTTCCCGTTGTTAACAAGCAGGTAGGACTTGATCTTGGCTTGAAGAGTATGGTGATCACTTCCGATGGGGAACACGTGGGCAATCCACGCTACTTCCGCAAAGATGAGAAGAAGTTGGCTCAGGCTCAGCGTCGGCTTGCCAAGAAGAAAAAGGGCAGCAAGAGTAGGGCTAAGGCAAGGCTCAAGGTCGCTAAAGCACACGCCAAGATTGCTGATAGACGTAGGGATTATCAGCATAAGCTCTCGACTCGCATTATCCGCGAGAACCAAGTGGTATGCATCGAGAGTCTGCAAGTCAAGAACATGGTCAAGAATCACTCCCTTGCTAAGAGTATTAGCGATGTGGGTTGGGGTGAGTTTGCTCGTCAGCTTGAGTACAAGGCAGAGTGGTATGGACGCACACTCGTCAAGATTGACAAGTGGTACCCATCTTCTAAGCGATGTCACTCCTGTGGGCATATCCTGGACTCACTTTCATTAGATGAACGGTTCTGGCTGTGTCCCCAGTGCAAGACATTCCATGACCGTGATATCAATGCTGCAAAGAATGTGTTGGCTGCTGGACTGGCAGTGTCAGCCTGCGGAGAGGCTGTAAGACCTGGACGGGCGAAGGCCCTTTCAGGCAGGACTCGCTGAAACAGGAAAGCTCACCCGCGAGGGTGGGAGTCCCCCGCATGTATGCGCGGGGAGGATGTCAACAAGATAGCATGGATACTCAAGTTATAGCAAACTCTTTTCATAAAAAAAGAAAGCCAACATATCTGTTGACTTTCTCTTGTGGGACCTGCTTCAATCGTCTTTTTGCTATCTAGCTTCAACAATCGGGCAGTATTATCTAGTACCGCCGGTCGCGATACCCATCCCTATTACCGCCTGGACGCCGCTCTCTGTTTTGGAAACCACGGCCTCCTTGTTCTCGGCGTTCACGCGCCTCATTGACAACGATAGTCCGCTCCCCCAGACTGGCACCGTTTAACTGATCAATAGCGTTACGTGCTTCCTGGTCATTACTCATTTCTACAAAGCCAAAACCTTTACTGCGCCCTGAATCTCGATCAGTAATCACAGTCGCCGAAACAACCTGCCCAACTTGCCCAAAGAGATCGATCAGATCTTGGCTCGTCGTTTCATACGGCAGGCTTCCTACATAAATTCTCACTATAGTATGCTCCCACATCGACGCCTACAAACTCATTGCTGTCGGTGGAAACACTTTCCCACATACGCGATACAACAACATCTGACGTCATGCTAATAATTATTATACCACATATCAATGGCACTTTATTACTCACAGTCACCCCCTTTGCTCGTTTCAAAATTCTTTTAGCAGGGTATTTCTTGCTAAAGCATCTCGACAACAGTGGCGATACCCTGGCCGACGCCGATACACATGCTGGCAAGACCATAACGGCCACCTCTGCGACGCAACTCATAGAGCAAAGTGGTCAGAATACGTGCGCCCGAGGCACCCAGAGGGTGACCGAGAGCAATCGCCCCACCGTTAACATTGAGTTTCTCAGCCTTGATCTCAAGTTCGCGGGCACATGGTATCGCCTGGGCGGCAAATGCCTCGTTGATCTCGACCAGGTCGATCTCGTCCATGCTCAATCCCGCGCGCTGAAGCGCCTTCCGGCTGGCGTAGATCGGTCCCAATCCCATATAGGCAGGATCAACGCCCGCAACAGCGGTCGAGACAATACGAGCGAACGGTTTGGCCCCTAGTCCCTTGGCTCGCTCCGCCGACATAAGTACCAGAGCAGCCGCCCCATCGTTGATGCCTGCCGCATTCCCAGCCGTGACAGTGCCATCCTTCTTAAAGGCAGGTTTAAGCTTGCTTAAGGCTTCAAGCGAGGTATCAGCACGGGGATGTTCATCGCGGGTGACCGTGAGCAACGGCCCTTTCTTCTGTGGCACTGGGACACCGATGATCTCTTCCGCAAAGCGTCCTTCCTCAATCGCCGCCACAGCCCGTTGATGGCTCCGCAATGCAAATTCATCCTGCGCCTCTCGGCTAACTCGGTACCTGGCTGCCACATTTTCTGCCGTCTCACCCATACTGTAAGGATGGTGCATTTCGGCCAACCCTGGATTGGTGAAGCGCCACCCAATCGTCGTGTCGTACATCGTGATATTTCCACGCGGGAAGGCAGCCTCGGCCTTGCCCATCACGAAGGGAGCACGGGTCATGCTCTCGACCCCGCCCGCTATAAAGATATCCCCGGCATCGGTGGCAATCGCCTGCGCCGCTGAGTTTACCGCTTGTAAGCCTGAGCCACACAGTCGATTGACGGTCTGTCCCGCTACGGTAACCGGTAGGCCGGCCAGCAAGAGCGACATGCGTGCCACATTGCGGTTGTCTTCGCCCGCCTGATTGGCAGCTCCAAAAATGACATCTTCAATTTCTTCAGCTTGGACCCCAGCCCGTTTAATCGCCTCGCGGATGACCTGGGCACCCAGATCATCAGGACGCACATCCTTAAGAATGCCGTTATAGCGTCCAATCGGCGTGCGCACCGCCGAAATAATCACGACTTCTCGTGTCATACATCCTCCTTTTTCAGATGCAACTGTGACTCGTACGCCTCAATCAGCATATTTTATCACGCAAGGATGACCCTCTTCTTAATCAATTATCCTATCAAATCTTGTTATCAGCAAAAAAAGAGGTGTATACTCTCTTCTAAATATGTTATTAATAAGGAGCGTAACTCTTCAGCAGGGGGTGCAGGGGGACGCAGTCCCCTTGCCGGGGCGCGGGGTGTCCCCGCATCCTCTCTTCACCTGCCGCCGCAGGCGGCTCGAAGAGGCTACCTGAAGAGTTACAAAGGAGTAATTTAAAATTTGGCAAGTGAAACTCGCCTGGCTCTGCCTGGCAAGGGAGCCTTAGAGGCAGCAACTATGACCTTTCTGGCTGAATGTGGCATGAAAGTCAGTCGTAACAATCCGCGCCAGTATCTGGCACACATGAGTAGCATGCCAGGACTGGAGGTTGTCTTTCAGCGTGCTGCTGATATACCACTACTCGTGCAGGACGGAGATGCCACGCTTGGTCTTACCGGCTATGATATCCTGGCCGAGTATCGCGGTGATGGGGAAGAAGCAGTTGACGAAGATGACGCTGGCGATGATGACCTCATCATCTTGGAAAGGGACCTGGGCTTTGGAAGCTGTCGTCTCGTCGTGGCTGTCCCTGAAACCTGGATCGATGTCAATACCTGCGCCGATCTCTGGCACCTTGCCGGTTACTACCGTACGCACAAAGGGCGTGGTCTGCGTATCGCTACGAAGTATCCTGCCTTGACAGGCCAATTTCTCCGTCGCCACGGCATCACCCATTGCAAGATAATTACCCCACATGGTGCGCTGGAGGCTGCACCGTTGACCGACACGGCTGACTTGATCGTGGATCTCACTGAGACAGGCACGACGCTGCGTGAAAATCGCTTGAAACTATTAGATGATGGCGTCGTCTTGCGTTCGCAGGCATGTCTGATTGCTAATGCGCGTCTCCTGAGCCGCAATGAGCAAGCGCTGCAACTGGCTGTGACTATGCTGGAACTGATTGACGCACGCATGCAAGCTCGCAATCGTTCGCTGTTGACCGCATATTTGCAAACTGATAGTAACGACAGAGCTGATAGCATCTGTGCTGAACTGAATAGATGCTTGAAGCGGGCGGAGGCAAGCTCCCTACACACAGCACCCTGTCCGGGGGACAGGTATCCCCAGACTGCGTCTCCTCTCCACTCCACTCCCGCCCCTACAAGCGGCACGCGATGTGAGTTGCGGATTGCAAGCTCCAGACTGATTGGTGACGCTGAACATAACTGGTATACTATCTCAGGTGAAGTAGATGCCGGAAAAGGGCCTGCTTCTGAACTGTTAGAGATCGTTGCGGTGTTACGTAGCGCCGGTGCGGTCCACATCAACGTGATGCCGTTGAGCTATCGTTTCACAGAAGAGTCAGTGAGTGTACGTGCCTTACGGGAGCGTATGAAGAGGATACGTTGAGCAAGCTTATCATATTTGACCTCGATGGTGTCATCACCAGCGAGGAAGCCTATTGGGACACAGCAGGATTGACCCTGCATGAACTACTCTACAGTCCACGCTACTGGAATGTGGGGGCTGAAACAGGACCCTATTTTCCTGCTGCCACCGCTGTGGAGAGTCGTCGCATCAGCCGCGCAACCTTCCCAGAGTCAGAAATCATGGCACTCAAAGCCCGTGCCATCAACTCTAACTGGGATACCTGTTATGCTGCCGTCAGCTTGCATTTGATTGCTTTGCTTTCTTTGCTGCCCGATATTACTGCCCTGTTTCCTCTCCAGCCATGGGCTACAGGTTGGCTGTCGGATTTTAGAAGACAGCTTGCAAGCGTCGAGGTAGGATTTCGGGCAAAATGGAGCTGCTACCGGCAAATCGGGGGATGGCGGCCCCACCCCATCCCAGGACGCGATAAATCGGGAATCCTGTCTGGGGGACAGGTATCCTACGCCATCGTTTCGCTTGCCCTTTTTGAGTGATTCGCCGACTGCATCTTCCACCGATGCAAAATCCGTCTTCCAAGGTTCCGTTGGTCTTGATCTCATCAATCGCTTTGACGCCTATGCCAGCGAAGTATTGGGTCACCCTATCGAAGGCGTCTTCTCGCGCTACAGTCCCTTCTGGCCGTTCTGTCAGAACATCTTTCAGGAGTGGTACCTGGGCGACGAACTCTATACGCGGGATTATGGTCATCCCCCGGCTCAGCCAGGCAAGCCCGGTTGTATTCACTTTGAGCAGCCTCTCCTGCCTGTAGAATCTATACATACTACCCTTGAAATGCTACGCCAGCAAGGATATGTGCTGGGCTTTGCTACCGGACGCTCATTTGAGGAGGCACAGGTCCCCCTCGAGATACAAGGGCTACTCCAGTATTTTGATGAAACACATATTTCAACTCACGATTATGTTGTGAGTGCTGAGGCTGAGCTACGTGCCAACGGAGACCAGACGCTATTGGGTAAACCGCATCCGTTTCCATTTTTGATCGCGCTTGACCATGATTATCAGGTTGGTGAATCACAAAGAAAAGCTGATGATTTTATGGTTGTTGGCGACTCCACAGGCGATATTCTCGGTGGACGTTCTGCGGGTGCGCTCACTGTGGCCGTGCTGACTGGAGCGCGCACGACGGAAGCACGTGTACTGTTGGCGGAGAGTAATCCAGACTTCACCATTAACGATGTGACGGAACTGCTAGCATTATTAGCGCACATCGATAGTCTTGCGACTATCCAGAACTTGCAATTCGGCGAACGTGAAAAGGCAGAACGACTCCTGCAGCGTTGGTTCGCACGCCATATGAACCTGAGAACCGAAAGTATCATCTTAACGCCCAAACCTGTGTCGTTAAATTCATTCAACGGCTTTTACCGTGTGGATGGCCAGGATTACTTCTTCAAAACGCACGTCGAGGAACAGGCATCAATTCAAGAATACTATCATGCCGAACTGCTGCATCAGGCAGGATACAACATCGTAATGCCACTGCGGACGCTGCACGAAGAAGGGCGACAAATGGTCGTCTATCCCGTAGTGCGCTGGCCTGTCATGTTTGACCTTATTCGTGCTATCGAAACAGGCAATGCCGACGAGGTGACTATTGAGATGCTGGCTACTGCTGAACGGCGCGAATGTGAGCGGTTGTTGGGTATCTATCAATCGACCCTTGCCTCTACTACAGCAGAGGAGCATGCTCAAGCGCCTATTCACCAGTTGTTCTGGCACCGCCTGGTGGGTGGACGGCTCAAGAATTTTTATGAAGGGAAGATTGTACCGTTGCCGGTGGGAGATGGGCATTCGCAGGAGGTGCCAACCCACCCCCAGGATCCTTTACCGGTGGTTTTTTTGAGCACGGAGACAATAGAGACCGCGGAGACAACGGAGACAAGTGTCCCAACGGAGACAACGGAGACAAGTGTCCCAATGGAGACAAATGTTGTTCCACAAGGGCATTCTACCTGGGGGGTAGGTATCCGCAAGGGATCGCTCCTACGCGACACGGGGCGTGGTGTACCCTTGGTATCGCCGTGGTTACCCTTCAATGAGCTGTTGGGGTATCACTGGGTTATCAATGGCATTGAGATGCAGCACACATTAGGCGAGTTGATCGAACGAGCCAGGGTTGTGCTCAATCCGGCGCGTGCAGCTATGACGGTTGTGGGGCACGGCGATGCTCATTTTGGCAATGTTTTTTTAGAGGATCATTCCAGGTACCTCTATTTTGATCCGGCTTTTGCAGGTCGGCATACACCGCTGCTGGATGTGGTCAAGCCGCTTTTTCATAATATCTTTGCGACGTGGATGTATTTCCCGCATGAGATTGCCCGTGATTTGCAACTATCTGTGATCGTTCTTGATGATACACTGTACGTTGAACACAACTATGAGCTGACTCCTGTACGCCAGGCAATATTGCAGACGAAGAATGAACACCTGCTCACGCCTCTGATCGCGTGGTTGCATGCAGAAGGTGGACTACCGGAGGACTGGTTGGAGATGATGCAGCTGGCATTGATGTGTTGCCCGCTCTTGACCATCAATCTCATCGATGGCGAGCGTATACCTGCTGCTGTGAGCTGGTTAGGGTTGTCGTTGGCCGTGCAGATGGGCAATAGTGGTATAGAATCCTGGAGGACAGAGCTATGATTGCTATTATTGATTATGGTGCAGGCAACATCCATAGCATCGAGAAGGCCCTGCAGTATATTGGGGCGACAGTACAGGTGACCGATGATCCCGCTGTAGTCGCCGCTGCGCAGGCAGTGGTGTTGCCGGGAGTTGGCTCGGGTGGCGCGGCCATGGCCCGAATGGCGGAGCGCGGGCTGGACGATGCCATTCGTCAGGCAACGCAACAGGGCAAGCCATTTCTGGGCATTTGCCTTGGCATGCAACTGCTGGCAAATCATCACGCCGAGGGTGAAGTGGATGGCCTGCGCCTCTTTCGCGGTGAGGTGCGACGTATCCCGCATGGACCTAAAATTCCACATATGGGCTGGAACTCGGTATCCCCAGTGCATGCTGAATTACCTATCTTCGCCGGTATCCCGGCAGACTCCTACTTCTATTTTGCGCACTCCTACTACGTCGAGCCGCAGGACCAGCAGGGTGTGGCTGCAGTCACCGATTACGGCTCACCTTTTTGCAGCGTAATCGTCACCGAGCGGGTCTGGGGGACGCAGTTTCATCCTGAAAAAAGCGGTGCGGTCGGTCTACAAATGCTCAAGAATTTCGTGAAATTTGCGACACAATCGTCATAACGGATGGTGGCGCTATTTCGATGTCCGCTCGATGCGGGTATGTGTCCAGCTTGTTGAAAAAGGGGAAAAGCTCGGTCAAATAGCGTCTGCTAGCAAAAATATGCAATTCTACCCTCCATACTGGCTTCACCAGTTACTCAAGGGCTCGTTGCTCGGCCTTGCGCAGGCGACGACTGAGCGCGGCCAGCAGGGCAAGCCCGACATCGGGGTCGTTGCGGAGGCTACGGCGCAGGAAACGGCGGAATTCCCATAGCGGCAGCTTAAGCAAGGTGACCTCATCTACCGCCGTGACCGTTGCAGAGCGGGGCAAATCATCCAGGAGCGCCATCTCGCCAACTACATCCCCCGCCCCTGCTGTCCCAAGTACTTGCTCGGCTCCATCAGGGCTGTTTACCCGGGTGATGCGCACTGTCCCTTTGGTGAGAATATACAGCCCTAACCCTTGTTCGCCTTGAGAGAGCAGCACCGAGCCTGGGCGATACGTGCTCTCCGAACAATATGTTGCCAGGTCCTTTAACTCCTTCTTACGAAGGCCAGAAAAGAGGTCGACACGCGCTAAGGCATCCTCGTACATGGCCTGGAACCTCCTTTTTCGTTGAGTACTCTGATAGAGATCAGATGGGTATGGTCTACTGGACTTATTTTATCACAACTGATCCATAATTTTCATAGGTTTAGGTTTGTTTTGTTTTCTTGGAGCTTAGATTGATGCACAGATTGGATACCTTGACTTGATACCCATATTGGGGTAGTACCAACGTTGCTACCACCAGGTGCCAGATATAATGAGAATTACTGGCATGATGCATCAATGACGCCATCGGTGGTGCAGGAAGGTCCAACACAACATCAAAAGTCGGAGGAGAACCTGTCAAAGGATAGGACATGTAATAAGAGGTGGATATATCGGGATGTGCTAAAATAGTAGGTGATCGTGTCCCTTCTTTAGGGTCTGAATTTTTTGAGGATACTGTCTTCACCTACAAGCCTTCATATTTTTTCAATGGACTAGAAGGGATAGATAACAAGTGTTTGATTGTGTACGGAATTTCGTAAGGTGGGTGAACGAATGATTGTTCTCCCGGCAATTGACATCAAGGACGGCCAATGCGTGCGGTTGTACCAGGGCGATTATGGACAGGTTACTACCTATGATGCCGTCCCTGTACGGGTAGCGCGACGCTGGCAAGCCGCAGGAGCGAGCTGGCTGCACGTCGTCGACCTGGATGGCGCGGCGCTTGGTCAACCCGTCAACGTCGAAGCGATTGAGCGAATACGCGCTGCTACGTCCCTACACATCGAACTTGGTGGAGGTATGCGCTCTCTTGAACACATCGAACGTATGCTGGCGTTAGGCATCGATCGCATCGTTCTCGGTACGGTGGCACTGACCGATCGTGTGTTGCTTGAACAGGCGCTACAGCATTGGGGAGAACGTATCGCTCTCGGGCTGGATGCACGTGATGGTTGGGTAGCCATCGCCGGTTGGCGCGAGACGTCGCGTGTGCAGGCAACCGCGCTTGCGACCGAACTGAGCACGCTTGGGGTGCGGCGTTTCATCTACACCGACATTGCCCGTGACGGTGTGCTCGGTGGACCCAACCTGGATGCAATCCGAGAAATGCAACGTGCCACATCCCATCCATTGATCGCCTCCGGCGGCGTCGCTTCGTTAGCGGACCTGCGTTCTCTGGCAGCACTTGGCGTTGAAGGAGCAATCGTCGGCAAGGCCATTTATACGGGCGATGTGGACCTTGCCGTAGCTATCCAGGAGATAGAAAGATAAGGTAGAACCATGCTGACCAAGCGCATCATTCCCTGCCTTGATGTCACAGCCGGGCGTGTTGTCAAAGGCATCAATTTTGTCAATTTGCGTGACGCCGGTGATCCAGTGGCACTCGCGGCGTTCTATAATAGCGAAGGTGCTGACGAGCTTGTTTTCCTCGATATCACTGCATCCTATGAAAACCGTGCCACTATGCTCGATGTTGTACGGCGTACAGCGGAGCAGGTGTTCATTCCGGTGACAGTCGGTGGCGGTATACGCAGTATCGAAGACATCCGTGCAACGCTGGGGGCAGGAGCCGACAAAACCTCGCTGAATACGGCGGCGGTGCAGCATCCCGACCTGTTGCGTGCAGGCGCGGAGCAGTTCGGGGCACAGTGCATCGTACTGGCTATTGATGCCCGCACCAATCCGGTGATGCCGAGTGGGTACGAGGTGTTCATTCATGGTGGACGCACCCCGACGGGTATGGATGTATTGGAGTGGGCACAACGAGGTGTTTCCCTGGGCGCAGGTGAGATTCTGCTGACGAGTATGGATCGTGACGGGACGCAGCAGGGCTATGACCTGAAGCTGAATGCGCTGGTGTCAGCTGCTGTGTCGGTTCCTGTGATTGCCTCCGGTGGCGTTGGGACACCGGAGCATCTTTATGAAGGCTTGACACTGGGCGGTGCCGATGCGGTGCTGGCGGCGTCGATTTTCCATTTTGGGCAATTTCGCGTTCGGGATGTGAAGGAGTATTTGCGAGAAAGGGGAGTAGTGATGAGGCTAGACTGAACTGGTAATAAAGGGACTATTAATGCGGGAGAACGGGGGGACCAGTAGGTAGTACAAATCGAGAGAGGAATACGAATATGCCACGAGATCAACGAAAATACCAGAAAGCGCTGATGAAAAAGAAAAGCAAGCAAAAAGCCGTTGCACAACACACAGCTCAGCAAAAAGCATCCACACCATCATCCTTGCAGGCCATTATTCGCCGTGCTCGCGACTATCCTATTTTAGAATGCTGGATCAGTGACAATTGGCAAAAAGAGAATGACATGGGACTGATAGAGGTCCTGGTGGCCCGCAAGCAACCGGATGGTAATGTCTGTTTTGGGATGTATCTGATCGATAAGTACTGCCTGGGACTCAAAAATACGTTGGCCAAGGTGGGTCTTCCACTTGCTAGTTTTCAGCGTGAAGTCCATAAGAGCCTTTTCCACGGGGCGAAGCCGACGAAGTGTTCGGTTGAGTTGGCCCACCAGATGATTTATGCCGCTATTGAGTATGCTGCGCAGTTTGGCTTCGAGCCTGAGAAGGACTGGGCGCTTACACAATATCTGCTGGCACCTCGCGGTGAGTTGGAGGAGCCATATCAGTTGACGTTTGGTAGAGATGGGAAGCCGTTTTTTATCTCAGGACCGTATGATAACGTTCAGCGTATCCTCAAGCAATTAGAGAAGACGGCAGGACCAGGGAATTATGATTCCCTGGTGGTGATGGGTGATTTCTAAGTCCTGGTTAGTGTGACATCTGGTCGATGCACACGGTGACCGCCAGAATGAGGATATCGTCCTGCCCGTGCTCGATCTCCACACCGTAGGTATCGCGCACCCGGAACCACTTCTTGGAAACCTCGGCCACCTTATCCCGGCCCTCGCCGATGGTGTACTGATGGTCGAGAATATTGCCCTGCACCTCCAGGTCGGGCCCGCCTTTGATCTTGACCGTCCAGCGTTCGCGCAAGGGTGTGATCAAGGCCTTCTTGACCATGGCCATTTGATCCCCACCGGGGCCCTCGACTTCCATGCTGTCCTTGATGCGCAGCATGCGCTCCTGGATCTTGGCCAGCTCCTTGCCGCTGCGGTCCTCGAAGATGAGCGTCTGGCGCACCCGCAGGGCCTTACCGTCCACTTTGAATACCTTCTCACCGCGGTCGTTTTCGATCCAGAAATCGTCGCCGATGGACACTAGCTTCTCGCGCATCTGATAGCGGCTCTTGCCCTCGCCACTACCCGACGGCCCACCGCGTCTCTCCTGGCGCTCATCTCGTCGTTCTTCTCTTCTGTTACGCATAAGTGTATCTCCTCTGTTTTTGAATTCAAAAGCTTTTTCGTGCAAACAGCACAAGACCTGGTACAGCCATACAAAGGACAGGAGCAGGCATAACTTACTCGCAAATTGGATGAGCTTCACCTCTATCGCTCTATTTGCAAAACACTAAGCACTCTCGTTAGTGTACTGGTTGAGGAAGGAAAATACATCCTGCAAACGCACTGTTTTTGCACACTTCAAAAACAGGCATGGGGACAAAGTATTCAGCTTATCTAGTGTATTTACACTAGTGCACGGAGGCGTAGATCTACCCATGATGAGGTGATGCCTGTGTCCGTCCACTTGATGGGTTTGGCTATGGTTTGATTGTAATTGGTCTAGCCACAACTTTCTCAGTTAAACCTCGTCATAATAATACCTCGTTAGAAAATATTATCCTTTTGACTCTACTGCTCAGTATAACAGGTGAATACTGGTATAGCTAGAAGGCCAACAGATTCCAGGATACCCATCTACATTCCAAAATGAGTTTGCTTGATACGGAACAAGCCTATCCTCGTTAAGAATACTATAGGGACCACTTAAGAACACAAGCCAATCCTACTATTGCGAGACGAGGAGGGTTATCATGATTTGTACGACGACCCGCACCCAACTATTTACCCTGGTTGCATCTATTCTCCTGCTTAGTACCCTGCTGACCCTAATTCCAAACCTTGCTGCACACGCAGCGACAGGATTTACCACTCAGACCCGCCTGGGCTTTCCGGCAGGCGATGACTGGGAACCGGCCCTGGCAGCCGACCGTTACGGCCACGTCTACACCTTGTACAAACATTATGATGTTGCCGGGCAGACCTCCTGTAATTCGTGTGCGCTGCATGTACTGGTTCAGGTCTCCAATGATCGTGGTCTCAATTGGAGCGCGCCAAAGCCCATCGATCCTGAGCCGGTAGTTGGTGGTCAGTATGACTCGCAACTCGCCGTTGATCCGCTTGATGGCAAGACTGTCTGGGCGTCGTTTTTGCAGAATAAAAAGTCCTCGATAGCCGTGATGAAGTCCACCAATTTCGGCCAGACCTGGTCGGGACCAACGATTGTGGACAATCTAGAGCGCAGCACCGACAAAGATATTCTCGCTGTGCGAGGCCAGACCATCGCTGTTGCCTACAATGCCATCCAGAAAATATATGCATCTGTCTCGCACGATGGTGGTCAGAGCTGGACCACCTACCTGGTGAATAATGGCAGTACGCAGCTTGGCCTATCGCTGGCTGGCGGCGGCGGCATCGACTCCCAAGGCAATATTTACTTTACCTGGGCGGGTTACACACAGAGTGGCAAAGGCAAAGGACCCGTAAACCTCTATGTCAGTGAGTCAGGCGATGGTGGTCAAACCTGGACCCTGACGCAGGTCGGGACCAGTGGCGCGCCTTTCCCTTGTTCTAATTGTGGCTTTGCTTTTCTAGGTGCTCAGATGACCATGACGCTCGGTAGTGATGATAGTGTGTACCTATTGTGGAACTCGACGGTGGATCAGACCGACAACGCGCCCGAACGTATCTACTTCGCCAAATCGACCAATCACGGTGCCAGCTACTCGGCGCGCCAGGATGTCTCGTTGGCAGCGCAGGGCGTCGAGCACTGTTTCCCGGCGATTACGTCTGGCGAAAGCAGCGGCGATGTGCGTATTGGCTGGATGGATATGCGGACCGGTGCCTGGAATCTCTTCTATCGTACAAGTGATAATGGTGGGTCTACATGGAGCAGCGAGACGCAGGTGTCGGGTTTTGAGCCAGGCTATAGCTACATTACGCCAAGTGGTTTTGGCTTGCCCTATGGCGATTACTTCTCGATGTCGGTAGACAATCGGGACAGCACACAGATTGCCTGGGGTGAGGCCGGTAGCTATTCAGGGCCCGGTAATATTTGGACGGCGCATAATTAGGCGCTTACCTGCATGTACCCTCATCGCCATCAGTTGTAAGAAGAAGATCAGCATGGTATGATGCTCAACAAGAAGAAAGCCAGGATAGGAAGGAACCATGCTGAAATTCGACCGCCAGGGACTGATCCCTGCCGTCATCCAGGATCACGCCACCGGAGAAGTCCTCATGCTAGCCTTCATGAACGAAGAAGCCTTCCGCCTCACACGCCAGACTGGCTACACCCACTTCTTTAGCCGTTCGCGCAATGCCATCTGGCGCAAGGGTGAGCAGTCGGGCCACGTCCAGGAAGTGCGTGACATCATCGTGAATTGTGAAGAGAATAGCCTGTTGATTCGCGTCGTACAGCACGGAGAAGCTGCGTGCCACACCGGCTATCGCAGTTGCTACCATCGTCGCCTCTTGCCAGACGATACTTATGAAATCGTAGCCGAACGCCTCTTCGATCCAGCAGTTGTCTATGGCACCACTCACGAGACTCCTTCGGATTCTCAAAATGTATTTCCTATAGCCACAGAGACTACACGTAGGGAAGAGCAACAGAAGCTAGATGCAGAGATGCGCCAGCTTTACGGTGTATACCTCTATCTGCGTGATCACGACCTGAGCGAGCAGTCTAACACATCACGTCTTTTGCAGGAGCATAGTCAGAGTTATCTTGTAGCGCGGCTGGCAGATGAACTGCAAGAACTGGCGGATGTGCAGAGTGGTGAGCATGTTCATAGCGGGCGACAGCCCGACACGATATTAGAGGGCAGTCAGGTTGGGTATTGGCTGCTGTTACTGGCCGCGACCTGCAATCTGCGTTACGATGATTTTATGCCACATGCTGCGATTTTGAGTGGGTATGATGAACAAAATGGTGACGGTGATGAGAAGGCGATAGAGCTGCACCAGCAGTGCCTGAACCTGCTGACGACACATGAGCCATCGACGATTGCGCAAGGATTAGGCTTGGGGTTTGCCCTGATCGGCTGGGCATGTGCCAGAGCTGGAGTGAGCCCTCTGGCCCCAGCAGAGTTCGATTTGGAGCAGATGCGCCGCAAGGGGCTGGTGAAATGATGAGCACTTCTTCAAGCGTTCAACGTGACTCGGCTTGGGATGAGGCTGAACAACTCATCAGTATCTTGCGAACCTGGGGTATCGGCTACTTGGTAAGTGGGGATCATCCCATCAATGCTGCCGATATGGCGCAAGATCATCAGACGGCTGTCACATTGATCCGGCGTTTAGCACAGTGTGAGTATCCACGAGTACGTGATGCAAGCATCTCACTTTTCTTACTGCATCCTGAACTTGCTCCTGCTGTGCTCGAAGCTATACAAACAAGTGAACAGGTGGTCGCCGAACAGATCGCGACTCTGACACTGGCGACTCTCTATCTCCAGCGGCTGTGGTCGCTCCGACTGACGATGGCTCTTGAGCACGAGCCATCCTTTCCCGAACAACCGTTTGTTCACCTGTGGACAAGCCGTCACTTGCCTCCGCCGTCATATCATCACGGTAAATGGGGCTTGCTGGCATTGCAAGAGGCAGAGCAACGACGTACCGGCTTGCCGTTGAACTTTCTACATGATTGGCAAAACCAAGTAGATCACCTCTTGCTCCAAGAGGAGCCTCATTACCATCGGTCCGCGGTATCTGTCAAGCCAGGGCGGAGGCAAGCTCACGCCCCTACTAACCACATGGTTAGTAGGGGCGTGAGCTTGCCTCCGCCCTCTCTTAAAGAAGATGAACAACAATACAAGTTGGAGGATATCGAGATGAGTATGCGGCCGAACGTTGACAAGGCACGAATTGAAGATTTCCTCAAAAATCTGGGACGAAGTTTTCGCAAACCAGGACGGTTGTATTTGGTAGGAGGCGCTGCCCTGGTTCACCTAGGAGTAAGGACAGGCTCAACGATGGATATTGATATAGAGATCTCTGGAGAGTACGAAGGAGAGATGATAGAGGCGATTCGGCGACTGATACAGCAAATGAATATCAACATCGAATTTGCATCCCCGCGTGACTTTATGCCTCTCCCCAAACATTGGCTGTCACAATCGCAATATGTCGGTCGCTATGGAGCAATCGATGTCTTCTACTTTGACTTCTACAGCATCGCTTTGAGCAAAATGCAAAGAGGCAGCACCCTAGATATAAATGATGTCAAGCTCCTGTTACAACAGAGAATTATCACTTTGGAGGGGTTGGATGCGGCGTATCAAGAAGTGTTCGCGCAGTTGGGGGAAAGCTCCTATAGGAAAAAACTCGATCCACAGCAATTCGCAGCACATTATGCTGCTGTGCGGCAACTGCTCTAAGCGGTGCGATAAGCCAATTCCTGCCTTCTGGGCAGTTCGTACACAAACCCCGGCCCACCCAGGTACATTCCGCCATCCACATTCACACAACGCCCACCTGCATAGACAAATGGGGCAATTATATGCTCCGGTGGTTGGCCGATCAGGTAACTGATCGGAGTGTGGCCGTGAAGCAGTCTCCGCCCGCCAAAGACACGCAAGAACTGTGTAACTGTCTCTACACCATCGGCATGCTCATCGCCAAACTCCCTGCGTCTGCTAAATTCTCCCAGTAATTCATCCCACGCCGATGCGTCGCTTCCCTGCAAGAGTGTTCTAAACGCCTCGTTCACCTCTGCAAGCGAGGAGCCGTAGTTCGTGTAAAGCATCGCATCGGCATGCACAAACAACCAGTCGCCGACAAGCGCCATCGCTGGTAAGTTGATGATCCAGTCCATATGCTGCAGGGTGATTCGAGCCAGGTCGGTATCGCAGCCACCATTGTATTCCCAATCTGCCACAAAGTTACCACCTGGCCCCGTCGTTGCCCGTGTACCAAAACGCCGCGCCGCGAGCAACACCACTTCATGATTGCCGAGCAAACTCTCTACCCGCCCACCAGCAGCAGTAGCCTCGCTCTGCAGACGCATGACCATGTCAACCACCTCAATCCCATCTGGTCCACGGTCGAAGAAATCGCCCATGAACCATAGGATCGCGCTGCCACCAGTCCACGAGAGGGTGTTTCCTACGAGCTTTGTGTCCCGCAGGAGCCGCGCTAGTTTCTCGAACTGGCCGTGGACATCGCCAATTACATAGATGCGTTCGTTTGCATTCACCCTACAATTTCCCTAGTACCACCTCAACAGTGTACCCTTCCAGCTTCTTCGGCGAACTGGGCGAAATTCTCTCGCGGTATATCTCAGTGAAATTGGGTCTATTCCCCTGATCTACAGAGACCAGCAGGTAGTCGGCAAGCGTCTCAGAGCGTAACACCTCACCATTGTCGATCAGGATTGACGCCAACTCTTGATCGGTGTAAAGTGCCAGCCCGATATGATCCTCAATGTTGAGGCCAGCCTTCTTGCGCATGTCTTGCACATAGTGCGTCAGGTCGCGCACCTGCCCCTCCTCGCGCAGTTGCGGAGTAATTGTTGTCTCCAGAGCAACGATATACCCGCGCTCCTCAGCCGTCACGAAGCCTGGGCGAGCAGTAGACACTACCTCGACTTCCTCCGAGGAAAGCTCGACCTGCTGACCATCGATAGTGAAACTGAGTGAACCCATCTCGTTCAGCACTTTTGCCGCTTCATTAACTCCATGTGCATCCAGAGCCTTGAACTTTGCCAGAATTTTCTGTACCAGAGGTCCGTATTTGGGTCCGAGTATCTTCACCTGGGGTTTCAAGGTGTAGGCCAGCATATCGCTATCATCGCTCATCAGCTCCAGGCGTTTGATGTTCAGTTCCTCGAGCACCTGGTCGCTTAGACGACTCAGCGCCCCCTCCTCGGCTCGACTCGGCACATGCACATGTAAGGCATTCAGCGGTTGACGCACCTTGATATGCGCTTTTTCACGCGCTAGGCGACCCAGTCCGACGATGCGCATCACAAGCCGTGTCTCGCGTGTCAACTGTTCATTGAGCAGAGCCTCATTGACTTGCGGCCAGTCACAAAGATGAACGCTGAGAGGTGCATGCTCGTCGACACTGCGTACCAGGTTCTGATACAACTCCTCTGTTATGAATGGCATAAAGGGAGCAAGCAATGTGATGAGCGTCTTCAAGCACTCGTAGAGCGTAAGGTAGGCCGCCACCTTATCATCGTCTAGCTCAGACTTCCAGATGCGTTCGCGGCTGCGCCGCAGGTACCAGTTCGACAGGTCCTCCAGGAATATCCTGAATCGCTGCCGTTGGCTTCACAGTATCGTACTTGTTCAGGCCAGCAGTAACCTCGCGAATTGTCTCCTGTAACTCGGAGATGATCCAGCGATCCAGTTCGCTGCGTTCTACGACCGGTAACTGATGCTGGGTTGGATCGAAACCATCGATATTGGCGTAGGTGATAAAGAACCAGTAGACATTCCAGATCTTATCCAACGTCCTGCGCACCAGCATCCATTTCTCGCTCAGACGCACAGGCAGGCCTGTCTGTGCCGCTTTCTCCAAATCCTCTTCAGTGGGGATACGCGGGAAATTGAGGTTCTGCTCAGGAACGTGGTTGACAAGAGCCAGCGCATAGTGTCGGAACCAATTCGTTCGGCGGCATCGTCGAAGACGACCAGGTTCCCTTTCGACTTGTGCATGGGCGTGCCATCCTCACCCATCAGCAAGGCGTAGCCAAACAGCGTCTCAAACGGTGGCCTGTTCTCCAGCACGGTACTCATGACCAGCAGCGAGTAGAACCAGTTTTTGAACTGGCCTGGGAATGACTCGGTCACAAAATCTGCCGGGAACCACTGCTGCCAGTACTGGTGGTTCGTACGATAGTGCAGAGTCGAAAAGGATACGATACCTGCGTCGAGCCATGGGTTGCCGACGTCTTTGATACGCGAAACCTCTGCACCGCACTCTTTGCAGCGAATTTTCACTGCATCCACCCACGGACGGTGCGGTGAATGACCCTCGAACTCCTGCCAGCCGACGACAGCTCGCTCTTTAGTTCCTCTTCGCTGCCAATGATCTCGAAGGTACCACATTGTGGACAATCGTAGATGGGCAAGGCCAGTCCCCAGTAGCGTTTCTTGGAGATCATCCAGTCATCCATATTGCGCAGCCAATCCATTTCGCGGTCCAGACCGAAGTCAGGGATCCATGTGATCTGGCGCACTACGTCCATGATCTCGTAGCGCAAGTCGCTCCATGGAGATGAACCACTCGTCCACCAGGCGGAAGATCAGCTCAGTCTTACAACGCCAGCAGGTTGGATAGCGGTGCTTGTAGTTCTGCGGGCGGTAGAGCAGACCTTTTTGTGCCAGGTTCTCCGCGATTTGTTGCCCTACATCGGCGGCATTTTGCCCGGTGAGCCAGTCGTAGCCGGCCACATAGACGCCAAACTCGTCCACAGGCGCAATGACCGCCAAATTGAACTCTTTTGAGAGCCCGAAGTCTTCGCGGCCACAGCCAGGTGCGATATGGACAATGCCTGTTCCCTCACTGGCGCTGACCTCTTTCCACGGTATGACGGTATGCACAACACCCTGATCCGCAGGAAGTTCATCGAATGGGCCGCGATAGCTCCAACCGACCATCTCGCTGCCTTTGAGCGTTTCCACAACATGATAATCTCCCTTGTCGCGTCCTTTGAGTGCTTTCAGTACGGGCAACAGATCCTCTGCCAGGTAGTAGAACTCGCCATCCTGTTCAACCTTGACATAGGTCAGATCAGGATGTACTGCTGCCGCTACATTGGCCGCCAACGTCCAGGGGGTAGTCGTCCAGACTAGCAGGTATTCGCCGGGACGATCGACCAGGGGGAAGCGCACATACAGGCTGAGATGGCTGGTTTCCTTGTAGCCCTCTGATAGCGTTTCCATGTTGGAGATGCCGGTGGCGCAGCGAGGACACCAGGGCATCACGTCGTGCCCCTTATAGATCAGACCCCTGTTCATAGCACTTCTTGAGGAAGTACCAGATCGTATAGTTGTTCTCATCCGAGAGCGTATAGTAGTCGTTCCCCCAGTCCATCCAGTAACCCAGGCGGATGGATTGCTCCGTCATGCGCTCCTGGCGAATTTGAAAACCCGCTCCTTGCAGCGCTGCACAAATTCAGCGATGCCGAAGGCTTCGATATCCGCTTGTTTTTCAACCAAGTTCTTTCTCAACCTCGACCTCAACCCAAAGTCCCTGGCAGTCGAAACCGTTCTGGTAGCGTTGCTTATATCCTTGCATGGTTTTGTAACGTTGATACACGTCTTTGTACGTCCGTCCCCAGGCATGATGCACACCCATTGGGTTATTGGCCGTGATGGGTCCGTCCAGGAACGAATATTGCTTATCGCTGTGATCATTGCGATGCAGGTAACGTTGGAGTATACCCTGCTCGTCCCACCATTGCTGAATTGTGTGTTCCAATGCGGGATAGTCAACACGGTCTGCCGCTCTAACTGATTTGAATACACTTGATTTCACTGACACGTTGTCCTCCTCTAATAAGGATGTTCTCATTTGTACGTTGGCTCCATCCCACCCCACGGGCGCGAAGGGATTGAAACGCGCTTCGCTGAGGGCCCCTACAATTTGTCAACCGGATCTCCAAACGTTTATTGATTTTGCCTTTATTCTCCGTCTTTACAATGCTGATGCCACCAACTTCTTTGGTGTGACGTACATGTGTCCCACCGTCGGCCTGCAGGTCCAGTCCCACAATTTCTACGATACGTACCTCTTCGATCTCTGGCGGGAGCAAGTTTATCTTGGTACGAATCAGGTCGGGTATAGCGAATGCCCTCTCGCGTGGCAGGGTATAGACACGGATAGGGAAGTCCGCTTCTACTGCCTCGTTGATTTTCTGCTCAATATATACAATGCGCTCTTTATTCAGGTTTTCCATCGCAAAGTCCATCCGCGCCCGATCGGGATACATCTGGCCACCTGTTACCTGTACGCCGAATTCCTTCCAGATCGTGCCACACAGGATATGCAGCGCCGTATGGGTGCGCATCATATGGTAACGAAAATCCCAATCAATGGTGCCCACGACTTCTGTTCCCACAGGTGGAGGTGTACAGTCCAGTGTATGCCAGATCATGTCGTCGCGCTTATTCATCGCGATGACATTGGCCTGCCATTGCTGGTTATCCCATGAGATAGTGCCCTGATCGGCCATCTGACCACCACCGCCAGGAAAGAACACAGTCGCGTCAAGGGCTACCTCATCGCTTTCGACTGCAACAACCTTCGCAGTGCATTCGTAGGTATAACTATTCTCGTGATAGAGTAGCTTCGTCTTCATAACGCTATGCCCCCTTGCATATCATATATACTTGCAAAAAAAATCCTCTCATCCATCGCAGGGACGAGAGGAACTCCCGTGGTACCACCCTCATTAGCCATGCGTTCACTCCCGATACTATGGCTCACTCGGTTTGCTATGTGCTTTCCATACATCAATGAGAAACACACACCTTCGTGATAACGGGAAGGGTCCGGCCACGCCTACTGTTCTCGTTCAGCATAGCAACTCAGAAGTGATCTTCGGCACCTTTCGTGTATCCGGTTACACCAACCCCAGACTCTCTGCAACAAGAAAAAAGCCCTACTCGCTCCGTCTTCGCGTGATATGATATTTATTGTACTGATGCGTCGAGTATGCCATATTAGCGCTTGCATGTCAAGACAAACCAGGATTTTAAGGAATGCACATGTACGACCTAGAAACATTTTATGGACCAAACGCGGGCTACGTCCTCGAACAATTTGAACGATACCAGCAAGACCCTTCATCCGTCGACCCCGTCACACGCGCCATCTTTGCCACCTGGCACCCCGAAAATGTACTGGTGCCACTTGCGGGTACCAGGGGTGGGGGGGAAGAAGACATTTCCCATGCCGTCACTGCCTTCGCACTTGCTCACGCCATTCGTGAGCGCGGGCACCTTGGTGCGCATCTTGACCCCCTGGGAAGCCCTCCTTTAGGCGACCCGGCGCTCTTGCCTGAAACATATGGCATCCGTGATGAAGACCTTGCCTCACTACCCCCTGACGTCGTCGGGGGACATGCTGCCGAAGGCGCTCGCAACGCACTTGAGGCCATTGCTACTCTACGTGCCATGTACTCTGGCACCATCAGTTATGAGTTCGACCAGGTCAAAAGCCCGCGCGAACGTCGATGGCTGCGTGACGCCGTTGGTCTGCATTTGTATCGCAGCACTCCGAGTCCTGCTTCCAGCCGTAAACTGCTGCAGCGATTGACGCAAGTAGAGGTATTTGAGCGTTATCTGCACCAGACCTATCCTGGGCAAAAACGCTTCTCGCTCGAAGGGACGGATGTGCTGGTGCCAATGCTGGACGAGATCATTGATGGAGCCATCGAATCCGGCAGCAACGAAGTGATCATCGGTATGGCCCATCGAGGCCGTTTAAATGTGCTGGCGCACATCTTTGAGAAACCCTATGCAGCGATCCTCGCAGAGTTTGCGCACCAAAAACATGAGGAAGGTGTCCCCCTTACAGATACTTTTGGTTTTGGCTATACCGGTGATGTCAAGTATCATCTCGGCGCCGAACATCTCCTGGGAGAAGGTGCCGCCGTCAATCTGAAAATCATTCTGGCTCCCAACCCCAGTCATCTCGAGTTCGTCAATCCAGTCATTGAAGGTATGACACGAGCCTCACAAGAGATAAGCAATGCTCCCGGTATGACTGAGCAGAACGTAGACCGCGCCGTGCCTATCCTCATTCATGGTGATGCTGCTTTCCCTGGTGAAGGTATTGTTGCTGAAACTCTCAACCTCTGGCGCTTACGTGGCTACTGGGTAGGTGGGACCATACATATCATCGTCAACAACCAGCTCGGCTTTACCACTGAGCCTGAAGATAGTCGATCCACACACTTTGCCAGTGACCTGGCCAAAGGCTTTGAAATCCCCATAATTCATGTCAATGCCGATGACCCGGATGCCGCTCTTACTGCCGTACGACTTGCCTATGCCTACCGCGACGAATGTCATAAAGACATCCTCATCGATCTTGTCGGCTACCGGCGCTGGGGACACAACGAAGGTGACGAACCTGCTTTCACCCAACCACAGATGTACGAGATCATCCGCAAGCATCCCACTGTGCGACGACTCTACGCTCAACACCTCGAACGCGGTGGCATCATCGCAGCAGGAGAGGCCGATACTATGGTTAAGGACGCATTTGCCGTTCTTGAACAAGCTAAACACGAAGCTGACAATAGTCTGCCACCAGTTGAGCAGGATGAGTCGAACGGATTAAATGGACATCACGAAGAATCTGATGCACCGCCAGCAGTCACCGCCGAACAGTTGACTGCCTACAACACCGAACTGCTCACCTGGCCCGAAGGCTTCTCCCCCAACAGCAAGCTGGCACGCTTATTGCAGCGCCGTGCGACGACACTTGGGCCAGAGGGAGGTATCGACTGGGGACAGGCCGAGTCGCTGGCTTTTGCCTCTATCCTCGCCGATGGAACGCCGATTCGCCTCACCGGTCAAGATACTGAACGCGGTACCTTCAGCCATCGCCACGCGGTGCTTCACGATGAGCGAACCGGAGAGGTGTATATTCCATTGCAGCACCTTTCCCAGGCACGCGCACCATTTGCGATATACAATAGCCCGCTCTCAGAGGGAAGCGTACTTGGCTTTGAGTATGGTTATAGCATACACGCACCCGACGCGCTCGTTCTGTGGGAGGCGCAGTATGGCGATTTTGCCAATGTCGCCCAGGTGATTATCGACCAGTTTATCTCCTCTGGGCGTGCAAAATGGCGGCAGAAGTCATCGCTGGTACTGTTGCTACCACATGGCTACGAGGGGCAGGGGCCAGACCACTCAAGTGCCCGACCGGAGCGCTATCTCCAACTCGCAACCGAAAATAACTGGCGCGTGACTAACTGCTCTACTGCTGCTCAGTACTTTCATCTGCTGCGGCAGCAGGCGTTTGACCTGAAACGCAATCCGCACCCCCTGGTTATCATGACACCCAAGAGCCTCTTGCGCCACCCGCTTGCTACAGCCAGACTTCAAGAACTTACACAAGGGACCTTCCAACCCGTCATCGATGACAAGGTAGCGCTCACCCACGCCAATGCAATTCGCCGCCTGGTTCTTTGTACAGGTAAGATAGCCATAGACCTTCTTGCAAATGAAAGTCATGCCCAGGCTGAAGATGTGGCAATCGTACGGGTGGAACAGTTGTATCCATTCCCAGCAGACGAGTTGAAGAGGGTACTGGCTAGCTACCCTAAGGTGCGCGAGGTTGTCTGGGTCCAGGAAGAGCCGCGCAACATGGGAGCCTGGAGTTTTATATCTCCGCAACTCGCGTCACTTGTTCCATCTGGTATCGAGGTTAGTGTGGTGAGCCGCCCTGAACGCTCAAGCCCTGCAGTGGGATTTTTCGATCTGTATCAGGCAGAGCAGGAGCAGATTATTGCAGAGGCACTGCACTCATCAGTGAAGCAGTACGGAGGAAAACATGTCCATTGAAATTCTTGTTCCGTCACTAGGCGAATCGATTGTCGATGCCACAATCGCAACATGGCTCAAACATGAAGGTGATCCTGTACAACAGGGAGATGCACTCGTGGAACTTGAGACCGATAAGGTAAACGTCGAAGTCAACGCAGAGCAGAATGGTGTCCTACAGCAGGTCATCAAGAAAGAGGGGGATAACGTTTCCGTCGGGGATGTCCTGGGTATCATCGGCGAGGTTGCTCAAGCAACCGACGGGCGACAACCTGAACAAGCAGCCACAGCCAGTCAGCCGCTACTCGCGCAACAGAAGGCAGCCGATGGACCACCACCTTCACAGACAGCAACAGATGAGCACAGACCTCCCTCGGCTCTCGCCCGCAGGATTGCCGCAGAGCATAACGTTGATCTTTCACAGGTGAAAGGCAGCAGCCCCCATGGACGTGTCACCAAGGACGATGTCATCAACTACCTGGAGCAGCAAGCACAAAAAGCCTCTGAGCTGGAGTCAGCTCCGGTCGCTTCTGCACCACTTTTGCCACCTTCATCGCAAGTGGCCAGTAGCCTTGTTTCCGCTCCTGCTCCGACAGTGTCTCCTCTTCCACCTCCGCTTCAACTGGCGCAACGCGGACGTGAGGAGCGAGTTCGCCTCTCGCGTCGCCGCCAGACGATTGCCCAGCGGCTGGTTGAGGCCCAGCATACAGCCGCAATGCTCACAACCTTCAATGAAATCGATATGAGCGCAGTTATGGAGGTACGCAACCGGCGTAAAGAATCGTTCAAGGAACGTCATCAGGTATCGCTTGGCTTCATGTCCTTCTTTACGAAAGCCGTCGTCGGTGCATTAAAGGCCTTTCCGCGCCTCAATGCCGAGATTCAGGGCAATGAGATGATCCTGAAGTATTACTACGACATTGGCATTGCCGTTGGTGCCGAAGAGGGACTGGTCGTGCCCGTCCTGCGTGATGCCGACCGCAAGAGTTTTGCCGAAATCGAGCGCGAAATCGCAGAACTTGCCAAACGTGCCAGGGAGAATACGCTCTCGCTCGCAGAACTTCAGGGTGGTACCTTCACTATTACCAACGGGGGAATCTATGGCTCGTTGATGTCCACTCCTATTCTGAATGCGCCGCAAGTAGGCATTTTGGGCATGCACAAGATTGAGCAACGCCCCATCGCCATCAATGGTCAGGTAGTCATTAGACCGATGATGTATGTAGCACTCTCCTACGATCACCGCATCGTAGATGGTCGTGAGGCTGTACAGTTTCTCGTACGGGTCAAAGAATTGGTGGAGGACCCGGAGACATTGCTGCTTGAAGGCTAGGTGAAAGCTGCGAGCAAATTATACTTTGATGTGACCTCAGATTATGTTATACTGATGCGTGGGGCAGAGAGCAGTATCATGTATTCTCTATGCGGCTGGTATCTATCGGAGACACCTTTGATGCCGTAAAAAGCGATGGTTGCAACGTTCAAACTGTCGAAATCGCTTCATCCAAATAGAACCTTGCCCTGGAGCATAGGCATTTTGTTTATTTATGAGGCTCGTCTTGGTCCACAACTGGAGAAAAGCAGAAGTATCTATAAAGAAGAGACTTGATGGCAGGAACAGAGGAGACGCCCTGGTATGCAAGTGATGAACACTGATGACATGGATTCGTTGGTTGGCAAATCACTGGGCCAATTTCGCATTGTCGAGCGCATAGGCGCTGGCGGAATGGCCACTGTCTTCAAAGCTTACCAACCCACTCTTGATCGCTACGTCGCCGTCAAGGTCCTACCCGCGTATCATGCGCGTGATCCCATATTTAGGGAACGCTTCGCTCGCGAGGCTCGCTCTGTTGCGAAGCTGGCGCATCCCAACATTGTGCAAATTCACGACTTTGGTGAGCAAGATAGCATCACCTACATCGTCATGGAATATGTCGAAAGTGGTACGCTCAAGGATCGCTTGAAGCAACGGGTGTTGGCTATACCAGAGACTGTCGATTTTATGATCCAGGCGGCAGAAGGGCTGGGTTGTGCGCACCGCAACGGTATTGTCCACCGCGACGTGAAGCCTGCCAATATGCTGTTGCGCAAAGACGGATACCTTTTAATCTCCGACTTTGGTATTGCGAAAATACTCGAAGCGACGAATCTCACGCGTGTCGGTACAGGTATCGGCACACCACAATACATGTCACCAGAACAATGCACGGGGCAGCCGGTAGACCGCCGGAGCGACATCTATTCGCTGGGTATCGTGATGTTTCACTGCTTGACGGGTCGAGTCCCTTTTACCGCCGAAAGTCCGGTCAGTATCACCGTCAAGCACCTGAATGAACCTTTGCCAGTGCAACAATTACAGATGGCCAACGTCCCTGCTCCCCTTGAGCAGATAGTGGTAAAGATGACCGCGAAATCTCCTCAAGACCGCTATCAAACGATGGAAGCCCTGGTTGCTGCCTTAAAAGGTATGCTGATCGAGTCGCCCCGTGCTTCATGGCCTGTGTCAGGTCCGCTGCTGAACGCATCTGTTCCTTCAGGTCCTCTCACTCCACCCGGACAGGGAGCGTTCCCGGCGCTACGATCGCCAGAGGCTCAACAATCGGAGGTCACAGTGACCTGTTTCCGTTGTGGCGCATCTAATCCAAGCTCGCGCCTGTTCTGCACTTCTTGCGGATATGACCTGTCTGATAAACCACCTAATCCCGACCTGTATCTGGGACCCAATGGCCGCCCCATACTGGCTCGTCTCACCCTCCAGAATGGCCAGAATGCCGGTCGCTCATACCTGTTTCACCAGGTAATGACTACCATTGGTCGCACTAACGGCAACAATCTCGTCATCTCTGGTCGCACAGTTTCGCGCCGTCATGCCCGCCTCTGGTTTGACAACGGTCAATGGTTCCTTGAAGACCTACAAAGTGCCAACGGCACGTCAGTCAACAACATGCGCGTCTCTTATCAGCCAGTAGCATTGAAAGACGGTGATATAATCAATTTCGGTGATGAAGTCGTGCTCTTTAATATTGCGTACAAGTAAATGGAGGGCAGAAGACGTAGCCTCTGCAGGGATGGGTGCCCCCGAAAATCTCCCCTTTTCATTCGTTGTTGCAAAAAATCGTCTAGATATTAGGAAGGAATATACTGATGGGTTCTATCAATCCCGTCGTACAAGTAGTACAACAACTATTACTGGGTGGTGCTGTGAAGCAGAACCATGCCCTTGAACATGCTACTATCGTTTTATTGAGTAGGAAATTTCCTGAAGTGCGGCTCGCAGGCATCTCCTTTGCAGCGGGCTTCTTTGTGTTTGGTGATCTACCCACCGAGGCCATTCTCCCCGCTGCACAGGAAGCATTAACCTTGCTACGTACAACCTCACCGGAATTAGCGATTCACGAGCGATGCGGCACCAATCTAGCGGTATCAGGTTTATTAACCGGCCTCTCCGCTATGGCCGTAGCCAGAATGCGCCGTCCATATAATACAGCCAATAACGTGATCCTGGCAGCGACCGCCGCACTCATACTTGCACGCCCTTTGGGATTGACCGTTCAGCGTTACATCACTACCCAGACGCCCAATGCCTCGATGACCATTGAGAAAGTGACCCCGTATAACCTGTTCGGTACCCAAGTCCACTTTGTGAGTACCAATAATCCGGATGCCGCAGGACTATTTTCATGATTTAGATGCTGGTGATTTCCCACGATAAGGCGGTTAAGAGCGGTTCGCAGTTCCTGGTGAGGTCACGTTACCCCCGGGCCCATAATAAAGAGGACCGCTCCTGGTTGCCTGTGAGGTAGAGTTGCAGATTCCGTGCGTCATCACCCCCGTCTGAGAGAAAGACGACCTGCTGTGTAGGATGTCACATAAATTGTCCTTGACCCCCCGCTTTCGCTGCTCATCCGGGGGGAGGTGTGTCACAGAAATTGTCCCTGCGTGATACATTGTCTTTCGCCTGCATTCGGTGTCGTATATATTGTCTTTCGCCTACATGTATTGGGGGAAATACGGACACTGCTTTCTGTAGTGCTGAGGAGTTTCTGATGAAGAGTATATCGAGTATGACAGCAATCTCTCTCGATGTTTTCTTATAGTCATGTTCACTACGAACAATTCTCTCGGAATGGGATATGGCAACGATTCCAGCAAAATTGGGCCATTTGACATACCTCGAGCATGTCCGCATTCTCGCTATCGCACCGAGCGCTGCAAAGGATGGTATACTTTGATTGGTACTCAGCGTAGCATGTTTGTCGTGCGTTGGCGCGATATCGCACCGAATGGGCTCTTAGGTGTGCTAACCTGCTAGTTATTGTCAAATGGCCCATTTTTTATCGAATCGTTGTCATACCCCAGATTGCCACCTTTGCGGGGCATCGCAATCCCCAGACAACCCTTCTCTACATTCATTTGAGCGGGCGCGATGCAGATTGGTGAATCTTCTCGCCGGGGAACCATACGACTCATTGCACTTGGAATGTACCGGCGTCATACTGCCTTCTGGGCGTGGTCATCGGAGGAATGGATCGAAATACTCTCAACGAAGAAAAGTCAAACCGGCGAGAGCGTGTTCCAGCAGGTCTACCGTGGTGAGAATGAATGTCGTGGGTATGCAATAGCTCTTGCTTACTTGTTGTGCGATTTCAAAGATCTGCATCGTCTGGGAGCTTACTACCGTGAGTCCCTTGCACATAAGCTCTTCGGAGAGGAACAGGTCGATATCGCTGTTCAGCAGGTTCTTGAGGTACTGAAACAGTGGGGATACAAAGAACTCAACACGCAGAAGTCCTTACCCAACACGGTCTACGAGACACTGCTCGTCAATCGTCACCCCAGCTTAGAAGTGGTCACGCGTGAAACTTTAGAGCTCGTCTACCATCAGACGGTTCCTTCTCATTTACGCAACAGTGTCATTCTCCTCTCTCGCGTGCTGGTTCATCTCGGGATCATTGCTGAGCCACTGACACCAACTCTTACCACAGATAATCGCTATGGAGGGAAAGGGGCAGCAGAGGGGGTCCACGAGGAATGGGTATCCTGGTGCCAGCGATGGCGCAATACATCTACGTTCGCTCCAAACTCTCGTGAAGGAACGTACTACAATCTCCTGAAAGCTGGTCACTGGCTTGCTGAGAACCATCCCGAGATTACATCACCAGCACAATGGACGCGCGCGCTGACTATCGAATACGTCGCTACCGTGGATCGCATGGTCGTTGGACAGTGGGTCCCGAAACAAAACTTTCGGTCTGAACTTGCAGGAAAGCCACTGACCCCACGCTCGAAAAGCATTTATTGGGCGCGATTAGTGTGTTCTTCCGAGATTGTCAAGAGTGGTTATGGATTCCTCGTCACTTTGACCCCAGAAAATGCTTCTCAACTCCTCGCGCTGTTCGGTCACTCATTGGTCCCGATCCTCGCGTCATCGCAGATGATATCTGGGCAAAGCTCTTGTGGGCAGGGCTTACGATCACAGAAGAAGACCTTCCTCGGGCTTCCTATCACCGGAACTTTCATGGGACGGTAGTAGCTGAACAACGTGACTCTTGGTACCCAGTGGAAATGTTTCGGGCAATGGTCGTCGTCTGGCTTTTCACAGGGCTTCGCAAAAACGATTTCAGTCGTCTGCGAGTTGGGTGCATTCGATGGCAGCGTGAAGATGTGGTTGTACCATGGACAGGAGAGACGCTTTCCAAAGATGCAGTGTGTTTCTTAAGTGTCCCAGTCAACAAAACTGGAACAGCATTTACCAAACCAGTGGATCGATGTGTCGGTGAAGCCATTGCCACCTGGGAACACATCCGCCCTGTTCAGCCACCGGCGTTTGACGCCAAAACAGGAGAGGTCGTCAATTATCTGTTCTTTTACCGAGGAAGACGAGTAAGCCCAGACTACATTAATCATACCATCATTCCTGTTCTGTGTCGTCGAGCTGGAGTTCCTGAGCAGGATGCACGAGGTCAGATTACCAGCCACCGCGCTCGTTCGACGATAGCCTCCCAACTTTTTAATGCGAAAGAACCGTTGTCCTTGTTCGAATTACAAGAATGGCTTGGACACCGTTCTCCGGAATCGACCCAACAATATGCCAAGATCTCCCCAACGAAACTCGCGAAGGCGTATGTCGACGCTGGGTATTTTGGTCGCAATGTTCGAACGATAGAGGTTCTCATTGACCAGGATGTGGTAAAAAGCGGTGCGGCTGCGACAGGGGAGCCATGGCGCTTCTATGACTTGGGACATGGCTACTGCACCTACGATTTCTTTGATCAGTGCCCACACCGAATGTGCTTTTTACTACCCAAAAGAGTCGAGCCAGGCACAACTGCTTGAAGCCAAAGCGAACCTGGTGCGCATGAAACAAGAGGTTCCTCTCTCTGAAGAGGAATGTGCTGCTGTTGATGATGGACTTGCGGCATTAGAAAAGCTCTGCGAAAAACTGACCGATGTTCCTACCCCGGCTGGGTCAACACCACGCCAACTCAGGGCGAACGACCTCATCCAGATACGTACAGGCAACCGATCGAAGATAATTGCTTCGACGGAGGAGGAAAGAAAAACAGATGATGACCAATGATTTTCTCAGCAGTTTACAGCAGCAAGCGCGCTGGAACACAGCATTTCATACATTCGGAAGCAATCACAACACGCTCATTGGCTTGATGGTAGATTGGTGGGTCAACAGTAAAGCACAGAGAGAGGCAATCGAAGGGGCACCTTGGTTTGCCCCAAAGTCTCAGGGAGGAGGAGCTTGTGATGCCATTCTGTTAGAGCAAGGTATCTGCAAAGGCATTCTGGAAGTAGAAGGAGGATATGTTGAAAAAGGGGCAAAGCAGGAACCTCTCAAGAAATACCTCTATGCCATGGATCGGCTTGAGAAGTACTTTCTTCCCAATGATCCTGACTGGAAAGATCTAGAATTTGGTATCTTCTTAGCGTATCCAACATCTGGCAATTACATGCGGTCACCTCTTCCGGTCACTCCATTTACGGAAAAAGGAGCAACCATCACGAAGAATCACCCTGAAATGCAGTTAATTCTTCTTACATTGGACAAAAGGTGGGACCCTCAAACGCAGGGAGTACGGGCCAGGAAGAATGACTCCCACGATTTTTACAAGGGAACGCCTTTTAGAGTCGGCGGAGTACGTATTCAGGGTGGAGAAGTCAAAGAAAGCCGGATTCTTGTCGGAGCCTGAGCTTTAGTACCTTCAGGCTAATTCCACATAATTGGTGCCCATCCCGTAAATACAGAGGAGCAGGCGCTTTTGGAGTAGCTCGTGATCAAGGGTTTCACGGCTGCCTGTCGACTGGAAACAGCCGAGACACCCGGTGAGCATCGCCGCTTCTTTGAGGATATCGAGCAGGCCGATGACATCCCAGCGGCGCAGGATCTCCGTTTTGACGCGAGGGAGATGCTTCGGCTCGGGCTGCTTCGGCAGGGGAGAAAGCGTGATCCATCCTTTCCCGCGTTTCGTGCCAATCGCGACATCATTCGGCTTTTTCGCCATAAAGCGTTCAAAGGACGCGAGCGCGGTGGTCAATTGGGTCTTCAACGACGCCACAAATTCGTCAGCCGAGAGCGGCAGGCTGAGATCCGCGTAATAGGTTGCCCGGTGCTGCTCAAAGTCTCGCGGAAGATCGTCCTCGGGATTGCGGAACTGGGCGGCTCCGGCTACCCAAATTTCTTTGCTGCGTACGCGCTTCCGCAAGGTTTGCAACACGCTCAGTTCGTAGGTCAAGCGATTGACACGGGTCTCGCTCGCGCTATCTTGTTCCGTGACGATGTGTTCCCAGGAAGAAGGGACTACTCCCTCAATGGGAGGGCTGACCTCGACTGGATACCACGCCACTCGGCTGCTCACATACTCGCGCACTACCGCCAGCGCCTCGACCACTGGTTGATAGGCCGTGTTGTTGGAATGAAAGTCGAGTACATCGAGGAGAGCTGGCAGAATCTGGCGATAGTGGTTGCGATAGGAGGAACGCATCACTTCCTGCACTTGTTGCCGGTAGGCTCCCCCTTGTGCTTTGTACTCGGCCACCAGGTCGCGTAACGTCTGCTCGTTGGCAACGGGAAAGACCACCTCTCGGACGGGTTCATCCGGGTGTTCGAGTGCGGCATCGGCGATCCGATAAAGAATGCGCGTTTTTCCGGCCACCCTCTTGAGATCATTGAGATAGGCGGCTTCCACGCGGCGTTCGGCTCGTTTGCCGATGCGATGGACAAGTTGGATCAGCAAGGTGACCAGGGTATCGGTGACTTCTTGGCTACGCTGAAACACCAGAGCTGCTAGCAGGGTCATGCGAATGGCCTGGGGATGCTGACGAATGTGGGAAGGAGATTCGGCGGCAATGCGTCGTCGCAAGCGTTCAACGAGCTTGGGTGCATACCCTTGAAACAGATCGGATGGCAAGCCCATAGCCCGCAGGGAGCGCAATTTGGCGATTTCACTCAGGGCACTCTCGACGCCGACCGGACCGGGGTCGAGGCGCAGCAAGCTGAGCGGTAATGCTTCCTCTTCTTCTCCCTCTGCGACAGGTTCAGCTACGAGTAGAGCATCCAGGCGATTCTGCATCTCAGGCGTGAGGCGTGCTGCAATAACCGTATAGACTTGCGCCTCGTATGCCATCAACCCAGTTTCAATCAGCGCGGCAATATCATCTGGACCTTCGATCCGACGGGTGCGGCACTCGGCACGAATCAACTCACGGAGACGTTCAGGATGCTGTTCATGTGGGAGAATCTCGGAGCAGAGCCAGTCAAGCAGTGCTGCTTCATCGGCGTGACGAAACTCTCGTATCTTGCTCATCTCGCGGATCTGCGCCCGGTGTGCTTCGATGGTTCGCCCTTCCCAGAGATACTGGGCAAAAAGAGCAGCATCAACACCGACCTGGGCAGCAAGAAAGCGTACCACCTCGGGGGCAGCCTCTTGCCTGGAACGCAAGAAACGGCCTTCGTATTGCAAGCATTTGAGTAAGACGGCAAACCCAAGGCGTGTTGCCCCAGATTTATTGCCAATAGCAACCAGCTCATCAGCAGGCAGAAGCGTGAAGTGTTCCAATAACTCATCTGCGGTCCATGTTCGCTTCATGCGCTCACCTTTTGCCTGCCACTCCAGGCGGGTTCTGCTTGCAGACATACAACTTTTTTGTGGCCTCTTCTTGCGTTCCGGCGAGGAAGGAGTCTTCTCTCAAGAAGACATCACGCTTTCTCATCTGTATCCAGCCCAGTGTAGCAAAGGAAGAAGCTTTGCGACAAGAGCAATAGGCCTAATAGGCCCTAGCGCTCCGCCTAGCAAGGAGAGGGTATGGTGGTGGGGTTGTCTCTTGCCTGTCTTGTCCCGAGACGGCCCGAAGGCGGTGCGGGCAGGGGTGGACATGGTGTGTGTCGGCGGGTGAGACATCGTTTCAGCTCCTTTTGCTGCCTCTGGTGGACGAGCACCTCCCGTTCGTCGTCCGCCGCAGCTAACTATCATGTGGGTCGGCAGTTCCGATTAGGATGAGATGGTCATATACTGCCTCTCGCCTTTGACCTTTTGGCACGCGAGCTGCCCATGACGAGCGAGATGCTCCAGGGCTTGAGCAGCAGCAGTCAGTCGTTTCCGTTGTGCAGGGCTGGTTGGAGAGGGAGGGACAAACATGTGGGTCACTTCCTCTGGAGTGAACATCGTGACAGCGTCGAGCTGCTCATGCAGATAGTGCGTAATGGCCTCCTCGTACCAGGCGACCAAGTTGTGAATTCGAGGGCTCTGAGGCGGAGTCACGAGCACAACAGGGCAAGGAGCACGGGACATAATCTCGTGGGAGGTACTTCCGCCGAAAAGGCGGCGGAAATTCTGGAGGGACGAGTTTCCCCGACTTCCCAGCACGATCCAATCCGTCTTCTGCTCCCGTGCCACTTTGACCACTTCGTTCGCTGGCTCTCCAAAGCGCTGAACGAGTTCTATGCAGGAGGGAGCAAGGTCGGGACAGGACCGCTGGAGAAGAGCCCTTGCCCTGCATAAGACATCCTGTGCTTGCTCGCGCTGCTCATGAGTCGAGGTCTGTGGGCGGAGCTGCCCTATTCCCCGAGCCTTCATCAAGGTCGGGGAGGGATCGTAGGGAAGAGGGATGACGGTCAGTAAGAGGATATGCAGTTCCCCGCTGTCCTGCTCGAAGAGCTGGTTGATGACGCGAAGAGCCCATTGTGTTGGGGGAGAGAAGTCTCCATCTACCCCAAATAAAATGTGTTTATCCATGATCACTCCAGATTTCTGTGTCAATTTCCTGATCCGCAAAAGAGACCCCTGTACCGCATGCTCCTGGCCTCGTCGTTCCCTTGGGAGAGCGCATGCTGGAACACTTCCAGGTCGGTCAGCCCCTGAGTTCGTTCGCGTGTACGGTTCTGTTTGACCTCGTAGGCACCCCAGTCGGCGAATGACACACCGTGCATGTGCATTTATAGGTCTTGCTTCATGTTAGGCATCGTTGGTAGCTCCGCTTTCTTACATGAGTCTCTGCTCTGCTCTTCATCTCCAGAGAGCATACCTGATCGCAGTTTTGAAGTGGAAGGGAGCAGTGTCCCGATCTCTGTCCTTTTGTGGAGGGACATATTGTCCCGTATCCTGAAGGAGAAGAAAACACATGCAAACACACACGCAACTGCGCACATCCAACAAGTTACTCGTTCCTATTGTCCTCCTGGTCATCGATGGCCTTTTCAACATCCTGTCGTTCTTCATTCCCCTCATCTCGCTCTCGACGGGGCACTTCGATGGGACTGGTAGGCCTATCCCGGTCATTGTGGTCGTCCTGGTGCTCGCCGTCGTGAGCCTGGTCGCTGCCTGGGGTCTAGGAAAGCGTCAACGGTGGGCACGCACTGCCGGGCTGATCAGTACATTCCTCTTGCTTCTGCTTGCCGTTGTTGGGACCATTACTCCTGTGACAGGCGGCCAGCTTGACCTTGGTCCTATCATTGATGTTCCCTTGAATGTCGTTCTTCTGGTCTTTCTTTTTCGCCCCACAGTCAAGCAGGCTTTGGCGTAGAGGGCGTGTTGAGAGATAATTAGAGAGGGAAGGTGGTGCGGATTAAAACTGCCAAATCTCCCCTAGACTGGACAAGCAGCCAGAGGAGATTTAGCATGGCACTCATAACAAACTATTGGAGTGAGTGCTACATGAAGAAAGACGCAGAGGTATTACGGTATATGCGTGAACGACGCAAAGGTACCAATCAGGAACGAGCCGCCACACGAGCGGGCATGAGTGTGAAGACCGCCCGCAAGTATGAGCGAGCTGGCAAGTTACCTAGCCAACTGAAACAGCCGCGCAGCTGGCGGACGCGACCCAATCCCTTTGAAGAGGACTGGCCCTGGGTCGTAGAGCAGTTACAACGCGATCCGGCCTTACAGGGGGCGACGCTGTTCGCCGAGCTGTGCCAGCGCCATCCAGGCACGTATCGTCCCACGCAGGTGCGCACCCTGCAGCGCCATATTGCACAGTGGCGTGCGCAACAGGGACCGGAGCGGGAAATCATCTTTGAGCAGGTGCATGTCCCTGGGGAACGCGCTCAGTCCGATTTTACCCACATGAGTGATCTCAACGTGACCATTAACGGGCAAGCATTTCCTCATCTGCTCTACCACTTCGTGCTCACGTACTCCAATGTCGAAGCGGTGCGCGTGTGTTTCGGCGAAACCTTTGAGGCGCTGGCCGAGGGCATCGAGCAGGCCCTGTGGCAGATCGGCGGCGTTCCAGTGCAGCATCGCACCGACCATTTGAGCGCGGCTGTGCGGCATCTGCCCACCGATGAGCAGGAAGCGTTCTCTGAGCGCTATCAGGGGCTCATGCGGCACTACGGCATGCAGCCCACCTGGAACAATGCGGGCATCGCGCATGAGAATGGTGACGTCGAGCAGTCTCATTTTCGCTTCAAGGAGGCCGTCGATCAGGCGCTGCGGGTCCGCGGTAGTCGCGATTTCTCCTCGCGTGTGGCCTACGAGCGCTTCGTGCAGGACCTGGTGCGCAACCGTAATCTCACGAGGGCGGCCAGCTTCCAGCAGGAGCAAGCCGCGCTGCACCCCTTACCGCGTCTGCCTCTGGCCCCCTGCCGCGAGCTACGCATCACCGTGAGTCGCTTCAGTACGATCCGGGTGTTGAACAAAACGTATTCAGTGCCCTCCCGGCTCATTGGCACCACCGTGCTGGTGCGGGTGCGGGCTGAAACGGTGGAGGTGTACGTGGGAACCCAGCAGGTCCTGACGCTGCCACGCTTGCAGGGAGCGACAACGCATACTGTCAACTACCGCCATGTCATCTGGTCGCTCGTGCGCAAGCCTGGTGCGTTTGCCCACTACCGCTACCGTGAGGACCTGTTCCCTACACTCGCTTTCCGCCATGCCTACGATGCCTTGTGCCAGCGCCTGCCTCAGCATGCGGATCGTCACTACGTGCGTGTGCTGCACCTGGCGGCGACGACCTCGGAGAGCGAGGTGGAAACCGCGATTGGTATCCTGTTGGAGAATAGCCAGGTACCCACCTTCGATGCCGTGCGTGATCTGGTGCGCCTTCCGCAGGTTCCGGTATTGGGCAAGGTCAGCGTCAACCTGCAGACGTATGACCAGCTCCTGCCTTCCCAGCAGAGGAGGGCCCATGCCTAATCGACAGCTCGAATTACAGACCATGCTCCACAGCTTACGCTTACCGACCATGGCAGAGGTGTGCGCCGAACTGGCTCTCAAGTCGGCCAAAGAAGGACTTTCGCACGAAGCCTTTCTCTACGAGTTGGCGCGACTGGAGGGTGAGCGACGTAACCAGCAACGCATTGATCGCCTGCTGGCACAGTCTGGCTTGCCGCGGGAGAAAACGTTCGCCACCTTCCAGCTTGATCGCCTCCCGATGCCCATTCGGGGGCAGATTGAGCGCTTGCGCAGCGGGGAGTTTGTCAAGGAAGCCACCAATGTCGTCGCCGTGGGTCCCCCAGGCGTCGGGAAAAGTCATCTTCTGGCTGCGGTGGCCCATGACCTGGTGCTGCAAGGGTACGCCGTGTTGTGGACACCAACAGCGCAGCTCATGCAGCGGTTGCTGGCCGCCAAACGCGATCTGCGCTTGCCGCAGGAACTGGCGAAGCTGCATCGTTACGCCTGCCTGCTGCTCGATGACATTGGCTATGTCCAACATGACCAAGATGAAATGGAGGTGCTTTTTACGTTGTTGAGTGACCGCTACGAGCAACGCAGTGTCTGTCTCTCAACCAATCTGGTGTTTTCTGAGTGGGAGCGCATCTTCAAGAATCCGCTCACCACCGTCGCGGCGATCGATCGCGTCGTCCATCACTCAGTCATCCTCGATCTGATGCAGGTGCGCAGTTTTCGAGTGCAGCAGGCCAGCGGTCAACAGACGCCGACAACCGATGCACATAGTTGACAGGCATCACCTGCCTCATTGTCGCTGCTCGCTCGTTTGAAGGGCGGGTGGCACGCCAACCAGGAAGCTTTTTCTCTTCCAAATGACTCGGCAATCACGGAAGGAGTTTGATCGGCACTTTTAATTCGCACCACAGTACTATGGTAGTTGACTTTTAACAGAAGGTCCTCCACAATCATCATCGTAACTACGACAAGCCGTCCGCGATGTTTGGCTCGGTCTTTCCCCTCTTCGGCAACGGACTCTTCACCCGCAATGGCGAGTCCTGGCTGCATCAGCGGCGGCTCATGCAGCCTTTCTTCCACCACAAGCGCCTGGCGCACTTCGGAACGGTCATGACCGATGCGACGCTGGCAATGCTCGAACGCTGGCAGAACGCAGGTTCGCACCCGATGGATATCGAGACGGAGATGACGCGCCTCACGCTGCGCATCGCTGGCCTGACGCTCTTCAACTTGGACCTGAGCAGTGATGTTGATATGGTCGGTCATACCTTTACCACGATGCTGCCTCAGCTCACGCACTACGTCCTCGTCCCATTTCCCCCGCTCTGGGTGCCTACACCGCGCAACCGTCGCCTGCAAGCCGGGCTAGGATATCAGCGACCTTTGGGCATCACTAGGTGAGGTTCGCGAATCGTATACACACAAACGCAGCCTGCAGCTCGTCCGCACTCAGAATATGATCAGCTTCGGAGCTTCCGCTTGCCATGGACCACTTTGGCTAATCGGGTTAAGCCAGGACTTTGGAGGGCAGCAGGCAAGGCAGAATGCGCACCCATTGCAGTTTGCTTGACCGTCTGATTGTGGCTGCGCAGCTAGGCGCGAACCATCTGACTCTTGTGCCAGGAGGCGTTGTCCAGATCAGGACGAGAACCGTACCGATTGTAGGCACTGCTGGCAACATGCCACCAGGAAATCGATGGTGACCGCGCTGACAGGACGGCCATCCACAAAGCGCAAAGCATCTGGTCGGCATGCTGGGGACGGCGACGCAACAGCACTCCATAACAAGCTAGGCTTGGGATCGCTGTCTCTTTGCTGCGTTGAGTTCTTGCAGCCGAGTCACGTCGTCCTCATCCACCAGCGGTGTGATCAGGCTAGCACCGGCTCCACCAGACCTCATCGAGGAAACCGAGCGCCAAGTCGGATGAGCCGACACTAACGGATCAGGCTATCCGTCGGTTTTTTCCTGACGTAGTCGGGATCAGGACTGGTAATCCAGTGTTTGGCACGTTTCCAGCGCACGCCGAGTTGGCGAAGGGCTTGCGATCGTTTCTCTACTGATTGGTCGGCTGGCGATGCCTACGGTGACGCTCACCTCGGCTGCCAGATCCAGCGTCCGATGCTCGTGTTCTTCCCAAGGTGCGAGGACTCTGATGCAGTAGCGCTCGCACCGTTGGCGGCTCAAGGCATCGAAGACCTCATGGGTCGTGTGCGGACGCGAGGTTTGGGCTGGAGCACAGCCAGTCCTCGCTCGTGAAAATCGTGAATGGCGTTGCGAACCGTTTGATCGCTACAGCCGATAGCTGGCATAGTGGTCGTTGGCTTTCCTTCAGCACTGGCTAGAGCATCAGACTGCGGCGGACGGTGAAGCCTTGAGATGACCGACAACCGTCGAGTCGCTGCTCTTTTTCAGTAAGTGGTCGGATAAACATGGTGCTGCATAATCTTTATTTTATCAATGAAGGTGAGCTAGAGACGCTGAACCAGGTGATCTATGACATTATTGGCCAGCGGCGTAAACACCTCGCCGACTCGCCCGTGGAAACGGGGGACCTGCTCTCGATGTTGCTCTCCGCACGAGATGAGGAGACAGGCGAGAGGATGAACGATCAGCAAGTGCGTGACGAAGTGATGACCCTCCTGCTTGCTGGACATGAGACCACCTCTGCCTCCCTCACCTGGGTCTGGTATCTCTTATCTCAGCACCCCGAGGTTGAGCAGCGCCTCCATGACGAGGTGGATCGCGTCCTGGGCGGACAGCTGCCGACCGTTGACCGCCTGGGCGACCTCCCCTACACCCGCAACGTGATTCAGGAGGCCATGCGGCTCTACCCGCCAGCCTTTTTCATCATCCGCCACGCCATCGCCGACGACGAGATCGGCGGCTATCGCGTTGCGGCCAACAGCCTGATCTTCCTGATGGTGCACCTGGTGCATCGGCACCCAGCATTCTGGGAGGAGCCAGAGCACTTCGACCCGGACCGCTTCACACCAGAACGCTCGGCTCATCGTCCGCGCTATGCCTACATTCCCTTTGGAGGTGGGCCACGCCTGTGCATCGGCAATAGCCTCGCCATGATGGAGGCGCAGCTCGTCCTGGCAACCGTTGCCCAGCGCTACTCCCTACGCCTCGTCCCCGGTCATCCGGTCGAACTACAGGTGTCGGTGGCAACCCGCCCCCGCCATGGCCTGCCCCTGACGCTTCACCCTCGTTAAAGGATGCAAACGTGCAGGAGATTTCGCAGGCAATCATTGCGTTCCGTTCCACTGAGATGCTTTCTAAGAAAGGATTGCATTTAGGACAAGGATAGAGTACGCTTCTCTGTAGGGCTTTACATGCGAAAGAGCAGAAAGAGGCAACATTTCTAGCAGCAGCACCGTGGTCGTCTCTGTTTCTTCTGGCTGGCGCTGATCATCTGAGTGTCCTTGCTCGTTCTCAGGAGGTCACAGAGTCCACTGGAAACTTTACAGGAATGGTACGTTCCTCTCGACGCGCATAGTGCGACCGATCTCAGATGAGAAAGCGAGCAAAGGAGCAGACGATGGATCTGCATCAAAGAGCAGCACAGCACAACAGCAACACACGCTCTTCTTCCGGCACTGGGCATGAAGAAACACTGCGTGGTGGCTTTCTGCTCCTCGCACGGAGCGCATGGATTGCATTCGCACTCGTGGAGCTAGTGCTGTTCATCGGCGGGATCTTCGCCTACGCGACCCAACTACACACCATCTGCACCAATACGGTCCACGTGACCTGCAACTTCTGGCAGCCCACACCGGGCAACGTCCAGGCGCTGGCACATCTGGGCATCCAACTCCCTGTCTACGCCGCCACCTTTCTCGCTATCGACATCCTTGTTTCGCTGATCTTTTGGGGCGTTGGCTTGCTCATCTTCTGGCGCAAGTCCGACACCTGGATTGGACTGTTTGTTTCGCTTTTACTGGTCATGTTTGGGGCTGCCGGTATCTCGACAACCTTGAGCACTGCCTTCCAGACGCTCTACGCTCCACCAAGAGTCACCCTGCTGCTCGTCTTACTGACCTTTATCCAATTCTCAGCTCTTGCCGCCTTCCTGTTGACGTTTCCTGACGGGCGCTTTGCGCCGCGCTGGTCCTGGCTCATAATCCTGCTCTGGATCGTGCAAGACGTGTTCTTCCAATTACCTGCGCCCTACAATGTCTCGTTCTGGCCGCTGCCGCTGTTCGCTGCTGAATTGCTCCTCACGTGGGGCACTACGCTCGCTATCCAGGTGTTTCGCTACGTGCGCGTCTATGATCGGATGCAGCGCCAGCAGGCCAAGTGGCTGCTGTTTGGCCTGGTCATCGTCTTGATTCTGAACACGCTCTATCGGGGCGTGGAAAATCTGGTTCCTAGTTGGAGTCGCCCGGATTCCCTCTATCAGTTGGCTGACGGAACGGTGGCTGGACTCCTCTTTGTGACCATCCCGCTCTGCGTTGGTATCGCCATTTTGCGCTATCGTTTATGGGACATTGATCTCATCATCAACCGCACGCTGGTCTATGGCACGCTCTCAGCCAGCGTGATCGGAATGTATGTGCTGGTGGTCGTCTATCTCGGTGCGCTGCTGCGCACAGGGAATACTCCCGCTATCTCGCTCGTTGCTACCGGCATTGTGGCCGTGCTCTTCCAGCCGCTGCGCACCCTGCTTCAACGCGCTGTCAATCGGCTGATGTACGGGGAGCGTCACGCTCCTTACCAGGTACTCGCACGCCTGGATCAGCAACTTGCCCAGGCATTGCTGCCTGAGGATGTGCTCCCGGCACTCGTCAAGACCATCGCTAACACGCTCAAGCTGCCCTATGTCGCCGTTGCACTGATCGAAAGCGATACACCTCCCCTCTCAGAGGAACGGTTGGTGGCCATACGCGGCCAACCTCCTCCACATACCCCTACGGAGCGACTGCCGCTCATCTACCAAGGGGAGACGGTTGGTCAGCTCGTACTGGCTGCCCGCCAAGGAGAAGCGCAGCTGACCCACGCAGATCGGCAGTTGCTGGAAGATCTGGCGCGGCATGCCGGTGTGATTGCCCATGCTGTGCGTCTTACAACCGATCTGCGTCGCTCGCGCGAACGCCTTGTAGTGGCACGTGAGGAGGAGCGCCGCCGCTTGCGACGGGCTCGGGCCGACTCTGGCCAGCCTCACGCTCACGCTGGCGGCGGCCCGTGAATATCTCAGGCGCGATCCTGCCACAACCGACGCGCTCTTGCAGGAATTGGCGACGCAGGTGCAAGGTGCCGTGACAGATATTCGTCGCCTGATCTATGAGCTGCGCCCGCCGACCCTCGATGATCTAGGGCTGATCGGCGCACTGCGCGATCAGGCCGCACGATACACCCAGGGCGGACTTCAGATCGCGGTCGAGGCCCCGGATGCCTTCGATCCCTTACCAGCAGCGGTGGAAGTGGCAGCCTACCGCATTGGCATGGAAGCGTTGACCAATGTCGTGCGCCACGCCCAGGCCCGCACCTGCACCCTGACGGTACAGCGAGACAGGAATCTCATTATTACCATCAGGGACGATGGATGCGGGCTGCCTGTGGACCTAGTACTGGGCGTTGGGATGCGCTCGATGCGCGAGCGTGCCGAGGAATTGGGAGGCAGTTGCACCATCGAGGCTCGGTCAGAAGGCGGGACGCTGGTGGTAGCACATTTACCGCTCATGGAGGACGATCATGAACCCAGCAAATGAGCCAATTCGTATCCTCATCGCTGATGATCACCCTATCTTTCGCTTCGGAATGCGTACTCTGCTCACGGCGATGGCGGATATGACCGTGGTGGGAGAAGCGGTCACTGGAGAGGAAGCGATCCAGTTGACCGAGACGCTGCTGCCGGATCTCGTGCTGATGGATATCCACATGCCGGGCATCAACGGCATCGAAGCGACAGCTCGCATTCGCACACAGCATCCACGTACCGCGATTCTGATCGTGACTATGCTCGATGACGACTCCGTGTTTGCGGCTATGCGTGCGGGGGCGCGGGGCTATCTGCTCAAAGGAGCCGAACCGGCAGAGACCTCACGAGCAATTCGTGCCGTGGCGAGCGGTGAGGCCATCTTTAGTCCTGGGGCTGCCAAGCACGTGATGGACTATTTTGCCCACCCGCCCGTAGCACCCGTCAATCCTGCCGCACTTTCCCAATTAAGCGAGCGGGAGCGCGAGGTGCTGACCCTCATCGCCCAGGGCCTGACCAACACGGCCATTGCCGAGCGCCTGGTCCTCAGTCCCAAAACGGTCCGCAATTACATCAGCGAGATCTACAGCAAGCTCCAGGTCGCCGATCGCCTCCAGGCTGCGCTGCGTGCACGGGAATCTGGCCTGGGATGAAGCTCTAAGGACGAAAAAGATAGCACCACAGAGAACACATTGCGGATGTCGAGAGATGAGCTCGCCTGCAACGGCACCTCATCTTGTTCCTGGCTCGATCAAGCGAACTGTGCCGCAAAGGGGGCTTATCGGCACAGTTTCTTCTCCCAGGTGGTATATTATCGGCAGAGTTCCTCGATCTATTTTGTGAAAAACTGCGCCGATAATCCAACTGTGCCGATAACAAGGAGGAGTCATGTGGCATGAGATTGCTGCCTGGCAAGAGACGCTTGCCCTTCGTCCGGATCTGTCGACGAAAACTATTGCCTTATATACGCAAGACGCTCGTCGCTTTGCTACCTGGCTCCAAAGTGAAAACCCCGGTCTCAAAGCGAGCGAGATCACGCCCATTGATGCAAAAGCCTATCGTGACCATCTCTTAGTCAAACGCTTTGCCCCGACAACCATTAATCGCGCGCTCATCAGCCTCATGCTCTTCTTCGATACGATTGGTGGCACGAATCCGTTTCGCAACTTGACAATGATTGAGGTGGTTGAACCTGCACCCGTTGCCCTCTCAAAGACCGAATGGAACGCGGTACGGCGGTGTGCAGAGCAAGCGGCTCGTCGTGATCACGGGCTGGCATTGGCGCTGGCAACCCTCTTCCGCTATGCTGGTCCGCGTGTCTCAGAAGTCGCAGCACTCCAAATCCCCGATGTTCAAATCTCAGCTCGGCGCGGGTTGCTCATTATTCGGCGTGGCAAGGGACTCAAACATCGTGAGGTCCCGCTTGTCCAGGAAGCACGCGAGCCGCTTGACGCCTATTTCATCCACCGTCACCATCTGGCAGAACATTGGCGTGAACGAGCAAAAGTCCGGGGGAAGACCGTTCCTTCCTGGAGCATCTGGCCGGATGGACATCTTTTTCTTGGCCAGCGCGGACCACTGATGGAACGGGGCATCCGAGAGATCATTGCCAAGCTTGGCCAGGCAGCAAAACTCTCTTCACCTCTCGGCCCCCACGATCTTCGCCATACATTTGCCAAGTCGCTGCTCGATCCAGCAGCCTATGGGCTTGACCGTCCGCCGATGCCGCTTCCAGCAATTCAGCACTTGTTGGGCCATGCCGACATCGCAACTACAACCATCTACACGCGGGTCTCGGCTGATGACCTCGCTCGTATGATGGGTACATCCAAATCGCTCTAGACGGGGTTCCCGTAGCAAGTGGACAAAAACCAACGCTAATGTCTTGAAAATTGAGGACACTTAGCGTTTCTTTGCTCGTCTCTTGAGGTAACTCTAAAATCCCTGCAAAAATGAGCAATAGGTTATGGCTTACTAGGCCCGTTCCAGCACCATCATGGTTCCCGGCTCAACTTCCGTTGCTACTCACACCCCAAGTTCGACTCTTGACCAAATCGCCATACTAGGCTCAGAAACTAGCTTTAGCCTCCCAAGTTGGGGTCAGCATATCCAATCCTGCTTTTTGTACGCGAAGTGATATCAAATCCGGTAGGTCACTGATGTTTTGAGTGGGAAGGAGGCCACCAATGAAAGTGCGTGTACGAGCGGATGATCTCCGGCTGGTTCTGCAGCACGACACAGCGCTGGATCTGTGCGGCCTCGAGATCATCGAGCGTGCGGAACGACTGATTGGCGACCCCTTCGTTGGAGAGCGGCCACAAGCGCTCACAGGGCTGCAGTTCGGGCGAATAGGGCGGCAAGAAGAGCAAATGGATGCCTTCGGGCACCACCAGTTCTTTGCTGGTATGCCAGCCTGCTTGATCGAGGACCAGCAGGATCCGCTTCGTTGGGCCTGCGCCGACGGCCTGGGCGAACTGCGCCAACGCAATCGTGAACACATCCGCCCGTACGGTCGGCAAGAGCAACCACTCCGTCTGTCCGGTAGCCGGCTGCACAAAACTGTAGAGGTAGAGCCATTGGAAGCGATGCTGGACGGTGACACGCGGTCGGGACCCTTTGCGCGCCCAGACCCGGCGCAGGATCGGTTTGAGCCCAACGCGATGCTGATCGGTCGTCCACAGTTCGACCGTGGCCTGGGGAAACGCTTGCTGCACCGCATTCACCTGCTCCGGGAGTTTTTTTTAAATGCTTCTTGGGCAGCAGGATCGGCTTTGGCGTGGCGTGGCCGCAGCACGCGCTTGCTATAGTTCAGACGCTTGAGATACTCCCAGCCGCGCTGCGGATGCACCTTGCGTCCCGTGTGGCTCTCGATCCAGCGGGCGACTTTGGGGCCAGTCCACAGCCCACCATCGGCTGGAGGCTCCTCGAGAGCCTGTTGGAGCTGCGCTTGCTGCTCTGGCGAGAGGAGGCAGGTGCCCCCAAGATTGCCATGGCGGCGGTCGCCCAGGCCTTGGGGACCCGCGTCATTGTAGCGATGGGCCAGGGTGTCTAATGTCAACTATTTAGGACCCCCCTATGGCAACTATTTCTGCCGGTTTCTGAGCCTCGATCTTCGTCGCTTCTTGTTGAAGCTTTCGATGATGGTTGGCTTCGGTGGCACGATAGCTCTCGACCTCCATCATATCCAGAATGACGGAGTGATGGACGACGCGATCTATTGCCGCCATCGCCGTCATCGGGTTTTTGAAGATTTGGTTCCACTCGCTGAACACGAGATTCGTGGTAATAATCACGGATCTGGTTTCATAGCGCTCGGACAGGAACGTGAAGAGCACCTCCATCTCATCACGGTCATGCTGGACATAGCCGATGTCATCGAGAATGACGCAGGCAAACTTATCGAGCTTGGCTAACTCCTGGGGGAGCTTCAGATCACGTTTGGCAGCCAGCAGTCGCTGCACCAGGTTGCTCGTCGGCGTCCACAAGACGGGGTGCCCTTGCAAAATCAGTTCATAGCCCAACGCTGCCGCGCAATGACTTTTCCCAACGCCCGGCCTCCCAACGGCAACCACGTTGGTAGCGCTCTCTAGAAAGCTGCCGCTTTTGAGGCGCTCAATCTGAAGCTGGAGCTGCGGCGAGAGCTTTCCCAGATTGAGGGTGCGAAAGGTCTTGTCTGCGGGAAGGGCTGAAGCACGCAGGAGTCGTGCGGTGCGCCGTTGGGTGCGCAGCTCCTCCTCGTGCTTGCCCAGCTCAAAGAGATAGGCTTCATGGGAGATGTTCTCTTTGGCGGCTTTGAGCGCTAGATCCGCAAAGACAGCGGCCATCGCGCCCAGGTTGAGACGCTCTAAGAGCGCACGCAATTCGTCGTGTCGATTGACTTGATTAGCCATTGGTCCTCCTTGATGGTATGAGTTGATCGTAGGGTGAGAGATCAAGGGTTGGGGCGTGCAGTTGTGGGATAGACGGCACTGTGGGCAGATGCACCAGGTCACGCACGGCCAGAAGGGTCGGCAGTGTCCCAGCTTCCAACAACAAGCACAACGCCGTTTCCACCTCGGATTCGCTGGTCGTAGCAGCCAGATGCAAGATGCGAACATATTCCTGGTTGGATCGCTTGGGCCAATCGGTGAGCAGCCGATCATAGGCCAGGCGGAAGGTGGTCGTGGGAAAAAGTTCATCCCGGTATTGGTAGGCGGCGAAGGCTCCCGGCTTGCGCACCAGTGACCAGATAATGTGATGGTAATCGATGCGATGCTTGTGCTTGCCCACCAGACGCGGCAGGATGAATACAGGGGAGGTGCCCACATAGCCTTCCAGCGTTTCCGCTCGCACCCGGATCATGACCATTGTCCCAATCAAGCGAGATGGCACGGAGTAAATGTTACTGCCCACATGGATCGTGGAAAAGCGCGAAACGGTGACGCGCAGTTCCTTGCAGGGGGACAGCGGCGCGGCTGGCAGGGGGCGCAAGACCTCCTTCTCAGCGGTAAAGCGGGCATCGCGTGTCTGGTTGCGTTTGTAGACCAGATCCTGCAAAAAATGTTCGTAGGCCGAACGACTCGCAAAATCCCGGCACCATCTGACTCGCAGCGCCTGGTCAACGGCCTGCTTGAAACGATGATGGGATTGTTCCACATCCCCGTTTTCATGCGCCACCCCAGTATTGTTCCAGGTGGGCTGCATCCCGTAGTGCTGCATGAGGGCTTGGTAGCGAAGCGTCCAATCTTCTCTCTCCTCTTTGCGCAATTGCCGCACAGCGGCGCTGAGATGGTCAGTGCGGTGTTGCTCTGGAACTCCACCAAGCTGCCAGAGCGCTTTCTCGATCCCCTCAGCCAGAGCCTCAAACGTTTCGCTGAAGCACAGGCTGATCGCTTCTGCGTTGGAGTAGGTGAGCACGAAGTGATAGACCATGTGAGGGAAGGGTTCTCCTGCAATGGTCACGCCCAGATCCTCCATATGGGTGAAATCCGATTGTGCTCGCTCGCCGGGCTGGTGCCGTTGCTCAAAGATCACTTCTTGCTCTGGCCCATGCACGGCCCTCCACCGAGCGATATGTCGCTGTAACGTCCTGATTTGGGTCGGTCGATAGCAGCCTGGATGTTGCTCACAGAGCAGCGCAAACAAGGTGGACCCTTGCAGTGCTGGGTCGCGTTCAAGCTGCGCGATGACCCAGGACCAATGTTCCTCAAACGGATTGGCACGGGTGGCCCAGGTATGGGGGCGCTTGAGATGAGAAGGAAGTTGGCCCACTTGTTCATACTTGCGGGCGGTGCGTTCGCTCATCCCTGCGCGTGCAGCCGCGAGCCGTTGAGAGGTCCCTTTGCGTCTCTCTTGCATCAATAGCTTAACCTCGGTATCCTTCTTCATATGACACTCACCTCTTTGCTTGGATGAGTGCCATCGTAGGTCATCACTGTAGCGCTTGTCTAGATTGATGGCCTGAATTGTCAGAGGTGATCACGGTAATGTGTTGCGCTTGACACGCTTGCCATACCTCTTTTGATCGTTTCGCACTACAACGGATTATGCTGACCACCTCTGCGCTTTACAACAGAGCCAAAAAAGTTCTTCGCGTGCGGTCTTCTCGCGTCATGAAAACCAGTTCCTCCTGCGAGCTCACGCCCAGGGTCCCTTCCCCACCTCCATACCAACTCCCACGGAACCCTGGGCTTCGCTCGCATCCTCAGCACTTTGCCTCGACTGCCTCCATACCAACCCGTCCACCGCCTCAGTCGATCAAAGTGCTGAGGCTTGCCTCTACCCACCACCGTTCGTTTATCAGGTTACGGATGGCGTCCCACAACGAGTAAGGGCGCAGCGAAGAAACAAGTGAAAAGCGGCAATTTTAATTGGTTCTACCGGCAGTTATATTATGCGCTTAACACCAGGGCGCGAATCCACGTCAGACAGTACCCGGTGACTTCAGCGATCTCTTTAGTCGTCTTGCCCTGGGCGAGCAGCCAGATGATTTGCCAGTGGCTTCGCTCCACTGGATCTTTGGCCTTGCGGTAACGCGTCTCGATTGTTTCGATGCTCAAATGAGCTTTGACGGTGATTGGCTTTTTCATAACGTAAGTATACCACAGGATTTGATATAAAACGGGAGATCGTGCTGATGGACTCATGTGGCTTCATATGAGGATTGAGGTGAATGGCTTTGAAGTTCAGAAGTATCCTTCCTTGCGAGATCTTCTCTCATGAGCGTTGTATCACGAATGCTCACCTGGCCCTACAGGCCAATTCAATTGCTTAACGTACAGTTTTCACGTTTCGATATGCTGACCCTTTCATGGGGAGACCATTCCAGAACGGGGGCAAATCGAACGCTTGCTCAGAAGAGTGTCCATTCCCAGTTGTTTCTCCACAGCGATCCCCTATTTGCCAAGCAGGCTGTTTGCCCCCGTTCTGGAATGGTCTCCCGTGATAAGGGTCAGCATATCGAAACCTGCTTTCTGTACGCTAAGCGTTTTGTCAAGGAGACGAGGCTGATATTTTGTACGCTAAGCTAGGCCCGTGAGGATTTGGCTTGTGAAATCCCAGGTGTAGTCGCCTGTCAGTCCGATATGCTCCCAATCCATCGGAGAGAGATGGCGCAATTGCTCTGCAGTCATCTCCACCTCTTCACCCCGCAGTTCCTCTATGGCCCGGGCCAGTTCCAGGGTATTCCAGAGGATGATGGCCGCCACGACCAGGTTGAGCCCCTGGGCGCGTTGCTGCTGCTGGGCATGCGAACGATCCTGCACTCTCCCCTGCCGATAGAAAAAGACGGCACGTGCCAGCGCGTTGTGCGCCTCTCCCTTGTTCAGGCCAACCTGTACCCGCCGACGCAGTTCAAGACTCTGGAACCACTCAAGGGTAAACAGCGTCTTCTCGATGCGCCCCACCTCACGTAACGCCCAGGCCAGCCCATTCTGGCGCGGATAGGAGGCCAGTTTGCGCAGCATGAGTGAGGCTGTGACTGTTCCCAATCGCAGCGATGCGGTCAGACGCAGGAGTTCATCCCAGTGATCGGTAATCTGCTTGACGTTCACCGCTCCACCCATCAGGAGACTGAGGTCGGGGTACGATGACGTCTTCTCGATGGGATAGAGCTTGCGATCTCCCAGGTCGCGCAGGCGTGGCGCGAAGCGAAAGCCCAGCAGGTGGCACATACCAAACACCTGGTCGGTGTACCCTCCAGTATCTGCGTAATGCTCGCGGATGTTCAGATCGGTTTCATGGTAGAGCAGTCCATCGATCATGTGGGGTGCTTCATGTGGCGTCCCGGTGATGACCTTTGTCCGATAGGGGTCCAGTTGATCGGAGATGTGGGTGTAGAAGACCAGGCCTGGTTCCGGGCCATACTTGGCATTGATCTGGGCGGTGTTGCTCCGTGGCCCACCCACCGGAAAGCGTTGACCATCCGACGAGGAGGTCGTCCCATCTCCCCAATTGGCCGAGAACGGCAGGCGGTGATGATAATTGACGATCTCGGCGAGCGCCTTGGTGAAACAGTCGTCTCGCACATACCAATCACTGACCCACGAGAGGCGTGTGCGCGTCATGCCAGGGGTGGCATCCGCCATCTTAGTGAGACCCAGGTTGGTGGCTTCTGCGAGCAAGGAGGCAAAGAGCGCTTCTCGATCTTTGGCGGGTTCGCCACTGTGCAGATGCGTGAAATGACGGCTGATGTGGATCTTCTGGTCGATCTCGATCAGTAATTGAGTAATCTTGATCCGTCGCACCTTGGCGTACGCCTTGCACGCTAGCTCTTCGACCCCTTCCGGGATCTCTGCGTCCAGCGGTGTGATGCGCACTTTGTTCTTGTCGATACGCACATCGGGCAGGGCATTGTCCTTGAGCAGTTGTCCGACCCGCGTCAACTGCTCATGCAGTAGGGTTTTCCGCTCCCTCAGGTAGGTCGTGACATCTACCGGAACCTCCACCGGAGGTGTGCCTGTTGCACGGAGTTCCTGCCAGTCCTTGACGGGCAGAAGGTACTCCTCAAATTGCCGGTACTCGTGACTCCCCTCGACCCAGATATCGCCGGAGCGCAGTCCATTGCGTAACTCGGAGAGCGCACACAGCTCGTAGTAGTGCCGATCGATGCCGTCATCGGTGACGACGTGCGACTCCCAGCGGGGTTTGACAAAGTCAATGGGTGCGTTCTCAGGTATCTTCTTGCGCCCCAGGTCTCGTACCAATGTCAAGGCCTCGGCCAGTGGCTGACTGGAAGCGGCAGCATGGAAGGTAAAGGTTTCGAGGAGCTCTGGCGTATACTTGCGAATGTGCGAGTAGTGATCGTCAAGCAGGTCCAGGTAATCAAAGTCGGCGGGGCGGGCCAGGGTCCTGGCTTCCTGGACGGACGTCACAAACGTCTCCCAGGGCAGGACTGCCTCCAGGGCCTTGTAGGGATCCGCTGCCTCCTCTTTGGCCTTGATCAGCGCGTTGCCAACATCAGCATACAGGCGGACCTTTTCATTGATGGCTTTGCCGCGTTGCTCAAACTGGGCGAGCTGTTTTTTCTGCCCCTGTTTGAAGAGCAGGCCCATGATGTGGTCGTGCATCTCCAGCGCCGTGTCGGTGAGCGTGGCCGTCATATCAAGGAGATAGGCCACCAGGGTCGCATAGCGGCGCAGCGGCTCAAAACGTTCCAGGAACTGCGGCGTATACTGCTCCCCTTCATGCGCCAGACGACGGAGGCGGTTGGCATGCACCCGGCGTGCGAGCAGCGGATCCAATCCAAACGCACGAATGTATTGCAGGCGCTCGATCACTTTCAGGAAACTGGAGGGTTTGGCCGGCCCTGGTGGCTCACGCAGCCACGCCAAAGGCATCCGCCGCCCGTCCGTCGGCACGACGAGGAGCGTGTCGAGCTGCTTCCTTTGCTCCTCGGAAAGACCTTGAGTGAGCGTGGTGAACACTTGCTGTTGCGCTCGACGACGGGTTTCCCACCCCAGCCGTTCCAGAGTTGAGACGGCAGGCAGGATCACATGACGCACGCGCAACTCCTCGATCAGGGCTTCCATCAGTACGATCCCTTGATCGGTACTCAGCGCGATGGGCATCAGCCAGCGCGAGAGATCGCGGTAAGCCGGCATCGTAAAGGGGTGAAATTCAAAGACCTGCTGGATTTCGGAGAGGTGCTCACGTCGCGTCGGGTCGCGCGTGGCGTAGTCTGCCAGCACATCGGGGGCTTCTCCGATCTGCTCGGCAAGGTAGGTAAGCATGGCCGGAGGCACCTGCTCCTGCGGGTCCCAGGGACGTCCGGGGAATCTGAGATAGGCGAGTTGCACAGTAAAACCCAGGCGATTCTGGGGGCGTCGATGCTGCTCGATCACGGCGAGGTCCTCTGCTGAAAGTGAGTAGTGGCGCGTGATGTCTCGCTCGGAGAAGTTGTCAGGGATCTGGAGCAGCTTGGCCCGCTGGGTGGGACTGAGCAGGACGACAACCTTGGCCATACCTTGTTTCCTCTTTCTCTTTAGCCTTGCAAGAGCTGGACCCGCTCTTTGAGTTGTTTGCGGCTCGGCAGGGTATAGCGCGCCGTCGTGGCAATCGCGGGGGCGCCATCTTTGGTCTGGTGTCCTGCGTAGACCGCGATTTCCTCGAGTGACCAGCCGGACTGGCGTGCACGATGGACGAAGTCGTGGCACAGATCATGAAAGGTCACATCGGCGATGAGCTGCCATTCCTCGTAGCTTCCCTGTCGCTTGAACTGCGCCCAGAGATGCTCAATTCCCCGTTCGGAGAGGTGGTCAGGACGCCCATATTGCCGCAACCAGGCCGAACGCTGACTGGTGAACACATATGCACTCTCAGGATCACTATTATCATCGTGTGGTTCTGCTGGAGAGAGGTAGTCGCAGAGGGCTCGCCGCGCCATATTGTGCAGATCGAGTGTTCGGGTCTTACCCCCTTTGGCATCCACCAGCGTGACGCTGCCTGCCCGTTGATTGATGATACATTGATCCAGGCGGAGCGTGGCGATCTCACTGATGCGCAGTCCCGCCCAATACCCAAGGGCGAAGATGGCTGCAAAACGAGGTGTGGCATGCTGCTCCACCATCGTTTTGAGGACGAAGCGCTGCTTTTCTGAGAGTTCCGTGGGAGCCATGGCCACCACGGTGGGACGTTCAATCGAACGCGCCGGATTGCGACGGAGATGGCCTTCATCCACCGCCCACTGGCAGAAGCGGCGCAACGCTGAGAGGGCTTTGCTCCGGGTGCGTGGTGCGCGGTTCGTGGTGGCCAGAAAATCCATATACCCACGCACCGCCGTCTCTGTCACAAGGCCGAGATGAAATGGCGTCCCTCCTGGTTGCGTACCCAGCCAGGCTACAAAGTCACGCATCGTGGTCAGATACGTCGCGACGGTCTTAGGATCGCGAGCGCCCAACGATGCCGCAAACTCCTGCAATGCAGAGGAAACATCACCCTTCAGGGGCATGAATCTTCTCCTAACTTTGGGCGCAAACGATTTTCCGACAAGAATTTCGCGCCAACTTTTGCCTTTTGTCTGCTTTGAGAAACGAAGGTGAGCGTGAAAGTGGGGAGAACTTGGCCGGGAAGTACTAATATCTCGATTCCTTTTTGAGAAGGGCAACAAAGTAGACAAAGAATACTGTATTGCCTTTTTCTTTTCGTCCTGGGGTTGTTATCTCGATAAGTATGATTTCGTAGAGGAAGTATACTGGTAAGTAAAGAGGAGTCGCTACAGCACTCCTTGTGGGAAGTGAAGTGAGCAGGAGAGAAGCATGCGTGTTGTAGAGATTGAGGCCCAGGATCACCAGAAGCGGTATGTTGTGATGGATGAGGAAGGCAGACTGGTAGTACCAATCATCCACTACCTGAAGCACCTGGATCGCATTGGCTCAGCGCGTCAGACGTTGCGCTCTTACGCAGCTGCGCTCCGACTCTATTGGGAATTCTTGTCCCAAGAGCATCTCGACTGGCAGCAGATTACTCTGGATGATCTCTCTCAATTTGTCCTTTGGCTCAAACTCCCTTCTGGTTCGCTCAAGGTTCTACCTGCCTATCCAGTGGAGCAAGCCCGATCTAACCGCACAATCAACCATACACTGACGGTGATCAGGGGCTTTTACGACTACCATTGGAGGATGGAAGAGATTTCCAGCAATCTGAAAGACAAGACAACAACCTCCTTACCAGGGCGTTTCAGACGATACAAAGGATTTCTTCACCACATCACAAAGGGATCGCCCATTGCCAAAAACATTCTGAGACAAAAAGAAGAGAAACGCCAACGCCCAAAGACCATCACGAAAGACCAGGTAAAGGCCCTGCTCGATGCCTGTACCAACGAGCGTGATCGGCTTTTGGTTCGACTCCTCTATGAATCGGCGGCTCGCATCGGTGAGCTCCTTGCCCTCTGGGTCGAGGATGTCGATGTTGCTGAGAATCGCGTTCATATTCGTGACCGTGGGACTTTGGAGAACGGGGCGGAAATCAAGACCGTCCATGCCCCTCGCTCTCTTGATGTCTCATCCGACCTCATCGATGAAATCGTTGCCTATGTCGGACGAGTCCATACCGCAGAAGTTGAAACAAACCATCTCTTCATCAAATTGTACGGGCAGTGCTCGGGCCAGGCGCTTACCTATGCGGATGTTGACTCACTCTTTCGCCGATTACGGCAAAAAACGGGAGTGGATGTGACCCCGCATGTGCTCCGTCACTCCATGCTCACCAAGCTTGCCGAACTGGGATGGCAGCCTGAGCACCTCCAAGAGAGAGCTGGGCATGCCTCATTTCAACAGACCTATCAAACCTATGTACACCCCTCTCAAGAGGCATTGCGAACCGCCTGGGTCCAGGCACAAGATCAGGTCTGCTGCACTTCATCTCCACAAGGATGCAAGTAATCATGAGCAATATGCCTATCCAGCTTGTTGCGGGAACATCAGCGCTGGTTCCATTGGAACAGCTCGAGGAGGAGTTCGCAAAAGATACATGGGATGCACGCTTGATCCCTGGACTCCGCTATGCGCCACATACCACCCACTACTACGTTGATTCTCAGCGCGTCCCGGATGTGTTTCGTCCTCTCGTCAAGGACTACATCAAATTCAAACTGACGACAGGGGTCACCGTAGACACCCTGTACAAGTGCGCCTCGTGTTTGGGAAACTTTCTCACCTTTTTCCTCCAGCGATATCCCCAGGCGCGAACGTTGCACGTCCTTTCCCGACAGGATATCGATACGTTTGTCCTGGTTCTCAAGGCAGAGGCAGAAGCACATGGCTGGAAAGCGGGAAATCAACGTCTTGGGAATCATATCTCCTATGTAGAAGAGTTGCTCTGCTATCTCGAGCGTGTTCAGAGTCCTTTGAGACCCAACGAACCAACGGCTCGCATCATCTGGCCGAGCCATCATCCACGCTGTGAGTATCGACCAGAGGCGCATGTGAAGTACATTCCACAGGCGGTGCTAACGCAACTGGATACGCATCTCCATCATTTACGCCCCCTCTACATTCCCATCGTCATCTTGTTACGAGCCAGTGGCTGGCGCATCTCAGATGTCTTGTATCTCAAATGGGATACGTGCCTGGAACAGGATGGCGGCAAATACTCTCTGATGGGGGATATCCAGAAAACGAGAATCCTAGGACACCGTATTCCGATCACTGCGGAAGTGGCTGCTGTTGTTCTCACACAGATTGAGTGGGTCAAACACCATTACACGCCTGAAGAAAATCCGAAGAAGTGGCTTTTTCCCACGCCCAAGGACAAGGGAGGTCGTGCCACCCAACGTTTCCTCTACAGAGATCCGCTTGTTGACAGAAACGTTTCTCGGGCCTTGGAGAGCCTGACGAGAAAGTATCAGATTCGAGACGAGGCGGGAGATCTCTTTCATTTCAAGCTGCATGCATTCAGACATGCTAAGGCGGTTGAGCTTCTCAACACCGGGATGAGTCTGGTCATGGTTCAACAGTGGATGGCCCATGCTAGCCCAGAGATGACCCTCATCTACGCCAGAATTCTGGATGTGACAATGCGCACGCAATGGGAAAAGGCCATGCAGAGTGGTCTTGTCCAGTTCAACGATGGCAAGCCAGAATATATACCCGGCAAAAAGCTGTTGCCCATGGCAGGCCCAAATGCGTTTGATCCAGAGCGGGTCCGTGAGCACCGGCAGAATGTCAAGATGGCGCTTGGCTCCTGTTTGAAAACCGCGAAAATTGTCTGTAAATTTGTGGAACTGCCGTGTTTTCATTGCCCAGCCTATGTACTCACCCCCGATGATCTCCCTGCGCTCGGAGCCTACGAGCAACAAATTCTCGACCGCATCGAGATCGGAAAACAAGCAGGAAACGTCCACTGGATCGACGTGAACCAGAAAAACCTCGATGAACGTGTTCGGCCAGCCATTGCTCTGCTTAAGCAAGGAAGCATCGTCGCAAGAAGTGAGAAGTGCGAGCGTGAGTACACGCCGGAAGAGTGGGAGCAGCGCCAATACCACCAGCAGGGGAAAACACATGAGTGAGAAGACATGGACACGGAACACGGCTGGCCTGACGGCCCATGCTCAAAGCCGAAAAGAGCAAAAATACAAGGGCGTGGAAGAGACCATCACCACCCTCCTCCGCGAACAGAAACCTGTAAACTTCAATACTGTGGCGAAGGCGGCGGCGGTAAGCAAAGCTTATCTCTACAGTCAGCCAGACCTGCGAGATCGTATTGAAGCGCTCCGACAACAAAGCGTCGAGCAAATGATTCGAGAACGTGCTGCCTCTCCAAGGGGGAAAACGAATGCGAGCCGCGATTTGGTGATCCTGGCTAAAGATCGTCGCATCAAGGAACTAGAAGCGGAAAATCAGAAGCTCCAGCAGCAACTCAAGGTCGCTCTAGGCAAGGCGTATGATCGGTTATGATTTCTGCCCACTCTAACCTATCTCGCCGCATTTGTGTCCGTGCCGCCGACCATCGGCCTACGATGGTGATCTTTCCTGGTCTAGTACTACAGTTGTAAAAATATGTTAGAATGAAAAGGAGCAAAACACCAGAGAAGAAGGAGAGCCTCACATGGCTTCACGACAGTTCGAAGCACCCTCATCCTTCTCGGCGGAAGAGATCTGGACAAACGCGTTCGAAGAGGTGTGTCAGCGCATTGGCCCCTGCTTTGCGCAGAGGAAGACGTGGCAGCGAGCGCAGGCGTATCTGCGCGGATTGCTGAGTCCGGTGGAACGCAAAAACGGCTGGCAATTGGCAGAGGAGGCAGGAGAAACGACGCCGTATGCGATGCAATACCTCTTGGATCGAGCGGCCTGGGACAGCGAGCACCTACGAGAGGTGCTGTGCAGCTACGTCAGGGAGCAGCTTGCAGATGGCAGTGCTGTGCTGGTCATCGATGAAACGGGCTTCCTCAAGAAAGGCAGCAAGTCGGTGGGCGTGCAACGGCAGTATAGTGGGACAGCCGGGCGCATCGAGAACTGTCAGCTGGGAGTCTTCTTGACCTACGCGAGCCAGGCAGGCCACACCTTGCTCGATCGAGAGCTGTATCTGCCCAAGAGTTGGACCCAGGATGCAGCGCGTTGTCGAGAAGCCCATGTGCCGGCAGAGGTCAGCTTTGCCACCAAACCAGAGCTGGCAGCACGCATGCTCGCGCGCACGTTGGACGGGGACATCAGCGCTGCCTGGGTGACAGGAGATACGGTCTATGGGAGTCATCGCCCGCTGCGCGCAGTGTTGGAAGCCCGACAGCAGGCGTATGCCCTGGCAGTGCCGCGCAGGGAACAGGTGCAGGTGCAAGGAGAGCAGACCCCAAGACGCGTGGATCAGGTGGCACGTGGGTTGCCCGCCGAGGCGTGGCAGACGCTGAGTGCGGGCAGTGGGAGCAAAGGGCCTCGCCTCTTTGACTGGGCACGCGTCCAACTTGTCGATGTGGAGCCAGCCAGAGAGGGCTGGCAACATTGGCTCGTGGTCCGTCGTGGCCTCGCCTCGGGAGCTCACCCAGCGAAGATGGCCTACGTGCTGGTGTTTGCCCACACGGGCACGACCCTGCCCGATATGGTGCAAGCCATCGGCAGTCGCTGGACCATCGAACAGTGCATCGAGGAAGCCAAAGGACAGGTGGGACTCGATGAGTATGAAGTGCGCTCGTGGCAGGGGTGGTATCGTCACATCACGCTCTGTATGCTCGCGCACGCCTTTCTCACTGTGTTGCGCGCCCAAAGCCAGGCAGTACTGCCGCTTTCCGATGCGCCCGTGGAAAAAAAACAGAAGCATTCCTCTCAACCTTACTCTCCCTCCAGGACGCTGGACGCATTCAAACGCACGCGGGGGCTGACGGTCCGGTGATGGTTCCACTGAGCGTGGCGGAAGTGCGACGGCTCTTCTTTGCCCTCCTGCTCCGCAAGCCCGTGTCTTTTCTCCAGCGTCTGGCCTGGTCCTCATTCCGACGTGCACATCAGGCAGTCGCTCGTCTGTGTCACTACAAGCATCGTCTGTCTCTTCTCCCTCGTTTACAACTGTAGTACTAGGGGAAGACATTCTTCGACAATGCTGCATTCTTTTTGCGCAGATGGCGGGCGTCAGAGAGGAGGTGCTTCAATTTCTGCAGTTCTGTCTGTGGAAATGGATATCCCCATGTCCTCTTGTACCCCTCATCTCCCCAGGTGGTAAGGAGTTGGTCAAGTTGCTTCTTGAGCTTGGTGGCGAATTTGAGCAGCGAACACTCCAGAACCAAGCGGCAATCTCCTTCCTCATCTGGCCGATGAGAAAAGGTCTCTTTAAACCAGAGAAGACGGATCTCGATCTGCTCTTCTTGCCGAGAGAAAAGCCAGTGATACTCTCCAGGTTCTTGTTGCCAGACGCATGTGCCCGCTTGTGCCCCCTCTCCTAACGAAATGCCGATCCAAAGCAGATCAAAGATGGCGTCGGAGAGATAGGAAGTCGTGAGCGTCACCTGATTGATCCCATCAGAAAGCGAGGCTTCCACCCACCCCTTTCCGGTCAAGGTGCAGGCAAGCCGCAATGTTGGTTGTCTCATGGTACTCTCCTTTATTCCTTCTTGTGGTCTGAAAGCGACTTACCACACGACTATGCATGATCGCAAATTGTATCAGCATACACCAGGCATGTTTGCCTGGAAGGATACTGCTATTTTATCCATGTTCTGGCAATGGTTCTTACCCATATCGTGGCAGTAGCTTAAGTCCAGAGAAGGCTTTACACTGATGAGTTAACAATTGTTCTGTAGCATGTCCTGGCAGCAATTTTGATTTGTAAATCAATTCGTGGCAGTGAGTCGTCAAACACTCAAACTTTCAAAAATGAATTCGATTTTTGCCTCTGTCTCCAGTTTCATTGCCAAAATATGAGTAACAGTGCCACATAGTAGTTCACTCTTTCGTTACACGACGTGGCAGCGAGCGTCTCGCCCACCGCGTCATGCGGCGTGCTTCTGACCAGCGAGGACTTCATCGATTGCGCGTCGAGAGATGTCAGTGAGGACGGGGTTGGTGTTCTGGTAGTAGGGGAGGGCGATCAGCCCGACGGACAGGGCCCAGCCGCGACCTCGCGCCCACGTCGCGTCATCGACTGGGAGCGCTGCGCGGAAGACGTCCCGGGTTTGGGCGGAGAGGAGATTCCACGCGACTTGCAAGTCGCATGCGGGATCGCCCACGCCCAGACACCCGAAGTCAATGACGGCGCTGAGCCGGCCCCGTTCGACCAGAAGGTTCCCTGGTGACAGGTCTCCGTGGATCCAGACGGGCGGGCCGTGCCACGCTGGTGCCTGGAGGGCTGCTTCCCACGCCGTGGTCAAAGCAGAGGCATCGAGCATGCTGTCCAGGGAGGCGATTGCGGCGCGGGTGTCAGCGTCTCGCGTAGAGAGCGGCACGCCGCGGAAGGAGTTGTGCACCCCAGGGGGTGGCCCGCCGACGGGATCGATCCGCTGCAGGGCGGCGACGAATTGTGCCAGATCACGCGCCGCTTCGCATAGATCGGCGATGCACTCGATGGTCGCGGTCTCGCCTTCGAGCCACTGGTAGACGGACCAATGCCAGGGGTAGCCCTCGCCCGGTGTCCCCAACGCTCGCGGGACCGGGATGGCAAGCGGCAGGTGCGGGGCCAGTCTGGGCAGCCACTGGTGCTCTTTGTCCACTTGCCCGGTGGCATCTTCGATGCGGGGGAGTCGCACGGCCATGTCGACGCCTACCCGATAGATCGCGTTGTCGGTCCCAGCGGAGTGGACCGGCTCGATGGGAAGGTCGGCCCACTGCGGAAACTGCGCGGCGAGCAACCGGCCCACGAGAGCGACGTCGATGTCTACCTCGTCGACATGCATTTTGCTAGCGAACATGAGCACCTGACGCTTTCGGGAAGTTGGCGGGTGTTCTGACGGATCTGAAGGGCAAAGGATGCGAGCGTGACAACGACGCCGACTCCACCCACACGCGTCGCCGATGTAGCCTCTCGCCTCGCGGTCCACAGCTACGAGCGTTGTGATACGTATGAGAAAGAGCTGTCTCGCGAGTCGTCCTCTTTATGAAGCAGAAACTCTGTGCCTTCATTCTAGAAGAAGAACAGTCCGTTGTCAAGCTTGCAATTGATTTTTACTGATGTTGTGATATAAGGATCAAGGGGAGATGCCATAGCGCTCAAGAATGGCTTGGCGAGAGCCAAGCTGAGAGGGAAGGCGCTGCAGGCGCAACCCCGACACCACCGCGAGTTCGGCGAGATGGAAAATGCCATAGACATCCGCCACAAAGACGATCACTTTGTCGCGATTTTCCTCCTTGAGACGCCGTCGAAAGCCTGCAGTGCCCTCACCTGCCAACAGCGCGGTACTCACACTCGGATGGAGCTTGCTCTGCTGGGGAAGAGCCGCAGCCTGTTGGGCTTGCCACAAGCGAAAGGCGGTACACAGTGCCATCACCAGGAGCGTAAAGTGGCAATGGACGATGACAGCGGCCTCGGTTTTCTTGGGGAAGCGTCCCAGGTGCCAAGGATGCTTGCCCTCCTTGAAGATGCCATTCTCAATCACGGAGCGCCAGTCATAGCTGTCAAAGACCACAAACGGATCGCTGACTGGGCCGTTGGTCAAGTAAACGGTGCCATCGCCCCTGGGCACCCGATTGTCCCAGCGGCGCACGACCACCGCGTTGATGGGCTGACCTTGGTAGTCGCGCCGATGGGCGTGACTCTCGTCTGGGTGGCATCGCCATAGTCATCATAGGTCGTCAGGCCCTCAATGCCCACCAATTCGGTGCGCAGGCGCTCCTGGCGTGCCGTTTTGCCGTGTCCGTGACCTATCACCCGCTCACGCACCTGCGCACGCTCCCGCTTGGCCAGCGCCTGGGCATCTTGGGTCACCACCATATTCGTTTTGCCCACGATCACAAAGATCACGCCCTGCTGATGCACCTGCCACAAATCCTCCCCATCTAAATAGCCGCGATCAATCACGATGGTACCGATGTGCCCACGCGTCCCCAGATTGCCTTGCGCCTCCTCCAAGAGCGGCAGCAGCCAGCGCCCCTCATACTCCTGGATGCTCACGACTTTCATGGCCAGCGGCAGGCGCGTCTGCACATCGATGAGCACCAGCACCTTCCACCCATAGACGTAGTATTCCTCCGTTACTCGCTCTTGCTGCCCTTTGACCTTGACACTGCGTGTCTGTTTGAGCTTGCCGCAGCCCTCATAGGTCGCAGGCGCCTCCAACTTGCTGCCATCCAAGGCCGCAATGCGTACTCCATCCAGCAGTCAAGAGCCCACCACACACTGCACCATGTGATTGAAGAGCCTCTCCATCTGCTCACGGCTCAGTTTGCTGATGTTGTTGGCCAGACATTGAGGCGTGAGCGGCCCCTGCTTCGGCTTGGTTTTGCGCTGGGCCTCGCCTCGCTTGGTCAAGCCCTCTTCCACTTGCCGGGCATTGAACCCCACCAACTCCATCAAGGCCACGAGGCTCCAGAGCCAGCGCGGTAATTCATTCATGGATTGGCCTCCGAAGAGCACTTTGAGCAGGTAGAGCAGCACAAACTGCACCGTCGGCACCAGCACGCGTTGCACCCCAGGTAACTCCATTTGCTCCAACCGCGCCATCATCCCGATCTGCTCCAGAAACACAAAAAACTCGTCCAGCAGGCCCGCCTCGCTCAGTTCGTGCATCTCCTCGATCGCTTCTCCGGCGTACAGCCCCTGTGCCACCCGCTTATCATCGCGCCTGGCTAGTTGCCAGTTTAAACGTTCCAGCACCGCACTGGGCTCGCTTGCCTCCTCCCCTGTTGCCTTGGCTGCGTTTTCGTTCATCCTTGTCTCCTTTTTTCCCTACCCTACCACCTTCTCTCTTGCCTCGCAACCCCACTCCTTATATCACAACATCAGTTGATTTTTACGGAGGTAAGCCTTGATGTACTTGATGAGGAGGCACGTCCATAGAAGCCGGCTAACGGCCCGCGCGAAGCTCTAGGCGGACCAGGGACAGCTTGCAAAATGCGCCTGATTCCCGCTCGTCCGAGTGAAGAAGGCAAGACTCGAAACAGGGCTTTGTAGCATATTGTGCCAGAGAGGGAACACCACCAAGGCATCTAGAGTACCAATGTGTTGCTAGAATGACATTTTCCCGAACATGCCCTTAAGCTGTTCCCTGCTGACTTGAACGATAATTCCAACTCAAATCTGGCTTGTGAAGGATAACGTGCCGATGCATGAATGAAGGATAACTAGGTTCTTCCGCAGGCTCGCTGATGCGAGAGGAGATGAAGCTGTACATCATAGAGAACACGTTAGCGACCCATCTCGAAGACGAGACTTCTCAAACAAAAATCAGAGCCTGACATCCTTGTAACTTTGCTCTGATCCGGTTTCGCAGAACGTCACCACGTCCTTGTTCAGAACAAGCGTCTGGCAGACTCCAACACCAACCCATTTCGATCAATAGGGAGTTCAGCCATAAATGAGCTAACTCCATGCTCAAGGCTCTCGCTTTGAGAGCCTTCGCGCCTATGGGTAACTTCTCACGCAAGCGGAGCGCTGTTGAGTGACCTCTCTTGTGGGCAAATCCTAGGCGAGTGTTAGGATGGGCCAAGAGTGATGAAGACTGATGAGAGGCCACGAAGCAGGCATTGACCACGCGTTAGGACACGATTCTCATGCGACTCGTGCCATGGTGCTTTTTCTCTTTTTTGGGGAGGAACGAAGCACACGTTGCCGTAAGAGACGTAGCTTAGCTCTCCCATACATGCTTCTTTTTATGAGTTTCAGCCGGTTTACATGCCCTTCGAGAGGTCCATTGCTCCACGGAAGAGTTAATCCTGCAAGGACAGCCACCTTGTCTTGTTGGATACCTTTGGCAAACGACTTGAACTCTGGCAACGTACTCGCTTCCACCGAACTGAGCCAGGTCTCCAACTGCTGTCCTGTATGCTCTGGGATCATCTGCATGAAAGCCTGGACTAAGCGGTAAGCGGCCTCTGCGCTTGAGCTGGCCTGTCTCATGAGTGCCAGTTCTTTTTGCTGTGTCTCATCCAGCTCATCTGGTTGACGCACAAACAGAAAGGCGCGCACGCCGTGCTGAGAAGTTTTCCAGCGGTGCAGGTGACAATGGGACGCTCTTGGGCTCTTGCGATTTCAATGGGCTCGACTTAGATGAGTTTGACCGAGGTGCCCGCAAGGTAGCCAGATAAGTGTACATGGCTTTAGATGAACCCTTGTATCCTTGGGCTTTCAGTTCTCTGTAGAGCTGTGAGCCATTGCGATGCCCTTCTTGCCACCATTGGAAAACATAACCCTCATAGGGATCGATAAGACTGGGTCGCCTTCGCCGCCGTCTGGCTTCGGGAAAGGATCCGTGAGCTAGCCATCGGTGAACCGTTCGTTCTCCTATCCCAACGCGAGAAGCAATGTCAGCCGCTTTGACTCCTTGTTGATGGAGTTCAACCACTTGCTCGTATCGGTCCAGCTTTTGCGCTCGCCGCCCGACTTGCGCGAATTTGACGCTGGGAGAGCGAGCGGGACGCCTTTCTTCTTCCAGCACGGGTTCCGTCTCTGCTGGCTCTTGCGTCTTCCGTGGCTTGTGTTTGCGAACCACGTCGTATTTCGGCCCGGCAGCGGGCTAACAGCGTTTGCACACTCTCCGATAAATTCTTTACGATATGCCACAAGTCGGCAACTTGAAGCGCCTGGGGAGCACCTTTGGAAATGGCCGCTGCGTATTCAGATGAGCGATCTCGGCTCACTATTTCCACACTGGGACGTTCCTCAAACCACGCCGAGACGGTTTGGACCGAACGATCAGCTAAGACATCAATGGGTCTATTACTTTCAAGGTCGCAAATCAACGTTCCATAGCGCAGTCCGCGTTTCCAACTCCAATCATCAATCCCAACGACGCGTGGAGATGAGATTGTTGGCAGTTTGGCTTGTTTGACCAGCCGCAAGATGGTATCAGGGCTCGCCTTTGTAGCTCAGCTTCTTGCCCAAGCGTGCACCCGCCTCTCCACCTTGCTCAAAGCCCATCTCTCGCAGAGCCTCTTGCAAGCGCAACGTAAACTTTGCACGAGGGAGAGTCAAAGAAGGAAAGCGTTCCGCAAAGATTTTACGCGTGCAGGTGCTCTCTTCGCAGAAGAAACGACGGACCTGCATCACCAGATGAACGAGACGGCCACTGGCTGGAAGATCACGTAAGGTCCGCTGATAATGGCTGTGTACACGTTTGGAAAGGCTCCCACAACAAGGACAGGAAGCCGTTGGGGAAGTTGCACGGGCAGTAATCACCACCTCGTTGGTGACATAGACCTGTTCAATCATCAGGTCGGAAAGATCGGGAAGAATAGTCATAGGCTCAAATCGGATCAAGAAGGGGTTCATTGGAAATTTTGTTCTGTTCTTTAGTATACCACACTTGTCATCAGCGAGCCTGCGGGAGAACCATAACTAGGCCAAGATTGCCATAAAGTCCTACAAATCTCAGATACGTTATATACGTCGTTGACCGCTCTACGAGTGTGGAGTCGAGATAAGTACCATTCTCCGACAAGCATTCTGCGACAAGTCACTAGCACGTGTTAGCAGTAGCTTTGGATATCTTGATAAGCAATACTACTAACTGGGGTATGTATTTCATGGGAACTGGAAAGCATACTAAGATCGATATATGTACACGCATTATTAACAAAAACTCAAAATGGAAAGTTTAATTACCTAAATTTGGCCCAAACTAGTGGCAGAGAGCCACAAGCAAGGAACTTGCCAAAAGAAGAATGACGAGCCATACCTATTGTAGAGTGAAAACTTAGCGATAGGAGGAGCATCATCATGAACGAATTTACCACACCTTTGAGCAAACAGTTTACTGGCTGTGCCACTTTGGCCGCCATTGGCATCAAGCTGAGAGAACTGAAAGTGTTTCAACCGATGAAGCAAACCGTGCAGATTGCACAAAAGACGATCAAGGATAGCCCGACTGACAAACTCTACGACGCCTTTATCAGCAGGCTTTCAGGAGCCCATGGCTTGGTAGAGATCAATACGCGCTTGCGAGCTGATGGCGCGAGGCCTCGAGCCTTCGGGCGTAGTCGCTGTGCTGAGCAATCGGTGGTGCAGGACACGTTGAATGCGTGTACGGCAGAGAATGTGGAGCAAATGCAACAAGCGATGGATAGCATCTATCGACAGTACAGTCAGGGCTACCAGCATGACTATCAAGCCAGCTTTCAGGTGCTGGATGTCGATATGAGTGGCCTGCCCTGTGGCCCCAAAGCGGCTACTTCGCCAAACAGCGCAACCGCCGAGGTCGACAATTGGGGCGCGTGCTGGCAAGCCACTATGGGGAAATCGTGGTCGATCGCCTCTTTGATGGCAAGACGCAACTGACCCGCGCCTTGCAGCCGCTGCTGCTGGCAGCCGAAGAGAGCTTGCACTTGGATGAGAACAAGCGCCGTCAAACCATCGTGCGCGTGGATGCCGGAGGGGGCAGTCTGGATGATGTCAATTGGTTGCTGGCTCGCAGTTACCTGGTTCACTGCAAGGACTACTCGGGCCAGCAAGCCAAACGTCTGGCCAAGAGCGTGCAGGACTGGTACGTCGATCCCCATCAGCCGGAGCGGCAGTTCGGTTGGGTGACCCAGACAACCCAGGCCTATGTGCGCACGGTCAAGCGCATCGCGGTGCGTTGCCGCCAACAGGACGGCAAGTTCGCGTACGGCGTGCTGCTCTCCGCTTTGTCGGCCCAGCATGTCCTCGCTTTGACCGGTCAGCCTCTCTCGTTGCTCGATGACCCGGCAGCGGTGCTCTTGGCCTATGTCCGCTTCTATGATCAGCGCGGCGGTGGTGTGGAAACCTCCTGGAAGCGGCGACAAGCAAGGACTGGGCATCGGCAAACGCAACAAAAAGCGGTTTGCCGCTCAGCAGATGATCATGCTCCTGGGCAGCCTGGCTCACAATGTGATCCTGTGGGCGCGTCGTTGGCTGGCGAGCCCGGCTTTGCAGCAGTACGGCATGCTGCGCATGCTGCGCGATGTCTTTCATATCAGTGGCTTTCTGCTTACCGATGCCTTGGGCCAGGTGGTTCAGATTGTCCTCAATCAGGCTGCTCCCTTGGCACCGGCTTTAGTCGATCCCTTATGCGCGCTTCTTGCTCGCACTCATGTGGCCGTTAATTTGGGCCAAACTTAGGTAATTAAGTTTCCTGGGAAGATTAAAAAATATAATAAGCGTCAAAATTAGTAGCTGTTATCATTGATCATTGATTGCAATCTGAGTATACTTTATAGATGAGCAAATATCACCTGTTTCTTTCCCACGCACTTGGCACTTGTTATCGTTCCTAATACGGTTGTCTTGATAGAACCTCCTTTGGAAGTACAAGTTTCGCTGACATTGTTGTTCGTGCTTCTGTAACACGTCTCTCGTCTATCCAGGCTTGCAACTGGCCTTCCGGCTCTTCTGGAAGCCAGGCTTAGAAGTACGCCTGCAACATAGTTTTACCTGTAAGGCGGACGTGTACACAAGTAGACTCATCCTTGCTACAATCGAAGAGTAATATAGGTCAAGCACATAGCTGCTTGAGAATGGAGATATTCTCATGGCTCCAGCTTTTCAGACAACTCCTTTCGTAGGACGAGACGCCGACGGACGACTAGAGATCTTCGTGGTAGGTACTGATCAAGCTCTCTATGATAAATGGCAGACGACAGTCAATGGTGGTTGGTCAGGCGGGTGGGCCAACTTCGGGGGAGCATTCCTGGGTGATCCAGCAGTAGGTCAGAATGCCGATGGACGATTGGAGATCTTCGGGGTGGGAAGCGATCATGCCCTCTACCATAGATGGCAGACAGCACCGAACAATGACTGGTCAGACGGGTGGGTTAACTTCGGAGGATCGTGGCTGGGCGATCCAGCAGTAGGTCAGAATGCCGATGGACGATTGGAGATCTTCGGGGTGGGAAGCGATCATGCCCTCTACCATAGATGGCAGACAGCACCGAACAATGGCTGGTCCAATGAGTTTGTTATAGCAACGATTCCAGCAAAATTGGGCAATGGGTGGACTAACTTCGGAGGATCGTGGCTGGGTGATCCAACAGTCGTTCAGAATGCCGATGGACGATTGGAAGTCTTCGGGGTGGGAACCGACCATGCCCTCTACCATAGATGGCAGACAGCACCGAACAGCGACTGGTCAGATGGGTGGGTTAGCCTCGGGGGATCAATATTCGTTGGTAAACCAGCAGTGGGTCGTAATGCCGACGGACGATTGGAGATCCTCGTATTGGGAAGCGATCGAGCCCTCTACCATAATTGGCAAACAGCACCAAACAGTGGATGGTCTAATGTGTGGTATAACGAGGGGGAACGTGGTTGGGTGATCCAGCAGTAGGTCAGAATGCCGATGGACGATTGGAGATCTTTGTGGTGGGAACCGATCATGCTCTCTATACTAAAGAGCAAGGCACAGGACACGTCTTGGGAAGTTCTCATGCCATCCTACAACCCGATAGCGTACCGCACGGGATCATAGAACGACCCCCTCCTGGCTGGCCTGTTGGTGGGTGGGGGAATCTCGGTGGATCATTCGTTGGTAAACCAGCAGTGGCCCAAAGAGCCGATGGACGACTACAGATCTTCGTAGTAGGGGCAGACAATGCTCTTTACACGAAGATGCAGACAGCACCGAACAATGTCTGGTTTGGTGGCTGGGCTGACATATCTCTTCCCCCTATGGACCTCCTGTGGGATTCCTCCGATGATAACGGGCTACCGCTGAATCCACGATGGAGATACCAGTTGGTTACTGGCTTGGATCCAAATCCTCCTACCTTGTGTTTCAGTGTGAGTGAAGATTTACCTTTGGATCCATGTACATCCCAACAGACAGCTGTCAGATTCTACTTTTCTTTGTAGACATTTTTCTAGTCACTGGAGGATTTCCTGGGCACTGGAACTGGTTTCCAGTAACACTTGAAGGGCCAATTTCCTGGCATAGTCATTCCGCTCCAGGTACCGACGACGATTACACCATCAAGTTCTTTCCGCAAGATAATGCTGGTTTTACAACATCAACTGCAGGTCAAGGCTTTATAGAACTTGAATTCGACTCAGATGAAACAATTGATCACTTTAGTACTCCCTGGTGGCAGTCGTTCCACGATGCTGTTGATAACAGCGATAGTGCTGCCGCTACCCTCCAGGATATTAGCAACGGACTTTTTCCTACCCCTTCAGAGGAGATTTTCCAGGAACTGGAACAGGCGGTAGAACAGGTGCACCAGGTGTTGAAAGACAGATCATTTGCCATTGTTACAGGATTGTTTGGTTTAGATTGTGCCCATAGCGTTACCGATTTTAACACTGAGTTGCATCCTGTGTATGCTATGGCAATAATGGTGGATGATAACCCTGCTGATCAACTTTGGGCAATTTTTGTACGCAACTGGGGGGACGAAGGGTTTTGTAGCACAAAACCACACCCCCTGGACCTACAAACATATTCATTTCGGCTGCCATGGAAAGAGGGGGAAAACAACGGCCCCCATCATCAGTTCACATTTTCTCACAAACAGCACAGTCACAGGCCCAGAAATACAATTCGCGATAAACGAAGGAGTACTGGTGACATTCATTTTGCCACCACCCGAAGCCGGGGCCTGGGTCCATGGTGAACTACACTTACAGTGGCAGTAGATAAGTCGTCCTAAAGAGCCTTTGAAGGCTCACCTGGAAGTTATAGGTGCATTTCATAGGAGGATCACATGAGCCCATCATCAGCAGAGGAACAAACACCGGAGAGACAATTCGCTGCGTTACTAGCAAAAATGCCATCGGCGCAACGCGAAGCCTACTTAGCACAACTCCCGAAGAAGGATACGACAAAAGATGCGATTGTCCTACCACAAGTTGCAGCTGTGCAAGTGCCCCATTTACCAGCAAGAGCAGTAACTTCTCAGCCACCCCTGGTGCGGTCTGTGTCTGTGCCAAATCCACAAAAAGTAAGAGTGGATCAACTAGCTATCGAGACCTTGCATGCAGCTTTTGGCGATCACATTCCAGAAGTATAGACGTTTTCGCCAATTCACTACCTTCCTTGGCAGGTCATCAGAAGACAGCAAACTGTTCGAGATCGAACAGTTGCGCGTATGGCTGCAGGAGAGTCCCTCTTAAAACTTCGAGAGGAAAGATAAGAGGGAGTCTTGCACCAGTGCTAAAAAGAAGAGTATATCTTGAATAAATTGAGAGTAGTTGCTTTGCGAAAGGCGAGGTTGAACCATGAGGAATGCATTGAGACGGCGTTTCTGGCTTGAAACGGCCATGGCAATTGTCACAGGGATTTTGTTCGTGATCACTTTGGTGCGGAATGATTGGATTGAGATAGTCTTCCGTGTCGACCCCGATAACAACAATGGGACCCTTGAGTGGCTCATCGTTGGAGTTCTCCTGGTTGTGACCATTACGGCCTATTAGGCCCGCCGACGAAATTTACAACGCTAAGCGAGCTGAGCTTTACCACTAGGCCCTCCGTACGATTGATGCGAAACCGACCAATTGAGCAGATGGAGGGTGCATATGATCGGAAGCACAAGTTGGAAGAGCATCTCCGATCGGCTCTTCTACAGCTTTGATGCGTGATGAGCTTAAGGGAGCGCCTCGTTACGGCTCGCGGCTGGCCAACCCCTTGTCGCGGGTCCACAGCGCGATCTGAGAGCGTGACGTCAAGCCCAATTTCGAGAGCACTCTGCTCACATAGGTTTCCACCGTCCGTCTGCTGACCACCAGCAGCCCGGCCATCTCGGCATTGGATTTGCCCTGCCCAATCAGGGCTGCCACCACTCGCTCGCGCTCGGTCAAGCCGCCGTACTCGTCGGCAGTGGCCCGGCGCGGCGAGACGGGTTTCTCCTTCGGCAGCGTCGCGTAGGCGGTCTGCTCAAAGTGCTCGCGGAGCGCCGGATCATCTATGCTCTCCGAGAGCAGAGCAATCCCCTGACGCGCGGCGGCGAACGCTTGCTGCGCCTCCTCCTGGCGCCTCTGCCGCCGGTAGGCCCGCCCCAGCGAGCGCTCGATCTGCCAGAGCAGGGGCAGATACTGCTGCAGCTTCGCGCCGCGCTGGGCCTCCTCCAAGACTCGGATCGCCTCCTCTGCCCGGCCCAGCGCGGACAGCGCCTCGCCCTGGCACTTCCAGAGTCGGGGAATGACGTGTGCGTCCGTCTCCCCTGCTCGTTGGGGAGCGGTTGAGAGCAGCTGCTCACAACGCTCTAGGGCGAGTTCGGGCTGCTGTTGCACCAGGTCCAGTTCCGCCCAGGCCAACAGGAGCGAGCGCTCCGCCAGCAAGCGCGGGTACTCGGCCTCTGATCGCACTTCTTGCAGCGCCGCTTCGGCCAGCTGCGGCTGGCCCAGAGCCGCATAGGCCTGCATCTGGACGCCAACAAGATTGGTGATCCAAAAAGCCGAGCCCAGTGCTCGCGCTACCTTGAGCCCAGCCTCCACATGAGCGAGCGCCTGCTCGGGAGCAAGCAGCAACTCAGCAGTGTCCAACGGGTGCCACTGGAGAACCCGTTTACTACCCTGTATGAGCTCGCTCCAGAGTGAGCGACAAGAGAAACAAGAGAAAGGACGAACGATCGATGGCAACACTAGAACGGAAGAGCTTCAACACTCCCAACGAAACGCGCACCTTACCCCTGACGAAAGCAGAATTTGTCTTCTTCGGTGATGTGCCCGTGGTACGTGCAACCTACGAACCAGGGTGGCGTTGGTCCGAGCATACCAAGTCCATTGTTGGGACGGAAAGCTGCCAGATTCCTCATTTCTGGTATGTGATCTCCGGGCGCATCGTCATCCAGATGACCGATGGAACCCAGGCCGATTTCGGTCCTGGTGATATCGGCCTGGTGCCTGCCGGACATGATGGCTGGGTGGTCGGAGAGGAACCCTGTGTGCTCGTCGACTTCAGTGCCGCCAGCCGCATGGTGTAGGCGTACTTGGCCTTGATTTCACTCCCACAATAGTGCTCTGACGCGGGCGAGCTCGGAAAAGCCCAAAGAGAGGAACAGAGTGAGCGAAGATCCGCTCAACAGGAAACGTATTCGTTTGCCTCGTACCTCATCTGTTCTCAGAATCAGCGAACCGGCGTCAGAACTTCGTGAGTGATACAATCGCACTTTGTTCAAGAATTTTTCCATCAAGTTCCTCTTCATCAAGTACCCGGTACCAGAATCCCTGTGAAGCCTCACGCTCTCGTCGACGGAGGAACGTCCAAAAGTACCGAAGGAGCCTCACGCTCTCAGTAGTATGGTATATTGTGGCTCACGTTTGTCCAAGATAACAGCTGTTATCTTGGACACGCCTCTCCTTTCGATAAGGAATGAAGGGCTCTCATTGGCAGCCATCGTTGGTTGGTACGCTGAGATTATCTTGGACACGGAGGAATTTATGGACTTGATCGAGATGACCGAAGCTTTTTTAGCGGCGAAGCAGCATGCTTTTTCCCCCAACACACGCCGCGCTTACCGCTACGACCTGGTGGCCTGTGCGCGGCTGCTTCCGACGATTCCTCTTACGGAGATCACGGTATCTCACCTGAGGCTGTTCCTGGATGCCACGACGGATCTAGCCCCCACCACACTGGCGCGCCGCAAGGCTGCGTTGCGTTCGTGTTTCGGTTGGGCCTACCAGCAGGAGTTGCTGGATGCCGATCCCACGGCCAAGCTGGAAGCCATTCCCATCGGCGAGCGCCACCCACGTCCGCTGACCGAAAAGCAGGTGGAAGCCATTCTGGCTGCGATCCCCCGCAAGGAGGTGCGCAATCGCCTGCTGGTGACGCTGCTCTACGAAACGGGCATGCGCGTCGGGGATTATGTAGGATGATCTTGAGAAAGTCAACCTCTTGCCCCAGCATTCTCGCGAGCCAGGAGCGCGGGCGATGCCGCCCTTGACAGAGGAGGGGTGAGCGCTAGCGCGCCGAGAGCGACCTGGTCCTGCATTGATGAGCGTCACCGTCCACCAGGTCGCTCTCGCTCTTCGAGTCTACCCTCCTCTGCCAAGGGTCGGGCCTGGCGGCATCGCTTGCTCCGCGCTCCTGGCATGAGCACCAGGACAGCACCCCGACCAAGCCTCAAGCTCCCAGGGATGCTTGATGAGCCTCTCGGCTCTCCTCTTCCCCTCTACTGCCCTCCTGCTCATGTCGGCGCTGCGCACCTGCGATGATGAGCTCCCGGATGAACCTGATCCGCTTCTTCTGCGCTCCTACCAGGGCGCTGCGACCTGTTTTGTGCTGTTGTGCCTCCTCAAGCCGCTTTTCATGGGCGTCGAGCGCCTGCTGCAACTTCTCTAGCGCTTCGAGCGTTCCCAGCGCCGCTAGCTTTTCGAGCTCGCCATTGCTCAAGCCTTCTGGATTGAACATCAAATAGATATCCGGGGCCTCCGGTGCTGGTACCTGCTGCAAAGCTGCCCGACAGGCCTCTACCCCTTCCTGATCTCCTTCGACTACGCATTTTTCAATGGGGGTCATGGGCACCTTGGACGTGATCGGCAACGTAGTTTCCCCTTCCTGCAACAGTCTGGCCTTCTCGCCCTCAATGAACATGCCGCAGCGTTCACAGTCAAGTCGATGTGCACACGTGAGGTAGAGTTGATTGCCGCAGAACATCGGCTCTCCATCTGCATCATACCCAATGAACCATCTGAGGGCAGGTAGACCCAGGGCTGCAGCTTGCACATCCACCACGCCTTCAATGATCCGACTCACATCATCCGCATCTCGAATGATTCGATGAAGCTGGAGCGGGTTCTGCCGAGCGTAGCGTCGAATCGTTCGATGATTGACATGCCCTGCATATTCTGCCAGGTCATCCAAACTCACGCCACGGCTTCGCAGGATGGTGAGACGTGTACTCCGTCCTCGATGCCCGGTAATTCTGCCCTTGGCATCCTCGATAGCAATGCCAGCTCGCGTACAGAGTGTGGGAATCAGTCCTTCATTGATGAAGGCTGCTCCCACGCGCAAATCTTGGTAGCAGAAGAGGTAGTCTACATACTCACAATCCTTCTGGTCGTAAAGCTTTCGCTGGTACTGTGGTCGTTCACGCTTCCAAGTATTGATGGCCTCAGCAACATAATCGGGAATCCAGATCCAGAACGGACCACGATTTTTGCCGGTAGGAATGTGCAGGTAATACAGTTTGAGATCCTTGTTCTGCGAATCTTGCGATGAGGGCTGACTGTGCGGATGACCAAGGGTCACCTTTTCGACGGGCTGGCCGTCCTCGTCGAACATGTCAGGTGCCCAGTCTTCTCGCAGGCAATCGAGTCTCAGACGGGCAATCTCGTTGGGACGACGAGCCGAGGTAACCCAAACCAGTCCAAAGGCCCTGTAAAAGCTAAGAGGATAGCGTGTGTTCCGAGGAAGATCGCTCGCAGAGAGCGTCGCTGCTGCAATGGTGAGCTTAGCCCACATCTGCAAATCAATGTCCCTGGGAGATGCAGCATCGAGTGCCTTTCTGATCTGCTCTGGGGTAGTAAACGCCTCGTTAGGAACGAAATCAAGCGTGATCCTGCGAGCGGGTTCTCCATTGACCGCATGCGGTTTTCTCGTTAGGTCGGACAAGTAGCGGCGCATCGACACGAGGTAGTGGGCGATCCCATGCGATTTCATGGGTTGACCGAATTTTCCTTGAATGCGGAGCGTGTGTCGTCCCCTGGCGCTACTGTACTGCCCAACAGTCCACGAGCAGAGGTCAGCTCTCAAGCGCAGCGCCAGATCCTCGGTCCATTGCTCAGGGCAACGAACATCTGGTTCATGTTGCTGTAGCCAACGGCCAACAGCAAGGATACGATGTGCATACCCCTGGCGAACGATGGGGGTAAAATCAACGGCCCGTTCATACCATGCCATGCACCATGCGTACCACTCGGGAGCCATCCCTTGACTGTCGAATTCGGTAGCAGGAAGAACCAGCTTCTCTTCTTGGTAGGGAGAGAAAATCCCAAGGTCTCGAAGTCCGTTGGTAATCTTTCTTCTCGACCATTGCTTCCTACGGCTTTCTTCTCCCACCGATGCAAGGAGTTCTTCAGAAATAGCTTCGAGGTAGGGAGAGCGATTGAGCACAAAGAGCATACAGAGGTGATCCTGCACTCTCCCAATGCTTGATCGACTCTCTCCGTACCCTCTTTCTGAGAGGACGCGGAGCATTCTTTTCCACTGTTGGGCCACAAGCTCAGCTCCAAAGTAGGTATTCGCAGCCTCAACGATGTAGAATGATGTACCGACTGCGCGAAGATCGCTCACACCTCCAAGCAGATAGGCAGCATCCATGATCGACACGCGACTACAGGTCATTCTTCCATATGTTGCGTCGAACTGCTCTGGGGTAGAACGCAGCGTGTCCATCCACTCTTGCGGCGACCACTCCCAAAACATCTTACCATGGCGGTACATCTCCCGATGCATGACCAGATGAACACTTGCGATTCTCATGGCCGATCGGTCTTGATGTCGGAGACGGAAGACATCCGTGAGCGGCTGACTGAGACGAGTGAGAGCTTTTCGTGCTGCGATCAATTCTTTCCGGTGACCATACTCTGGACCACGAACCGTGCCACGTTGCTCAAGAGCCCACCATTCTTCCTCGGTTATTAACGCCGATGTATAATTGGGTCTTCCCACTTTTTGGTGATTCGCTAGTAATTTCTGAGAAATCTGCTACACTCTCCTCAAAAAATATGATGAGAGGTGGCAAGAAATGCCAAAAACCCCGCTTTTCCCATTGCCGGAGGGACTCGAAATTACCTCGATCAGCGACACACCAGAAGAGGTGCTCGTGCGTGTGACTTCGCATCGCGAGAGTTCACCGTGTCCGCTCTGTTCGACCCCCTCGTCTGCTATTCACAGTTACTACCGCCGTCACCCACTGGACCTGCCCTGCGCGGGTCGCCCCATTCGGCTGCTGCTGACCGTCAAGAAGTTCTTCTGTCGCCAGGCAACCTGCCCACGGAAGATCACGACGGAGCGGCTTCCAGACTTCATTGAAGTCTCATCTCGACTCACGAAGCGGCGGCGCACTGGGGTGCAGGAGATTGGTTTTGCGACGTGCGGAAAAGGAGGAGAACGCCTTGCAAGCAAGCTTGGGATGCGCATTTCAGAGACTACACTGCTCTGGTCTCTCCATTTGGCCCCCATTCCTGCGGTAGGGAAAGTTCGCGTGGTAGGAATAGATGATTGGAGTTGGCGGCGCGGTCAACGCTATGGCAGTATAATCGTAAACCTGGAGACCCACAAAATCATTGATTTACTGCCTGAGCGAACTGTGGAGTCTGTCATCGCCTGGTTAGAGGCTCATCCAGAAGTCGAGGTCGTGAGCAGAGACCGCGGAGGCACCTATGTCGACGGGGCCACACAAGGCGCGCCATTGGCAATCCAGGTGTGCGACCGCTGGCACCTCCTGAAAAATTTGGGAGATGCGGTGGAGGACTTCCTGGGGCGTGCGAAAATCCGTCTCCCTCAAGTAGAGGCTCAAGAAAGTTCTTCTGACCAAAAAGAAACGTCACTGCCTTCATTTTCTACCACTCCCAAGCGCTATCAACAAACCCAGGCACGTCTTCTGCGAAAGTGGGAGATCTCTCAGCAGGTTCAAGCTCTGCATCGCCAAGGAGTGAGTCTCATCAAGATTGCAGCTCAACTGGGTTTAGCGCGCAATACGGTCCGTAAATATGTGCGACAACCTCCCGATCCCCCTGCCCCAAAACCACGACCATTGCGGGCAAGCCAGCTCGATCCCTATGAAGCATACCTTGATGAACGATAATAGAAACAGCCGGTACTGCTGATTACAAGTGCCGATCAGAAAGGACCATCCAAGACGTGTGTGACCACTTCACTCAAGACGCTGAGGGATCCGATCCGTTTGATGATACATCCTGATGACCTCCTTCTCAGGTGAGAAACAGGGGCACTCGGAAACAGCGAGAACGAAGGGGAGGGAGTTAGGGCAAGCCTTCGCATTTTGATCGACTGAGGTGGAGGGAGGGTGGGAGGAGCAGTCGAGGCGAAATGCGAAGGGTGCGAGCGATGTCCGAGGTCCAGGTGGTGGTTGGCATGGAGGCGGGAAAGGACCTCGGACATGAGATCGCAAAGCGTGCTCCAGCTCTGTGAGTGGTTGGCGCTTGAGCAGCGCTGATATTGTACAGAGCACAACCACCGCTGAGCATTATCGCTGAGGCAGCGCAGCACGGTAATGAGCAGCCCTCAAGTGGCTCTGTTCATTACCGCAGCACCCCCCTCTTGAGAAAGAAGGGCCACCCCTCTGGACACATGCCCAGGAGATGGCCTAGCATGACACGACTCGAATATCAAACAGAGGTGTCATGTGAAAAAGGATACAGAAATTCGACTTTATCTGCAAGAAAGAAAAAAAGGAATGACGCAACGTGTCGCGGCGGCACGAGCAGGGATCGGGGAACGGACGGCCCGCAAATATGAGCGGGCCGCAGCACTTCCCTCTCAGCTCAAACGCCCCCATGATTGGAAAACACGACCGGACCCCTTCGAGCAGGACTGGCCCTGGATCGTCTCGGAGTTAGAGCGCGATCCAGCGCTGCAAGGCTCAACCCTCTTCGCCCTGCTGTGTGAACGCCATCCTGATCGCTATCGACCGACTCAGGTACGCACTCTACAACGCCATATTCAACAGTGGCGTGTGTTGCATGGACCCGATCGCGAGGTGATGTTTGCACAAGAGCACGTCCCTGGTGAACGAGGACAATCGGATTTTACCCATATGGAGGATCTGGGTGTCACGATTGCCGACGTTCCCTTCCCCCATATGGTCCATCATTTTGTGCTCACCTACTCCAATGTCGAAGCGGTGAGCATCTGTTTCAGTAAATCGTTCGAAGCCCTGGCGGAAGGGATCGAAAAAGCGCTCTGGCAGATCGGCGGCGTCCCCAAACAGCATCGCACCGATCATTTGACGGCTGCGGTCAAGAATGCGGGCAAGGAACCAAGCCGCGACTGGACGAAGCGCTATGAGGCTCTGATGGCTCATTATGGCATGCAGCCGACGAAAAACAATGTGAGCATCGCTCATGAAAATGGGGATGTGGAACAATCCCATCACCGGTTCAAACAGGCCGTCGATCAGGCCCTGCGCGTGCGCGCCAACCGCGATTTTAAGAGCCGTGAAGCCTATGAGCGCTTCCTCCAGGACCTCGTTCGCAGCAGGAATCTCAAGCGCAGTGGTGCCTTTGCCCAGGAACGGGAGGCGCTTGCCCCTCTTCCGACTACCGCGCTTTCCCCGTGTCAAGAAATGCGTGTCACGGTCAGTCAATTCAGCACGATCCAGATCAAAGCCAACGTGTACTCCGTGCCCTCTCGCTTGATTGGCACATCGGTGCTTGTGCGTCTGAGAGCAGAGACACTGGAAGGCTACGTCGGCAGCACCGTGGCCTTCACCATCCCACGCTTGATCGGGCAAAAGCAGCATCGTATCGATTATCGTCATGTGATCTGGTCTCTGGTCCGCAAGCCTGGTGCCTTTGCAGCCTACCGCTATCGCGATGACTTGTTTCCCACCACGACCTTTCGCCTGGCGTATGATCGCCTCACTTGCAGTGGCATCGACCGGGCTGACCGGGACTATGTACGCATCTTACATCTAGCGGCTTCCACCTCGGAAAGTGAGGTCGAAACGGCTCTGACCCTGTTGTTAGAAGCAAGCACCTTGCCTCGCTTCGATACGGTACGCGATCTGGTCCATCCCCCTCACTCCACCGAGGTCCTGGCTCTGCCCGCACCTCATCTGGACCTTTCACCCTATGACGAACTGATCCCATCAAGGAGAAGCCATGCCTAACACCACGAATCGATCCACTGAGCTGCATACGCTGCTCACCCAACTCAACCTGGGAGCAATGGCTAACACCTTCGCCGACGTGGCCCTGCGTGCTGCCAAGGAAGGATTGTCTCATGAAGCCTATCTCTATGAACTGGCACGCCTTGAGATAGAACAGCGGACGCAACGACGGACCGCTCGCCTGGTACGTACTTCGGGACTACCAGTGGAGAAAACCTTTCGGACGCTCTCGCTCAGCCGACTCTCCCCCACGCTGCAATTGCAATTGGAACGCCTCAAAAGCGCCTCCTTCCTGGAGACAGCGACGAATATTCTCGCGATTGGCAAACCGGGGGTGGGGAAAAGTCACTGCCTGGCAGCGGTGGGGTATGCCGTGATTGAGGCTGGCTACCCCGTGCTCTGGACGCCCACCAACTCGTTGGTCCAGCGACTGCTGGCGGCCAAGCGGGACCTGCGTCTGCCGCAAGAACTGGCGAAATTAGACAAGTTTGCCTGTGTGATTCTCGATGATATCGGCTACGTCCAGCATGATCGTGATGAAATGGAGGTCCTCTTCACGTTCCTGGCTGAGCGCTACGAACGCAAATCCGTGATGATCACGACGAATTTGGTGTTCAGTGAATGGGAGCGCATCTTCAAAAGTCCGATGACCACCATGGCGGCTATTGACCGTCTAGTTCATCATTCCGTGATTCTGGATATGATGAGCGTCGAGAGCTATCGAGCTGAAGAGGCTTCCCAGCAGCACCTTCTTTCCTCTCGTCCGAAAAAGTCGTCGTCCAGGCAAGCTCCCCGCGATGAGACTATGGCCTCTCCGCGAGGTTCTGATGCCTCTTGGGCGATCACTTCTCTATCAGAGAGCCAAGGGGCACCGGCAAATGTAGTTGTCGCTGATACCACACCGGCACATCTACTTGGAGCTTCGAATGCAGACATCGGGACCCACGCAATTGCGACATCACATCGGCACGTTTAATAGCCACCAATGGTACTGTCTAATTGACTTTCATCAATACCTGTTAAAACGATGGCGGGAGGGCTGTCGCAATGCCGCTCTTCTGCATCGTGAAATCAGTGAGATGGGATATCCTGGAGCCCAAACCATGGTAAGAGCTTACATTGCCTATCTGCGTAAGCATCCTGAGCAAGCCAACCACGATCACCCACGCAAAGAACGTGCCGCCTCCACCTCGCCCCGTGAATTACGCTGGCTTCTGACACGGTCACCCGAGGAACTGACGCAAGAAGAACAGGCCAAACGCACTCGCCTGCTAGCCGTCTCAGAGGAAGTCCAACGCGTCCATGCGCTGCTCCAAGCCTTCCAGGAAATGATCCGCCAAAGACAGCCTGAGCGCTTACGTCCCTGGATGGAGGAAGCAAGCAAGAGCGGGATTGCTGAACTGAAGAGTTTCGTAGCCGGGATTGAGCGGGACTACGATGCCGTGAAGGCCGCGCTCCACCTTCCCTGGAGCCAGGGCATAACAGAAGGGAAAGTCAACAAATTAAAGACACTCAAAAGAGTCATGTATGGAAGGGCTGGGTTCCCCCTCTTGCGGCAGCGGCTCTTACATGATGCCTGATCTCTGCTTGAAGGTTCAGAGGAAGAGGGAATTCATGAATTTCCAACACGTTCACCAAAAAGTGGGAAGACCCAAAAGTACGCGGGCGTTGACATCGGTGAGCGGACGGCGGTCGTAGCTCTGGGGAACAATGGGCATCTGCCACCCAGAAGGAGGGTGAGATCCAGCAAGCTGAACTTGACTAGTCATGAGAGACCTCCTTGTCCAAGGCGTGTTCAACGAGGATGGGCGCATCGAAGGGTTCGACCTTTGCACGGATACGTTGACTCAGCTCTGTTGGAGCCAGGTGGATGTACAAACGGGTCGTTTCTGTGCTCTTGTGGCCAGCAAAGAGGGCAATGTCATCCAGGTTCACTCCCGCTCGCTTCAGGATGGTACAGCGCTGGTGGCGCAGCGCATGGGGCGTGAGCGCAGGCAACCCGACGTGCTCACGGACGCGTTCGATGATTTCATCAAAGGCGCCCACGGCGAGCGGACGGCCTGGGTTACGCGTTGACTCTGACAAGAAAATCAGACCAGTATCCTCGCCATCGTAGGCAGCAATGAGCGCACGGCGATCTCCTTCGAGGTAGTCACGGAGCAGATGGAGAACGCAGGCCGAGACGGGGACATAGCGCATGCGTCCCCCTTTGGTGGTCTCTGGTCTGATGGTCACGATGCCCCGCGCCCAATCAATGTCATCTACCCGCAAGGACATGAGTTCCTCTCGGCGCAGCGCAGCATCATAGGCCAACAAGATCATGGCTTTGGTGCGGGCATCCTCGTTCAGCATGACGTGACGTACGAAGCGTTCCCACACATCATCGGGGGCAATCCAAGGCAAGCGCTGGTGCTTGCTCACTGGCCCTCGTACCGGACGCTGCCCACCCTGACCATGGCTCCCTCTCGTGATGGGGTTCACTGGATCAGAACGGAGTCGCTTGTGCAGCAGAAAATCGTAAAAGAGACGGCAAGCCACCACCCGCTGGGCAATGGTATTGTCTGAGAGCTTGCGGCCGCTCAGATAGCAGATCTTAGTCGCATCCTCGATCATCCCCCCTCGCCCTCGTTTCTTGGGTCCTTGCTGCTTGAGGCTAGCGATGTAGCCATCCAGATCAGCTTCACCAGCTTCAAGGACCTGCGAAGGATCGCTGGTGGTGAAGTAGGCGAGCAGATCCTCGATGGCGCGCGCATAGGCATCGACGGTTTTCGGGGCGCTTCCCTTTGAGAGCAAGTCGTTCCACGAAGGCACGAGCTGCGGAATGATCGGCAACGAGTGGGTAATGTTCCCATCTCACCTCTGGTGTATTCATACCTCCTCCTAGTACTACAGTCCCATTTAATGGAGAAAGGTGGTAAAATGGGTGCGGGGGTGAAAGCGAATGAAGATAGAAGAAAGGACAGAACAAGCAGGCAGTCGTGGTGGAGAGGGAGCTGAGCATCATCAACCAGGGAGCACAGGTGCTGGCGGAGCTCACCGGTCGGATCGGGGCGCACTTTCGCCGCGCCGAGGTGCGAAAGCGCGTCGGGCGCTACTTGCAAGGGCTGCTGGCGCCGGTGGAGCGCAAGAACGGCTGGCAGATGGCCGAGGAACTGGGAGAAGCCAACGCCCACGGGGTGCAGCGGCTGCTGCAAGAAGCGGACTGGGATGAGGAAGCGGTGCGCGAGGACCTGCGGGCCTACGTGATCGAGCACTTGGGGGAGGACGGCGGCATCCTGGTAGTGGATGAAACCGGCTTCCTCAAGAAGGGGAAGAAGTCGGCAGGGGTGGCACGGCAATACAGTGGGACGGCCGGCCGTCGGGAGAACTGCCAGGTGGGGGTCTTTCTCTTGTATGCCAGTTCCAAAGGGGGAGCCTTCATCGACCGAGCGTTGTACTTGCCGGAGGAATGGACGACTGATCGGGTGCGCTGCCGAGAGGCAGGCATCCCCGATGAGGTGGGGTTTGCCACCAAAGGTGAGCTGGCCCAGCAGATGCTGGCGCGGGCTTTTGCCGCAGGGGTACCAGCCGACTGGGTGGTGGGCGACACCGTCTACGGGTATGATGAGCTGCGGCTGTTTCTGGAGGAGCGGGAGAAGAACTACGTGGTGGCGGTGCCCGAGACCCACACCGTGTGGGTACAGGGCCGCCCACAGCCGGTGGGGTTGCTGGCCGCGCTCTTGCCGCCAGACGCCTGGGTGGTGCTCTCGGCGGGTGAGGGCAGTAAAGGGCCACGGCTGTATGAATGGGCCTGGCTGCAGTTGCCGGAGCAGGCAGAGGGAACCAGCCAGCGTACCCGTTGGGTGCTGATCCGGCGCAGCCTGTCGGATCCAAGCAAGCGAGCCTACTACCGGGCCGCGGGTCCGGCTCAGACGACGCTTCCCGAGCTGGTGGCCGTGGCAGGCAGTCGCTGGAAGGTCGAAGAGGGCTACGAACAAGCCAAGGGCGAGGTAGGACTCGATCAGTATGAAGTGCGCACGTGGCGGGCCTGGTACCGCTACGTGACGCTCTCCCTGGTGGCCTACGCCGCTCTGGCGGTGCTGCGGAGGCAGGCCCACGAGCAGGAAAAAAAAGCGGAGGAACAGACGAGCGGATCGCTCTGAGCGTGCCGGAGGTGCGTCGCTTACTGCACGCCGAAAGCCTTGCAGAGGAGCAGCAGGCTCGGCGACTGCACTGGTCCAGCTTCCGGCGTCAGCACCAGGCGCGAGCTCAGCGCTTTCATGTGCTGCGCCGTGGGCGTCAGGCTCCATCGGCGCCAGAGCGGCTGCCCGCTGCCATCCCGATGCCGAGCCTGCCCGTCCTCACCGATGCCCACTGGGAGCAACTGCGCCCGCTCTTGCCACCACAAAAGCCGCAGACCGGTCGCCCGGCGGTCGATCATCGCCTGGTAGTGGAAGGCATGCTCTGGGTGGTTCGCACCAACTCGTCCTGGCGCGAACTGCCCGAGCGCTTCGGACCCTGGTCGACGGTGGCCAGCCGCTATCAACGCTGGGTGAAAGAGGGTCTGTGGACGCGCATCCTACAGGTCTTGCTTCCACCCGAAGCTTCGTTCTTTTCCTCCGCTTGACCACTTTTAAGTGGGACTGTAGTACTAGTGCTGCGTTCCTCATTGGCACTATCATTCTTGCATGAGAAACCTACGGGTAGAACATACCTACATTGCCTCTAGACCTTGATTTAGCGGCATATTCATACCAATGAGGAACGCAACACTACCGGTACTTTGTTGACTTCGGATCAAGCTGAACTATAGAGAGCAATGGCATGTCCTCGTTCAAGCCATCTGAGAAGGAACTGCAACGCAGGAGGTGGGGGCAGAGGCTATCAACTCTTGGAGCATCCTCGGATTCAGCGTGTGCTGGCTCATCCACCGACAGCGCGCGTAACCAGGATGAATACCGGTGAGGTCGTCGAACTGTTTGATGGAGGCTGGCTCCCACTTGACGAGGGACTGCCTCTCGTTCGGGTGATTGTGGCTCGGCATCCTGCGCCTCCCCCAGGCAAGTCTGTGAAAGTGGGCAAGCGTATCGATGAGTGGGTCTATGAAATCTTTCTCACTGATCTTGATGCTGATGGATTTCTCGCCGATTGGTCATGGTGATGTGTCAGAAAGCAAAAGAACACGTATTCTAATTGAGCACAACTATCTGGCGAGGTTATCAGTCAAACTTCACGACCTGGGTGAGGCGTGCACCAGTACCACGGCGATGCTCAGCAAGGCGAACTGACAAATCATGGGGTCTGAGGATCATTGGAACAGAAAAATGGTTTAAGCTCTAGATCAGCCTGCCAAGCTAATTGATGAGAGATGCTAAAGAGTGCTTCTACACTCTGCCCCTTGTTCGTGTGCATCTTCTGCCTCTATTGAGAGCTTCTGCAGGCGCTTTACTACTGGAAGGTCGATCTGAAACTTTCTACTCCTCCAGCCTAGAACAGGTCTGAAACGTTCTGCTGGTTCTTTTCGTTTTCAAAACAAGAGTGCATTCGGTGTGTACCGAACCAGTGTGCCTTTTCGACCGGAAGAGACTACCATAGATACAAGAAGGAGCGTTGTATGTTCAGTGTCCTGGGTGAGGTTCCACTCCTCACGATCACTCTGGGGAACCTGCATCTGGTTCTTTATCTGAGTCAGGTTCAGTACTTGCTTGTTGCAGTCGTTGTCAGTCTAGTGACAGAGTTCATTGTGGGCTGGCGATCCCATTTGAGCATCCTTGGTGCGATCGTTGCCGCACTGATAGGGATATGGATCGTCACCAGTGTGGTCACCCTCATCATTCCTGGCCATCTCGTCCTCTTTGGGGTACCGCTCTTCAAAGCGCTCATTGGAGCGGTCTTGTGTGCGGCACTCTGGTATCTGCTGACTGCCCGCTTCTGGCCTCGCCGTCGCCCATACAAGCAGCGTCCAGCCAGAGTATAAGCCAGAGTCGTCTTTTCGCAGGTGGTGCTGGAGAGAGCCTCAACCTCCAAGCATGTACACAGGGTATCTTCGGAGATTTTCGAGAACGCTTTCTGGTATGAGTGTCGGAACTTATTCACTCCCCTGAGGAAGGATGCGATGATGTTGTCAATACACCAGGAGCAGACACCGTTGGTGCGCTCTGACGTCGAACGGCTGCTCCAGGAAGCAAGGAACTCTGAGCAGTCACAATCTCCAAGCCATTACCTTGGTGAACTGCGATCTGAGGAGAGCGAACCTGAGCCTCGCTGATCTGCACGCGGCGAACCTGTGTGGAGCCAATCTCGCCGGGACCGATCTGCACGGAGCCAGGCTGCGTGAAACCTACCTGAGTTGGGCCACTCTCAGCAAAGCCAACCTGCAAGAAGCTGATCTGCACGCGGCAGACCTAAGCTGGGCTGATCTACGGGGAGCCAACTTGCGTGGGGCGCATCTGGACCAGGCCATCCTCTCAGGTGCACGCTTGAGCTGGGCTGATGTGCGTGAAACCTCTCTGGCGACAGCAGACCTGCGTGGAGCCGATCTGACCTGGGCTTCTTTCGGTGGCGCAGGGACCTGCGCATCTGCCAAGCACGACCTGCAATGCAGAGGAGCGCTCTTCAGAGAAAGAACCCTCGTGCAATATGTCGAGAGCAGTTCCGGGGAGACAGACCGCTATGCACTGGGCTTTGTGCTTGGGATGCTCGTGATGAGTGCTGTGAGCTTCCTCTTTGGGTGGAGCGTGAGGACCCTGCTCCAACAGAGAAGGGGAAAAGACCGCCTGGATGATAGACGTGATGGCTCGTGAGGGAAAACAGCCTCTACAAGGAAGGTGTTGCTATGGAAGCATTTGTGTTCACGTTGCTCGTTGTGATTCTGCTCATCGGTGTAGGCATTGTCATCAGTGTGCGTCTCTACAGACGACGTTTGCTGGAGACAGGTGGTTTCAGACGGGTACGACGGGTGCGCACCATTACACCTCTGCCCGATGGCAGGACGGTTGAAGAAACCATCGTAGAAACCATGGACGAAGAAGCGCTTGTCAAAGAAGAAGCAGAGAAGATCGGCTTTTTATCCATCCAGAGCCGATCTTTACGACCAGAAGAATAATTTGTTGCCGAAAAAAAGCATATCCTGACGCAGTGAAGAATAATCTGTCGTCTTGTGACGCTCAAGTGGTTCTGGCAATGAAGGCATTGAGGAAGCATTTTCTGTCTGAAAGTTGTCAAAGAACCATAATGTGCCAACAACTGGCTATTTCCGATGAAACGCCATACCAGGTGATTGCCGTTCCTAATGGTTTCGAGGCGTTGGAAGCTGTCAAAGATATCAAACCGCAGCTCTTCGAGGCATATTAGAACCTTTCGGCCAGCTCACCGAAGCCAGCCTTTGCGGCACCAGGAACTCTCATGCCCCAAGACAAAGGTGAAAGCTCTTCTCTTCTCCTCTCTTTTTCATGTAGACGCCTTTTTCTCGCGCGTCAAGAAGGGAGTAATGATGATAGAGCAGAGTCTGTACGAACGGATCGGGGGTGTCAACGCCATCACCATGGTCGTTGACCGCTTCAGCGACGAAGTCGTTAAGAATCCGAAACTCAATGTGAACCCGACCCTGAAGGAATGGAACCAATCGGGTAAGCTACCGGGCCTGAAATTCATGCGGACACTCTGGATCTGCCAGGCGGCCGGCGGACCCTTTCAGTACACCGGTAAGGACATGCACGAAGCGCATAAAGACCTCCACATCACGTCCGAAGAGTTCGACGAGGTGGGAGCAGAGATCGCCAGAGCACTGGACCACTTCAACGTGCCGGAGCGCGAAAAGCAGGAAGTCTTGGCCGCCATAGTCGCAGGGAAGACCGAGGTGGTCAACGGCTAAAGCCGGAAGACTCGCGTTGTTGCCGCCATGTTGCACAGAACGCGGCCGCATCTCTAGGGAGGGCCGAGTTTTCCTCTGCAGAGAGGCTACCGCTCCTGGATGGCCATCATGTCTGTGGTACGGTGAAGCAACAGCGCGGCACCCCATCATCGTCACACTGTTCCTGAACGGGTACCCCAATCAGCTCGGAGAGCAGCGTCTCGACGAGGCGGCAGACCGACGGATGGCCCGCCACGCCAGCAAGCGGACAGCTATAACCACGGATACAGGAATGTCCGTCAACCTCTTCAAGTTCTGCCATTCCGCCGAGTTCATTCAAAACCTCGACCGCCGCCTCTAGTCGCATACGCAGCTCTCCTGATGGAATATTCCACCTGGCGGCCATGCGACGACCGACCTCACGCAGGAGCGTTTCCACCTCGTCGGCGGATATGCGCTCACTGAGGACTTCCAGTAAGTGCTGAAGCACCGGATCGTAGGCCTTGGGGAATAGTTGCTCTCCCTCTGGTGTCAGGGCGTAAACATACGCAGGCTTGCCGCTGCCACGGCGTAGTCCACGCAGTTGAACAACCCCATCACGTTCAAGGGCTGCAAGATGGGTGCGGACGGCATTGTCAGTGAGCTCAAGTGCCTGGGCCAGTTCGTCCGCCGTGCGGCTTGCTCTGCGCAGCAGCGTGATAATCTGCCCGCGTGTGCTGGTAAAAAACCGTTGGTTCCTCGGTGATAATAGCATGCATTTCCTCCCATTCCACAGCAGTGTACTCCAAACAGGTCCAATTTGTCAAGAAAATCCAACAAATTATTGACTTTACGACATAAATAGGGTAGAGTAAGAGAGTGCAGGATCAACGAAGACCCCTGTGCAGAAGGACGTATCCCTGCTCAAGTCGCTCTGGTCGCACATGCTCGCTGTATGGTTAGCTGACACGCACCGGAACACTTGAGCGGTGTACGGACCTGCTTGCCTCGTCATTCCTGGTGTATGAAATGCTCATCGGTTAGGGGTTGGGTCGAGTTCCGCAGATTCCCTGCTTCCCGCCCCTTCAAAAAGAGAACACACGAAGTGCAAAGTCTGTGGTTCTCAGGGAACTGCCTCTGCCATATCGTCCAGTAATGTGGTCCTGGAAACAGAGTAATATTCTTCGTCAGGAGTATCGTTGCTGGGCAGCAATCGCTGGCGCCTCCCTATCCATGTGGTGAGGCCATCAGGTATTCAGTACGGTGAAGCAACAGCGCGGGATCCCCTCATACTCACAGTGTTCCTGAACGGGCACCCCAACCAGCTCGGAAAGTAGCGTCTCGGCGAGGCGGCAGACCACCGGGTGGCCCTGCACCACGGTAGCGAACGGGCAGCTGTAGCTGCGGATACAGGAATGACCGTCACACGCTTCCAGTTCTGCCAACCCACCGAGTTCATTATAGACCTCGATTGCCGCCCCGATTCGTACAGGCAGCCCTCCTGATGGAACCTTCCACCTGCTGGCCATGCGACGACCGACCTCACGCAGGAGCGTTTCTACTTCGTCGGCGGATATGCGCTCACTGAGGACTTCCAGTAAGTGCTGAAGCACCGGATCGTAGGCCTTCGGAAACAGTTGCTCAGCTTCTGGCGTCAGATTGTAGACAGAGGAGGGTTTGCCACCGCTCCGACGCACCCCGCGCTGTTGGACAATCCCATCACGTTCAAGCGCCGCAAGGTGTGCGCGCACAGCGTTGTCCGTGAGGCTGAGTGCCTGGGCCAGTTCGTCCACGGTCCGGCTTGCTCTGCGCAGCAGCGTGATAATCTGCCCGCGTGTGCTTGCTGAAAACCGTTGGTTCTTGCGCAAAAGTGACATGCATCGCCTCCCATTCCGCTAGCAGTGTACGCCATATGCAGCATATTTGTCAAGAAAGTCAAAATAAACCTTGACTTACATGACAAATATGGTAGAGGAAACGAAGATTCACCGCGCTGACGGATGGTTCGTCAGCCTTTCCCGACCCGTGTCGTTCAATCAGTATCCCCATCACTCCTGCCTCCAGGAGGATTATTCGATTACATGAATGACGTTTGTCTCCTCCTCCCCTGTTCTCCGTGGACCGAATAACTCTGGCTTTGTGAAATAAGTCAAATAAATCATTGACTTTGTGAGATAAATGCTGTACTCTCGGTAGAGAGAAGGAAAGAGCGATCCATCAACCTGAAACAGGGATGACTCACCGGTTCACGCGCTGCGGGTCAGAGAAGACGCGGTTAGCCAGTCCAGCGGGAGCAGACATCCTGTGCGGTACCTGCGATCGCTTCGAAAGTTCTCTTGACGAGGGGCCTGGCAATGCCATTACCCTCTACGTGGCCTCGCTCTGTAGTCCGCCTGGCAAGGGAGACGCTTCTCTTCTGAGAAGAGGGATGGATCCCTTCACGATTCCGACCCGAAAGGAAAAAAATATGGTGACAAGTAACGCTGCATGGTCCCTCAAAACCAACCTGCGGAAACTGTGGGCCGACCACGTCATTTGGACGAGGGAGTACCTGGTTGCGGCGATCGCCGCGACGCAGGATGCGAAAGCTGCTGCTGGGAGCTTGCTGAAGAACCAGGAGCATCTCGGCAATGCCATCGTCCCCTACTATGGGCAAGCGGCTGGCGATGCCCTCACCGATCTCTTGAAGCAGCATATCCTGATTGCTGTTGACCTGATCGCCGCGGCCAAAGCCGGTCAACAGGAAAAGTTCCAGGAACACGACCAGAGGTGGACCCAAAATGCGCAGGACATCGCGGCCTTCTTAGCCGGAGCGAATCCCAACTGGCCCGTGCAGGATGTCGCGGACCTGTTAAACTTGCACCTCGCGCTCACGAAGAACGAAGCTGTGGCCAGATTAACGGAAAAATGGGAGGAGGATATCGCTGCCTTTGACGATATCTTCACCGAGATTATGACGGTATCTGATACCCTTTCCGAGGGGATCGTCAAACAATTCCCCGGCCGTTTCTGAGGGAGCATGGGCGTATGCGGGGGAGATCACACCGAGGGTGCTCCCACGCAACGGTCGAACCGGCTTCCCACATGAGCCCTCGACACCATCCTGGAGCAATGCAGCAGACATTGCAGTAGAGTCGACGCACGTCGAAGACGAAAAGCGGTTCCCATGGTAGCAATAGGGCAAAAAGCGCCAGATTTTCAGAACTTGCCTGATGTCGATGGAGGGCGCTACTCGCTCTCTTCTTTCGCCGACCAGCGAGTACTCGTTCTCATATTCACCTGCAACGGTTGCCCAACCGTCAAGGCAGAGGAGCAGAGGATGATCGCGATTCAGAAGGCGTATGCGCATCAGGGGGTGCAGCTCGTCGCCATTAACTCCAATAATGCCTATCTGTCCCCGGCTGATACCTTCCCTGAGATGGTGCAAAGAGCGCAGGAGAAGCGCTTCAACTTCCCCTACCTCAAGGACGAAGACGGCAGCGTGGCAGATGCATTTGTTGCGATCAGTACTCCCCACATCTTTGTGTTGGACAGCGGGCGCATCCTGCGCTACAAAGGAAGGATAGACGATTCGCGGGACCCCGCGAGGGCGTCCTATAGCGACCTGGAGCACGCTTTGGGGGATATCCTCGCACAGAGGACAGTGAGCATACCCGAAACGAAGCCCTTTGGGTGCGCGATCGTTCGCTAAATACGCGTGGCTTGCTTTGACCGGCAGAGGTCCCAGGGCGAGTTTCCAGCCTACACCCCTCCCTGGCTGCCTCTCCTGGCCTCTCCTCGTCTCTGCCACCACACGCGGGGTCTTTCGCAAGACCTCGTCTAACAGAGTAGAGAGGATAGACTGATGACTTTTGATAGAGACCCCGATGAGCAGGACGTCCAGACGGCCATGGATCTGCGCCGTCGCCACATTTCAGAGGAGCAGATGCGCACGTTCGAAGGCGATGTGGCCGCCATCTTTGAGGCGTTTGGGTTAGACCTGAACACCCCGGCCACCAGGCAGACACCGCAGCGCTTTCTGCGCGCCTTATTCGATGCCAACGAGGGTTATGATGGCGATCCTAAGTTGCTTACCTTGTTTGACACCGAATGTCGCGGCGGACCTGACTGCCGCCTGAGTCAGGTTGTTGAGGGCCTTATCCACTTTTTTGGGCTGTGTGAGCATCATGCCCTCCCGTTTCACGGGCATGCCTACGTGGGATATATCGCGCACGAGCAGATCATCGGCATTTCCAAGCTCACGCGCCTGGTGTGCCTGTTTGCCAAGCGCTTCACGGTGCAAGAGCGCGTCGGGCAGCAGATCGCCGATACCTTGGAGGCGATGCTGAGTCCACACGGGGTGGCTGTGTATCTTGAAGCCCATCACCTCTGCACCCAGATGCGGGGCGTCCGCGAGACCGCGCCCTTGACCCGCACCACATTCTGGCGAGGGGAATACGAGCGCAATGCGGGGTTGAGGGCCGAGTTCTTTGCCGTGTGCGGGGTACATCCAATGAACGTGCTCCTCCCACTGGAATCAGTCTACGACGTGGAGTGCGGACACGAGCTGCCACTGCCGCCTCTTCTCTCGAGGCTCTATGGTCGTCTCCAATTCCCGCCTCACCCAGACAGACCATCTGTCATTGGCAACTTTGTCTCGACGCTGGATGGGGTTGTGTCGCTCGGTGGGTCTGGCGGCTCGGGTGGGGGAGAGATCAGCGGGTTTAATGCACACGATCGGATGGTGATGGGGTTGTTGCGGGCGATTGCCGACGTTGTGATTGTGGGTGCCGGAACGCTCCGCGCAAACCCCCAGCACCGGTGGACCGCCGCATATGTCGCTCCCTCGTTCGCCAGGGAGTTCCAAGTGCTTCGGACCACGCTGGGGAAGTCGCAATCACCGCTGAACGTGATTGTGACCGCACGCGGTGCGGTCAACCTTGCCCTTCCGGTCTTTCAGTCCGGTGAGGTACCCGTGCTGATCGTCACGACCACGCACGGCGAAAAGCGTCTCCGCCAGCAACGGCTCCCATCTGGCGTCGAGGTCTCGGTGGTGCAGAGCGCTGCTGGAACACTCAAGGCCCGGGCTATCCTGGAGGCGGTGAGTCGTGTCCGCCAGAGTGACGTGGTTCTGGTCGAGGGTGGGCCACAGTTGATGGGGGACATCTTTGCAGAGCGAGCCCTGGATGAATTGTTCTTGACGCTGGCTCCTCAAGTTGCTGGACGAGATGGGAGCGCCAAACGGCCCGGGCTCACGGCTGGCAAGCGCTTCGCGCCGGAAAGTCCACTGTGGGGGACGCTCATCGGGGTCAAACGTGGGGGGAGCCATCTCTTCCTGCGCTATGCATTTGAAACAGGAGAACATCTAAAGATGAATGCAAAGGAGATGCCACATGACCAATCCATTACAATAACTCCAGGCACTGGGACAAAGCGTCTGGTACGACAACATTGACCGGGCACAACTCCTCTCAGGCCTCTTCCAACGGCTGATCGACCAGGACGGTATCGTGGGCACCACCGCCAATCCCACCATTTCTGAACAGTCGATCAGCCATGGGACCGCCTACGATGAGCAGATACAACAACTGCTCCGCGAGGGCAAGCGCACCAAAGAGATCTACGAGGCGCTGGCCATGACGGATGTGCGCCTGGTCGCCGACGCGCTGCGCCCGGTCTATGAGCAGACGAAGAGGCAGGACGGATACGTGAGCCTGGAAGTCTTCCCCGATCTGGCTCACAACACCGAAGGGACCCTTGCCGAGGTGCGGCGCTTCTGGCACGCCGTCGACCGTCCCAACTTGCTGGTGAAGATACCGGCGACCCCTGCGGGCATTCCGGCCATCCGACAGGCTTTGAGCGAGGGCATCAACATCAACATAACGCTCATCTTCGCTCTCGCCAACTACCACCAGGTGGTTGAGGCCTACTTCGGCGCCCTTGAGGAGCGCAGTGCGAGCAGATACGCCCAGATTTGATGATGCAAGTCATACAGGCTCTGCAGGACGCCGGGGTTGAGCCAGATGTCTGGAAGATCGAAGGGCTTGATCGCCAGGAAGAGTGTGTCAAGGTGGTGGACGGAACAGCGTGGGTCTCATCGTGCTCGGACGCGGCGTGGAGCGAGATCGGGTCGTGCGTTGGCTCAAGACAGCGGCGCGCGTTCCGGGTTCATCGGTTTTGCCGTCGGGCGAACGAGTTTCTGGCAGCCCCTGGTCGATTATAAGGCCAAACGCATCTCCAAAGAGGAGGCAGTCACATACATTGCTCACAATTTTGAAGCATGGATCCGTATTTTTGAGGAAGCCCGAGGCGCATAAGCGCCCGCGCTCAAATCATCGTGAGCGATGAACATTCCTACATACACAAAGGAGATGGCTCGAATGGGTACAGCGAACAACGATCAGGAGCTGGAATCCGCTTCCGTCATACTCGTGGATGGTCTGCACTTTGCCGGGGACATCTGCGGCGTTCGCATTGACCTTGATGCCGAGGAAAGTGGGGGCGGGGTGGGTGCTGGCCCCCAGCCGCATCGCTTGCTCCTACTGGCGATGGCTGGCTGCACGGCAATAGATATCCTGGCCATCCTGACGAAGCAAAGCAGGTACTATCTGGCGTCCAACAGATCATGCTATGTGTGCTGGCCAACATGCGCGCGATCAAGCGGCTCAAGGTGCCTTACGCTCAATAGCTTGGCGATTGTGACCGGGGAGTGACTGCTGCACCAGTGCTTCGAGCACTGGCTGGAGCGGTACGGGCATGTGAAGGACTGATGTTCAGTCGGTATCATCGGAAAGATGCGCAAAGCGCTTCTCCAGGAGGTTCGCGCCCGGGTCGGCCGTCCCCGTCAGCCCGCGGATATAGATATCCGTCGTCGCGATATTGCTGTGCCGCAACAGCCGCTGGAGCGAGCGTACATCCTCCCCAGCCTGGTAACGCTGTTGCGCTGCCGTATGCCTCCAGGAGTGGATGGAGAGCCGCCTGGCATCGATACCCGCCAGGCGGGCGTATTGCTTGAGCGCATGGGCGATGGCGCGGCTCGTCAGCGGTGTGTGATCATCGGGTGGGAGCGTCACGCCGGGTTTACCGCCCCCTTGCTCAGGGCCGATTGCCACGAAGAGCGGATCTTCAGGACGCATAGTCTTCATGCGGCGAGCGGCGATGAGGTAGCGGTCAATGGCCTGCTTAGCAGGACCAGGGAGTTCTGCCCAGTCCTCCTGCCCGCGTTTGCCCTTACCATAGAAGCGGTAGCGCCAGCCCTGCCTGCGCCCTCCGCGTTCCTCGACGAAGGTGGTCGGCTCAATGTCACTCCAGCGTAAGCGGGCGATCTCTTCGCGGCGCCGGGCTGTCCAGAAGTAGAGCAGAAAGATAGCCCGGTCGCGTAGCCCCTTGACCGTGTCCGTCGGGATCACATCGAAGAAGTTGTCAAGCTCCTCGTCCGAGAGAGCGCGGTACGTCCTATCAGGGCGGTTGTGCCGCAGTCCCAACGTCGGGCTGGGCGTTTGCAGGAGCGGCCGCGGGCGACCGTCGGGGCCGGGAACAGTGAACGTGGCGGCAAACCTGTAGAACGAGGAGAGGATGGCCAGACGTTGAATTCATGGTCGCGGTGGAGGGAGCAGCTCCTCTGTTGCGCGGTGAGAGCAAGGTTCGGTGCAAGAAGTCCTCTACATCCTCACGGGTGTAATGCTCGGGATGCTTCGGGGGTCCTCCATGGGCGCTTGATGTGAAAAAAGTGACCAGCGTGCGGCGGTAATCCCGCACCGACTTCTCACTGCGGCTGCGCTCATAGAGCTGGCGCAAAAAGTAAGCCAGGCAGCGCTCCCAGGGAGGTGCGTCCGGATCGCCTCTCGGAACCCACAGCATCGGATCTTGCGACTCGTAGACAATGATCGCGAAGGGGAAACTCTCCTCTCCCATATGATTCTCCTCAGTTGTGACAGAGCGGCCCCACGATCACGAGAGAGTGTCCGAGAAGGCCAGAGAAGCCGCTCACCATTGATCAGCTTCTATCGGCTTCTGAAGCCATCTGAACGTCGAGTTCGCTGCCAATTCGGATGAAATTATCTGTCGTTTCTCCTTAAAAAGCCTTGTCAGGCCGAAGTAACCCATCCATGTCAATCGGCCTGTCGAGGATTCTCGTGCACTCTCAAGGATACTTCCTATAGTCATACATGAAGAATCCGCTCTAGGATCAAGCAGGGAGGTGACAAGTAGTCACCGTAGCGCCACACGCTCAAGGCGGTCACTCGCTCGTCATGCTCTGACATTCTCTCTCCTGTGGGCGTAATGCGCATCCAAGGATGCACGCACGCTGTAGTGTCTGCCGACATCGGTGCATCCGCACTGTCGGTTCTCTCAAAATGGAAGGAATTCTGCGACAGCCCTGCACGTCTTGTAGTATAGCACACCTGGCTCAGCGTTTCCACTAAGGCATGTTAGTGGAAACGCTCTTTCGCCCTTTTTGCGGGAGGTCGGGCCCATTGCAACTGCGTTCGTATCCTTGTCGATATGCCCTCTCACCAATGAAAGTGGGTATGAGTGTGCTCACAAGTCTCGAACCGAAAAGCTAAAGAGCATACATGGGTCAAGGATATACCCAGCCATCAGGCCCACAGAAGTGCTCCCGTGAACGAGCGTGGCGACCACAAAAACGCGGGTTCTTGAAAATGCCTGCGACCCCTTGACATCTCGATTTGCTCCACTCCCCCCCTTGCTAACCCGAATATCTCACTTACCGACTTGTACGTACGTGTTATTCATCGATACCCTCTCTCTTCCAGCTTGAAAAGCCGAGTGGGGGTTGTTACAATGAGAATAAAAACAGAAACGAAAGCGAGCAGAATAGGCGCGGAGTACGCTCACTCCTGATCAGCTCAGTTGCGCCTTCTCGCTCGCAGGTACAGAGGGTATAGCGCTGAGAAAGGACATCGGGTCATGGATTTGCGGCCAGTTGATGGCGATAACCACCATCAACTGCGAGTGTCGCATCACGAACGCCTTGAGCAGTTAGTAGAGCAGAAACAGCGACGCCTTCAGGGTCTGACGCCACTCCCGCAGCGGTCCTTCCCTCGCCCTTGGGAAGATCTGTCGTCGCTGCTCTCGCGCGTGGCGAAGCAGACGGGTTACGACCGTCCCGAACGGCTGTTGCGCACGGAAAGCCCGCCGCATAAGATCAACTCTACCAACCTGCCGCTGACTTCCTGTCGCACGTCCTTGAGACGCTCCATCTTTGGACAATCCTGTCACTTCACTGAGCTCAAGCAATACCCGTGTCGGGATGTATCTAATACCGACCTCATGTATGAGGTGGTATCCACTTCTGCCGATCGGTCAAAGAGCGAATTCGCTACTCTACTCCCCCTCGTTTACTTTCATCTCAGCAGCAAGAGGGGGTATACGCTGGACTCTGAAATTCATAGAGACAGAAGCCTTGATCCGAACTAGAGAAAGAGAAGCGTATCACTGATCGAGGTTTGGTGGGGGGGGGGGGGGTTGTGTCGTTGGTTGGTAGCTAAGTGACTATAAGAAATATTTGAGGAAGAGAGACGTTGATTACCAGAGATACATCAAGAGAAGTGAAATTTGGAGACAATATATGTGGCATGAAAGGACAATATTTCTGGTATCAGAGACAATTTTGCTGACAGTCACGGACAATTTTTTTGACATCCTACAAAAAGCCCTGGGGCATAAGAGCATTGAGGTAACCGCCAGACATTATGTGCTCGATGAATTGGAGATAGGATTAACCGATAACCTCTACTAGGACCATCAATGCCGTTTCACACAGCATTTGGTGGGACTCTGTATATTGGAAGTGGATGGTAACCCCATTCCGGCGCGCAGAGTGGAGAGATGGCTCGTCCAGACACACAAGGCGACCCTCGCCCAGGAGATTAGTGCGCGTTGCGGTAAACGCAAGGGCTATCTAGTCCTCTGCATTCTATTCGTGAGGAGTGACAAATCCATATGACGACTAATTCATCAGAAAAGGGTCACACCGTAATTGGCAAAGACGAGTTGATTCACCATATTGCCGCTAAGGCCGGCACGAATTTGAAAGAGACCAGCAAGGTCATCGAGGCCTTCACTGAGGTTGTGCGTGAGGAAATCGCACAGGGCCATGAAGTGCGCTTGATGGGGTTCGGCACATGGAATATACGCGAGGTAGCCAGCCGCAAGGTCAAGTCGATTCGTGGCGGTAATCAGATTACTATTCCTGCCAGAAAGCGCGTCGGCTTTTCGGTTGGCGCAGTTCTCTCACAAGCTGCCCAATCGAATACCGGTAAAGTAACGCACAAGAAAACGGCTTCCACCAAAACAATGCACGACCTTGCAGAGCGATAAGGTAGCCCACCAAGTCCGCGGGACTCGGCGGGATAGACTTATGCAGACTCTCCGATTACTCTGGTAACTTGTGGCATACCTCCCGTTGTGCTATTGTTTAGGAATACCAAAAACGATTGCACAACAGGAGGTATACGCGTGACCCAGCAGGTACTCAATACGCCCTTGTTCCTGGGACCGGAGAAAACAGACCAGGATCCTGATCGTGGTACGAAGGAACAGCCTCTACTGACCATGTTGCTGTAGGAATTGCTCTACAGGAGCATGCTCATCCGGACGGAGTGGACGGAAGCCGCCCTGGTTGTTGATAAACACGACTTGCGTCCCCTGGAAATGAATGATCATATCTGGCAGATTATCGCCGTTGACGTCGATGAAACTGAGCGTAACCGGTACCAGGTCGGCGTCAGTGCCATACAATTGTGGTCCGAGATAGACACGTGCATGGGTGGCGTCACCGCCTGGTAGTTCAATGATTTCGATACGACCGTGAAGATTGAGGGCGATGAAATGGCTAGGCATGCCTTCCGACTCATTGTGACCCACAAATGCATCTATCTGGAAGGTGCGGGGACGCCCGTAGTGTACGTCATCGAGCGTAATAGTAACCCAGTTAGTCACTATAATGAACGCCGCCAACAGTGCCAGCATCGCCAACATGCCTAAGCCAAGATAAAGTAGAGGATGGATCTGAAGTAGCTGTTGCTTCCTCATTCCTGTTTTGGCCGCAAGTCGTGTCTTGGGAGGTACCTTAGATGTGGTGGAGACTCGTCCCGCCAATTTCGTGGTTGAGATGCCACCACCCTGGGTATCGCTGTCGTCTGCACGTTTCCACTCGGTCACCTCGTCGCTGGTATCCGGTTGACGGAGCCTGGACGCACGCTTCACTATGGGTGTTGTTGGATTGGCTACGACGGGATTTTGTTCTTTTAAGGTACCGTCATCTTTGATTGGACGATGGCGCAAAGCACTACGTGGCGTAATTTTGTCGGTAGTTTCCAGGACAGGCATGGTTGTGCTTCTCCTTCTCTTCAGCTAAAAAATCCGTCTCCCAAATCAGAGAAATAAAATGTCAGCTAGCAGTACTTTTGGGACGGCTGAATGTTTGTCTTTCTTGGGACACCATGAGAGAAAATAAGGACAACACTTGTAGACACACGTTCATACACACGAGAACGTTCCGAGCTACACAAAACATATTCTCAATCAGTATTGTGGAAGAGGAAATAAAATCGGGTGATGCGACAGCCCGATTTGATGGTATGTAGGAAGACTCCTACAGGGGATAACTTGCTGTTTGCTCGTGCTTTCTGTTTGCTGAGCATAGTATAGCATACGGGAATTGGCAAAGTCAACGGGGCTATAAGCAAACTAGCAAACAAGCAAAAGATGTTGGAGGCGGTGGATGAGAGGGCAATTTGGGCGTTTGATTAAGCAGAGCGTCGGTCCACCAGGGATAGGGCTGAGTACATCTCACCAAGAAAGTGATAAGTTCACTTCTGCTTCTCATGCTCACTTCTGCGACTTTCCCCAGTCGGGAGGTGATCTCCGATGACGACTATTTTAGAGGCGGTCACTGAGTATCGTTACGCACACTCCTCACTCTCACCACATACGAGACGCAATCATAAATCAAGACTCTCCCTGTTCGTGGCATGGTGTGAGAAGCAAAAACTGACATTGGAGACGCTCAAGGCATCCCATGTTCGTGCGTTTCTCGACGACGTGAGCCAGCATACTGGCATGAAAACGCCATTGGTGCGAACGTCAACGGTCATCAGCTACGGGAAAAGCATCAAGGCGTTTCTCTCCTGGTGTGCCAAGGAAGAAGACTACAACATATCCACCAAGTTATCCACACGCATAGAGGTTCCCAAAGCTGATGAGACGATCATCGAGACGTTCTCTCCCCTACAGATTGAAGCTCTTTTTCAGGCAGCAGAGAAGCAGGCATTTCCAGTACGGGATAAGGCGATTCTGTGCGTGCTTCTCGACACTGGCGTAAGAGCCAGCGAACTTGTGGGCCTGACGTTGGATTGTGTGTGGCTCGATGCAGACGACTCGTATATCAAGGTCATGGGCAAGGGACGCAAGGAACGGGAAATACCCCTGGGTCGAATTGCACGGCTCGCGTTACGGCGGTATGTGAGTCGCTATAGGAAAGCATCGACGCCTAAAGAGCAGCATGTGTTTCTCAACCACGTTGGGAAGCCACTCACCCGCAATGGATTGCATCAGATCATACAGCCTATCGGTGAACGGGCCCACATACAGGGGGTGAGATGTTCAGCTCACACATTCCGGCACACAATGGCTGAGCTTTTTCTGCTGAACGGGGGGGACATTTATAAACTGTCTCGTCTATTAGGACATTCAAATGTGCCTATGACGGAGGTGTATTTACGCGCAATACGCGCAAAACAAGTGAGGCAAGGTGGAGAGAGTGTGCTGGATCGATTGAAGAAGGATGTGTAGCGTCAGCTCGCGAAGATGAAACCAACGCGAGCCGACTAACCCGTATAGTGTCGCCTACGCGGGCTGCGAGCATCATACCAAACCGCTTGCAGCTTGCATAGCTAGAACACAAGGACTATGCAAGCATGAACCGAGCTTTTTTGCTCTTGATCGTCACAGTGGGCATCCTTGCCACGGCGCTAGCCGTTATCCTGGTGCTGGCCCTTCTGCCCTATATCGGGCTGATAGGCGTAACGTTAGTCGGTATTTTTATAGTGCTCGCTCTTGCCAGCACTGTGTACGTGGTAAGGCGATTGCAGATTGACCTGGCCCACCGTAGGGCGATCGTCGGCCTGGTCCACCTGGGCGAGCATGGTGGGTATCTGCTCCAGGCAGGTAAGGTTGAGCCATTGTATCCCGCATCAGTGCACGCAGCACGCTATGCTGTCATCGAGACAGATCCGGAGCCCGAAATTGAAACGAGGCCTCGATTAGAGTTGCCGACACCTGGTGATATGCCGGTGTACGTTCCCTCGTTCGCAGAATTGCTAGCAGAAGGCGCAATCAAACGGGGTACCTCGCTCCTGTTGGGCTACATCGACGGCGATCCTAGGGCTGGCACCTGGCTAGACCTGTATTCGTGCGCTATTGCGGGTCTACAGGGCAGTGGCAAGACAACCACTGAGCTTTTTATCATCCTTCAGAGCGTACTGCATGGGGCAATGCTGCTTATCATCGATCCGCACCGTGATACCGCGCATGACAGTCTCGGCGGGCGACTTGCGCCGCTTGCATCGCGGTTCTTGCGCCCGATTGCTGCTGACGATGAAAAAGACATCCTCACCACCATCAAGCTAGTCCGCCGTGAGGTAGACCGCCGCCGGCGAGGTGCAACTGGCGCTCCTATCATCCTGGTGGTAGATGAGTTTACCAAACTCATGCGGCGTTCACCGGCTATTAAAGACGAGCTATCCGCGTGTATCGAGGAGATCGCCCAGGAGGGCCGTAAGATGCAGGTATTTGCCCTGCTCAGTGGGCAAATCTGGAAAGCCACGGCAGTCGGTGGCACTGAGTTGCGCTATAGCCTGGCGTCGAGTTTTGTGCACCGCATCCAGGAGGCGCAATCGAAACTGCTCATCCCTGGTGAATATGCGAGACTCACTCCGCGACTCAAACCGGGGCAAGTCTACTTCTATGACACCAACGGCGACACGCAGTTGATGCAGATTCCCTACACGACAGAGCAGGATGTGCTGAAGGTAGCCGGTCTACTGGCTTCACCTTCCGACTTCCGACCGGCTTCGTTTCAGACTTCCGACCGACTTCCAAGCACACCGGTAGAAGCCACTACTGATAGATCGCTGAAGCTAGTAGTGAAGCCACACGAAGCCACGAACGAGGTATCAGGGCCGTTACTCTCACCTGAGCTTGAAAGTAAGTATGCCGACGTTGTGGCACTGATGGCGCAAGAGAAAAAGCAGGGCGAGATTATCGCTGCGGTGTGGGGCATCACCTCCGGAGGTGGAACTGCATATCAGAAAGCTGCTGAGGAGTTGCGTACCATCCAACGGGTTATTGCCCAGCAAGCACTAGCACAGAGGGAGGCATAGCGATGGCAAAAAGGAGTCGAGTCCGAGACGATAGCAACAAGACAGCAGGCTACTTCATTCGTCGCTCCATGCGCAAAAGTGCAGCAGGCAGAGCAGTGCTTGCTGTCGTGGATGCGCCGAAAAAGGTGCAACGAACCGTCCTCAAGCTGAAGCGTGGCTTTGCTGCTATGCATCCGGCGAAGCAGCGCGAGATTGCCAGTCAGGGCGGCAAGGCTGCTGCACGCAGGAGGTGAGGCATGAGCTGGTTTGATCGTCGCAAACAGGATGTTGAAGCAGCAATCGTAGGTAGCCTCATCGGGTGGGAAGCGCACAAACAGGAGATGGAAGAAATCGAGTGGCAAGCAACGCTTCATTTTGCTGAAGAGCAGGGTATCGAGATCACCCAGGCCAGAGAGTTCATCCTTAACAAGGCCATCGATCTCGGGTTCATCGTCAGAGATCAACTCAGTTAGAAGCAATGGAGGCATAGAACCACATGTCGTTATTCACTCTTATCCGCACCAGTGTCCTACTTACGGTCGAGGCGGCAGGGGCCTGCGCGCTGTGCACCTTTGTGCTCTATCCCGCCCTCGATGCACATAGAGCAGCAGGCATGCCGCTCATTCCTCCGCTGCTCTATGTGCTCACGTGGCTGGTGATCTGTGCGATCGCTACGTGTTTGATCGTGACGAACATCCATGCATACATCCATCCTGAGCAAGAAAGCGAGGCGTAAATGAGTAGCAACGTTCCTGCCTTGTCGAAAGGCGTCACTCGCTTAGAGAATGCGATTGTTACCCTGTCAGGGCCCGCGCTGGCCACCAGTGGGATCATCGCCGGCGTAGACATACTTACGAATAACCTGATAGCACGCTATGCACCAGGCGCAGGCGCTATTGCTGGCCTGGTGTGGGCGATCTGCTTGATGCTCACACTCGATTTCCAGGTGCTCATGCTCGGCGTTCGTGCTAGGCGCATCTATGCTTCATCCAAGAAAAGCGGCTGGCAGAAGGCCGGCGAACTGATGCTATGCGTTGCCATTGCCGCGGCGTTGGGATACGTGTCCCTGCAAATGGGTTCCATCTTTGCCCACATGCTGGGAACGTCACTTACCATCACCCAGGCTCAAGCAGATCTCGGTATTAACCCGATAGCCCTGATCTACGAGCGCTCCGCTCTGGTTCTCCTGCTGATCTTCTTGTCAGGCTGGCTCAGGGAGCATGATGCGGCGACCGTCGAGGCCTCGTCACCTGCACCATCCGCGCCAGCTCCAACGGCTGTACCTGAGAAGTTGCACCCGATTGGCGTGAGATGCTGCAAGAGTTCGCCAAGGTACAGCTGATGAAAGTCAATTAGACAGTACCATTGGTGGCTATTAAACGTGCCGATGTGATGTCGCGACTTCGCGGGTCTCGATGTCAGCATTCTCAGCGACAAGTAGAGGTGCCGGTGTAGTATCAGGGACAAGTACATTTGCCAGTGTCGTCTTGCTGGCGGATAGAGAAGTGACCGCCGAAGAGGCATCAGAACCTGGCAGAGAGGCCACCGTCTCATCGAGGCAAGCTTGCCTGGACGACTTTTTCGGACGAGAGGAGGAAAGGTGCTGCTGGGAGGCCTCTTCCGCTCGATAGCTCTCGACGCTCATCATATCCAGAATCACGGAATGATGGACCAGACGGTCAATAGCGGCCATCGTGGTCATGGGATCTTTAAAAATGCGCTCCCATTCACTAAAGACCAAATTGGTAGTAATCATGACGGATTTGCGCTCATAGCGCTCAGCCAGGAATGTGAACAACACCTCCATTTCGTCGCGGTCCTGCTGCACATAGCCGATATCATCAAGAATCACGCAGGCGAACTTGTCTAATTTCGCCAGTTCCTGCGGCAGGCGCAGATCCCGCTTGGCCGCCAGGAGCCGCTGGACAAGGGTACTGGTGGGCGTCCAGAGCACGGGGTAGCCAGCCTCGATCAATTCATACCCGACTGCAGCCAGGGCGTGACTTTTCCCCACGCCAGGTTTGCCAATGGCGATAATATTGGTCGCTGTCTCCAGGAAGGAAGCACTTTTCAGGCGCTCCAATTGCAATTGCAGGGTCGGAGAGAGCCGACTGAGCGCCAACGTCCGAAAGGTCTTCTCTACCGGCAACCCAGACTGGCGTACCAGGCGGGCCGTGCGTCGCTGGGTACGCAGTTCCCATTCCTGTCGAGCAAGCTCATAGAGATAGGCTTCATGAGATAATCCTTCTTTGGCGGCTCGCAGGGCTACATCGGCGAAGACATCGGCCATCGCTGTCAGGTTGAGTTGGGTTAAGAGCGTGTGCAGTTCACTGTGTCGATTGTTGGTTTTAGGCATGAGTTCTCCTTGATGGAATCAAGTTATCGTAGGGTGAAAGGTCCAGATGGGGAGCGGACAAGGCTAACACTTGGGTGCATTGAGGGAGATGAACCAGGTCGCGCACGGCATCGAAGCTGGGGAGCGTGCTTGTTTCTAACAACAGGGCAAGAGCGGTTTCGACCTCACTCTCCGAGGTAGAAGCCGCCAGATGTAAGAGGCGCACATAGTCCCGATCAGCCCGTTGGAGACCACTGGAAGTGAGACGATCATAGGCCAGGCGAAAGGTCGTGGTGGGAAACAAGTCATCGCGATAGCGGTAGGCCGCAAAGGCACCAGGCTTGCGTACCAATGACCAGATCACATGCCGGTAGTCGATCCGATGCTGCTGCTTGCCGATCAGGCGCGGAATGGTGAAGGCCACCGTGCTCCCAACGTAGCCTTCCAGCGTTTCTGCTCTCAGACGCACGAGCAACGACGTGCCAATCAAACGGGACGGCACGGAGTAGACGTTGGCTTTGACCTGGATCGTGCTGAATTGACTGACCGTGACGCGCATTTCTTGACACGGGGAAAGTGCGGTGGTCGGAAGAGGGGCAAGGGCCTCCTGTTCCTGGGCAAAAGCGACACTGCGTTTGAGATTCCGGCTGCGAACGAGGTCCTGGAGGAAGCGCTCGTAGGCCTCACGGCTCTTAAAATCGCGACTGGCTCGGACGCGCAGTGCCTGATCGACCGCCTTTTTGAATTGGTGATGGGATTGTTCGACATCGCCATTTTCATGGGCGATGCTCACATTGTTCTTGGTGGGTTGCATGCCATAATGAGCCATCAGCGCCTCATAACGCTTCGTCCAGTCTTTGGTGGGTTCCTTGCCTGCATTCTTGACCGCCGCCGTCAAATGATCGGTGCGATGCTGCGCAGGCACGCCCCCGATCTGCCAGAGCGCTTTCTCAATGCCCTCGGCCAGCGCTTCAAACGATTCGCTGAAACAGAGGGAGACCGCTTCCACATTGGAGTAGGTGAGCACAAAATGATGGACCATATGGGGGAAAGGAACGTCAGCAATAGTAACGCCCAGATCCTCCATATGGGTAAAATCCGATTGCCCTCGTTCCCCAGGGACGTGCTGTTGTGCAAACATCACCTCGCGATCGGGTCCATGCAAGGCGCGCCACTGTTGAATATGGCGCTGTAAGGTCCGCAGCTGTGTGGGTCGATAGCGATCAGGATGGCGTTCGCACAGCAACGCGAAGAGGGTTGAGCCCTGAAGCGCTGGATCGCGCTCTAACTCCGAGACGACCCAGGGCCAGTCCTCTTCAAATGGGTCGATGCGTGTTTTCCACTCATGGGGGCGTTTGAGCTGAGAAGGCAGGGCTGCTGCCCGCTCATATTTACGAGCTGTTCGTTCTGCGATCCCTGCTCGTGCCGCCGCAACGCGTTGTGTCATTCCTTTTTTTCTTTCTTGCAGATAAAGCCGAATTTCTGTATCCTTTTTCACATGACTCCTCTGTTGGTTATTCAGTAGGGTCATGCTAGGGCATCTCCCCGGTATCTGTCCAGAGGGATGGCCCTTTTTTATCAAGAGGCTGGTGCTGCGATAATGAGCAGAGCCACTCGAGGACTGCACATTACCGTGCTGCGATGCCACAGTGATAATGCGCAGTGGTCGGTGAGCTCTGTACTCTATCAGTGCAGCGTGACGCATCGAGAATGCGTAAAGCTACTCAAGCACCGCTCACTCACAAAGCTAGGGCACGCCTTGCGATCTCATGTCCGAGGTCCTTTCCCACCTCCATGCCAACCACCACCTGGACCTCGGACATCGCTCGCATCCTTCGCATTTCGCCTCGACTGCTCCTCACACCCTCCCTCCACCTCAGTCGATCAAAATGCGAAGGCTTGCCCCAACTCCCCACCTTTCGTTCTCGCTGTTTCCTAGTGCCTCTGTTGCTTACCTGAGAAGGAGGTCATCAGGATGTATCATCAAACGTATCGGATACTTCACAGTCTTGAGTGAAACGGTTACACACTTCTTGGATGTTCCTTTCTGATCGGCACTTGTAATCAGCAGCACCGGCTGTTTATATTATCGTTCATCATACAGCAGATCACCATAGAGCGAACACTCGAAACGGTCATGGAGCGGGTGACGATCACGCAACTTCCACCTGCGGAGCAGGCAAACACACCCCTGCAGATTGAAGCACCTGCAGATGCTCAAAATGGTCTCGCAAATGCCCCCGCACGTGACGAGCTATCCGAACATGTGCAATCGCTCACCACAGGCCGCTTTGCAAGTAAAGAACAAGCAGTTGCACACGTACTGGCGCGCAATCCGAATGCGACCATAGAGCAGGTGGCAGTTGAGGTCGGGTGCAATCTCAGGACAGCGCAGAAATGGTACCAGCGCTTGAAGGCCTCTGGAGACGATCGATGAAAAAGAAACCAAAGCCCACTCAGAGGAAGCGCCCGACCTTTCCGGCTCCTGCAGATGCCGAGCCAATGCATCTGTTACCACAGCTTCTCACGGTTCCACAGGTCGCGCGCATTCTTAATGTCAGCGACAAGATGGTCTACAGCATGGTTAAGCGGGCGAGTTGCCACGGGTATCCATCGGGAAACTCGTGAGGGTCCGCCTATCATCTCTCAACACGTGGCTCGATGCCAGAGAGAAGTAGGAGAAGCATCATCCCTATAGCCAGATCATCAGTCAGCTAGAAGAATAGGAGGCAACGATGAAGATTGAAGAAACACCCGACGGCGTGGTGATCGCCGCATCCGGGGGCAGCATCACGCTCAGCCGCGAGCAGGCATACTCAGTTTTCGAGTGGCTGTACTCGAAAAGAGATTGGCTACGCGGCAAGGATGACGAGCCAGGCCCACAACCGCTCGCCCGCAACCTGAGAGACTTCACTCAAGAAAGATATCAGGAGTTTTCGGACGAGCAGGCCGAACGTTGGCAGGCGCTGGCAGATCATATTGTCACTGGCAGCGATGTCAACATTTATCCGAGGAGGAATGACCCATGAACGAAGAAACGATAAGGCCTTTCATCACACGCTACAAGCCAGTCTACCTTGCAGAGAATCAGCGTTATTCGTCTAGTAAGCTCGACAAGGGATACAGTCTATGAAAACTGTGAGTCAAGTGCGCCACATCTGCGATCCGTTTGATCCTGCGCTCACCGACTGCGTCATGCAGTCTCACATCCTGTATTATGCCCTGACCAAAGCAAAAGTCAGACCCGCGCTCTTTATGGGATGCGACCGGAACAACCCCGCCGTGTACAATCGGGTAACGGGCACAAGCTTTGGTCATCATATGTGGCTGGTCCTGGACACACGAGAGGGGAGCGCCATTGTAGATTATCGTGCCAGAGAGTGGGTAGGGTCCAGAGGGGATACACCCCATGGCGTCTTCCTCAAACGCAAGTACCCCCACATGGTCTATGCGGGTCACAAGCTAGGACCCAGTCTATCCTGATTGGTCAGTTATGTGGATGGCTGATCCGGAGCACTACCCGGAACCAGATAAAGCGGTCCTGCAAGAACTCATGGAGGAGGCCTACCGAGGGCCGATGAGTAGATGGAGGCCCGGAGTTGTCGACGGGCTTTGGGTAGTTCGACGAACGGATTGCAGACCGCATAGTTACCGGCGACCCATTTATGGAGGAGGAAAGCAGCAATGATGAGTAAAACCGCAGCAATCGAACTGCTTGCACAGTACCTACCCCCGGATCGCCTGTACCAGGTGGTGCAGGCGCTTGCGCCGGACATGCTGGCAAATGGCCTGCAAGTCGATGCAAGTGAGCCGTGGCTAGAAGATTGCCCCCACTGCGGACAGTCGCACCTGGCGGGCACCATAGCACTTTGTCCGCTCAATCCGAACAGGCAGAAAACACAAGAGCATACACTCTATTGGCATCCATCGGAGATGTATACCGCACGCCTAGCCTATGGGAACGACACCCCGTTGTGGGGCAGCGAACGCCTGGAAGTGTGGCACGAAGGCCGATGGATCGCTGGCAAGGTGGGATATCTGGTGCCAGGTGGCGGTCTGGTGCTGTTTCCTCATGGGGAAAACTACCTGGAATACATCACCTTGATCGTGGGCAGCCGTGTTCGCAACGTAACTGCCCCCGTAGGCGACGGCGAAGGACCAGAACACTAAGAAAGGAGTTAAGGTCTTATCGAGTCAAGTCAAGCCATAAGACATTAGTTCGCTATAAATGCGCTACTCGCTCATCACAGCGGGTAACGCAATGCTGAACATCAGTTAGAAAGGACTTTCAGCACATGCAATATGGTAACACAGCACATAGTAGGAGTACGTATGGTCAGCGCCGGTGGGGCTGCGAGACCTACGGCCAGAGGTCAGCGCATACGAAAATTTCAAGATGAGCAAGAAGAGTATGCCGCTCGACTTGGCATCGAAGCATGGCGCGAAAAGCGTGAAAGTCACCGGTCTCCCTGGGTCAGGTCACTCGAAGTGTGGTGGCCAAATGATCGAGGAGACCGGGTGGCCCTGGATTTCAGGGCTAGCGATAGCGCAAGTAGAGGCCTTCATCGTGAGCCAGAACGTTGGCTAAGGAGGCACGGGAAAATACCGAGAACGGGGCCATCTGAAAGAGCATCTTACGGAGCAGCTGGATAGCATCGAGAAGGTGACACCTCTGCCTTCAGCAGGGCGCGGAATCCCATATAGCAAGGAGTACATACCTTGAGTGTTGCTACCAAAAATTTGGTAGCAATACTCATCTCTTTTACTGGTGACGCGCAAGGAAACGCTAACAGTGAGCTCAAAATGAGAGCAAGCCAGGAGCAAATGTCTTATCAAGATCGTCAATAAGACATTTGCTCCAAGGAGTTCCTCAGCATCACCTGTCCAGATAGACGAATTAGGATTGTTCATCTACCGAAGGGATTTGACTATCATGATGCACATTACCACACCTGGGGGAATGGCCCCCGAGAACTACATGGATATCTTCAACAAGGGGCGCGACACAAACCGTCCCCTGCTAACGGTCTACGACACTGAAGGAGTCAATCTTTTCTTTACGCTGATTTGCCACTCACCCGAGTATCGCCAGTTCTTTGACGATGGTCGCATCGCCATTGTCTCATTCAATGTTCACCAGGACCTGCAAACCGGCACGGGCTATTACGAGATCACACCGGGTGTTCCCCCCGAGACTGGCCAAATCAGGATCATCTCAGAGACCGGCGCAATGGTGGGAGTCTTGCAGAGATCGAAATTCAAGTACCTGGCTGAATGAATCCCGCATCCCGCCAAAAGTGGCCGACTACCCGAAAGGGGTTATGGTGGATGCATGAATAGAGAAAACGGGGCGATCACCCCTCCAAAACGTCAATCGAAAATTCATGTTCAGGTGCGCTTCTCCTCAGAGGAGCTCCACGAAGAGATGAAGAATCTGGCTCGAAGGAATGAAAGATCCCTCAACGGCGAGATCATGACCGCCTTGCATGAATATGTTAGCCATCGAAAGGTCGGGCAATGAGCAGCGTAGAACAGGAAAACTTCAAACAAGTAGAAGAACAGGACGACGAGCTATCTGTTGCCGTGAAGATAATGCGGTCACACGTCAAAAAGCTTGCCGGCATGACCAATCCACAGAAACACCACCATCATCTTGTGGAGGAGGCATGGCTACGTGGGGATGGGTCAAGACCCAAATGGAGGCACTGTACTCTGAAATCGAGCACAACAACGAGCGCCTTAACGGTCTAAGAGACGCAGCACTGGCGGGGAATGGAGAGGCGAGCCAAAATTTTCATCCTCCGTATACTGTGGATGACAAAAATGGAGGCTAGTTCTCCGCCTGGGAAAATGGCCTCATTTCGGCTTGGTAGCCTATATTGGTATAGTCGTCATTCGACAAGGAGAAAGCATGAATAATACAGTCTTACCGCTATCGCTTGCAGCCAAACATTTCGGTATGGCTCAGCCATCTCTGGATCGCTGGCGGCAGCTTGGCAAGCTTAGTTTTCGCCAGGCTGGCCGCATCGTCCTGGTAGACCTGGATGTCGCACGGAAGGAGTGGACAGGTTGGGTACTTCGAGAGACTCGCTGAGCGAGGAATCAGCAATGTGCCCGTCCCCGCGGCGACCACTCCAGACTAGTCTGTCTTTTTTATTATTGGCCACGTTCTTGAGGGGAAATCCTCCCAAAAACGCAAGATGGTTGCCCTAAGTTTTCCCAGACCAGGCAACCACCAGCAGAGGCAACAGTCCAAGCACGAAAAACATATCTGTGACACATCACGATTGTACTATATGAAATCAGAATGTGTCAAGATTTTGAGATTTCGTCCTCTAGCCCTTCTAGGATAGCATGAAAAGGACGAAATTTCAAGCTCAGCTTGATGAATTTAGCTGTCGCCTCTGCTAGAACAGAGGAAACATGGTAAAGCAAACACATGATCAGGAGATCATTGAGAGCCAGAAACGGATCATCAATTCCCTACAGAATGAGGTTCGCTGGTACGAGGGCCTTCTCTCCAACCCTGTCCTAGACGAGGTGGACATGCGCCTACTCGCCAAAAACGTCCCCAAGGAAGTGAAGATGGGTCTGGTCGTCGAGGCACCAGAGCGCAAAGTCTTCCTGCCAATGTTGGGTGAGGAAGCGCATACCTCAGCGAAAACGGCCAGCCGTCACTTGCGGATGCTGGCGAAAGAAACAGGGGTCTTCTTTTACCGCACTGAAAAAGATGAGAAGACTGGGAATGATAGGGTCCTCCTGGCGCCGCTCCCACCCAGCCGGACACCAGATGCACTTGACCGTGCACGTGCCCAACGCGGTGGCAGCACATGGAAGGATGGGAAGCGCATCAAACGCTGCAAGGATTGTGGTAGCGCGAACCTTGTCGAAGTCTCCCAAATAGTCTGTGGTGACTGTGGAGCTTCCCAGGGAGAGAAGACCTACAAGCCGATGAATGATCCCTGCTGTCAATATGACAGTGAGCCTCAAGCAGATGATGATAGCCGCGAGGAGGCAACCACCCCCGACAGTCATATTGACACCGAGTTCCTAGAAGATGAAGCCCCCGACAGTCAATATGACCGTGAGACCTCCAATGATGAAATCTCAAATTGTCCCCCTATTACGAATCCAATAACACACACACAGAATGATGTGGCAAATTCGAATTCGGGGACTCACAGTCATATTGACAGTGGGGGTCAGAATGATTGGACCGCAACCCTCACCACCTGGCTCTCCAAACGCATAGGCGAACACATCGAAGGGGAGAAACGCATCGTCGCTGCCACTGGCAACCTGGAGTACAACAAGAAATACTTCTACAAGGATGAAGACTACACACCCGATATCGCTCGTTACCTCGCCGGCGACCGCGAGCATATCTATGGGAGTCGAGTCTATAGAGTTGATGGGTCCACCTGGCTCCTGTGTTACGACTTCGATGATAAACAACCACAGCATCATCGAAACCACGTGGAGTACATGACCCGGCTGGAAGATGCCGAAATCGCTTCTCTGTACTTTCCACGGCGCAAGGATAGGGGGCATTTGAGATTCACTTCACCCGCCTGGTCGATGCCCTTGCTGCTCACCAGTGGGTTATCAGCATCGTACCAGAACTGGCGGCGGTCAGAGTGTTTTCCGGTTATCGGCAAACAAGCCGTTTCCTGGCCACTCTATCAGCGCATAGGCAATCAGGTCACGGAGTGCAGCGTCGAGGCGATGTCGCCGGCGCGCCTGGATAAAATCTATGCATGCAAAGGCGTTCAATCGGACCCAGAGCGTTTGGCGCAAATCGTATCGCGATGCGTTACGAAAGCATCGCTTGTTCCTCCCCTTCCTGTAAAAGAGTGCCCAACGCAAGAGGCGCAGGGGGTGCGGTTATTGGAGAAAAAGCCCGCCTATGTGTTCTCTCACTACGAAGTCGACCTGATTGACGGCTTCAACCGCTCGCACTCCTGGGACGAGGTCGCGTCCTGGTGCGGTGGATCGTCCAAACTGGTCACTTCAAAGCTGTGTGGCGGGGTGAGCGAACAGCGAGTGTGAAACCTGATAGAGATAGACGGAAAGCCCATGACTATGGTAAGACTGGCAACTTTCCTGCTGACCTTGATCAGTATGAAATATATTGCCTCGTCAATGGCCTCGACAAACATGCTGATTTGAATGAGCGTCGCGCTGCCATGAGACAGGGGGTAGCGGCATGAAAAAGCGACTCACCCCGGACGAGCAGACGGCGGTGAACATGCGCGACACATTGCGCACGCTCAAGAGCCGCTGCGCTTCGCAAGAGAGGCAAATCAGGCGCTTGCTGAGTGATAATCCGTTGGCAGCGTCTGAGGCCGAGGTAATCCGCCTGGAAACTCGCTGTGAGGAGTTGACCAGGCTCTGTGAACTTGCCGAGTTCGAGGTATTGGCACTTCGGCGACAGACCGCAAGGGTAGCGTGATGTTTGCTGCCCACCACCCTGGTGCAGTTGCGGGCGGAAAGAATGAGATCGAGGTACCCCAATTACGCTCGCTCTCGCGTGTACTACATCGAAAAGGAACTTCCCCACATATGACAACCATCGAAGATGCAGAAATTGCAAATCTGATTGCAGTCTGTCGCGAGACTGGCCGCATCATTGAAGACACCGAAGCGCTAATTTCTGAGTATCGCCGGCGCGTGGCCAAGAGTGCTTCCTGCTCCAGCGTCGAGAGAGGCACTTCCAGGGCGGCTGATCCTCGCTTTATAGAGGCTTCCTATATATGAGCAAGATCGCTTTATGAAACCACTCGCATAAGAGGTGACTACCTCACAATACCTTACGTCCCCCAGGGGGTATGGGGTCGACTGACTTGCTGCATCCGCCTGTCACCGCAGCTTACACGCACTCCAACAGACACCCTCCACGCATCGCGCACTACTTCACTAGATCATTCACCTGACCTGAGCAAAGGCAGGCAAGATTGACACATAGAGCGAGCCGGGATGTACTCGGTGATTAGTTTCCCTGGAGGTGTGTTATGTTGTCTTTCATCATTCGTTCCCATTCCCTGCGTTATAAGCTTGCGGTCCCTGGTTGAGAAGGCAGCCGAAAGGCTCACCGATCTCATCCTGTACTGGGAGCACAAGGCAGTACGCGACCAGGAGCCCTGGTAGCAGAGGAGCGTCATCCGAAAGGGTGGCGCTCTTTTACTATGTGCCTATCTCTATTTCTCTTTTCGACGACGAAGAAGCAAAGGCAGGATGGACAGACACGAGTGATGTAGCAGGTAATGTGCTTGCACTGTTACTTCTCTTCGTCGAAAGGAAACTGTTTCATGTCCAATTCCCTTCATAGCATTCGTTACCAGTCAACCCTTGTCCCGCCAATAGCCCTGGAACAATCCGCACCCTGAGATTGTCGTTCCCTATCACCCAGCAGCGGGGCACATTGCCGACTTCGACAATCACAACCTGGTGTGGCTCATCCGTAACAATGAACTCAGTCACACCCTCGATATCCTCGATGCGCTGATCAATCTCGCCGCCGAGCAGCAGAACAACCGCGATCTCCAATACTGGCTTGGGTACTGGGAACGCAGAGTGGGACCGCCAGCATGCTGAGCCAGTGCGCCAGCGTATCAGCGACGACCTGGAATATTTCACCGAAGAGGTGGAAGCGCTCCCATAACCAACACAGACCACTATCCATAAGCGGGTAGTGGTCTCTTGTCGTGTGTGGCTAAAAGCAAAGGCAGGACAGATGTGCACAGATTGGGAGCAGGAAGTACTTCTTGAGAGAGTTCACAGTGGAGGTTACTTGATGTTCACAGTCTATATGTTTATTCGCTATTACGTTCTCTTCGTTGCTCGCCCATTCGTGCTCAGCATTGTGTCCCCTGCGTATCGCCAGGCGCAGCGCCAACTGGCAGACCATGCAGAGACCGTGGAGGAAGCAGAGTGGGATCATTACAGTGGGGTAGATGGCCACGAATGGTGCCAGGACACAGGGCTCTGTGAGTGGTGCCACAGTCATGAAGAGGTGAGCACCTATTACGAGCCAGGGCCATTTGGAGAGCCTCGTGAGGTGCAAGTGTGCAGGGAGTGCGCAGAGCGCGAAGGACAGTGAGAGCAAGGAGCAGTATGCCAGGGATGGTGTACTGCTCTATTTTTGTGTGGCTGGCAGCGGTATGAGCAAAAGCAGGATGGACAGACACAGACGATGTCGCAGGCAGCACAGTGTTGCTTGCAAGTGAAAGGATCAATTCACTGTGATCACATACATCGTTGGTGACATCTTTTCGTCGAAGTGTCAGGCGTTGGTGAACCCGGTCAATACTGTTGCTAAGATGGGTGGAGGACTCGCACTACAGTTCAAACGGCAGTTCATGAGCAATCTGCCAGATTCGTACTTCGCCGCGTACCAGGCTGCATGCGAAAGCAGCAAGCTTGACATTGGTTCACCCACCATATGGCGCACACAGACACTGCCGCCTGGGTATACACATGGGTATGCGCCACCGGAAGCATATCGGCAGTTGGCAGTGGTGAGCTTCCCAACGAAGCGTCACTGGGCAGATCCCTCGTATCTCACCTACATCGATATGGGACTGGAACGCATCTGCCAGAAGGACAACACTGGCAAGAGCAGTCTGGAGCGAGCTGGTATCACGTCCATTGCCTTCCCCAAGCTCGGTTGTGGCCTGGGTGGGTTGTCCTGGGACGAGGTAGGCCCACTCATGGCGAAGCATCTGGACCCACTGCCCGTCGATGTCGAGATCTATATCGCGTCAGGTGACCGCCAATATCATGCAAGTGGCACCGGCCAGGTCTCGACAACCACGCAGGAGTACAAGGCAGTGGTCAAGTACGAGGTGGCACGCTTCAACGAGGCTCGGTTGCGCGCTAGTTGAAGGGTTGACGAGAGAGCACCTGTCTGCAAAAGAGGCAGATGCTCTCTCTATTTTTGTGCCCGGCGAGAGATGTGCTCAGCCTTTCGCGTGTCTGCTGTATGGCATGGTTGTGCATGGTTATGCATGAAAGTGCGTGAATACACGAAAAAAACGCAGATAAACGCAGATAGCGTATCTCTTCTAGCAATAACTCGCCAGTTATCGATAGAAGGGGTCCATCTTCTGTAGGCCAGCCTTTTTAGCGAAGGCAGGCCTGGCGATCACTGTTGATGTGGCAGACAGAGTTCTAGACGCACGAAAACCTGCTGGCAATTCCGACCAAAGAAACACGGCAGGCTTGGTGCGAAGTCATTTTTGAAAGGACAACTTCGTGAGTTATTGTACCACAAACACCGTGGAAAGTCTGGACATGTATAAGCAGGAAACGCGCTCCATCCCCTGGCTTTCTGATGAAGATGAGATCGTGTATCAGGAACGTGCGCGGTCTGGAGACGAAGTCTCCCGTGAGGCATTGATAGTCGATTGCCTCAACTATGTTACAAGTGTCGCTACACACTATGCCCGCTATGCCAAGCATGACGACATTCTTGACTTGATCGGCATAGGCAATCTTGCCCTGGTCGAGAATCTTGACCATGCTCTCACCCGTCCTAGCCCTGCTGGGTATCTGCGGATGCGGGCGAAATACGCCATCATCGGCTACATCAGTACCCAAGCACACTTGATAGCTTGCCCTTCACGAGGCATACCCCCATGCACACGATGAGCCTGGATAGCGACCCCGCTCACTATGTGCATACGCCTGCACCACAACAGCCAGAACAAAGAAGGGAAGGAGCCTGACTATAGCAAGCTATACGAAGCCATAGAACGCCTGCCTAAGTCACACCGCGAGACTTACCTGTGCCTTCGGTCTCTATGACACCGAGCCGACCTCACTCTATGCCCTCAGCCGGAACGCCTCAGATAACGTCAAAGGCACGTCGGCTTACTTGACGAGAGATCGTGCTCTGACCCGATTGCGCAAGGAACTAGCGCACGTGTCGTAGTTCTAGCAGCACTGACCCCGCTCCACATTCCGACGAAAGAAGAACAGCGGGGCCAGTGCATTTTTGGGGGACAATATGACCACTGTAACACGCTCTATCCTCACTCACAAGCCCGAAAAGGTGTACAGATTTCAGATCAAGGTCTACCGTGGGGCTGTCCTTGATCGATTACCGGCAATCTATTCCGAAACAGCACTCCCCGAAGCCTGGCATCAGGCGTGCTAGTGATCCTTCAGTGACCAAGGGCACTCTCTCCACCAAGGGAGAGGTGGTTGATCGCTACACTAAGGCCCCTGATGAGCACTTCCATTGCAGTCTGAACGACAGGGGTAGGACCATGCTGGAGATGTTCCGGACGCAACCCCTGGTGGCCTTCACCGTCGATCAGTTAGCCTATGGCGCGGGTTGTCGCAGAGGGATCGTCATGAGCCAGCTATGGTACCTGCTGGGCGGGCACGTGGTCGAGCGTATCGGCGACGAGGTCTACCGCCTCCGGCTTCCTGAGCATGGTGTAGATGACCTCTCTGATGAGGCAAAAGAACTACGCGCCTGGTACGAGAGAAATGCTCAGCCCGCGCTACTCCTCAGCCCAGCATCGGGTTTAGAACTATTCCCAAACCCGATCAGCTCGTCATGCCTAAATTTTAGGTGCATACATGTCTTATCAATAACCCCGATAAGACATGTATGCACCTACCTGGGTGCAAGTACGACAAATTGTCACTTTCTCCGAAGCGTTCAGCTCCTCGTCAGCAGCGAAAAGGGCGTGCGCACAGCATCGGGCCAGCATAGCGTGTGTGTACGTTGGGGTGCATTATCTTTCTCGATGTTCGCTGTCCCTATGGTGTTCCGACAGCGAGAGGAACTCCTCAACGCTGATGGTCTCCAGAATAGCTCTGTCTAGCTGCTGGCCAGCAAGCCATTGCTTGTTGCAACCGGAGCAGGTCACGTACGAGGTGATAATCTCATCGTCGGTGAGGTGCCGCACCTGGAGAACGGGATAGCGTGCCATGACACGCTGGCGCAACTGCTGGGCCAGATGATGCTTGTTCAAGGGTGTTGCTCCTCTCTATCACCTACCTCGAGGAGGCAAGGCGTCAAAATCGCATCAAGGCGCGATTTTAACCCAAACCTGATCGCTCGGCCAGCTTTTTAAGCAAAGGCAGGTCGGGCGATCACTGTTTGTGTAGCAGGAAGTGCCTGCTCACAGTTGACACCGCTTATCGATTGGACCCGTGAGCGATACCCCAAAGGAGATTATACCATGGACTATCGAACTGTTACCGGAGAGCAACTCGACGCCTGCACTCGCGTGATCGACGAAGCCAGGCGCGAAGTGTTCTACATCGTTGCCAGCGCCACCGACCCCGATGTGACTTACCAGGTTCGCTACAACAAGCAATACAAGGTGCTCTCTTGTACCTGTCTCGCGATGAACCCACCGACCGATGAGCAGGGCTATTTCAAGTACGCCCCGCGCCCCTGCTGGCACGTAAGGGCCGTCGTTGAGCACAATCGCCAATTCAAAGCTGCCAAGAAGGCTGAGGCGCAAGCCCGGGCCCGCCAGCTTCGCCTCGAAGAGTTGGGTCTGACTCGCGACGAAGCCCGCGAGGCGCTTTCTCACACTCTGACCGTTGATGGCCAGCCCGCCGGTGACGAGACCCTGGCTCGGGTATTCGGGCCACACACATGCCGCCCTTCAGCAGGTGAGATTGAGGCGATGGCAGAGGCCTACCAGTCCCAACCGTTCAGCATTCTTCGTTAGTCGATCCGGGGAGTTGGGCCTCGGCTCCCCTACTTCCCACTTGAAAGGATTTACTCATGACCCAAGACTTGACCACACTCAGCATCGAAGAGCTTTTTGACCTCAACCAGCCAATCCTGCACAAGATACAGTTCAGCCTGGTACTGACGGCTTCTGAGGAACTGCTGCATCAAGACATTCTCGATGAGGCAAAGCGCCGCCTGACTGAGCAGGAGCAGCACGACAGAGCAGAGCGTGATGCAATCATGGCTCACATGTGTTCTGAGTGTGTCACTCAGGTGGTCGCATTCGAGAAAGCATCAGACATCACTATCCGCCCTGTGTGTGGGCACCCCTACACTGTTCCGTCTGACACCGATGCTTCCGAGGTTGCCGATCTCAAGACGCAACTGTGCCCGCCCTGCATTGAGGCGATGATTGCCTTCGAGAAAGCGTGCGATGAGGAGGCGTCTCTTATCCAACTTGAGCGCGACCAGGCGCAAGATCGTAACGTTACGATCAAGTGCTCAGATGGGAGTTACTGGTAATCAGTCCGGGGATCTGGTCCGCCTAGCTCCCCTACTTCACAGATGAGGAGTTTCGTTATGTCTCTACAGCAAGCAATCGACATCCTTCACGACATCCGCAAGCAGTTCACCCACGTTGCACCGTTTCTGACGGCGACGGACCGCAAGTTCAGGGATGGCAACACGGTTTATATCCTGGGCGTCTACCAGGGCACCATACGCACCTTCAAGCGCAGTTGGGTGCTAAGTAGCGCCTGGGAGTGGACTGAGTTTCTGACCCTGTTCAGCATCTTCACCAATCGATAGTTGAGTAGTGGCGAGCTGGCCGCCATATGCCAGCAGGAGAACATCATGGCAAAGCAAGTCACTCTCGCAGTCGGCGCTATTTCCCATGAGGCCTTGACCTACAAATAAGCCGCTACCAGCCGCAAAGTACTAACTCATTTGATAAAAAAACAGATTTTCGTTCATTGAGGTATAGATACAATGGAGCCAAAAGGACGATCTCTTGTTTTTCGAGGAGGAGAGAGGTGCCTGATGACCACAACCAATCAAAAACAACAGCCAGAGCCACATGCTGGCCCAGTGGCTCAACAGTTGGTAAAACTTCAAGCGAATGGGCAGCAAGTACCCTCCTCGCAACCCAACATAGTACAGCCATCAGGAAAGAAGAATAAGTGGGGGTTCGCTGACAAAACAATCTGGGATTGGCTGAATTTGTCTGGCACCCTTGCCATTCCGCTCGTGGTAGTCGGTGCAACGATTGCATTTGGCATTATCCAGGCTGATCTTGCTCAGAAGCAACATGACTCCGACCAGGCGATAGCTAACCAGCAACATGCAGCCGATCAACAGCAAGCACTCGATCAACAACGGGCAACAACGCTACAAACGTACATCGATAACATACAAGATTTGCTGCTCAATCACAATCTACTGAAATCCAAGCCAAGCGATGATGTTGCCATACTTGCACGAGCGCGAACACTGACAGCGCTGCAAGGGTTGGATGGCACTCGTAAAGGGGTTTTAGTACAGTTTCTCTATGAAGCCCATTTAATCGGCTTCTTGGATAGTAAAGGAAATAGACAACCTCCAATCGTCGATCTCACCGGTGCCGACCTCAGTGGGGCTTTCCTCTTAGGCAACATCTATGGTGCCGTCTTCGGCTATACTTTCCTCAGCAGAGTTAACCTGAGCGGAGCCGACCTCAGTGGAGCCAACCTGAGCGGGGCCGACCTGCTCATTGTTAACCTCAGCGAAGCCGATCTCAGCGGAGCCGACCTATATAAGGCCGGCTTGGTCTTAGACGACTTGAGCGAAGCCGACCTTAACGGATCCAATCTCATCCTTGCTGACCTCAACGGATCCAGTCTCATTCTTGCCACCTTCAGCAGGGCCAGCCTAAATGAAGCCTCTCTCGACACTGCCAATCTCAGCGGAGCCGACCTGAGCACAGTCGATTTGCGCAAAGCCTTCCTCGGCGGAGCCGATCTCACGGGAGCCAACCTTAACGGAGCTGGCCTGAACGGTGCCGACCTGACCAACGCTGATCTGAAAGGAGCCATAATCACAAGTGGGCAATTGGCACAAGTCAACTCACTCAAAGGCGCGACGATGCCCAATGGGTCAAAACACCCCTAGATCGCCTTTGCAGTCCGTAGTGCAAGGCCGTTACTCCGGTGTGAATACATCCGATGGCAACACGCAGTCTGGTATGCCGCCCCGCTCGTCGTTCTCCACCAGATAGTTCACCTGCAAGCCACGATCGGGAGCGGCTGCGCACACCCAGATGATTGCACCACTTGTGGGGCGACCATCATAGAGGTAGCGGATACGGTCGCCCCGCTTGTGTTCGCTATGCCGTGCAGGCGGGCCATACAAAGCTTCCAAATCGTCTAACGAGATCATACAAAAGCCCTTTCGCTAGTGGACAGACGTTCAAAAGGTGGGGTAAACTTGTGCTAAGGGTGATTAGTCAAAGTTAGAAACGAGGTATCCATGAGTACCGACATCACGATTTACCAGGGCGACCACGATGCTAGAACCGTACACGTCACTGCACATTATATCCTCTCCCTCGATGCCTGTATAGCTGCGTGGCTCAAAAACAAGAGCGAACGCACCGGTAGCGCCAGGACGAAACGCGCTTACCAGGAGACCATCACCGGCTTTCGGGCACTGCTGCAGTCAGCTCGTCCGATTCCCCTTGATCTCGACTCGACAGACACCAGGGCGGTCCGCCTGGCCGCCAATATTCGCAGCAGGGAATGGTGTCTCGCCTTCAACGTTTAACCAGAGACTCGCCATCCTCTCATCATTCTACACCTACTCTATCAAACAGGAAGTGCTCGAGGCGAACCCGATCAGGCTGATTGATCGTCGGCCTGTCAGTGCCAAAGATGCAGCGCTGCCGATGGGCGAGAGTGATGTAGCCCAGGCCTTTGCCTCGATTGATAGAAGTACGACTCGCGGCCTGCGCGACTATGCCCTGCTTTCCCTGGCAGTCACCACCGGACGCAGGTCTCGCGAGCTGGCCTCCCTGGTCTGGGATGATATCCGCATGACTGGCAAGGGCAAGAACGGGAAAATGCTGATCACCTGGCAACATTGCAAGGGCAACAAGCAAATGCGCGATGAGATTGAACCTCGTACCAGGGCGGCCATCCTTGCCTATCTGCACGCGCTGTATGGCACGGACCTGGGCAAGCTCGCCAAGGATGCGCCGGTGTTCGTATCCCTGTCCAGGAACAATCACCGTGGCGGCCTCTCCGTCCAGGCCGTGAGCGATATCTGTTTGAAGCACCTGGGCACCTCCAAGGTACACACGACACGCCATACGTTCGCCGTGGCTATGGAGCGGGCTGGAGCATCGCTCTCTGATATCGGTGCAAAGTTAGGACATGCGAGCCTCAAGACAACGAGCGATTACATGAAGCGCCTACACAGTGCTGAGAACCCCCATGCTACCAGGCTAGGTGA
>CAVYFB010000003.1:0-208198 GCA_963767625.1 uncultured Chloroflexia bacterium
ATGAACGATAATATAAACAGCCGGTACTGCTGATTAAAAGTGCCGATCAGAAAGGAAAATCCAAGAAGTGTGTGACCGCTTAACTCAAGACTCTGAAGTATCCGATACGTTTGATGATACATCCTGATGACCTCCTTCTCATTTGGGAAACAGAGGCTCTCGGAAACAGCGAGAACGAATGGTGGGTAGTTGGGGCAGGCCTCCGCATTTTGATCGACTGAGGTGGAGGAAGGGTGGGAGGGGCAGTCGAGGCAAAATGCGGAGGATGCGAGCGATGTCCGAGGTCCAGGTGGTGGTTGGCATGGAGGTGGGAAAGGACCTCGGACGTGAGATCGCAAGGCGTGCCCCAACTCTGTGAGTGGTCGGTGCTTGGCAGCTTACGCATGAGCAATGCGTCACTCTGCACTGATAATGTGCAGAGCTCAACCACCGCTGAGCATTATCGATGAGGCATCGCAGCACTGTAATGAGCAGTACTCAAGTGGCTCTGCTCATTATCGCAACACCAGTCTCTTGATAAAGAAGGGCCATCCCTCTGGACAGATACCGGGGAGATGCCCTAGCATGACCCTACTGAAAATCAAACAGAGGTGTCATGTGAAAAAGGATACAGAAATTCGGCTTTATCTGCAAGAAAGAAAAAAAGGAATGACACAACGTGTCGCGGCGGCACGAGCCGGGATCGGAGAACGAACGGCTCGCAAATATGAGCGAGCAGCAGACTTCCTTCTCAGCTCAAACGCCCCCATGATTGGAAAACACGCATTGACCCCTTCGAGGAGGATTGGCCCTGGGTTGTCTCTCAATTGGAGCGCGATCCTGCACTTCAAGGATCAACGCTCTTTGCGCTTCTGTGCGAGCGACATCCTGGCCGCTATCGCCCCACGCAGGTGCGTACATTACAGCGCCATATTCAACAGTGGCGTGTGTTGCATGGACCCGATCGCGAGGTCATGTTTGCACAACAACACGTCCCTGGTGAACGAGGGCAATCGGATTTTACCCACATGGAGGATCTGGGCGTCAGCATTGCTGATGTTCCCTTCTCCCATATGGTCCATCATTTTGTGCTCACCTACTCCAATGTGGAAGCAGTCTCCGTCTGTTTCAGCGAATCGTTTGAAGCGCTGGCCGAGGGCATTGAAAAAGCGCTCTGGCAGATCGGTGGCGTGCCTTCGCAACATCGCACCGATCATTTGACGGCAGCCGTCAAGAACGCGGGTAAGCAACAGAGCAAAGACTGGACGAAGCGGTATGAGGCCCTGATGACTCATTACAGCATGCAGCCCACCAAGAACAATGTGACCATCGCCCACGAAAATGGCGATGTGGAGCAATCGCATCACCAATTCAAACAGGCCGTTGATCAGGCTCTGCGCGTCCGAGCCAGCCGCGATTTTAAGAGCCGTGAAGCCTACGAGCGCTTTCTCCAGGATCTCGTTCGCAGCAGGAATCTCAAACGCAGTGTCGCATTTGCCCAGGAGCGAGAGGTGCTTCAGCCTCTTCCGACCACTGCACTTGCACCTTGTCAGGAGGTGCGGGTAACCGTCAGTCAATTCAGCACCATCCAGATCAAAGCCAATGTCTACTCAGTGCCTTCCCGTTTGATTGGTACATCGGTGCTGGTGCGTCTGAGAGCTGAGACGCTGGAAGGCTATGTCGGCAGCACGGTCGTCTTCACCATTCCTCGCCTGATCGGCAAACAGCAACATCGCATCGACTACCGTCATGTGATCTGGTCTCTGGTGCGCAAGCCTGGTGCCTTTGCGGCCTACCGCTATCGCGATGACTTGTTTCCCACTACAACCTTTCGCTTGGCGTATGATCGTCTGGTGAAAAGCTCCGTCGAACGGGCTGATCGGGACTATGTGCGCATCTTACATCTGGCGGCCAGTACCTCGGAAAGTGAGGTCGAAACGGCGCTTGCCCTCTTGTTAGAAGCAAGCACGCTGCCCCGCTTCGATGTGGTGCGCGATCTGGTTCATCCCCCTCACTCAACCGAGGTGTTGGCTCTCTCCACACCTCATCTGGACCTTTCCCCCTATGACGAACTGATCCCATCAAGGAGAACCTATGCCTAACAGCACCAATCGATCCACCGAACTGCAGACCCTGTTAACCCAACTGAACCTGGCAGCGATGGCCGACGTCTTCGCCGACGTGGCGCTGCGGGCAGCCAAAGAAGGCTTATCTCATGAAGCCTATCTCTATGAGCTGGCCCGACTGGAATGGGAACAACGTACCCAACGGCGCACCGCGCGCTTGGTGCGGGCTTCAGGCTTACCTGCGGAGAAAACCTTTCGGACCCTCTCGCTCAGCCGACTCTCCCCGACGCTGCAATTGCAATTGGAACGTCTCAAAAGCGCGTCTTTCCTGGAAACGGCGACCAATGTCATCGCCATTGGCAAACCGGGGGTCGGCAAAAGTCATTGTCTGGCAGCGGTTGGGTATGCACTGATCGAGGCGGGCTATCCCGTGCTCTGGACGCCCACCAGCACCCTTGTCCAGCGACTGCTGGCGGCCAAGCGGGATCTGCGTCTGCCGCAAGAACTCGCGAAATTGGACAAGTTTGCCTGTGTGATTCTCGATGATATCGGCTACGTCCAGCAGGATCGTGACGAAATGGAGGTGCTCTTCACCTTCCTGGCTGAGCGCTATGAACGCAAATCCGTCATGATCACGACGAATCTGGTCTTCAGCGAATGGGAACGCATCTTCAAAAATCCGATGACCACCATGGCGGCAATTGACCGCCTGGTCCATCATTCTGTGATCCTGGATATGATGAGTGTGGAGAGTTATCGCGCTGAAGAGGCTTCCAGCAGCACCTTCTTTCCTCTCGTCCGAAAAAGTCGTCGTCCAGGCAAGCTCCCCGCGATGAGACTATGGCCTCTCCGCGAGGTTCTGATGCCTCTTGGGCGATCACTTCTCTATCAGAGAGCCAAGGGGCATCGGCAAATGTAGTTGTCGCTGATACCACACCGGCACATCTACTTGGAGCTTCGAATGCAGACATCGGGACCCACGCAATTGCGACATCACATCGGCACGTTTAATAGCCACCAATGGTACTGTCTAATTGACTTTCATCAAACAGCACTGTGCTGAGGTTCAAGACGCAGTCCGCCAGCTTCTTGAGCAAAACATACCACCAACGGGAAGAAATGTAGCCCTGGTTTTATCGCAACCGGGCATTCTCCGCTCTTCAGTGGTACGTGAAGCCCGGCGTGCTGCCATACGAGAAAAAGAAGGACTAATACGGGGAATCAATCGAAAGATTTTTCTGAAAAAGCAAAGTCTGTCGTTTGACACCAAACTTTGCTGTATGTCGCAGGATGACACCGAAAGGGTCCAGTCCGGTTTGGGAAGGGGGTAACGAAAAAGGGCCATGAGAGCTTCTTATGGTACCTCGTCAGTACCCTACTTCATCTTGAGGAGGGCGGATGGAAAAGGGCCAGCGAGTACGGTACCTCGCAGACCGCCTATCCTACTTCCTTCGTAAGTCCATAAAAGCTCTTCAATTTTGCTATCTGACTACCTGAGACTTTCATCCTCTTCTCTGCTTCGCAGAGGCATTCCGCTTGGGACATCCGTTCAGGAAATCGGCCTGTTGTGCACGATGAAGGAAGCTTTCTTGCCAAAGCATGTGAGATGCGCGTACAATCAACACGGTCCATTCTGCGCATACGCTCTGACCATGCGCCTATTTTCACAAAGAAGAGGTTCTATTTGTGCTGTGTGTGTTTCCCTCGATCAAGCAAAGCGTCTCTTCTGCTTCCATGCGCTCCAAGAACATGTTTTGCGTTGGATGAAACCACCAACGACCTCCCTTGTGCTCGGTACATTCGCCGATCTGACCAGAGGCAAAGCCGAACTGCTGGCGGAAAACGCGCTGTTGCGACACCAACTGATCATTCTGCATCGACAAATCAAACGACCAGTATACCGGAAGACGGACCGACTTCTCCTGGTGCTCCTCGCCAGGATGGTTCGAACCTGGAAACAGGCGCTTTTCCTCGTCCAGCCGGAGACGGATCTCTGCGCTGGCATCGTGAGCTCTTCCGTTTGTTCTGGAAGCACAAATCCAAGGCGCATGCGAGAAAGCCGAGGCTCTCGCCCGAGACGATCAGCTTGATCAAGGAGATGGCAGCAAACAACCGACTTTGGGGAGCGGAGCGCATCCGTGGGGAGCTACTCAAGCTGGATATTCGGAGTAAGTCAAACGGACCATCCAGAAGTATATGAAACAGATTCGCCCAAAACGAGCCCGTGGACAGACCTGGAAAACGTTCCTGCGCAATCATGCGGCAGAGGTATGGGCCTGTGATTTTTTGCAGGTGACGGATCTCTTCTTCCGTCCGCTTTTTGCTTTCTTCATCATCGAACTGAGTCGCGGAAGGTCATCCATGTGAATGTGACGCGATCTCCGACCGATCCCTGGGTCGCGCAACAACTGCGGGAGGCGACTCCGTATGGGCAAACACCCACATATCTGATTCGGGATAATGATCGCAAATTCGGGCAGGATTTTGCACGAGTGGCAGCAACGAGTGGCATCAAGGTGCTTCGAACGCCGTACCGAACGCCGCGAGCAAATGCTGTCTGTGAACGCTTTCTGGGAAGTGTGAGGCGAGAATGCCTGGATCACTTCCTGATCTTCCAGGAGAAGCAACTCTCACCGCCTTCTCAAAGCGTATGTCGTGTACTTCAATCAAGCTCGACCGCATCAAGGGCTTGGGCAGCGGATTCCGGACCCGTCGATGCCTTTTGCTCCTCCCCCAAACCAGCCGAACAAGGTGATCGCCGTTCCTGTGTTGGGTGGGTTACACCATGACTACCGAAGAGCGGCATAAACGATGGAAGGCGTATACACCAGGCGGAAGTGAAGGATACTTGACACAAACTGACAGGTCGTACCTATTTTGGTAGCTGATCAAGCACGAGAGGCGGGCAATGCACCTCGCCAGTGACGAATCTTCCCGTGGGATGATCGAGTTTGACCACAACCTTCCCCGACTCTTGACCGATGACGGTCGCGGTTCGGCCCTGGAGGTAGAGCGGGCGAGCATGCTGGTTAATGCGCACGCGATCACCCACGTCCAGGCGCGTCAGAACCCTGAGGGACTCTGTTGCTGCAAGGACCCGCAGACGTGCGTTGATCACATCAGCGAGAAGCCGGAAATTCTCATCGTGCGCGCCGTTGGCTATCTCCTCGATCAGGACTTCGAGGTCGCGATCGCCCGTGAAGGGCGCCTCGTCGATGTCGGCCGGTGCCACGAGCGCAAGCGGCGAGCGGTTGCGCTGTTTCGATCTGCTCTTCCTTCCCATGGCCGAGAGTCCTCATTCAAAAGCCAACAACACCTTTTGAGACAAGTATGCATTATTTTCCTGCGCCGCGCAAGGGTGGCAAGCGCTGGTATTCCTGTGCATCTCGCACAACGTCAGCCTGCCAATAGACCTTGACCCACTTCCGAGACAACATCTATTAACGGAAGGTGGATCGGCAATATTCGGTCGTATTGACAACCCACAATGAGAGCTCACGGCGCGAGACGCTGCTGTTTCGATGGGGCCGTCAAAGAAGGCTGATGGCAGCACTCGCCACAAGACGTGCTGGATGACCAACTCCGCGCGCTGTGTTGGCTACTTAGAGCATCCGTTCTTAAAACTTGCTTTCTTGCAACGAAAAGGATATCATAATGATGAGTGTTAAACCTCGTGAGAACCTGCCTTCATGGCACGGCAACAACTTTTGCCAGGATGCACAAAAAAAGCATGTGAAAACTTTTGTCATTCGTGCGTGAAAATGAGGAAGCACTGCTCAATCAGCCTGTGAGGGCTGTTTGTGTCAAGCAAGCGGTGATATTGTAACCACCTGCCTTCCAAGCAGGTGGTCGCGGGATCGAGCCCCTTCTTCCACTCCAGGCTTGAGACTCATCTCTCTGCAGGTCCTTCTAGCCGCACTTTACGATAACTGATCTGTGATAGGGAAAGTTACAACGTATCACCTCCCTAGAGCTGAACCTATTGTATATCAACCTGGTGAGGTTAGATCTCAGCAAGTACCTCGATCGAAAAGCTTGCATTTTTTCCTCCGCTCATGCATAATGCACACGAAAAAGAGTTGAGGAGGCACTTGGTTCATGCTGGCCAAAGTACTGAGCTGTGCTGTCATCGGCCTTGAAGGGGTACTCGTCGAGGTGGAGGCGGATGTGTCCAATGGGCTGGAAGCTTTCACTATCGTTGGACTGCCCGATGCTGTTGTCAATGAATCGCGAGAACGGATCCGGTCAGCCATCAAAAACAGCGGTTCTCTCTTCCCCTGCAAAAGCATCACCGTCAACCTGGCTCCGGCGGACCTGCGCACAGATGGCCTGACGTACAACCTTCCTATAGCTATAGGAATCCTGCTCGCATCAGGACAAATCAACCCCGACGTGCAGATAGGAGAATCCCTCTTTCTGGGAGAACTGTCTGTAGATGGGAGGGTGCACCACATACGTGGAATACTTCCCATGGTGGCTCTGGCCTCGCACAAGCAGCTCAAAACCATCTTTGTGCCTGCCGCCGATGCACTAGAAGCGGCCCTGATACGAGACCTAGCCGTCTATCCCGTCGAGACGCTGGATCAGCTCACTGCCCACCTCAATGGGAAGCATCAGATTGAACCTTTCCTTCCCGATCCACAGGCAGTTAATACGAATGATCACATCTCGTCTGAGCAGGACATGACGCAGATCCGTGGGCAGGAACATGTCAAGCGTGCGCTGGAAGTGGCGGCCAGTGGCGGTCATAACATCTTGCTCAGTAGACCTCCTGGCCCTGACATAACCTTACTAGCGAGATGTATGCCTTCCATTCTTCCGCCTCTGGTCCTGGAAGAATCCCTCGAAGTCACGAAAATCTACAGTGCGAGCGGCATGCTTCCCACAGACCATCCCCTAATCCTACAGCGGCCCTTCCGTGCACCGCATCACCAAATCAGTCAGGCAGACTTTGTAGGAGGAGGACGCATCCCCCGTCCAGGCGAGATGAGTCTGGCGCACCGCGGAGTCCTCTTCCTGGACGAACTCCCTGAATGGGGGCAGGATGTTCTGCAGGTGCTGTGGCAGTCCCTGGAGGACAGGATGGTCACTATCTCGCGGGAGCAAGGAACTCTCACGTATCCAGCTCATTTTCTGGTCGTGGCTTCGATGAAACAATGTCCTTGTGGATTTTTTTCGGACCCGGTGAAAGCGTGTACCTGTACGGCCTCCGCCATTGCTCGCTACCACAATCGCATCAGCGGCCCATTGCTCGACAAGATAGACATTCACATCGAAGTCCCCCACATCGATGATGAGAAACTTGCCGAGAAACGTAACGTTGAGACTTCACAGACCATTCGCAAGCGGGTGCAGGCGGCCCGTGAACGGCAGTTGCAGCGCTTCGCTAGGACGAAGTTGACCTGTAATGCCCAGATGGGACCATCGGAGGTGCACGACTTCTGCATTATGGAGCCATCAGCAGAGCAGGTATTCAAGGCAGCAATGCAACAACTGCACATGTCGGCGGGGACGTTCCACCGGGTACTGAGGTTGGCACAAACGATTGCTGATCTGGCGAAGAGCGATGTGATTGCCGCCAATCACGTAGCAGAGGCGATGTGGTACCGTCCACGAGTGGGAAGGTAGCAGTCGTGGGATATTCTATACCGATTTTCAAGAGATATTTTATCTCGTAGGCTCGATCGCTGGATTCTTGAGTCGCTTATATGTAGAATGGAAAAATAACACCGCTGTGAAAGATTACGGTCTTTCTCGAGCACGATTGTTTGTGATCCCTGTGCTCTCTTGGTTTGCAGATATTGCTGGCATCTTCATTAAAATCCAGTTAGCAGGAGTGGCACCAACTCCTGAAAATCTTTGGACAGAGCCTACGGAACATCGTTGTTGCGGCTGCCTTTGGCCTCTCGTCAATTTAGTTATCAATGGACTTTAACAGAAGGAGCAAGAGTATCTAAATGACATAGAAAGTAGCGAGTCAACCGGACAGGTAATCTGAGAAGTTCTTATCTCCAAATATCTCCATTCAAGGTAGCCATCTTGAATGCAGCGAAAGAACCTGCTATGCTCTGAGGCAAAGGAGTTACCGCAGGAACAGGTTGGTTCACTGTAGTGACGACTCCCCACGGCTCCTGCGCTGGGGATTACTGGAATGACCCAGGTGTCTCGTCCTACACCAACCGCTCGGTACATGCAGACAAGCGAGTTATCGCTTACAAACACAACTTGTCTCTGGTATGGCACGAACTGTCAACGCGGCTGGGTTTTTCCCTATGACCCTTCGTCGTGGAACCCACCGAAACACTCATCAGTTTGCAACGTGTAAGAGAACTTCTGATGTATTCTTGCTTCAGGGGCACAAGGTGGAAACATACCTATCCTCTGCCCCAAACAAATACTGGCTATGCATGCCCATGTCCGGAAGACGGGGCCTTCTGGTCGGGGATAAGTAAAGCAAAGGAATCACCACATGCTCCTCGAGGCTTGCCTCAATGGGAGTCGGACTCCAGGCGAACACCCGGCACTCCCGATTACGCCACAAGAACTGGCCCAGGATGCACAGCGCGTCGTTGTGGCGGGGGCGGGTGCCCTGCATACCCACCCACGCAACGCTCAGGGAGAGCAATCGCTTGATGCCCAGGACATCGCGGCCGCCCTGATCGCCATTCGCGAGCTCTGTCCTGGCGTCCCTCTCGGCGTGAGCACCGCTCTGTGGATCGAACCCGATGTCCAGCGTCGTCTCCAGCAGATTCAGGCGTGGACAGTGCAGCCTGATTTTGCTTCGGTGAATTTCTCTGAGCCAGGAACCACTGAGCTTTGTGCGCATTTCCTCTCCTGCAATGTGGGGATCGAAGCTGGCATCTGGTCGGTCGAGGACGCACACCTCCTCCTGAAACTCGGACTTGCCGAGTGCTGTCTGCGGATCCTGATCGAACTGCAAGAGCAGGAAACTGGAGGGGCACTGGTGACGACTGAGGCCATTCTTCGTTGCCTGGACGAAGGGGATATCCGACGTCCCAGGCTTCTGCATGGTGATGCTGACGCGATCGTCTGGCCGATGCTAAATGTAGCGCTGCACCGTGGCTATGATACGCGCATAGGTCTTGAAGATACGCTTACCTTACCAGATGGCCAACTGGCGAAAGACAACGCTGAGCTTGTTGCTCACGCTGTCCGCAAAGCACAGCAGATTGGTGCTATGTAAGCAAGCACACTTATCATCGGGAGAGCCTAGTCAAGTCCAAAAACAACTTGTTGCAGGAGAGCAGAAATAGAGAGCGCGTAACAGATATTCTTATAGCCATTATCCTGCTCAAAAAGAGAGTGTTGAGCAAATAGATATTCCGGCTCCTTCTCTTTCCTTCCATTTCCGATTGCTAACTACACGGGTGTCCTTGCGGGTATTACGGGGATCCTGTGAAGGAGTGCAGTTGTTCGGCCTCCGCCATCGCTCGTTACCAAAAACGCATTAGTGGTCCATTGCTTGATCGCATTGATATTCACGTGGAGGTTCCTCGCGTGGATTATGAGAAGCTGGCGGATAAGCGCAATGTGGAGAATTCGGAGACGGTTCGCAAGCGGGTGCAGGCGGCGCGGGAGCGGCAACTCCAGCGCTTTAAGGGGACGAAGTTGACGTGCAATGCGGAGATGGGGCCGTCGGAGGTACGCGAGTTCTGTGGCGTGGAGCCGTCGGCGGAGAAGTTGTTGAAGGCGGCGATGCAGCAGTTGCATCTGTCGGCGCGGGCGTTTCATAGGGTGTTGAAGCTGGCGAGGACGATTGCGGACCTGGCGGAGTGTGATTCGATTGCGGCGAATCACCTGGCGGAGGCGATTCAGTATCGGCCGAGGGTGGGGGTGTAGAAGGATGAGCGGTCACTAGTATTGCTTGGGAAGCAGTGTGTGGTACTAAACTTGTTACCAAAGGGAAGTTGAAATGGAGCGTGACAGGTGAAGGTTTTCAATGGCATATCCTCTACTGAAGGCGAAAAGACAGTCCGAGACGCAGTCGTTGCCATTCTAGAGAGAGCACAAGAACAGAGATTATCCTCAAACAAGTGGTCGTTGGCTGAACTTCAACTGGATCGTGAAGATTTTGAGTGGCTTTGCAAATGGGCCGCTGACCTTAGCGGGATAATGGTGCGGTTATGGCTGGAGGTGGAACCCTGGCGAAGTTTTCGCATAGGAAGCCGAGACTGTACGCGTTCGATTGCTCTAGGTACTCTCCTGCTGTTGTTTACAACAGAAACTGCTCGTCGTAGGGCGACAGAAGGTATTCTGTGGGCAACATTTCAACAAGAGTGTTTCCCTGTAAGCACTCTGCGAACACTTTTTGTGAGTGGTCAACCTACAAGATCATATAAAGATGCGTTGGAGGGGGCAGCGCGTTGGCTCAACCTTCGTCATGTTTTCGGCATAGAAGGCCTACAAAATTGGTTTGATACTGTCTACTTACAATTCGGTTTTACCTATCGAGGTTTTGTGCGTAGACTGCCTGAATGGTTAGTTGGGCAGGGGCGGACGCAAGCAATTCAGCATCTACAAGATGGTCCGATGAGAAGTGGCACATTTTGTGCGCTATGGGATGCATTGCGTAATTTTCGACGCAACAATATCAAGGCAGAGCAACTGAAAACTGTACTGGCAAGAAGCCCTTGGATACTATCAGAATGGATTGATGAACTAGCTGCTCAAGCGATTGCACAAATTGAACTAGGTTACGGAGGAGAAGCAGGCCCTACCGAGACGGATGGTACCTTCGAGCCATTTTTAGACGAACCAACTCTCCGTTGGGATCCACCTGAGATTTCCCAATTTGTTTGTCAGATATCGAACATAGCAAGGTTTGACCTGTCAGAGCCAACCTACTACATTATGATAGCTGGACGTGTCTGCACACAGCTACGGAGAAATACTGATGGAGTGTACACATTTCATCCATTTGAAGAGGTTGTTTTACCAACCATGGTACCACTTCTTGTTGCTACGCTTGTTTCGTCTACAGGTCAGATCGTATCTAGTGTCACCCTACAACTCTGGGACAATAATGATGATATCACTGTGTTTCGTGCCTCATCGGGGAGGCATATTGATGCATGGCGTGGCATGATGCGTTCAGATGCAGCATACCTCATAGTCACTGCACCAGACGTGACACTTTCACCTGAGCCGTTACACTGGTATATACTGGATACTCAAGGAACCAAACTCTCTCTCATCAATCAGGGCTGGTCATCCTCTACATGTTTACAGCTTGAAGGACAAGTACTTTGGCAACCCAACATCAACGAGGTCTCTGAAAGGGAAGAACCCCGGTGGGCACGTTCTGTAGATGTGTCTCTTCATAACACATCGGATGAAGTCTCTTTTGGAGACTTCATACAAGTGAAGGTTTGTCATTCGAAAGGGACGAAAATATCGTTTATTCGCCTTGGGGCAAAACCCATTAGTTTCACAGAGGAAGACGCGAAACATACCATCACGGAGCCCATCTTGGTAGGTCCTGGTATACTGTTTCATGGCTCACATCTCGCTGAGCTCTGTTTTACACTTGGTATCAGAAACGACACGATATTTACTCGTATCTCCCGCGGTCTCAGTATCGAAATTGTCGGAGCTGCAGTGGTATCCGCATATGGATGGACAGTACTTCAACCGGATATGACGATTACGGCTGAACAGGCAAGAACGTTACCCATTCAAATATTTAGACCGAATATCAAGAAATGGGCTTTGTTGGAAGGTGATACCTGGATTGGACGACCTCATCATACTCCTCATCCCATTGGTTCTCTCACAGGGCTGGGCGCTCCCATTAAACTGCGCAAAGGTCCATATAATGCTCTTGAGAAGGATATACCGCTTGTACGTGAGGTGATTGATAGTGGAATCATCACAGATGTCAGTAGAGATGGTAGTTACGCACCATCTCGTTTCGTTGTAAGTCTAGCTCATCCAATAGAGGTAGATGAAAAACATAGTGTTATTATTTGGAATGAAGATGGCCAGCTCTATACATGCAGTCAGGAAAATGTGTTGGTTGAAGCAAAGGATACGTCCTGGACATTGTATTTGCCATATTCTATTACTCAACCACTCGTTATTGCTATCGCATATGATGGAGTACGCCTGGGTACATGGTGGCATGCCGAATGGTACAATATTTTGCAACAGGATAATGTACAAGACTCGAAACATGTGGCGGCGATGTTGCGTTGGTTTCAGTTACCACTTTTGAGTGATCGCTGGTTCTCTCAAGTTCAGCAATTCTCTTGTAGCCACGGCAGTTCTGTACTCCCCTCATGGCTAACAGAGGACTCTCCTCCACTTGACCTGCGCTGGGCTACCGTTGATGACCATTGGCTATCTGCCGTTCGTACGTTATTTAAAAATTGGCGGCCAAGCGATATGGCATTACGAAAGGTAGTGAGACAACTTGGAGGAACAAGTGATTTTCGGAAGAACTATTGCTTAGAACTGCTTGGCTGCTGCTAAGGGCCAATCCTCTCCTTATGGGTAAAGTTGTACGGCCTTATCTAGTCAATGTGTGCCTTCCTCAATTCGGTGTTGGCTCAACCCGTACGTTCATTCGAAATATTTCGTCTGCCTTTGCCCACTCGGTTCAAGACAGTGATACTGACTTACATCGGAAGAAAGCTCTATTGCTAGAGGAAGTATCTGACACAATGGGGTATATAGACACGAACTTCATTAGAAGAGGACTCATAGAACCTGCTCTGCAAGCATTTCAAGGAAAAAGTCTTACAATGCTGAACGAAAACAATATAGCTCTAGCTCTTGGCATAGAACCTTTTCGGCGTTTGTTAGGTATTCAAATTCTGGAAATTATTGAGCAGGTTATTGCTTCCGGGAGGTAAAAAGACGTGTCACAACTTGACGCAATTGCCCTATCAAAAGCAGTGAAGCAACGCCTGGTTGACTTTGCATTAGATGACCATTTCGTGCAAGACCCAAAGCTGACTGAGGCTTGCCGTGCATTGTGGTCGGGTGCACCTGAGACGGGAGGACTGCTCAGCGATTTATGGATAGAAGGGGCGTTCCCAGCAGAGATAGCACCTGAATCTTTAGAAGATATGGTAAAGCAAAAGCTATTTAATGCCGAACTAGGCCATCATCTTGATAAGCGCGGCGTTATACCAAGACAGCGTCCACTTTATCTCCATCAACGGGATGCCATCATCAAAGCGCAAGCGGGTTATCCCGATCATGCCAAACCTGCTCTTGTTGTCACAGCAGGGACTGGTGCGGGCAAGACGGAAAGTTTCTTGTTACCTATTCTCAATGACCTCTTTAACAACCCTGAGGATGAAGAGAAAGGCGTCAAGTGCATTATTCTCTACCCCATGAATGCGCTTGTCAATGATCAGGTTGATCGGCTCTATGAGTGGCTTAAGGGGCAGCAGAACATTACACTTTTTCATTTTACGAGTGAGACCCCGGAGGACAAAGCGTTCGCGAACAAGGATGGTGTTCCTGAGTGGGAACCATGTCGGATGCGCACACGGCGGGAGGCGCGTGGATTAGAGACGCATAATGGGCAGACGATAAACCTTGAATACTCACCACGCGGACTAGTTCCCGACATCATCATTACCAACTACTCTATGCTGGAGTACATGCTGTGCCGTCCACAAGATGCCGTTTTCTTTGGCAAAGCGCTCCGAACCATTGTGCTGGATGAGGCGCACCTCTACACAGGACAGTTTCAACCGGATGGATTATAGATTTGTTCATAGAGCGGCCCCAACAGAGCTAAGATCAGCCGATGCAGAGGCTGAAGACGCAACACGATGGTGAGCGAGGCAGTATCAGTCTGCACATGGAGCAACTCAATGCCTTCAAAACATTGAAAGACCCAGCGCATCGTGGGACGTGCAGTAGGCTTGTGGACTTGATCGGGAATGGTCTGCTGGGTCTCAACTAAACGGGCCCGCAGCCGTACTTCGGCTAAACGATAGATCAGCAGGCAGAGAACCATGATGAAGCTGAGGGCCATAATGCGCTCCGGTTTCTTGACAAAGATGGAGGAGGCCAGAAAGAGCGGATCTTTGAGAAAGCGAAAGCCGCGCTCGGGGCTGCCTTGCCCTTTGTAGGTCGCGATCAGGTGTTGGTCAGAGAGAACGGTGGGCTCAAGGACATTGGTGCCCACAATCCAGCAGGCTTTGCGGAAAGCCTCCTGCTCGACCCGTTCCTGGTTGACGCTTACGGTTGCCACGATCTGCCATCGATGGCTGACAGGACGGGCGTCTTTGCGTGGACGCCCCTTGCCTGCATACTGCGGATGAGCCACCAGCTCAGAGTGGATGTCGAGCCAGGCTGGCTTCTCTTTCAGTTCCCGCTCTGCCGCACGCGGGCGTCGGCCTGACAAGCAAAGCGCCGGTTCCCCAGATGCCAACATGCCTGTTCCCACTTCGCTCTGAGCTTTGCTCACCTGTCGCTGCACGGTCTGCTGGGCGCGCTGAAGAGAGGCCAGCGTGTAGACGACGACCCACCGTTCGGGGCCCTGGGGCAAGTCCAGTTCTCGGCTGAACCAGTGGACGGTTCCATCCTCCGAGTGCTGCCAGCTCTCGCATCCTTGCTGGATGAGCGTTTTGGCTTCTGTCAAGGTCTCCGAAACGCGACTGACCCACTTGACTCCTGCCTGGTTCAACTGCCGCATATTGGTCTCGACTATAGACCCCATTATCGGCCACGTACACACTGGCCTCTTCCCCGGCTTCCCGCAATTGCGATCTGGATGGTCGATGATGGCTTCCAGCAAACTCACCTTATCACTGCTGTTGCCATCCAGAGGCTGCAAGAACAGCGGCACCTCGCCATCATGGGTGGTCGCCAAGGCCAGCATCCACTGTTTGAGATCATCGCGATGATCGCGCGAATAGCCATAGGTGATGGCGATGACCGCTGCTCCTTCGGCCTCCTGCACCCTGCGCTGTACTCGCCACTGACCGAAAATGAAGTCGTATCCACATGCACCTGTTCGGCCTTGATGCCAAAGATCTGCCGCGCCCGGCTGGCAATCCCGGCAAACAGTTTGGTCAGATCGTGGGCGTAGAGCCAGTCCAGTGTGCGCCCCAAGCAGTCATCATTGAGCATCTCGGCGGTAATGCCCGGTCCCAACAAGTGTTCAATCGGTTTGTTGGCAAAGAACTGCGGGACGAGATACAATTGCCGATTGCTGAATCCCAATCCATTGAGAATCATCGCCACCGTTGCTGTTCCCATGCTCACCTGTTGGCGACTTCCCAGGTTCTTGTGCATCCAGCCACGCCGCCAACCCGATTTCTTGACACACTCCAGCCACAATCCCCAAATGATCCAGCCGTTCATTGACATATGTTTCCGCTCCCGCCATTTTGAGCCCTCCTTTACTTGATGGGCTCTACCCTACCAATTTTCTCTAAACCTGTCAATCAAACTGCGGAATACATTAGCAGCAGAGATTACCCTCTTGCTACGTCGTCTTTTGGATCGGTGCGAACGAACTCCAGAGCAAGTACTCCAGATTGCCACTTCGGCGACCATTGGGAGGGACATACCAGGAGAGTTAGAAGCGTTCGCTGCACAACTGTTTACCAAGGATCGATCACTCGTAGAGGTCATTCGCGGGCAAGCCACTCGTATCCCGCTGCTAACTGAAGCTCCTCCACAGACAGTACCTTCTGTCTCTGCTATCATTGAATACGACTGGTTAGGTGGACCGACAATTGAACTCGATGTTCAGAGTGATGCCACGCTGATTGTAAATGCTGATATGTGTCGAACATTATCTGAAAGCCTATCGCTCCTAGTTGATGAGACAAAGGTCAAGGAGGCATACCGGAGCTGTGACAGCATTCCAGCCGTTTTGCTTCACGATGCGCTTGGATGTTCACCTCTGCTACACAAGATTGAGTCTATCCTCTGGGAGCGCAAACGGTTGTCTCTAAGCGACCTTACCTTGCAAGTGTGGGGAACAACATACGAAGACGCTGCGCGAGCTACGGCACTGCTACTGCAAATGGGAGCAGCAGCACGCAAGAAGGTTTCGGATTATCCCCTCTTGCCCAACCGCATTCACATGCTGGCACGTCCAACCGATGGATTAGTGGTGTGCCTCAACAGTGCCTGTAGTGGTCCCGATTATCTGAAATTGGATGGTTTCGGGTGCATCGCGGAGGGATTACGTGATCGCTGCATATACTGTCAAAGTGCTACCCTGTCGCTCTATCGCTGTGACAACTGTGGCACTTGGGTTGTTGCGGGTGTCTTCGATGAAATGCATCTATTTTTGAAACCAGTGCTTTCTTCCAAACTATCGGACCGCATCAAGTATGTAGTACCCAGGTTATATCCAGGAGCGGAGCATATAGTACTTGATATTGCATCAGGGAGATGTGATGGGAGAGGTACGTATAAATGTATTCTGTACATCATAAAAGAATGTCCACATTGTAATAATGATGCCTCTGGCGACTGGAAGCCTTTTGCTCAGTCTCCATCACTCGCACTCTCAATCCTCGCAGAAAGTGTGCTGGCAGATCTCCCCGAGTATCCAACTGCCTACAATCGCTGGCTTCCTGCTCGTGGACGGCGTATGCTCGTGTTCAGTGATAGCCGTCAAGGAGCTGCACGTCTCGGTCCTCGTCTTACGCGACAACATGAAATACAACTGGTACGTGCAGCAATGGTGCAGTGTTTAAGAGGGAACTATCCAATCGTGGACGAAGCAGTAATCCAGGACTTTCAAGCAGACATTGACAGATTGGAACGCCAGCTAGCACAATCAACGCTTACCCCTGCCCAACGTCAACAAAAAGAGTGGCAACTCTCTCAAGCTCGCCAATATCTCACGAATGCACAGGTAGGTGGAGTCATGGCTGATTGGGTCAGAGCGATGACGAGGGTCCCTGTGGTGCAGGAGCTTATCGATACAGAAACTTCATGGAAACATGATGCGGTCCTCTGGTCACAAAGGGCTGAAGATTCGTGGCATGACAATGCCAGACATGTACATGAGCGACTGAAATTCTTGCTGGCGCATGAGTTTGCCCGGCCAACACAACGGCAAATATCCTTAGAAACACTCGGATTAGCCGAGGTGACCTACCCAGGCCTGGATGAGTTGACAATACCGCCGGGTTTGCTAGGTACGCTACCTACTGCTTCTGCGCGTGAGCAATTGAGAAATAGCTGGACATCATTCCTGGCAGCACTGTGTGACACACTACGTACTGATGGTGTGATCACATTAGGGTCAGACGAGGAAGATAGGAAGTACCAATTTAGTAATCTCATCGGATACTGGTGTGCTGAAGAAAATGACTTAACGACTCGCTCGGCACGATTCGTGGGAGCAACGACCAAACAGCGTCGGCGCAAGTTTGCCGCAGAGGTTTTAAGGAAGTGTGGAATTAGCGATAGCCAGATCGATCGCTATGCTACTCAACTTCTAAGTGCTGCATTTTGTCAATTGCGAGACAACGCAGGAAGTACTCTGACGTGGTTAGAGACAAGGCAACGACAGTCAAAGAGTGGAGCTGTCTGGGCCATTCGGATTAAGTTCACAGAATTAGGATTGAGATATCCCCTCACATTGTATCGGTGTCCAACGACGGGCCATGTCTGGGTTCGTGAGGTATTAGGATGTGCCCCTGAGTCTGGCTGTGTCGGTTTGGAACAGGTGGATGACGACATGTTGGATAAAGACCCGCGCATCATGCGTCAGCGCCGTGAATTCACTTCGTCACCAGTTTTTGACATTGGGTTATGGGCAGAGGAGCATAGCGCACAACTCTCGCCCAGGGAAAACCGTCGTTTGCAAGACTTGTTCAAGGCTGGTGTACGCAATATCTTGAGTTCAACGACAACGATGGAACTTGGTATCGACATCGGTGGTTTGAATGCTGTGCTTATGGGCAATGTTCCGCCAGGTAAGGCGAATTACTTGCAACGCGCGGGTCGAGCGGGACGACGTTCTGATGGTTCGTCCATCGTGGTAACGTTCTGTCACCCGCAACCATTTGATAGAGAGGTATTCCTTCGTTTTGGTGAATATCTTGGGCGTCAACTGCGCAGTCCGAGGGTTTTTCTTGACCGCAAACGTATTGTCACTCGGCATAGCCATGCCTTTCTATTGGGGAACTTTTTCCGTGAGATCTACCCGCCCAACATTCATGTTGGCGCAATGAAAGCTTTCGGAAATATGGGACTGGGATATGGCAACGATTCCAGCAAAATTGGGCCATTTGACATACCTCGAGCATGTCCGCATTCTCGCTATCGCACCGAGCGCTGCAAAGGATGGTATACTTTGATTGGTACTCAGCGTAGCATGTTTGTCGTGCGTTGGCGCGATATCGCACCGAATGGGCTCTTAGGTGTGCTAACCTGCTAGTTATTGTCAAATGGCCCATTTTTTATCGAATCGTTGTCATACCCCTCATACACCCGCGCTTCACCAAGATTAGTCGTGATCGTTGCTTCAAAGAAAATGGAGTCGCCGGTTTCAGTAAACTTGTCCGTTGACTTCAACTTCAGCGTGCCGAGACGCTCAAGATAGCCTTCGAAGTGCTTCTTGATGGCTGTATGCCCCTTCACGATGAAGTCAAACCCGACCATGCTCGCATCCGTATGATACTGGGTCATTAAGGCATTCAGGTCGTGTGCTTCGAGAGCAGCGATCTGCCGCTGGTAAAAAGCTCGTCCAGGTGTGCGTTCCATTGTTTGTTCCTTATTTCTCCTTATCTGGGTTTGTCATACCGGTGTCCTCTTGCAATCGGTTGATGATAAACCCTGCATACCACGTCGCCCAGTCGTCATCTCTGTGACCAAGCGCGTATTCGTACTCGGCGTGGGCCTTTTCTGCTTCTTTCAGCAGACTCGTCAATGCTTCTTCTGTGAGTTCTTCTTTCTTCATGGGTTGACCCCTCTCTACACTGGTTGACCTGGCTCCGACGGCAGCCAGGCATATTACTTTCATGCCGCTCCAGCAAATTTCAGCAGGTCGGCCATCGTGAAATCTCCCTCCTGGCTGCCTGGCAGCGATGGGCTCCATTCAGTCTCTGCGTTGCGGTAAGAATTGGGGTCTCCATCGATCAATCCAAGCAGGACCTCGGCAACGATACGACCCCCAACCTCACCCAAACGCTCACCGCTCTGGCGCACCTCAGCCTCTTTCAGGATGTAATACCAGAGCGGGGTCTCGCTCTTCCAACCCATTGTGCTCAAGCCAACCTCGCCTTTAGAGAGTGGTACGACACCCATTACTCTAGCGATCGCTTCGCCCGATGGCAAGTCGAGCGCTTCTCCTCTCACAAGGTCACGATAGGCCAGCGAGTGCTGCTCAGGAATCTCCGTGTCTCCAACCACCGATGTAGGCAGATCGATGAGCGGGTGGGCGAGCAGGGTATCGATCCGCTTGCTGGCTTGCGGCGTTCGCTTGCTATCCACATGGAAGAAGTATGCCCAGTCCACAACCCGGTCATGCGGAACAGGACGTGTTCCAGCGCAGTCTGGGAAGACTTGCCCTTTTGCCCCACCGTCATTGAGCGTGTAGATTGACCTGACCTGGCTATGACCATAGCGGTATGCCGCATCTGCAAACTCGACAGGAATATATGGCTGGTCGGCATAAGTATAGAACTTTAAGCTATTGCTCAATAGATCCTGCATGAGTTCCTCGCCAACGATGAGCGGGAGAAACTCATGGACGACGATCCACTGGTAATACCACCACACAAGGCGCTGTGCCTGGCTAAAAACGTCTGAACTCGACACACCTTTGGCTCTCAGATAATCGACGATCGCATTGTGAAATTTGAGGAAGGCCAGGTGAAGCTGCGAGATGATGAGGTGCACATCGTCTCGAGGATCACCAAGCAGTGCCCGGCCCTGGCGGTTTCTGGGCAGATCCTCCATCTCCCCTTTATCATTCACGCCAAGCAAAAACTTGTCCGCATCATTGAGATCATAGAGATAGGGGCTGCCTGTGGGTCCAGCTGCATACAAAAATTCGAGATCGAGACGTGGCGTTCTGAAGTTGCGCAGTTCATTCAGCCGAGCATGGTGCAATAGCAGGCTGCGATCAGCGGTGATGTCGTGCGCGATGAACTGACCAAAGAAGGTCCATCCGGCAGGAATGCGAGGATTGTCAGTCGATGCGCCTGTCTCGTCAGGTCTTGAGGCGGCATCCATGACGGAACCAGATTGTCCCAACGTCAACAACAGGGTCTCGTCTGTCTCCGGACTGGGAAGATCGGGAAACATCCTTCCGTATTTGCCCCCTTCTGCCATTGAAAGTGAGTCCTTCAGCTGGGGAGCAAGGACACAACTATGTGTACTCATATGAACCTCCTGGTGAATAGAGTGTTGAGACGACTAGAACATGACTTGATCGATGTAGCACCAGCGCCAGTCTTCGCCCGGTTGGAAGGACTGGATGATCGGGTGATTGGTCGCATGGAAGTGTTTGGTCGCGTGCTTGTTCTTCGAGGAGTCGCAACAGCCAACATGCCCACAGATGAGGCATTCGCGTAGATGCACCCACGTATCTCCAATTTTCAAGCACTCCTCACAACCTTGTGCGCTTGGTGTCACCTGTCTGATCTGATCAAGATGTGTACACTGTTTTGCCATATGTTTGTTTCCTTTCTTCCTTCCTTTCAGCGTGTTCAGGCGCTCAAGATAGCCTTCGAATTTCCTGAGAAGCTATCGTTCATCAGGAGACATTCTGCTCGCGGGAGACGCTTCTTCTTCGGACAGACCAGCATCTGTATCGGCATCGGCAGAACCCCTGGCCTCATCGATGCTGTGGATAGGTCTAAAAGTCCAGTCCTGGTCAATACGACTTGGGAAGATATAGAGCACTGGGACAAGGATGAAGAAGATGAGACTTACCTGGACGCTGAGAAACGAGACCCCAATCGCCAGCAGGTAGATGAGTGGGGCCGTCAGGTTTTTGCGTGTTGCCCTCTGCACAAGTTGCGGATCTATATCCCTATCTACCAGGCGGTGGTTGCTGGTGGCATACCACCACAGCAGTTGAAGCACCAGTCCCGTGATCACCAGCGTGCCACCGTAGATGACGACGGAGATCTGTTGCTGTGGGTACTGCCCAATGAGCGCGGTGGGGAAAGGGATAAACACAATGCACAGCAACAACAGCAGGTTGAGCCAGAGCAAGATGCGATCAGACCGTTTGATGTAGTTGAAGGTATTGTGATGAGCAACCCAGTAGATGCCGACGATCACGAAGCTCAGCAAATAAAGCAGGAGTTTGGGCCACAGCTCGAACAGCCTGGGCACAAGTTCCCTTGAGACCACAGATGCGGCCAGCTGTGGTACCTGAAGATTGAGCACTAACAAGGTAATAGCGACCGCGAAGACCCCGTCACTGAACGCCTCGACACGAGTTTTGCCCAGCACACTGCCTGTCCCTCGATTGCTTTGTGCATTCATTTACAATTCCTTTCATCATCCGGAGCCATCATATTATATTTCATGAGATGGCCACAAACACTATCCATTTGACGGGTATTCGACCTGGAAAAATGACCAGGTAGTGGTATCTTTCCCTTATCGAGCCGGAGTGCTCCCGCCCTGTCAGTGGTAGGTTTTTTGGAGCGTGCCCATCCTATCCGTAGGGGCGAGCGGGGTGTGGGGGCGGATGGGAGGGCCTTTATGGTCGCCCGCCGTCCCTTTCTGCGACGTTCACCCACCCTGTCGTCGACCATACCGGGCTACGCGGGCGACCATAAAGGCCCTCCCAACCTCCCATCACCACCCTCGCCCCTACGGATCAGGGCGCTTCGCAGGCGACTTCCCTCAAAAAAACCTACCCGTGAAAGGTGCTCCCGTCCCCTGATATGCTCATGCTTCTGGCTTCACCACGGGTCTGTCTTGCGGCACGAGGCGTGGAATCCTGGGTGCATACCCGCGTTTGTAAACCATGATAATACGCTTGAACGTGATGACGATCTTGCCATCCTGATTATAGCCGGTGGTCTTCACCGTCACGATGCCAACATCCGGGCGTGACCGTGACTCCCGCTTCCAGCACCTCTGATTGTGAGTAGATGGTATCGCCCTCCAAGACCGGGTTGGAGAGACGGACCTCGTCCCATCCCAGGTTGGCAAAGACGTTTTGCGAAATGTCGGTGACGCTCTGCCCGGTGACCAGCGAGAGCGTAAAGGTCGAGTCGACTCTCTCTTTCCACTATGAATCCATACACCCTCATTAGGCTGGCGCAAGTCGCCCCAGGACACGATCAACCATTTCGCCGGACAGACCGAGGTACTCGGCCGGATCGAGCAGCTTCGCCAGGGCGGCTCGGTCGAGGGAGGCGGCGATCTCCTCGTTCTCCGCCAGCAGATCGAGCAATGGCCGCCCACTGACGCTCGCTTGTCGACTAATGTCATACACGAGGTCATGGGCCCGCTGCCGCCCGAGATGTGGTGCCAGCCCCATCATCACGGCTTCGGTACTGATCAAGCCCTGAGTGATGTCCAGATTGGCGCGCATGCGCTCGGCATCGACCTCCAGGCCTGCGAGCAGCGTGCGTGCCTGCTGCAAGGCGCCAGCCGTCAACAAGAAGATCTCGGGCACGGCGATCCATTCAATTTCCCAGGGGCCGGTGGAACGCTCGTGATCCTCGACCATCGCGTCCAAGAGGGCCGCCACCAGTTGGCGAACCATCGCCATGCAGGCGTGAATGTAGTTGCAGGAGATGGGGTTGCGCTTCTGCGGCATGGTACTGCTCGAGCCACGGTCTTTGGCGTAGGGCTCGAACACCTCGCTAACCTCCGTCTGCATCAGCAGCTTCACATCGGTCTCGATCTTGCCCAGCGTCCCGGTCACCAGTCCCAGGAAGCAGCCGACTTCGGCGATCCGGTCGCGTGCGGTGTGCCAGGCGATCTCGGGTTGACCCAGTCCGAGTTCCGCCATCAGCCCTTCCTGAACCTTGAGTCCATCGGCACCCAGCGAAGCAAGCGTACCAGCAGCGCCGCCGAACTCACCCACGAGCACGCGGGGACGCAGTTCCGCCAGCCGCTGCTGGTGCCGCTCGATGGCTGCGAGCCAGGTGGCCACTTTGTAGCCGAACGTGATGGGGACCGCCTGCTGCAGGTTGCTGCGTCCTGCCATCGGCGTATCACGGTGACGGCGGGCGAGATCAGCCAGGGAGTCGGCGATTGCTGCCAGATCCTGCTCGACTAGCGCGAGGGCCTCCCGGATCTGCATGATGGTAGCCGTATCGGTGATGTCCTGGGTGGTCGCTCCCCAGTGACAATACTCTCCCAGACGATCGGAGCAGGCGGCCACCAGTTGCTGCACCACCGGCAGGACGGGATAGCCAATCAACTCCGTCTGGGTCTTGAGCCTGGCCATGTCAATGATGTCGAGAGTGCATTTGGCCGTGATTTCATCGGCGGCCCGTTGCGGGATGAGACCCAGCTGAGCCTGCACCCGCGCCAGTGCTGCCTCGATATCGAGGTAGCATTGCACACGATGCTCGTCTGAGAAGACACGACGCATCGCGTCAGAGCTGAAGATATCGCGGAATATTGCAGAGTCGATAGCGGTGGATGCCATACGTATGTTCCTCTCCTTCTGTACCTGGTTGCCCCAGATCATTGACCATCATCCTGTTTCTAAGTGTACCTACTTTTTGATAATACGTCCAAACTCCCTGCGAGTGTTTGAAAGCATTGACGATATGCTCACTGAAGTGGACGAGGTGGCCGGCGGGCACAAATGAAGTAGTGCAATCTTCTCAACTATCCAGGGAGGGCATTGCATAACCGAAAAATTCAGCCTCCCATCGTTTGAGTAGAGAGAAGATCAACTGTACCTGATATAATGGAACCACTATGGGCAAGAGGACAGCACGCAAACCGGGAGGAAGCACAGATGGACAATGACCCGAACCAGCCAGAGTCATCATCCTATGGACAGCAACCGCCCCCATTGAGCCAGCAACCGCCATCACAATCCGAACTGCCGCAAGAACCTCCCCTGTATGAGTCACCGCCACAATGGAGGCAGCAACCCCTACCGCAATACCGACAACCACCCGATGGGCAACCGCAATATGAAGGCTCACCCGTCCCCACCGCTTGGCCACCACAACCACCCAGGAAGCGTTCATTACTCTGGCTCTGGATCACACTGGCTCTTGTTGGCGGCCTCATCGCCCTCTGTTGCATAAGCGCCATCTTCGTTGCACTGGGTATTGGCTCCTTTGTTGGCCACATTGTTGGACGAGGAGGGCCTCTTGTCCCTTGTCTTCTATCGGAGGTACCCACAACTGGTAGCAGTATTGGCTCCCCTGCCCGACAAGCAGGGCCTGTCACCACGCTCAATGACAACGGGCCAGGGTCACTGCGCCAGGCCATCGCTATGGCCCCTGCAAAAAGCACGATCACGTTTGACCCGAGTCTGCATGGAACCATTCTGCTGACGAGCGGTGATCTGAACATTGCAAAGGACCTGACTATTCGTGGCCCAGGTGCAGGTATCCTCTCGATCAGCGGTGGCAAAAGTGGGCATTTAGTTTGCGTGCTGGGGGTTTCAGTCACTATTTCTGGTCTGACCTTCGAGAACAGCAAAACTGCCGGAGGCCTCATCGTCAATAATGGCGGCACGCTGACGCTGAACAACAGCACCGTCTCGGGCAACACGGCGAGTGGCTTCAACGTCCTGGGCGGCGGCATCCTCAATCAGGGCACGCTCACGCTGAACAACAGCACCGTCTCGGGCAACACAGCGACTGACGCCAACGTCCTGGGCGGCGGCATCCTCAATCAGGGCACGCTCACGCTGAACAACAGCACCGTCTCGGGCAACACGGCGACCGACGCCAACGTCCTGGGCGGTGGCATCGACAATCAGGGCACGCTGACGCTGAACAACAGCACCGTCTCGGGCAACACAGGCACTAGCACCCTCGGCACTGGAGGCATCGACAATGAAGGCACACTCACGCTGAGCAACAGCACCGTCTCGGGCAACACGGCAGCAGGCCTCGGCGGCGCTGGAGGCATCCTCAATGCCAATGGAGACACGCTCACGCTGAACAACAGCACCATCTCAGGCAACACGTCGACTGGCCCCGGCGGCGGCATCTTCAATCAGGCCAGGCTCACGCTGAACAACAGCACCGTCTCAGGCAACACGGCGACTAACGGCAACGGTGGCGGCATCTTCAATACCAATGCCAAACTCACACTCACTAACAGCACCATCTCAGACAATAAGGCTTCCAGCAACGGTGGCGGCATCGCCATCTCCGATGATACGAGTTAGCGGCCAGATCCCTTCCTTAGCTATGCTCCTTTATTGTACCGTGTATGGCAATACAGCGAACGTAGGCGGCGGCATCTGGGTTGGAAATCATACACAAGGTCAGGTGATAACCATGGGAGCCAGCATTGTTGCTGGGAACAATGCTCACACCGATCCCGACATCGTGGGATGTCTCGCCACGTTGGGCTATAACCTGGTCGGGGATCGCTCCGGTGCAACGTTTCTTGGTTCCTCCAAGGTGCAGTCCACGGACGTGTTGGGGGTGTCCTTGACCAACCTGGGGATTGATCCTAAGCTGCGAGATAACGGCGGATCGGTCCAAACCGCACACCTGGACCCATGCGCTGCTCCCCAGGAAGCCTAGCTATCGATCTCATCCCGCCTGAGGCATGTAAGATGCTCAAGGTGTTCAACGACCAACGGGGCGTGAAACGTCTACAGGGGAAGGGCTGCGATAGTGGTGCCTACGAGTAAATGCCTTTCCGATGAAGCAGAGCTCAACGCTGCGTTTCTTGCGACGAGGTCTTGCTTCAGGAAAGGACTCATGCGCTAACCACCTGCGGACCGTCCGTTCACTGAGATCGCCCATTTTTTGGGCAATCTGCTTTGGGGTCAGCCCTTGTTGGGAGAAGGTGACCACTTGTTCATACCGATCATGATCTTACAGGCATCAGAGGTTTATTCTTCCACTAATTGTACGGAAAAAACCCTCTTTCTGTACGTCCATATAACGTAGGGAAATGCATTTTGTCTCCCTATGTGCAAGCAGTTCTAGGAGGCACCTTATGTCAGGGAACCCGGACCTTCATTTGAAAAGCTCGTCGGATATCCAGGGCGATATCCTCGCAGGGTTCAACAAAGACTACCGGATGTATCTCTTCTACAAGTTTCCGGATACACCCAGTGGCAGATACTGGTTAAAAGAATTAGTTCCTCGTATTGCGACAACCAAAGATGTGGCTGCCTTCAATGATCGCTTCAGTGCTGCTCGTCGCGCCAGCGGTGGGACTGATCCGGCGAAGCTCAAAGCCACATGGGTCAATGTCAGCCTTACCTACGATGGAGTCAAGACGCTCTGCACGAATGACCCGACGGAAGCTCTCAAGGCCAAGGGCTTTCAGGCTTTTGTAAATGGAGCAGCGAGCAGTGCTGTACACAATGGGGACGCAGGAGTGAGTGATCCGCAAAACTGGGTTGTCGGTGGTCCACATCAGAATATAGTGGATGCGATGCTCACGGTAGGTGCGGATGATCCAAACGATCTCACCGTGGAACTCGAAAAGCTTAGAGTGCTGGCGACGAGGTACGGCCTGGTGACTATCTTTGAGGAGCATGGAGAGACGCTCCCTGATGCGGGTCGAGGGCATGAACATTTCGGGTTTAAGGATGGCATCTCGCAACCGGGTGTAGTAAACTTTAATACACCAGACCCCAATGTGCCAATGGTTAATCCCAATGATCCGGCTGATAGATTTGGTCATGTCCTTGGTCATCCTGGGACAGAGATCATCGCCGCAGGAGAGTTTGTGTTGGGTGAGCCTGATGAGTCAGGTCAGACTTTCTCGGATGCGAGCCTGGACTGGATGAAGCACGGCTCGTTCATGGTCTTCCGTCGGCTCGCTCAAGATGTACCCAGTTTCTGGGCGCAGATCACTGCTCGTGTTCACTCATTACCCCCTGATGATCCCTTGAAGGAAGAACTGTTGGGTGCCAAGCTGGTTGGGCGATGGCGCAGCGGTACACCCCTGGACCTTTCACCCGACACTGATAACCGTGCCGGACGGGACCCTCTGCACGATAACGACTTCAACTTCACAACTAAGGATGCCGGAGGCAACATTGTGCCTGACGACTTGGGCGTGCGCTGCCCACGTTTTGCTCACATCCGCAAGGTCTACCCGCGTCAAAACAACTTTGCTCGCAACAGAAATCGGCGCATCATCCGGCGCGGTATCCCCTTTGGCCTCCCATTCGATCCTGCCTCCGGAACCGGACATGGGGCCGATGCTGAGCGTGGCCTACTCTTCATCTCGTTCATGGCGAGCATCGAGAACCAGTTCGAGTTCTTGCAGCACTCGTGGGCAAACAACCCGACCTTCCCTGATGGAACCGCGGGTCCCGATCCGATCATCGGTGACACGCAGCCGCGCCCATCCCCTGTCACGATCCATCGTACAGGCAGACCAGACCTGCAGTTAGAATTTGAGCGCTTTGTCAACACAATGGGCGCTGTCTATGCATTCGCGCCTTCAATACCGGCCCTCGATGCCCTTGCTAATGGCACCATCTAGCTATTGGTCAGGCTAAATCAAGTCAACGTAGTTTGGGATAGCGTCTGGCAACTTGCCGACCTGACAGATATACCTCATGTCAGGCAAGTTGCCGATGGGAATATGAGGTAACTTTACGTGTACTGCAACAGGTGGAGCAAAGGCAATGTCTTGATCTTGGGACGGATAGTTATCTGCAAATCTCCCAACGCTATCTTGCCCACATAGGAGGACGTTTCCAGGCAAATACCCTTGCGGAGCTGTGAGATTTTGAGCTTCTCTGATGCTGACAACGCCTGGATCAGTGTTTGGGTAGTGTCATCTTCTGACAGTTCAACACCAATGAGCTGTTTATGAGTCTCGAAGAAGTTTCGTACCGAGTTGTTTCTGTATTTTTGCCGTATCGAAATTTTCTATATCTATTGGTAGTGCTACACGCATATAATAGCGAGCAAAAGCCTGAGCCAACGTACTACTCCTCTAAACTGCGCCTTCCTATAACCTTTCAGCAAAGTGTATCTTAGGTACGGCCTTTCCTTCTCTTGTTACCTCAATGATAACGTCCCTGGAGGAATTCGGTGGGATATGGAAATCTATTTCCTGTATTGGTTCCATATACGGCTCTAGGATGGACATGATGGGGTAGATGGCTCGCTCATTATAAATTCTTAATTGATCTAATGTAACAGCTAACATATGAGCGAGCAACATCCCAACAGAAGCTAATCTCTGCTCATTAAGTGAAGGCATTGTTGTTGTCTGCAAGGCATTGCCTATTGGGATAGGCGGTGAAGGAAAGTAATACTCTTGGATAGGGGTATAGTTAAACTCAACTACCGAGGGATTGTTTGGATTTCTCTGGAGTCCCTGCGTCTGCATTTTCCTGTCCTTTCATAGCCTGCTGTAGCACCACTTGGTATCTATTCAAGTTTTCTATCAGGTTATTTGCCGCCAGCGTTGCATTTTCGACACTCATGACAATTTTAGCCAAGCATTTTGCCTCTATATACTCTAACGCTTTATACGCTTCAATCTGCTCTTCTGGCGGACCCATGAAGAGAGGGACTGCTGCCTCGAAAAAGAGAAACGTAAATTCAGAGCCTTGCTGCTGAACTATCATATGGGTGGCATGATCGGTTCTGATAGAATCAGGAACTTATCCACTTAATGACCTTGGGTAGTTGTGTTAATGTGTCCTGTAGTTCTTGTTGCTCCATTTATTTCTCCCGTACAATCATCTAGTGTTACCACCTAATAGTAGCATAGCCGTTACTGAAAGACAAACAGAGGATACGTTCACTTATTCATCTGGTACATCTTCAATCAACTCAGTAACAGGCACACCCAGCACTTTAGCGATTTTATCCAGGGTTTTGAAGGAAGCATCATGGTGGGGGTTATGCCAAATGGCCTGAATCGTCTTCAGGTTGATATCGGCGGCGCGCTGTAGCTTTGCCATCGTAAAGCCTTGGGGCTTTAGAATGACCTTTACGCGTATTCCAGGCAGGATAGAAGGGGATGCCATCTAGGGGTGTGGTTACCCTCAGGATGCGCTATTCGTAGCACTATTACCAGTATCATCGTGACGAGTTCTTGACGCACTATCACAAACGGTCTAATGCTGAGTCTACTATGTGGATGATTAAGTCAAAGTTCCAGGAGAGAAGATATGTTGACTCTTTTCTATTCCCCCCATATGACCAGCGTCGATAACGAGGCAGGACGCGCTTCCGGTCACGCTGATGTGCCACTCTCCGCGCTCGGTCGGCAGCAGGCGCAGGAACTTGGGCAGCACTACGCGACCGAATCACTGGATGCAGTCTTCTGCTCCGATCTGCAGCGTGCATCTGTGACTGCTGAGATCGCATTCTCAGGGCGTGCTCTGCCTCTTGTGCGAGATGCCCGGCTCGTGAGTGCGATTTTGGGAAACTGACGCAGTCTTCGCCTCTTCAGCTAGAAGAAGAGCGGCACATTACGGAGCCGTTTCCCAATGGTGAGAGTATGCTCATGGTCGTGCAACGTGTGGGCGCTTTTTTGCGCGAGGCCTTGTGCGAGTATGATGAGAAAACGATTGTACTCATCGGGCATCGTGCGACCAGGTATGGGCTTGAGTACTGGTGTGGCGATACTTCACTTGAGGAGATTGTGCATGCGCCCTGGGAGTGGCGGGAGATTCCCGTCTGGCGCTATAAACTGCATGCGCACAACCTTGAGCGGCACTCTGTTGTCGGGTAGGAACTGGCGAAAAATGGATGAGCCAGCCATGAGAGCCGATTATGGACGAACGTGGTGCGGCCTTTGCGTCAGCTCAGTTCCATAGCGCCATCACCTTCGCTCCAGCCTCAGCTTATCAGAAACCTCACGCAACAACTCGTTGATTTTTGCAATCGTCTCATCCGGCACCTGGGAGACCGGGCCAAGCTCTACACGCAGGCGGAATTGCAAGTTCAGGCCAACAGCCGTCTTCGTAAGGTCTCCAATGGTATCACTCAAGTTCTGGATTTCATCTTCCCGTAAAGACGCCTCAGCTACCAGCATTCCTGACATAGCTAGCAATCTGCCATCATGCACCGATGGTGGAGGGATAGTAACTGGTACATGCTGTACTGCCTGTTCTCGCGGCAGGCATAGCTTGACCATCCTGGCACCAGCATAGTCACAGGGCCAGGAACTAGAATCAACCGTTCGCTCTAGCAATCGCGCGTTAAACGCTCCTGTAATGGCGTCACGAACCGTGACCCACGGCAGCATCTTCCCAACCTTCGTCGAGAGGGCGTTAGCAATCTCAAAGGCTGTAGTTGTCTCTCCAGGCCATGCTTCCGGCAGCGTCTGAGGAAGAACGTCCCGCCCAGCAATGGCCTGTGGTGGACCTTGCAGGTACGCCTGATCGATCAGCACGCCTAGGGGCAATTCTTCCGCAAAGAAACTGCCCTGGCCTGAGATGAGCCAGAGTCGTTTCTCCTTGACTGCCACCTGAACTGCCGCATCCACCACGCTGCGTTCAGCCCTGGGGGTGGTGATAGGCTCCTCGTATCCTTCTCGCTGCACCCGCACAATGTGGCCAGAGTAGTAGTCGTAGAGGTCTTGCAATAGGAGTTCATTCGTCTGCCATAGTTCTGGCAATACACCCGGTACGAGTAGTGATGGCGACAATGTCGTGAGTGTGGCTGCTTCAGGCAGCACTACCTCTAATCCTGCATCCTTCAGTGCGATTGGATCCGGCTGTTCGCGCCAGAACGTTCGGACGGAGTGGTCAGGGCGTGAGAGGCGAAAGACAAACAGACCATCACGACAGCCATCCAACAAGGTATCCTGTATTGCCTGGCGATTAAGCATCTTTGGCAACTGCGAGAATTGGGCAAATGCCTCGACCAGGTCTTTCATGCGGTGCGCCGTCTCACCTTCTCGCCACAGATCATAGGGACCACCCGGCAGCAATGCCTCGGCACTGACAGCGGTTTCCTGTATTCTCGCTTGTTTGTCTAGCTTGATCGTGTTGAAGAGCGGGTCATCGCCGACAACCACCTTGAAGGCGTGTACTTCGTTCTTGTCTGAGACGGTGACAACGATACAATAGGCCTGCCGCACCAGGTCGGTAATGCGCCTTGATGCCTTGTTCTTCTCGATGTCGAGCAGCTGCTTGCGATTGACATCGATATCTTGCCCCTTCAATTGCTCCTCGACTTCCAGCCATCCCAGGTAATCACGGATCGCGTTGCGCGTTGCTTCGAGGCCATCGATTGAAGGAACCGCCAGCACAACAGCATTGCGGTAGACGCGAGGACTGTCGGGGCCAGTCTTCTCATCGAGGAAGCGTTTCGCTTCCGGACCGGGTTTGCCCGCACTCGATACCGCTTTCGGTCCCAGAATAGCGTAATGGAACTCGCCATCATCCTCAATATCTCTTGGTCGCTCTGGCAGCGTATGGACTCGTGCGCCTGCAGCCGCTGCACCAGTAACCAGGCTTTTGCAACTGCGAATGTTAGCGAGCAATTGCTCCTCTACCACTTCTCTAGAAATGCGTGTACAGGCATCGTGATGCATCTGCCGCAGGTTCGGTCGAAAGCCCAGTCGCCACGATTTCGGCAATTGCCTCGCCCCGGCTTGTCCTGCATCGACATCTTGCATGGTACTCTCATCCAGGAACCAGGACACCTCGGTCCAGCGGCGCAAGGCTTTCTCCAATTCGATCTTATCCGGGTGCGTCTGCCCCAGCAGGACCATCAATTCGCGTGTGCGTGCATCCTTGCCGATCGGCTGCGAGTGCAAGAACGTCGCGAACACCGCCTGCTCGACTTCACGAAACTTCAGAGCAGGAAGCTCGGCCTGAATCTCGCGTGCCTTGGCCAGTTCGCCTTCGAGAATGCCCGTCCACTCCTGCTTCTTGCCCTCGTACTCTTCGGTCTCTGCAACGTTGGTCAACTCACGCGCCGACTCCGAAAGTGCGCTTCGCCCCGGTGCACCTAAAAAGACGTTGGTGGCAATCAACGGGCACTGGTCCCACACCTCTGCATCGCGTAAGGCCAGGGCAAACGTGCGCAGGATGCCACGTGTGCGCTGGAAGCCTTCCAGGTTGGTCCACTTGGTATAGAAAATATCGGTGAGGTCGGGATGGAACGGATAGCTCTGCTGGATGCGCTCCTCGGCGGTCTGCCTATCCTTGTTGGTCTGTTCATCAAGTGCAGCAATACCCTGTAAGGCAGCGACGGCATGAGAACGGAAGGCCGCACGATCGCGGATAGATTCCGGCGTAAAGAAGCGTCGTCGCAAGACCTCCGCGACATCCTCTTTGAGCACCGGTTGCACGCCTTCCTCACGTTCGCGCCGGAAAGTGGCGTAGAGTTCCCGTGTCAATTCTTTGCCCAGCGTGTCGCTCTTCATAGGATCGGTGGCCAGCAACGATGCCACGATGGCACAGTTGTTGACTTTGGTAGCAGCCTGCGTGAGGTACTGGAAGAAGTTCAGCAGTCGACCGCTCCAGATGGGATCAAGGCCAACTTTCTCCCGCACGTACATCAGCACTTCATCGATCAGGATCAGGGTAGACAAGCCCTGTTTGGCCGGCAACGCGAGCAGATCCACCAGCAAGTTCTCCGCCGGCGCGCTTTCCCGCTCCGCATCCTGTTCCTCGGCATGCAACAACCGTAACCCATCACTACCTGCAAGCTGGAATGCCAGCACGCTCCACGGCTGCTTGAGCCAGCGCCGCTCGCCATCCGGTCCGGTAATCTCCATGCCCTTCTCGACGTCCAGCTTATCGAAGGCAAGGACCGCGATACGCGCCTGCGGTGGAGCTATGCCAATGTGCTGCATAAATTCCTGCACCGTCGGCAGGTTCGGCAACTGGTGTGGGTTATGTGTCAGGTGAAAGAGCGTAATCAGCGTGTGCGTCTTGCCACCACCATACGTCAATTCCAACTGCCGTACCGCCTTATCATTCTTGCCGGCCAGGCGCAGCACAACATCTTTAGCCAGTTCACGCAGGTTGAACGTGGGATAGGTGAAAGAGAAGAAGTCATAGGGGTTCTGGTAGACAGGTTGTGCCTTACCCATGACGACATCATAGAGATCCGCAGCAAAAATCGAAAGGGACAATGCACCCGTCTTCAATTCATTCCGCAGTTTTACTACATTATGCCAGGGCTTCCATGCAAGTTTGCTCATTATTGTTCTCCTCTACAATATAATAAGCCAGACCCCCAGGGCGGAGGCAAGCTCGCGCCCATTCGCACCAACTTAAGGCCCACTCAACGCCCTCGCGCTCCAGGAGTTGGGCGGAGTTGGGATGTTTCCTGCGCTTGTTCATGTGACAGCCCGAGCGCATGCGCCGTCCGATCAGCCGCAGGGTGGCAGGCAGACGGTGTCCGCAGGCCAAAGCGGGCATGAGGATCCAACTGGTATCGCGGACCACCTGGGCGAGTTTGACCAAGCTGCGTTGGGGGTCTTGCCAGGCGAAGAGGACGATCAGCCAGTGTTGCAGCAGCGCGCCGATCAACTTGGCATACAGTTCGCACAGCACGCGCCACGGATTGCTGGTGCGCCACTCATCAATCTGGCCGTCCTGTTTCCAGAGTTTGTACAGCAACTCCATCTGCCAGCGTTCGCGTAGCAGCACGAGAGCTTCTTCAAAGCGCAGGTGCTTGCTGGGCACATCAGTGATCAGAATGGTCCAGTCGGCCAGCCGCAACGTCTCCTCCGAGATGGTCTGTTGACGACGTTGAGCATCGCGTAGCAGGTCCTCCCTGCGCTGGTCGCCGACTTCCTTGGGCACGCGCAACAGCAGTAAGCGCATCGGCAGGCGCTGCTTGGCTCCCACCAGCACATGCAGTTCTTTCATTTGTCCTACTCGCGGCGGCAACACATCCTCCAAGCACAGCGGCTGACCGCTGGGCGTGAAGAGGGCCGTGCCGGCATGCAAGCGCGTCAGCGAAGAGGCTCCTGCCTGATGGCGCTGCGCCAAGCGCTGCAGGTCAAAGTAGCCCAAGTCCTGCACGTAGAGTGCCCCTGGCTGGACCGGCTGGGCATTGAACGGACTACGATGATCGGAGGCCCGTCCATCCGACAGCTTCGGCCCCCAGAGCTGTCCACGCTTGAGCTCCCAACGCGTATGCAGTTTGATGGCAGCTGCGGTGTGGTCCTGATTGCCCCCACAGCCGCGCCACCGCTCGGCCAGCTCGTTGGGCAAGCTGACACTGCTGCTGTCCTCCAGGATCACCGCGCTAAAGCGCCGCAGCAACCTGATCGGTACGTCGTGGGCCGCTTGGACGACTACGCTGCTCATCTCCTCTAAGACCGCGTGCAAGAAGGCGGCACACTGCGGCGTGAAGCGCTTGTGAACGGCGGTGTCTGAGACTGACACCGCGCGCAGTTCTGCCGTCGAGGCCAATTGCTCCAGACTGGCATCGGGGTGCTGTTGCCAGCCAAAGACCAAGGTTTGCAGCAAGTCTGCGCCACTGAACTTGCGCTCCCGTTGGATACAGCCCATTTCCCGCGCTAACTCCTTGGCTCGCTCTTCCATGATCCTCTTCATGCTCTCGGCTACCTGTGATACACTACTCATCAGAAGGCTCCTTTCCGTCACGATATCTCTTGTCAGATTTACCGATATCATGTCAGATCGAGCCTCCCTTTGTCATCCCTTTCCTTAAGTTGGTGCGAATGGGCGTGAGCTTGCCTCCGCCCTGGGGTTGGGGGCTCTCTGAGGGTCTGGCTCGCCTCCTTGCCTCCGCTCTTGGATGATAGACCATTTCTACTCCCCTTCCGCCGCCGCAAAAATCTGCCCTTCCCCCACAATCACACTCCCCTTCGCTCGCACGATCAGCTTCCCAAACGGGTCCTGCACATAATTATAACGGGCTGGTGTATAAGATAGAATGTATGGTATCATTGGATGAGATGGGTTGAGAAGGTTCATTGTCTACGTGTCAGCTATGTACAAAATACCATGCATAAAGAGTTCCTTCATTAAACATCTTTCGGAGTTCATCCGGGCTAACGCGCTTTATGGGAAGTTTAGACATGCCACATTCCCTTGATTTCAATATTTGTGAACGGCTAGCCGATTACCTGGCGGACAGGCTCTCACTTCGTGAGTTCGAGGATTGGTTTTATGCAAAAACCTGGGATATTGATGATGCAGACAACCAGACCCTGACCAACCTGGTATATGAAATTAAGCTTCGCCTTGCAGAGTATTCTCATGGAGATTGGACAGAAGCTGAATTGCGTACCCTTTTACCTCATCAATCATAATACATTGACCGAAAGGCAGGCATAGTGCATAACCTCGGCCATGATAGGTCTTTTTGAACATATTGTCAAGATTTACATCACTGGACTCTCAGCTTTTGCTCGCCTGGCCGTTCCCCAGACGGAGCAAAACGGTGGAGAGGAAGGCGCCCGGCCAGGAAAACCAATGTCTTGATTCTACCTGCCCAGTCTCTTCATTGATTGCTTCAGAGAACAGACCATCCCATTGCACAACCTGCTTCAGCTTCTGCAACACTCGTTGACATCGCTCTTGATCGCTCAGCAACTGTCCATACAGGAACTCCTGTACATCGCCAAGCGGCCAGGGATGAGGGGTATGAACGGAACCCAGACCTCCGAAGGCGCCGGGGTAGAAGCCGCCCTTATTTTGAGTGCTCAACGCAAATTGCAGCGTCTGGTTCCACGTCTCATCATGTGGCTGGCAAAATCCCCATAGTGGGGCATAGATCGTCGGCAAATCATTGGCATCATGGTACAGTCGATAGTTCCCGTGGAGATCGGTCACATAGGCGAACAACGCCTTGCCATCGAGCATTGTCCTGAAGGCAGCAAGGCAGTCTCGTCGCACGTTTTCGGCCCATGCCGCAAGATCTTGCGTCGTAAATGGCACACTAGCCTTCACGGACGCGAGCCGTTTCAGCGTCCACCACAGCAGCACATGACTGGAAAAATGATAGGGATACGCGACCGTATCATCTGCGGGCGTCTCCCGGGTTTTGAAGAGCCACGCGCGGCCTTCCTTGTACTCCATGAGCATGTTCAGGATCTCATTGACCTGGGGAGAGACCCGCCTGAACAGGGGTTCATCTCCGAAGCGTTGGAAGTAGTCACACAGCTCAAGCAGAGGATAGCATTGCTCATCGAGCTGAAAGTCATCATCTTTGCAGTACCCGGTGGTCAGATATGCACGTCCCCAGTACCGATGAGGACGCTGAGCCGTCTCAAACGTCCAGAGCACATGACCTCTGATGACACGCTGTACCTTCTCTCTCCATGCTTTTTGCCAGGAAGCTTCAACTAACTGCTCTGTCTGTTGCTCAGCGACCATCAACAAGTGTATCATGTAATAGACATCCCTATTCCAGGCCAGTGGCAACAACTGATGATCGGTGATGACACAGACGTGCTCATTCGTAACTGGCACAGCGCAGCAGGAGAGGATATAGTCAATATTGCGCTGAACGATAAATGCAGCTGTTTCGTCATCCCACGACTTCCATTGGGGGAGCGTGGCTTTTGCTTCTTTTACCCATCCTTCGACCTCTGAGGCAGAGATGGTCAACGGCTCTTCTGCCGATGGCACAAGGACATAGACGATGGTCAGCAGACGCCTCTCTCCCTTTTCCAGGTGTATCTCTCCTCGATGGGCATAGCTCACCGGTTCCGCTGCTGTTTCTCGCGCAGGAGACAGTGGCAACGGGTTGCTGTTGTCAAACAGAAAGACATCCGTTCTGGCAGAGAGGTGGCGATTGACAATGGAGAGGTGATTTTCCTTGACCTCCAGGGCATTCTCCAGTGGCGGCATAGGAATTGGCCCCGCCTCCGTCAGCTGAGCATAGCTACACCGGTTCATACTCAATGTCCCACCGAATTCATAGGGAAAAATGGCCGTTGCATCGCTCGTGTTATAGATTTCAACCTGATTGATCAGGTGACCATAGCCTTCTCTGTCTCCAGCGAGGAAAAGCGAAGAGACCTCCAGCGTATCCAGGTGGTAGCGTAACAACGGGACGGTTTTCTCAAGCAGGTGCAGTGTTTGCTGTCGTACGTCTCCCCGCACTCGCAAGCCAAAGCCATGCCGGGTCTGTTCTGAGAGATCGACGAGGCGACGGCGATACTGACGTACAAAAGTAGGATTATAAAACTGAGTGCCGGGAAATTGTTCTATGGGGGTCAGCGTGATAAACCCAACCTGGGGATGGTAGCCGTTGAGAGAAAGAATCTGCCCATCCGCGCTCACGCTGGCCGATAGGCGCCCACACCCCAGATCGACTGGCTTCTTGTTTGGTACTGCCAGCAATGGAATAGTAGTAGCGGTCGTCTCAATCAGTGACATAGCAGCCCTCCTTCTTGATGGACTCTACCCTATCAATTTTCCCTTTCGCTCGCACGATCAGCTTCTCAAACGGTCCTGCACATAATTATAAGAAGAATATGCTAAAAGCCTCATCGGCCTGGCCAACCTATGATATAATAGAACTGGCTTATAAGCCAGATGTTAAGTACTGTTCCCGAAAAGAAAAAAGCGTGAAAGGTACATTTCCTATGTCAACACAAGAAGAACGACTGGAAACGGTAGAATTCAACCTCCGCCAATTCAAGACGGAAACCATCAAAGTGTACCAGGACATGGCTTTTGAGATGACCATGATCAAGGGCCTTACAGAGGATACCATCAAGCGGCTGGCAAAACTGAGCGACACAATGGAGAAACGCTTTGAGCGAGTAGACACCCGTCTGGACCGAGTAGAAAGCATGACAGAGGATACCATCAAGCGGCTGGCAAAACTGAGCGACACAGTGGAGAAACGCTTTGAGCGAGTAGACACCCGCCTGGACCGAGTAGAAAGCATGACAGAGGATACCATCAAGCGGCTGGCAAAACTGAGCGACACAGTGGAGAAACGCTTTGAGCGAGTAGACACCCGCCTGGACCGAGTGGAAAGCATGCTCGCGCAGATCCTCGCACGTCTACCCGAAAAACCCTAGCAAATCATCCACTCTCTTTGTGACCAGGTTTGCCTACAAGTCATATTCCGCCGCCGCAAAAATCTGCCCCTCTCCAATAATCACACTCCCTTTCGCCCTTACAACCAGCTTCCCAAACGGGTCCCGCACTCGCAGCAGTCTCGGTGACGCCTTCGCGCACTCGAAGACCACATACAGCCAGTAGCGGTCCCGTAGATTACAGGCCCTGATGTACTCATTCTCAGTCAGTTCCACGTCACCAATACCAGCACGCCCCTTGACCTCGATGGCCAGTTCCTCGCCCGATAATCGACGTGACAAGAGGTCAAACCCAGGCCACGCCTCAAGACCTGCCGCCAGCGCTTGCTCAGCCGTCGAAACATCGTGTACTGTGGCTCCCAGGGCTTGCTCATAGCTACGCACCCACTGCATGGCAATGGCTTCAACATCGGCATCGTAGCGCTTTTTATCTTCGGGATCGCTCGATGGCACTACCAGAGCGTGCGCCAGGAAAGTGACCTCCCCTGGTGCGATCAGTTCCGGCTCCCGGCGCAGCACTGACAGGGCCTCGGCTTTGCGTGCCAGTAACCCTCTCTGGCGTGCCTTGATCTTCGTGAGTTCTCCTTTTGCCCGCGTATCACCTGCATTGGCCTTGTCGGTCAAGCGTGCGCGTGCTTGTGCCAGCTCTGCTGCCTGGTAGGAGAAGCCGTGTTCGACAAAGGCTTCACGCGAAGGAAGGCTCTCCCGTAGGGCAGAGCGGTGATGCTCCGCCATCGCCTCAGCAACTCGCGCCAGGGCAAATGCCCGTGCCAGTTCAGATGATGCCTCTGCGGTGATCGCAAATGGAATGGCGGACGGCGGTAAATTGGGGCTACCACGCAGCAGTAATAGATGCTCGATCGGGCATTCGCTGATCTCGCCTCCCTCCTCGTGCCTCAGACCAATCAGCCGGTACTCCACTACCTCGGCGCGGCTCAATGCCCGCAATGCTGGGTCGGCTTGCCGGGCTACAATAACCTGGGTGAGATGATAGAAGTAAGGATGCTCTGCTGTCGGATCGATGAAGACAGCTCCTTGCAGGGCCTGCTGTTTGAAGCGCTCGCAGATGACGGTGCGGAAGCGGTCAAAGACGGGTTCGCCGGGGTGTAGGAAGATAGCCTGTTCCTGGTCGTGTGGTACGTGGACCGTGCAGGCAGCGCGCAGCGCGGGTGGATAGATTTCCAGGGCTGGTAGCAACCAGTCCATCGCTCCTGGCTTGAGCGGACGAAGCGCAAAGCTATCATCCAGACTGCCCTCGATGCCGATATCCACCAGTGGCGCCGCCTTCTCCACAAAGTGACGCACATAGCCTGGTAAGAGCCTGCGGTAAGTCTCCTGCTCCATACTGGCATTGAGACGCGGCAATTCGCGTCGTACCGAGCCGCCGTCGCCAAACAATGAACGCTCGCGTTCTTGCAGTGCCCGCACCTGCTCTTTGGTCAACGTGCCTTCGATGCGCCGTGGCACCTCATTCTCGTCAGTAGCCATCACCGCCTGTTCCATGTACTCCCGCAGCGATATGCCCTCGAAGAGTTGCCCGATGACATCGAAGACCTTATCCGTGCCCAGTTCCTTGCGCATGCTTTCCAGCTTCTTTAGCAATGTCTTCATGACAAGCCCTTCGCGTGTTTTTCCAGCCACCAGATTGAGGATGTACACCGCGTCGTGCTTCTGCCCATAGCGATGAATGCGACCCATGCGCTGCTCCAGGCGGGCGGGGTTCCAGGGGATGTCATAGTTGACCATCAGCCAGCATACCTGCAGGTTGATGCCTTCTCCCGCCGCATCCGTCGCCACCAGGTAGATCGCGCCACCTTCTTCTACTGGGCGACGGAACGCTGCCACCTGCTCCTCACGCTCCCGGTAGCCCATACCACCGTGAATCTGCGCAATCTGCCCTGTGAAGCCCATTCCTTCTAAACGACGCAGCAGAAAATTCAGTGTGTCGCGATGTTCGGTAAAGATGATGAGCTTCTCATGCTGGTAGCGTGGATCGCGCAGGATGTCGCGCAATTTCTCGAACTTGGACTCCTCGCCAGCAGCATAGACCCGCCGCGCCAGGTCAAGCAGCAGCTCCACCTCTTGTAATTCCGCCTGCAACTCTGCCAGCGAAGTCGCCAAGACCCCTTCCAGGAGTTGATCTTCGCTGCGTTCATTCTCCTCTTGACCCGCACTAGCCTCTTCCTCATCAGCGGTCTTCTCATCAAGGACATCTTTAAGTTCGTTCAGGTCGCTTTGGGACGTCTCAAGCTGCGCCGGGTTGAGCCGGCCGGAACGCATTTCCTCTATCAGCCTGGTGAGCTTCTGCGCCCGTCGCTCAAAGGACCGCAGCAGCGCATAGGTCGAGCTTGCCAGGCGGCGCTGGAAGACGCTCATGGCCAATCGAGCCGCCGAGCGGTTCAGCAGGCGGGCACGGTTGTAGGAGGTCTGGATGTAGCGTGTGGTTGCGTCGTAGAGGTGTTGTTCGCTCACCTCGCCCTGGGTCAGGTTGTAGCTCAAAGTGTCGGAGTTGCGCGGCGGGTAGATTGGACGCCCATCGAAGTAGACTAGCTCCTCTTTGGTGCGACGGAGAAAATGGCGGCGTCGTGCATCCATTGGATAGGCATTGAAGGCATCAATGGTTGCGAGCGCGTCAGGTTCCAGCAACTTCCACAGGCAGTAGTAGGGAAAATCTTTGCCCATGTGCGGAGTTGCCGTCAGGAGCAGCAGGTGATGACAGTTCCACGAGAGCGACCAATCTTCATCGTCGGTCACAATACCGGCCAGGACCTCCGCCAAACGGTAACGATCAGTGCGACGCACCCGCAGATCGGCTTCGCGGTCTGCTGCCAGCTTGTGCGCCTCGTCAAAGATGACGAGATCGTAGGGGATCACATCAGCCTCTTGCAGGCGCGAGAACATGCGGTCGCCTGTGAGTGTATCGACGCTCACAATAAGCAGGTCACTTCTAGGACCGGTAAAAGGGTTGTCGGACCGAGCATCACCGCCCGTCACGATACGAAAAGGGAGGTTGAAGAGGCTGCGCATCTCGTGTTCCCAGTTGCCAACCAGTCCGGCGGGCGGCACGATCAGGACTCGAGAGATTAGTCTGCGCGTCAACATCTCGCGGATGTACAAGGCCGGTCATGATGGTCTTTCCTGCTCCGGCGTCGTCTGCCAGCAGGAAGCGCAGCCGCGTTTGCTGCAACATGTGATCGTAAACGGCGATGCGTTGGTGCGGCAAGGGATCGATCAGCGAGATTTCGGTGGCGAACGCCGGATTGAAGAGGTGTCCGTAGGTTAAGCGTTCGCCTTCCACGACTGTGCGTACGACTTCAGGGTCTGCCGCGAAATCGATGGGCGGGGCTATCTCTGGCTCGAGCTGGTAGCCAGTTTTGGGCTCATACACTAGCAGTTTGCCTGAAGTATTATTGTTCAGAGCCTGGATACCTTCGGTCTCGGCGAGCACGATCCGTTGCCAGTAGTGGATAGATGGTTGCGACTGTCCATGCTCCCATTGCTTGAGCAGGGGTATGGAGATGTCGATGAGGTCAGCAAATTGCTGCTGGGAGAGGCCAAACCTCCGACGCAGCCGTTGAATGCGTTTTGCGACGTCCGGTGGCATGCGATAGCTTCCGGCGAAAACGCTCATTGCGATCTCCTACTTACACGACAACGAGAACCACGGGTGAATTATAGCGGGTTGCGCGAAGCTGGTCAATAAGGATAGGAAGCGGGATATCGCCTTGTAAGGGAACAGTGGCCTGAGCAGCATATGTGGCTTTGGGAGAAGCTAGAGGCTTTCAAAAAGGTATTTGCTCCGCGGGTAAAGAAGCTGAATGCTAGCAATTACGTAGCAGATGAGCAGGCTGTACATAATCTTGTTGACGCTAACCCGACTGACTTTGAAAATTAGCAATGTACCGGGTATGAGAAATGCTTCGTATATCCCATATGCGGCTACTTCGGACTATGCTCGATGCTTTAGCTGCTGTCTTTGGGGCAAGCCACTCCCCGTCTCTTCAGGTACCTGAGTAGTTACCTTTTGTGTTCATGCCTGGTAGCATTATACATCAACACAAAGAAGGGAGACTACCCACTGTGTCGGCAGCTCTGAAGAGCGCTACAGTTACACCTGTGGCTTCCTGGGCTGCCTTGTCCCCCTTTGGGCAGTGAGAGTAGCCACTCGCTGCGCCAGTGCCGCCCTGGCCTGCACTTCCTCGTGGAGTTGGGCTCGCAAGGCTACAATCTGTTGCTCCTGGGTGTCGGCCTTCTGCTGCCATCCCAGCGTCATACCCTTGAGCGCCTCTACATCGGTGGCGAGTTGTTCTCGTGTCACCTCTCTCTTTTCAAAGCGTTGAGAGAACGCAGCGAGATCAGCGGCGACTTCTTGCTTTACTGCTTGCAGTGCATCGCCTACGTCGCGGGAGTGCTGTGCTAGCAGTGCCTCTATCTCCTTGCGCTGCTCCCGCAATAGATCACCTTGGCGTTCCGTTTGCGTGGAGAGCAGGTGACCCACCTGCTCAACAGCTTGGCGATGCTCCGTCAGAGTAGTCTCCATTTCTTGAAAGCGCTGGTGTGTCTGCCTCTCCTGATGTGCGAGGGGTGCAGTGAGATCGTCGCGGAGCCGGTCAAGCTGATGGCGACTGTCGTCGAGAAGGGCCACCCATGACTCGTGCTGGCTGCGTTGCAGCTCAACGATCTCACGTATCTGTGCGGCCTGGCTGGTGACTGTCTCACGCAGTGCTGCTACCTCACCTTCATACTCTGCCTGGTGGTGGGTGAGGGCTTCGTGTAATTGGCGTTGCTGCTCCAGCAAGCTGGCACTGCTACGCTCGGCAGCATCAACTCGTTCAAGAAGAAGCTTATACTGTTTGGTGTGAAAGAGCACGGTGTACTACCTTTCAGAAGAGTCGCCCATGCGCCTGCGGCACGCCACCGTCCATGAAAATCTACTCTTTTCAGAAGAGTGGTCATGTACCCCCCAGGTACGCCACCGGGCATGAAAATCGGTTCCTTTCAGAGAAGAAGAAAGCCAACCAGTGTGACCTCTCGGGTGTAAAAGTAAAACCAACAGTAGCCACAATGGTAGCATGAGATATGGTTGTACGTCAAGAAATCGTACGTATTGGCCAGATGACGGTGCTCCAAATCTCATAAAAGGAATGTCAATTGAGTGGAAACAACCGTGCATTGTCTCTGGACTCTCACCCTGGCTGGCTTCTCGTTTCCTCCTCTGTTCTCAGTTTCCCAATGAAGTCTGCACCTGCCGCGGCGATCGACAGATACGAGGGAGGACAAGGTTCCTTGGGGGAGAGAGCGGCGTGGTACAGAAACGAGATGCCCAGTCCCCCGTAGAGCAAGCGAGGGCTGGGAAGAGCAAACGCGTTATACCCACTCATCAGGCCAGCCCGGTGGTCTCCGACAAGAAAAAGGTTGTCGAACACCTGAAAACTGTCGGATCCATCATACAGATGCACCTCGCTGATAAGCCCATCGCCTTCAGGAGTATTGAAACAGAGAAAAACTCTGACCAGTTGAAGACGTTGGTTCTCCAGAATGAGGGGTGTCGGCAGAGCGATATGAAACCAGCTGTCGGTCCCACGTCGCAGCTGGAACTCTGGACCCCATCCTCTGTGATCCAGAGCAAGCATATGCTCTGGATGCTCGGCAACGACCGCGTTGCCATGCACCCACATTGCTGTCACGGAAGCAGTCATACAACCTCCTGCATGTCGTATTCAGAGTTGACATCCAACATGATCATAACCTTACTATCATTATTTTCTGCCAATGGAACTTCGTGTTGGATGCAGCAGGACACGGCGCTGCAACAGCGGAAATCCCGCTTGTCCATAGTTGCTGCGTTTGATCCATTTCACGTTATTGACGAATCCCTCGACCATTCCGTTGTTCCAAGACATAGTGCATCCGTTGGTCACAGCCTAATCATGGGCTCCCGTCCTCATCGGTGCAGAGCCTGCAGGAGCGGAACCAATTTGTACTTGCGGCCGTGGCGAGTCAGCAGTTCGGCCAGGTAGGTTTGCCATTCCGCCTCACAACCGGCGGCTCGATAGGCTGTGCGTGCTTTCGCGAGCCACTTGGCTGCTGCGCTGTAGTATTGTGCTTTGCCCTCGTCCATAATGTACTCCGCTTGCTTTCGACAGGCCTGGATTACCCAGTCGGGACGAGATTCTAGTGCTGCATCCACCACTTGTTCCACCAGCGTGTGGGTCGCGCCTGGCTCTACCGCCGCGATGGCGTCGTCAATCAACCCTTCGTGCAGGAATATGTCTACTGGCCCGTGTGGGTAGTACGTTTTCTTTTGGCGTGCATAGTCCAACAGTTCGGCACGTCGCTGCGGCCACTGCTCCCCGGCGAACTCGGCGACTCGGAGGTAGTTAGCCAGGCTCAGCTCCTCGCGATATGCGACCTCCGCAGCGGCTAACGCCCGTGGCGTCTCGCCCATAGCTGCTGCTGCGTCCCGCAGCCACGTTGCCAGGGAGGCTTTGGGTCCCTGGAGGGTCAGGCCATGCTCGGCGATCTGCAGGCTCTGCTCTCGTTCACCGTGGTCGTGCAATGCCCTGGCCAGGGCAAGCGCTTCCTGTGTGGTCCCCAGGTATGCGAGGCCATAATCTACCGCTTCCTGCGGACGATCCAGGCGCACGAGCATGGTGACATACGCTTCGGTCTGGCTCTCCGCTTCGGCCAGGTAGAGATACTCCTGCCAGCGGCCACGCCGCTCTAAAACGTTGAGGCGGGCGACGGCTAACTCATCAGCATAAGCCGGGGCTTCACCGGCCCAGGCTCCTTTTTCAGTGATGGTTCCCTGCAAGACACGTTTGAGTGGCGGGTAGTCCCAACCCTGGGTGGCGGCTGCCTGCGCGGCGGCAAAGACGTCATCGACCCCGTAGTCGTCGAGTCCCTGCTGCCAGCTATCCAACTTGGCTGCCCAGGGCTTCCGTCCAGGCTTCTCCCAGGGTGCTGAAGAAGTCACTGGCCTCACCATCGGAGTCGTCGAAGTTCTCCCACTCGGCCAGGTATTCTTCAGTGATGGCTTCGAGCACGGTGATGGCGTTGCGACCGTCGTCTGCTTTGATCAAGGTCCAGGCCTGGTCAAGGACCTCGCCCACGCCATTGATGACTGCACCAAGGTACCCATAGGCTTCGGAACCACTCATACGGTCCAGGCCGCGGACGATGGAGCGCACCTGGCGGCGCACGACCTTCGGGTCTACCCGAACAGGGACGACAGGTGGCGATGGAGGCGTGGCCTTGGGTTGAGACTGAGGTTGAGGCGAAGGCAAAAGGGGGCTGAGCAGCGCAATCTGTGCTTCGATCACATCGATGAGAGAAGGGTCTCGCTCAGCTAGCTTCGACACAAGAGCATTCAACTGTGTACGATCCAGGCCCGACAGTAAGGTGTCGAGTGGTGGGCGCTGCTCAATCGTCTCAGGCCGGTGGATGATGGCCAGACAGGTCGCAACTATGTGCTTGCACCAGCCATCCCCATCATAGGGGCATGTGCAGGTTGCAGTAATGGCTCCGTTGTCGTCGAAAGTGCAATGAACAATATAGGGCAGAGCTGCCCCGCCTTCGACTTCTGCCCGGAGGGCTGTGCCACGCTGAACGAGTGAGAGCACGGCTCCTTGCTGGTAATAGTCGCGACCTCGCTGGAACAATTCTGCCGAGGCGGATTGGCAAATCGCCGTTTCGGTCAACTTAGGTAAAGTCATATTTCGTGTCCTTTGGTATGGTGTTCGTGTTATGCGGGGTATATTTTACTCTAGTAAGGAGGTAGACAATAGTGATTAAAAATGTGGTCAAACATCCTCAAATGTGTTCCTTTTCCACACGTTCTACGCTGATACCTTCTTTTCTGGCAAGTGCGCGAATAGCTTGCTTTACCACGGCTGTTTGTGTGATGCCAAGACGCTCTGAAAGCTTCTTGAGCAAGATTTTGTCTGTCTCATTAAAGCGAATGGTTGTTGTTTTGTTGGTCATACTTGACATTGTAGCACATATAGCATACAATGCAAGTACGTGGAAACCTGTATGCCTTGGGTAACAGGCGTCTCGGTAGTGGCTTCGTCGAGACGAAAATTCGCTTGTGGAGCGGGGAGCGCTGGCCAGAGCAATCTGGTGAAACTGCCTGCTGTGAAGCAAGTACTGAAGTGCGGTTATCACGTTTTACCACATTTTAGAAAGCAGGAACTAACAAGGGCTTTACCCTGACATCCACTTATAATTCCTTGTGGTCATTTCTAGGAATTGTTATTGTAGCAGGTGCCGAAGGAGGAATCGTCGCTTCTGTATTGAGGTACCTCGAGGACAACGGAATAAACTGTATCCCTGGTGTGTTATAAGGAGTGTATGACATTAAAAAATAATTGTATCGCTTCTGTGAGAAACGGTTTCTTCGAGCGTCAATGGATTAGGAAATGTCGACACAGGAGCATACCAACATGAGATTGTATGTAGGGGGACTTCCCTATCAAACGACTGAACACGATCTGATCGATCTTTTCGAACAGGTCGGACAAGTGACTGAGGTCTCGGTCATCACTGATCGTGAAACAGGGCGAAGCAAAGGCTTTGGCTTTGTGGAGATGAGTGACGAGAAAGCAGCCCGAACCGCCATTGAGCGGCTGAACGGCACTCTTCTTGGGAACCGAACTATCACGGTCAACGAAGCACGTGAGCGTCAATCAACTGGAAGCAGAGGCTACCAGGGAAGAGAACGGCGTTCATACAATAGCTATCGGAGCGATCGGTACTAAATTCCGACGCCCAGTAGCGTAACCTTCCAGAAAGAAACAGAAGGCGAGCAGTTGAGTTCGCCTTCTGTTTTTGTTTTCTCTCCCCATCTATCTATGGTCAGTCGGCTTCTCAGTCTTTGTAGCTCAGGCCAGGTTCTCCAGTGCGCAGAGAGGCACCTGTTGCCTCGGCCAGAACATCTCCACCGGTTGCCTGCAATCCCTCCAAGACGTTCGTCCAATGGGTCACCTTTGGATGAGCGGTGAGAGGCTGTCCTGTAGCGACAAGATCGAGTAAAGTGGGGATATCCAGTCCATCGCCACAGTAAATAAAGCCGTGGTGAGCCGTGGCGACACTGATAATGGTCACAACCAAACCAAACTCTTGCTGCAACCATGCTTGTTGCGTATGCATCGCCTCAGCCAGCCACTGGCGACGGCGCCAAATCCAAGAAGAGAAAGACGAAGTTGTTTCATCTGTTTCCTTTGTTTATGAATGCGGCGTGAGTGCTCCTGGCTTTAGCCATGGGGTGAAACGCCGCCCGCCAGCAGGTGGTAATCAAAAGCAGTAGCCACTATACAACTCCATTATTTTGTGGTATACCTGCTTGTGTCACTATTACGCACCGTTTGACCCTACAACTACCTCTACCGTATGTAGAGCATAGAGAAATCAGTGTCGGTTTCTTCACGTAGCGCATTCACGAAGTGCGTCCTCTAGTATTTTACTCGATGCAGAGACAGATTGTTCATATTTTTTGCGCACGATTGCTTCCCTCTCTATGAGCTTAGCACCGTGACAGAACGTGGTGCTAAGCGAACTGGCATGTAACGCTTGATCGTAGCCTTAAGTAAGGCAAGGAGGGTTAAGAGATGACGGATGATGCCGCTCTCCAGAGCATCGAACGCTAAAGCGACCTATGAGGCTCGTCCCTGGCTCACCTATCGTCTACGACAATCTTGCCTGGTTGAACTCCGTCGAGCGTATCCGCAGCTTTGCGACGCTACGTGACGCAACGATCATCTTTGGGCACGATCCCAGCAGATCAAGGAAATTCGTCTCGCACCCCAGGCGTTCTACGACTAGTAGCGACCCTGCGTGGCCGCTCGATCTGAAACGGGCACCCCTTCTTTGGTCGTGCCCGTGCAACTAGCAAGGGAGAAGAAGTATGGGCTGTCTCGATATTCCCAACGAAACCGTCTTCACGATGGAGATGACCCCGATCAAGTTCGGGGCTGGTGCCACTGACGAGGTAGCATACGACCTCAAGCGCCTGGGAGTCAAGCACGCGCTAATTATTACCGACCGTGGCATCATGAAGCTCGGTCTGCCGGAGCGTGTGCGTACGCTGCTCCAGGAGGCCAGCATCGCGCTGATATCTTCGATGACGTTCACGTTGAACCAACAGATCAGTCGTTCGAGGCGATCTCCACGTTTGTGCGTGGTCGCGACTACGATGGCATTGTCGCCATTGGCGGAGGCAGTAGTATTGATTCAGCCAAGGCGGCAAATCTCTTCAGCAACTATCCGGCTCCATGATGGACTACGTCAACAAGCCCATCGGTAAAGGCCTGCCTGTTCCTGGACCTCTCAAGCCACTGGTAGCTCTTCCCACCACGGCTGGAACCGGCAGTGAAACCACCGCCGTGGCGATTATGGATGTCCTCTCCTTAAAAGTGAAAACCGGCATCTCACATCGCTACCTGCGTCCCACGCTGGCCATCGTTGACCCGCTGAATACGGTGACACTGCCGCCAATGGCAACGGCGTATCCAGGCTTCGACGTGCTCACCCACGCACTCGAATCCTACACCAGCCGACCATATGATGCTCGCCCCCGGCATAAGCCGGACGAACGTCCAGTCTACGTCGGCAGCAATCCCATCAGTGACTTGTGGTGCGAGAAGGCCCTGGAATACACTGGGCGCTATCTGCGCCGGGCCGTACTCAATGGCATGGACGTGGAAGCTCGAACGCACATGGCGTTCGCCGCAACCTACGCCGGTATCGGCTTTGGCAACGCTGGAGTCCATGTGCCGCATGCCATTGGCTACCCCATTGCTGGCCTGGTGAAAGACTTCTCACCGCCGGACTACCCGAAAGATGAACCAATGATCCCGCACGGTCTCTCAGTCGTCATCACCGCGCCGTCTACGTTCCGCTGAACCTATCCGATCAGCCCTGAACGTCATCTACGTGCGGCGCAACTGCTGGGAGCCAACGTGAGCGGCCTGACAGCGACCGAGATGCCAGAGGTGCTCCCACGCACACTCCTCTCGCTCATGCGTGACACGGGCATCTCGAACGGCTTGCATGCATGGGTTATGGGGAGGCAGATGTGTCTGCCCTGATTGATGGTACGCTCAAGCAGCAGCGACTACTCGTCGACTGCCCGCGAGCTGTTGGTGCTGAGGAGCTTCAGCAGGTCATCCAGCAGAGCTTCGAGTATTGGTGAGCTGAAACGGGCTGTCTACCATTGCAACATGGTGGACAGCCTTCTCTTCTGCACGATAGAATACGGAGGGGGTTAGCGCAATGCCTATCTACGAGTACCGCTGCCTGGAGTGCGGCAAGGTCTTCTCACTCCTGTTCCTACGCTCTGCTGATGCAAATGGGCCTGGGCATCGGAGCCTTCGGCGAAGTCAGGTTCCTGACTCACTGGGAAAGAGGTCCCCGGCGAGCAGTTGCTGATCAAGCGAGCCGAATGTCCACTTTCCCGTCTGCTCGTCTCGGTCAAACCGCCAGATCACATCGAACCGGTCATCAGGCCAAGACGTCGGTACGTCTCCCCGGTTGGCGACCGGCACTGTACTTGCCACGGCGCCAACTATGTTGACCAGGTGATCGTGTTCCCAGCACACGATCACGACCACGGTTTCCATCGCGAGCAAAGAACTCACGATCTTCGTTCGATCGGCGTCGACGGCGTGTTCAGACAGGATCGTCACACCCAGCCGCTGCGACAGGGGCAGCAGTGTGAGGTAGGGGCGGTGCACCGGCTCGGCATATTTGGGGGTGACGAGGGCACCCGGCAAGGGGAGCGTGGAGTTCAAGGTCGTGCTGTTCGGCGCGAAAAGCGTGACGAGCGCGCCCGCCCGCTCCCATCCTTTTGGGATGAGCCCGTCCGGATTGGCGTTGCCCTGCTCATCGATGCCCAGGTCGCCGTTGGAGGGTTTCTCGCCGTGTCGGATCATCAGCAGGGTACGTGGCTGGGTCATACATTCTCCTCTTTCAATGATAAGCTCTCGGGCCTTTTGCTAGCCTAGCGACTCTGCAATATCTTTGAGGTACTCTGGATCAATTCTCGCATTGCGGAAGATACGAGAAATATGTAATTTAGCTTCTGATGAAAGCTCGCTGATTTCCTCTACAATGCCTCATGCCTCTATTTTTCCGCCAACTGCCTCCCTATAGGCATCGGTGAGTGCTTCTCAGTAGTTCGTCGTTTACTTCACGGATGGTATTGCCCTGCTTGATTGGCATGATAGACTGCTCGATGCGAGCAAGGCTCCGGGGAGCGCGACGCTCGAAAACACTACGCCAGAATTGTATATAGGCTGCTCCATTGTTGTTGTAGATTGAAACAAGGCCGGCATTATCCGCGCGCAGGCGAGGGAGCAGCGTCAGAATACCCGCTTTGCCATGATAGGTATTGAGCTTAACCAGGTGTTCTTTCTCAAGAGCTATAGCCCAATTACATAGTCGTTGCAAGAGTGGTTTGGAAGTTTCAGGCGCGGCATCTATGCTGGCGATAAAATCTGCGGCTCCATCGGCTAGCCAACCCTCTCCTGTCAAGCCTTCCTGGTCGTTCGACTCAACCGCATGTGCAAGGCTCTTATACCCGCGGTCTCGCAAGTGTTTATTCAGTACTTCTTGTTCAAGGGTTGTCTGATCCAATCGCCATAAATACGCAGCATAGGCGAGTACCTGCGCAATAACTGCCCTACGCGCCTCCGCATTCCTCGCAGCTTGATCTCGATAATAGCAATTCGCCCTGTTGGTTGTATCGCTATCAAATCAGCATAGCCATTGCCAAGCTGCACCTCTCGACCAAGTACAATCAATCGAGGAGTACCAGCCAGTGGTAGCAAATGGGGAGCCTTCTCGACCAGGGTATGAAGTTTCTCTTCATTTGCAAAACCTGTTGGCGAGAGCAAATGCCAACCAGACTCATCATTTTGCCAGATTGCTGTCATGTTCGTTACCTATATGTGTATATCTACTTCTCTCCCCTTGGCGCATGCCCCATCGACGGATCAGCGGGCGGCGTCGAGTTTGCAGAGCATCCAAAAGATAGCTCTCAGTCGCTCTTCCAATAGCACTTCTGAACCCGGAAGAGCCTGTAATGCCTCAATGCCATTGCCGTAACTCCAAGATGGGCCGGGATAGAGGATAGCGGCATACTGTACCACTTGCCTCAGTTTGGAATCTTCAAATCGCATCGAGCCGGTATGTATGCATTTTATCGATATCCTCTTTCTTTGGTTTACCGTTTCCTTGCTTCTCTTCTTGCCGATCACTATCTAGCTTATATTTGGGAATCAAACAGGTAAATGTATGGAAGATTTTTTGAGGTGGCAGGACTTCTATAGCTATATCAGGGCACTGTTCAAATGAAATGCTGCGGAACTGGCCCTGACTGGTATAGGCACGTTCGGGAATCACCTTGATAACAGTCCCATTACTGGGGTGTTCAAGTATCAACGCAGGTTTTCCATCCGGTAAAAGTCTAATAAAAATGCCACATACATCTTTTTTTGCCAACTGTTGCAGTTTTACCTGGTATCCCAATATCCCTGTAACGTCGAGAAGAATATGAAGCACTTCTAAAGTACCCCAGACCTGGTAGAGGAAAGGCAGATTTTCCAAAGGTGCTTCCAGCGCAGGTTTTTCTAAGTACACTCCTGGGCTTTTATTGAACTCTAGGTATCCCTGTAGAGCTGCATGGTAAGCCGGACGCTTTATGAGTACCATGGTACTCTGAGTAGGAAGATAAGAAGGAAGTGTCACGTTATCTAGAAATGCCGCTTTTCTCCTCGCACTGCCTAAAGTGTCACGTAACTTTTGAACCTCCTCTAACAGAGTATTGGTTGATCTGCTCTCTAAAATAGTGCTGAGCCTGCGCAGGCGTAGATCGACCAGGCGAACATAGACCTTGACCAGGCGGTTCTCGTAGACATCGACGCTGTGTTTCCACTCTCGTATCCAGCAGGCGTATGGGGATTCCATGCATATCCAGATTATAGGGGCGAGACATTGCCTGCGTTAGGCCGGAAGGGTGTGGCCGCCTGGCTCGCTCTCGCAGTACCCACAGTTCTGTAGTATGGAGTATTTTCTCAGGGTCGGCAGACAGTTCGTTTAGCACCTGAGCAAGCCCCATATCTCCTAAATCACCATTGATCGCCCGGCGCAACCGCACCAGTTCCATAGCAAGGGTGGACTCACCAGGAGGAAGGATTTTTATTCCAGCTAGCGTATGCATTACGCTGAAGTCCTAACGCGATTGCGGCTGGCAGTCGCATTTCAAGGTCTTCCAGCAGTTGTGCATATGCAGCGTGCTAATCTTTCTTGGTGAAATGGTAATGGTTCGTTCTTCAGCCTTCGTGTCACCAATATATAGAGCAAGGCGATAATCACCCGTCCCAGAAGGTGGCCAGGTAGCTATGATGCGAGTCTGTCCTCCCAGGCGACTTAGAGAAAGCGGCAATTCTTCATTGTTTTGTGGTATCAAGCGCACCATTTCCCAGTCTTGTGTCCTGACACGCACTTCAACCGGAGTTGTTGCCCATTCTGAAGGGCCATCAATATTATTCCCAGCCTGATCAAGAAAGGCTATGCCAGAAGTAGGAGGCGAATCCATAGCTTCGAACCCTTCAAGCATGTACTTTTGCACGGCTCAGCGGATATATATCAGCAGGCAATAGATCCTCGAGCTTCTTTAAAGTATCTCCAATTTTCAGATCGGCCCCCTTGAATTGGGCAATATCTTCTGCAAGATCTGCTCATCGAGTGCTTCTTCCCATTCGCAACCTAAGCTGTGAGCAGTAGTGACATAGACCTTTACCTCATCCATACACGAAAAGCAAAAGGCGCAACTTCGTGCACGCATCCCAGACTGCCATCAGTAGTTCACCGTATGGTTCGCCATCGATATACACCTTCAGCGCCTCTCGTGAGGCAGATAGCTCGATTAATTGAGCGCGATCATAGATTTTGTCAGCAAAACCATGCGTGGTCTCGTCAACATTGATTGTTCCGATAAGTAGAGGTTGGGATATAAGTTGATCACTTTCTGCGCTCCCAGATCAATGGGTGCAGCACCAGAGCGCGCACGTACCTCCATCGCCGAGAGGAACTTGGCAAAGTAGTACTCTACAGTGCAAGATTCATTTCATCCAACACCAGATGATAGGGTTAGCCAAGCGCCCTTCATCACGAGCTTGTTCATATTCCTGCGCCGCAGCTTCCAGAAAATAACTGAAGACTGTATGATGATAAAGCCTTTCAGTGAGCGGATCAACATAGCCTAGGAGGTCTTCGTTCGTTGTCCAGTTAGGGGCTACCGGCACCAAGCAATATCTGCACCTATCGTACTAGCATAGGCTTCAGCCAGCCAGTCTTACCGATCCCGCTTATGAAAAAATCACAAACTCTCTGGTCTTGAGAGCAATGTGATAGCGGCGTAATGTCTGCTCATCTATACGCATGCCCTGATCGAGAATCGATGGAGACCTAAAAGGCGGCTCAGTGTATTCTCTCGCTATCGATGAAGGCTGAGGAGTGGCAACTGCTCGGCATGCTGTTTCAAGCGATAGACGCCCTCGGTTACCCTTTCAAATGCTTGAGGATTTGTTGTGAGTACCTTGCTGACAGTACGTTCCGGTGTTTTCCCTTTTGTTTGTACACCGCTTGCCAGCGCTTTTATGGTAATTTCCGATACAGGAAGTGGCTCGTTGCATCCTCTAAGACCTTCTTGATTGCTTGGAACCATCTGCCACTAGTTCCATCGCCCATTTCTGACTCAATTGCCCCCAATGGATATTCACCCTGGCTGCACAGGTAGAGAAACCAGTCAAGCTCAAGGAAATCTGAAGCTCCCAGTGCTTCTTTCAAGCAACCAACTCGCTTTAACTCACTTCCAAAGAAGTAGAAGAGGTCAGGTTCACTCCGAGTTTCTTCAAATCACCTTTTGAAACAGAATTGACAAGAGCGAATTCGCCAGGATGAAAAATCATAACCAGGCCAGTGGCATTGCCTTCACCAAAGCCGGAGATAGCATCAACTTGGCGTGCTTTATCTGCGAGAAAGTGCGGGATTATTCAGGATATTTAAGGCTTTACGAATCCCTCGAGCTCATGCTCATTGCTCTTCGGAGTGCGAATATCATAACCACGAGTCACATGCCTCCAAGAAGTTTCCATGCAATTCCAGATCCCCTGTAGCAAGAGCAGCCTCCAATCCTGCTAGCGTAATGATGTTCTCGTCAAGCAGTTGCTCTGCACTGTGCGTAAAAATAGTGGGTTTTCAAAGATTTGTAGATCAATGTTGTGACTATGTAGATGCGTTTTGCTCTCGATATTCCAGACTTCATGCAAGAAAGTTTGCAGGTCTATCGTATCAGGATTTGATAGTAATTGCCTGCACTGAGCACCGCGGGTTCGCCGCACATTGACTTTGAAACGATTAAGCGGATTTTGCTGAAATGCAGCAAATGATTCTCTAGTCGTTTCTTCTATATTTGCAGAAGGAAACATCATATTTTGCATAGTTGTATCCTCACTTCTACAAAGTTCCGGAAGACAAAGAAGATTACAAAAGTAACTACTCAGGTACCCCCTAAGAGGTGCAAATCCAGATCTGGCCTGGGCTCGCACGCTACAGCTCAGGCATTCATATGCGCTCTAGTAGCGACGAGGACATCTCCACCGTTCGCCTGCCATGAACGTGGGCAGAACCGGAGTCGGCGCTCCGATGCCATCACTGCGCCCGGCTGCCATGATCGCGATTGCATTAGGGATAAATCGCCTCGAATTCAGGCGGCGCCTGGTTTCAGGGTACCTGAGTAGTTACTTACAAAAATTACTAAACACTGAAAGTTGGAATACCATCTTTCATTCATAAACTCGTACTCCCGTTTTCGGATCATGTGCCATCGAAAGATCAGCAGGCCGCGGCTCCAACCTCGTCTCATACGGCACCCCCGACTCCATCGCCCGCTGTATCTCATCATATATTTCCAAAATCACCCGCTTCGTCCGGTACTCCCCGTACTGTTTCTCATCCTTGCGTTTCACAATTGGGAGCGTCTCCGTGATGTAGTCCACATCGTCGCGCTCGATACTATACAGGTGAAAATAGGCTGTATCAAGCTCGCTGCGCAGCAAGAAGCGCCGATGCTCGTTCCTCTTGAATGATGGGCCATCATAGCCGCAGTCCTTGGCGAAGGGTTCAAGGTCCCAGGCGGTGTAGGTGAGTTCGATAGCACGAGGCAAAATCCAATCACCCACTAAGTCTCTATTATCCAACTTGCTCGTCATTGCATACTGGTTTGGCAAAATTACTGGAAGTTGCTTCAGATTAAAGGGCTTCATATGAGTTCCTGTGTTATGTAGACAAATCAGCGATTTGTCTACATAATCATGCGCTTACCTCTGCAAGAACGCCATCTTCCACGTATGTATGTCGATTACATACCAGTCTGCCTCGCGAAAGCCAGGGCAAGTATCAGGATTTGTTGCCGTATACCAATGTGCATCCAGGTTTAAGAGCATACTATTGTTTCACTTCCAGCCACATGCCTGCGAGAGGATACAGGCCTTCCAAGCTAATCGATGATGTTCGATGCAAATTCTATTGGTTAAGTACCTGTTTTGTCAATGGAAATCAAATCTGGTAGCGTATCCTTTGCTAAGGGTGAAGTTTTTTATGGTTCATAATTGAGCTTGAAATCTGATCCAACGAATTCGACCCTTAGCAAAGGATACGCTACCCAAATCTTGTAGTATAAATAGCTTCGTAAGTATGGTTTGACGTGATTGTAGGTCCTCGGACCCTTTTGGTGATGCGGATTATGCATTCGAGAAGGCCTCTGGCTCTTGCATCACCCTTTAGAGAATTTGCCACACCAGATTATGGTGGCAGAGACAATCCACTGAAAGCGCTTGGCAGTGCGGCACATAATCTGGCAAACGGTTTGATATTCCGACAAATGACGCCTGCCTTCTCTAGCGGAGAAACGTACCGAAATCACAAAGAACCCGGCGGCAGTTCGCCGTCTGGCTCCTCATCTTGTATGCCAATGAGCTGATACAAATTCGACTTTAAGCGTTTGCACGCCGTTCGAGGAGAAAAACAGGGATTTGGCGAGCCGTTTTCTTTTGATACTCACCATAAGGAGGAAACACGGCAACCGCTTTCGCAAAGGTTTGGTCGCGCTCATGGCCCGTCAGCAATCTTGCTGTAGCAGCAAACGTTTCGTTCCCGACCTCAACCGTAACATCAGGATGTGCCAGCAGGTTATGATACCACAACGGGTTTTCTGGCGCGCCTCCTTTGGAAGCGACCGCGATGTAGTTATCTCCAGCAGGGACAGACATTAATGGATAGATGCGCAGTTGACCCGATTTGGCCCCTCTGGTAGTAAGAAGGATTAAGGGTCCCCAACCCTGTACCTTGCCCCCGTTTGCACGGAATGCCTCAACAACTTGACGATTATATGCAATACGATCTGTATCACTCATTGCTTGCGTTTTCTCCTTGTGAAGTATTTCAAATAGACATCGAGCGTTTCCTCTTTGTGCTGCTTTTTACCACTTTGCCGTCCCTTCTCCCGGTAAAAAGATGCACAGAAGAGAAACGCCACTTCTACCGGAAACAAATCTGCGAACCTGCCTTATTCCCATCACCACCTTGGCTGTTTCGCTCGCTTGGGCAGGGGAAACATGCCACATGAGCGACCTCAATCCGTCGCCCTTTGAGTGGGCCATTTTATATACATTTCATGCTGCAAGATGTTATAATTTCATCTAAATTGATAATGCACATCTGAACATAAGGGAAATCGTTAGGACGTCACAATCTCATCTCAAGATCAGCCCAGCGGAGTGAATACCGCGCCAAATCAGGTCCATACAAGCAAGCGTGGGTCCTGGCCATGCCTGATCATCACGTTCGTTGCGTTCATGCTCATTATCGTCCTCATTCTTGTGCTACTCACCTCCTTCAAAATTCTCCCACCGCAATGGTTTGTTCCCCTGCTGACAGCGCTTCGGCCCTGTCCCTGGTGCAATTGTCGCTTTTGTGATTGCAACGCTCTCGGATAAGGATTTTCAGCAATCGTTCAGGAAGTGGCTGACCAGACGTCTTTTTGGCGATACTGAAGGGATAGTCAAAGACAGCCAAGGCGGGGGTGCGTTTATATCCCCAGGCAACTTCACAGACTATCATAAACACGGACAGCGTTACGTCTGCTGGCGATACTGGCGCTCCTTCGACACAATCCCAGCCAGCAAATTCAGTTCTACCGCAGTCTGCTGACGGTTCAACAGCCGTAAAATCCCTTTCTTCGTCTGAACCTGTTTTCTTCCCCAACATGAAGCTCACCAACCCCAGAGAGTTCTATAGCAGAGTGATCGAGCGTAAGCAACTATCGAGCCGCACGCGTCATGGGGGGTGCACATCCATCATCGGGCCGCGCAGAAGCGGTAAGACCTGGCTGATGACCTATCTGCGCCTGGTTGCTGCTGAGGAGCTTGGTGCGAACTTCCGTATTGGCTATATGAGCGCGGCCTTGCCGAGTAGTGCAACGATAGCAGGCTTTACAAGGGAAGCACTGAAAGCCCTGGGCCATCCGCCCTATTCACTGCCAGAACATTCCGACCTGACAACGCTACAAAAATTCGTGAGCGATATGGTGGCACAAAGGAGTACACCCATCTTATGCATCGACGAATTTGAAAGCTTGACGCATCACTCAGCATTCGACCTGCAGTTTTTTAAGGGGTTCGGGCCATCACTGAGATCGGTCTGGGCCTGGTAGTTCTCAGTAAAGAGCCCGCTGATTGACATCGTGAGCGAAAGCACCAGGACCAGTCCATTTTTCAATGTCTTCCTACAACTGAAATTACTCCCCTTTGATAGAGCGGACGCCGAGAAGTTCCTCCAGGAAAAAGGTGCTCAAGCGCGGTTCAGCGAACAAGATCGTACCTATCTGCTGGCATATAGTCAAAGCGACAGGGAGCAATTTCCACCTCTACGCCTGCAACTGGTGGGTGAGACGCTCCTGAACGATAAGCGTGCAGCAGCTTACAGTAGGCCAGCATCACTACCGCCCAACAACCCCGAGTACTGGCAAGCGTTCAAGGAACACGTTTTGACACAGCATATAGCGGGATGGTGAAGTCATGAAAAGCGCATGGGACTACCTGCTCGCTGAACCGTACACCTGGATATTTTACTGTTTTTTTGCTGAACGGAAAAGATCACTCGAGAAGTTGAGCTTCCAGAGCAGCCAGGTAAGCGGCAGAATTATTACGAAAACGGAACTGCTGCCTGCGGGTTTCCTCACACTGCTGCAAGTGCGCACGCAGGTCGCGCCACCGCTGATAATCGCTGGGTTGAAGCTCCTCGGCAGAGAAGCTCTGCTCTCTGGTGACGACAGCAGCGATTACGCGGACGGAACCGCGCCGACCACGCCTGGAATGGCCCCACGTCGACCTGTGGCTCGTCGCTCATGAACCCGTGCGACCCCAAAGCAATGTTCCAGGTCATTGTTGGTGCGTGGCAAGCCCTCCAAGTCATAGCAGTGAAAGAGGCCAGCCGCAAAGTTGTCGGTGATGTGGCAAAAATGCTCAATGGCCTCTGCCCAGCGGTTCCAGGAGAAGTTTTCTGCTCTTGCATCTGACAAACGTGTGCCAGATAGCGCTCACGGACCTGCGTCCCGGTGTGGTGCTGCGGATTGGCTAAGATGTTGTGCTGCTTGGTGTACTTGCTCGTAGGCGCTCTGCCGCGGCGGGCCACAGGGTCGTGGTAGCCTTTACCCCTTTGGTCAAGAGTTGCTGCAACAGCTTTAAAGCCGGTGGCAATCTTTTTTTCCCTGGACACGGGCAATGGAGTCACTCACTTGGGTGATGCGATCGTACAATTTGAGCCCCGAAGGCTGCAAAGGGGAACGCCCATCGTCTGTCAAGGCAGCTCGAACCGCTAGACAGTAGCCTCGGATCGCGTCGTTTTCGGGGGTGCTGTGCTCTTCTAAGGCGCGCTCAATCGGTCGCACGCCTCGCAGGTGCTTCTTCAACTGCGTTTTGGCATGTCGATCAGCTTCGTAGAGCAGCTTGGTGGCGTCTTTCAAGTAGTGAAACTGACAGAGTTGATGCGGCACCCCTGGAAACACAAAGGCGACGGCACTACGGATGGTTTCTTCTCCGTCCGAGATCACGCCTTTGACCGCCACCTTAAGCTGTTTCAACTGAGCTTGGACTTCTTTGAGAGCCGTCAGGTCGCCTTGCGTACTGCTGAGCAAGGGGCGCGCCAACAGGATTTCTTCCGAGAGGCAGTCACGCACCACCCACAGCACTTCGTGGCCCACATCGGGTTAAAACCCATCCAGGGCCAAGATGACGTGTCCTTGCTTCTGCAAGCGTGCCTTGATGCGCTCCTGATCCGTGATATGCAAGGTCACCAGTTCTTCATAGCGCTGCATCAAGTAGGTCACACTGCGCTGCGCAATACTGATGCCACGTGCCTGAAGCGCCTGATGCATCTCCGGAACACTCGATGTTCCCGGAAGCGCCACTGACCAATCAGCGCAATCACCTCCAAGCCAAACTCGCCGTGTGGCAACGCCCAGCGCCCTTCCTCCTCTGGTCGGTAGGGCTGATGGAAGCGCGGACAACTCGGCTGGATACACTGACGCACTACCAGGGTCATTCTCCACAGACCAGACAGCATGGCAACCGTCCGATGGCCGTGATGGGCCACCCAGAAGAACTGACCACACTGCTCACAACGTTCTTTCAACGGAGTCAAGGTCACCTCATGCGCCGCTTCGGGGCGTGCACTTCGTCGAGCCATCGTTCTTCTCCTGTGGTGGTTATGTGCCTCCCTTTCCTTTTAGGCTACACCTGCTGTCAACCCGAGTTTGCCATTCAGCAAAAAACCTGAACGGAAAAGAGAGCTTGACAGCAGGTGTAGCCTGAAGGAAAGAAAGAAGGAGGATGAAAAGCACGACAGGAGAATGACCATGGTCCGACGAACCCGACCCCCGCGTCCCGAAGCGACGCACACGATGACGCTGACCCCGTTGAAAGAGTCTTGCCAGCAGTGCGGTCAGCCCCTGTGGGTGGGTTATCACGCCCATCGCACGGTGACCAAGTTGGATGGCCTGTGGAAGTTGACGATTGTGGTGCGTCGCTGTATCCAGCCGGAGTGCCCGCGCTACCATGTGGCCTACCGTCCCGAAGAAAGGGAGGCTGGGCACTGCCCCACGGCGAATTTGGCCTGGAGGTAATTGCCTTGATTGGCCGCTGGCGTTTTCGCGAGCATCGCAGCGTGCCGGAGATGCACCGGGCTCTTCTGGCTCGTGGAGTGGGCATCACGGAGCGCAGTGTCACCAATTTGATGCAGAGATATGAAGAATTGGTGGCGTTGCGCGTGGCCGATCACGAGCGCATCAAGGCACGCTTGCAGAAGCAAGGGCGTGTGATACTAGCCATCGATGGCTTGCAGCCGGATGTGGGGCATGAAGTGCTTTGGGTGGTGCGTGACTGTCTCTCGGAGGAGATCCTGCTGGCACGTCCTCTGCTCAGTAGTAGCCAGGGTGATCTGACCAGCTTGCTCACCGAAGTCAAGGAGCAACTGGATCAGCTGAAAGTCCCAGTCAAAGGGGTGATATCCGATGGCGAAGAAACCATCGGCAGTGCGGTGGCCTTTGTCTTCCCCAAGGTGCCTCATCAGCTCTGTCAGTTTCACTACTTGAAAGATGCCACCGAGCCGCTCTACGATGCGGATCGACACGCGAAAACGCAGTTGAAGAAACTCGTACGCGGGGTGCGACCCTCAGCGAGCCTTAGAGGAGCGCAGTGACCCCAGGCCGAAGCGATCCGTGGGTATTGTCTGGCAGTAAGAAGCTCGTTGACCGATGATGGGCGTGCACCATTGGATGCCTCGGGCCTCAAATTGCAGGATCGACTCACGCAGATCAGCGACTCCATTGCCCGTGTGGAGGGGAAAAAAGCCTTCCGCCAGCACTGAAACACTTGCAGCAGATCCTCACCAGGGCACTCGCACGCACGGCGGCGCTGTGGCCCTCTCTCAAGGATGCCTATGCCCTGGTGCATCAAGCCGCGCACATTTAGCCAATCACGAGCGGCAGACGGGCGCTCAGGTTCGGGAAACGTATCTAGCTTGGATCAAGCATATGCAGGAACAGAAAGCGAGCCTGGGAGTACTCAGTACAGCTATTGATCATTTTGTGGAGAAAACAACCAACTTTGCTCCTGGGTTGTTTCACTGTTATGACGTGCCAGACCTGCCGAAGACCAATAATGATCTGGAGCATTGTTTTGGCGTCGCCCGTGCGCATGAGCGCCGCGCGACCGGACGCCGGGGCGCTATTCCAGGGGTGGTGGTGCGTGGCTCCGTCCGTCTGATGGCTGTGGTGATGACCCAACACGAGGACCTACAGGTGGCTGACCTGCAACCCCGCGATTACCAGGCCTGGCGGCAACTGCGGATACAACTGCGCTATCGCCAGGAAGCGCGCCGCCTGCAGTTCCGTTTTCGCAAGGACCCTGCCGCTTACCTGGCCGCTCTGGAAGCTCAACTTCTCGAGTGATCTTTTCCGTTCAGGCTTTTTTTCAACCTAACAAATTCTACATAAAATTTGAGATAAACAGACCTGGGAAGCGCATTGTACCGATGCTTAGGCTGGCTTTGCCGATATTTCTGATTTCCTACCCCTTTGGAATAGCGGAACGATTACATTCTTCTCAAGTTGTCTCTCATACCCGACTCAAGCATAATGAGTATCCTATTAGTCACCGCTCTCAGCATCGCGGTCGGCATCGTGGTAGGCATCCTGCTCGGCATTGCGATAAGAGGTATTGCGGTCGGCATCGTGGGAGGCATCACCGGAGGCATTGCGTTCAGCATCATTGGAGGCAGCACTGGAAGCATCGTGGGAGGCATCATCGGAGGCATCCTGCTCGGCATTCCGGTCGGTATTGTGGTCAGCATCGTGGGGGACATTGTGGTCAAGATCGCTGGAGGCATCTCTTTCGGTCTCGTGGTCTATATCGCTGTCGGCATCGTGGGCGGTATCATAGTCGGCATCGTAGTCGGCATCAAAGGAGGAATCGCATTCGGCATCGTAGTCGGCATCACAGTCGGCATCTTGATCTGTGGCACAGCCATCTTTGAAGCCGGTGTCGTGGAAGGCATCGCGGAAGGCGTAGCAGTCGGTATTCTTGTCGGTATCGCGGTCAGTATTGGGGAAGATATCGTGGAGGCATCGCCGGGGGTATTACATTTATCATTGGCTATGTTTTAGGCTACTATCGACTACCACTGTACCTGGCAAGCGGCCCTTCTGCGCTCAGGGCATATCTTGCCAGTCGCAACAATCCTTCACAGGTCTTCACCTACCTGCAACGCTCCTCATTGCATTGGGATGAGATCGTTTATCTGCCCCTGACTTACTTGAAAGAGACTTTGCTCATAGCCTATGACCAGGACCGAGAAAAGGCATTGGAAGAAATCACGTTTATTGCGGCGGAGCGACCGCAACAGTTACGGGCAGCGCCAGCGGCTTTGCTGAAAATTGCTGTTCGCGACCTGGAGGAGTGCAAGAAGATGTCCGAGATTGCCGAGGCTACAAAATTCCTTGACGAGATTTTTCCCCAGGAGACAAAATTACTTGATCCGCAGTGGGCTAGTCCAGTAACTCGTTTGCGCGAAGCCAGCCAGGACGCGGCTCGTTTCAATAGCCCGCTTGGACGCAGGGCACGGCTTGAGGCCTTGCAGGATATGATCAAACATGTGAAGAGCGTGCGTCCCAATGTATCGTTCAGGGATGCACAGCTCAGTAGTCGCTTCGGTAAGGTGGTTGATGTATGGCTGGCAGCGGCACAGCAGGAGCAGGAAAGGCTTCAGGAACTGCCAGACTACATTGGGCGTATTGATAATCCCTATTATCCAGGCAATGCGCTCAAACCGAACAACCCGCTCTTCTTCGGCCGCCTCGATCTGGTGCAGGTATTAGAAATGGAACTCATGAAGGGAGAGCGCCGCCCAACCTTCCTGATGACCGGTGAGAGACGTATGGGCAAAAGCAGCACCCTGCTGCAATTACCGCGTCTACTCGGTTCGCGCTTCCTGCCTGTCTTCTATGACCTGCAAAGCCCCGGCATTTTTGCCAGCACGCCCACTTTCCTGGGCACGCTTGCCGAGGGTATCTATAAGGAGATGAACGCCCGCAATATGCCTGTTGACAGGCTGGTGTATAGAACGCTGCGTAGTTCAAACCTACCAATATCCCAATCCACTGTACTTCAATCAGTATATAAATCAACTGTACCTCAGTATAGATATGAAGAAGGGGCTTCTGTCGCTTATAGTATTTTTGACGAGTGGTTAAGACGTGTAGAGTTGCTCCTGGAGCAAGAAAATCGGACCTTGCTGCTCCTGCTCGATGAGTTCGAGAAGTTAGAGGAAGCGGGAATGAGAAGAGCCTTTGATCTGCCGTTGTTGCTTGATTGGTTCCGCAACATTATTCAGTATCATCCGCGTGTGGCGTTGCTCTTCAGTGGAGTTCATACCTTCGGTGAGATGGGAGAGGAAACGCACCTCAACTGGTCCGGCTACTTTGTGAATGTGCAGACGCTGCGTGTCAGCTTTCTACACAAAGACGAAGCTCGACGCCTGATTACCAGGCCCATCCCCACTTTCCCTGGTGAAGACATCTATGGTGATGGCGTCGTTGAGCGCATTATCGCTGAGACAGGCTGCCACCCCTTCTTAGTGCAGGCTGTCAGTTCGGCCCTGATCGACTATCTAAATGCGGAAAGAGGGAACAAGCAAAACTCAAGGATGTGATCAGAGCCATAGATCGGACATTCACCAACTGGTGGGATACCTATTTCCGCGATTTATGGACACGTACCGATGAGAGTCAGCGGGCCTGCCTTGTTGCCCTGAGAGCGTTAACGGTGGCGGAGCGAGAGCATATTCAGCAACAGTGCGGCTTAGATGAGATAGTTGTCCGGCGCACGCTGCAAGCTCTGCTCAAGCGCGACCTGGTGCGCCAGAATGAGGATGATACATATAGCATCTCGACGCCCATTTTCAGCAAGTGGGTGGAGCGTAGCATGTACATGTAGGGGCACAATTCGGTATCCCACTTTCCGCCGACGTGTTGCGGAACGAGTGCATTGCATTTTTTCTTCAAAAAAAATATCTTCATGCTTGGTGGTTCCCCGCGGGGGGCATGAGGTTTCCTATAAAATGAGGAAATGCTCTCATAGCTATGATAGAATAGCGGCAACTGGAGATATAGCTACTCTTCACAGGGAGAAACAGCACAATGGATTCGCAAGTAATACAGCAGCCTCATAACCACCAGGTCGTCATGAACCGCTTTGTAGCAGCTTGCCAGGCAGATGAGCGTGTTGTGGCCGCTTTTCTCGGCGGCTCCTATGCCAGGGGCACGGCTGATGCCTACTCCGACCTGGATCTCGGCCTGATCACCACCGATGAAGCTTACGATGACTTCTTCGCCGGGCGCGAGGCTTTTATACAACTGCTGAGTGCGCCGGTGTTCCTGGAAGACTATCATGGTGACGGCGTTGACTTTGTTTTCTTCATTTTTCCCGATGGCACAGAAGGTGAACTTGTGCTTGGCCGCGAGAGCCACTTCACTCACATTCACGGTGGACCTTACAGAGTCCTGCTCGATAAAAAGGACATCCTGGCGGGAGCAGTATTCCGCTGGCATGAACCGGCTCAGGCCGAGCAGATCGAGACGTTACGCCGCCTGATCTACTGGTTCTGGCATGACCTGTCCCACCACTTCATCACCACGATGGCACGCGGGCAGATATGGTCGGCGTACGGCGCTTTAGAGGATCTGCGTCTCACCTGTGTGAACCTGGCCCGCCTCAGACAGAATTTCTCAGCGAGGGCAGACGGCTATGAAAAGTTGGAGCAAGCCGTACCAATAGAGCAGTTATCGCCTTTACAGGCGACAATTTGTCCACTGGAGCGAGGTGCAATGCTCCAGGCTGCCCTCCTCATCGTCCGAATCTACCAGGAACTGGCTCCTCCCCTGGCTCGGGTACATGGAATAACGTACCCGGCTGATCTCGCACGAGTAATGTCTGACCGGCTGGAGCAATTATGCAATGCACGGAATGAAGTCAGAACGGCTTAATGGTACACGCGTGACCGGAGATACACAACTTCTTCAGACCTCAGATCTTGCGAAGCAGGAGATTGAGCAAGAAATGATGGCAATGCTAAAGGATTTACCTCTTTCTATCGCCATCACAAAGCAGGCTGATCTATACAATAATGAGTACACCTGGCAATGCATAGGCACCTCTGGGAAGGCTTACTCCTTAGTGGATGCCACGCGGGAAGCATTGCAATCCTTGCTTGCAGTCTTCGCCGTAGCACGGTCGTAACCGGCGATGATCTTAAGAATAGGCGGTTATCCAGCAATGGATGACCGCTTTATTATTTTCCCAAGCAGCCGTTTGATAAAGCGGTAAGGCTAGACAGCAAGGAAGAGCATGCACGAAATCGAAATACTCGTGCTTCGAAAAAGGCCTCATGTCCGGCAAGTTGCTCGCATTGACATAACAGAATAACTTGGGTATATTTATTCCATGATCGTTTGATACGATCATCATACCAATTACTTTGGGTAGGACCCACCAGCAGGAACGCATGTATACACCTATTCAGTCCAGCAAAATTTACGAGCAGATAGCAGAGCAGATCGAACAGCTTATTTTGAACGGTGAACTGCGCAGTGGAGACCGTTTGCCAACTGAACGCGAACTGGCCGAGCAGTTTCAAGCCAGCCGAACGGCTGTGCGCGAAGCTATGAAAACCCTGGCACAGAAGGGGCTGGTTGACATGCGACCGGGCCGGGGTACAATTGTTATTGACGGTACCTCCAAAGCTATGCGGCACTCGTTGGGCTTGATGATGAAAGTAGGGCAGGCGGGTAGTTCGACCAATCTCGTTGAGGTTCGCGAAATTCTCGAACCTGAGATTGCTGCCTTAGCTGCCATGCGGGCAGGCGAGGAAGATATTACCGCTATGCAGGAGTCGGTGATGGTGATGGATGCCAGCCTGGATAATGCTGACGCCTATATCACGGCTGACAATAATTTCCACCAGGCCTTAGCGAAGGGAACTCAGAACGTCCTCATTCTTGCACTCGTAGACTCCATTGTATACCTGCTGAGTGAGCAGCGCAAACAAATCTTCTCTGTGAAAGGTGGCCCGGAACGGGGACAAATTCATCATAAGCGCATTCTTGAGGCAGTTATGCGCCATGACCCGGAGGCGGCACGCAAAGCCATGTGCGCACACCTGCAGCAGGTACGCGAAGATGTGAAAGCGGCAACGACGTCTAACGACTAACCATCTCGTGATTGGAGGATATCTATGGCCAATCTCGGTTTTATCGGGCTGGGAGCAATGGGCGGTCGCATTACAAAACGGCTCCTGGACGCTGGTCACACTGTTACCGGCTACAACCGTACGAAGTCAAAAGCGCGGTGGCTGTTGGAAGCAGGCATGCGTTGGGGTGATACACCACGGGCGGTTGCCGAAGCGGCTGATATAATCTTCACTATGGTGACAAATACCACCGCATTACACGAGGTGCTGGGTGGACCTGATGGCGTGCTGGCCGGTTTGGGAAAAGGCAAGATTTATATCGACATGAGTACCGTCAGCCCTGCTGCCTCGCGGCATCTGGCCTCCCAGGTCGCTGCAAAAGGCGCGCATATGCTCGACGTACCCGTATCTGGCAGTGTGATCACCCTGGAACAGGGCAACCTGTCCCTCATGGTTGGTGGTGAACGAGCAATCTTCGAGCAGGTCAAACCTATTTTGCTGGATATCGGTCCGAAGGTGAACTATGTAGGCGGGAACGGTCAGGCCGTCTTATTGAAGATCGCTATTAACCTCAACCTGCAGGTACAGATTTTGGCCTTTTACGAGGGGTTGCTTCTAGCCCAGAAAGGAGGTATCCCTCTCGAAACCGCATTAGAAGTGATGCTCAATAGCGCCATTGCTTCGCCTGCGCTGAAGTATCGCACCCCGTTCATACTTGAGAAGCCAGACGAAGCCTGGTTCAACGTGGACATGATGCAGAAAGATATGCTCCTGGCCCTTGAGATGGGCCGGGAACTCGACGTACCGATGCCAACGACAGCAGTGAGCAACGAGTTTCTTACTGCTGCGCGCGCTATGGGGTTGGCGAAGGAAGATTTTGCTATTGTGTACAAAGTGCTGGCCAAGTTGGCCGGCCTGGACCCGTAGGAGCTGTCAGGGGTAGGTTTTTTGGAGTGTGCCCATCGAGTCCGTAGGGGCGAGCGGGGTGTGGAGTGGATGGGTGGGCCTTTATGGTCGCCCGCCGTGCCTCATAGGGGCGGGGGTAGTGCTGTGTGGGGACTTTGTGTAGGACTCTTGTGGTCAATACCACTTAAAGTAAGAAGAAGCCACGCTCGTAAGGATGAGCTAGAATCACCCGATTTAAGCTTGGTGTTACACGTATTTTAATAGGATTGACCCCTTGTGGCCACCCGTACTATGGAGAATAACCGTGTTGCATCCTGAAACATCACATTCTGCGGTAAATATAGGGGCCCTAAAGCCTAGCAGAGACCAATCGCTTACTGGTGCACAATCGACAACAGATGAGCGTGAGCGTTGGCTGCATGCGTATGAGCAGATGCTCAAAATCCGCATCTTTGAGGAGCATGTCAACGAACTGTATACCAGCGCCAAAATGCCAGGTCTTGCGCACCTGTATAGTGGTGAAGAGGCCGTGGCGGTGGGAGTATGTGAAGCCTTGCGGCGCGATGACTACATCACCAGTACGCACCGCGGTCATGGACATTGCCTGGCAAAGGGCGCTTCAGTCGATAGGATGTTTGCCGAACTGCTCGGAAAGGAAGCTGGCTACTGCCGGGGCAAAGGCGGCTCTATGCATATCGCTGACCAGGAAACCGGCAACCTGGGCGCGAATGCCATCGTTGGCGGCAGCGCAGGCATTGCTACCGGAGCCGCCATGTCGAGCAAAATGCGCGGCACAGACCAGGTGGTGGTCTGTTTCTTCGGCGATGGTGCGCTTGGTCAGGGAGTCGCTCTACGAAGTCATGAACATGGCCTCGTTGTGGAAGCTGCCGGTGATTTACGTCTGCGAGGATAACCTCTACAATGAATACACCCATTTTTCTGAGGCAACTGCGGGTGAAATGAGCGCCAGGGCTAGAGCCTTTGGTATTCATGCAGAAGAAGTGGACGGACAGGATGTACGGGCAGTTTATGCCACCATGCAGAGGTTGGTAGAACGGACGCGACGTGGTGAAGGCCCGGCCTTCATCGCTCTGCCATACCTACCGTTATCCACGGTCACCACGTAGGCGACATCTCAGCGCTCGTATTATCGCTCTAAAGAGGAAGAGCAACAGTGGATGACCCAGCGTGATCCATTGAAGTTACTCAGCACATGGCTGATTGAGCAGCATCTGGCAGACGCGCAGATCTTCGAACAGATAGAACGGCGAGTGCGCGCTGAAGTAGATGCAGGAGTGCAATTCGCGCTCAATGCTCCGTACCCGAATCCAGGTGAGGTAGATCAACATGTCTATGCGTAGTACAACAGCGGGTCAAGACTCCTGCACCGGCGAGCGGCCAGCAGATGCGCGAAATTACACTAGGGCAGGCTATTCGCGAGGCGTTGGCCGAAGAAATGCGCCGTGACCCACGTGTGTTCATCATCGGCGAAGATGTGGCCGAAGCAGGGACGCCCTTCAAAGTGCTGTCCGGCCTGGTTGAAGAGTTCGGGCCGGCGCGTGTGATCGACTCGCCTATCTCGGAAGCTGGTATCACCGGACTGGGTGTGGGAGCAGCCATGACCGGCATGCGCCCGGTAGTGGACATCATGTTTGGCGACTTCATTACCCTGGCAATGGACCAGATCGTGAACCAGGCCGCCAAAGTCCATTACATGTCAGGTGGCAAGCTCAAGGTGCCGCTGGTCGTGCGCACAACCATGGGTGCTACACGCCGTTCCGCAGCGCAACACAGCCAGAGCCTCCATGCCTGGGTGAGCCACGTGCCCGGTCTAAAGGTAGTGCTGCCTTCAACACCCTACGATGCGAAGGGGCTGCTGAAAACTGCCATTCGTGATGACAATCCGGTGGTTTTCTTCGAAGACAAGATGATGTACCAGCTCAAGGGCAAGGTGCCGGAGGGTGAGTACACCATTCCTTTCGGTGTCGCCGACATCAAACGTCCTGGCACCGATATTTCCATCGTAGCAACCAGCAGTATGGTACAGGTTGCCCTGGCCGCGGCAGAGATGCTAGAACAACTGGGTATCAGCGCCGAGGTCATTGACCCACGTACCACTTTTCCTCTCGACAAACAAACACTGATTGAATCTGCGAAGAAAACTAGCCGCGCCATCGTGATCGATGAAGGCTATGAGCGCTACGGCGTGACGGCTGAAATTGCCTCTGTGATTGCCGATGGAGCGTTCTACTACCTGGATGCCCCTGTCAAACGCATGGGGGCTATGGATGTACCTGTACCTTTTTCGCCAGTACTGGAAGATCAAACCGTTCCCACTGCTACATCTGTAGCAGAATTAGCTAAAACATTATGCGGACTGTAGGGGCGTGAGCTTGCCTCCCCCTGGGTTTACGTGGTTAGTAGGGGCGTGAGCTTGCCTCCGCCCTGGGGCTGGGTGTCTGGCTTGCCTCCGCTGGCATTTCCAAATACAAGGAGCAGAACTATGGCTATCAAAACATACGGCCTGATGGGCGTGGATTGGGAAGAGCGCGTCAGCTTCGAGCGGCTGCGCAATGAGCGGCTGGCACGCATTAAAAAGGTGCTCAAGGAATCTGAGCTGGGTGCGTTGTTGTGCTTTGATATGAACAATATACGCTACATCACCGCGACCCATATCGGCACGTGGGCCATGGACAAGCTGGCCCGTTTCACGCTCCTGCCGCAGGATGCCGAACCGATCATGTGGGACTTTGGTTCAGCGGCGCGGCATCACCAGCTCTATTGTCCCTGGTTGGGCGAACGTTCCCGCGCCGGTATCTCCACACTGCGAGGCGCAATGTTACCGGAAGCCGGTCGTGCTGAAGACGTGGCGCGTAAGATACGCATCGAACTGCAAGAGCGCGGGTTACTCAACGCGCCAGTAGGAGTGGACGCGGTTGAATTGCCCGTGCTGTTCGCCTTGCAAGCAGAAGGCATCAAAGTAGTCGATGGGCAGCAGTTGATGCAGCAAGCCCGCGTGATCAAAACGCAGGATGAGATTACCCTGCTCAGCTCAGCATGCATGATGGTAGACGCCGCCTATGATGAACTCTACCGTTTCATGAAGCCTGGGGTGCGCGAGAACGAATGTGTTGGGCTGGTGAGCAAGGTCTTATATGACCTGGGTTCGGAGCATGTGGAAGGCGTCAATGCTATCTCCGGTGAGCGATGCAGTCCTCACCCGCATGTATTCAGCGACCGTGCATTGCGTCCGGGCGACCCTGCATATTTTGACATCCTGCACAGCTTTAACGGTTACCGCACCTGCTACTACCGTACCTTTGTTGTGGGGAGCGCCTCGCAGGCACAGGTAGATGCCTACAAGTACTGCCGCTACATACTGGATATAGCCATCAATGCGATCAAGCCGGGTGTGACGACTACCGACATCGTCAAACTCTGGCCAAAAGCAGAAGAGTTCGGCTTCCCGAATGAAGAAGCGGCCTTCGCGCTTCAGTACGGTCACGGCGTGGGACTCTCTATCTGGGAGAAGCCAGTCTTCAGCCGCCTGGTCTCGCTCGACCACCCAGAAGTGATTGAAGAGGGCATGGTCTTCGCCCTTGAGACCTTCTGGCCTGCCAGCGATGGTTGGTCGGCGGCGCGCATCGAGGAGCAACTGGTCGTTACGAAGGATGGCTGCGAGGTCATTACCCGTTTTCCAGCGGAGGAATTGCTTGTAGCAGGTGTACGCTATTACACAGCAACCGGCCCGTTGCCCACAACGCGTGAAACCCAATCCCAACTGAACGTCCATGGTAATGGTTACCAACCCAGAATCCAAAGGCCAGGAAACCCCATTACGGGCTTAAGGAGCCACAGGAGATCCTTCATGGCTACACAGGTCATCCTACCAGCGCTAGGCATGGCGCAGGAAACCGGGATCATCGTGCGATGGCTCAAAAACGCGGGTGAAGAGGTCGCAAAGGGTGAGCCATTGGCCGAGATCGAAACCGATAAGGCCACGGTGGAAATCGAAGCGCCTGCTACTGGCGTGCTTGCCAATGTGACCGGCGCTGTCGGCATTGAGATCCCGGTGGGACAGGTGATAGCCGCTATCCTGGCTCCTGGCGAATCGTCGCAAGAGGCCGGTGTAGGTCGGGTGGGGCCTGTACGTGGAGAGACTTCTACAGATGGACACGTGACGCCAAACGTAGAGGAGAGCCTCCCTGGGCCTGCTGTTAGCCCGTTGGCTGCGCGAATTGCTGCTGAGCATAACCTGGATTTGAGCTTAATCAAGTCAGCAGGAAGACGCATCCAAAGGGCAGATGTACTGGCGCATATTCAGGATCAGCAAGTGCCGGTGTCCACCACAACAAGCAAGGCACGTCTGACACCAGCTTCACCCAAAGCACGCAGACTGGCAGCGGAGCAAGGGAAAGATCTGGCGACAATTCAGGGGACCGGGCCCGCCGGAGCGGTGCTGGTAGCGGACGTGCTGGCAGCCAAAGTACAGCCTGTACTCGCACCGGTGGCAGAAACGGTGAAAGCTTCCGCCGGTGAGCAGAGAGAGTCTGCCGTGAGTAACACCTGGCGCATCATGGCCGAGCGCATGACCTCGAGTTGGACTAGCGCCCCACACTTTTATCTTGTCCGCGAGGTCAATGCGAGTCGTCTGATTAGTTGGCGCGAACAAATTCAGAAGCGGTCAACTGAAAAGGTGACGTACACTGATCTGTTTGTGAAAATCGTAGCGGCTGCGCTGCGAGAGCATCCCCGGCTCAATGCCTCCTGGCATGAAGGCAAAATCATGTTGAACGAGGAGATACACGTCGGGCTGGCGGTGGCCGTCGAACAGGGATTGGTTGTGCCAGTAATACACCGGGCGGACGAACTTAGTGTGCAAGATATCGCACGACTCCGCAAAGACCTGGTAGCCAGAGCACAGGCCGGCAAGCTGCGCCCGCAGGATATCCAGGGAGGCACCTTTACCATCAGCAACCTGGGAATGTATGGCGTGGATGCCTTCAATGCCATCATTAACCCGCCTCAGGCTGCCATTCTAGCGATAGGCCGCATAGCTGAGCGCGTTGTGCCCATCGCCGGTCAACCATCGGTGCAACCTATGATGGTACTCAGCCTCACGTGCGATCATCGGGTGGTAGATGGCGCCAGGGGAGCACAATTTCTGGCTGTTCTGGCAGAACTTGTGGAAGAACCTCTGGGACTCTTACATTGAGTTTTTCATCATGTAGAGTGCGGATTTATCCAGCACGTGAGGAGCATGTGATGACGTCCAGGAACACATGCGTATTACAATTATCGGCCCAATCCTGGAGACAATTTTATTTTTTAGGGGCGGAGGCAAGCTCACGCTCCTACCAACCCGGGTTAGTAGGGGCGTGAGCTTGCCTCCGCCCTGGCTCTTCCCATATCGTTTGAAAAAGGAGGAATGCAATGATTCGAAAAAACGCGACATGGCTTAGGAAAGCCCTCTTTGCCTCTGCAACTGCAAGCCTGATACTTGTATTTGTCGTTGCCTGTGGCGGTCAGCAGTCTACTACCACTACCACTCCAAGCAGCCAGAACACCGCGCCCATCAAAATCGGCATCTCGCTCTCGTTCTCTGGTGATTTCTCCGCCGATGGCATGGCTTTTCAGCAGGGCTATCAACTCTGGGCAGACGCGGTGAACAAGAGCGGCGGACTGCTCGGCCGCCAGGTCCAGCTGGATATCGTCTCAGATGCCAGCAGCCCCGACCAGGTCCAGACCAACTACCAGACGTTGATCACGGTTCATAAAGATGACCTGGTCTTTGGCCCGTTCTCCACGCTTCTGACGAAACCCGCATCAGTAGTTGCCAACCGCTATGGATACGCGATGGTGGAAGGCGCAGGTGGCGGTCCCTCCGTGTTTACCGAGGGTTGAATAACGTCTTCGACGTCTCGCTGCCGGTTGCCAATAACCTGAACAGTTTTGCGCAGTATATCCTGTCCCTGCCACCAGGACAGCGACCGACAACCGCAGCCTACGCGACCGAGGATGATCCGTTTACCCAGCCGCAGGTGGACCTGGCCAGGAAGTTGCTGGAACAGGGGGGCGTAAAGACCGCCTCCTACCAGGTGTACCCGGCGGAGACCACGGACTACAACCCCATCGGTGACAAGATCATTGCCTCTGGCGCACAGGTGGTTGTCGTTGGTACCTTGCTCCCTGATGTCAGCGCCTTCATCCAACGATTCAAGCAGCAGCACTATAACCCGCAGGCGTTTATCGCCACGGCCGGACCCGACCAGGGCGACCAGTTCCTCAAGGCTATTGGTGGGGCCAAATCAGCGGAAGCGATCATGGTTCCTAACGGCTGGTATCCTGGGTCCAATAACCCTGGCAATGCCGAGATGGTTCAGGCCTACATCGCAAAGTATGGCGGCACAGCCGATGGCATTAGTTCGGACGTTGCAGAAGCATATTCTGTGGGGCAGGTCGTGGCGCAAGCTGTGACGAAGACAAATAGCCTCGACAACGCCAAGCTCATCGCTGAACTTCACTCAGGCGACACCTTCCAGTCCGTTCAAGGAGCGGTAAAGTTCGACGATACCGGCCAGAATATCGCGGCGCTGGCCTATCTGTTCCAATGGCAGAATGGATCGTTAGTTCCCGTCTTCCCAGCAACCGCAGCCGGAGCGGTAAAACCCGAATTCCCTAAACCCAACTGGCCCTAAATTCCTCGCATCGCGGAGCAAGCAGGGCGACGGCGACCAGACCAGGGCGGGGGCTATACGACGAATCGGCCCGCGAAGCCGTCGTATAGCCCTGCTTGCTGGCGGACAGGTAAGCTCTGGGAGTTTTATCATGAAATTGATCGTCGATGCAGTCATCACGGGCATACTAACAGGAGGCGTCTATGCCTTAATGGCATCGGGGCTGACGCTGATCTTTGGCGTGATGGACATCATCAACATCGGGCAGGGTGCGCTGGTGATCCTGGGAGCATATCTGAGCTACGTGCTGCAAGAAAATTTCCATATAGACCTTTTCTTGGGGCTGCTCATAACCATGCCGCTCATGTTTCTACTCGGCGTCTTTATTGAGATAGCCTTCATTCGCCCACTCAAACGGGATCGTACGATGCTGTCCATCCTGGTCACCTTCGCAATTGCGCTGATTATCGAAGGGGTGTTAGGACTCTTCTTCAGTACGAATTTCGTGCAATTACATGCCTGGTACGTCGATGCTTCATTCCAAATAGGTAGTTACTATCTTGCCTACATCTACGTTTTCGGTTTTGCTCTCAGCATCGTCTTGTTGGCAGGCCTCTACGTGCTTTTGTATCGTACGAAATTTGGCTACAGCCTGCGCGCTTCCATGCAGAACCGCACATCAGCCGAACTTATCGGCATCGACGTGGAGAAGGTATCGGCGATCACATTTGGCATCGGGGTGGCGCTAGCGGCAGCAGGTGGCATGGCTTTCGGAGCTACAACCGCCTTCAACCCTGGAAGCCACTACGATCTGATCTCGCGCTTGCTGGTCATCATCATTCTTGGAGGCATGGGAAGCCTGCGAGGTGCGCTCATTGCGTCCCTGGCCATGCTTGTAATAGAGGATGTAACCTCTGTCCTGGATCGCCTGTATGGGCGAGCACAGTCTTTTTCGCGATACTGGTGATTGTACTGCTGGTTCGCCCCCAGGGCCTCTTTGGACAGTTGGAGGCAAGAAGGCAGTGAGAATAGTCAGAATACCTGGGCTCATTGCCCTTCTCGCCTTAGCCATCGCGTTTCCCTTCGTATTTCCGGACCCTGCTATCACCACCGTCGCGGTCTTTACCTTGCTTTTTGCAGCGGCAGCAACAGGCTGGAATATCTTTTCGGGATACACTGGCTATATTGCGCTCGGTCATGCCGCTTATTTCGGTGTAGGCTCCTATGCTATTGCGCTCATGTGCCAGGACTGGAACATTCCCGGCGGGTACCCTCCTTTCTTCCTCGTCCCCCTGGCGGGCCTTGTGGCCGCCGTGTTCGCGGTACCCCTAGGATGGATTGCACTGCGCACACGCAGGCATACCTTCGTTGTGATTACGATTGCCATCTTCTTCATCATGCAGCTCATGGCCTACAATCTGGGCAGCATCACCCACGGCTCGGCGGGGCTGAGCTTACCTATACCGCCACCTGACTGGGGCGGGGACTTCTTCAACCTGCCCTTCTACTTCGTCGCTCTCGCCATATTGCTGCTTGCCCTTGGCACATCGTGGTGGGTGCGCAACTCAAAGTATGGGCTTGGGCTGTTGGCCATTCGAGACGACGAGGATAGAGCTTTGGGACTGGGGGTGAAGACAGGCCCTTACAAACTGGTAGCCTTCGTCATTTCTGCCTTCTTTGTGGGCATGGTCGGCGCCCTACATGCATACTTCATCGGTTCCATCTTCCCTGCCTTTGCATTCGATGCGCTCTTTGATGTGGCTATTGCCTTGATGGCTTTCCTGGGAGGACTGGGAACCCTGGCCGGCCCGATCCTCGGCGCTCTCATTCTGGAGCCTACTCAGCAATACTTCACCATACAGTTCAGCGAGAACGGGTATTACCTCATCATTTACGGCTTACTTTTCCTGGTGATCATGCTTTTCCTGCCCGAAGGCATCTTACCGACCATGCGCAGGTTGTGGTTCAGGTGGGTAGCCTCCCGCAAGAATACGAAGACCATGCCAGCCTGGCACCCACAAGCTAGCGGAGAAAATATAATGGCACAGGTTAGTAGGGGCCTTTCAAGAATAGGGTTTTTCGAAGCCGGTCAGCATGTCCGTAGGGGCGAGTTGGCGGGGAGTGGCGGGGTGGGCCTTTATGGTCGCCCGTGCTCGAAGCCCTGATGACTTAAGAGATTGGAGATTGAAGTATGCTATTAAGGCTGCATAACGTTGTTGCAGGGTATGACGGGAGCGATGTACTCAAGGGCGTCGACCTTGATGTCGAGAAGGGGTCGATTACCTGCGTCGTCGGGCCTAACGGTGCCGGAAAATCGACGGTGTTGCGGGTCATCAGTGGCCTGTTAAAACCACGTCTTGGCGAGCTTAGCTTTAATGGGCGCTCAATCACCGGGATGAAGCCACGACAGATTCTATCTCTGGGAATTGTGCAGGTACCGCAAAACCATAGTTTATTTCGTGACATCTCAGTTCGAGAAAACGTCAGGTTAGGCGCGTTCATGCTCAATGACACCGCGCTGGTGAAGCGACGTTTGAGCGAAGTGGAAGAACTTTTCCCGGTAGTGAAAGAGCGGGCTAAAGAAAGGGCCGGAAACCTTTCGGGCGGACAGCAGCGTTTAGTCGAATTTGCTCGTTGCTTAATGCTCCATCCAACACTCATTTTGCTAGATGAGCCATCAATGGGCCTGGATCCAAAGACCCTCAAACAGGTGTTTGACACCATTACATTGATGCATAGTACCGGCAGAACGTTACTGCTGGTCGAGCAAAATGTACGTACCGGTCTCGGTATTTCAACGCGAGGAGTTGTAATGGAAAGTGGGCAGGTGCGCCTGGAGGGAACGCATAAAGAAATCCTGGAAAATCCCCAGATCAGTCACCTCTACCTCGGAGGGACACTGTCTGGAACCTGAAAGTGAGAAGGGGCGTAATTATTCAGCAGGGGGTGCAGGGGGACGCAGTCCCTTTGCCGGAGCGCGAGGTGTCCTCGCTTCATCTTCTTTTTTCTCGTGCGCCGCCTGCGGCGGTGCGAAAAGGGTACCTGAATAGTTACGAAGGAGCAGCCAATGGCAACAGAGGAACGTGTACAGATCGCTATTGACAATTGGGCCCCTAGATTCCTTGCCAATGGGGTCGATCCCAACGACTTTCAACGAGTAACCAAACGCATAGAACGTTGGGATGATTGGAGCCAGGAATGGTCTGCATGTGCAGCTATGCATGAGCGTATGGGCGAGGATGCTGAGGCGCAAAGATGTTATCAATCGGCTGCCTATCACTACTTTCACGCAGCGATAACATACCACTTCGGGAAGTTCTTATTTGTGCATCGACCAGAAGAATTGCGCAGGGCTCACGACCATGTCGTCCGTACGTACCAAAAAGCCTTGCCTTATTTTGACTTTCCGGGAGAGCGAGTGGTTATCCCCTACGAAGGGGGAGCTACCATGTACGGCATTCTGAGAAAGCCATGGCATACACCTAAACCCCCAGTCGTAATTCTCCTGCCGGGTCTGGATTCCGTTAAGGAAGAACTCCACAATTATGGAGACGACTTCCTGAGACGAGGTATGGCGGTTCTAGCCATCGACGGGCCGGGACAAGGGGAGATGGAATTCGACCATTCCCTGCGCTATGACTATGAAGTACCTATTCGCTATACCATCGATTACCTCGAAGGTCGACCAGATGTCGATGCTACAGGCGTAGGTTTGATGGGAGTGAGTCTGGGAGGTTACTTTGCCCTGCGCGCTGCAGCGTTTGAGCATCGTGTCAGGGCGGCCATTTGCCTTGCCGGAGCATACAACCTGGCCAATCACTTTGAGCGCTACCCGCTGTTGACGCAGGAGGCCTTCATCTATCGCCTCAAGGCCCCAGATCAGTCGACCGCACGTGAAATGCTGAAGGCATACGATCTGCAAGGCGTAATGGGGAAAGTGCGGTGCCCACTGCTGGTCATTATTGGACGTTTAGACAGGCTCTTCCCCCCTGAAGACTCGGAGCAGATGGTTGCCGAGGCAGGTGGAGAAGCTACACTGTGGCTATTTGAAGATGGCAATCATGTCTGCAACAACATTCCCTACAAATATCGGCCCCAACAGGCCGATTGGATGCGTAGTAAACTGATTTCCCTACACATTTTGAGAATATGAGCAACAATACTTGCGGCGGGACTTAACCGAGACTTTATACCTCCTTTGCTACACTTGCGATCAAGTCAATAAAACAAACGAATGTAGTGGGTCGGTGATAGCCTGGCACTATAAAAAAATATGGATTGTAGACTTGTGAAAGGACTTATGACGCGATGCAGTATCCACCACCACAGCCACCTCTGTGGCAACAGCCCCCGCCGATGCAAAATACAGAACCATTTCAACAACAGTGGCAACCTTCGCCGTCCTCACCGCTGTTGCCTGATGAACAATCCATCCGCAAGTCTCGCACGAGAAGCCGGTATGTAAAACTGATCTTGATTGGGCTGATGGTCCTTACTATCTTGGGGCTGGGCGCCCTCGGAGTCTTCGCCTATACTACATTTTTCGTCACTCCCACCAGCCAGGTGCAAGTCACCCCATCGCAGAGTACGCCCACTCTGATTCCAACGTCAACGCTGGTATCAACGCCAATCCCAACCACCGTATCTGTATCTCAGAAAGGACCTCAGGCAACCGTAACGCCTGCTAAGGCCGTTACTCCAACACCGATTGCAACCCCTGGCAAATATCCACACAAAGGCAAAGGCCATCACGGACACCGGTTCCATAAGCCCTGAGGTGTAACTGTTTTACTCGTCCCGCATGGAGCCTGTGGGTTGTGAGAAGACTGCTGACTCACGATGCTTGTGAGATCTTTACGAGCGTATAACCAAGAGCGGTAACGATACGTTTATCATCGGGAGACCACGCCAGAGCAAATATTGGTAAATCCGCATAGAAGGAGACATTGCGTCCCGTAGCCGCATCCCAAATTACCACGACTCCGCACTCATCCCCACAATATTCCTGAGTCACCGCAGCAATTCGCTTGCCATTGTGTGACCACGCCACGACAAACACTAAATCTGGCAGAACTCCTTTTATCGGGTTCAACTTCGCCGCGTCAACATTATACCCACGATAGGTATACAGAACGTCTCCGGTTGTGGCATTCCACACCTGGACGGTTTTGTCGAAGGAGCCAGAGGCAATAAACTGGCTATCTGTCATTACCTGCCCCCAGACATGGTTCCATGCCAGCGAACTCACTGTGTCAGTATGACCACGATAGGTATAGAGCATGTTGCCAGTTACCGCATTCCACACCTGGACGGTTTTGTCGAAGGAGCCAGAGGCAATACGTTTGCCATCAGGCGACCAGGCGACAGCGGTCACTCCTTTGGAATGATCGTGATGGGTATAAGCCTGGCTACCGGTCACAGCATCCCAGACCTGGACAGTTTTATCAGCAGAGCCAGAAACAATACGTTTGCCATCAGGCGACCAGGCGACGGTAGTCACGGTATTGGTGTGGCCACGGTAGATAGAGGCCTGGCTGCCGGTGGCAGCGTCCCAGACCTGGACGGTTTTATCGGCAGAGCCAGAGGCGATACGTTTGCCATCAGGTGACCACACAACGGCATATACAGCATCAGAATGACCGTGATAGATATAGGCCTGTTTGCCGGTGACAGCATCCCAGACCCGGACGGTTTTGTCTAAGGAACCAGAGGCGATACGCCTACCATCGGGTGACCATGCAACGGAAGTCACTCGGTCAGTATGACCGTTAAAGGTGTAGATGATGCTTCCCAGGGGACGAGGGGTAGCAGTAGGGGCAGGTACCGAAGGCGGGATAGCCGGAGCGCAAGCATAATCGCTCATGATCAGTGCCAATCCAGCCAGTCCTTTGATGACCGTGCGGCGAGAAATCCATTCAGTACCTACTTCCTTATGGGGTTTGAGCATGTCTAGCGTCTTCCTCTTTCCTGTAAAAGATCCTCCCACCCGCCCCTATCATACCATCGTTCGCAAGCACACCCAGACGTGTCTTGGCTAATCTATGGGAAGAAAGTAAGCTATGAAGGCCTAATACATACATTGGTGACACCAGGGGCAACATAGCAATATTGCTGGACACGCTCTGCTAGAGGATATTTGTCCAACAGCACCACAAACAGCTACGAAGAATTCAGCCATGGAGGGCGCGTCTACCAACAACGGAGGCAAGGGGCGTTGCTTGAACAGGGAGTCAGGATACCCCATTGTTCTTGCTGATCTCAAATGGAACTCGGCAGCATGCCGCTGCCGAGTTCCTTGCCTCTCATGTACATGGAACTATAGAGGTTACTACCTGGCCTGTTCCAGTGGAGAGACAACACTGAGTTGCTGCACATCCATCAGGGAAGTCCCTTCACTCACCTGGATACCTGTTCGACCTCTTCCAGGAAGTAGATGTCAGGATGGTCAATAACCCCAAGTCGTTGCATCACCTCTCGCAACTCGTCAGATTGCGTAAACTGGCGGGCCTTCTCCAGGTTGTCCCACTTTAAAAGAACGACCATTTCATTGGGGTCGCTGGCGTTGCGGAACAGCTGTCCCCCTTTGGACCCATTGGCCTGGCGGTTGACACTGTCTGCATCAAACCCTGGCTTCCACTGCGCATAGTCCGCGACTTCGTGTCGGATAAGTAGGTATGGCATAGTACGTCCACATCCTTTCTGTTTTGTCATTCTGGGCAAGTTTCGCCCACGTAAGCATTTAACAACACTACATTTACACACTACATCTACAAGAACAATGGTTACCGCATCGCGACTTCCAGAGACTCAATCGCTCTCGATACCAGACCCACTGGCGCGAGACCCTGTTGACATCATTCATGCTGCTTGCATCCTCCAATCCTGGGCCAATGGACGCGGCCTGATCACCGTTGGCCTGATGTTCTGGTTGAGTGAGAAGAAGTTGGTTGGATCATACGTGTTCTTGAGAGCGACCAGCCGTTCGTAGTTGACCCCGTACGCGGCTTGCACCTGCCCTTCCCGCTCGTCGTCCAAGAAATTGACATAGACCCCTCTGCTCGCAAACGGTTGCATCGCCGCCCAGAAGGTGCGAGCCCACGCCCTATGCAGATCGGCTTGTTCGTCCTCCCAGGCGGCGACAATGCTCATGACATAGGACTCATCCCGCAGCGCAAAGGCGGTCTCGGTCGGGCTGACCCGGCTTGCGGCTCCATGAACATGCTGAATCAGTACCTGTGAAAATGGTGAGGTGCAGGCTGCACCGCAGTCGGCAATCGTGTCAATCGCCTCATCGCTGAGATGCTTCAGCGTGCTCGCTTTCTCGTAGTAGTTACGTCCGTCGGGTGCTCCCGCATCGGCCGAGGTGACCACTTTGAGGTACGGCTTCGGGCGGATCAGATCGACCATAGGCACACCAAACTTCCTGACCGGCTCAACCAGGCGCTCGCCCTCATCCAGGGGTCCACAGTAGCAGAGGTTGATGGCAATCGCGGGCAATCCGTCTGGCATGGTCAGGAGGGAGGCATAGGCCGTCAGTTCATCGGGAGCTGTGCTGGTGTACTCTCGATAAAAGCGCAGGACCTCTCTCGCCCGGGTCCACGGGTAGACGACCTTGCCGGCCAGCACCTGGCCGACCGCGTGCATCCGGAACTCGAAGGCAGTCACGATGCCGAAGTTCCCGCCACCACCCCGTACACCCCAGAACAGGTCTGCATGCGAAGTCGCGCTGGCCGTGAGCACTCGCCCATCAGCGGTGACGATGTCAACCGAGAGCAGGTTGTCAATGGTCAAACCGTATTTCCCCATGAACCAACCCAGTCCGCCGCCGAGCGTGAGGCCCGAGAGCCCCGTCCCAGCAACGGTCCCGGTCGTGGTCACCAGCCCAAATGGTTGTGACTGGCGGACGAATTCGCCTAGTGTGAGTCCGGCTTCGGCCCGAGCTGTGCATTTCACGGGATCAACCCGCATGCCCTTCATCTGAGAAAGGTCGATGACGATACCCCCATCACAGACGGACGTGCCAATGACGCTGTGGCCGCCACCCCGAACGGCGACGGGAAGCTGCTGGCTGTGGGCGAAATCGACCGCACGAATGACATCGGCACGGTTAGCGCAGCGGCAAAGCAGGGCCGGATATTTGTCAATCATCCCGTTCCAAACACGGCGGGCGCTGTCGTAGCCATCGTCGTCCGGGAGAATCAGTTCACCGTGCAGACGGGCCCTGAAGTCCCGAAGGGCCATGGGGTTGGTAGCTCCATCAGACATCTGTCTACCTCCTGGGGATCGTCTTCTGCTCTCACTCTTTATGGCTGTTGCCCCACATGCTTGATCAGTCTCTCCAGAGCAAGCTTCAGTGCGTCTATGAACTGCTTGTTGGTGCCAACGTACAGGCCAAAGGGCTGCCGTGACGTGGACTCACCGATATGCCAGACGTAGAAAGGTTGACCGTTATCGTCAGTTTCCACCTTCATGATGATCGGGATGGATACGGTGGCCAGCATCTCGATGAGCGCCTGCTCTAATCCGGGAGACGCAGTGCTATGACTTCCATCTGCCTGTTGTTGCTGTGCCTCACGAGATGGCTTCTCAGGCTTCGGCGGTTCATTTGCCCGAAGCAATAGCTTCGCTTTGACATAGACCCGTTGAGAAATCTTCTCTTGCTGGTACATGTCTTCAATCGCATGTATGAGACTGTCAAAGGTACCGCCTTTGAACGAGAGAATTTGCAAAACGAGATCTGCGTCATGGGCATACTCAAGCGCCATCGACATCACTCTTTCGTCAATTTGCCCAATGGCCCAGCATGAGAAGTCTTCAGGGAGACCTCTTTGTTCCTGGAGATGCACCAGCATCTGACGCAATTGCCCCAGTTTTGACGGTTCAGTGGCGAGCGCGAGTGCCAGCCCGAAGATCTTCCTTTCAAGAGCCTCATCCTCGACTTTCGCACACAGTTCATCGCCGACAGCCAGATTCCCGTTATGAAGGACCTCCTCAAAGAAACGACGACCTACTAGCTTGTTTTCTTCTGTTGACATGAGACATTCTCCTTCAAGTTCGTGATTGAGACTCGGTTCATCAAAGCTGTTGGCCCCGGCCAGGTTGTGGCGGGGTCCAAACCGGTTAGCCCTCTCGTCAGGCACGTATCACCCACTGTCCCAGCGTGCTGAAAATCACCGCCAGGATCCAGAGCGCCGGGCCCAGGAGCCCCGGCCACAAAGGCAGATAGCCAGGCACTACGATGAAAAGGATGAAACCCACGTCGGTGACGCTGGTCAAGGCGAGATTGAGCCAGTACCCCACGGGGTTGTTAAACCAGTTGTAGACGACGGCCACGGCAATCACCGCGACGGCAAAGGCGGCCAGGTTCCACACGCTCTGGTAAATTCGGCCCTGCACCATCCCCGCCTTCTGCCGCTTCCCCAGTTTGGAGACCTGGAAAGCGGCATACAGGTGCAGGAGTCCCCACGCTATATAGAAAGTCGCGCCAATCTGAGGCATGCGTTTGTCTCTCTCCTTTGCTTAGCCACGAAAACTTCGGATGGGGTTACGTTAACGAGTGAATCATGGGAGAGGATTCAACCGCGAACTCATCTCAATCAAGGCTCAGTGGTGGTCCCAGCAGGGTCATGCCATACTTCTCAAACAGCGCCGCAATCTGTTGTCGATCGGCCCCGGCTGCCCGGCTGACCGGACCCAACTCTTCGAAGAATTTGTGCCCACCGCCGGGTGTGTAGACCACAATGATCTCGCCCCCCTCATCGGTCAGGTTCAGGAAGGCATGGGGCACCTTCGACGGAAGATAGGCAAAGCCGCCTTCGTCGCAATAGAAAATCTCATCGCCAATGCGGATCTTGAAGCGGCCCTTGAGCACATGGATCGTCTCTTCTTGAAAATGATGCACGTGCAGCGGCGGGCCGCCATGCGGGGCCACCTCAACGATGAAATAGTCAAAGGCGCCGTTCGTGTCCTCGCCTGTGACCTTGAAGATAAGGTCCCGGCCCGGCCCAGACTGAAGCCGCAAGCCTTCGCCTTCCTTCAGAACCGTGTAATTGCTGGTATTGACGGACATTTCAGTTCTCCTTGCATACACTTTTTACGGTTCGGTATGCTGACCCCTGATAGACATCTCTTCGAAGATATCTTCTTGCCGACTGCTCAGGAGTTCCTGAGCACTACTCTGATGAGAGTCTACCTGTTTGGAGGCTGGAGGACATCGGTAGAATACGTGATTGTGTTGCCTATTTCGCCCCGACTGGGAAGAAGGAGCGCGGAGCCACATACCTAGGCGGAATTACCGAGGTGTTGCGGATGGCGAGGAGAAAGCGCGGGGGTCAGATCAGCTTGTGTTCGATGGCAGAACGAGTCGCAGCACTGCGCGAGGTGACCTCGAGCTTACTGTAAATCGAACGCAAGTGTGCATCGGCAGTGCGCGGACTGATAATGAGCTGTTCGGCGATTTGGGTGGTGGTCAGCCCCAGTGTCACCAGGCGCAAGACTTCGATCTCGCGAGCGGTCAGGCCGAAGGGGTTCCCACTGGACGCAGGTGCCTGAGGGAAGGTCGGAGGAGCTACCTCAGTGCTAGACTGGGAGGTTGGAGTGATCTGCTCTCGCACTTTCACCTGTTCTGTGGCTGCGATGGCTTGTTCAAGTGTGAATGCTCGCCCCTCGGTCACGGCTGCCTCGAAGGATGCAGCATCAAGTTGGACACGTACGTCGGCTACCATACGCTCATAAGAGGCGTGGTCGGTTGGCGGAAGGGGAGCGCCAATTGCGTCGCGCAGTGCCTGTGCCGCTCCATACAGCCGCGCTGCGCTCAGTGGTTGTCCCTGCCCCTGGGCGACGCCTGCCAATCCCTCCAGGGCAGAAGCGATACCTTCTTTGTCTCCTAGTTCTTGCCGCAAGGACAGGCTCTTATCGTAGTGTGCTTTTGCTTGCTCATAGCTACCCTGGTACAGCGCAACGCGCCCCAGAATAGTGAGTGTATGGGCGCTCCCGCCTTTATCTCCTAGCTTCTGCCGTATCGCCAGGCTTTCCTCACAAAGCACTCTCGCTCGCCCATAGTCGCCCCGCTCCAGCACTGCAATGGCGAGAGTAGTGAGTGAACCGGCAATACTTTGGGGGGATCCCAGCTCACGTGCCAGCGCCAGGCTCTCCTCGCACAGTGCTATACATCGCTCGTACTCTCCCAGAGAAAGCAGGGCCAGACCCCAACCAGAGAGGGCAAGGGCCATGACCCGCTTATCGCCCAGCTCACGGAGCAGCGGTAGACTCTCCTCATAGAGCGTGGTTGCCTGCTGGTAGTCACCCCTGCTGCGTCTTAGATTTCCCAGAGAAGTCAGGGCGTAGGCAATGCCCTGTCTATCTGGGAGCGCACGAGAGAGGTCCAAGCTTTCTTCCAGGAGGATGTTCGCTCGTGCATAGTCATCCTGGTAGAACGCCAACAAGCCGGCAGCCAGCAGTACCTTTGCTCGCACAGATGTCTGCTCCGAAAAATGCTTCCGTATTCGCTCCAGCATGTTTCGTCCCTCAGTCAGATAGCCTCGATAGAGCCAGAAGTGCCAGATGGCGGCACCGATGCGAGCGCCTGGTTCTGCCTCTCCCTGCTCTAGTGACCATGCAAGCGCCGTTCGGATATTGTCATGCTCCAACTCTAAGCGATGAAGCCATTCGGCCTGCTGTAGACCAACTGTTTCGGGTCCTGCGCGTTCCGCGAAACGGACATACCAGTCACAATGACTGCGGCGCATAGCGGTCACTTCGCCCGCCTGCCGCAGCTTATTCTGGCCGTACTGCCGCATCGTCTCCAGCAAGCGGTAGCGTGCCTCACCGCTGCGTTGCTCCATGAGCACCAACGATTTATCGATCAGGGAGGAGAGGACATCAAGCACGTCGCATTCTTCGCCTGGCTCACCTGCGCAGATGGCCTCTGCCGCTTCGAGCGAAAAACTGCCAGCAAACACCGAGAGCCGGCGGAAGAGGGCCTGCTCTTGTGCTAACAACAAGTTGTAGCTCCAGTCCATGGCTGCCCGCAAGGTTTGCTGTCGCGGTAAGGCCGATCGACTGCCCCCGGTGAGCAGCCGATAGGCATCATCCAGTCGCGCAGCGATCTGCTCCACAGAAAGGACGCGTATACGAGCCGCAGCCAGCTCAGTCGCCAGTGGAATGCCGTCGAGACGACGACACACCTGCACCACTGCCGATGCATTCTCCGGTGTGAGCGTGAAGGAAGGCTGGACAGACCTCGCACGCTCAATGAACAGTTGAATGGCCTCATAGGTCATCAGCCCTTCGATGGGCGGCAGGTGATAGGTATCAGGTACGCGTAGGGGAAGGACCAGCCAGACGGTTTCACCGGTGATCGTGAGTGCTTCGCGACTGGTGACCAGCACGCGCAGCGTGGGGCAGGTATGTAGCAATATTTCGGCCAATTGCGCGCAAGCTGCCAACAGGTGCTCGCAGTTGTCCAACACAAGGAGCAGATGCTGGCGGCGGAGCGCATCGGAGAGCGCCTCCGTCAACGTGCATCCCGCCCGTTCAGGAATGGCTAGAGCTGAGGCCACGGCCTGCGGCACGAGCAGAGGATCGGAGAGCGCTGCCAGTTCTACCCACAAGACACCATGCTCGAACTCCTCCAGGAGGCCGGTTGCGACCTGAAGGGCCAAACGCGTTTTGCCACTGCCTCCAGCGCCGGTGAGAGTGAGCAGCCGGGTAGTCGCGAGCAACCCTCTGACCTGGGTCATCTCCCGTTCGCGGCCAATAAACCGGTTCACCTGGAGAGGCAGATTGTTAGGAGAGGTCTCGAAGACCTTCGCCACCAGCGCATCTTCTATGCTCAACGCGATCGTTCCTCCATGAGAACTGAGGAGAGTGAGATTGCTCTCGTCATGCTGTATTCATTCCTGCATGAAAGGTACACGTTCGATCAGGTTCAAAGGATGAGTGGCGTGCTCCGATCATGAGCCCGGCGCGCTCTGCTTGGCCTCACGACATAGACAGGCAATCCTTCTGGGCTCTGAACATCCTTCACCTCTGTCGCTGGATTCTCAACAAACAGATCACAGGAACGCAAGATACTGTTCAATAGAAGAATGCATCCTCTCCCCTCTCGCGCTTGTGAACGAACTTCTCTGCTATTCTACCACGCCCATACAGATTCTGCGACATGTGAAAACAATGTCAATCTATATGGACTCATCCGACTGAACATGACGGAGCGCCTGGCGATTGAACGAGCTGAGGCGGTGTAAAGCGCAGCTTCCTCCTTGCTACAGCGAGTAACATCCGGAGCAAGAGACAACTCATGTCAGGCAGTCTCCCTGCCTCCAGAAATATTGCTATCTTGCCCCTGGTGTTACCAATGTATGTATTAGCCTTACTATGTCGGTCCCATCGCACGTTTGTTCAATCCTCCCTTTGGAATGGACATTGGCTTCGAGCTGGGCGTGGTCTTTGCAGGCTTCGCCTACTACTTCCTGCGACCAGTCGAACTGGCTCAGAATAGACGGTAGGCTAAGAGATCTTGATAGACCTCCTGACAAAACAAAGGATCAGTGAAAGGTATCCATTCACTGATCCTTTTTGTTGACAAATAGAATCCTTTGCCTCGTACCATCCACCTGCGAAACAGTCTAGCCACTAGAGGCCGACCAATCGCGAGTTGTTCAGCATCAAGCTCAGGCGCCGGAAGTTTGCTCTTGCTTTTTCTCGACGAACTCGCCCTCGATCAGGACCTGGACCTCCTCGCTGACGATCCACCTGCCATCGAGCATCATGTTGAACGTCATGCCGAAGTCTTTCCGGTTGATCTTGCCCTCGGCGCTGTAGCCGATGCGGTGACCCATCATGGGGTCATTGAATTCCCCGTACTTCACCACGGAAAGTGTCACTGGCCGGGTGTTACCTTTGATGGTCAGGTCTCCGGTCATGGTGAAGCGGTCCTGTCCAGCTGGTTCGATCCTGGTGCTTTTGAAGTGAATCGTCGGATACTTGTCGACTTCCAGAAAATTCGACGCCCGCAGGTCGTTGTCTCGCTGCTCGTTGTGGGTACGAATACTTGCCGTCTGGATGGTGACGTCCGCCGATGACGCTTCGGGATGGTCGGGGTCGATAAAGCCGGTCGCGCTAACATCGAGAAAATGACCGCGCACGGTCATCATGCCCAGGTGCTTAGCGGTGAACTCGACTTGCGTGTGGTAAGGGTCAAACTGCCAGACACTTACAGTTCCGGCTTCACTTTGCGTTGTCATATCACTTCCTCCCTTGAGAACAAACCAGTTCTTCCTTTTAGGAGTGCAGTGAGCAGAATTGAGGAGAACCACGTTGTGATGTCCACATAAGACCAAGGCCGACAGTCGGCCATATGATCCCTTTTCATGCATGGGTTTCGATCGGCTCGCATGTCCATCCCTCATGGAACGATCCTGGTAGCTCATCGTTTGTTGTGTAATCGGTAACCGTTGTACAATCAGTAACCGTCGCTTATAATGCTACTGTAGGATGGCACAGCTAATCAATAGACAATCGGGCACTTCTGTTGTTTAGGCAACAGAGTCGGGAAACTGAGGGGAAGTTTAGTATCAACCAAAGAGCGATATCCCTTTAGCTCTTGTCACTTCAGCAAGAGACCAGGAATGAGATGCCCCACCCCTTCGGTGAGCACGATCAGGATCTGGTTGACCATTTGTTCCTTCGTAGGGGTTCTCGCTCCACGGCTCCATTGGACAGCCGCCCCAAATATCGCCCAACTCATCACCAGGCCTATCGTTTCTATAGGGACCCGCCGAGCAGTACCCGAGGCTGGAACCTGCTTGAGCCAACTCACCATGAGCTCAGAGAGTTCCTGTTGCACAGCCCGTTCAAACAGGGGTTCAAACTGTGTGTCCGTGGGCCTACATTGGCTATGCACCTGGCTAAGGAAGTCGAATACCGCCCCGATAAGCACATGCAGGGCATTTACGCCCCCATCTGATGCTGTGGGAACTTTACTGGCAACCTCCTTCTGAAACTGCTCGCGGATGATAGAAGCCACCAGCTCATATTTGTCTTCAAAGTGAGCATAGAAGGTGGCTCAATTCACAGTCGCCCGTTCCGCGATGTCCTGGACAGTAATGGAAGCAAAATTCTTTTCTTGGGAGAGCTCCAGTAAGGCATGTTGCAAGAGCTGGCGGGTGCGCCTGACGCGCGGATCAACGCCTTTCTCACCTGTAATCATGGAATCCTCCTCTGATTGCTGTATAATCAATACAATGGTATTATAGACAACATTTGCTGATTATACAATAGGTGGTAGAAAATCAAAATCGTTCCATGGTGGCTTTGGGTTACTGACCTCCTCATGATGGGATTCTGGTCATGAGGAGGTCAGGTCGCCTCAATCCAGGGTTGGCGTTGCTTCAAGCTCATTTCCGGTCATGTATTCCTGCGGAACAGGCCCACCCCACATGCTATAAAAGCGTAGATTCTTGGAGTTCAGCTCTTGGCGCAGTTCACCTGAGGTCCTGACGGTGGCAACCGTCATACCTGCTAATGGTCCGGATAGATGCGGTTGCGGAGATACTTGCTCTTGTCGCAATGTTGTCGTAGATGCACCAAATGCGACAAGGGCATCTGTATCCTGAGATGCGTATTGTGTTTGTGCTGGAAACATGGGTTGTAATATTACAGGTGTCAATGGTCCCCTCTTTTTTGGCTGCTTCGTCGTTGGTGCATCAAATGCCACCATCGCATCTGCATCCCGTAGAGCCTGCCGCGTTTGTGCTGGGAACACGGGAGGTAGTGTTGCAGGTGTCAACGGTTGCTTCTTTTTTCGTCGCCTCAAAGTCAGTGCAAACAAGGCCAGGGCGAGGACAATGATAATCATAACTGCCGGTATGATCCACGCTAACGGTGAGATGGTCTTGCTCTGTGAGTGGAGCGTTGATCCTGGTCGTGAATGCTGCACTCGCTCCTGCGGGGCCTGTGCCTGTGCGTATTGCAGGTAGGAGAGCAGAGCTTTGAACTGGGGATAGGCGGTATGAATTGATGCGAACTCCTGCTGTGCCTTATGCCAGTGGCCGGGTGTAGTAGCTGCATAGTCGTTGAAAGCCTGGCTCCATGCCTTCTCAAAAGGCCCTGGCGCTGTGTCCAGGTGAAGGCTTTGCACCAACGCTCTTGCGCTGTTGCTGGCCTGTAAGAAATTGGTGCCGCTCTGGTCAGACAAGCCGAAGCTCACAATGCCCACAACAGCGCCATTACTATCCAACGCTGGCCCACCGCTATCCCCGTCTTCCACATTCCCGCCGACCTGGATAACCTGTACCCCTTGATCGGTCGTCTTCAACGAACTCACCATGATCTGGTTGACTGAGGAGGTGAGCAGGTTGGTGGGCAGATCACTGACATCGCCATTGCCAGGAAAACCAATAATCGTCAGCATATCCTGCTCATGCACACCCGAAGAATTTCCGAGTTGCACACTTGGCGTGTCGTTTAAGTCGGCATGTACAATGGCGACATCTTTCGCATCGACCGCGCTTTGCGCTTCGATGCGGTCAATTGGTGCCTGCAACTGCGCAGGTACTTTATGGAGTTTAGTAGCGGCGAGCGGGCCACTGTAGTCGGTGCTGAAATAGACCAGACTCCGGGTTTTCCCGTACCTCCAATCGGAAGGAATTTGTCCGCTGAAGAGTTCCTGTGCAACATCGTCCTGTGTCACTGGTGCGTCGGATGGTACGTGCTTGTTGATATAGTCGGCTACATCCGGTGCCGCCTGCATATCAAGATCCTGGCTCAATTGATCGTCGTGTGGCGGATTGACCACGTGATCAGCGGTCAAAATATCGCCATGAGCACTGATGAATGTGCCGCTGCCAGTGAGGGTCGACGTGTAGTTACCGCCACCTAGAGGAAATGTGATGCTCTGCTTTGGCGAAAAATGGACGGTCAATTGGGTGTTGATGTCCGTGAAGATGCGTACGACGGCAGGCTTGGCCATGTCGACTGCATGCACGACTGGATCACTGACATCGCCGCCAGGATTCCCAATTGCGTGTGCTATCGGCGTGATCCCGACGAAGCCAAGCATAGAGAAAAACGTGATTCCCAGTGCTGATATGGCATGCAACAGCCAATGCCGCCGACGTGGTGATGTGTGATGAGATATGTTTGTGTGCATTGCTCGTTTCCCAGCCCTCTGTGATAAGGGTCTATCTTTTCTCTGCTTTAGAACCATGCATTAGGCCTAATAATAGCATATGTATCATGTTGTCTCAATTTGGTAGGACTTTGCCTGCAAGACGGCCCTGAGCGGCTCTACCTCTATCTGTTCATTATGCAGGACTGGTACTAAAAGCCTATCAAATCAAATTCGGGTATAGAGAAGGCAGAAGGGGGCAGAAGATCTTTGCTCAGAATAGAGATTCCATTTTAAGAAGCACTGCATTGTACTGTTGGTACTGGGATTAAACGAATTGTGTCGTCAGGGTGCGGCACTAGATTGTTGAGTGTTCCTGTGTCAATTGCGCCGCCCTGCTTAGCTAAAATGTTTTTTGTCCAGTGTAAGATTGAATCAGTAGAGCGACACTGAGGTAAATGTACTCTTTCGGGGCCGTCGAGAGCATCGGCAAAATGTCGTAATCTGGAAGGTCTTTTCGGATTGTGAGGGATGGCCTACTAATAAGAAGAAATACTTACGGCGCTTTTAGGAAGATTTGGGAGAGCAGTGCAGGTTACGACATTTTGCCGATGACATAGAGAGTTCTGCGCGATTACACTTCCACCAGTGTATGAAGACCATCAATGTGCTCATGCACACGTGTATGCAATAAAACCCGGCAGATGCACATGTTAGAGAAAGGAAAGATTCCATGGTAAATGATAAAGACACGCAAGAAGGGCAAGCACGAATGATGGATGAGGAGCGCGAGGAAGACCGACGAGCCAGTGAACACTTCAGCCGAAGTCTGTTTCGAGCTGGGATAGGCCTTGCACTTCTGCCAATAAGTGTGTTGCCGCCAGAACCACAGCAGCATTTCAAGGTTGCCGGTCGTGAATTCGCCCGCGGATTGGCTAAACTCGTTCATCAGCTGGCAGATGGGCTCGATGAGATGGCAGAGGCTGTTCATTCTCCGCGTATCGACAAGGGAACGGATTTAAGCCAGGTGTAACTCTTCACGACTCCTCACCGCCTGCGGGCAGTTCGCAAGAGAGTTTTTTACGTAAAAGAAGACGCGAGACGCCAGGGGCGGTGAGGAGCCAGGCATCTGAAGAGTTCCAAAAATGGAAGGGATGCTATGCGTGCAGTAACTCCTGGAATCAATCGGCTCTCGCAGATTGTACGCTTTCTCCACATCTCACGCCTGCTGCTGTGGACGATTTGGGTGATTTACCGTGAGCGTCGCAGGGTGATCCAAGCACATGCGCATGGCAACTACGCGGTACGGCCTGATAGCGAGGCGTTGATGCGGGCGCTTCTAGCATTCCGAGAAACTGCGCTGAGATGTGGCGTCTTGATGATTAAGCTTGGGCAGTTTCTCAGTTCACGCGTTGATCTGTTGCCCGAGCAGGCCATTGCTGTACTAAGTTCACTGCAGGACGAGGTGCCACCTGCTCCCTTTGCTCATGTCGTCGAGGTCATCGAGTCGGAGTTGGGCAGGCCCATTGAGGATGTGTTCAGCATACTGGAGCGCAAATGTACTGCTGCCGCCTCGCTTGGCCAGGTCCATAAAGCGATCCTGGCCTCGACCGGCGAGATGGTTGCCGTCAAAATTCAGCGGCCCAATTGTGAACAACTCGTGCGTCTGGACTTGCGCACCTTCAAGTGTGTCATCTGGCTCGTCACCCGTTTCGTCAACACGTATAACTTCATTGATCTGATGGCTGTTTACGACGAGTTTCAACGTACCGTCTACGAAGAAATAGACTATGTACGCGAGGCGGCAAACGCGAAACGCTTCCAAGAGATGTTTAAGGATGATCCGATGATCTACATTCCGCGTGTGTACGAGGAATATGTCTCGCAGCGCATGCTGGTACTGGAATGGATCGACGGTATCAAAGTCAGTGATTATGCTGCCCTTGCTGCGGCAGGAATCGACAACCTGGAGGTGGCCGAACGCGCTGTGCGGGCCTATTTTTACCAGTTCTTTGAGGTAGGCTTTTTCCATGCAGACCCGCATCCGGGCAATATCTTTGTCAAACGATCGACGGGTGGTGGGCCTGTGATCGCCCTGGTTGACTTCGGCATGGTTGGGACTCTGACGAGACAGATGAAGAGGTCGATGAAAGAGATGTTCATGGCCTTCATTGAACGCGATCCACGATCCCTGGTGAACGGCCTGGTGAAGCTTGGCTTTATTGGGGAAGGAGCAAACCTGGCCACGATTGAGCGGGTGATGTCGCTGTTAGTGGAGCGCTATCACGGCATGACGCTGGGCGAGATGAGAGAACTGGATATTCCCGCAGTGTTACGGGAAATCGGGTATTTACTCTATGGACAGCCTGTGCGCATTCCGGCGCAGTTTGCGGCCACCGGTCGGGCCGTTGGCACGTTGGTTGGCGTATCGACCGGACTGGCCCCGGAGTTCAACTTTGCCGAGGTTGCTACCTCGTATGCACGCAAGTTTCTGGGGCTGGACGCAGAGGGTATGGGACAAACGCTGCAACAGCTCTTCAGTCAGTTACTCGGCACAGGCAAGGTGTTGCTGACGCTGCCGGGTTCGTTGGAGCAACTGATCAGCAGGCTCGAAGCGGGGGAGATTGAGGTGAAGCTTGCCGGTAGCAGGCCGAGGAAAGATGATAGTGTGCTACCGGGGGCTTCGAGCTTTAGCTGGCTTTTGATGTTTGCTGCGTCGCTGGCCGGAGGTATCTTTCTGCTGGTCGAGGCGCACCTGTCCCTCCCTGGCTGGTTTTGCCTGGGTTTGGCCGGATTGAGTATGTTGCGGTTGCTGGTGAAGAGCTGATAGTTAATTGGACGGCAGAGGCCACGCACCACCCCAGGCGCGATAAATCGGGAACTCTGTCTGGGGGACAGGTATCCTACGCCCCCACGGGACTATCACCCGCAAGGATACAGACCCACTACGGAAGCTAGATCAAGCCGTGTCGCATGGCAAAGACGGTAGCTGCAGCGCGATTTTCGCTTTTCGTTTTGTTAAAGATATGGGTAAGGTGAGCAGCGACGGTTTTCGTGCTCAGGACCAACTCCTTGGCAATCTCGGCATTGGTCAGGCCTTTTGCTACCAGGCACAGTATTTCAATCTCGCGTGCAGATAGTCCGGCGGGATAGGTTGTCGGTGTTGTGGTCGGAGGTGGAACTTGTGGGGCCGTTCGGCGCCCCTGAGCGGCGAGAGCCTGTTCCGGCGTCATTGTTCGTCCCTCGGCCCATGAGTCGGCAAAGGTCTGCTCATCCAGATGGGTGCGTGCTGCTGAGAGCGAACGCTCATAGTCAGCTAGATCAATAGGTGGGATGGGTACACCGATGGCCTTGCGTAGGGACTCTGCCGCACCCCAAAGCTGTGCCGCCCACTGGGTGCCCTGCCCACCAGGCAGGGCACCTTGGGCCGCGACGACAGCGGCCAATCCTTCCAGGCCGGAAGCGATGTGCAGTTTATTGCTCACCTCTCTGGTGATAGCCAGGCTTTCCTCATAGAGAGCGTGTGCTGCTGCGTAGTCACCCTGGGCGGCAACTACCCGTGCTAATATAGAGAGTGACCAGCCAGTGTCATGCCGGTGCCCCATCTCCTTGTAGAGCGCCACACTCTCTTGTACCAGGGAGTGTGCAGTGATGATATCACCTTAAATCAAAGCCAGCTGCCCTGAGAGGCACAATGAGGCGGCAATTCCTTCCTTGAAGCCTAATTCGTAGGAGAGCGCAAGGCACTCCTCAAGCAGCGAATGCACTCTCGCCTGGTCGCTTTGGGAGACAAGGAGTACCTGTGCCAATTGGGAGAGGGTGTGAGCAATACCCATCTTGTTTCCTACATCCCTGTACAGGGCAAGGGACTCCTCGAACAGTGTACGGGCCTGGGTGTACTCACCCTGGCTGTAGTGCAATAGTGCTAAGGTGAAAAGGGGCCAGGCGATAAAGCCCTTATAATCTATCTGTCTGAAGAGGGTCAAGGCTTCCTCAAGCAGGGAGCGTGCCTCTTCTGAGTTGTCCCGCACCCAGGCAACATTGCCCAGCCAGTAGAGGGAAGCGGCGATGCCTCTCTGGTCTCTAAGTTCGCGGTATAGTGCCAGGCTTTCCTTACACAGTGCCTCTGTCCGAGGATAATCGCTCTGGACGAAGGACAGGTGCGCGGCAGCAATGAGTGCCTTCGCTCGTACAAATGCCGCGACCCGGTTACCGCCAGGTGATGCCTCTACAGCTAGCGCTCGCGCCAGGTACTTGCGACCCTCGCTCCAGTGACCGTGAACCTGCCAGAACTGGGATAATGCTCCGCCCAACCGCAAGGTCATCTCCATGCTACTCTCAGTGTTGTACCCGGCCTTCCCAACCTTTGCCCTCGCTGCTTGCTCTAACAACCAGCGCTGTGCAGTTCGCAGGTTGTCATGCTCTCGCTCTAACCGCTCCAACCACACGCTTTGTTGTGGACCCGCCAGCTCTGGCTCTGCCTCCTCCACCAGCGCCAGGTAGTAGGCAGCATGAGCCTGGCGAGTGGCCACCGCCTCTCCGCTCGCAGCCAGGCACTCCAGCCCATATTCGCGAATCGTCTCCAGCATCACGAGGAAGGACTCTTGTCCCTCCTGCTCTGTTTGTTGCATCAGGCTCTTGTCGATGAGCGAGGTTACGCCATCAAGGACCTGGAATGCTCCACCGTCAAGAGTGTCACAGATAGATTCTACTGCCTCTAATGTGCAGCCGCCAACGAAGACGGAGAGACGCCGGAAGAGCTGCTGCTCTGCTGCATCTAACAGGTTATAACTCCACGCGATGGTATTGCGCAGTGTCTGCTGCCGTACCGGTGCATCCTGTGTGCCGCTCGTCAGTACCTGCAAGCGGTGCTCCAATCGTGCGAGCAGTGTCTGTGGCGGAAGCAGTTTAATGCGGGCTGCTGCCAGTTCTATCGCTAGAGGCAGCCCCTCCAGGTGCACACAGATTTCAGCAATCGCACGAGTATTTGTTATGATGATGGCCAGTTCTGGCTTGATGGCCAGTGCACGCTGCAGAAAGAGGGTGACCGATGCAAACTGTGAGATGGCCTCGTTCTGTGGAAGTTGATGGAGGTCTGGTAGTGCCAGGGGGGGTACTGGGAACTCATATTCACCAAGGATGTGTAGCACAGCTCGGCTGGTCACGAGGATTTTGAGGTGAGGGCAGGCGACCAGGAGGTCCGAAAGCTTCGGCGCCGCCGTTGCCACTTGCTCAAAGTTGTCGAGCAGTAGCAGCAGGTGCCTGTTCTGTAAGTAAGCTTTCAGGAGATCGAGCAAAAGGTGATCTACGGCTTCTTTAAGCCCGAGCGCCTGGGCCATAATGGGAATGACCAGGGCAGGATCGCTGACGGAGGCCAGTGGGACGAAGCAGACCCCATCGGCAAAGTCATCTAGCAGTTCGGTTGCCACCTGCAACCCCAGGCGCGTTTTGCCGACGCCCCCTGTGCCGGTGAGAGTCAGGAGACGCACCCCGGGGCGGCGCAAGAGGGTAGAAACTGCTGCCACTTCTTGCTCGCGGCCAACCAGTGGGGTGAGAGGAGCAGGCAGGTGGTTGGATCGAACTCTCAATTGGCCCACCACATGTCCATTTTCGGTGGGGTGTTCCGAGGCAAGTCCAAGCCACCGTTCCGCACGGTCATTCACCAACTACCTCCTCATTAAGGAACGAATCGACAAGTGAACCATAGAGCAAAAACATAATGAGTCCAATACATGAAAGGGGGACCATCCTCAAGGGCAACGTTGACACTTTCTAGTGCATACTACACCACTTACTATACGCTACAGTGGGCAGAATTTCAACTCAATTGTATGATGTCTTTCAAGCAGGAACATGACTCTCGCTTGCCCCTGACGCACAGACAACCTCCTTGTAAAGATGATTTGGTATCGATGAAAAGAGTGGATTGAGGATTTGAGACTCGTCGCTTACCACCAGGTAAAGTCTCCGCCTTGCCCTTGAGATACTCACGTAGAGTCTTCGTTTATAACTGAGAAGTATCCGAGAATTGAGATGGCCACCCAGATAGTCAGCGCCAAGCAAGAAAACGGTATCGAATTCTTCGCTCTTTGCGTGATCAATTGTGGTTACGATGAGTCCCGTATGCTTACGCCCTTCCTCCAGGAAGGAAAGGTGCTTCTTTATTTCAGCAACTGCTGCTGTCACTGTTTTCTGTTGAAGAAAGTGCAGCACCTGCTCCACATCTTCTCTTTTCTGCTCCTGCTCGGCAAGCACCTCAAAAGGCCCATCATTTATCGCGCGAAGGTCTTCTTCGACCTCGCTCACGAGACTGTCTGGCTGGAAACGAGTGATCACTGCCAGGTGACTTTGAAGAACTGCCTTCTGCTCTGCGTTCACGCTTGCCTTTCCAAGCTCTTTATCATTCTGTAGTACCTCGATCAATGAATATCCTGCTGTCTGAGCACTTTCCTTCAAAGTTTTCACTTGCTCATCCTTAAAGTAGGGCACTATACAAGAGCGGATGAGCAGTTCCACATCTTGATCCACCATGGGATCAGCAATGAGACGTAAATAGACAAGGACACGATCCACATGATGCTGCTGGTAGAGGGACCGATTATTAAGCACTGAGAATTCCACTCCTCGCGCTTTAAGATACTTCTCCACATCTATACTCCAGTTGCTTTTCATGACCATCAACACCATACTGCCGCGATCCAATTCGGGAATCTGCTGCATCTGTTCGAGCGAAGCCTGTACCATGCACTCCAGCGAAGTCATTCCTGCTAATTTACGTTGTACTCCATTAGCCGTATCGTTGCTATCTTGTTGTTCGTCATTTGCTCGAATACGAAGAAGCATGGGAAGTTCTCCTCCTAATCCCTGGGCAGACTTGAGCGGTGGCCGCTTATAGGCTTCTTGATAGTCACGCACGTAACTGATAAGATCGAGAATACGTTGAGTAGAGCGGAAACTGGTTGTCAAGTGATGTGCCTTGACCACTCCACAACTATCCATGCGAGCGAACCGATTAAATACCGAGGCAGCGCTGGTTTCCTTCACGCAAATCTCTTGATCTCGGTCTCCAAAGGCCAGAACATTCCGATGTGCTGTACATAATTGGAGGAAGAGTTTAGCCTGTGCAGGTGTGAAATCTTGCAGCTCATCAATGATGATGTTTTCGTAGAAGTGCCGGTATTCCTGTGCAATAATCGGATTGCTTTGGAGTATCGCAAGAGCGAAGAGTATCTGGTCATCGAATGTGTAGCAATTTTCCTGGCCCATGAGCCGTAAGAACTCGAGGTATGCAGCGTAGCGCAGGGATAGGGAGCACCTCGTATCTTTTACTTTGCCCAGGGCTTCCGTAATTTGCTCTTTCGTAGTAGTGCGAATAGGAAAAATGCCATGTTCGCGCAGCAGCCTGATGGCATCCAGGCATTGCCTTTCAAGTTCGTCGTTTGGTTGGTACACTCCTTCCACTGGAGGCATCTCTAAGCCTTCAGGCCAGGGATCATGTAGCCATGTTCCAGCATAGATGCTCTTCAGAGCTTTACTTACAAGATTCTGCTCTTTCCTTCTGATCTCTTCCGGAGAGCCCCGCAACACTTGCGGTTCCTGCTGGTAGTATTGTATCCCATCGCCGAGCAGGAGCAAAGTTCGATACTTTTTGAAGATCGTCTCGCCGAAGCTATTTATTGTAGTTGCCAGCACCAAGCTACCATCTTCTTGAAGCACCTCGAGCGCATTAGCAATGCGGTTTGTTGCGCTTTTGTAGTGCGTCGTTACCATAATGCGCTCGAGTGGCACCTGCCTGTGGTAGACCAGGTGTTTGATGTACTCGACAAGCACCGTTGTCTTCCCGCACCCTGCTGGCCCTTCGATGAGGTGAAAGCCACCCTCCAGCTTCAGGAGGTCTTGCTGTTGTGCCGTCAGATCTGCCCGTAATGCCTGATCAACCTGCTTAACAAGAGGTTCCTTACCAAAGAAATAAGTAGAGAACATATTAGCAAGTGAGTCTCCTTGCGTTTCAGTCGCATAGCGCTCCATCAACTTGAGTTTATTTTTATCGTAAGTTCCCTTCAGGCGCAGCGATGTTAAATCGATCTTGAGCTTATCTCCTGGGACGTATGGCTGCTTAAAGATCACCTGCATGGCCGATCCTATGGAGGGGTCGCTCTTGTATTTGAGCAAGCCAAGAGTATCTAGCAGGAGTAGTTGGCGGTGAAAGCTCTGTCGACGGCGGTAATCTGGCACAATCTTCATCAGATCGAATTCCTGCCATTGGTCGGTGGCCTGCTGTTGTTCCACTAAGGTAAGGGTATGTTTTAACTCAGTAAAGATACGATCGATCTTCGCCAGGATGGAAGAACTCTCCTCGATCAAGAGGCACATCTCATAGCGTCCAGGCTGAGATCGGCGAACAGCGCGTGCAAAACGTTTAAATAACCGCAACTCAGCAGCGTCCCTGTGGGAAAGGGCCGCGAGGAAATGGAGAAAGTTTAGTTGAGGTACAATGTTTAATCGTCGTTTCGTACACCATGCTGCCAGGTCTTCAAACGCTGTCTCACCTTTCAGGAAAGCACCTGATTGTTTCTTCCCTATCTCCTGTATGAATATCCTTACCTCCTTCTCAAGGCCGGTCAGCACCTCGCTGGCATGGGCAGCGTCGCTGGTCCACTTAATGCGCCCCTGGCAAAGATAGGTAATAATTCGTCTCTGTACCAGGTTTAGCAATTCTCGCTCAAGTGTAGTTATAGACCATCTCAGATATGCAGCAAGTTCCTTCAGGGAAATCGTCGTAATCGTCTCGTCATTCAGTCCAAATATATCATTATGCAGGAAACAGTGCAGCAGAGGACGTGATGGTGAACGCTCAGGAAGCAGGTTGCATCGGTCTCGATACCCCTTCTCAAACTTGATCTGCAGGACGTGATGAACTGTTTCTCCGCGTGCTAGGACTGGTTGACCCCGGAACAAGGTATGGTATTCCAGGTAGTACAGGATCATTCCCACCAGTTCCTCGTTCACACCGGCACGTACTGCAATATCCTGGGCAGTAAAAATCACCTCTTGGTCTGGACTCCTAGTGAGCTGTCTTTCTAAACCGCCCATCACGTCGCTTCGAAGCTCGCATAGTACATCATACACGTCCACGAGTTGGTAACTTGTGATTATATTCTTTCGGTTCAAGTATCGTTGTTTGCTCAGGTCTATTTGATGGTAGAGGAGAATACAAACTGCCCGTTCCTGGCCTTCGCTGAACAGTTTATCGCGCCCGGCTCGCCCGGCCTCCTGGTAATAGGCTTCTGGCGTTCCAGGAACATCAAAATGGATAACGAAACCCAGTCGGCGCACATCTATGCCCATCCCAAAGGCATTAGTAGCGACGACAACATCTAGACCATCTTCGCCATCGCTCTTAAAGCGTTGAAGAACCTCTTCTTTTTCTTCTGGTGGCAGCTCAGCATGGTATATACGGACGCGAAGTCCCTGAACACTTCTGGACAATCTTGCAGCAACCTTACTGGTGGTTTTTTTATAGGCGCAATACACTATGCCGCGTTGTTGCTCGCCTGGCTGTCGATTCCAACGTTGACGTAATCCCGATGGCCCATGTTCATTAAGCAGATATATCAGGCATTCGAGTTTAGTCTCTCCAACAACCTCCTCTAATTCGGTGTCCATGACTCGTTTTGTTGCATGACACGCCTGGCAGATTACTTTGCCCGTCCCCAACTCAAATGTACCGCCGCATTTGCACTTAAAAGGATGCGGAACGATGCGTTCAACACGGAACACCAGTTCTTTGCGCTCGGGTGAGGCAGTGATTACACCTGCTTTATTCAGTTTCAGCTTGTCAATGATATCTTGAACTGTACTTGCTTGATCTGAATGCTCAGTCTTCTGATCTATATAACCCTGACGAGCCGTAGCAGTTAACGCCAGGATGGGGAAAGACCAATTCGTCGTACCACATATGCGGTCGATCCAGTCCTTAATAGCGAAATATTCAGTGCGGAAGTCGTGTCCCCATTGGCTCAAGCAATGGGCCTCATCAACCACTATCAGGCCAATCTCTCTCTGTTCAAGGGCATGCCGCAAGGCAGGAGAGCGGATTTGCTCAGGTGCGATATAGACAATGGAGTAATCTCCGCGTATCAGCCCTTGCAGATGCTCCTGCCGATGTATTGTTGAGAGGCTGGAGTTGAGCATGATCGCTGAGAACACACCTTTTTGCTGCAGTGCTTCCACCTGGTCGCTCATCAATGAAATGAGCGGAGAAAATATTAGGGTCACCTTTGGTGGTTCACATTCAGCAAACAGCAGTGCCGGGAGCTGGAAACACAGAGATTTGCCTCCCCCTGTAGCTGCAACGAGCAACTGATCCTTTCCTTGGAGTACCCCGCGCACGATATCCTTTTGGGAAACCTGTGCCTTCAAGGTATCTTCCCTATTGAATGGTTTGAAGTTATCGACATCCCAGAACTTCCGTAACACCAAACGTAGTTCTTCATCAGAGATGTCCTCGTGTGAACTAAAACCACGCTGTTCTAGAGCCTGCGTTAGTAGCGCGAGAAAGGCTTCTTCGGCTGGCTGCGTCTCGCTCGAAACCATCTGTGGGTAGAAATCATCCTTCACCTTTGCAATATCTTTAAGCATTTCGAATGTTTCATCACGGTATGTCTTTGAGTGCAGGCGGCTATCAAGTACTATATGCATCCCTGCGTCTGAGGAGAGCCGCGCCTTCAACTCTAGCAGCGCCTGTGGCAAAAGATAGGCGCTAAAAGGCCCTTCTTGTGGATAGAGATCGGCAAAGATCCGCATATACGCTGCGACAAGAGGATCGTCCGAGTTAAGGAACTGGAGCGGTCCAGTAACCTCGATGTCCACCAGAATATCAAGATGGGTACGTCGCATCCGAGGAGAAACCAGCGCAAGCACAGGTCGTTTTGGATCAGATAGTCTTTCGCCGATTTTCGTCATTGTCCAACCAAAATAGGGAGCAAGCACACGCCTTCCTAGAGGTGGCTTTGTCTGAGCAAACGCCTGAGCCAGTGCCTCGGCAATTGAGGCGTGATTCAGTGTGATGACAAGTGCTCGCTCTTGGGCTTGTGCTTGGAGTGAGTAGAGAAATGCCCCAACCTGCTTGGCCCAGGAATAGCGGCGTAAAAACCCTGCAGGAGCGAGCACTTCTCGAGGTGGAATGTAGACCATGGTTGGAGGTCGCGCATCTTTTAGTAAAGGTAAACCCTGTGGCAGGTTGAGACTGCGCTCAAGAAAGACAGCTCCACGTTTATTTATTGTGATAGCCGTTCCACAGAGAATGTGCTGCTGATAGGGCTGCCAGAACTTATGTATAAATGCCTTTCCGAGGTCTTCACTGACACCATTAATCGCCCACCGCTCGATTTCACCCCTATCGGATAACCAGATATCAAGCCAGTAAGCCTGCAATATCCTTTTTGTGGGCTTCTCTCCATGACCAGCGTCGGTTGGGCGACGCTGAGAGATTGGGTCTTGCAAAGACTCTTTGCAAAGATTCTCGATGATTTCTGCCAATTTCCTGGTCGCGTTACCTGCTTGTTTAAGTTGCATCAGCACTGAATGACCTTGATCAGCCTTTGATTGCATCAGGTAGCGCGTCACGCTACGCAAGGATATACGCTCACGAAATCTCGGCTGCGGAGCATATGCCTGGACGCAAGCGGAAATCTGTGTATGCAAAAGGCTCAATGCTTCCTGTTCTGCCGGTTCCAGCCTCAATGCCTCTATATAATCACTACTGAGTTGCCTGGCGCTATATTCGGCGAGGTGCATCTGTAGCTCAGAAACATCGTCAATCACAATGAGATCAGCTCGGGGAACATCTTCTTGATGAACTAACGCTTCATGCGTAGCTAGCAAGACCTGATGGCCATTTATAGCGGCAAAATACGCTTGTTTTGCCGAACAGGCAATTGTGTGGTCTGTATCGGTCGAACAACAAGCCCACATGAGGTCTTTCCGTAGCTGAAGGAATTCTGGCTCATCCTTTACAGGCAAGCGCATAGGATAAAGTGTGCTGGCATCGTGACTATGCGAGGCCTGATAGAGGCAGAAGAGTAGCAGACGATGTTCATCATTTGTTGTATGTTCGATAAGTGCCCGTAGCCGGTTCGGACAGAGCAGGGTTCTAGGGTCGGGTAATACATACACTTCGTTCTTTTGCTGCAGGGCTGCAAGCATATATTCAAGTCGGGTACGTGTACTTGTAGTGACTAAAGAGCATCGGTCTGGAGGAAGGTGTTCAATATATGCTGCCTCAGGGTCATGCAGTTCTATCAGGGCATCCTCCCTACTCTGTAGCACTTTCTGCATGTTTGGACTGGCAGAGACACCACGTAAGGAGACAAGAGTATGCGGTGCAGAGGGATTGGGATTCAGCACCCAGGGTAGCGCCGGATTGGCTGGTACCTTGCGTGGTTGCAGTACAGCCTTGTCGAATGCACTTCCGGGTTGAACAAGCGCCCGTATACCGTTTAGAAGTACATCTCCGCGCTGCACGAGTTCGTTTCCCAAGGCGAATAGGAGTTTACCACAGGCACGCGCATCCGTTAATGCCGTATGCCATTCACCCTCGTCCTCCTCGAAACCATGCATGCGGAAGAGGAGTGAAAGGTTATGGCGCAGGCTGTCCGGGTAGAGCAGACGTGCGAAAGTCAATGTATCGACAATGCGCTCTTCGAAGATTGGAACTCCCATCCCTTTCAGTTCTCTTGAATCGAAATTCTGCAAATTATGACCGACAACGAGCGATTCTCCTATAATGATGCGTAAGTCAGCAGCTACTCGTTCTGGTTCAGGCGCCTGCTCGATTACCTCGTTTGTTTGTAGCTTCGCTGGCTTGAATGGACGCCGAATGTAGGTCTGGTATTCTCGAATGATTGTATTTCCTTTCATTCGGACTGCCGCGACCTCGAATACTCGCTCTCCAGGCCTGGCATTTAGCTTTGGATCGACCTCCAGGTCAACAACTACCGTCACCGGGAATGCGTAATCCGGATGTGCCCGTAGGGCAGGAATTCTATCCCAATAGCCCGTACGGAATGCAGACAGCTGAGAATGCTGCAGCCCTAACTCTTCCGCTCGCCTATAGGCGTTTACAGCCTCCATACCGTCACCTGGCTGTTCTCCATATAGGTCTCCGATCATTTTCCAGGCCTGGCATAGGCGCGCATCAGAAGGGGCATTATTGGTGAAACGAAGGAGTGTATTAAGTTGCAATTGTGGCGGACGACTGAGCATTTGGTACAATATGGCCAGGAGCCAGAGTATATCTGGAGCGGGATAAAGCTCTGCCAGTTTTTGAAGTAGCTGCTCTGCCTGTATATAGAGGCCACGGGCTACGAGAGCTCTGGCTAGAAGCAGGTGGGCCTCTGCTTGAGAGATGCCATAAGCTGTGAGTGAATAGTAGAAGTGCAATGCAAGATTATCATGACGAGGTACCGCTGTCCATTGTCCAACGATAAACCTTGCAACCGGAATAAGCCCGACCGGTATGGGAGGAGAGAGTTGTGCGAGGATAGAAGCCGTACGAGAAATATCGCTGTCGGTCACTAAGGCGAGGGCGTTAGCCTGCATCTGCCAGGGCAGACGTCCAAGGAGCATTTGGAGCGTTTGAAGAGCAGATAACGGATCGTCAGGATCAATTTTGCTCCAGAGTATGCATGATGCGCACAACACGTTTGTACCCGGGGATTTGACCTGGAGGAGATGCCCCAGAGCTCGCGAGGAATTACCCCATTTCTTGATAGACTCATCTGCTACCCTATGTGGTGTTATGTCATCGGTGATGTACCAGATGCCTAGGAATCTCGCAAAGAAAGAAACTACACGACTTAATAATACTAAAAGATACTCATAAAGCATGAGGTCAATTATAAAGGAAACTTTGAGAACTGGGAAGGGTCCTACTGTTGCGCGGAAGTGTCTTCTCTCTCCAGGAGATACTCCTCGGGTTGCACTCTCATCTATGCGTGGTGTATAGTGCGAATGTGTAAGAGAAGCGCGAGTCCTGGCGTGGCTTCGCCTGCACGGCTACCCTGCCAGGATATACACCCCTGAGTTCATCCATCTAATGTACTGGTGCCCCTTGCGGGTACCAGGTATCAAGGAGCGATAGGTATGAGATACGAACTGATCGAGTTAGAGTATGAAGGTAATTTTGCCACGATTACTATGAACAACCCCCAGCGCCGAAATGCACTCTCGCTCAAGCATATGACCGAGCTGACGGCTGCTTTTCGTGAGGTTGGGGAGAGTGCGGCACATGGCGTGATTTTGGCCGGACGTGGGCCAGTGTTTTCCGCCGGTCACGATTTCGCCGACGTGGTTGGCCAGGACCTGGCCGCTGTGCGTGCACTGCTGAAAGTCTGCACGACGCTGATGGATACGATTCAAGAGATACCACAGCCGGTGCTGGCGCGTGTGCATGGGCTTGCCACAGCCGCCGGGTGTCAATTGGTCGCTACGTGCGACCTGGCGGCGGCCTCCACGGAAGCGGGTTTTGCTACGCCTGGCGGAAAAGGGGGATGGTTCTGCACAACGCCGATGGTGGCAGTCAGCCGCAACATTGGCCGCAAACGGGCACTGGAAATGCTGCTTACGGGCGATACAATCGATGCGCAGACGGCGGCGGACTGGGGGTTGGTCAACCGGGTAGTGCCTCCAGACCAACTGGTAGAAGAGTCTCAGCGGTTGCTTGAGGCTGCGACACGGGGTAGCCTGATCGGTAAGGGGATTGGCAAACAAGCGTACTACGCGCAGATGGAGATGCCCCAACCACATGCCTATGCTTATGCGATAGAGGTCATGGCTGCTACGTCACAGATTCCTGATGCGCAGGAGGGCATGAGCGCTTTCCTCGAGAAGCGCAAGCCACAATTTAAGCGATAGACGTAATCTGTAGTCGCGTATTGTAAGGAGTAGTGATGAGTCATGATCTCGCAGGCCCGTTTCCAGAGTTGGAAGAAGCGACCATTGTCGAGTTGCAGGCGGCGATGACTGCAGGAAAGCTGACAGCACACCGACTCGTCGAGATGTATCTCGAACGTATCCGCGAGCTTGACCAGGGTGGTCCAGCCATCAACTCTGTGCTTGAAGTCAATCCCGAGGCACTCGAAATAGCCGAAGCACTCGACCGGGAACGCCAGACCAGGGGTCCACGAGGTCCTCTTCATGGTATACCTGTGCTCCTCAAGGACAATATCGCGACAGTGGACCAGATGCAGACGACGGCTGGGTCACTGGCGCTGGTGGGATCACGGCCCCCCAGGGATGCGTTTGTGGCGAACAGGCTGCGAGAAGCAGGTGCAGTCCTGCTGGGTAAGGCGAATCTGAGCGAATGGGCTAACTTTCGCTCAACAACGTCCACGAGTGGGTGGAGCGGTCGTGGCGGGCAGACGCGCAATCCGTATGTACTGGACCGCACACCCTGCGGCTCCAGTTCGGGATCGGCGGTAGCAGTTGCGGCGAACCTGGCTGCGGCATCGCTGGGCACGGAGACGGATGGCTCGATCCTCTGCCCGGCTGCGGCAAACGCGGTTGTCGGCATCAAGCCGACGGTTGGGTTAACCAGCCGTGCCGGTGTGATTCCCATCGCGCACAGCCAGGATACCATCGGCCCGTTCGGTCGCACCGTGGCCGATGCGGCTGCTTTGCTCGGAGCACTGACGGGAGTTGATGCGCGTGATACTGCGACGCAGGAGAGTGCTGGCAAATTCCATAGCGACTACACGCAATTCCTGGATGTTGATGGCTTGCGAGGAGCACGCATTGGAGTTGCCCGGCAGGTCTATTACGGCTACAGTACTAAGGTTGATGCCATAGCGTATGCTGCTATCGAGCAGATGCGAGCACTGGGATCGGTGATCGTTGATCCCGCAGACATCCCGACGGCAAAGCAGATGTCTTCGTCTAATGCGGAACACCGGGTGCTTGTGTTTGAATTCAAGGCCGATCTCAACACATACCTGGCGGAACTGACCGGCTCGGCTGTGCATACGCTTGCTGACGTCATCGCGTTCAACAGTGCTCATGCCCAGGTGGAACTGAAGTACTTCGGCCAGGAACTTCTATTACAGACCGAGGCAACCACCTCACTGGATGATCCTGTGTACCTGGCTGCGATCGAGGAAACGCGTCACCTCTCCCGTCAAGAAGGCATTGACGCGGTGATGGACCAGTACAATCTAGATGCGCTGGTCATGCCTACCAATTGTCCGCCCTGGCCGATAGATCTGATCAACGGCGATCCTTCACTGGGAAGCTGCTCCCAGCCAGCAGCCCTGGCGGGATATCCGGCTATCTCGGTTCCTGCAGGCTATGTGTTCGGGCTGCCGGTCGGGATCACTTTTATGGGTCGAGCATTCAGCGAACCGACGCTGATTAAGCTGGCCTATGCTTTTGAGCAGGAGACGAAGGCTCGTCGTTCGCCGCGATATTTGCACACGACGCCTTAAGAATTCGAGTATTGGGCAAAGGACATATTAAAGCTGAGAGGCGACCGTCAAAAACGGTCGCCTCTCGGTGTGCAATCAGACAGTATCCGGAGCCATGACTACGGGATTGTCACATCCTGTAATACTACAGGGCCTAGTGTATAGTCCAGTTCGGTAGACTGATTGACTCCTGGAGGTGTTAGCACGTCCATGGCCTTCGGCACCTTAGTCGGATCAAACGTGCAGTGCGGATCGCTGCTCGCCGTAGCGCAGACACCGAATAAGAATGGCTGCGGCGTTGGGGCGAAGCCTCGCGCCTGGTCGGAACTGAAGCCATCCTGGCCCGTCAACACCACTGTGAAGCCCCAGCCCGGCCCGGGAGTTCCCAGGCTCATGGTTGGCACGCTGAAGGTGATGAAGCGCGAGATGGCATTGGCGCTGATGTTGACGGTGCCCAATGTCGTGCCATGAGCATCAATATAGCGCTGTCCGAACCCCTGCACCTCAATAAGCCTGCTCCAAGCTGCACTCCCTGCGATTGTGTAATTGCGCTGGGGGAAGGATGCTGCCGTCGAGGTATCGGCTGCCGCAGCATTCGGGTCATGCACGTACACGTCCACCAGTTGCGCTCCAAGCGGGCTACCGAAGGTCGGTGACAGGTCGCGTACCTGCAGCTTAAAAGTGACGGTCGATCCATCTGGGCTAATGATGACCTGGAACGCCTGGATATCGAAGGCTCCCGCGTGGAAGTCGCTGGCCGTGGGATAGGCATAGTTCCCGGGGCCATTGTCGTCGCCAGTGGGGTCCGTAACGTTAAGGATTTTCGTGCCGGGGGTAAAGTCGATGACGATGGTTCTCTGGTCGTGGGCAGTGGCTCCCGTAGGACTAACAGCTACCGTATTCAACACGGTGGTCCCACTTATTATCGGGACCGACACGCTGAAGGAACCATCAGGCTTGGTTGTCGTGCTGACCACCGTGGTCTGGCTGTTGTTGTCAATATTTGTGGCTGCCACGTAGATCATGTCGCCCGACACCGACGTGCCAGTGACAGTTATCGGGGAATCAGTGACTATCAATTTGTCCGGTGGCGCAGTCACAGTGAGACTGGTCTGCCCCTGCTGATGGGCTACATAGCGGTTGAAGGTATCGGCAGGTTGCTCCAGTTGCCTGTTTTTGATGATGTCGAGGAGCAGTCGTACATATACGCCGGCAGCCCAGGTGAGCGGGGCAGCAGAGCCAGCAGGGTGACCATTCTGGAAACCGATCGAGGCCACGGTAGGATCGGTGCCAAAGGGCGAGGCCGCAAGGTCCGGCAACTCCCAATCTTGCTCGGGAATCAGGCCTACACCCGAGCCGAAGCGCCGCATCGTATCGAGCAGGGTTATCGCAGTAGCTACATCACCGCTGACCAGGGAGTACTCACCTCGCTCCTCGGTGAGCACCGGCCAGAGGTGTCCGGTGCCCTGCCCGCTGGGTGCCCAGGGATGCCCATCGGAGGCGCCATCGCCATAGCCATCATCGTTGTAACGGTGCCAACCCGGTCCACTCGCGGTCTTGGTCTCAATGGTCGCATCGACTACCGGGAGTGATTCAGTCACCGCCTTATCATTGAATGGCTTGAGCCCAAGGCGCACCAGCTCCAGGAAGCCTGCATCGATCACAGAGCGTTGATCGATCGTAGGGCCACCATTGCCAAGGTTGTAGCTAATCGCCGCGTTCGGGTCACCTGTCTTGGAGACGCGAATAAAGTATGGGTGTGAGGCCAGAGGGCCATTGGTGGTAACGGTCCACCCTTCCAGGGAACGCTGCCAGTCGTCGGCCACACCAAGCCAGACCTGTGCGCTCTGCGTATCGCCGTTGACTTTGGCGATGTCAGACTGCCGCCACCAGGCCAGCAATTTCGGCGGAGATAGTGGATGGCGAGTAGCCGCCCTGCTCTTCCCAGCGCTCGGGACCGAACGAGGGACCATGGCTTATCACAAAGTTTGCCGCTGGCTTGATGTGATTCTGGTAGAGACTGCTATCGGTCATCCCAAGCTGGTAGGCCATGATGATCGGATAGCTGCACTCATCGAGTTGCGTGTTGAAGGAGTCCGGTGCGAGTTGACCATTGACCAGACTGTTGCGTGGCATCGAGCCATCGGGACGTTGCTGGTGAATGAACAGGAAATTCACAATGTCACGCGCTGTCTGGAGGTCGCCGTCAAGGAAGAGACCAGTCCATGCCTCGTAGACATCGCGCGCGAAGACCTCGCGATAGGAGCCGAAGAAGAGATTGGTAGGGTCTCCAGGCTGAGATGGCCTGCCCCCACGGTGAGGAAAGACTCGCCACTACCGCTCCTGGGAAGGTCTTGTCTTCGGAGGCCTTCACAACGTTAGCGCTTAGATAGTATTCGTCAACCAGTTGATGCCACTGATCACCCGGTACTCCGGAGAAATGTGGTGGCGGCGCATTGAGCCCGGCATCGTATGCTTCCCATCCTGCTTCGTAGTTCTTGGTGAGCTGGCTGAAATTGGTTGCAAGTGTCCCTTCGGCTGCACTTACCGCATCAGCCTGCTTCGTGCCAAAGCCAAGCGCCAGCGTCAAATGGCCACCCTGGGAGATATCCGCCTGCACCGTCTGTTCCAGGTTGCCATTGTCCGCTTGATTGTAGAGGGCGGTGAGTGTGTGGGAGGCGTCGAGTTGCACCAGGCCATCACTTGGCTGGCCGACGAAACCGTTGCTCACCTGTGTAAAGGGTCTTGAGGCATCCAGGGCACTGTAGACTGGCATAGCGTAGGTGCGGTTGACTGCTTGGGAAGTCGTATTGGTATCGAAGGCTATAGGTATGTTGTGACCGGTAGAGGTATCGATAGTACCTGTGTCGCCCCCACCGTTACCGCTGCCACCGCCACCGTTGCCGTTGATGCTAGGATCGTAGCGTACGTAGAGCTTGTAGGTGGACAGATCGCCAACAAGCGGCACAAAATGCACACGCATTGCTACCGTGTTTTGGTCAGGATCGGTCAGATAGTCGGGTAATGATGCGATACTTTCCGCTCCTGGCGGTGGTCGTCACCTCGCAGTCAAGCGCACGGTCGTCGAGGGCCTGCACCGTGTAGGTAGTGTCGCGCGCCTGCAAGTCGGTGAAGGTGCTGCCATCCGTGACGATGTACTGTAAGGTCTCGACGTTGGTATTGTCTATTGTGGGATAGTAGACATCGCTGAGGACACCGTTAGCAAGTGTGAACCAGACTTTTGAGGTCGTGTTGCGGGCGGTGCCGAGGCAGTCTTTGCGGGACAGGTCGAAATGTGAGAGCGCTCCAGGACCATCTGGGGCTGTGCCCCCGGACGAGCTGGCATGCGCAAAACTGAGGACGTTCGATGAGAGTGTGAGCAAGAGAGAGAGTATAAGAGCCAGGAGTGTGATAACCGTAGGGACGCTAGCTCGCGAGCGCCAGCGAGAAATAACTGACATTAGGTAGCTCCTCCTTTGAAATTGTTGGATTCTTTGTAACTATTGAGCAGGGGGTGCAGGGGGACGCAGTCCCCTTGCCGGAGCGCGAGGTGTCCTCGCACCATCCCCTTCTTTTTCCAGGGGCGCCGCAGGCGGCGCGAGAAAGGTACCTGAATAGTTACAATTCTTTAAAAATAAAAGGAAAAATCCTTGTCCGCGTAAGTATAGGAGGAGCAAACATTCTAACCGGTGATGAAAAGGTTAAGATATGGTTATAAATATATCAATTCGGTAAATATTTCTTAACTACTGAAGAGAGGTTGCAAAAGCTACTTTTTTATCGCTACTGACAGCAGGTTGAGACATTTCCTTTTGAGACGAAAAAAGGGAACTTTCGGGTGAGCGGTAGCGTCATAGTGGATGAACTCCCAGAAAGGGAGGAATGAAGAAAGATATAGGAGGATCCACTATGTTTCTGATGCTCAAAAAGATGCTTCCCGCCGTTATGATCGCCCTGGGACTATTCGCATTCCAGGCTCTTCCTGCCTTCGCATGCGGAGGCTTGCTCGCCCCTGACGGCGATGTGCGGCTCGCTCGTGCAGCCACCCTGGTTGCGTGGCACGACGGCATTGAGCGCTATTTCACCAGCTTTTCGTACCAGGGCAACGTTTCCAACGTGGGATGGATCGTGCCATTACCGACGGTGCCGATCAAGATTGAGGAGGGAGGCGGATGGACGCTTCAGCGCCTCTTCCGCGAAACTCATCCTATTGAATTCGAGGCCTTTGCACCGGCTGCTGGGGTTGATCAGGCCGCATCGTCTGCGCAGGTATTGCAGCAGGTGAAAATTGAGGCGCTCAATATCACGGTTCTGCGAGGCAGTGGGCAGGAGGTACTGAACTGGGCGAGCAGCAATGCTTTCTTCATGAGTGACGATACGCGTGCTCATCTACTGATCTATGCAAAGGGCAGTCCGATTTTCATGGCGGCAAAGTACGATACTGCCGCTGCCAGGGCGCGTGGCCAAATTCAAGGCGATGGTGCCCCTATCCTGATTACGATGAAAACTCCACATCCGTGGATTCCTTTCGAAATATTGGCGAATGACGGGCAACGAGTCCAAGCCGATGTCTACCTGCTGACTGATATGCTGGTGACTACGAGGGATGTCAATGTAAAAATCGGGCAGTCTGCGGTGGGCAGCGAGGTACCCGGTGCGCCTGGCATGCAGGTGGCGTTCCAGGAAAAGATGACGCCGCTACTGTATCATGATCTATCAAGCGACCGCAACATGAGCTGGGTGCGGCCGGATAGCTGGCTGACGTACTTGAGCCTGGATGCACCAGACTCGGCAGTGACGTACGATATGGGCATCAGTTCAACCGGTGTGATACGGCTGGCTCCCTTTGGAACGCCGCCAATGGCGGTGGTGGACGGTCAACGAGCGAGTGAACTTCCCAATTGGCTGCCAACGCTGCCGATGGGGACTTCGCAGGTCCTGCTGTGGTTGGTGTTCGCGCTGGTCATTGGAGACCTGCTGTTCTTGATAGTGCGAGTGCGTTCTAGAAGAGGATAAGATGAGGAGGTGTTGCGTGAGCTGACCTGGCACAACCCTGACAAATGTACCAGGGCTGTTGCAAGATCGGGGATAAGCAGGGTTTCAAGGGGCTGCAAGCCCCTTGACGGAGCGCGAGGTGCCCTCTCCTCTTCCCTCTTCTCCTTGTCGCCGAAGGCGGCAAAAAAGGACTGTGCAACAGCCCTGACAAATGTACTATAAGTCTTGACAATGTATGGGGGAATTGATACGCTACTAGTGATTGTGCTGTTAGAAAGCAGTTAAAGAATAACCCTCACTGGCAGAAAAGCAACCGATCTCAGTAAACCTTAAATCGGAAAACGTCAAAGTAATGCGTTCTTGTTCCTCAGCTTATTAGGGGTGCTCATGCAACAGAGGGAAAAGAGCTGAGAAAGCACCTCATCGGAGCGCTACTTCATTTGGAGTGGGGAAAGATTGTAAAACCCTACCTTAACTTTGGAAGAGGCTATCCACCTCATGGAAAAAGTACATATAGTGAGCCGTCTGGCCTTTCTAGGATTAATTGCGCTCCTCCTCGCGCTGACCTGTTTCTCGATCTGGTCGGCGACGATTACACAGCGTGCATCCCACTACGCCGCACTTTCGGTACAAGTAAGCGATCTGTATAATCACGCTCGCTACGATCTCGGTCTAGAGCATTTGCTCGTGGACCAGTATCGTAACAAGCCGAGTCCCGATCTACGGGCAAAATATAGTGTGGCGGCTAATTCCTTTGTCAATGACCTCCAGGCCGTGTATCGCGATGGCACGAAAAGCGATCAAGTGCTTGCAGAGCAAGTTCTCTCTGAGCACACAAGCTATCTCAGTGACACGAACGCTATCTTCGCAGCCGTTGACGCTGGCAATCGGAGTCAGGTAGCAGCCAGCAATTCAATGAGCGTATTGGTATTAGACCGGATCAAACAACAACTGAAGACGGCTTCAGCCGCATATAACACTCAGGTAGTCCAAAGTACAACTGAGCTTGACAGGACCCAGAGTATGATCTTCACGGCTACTCCCATCGTGTTTGCTACTGGCCTCTTCCTCATCGCCGTCTGCTGGATGGTGATCGGTTTCTACCGGCGGAAAATTGACGAAGCCATGCAGCGCGAACTTGAACGGCTTGAGCGAGCAGCTCTAACCGATAGCCTGACTGATCTAGGGAATCACCGCGCTTACCAGGAGGATATTCAGCATGAGTGGGAGCTTGCTCGTCCTGCTGAGAAGATGGTCGGACTGGCGCTGATCGATGTCGACGAGTTCAAGGTGATCAACGATGAACACGGCCACCTGTATGGTGATCGTCTCCTGACTGAACTTGCTTCCTTATTACGCGAGGTGAATACACCGAACCGTGCCTATCGCCTCAGTGCGGATAAGTTCGCCATGATCCTGCCGCATACTAGCCTGACGAACACCGTCACGGTCATGGAGGGTCTGCGCCAGGATGCAGAGCGACGTCTGCTCGGTACCACGGTGAGCATTGGGGTCGCCATCACCGGGTCGGGAGAGGGCGATGTGAACACGCTGCAAGAACAAGCGGATGCCGCACTCTCCGAAGCCAAGCGACGCAGCCGTAACATCGTGGTGACGTTTGAAGATGTTCGGGAGAGCGTCCCGATCGTGCCGTCGGCCAAGGTCCAGGCGGTACGGCGCTTGCTGAGCGAGCGCAAGCTGACCGTCGCTTTTCAGCCGATCTGGGACCTTGCGCGTGGTACAGTTCTATCCTTCGAAGCGCTCGCGCGGCCGGAAGCCGAGTATGGCTTAGCCGGGCCGCAGGAGGCGTTCGATATCGCAGAGAAGATCGGGCGTGCTCACGAACTCGACTCTATTTGTATACGAGCCATTTTGGATCGAGCGAAAGATTTGCCGCCTGATGTTCTGCTGTTCATCAATCTGTCCCCGCAAACACTCGACCATGATTTACAGGCGGGGTCGGTACTCCAGGAAGCGATCGTCTCGGCTGGCTTGACGGTCAATCGTGTGGTGCTCGAACTGACCGAACGTTCCATGGCGCGTCTTTCGGTCGTCGTTCACGAGGCCAGGCACCTGCGGGATTTGGGTTTCCGCCTGGCACTCGATGATACGGGGTCAGGCAATGCAGGATTGAAGATGCTAAGTCAGTTACCTGTTGATTTTGTCAAAATAGATCATACAGTGGTGGCCAATGCACTTGTTGATAAAACAGCCCATAGCGTCCTTGCCGGCATTACTGCTATTGCACGTGAGGTGGACAGCTACGTCATAGCAGAAGGAATAGAGAGTGCGGAGATGCTCGACGTGGTGCAGCAGGTGGGTGTGCAGGGTGTGCAGGGCTATCTGCTTGGGAGTCCCAGCGAAACCATCCCAGATGCGAAAGCCCTGCAAGGCCTCAATCCTTTGAGGCATATATATGCAATAAGTTCTTAGAGCGACCAATCCCAGGACTATTGCATGCTGATCCACCTGTCCCAGCAGGAGCTGCACCGGAAATGCGAGCATCCACTGGAAAGGCAGCAGTTGCGCCAGTACCTGAACGGGGACTGGAAAGAGCGTGAGTGGCCCCATCTGGCCCGAGAGGAAAAACAACGCGACATAGTAAGTCTGGATCACAGCGCTCATCTGCGTCGTCCAGAAAGCAGTAAGCCCCAGCGACCATTCCACCAGGAACCGGATGGCGATGGCCAGCAGCAACGTGGGGAAGAAAAGCAGCAGCGAAAGCCATGTGACATGGGCTGTTGGGTGAAACACGAGCGCTAACACTCCAACCGTCGGGAGCATCACCACCAGCATCATCCACTTATAGGTTATCTTCGTGCGTCATATTTCCTCCATAGATGCAAGCAGTGTAACCTCTGTCAGCCGACGACGCAGAAAAGCACGTTCTCGCTCATTCTGGCAGAGGTCAAATGCCCGAATATAAGCAACGCTCGCTTCGTTCAGTCGTCCCGCACGCCGCAGCAGATCAGCGCGTGCGGCATGAAACAGGTAATAATCACGCAGGGCTTTCACCAGTTCCGGTCGATCAAGCAGCGCAAGCCCTCGTAGAGGACCATCTGCCATAGCTACGGCTGCAGCCCTGTTCAACTCGATAACAGGCGAAGGCGTCATTCTCAAGAGTTCTCTATACAGTGCAGCGATTTGCGGCCAATCTGTGTCTTCAGGCCGCCTTGCCCGAGCATGCAGGGCACTGATCGCTGCCTGCACCTGGTAGGGACCTGGCCGCCTCATACGCAGAGCCCGATCTAAGAGCGACATTCCTTCCTTGATCTTTTCCAGGTCCCACAGCGAGCGGTCTTGCTCCTCCAGCAGCACCAAATCTCCTTCTGGCCCAACTCGTGCCTTGCGCCGCGAGTCATGCAGCAGCAGTAATGCGAGCAGGCCCAGTGCTTCTGGAACCTCGTCGAACAGTGCCTCCTCGTTCAAGAGCATCGCCAGCACTCTGGCCAGTCGAATCGCTTCGTCACAGAGTTCCCGTCGTATCAGCTCATTGCCGGATGTGGCTGTATACCCTTCGTTGAAAATCAGGTAGAGAACACAAAACACAGCCTCGAGACGTTCTCCCAATAAGTCGGTTGGAGGCACGCGATACGGAATGCCGGCATCCCGTATCTTGCGCTTGGCTCGTACAAGCCGCTGCGCCATCGTTGGGAGCGGAACCAGAAAGGCGCTGGAAATCTCCGGAGTAGATAACCCGCCGAGTGTATGTAGTGTCAGCGCCACCTGCGCCTCCAATGCCAGCGCCGGGTGGCAACAGGTAAACATCAGCTTGAGCCGCTCATCAGGGATCGCACGATCCTCCATCTCTGTAGTTCCTCTCTGCTCTTCCTGCTCGACCAGTTCCTGCAGGATTACCTGTTTGCGTGCCAGTGTGTTCGCTCGGCGCAGACGGTCGATAGCTTTGTGTCGCGCTGTGGTAGTAATCCAGGCACTCGGATTGCGCGGAATGCCATCAACTGGCCAGCGTTCAAGCGCCACAAGCATAGCGTCCTGCAGCGCATCCTCGGCCAGCTCGAAGTCCCTGACGGAACTGATCAGCGTGGCGAGGATGCGGTCAGCTTCCTGGCGAAAGGTATCTGCCACAATCCGCTGTATTGCGTCCATTACCCTTTACCGGTATTACTCGAATTCCATCACCGGGCGAATCTCAATGGAACCATCAGTAGCCGCCGGAATCCTGGCGGCCAGCGTAATCGCTTCGTCGAGGTCTTTGCAATTCAACAGGTAATAGCCGCCGAGTTGCTCTTTCGTTTCGGCAAAGGGGCCATCGGTTGTCAATATCTTTCCGTTGCGTACACGCACGGTTGTCGCGGTGTTGGTAGGCATAAGCGCATTCCCGCTCTGTAGCGCACCGCTCTTCGCCACTTCTTCCGTATACACATTGTAGGCCTGGTACTCGGCTGCCAACTGTTCCTGGCTCCACTGTGCATGGGCAGCCTCATCCTGGTAGATCAAGAGTAAGTAATGCATCATCTTTTCCTTTCTTCAGACGCAAGTATGTGGAAGGGCTATCAGTTTTCCCTTCTAGTAAAACGACGAATGGGATCTGACCAGATCGACAACTCTACGGCTAGAGCCAAAATAACGCGTCACTCGCCGTTCACTGTCCATTGAACAATCGGCTATCGACTTTACGCTTAGCCTCCTTGTACATCGGTCTTGCCAGGTCGCGCGCTTCCGGTATCTGGATGCGCTCGTACATCCACGTAAACTTGGCGCGCACAGCCTCAGCGTTCCATCGTTCATCACCAGCATCTAACATACTCAGGAAGATATCGACGTTTACTTCAAGGAAGCTGAGACTGTCCGCAGCCTGCACAAGGTTCTCATCGTCCTCACCGCCATACTCATGCGCGCGAATAAGCCGCGCGACCTGCTCGATACTCTCCTGCGATGCCCCTTGCTCACCTAAATAGGTGCTGACAATCCGCACAGAGCGTTCACTATGAGCCATGTTGTAGACGGGATCGTCAACGCCGCGGCCAGGGTCGAGCGAAGGGCTATCCGGTCCAGGGAAGGCTCGTTCCATATCGTGAGTGAGCGTGGCAAGCAGTAATTCTTCAGACGCGTCAGGCTTGAGTCGCTGCAACCACTCCTCCGCTCGGATCAGGTGCCGAGCGCCAAATCCGTAGTGAGCGCTTACCCACTTCCGCGTACGTTCTCTCAATGTCTCCAAACCATTACCCTTTTGGGATATAGCTGTAAGTACAATTGTCCTATTACTCACAATTGTACTATCATGCATCTCGCTCCGTCAAACAACAGCCCTGCGTCCAGAAAGCTCAGATGCTAGCAGGGAGTGGTTGCAGAACAGTAGTAAAATAGACGGTAAAGCATGTGGTAGAGAGAAGGCAGCCGATTTCAGAAACGGCGAACCATTCTATATCGTTACTACCTTGTGACGCTTCATGCTGCTCCAGTCAGTTTTCTGGCGTCACGCATCAAAAGCAAAGGAGTTAGAATATGACTATCGGCCCCCTTGAATTCGTCGTCATCGGATTTAAAGGTGATCAATTCACGCGCGAGCTTGTTCCTGAACTGAACTCCATCCAGGAGAAAGGCCTCATCCGCGTGGTTGACCTGTTTTTTGCCAGGAAGGATGTCAATGGAACGGTCGCCGTGCTGGAAGTACACGATCTGAACGATGAAGAACTCGAAGTCTTCGCCCCCCTGAAGGAAGACCTGATGGGTTTACTTACACATGAAGATATCTTGCTCCTCACCCAGGCGATTCCCCCCGACACCTCGGCAGTCATTGTATTATTGGAACACGCGTGGATCTTCAAATTGACAGAAGGTCTCAAAAGAGCAGATGCGCAACTCCTCGCCGGAGGAATGGTACCACAGTCTGCCATGGAGCAACTTGAAGCAGAATTGAATGCGGCCCAGCAGCAGAGTCAAGAGGGCTAGTGCTTTGTTACCCTTCATTTGCGGGGAAACTTGTAGGGGCGACCCTGGCGGTTGTCCGGCTATTCATCCAGGTAAGTAGACAAGCAAAGGAGAATCACGATGTACAGAAGAGGACCATTTTGGGGCGGACCCTACATGAGAAGACGCGGCTTCCCGTTATTATCCCCTTTAGGAGGTTTAGGCCTGGGTCTGGGTATGGGGGGCGGCTCTTCATTACTTGGCGACTTGGCAGCAGGCGGGATAGGCTACTTGATGGGGAGGCAGTCGGCACAGCAAGCACCTGCACCGCAATACCAACCGCCGCAGTACCAGGTACCACCTCCACAGTACCAGCCACCACAAACGCCACAATACCAGCCATCACAATATCAGGCTCCACAGTATCAGCCACCACAATACCAACCCCCACAAACGCCACAATACCAGCCATCACAATATCAGCCTCCACAGTACCAGCCACCAGCGGCCGGCGGCAGCAGCGAACAACTTTCCCAGCTCAAACTGCTTGGACACTTGCGCGACACTGGCCTGCTGACCAATGACGAGTTTGAGGCAGAAAAGCGCAAAATCCTGCAAGGATATTAAACGGAGTTAGCTTTTCATTGACTTTTCCCGCATCTGCTGCTATCCTTACATTATACAAGTTTCAAAGACTGACCCGCGTTGAGCGAAAAAAGTATGAGATTGGCAGCCAACAGCGATCCGAAGCCCGGTGGAAGTTCGGAATGGATATGCCTTCTTAGAACGCCTTCGTGAGCGGCTGACCGAAGAAAGCCGGCTTTGGGCTTCCCAATTAATAGGAACGTCCCAGACCCAGGCAAGTAGGAGCAGGTGGGTGGTTCCCACGCAGCGTAGAACCAGGAAACAAGTGGTCACTATCACTTTCATCACAATAGCGTGAGAGAGACGCAATCCGGGGGATTGTGTGGCCCTATAGCGGATAGTGACAATCAGGGTGGCACCACGGGAGCAGCAATATAGCTCTCGTCCCTTCAATGTTGTTGGTGTGTCTGGGGGACACACTCAGAAGGAAGGGACGAGGGTTTTTCTTGCCCTTTCCGAAGCCCGTTCGTTGAAGGAGCAAGAACCAATGAACACGCAAACTCACACCATCCAGACCATGAGCAACAATGGGCTCAATTTGAGGAACAGGCACTTTCTCAAGCTGGACGACTTCACACCACAGGAGATTGATTTTCTTCTGCACCTGGCAACTGAACTGAAAGCGGCGAAATACGCTGGAACAGAGGTACAGCGCCTGAAAGGGAAACAGATCGCCCTCATCTTCGAAAAAGACTCGACGCGAACCCGTAGCGCATTCGAGGTTGCAGCATTCGATCAGGGTGCTCATGTCACCTATATAGGCCCAACTGGCTCCCACATCGGGAGCAAGGAAACCATGAAGGATACCGCTCGTGTCCTGGGCCGGATGTATGATGGCATCGAGTATCGCGGATACGCGCAGGCACAAGTCGAAGAACTTGCTCGCTATGCCGGTGTGCCAGTGTGGAATGGTCTGACCAATGAAGCGCACCCAACCCAGGTCCTGGCCGACTTGCTCACCATGCAAGAACACACATCCAAACCTCTGGAGGCGGTTTCATTTTGCTTCCTCGGCGATGTTGGCTACAACGTGGGGGATTCCCTGATGATCGGTGCCGTGAAAATGGGCATGGATATCCGCCTGGCAGGTCCCAAACAATGCTGGCCCTCAGAAGCTCGAGTCGACCAGGCATGGGCGATCGCCAGGCAGACCGGAGCGCATTTCATGTTGACAGAGGATGCCGAAGCTGCTGTCAGGGATTGCGACTTCCTGTACACCGATGTCTGGGTGTCGATGGGCGAATCTCCCCATCTGTGGGGCGAGCGCATCAACCTGATGCTTCCTTACCAGGTGAACAGCAAGCTCATGGCGATGACAGGGAACTCACAGACGAAATTTATGCACTGCCTGCCCGCCCTGCACAATACAGATACGAAGTTGGGCAAGGAAATCTATGAGACATATGGCCTGGAAGCATTGGAGGTTACCGATGAGGTTTTCGAATCGAATGCGTCCATTGTCTTCGATCAGTCCGAGAACCGGCTGCATACCATTAAAGCCGTCCTGGTAGCGACGCTGGTAGATGAACATCCTGCGAGTCGTTCTCACGCCTGGCGGGAATACACTCCTGCGCTTGTTTAGCTCAGTAGCGATTGAACAGACTTATCAGTCCTGACAGCAGCGACAAACGCGGCATGATCGCGTTCGGTTTGGTCTGCGTACGTCTCGGCGAAAGCTGCAATCGCACGGTCAAACGTATCGCTTCTCCCCAGGTAGCCGCTGATTTGCGCAGGGTCGCCGGAGCGGGCATGAGCACGAGCAAGAGCCCATCCACAGAATCGGCAATATTCGATGAAACCATCTGGGATTAGCGTCTCAAGGTTCACAGACAGCTTCATGTCCCGGAATTGGCGAATATAGTAGTCTGTGGAGCCCAGTCGTGTCCACCCAAGGAACAGGTCACTGGCCGCCTGCATGAGACGTTGCCCGTTCACAACGCGCTCGGCATGATTGGGATGGGCACTCGGGCCAAGGTGACGTTCGAGTACAGAGGCCTGTGCTTCCTTGATCTGCAAGAGCAACGGGTCGTTGCTGTCATTCCCCAGTAGTAAGACGACATAACAACGTGTGCCGACGCTGCCCACTCCGACAACTTTCTGCGCGACATCGACGCAGTGGTATTTTCTGAGCAGCACCCGTCGATCCTCCTGCACCGTTGGCCGGTAGGCTTCCACCAGTCCTTTCAACTGTTCGCTGAGTTCTTCGTCATCCAGGTGCGCGATCAGGGGTGGATCATCCTTGATCCGGTACTGACCCTCGACTTGCATCGCGAGTTTGGGAAACGCCTGCAGACTTGAGCGCAGGCGCGATTTTTCGCGCTGTTTCTCGATGTACCAGCGAAACGTGCGGCGCACGAATTGGAGTGAGCTTTCGTAGTCAATACGGGAGTACCAGACATCGATATGGCTCATGTCGCTGTACTTCCACATGTGCTCGCGATACGACTGAACGCCATTCAAGACCGCCCGCCTGTTCGTCGCAGCAGGGAAGCCGTTTATCCGGCCGGCGGCCACGATGCCGGCGGCAAATCGCTTGATATCCCATTCCCAGGGACCCGGCAAGGTCTCGTCAAAATCATTGACATCGAAGACCTGGTTTCGTTCCGGGGTCGCGTAGATACCAAAGTTGTTGAGATGCGCATCGCCACAAATCTGCACCTTAATCCCGCTGACAGGAGTTGCAGCCAGGTCCTGTGCCATGACGATCGCCGACCCGCGCAGGAAGGTAAAAGGTGAGACGCTCATCCGGGCATAGCGAAGCGGTACCAGGTGTGGCAAGCGGGAGCGGTTCTGCTCCTCCAGCAGGCTCAGTGGATCAGGGCGATCAGCAGCCGGGGTCCACTCCGCATGGCTGGAGCGGGGCACCCTGGTACGAAGCTCCCTTCCAGCAGCGCGGCGATCGGCCAGCGTTCGGGTATCCAGCTCTGTTCGCAAAGGACCGTCTAATTCATCCATCATCGTCCTCTTTCATTTCAACGGTCATCATCGCACCGCTCTTAAACAAGTGGTTACACCGCCTCCTCTATGAGGGTTCGACCGGTAAACTGGCTGTTGTACAGGTCGGCATAGAAGCCATGCTTCGCGAGCAACTCCTCGTGAGTTCCCTTTTCTACGATCGTGCCATGATTCATGACCAGGATCAGGTCAGCATCCCGAATGGTGGAGAGCCGGTGTGCAATCACAAAGCTCGTCCTGCCCTTCATAAGCTCGGCCATCGCCTTCTGAATCTGCACCTCCGTCCTGGTATCGACGCTGCTGGTCGCTTCATCGAGAATCAGAATCTCAGGATCGGCCAGGAAAGCGCGGGCAATAGTCAGCAACTGCTTTTGGCCTTGCGAAATGTTGGACGCTTCCTCGTTCAGAATGGTGTTATAGCCCTCCGGCAGCGTGCGAATAAAGTGGTCGGCGTTGGCCGCCCTGGCTGCGCGGATAATCTCCCGGTCCGTTGCACCTTCACAGCCATACGCAATGTTGTCGCGTATCGTCCCGTTAAAGAGCCAGGTATCCTGCAGCACCATGCCGAACGTGCGGCGCAAATTTCCGCGTTTGATCTCTGTAATGTCCACGCCATCCACCAGGATGCGACCGCCGTTGACTTCATAGAAACGCATCAGCAAATTGACCAGCGTCGTCTTGCCGGCCCCGGTCGGGCCAACAATCGCGATCATCTGTCCCGGCTGCACATCGATATTCATATCCTCCATCAGCACAGTGTCTTCTTTGTAGCCAAACCTGACATGCTCGAACTCGACCGCGCCACGCGGAGCCTCAATGACTTTGGCATCAACAGCCTCTGGTACCTCCTCCTGCTCATCGAGCAGTTCAAAGATACGCTCAGCCGAGGCCATCGTTGATTGAATCACGTTGGCGAAATTCGCCAGTTGGGTGATCGGCTGGGTAAATTGCTGTGCGTATTGGATAAACGCCTGCACATCCCCAATGGCAATGGCCCCTCTGGTGACCATGATGCCGCCGACCACGGCCACGAAGACATAGCCGAGGTTGCCAATAAACCGCATCAGCGGCATAATCATGCCCGAAGCGAACTGCGCTCGCCAGCCTGCATTATAAAGCTTCTCGTTTAACTGCGAAAATTCGGCGATGGCTCTGCCCTCGTGCCCGAAAGCTTTGACGATCTTGTGGCCCGCATACATCTCCTCGACCTGGCCGTTGAGCTGCCCAAGCGACCTTTGCTGTGTCCTGAAGTAGTTTTGCGAGCGTTTTGCGATCCCCACGGTGACGAACAGGCTCAGCGGCAGGGTGAGCACCACCACCAGGCTCAGCAGTGGGCTGATGGTCAGCATCATCACGATCACGCCAAGCAGCGTGACCGCGGATGTGATCAACTGCGTGAGGCTCTGCTGCAATGTGGTACTGATGTTATCCATGTCGTTGACCATGCGGCTCAGGATTTCTCCATGCGTGCGCGAGTCAAAAAATTTCAGCGGCAAGCGCGACAGTTTCTCATCCACTTCTTTGCGCAGCCGGTACACCGTTCCTTGTGCCACTCCCGCCATCACATATTGTTGAATATACATGAAGATGGCGCTGATGATGTACAACCCTAGCAGGATCAGCAGGACCGTCGCAATATAGTGGAAATCAATCCCCGGAGCCGGTTGGTGCTTCTGAAACGCCTGATATTTCCCGATGAGGCCGTCGAAAAGCCTGGTTGTCGCCAATCCCAGGATCTTCGGGCCGACAACATTGAACACTGTACCGATGATGGCCGCACCGAGCACGATCAGCAACCGGTATTTCTGCGGCATGAAGTAGCCGAGCAGCCGCATCAGCGTTCTATTGAAATCTTTCGGCTTTTCGACCGGCCTGCCCATAGCGCCCCATCCGCCTCTCCCCATCGGACCGCCCTGCATGCTGCTGGATTGTTGTACTCTTCGCTCTTCACTCATGCGATTCCCTCCGCGATTTCCTCCATTGAAAGTTGTGAGGTGACAATTTCACGATAGACCTCGCAGCTCCTCATCAATGCTCGATGGGTGCCGATGCCGGCCACGCGCCCCTCATCCAGGACGATAATCTGATCCGCGTCCATGACGGTGCTGACTCGCTGGGCGACGATAAGCACAGTAGCATCGAGCGTCTCTTTTTTGAGCGCCGCTCGCAGCCTGGCGTCGGTCTTAAAATCCAGCGCCGAGAAGCTATCGTCAAACACATAGATCTCCGGCTTTCTCACCAGCGCACGCGCGATCGAGAGACGCTGCTTCTGTCCGCCCGAAACGTTCGTGCCGCCCTGGGCGATCACCGAATCAAAGCCGTCTTTCATGTCCTCGATGAATTCACTCGCCTGCGCAACCTCAGACGCGTGCCTCACTTCTTCATCCGAAGCATCTTCCTTGCCATAGCGGATGTTCTCAGCAATCGTACCTGAGAAGAGCACAGCCTTTTGCGGCACAAAGCCGATTTTCGCGCGCAAATGCTCCTGCGCCATCTCGCGCACATCGACGCCATCAACCAGGATGTGGCCGCTGTCGATATCGTAAAAGCGCGGAATCAGGCTGACCAGCGTCGATTTGCCCGCGCCGGTGCCACCTATGATCGCCGTAACCTCGCCAGGTTCGGCGCTGAAGGAAATGTTGGTGAGGGCGGGCTCTTCCGCGCCGGGATAGCTGAAGGTGACATCCTGGAACTCGACATATCCCCTTTGCTCGTCAGCCCGTTTCACCTGCTCAGCATCTTTGATTTCGGGTTCCATCGCCAGCACTTCGTTAATGCGGTCAGAAGAGGCCGCTGCACGCGGGAGCATGATAAACATCATCGAGACCATCAGCAGCCCGAACAGAATCTGCATGGCATATTGCAGGAAGGCGATGAGTGAGCCGACCTGCATCTCACCATTATTGATGCGGATGCTGCCGAACCAGAGAATAGCGACGCTTGAAACGTTCAGCACCAGCATCATTATCGGCATGAGTGAGGCAACAAGCCTGTTGACCCTGATCGCCACATCGGTCAGATCGAGATTGGCCTCGTCAAAGCGCTTCTCCTCATACTTCATGCGGTCAAACGCACGGATGACGCGCACCCCGGTCAGGCCCTCGTCCAGAATGAGATTGAGTTTATCAAGTTTGGTCTGCATGACGCGGAAGAGCGGAATGGCCTTGCTCATGAGCACAATAATGGCACCGGCCAGCAACGGAATGATCACCACCAGAATCCAGGAGAGCGTGGCATCCTGGGCAACCGCCAAAATAATGCCACCTATCATCATCATGGGTGCAGTAATCATGATGCTCAGAATAATGACCCAGACCTGCTGCACCTGCGTCGTGTCGTTGGTCGTGCGGGTAATCAGCGAAGCCGTGCTCACCGTATCAAACTCATGCAGCGAAAAATGTTCCACGTGGTTGAAAATTTGCGCGCGGATGATTTTGCCAAAGCCAGTTGCAACTCTGGCCGCAAAGAAACTGCCGATGATTGCACTGATGACGCCTCCGATGGTCACCAGCAACATCAGGGCACCGGTGCTCCAGATGTAACCGGTGTCGCCTTTCACAATCCCGTTATCCACAATATCTGCCATCATCTTTGGCAGGTATAGATTAGCCATAGATTGCACAAAGGCAAGTACCAAAACAAGAATGAGCGCCATTCGAAATGGTTTCATAAACCGCAGCAATTTAATCATGCTTCTTCGTCTCCATTCCATGGTGAGGAATACATGCTGGCTTCCATCTCATTGAAGTAGCGAAACGCTTTGGACAAAAGGTCAACCAGCTGATTGCTTTGTTCCTCTCCCAGGTATTCAATCAGTCCACGCATAGAGGCGGCAAAAGCATCCGCAGCCTGCTGAGCGACCATTTCTCCTTTCCTCGTGAGCTTGACGCCAACTGCGCGCCGGTCTATCGGGTCGATATGTCGCTCGATGAATCCATGCGCTTCCAGCCCATTCAACAATTGGGTAACCGTCGGAGAGGTCACATGCATCCGTTTGCTGATCTCCGACACCTTCATTGCCGGGCTATTCAGACTCGTCCCCTTCTTGATACAGAACAGGATGCGAATTTCACTCGGTTTACAACCCGCGATGGATTGTTGATGCCAGCCAAGCCTTTTGAATTGCATCAAGGCTCCTATAAGTTTCTGTTCAGTTGCGGTCGCAGTCTGGTTCATTTCCTCATCTCCATGTTTCAAGGGCTTATAATAGTAACCTATCAATTAATTTGGTAACCTAATTATATGGTGTGATTGTTGCGTTGTCAAGATTTTAGCACAAATAGGTGGGAGAACCCCTACGGGTGCGTTTCATTTTTTTGCACAAGGGGGAGGTGGTAATAGGGGAAAAGAGGAGAAAGAGAAGTGAGATGAAAGAAGAAGAACAAAGGGAGCGCAGTGAGAGATGAAAGGTGAGTGAGGACTGCGAGATGTGCTGGGGATGACATGGCGCAAAGAGCACGCACCGTGGGGAGATCGAAGCGGCAGTGGATGAGCAGATCAACAGTTGGGGCTACTGATCCAGGATTGGTGAGCGGGTGAGGACTGGAGTAAGCTCTCGCAGGAGGAGCGTCCCAGGTGTGCGACCTGCGGCAGCGTTGTGGGCACGTGGGGAGCAGAGCGCTACATCCAAACGACCGGAGGAGAAGCGGTCAAGTTGACGCGCACCTATGGCACCTGCCCGACCTGTGGGGTGGGCTTTTTTCCCCCTGGATGAGCAGTTAGGACTGCTGGCGGGAGGGCTGACGCCGCGTGGGGAGGAAACCCTGGTGCGGCTGGCCTGCTGGATGTCTTTTGAGGCTGCGCAGGAGTTGCTGCAAGACCGCTGGGCGTGCGGGTGAGCAAGGCGACGGCCCACCGAGCCACCCTGGCGAGCGGGGAGGCAGCACTGGCGGTGTGTGAGCGTGAGGAGGAGCGCCTCAAGCAGCAGGCGCCCCAAGCGCCTGCGGGAGCGGAGAAACAAGCGATGAGTGGGGATGGAGCGATGGTGCATCTGGTCGGAGGCGAGTGGGCCGAAGTCAAGACGCTGGCCATCGGGGAGGTCACGGCAACTGCGAGGGGAGGTCTGCACACAGCACCTCTCGTACTGCTCGCGCCTCTGTGATGCAGCGAGTTTTGAGCAAGCAACGCTGGTCGAAACGCATCGACGAGGACTGGAACGGGCCACTGAGGTGTGCGCGGTGCAAGATGGCGCGGAGTGGCTGCAAGGACTGGTGGATTACCACCGTGCGGATGCGGTCCGCATTCTCGATTTTGCGCATGCCGCCGAATATATCAACGACATCGGGCAGGCGGTGCAGGCAGCAGGAGGCCGATTGCCTGCTCACTGGCTGGAGGGAGTGCTGCACCGGCTCAAGCACCAGGGCCCAGCACGAGTGCTCACCCACCTGGCCTGGTTGGCCACTCGCTATCCCAGCCCACTGATGCAGGAGAAATTGACCTATTTGCAGAAGCGAGAAGCGCACATGCAGTATCCGACCTATCAGGAGGCGGGCTGGCCCATTGGCTCAGGCAGTGTGGAAAGCGCCAATAAGCTGGTTGTCGAAGCACGCCTCAAAGGTGCTGGCATGCGCTGGGGTCGGCAGAACGTCAACCCGATGCTGGTGCTGCGCAATGCGGTATGCAATCGAGAGTGGAAGCAGGCCTGGGCGACGTCGGTGGCGCATCGACAAACGCTGCGCACCCAGCGTCGGCAAGCAAAGAGCCAGCAACGGCTGGACAGGGCCTTTTGGTTCCTCGTCATCTGGGGAACGCGGGTGTATCGGCTGTCTCACCCCCCTGTTGCTGCTGCCACTGCTACCACGGCTGAGGTCTTCGCGAAGCAATCAACTGCTCGTCTTGGCTCTGGCTACTCCTGGCACAAACCGTTTCTCCGACGTCCTCCTTCCATCCTTGTTGCTACAGAAGAGGTCGGTGCAAAAAAATGAAACGCACAACCCCTACCTTCCAGTAGACGATACACGGTTTTCATGGTAGAATTGAGGGCATTTCCTGACTCAAAAAAATAGGGTAATCGGTGCGTAAAATGCCTAGTGTATTTGCACTAGAACCTATATGAGGCGTAAGCAGAACACGCTTTTTATGGGCTGCGAAAATAGTGTGTTCTGGGGATGCCTTTCCATGCTTCGCACTTTATAATGGTTGGAGCGACGAAAGGGCTTTTTGAGTTACGAAATGCCCTCTAAAATCCTAACACGTAATAGCTTCGTTCCGAAGTTTGGGGGACGCTTTCATAGGCTGAGGAGTACATTATGGAAATCACGGAGAAAGCAGACAGACAGACAGGCGCAATTGCTCTTATTTTTGTCGTGATTATTATGTTGCTCTCGCTCACGGCTCTTCTTGCCCACATTTTCTCAGTTCGGTCTAAGTTGCGACGCGCATCGAAGCCGGGTCGCGCTGTCTCCGCAAGCGTCTCGTCTACTGATAGGCCTCTGACAACTTTTACCCGCTCTGGAGAGCCGGGTGATCCAATCAACATCCAATTCCTGGGCACCGATGGGCAGATCGGCGCTGCTTTCGCCACTGCCGGCTGGTACCGTGCAGACGAGATCGACTTCGTCACCTCTGTGCGCATTAGCGTCGACTCTGTGCTCGGTCGCAAATACTCGACGGCGCCGGTGAGCAATCTCTTCCTCTTTGGCCGCAAGGAAGACATGGCATTCGAGCGGCCAGGCCTCAATGTCCGCCAGCGCGACCACATCCGTATCTGGAATACCGGCCGCAACGGAAGTGACGGTCGGCCCATCTGGATTGGCAGTGCGACGAAAGACACCAAGGTCGAACTCGCCAAAACAAATCACCTGCCCACTCACTGCATCTCTCCCGACCTGGACGCCGAACGCGCCCTTACCGTCTCTGAACTGGCTCAGACTGGCTTTGTCGTACAGGACACGACACGCCTCGGTTTTGGCAAGGAGACCCATGGCTTCAACGGTGAGGGTGATCCCTATGTCACGGACGGGCAGGTCGCGGTGCTGACCATCGCCAACGTGGCGACGCTCCCACTGGCCACCCATGTGCGAAGCCCGCTGGTTGCCCGCATTACCAAGCAATTGGCGGGCTTTGTTCGTCACCGGCTGCCACAAGCCGGGCGTGAGCGTGCTGCCCGCGAGCAGGAGCGGCAGACAGCCAACATAGCCTTCACAGAGCCACATCGACTCTCATGACTGACATCCAATCATAACAAACAGCCCTCTTTGCAATGATCAGGAAAGTCTTGGCATACGCTTCTTCATTCTCACGCACAGCGTTTAGATACTGCCAGACGATAGCAAGTGACATGACTTTCGTTTTACCACTGCCGGTAGCCATTTTTGTGCAATAACGAGCGAACTCATCGTAAGCGGGCAAGTAGATCAGGCTATTGGCGGGTGCATACTTTTCCAGCAGGTCTTTGCGCGTACGCACCTGTGCGACTTCGTAGACATAGATGAGCGTTTCTATCGCTTCCCGTTGCGCATCAAGATACGTGAATAGTCGTCCATTGGGCAGCTTATGATCGGTCAAGAACCAATAATTCAGCAGCATGCGTGTCGTGGCTGTGCTGCCCGCATACCCCTTCTCTCGCCACTCTGCGACTAGCTTGCGCAGCACCGGAACGCAGGCTGCTGTTTTGAGATAGAGGGTCAGGTCGAAGAGACCAGGCTGAAAATCACTCTCCCTCAATGTACGCCTACGTGACATGGTGCTTCCCTTCTCATGGTGGCTCTCCAAACTTTCGGCTAAAAGCCCTTGACGATCCCATTTCTCTCTCATTTCATCCCGAAGAACATAGACCCTATTGCATGCTCGGCGTTACCGCTTTCGTTGTGTCATTGCCCAGGATGTCGATCACCTTGATCACGATGGTATCGCTACCCGGCTCATCATATTCGTGGAAGGCTCGCAGCAGCATTTTGGGTTCCTTCTTCGTGCAATAGGTTTGCCACTGGTTGTGGAAGGTATCATCACGATAATCCCAGTCAACAGCCCAGTAATCGATCCACTGGCTCCAATGCGTAATGGCGTTGCGCACTTCATCCGGGACATCATCCGGCGGCACAAAGAAATTCTGTAGCTCCACCGAGACCGTTTTCTTGTTCGCTTTCACTTCGACATCCAGCGCGGCCAGTTCATAGAAGAAAATATCGCCCTGCTCAACGGCTTTTTTCTCAAGCACTTCTCGCGGAATCTTCTTGAAAGCCAGGCGAATATTGGCGTCGGCGGCCATCTGCTTCGCGGTCTCGTTGAGGTCAAAGGCAAAGTCCCAGCCAAGTATATCGATGCCATTGCTGTGTTCGCCAACATCCCTGCCCTTCACGCGCCAGAACTCATTGACAATGGCTTTGACTTCACCTAACGCAATGGGAGAATCGACCGAACCGACATGCACCAGCCGTCCGGCCTTGATGCCATGGATTCAGGTGTACCCATCAATAGGCGTAGCATGATAGAGGTCAAGGATAAAATTTCGATAACGCAACTGCATATTCGCTAGCTGAGCCGGATCAGAAAACTCTGCAGCCTGCCACGCCTGCCGCTCATACTTACCAAGATTCTGCACCACGAACGGCCTGACGTTATCGATGGAGAGCAGACCGCTTACGCGTCGTATGGATGGCAAAGCGTCCTAAATCGCACGTAATCCAGCGTCGTCTAAGCTTCTCGGCAACAGCGGCAGTGGTGCCACTGCCGCAGAAGCAATCGAGTAGTTTTCTAACGTTCCAAGTTTTACTTGACCCTGTTCCCTCTCTTTCAACACACAAACGTGCGATATTGACCGCTTTCATGGTACTGAGAGTCGGTGGAATCAACTGCGAACCCGTGGGCCCTTTTGACCCATGGTCACCAGAGATGCTGCCTCCCGTGCGGTTGCCCAAGTGTAGCATACGCGTCAAGGCTAAGACAAGCGCGCCCCAACCATACCCACACCACCTGCGCGGCCTTGACACGATATGGCTTTGTGAGAAGCAACCCGCACCGGGAGTCGGGGACGCGGTTCGGGCTGCGGCAGACGTTGGAGAGGCGAGAGGGGCGACTCACGGTTCGGCAGAAGGGTTACGCGGGGACCGTTTGGGCAACTCCGTTGGGCAGGGTCCCTCACCTCCCAGCCTCGTATCGTTCTTCCATGGGAGATGATCCGCTCACGGGGTCGAGAACTGCGGCGCGTTCACGAAGTGGTCGGGGCAGATCAACGGCTCACGTAGACCATTGGGATACTCGTAGGTGAGGCTTTGCCGGTCGAAGAGAGGCATTGGTCGCGTGAATGATGCGGTGGTGGTTCGGGCAGATCACCACGATATTTCCGCTGATGTCCGGGCCGCCTTGTGCCAGGTACTGAATGTGGTGGGTCTCAGAAAAGGCCACCCCGTAGTCGGGGTAGAAATCTCTACCACACACCTGGCAGCGGTTCTCGTAGTACGACTTGAGGCTGTCTGCAAGGAACTGATTGCGCACGAATTCCTCAACGTTCACCGTCTTCTTGGGTACAGGGTGCAGGATCGGCGATGCGATCGTGGTTGTAAATCGCTGAGAGGGTGCGCTGCTGGACCAAATTCCTGGGCGACTAGTGAAGCGGGAACGAGTTGCAAGGTCGGCTTGGCACTTCGGCGAGGGACCACTGAATGTAGGGCCTGATAAGCCGCTCATCTCGCGGCTCGATGTAGCGGGGGTTGGTCTGCCCATCGTAATCCATCGAGAGGTCGAGGTCCTCCAGGCTAAACGGGACGGTCGGGATCGTCGCCGAGCCGTACACAATCCACGGCCAGGTACGGTTTTCCATCGGCCAGTGCAGGCGGCTGATTGTCCCGTCGTGATCCGGCTCGATGTGGTCGAATGCGAGCGCGAAGTCAATCCGACTGTGGAGTTTTCCCAGGCGAGCCGCCTCCGTTTTGACCAATTGGAGCAGGAGGAGCTCGCCCGGCTGTAACTCCGGGTTTTGAGGCCTGAAGCTGAAGGCAAACATGGACTTCTGGATACACTCATGAATATGTGCTGGTAGCACGTTCAGTCGTCGCATTACGTGTACTCTCCTTTAGGTGAGGGAAATGTGAGTAGTTCTGGAGAGTGGCTGTGGATTTGCCGCCTGCCGACCCATCTTGTTGTTGCGGGTGAAGCATCTCCCGTGCAGCCCAGGTGTAGGCGAATGCCTGCTGGTCGTCCCAGCCCATCCAGCGCAAGACGCCCGCACCGACACGGTCGGCAAACATGACTGCCGCGGTCTTTCGTAGCATCGTGGGGTTACAGGCAGCACCAAGCACGCGCGTTGAAGCAATGCGTACTATCTCCCAGACAAAGACATGACCGACAGGTGTGTTGTGCCGAGCTTTGTTGGGTGCAATGAGCAGATAGCGATTGCTTCGGATGGCTGACCGTCTGTTCACGTTGACACTCAAAGCGCTCAAGCAGGGGTTTCAACCAAGGAGCAGCTTTGTCAGGAAAGTCGAGTCGCACATCTGGGCGGCCAGGTGAACGATCACCAAGTGAGGGTGGAGGCTTCGGGACGATCACATAATAGGCTTCTGCGAGCCTGGGTGACGCAATATTTTGACGCAGCGGGAATACAGTGGGGAGTTCAGCATGCTGCAATTCCCAGACGGAACAGGCATGGAAAATGATGAGATACAAGATCAACGCCTCAACTGGGTCAGCATCAGACGCAGTGAGATATGCACAGAGGTGCTTGATCACCTCGGACGAATAATGCTGAATGGTCGGGCTGAGGAGCTGGGGTCTTGCTCTGAACGGGGTTAGCGATGACCAATCGATTGATCTTGAGCCAGTCAAAGAAGACGAGCAACTTGGCTCGGTGACCGCGTACCGTGTTCTGAGCATAGCGTTTCTGCTTGGTCAGTGAGCCGATGGCGCTGCAATGCATACAGACTCTGGGCGCTTTCCGGTTGTCTGGTTCAAAGGCCATCATCCTTCCACACGCTGAACAGTGCCACTGCCAGTAGAGCGTGAGCAGATAAGTGTTGAGCAGACCAGCTTGCACTTCCTCTGGTGACCGGATCCCATGCAGCTGGCACCACAACCAGAAGGAGGCAAGTGCCTCCATATGATCACGTACATTGCTTGGCACGGTCCGTCGCTCCCACGAGCCAGAGCAGTGAAGCGATGCAGCAGTGCTTGCATATGCTCAGGAGCTTGCTTGATAGGTAAGAGAGCATTGCGCCTGGCAATGTAGGTTTCTCGAGGCTCCAGCTGGCCTTTGTCTGCCAGCAGATACCCCAGATCGAGGAGACATGCTCGTATCTGCTTGGGAGGAGTGACGGCTTGTGGGCCCCAAAGGTGGAAGGGCTTCCTCGATGGTTTCCCAGGTTAATGGCTCACTCAGCTGCCGGGTCTGCAAGAAACGACCAAAAGTACGGAACTTCTGCCTGGTTTTTTCGGAAACAGCCTCCCAGTCAATCGTGCTCATGAGCAAATCGAAGAGGGTTTGGTTGTACGGGTACGGTGAGGTAAAGTCCGTTACATAGCTGCGCAGGAGCTTTGGTGCGAGACGATCCTGGTGGCAGTGCTTGCAGAGGCGTTCAGCTTTCATCTAAATCACTTTGAGCCGGTTGCAGCCCGAACAGATCCTGCGGCCATTGTGCTCCTCTCTCCAGCAAGCTGGGCAGATAGCCCGACCGAGTAATGCCGAAGAGCGCATCTTGCCGCACACCGTACACGCCACTTTGGTCTGCTTGTCCCTGGCACGAATATTTCTGCGTCTCCTTTTCTCACAAGCTTGACAGAGCTGCTCCTCCTGGTTGTAGATGAGGTGAGTGCGTGAGCAGCAAGAGCAGACGTTCATTGGGCGAGCAAGCACACGAGCACAGCTGGGACACCAACCTGTCTCCTCTGCAACGCGGTGTTTCATGCGCCCACAGCGAGCGCACCGGACACCTTGCTCCTGGCGAAGGCATTGGCGGCAAATGTCACGGTTCTTTTGCTCGGCTCGACGCTCTTGCCCGCACACCTCACACCTGATCTGACGGAACTGATACAGTTTGAGGGCTCATAGCCTCCTCCCCTTGAAAAGGAGTCATAGGACTCCGCCATCGCAAGCTTGCGCGCTGGGAGGGAAACGCTTGAGAGGTACGCTCTGCCCGCAATGCCTCAGCTTTGCTGTTGAAAGGCCACGCAGCAACGAGGGAGATTGGCCGATTGGATCGGGTGTATCGTCCTCCCAAGCCAGCATTGTGTGCGGCAATACGTTGCTCGACGTTGCTGGTGTAGCCAACATAGAGCGTCCCATTGGCACAACAGGCCAGGTAGACGTAGTACTACTTCTGACATGAGGTGGTTGGTCCATCCTTTCCTTCCTAGCTCTTCTGCCCTTTGCTTTTCCTCGCTGGCCTTTCCTCGTCTCTTGATACTGATGAGGATCAGGGAAGATACTCTCGTGGTTTTTCGAGGACTCTTTGGTCCCATACAACCGCACGGGCGTATCGCCAGCAACTTTCCGCTGTTTCTGCTGCTCTTTCGCTGTGTCAGGCAGCACCTCACAGAAGTCACTGAGCTTGCAGTCCAATGCATTGCACAGCGCTTGAATGGTCTGAAGCCGTAGTGCATTGGGTTTGCCATTGATCAGCGTCGAGATGGCTTGAATGGAGAGTTGCACCCCCGCTTTTTCGGCAAGCAGCGCCTGCAACTCGGAGGGTCGGTAGATATCGCGCTCAAGCGCCAACCACTTCTTGAGGTTCCAGACAATGGGCATGACATGACTCCTCGCATCTGAGTGATTTCTGCCATCATTGTTCCGACAATATCCTCGATGGCCTGGTCGTAATAGGCTCGCGAGTGTTTCACGTAACGATGAAGCGTGCTTGGATTGAGATGCCCCATTAGTTCCATTAAGACCCATGGACGGTCGGGATGCTGTTCCATGAAGGTGGTGGCAAACGATTTACGGAGGCTGTGCCAACTCAATTTTGGAGGCATCTCCAGACTTGCTTTTCTTGCTTCTTCCACGATGACTATGCAGATTGTGCCACATCGCCTTGTAGCTGATGCGCTCGCCACTCTCCGTCAAGAAGAGCGCTGGATTGGTCTTCGTATTGGGGAAGTTCGGACGGATACGCTCTTCGTAAGTGCGCATGGTATCCTGTGCAAACGGGGTGAAGATCGTCTTGCGTACCCGCTTGCCCGAACCCTTGGCCCCCTTTCCGTGCCGGGTTTGGATACAATTGTGCTCGTAAAAGAGGTCACGATGGGATCCGAGGGCATCTAAATGCCGGATTTCATCGGCCCGCAGGCCGCTTTCCCCTGCAACGACAATCATGGTGTAGTCGCGTGAGGCGGGAAGCTTCTTCTGATTGTGACCAATGTACTCCAGACGGACAAAGTCGTAAAACTGGAGCAGGTGCTCACCCGTGAGGACGAAGCCTTCCTCTTCTTGATCGAGCACATGCACCGGGTAGTCATATTCGAGCACGGGTTGTTCAAGACGGCCATACTTGGAAACGATAGACTGGACCTGAGGACCAGGAATGTAGGGGCATTCCAGGACATATTGAAACAAACGGCGCAGAAAGCCCAGATATCCCTGCACCGTGCGAGGCTTGAGCCCAGCATCGACAAGTCCTTTACTGAACCCAACAATACGCTGCCGTCCCAGCACTGGTACCATGGCCTCCCAGATGAAGAGTTGCCGCTCCTCATTAGGGTGGTTCTCATCTTCCATCATGAAGCTCTCGAACCAGCCAAGCAGAAAGCGGCGTTCGGACTCGATGGTGCGATCGCTGTGATTGCGCGTCACATGGGTATCCAGATATCCTTGTAAAATGGCGTGGTGATCGGCAAGCAGTTGAGAAAAGGGTATGGGAGTAGAGACAACCTCGACGTTGTGAACAAGGGCGAGCTGTGGATGGGTCATATCCCACCTTCTTTCAAGTTTAACCGTTGTAGCTTCTGTACTATCTTACATTATTCAAGTTAAACTTGTCAAGTTGTGATCAGATGCATGATTGCATGGGTAAATGACATCGCATGTTTGTTGCTGTAGAGGGGGAAGAAATGGAGTACGAGATCGCCTTCGTTCGAAGAAGCCGTAATGATACGTTCAAGTAGAGCTTCAGGTTTTTGAGTAGGATAATCTATACGCTCATCACCAGTATTGCCTACACGTGAAATATCAGTCCATAAATCAGTAGCACGCTTACCAGTAGTTTCATCTAGATAGACTTTAAGACCATCTAAGCGTGGGGTACCATCTATTTTAGTGAGGATGCGCCCTTCTGCCCAACGCTTCTCTAGTTCCAGTAATGATAATGCCCATCCTCTATTTGCGGGTGGTCGAGAGCCACGCCATTCGAAATTTCGAGTCCTGGAAGTGGAAGACATGGTAAGATCTTGTCCTGTATAAAGCCGCCCGTTTTCGTCTGGCTTGTATCGTCTTATTTGTTCAGGTGAGTATTCAGTAAATTGCGCTTTCCACGAATATTTTTGTGATTTTGCGTAAAATAGAATAATATCATGTACTCTTAGAAAATATTTAGGATTGATATTATGGGCATTTGTCCTCTGCCAAACAATCTCATTTAGAAAATTGTTTGCTCCAATCACCTCATCAAAAATAGATTTAATGTAAAAGCTCACATGCCAATCGCAATGTACATAGATACTCCCTTCGTCGGTCAGAAAATCTTTAAGCAAAACCACTGTTTCAAAGAACCATTGAAGGTACCCATCTATCCCATGACTCCAAGTATCACGATAAGCCTTCTGTTCGATCATATTTGGCTCTTTCGTGAAGCTTTCATCAGTCTCTGGAACATCGGTCATAAATGAAAAATCCGCACCTGTAGCAAAAGGCGGATCAATATAAATCAGGTTGACCTTGCCAGCAAACTCAGGCAGCAGGCTCGGCAATACATACTTCTTATCACCCCAAATAAGCCGATTGCGCCACTCCGTCTCCTCGCCGGAAAAAGTCTATCCGGCGTCAATTGGCGTTGCTGGGCGGTCTCGTTCACCGTTTCAACGGTCTGAAAAGGGAGTTCGATACGGACAGGCCCGACCTTTTTCCCGTCCCATACCAGCTCGGTCATAATATGTATTCCTGTCTATCGAGGATTGTAGATATGTGAATGTGATGATGGTGCCATTGCTCTATCTGTCGCCAATGCTGTCTAAATGCTCTTAAGGCTCTACTATGCGTCTCTAGTCTAGCGCATGGATGACTTTATTGCAAGCAATGGGACAAAAAGGTAGGAAGCATTTCACCAAACTGGGTGGCTGGCGATTCGTACATGCCGGGCGGAGGTGCCCTCTACTGGGTGCCCGGACGACGTACGAGCCGCTGTGGCCTTTTCCTTGACCCTTCTAAGCTTGGAGTTTAGACTAATTTCGTGTCAAGCGGCTTGTAGACTGGATTCATGCGTTTTTCACAAAATATGGCTCGGATGGCTCCCTGCCTTGCTTCGCAAGAATTTAGTCTAAACTCCAAATAAGCACAAGTCACACAAGTGCAAACTGGTTCTACACTGGTCATATTGGATTACTAATGAAAATTTATCTATGTAATTCCATCATAAATATTAGATCTGCGCTATGAAGAATAGTCCTGTTGTATTCTTCCTCATATCCATCGTCGGTGGATAATACGATTAATCTGAAAGTACTATTCGCACTCGCTTAATTGCTGAGAAAGCCTTTTTGTGTTAGGATTATTGGCTAGGATGGCGGTGAATTATCCTACTACTTTCAAGCGAACCTGTAGGGTGTTGTGTATTGGAGAAGGACTGGTCATTTCATGGAGTCGACGAATGTCCCAGCAGAAAGAAATGATGACAGACCGCCTGGTGAGTGTCATTTCCTCCATCCAACGTGAAAGAAGGAGCGGGGTGCTGACGGTGAAACGGGGGCAAGGAATCTTCCTTGAAGAAGGCACCATTGTCTTTGCCAATGGGCAGATCTCCCAGGCAAGCGTCGGCCGACTGCGTGATTCAGCGGCACGAAACTGGCTGAGTACCTGGGAGAGCTGCCGCTTCCTGTTTGTGCCGACCTTTTCAGAGTCCGGAGTTCACGATTCCCAACCTTCTTTGCCTGCACGAGGTCATGCTACCAGCCCATCGGCGCTCGGACCTCCTCCGCAGATGACCAACACGAGATGGCCAGATCCGCAGACACCAATGCCTTCTTCCCTGGAGGGGCAAGAAGGGCCACGGCTAGCAGGTGAACAGGAGAGGATCGGGAAAAATGGACGAATAGACACACCTGCTTCTGCAGCGCCCTACCCTACACAGCAACACGATGTGGCGCTGCGTCTGATCGAGCAGCAGGGACTTTCACGGGTCCACCGACAGCTATTCTACTTAATTGATGGACGTCGCTCCATCGTAGATTTAGTACGACTGACGGGAAAAAGGGGAAACGAGCTCTACAAACTGTTAGGGGATCTAGAGCGTGCTCACGTCATCCGAATAAAATAGGGTTGCATGCACTGCCATGCGCTCCTTCGAGACAGGGAGGGCACCAAGGCGTGTGCTCTTACGTAGACAAGAGAGAAAACAGAGATGGTTGATGCAATAGTCTATGCTCTGACAAGAGACCAGGCGCTTGCCGAAATTATCCGTGCACAGAGGGAAGAGCGTGTTCCCATGCTTGATTATGCGGACTTAAGCGGAACCGACTTGCGCAAAACCGACTTGAGTGGAGGAAATATTCGGGAAGCCAATCTCTCCGAAAGCAACCTGAGTGGGGCCTATATCTGTGGAGCCTATCTGCGCAAGGCAAACTTGAGTGGGGCCAACCTCAGCGGAGCTGACCTGAGCAAAGCGGTGCTGATCGGCGTCAATTTAATCGGCGCGAACTTGCGCGGAGCGTCTTTGCGTTCGGCCGATTTGCGTGCCACCGACTTATGCGGCGTGAGCTTAAGCGGGGCCGACTTGACTGCGGCCGACCTGGTTGAGGCCGACTTGATTGACGCGGACCTGAGTCGGGCCGACCTGGCCAGGGCCGACTTGCAGGGGGCGAACCTGAGCAATGCCAAGCTGGCTGGGGCGGACTTAAGTCGGGCGAATCTCACGCGAGCGATTCTGAATGGAGCCGATCTGAGCCGGGCGGATTTGAGTGGGGCTACCCTGGTTGGCGCCAGCCTGGAGAGAACGAACCTGAGCCAGGGCAATCTCATCGGGGCCAATCTGAGCCTGGCGAAACTGAGTGAAGCCAACTTGAGCGGAACGTACGCGTGTGGGGCAACGATGCACGGAACTAATCTGATCAAAGCCAACCTGAGCCTGGCGAACCTGAGCGGGGCCAACTTGAGTAGAGCCTACCTCTTTCAGGCCTATATGCATAAGGCTGACCTCAGCAAAGTGAATTTCAGCTGGGCGAACTTGATGGGTTCTGACCTCAGTGAGGCAGATATGAGTAAGGCGAACCTCCAGGACGCGAATTTGAGGGGAGCGAACTTGAGCGGCGCATACCTCCGTGCCACAAACTGTACACGAGCTATATTGCAACGCGCACAATTGTTCGGGGCCGTGCTTAGGAATTATCAGAAAATAAGTGTTGTAAAGTGTGGTAGGAGATGATAGACTGTGAGGCATGAAAGAAGAAGAAGCGATCGAACGAAGATTCGAGTTGGTCGCAAGGGAACTGAATGAACGGACCCGGCGCCTGGTGGCTGCAGCCGAGGCAATGGCCCTAGGGTGGGGAGGGATATCAGCCGTGGCGCGTGCGACCGGCGTGTCTCAGCGAGCCATCCGGCAGGGCATCAAGGAACTGCAGGAAGAGAGAGGCACGAGCGAGGGACGCATCCGGAGGACAGGCGGTGGACGCAAGAAAACGGTGAGCAAGGAACCCAGTCTGTGCAAGGACTTGGAAGGGTTGGTGGAACCAGTAACGCGTGGGAGATCCGGAGTCACCTCTGCGCTGGACCTGCAAGAGTGTGCGCAAGCTAGCCGCAGGAACTCCAGCAGATGGGTCATCGCAGTCTCCTATCAGTTGGTCAGTGAGTTGCTGCATGAACTGGGCTACAGCTTGCAGGCCAACCGCAAGACGCGTGAAGGGGGAACGCACCCAGATCGAGATGCCCAATTTGAGCATCTCAATGCACAAGTGGAGGTATACCTCTCCGCCGGCGAGCCGGTGATCTCAGTCGATGCCAAGAAGAAGGAACTGGTAGGCGATTTCAAAAATCCTGGACGCGAATGGTCCCCGCAAGGCCAGCCGGAAGAGGTGCGGGTGTACGACTTCCCCATTGCCGGTCTTGGGCGAGCGACCCCGTATGGCGTCTACGACCTGGGGCAGAATACAGGCTGGGTCAATGTCGGCATCGACCATAATACGGCTGCTTTCGCAGTGGAGAGTATTCGACGCTGGTGGAAGGAGGTTGGAAAGCCTCAGTATCCTCAAGCCAAGCGCTTGCTGATCAGCGCGGATGGGGGCGGAAGCAATGGGTCGCGCGTGCGCTTGTGGAAATGGGAGCTGCAGCAGTTAGCTGATGAGACGGGACTGGCGATCACGGTCTGCCATTTACCACCAGGAACGAGCAAATGGAACAAGATTGAGCATCGTCTCTTCGCCTGGATCAGCCAGAACTGGCGCGGCAAACCCCTCACCAGCTACGCGGTGATCCTGAAATTGATTGCTGCTACCACGACGAAGGGGGGACTCTCGGTGCAGTGCCAGCTCGACACACATACGTACCCCGCGGGACGTAAGGTGTCCGATGAAGAGATGGCTTCCATCATTATAGTGCCAGATGCCTTCCATGGTGAATGGAACTATACCATCCTTCCTCATGGCTACTTCAATTGAACAGTTATTTCCTGATAACTCCTTACCAATGCCCTCTTTAGTGGCGCCGATCTGCAACACATAGGCGCCACCTCACGTGAGTTTGCCGAGGTGGATTTCACAGCGCTCCAGGAAATTCTGATTGATACTTATACGGCTCGAGAGCTGAAATTGCTGCTGCCCGGCTCGTAACGGGAAGCACCTGGAAAAGGGGAAGCGACATGGTCAATTGGGAAATGTTAACCGTCTTTGTGATCATCTTCGCTGCCGTAGCAGCTCTCGGCTTTTGGGCTGCGCGGTGGCGTCCTGGGGACCTGGAGAGGTTACAAGAATGGGGATTAGCAGGGCGACGCTTTGGTACGATTACTTCATGGTTTCTGCTCGGTGGGGATGTCTACACCGCCTATTCGTTCATCGCAGTACCAGGACTCGTCTTTGCAACCGGAGCCCTCGGCTTCTTTGCCGTTCCCTACACGATCATAGTGTATCCCCTTGTGTTTCTCGTCTTGCCCAAGTTCTGGATCGTCGCCAGACATCGTGGCTATGTCACCCCTGCCGACTTTGTACGCGAGCGATTTGATAGTAGCCTCTTGGCATTGTTGGTAGCGGCCACAGGCATCCTGGCGACGATGCCCTATATTGCGCTGCAGATCTTTGGCATTGAGGTGGTGCTTGCCCAGATGGGCGTGCCAATTGAGATCTCGCTCGTCATTGCCTTTGTCATCCTGGCTGCGTATACCTATACCAGTGGGTTGCGTGCACCAGCCGTGATTTGTGTGGTGAAAGATGTGTGTATCTGGTTGGTGGTCCTGGTGGCCATTATCTATATCCCGATGAGGCTGGGAGGCTTCGGGAAGATCTTCGACGCGGTGCAGCAGAAAGCCGCGCACAATCCAGCAACGTTTCATGCGTTGCTCTCACCACAACAGTACAGTGCCTATGCGACGTTAGCGCTGGGATCTGCGCTCGCCTTATTCCTCTATCCGCACACGCTCACTGGCATCCTCAGTACCAACAGTCGTAAAGTGGTGAGGCGCAATGCGGCGCTCCTTCCTGCTTATACCCTTTTGCTTGGACTGATGGCGTTGCTTGGCTTTATGGCCATTGCCGCTGGTATCAAACTTTCACCCATCTATAAAGCGAATATTGCCTTACCGGCGCTGTTCGCACAGATGTTTCCCCCCTGGTTCGCGGGTTTCTCTTTTGCCGCCATTGCCATTGGCGCATTGGCTCCCGCGGCGATCATGTCGATCGCCGCCGCCAATCTGTTTACGCGCAATATCTACAAGGAGTACTTCAGACCCACGTGCACTGAACGCGAGGAGTCGAGCACCGCAAAAATGGTCTCCTTGGCGATCAAGCTGGGGGCACTGGTTTTTATCTTGCTCTTGCCGACCACGGATGTCATCAACTTTCAACTCCTCGGTGGCATCTGGATTATCCAGACCTTGCCGGCTGTCTTTCTCGGCCTCTACACTAATTGGTTCCACCGCTATGCCCTGGCCATTGGGCTGGTAGGCGGTCTGATTGCTGGCACCTGGATGGTCGTCATCCAGAATTTTGCGAGTTCCGTGTACACCATTTCCTTTGCGGGGCTCAGTATCTCTGCCTATGCCGCTGTGAGTGCGCTCGTCGTGAACCTGGTCTGCTGTGCGGCACTCACCCTGCTTTTTCGGACACTGGGTATCTCAGCCGGACGGGATGCCACGAGAGCTGCAGACTTTGAAGCTAACCCCGTTCTCGGCTCTGGATCGACTGCCTTGGAAGCGCAGATTGGCCGAAATTCTCACACCGATGACTCTGCCAGGAAGATGCAGGAGAGTGGTATGAACAGGAGTCGATAGAGCTTCTTCAGCAGAATCGAGTGAACCGTTCACCCAACTTCATGCCAGGCTTCTCCACCCAAATGCAGAACAAAAAACAGAACGGAAAAATCACCAGTAGCACCCATACCCAGTAGACACTATAGGCTTGCTCCGGTGGCCAACCACTCAGTAACGGCTGTCCCCATTTGATAAACACGAGTAACAAGGGAAGGTGCCACATGTACAGACTGTAGGAGATGATCCCAATCCAGCGCAGCGGGGACCACTCAAACGACCACTTGAGCCAGGCCGATCCGAAGAGGAGCGCAAGGACACACAGACCAAAGGACAGCGAAATACAAAGCTCGCTTACCATGTAGTAATGCGTGTAGAAAATCGGATTGGTGAAGAGCGGCCACGTATTCACATAACTCTGGTTGTAACTCCACAGAATCATAACAAGCAAGCAGAGCAGACCAGCTCCCCAAAGCCAGGGGCTCAACTTTTGCAGAGTGGTACGTACTTTGGGCGAAATCGAGGGATGCTGCGCGTAGACAAAGCAAAGAGACAGTAGCATTCCCACGCCGAAATCCTCCAGGTACTTCCCACTGACACCATAGGTAAAGAACAGAATGCCATTGAGCATTGAACGGGGGACCAGAACCGTTTCTGAAGGATGCTGATCGATAAAGTAAGTGCCAAAGTATCGTGAGAAGACACTCCAGGCAATCAAGGCCAGGATACAGGTGACCGTTGTGGGCAAACGAGCGTTCTGTTTGACCCGCCAAACAATCAGACGCATCCCCAGCACCAGCAACGGCAAGAGCATATAATATTGCCACTCGATCGCCAGTGTCCAGAACGGAGCATTGAGTTGTTTGAAAGTGGCATGGGAAGAGTCCATGAAGAATGCGAAAAACAATCCCAGTTCGTTCCAGTGTTGCGGTTGTAAGTACTGTCGCTGGAAAAGCAGGACAATGAGGATCAGCGACAGGTAATACGCTGGCAGAATGCGGAAGACGCGCCGCAGGTAGAATTGCCGGATGGAAGGCCACATTTTCTCAAAGAGTAGCGCCTTCGCGAACGGCAAAAAGAGCAGAAAACCTGAAAGGACAAAAAAGAGCGTCACGCCATACTTTCCAAAGAACAGGAAAGAATTGAGCAATGTATGAACAGACGGTTGAGTGGCCCATACATGCATATCGCGTGGTATCCGGTAAATGTGAAACCAGATCACAATCAAGCAGGCGAACGCGCGCACACCATCGAGTATCGGGATCGTATTTTTCTTTGATGAATCTTCGAGTCCTCCCCGTATCCACTGACCAATTGTCATAGCAATCTGACCGTCACCTGTTCTAGCCATACGAAAGGAATATGCCCTATTCCCTTTGGAAAACATGCTTCTCTACCACAAAGGCAGAGTAGAGAAACGAATCTCTTACTGTATCACGCTTCATCCTGGTCAGACAGAGACGCTTTTACATGAAGAGAAGGGGAATATGCTGGTTGTTGATCCTGACAAGACGGGAAAGACATTACCTTGAAGCGAGCGAGGACCAGAAGTCCTGCGAAGGCACAATCTAGTGCAAACACATTATATGAGCTACCCAGCGCGAGTGCCGCTTGTTGTTGAAGCACGCCCAAAAATAGCGTGTTCTGAAGATGTATTTTCACGCATCACACGCTACGCTTAATCATGAAGTATACGAAGCTCTCCGCTCTGATCCACGGTGGCCCAAGAGCGCGCTCGGTTAGGAATAACATCAGGCATCAGGTCAAGGAGTCGTATATGTGCAAGGCAGGGACCTGCCTGCTGGAACAAATGAATACATCAAGGAGAGTAGAAACGTGATCAACATCATATTATTCAAGAAAGGCAATGGCAATTTACGAACCGAAAGGAGACTACCATGAGGAACTACATTTTTCCGCATCTACGGGCCGCGGCAGGCCGCTTTTGACGGCACGTGGAAGCCAGGCGACTTAGTTGAGATCACCGAATAATCAAGAGCCAATAGCGCGACCTACATCTTTAGCAGATTGCACGAGGAGGTTCCAATGCGTCAGACAATCGCCCGCGTGTCGTCCAATCTTGCCTGGTTTTGGTCATGGTTGCGTGCTGACACGCCAAAGAACCTCTTTATCACCAATCCTCGAGCGCGTATTTTCCTACTCTCTTTCGCGATGCTCTACTTCGAGTTACTCTGTATCCGCTGGATTCCGTCCTACGTCCGCTACCTGAGCTATTTCAACAATTTCATCCTGCTCGCCTCGTTTCTGGGTATTGGCCTTGGCATGCTCGCAGCACGCCGCAAGCGTTTCTGGTTCCCACCCTTCCCGCTGATGCTGCTGGTGCTGGTCATCATCGTCGCGGTGAACCGCTTCGACCTGCGCATCAATTCGACCGATGTGCTCTATTACGGAGCCGGTGAAGCGCAAAGCGCGCGGGCGGAAAACTTTCTTGTCCTGCCCATCATCTTCGGGCTGGTGACTGCCTGCTTCATCCCCCTTTCCCGTTCGTTTGGCCGGTTGTTCACGCAGGTGCAGCCACTCACCGCATATACCTTTGACATTCTCGGTAGCCTGGTGGGCATCGCTTGCTTCTCCGCCATGTCCTACTTCTCCTTCCCGCCGATCGCCTGGTTCGCTATCCTGACGCTGCTGGTCCTGTTGCTCAGCGCCAGGCAGACGGTCTTGTCGGCTGCGGCGGTCCTCCTCGCGAGCCTCGTGATCGCCTGGCAAATGCAACTCGGCGCATACTGGTCGCCGTATTACAAGATTCTGCTCCATCCAGCCATTCCCAGCGGCTATATTGTCGATGTGAACAACGCCGGGGGCCACCAGGCGATGATCCCCTGGCAGTTCAAGGAGCCCTTCTACCGCCGCGTGTACCAGATCTTCCCTGGTCGTTCGTTCCACCACGTACTGATCCTGGGCGCCGGGAGCGGCTCCGATGTCTCCACCGCACTGGCCTACGGCGTCGGGTCGATCACGGCAGTGGAGATCGATCCCACCATCCAGGAACTGGGGACCCGCTACAACCCGGATCGACCCTACAGTGACCCACGCGTGAAAGTCGTCATCAATGACGGACGTAATTACCTGCAGAACACGACCGAGCGCTTCGATCTCATCATTTTTGCCCTGCCCAATTCGCTCACCCTCACCTCCAGTAATACGAGCTTGCGCCTGGAGAGCTTCCTTCTAACAGAGGAATCACTTGAGGCGGCGCGGGCACGGCTAACCAGCGACGGCCTGGTAGTCCTCTACAACTACTATCGTGATCAGTGGCTGGTGGAGAAACTGGCCAACATGGCCTGGCATGCCTTCAACCAGGAGCCACTTGTCTCGACCTATGGTGGCTGGGGGCGCGCCGCGGTCATCATGGTGGGGCCGCGGCTGAAGGAACTGCCGCCTGGCGAGTTCGGTCCATACAGCGAGCGAGACCCGGCTCCAGGGGACCGCACACTGCGCATCATCGGCGAGGGCTACTTTCCATTGACAGGGAGCACCCCGGCCACCGATGACTGGCCGTTTCTCTACCTGCGTGAGCACAGCTTCCCGCTGCTCTACGTCGCTGGCCTTGGCATGGTCGCCTTGTTCGCCCTGGGTGGCACACTGACGCTCACGCCTCGAGGAGCACTTCGCCGTTTTGATTGGCACCTGTTCTTTCTGGGCGCCGCCTTCATGCTCCTGGAGGTCAAGAGCCTGACCACCTTCGCGCTTCTGTTCGGCAGCACCTGGCTGGTCAACTCGCTGGTCTTCTTCGCAATCCTCAGCAGTGTACTGCTGGCCGTGCTGGTGAACAGCCGACTCAAGGTCCGGCGCATCAGCCCGATTTACCTGCTGCTGTTCAGCGTGCTTGTCGTCAATCTCCTGCTGCCACCCGAGGCACTGCTGCTGGGTAACCCGCTCCTCCGCTACCTCTTGGCGAGCGCCCTGGCCTTCGCGCCGGTATTTATAGCGAACATCATCTTCGCCAATTCGTTTCGGGATAGCCAGGACGCAGACGTGGCCTTCGCCTCGAACCTGCTAGGCATTATGGTCGGGGGCGGACTGGAATACTTCAGCATGTTGATCGGCTATCGGCTGTTGCTCCTTCCGGTTATAGTCTTCTACGCCTGTGCCCTGCTACTGCGGAATCATCGGTATTTGAGAAAACCAATAGCAAACGCTGATGCAACAGCGTCAACTTCATTACTTGCTTCGGGGAATCCTAAGGAATAGGGCAAAAAGTGTCCTCGTCTGTGATCTCGCCATTTACCACGTGCGTGAAGTGGTCAGCGCGGCCTTTGGCGATGCGGTTCAGTATACTCCTGGCTGCCTGTGACAATCTTGCCTAGTATAGGAACAGGTCATATAGGCTCGCCGAAGGCCCGAGTGCTGCGGCACACGCTGGCCCGCTTACTCCAGCGTCCCTGTTGACCGCGGTCGCTCCCCGCGCGGGACCGGTGCGCGCCCTGGAGGCTGGGTGGGTCGCGGGCCCGCCTTCACAGGCGGGATGGGCCGTGTGACCGCCCCATCGGCAGGCAGGAGTATCTCCTCGCCGTGATGGCGCACCTTCAGCGGCGGGCCGTCGAGCAGGCGGTACGTCGCTTCCGTCGCTGTCACCTCGACACGCAGGCGGGAGCCGCGGAACATGAGGTGGAAGGCGAGCCGTCCAATCGCGTCTGGCAGCCGCGGCGAGAAGCGGAGCGAAGTGTGTTGCAAGCGCATGCCACCGAACCCCGCGACCAGCGCCGTCCAGGCACCCGCAAGTGAGGCCATGTGGAGTCCGTCTCGCACGTTGTGATGCAGGTCGTGCAGGTCTACGAGCGCCGCCTCGCCCAGGTAATCATAGGCGAGTTGGAGCTGGCCCACCTCGGCGGCGAGGACGGCCTGCGTGGAAGCCGACAGCGAGGAGTCGCGCACAGTCAGCGGCTCGTAGTACGCGAAGTTGCGCGCCTTCTGCTCTGCAGTGAAAGCGTCGCTGCGCAGTTGCATTGCGAGGACGAGGTCGGCCTGCTTGATGACCTGCTTGCGATAGAGGTCAAAGTACGTGAAGTTCAGGAACAGGGGATACTGGTCCGGCTTGCTGTCAGCGAAGTCCCATACCTCGTGTTCGGTAAAGGTTTCGTCCTGCGGGGTCACTCCGAGGCGCTCATCATACGGGATGAGCATCTTCTCGGCTGCCTCGCGCCAGCTGGCTGCCTCGTCGGCGTCCACGCCGAGTGCGCGTGCCTTCTCGGGATAGAGCTTCACCCCCTCTGCCGCCCAGCGTAGGTTGCGCTGGGCCATGAGGTTGGTATAGACGTTGTTGTCAGCGAGGGCGCTGTACTCGTCGGGTCCGGTGACACCGTCGATGCGGAACTGGTCGGCGGCGACGTTGAGGAACCCGAGTGAATACCACAACCTCGCCGTCTCGACGAGCAACTCGAGGCCGACCTCCTCCTCGAACGCTGCATCGCCTGTCGCCTCGATGTAGGTGGCCACGGCGTATGCGATGTCCGCGTTGATATGGAACGCGGCGGTGCCCGCAGGCCAGTATCCCGAACACTCTGCCCCCCGGATGGTCCGCCACGGGAAGGCGGCACCGCGTAGATTGAGCTCGCGCGCATGCTCTCTCGATTTGTCGAGAATCAAGTGGCGCCAGCGCAGTGCGTCAGCGGCGGCGCGCGGGAAGGTCATCGTCAGTACAGGCAGGACGAAGATCTCCGTGTCCCAGAAGGCGTGACCGTCGTAGCCGGGACCCGTCAACCCTTTCGCCGGGATCGGTCGGCCCTCCGCACGCGCTCCCGCTTGCAGGGCGTGGAAGAGGGCGAAGCGCACCGCCTGCTGGATCTCCGGGTCGCCCTCCAGCTCGACGTCTGCACATGCCCAGAAGTCGTCCAGGTAGGCCCGCTGCTCGGCGAGCAGGCCCTCCCAGCCGGTCAAGCGCGCAGCGGACAGCGCGGCCCTGACCTGATCATGGATCGCAGGCCGCGAGCGCAGGCTCGACCAGCCGTAGGCGATGAGTTTGACGATACGCAGCCGCTGGCCTGGCTTCAGCCGCGTGGTGATGGTCACACGGGCGGTATCAGGGATGCTTTCAGACGCGACAACCATCTCGGGTGGCCCCTCGATGATGTGGTCCATCGCCGCCCCGATGCGCAGGCCGCTGACCCGGGTGTGATGGATCAGGAGCCCACCGCTGCCCTGAGCCAGGTGCTCCTCGGACTCGAGCGCGGAGGAGAGCGCGGCTCCCACCCGGGGGTCCTTGCCCTGGTCTGGCAGCGCCTCGTTGGCGACCAGCTCTGACTGCACCACGACACGCACCGGGGCATCAAGTGGCTCGACCTCGTAGCTGATCGCCGCGATGGCCCGCTGGGTGAACGACACCATGCGCACTGACGAGATCTTGACCGTGCGCCCCGCAGGGGTGGTCCAGCGGACGTTGCGCCGCAGCACCCCGTTGCGTAAGTCGAGCTCCAGCTCGTGGTCCTGGAGCTTGCCATACCGAACGTCAAAGGGTTCATCGTCGACGAGGAGGCGGATGAGTTTGCCGTTGGTGACATTGATGACCGTCTGCCCGGACTCGGGGTAGGCGTATCCTCCCTCTGCATAGGGCAGCGGGCGCAGTTCGTAGAAGGAGTTCAGGTAGGTACCGGGCAGGCCGTGCGGCTCCCCCTCATCGAGGTTACCTCGCAGTCCGATGTGTCCATTGGAGAGGGCGAAAATGGACTCGGCCTGCGCCATGGTGTCGAGGTTGAGTCCCGTCTCGCGGACGCTCCACTCCTCGACCGGGAAGGCAGGATGTTCAATCATTGTCGATCCCCCAGTTCAGTCATGCCGGAGACGACGACGTCAGCGCTGTGAATCTGCAGTGTCTCGACCAAGCCGAGGCGATCGACGCCGATGCAGAAAAGCGCCGTGATATTCGCCAAATGACAGGTGCGCGGTTCGGACATGAGTTTCTCCTTAATGAGCGTGTAAGACGAACTTCCGACCCTTTGACTATACCATATTTATGTGCTTAAGACCATCAGGCGGCATGAAAAGGGTATCTGAATAGTTATCCCCCTACACTGTATATACTGGTGGTTACCCACAACTGAAAAGCAGGGCTTGAAACCTCTGCTCTCTCCACATATACTTATTGGAGTCTTCTTCGTGTTCTGTGCCTATGCCGGCGTCGTTGGCTGGGGGTTCAACCACATCGCGACCTATCCTAATCCCTGGGGGACAATGGCCAAACGCGTGTGGGGCCCATTCGCCTTCCTGGCTATTTTCGCTATCCTCAACAGCGGACTGGCCAATGGCAATGCTGGCGTCAACGCAGGGCCTCGTGTGATGTATGCGATGGGGCGCATTCGGACCATTCCGGCCCTGTTCGGGCAGACAAATCGCCATAGTACTCCTGGTAAGGCGATAATTTTCATGATGGTGCTGGGTACCATTCTGACGCTATGGTTGGGCCCGGTTTACGGTCCCACCATAGCCTTCGCACTGGTAGGAACCATTCTCACGATCCCGCTGCTCGTCGTGTACATGGCAGTCTGCGTGTCTGTCCCGTTGTTTTACCTGCGAGAACATCGCAACGAGTTCAACATCGTGCGGCATATTATCGTTCCTGCGATTGCATTTGTTGTGCTGGCTGTAGTGGTCTACTTCCAGTTTGTGCCAGCGCCGCCACCGCCTCTCAACCTGGCGGGTCCGATCTGCGCTGTCTGGTTTATCCTGGGGCTCGTTGTTGTCATATACCTCAACAGACGTGCTCCCCAGACGCTGGCCGAGAGCAACAAGATCTTCCTCACAGGCAGTGAGGACACATAAGAGTTGCTGCCAGGCTGCCCTGGTTCAGGTGGAATGTGCACCTTGGTTGCCAAAGGGGTGTTCCATTGCGCTAGCATGGTTGTTGAATCCTGTCTCTGCACGCACTCCTTACTTCGCTTGAGCAGGCTTTTGAACAAGAGGGAGTAGGCGATAGTACCACACTTTGACCATATCCAGGACAAACACATAGATTACGACGAGTGCCAGGATGATTCCCAGTTCTTGGAGCGGAAGTGGGGTAAAGGAGAATAGGCGCGCAAAGATGGGTATATAGGGCAGTGCCAGCGAGAAGAGGAACGCAAGGGAGATCGCAGTGAATAATAGCAGCGATGGCTTTTTTCCTTTCCAAAAGTGATCGCGGTTTCGTATCGACACAATGACGAAGAGCTGAAGGAACGTTAAATAGAGAAACATGCTCGTCTGCACGAACAGCGGTGCTTTTGCGCGTACAAAGGCAAAGAAGAATATTTCAAACAGCGTCGTTAACGTGCCAAGGACTAACGAAATAAAGATCAATGCGTGTATATCATATTTCTCTGGCCTCAGCATTTCTTCGTCGTTTACCGTATCTGAAGAGATGGTAATCAGGGGAATGTCGGTAATTAAACTGGTGAGCAGCAGTTGTATCGGCAGCAAGGGTAGATCGAGAGAGAGCAGGTACAAAAAGGCCAACGCGAAAAAATTGCCAAAATTTCCCACCATGGTGTATTTGATGTACTTATTGATATTGACGAAGATGGCCCTCCCGTATTGAATACCACTGATAATCACTTGCAGGTCCTGTTTCAGCAGGACGATATCCGCACTCTCTTTGGCCACATCCGTCGCTGTATCAACAGCGATGGCTACATCGGCCAACTTCAGCGCAGGCGCATCGTTAATCCCGTCTCCCTGATAGGCCACGACATGATTGTGCTTTAAGGCTCCAATGATGGCGTGTTTTTGGGCAGGGGACACTCGTGCAAAGACGTTGCTGGCGTTCACAGTGTTCTTCAGTTCTTCAGGTGACATGTGCTCAACTTCATCCCCTGTATAAACATCGCCTCCTAGTCCAATCTGGCCAGCAACGTATGCTGCCACCTCTTTACTATCCCCCGTTAAGATTTTGATAGCTACCCCCAGGCTTTCGGCCATCTCGATGGTCTGTTTTGTGCTTGGCCGGAGGGGGTCAACCAGCGCCACAAAGCCTAAAAAGGTCAGATGATGCTCGTTCGCATGGATATCGAAATGGTCTTCTGGGGGGAGCTCTCGATAGGCAAGGGCTAAATGGCGAAGCCCTTGTTTTCCATCGTCGGCGATTTCTGCCAGGTATTGCGTTTTTTTCTGGCACTCCGCGAGATCAAGCAATGTTTCGGCAGAGCCAATGACGACCAGGTAGCAGGTGTGTGTCGTCGTATTTTCGACGATGACTCTTCTTCTGCGCGCTTCTGGATCAAAGGGCAGGTCTTGCACCTGTTTGAACACCTTGGCCTGCTCTTGAATTTCCTGGGGAATATATGCCAGGAAAGCCATGTCAAAGGAGTTTTGCCTTGCCTTGCCTGGCTCGTTCAAGGATTCCAGGGTAGCGTAGGCCAATTGCTGAAAGCGTACTGGATCATCGGAAACCAACTTCTGGATCGTCAGTTTATTCTCGGTCAGCGTGCCCGTTTTATCGGTGCACAGGAGCGTAATATTGCCGAGATCTTCGATGGAGGAAAGTCTTTTGACGACGACATCCTGTTTGGCCAGCTGGGCTGCTCCGCCCGAAAGCGTCACCGTCGCAATGACAGGAAGCGCTTCTGGGACGACGGCGATGGCCAGGGCAACGATAAACAGGAGCAATTGAGGGACGTGCGAGAGATCACGAGTCAGCAGCAGCTTGGCAAGAAATGTGATGACGAGCGTAATCAGAACGACTTTGAGTAAAAATGAGCTAAACGCCTGAAGCGATTGTTCGTATTGGGTCACTTTGCGCGTGCTCGTCGAGAGCGAGGCAATTTTCCCAAGTTCCGTGGCATTGGCTATGGCATACACGACGGCAGTGGCTTTGCCTTTTTCGATCACGCTTCCTGTAAACAGCACAGAGGCATGACTGTCCGTGGCATGCTGCCCCTGTTCAGCCTGGGCATATTTCGCAACTGGGACAGATTCTCCCGTCAGTTGCGATTCATTGACCTGCAGATCGTCTGATAACAGGAGTTTGCAATCAGCAGGGACGATATCGCCTTCCTGTAGGAGGATGACGTCTCCTGGCACGAGTAGCGCTTCATCGAGCAGAACGGTTTTCCCATCCCTTTTGACTGAAATCTTCTTGCTGATAAATTGGGAAAGCTTCTCAATGGCCTGCTCAGACCGATATTCTTGAAAAAAGCCGAGTAAGGTATTGATCAAAAGGATGACGGCGATAATGATGCCATCCGAACTATCCCCGAGGGAAAAACTGAACACGCTGGCAAACGCTAACAAGTAGATCAGAGAACTTTTGAATTGCCTGCCGAGGATGCGTAAGGCGCTATGCTGGCTTTTTCTGAGCACATTGGACCCATAGGTGGCACGACGTGCATCGGCTTCACGTTGACTCAAGCCCTCTTCAGAGGTGCGAAGCTGTCCGAGAAGACTTTTTTGCTGTAACAGTCCAATATCTTGCACATTCATTCTTTTCTGTGGCGTTGAGATGGAAGGTCAATCCTCCTATGTGTCAGTATACCACCAGGTGCGCTCCCCGTTATGGCTCGAAAGTAATATTGTACCCGCATTGCCATGCGAGGCTAGCTGCCAGTGTGTCGTTCCTGGCTGAGGAAAGCTCAAATTTCATACACCCCACGTATTATGGTGAATACGTGATGACGGATTTGTATGGTATGCTGGAGAGTGACAGTCTGGTGATTGAGAAATACGACCCGTTGTTCGAATGGGAGACGCTCAGTCGGTGAAGGAAGGATGGGAATAGCTCTCTAGCACGGAAATAAAGGAGGCCAGGATGGCACAGAACATTCCTCCCAGTAAGGTGATCTATCCAGCACATGTGGCTAGCCTGAGACGAGCCTGGACCTATACGACTGGAGATAGTATCGAGTCCTCCCCTGTGGTTGTCGGCGGGGTCCTCTATATCGGCTCGCAAGATCACAACCTGTACGCTCTTGAAGCCAGGACCGGAAAGCAGCTCTGGAGCTACACGACGGGTGGTGCAATCAACTCAACACCAGCCTTCGCCGACGATGTCGTCTATGTCGGCTCGACTGATCACAACCTCTATGCCCTTGAGGCCAGGACGGGTGCCCCTCTGTGGAACTACACTACGGAGAATAAGATTGAGTCCTCCCCCGCCGTCGCTGATGGGGTTGTGTATATCGGCTCGACGGACCACACGCTGTACGCCTTCGATGCCGGCACTGGCGAAAAGCTCTGGAGCTACACGGCTGCGGCAGGTATCCAGTCCTCACCGGCCATTGCAGATGGGGTCGTCTACGTCGGCTCATGGGACCGCGCCTTGTATGCTCTTGATGCTACCACAGGCGCCATGCTCTGGAACTACACCACCGGGGGCAAAATCAGCTCCTCGCCTGCGGTTGCCGATGGGGTTGTCTACATTGGTTCGCAGGACCACCTGCTCTATGCACTTGATGTCGGCACAGGCGAGAAGCTGTGGAGCTACCGGACCAGGAGGATGATCCTCTCTTCACCTGCGGTCGCCGATGGGGTCGTCTTCATTGGTTCGCATGATGGCACACTGCATGCCCTCGATGCCAGGGTGGGGAGCAAACGATGGAGCTATGCTACCGGAGGTGCCATCGACTCCTCACCGGTAATCGCCGATGAAGTGGTCTATGTCGGCTCGCAGGACCATACCTTGTACGCCCTTGCCGCCTTGACGGGTGAACAGCTTTGGAGCTACACCACTGGCGGCGCTATTGTCTCCTCGGCGGCAGTCGCCAACGGGGCCGTCTATGTTGGCTCACAAGATGGCATCGTGTACGCATTTACCAGTGACAGGCTGTGGAGTTATACCACTGGTGGAAGCGTTCAATCTTCGCCAGCGGTGTCCGACGATGTCGTCTATGCCGGCTCGCAGGACCATCGCGTGTATGCGCTCAATGTCATCACCGGTGAAGAAGTGTGGAACTACCTCACCGGGAACAGTATCTATTCCTCACCCATTGTCGCTGACGAGGTGGTCTTTATCGGTTCGACAGACCACACGCTCTATGCCCTGGCGGCCAGCACAGGGGCCAGGTTGTGGAACTTTGCCACCGGAGGAGGCATCCTGTCCTCGCCAGCGGTTGCCAGTGGGATGGTCTTCGTCGGCTCCCAGGATCACACCTTCTATGCGTTTGACGTCAACACGGGTGAGAAGCTGTGGAGTTACACCACTGGGGGGCATGTGGATTTATCGCCAGCAGTAGCAGACGGAGTAGCCTACGTCGGCTCCCAGGATCACACGCTCTACGCCCTGGATACCTACACCGGGGCTCTGCGGTGGAGCTACCAGGCGGCAGGCGGCATCCAATCCTCACCAGCGGTGGCCGATGGAATCGTCTACGTCGGCTCGCGCGATCACACGCTCTACGCCCTGGATGCCAGGACAGGCCAGGAACTGTGGACCTATAGGGCTGGCGATATCATTGACTCCTCGCCAGCAGTTGCTGATGGCGTGGTGTATGTTGGCTCGCATGACCATCGGTTGTATGCTTTGGATGCCAGGACGGGAGACGAGTACTGGAGTTACACTACCGGCGGGATAATTGATTCGTCACCGTGGGTGACCGAGGGTGTCGTCTATGTCGGCTCTCAGGATCACACGCTCTATGCTCTGAGCGCTCAGGTGGGTGAGAAGCTGTGGAGCTACACCACCGGCGGCGCAATTGTCTCCTCACCCACGGTGTTCGAGGGAGTGGTCTATGTCGGCTCAAACGATCACAACCTGTATGCGTTCAACCAGACTTCCTTAGATCTGAGAAGAGCCCCTGATATGCCACTGCACTGATCATACAGTCGCACTCACACGATTTCGCATCAAAAAGGTGCGAGTGGTTGGATACAGGATTGCGCCGGACGTCGAAATCGTGGTAGTGTAAATAGTCACAAAAACATTCAGTAACATCTTTGAGAGGGAGGTACACTATGAGCGACCGTGGAGAGCTCATTAATAAGCTCAATGAGGCTATCACCGAGCTTCACAAACTCATCAGGAAGGACCATGAGCACATGGATGTCATCCTCCACCGGGAAATCAATACGTATGCCAGCGAGGAAATGCTGGGAAAAATCCTCGCAGACATACAGGAAGAGATCCACAAGCGGAAAAGATAGTCTTTGCGCTCGCCTCTGCTCGGAACTTGCTCAAACTCTTTGTCATTTTTTCGGCATTCGGCCTGGTTAATTCTTATGGCACCAACTACGAGGTACTCACCGCGGCTGCCTTCGTCTCGATGCTGCTACCACTGGTGGTTTTCTTCTCACTGCAACGCTATTTTGTGCGTGGTATCCTGGCAGGAGCAGTTAAGGGATAATATTATGGTCCCGCGCACGTCATAATTGATCAGGGTCGATCCCAAGTGAACGCAATTTCTCAGCCAGAGCCTCTGCCCGTCTGGCTTCTGCCTCAGCCTGCTTGTCCTTTGCCTCTTCTCCGGTGAGACGCCGTTGTCCAATACTATCATAGAGACGCAGATACTCCCGATCTGGCACCAACAGACTCTCCAGGTACTGACTCCACAGACCTCCATCGGCACGCATGGGCATCTCGTGTATCTCGCGGCTCCCTTTGACCAGGTGCCAGCCGAACAGTCGACGCGATGTCTCTCTCATGAGGGGGCTCTCATTGGGATCATAGGCAAAGTACTCTTTGACCCCCATCAGTCCATACTTCTGTGGCTTTTCCTCCAGGTCCTTCTTCCAGGTCTCTTCTGAGGCAATCTCGAAGACCACCTGGGGAGCCGGTCCCGTCTTACCCACCCGCCAGCTTCGCACAGGACGGTGTTCTGCCCCTTTGATCACTGCAATATCTGGGGCCAGGGGATATTCTTTGGAATTGGCCGTCTGGTAGAAGTTGAGGTTGTCATAGATCGCACAGCGTTGCCCCCGAAACTGCCATGTGAGTACTTCCCTGAGATAATGCACCAGGTCAGCATGCACTGAGGTTTCCCCCATCAAGTCCTCCTCGGTGGGGTGGAAATCATAGTAGTAGGCTACCTCGTCCTCAAAGTGTTTGGCCATGGTGTTCTCCTTGGTGCGTCCAGGTTGCTTACCCAGGTCTCCTACGCCCATCTGTTTTGTCGTTTTGTGTCATGGTTTCGCCTCCCTGGCGAGTCAGCCAATAGTCTGCCTGCCCCATCATACCATACGCACAGTGACCCTACAAGCGTCTGTCTCCGCACATCTCGCACGGTCTCACAATTGCCAGGCTCTCATGCGATATGCTATCCTTTCATTAGAGCAGAGTCGAAACAAAGAGAGGAGAAATTTTTCGATGACACACCTGGAAGGCAAGGTTGCCATTGTGACAGGGGCGGCCTCCGGCATTGGCCTGGCCATCGCCCAGAATTTTGCACAACATGGCATACGAGTAACGTTGTCGGACATCGACGTCGATGGAGGACGTGCCGCCGCCTCCGAACTGGCCGGGGCGCGTTTCCAGATGGCGAATATGGCAAACGCAGAAGACATTCAAGGGCTGGTGAATGACACCATTGCCGCCGAGGGACGGGTAGACATTCTGGTGAACAACGCAGGCATCCAATATGTTGCGCCCATCACCGAGTTTCCAGAGGCTAAATGGCGGCAAATCATCGAGATCATGCTCACCGCGCCGTTCTTGCTCACCAAGGCTGTTCTGCCCAGCATGTATGCTTCCAAGTGGGGACGGATTATCAATATCGCATCCGTCCATTCACTGCGGGCATCGGCTTTCAAATCTGCCTACGTTGCTGCCAAGCACGGACTGCTGGGGCTGACTCGTGTCACGGCTCTGGAAGCGGCAGAGCATGGTGTGACCTGTAATGCTATCTGTCCTTCGTACGTGCGCACTGCGCTGGTCGAGAAACAAATCGCCGATCAGGCCCGCGTTCACGGCATCCCCGAATCGGAGGTGGTGGAGAAGATTATGGTCACCGAAGGGGCAATCCGCCGCCTGCTGGAGCCTGAGGAGGTGGCGCAATTAGTGACCTATCTCTGCACCGATGCAGCTAGCGGGATTACGGGTAGCGCGCAAATGATTGACTGTGGGTGGACGGCGCATTAAAGACGCGGTAGAAGTTGGCTTTAGGAGTCCGTGTAGTGCTCTGGGTACCGGTTACCGTTGCACGGATGGAGCGCTCAGGACAAGGCCGAGAGCGCTCCGAGGAGTCCTGTCACTTCCTGCCCAAGGGGAACGCGGGAAACGCTCAAGCCCTGCCGAGCCTGTGGCCTACTCGGGTAGCGACCCGAGGATATCGATGTGGTAATTTGCCGCCACCGCCATTAGTTTCTCCATGTCAGGAGGCCTGGTAGGCGGGATGCTGGGGTCTGTTGCTGGCTCACTCATCTCGACGATGAATTGCTCGAAGCCGGAGGGCGTCGTGAGCAAGAGCAGCCTCGCCGGTGCATTTCCTTCCACACGGAAGCCATGCGGAATGTTGCGAGGTCCAAAGGCCCATGTGCCTGGCCCTGCCGCAATTCGCACATCTCCACACAGAATTGCTATCTTCCCCTCGATCACATAGAAGGTCTCGTCCTCGTTGTGATGCATGTGCCATGGCGATGCGAAACCGGCAGGAATTACTTGTTCAATAAGGCCATAGGCGCCGCGTGTCTGCTCTCCGGTTGCCTTCACCTGTGTCAGGACGCCCAAAAACCAGAGTGCCTGCCCCTCGCCCCTGGTCAATGCATACGGTTGAACTGTAGATTGCATGTCTTTCCTTCCTTTCATTGAGCTAAATCCTACTTGGTAGATGTGCCGGACCAAGATGCCCTGCCACATCTGTAAAGGGGATGGCTGATAATGGATTTTAACAAATTAATCTGGACATACAGGGCTGCCTCATTAGGAAGGTGGCCGCGGAGCAAGGTGGTCTCGTCAGTGTCATGGCAGATCAAGGTGCCCTTTGACACGGATTTCGTAGATGCTCATCGTTGCTTCTCCCTGGAACTGCTCATTGGCGGCACCTCGTAGTCGTTTCTGTCCGAAGTATACTTGAGCAGGTGGTTGGGATACAGTGAACCAAAGTGGGTAATAGGGGTTTATTTTTCGCGTGCAGGTGGGTGGAGACGAAAGGGCTACAGCAGGAGCAGGGCTCGCGCACGAGCGAGTGCTTGCATACGGCTCTGCACGCCAAGTTTGCCACAGATGTTATACACGTACTTCTTGACGGTCCCGGTGCTCAAGATCAGGCGTTGAGCGATCTCGCGATTGGAGGCGCCCTCGGCCAGCAACTGCAACACGTCGCGTTCACGTTCCGTGAAGGGCTCGATGAGCAAACCATAAGAAGAAGCAGGGCGAGCTGCGGCTCCATACGCCGGATCGCCAAAGGCCGCGAGCAGCATGGCGACATAGTGCGGGGTGATACCGCGTGCCAGGGCTTGCCGCAGCAAAACGAGCATCGGCGGACCCTCGTCGACAAAGAGACGGACGTAGCCCTCTGGCTCGGCAAGGAAGAGGCAGCGTTTCAACGTGGAGAACGCTTCGTGGCGTTCGCCTTGCGCGGCGAACACCTGAGTCTGCAACAGCAGAAGTTCCAGGACGCTGCTCCCGCGTGCTTTGGCCTCGGCATCTGTGAGCAATCGCCGCAACAGGTGGAGAACATCTTGCAAGAAGAGATTCGTCTGCCCAGGGATGCGATCCGCAGGGACGTCACGCCTTTGCGCGATGCGTACACGCGCCAGGGTCAGGTATTCCCGCTCATGCAGGTAGCTTAGATCGTCATCTTCCGCGGAAATGCCGCTTTGCTCTACCCATGAAGTAGCCGCTCCCAGGTTGCCCTGTGCCAGTTCCACCTGAGCCCGTACGGCAGCTCCACGAGCGATCAGGGAGGTAGCAAAAGGGCGCTCCTGTGCCAGGTGCGTGAATGTGTCCAGGGTGGTCAAAGCCTGGTTGTACTCAGCACGTGCCATGTGCAGTCGCGCCAGAGTGGTATAGCCCAGCGTAATCACCTCGGCGTCCACGGTCAGGGAAAGCTTGACCATCTCCATCCCCCGGCGAAGGTTCTCCTCAGCCGCTTCCAGAGCGTTTCTCTCGCGAAGCACACCGGCTATGCCGAAGTAATAAGACGGGCTTCCCACAAGTGTCTGTAGGCCCTCCTGCCCTGGCGCGATTCGCGCTGCTTCCTCGTAGGTTGCAGCCGCTTGACGGAGCCTTCCTTGCACAGCCTGCAGCCGTGCCAGGGTGGTGAGGCTTCTCAACGTTCCAGATAGGTTTCCTGAGGCACGCATGGATGTGACTGCCGACGCGACTCGTTGCTCCGTCAGGGCAGTGACATCTCCGCTCACAAGGTAGGTGTGAGCAACGTTCACCCTGGCAATTGTACGTGCGGTCATCTCTCCTTCCGGCAAGACGTCGAGGGCCTGTTGTGAAAGTGCCACACAGCGCGCGAGGTCACCCGTGTAACGAGCCATATTCCCACGAATGGCGGCCACATAGCCTGTGATAAGACAGGCCTGCTCGGCAGGCGTCTCGATATCAAGGCAGCGTTCGGCAGCCTGTAGTCGAGCCGAGGCTTCCTGTAACTGATTGGTGAACATCAGTGCAACGGCGTGAGCGATGCAGAGGTTGGAACGTGTGCGTACCAGTGCATCAGGCAGGTGCTCCAGCCGGTTAAGCATCCAATGGATTTGTTCACCATGTCCTGCCCAGCTCCCAACATCAATGTGCTCAAGTAAGTCGGCTGCACGCTCGAAATCGGAAGCCGCCAGCGCGTGCTGTACTGCTTCGACGAACAACTCCTGTTGCTCATACCAGATGCTGGCGCGCAAGTGGAGTTGGGGTACCAGCGAAGGGTCTGTCTGCTGCAGGCGGCTTTTGAGCACTTCGATGAACAGGTGATGATAGCGATACCAGTGCCGCTCGTCATCCAGTGGAATCACAAACAAGTTTGCCTGGTCGAGCGCTGCCAGTGTTGCCTGGCTCTCCTGCTGTCCTGTCACCGCGTCGCACAGGGCTCCATTGAGACGCTCGAGGATCGAGGTGGAGAGCAGAAACGACTGCACTGAAGCGGGCTGGCGCGAGAGCACCTCTTCGGTGAGGTAATCGAGGACGAAGCGATGACTACCAGTGAAGGCGGCAATAAAGGCGGAAACATCGGCCTTCCCTTGCAAGGAGAGGGCAGCAAACTGTAGTCCTGTAATCCAGCCCTCCGTGCGGCGCTCGAGGGCGGCAAGAGCGGGAGCAGGCAGGTCGAGCCCCATAACAGTGTGTAGAAAGGTCGCCGCCTCGTTGGCGTCAAACCGGAGATCGGCAGCTCGTATCTCGGTGAGCTGTCCACGGGCACGGAGGCGCACGAGTGGCAGTGGCGGGTCGGAGCGAGTGGCAAGGACCAGGTGCATTTGTGGTGGCAAGTGCTCCAGCAAGAAGCTCATTCCGTGATGAATAGCGTCGGCTTCAATCACGTGATAGTCATCCAGCACAAGCGCAAAGTCGCCGGTTGTGCTGGTGAGGATGTCATTGGTGAGCAGGGTGAGAACGCGCTCCAGTGGTGGGGGTTGCGGAACTTCGAGCAGTGTGCGTGCAACTGTAGCAAGTTGTGGATGAAGGCGTTGCAGCGCGGCGAGCAGGTAGGAAAAGAAGCGCACAGGTTCATTGTCCTCGAGTTCGAGCGAGAGCCAGGCCACAGGCGTCCCACTCTCGGCAAGCCATTGGGCCAGGAGCGTGGTCTTGCCGAACCCGGCAGGGGCCGAAACGAGCGTCAGTGCATGCTCCATGCCCTGTTGAAGGCGCTCGATGAGGTGAGAACGGGAAACCAGTCGGCTGCGCAGACGAGGCTGATGGAGCTTGGTAGAAAGCAACGGATCGCGCTGTTTGTTCGGCTCGGCGTGCCACGAGATGGGCTGGATCACTTCTGCCCCTTCTGAGTGGAGAGCCGTGGGGAGTGGGGAGGTGGTTGGAATGGATTCGTGTGTGGCTGATGGCATGAGAAGCGTTTCCACGGCTGCGTCCTGAGCCGCAGCAAGTTCATCTGCCACCTGCTCCAGTCGTGCCAGCGTCACACCACTGGTTTTGCCCAGATATTTTTTAGTCAGCTTCTTCCCTACACCTACGTAAGCATACCAGTAGGCCTCACCGCGTGGCCTCCTTTCCTTGCGTGCCGTATAGTGACCGTGCTTGCCCCAAAAAGCAAAGGAGGAGACGAAGTCTAACCAAACAAACCACGCAGGGCTTTCCGGGACGATATTAAGCAGGGCTTGATCACGCGTCTCCTGCAACTGGTAGTTCTGTCGTGTCAAGGACCATACCAATCTGTGACTGGCGACTTTCGGCATGCAAGTTGCTCCTTGCAACAATGCTTGACGTTCTTCCCCACGCAGTTTTTACCCAACACGCTCTTCGTTCTCTCAGTATATGTGTTGGGTAAAAAAAAGTGCAAGCGAGAAGGCATGAGGAAAAAAGCGGGAAAGGGATATACCGTTAAAAAATACATAGACATCATTGATTTTAGCGATACAAGAATTACGTACCCGCCAGACGAGCCACCACTGGCGCAAATTTCTGCATGTAGTCATCAGATACCACGAAATACGAAATGCTGTATCGCTCGCGCAACATTTGAACCTGCTGCGTAATTTCGTCTACACTGCCAATGAACAGGTACGGATTCTGCAAAAGGCCCTCTGCATCAGTGTTTGCCAGCTCCCATTCACGAATGAGTTCTTCTGCTGCTTGTTTGCGATCTGCTGTAACCTTCACGGCACTCACCAGAAGGTTCAACTCCAACGTATCGAACCGCTCCCCTGCCGCTTGACGAATCCACTCCACTTTTTGTGCCAGGGCCGCTTCTGATAGCTCTGTTGCGTCAACTGTCCCATCATCGTTTACTTTGAGATGCAGGCCAATGATATCAGCCTCGCGCGCTGCGATTGAGAGCATTTTTTTGCCACCACCGCCCATAAAGAACGGTGGATGAGGATGCTGCACCGGCTTCGGAGTTCCTTTGAGATCGGTTACTGTGTAGTATTTGCCAGTAAACGTCACTGACTCCTCAACGAAGAAGGCCTTGATAATCTGGAGCGCCTCTTCCAGGCGGCTGATACGCATCCCTGCCGGATCAAAGGGAAGACCTACTTGATCGTACTCAGGCCGGTGCCATCCTGCTCCAATACCCAGCTCGAGGCGTCCACCTGACAACAGATCAAGCGTAGCTGCCTCCTTGGCAAGCAATGCGGGATGGCGAAAGTCGTTGTCGAATACAATACTGCCCAGGCGTAGCGTGCTTGTCGCATCAGCTGCTGACATCAGCGCTACCATTGGCAGAAATTCATTCACGGAGAACAGGCAAGGAAGCCTCCTGCTTTCAAGCGGAGGTGGAATTGCCTGCTGCGGGAGCCAGAGAAAAGCTTCCCATTGCTTGACACTTTCTCTCAAACGTGCTATACTCAAACTATGAAACAAACGATGCTCTTGAAGCTGGCACCTACAACGGAACAAGCCACCGCACTGCTTGACACCATGCATGCTTTTAATGCTGCTTGTGACTATATTGCTGAACAAGCATTTGAGTCTCAGGTTGCCAACAAGTTTGAGTTGCAGAAGATGACCTACGGTGCGTTGCGTACCACTTATCATCTGCCTGCTCAGTTGGCTATCCGTGCCATCAGCAAAACAACGGATGTCTACAAACGCGATAAGAGCATCAAACCCACATTCAGGCCGGAGGGTGCGATTGTCTATGATGAGCGGGTGATGAACTTCAAGGGCATTGATATCGTGTCCCTCTTGACGATCTCTGGGCGTGTGCTTGTCCCATTCCGTTTCGGGGCCTATCAGCAGTCTCGTATGGATGCGATCAAGGGGCAAGCTGATCTCATCTACCGCAACGGAACGTTCTACCTGGCTGTGACATTGGATGTTCCTGAACCAATGCCCGATGAAGTGACAGACACCCTCGGCGTCGATCTTGGCATCATTAACCTGGCTACTGACAGCGAAGGTGAAACGTTCAGTGGACAAGCCGTTGAGAAGACGCGGCAACGCTTCCATACCTTGCGTCAGCGTCTGCAAAAGCGAGGTACACAGTCCGCCAGGCGCCATCTCAAGAAACTCTCTGGACGCGAAAAACGGTTCAGGAAAAACACCAACCATATCATCTCCAAACGCATTGTGCAGAAGGCCAAAAACCAAAGGCAAGGAATAGCTATCGAGGATTTAAGGCACATCCGTACACGCACGGAACGCACGGTTAGGAAATCCCAGCGAGCGAAGCATTCCTCCTGGTCCTTCTGGCAACTCCGTTTCTTTCTTCAGTACAAGGCAACTCTTGCAGGTGTACCTCTCCACACAGTAGACCCTGCCTATACATCCAGAACGTGTAGTGTGTGCGGAAACTCGGCGAAAGCCAATCGCAAGAGTCAAGCCTCCTTTGTCTGTCAACAGTGCAGTCATACCGATAACGCTGACCGGAATGCTGCGATAAACATTTCAAGGGCTGCCGTCATGCAGCCTATTGTGGGTCCTGAGAGACGGCGGAACAATCGCCGTGTCGGTTAAGGGATACTGCAAGCTCCCGTCATTTATGCGGGCGTTCATGACAAAATGATCCGGCACGAGGAATGTGCTATAGCCAGGTTCCTTGCCCCTACCATACGATGACGCCGCTGTCCCCGCCTCTTCATGGTCGTGGGATAGCGGCCCCAGTTTTTAGGGGGTCCCTCAACATCACATTGGAGGCTTTAAGAGCTCTTGGGTGATATAATAAACGGTAGAAGAGAACAACGTCAACGTGCGTAAGCTGGTCCTTGCTAGGCAGGGCGATACCAGCGATTCACCTGCGGTGTGCTATTGTTTTCATAGCATGGCTACTCTGACTACTCTGGCTCCTCACCACCTTCGGTGGTTCGCAAGAGGTTTTGTGCTGTGGGAAATGCAGCCGCAGGCTGCATTTCCCACAGCACAAAGACGCGAGCCGCAGGTGGCGAGAAATCAGGCATCTGAGGAGTTACTTCACAGCAATCAATGTGTTCCAGACATCTTGAAAGGCGGGATGTGTTATGGCAACTACAGTTAGAGATGATACCCCCCTCTGGGAACCATCGGAGGAGATGAAGCAGCAAGCCAACCTCACCCATTATATGCAGTGGCTGCAGTGTGAAAAGGGGCTGAACTTTGACACTCGCGATCAGCTCTGGCAGTGGTCGGTGGATCACCTCGAGGACTTCTGGGCTTCTATCTGGGAATATTTTCACATCAAGGCCTCAAAGCCTTACACTGCCATCCTGGTAGATAGAAAGATGCCCGGCGCAAAGTGGTTTCCCGGCGCTGAACTCAATTTTGCAGAGCACGTTTTCCGCAATGCTGCTTACGATCATCCCGCCTTGCTCTTCCGCTCCGAGCGGCATGACATGGTGGAGGTTTCGTGGAGTGAATTGAGGCAGAAGGTTGGTGCGCTAGCCAGATCACTCCGTGCTATGGGTGTGCAGCGTGGAGATAGAGTCGTCGCCTACATGCCGAACATGCCAGAGACCCTGATCGCCTTCCTCGCCTGCGCAAGCATGGGCGCTATCTGGTCTAGCTGTTCACCGGACTTCGGTACCAGCAGCGTCATCGATCGCTTCAAGCAAATTGAGCCAAAAGTGCTCTTTGCAGTCGACGGCTACCAGTATAACGGAAAAGGCTTTGACAGGCGCCCCATCGTAGCTGAGCTGCAACAATCCTTACCCACTTTGCAGAAGACGGTCCTGGTTCCATACCTCTTCCAGGACTCGAGGCCCGGACCGGAAAGCCTCCCGGATGCTCTGGCATGGCAGGATTTGTTGTCGAGCCCATCCGAACTCGTCTTCGAGCAAGTTCCTTTCGATCATCCACTCTGGGTACTTTATTCCTCCGGCACAACCGGATTACCCAAGCCTATTGTACAGGGCCAGGGAGGAATTTTACTCGAACACCTCAAGAGTCTCGCCCTGGAGCTTGATCTGAAACCGGCGGATAAGTTCTTCTGGTTCACCACTACCGGCTGGATGATGTGGAACCTCCTCACAAGCGGCCTGCTCGTCGGCGCTACTGTCCTGCTCTACGATGGCAGCCCTGCCTACCCTGATATCGGCACGCTCTGGAAATTTGCCCAGGATAGCGGCATGACCTTCTTTGGCACCAGTGCAGGGTTCATCACCTCTTGCATGAAGGCAGGAGCGGAGCGCAGCGCAGCGCATTTAATTCTCGAACCGGGCAAGACATACAACCTGAGCAAATTGCTTGCTATTGGCTCTACCGGCTCACCGCTGCCGCCAGAAGGTTTCCAGTGGGTGTACGATCATGTCAAACGCGATATATGGTTAGGTTCTATGAGTGGAGGAACGGACGTATGCTCTGCCTTTGTCGGCGGCTCTATACTCCTGCCCGTCTATTCAGGCGAGTTGCAATGCCGCAGTCTGGGAGCCAAAGTAGAATCTTTTGACGAGCAAGGTCATCCTCTGATTGGCGAAGTGGGAGAACTCGTCATCACCGAACCTCTGCCTTCCATGCCTTTATACTTCTGGAACGACCCCGAAGGCAAACGCTACCAGGAGAGCTACTTTAGTATGTATCCAGGCATATGGCGGCATGGCGACTGGATTCAAATCACCCCCAGGGGAAGTGCTATCATCTATGGTCGCTCTGATTCTACGCTCAACCGCCAGGGCATCAGAATGGGCACCAGTGAAATCTACCGCGTCGTAGAAGGATTTCCAGAAGTGCTCGACAGCCTCATAATAGGCCAGGAATTGCCAGGTGGAGGATACTATATGCCTCTCTTTGTAGTGTTGCGGGACGATGTGGAGTTGGATGATGCCTTCAAGGCGAGGATCAAGGGGGCCCTTCGCAGCAACATCTCGCCGCATCATGTGCCCGACGAAGTGTTTGCCATCCAGGATGTCCCGCGCACGCTGAATGGCAAAAAGCTTGAGGTGCCGGTAAAGAAGCTCCTAATGGGTATCCCCGCCGAGAAAGCGATCAGCACCGATTCCATGAGCAACCCACAATCTCTGCAATACTTTGTAGAATTCGCTCGTAAGCGGGGTTCATAATAAAGTTCAACTTGTTGCACAAGCCACACCCATCGCAGCGAATACGTCCTGTGCAAAAATTTGCTTCCACCTTTTATTGTACAAGATCGAGAGGACCATATGACGAACCTTAGCCATAGTCTGTTGCGAGAGCAACTTGTCCAGGCAGCACAGATGCTCTTTCAATCTGGCGTTATGTCGCACAGCGGACATGGCAACATGAGCGTAAGATTGCCCCAAGCTGAGCACATGCTGCTCACCTCCACAGGCCACATCGCGCACCTGACACTCGAACAACTGGCAAGTGTCACCTTCGATGGCGAAGTCGTAGAAGGCGCACTCGACCCAACAACACGCGAGATTGTCGCCATGCACGCATGTGTCTACCGTGCGCGACCAGGCGTTCACGCTGTCATCCATACACACTCACCGCACGTCACAAGCTTCGCCCTCGCTTACAAGCCGCTACCGTGTGTCTATGAAGCGATGCTGCGTTTCGGCATCACCGAAGACATTCCAGTAGCCGACTGGGCACCACGCGGATCGAAAGAGTCTGTAACCAACATTGTCGCGCAACTCCAGCACCACCCGACCGTTCCTGCGGTACTGTTAGGGAACCACGGCTTGCTGGCCTTCAGCCGTGATCCGCTTTCAACAGCGCAACTCATCATCATCATGGAGGAAGCGGCTGAACTCACGCTACGAGCACGGACCCTCGGTGGCGAAAAACTCTTCCCCGACGACGCGCTCGACCGCGAATACAGGCATATGCAGCAGTTCGGCTCGGTGTAGACCTGGTGGGGGTATTACAGGTAGGTTTTTTCGCACGGAGACATCGGAGACAAGTGTCCCAACGGAGACAAGTGTCCCAACGGAGACATCGGGGACAAGTGTCGTTCCACAAGGGCGGCACTGTCTGGGGGCAGGGTCCTTTGCCACTACGCTAGCTGAGCCCTAATGCGGCATGTTTTGATGTAGTGGCGGGGCTTCCCCCCGCCAGGATAATTCTTCTTTGTAGGCATTGACTTGCCAGGTTATTAGGAAAACATACGTATGCAATACCAACTTAAGATTGACCCGCGCATAATCGAGAAGTACCCAGAGTATAGAGCACTCATCATCTACGCTCGTGGACTCTCCAGCAAGCCGAGCAACGAGTATAGCACACAACTGCTCCGGCAAGTAGAAAGTGAACGGCGGGCAACATTTGCAAATGAAAAACCTTCGGCCGATCCACATATTGCAGCGTGGCGTCAAGCCTACCAGAGCTTTGGCGCAAAACCGAGTAAATTTCTCTGCTCGCTAGAGGCGCTCTTGAGTCGTGTCCTCAAAGGTCATAGTCTGCCCAATATCAACTACCTGGTTGACCTTTACAATGTAATCAGTCTTCAGCATATCTTGCCCGTTGGCGGAGAAGATTGGGACTGCCTCAGCAGTGATCTCAAATTAACCTACGCCACCGGTGAAGAGCCTTTTGTTGCGTATGAGAATGGTGAGGAAGTCGTGACACATCCAGAGCCTGGCGAGGTCATCTGGGCGGATAGCACAGGAGTAACATGCCGTCGCTGGAATTGGCGGCAAGGCCGTCGGACACAATTAACGCTCAATACACAGAATGTCTATTTCGTGCTGGATCGTCTGCCGCCTTATTCGATTGAAGCTCTCATGACGGCCGGAAACGAACTGATGAGACTCTTGGCAAGCTCTTCTCCCGGTTGTACGCTTACTTATGAGCTATTGGGCGGGAATTGAGCAATTATAAGCTGTCTCTGGCAAGCGGCTATTGCTTACCAGAGAGGCAGAGTTGTGCGATTGGGTGAAGGCTGCGACTACGCGATCATGCGGAGTAGAGCGTTGGCAATCACCTCGGGATCGGTCTCGCCCGCGAATGGCATCACCTTGACATGTGCATTCTGCGCCTCGACTTGCTGGTAGGCCTGCAGTGCCCGATCGTGTTCGGGACCGTGGCCGATGATCGCCAGCACTACATACATGCTCCCGGCTGCCCGCGCCACTGTGTTCCTGAAGGCGTCGGTGTCGTCAGCCTCGCCATCGGTGATGACCAGTGCTAGTAACAGCGGGCGCTCTGCCTGCGGCTCCGCTCCGAACTCGTCGGTGTAGGCCTTCAGCAGCAGGTTAAAGCCCGGCATGATCCGCGTTCCGCCAGCCCAGCGGATTTGGCTCCATTTCTGTTGCAGGTTGTTCGGGTTGAGATCGCCGATATCGTGTGCCTGTCCATCTGCGAACGTGACGGTACGCAGGCCGCCACCCTCTTCCTCTTTGCTCGCCTGGCTATCGGCCGTCGCCAGTTCGGCGACGATGAGGCTGATAGCCTCGCGGATCGTATCTTTACGCGGTGTCGTATCGGTCTCCGACGTGCTCCAGTTCATGGAACCAGTCGTGTCGAGCAGAAGCATTGGCTCCTTCTCTTGCTCGGTTGATGGGGTATTCATAAAATGTGCGGCGTGGAAACCCGTCTCCGTTTATGGGACGGGAGGAAACGCCGCTCTCCTTTCTACTAACAAGGCCGAAGCCTTCTGGACGACGTTCAACTTTTTGTAACTGGCACTGGCACTGATCTTTGTTCCGTCCAGGGTACGTAGATCAAAGTAGCCACTGCTTCTCCTTCCAAAGACAAAACAGGTGACGTTTTCGTATCTGACGCAATCGAACAAACGAAAGCCATGGACATCCTTGGGAGCCGTATTGCGCTGCCGCTTCCCGCCTTTTCTGATGGTTGCTTTGTGCAGTTGCCGGTTATTTCTGCGCATGTACTTCATGAGATACCACATGCCATCCGAGCATGCCAGAGGATAACCGTTGATACAGCGCGCATCGACAAGATGAGATTTCTCCAACTGGTGCGTAATACGTGTATACTTCGTGAGATACCCATACGTCAGATGCACGTGTGGGAAGAGCTCTTTGGCTTGCTCGTAGATGCGCCAGCGAATAATGCCCATCTGCGTTGCATCTCGAAAGCCTCTAGACGTGCGTTCGATCTTATGCTCCTGGTGTGTTCGGTGTATGAGATCATGGCACGTCTCACACAAAGTGATGAGATTGTCTGGACTGTCACCACCTGTTTTCCTTGACTCGATATGGTGCACATTCAAAATGCGATCTTGCGATATTCCTTGGCACCACTGGCATCTATGACTGTCCCTGGCTAGTACATATTCGCGTACATTCCAGAACCCGAACTGCGGCCCCTGCTGGTACTCTTCCCCTTCTATTTCTGGGTTGCATATTTTCTGGATATCAAATTGCGCCACCTCAATTGTCGTACGACGAACGGGCAAGATGCTATGGACCAACCGGATCGTTTTCAGATGGCAATCAACTTTGTGTCGCACAGAGGGCGCAAGCCAGCCCTTCGGTTTGTTCCTGTTCAGGAATCTTGCCTTGCGATAGCGTGTCTTCCTGTTTCGTCTTGCACGACGAAACTGACGGCGCGTGGCAAGCACCTCCTGAATATCGCTTCTCGGCTGCACTTCAGCCTCAAAGAGAACTTTCCGTTCAGTGGTTGCCGAGACGCCAATATGGTGTGTGCCGGCATCAAGACCAAGAGAGACTTCCTGTTTGTAGCCACTGCTGCCATACAGGAGTTGGATCGTGAACGGACCCATCCTCACCACCTTCGCCTTGCCCTTTTGCAAGAGCAGGCGTGCCTTTCTTGGCCGGCAGGGCATGAACGGTTCACCGTGACAATTGAGCACGTAAACGAACATAACGTTTACCATCCTTTCGGACGTATGGTACTCTTCGCCAATGTTCGTGAGCTTGTTGGGTCTCCAGCACCGTTCCTACCCATCAGAACTGTTAACCGGAGACGATAGAGCTTGCAACTAGAGTAGGCATTGCAAGGTATCATGACTCACCCAACGGAGTTTGCACTCAGGCTAGTCAAGCAGGGCTTTATGCAAGCCCGTCGCCTTCAGGCGATTGGGTTCTTGACACTAAATTCTCCTTTTCACTTTAGTTGTCTTCCTTCTGCTCTCCACACACATCAGAGAGCATTTCCAGTAGATTATCCTCAGAAGCTGGTTTGTTCAGTTTCGGTTTGCGATCTACCACATGAGATCCTTGAGTCGAGGATTGTGCGGGTGTTGCATGGCTCGCTCCTGGATCAGCAATTACCTGGTTCAACAGATCGGATACATCAGGCGTTGGTTGTGTGGGTGCTGCCTGGGTTGTTCCCGGGTCGGCTATCACCTGGTTCAACATGTTGGACGTGTTGGGCACTGGTTGCGCGGGTGCTGCCTGGGTTGTTCCCGGATCAGTTACCACCTGATTCAACATATCGGACGTGTTGGGCGCAGACTGAATAGGTGCCGCTTGTGTTGCCCCCGGACTAGCTATCACCTGATTCAACATATCCGATAAATCGGGCACAGGTTGTGCAGGTATCACCGGGTTTGACCTCGGCGAGGTATGCCAGTCCCGGTATTGTTCACGGCTTACCACGCGGGGGATCTCTATACACTGGTTGTACGGGTGCTCTTGGGTTGGCTACCAGCTGGCTCACCTTGAAAAAGCTCTCCATTGCTTCCCAGAGGAAGCCCTCAGCTTTTTCGTTCAACTCATCAGTTACATGTCCCTTGCTGATTTGACCTACCATATCAACGCCGGTCCGTAGGTGGAAGTCGCCGAGCCTTAACTCGCTCTTCATCTCCTCTAAATGTGTTGATACTGCCTGCGGAACCAGTGTTTTCGCTGCATCCAGCGCGAGCTCGTATTTCGCCAGCAGCCCGGCAGCCCAATCTCTCATCTGCTGAGCAGCCCCTATGATCCCTTGTAGGTGAGGCAGTGGAAATCGCTGGTTCGCATACCTGATGTGTGGTCCTAGCTGGAGCGGAAAGGTATAGGGGGTGGGAACATACCGTGGATTCGTTGATGCTTTTATCGCCTCCTCCATGTATGGCTCGATATGTTCGCAGAGGGCCAGCGCCTGATCATACGTCACCTTGGGCAGGTATCCTGCACTCGCGGAGTTTGTTGTGGTAGCAGCTTTCACTAGCTCCTGCACAAACACTACATTTGTGCGGCAAGCCCGCACGAACGCGAGGGCATATCCCATCCTGGCATAGGCATCCCAGGGAGGCATTCCCTGCGCAATGAGCGCGTCCACGTTGTCATCGATCTGCTGCCAGACTTCTTCGATCTGGCTTGCCGAGCGCAGGTACCCTTGTATCGTGGCATCGCTCACCTCGCCATGTATACCGCTGGCGACAAATCGCTGGAACCATTGACCCACATCTGCTCCTTTCCCTGTCATATTACTTCTCCTCGCGTTAGCATACCCTAAAACAATGGGCAGTGCAATATGCCAACAGGGACAGGAAAAAGTCGTCGGCCCCTTGAGATTGACAGAAACGAGGTGCGACAATGTCATAGTTTCATATAATTTAAAGAAGAGGAGACTCACATCGCCATGCCCATCATCCGCATCGAAATGCTGCAAGGACGCTCCCCAGCAATTAAAGCTGACCTGATCGCCCGTATTACCGATGCAGCCGTCGCGACCCTTGGCGTAGATCCTGAACAGGTGCGCGTGCTTCTCTATGAATTGCCTTCTGAACATTGGGCAGTAGGAGGCCGGACGAAAGCTACCACTGTCGCAGTCACAGAGCATCAACAAAAGGAGACCGAGTAATGGAGACACTCTCACTCGTGCATCTTGTCCGCCGATCATTGGTTGAAGCAGGTGCTCCACCACTCTTGCTCCTGCTTCACGGAGTTGGTGGCAACGAGCATAACCTGTTTGATATGGCTCCGTCTCTCGATAAGCGATTTCTGATTATCAGCGCTCGTGCGCCAAACACCTTGGGACCAGAGAGCTATGCCTGGTTTGAGGTCAACTTCACGCCCCAGGGACCAATTGTCAACTCGGAACAGGCCGAGGCAAGTCGTAAAGCGTTGATCGCATTTATCCACGAGGCTGTCACAGCTTACGGTGCTGACCCCAAACGAGTCTACCTGGTGGGTTTTAGCCAGGGGGCCATTATGAGCGCTAGCATTGCACTCACCAGGCCCGACCTCATTGCAGGCGCTGTCCTCATGAGCGGGCGCATTCTCTCGGAGGTACAGCCCCTCATTGTTGCTCCCGAGAAACTTGCAGGCCTGCCTATTCTGGTTGCTCATGGCACCCTTGATACAGTTGTTCCCATTACTAGTGGTCGTGCTGCTCGTGAGACGCTTTCATCGCTGCCTGTGGAGTTGACCTATCACGAGTACCCAACAATGGGTCACGAAGTCAGTCCAGAGAGTCTGGCTGATGTGGAGACGTGGCTGAGTGGTCGTTTAGACATGGTACGGGTGCAAAGAAGTTGAGAATGCTTACGGCTATGGCTTTTTCGTATTCACTGTGTGACGATTGAAAGGGAGATGATTATGCGGCCTATACGCGTTGCGTACGGTCTTATCGGCTGTTTTTTTGTCGCAGAGCGCCTTCTGCGACAAGGGGAGAGCGCCAAGAGCCTGGAAGAGGGACAGGCGGATCCTGGGAGTACACGGGCTATTGGAACTGCCTTTGGCCTGGCTATGCTTGTTGCGCCCCTCCTGAACCGGCTAAGTATCGGTCGCTACCATGGAGAGAAGGCAGCGTAGAGCGGGATTGCGGCCATGCTGACTGGACTTGTACTCCGGATATGGGCGAGCCGGGTACGGGGATCCTTCTACACTCGGACGCTGCGAACCGCTGCGGGACAGCATCTGATCGCGGATGGCCCGTATCGGCTAGTTCGCCATCCCGGCTACCTCGGGAACCTTCTTCTATGGCTCGGTGCAGGCGTCGCTACAACCAACTGGATCGTGGCCGCAGCCATTGCCTTCTCCATGGTGCGCGCCTATTGGTATTGCATTCGAGCAGAAGAGGCAATGCTAGCCGATGCATTCCCACAGGAGTAGGAGGGCTACGCCAGTCGCACCTGGCGGCTCATACCTTTCATCTACTGAGATCAGAAGCAAGGTGGCCTATCCGCATCGCGCTCGCTATGGCGTAGTGTGGTCCGGCTAGCAGAACTCGTAATCCTCAACGGCTCCCAATACTTTGAGAGTCGCTTTATAGCCCTCCGTCAGCCCTCTCACGCCAGCAATGTTCATGCCTTCGTATAGCCGTTCACTCATCAGAATCTTTACGCATGCGCCCGTAGTGATGTCCCACAATCTGATTGTGCCATCATCGCCGCTGCTTGCGATGGTACTTCCAAGTGGGCTGAATGCCACTGTCAGGACCCGGCTTTCGTGCCCATACAATGTCTTGAGGCAATCCCCGGAACTGGCATCCCAAAGCCGCACTGTCTGATCATGACTGCCACTCACTAGAGTGTGACCATCGGGACTGAAAGAGATAGAGCGTACCCAATCTGTGTGTCCCAGCAACGTCCGGAGACAATCACCTGTGTTGGCATCCCAGAGACGGATCGAGTGGTCATCACTGCAGCTTGCAATCAGACTGCCATCAGGGCTGAAGGCGACGCACCATATCTGGTGACTATGGCCGCGTAACGTGTTGAGACACTGCCCGCTACAGAATCTCCCACAATCGGATTGCTCGATCTTCTCCGCTACTGGCAAGCATATTACCATCAGGGCTAAAGGCAACACACCATACCACACTATCGTGCCCGCGCAACGTCTGGGGGCATTCCCCGGTGTCGATATCCCAGAGCTGAATCGTCTGATCATAACTACTACTGGCAAGCACCCTACCATCAGGGCTGAAGGCAATGGACCGCACGAGGTGAGTATGCCCGTGTAAGGTCTTGAGGCAACAACCGGTACTCGCGTCCCACAACCGCACCGTTTCATCCTCACTCCCACTGGCAACCTTAGCTCCATCGGGACTGAAAGCAACTGCCCGCACTCGATGTGTATGCCCGCGCAAGACAGCTCGGCACCGTCCCGCGTCGACCTCCCACAAGCGAATGGCCTGATCCTCACTCCCACTGACAATAACTTGACCGTCAGGACTGAAGGCAATCGATTTTATCAAACTCGTATGCCCTTGCAATGTTCTAAGACATTGCCCGCTACAAACTTCCCAGAAGCGCATCGTATCATCATCACTCGCGCTGACAAGTACGTTGCTATCAGGAGGAACAAAAGCAACCGACCATATCCGGGCTGGTGTGCCCTTGCAAAACCTTGAGGCAACGTCCCAGGTTTACATTCCAAAGTCGGATCGTCTGATCATCGCTGCAGCTAGCAAGCATATTGCCATCCGAACTGAAAGCCACGGCCCGCACTCGACTGGTATGGCCTTGCAACGTTTTGAGGCACTCACCCGTGTAGGCATCCCAGAATCGGATCGTCTGGTCTTCACTGCCACTAGCAAGCGTCTTGCCAGCAGGGCTGAAAGCGACAGATCGTACCCAGTTCGTATGTCCTTGCAATGTCCTGAGACAATCCCCCGTACTGGTATTCCAAAGTCGCACCGTCTGGTCTTCACTGCCACTGGCGAGAACATTGCCATCGGGACTGAAAGCGACAGATCGTACCCAGTTCGTATGTCCTTGCAATGTCCTGAGACAATCCTCCGTACTGGTATTCCAGAGTCGCACCGTCTGGTCTTCACTCCCGCTGGCAAGCATCTTGCCGTCGGGACTGAAGGCGACAGCGTGTATCCAATGCGTATGCCCATGCAAGACCTTGAGACAACAACCGGTACCGGTATCCCACAGCCGTATCGTCTGATCCTCGCTGCCGCTGGCAAGCATCTTGCCATCCGGGCTAAAGGCAACAGAGCGTATTCCATCTCTATGTCCCGGACAAGTAAACAATGGTGTAGCGTCGTCCGCTTGCCACAGTCGCACCTCACCAGTGGTAGTTCCGGCTGCCAAAAGTGTCCCGTTTGCACTCAACGCCACGCACAGAATGGTGCTGAATGTATCGGTAAAGACAGATGTTGCAAGAAGGGAGTGTGCGAAATTGACCTTGGGTAAGGCCACACCACGCAAGTAAGCTTGCTCTACTGTAAGATCAGAAAAGTCAGCGCCGCGCAGATCAACTTGTAACTGCACCAGCAAGTTGAGCACATTGCCTGCGGCATACCTGGATTTTTGCGCATGCATCATACGTAGCCTGGAGAGTATACTCTTCAGCTTTTTCTCACTCCCCGCTTTCCCGAACGTACTGAGTAGCCTTGCTGCCAGCGGTGCGAGAATGAGACGGATCTGGCTATTCCTCACATAATCATTCGCTTGTGCTTTAATCAGGGCATGACTGCCAAATAGCTCTATAGTCTCTACATCGATCTCCTGATGGGCCTGCTCCACCAGGCGCTTCGTCACGTACTCCATAATCGCTGGCTGTAACGTGAAATGACTGTCACCGCTGTTTTCGATCATAGACCTCCGTCGCAGAGAGTCCAGAACTTCCAGCAGTGCTTCCTTCGTCATATTTTGCCGTAGTTCATTCAGTGACGTCCCCTCACGTTCAATCGACAGCCAATACATGACATCCCGCTCTAGGTCTGATAATCGATCAAATTGTTGGTCTAACAAATCATGAATATCCCCGAACACAATTTCCTCTTCTTTCAGGAAGCCAGCGATGCTCCCACTAAACACCTCTCGAATAGGCTCAGAGACCAATTTCAGTGCAAGAGGATTGCCTGAATAGAGCTGTACTAGCATAGCCCAGGTTTCATTCGACCCGAGAAGGTCTTTTTCCTGTAGTAGCCTTTGCCCATCCACTGGCGTCACCCCAGCAAGCGAGAAAGAGCGCACTGCCGAAGTTTTCCCTTCCATATGTGCCACCTCTCGCGGCTTCTCCCGGCTCGTCAGCAGGAGACAGCTTTGATGGTTTGCCTCTCCAACGCGCTGAAGTAAACGACCATAGCCTTCATACCCCGGCAGGTAGTGACCAACACGTTGTCCTGCTTGTAACACAGCCTCGACATTATCCAATAGTAGTAGACAATGCTGCTGGTGCAAGGCTGTAATCAAAAGGGCGATTTGCCCATCCAGATCTTTCGGCAAGTCCACGCGTTGTTGAGGAGAAAGAGAATGCAGACATTGTTCTAGTATACTCTCTATAGGTGGAGCGTTATGTAGCGAGCGCCAGAAGACAGAATCAAACGCATCTTTTACCTTCTTTGCTGTCATCGTAGCAAGCGTCGTCTTACCGATACCTCCGATGCCCAGTATCACAATCATGCGGCAGTTATTCCCAATAATCCACTGCTCAATCTCGGTGAGTTCCTTTTCACGTCCATAGAAGCTCTCAATAGAGGGTGCCTCACCCCAATCTTCTTGTCTAAGTGTATGCTCTGTCAATGCATCTGCATCAGTGCTCCCTTGCTCAGAGAGTAGCCCCAATTCCTCGGCACTTTTCCCAAATAGCTCGACCAGCTTCTGACGGAAGTAAGGGCTAGGGAACGTCTTCCCGCTTTCCCAACGATTGACGGTTTTTGTCTCGCTGCCGATTTTTTCAGCCACATCTGCCTGCGACCAACTGTGCCGTTGGCGTTCGCGTCTCAATTTCTGATGCCAGGATAACTGCTTCTCCACTGGGATCTCTTCCGCCTTTCCCCTCGTAGAACGTGGACAATATGCTACGCGGTGAGCTGTCCAGTATTTGTCCTCTACATGTCCCTATGTTGGGATTTTCATGGCCTTCTTCTCAAAGTATCCTCATTATAGACGATATACCGGACCACAGCTTAAAAAGGAGACAACCATGTGTACAAATACTTCCAGTTCGTATTCAGTCAGTGATAATCTCAGCGATGAGGCCACCTGGAGCCACCTCTACCCTGCGCTGCGATCCCGCGTAAGATACCTTGTATACTCTTTTGCTCTCCCTTCCTGGAGAGGTCAGGAAGAGGACATCATCGAGGATATCGTGCAGGAGACTGCCCGCCGGCTCATAGAACGTGCTCGCAAAGCCGAACGTGGGGAAGCACCTCCAATTCAGTCGGTTGAACACATCATGATGACCATAGCGCAAAACTACTGCACTGACCTGAGGCGGCATGACCGTAGGGTATCGCGTATGCTCCCTTCTGATCATTCAGCGGAAGTTCAATATGATACTTTTGAACAAGTTCAGCCGTTCGAGTCAGGCACCGAGCATGTCTATCAAGAAATGCTGTTTACGCTGGCAGCCCATGAAATCGCCAACTTCCCTGATAAGCAACGCACTGCCTTGTTGATCGATCTGGCAAACCGCATGTGCTTTGATACCCGTTTAACCCCATTGCAGAAAGCGTTTCTAGCTGCTGGAATACAGCTACAGCAGTATCGGCAGACACTACCCACCAGTCCACGCGAGCGTACAAGACACCTCTCGCTGCTTAGCTATGCGTACAAGCGCGTTGCTCATCTTCCTTGTGTGCAGGAATATATTGCAGTAGCGTGAGCGCCCATCTCACGCTAGCTGCTCAACAGCAGCCGGTCAGCAAGCAAGCTTGCACAGAGCACAGCATGCTCGCGCTGTCCCGACGAGAGCGAGGAGAACCGTAGTGTGTTCATCGCGCTGTACAGCAAGGCGATATAGTATTCGCTCATGTCGTCGCTCGGATTCTGTTGCACCAACTTCCAGGCCCAGCTACGTAGATGTACAATCGTGGCGTAGATCTTCGCGAGCGCTGGATTCTCTGTTGAGAATCTGGTCGCCAACTGCTCTACCTGGCTGAAGCGATCGATACCACAGAGCGCCTCCTCCATGTACAAACGCTCCTCCAGCGTTGCCTCTTCTGCTGCGAGTAATTGGAAGCGTACCGCCGAGTCGAGCATGGCGACATCGCGCAAGATGTGGCTCCGGCCAGTCCCTTGAAAATCGATGAGCCAGGTATGTCCCGTATGGTCCACGAGGAGGTTGTGTTGATTGAAGTCCCCATGAGTAGTACAAACATATGTTGGCCGTACGAACTTTTGTCCAATCGTTGCCAGGAAGGGGTTGGTAAAGGTACATTCTCCCTTTAAGTTCCTGAAGTGCAGATGCTGCTTTCCCTCCACCGTTTTCAGTTGATCAGAAAGTACTTGCTCCAGTCTCTCTGGGGAATAGCTAAACAAGCGTTGGTACTCGTCGGTTAAATCGAGAGGTTGTAAGTTCCCATGACTGGCATACCAGATGCCACACGTCTCCCGGAAAAGCCGATCCAATGTATCTCTAATTTGGATCATATCAGCTCGACGATAGAAGTCACCAAAGTCCAAGAGTTGGTCGTGGGTTGTACCTAGCAGGGAGTAGATGATGCCACCAAGGTGCGAGGTATGGCGTAAACCAAGCACAGTGGTATTCCGTCCTCCCCCAAGGAAAGGTTGTACATATTGTTTGAAATTGTGATATTCCTCCTCCACTTTGCGGAAGTCACCGAACTTAACAATCACTTCATGACCACCTCCTCCGGTGGTAAAGAAAGGTTGTACCCGCAATACTCCTGTCCCACTTTGACCTGGAGTCACTGGACGCACAAGCACACTCTGGGCTTCATGGAACAGGCGACAGAGTAAATCATCCAACTCATCAACTACCTGGATTTGTAACGTGCTACCCCGTTTGACGCGGGTTCCATTCACATCCAGGTTGAGCACGAACTGCTCCGGCTTACTTCCTTGCAACCAGTGAATGTCGAGTCCCAGGTTGATATCCACCTTCTGAGCAAAGACCTGCCGCACGATCTCTAGAAATTCCTGGTTATTGAATTCATCTTTGGAGAGAAAATCCACCACCTTATATTCTCTAAATGACGTGCGCATGAGTTCTTTCGTGCCATATGCCGAAAGCATGATCACTTTTGCCGCTTCGCTCAGGCCCTGCTTGTCCAGTTCGCGTAGCAGCGTGATTCCATCCATCTTGCCATCGACACTGTTCTGCTCAGCTTCATCCATACGAATGTCGAGCACCACGATGTGGTAATGCGTCTGATGTAACTTCTTGAGTGCTTCAGGACCTGTCGATGCGGAGTCCGCGTGAAAACCGCCACGGTCTAGTGTCTCAACCAATTCTTCGCGCCACTTTTCTAAGTCATCAACGACGAGTATACGCCCTTTCCTGCTCATGCTACACCTTCTCTTTCAACTGCTTGATAGCAGTTCCGCGGAACGAGACTCGCTAATAGCACTGTGACAAGCACAATCATATAATCAGGATCATATGGTTTATCCGCAATGTCGTCGACACCTCGCAGGAAGAGTGAACGCATCACCTGCCATGGTAGAAAAGCGCACAGTACCAGGAGATGGTGCTTGTGAGCAAGTATCTTGCTAATCAGTTCCTCTTCTTCAGGCCCGATTTGATTGCAACCCAGTACGACCAGGTCAGGGTTTTCACCATCCAAACAATTGAGAGAGAGAACGTAATTGTACGTATCGAGTGTGCATACTGAGAAGCCTACAGAACTCAGAGCGGAAGCAGCACTCTCCTGCCAATGTTGTTGATAATCGATCAACAGAATACGCTTGCTATCGTGAGGCTTCATATTGTGTCCCCTCGACTTTAGGTAAGAGGAGAATAAAGGTTGTGCCTTGACCTATCTCGCTTTTCACCTTCAAGTCTCCATGATTTCTGAGAGCATTACGACGAGCACTCCATAGACCGAAACCAGAACTTCCCTTGGTCGAGTAAAACAAGTCAAAGATTTTAGCCAGACTCTGCCGAGGGATGCCCGTCCCGGTATCGATTACTTCCAGGGCGACAAAACTTCCTGCGTTCCGTGCTCTCAACATGATCTTCCCCCCTTCGGGCATCGCATCAATAGCATTAGAGACCAGGTTACGCAAGATATCTGTGACCAAACTATGAACGCCGCGAACCATAGCCACATCCTCCTCAATATCCAGACAGAGTTCGATAATGGATGACAGCGACGGAATATTCCGAACTCCTTCAAACAGGACTCTAGGATGCATCGTTGATGGCTCACCCACGCCCGTCCTGGGTTGTATGACAATCCGCTCACCGACAATTGCTTCACCCGACCTGACGAATTCCTGCTTGAGATCCTTACCTAAATCCAATACCGTGCGCGTAGTCTGGACAATGTTGTCCAACTTCTTAGCGATAAATGGGTTGGTTACACCCAACTTCTCAAGCTCTGATCCGATGTCATTCACATATGACCGCACCAGTCCGAGATCGTTATCCCAACGGTGCGTTAATTCGAAAGCCATATGACCTATCTCACTCATTGCCTCCGCCTCTATTGCCCGCTGCTCAAACTCCCGGCGTTCCTGTGCCGTTTCCAACCGGTAGATGGTGCTCGCCAGTTGCTGCGCCAATCCTTCAAAGAAACGTATATCGGCACCTCGAAAGTAACCAACATCTTCGTGCCTGAGCCCAAGATTGCCATAGTATCGGTCTTTGAACATGATGGGTGTGACTATCAGTGAGTGCATTCTTGGATCGGACTGCTTTACAGAAATCACATCGCGCGGCAAATGGTCGACATCGTGGATCACGATGGTTCTTCGCTCCCGTGCAACCTGCCCATTGAGGCCTTCATTTAATTTTATGCGATCAAAGAGAGGAGCTTGTCTATAGGACGATGCACACTTCAATTCCACTTCTTCATTCGTCTCATCGTAACGGTAAATCACCACTTGGCTCTGACTTTGCCTCTCTGCAATCTGTACAACTACAACGTAGGTCTGTTCAAGTTGAGTCAATTCGGTAATTTTGCTGAGTTCTTGTCCGGCCTGGTACAGTAGTTCAAATCGTTGCGCCTCTTTCTTGGCCTTTTCATAGCGCTCAGCATTTTGCAATGCAACGACCGCCAAATCTGCCAATCCCTGCAGCAGGCGCTCATCGCTCTCGCTAAAGTTGTTCAAATTTGGACTTTCTACATTGAGTACCCCGCGTAGTTCACTCCCAGCAAGCATTGGCACAGCTAGTTCAGACCGCGTTCCAGGAATAAATTGTATATAGATGTTGTCCCAGGGAGGTTGATACACATCTATCACATTGACCCATTGCTTTTGTGTTGCCACATGTCCCACAATTCCCCGATCCAGGTCTTGACGTAGGCCTTTCTTTTCTTCTGCCACACCTCGGTCAGCTACCATCTGCAATGCGTTCAGCTCAACATCGTATACATGCAGTGATCCCAACGTGGAATGAGTCAACTCCAGCGCTTTTTCCAGGATGAGATCAAAGATGTGGGCAGGATCAAGCTGGCTCGTAATTTCCTGGCTGATCTGATTGAGCACCCGGCCTTCTTCTGCAAAACGCTTCTCCCGCTCATAGGCCTGCGCATTCTTGATCGCCAATACTGCCTGTCCGGCCAACGTGAGCAAGAAATCCTCATCCTCCTGATTGAATACACCTTCTCTTGTACTCTCAAAATTGATCACACCAACCACCTCTTCACCATCGATCAGCGGCACATCCAGTTCTGAGATAGTATCAGCCGCCGCTGGGATGTAGAGTTCTCGCCATTGTGGATCACGATGAACATTATCCACTCGTGCAGGCTTTTTGTTCTCTAAGACCCAACGAGTGATGCCCTTAGCCTCTTTCAAAGAGATGATGAGTGCCTTCCTGGCTTCAGCGTGAGGACCGATCGCTGCCGGTATCTCCAATGCCTGTGTTCGACTATTGTAGAGCAATATGCCAGCCTCTTCGGCAGGCACCTGCTCATAGGCCAGTCTGAGTAAGGTATTCAAGAGCGATTTCATATCCAGGGTTCGGCTTAGCTCACGATCGATGTTCTGTAGAATCTCCAGTTCATGCACACGACGCCGGCTCAGCTTGCCAAATACCTGGGCGTTCTTGATTGCAATAGCCGCATAGTGAGCCAGGCCATCGATTAGCTTCTTCTGTGGGGCATCGAAGTGTTGCGGCTGTCGAAAGTTGACAAATAGCACACCGACCGACTCATCGCCCACACGCAATGGTACCGCTGCCGTCGAGCGGATCCGTTCGCGCTGGTGGAAGCTTCCTTGCCTGATGCTCACATCGCCCTGCAGTTCTGTATACAGGGTAGCACTTTCCTTAGCGAAGATTGGCTCTACGTGGCTCAACGTGAGCGCTGCAATGTCATCGGGTCGACTGGGAGACATCAGGTGGAGTGTGGTTGGATTCAGTAATGTACCGGCTATGCGTGGTGGCAGGATGAAGTGCTGAACTAATGGTTCATACGGAAAGAGGACCACGACATCAGCCTTGGTAGCTTCCTGGATTTTTTCCACTATCGCCTGCAATGTTTGTTCCGAATTCGAGTTGCCGAGTCAGCAACTGACCCGTTTCGTTCAGTTGACTCAGGTTGCTATACAGACGCATGTTGTAGAGCGCCAGCGAAATATAATTTGCCAGCAACTGAAGGATGAGCAGGTCTTCCCCGCCATATGCCTTGGGCAGGGGATGTTGGATAGAGAGCACACCCAGGGCTTCATCACGAAACATCAAAGGCACAAAAATCAGAGACTCTTTTGGCTCGGTACCTGTAATATTCATCACCTCGAATGGCAGGTTTTCAGCCTCCCTGCTCAACTGCTCTGTGGACCACGGTTGTTTTGTCTCGAAGACATGCTGGTAAGCGCCCTGGAGTAGTGTATTCAGGAAAGTGGAGCCCCCTTGCTCTCGCACATGGACATCCAGTGTATTCGTGTGTGGTTGGTGGATCGCCAGCAACAGCGTGTGGCTATCGTCAAGAACAGCCTCTACAAACGTTTGCAGCTCTTGAAAGAGATTGTCAACCGTCGATAGACTGTGGTTGATTTTTTGCCCCAGGCTTGCAACTTTCTCATAATTGTGTACCAACCATGTTTCTTGCAGCAGCAAGGAGGCTTGCACAGTAAAGTGGCGAAATCGTTTGTGGTCAGCGGAACTAAACTCTTTGGCTTGTTTGAAGTTCAGGTAGAGGACCCCCAACGGCCTTCTGCGGTGCTTTGTACGCAGAGCCAGAGCTGCGAAGGCGCGTATGCCTTCTTTGCGTGTGAATTGATTGTGGTACTGCGGCTGTACTTCCAAGTCTTGGACCAGTATCATGCCATCTCTAAGAATCTGTTGTGCTATCCCGTCCGGCTCAGGTTGCTCATCAAGGGCTTCGTTCTTTCCTCTCGCATTCCTTACGATCGTCTGTGAACCGATACATCCGCTGGTGATGGGGTTGAACGCAAGGATCACACAGGCATCCGTGGCAAACGCATCTTGCGCCGTTTGAGCAATATGGAGCAGTAGGCTGGTAAGATCACCAGATTTGCCAGGCGTTCGTACCAGGGTGGCTGATACTTCATTGATATCGTGCAATAATTGAATGTCCACTCTTCACCTCATACTACCATAGACGGTACAGATGCGTTTCGATAAAAAATCTTCAGTTGGCCTGTCGGCATCGACAGGTGACCTAACGCGTGATACACTATGCTATGTTAGGTAACGAACCTGCGTAGTAGGTTACCCACACCCTACGAGGACGGCAAGATGGCACATATTGACATTCCACTGGTATCTCATGGCCGTTTACTCTGGCCCGATGCAACAGAGGACCGGCAATCCCACATACTCGTCGGGTCGGATACCTGGTACACCTGGCTAACAGACGAGCAGAACCGCTCATTTTCATTCAGGACTCCTTTGGATACCATTACCGTTCGCCGCGAACGACAGCGCAACGGCTGGTACTGGTATGCCTACTGCAAGCGTCAGGGCAAGCTACGCAAAGCCTATCTTGGTAGGACGGAGGAGTTGACACTCGAAAGACTGAACGCGGTCACAGCTACATTACACTCCACTGGACCTGCACATACCGTCAAACACAACCTGCCTCCACAACTTACGCCACTGATCGGACGTGAACAAGAGGTAGCAGCAGCCTGCACGCTTTTGCGACGCCCGCAGGTGCGCTTGCTTACACTCACCGGTACTGGCGGTATTGGCAAAACCCGCCTGGCTCTCCAGATAGCAACTGCTCTCTTAGACGATTTTATGGATGGTGTCTACTTTGTCGCGCTGGCTGCTATTACCGATCCCGATCTGGTCATGCCCATCATTGCCCAAACACTTGGGCTGAGAGAAAGCGGAGAGTGGGGATACGCACACGCCCAGCTTCTACAACAGTTGCAGGCGTCCCTCAGTGAGAAGCACTTGCTGGTGCTCGTCGATAACTTCGAGCAAGTAGCATCAGCAGCCCCAGGACTTGCAGAACTTGTCGCAGCCTGCCCGTATCTAAAGATGTTGGTCACCAGCCGCGCCGTACTGCACATTCGTGGCGAACACGAATGTGCAGTCGCGCCGCTGGCACTGCCAGACCCAAAGCGTCCTGTGGACAGCGAGAACGTATCGCAGTATGCAGCGGTTGCGCTCTTCGTGCAACGTGCCCAGGCCATCAAACCTGATTTCCAGATCACCCAAGCTAATGCACCGATCATCGCCAAGATCTGTGTGCGCCTGGATGGGTTGCCACTTGCCATTGAGTTGGCTGCAGCCCGCGTCAAAGTGCTTCCCCCGCAGGCACTCCTCGCACGACTGGAGCATGGCTTGCAGATACTCACGAGTGCGTCGCAAGATGTACTCCCACGACAACAGACCTTGCGCAGTACACTCGCCTGGAGCTATGCCCTGTTGAACACTCAGGAGCAGCGGCTCTTCCGACGACTCTGCGTCTTCGTTGGTGGCTGCACACTGGAGGCTGCGGAGACCATATGCAACGACCTGGGGGTGTCAGTATTGGATGGGGTGGCATCGCTCATCGACAAAAGCTTGCTGTCCCAAACCGAACAGGCAGACCATGAGCCGCGCCTGGTCATGCTGGAGACGATCCGCGAGTACGGGCTGGAGTGCCTCATCACCAGTGGTGAAGCCGTCATCACCCAACACGCTCATGCTGCCTACTACTTGGCGCTGGCAGAGCAGGCAGCACCGGAGCTACAGGGTCCGCAGCAATCTGCGTGGCTGGAGCGCTTAGAGCGGGAGCATGACAACCTGCGAGCCGCGCTGGAGTGGTTCCTCGAACCAGATGGGGCAGGGTCGAGCCGTGAGATGGCCTTGCGATTGGGCGGGGCACTGTCGGAGTTCTGGATCGTGCGTGGCCTCTTCAGTGAGGGGCGGGCCGAGCTTTCGCGCGTCCTGGCGGGGAGCGAGGGAGTCGCGGCCTCCATACGGGCGAAGGCGCTCAGCGCTGCTGCCAACCTCGCCTTTATGCAGAGCGATGATGATTGGGCCGAGGCACTGTGCCAGGAGGGTCTCGCTCTGTACCGCGAGCTCGGAGACACCCGAGGCATCGCCTCCTCTCTCTCGGCTCGCGTGGATAGCCACAAGGAGAGGTAACTTCGCAGCGGCACGCTCGCAGTTAGAAGAGAGCCTTGCACTCAACAGGGCAGTAGATGACAAGGATGCCATCTCCTGGTCACTCTTTTTCTTGGCCGACAATCCCTGCTTACAAGGAGAGTATACCAGGGGGCGCGCCTTGCTTGAGGAGAGTCTGGTGATGTTCAGGGAATTGGGGAACAAGCGAGGTATTGCCACCTCCCTCAAACAGTCGGCCCTGTGGCTTTTTGTTGCCCAGGGTGATCAGGAGATCGTGCGGGCTCGGCTCGAGGAGAGTCTGACGCTCTTCAGAGAGTTGGGCGACAAGGATGGTATGGCCTTCTGCTACTGGCTCTCGGGGTGGGTAGCTCTCAGCCAGGGCGATACAGCAACTGCCCATGCCCTGGTAGAGCAGAGTTTGGCGCTATGGCGAGAGATAGGGAACCGATGGTATACAGCCTGGTCGCTCGGTATGTTAGGGAAGGTAGCCGCTCACCGGGGGGACCTGGTGACGGCTCGTGCCCTCCTAGAGGAGTGTCTGGCGATACTCAGAGTGTCAGACGACAAATGGTTTACCGCCTTCTGCCTGGAAGAATTGGCGTCCGTGGTTACGGCACAAGGAGAGGTGATATGGGCAACACGGCTCTGGGGAGCTGCTAAAGCCCTACGTGACACGGTCGGCCTCCCTCTGCCACCGGTCTTCCGTGCAGACTATGAACGCTCGGTTGCTACTGCGCGCACCCAGCTTGGAGAGAAAGCCTTCATCACCGCATGGGCCGAAGGACGCACGATGACGCCGGAGCAGGTCTTCATCTCTCGGGGACCGGCGACAATATCCACATCGACTCCCGTAGGATCGTTATCGACTCCTCCAGCAAAGTCCCCACATCTCTACCCCGACGAATTGACTGCCCGGGAGGTGGAAGTGCTGCGCTTGGTGGCCCAGGGACTGACGAATGAGCAGGTGGCCGAACAGCTCATCATCAGTCCCCGCACCGTCAACACCCACCTGACCTCGATTTATGGCAAGATCGGGGTCTCCTCCCGCAGTGCCGCCACCCGCTACGCCATGGAGCACCACTTGATCTGATCAGGTAGTGGTATGTGCTTGGTTGATCCTCTGTGAAATCTTCCCATGCACACACACCCGCCAGTCTCTGGATAGAATTGTCCGTTTCACAGGACCCGCACGTCGCATCCACGTCATTCTACATAGAAGGCCTCACTATCGTCTCCTCGCAGCCAGAAACAGATACGTATCACAACACGTTCTTCTCACGATGCGCACTGGAGTTCAGCCACGTACACTTTGAGCAGAAGGCCTCACCTGGTAAGTGAGGCCAGTGGAGCACCTTGAGTGATGTATGAAAAGGAGGAGAGCCATGTCGGCTTTGACAATAGGGATCAGCGCTGCCGTGAGTCTGCTGATCATTTAACCTCTTACTGCTCGCTACTATTTTCTTTGGCATTGGCTACGGAGCCTACAACTCGGTTGACTGGGCCTTAGCAACACAGGTACTCCCCTCCACCCGTAACTACGCAAAAGATATGGGGGTATGGAGTATCGCCGGTGTCCTGCCGCAGGTGCTTGCGCCGATCATACACGGACCGATTCTGCAGAGCCTCAACGCGCCAGCCCATCCAATATTGGGTTTCGATACAATCTTTCTGATGGCAGTGGTCTACTACATCCTGGGTGCGGTGTTTGTCAGAAATATTCGCGGGGTGAAATAACTCCTCCCACGACAGAAGGTCGAGTCCTTGTGGTCGTCCTGCACTATGGAAGCTTTGAAATAGCCGTTATTTTGCGCGTACTGCCAGAGAGACTTTTGCTCAGGGCTTCTTGCCAGCGCAACATCAGGTACTGGAGCAAAACTTTGTGGAAAAGCGGGCGATGTGAGCCTGACCACAATGCCCATCTTCGTCCTGGGGAATCTGACCTCCGGTGTCACCAGTCTGATCGCTGCCGGGACCAGCTCCAACCAGGAAGTAAAGAAGAGAGGAGGTCGACGCCGGAATGGGACATATGACACTGACACTGGATCTTCTTATTGCTTACACTTAGTCCACGACAGCAAGATACCAGCAATTCTCGCTGGCGAGGCATTTTAGGTACAACAACCATTAACGCATGGAGAAAAGCAATGACGACCGAAAGAAAGTTCAAGGAGGACCTACGATGAAAAAGAACCCTATGCTCCGAACCATTCTCCTCAGTACAGTGTTTGCCTTGCTGGCAGTTGTACTCCTGGCTCCCACCGCGAGTGCTCATGCGACCGTTCCTGCTCATGGAGCCGTGACCAGCCAGGTTCCGGATATTCCGAATGTGGATATTGTCACCAGGCATGGCAAAGCCGTTTTTAGTCCAACGATAGTCCGCTGTAAGGCGGGTGGCCATAAAAAAGACTGCTTTACCATCACCAACCTGACGGAGACGAGCCAGAAGGTACTTTTCGAGAGACAGACAATTGCGACCATTCCACCAGGATTTGTTGCAAGGATGGGCGTTGGAATTTCGGGAATTGGCTTTGTTCTAAACTTGAAGTCGAATCCGCATGCACGTCTGACTGTTCTGTCGTCGTAGAGCAGTTCTGATTATCAGGGGGGCGGTTCCAGTCGATAGGGAGGATCGGAACCGCTCTCCAGGCACACAAATGCTTTGAGCTAAAGAGGAGGGATGGGCCAATGGAAACCAGATTTTACGCCTCGGAAAAACTAGACATTGAGCCGCTTGCCAATGACCGGGAGGACATCTGCCAACTCCAAGGCTACCAGGTACAGCAGCCTGGCAACAAGGAGCAGAAGCTCATACAGTTGCGCAAGGGCAGCAATGTTGAGACACTCCTTGCGACGTATAGCCAGGCGAACCTGCGACAGCGGCTTGCGCCTAAATTCGATCACTTCCCAACTCGAGTTCCATACAGTACGAAGCTCTCGGCAGAAGACACCGCTGCCCGGTGGCAGGTCCTACTGAACAGCGAGCGGAGTCGGGAGGTACTGATGGATGCAGAGTCATTAGATCACATCTCATGTTTCCAGGGCAATATTGAAAATTTCATTGGCACGGTCAAAGTCCCGCTTGGGCTGGCCGGACCGCTGCGTGTCAATGGGTTGTTCGCTCAAGGGGATTACTATATTCCGCTTGCAACTACCGAAGCTACGCTGGTCGCTTCCTATCATCGCGGGACGCAGCTCATTTCGGAAGTCGGCGGCTGCAGCGCAATACTGCTCGATGAGGGAGTAGGACGCGCTCCGGGCTTTGCCTTCCACACGCTCGAAGAGTGTGGGCTCTTTGTGACCTGGGTTCTCTCGCAATGGGAAGTACTTCAGCGCGAGGCCGACAGCACCACACGCTATGGCAAACTCGTCGATATGCGGGTCGCGATTGAGGGCAATCACGTCTATCTCCATTTTGACTTTGAAACAGCCGATGCCGCCGGTCAGAACATGGTGACGATTGCCACCGAAGCCATCTGTGCCTACATTACCCAACACTGCCCCGTCGTGCCACAGTACTTCTTCGTGGAGGCGAATTTCTCCGGAGATAAGAAGGCCAGCGTTCAGTCGTTGCTTACTGTACGGGGCAAAAAGGTAAGCGCCGAGGTGATCATCCCAGCCGAACTAGTTCACGAGCGACTCCATACGACACCAGAGCGCATGGCAGATTTCTGCCGCATGGGTACCATGGGTGCCGTGTTGAGCGGAACCATTGGCGCTCAGGGTCACTTCGCCAATGGACTTGCTGCGCTCTATATCGCCTGTGGCCAGGATGTCGCGTGCGTCGCCGAGTCTGCCATCGGTGTGACGCGCTTCGAAGTCACGCCGGAGGGTTCTCTCTATGCCACAGTCACACTGCCAAACTTGATTGTTGGCACCGTTGGCGGGGGAACCAGGCTGCCAAGCCAACATGCCTGTCTCGACATCCTGAAGCTCGCTGGACCTGGCAAGGCACAGGCACTCGCCGAGGTATGTGCCGCAGTCTGTCTGGCAGGGGAAATCTCGCTGGTCGCTGCCCTCTGTGCGGGGCATTTTACCCGTGCGCACAAGAGACTGGCACGCGACAGGATGGCTCCGCAAGAGGAGGCTCATCATGGCTAAACTGACATCCCCCCCACAGCTCGAACCGCAGGTTTCTTCCTCTGATGAGGAAGGGCTTCCTGCAACCGGTATACTCGCACGCTGGTGGATCTATCAGCGCGAGCGCTTCCCGATTTTCTCGCATGGGGCACTCATTGCCGCGTTCAGTTTCTGCATGGTGAGCTATTCGTCGTTAGTGCGCGGGTATGCGCGCATTCCTGACAGCAAAGCACTCATTGTGGCGTTCGTGACCGCCTTCATCTTCTTCCTGCAGCTCCGCATCGCCGATGAGTTCAAGGATTTTGACGACGATCTGCGTTACCGTCCCTACCGGCCCGTACCACGCGGGCTGCTCAGCCTGCGTGAATTGGGCATCGTGGGTATTGCCGGAGGGGCAGTGCAGTTACTGCTGGCACTCTGGCTGTCACCTGCACTGCTGCCGTTCTTGCTGGGAATCTGGGTCTACTTAGGCTTGATGAGCCGGGAATTCTTTGTCAGCACATGGCTCAAAGCACATCCCATCACCTACATGTGGACGCACATGCTGATTATCCCACTCATCGATCTCTATGGTACCGCCTGCGACTGGCGCGTGGCGGGAGCCGTGGCCCCCAATGGCCTGATCTTTCTCCTGTGTGTGAGTTTCTTCAATGGTTTTGCCGTGGAAATTGGACGCAAAATCCGCGCCCCCGAAGACGAAGAGACCGGGGTTGAGACGTACAGCTTCTTGTGGGGACGACGGCGGGCTGTGTTCGCCTGGTATGGCGCGCTGCTCGCGACAGCCATTAGCGCCTTCCTGGCCGCAAGTAAGATTGGTTTTGCGCTCCCAGAGGGGGTCTTATTCATCTCTCTATTACTGATTGCGGCACTGATTGCCGGGTGCTTCCTGCACCGTACCGTCGCTGGTCGCGGCAAGTGGATTGAGCTGTTTTCCGGCGTGTGGACCTTGCTGGTCTATCTGAGCCTGGGTGCTCTGCCGCTCATCTGGCAACTTGTCCTGAAAGGAAGTTAGCTCAATGACATATATTATCCGCGCAGGCGAGACAGAAGGACGCCGGGAACTTGGCGGCAAGGCCGCCGCGCTGGCTGCGCTCCATACGGTCGGCTTGCCCATCCCACAGTGGTTTGTCGTATCACCGGATGCCTTCACCGTGAGTCTGTCGAATGCCCAACGCTCCGCCCTTGAAGATGCCTGTGCCAGGTCCGATAGCGCGACGATCGAGGCCATCTTCGCAACGGTACAGCTCGATGTACGAGTGAGTGCGGAATTGACGGGAGCATTGGCCCGGCTTTGCCCCAACGGGGAGCATGTTGCGGTCCGCTCCTCCGCCTTGGATGAAGATGGTGCGCAGTGCTCGTTTGCCGGGCAGTTGGACACGTTTCTCTTCGTTCCGCCAGAGCACGTTGCGGCCAGGGTCGTTGCCGCCTGGCGCTCGGGATTCAGCGAGCGCGTGCTCACCTATCGGCGGGAGCACGGCCTGGACACAGTGATGGATCCACCCGCTGTCCTCGTGCAGCGGATGATCAATGCCGATGTCGCCGGGGTCGCGTTTAGCGCCGACCCGGTCACCGGCCAACGCGGTGTCGCCATTGTCAGCGCGCTCTATGGCCTGGGCACGGCGCTCGTCTCCGGCGAGTGCGACGCGGATACCTACGCGGTTGACCGCAGCGGCGCTCTTCTCTCGCGCACGATTGCCGAGAAAAAAACAGCGCACCGGCACCTCTCCGACGAGGGCGTACAACTGGTGCCGGTGCCACCGGAGTTGACCGCTAAACCGGCGCTTGAGGATACGCAAATACGTGCGGTCGCGCATCTGGCCCAACGTTGCGAGCGCCACTTCGGCTGCCCGCAGGACATTGAGTGGGCCATTGCCGGTGGCGAGCTCTTCCTGCTCCAAGCGCGGCCAGTTACCTCGCTGGCGCAGATGGCTGATCCGGATGGGCAATATGCACTCTGGGATAACAGCAATATTGCCGAAAGTTATAACGGGGTCACGACACCATTAACGTTCTCCTTTGCCCGCTTTACCTATGAGCAGGTCTACCGGCAATTGTGCCGCGTGCTGGGCGTTTCCGAAGCCACCATTCTCCGCTATGAAGACACCTTCCGCCGCATGCTCGGGCTGATTGATGGGCGCGTCTACTACAACCTGCTCAATTGGTACCGCCTGCTGGCTCTGATGCCGGGCTTTAGCGCCAACCGGAAATTCATGGAGCAGATGATGGGTGTCAAAGAAGGGTTGCCGGAGAGCATTGTAGCCGAGTTGGGTCAGTCAACCTGGCGTGGGCGGATGAGAGACAGGCTGCGGCTCCTAGCCACCATTGGCGCATTGCTGGCCAGCTATCGCCGCCTGCCGCAAGACATCCAGCGTTTTTTCCGGCGCATCGACCAGGCGCTTGGCACAAGCGCAATTGAACTCGACCAGATGCGCGCCGACGAACTGGTTGACACCTACCGCTCTCTGGAGCGCCAGTTGATCACCCACTGGGATGTGCCGCTTGTGAACAACCTCTTCACAATGATGCTGTATGGCATCTTGCGCACGCTGGTTGTGAAGTGGTGCAGCGATGACACCGGGTCCTTGCAGAATGATTTGCTCACTGGCGAAGGAGGAATCATCAGCGCCGAGCCGGCCATGCGCGTGCGCAAGATGGCAGCCATTGCCACATCACACCCGGCGCTGGTAGAGAGCCTCTGTAGCGGCTCGCGAGGCAAGATCCAGCTAGCGATGGCCGCGGTGCCGACCTTTGCAACTGAGTGCCAGTCGTACCTGGATGCGTTTGCGGACCGCTGTCTGGAAGAGTTGAAGCTGGAAAGTGTCACACTCCGTGAGGATCCACTGCCGTTGCTCCGCTCGGTTGGGCACCTGGCCAGACGCCTGCAATCGCACGACGTGGAGTCGGCGATTGACGAAACGGCACCACATCATCAGGCCGAGCAGCGCGTAGCGACTGTCCTGTGTCACCACCCCGTTCGCCGTCTGCTCTTCGGATGGGTGCTGAGGCAGGCCCGAGCGCATGTGCGTGACCGCGAAAATCTCCGTTTCGAGCGGACCCGCGTTTTTGGGCAGGTGCGGCGCATCTTTATCGAGCTAGGTCGCCGATTCTACGCGCTCGGCCTGTTGGAGGAGCCGCGAGACATCTTTTACCTGGAGGTCGAGGAGGCGCTGGGTTTCGTCACCGGCACAGCCACGACCACCGACCTCAAGGGGCTGGTCGCCGTACGCAAGGCCGAATATGCGCATTTCAAAACGCTCGCAGCGACCGCCGACCGCTTCGAGACACGCGGAATCGTCAATCACGGCAATACCTTTCGTAGCATAACGCGCAGCGAGCATGGCGGCGGTGAAATCACGGAAAGGAACTGGCTGCTGCCCCGGCATTGTGCGTGGCCCGGTGCGGGTCATCACTGACCCGAAGAATGCAGAGATACGGTCCGGAGAAATCCTCGTTGCTCAGCGCACGGACCCCGGCTGGATCATGCTTTTTCCCGCCGCCGCGGGCGTTCTTGTCGAGCGTGGCAGCCTCCTATCGCACTCCGCGATTGTCGCACGTGAAATGGGTATTCCGACGATTGTGGCCCTGAGCGACGCCACCTGCTGGCTGCGCGACGGCGACTGGGTGGAAATAGACGGGAGCAGCGGCCTGGTCAGCAAGATTGACGCGCCCACAGAGGAGGTAGCACATGGTTAAATCAGCTATCCAGACACGCAGTGAGATTGCCACCCGGACCGATTTCTCGGAGATCCGCTATGCACAATGCTGGGAAGACGCCGATATCCTGCTCGAGGGCCTCGCTGTGCAGCCCGGTGATACGTGCCTCTCGATTGCCTCTGCCGGAGACAATACCCTGGCTCTCCTCAGCAAGAGACCCGCACGCGTGATCGCGCTGGATTTGAGCGCTGCCCAGTTGGCCTGCCTCGAACTGCGCGTCGCCTCCTACCGCGAGCTGGCCCACCGCGAGCTGCTGGAACTCATGGGATCAACGCCAAGCAACCGCCGTGAGGAACTCTATCGTCGCTGCCGGAGCCAGCTTACACCAGAGGTGAGACGCTTCTGGGATGCCCATACTGCGGATATCGCCGCAGGTATCGGCGGCGCGGGGAAGTTTGAACGCTACTTCTCGCTCTTTCGACGTCGTGTGCTCCCGCTGGTTCACTCGCATACACGTATTGAGCAACTGCTACGCGGCGGAACACTGGAGGAGCGGCAAGCATTTTACCAGCAACAGTGGGACACCTGGCGCTGGCGGGCAATGTTTCGGCTCTTCTTCTCGCGAACCGTTTTAGGGCGCAGTGGACGCGATCCGCGCTTTTTCCAGTACGTCAAGGGGAGCGTTGCCGACCGCCTGCTCGAACGCGTCCGCCTGGGACTCACCGATGTGAGCCCGGCAGAGAACCCCTATGTGCAGTGGATTCTCACTGGTCAGCATACTACTGCCCTGCCTTACGCGCTGCGTGCCGAGCACTTCGACGCGATTCGCGAGAACCTTGACAAATTGGAATGGCACCGCGCATCCGTGGAGGATTTTCTCGATGGCGTCGGCAGTGGCATCATTGACCGCTTCAACCTGAGCGATGTCTTTGAGTACATGTCCAAGGAGAACTATGTCGGCGTGCTTGAGCAGCTCGTGCGTGCCGGACGCCCAGGTGGACGCCTGGCTTATTGGAATATGCTAGTCCCACGTACTCGGCCCGATGCGCTCGCATCGCGCCTGCACCCCTTGACCGAGCTTGCTCGACAACTGCACCGGAGAGACAGGGCGTGCTTTTATAGCGCATTCATCGTTGAGGAGATACTGCAATGATTCAACCATTGGGCATTAACACCTGGCTAGGCATGGCAGTTGAACTGGCCGTGCTCACATTCTTGCTGGGCGGCCTGTCTCTCTACCAGAAATGGCATCCACTTCCACCAGAAACGTCACGCAAACTCTTCCATATTGGCGGTGGCCTGACCACCCTGACCTTTCCCTGGGTATTCGCGAGCACATGGCCCGTCGTCTTACTCGTACTGATCACTATTCCCTCTCTTCTGGCGCTCAAATATATCCGCACATTCAAAGGGAATCTCGGTTCGGTCCTCTACCGGGTAGATCGGAAGTCGTTCGGCGAGATCTACTTTCCGCTCAGCGTCTGCCTGTTGTTTGTTTTCGCGCACGGCAATGCCCTGTTGTTCATTATCCCAATACTTATTCTAACGCTGGCCGACCCAGTCGCGGCAGTGATCGGGGGCCGCTACGGGCGGCTGTGCTATGTGGTCACCAAAGGGCAGAAAAGTGTCGAGGGCTCGGCGGCGTTCTTTCTGGTCGCCTTTCCCAGCGTGCTGATCCCTTTGCTCCTCTTCACCACCATGGATCGCGTCGAGATCGTGTTCATTTCGGCTCTTGTCGGGCTGCTGGTTATGATGGCGGAGGCCGTCGCCTGGGAAGGTCTGGATAATCTCTTTATTCCTATTGTCGGCTTCTTTCTGCTCGAAACGCTGCTGCATCTGGATACTCTGCTTTTCTAACCTGGATGCTATGAATTGTTTGTAGGGGCCGGTTTACCGCGCCCAGCGCCGATTTATCGGCCTCCTTCGCCACAGGGATCGTGCCATCGTAGCGACCAGGCGGTTACGGATGTATTCGCCGAGCAGAGCGACACACCGATCCGGGGGCCAATAAATCGGGCCCTACAGGCGGTGCAGGCAAACCGCCGCCCGAATCAAATACATAAGGAGGGAAAACGATGTTGAAAGCATTACATGTCGAGACTGCGGAAGAGCAAGAGCACTTCTGTGCGCTGGCGGGTCTCTCCGTACTCACGCCTGAGATGCTGGACCGATCGCGTGCTGATGCGCACTGGATACTGGATGGGGGCGACAGCAGTAGAGTGCCTCAGCGAAGCGCAGCGGAGCGCGTTTCAATACTTCGAGCATGTGCTCGCTGTTCGCTCTGGTGGACTAATACGCCTGATGTTCCCGGTCATCGCGCTGGTATCATCGGGCATTATGCTGCACGCGATGCCGATGCTGCTGTGCGTCTGTTACAGTTTGCCTGCGGGGAGTTGGCCCGACAGGGCTGTACCCTGGTAGTCGGACCGATGGACGGCAGCACCAACCGGCAATACCGACTCCTGACCGAACGCGGCACGGAGCCGCTCTTCTTCCTGGAGCTGGATAACCCCGATGATTGGCCTGACCATTTCACCAGAAGCGGCTTTGTAGCGCTGGCAAACTACTACTCCGCATTGCAGATCGGGCTTGATCGGGTAGACCCACGTGTTCCCGCGCTGGCGGAACGGTTTACCGCGGAAGGGGTCGTGATTCGCAACCTCGACATTGCCCACTTTGAGGATGAGCTGCACCGCATTTACCACGTGGTGAGCGCCAGTTTCCGTGACAATTTCCTCGCCAGTCCGATCGGTGAGGAAGACTTCCTGGACCAGAACCGGCCCCTTCAACCATACGTGCGTCCCGAACTGGTCCTTCTCGCCGAGCGCGAAGGAGAACCCGTTGGCTTTATCTTCGTCATCCCTGACTGGCTACAAGCGCAACGGGGAGCAGCGATTGACACGATTGTCGTCAAAACGCTCGCGGTCCATCCCGCCTATGGCGGCAAAGGCCTGGGCACCTTACTCTCGGGGCGCGTCCGGGAGATCGCGCGCGATCTGGGCTATAAACGGGCAATTCACGCGCTCATGTACGAAGGGAATATCTCGCGCCGCATCAGCCGGGCGAATGAAGGGCAGATTATCCGCCGTTATACACTCTACGCGAAGATACTGGAGGAGCAGGTATGAACATAGCGAGCATTTTGCAGGCACAATCACAAGCCCGGCCCGATGCCCCAGCCATCATCGATACTTTCCGTGGTCGCAACCGCATTACCAGCTTTGGCGAGTTGCAGCAACAGGTAACTCAAGCCGCTGCGTTGTTGTGGCAGGCGGGCTTGCGGCCTGGAGACGAGGTACTTGTCTTCCAGCCCATGTCTGCCGAACTCTATGTGGCCCTCATCGCGCTCTTTCGCCTGGGACTGATCGCGATGTTTATTGACCCTGCTGCGGGAATGGAACATATCGAGCAGTGTTGTCGGCTCATCCCGCCGAAGGCGTTCATTGGTAGCCCCAAAGCACACGCATTGTTCCTCTTGTCGCCCGCACTCCGGCGCATACCGCAGAAATTTGTCATCGGTGCCCACCTCCCCGGTGTGACTTCCTGGTCAAGAGCAGCACAGCTTGAACCCTACCAGGAAATATACCGAGCTGGCCCAGAGGCTCCAGCTCTCTTGACATTTACCAGCGGGAGCACCGGGCAGCCCAAAGCAGCACTACGCACTCATGGTTTCTTACTGGCGCAACACCAGGTGCTGGTGCAAAACTTTGGCGGAAAAGCGGGCGATGTGAGCCTGACCACGATGCCCATCTTCGTCCTGGCGGATCTGGCATCCGGTGTCACCAGTCTGATCGCTGCCGGGAACCTGCGCAAACCAGGGAGTATCGCTCCTGGCCCGGTAATTGCGCAAATCGAGCGCTATCAACCTGTGCGAGCCGGGGCCTCGCCGGCATTCTGGGAGCGCGTCACCGCCTACTGCCGTCAACATAACCGGCAGCTCCCGCATCTGCGTGCTATCTATGCCGGGGGCGCTCCCGTCTTCCCGCGCCTGCTTGACCACCTCCAGGAAGCCGCCCCACAGGCAGAGATTGTTGCCGTCTACGGGTCAACGGAGGCTGAGCCCATTGCCCACACGACTCACCATGAATTGCAAGCAGATGACATTTCCGCCATGTTACAAGGGAAAGGCTTGCTTGTAGGCACGCCGGTACCAGAGATCCGCTTGCGCATCCTGCGTGAGCAGTGGGGCAAGGCTCTGGCATCCTACACTGCGGCGGTCTTCGACGCATTATGTCTCCCTGCCAACGCCCCCGGCGAGATCGTGGTCAGCGGTGGGCATGTCCTCCCTGGCTACGTGCATGGCTGCGGTGATGAAGAGACGAAATTTCGCGTTGATGGCACTGTCTGGCATCGCACCGGTGACATGGGGTACCTCGATGCTGAGGAGCGGCTCTGGCTACTTGGCCGCTGCGCAGCGCGCATTGAAGACCAGCGTGGAACACTCTACCCATTCACTGTCGAGTGCGCAGTTTCGTCACATCCCGCCGTGCGGCGCTCTGCCGCTGCCGCCTTGCACGGGCAGCGCATCCTGGCGCTTGAGTTTGATAAACATGTACCATCACTTGACATAGAAGCAGTACGCCAGACAGTGGCATGGGCCGGTTTCGATGCTATCCGAGTGTACGGCCACCTCCCCGTGGATAAGCGCCATAATGCCAAAATCGACTACCCGGCACTACGCCGGTTGTTGGAGCAGTCAGGAAGGGGTGTGCGTACAATTGTTGCGTACGGGCCAGCTTTAGCGCACCCGAAGGGCAGGGGGGATGCTTTTGCGGGTAGGTTTTTTGAGCACGGAGACAACGGAGACAACGGAGACAATGGTGTATGAGTTACTCACATCGTAACCGCTCCGGTGTACCTACATCGTAGCCCTAAGGAGAGGAGGAACTGCCATGGCGAACGCGCCGCTCTTGAGCTGTGCGCAAGCGCTGCTCGGCACGCGCTTGCTGCATCATGAACTGCACAAACTTCTCGAAGGGCAGTGCCGCACCGTACAGTCCTTTGAGCGGGAGCGATTTGAGCAGCTGGGTGCCCTGGATGACGAGCCATGCACGCGCTTTGGCCGACAGGTGCAAGGCGACCCGTTGACCGGCCAAGGCCCGTCCCACATAGTAGTCATTCAAATCGATGCTCACCGTGCCATTGCGGCTGACGGTGCGCACCACCGATAAGCCGTCGCTCACCTCCAGCCAGCGATCGGGGTTGACCACGTCAGGCGGGGGTGGGAGGTCTGGCAAGCTGGGAAAGGCGGTGCGCGGTAGGCGATTGCCACAGCTGAGCCGCCTTTCGGGGCCGCTGGAAGTTGTAGTGCTGCCCGAACTGCTCGGTCACGGCTCGCACCTGCTCCAGCGCCGCCGGACGCTGCACGGCCAGGCATTCTTCTTGATAGCTGCGATGATAGCGCTCCACAAAGCCATTTTGTTGTGGATGGTGCGGGTCACAGAGCAGCACGCCGACTCCCAAGCGACTTCCAGAAACGCACCAAGGCGGCGGGAAAGTCGCTGCCACTCGGACTGCTGACGAAGCGTACGTCGCGGTCCATGCGCACCACCTCGGGCAGCCCGTGACGCACGAACAGCTCAGCTACTGCCTCCAGCGTGGTCTCGGCATGAAAGTCGGCTCCCACCTGGGCCTCGACCAACACCGAGGTGCCTTCATCGACGGCATTGAGCACTTCCACCACCTGTTGTATTGTTTTCCGTCATCGTGACCCCTCAGCTTACCCCACCTCGTGTCAGAACAGGTGTTCTGAAGAACACGACCCCGCCAACCGGATACCACGAGGCGAACAAGGACTCAAGAGTGCGGGAGCGGTGGGGCGTCAGCTAGATGCAGGGGGATTGGAACCGCCACCGGACACGTTTGAGGCGGTCAAAGGCAGTAGGGGAGCTGCACCCGCTCGTGTGGGCGGGCGATACGTGGATGGTGGTGGCTGTGGCGGTCTCTTTAGGCCCACAACGTCAGTTGCCGCAGCCTTCGGTGCGCCAGTTGCAGCCGTCGCTCCTGGGAACGAGCTTCCTCTTGCATCAGGCGGATGTGCTGATCCAGCGGCATTTCTGCTCCTTGCAGTCCTTTGATCGGGATGCGTTTGACGCCTTCCGACCACAGCCACACGTCGAAGGCCCGCTCAGCAGCATTGACGAAGAGCACCACCTGCTGCTTGGCCAGAGCTTGGCTGATGTAATAGGGCTCATGATCGACGGTCACGCAGCCATCAGCGCCGACTCGCCGCGCGAACGCCTGCCCTTGGAGCGTGTCCAGCATCAGGGTTGACCGACGCGGGCAAAGCAGGCAGTCTCGGCAACACGGCAAACGCCTTGCGCGGGGGTTGGTTGCCGCACGAGCGCCGCCTTTAGTGGTCGCTCTTCATTGTCATGCACCAGGAACTGCGCCGTGACCTCATACACCTGCTCTAGGGTCCCAGGTCGATGCACCTGGAAGCACGCTGCGATGGTACCTTTCGACGTAGGCGTTCAAATCGGGTCGATGCGGGGGGATGAGATTGGGCACGATGCCCAGGCACAGCAAAAAGCGGCGCAAGGCCGAGGGAAAGTCGCGTCCGCTCCTACTGCCGACCGAAGCCTGGGATCGTGATCAAAGGTGAGCATGGCTGGCAAACCCTGTTGGCGCAAGAAGTGCACCACCGCCTCCAGTGCAGTTTCAGCGTGGAAATCCGCATGAGCCTGCGCGCTGAGGAGGATGGAAGTCCCGGCATCGACGAAGTTGAGCACTTCCACCATGTGCTGGCCCTTGCCGTCGGGATCGGCGGGGACCGTGGTGGCGTCGAGTGCGCATCCATCTGCACCTCTTCGAGGGGATCACGCAGCTCCAACGGCTTTCGTTTGCGCTCGGGGGCGTCCAGGATGTAGCCCAGCTTGCGCAGGATTTTCCACACCGTCCGTGTGGGGCGCGGGACCGGGATGGCTGCTGCGCGGCCTCGCTGGCATCCCGGTGTAAGTAATCGAGGATGGCTCGCGGTCCTGGCACCCGTTGGAGGTTCTCCGGCGGGTTCTCGCGGATCGCGGCGATCTTCTGCACGATGCGCAGATCCGGTGGGGCCGGTGGCGTTCGCCGTGCGCGGGAGTGCAAGATCGCGAGATCATCGGGCGGGGCCTCTTGGAGGCGTTTGAGCCACTTCTTGACCCAGCTCACCCAACGGCCAAGGCACATCGCCGGTTCCGTGTGTGTCCAGGTGGGATGCTGGCGGGAGAGGCAGCGCAAAGCTGCCCGGTCGGCTATCCATTGGGCTTCCCTAGCAAGGAACTCCTCCTCATGCTTTTTCCTGATTCTATCGCATGAGGGCATGAGAAAGCAGACTTCGCCCTAGTTTCCAAGACCATCTGGGGGAAAGAATGCCTGCTTGCTCCGACACGATGTGGAGTAAGCTGAGGGGTCACGATGATGGAAAACAATACACATGCTGCCGCTTGCCATCGGGATCGGCAGGGACCGTGGCGGCATCCTTCTGCATCCAGTTGCCAGTGGCTCATCGGCGCAGGGCGCTCTTGCGGCTCTTGCACGTGGGGCAGTCGGTGGGCGATGCGTCCGGCCTCGCACAAGATGCGGTAGATCGTCCGGCTCGAGCGCGGCAGGCGCTCACCGCTGGCCGCCAGTTGGGCATCGCGCGGCAGAGAGTACACGAGGGCTTTGGGTCCGGGCGTGCGTCCCAAGCCTTCGGGCGGCTGATCACGCAGCTCGACCAGGCGAGCAACCACCCGCTGGCTGATGCGCTCTGGGGGGTGCTTGCGCGCCCGCGACTGGCCCTGCAAGACGGCCTCATCCTGCGGGGGTGCTTCTTGCAAGCGTTTGAGCCATTTCTTGACCCAGCCCAACGACATACCCACTGCCTGGGCATACTGCTGGCGCGTCCACGTGGGGTACTGGGTCAACAGACGACGAAGATTGGCTCGGGCGGCGTAGTATACTGCTTCCATGCAGGCGCACTCCTTGGTAGGCAACGATTATCCTTCCAAGAGTGTACCTGCTTCCTGCCCTCGCTGTCTACGATGGGGGGAAACAGAAGCGGTTACGATGTGAGTAACTCATACAACCATTGTCTCCGTTGTCTCCGCGCTCAAAAAACCTACCCGTAAAAACCCATGAGATGCCCCCTGGGAAGCAGCAGAAGCTGCCCACTGGGATACCCAAAGACGACTAAGCCAATTGAGTATGTTGAGCAGAACTGGGCGGAGGAAGAGTATTCACGCGGCTGCTATGCTGGCTACATGCCACCAGGTGTGTAGACAAACTACGACGAGGCATTGCGTACGCCAATTGGTCACCTGCACTGGGCAGGGACGGAGACGGCAACGGTCTGGAACGGCTATATGGATGGCGCATTGCAGTCGGGCGAGCGTGCCGCAACGGAGTGGCTCGCAGCACTGAACGTTTAAATGTAGTGGAACCCTGTCTGGGGGACAGGTAACCCCTTGCGGGTACCAGGAGTAGTTTATGGCAACACGCGAGTAGCCAGGTCACGATTTTATTTGGGCGGGTAGAGGAAAACAGGATGGTATAGATTGCATAAAAATCTACACCGAGGTTGTCCCGGAGTTAGGATTCTGCCCATACAATGATAGAGCATACTCGAACTCACTAGCCATATGAAACAGGCTTCCATCGGAGTACGATGGAGGCCCTATCATTATTCTGGAGTCGCCCAGGCGGGTTAGAAACCTGGATTCAACCACTCCTTATTTGTGTAGAGTGCCTGCACAGATTTTATGTAATCGACAGCTCCTTGATCATACCATCTCCCACTATACCACCTGCCAATACAACCCCAGATATCGCCTGCATGGTAGCCATTTCCTAGCCAGGTTTCTTTTCCTTCAAAACAAGCACGCCGTACCGCCAGAGTATAATCAAGATTAAATGCAGTACTTTGGTATGCATATGGCCAGGTACCCGGATGAGTTGGTGGGATATCTGCTCCTTTGACTTGCAAAATTCCTACACTCGAGCACCCATGGGTTTGTGGCTGTGTAGTAACGTTGCAATCCCCTAACTGCGATTGGTGCCAATAGCTTTCTTGCACTGCTTGCGCTCTCACCGTATCCTCATCAAAGCCCCACTTGCAGGCTGCCCATTGGATGATTTCATCAGTTGTTCCGGTAAAGTTTCCTGTGACTCGGCTTTCATAGCCATATTGCGCAAGATAACTACCGGTCAAGCGATGTCCTTGCGCATACACATTGGTATGGTTGGCTGCATCATTATCAGGACGTGGTTCCCAAGAAGATTGTCTGACACGGGCAGCACATTCACTGTCACTGGGTAGTGGTGATCCTGGAGGAAGCGTGGTGAACATTCCTGTCGGGTCAGCAGTCGCGGTAGCAGTAGCTGTCGGATCAGCAGTCGCAGTAGCTGTTGGATCAGCAGTCGCGGTCAGAGTAGGAGTGGGAGTGGGTGAGGAGACCGAACTGGTGAAACTGATTGCATCAAGATACAAGGTCCCACGTCGACGTGTGCGGCTCTGAAGAGCAACTCCGCTGATCTGTGTCGCGTTGGCTCGTAAGTCCGCCAAAGGAATATTGTACACTTTCCATCTGCCAACGACGGGATTACCGCCATAGTGAGCAAGATGCACCTGGGGTAGCTCATGATCAGCAGCGTCGTAGAGCATGACATCATAGGCTTGTCCCGTCCGGCTGGCTCGTGCTGCAAAGTGCAGGAATGTGTAGGGGCTGATGTCCACTACTGTATTGGTATGCAGATACAAAACAGCCCCAATTTGAGTCGGCGTAAATGCAATCGAGGTAGTCCCTGCAGAGGCCGGTGATGGATCGGCCAGGTTGACCCGACTCTTCGACGACCAATTCTCCCAGCCGGAGGCAAGCGAACCTGCATAGATGGGGTAGCTGACTACGGAAGACGTCCCTTGCACTTGCCGGCCACAACAGCGTTGACAAGCTGCTGCGCCATGGCAGTAGTAGCTGACTGAGGAAGACGCACCTTGCACTCCCTGGGCGTACTGCACCACAAAGATGCTGATGGGCAGGACGAGAAACACAAAAAACACAGTAAGCAGCTTACTGGGGGTGTGATGTTGGTGCTGACGCATTACGAACCTCTATTTCTTTACTATCTCTGGAACCCGGACGAACGAACGCTTTTCCGTGAGCAGGATAGGCCACAGAGAGCACACAACCTGCTCTACCATGAGTGGTGATGAGATGTTTTGCTATTCCGTGACATCTATTGCGATCTTACCATAAGGATTTGTGTGTGTTTGTACCTATGCTGCTTACAATGGTATGAAGGTACCAATTGCTGGTTAAGATTTTTCCATGCTGCGCCAATCACATGGAGAAGCAAAGGCTAGGAATATACACCACGGCAGAGTGAAAAAAACGATTTCTCAATGTCAGTAGTAACCTTATTGTCATCTAGCAATCCTATCCTTAGGCTCCTTCCACAAATAACTCCAACATCTAGAGGGTCTTTGGAACCTCAGGTTTTATCGTATAGTTCCACTCTCCATGAAAGGAGTCGCGGAGCAGGTTGAGTGTCTTCATTTCTGCATCGGTGACTTTGATACCTGTTGGATAGCTGTTGGTATCCACGATCGCCGTCACCGTTAGCCCTTCCTTGGTGGTCGTGTGAGATATCAGTTCAATAATGGTTTCCAGCGAGGTTAAGGGTTTGGCTCTCCAGTTGATGGAGATAGAAGAAAAGAGTCGATGTTCTATTTTGTTCCACTTGCTGGTGGCTGGTGGAAGATGACAGACCGTGATGGAAAGTCCCGTCTGGTTGGCCAATCTCTGGGAGTTCTTTTTTCCACAGTCGGTTTTTTACTCCGTTGGAGCCTCCGCCGTCAGAAGTTATCAGCAGTTCCTTCTTCTCCGGGTACAGCTTTTTGCCAACCAGCTCCCACCATCTTCGGATACTTTTCGACCGCAAAAGCTGCTGTCTCATGATCCACCCCAACATTGACGAAGCCAGCATTTTGGATCGTATCATAGATGCCGTAGGGAATGGCTTTCCCATCGGCAAGGGAACGAAAATCATAGACATTGACGATCGTATTGTGTCCTTTCGGCTGCCACTCTTGGCCCTCATTTTTGAAGTTTCCAATGAGTTCCTTTTTCTTACAGTCAACGGAAATGATGGGATTGCCTTCCGCCTCAAATCGCTTGCAGGTCGCATTGATCTTCTTGAATTGCTCATCTCGGTCAGGATGAGACGCTCCCTCAATGTTTTTCTTATTGGCTTTGAGCGAATAGCCAAGCGATGCGAGCAGCTGAGCCAGTGCGGATTTCTTGATGCTATGACCAGACGCTGCTAGGGCAAGCACCAGGGTCTGCAAGGATTTGGTGGTCCACTGCACCAGACGCATCGGATCGCCTTTGGGCTCAACAAGCGCTTCCAAATCTCTCAGCAGCGTCGGGTCCTTCTCGGTGAGTTTCTTTCTTCCTCCACCAGGCTTTCGGATCCGCTCTGGCATGGTCCCTACTGCCAATTCCTGCTTTCCCCGGCTGATTGTTTCCCGATCTGAGCCCGACAGACGCGCAACGATGCTGACCCCTCCATATCCCAGCTTTTCTGCCTCGGTTGCCAGAAACCATCGCCACTGCCGCTCATTGAGTTCTTTTTTGAGTATCGCATACTGTTCTTGTGTTGTCATATCCCCAGTCTACCACATTTGTAGGACTTATTCCCGGAAGTGTCCTTAGAGTGTGATTTCTTATCTCGTGTCTCTGCGGAGGATAGGTTATGAATTTAGTTTCCTTCTCAATCAAAACCAAAGGTGCGCACAATTTCGCCCGGCGGCTCTGGACGGTTTTCACCCGCTTTGGCATCTCTGAAGTACGAACACGCAAAGCATTATATGCAATCGTAGACTCGCTTCGACCCTACAACTCAGCGCCCACCTTTTTCATCCCTGCTTTAGTTCTTGGCAGGCACCCCGGACTTATCGCGGAAATAGCCAGCCAGGGCGCAGAAATCGGTATACACGGCTACGTCCACAATGATTATCGGACACTGAGTGCTGGTGAGCAGTATAAGCAAACTGAGCAAGCCATCTCAGTATTTCAGAGCACGCACATTCCCCACCAGGGATTTCGCAATCCCTACCTTGGATGGACAGAAGAATTGCTTCATGTCTTTGCTGAGCTGGAGTTTACCTATGAGAGCAATGAAGCAGTTTTACATGATGTAATCGATCTTGATCGTCTCTCACCGCTTCTGAGAAGTGGTTTTGAAAAATCACTGGCTCTTTTTCAAGCCATTCCTTGCAACATATACTCCCTGCGACCACATTTTGAAGGAAAGCTGCTGCGCATCCCAACGAGCATCCCGGATGATGAGATACTTTTTGATCGCTTGCGTATCAATGCAGAGGAAGTGGGACGTATCTGGAGCAAAGTCATGCAGCGCATCTATGACTTTGGCGGGATTTATACGTTGAATCTTCATCCAGAACGAGGTATTCTCTGCAAACAAGCCCTCGATGTCCTGGTATGTTACGCCAGCACTCGAACGCTCCCAGTCTGGGTCGCTCGCTTGCAGGATGTTGCACAATGGTGGAAAGAACGCAGTCAGTTCGAGCTGAAAATTTACTCTGTTGCTCCCGATCTCTGGCAAGTTGAAGCTACCTATACTCCGCGTGCTACACTCCTTGCACGTCATCTTACGGTAGAAGATCAATCTACAAGTCCCTGGTTCGGCACTGATGTCCGCGTGCAGTCTCATAGCTTTCTAGTTAGAGCAACACAGTGCCCATGTATTGGTCTCTCACAAGATACATCTCAACAAGTGGCTGACTTTCTCCATGAACAGGGATATCCAACTGTATACTGCTCTCAGGAAGATGCTTCCATGTATGCGTTGTATCTTGATGAACCCGAAGGATTGGGAACAATGCGTGAGGAGCAGGTGCAGCGACGCAATAGACTTGTACAGCAGATCGAAGAGTTAGAAGCGCCTCTCCTGCATTTTGGATGCTGGCCCGATGGATGTCGAGCAGCGCTCGCAATCAGCAGCGATATTGACTCTGTCACAGTGCAAGATTTCTTCTTGCGCATTCTCGAAGTCCGGTAGTCTTCCTTCTTTCTGATGATGTATAATGCTGCCAGACAGCCACAGAAAGAAGGAAGCGAATTGGATCAGAGGAGTCTAGCCCCCGCAGGGTCATTCTGCAGGATTGGATGTTTTCTGACACCAACACAGGGTATGCTACGTCTGATGATGAAAAATAACAAAATGCACGGCACAAGAAAACACCTCCGCTGGTTAACAACACACGGGCGAATAGTCCTGACGATCTTGCTCGTCGTCGTTATCCTGCTGGCTGGCCTACTCTACAGTCAGCGTCACCAGATTCATCAATTTATCCAGGGGTTGTCTGTCCCACTAGTTCAACCTGTGCAAATCACGCCGTTAACGCTTCCTCCCGCCACTACGACGGCAACTCCTGGTCAGGTGACTGCTACCGATTGGACGACCTACCACGAGAATAATGCTCGAACCGGCTTTGTGGCAGACATGCCCGATCCTACCGCCCTCGCGAACCTCTGGAAGCAGCCGCTCGACGGGGCGGTCTATGCCGAGCCGCTGGTGGTCGGTGGAGAAGTCATTGTGGTGACGGAAAACGATACTTTTTACGCGCTGGACGCCCAGACCGGCCAGATCGAGTGGCGTACCAACGTGGGACGCCCCGTGCCGCTCTCAGATTTGCCCTGCGGCAATATTGATCCCCTTGGCATCACCGGCACGCCGGTCTATGATCCGCAGACGGGTCTGGTCTTCGCGGTGGCGGAGATACAGGGACCTGCGCATGTTCTCAACGGCGTTGATGTCAAAACAGGGCAGGTCAAAGTCCGTCGCGTTATAGATCCGCCCAGCATAGACCCGCGAGCCTATCAGCAACGTCCTGCCCTTGCCCTATATGGAGGCAGGGTCTATATCGCCTTTGGAGGGCTGTACGGTGACTGTAGCGACTACCGCGGCCTCGTTGTTGCCTTGCGCACCGATGGGACGGGAGCGCTCCTCACCTACCAGGTGCCGACTCCACGTGAGGGCGGGATATGGGAACCTGCGGGACCAACGGTAGACGCCCAGGGAAATCTCTATGTGTCGGTGGGCAACGGTGCAGTGACCCAGGGGAGCTGGGATCATACCGATTTGGTCTTAAAGCTGTCCCCAACCTTACACCTAGAGGATGCCTTTGCGCCGCTGAGCTGGCAGAGCGATAATGCGTCAGATTTAGATCTCAGTTCAATGGGACCAGTCTTCCTGCCCGACGGTTTACTCTTTATTCAGGGCAAGTCGAACCAGGGCTACTTACTCCACGCAGATCACCTGGGAGGCATAGGAGGCCAGATCCAGACAATCTCGGTGTGTGCTGCTGGCGCCTATGGCGGGGTCGCTGTGAATGGTCACGTGGCGTTCATTCCCTGTGCTGATGGACTGCGCGAGATCAGGCTTGGATCGGGCGCGAACCTGCTCACTGGATGGCAAGCCCCCAGACAAGTGACTGGCTCACCAGTCATAGGAGGACAGACCGTCTATAGTCTCGATCCTGGTGGGGGTGTGCTCTATGCCCTCAACGCTGCAACAGGTGAGGTGCGTGCCACGCTCTCCGTCGGCACAACATCGCGCTTCGCGACGCCGACGCTCTCCACAGATCGCGTGTTTGTGGGTACGTTGACGGGAGTGCTTGCGGTGGTTGGGTTGTGATGAAGAGATTGACAGTAAAAGTTAAAACATCGTGAAATGACGCAAAAGGTCATCC
>CAVYFB010000004.1:0-159426 GCA_963767625.1 uncultured Chloroflexia bacterium
TTACAACCAAAACTTAACCAAATCTTTACCTTGCTGCTATTCCCTCAGTCCATACTTGCTGAGTAAATTTACTCTTTTTAATCCGCGTTATGTAACGAGAGGATAGGATTATGGGCAATCAACAAGGGCAACCACCGCCGTGGCCACCGCCATCGGCAACCCGAAACTGGTACCCGCCAAATCAAGGGCAGGTATCACCTCAATATCCCTCAGGTGGCAGCAGTCACCGTATCCACAGCAGCCCTACTATCAACCGCAGCAACCGACCATGCCGTATTCACCAGTTCCACCGTACCAGCAGCCGTGGACTCCGCCACCGATGGGATCACCAGCCCTTCAACGTCGAAGGAGTCGCCTCTGGCTCATCCTTGCCATCGTTGGTGGCAGTATCGTGTTTCTCTGCATCGCATGCACCGCGCTCGCGGCTGCCTTGCCCAAGCCACCTCCAACAACAACAACGAGCGCACTAGCAGCCACACAGCAGGCAACAGCGACGAAACCTTCACCACGCCTACAACTCTCGCACCAACAGTGACAGCAACATAAAACCAACGCCCACACCATCGCGGACACTGGTGCCAACTCCGAAACCAAGGCCGACACCCACCACTGTAGCGCAGGTCCAGCCTACAGCGAAACCGACGACAGTGTCCACACGGGCTCCGACTCCAACCCCTAAGCCTGCCACAGGTGTCTACGGAATCCTTGGGGCTACAACTTCGACTAACGGCGGTAGGCTCATTACCAGCCCACCATCAAACTTTTGCTCTTACTTTCCTTGCATAGCCACATTCGTATCAGCCGATGATCCGGATGGAGGCTACGTGGTGGAATGTTCAGATGGAACGTTCAGCCAGTCCGGGGGTGAGAGTGGGTCTGCTCCCATCATGGGGGCGACGGGCAGACCTTGTACTCGCATTGAGCAGGACGTCAGTGCGCTGATGGCCATAGGTTCGCCTGGGGAAGGACATTACATTGCCGAGGCGGTTGGTCCAGCGCTGGCCGTTCCTTTTTGCCCTGCTAAATGCATATCCTCTTGACGGGCTTGTATGCATCTGCTAAAATATATGCATGAAAACACACCCTGATGATTACCAACTCATTCGAGTTTGGAAGAAGACACACAAGACGCTGAAGGTGCTTGCAGCACTTTCTGAGGAAAGCCTTATGGAATTAGTAGACCGTTTAGCAGAAGAGGAGCGAACAATGAAACATTTTGAGTATCGTACTGGTTGAACTTAAGTATATAACGACTAATCCCCCAGTATTGCAATACGATGAGCAGACAGGACCAGGAACATTTCGTGAGAACCAGGATATCAGTACGCTAGGTGAGCAGGGATGGGAACTCGTGACCCTCATGCAACAACCTGAAGACAAGCTGGCTGGTAGATCCAAACCGACACTTGTGGGCGTATTTAAGCGAGAGAAACGATCAATCGACTGAAGATACCTCTATAGAATCCCAAAATTTATACCTGAGGAAGCACTGGCCGTCTCATGTTGTGTGGTGCATCACGTTATCCCCCAGACAAGGTTCTGTAACTCGGATGAGGACCTGGAGATGTTCCGTGAGGCGTGGCGCGAGATGCTCAAGACGCAATTCTGACACAGAGAGGAAGTGACTTATGACACCACAAGAGCAGTTCGCCGCCGTGGCGAGTAGCAAACTTGCAGGAGCAGATGCAGCCAGCCGGGCAAACCTGCACCTGCGCATCGGGCGCATCGTGGCGCGCATCGACGGCTTTTCGCACAGTCACGGACTCGTCAAGGTGCATTTCACCGACCTGGCATCAAGACAGATTGGCACGTTGTACCTGGACCTGGACAACCCGATCACCCAGGAAATCCGCACGATATTAGGCATGTGAATTGTAATCGTGACAAATCGTAACACAGAGGAGTAGCACACGATGAGCAACCAGGACGAAGAGGAAGCACGCCACTTACTCCATCAGCAGTATGAAAGGCCAGAGCAGCAAAGCTATGCCAGCGACGACATCACCGCGGCGGTCGCCGGCATACGCTCACGACTGGACACCCTGGCCAGCATCAACGCTGACAACATTCTTCATCCCAGGTGGACCGCAAGAACGGTATCATTCCATCATCGAGGAGGCATACGCAGCCTTGGCCTGATCGAGACGCAAGTCGACGAACTGAGAACCGAGCTGGAGTACCAGCATAAGCGTCTCGATGAGATCAGAGATGCAGCACTGGCAGGCGAGCAGAAAGAATCGTAGCCATGACCTGGGGTGACCTGAACAAACGACAGCAAGAATACCTGCAGTCGGTCTATGAAGTGGACCAGGAACAAGAAGCCGACGAGCACAGCATATGGACCCGTGGCGGTCGCCCGAGGCCTGCACGTGAATGGAGGTGGATAGAGTATGGCGTGTTTGATGGTGTGCCGACTTCCCTCTATTCAAAGCTGTACCTGCGCAATCTGATCGACGAGGGAACTGGATCCACGTTCAATGCTCTTGAAGCGCGCAATCTTATCACCTGCAGGTACGCCAATCTCCGGCGCAGTGGTCAGCGTACCCTTGAACGATTCCTGACGATCCAGATCACTCCACAGGGGCGCAAGCTCGTGCGTGAAGCGACAGGAGAGCCTCGAGAGAAACCATTACCACCTGGCACACTCAGAGAATGGCACTGGCGAGCGATGGCAGAAGCATGGAAAGCACGCCCGCAAGGACTCAAGAGCGATGGAATGAGCGAGTATGGTGGTATCGGTTGGCCAACCTGGTTGCGGCTCAGAGACTACAAGGCAGGGGCACTTATTGAGGACTACAACACTTGGGGTGAGAAGCTGTCGCACATGAGCTATACACCACAAATCTATTGGATCACGCCTATCACCATTTGGTGAGCAGTTCTATCACGAGCACTGGCAGCATTACCGCGAGATGTATCCGAATGTGGACGCGCCAGCACCAGAAGGGGACCAGGTGCAAGAGGAGTCATGACTGCTGAACCAAGCAATGCCAGCACAGAGAGGATATTGAGCCTGCTCTTGCTCCTCATGCAAAGCGAACACACCCGCGAGGATATCTTGACACGCATTGCTGCATACAATCGAGACGGCTCCCCTGAGTCGCAACGCCGCATGCTGGATCGGGACCTGGCGACAATGGAGCGAGCAGGTATCTGTGTCACCCACAAGAATGGACGCTACTGGGTGTCACTTTCGCAATTTGAGCGGAGCGCACGCCGTCTTTCCAGCGAGCCAATGCATCCTACGGCGCTGGACAGGGGATTGATGTTGTGGATACCCAGAGCATAGAAATACGAGCCGAAGGCCTGGCGCGAGACGTTCAAAACGCAATTTTGGTAGGAAGCAATCGTAACATGAGTAGTAATGGAGGATTATATGGATTGGTCTGTCTTTTGGACTGCTGTAGGGGGAATTGCACAAGCCGCCGCAGCCGTAGCAACCTTTTTGGCTGTTGTTGTTGCCTTGTGGTTAGGATTAAGGGATGGTCGACGTTCTTTGCAGGCGCGCTATGATGACGCACGGCCCGTACTTATTATCGTCTCTGACCCCCTCACTGTCGGTGCCTCGTCTTTCATTCCATTGCAACAAGGAAATCAAAGTGAATTGGATTGGAGTAAACAGCCCCATATCAATGTATGCAATGTTGGCAAAGGGCCTGCATTAAACATTAAAAGTGTGATCTATGGGCCGGAAGCTACTGCCGTGCCAGATGCAGTAAGCGGGAATTGGAGCTATCGCAGCGTCGAAAAAGACAGTCACTGGTATCATTGGACAACCGATGTAGTGAAGCCAGGAGAGTCGACGAAACTCACGTATGACTTCGCCGAAGCTTTTGGTCCTGCAACCAGTTCTCCGAAGCAAACAAATATATCACACCCAAAGACCACAAACAAAAACCTATACCCTTCAACGTACTTAAACAGCCATTACAACCTACCACGAAAGAACCAAAGTGCGTTTGCAGGGTCACGATTACCTACCATGACATCTTTCACCGTAGGCATGCGAGCATTTATGATTTTGTTTTCCGTCAGGGGTGGCAAGTAGTGGCCCTAATCGACGATATTACGCAACGATTTAAGTGATTTAGTAGGGTGAACCCATGCCAACAGCATAGAAATACGAACTGAAGGCTAGCCAGTCTTGAGCGTAACGCCGCTAGATTGGCTATGTCCTCAGCATAGATTGTGATGTGACTATAGCGGCATGTAATTTGCGCGACTACCGCAAAGAACTAAACATCTCGCAGCGAGGACTAGCAAAATCACACCGATAGGCCAGATTACCTTTTTATCCTAAAACTCTTGTGTTACGAGTGCTCAGTAATATACACTTCGGAACAGCAGCACAGTTTATTAAATATCCACCATACCTCACACCTCACACCGAGCGTAGTAAGGGAAGAGAGTAACCAGTACTGATGATGGAGTCTAGGATCAAGAACTATGCCACGTTTATCTGGGTGGTCGCCAACCCACTTTGTGGCGACTACAAGCAGTCATGAACGCCGCCGAGTTCGCCACCAAGTGGCTCGGCAACACCAACACTGAGCGTGCAGCCGCACAAGAGCACTTTATCGACATCTGCACGATGCTCGGTGTACCCACCCCCAACACCGATCGTGGGGGCGAAGCGTATGCCTTCGAGAAGGGTGCGACCAAGACGGGCGGGGGCGATGGGTGGGCCGACGTCTGGTTTCGCGGACACTTTGGCTGGGAGTACAAGGGGCATCACAAGGACCTCGAGAGGGCCTACAAGCAGCTCCTCGACTATCGGGAAGCGTTGGAGAACCCTCCTCTCCTCGTGGTCTCCGACCTCGATCGCTTCATCGTCCGCACCAACTTCACGAATACGGTCCGGGGTGAATACTCGTTCGGACTGGTCAACCTGCGGGACCGGCCGGCTGAGCCACTGCGCGTCCTCCATGCACTCTTTGACAATCCCGAGGTACTGCGGCCAAGCAAGACTCGTGGCGAGCTTACCGAGGAGGCCGCCGGCGCCTTCGCGGATCTGGCCCAGCAACTCCGCGATGCCGGGCATGAACCCCAACGTGTCGCCCACTTCCTCAACAAGCTGCTCTTCGCCCTCTTTGCTGAGGATGCCACCTTCCTCCCAGCGGGGATCGTCCGCCAGTCTGGCGAGAGCCTGGAGCAGGCTTCCGACCATCTTCGCCGATCGACTCTCTGAGCTGTTTCGGCTCATGTCCACCGAACCAGGCGGGGCCTTCGGCCCACTGCCCATCCAGTGGTTCAACGGTGGCCTGTTCGACGGGCCCGAGGTGCTTCCCCTCACCACAAAGCAGATCGAGGTCATCACCCAGGTGTCCGCACTGGACTGGTCTCAGGTCGAGCCAGCTGTGTTCGGAACACTGTTTGAGCGAGGCCTCGACCCCAGCAAGCGCAGTCAACTCGGTGCCCACTACACCGACCGTACATCTATCGAGCGCGTCGTCCATCCGGTCCTGATTGAGCCATTGGAACGCGAGTGGGCCGCCCTTCGCGATGACGTGGGCAAGCTCATAGCAGGCTTTGACCTCAAGCGTCCGGCCAGCGGTGCGGAGAGGACGGCTCGGACCAAGGCGATTGGCCGCGCCCAGGAGCTCGTGCGTAAGTTCCTTGCACGTCTCAATGCAGTGCGTGTCCTCGATCCGGCCTGCGGGAGTGGCAACTTCCTCTACGTCGCCCTCCAGTCCCTCAAGGACCTTGAGCGCAGGGTGATCGTATGGGAGGCCACAGAGCTGGTGACCACGATGCGCTTCGCCTGAGATCGGACCTCACAACGTTCATGGGATTGAACTCAACTCGTATGCTGCCGAGCTTGCGCGGGTTTGTATCTGGATTGGAGAAATTCAGTGGATGATCGCCAACGGCTTTGCTTACCGCGATAACCCTGTGCTGCAGCCACTCGAGAGCATCGAGTGTCGGGATGCCGTACTCGACCTGTCCAACCCTTTAGCGCCAAGGGAGCCAGAGTGGCCAGACGTGTATGCCATCATCGGCAATCCTCCTTTCATCGGAGTTCGAAGGATGCGCGCCAGCCTCGGGGATGAGTACGTTGACGAGCTCTTCTCTGTTTATCAAGGTCGTGTGGCACACGAGGCCGACTTCGTGTGCTACTGGCATGAGAGAGCGAGGGCAATGATCGCAGCCGGCACGTGCGAGCGGGTTGGTCTCCTGGCGACTCAAAGTATCCGCGCTGGTGCCAACCGCCAGGTGCTCGATCGGGTTAAGGAGACCGGCGACATTTTCATGGCATGGGCAGATGAGCCGTGGGTTGTCGAGGGAGCTGCCGTGCGAGTATCTATCGTCGGTTATGACGATGGCTCACAGAAGACCCGCGTCCTTAACGGAGCTCCAGTTACTTCTATCAACTCCAATTTGAGCAGCGGCATTGACACGAATACTGCCTACGTCCTGAATGATAACCGGGGGATTGCATTTCAGGGTCCGGTGAAGGTCGGGCCTTTCGAAATCCCCAACTCGCTCGCCCAAAAGATGATGGCGAGCCCGAATCCTGATGGTCGCAGCAACCGGGAAGTAATTCGACCTTGGGTGAACGCTATGGACATCACGCGGCGGCCCAGACACATGTGGATCATCGATTTCGGGGAGAATTTTTCCGAACAGGAGGCAGCTCTGTACGAAGCGCCTTTTGAATATGTTCGACAGCATGTGCGACCACTTCGTGTTACCAATCGCGATCGTCAACGAAGGGAGAACTGGTGGCGTCTCGGGCGAAGTGGCGGCGACCTGAGGGCCGCCACCGCAGGATCTGGCTCGGTTCATCGTGACGCCACGCGTCGTCAAGCACCGTCTCTTCGTCTGGGTAGCAAGCGAAACACTGCCAGATACCCGCTTGATTGCTATTGCTCGCGAGGACGACTATTTCTTCGGGGTGCTCCACTCGCGTGTCCATGAAGTGTGGGTCGCTGCATACGGGAAGCCAGCACGGTGTCGGCGCCACCTTCACGTACACCCCCCGCAACAACCTTTGAGACTTTCCCTTTCCCCCACCCCACCCCTGAGCAGATCGAGGCCATCGCTAGCGCCGCACGCAATCTGGACACTCTGCGGCGGGGATGGCTCGACCCAGCGGGCGTTAGTCCCACCTATCTAAGGGAGCGCACCCTAACCAACCTCTACAACCAGGCACCGACCTGGCTCGCGCAGGCGCATGACCGCTTGGATCGTGCCGTTTTTGCGGCCTACGGCTGGCCCTATCCTCTCGGTGAGCAGGAGCTACTAGCCTGGCTCCTTCAACTCAATCAGGAGCAGGCGGCTCAGTTTGGCGGCGTGACGCTGCCAACGGTTGCCATCGATGACCCTGAAGAAGAGCTATGAGAACTCCACACCTCGGCTTTTAGAGGCTCTCCATGCTGCTGATTCAGCAATCCGGATCCTAATGACGCCTTTCAGATACTGAACTCGGCTTCAAGCTGATCAGCATTCTTGACACATCGAGTAGAGTATCCGCATGATACACTTCATCAGAAACCATCAACGCCTCTGCTTCCTGCTTGGTTTGCTCATCATCCTCGTGTTGAGCATCCTGATGACCTACGCCATCGGGCATATGCTCAACTTCTAGGGGAAATACCTCGTCGCTATGTTCGTGGGCATTCGTCTCCCTGGTGTGCGTGGTGCAGATGGTATCACTTTGCCCTGACAAATTGGCTCGTTCGCAAAAGTGTTGAGGAGGCAGCTAGCTACTTGAGCCTCTCAGAAGGACGAAAAATAATACGCCGTATTAAATGAGTCACCCGAATGAATAATGATTGACTGAAATGCCCATAATCGCGTCCACAGCCAAATCTGACGAGGCAGCGTTTTGGTAATGTTATTTTTCGAGTAAGGAGGGCTGGTGCTCTTGCCATGGAGAGCAGGATGAATCCTGGCATGGACAAGAACATGGCCACAATGACCGAGTACTCTGTGAAAGAGCACATACCCTATCCAATTATTCAGGAGAGGGCATGTGCTCTTTTCTCTGTCAGTCATGACACGAAAGAGATCACTGAAAGAGGACTGAAAAGTTGCAAGTGCCTGTTTTGCCTGGTAGAATGAGTTTAAGATAAGAGCTATTATTCGGAAGTCGAGCTAGCAGATGGATACTCAAGCGGTCATTGCCTACGAAAACCCCTGTTCTCTCATCGTCTCCCTGGACACCGGCTCTCCTTGTTCGTGCGAACTTCCCACGGTCGCAGCACGTGATGCACAGCTTCTCACGCTCTGGCTGTATGGGAAGTCAGAGAAGACGGTCATGGCATATACGAGAGACCTGGGCAAGTTCTACCATGAGGTAGCCAAGCCTCTGGGTCAAACGACACTGGAAGACCTTCAGCAGTTCAGTGCCAGTCTCTCTCATCTGGCGACAGCGAGCAGAGCCAGGACGCTTGCCGCCGTGAAGTCGGCCATGTCCTTTGGAGTGAAGATGCAGATGCTTCCCACGAACGTCGGAGCTATGTTGGAACTCCCAAAGATTGAAGATACGCTTGCTGAACGCATCATGAGTGAAGAGAGCGTTGCAGATATCCTGCGCCTGGAGAACTGATAAACGCAACCATGCCATGATCGTGCTGCTGTACTTTGCCGGATTGCGCGTCTCTGAACTGTGCAATCTCACCTGGCGCAACCTCCAGGAGCGCGATATGACCGGTCAAATCAGTGTCTTCGGCAAAGGCAAGAAAACACGCCACGTCCTGCTGGATACGGATACCTGGCGTGAGGTGTGGGCCTTGCGAGGGAAAGCCGGGCTTGATGACTATGTGTTCCCTTCTCGACAGACCCATTCCAGGAAGGGGAAGAATAGCAGACGCTTAGACGAAGCAAGAGTCCATCAGATCGTGCGTGAAGCTGCCAACAGAGCAGGGGTTGCCGTTAATCGCGTTTCGCCTCACTGGTTTCGTCATGCCCATGCGACTCATGCCCTTGAAGCAGGAGCATCTATCGCACTGGTGAAAGAGACCCTCGGGCATAGCAGCATTGAGACAACAGCGAGATACACCCACGTTCGCCCAAACGCAAGCTCCTCAACCTACTTGCGCCGAAAGAACGAGTAGCCGCATCATCTCTTCCAGCTATCTCTTGCGTGTGATGACTGCAAGAGAGGAGCACATAGTTATTGATGATATACGTTATGGGGGCTTGAAAAACTATGCATTTGTGTCTATACTCTTCTTATCTGGTATGCGCTATTGAATAAGACAAGGGATGACCGCATGGCGAAGCAGGAACTTGAAGAGTGGATCACAAGCAGGGATGCGGCAGAAATCTTGACAGAAAACAGCGGTCACCAGGTTTCAAATTCGTACGTGAGGCTCTTAGGTGGCAAGGGCAAGCTTGAAACGCTGCGAATTGATGCTCGTACCAAGCTCTATAAGCGGAGTGACGTAGAATCCTACGTCGTGAGACAGATGAGACAGAAAGGGAAGGCGGCTGCGTCATGATACAGCACATTTCCGCGTCTCTTGGAGTACATCTCTCCCCTACGGAGAGGCCCTGGCACGGCACCACGGGTTCGCGAACACACGGCTACTCGCTACGCGTGGGGGGCGGGTTTGATTAAGCAGAGCGTCGGTCCACCAGGGATAGGGCTGAGTACATCTCACCAAGAAAGTGACTGGGGCGCGTAGCGAGTAGCCGTATGTTCGTGAACCCGTGTTGCCGTGCCAGGGCCTCCCAGGTGATGTAGGAGAGCGGATACGGTACCCACATGTTGCCCCGATCAGAGTTGTATTCTACGAGGATCAAACGTCCACCAGGTCGCAGGTAACTGTGTATCAACTGCACGACGGCGTTCTTTTCGCGCACGAAGTGGAGGGAGTTGGCCATGACGATGCCATTAAGCGGCGGAAAGTCGAGTCTGCGGGTGAAGTCGGCGTTAATGTAGTGGACTATGACAGAGGGGAACCTGGTACGCATGGCTCTTTCCTGCTCTTTGAGAGCACCTTTGTCCCTGTCCACGCTATAGATGCTCGCTGAAGGCCCCAACAGGTCGGTGAGCGCGAGCGTGAAGGCGCCTGTGCCTGAGCCAAGGTCGGCCCAGATGCCGCCCTGGTCGGGTATGCCTTGGCGCAAGAGATTGATGTGGTCTTCGTGATTCATATGCTAATACCCATGTCCACGCAAGCTCTCCTCTACGTTAATAAGAGCAAGTCCAACATCGTACTGTGCGGGTACAAGCTCCAACGTATCGCGGATCAGCACAAGGACCCGGGTAACGGTCCGCTCACTCAGTGCCATCGTGAAGATGTCATGAGTACGCTCTATCATGTGCTCTGGCTTGATCGTTATTGACCTCAGCATAGAGAACTAAACAGGACAGCCAGCGTGAGCGAAACACTGCCGTAGAACCGTGCGCCGATGTCGCAGACGTTCTTTGGCCAGTCGCAGTTCGGTAGCGATGTGGGGCAGATCACGGCAACAGACATTCTTGAGTTCGCGCCGCTTGAGCAGATTCCAGACCCCTTCCTGTGGATTCAGTTCCGGCGCGTAGCCCGGTAAGCGCTCCAGATGAATGCGTTTGGCCGCACCGCGGCAAAGGCGCATCCTTGATCGCTTGTGCCCGATGGATCGATGCCTCATCCCAGATCACCAAGAGCTTGCCTGGAAGCTTGCGCAGGAGCAGTCGCAAGAAGCGCACCACATCGTGGGCACAGTAGGCATGATCTTGGCTTTGCATCACGAGCCGTCCATCGGGGGTGATCGCTCCGATCGCGGAGAGATGATCATGGGTCAGCTTGACGCGCAACACGGGAGTATGCCCACACGGCGCATAGGTGCGTACTGCCATCGGGAGCAGGCAAAAGCCCGCTTCATCTACGAAGACGATAGTGCGTTCTTCCTCGACGGCCTTTTTTTCAGTGCGGGCCATCGCTCGTCCTTCCATCTGTGGATGGCTGCCTCATCGCGCTGGGTCGCCCGCTGGACGGGCTTGCCGTCCACTGTGCTTGATGGCACGCAGGATGCGGCTACAATGGGCCGGATGATAGCTGACGCCGAAGACTCGCTTGATCACCTCGGCGACCCGCGTGGTGGTCCAGACCTGCCCGCGATAGCCAAAGGCCTCCGCTCCTCGTGCCAGTACCTCTGGCAATTGGGCCAGTTGCTCAGCACTCAACTTGCGCTCTTTGCCAGGGGCCGGGTGACGACGCAGCGCCTCTACTCCTTGGGTCCTGCCTCGTTTGAGCCATTGGCTGACCGCTCCTTTGCTCACTCCCAGCGCCACAGCAATGTCTTTCTGCTTCCAGCCTTGCTGTGATAGTTCCCAGGCTCGTCGACGACGCCCTTCTTTCCAATCTTCTCAGTACTCGTTTTTCTTCATGCCTTCATTCTATCATGTTTAGCAAGCTACGCTGCGGTCAATAAGAGGCTGTGTGGAAAGGCTTGAGAAGCCAGATGAAAGAGGACAGGGCCGATGCATGGGCCTGGAGAGCGACTCGGCAAGGACACCTGCCAGGTGATAGAATAGAGGAAGAGTAAAAGAGGAAAAAGGGAAGAGAAGAGGTGGGAAGATGATGCGAAGAAGCTACCTGAAGTCGATGTCAGCGAGAACGAGTGGAGGATCCTCGAGCCACTGATTCCGCCCGCCAAGCCAGGAGGGCGCCCCCGAACCACCGATATGCGCGAAGTGATCAATGCCATTTTGTACCTGGACCGAACTGGAAGCCAGTGGCGAGCCTTGCCCCATGAGTTTCCCCCCTGGTCCACGGTGTGGAGCTACTTCCGCACCTGGCGCAATACAGGGATCTGGAAGCGCATGCACACGGCTTTACGCGAATGGCTGCGCCTGAAAGCCAAGGGCGCCAGCCGACTCCCAGCGCGGCGATCATCGATAGTCAATCGGTGAAGACAACCCAAAAGGGCGGGGTTCGTGGCTATGATGGAGGCAAAAAAGTCAAAGGCCGCAAGCGCCACCTGCTGGTCGATACCAACGGGCTGATCCTGCAGGTTCTGGTTCATGAGGCAAATATCCAGGACTATCGCAGCGGCAAACGCTTGCTTGCACAGCTCAGCGGGGTCTTGCCACGTCTCAAGCTGATCTGGGCCGATAGTGGATACAACAAAGAGGGCTTCGACGAGTGGGTCAAGGCAACACTGGGATGGGAGGTCGAAGATTGTGCAACATCCCTGGAGTGGCTTACGGGGGGTCTGGGCTTTACACGGGTAGGTTTTTGGCTGAAGCAGCCTGGGAAGGGCGATGAAAAGGAGAGAAGCGGCGAATATCCGTGCCAGGAAGCTTGAGGAGCCAAGTCAGCAGACAAGAAGAAGATGGGGTACACTTTCCCTTATCAAACAGGAGGAAAGAGATGCCAACATCTTCACATCCAAGCATAGCAAAGCTGCAAAGGGAAGTTCGAGAGTGGTTCCCGAGTCTGAGTCGAGCGCAAGCCAATGTCCTGGGCGAAATGGCCTATGCCATGTTAATGACCGATGGATGTGGGATGACGCGGATGAGCAGTTACATGGCCGAGTTGTTAGGCCAGCCGATGAATACGCTGAGACAAAAATATCGCGAGATCTACTACGAAAAAGAAGCCAAAGCAGGAGTCAAAAACCAGCAGAAAAAACGTCGAGAGATCGTGCCCGAGGAGTTATTTGCCGATCTGTTGAGAGGAGTCCTCAAGGGGTGGGAGGGGGAGAAAACGCTGGTGCTGGCCCTGGATGCCAGCGCCCTGGGGGATCGGTTTACGGTGCTCTCGATCAGTGTGATGTATCGAGGATGTGGGATGAGAGTGGCCTGGACAATGCAAGAAGGGCATCAAGCGGGGGAATGGCGGCCTCATTGGGAACGGATGCTCAGACAACTGGCCGACGTGGTCCCGGCGGAGTGGATCGTGCTGGTGATGGCCGATCGTGGGTTGTATGCGGCCTGGTTGTATCAGGCGATCCAGGCCAATGGGTGGCATCCGTTCCTGCGGGTCAAAAAAGATCTGTCGTTTCGGGCGCAGGGAGAAGAAGCGTTTGGGACCATTGGGGGGCGAGTCAAGCGAACCGGGCGTGAGTGGAAAGGGACAGGAGAATGGAGTGAGAAAGGAGATCGGATGGGCGGGACGGTGCTGGTGCGCTGGGAACAGGGCTATGAGGAGGCCATCTGTGTGGTCAGCGATCTGCCCGCAGAGAAAGCCAGGACAGCCTGGTATCAGATGCGATTTTGGATTGAGGATGAGTACAAAGATGGCAAGCGAGGGTGGTTTCGACTTCGAACAGACCAAGATGACCAACCCGCAACGGGCGAGCAGACTGTGGTTGGTGTTAGGTCTCGTCCTGCAAAAAGCGATTGTGCTGGGAGGGCAGTTAGAAGCCGAGGAGCAGAAAGCCAGACAGAGGAGCAAGAGGCGCCAGTCTGGTCCCAAACGATGCCGCGGACGGCCAGCCTTGCCCCAGGGGCGTCCGCGGGGACGGGAACAGAGCGTGTTATTGCGCGGGATCATGGCCCTGCGGGCAGCCGAGTCGGGCGGCAAGAGGCTCTTGCCCAACGGTCAGGTGAGAGCAGAGCCACTGCCCTCCCGCTTGCATGCGGTGAGACGGGTGTGCAAAAGTCACCAGATGAAGAAAAAACGCCGCGAGGAGAAGAAGCGGAACAAACAACGCGCCCAGGCCAGGGCCAGACGGGAGCAGCGAGCGCAGGAGCGGGCGGCCAAACAAGCTGCCATCCAGGTGCGCAGGCAAGAAAAACACGAGCGGCGGGCGGCCAAACAAGCCGCCATCCAGGCGTGCAGGCTGGAGAAACACGAGCAGCGGGTGGCTAAACAAGCCGCCATCCAGGCCAACCGAGAGAAGAGAAAAGCCCCCCAACGTCCACCAGTCAACCAGAGCGCACCCTGCTCACAACGACGAGAAGCTCAAGCAGGGTCCAAAGGAAGCCAGGCGAGCCAGATGAACCCGGTCCGAACCCGGAATCTCGTGGCGAAGCGAAAAGAAACAGTCCCTCTGCTGCGTTTGCGCGATGGTCGCCTCCAGCCCCCTGGTAAGCAAGAGCCAGCGCCATTCGGACACCCCAGCGTTTCCTTGAGCCAACCCCACCCCTTGGCTGCGCAACGTCCTCCAAGAGCGGTTCCTCTTCTTCGGCTCTCCCGAGGGCGTCTCCAGCCCCCACACAGGCTCGTGCGCAAGGAAATTCGCCCAAAGAGGGATCATGGTCCCCCTCCACAAGCGGGCCCATGAAAAAACCTACCCGTGAAAGCAGGGTCCCCCAGCCAGGTTTTCCCGCCACGCTCAATGTAAAAAATGAACCACGCTCCCCAAACATGGGAATGTAGAGTTGGAAACCCACTTGAATCTAATACACATTATATTCTATATAACGTTTTCTGACCATCATTTTAGCCATAGCGCAATAATGCATATTTCTACCTTCCGCTAAATGTCCATTGCCACCAGCCCATGCATGCCCAGCGAGAAGGAGAGCTCGCCGCCATGGTGGAGATCGTGCTCAATGACGTGCCAGATGATCCATTGACGCGAGACACTGGTGTCACGTCTCGGGAATGTCTGCCCGAGGTCGGCGGGCGTCCAGCTGGCGAGAGCGCTCTGGATCATGTGCCAGGTCGTTTCAAGACCGATGACTAATTCGGCGGCATTATGTGCCAGGCCATCTCCGTCCCATTCTACCATCGGGGCGAGGTCTGCACTGCCTTCGCCCATAACGTAATGAAACCACCAGACACGGGCAGAAATAAGGACATTCCTGATTTTTTATCACGCCAGGTGCCAGCAAACATGTAATCTTCGATGCGTGTATAATACGTAGCATGATTCAACAATAATGACCATCAAGGGAGACAATCGAGACACATGTCAAAAAGGATTTCTGTGCGGGCTACGAGCCGCATGAATAATCGTCACCAGGCGTTTGCGCTGATCCTCTTCGGTGTGCTATTTCTGGCAGCGGCGGTGATACTGTATCTCGTTTTGCATTCTAAGGCATTCAATTACCCGTTGGGCGTGTTGTTGTTTGGTCTTGGCATGCTGATAGCATCGGCGCTCAATCCACGGCGTCTGGGAGCTGCAGGTTGGCTGATGACTATGCTGGGCATAGCGGTGTTCCTCTTTTTTGGGAGGTTCATTCCCGGTAACCAGGTTCTCTCAGACTATATTCTCGCTATTGGACTGGGGCTGCTGGGTATTGCTTTCATGGCTCGTCGAGGCTATATACGTGCAGGCGCTGTGACGCCCGCACTGATTGTGATAGCGGTGGGCGTCATTGAATTTCTGCTGGCGGCGGGTCTCACGCCTGCAGGCTTTATTCCGTTCATGCTTTCACTCTGGCTGCCCGGTATCGGCCTACTGGTGCTTGGACTGATCTACCTGGTGGCTAGCGTGAGGGAGTAGTATGAAGCTAGTACCGTTCGTACCGACGGTAATAGCGACGACGACCACGCCATGAGCGATAGGTTAGGATATGCCATATTGCCACAAGTACGATAGCACCTAGTAGAGCTTTAATGATTGGTACACCATAGACGGTTTTGTCGAAGGGAATAATGACATTGATGACGTTTGTGAGCAGCCAGATACCAACGAGTGCTGCGATGATCGCGCCTATGAAGCCGAAGGGAAGTCGCCAACCAACGAGAAACTCTGCGACCAGGCCGACGATAGCCGCAATAATCAGGTAAATGATAAAGTTGGTGGTGATCGTGATGGCTGCAAAATGACTGGATAGTGTGCTCAAGGTTAACATGAGAGTCTCCTTTATTACATGGCTTTGAGTGTTCATGGCGGGGGCAAGCCCTGCCACTATTATATTCCTTCGGGAGCGGGCTTCGTGTATAGTAGTGGCGGGGCTTGCCCCCGCCATGCTCCTTACTAACAATACATGAATATTGACGCGAGGTCAAGCGAACTGCTTGACCCCTAAAGTTTCACCACCTCTAACACGTGTCCGTTCACTAGCGGCACACCGCGCTTTGCTCGCGGGAAGGCTTTTACCTCTGTCACCCGCACTGATTTCGCCTGTTCGCTGCCCACGCCATTTGAGATTAAAAGGAGATGGTCGTGCTCGCCGACGATCAGGGTCAGCAACACATGGTCTGTGCTGGTAAGCTCGGTGGTTATGACACCGGCGGTAGCACGTCCCTTCTGCGGATACTGGTCTAGTGGGACCTTCTTGCCCAGACCACTCTCAGTGATGACAAAGAGACTCAAAGGATCGGTTGTGTCAGTCAGCGCGTCACCGTCGAGATAAGAGGCGCTGACGACATGGGCACCAGGAGCAAGGGTCATGGCAGCTACACCCTGACCAACACGACCTTGCACCCGCAAGCCCTCGTCGCTGAAACGCAGGGTTTGCGCGTTGTCTGTCGTCACGAAGTATTCGCCTTGCCCGAGTGAGAGCAGCGCCGTAACAACAGTATCGCCATCTGCGAGTTTCATATCTTGCAAACCATCTACATCCGCTGTCTTGTACTCACTCAGGGGCGATTTCTTCACCTTTCCGAGCCTGGTGAAGATCACAAGATAGCGGTCTTCATCGTATGACCCAACTGGCAATACGGTGACAACCTCCTCGCCTGGAGCCAGTTGCAATAGCTTGCGCGTTGGCTCACCCTTTGCCGAGCGTGTCCCTGGAGGAATGCGGTGCACTGCAATCTGGAAGACCCGACCCGTTGAGCATACGCACAACACGTAGTCCTGCGAGGTAGCGGCAACAACCTGGTGGAGGTGCTCATCGCCGCGCACGGGTGTGTAAACGGCATCACCGTTTTTGCCTTTGGGCGTAAATGTGTCAACTGGTAGCGCCTTAAGCGCACCAGAGCGCGTCAGGGCAATCATCAACGGCTCCTGCTCGTGTAGTGACGCAACCTCCTCCACAGGAGCCTGAGCCTTACCCTCTATCTCGATAACCGTGCGTCGCTCATCGCCAAACTGTTTGATGAGTTGCTGCATCTCCTTCTTCAATAGTGCAATGAGCGCCTTGCGGTCGGAGAGTAAAAGCTCTAACTCGCTGATACGGCCTTGCAGTTCTTCTTTTTCTTTTGCATATTTTCCTGCATCCAGGCGTGTCACTTGTGCCAATGTCATAGAGGCAATAACGTCCGATTGGATGGACGTCAACTTGTAGGTTGTTTCAATCTTTTTGCGGGCATCAGCACGGTCCTCCGCCTGCTGGAATATCTTGACGATGCGATCGGCGTTGGCGGCACCAATGATCAGGCCCTCGACGATGTGCAGCCGCTCACGTGCCTTGCGTAGGTCGAATTGCGCCCGGCGAGTCAACACATCAACCTGGTGAGCATTCCAGTAGTTGAGCAATTCAAGCATGCCCACCTGTTTGGGCTGGCGTGCTGGCTGCATTGGCTCACCAAAGAGGTACACCATCTGGAACGAGAGGGCAACTTGCAAATCTGTCTCGTTGAAGAGCTGCGAAAGCACTTGCGCAGCATTGGCATCCTTACGCAATTCCAGCACAATACGCATGCCCTTCTCGGTATCGCTCTCATCGCGCAGATCGGGCATTAACCCTTCGAGTTTGCGCGCGTTGATGGCCTTGACGATAGAAGCCTTCACCTTATCCCTGCCAATGGGGGGAATTTGCGTCACGATTAGCGAGCGGCTGCGAGGGGTCTCTTCCAGGCGTACCTCTGCACGCACAATGACTCGTCCCTTGCCGGTCATCAGATAGTCTTTGACGCCTTCAATACCCATGATGCGTCCACCCTGAGGAAAATCTGGTCCCTGGATGTAGGTCATGAGTTGTTCAATGTTCATGTTTGGGCGATCAAGTAAGGCAATACAGGCACGTAGGACCTCGGTCAGATTATGCGGTGGGATGTTAGTCGAGAGGCCAACGGCGATGCCACTGGAAGGATTGACGACGGGCGGGATGCGCCCCGGCAGATAATCGGGCTCGACCACTTTGGGGTCCTGCTTGTAGGTTGGATGCAGAGGCACAGTGTCGCGTTCCATATCGGCCATTAGCGCTTCAGCAAGCGGTGAGAGACGCATTTCCGTATAGCGGTAGGCGGCAGGAGCGTCGCCATCCTCGCTTCCCATGTTACCCTGTCCTTCGATCAACGGATAACGCATGCTGAAAGGCTGGGCCATGCGTACGGCAGTCTCATAGACCGATGCGTCGCCATGGGGATGATAGTTGCCAAGGATGAGGCCGACCACTTCAGCACTTTTGACAGTTGGGCGGCTGGAGAGATAGCGAGCCTCACGCATGCCTGCGAGGATACGCCGATGCACTGGCTTCAAGCCGTCGCGGGCATCCGGTAGTGCGCGGTCCGTGACGACTGAGAGGCCATAGGTGGCGAAGGCCTGCGCCATGATGACTGCAAAATCTTCTTCGCGAATGATACCGGCTTCGGTTGCGTTATCCGTTGTGCGAGCCATGTGCTAAACGTCCAGTTCTTTAATTTTACGGGCATGCTCTGCCAGGAAAGTACGGCGAGCTTCCGCATTCTCATCTTCCATTAGTTGTGCCACAAGACGCGCTGCCAGCACACCATCCTCTATCGTCACACGCCTGAGTGTACGACGAGCGGGGTCAAACATGGTTTCGCGCAGTTCTTTCGGGTTCATCTCACCCAGACCTTTGAAACGTTTGAACTCCAGCCCCTGAGCATCAGCATGAGTATTGATAAAGTGTTGACGCGCCTCATCGTCCAGCAGCCAGATGACTTTGCCTTTATATTTGATAGAGTAGAGCGGAGGGCAAGCAATATACACGTACCCGCGTTCGATTAAGTCGCTGAACTCTTGATGAAACAGCGTGAGCAGCAGGCACTGGATATGCAGCCCGTCTACGTCAGCGTCGGTAGCGATGATCACCCGCTCGAACTTGAGACGGCTAATGTCAAAGGAGTCGCGAGTGCCAGTGCCTAGTACATTGATGATGGTACGAATCTCCTCATTTTCAACGATACGCTTCAAATCGGCTTTGGCGACATTGAGCGGCTTGCCCTTGAGCTTGAGCACTGCTTGAAACTCGGAGAAGCGTCCCTGGCCAGCGCTACCGCCGGCGGAGTCGCCTTCGACGATGAATAGCTCTGAGCGGGCAACGTCATTGGTATTGCAGCGCAGAAACTTTTTTGAGAGTGAGGTGTCGATCAACTCGCCATTTTTCTTATTACCTGCCCGTGCCAACTCCTCTACCAGCTGCGCTTCGTTACGCGCCTTCTGCATCTGAAGGACTTTTTTGAGCCATTCTCTGCCTGCAGTGGTATTGTTATCAAACCATTCTTTTAAGCCCTCATCGACGACAGAGCGCACAATGCCCTCAACGGGAGCATTGTTGAGACGATCCTTGGTTTGTCCCTGAAACTGCGGGTTCGTGAGCTTGATAGAGATCACGACATTGAGTCCTTGCTGAATCACTTCTGGCTTGAAGCCTTCTTTCTCGCGACTTTTGATGATGCCCCACTTCAAGGCATAGTCATTCACAACCTTGGTGAGCGCGGCCTTGAAGCCCGTTTCATGTACACCACCATCGCGGGTTCGCACGGCGTTGGCGAAGCTGTACATGGTGATCTTGAAGCCTGTGGTTGGCTGGAGTGCGACCTCTACCTGCACGCCATCTTTTTCCTTCGCCATGCTGATGACGTACTTGAAGAGTGGAGCACCTGTGCTGATGGCAAGGTCACGCACATAATCTGGTAAGCCGTCACGTGAGTAGAAGATACGGCTCACCTGTTCATCTGTGCTATCATCCCAGGCTTCAAGGTGCAGGGTGACACCGCGATTGAGGTACGCTGCTGCCTTCAGACGGCTCTGAATCGATTCCAGTGAATAGTAGGCATCGGGATCAAAGATCGAGCGATCATACAACCAGCGCAGTTGCGTTCCGTGGAGTTTGGGGTCACAAGGCACAATGCGACGAGGCATGGCCGTACCACGGCTGAAGACCTGCGTAAAACACTGCCCGTCCTTCCAGATAGTCAGTTCCAATTTTTCTGAGAGGGCATTGATGACGGTTGCCCCAACGCCATGTAGTCCACCAGCCGTTTTATAGACACCCTCTGCAAACTTCCCGCCGGAGTGTGGCACGGTGAAAATGACAGTAGCGGCGGGCAAGTAGTCACCTTGGTAGAGCATGGGGTCAAAGGGCATACCCCGCGCCTCATCACGCATAGTGACCCAGCTATCACGATCAATACTGATCCAGATGTGCTTGCCAAAGCCCGCTACGGCTTCATCGACGGCGTTATCGAGCGCCTCCCACAGGAGGTGCAACAGGCCAGAGGTGGACGTTGAGCCAATGTACATGCCCGGACGATGCCGGATGGCTGCAATGCCTTCAAGCACCTGAATATCTGCGGCTGAATAAGCCGTATGCTTTTTTGTGCGCTGGACTGGCACGGCTTGTGCCTCCACCCGGTCCGGGATTACAGCCGTTTCTGGTACTTCATCTGACCTCCCAGTCGTAAAGAGTGAGAGTTGTCCATTTGTCGCGCCTGACCCATCTCGCAGAGTGGGGGATAATTTGGAGAGACGAGACATCTAGCTTGATTCCTTTCAACGATCTTTGCCTGCTATCCATGATAAAGCCTAACGGGTTGAAAGTCAAGAGAAAATTAGTCCAAAAGTTCTAGACCGGAAGTTTTGATCTTGAATTTCGCTTTTTTATTAGTGTCCGTTCCAACTCTTTTTGATGATTATCGTATTATAAATAGTAAGAGGTGTAGGAAGAAGCGGGCGGTATAAGACATTGTGGCTACAAGTGCTCATTTTTTTGTAACGCTCGACGAAATTAATTATCATTACAATATATTCATAATAGTCAGGTTTGGGCTTGTACAAGCGAGCCTAGACTCAAGCGATAGTCCCCGTTTTTTTATGATTAGCGAACAAGCAGTCATTGAAAACGATGTACTTCGTAAGGAAGGATAGAGGCAGCATGCCACGCCCATCGAAACGTGTCTCACCGGACACATTGGGGGGCCGCATAAGAGCAGCCCGCCAGGAGTTACATCTCTCGCTAGCGGAGGTAGCTGGCGAACGCTACAGCACGAGCTTAATCTCGCAAATTGAGCGCAACCGTGTGGATCCATCTCAGGAGAGCTTGCGCTATCTGGCAGAGCGGCTTGAACTGCCGCTCGAAGACCTGACGGCACTGGCGCAGCAACAGCGTAACTCTGAGGTGGAAGTATCCAGATATAAGATATATGAAGAGCAACGAATACAGGCACAACAAGCGCTAGCCAATAACCGGCCACGAGAGGCATTGAAGCTGTTGGAAGATTTACCAATTGCCCAGGTACCATTACCCACGCGGTGGCGTCTAGCTGCGTTACGAGGTCAGTGCTATTTCAATCTGCGACGGTTTGTATCTGCTCAGCGGGATTTTCTTGCGGCGGCCGCTGAGAAGCCAGAGATTGTGCCATCAGATCAAAATCCAGAAGTGATGCTGCTGTACCTCTATCTAGCTGCGGCCAGCCGGGAGTTAGGCCAGCTTGATGATGCTTTGAAGCAGTACCAGGTTGCCCTGAAAATGATGAATGTTGGGACCTCACTGCGCTACATCGCCGAAGCCGAATGGGGCATGGCTTTTACTGCCTTTGAACTAGCAAGGCGGGCAGCAGATGAGTCTGGTAGCCCGCATGTGGAAGGACCGCTCGTTCAGACAGCATTGCAGCATGCAGAGAGTGCAAGGACGATGTACCAGGCCATTGGTAATGAACTCAGCGTTGCTGCACTCAGTTGTGAAATAGGGTTGATAGAACAGGCAAGTGGCAGGCTGGACGAGGCACGCACATTGCTTCGAAGAGTACTTGAGCAATGGCAGCCTGTCCTTGCAGAGCCGGTGGAGAACACGCCTGCAGGCCAACGCCGCAAGCAAGAACGAGCAAACGTGGTTTCTGCTGCTGCGTGCTATCTGGCAGGAGTCGAACTTAAAGCTGGTAACCATGACACAGCTCTTGCTTATGTTCGTCAGGCGGAGGATGCAGGAAAACAAAGCTACATCTTGAGACGCGCTGAGGCAGCAATGATGCTGGGGCGAATACTGGAAACGATGAGCATCAATCACCCAGAGTGTGATGGTTCGGAAGCAGAGCGGGCATTTCGCAAGGCAGTAGAAGAGTTAGAGCCAACTGACCGACTGGCTGCGAAGATTCTTGCACACGATCTGCTTGGTCGTCACCTGCTGAAGAAGGGCAAGACCAGCGAAGGGGAGATCGAGCTCAATCGCGCCCGGGGGCTTTCCCATTTTGTTCCAACCCTCGGTAGTGCTCTTACTCCCGAAAGTAGCAATGGGGGGAACGCAGCTTAGCGGGCTTGGTAGCGCGTTATTACCTGTCCTTCAGGCGGGGTTCAGCAAGGGTCGTCACTACCTGTTATGTGCGTCACGGTGATGATGATATATAATACAACGGTGGCAACTGAACAAACCGTACCAGGAGATTACCCATGATGAAGCCAATTACTGGTCAATATGAGTGCTTGCACCAGTCTGGTGTTGGACTTGACTACTTCACTTCTCGTATTGACCGCCTGACGCTGCAAACAGATGGACGTTTTATATTGATCGAACAGGACCGCAGTCGAGTGGCCAACGCAGCGCAGTCGCTCATGAGTGGTCAGCAAGTTACTACCGCGGCACCTGAGAAACGGCGAGAAGGCAGCTACACGTATCAAGGCAATACTGTCGCGTTTCATTTTGATGATGGCACTCAGGAACAGGGACAGCTCTCCTGGAACGGCGAAGGTTTACAGTGGAGTACAAACTTCTTTACGAAGGTATCCGATTCAACGTTGCTCCCACCTACACATCGCTTGCAAAAAGACATGGAAGATATTGCAAAGGGACTTAAGCTTGCCGGGACGATTGGCGGCGCGGCGATCAAGGCAGTGAAAACGATCCACGAGACAATACAGAATGCGCAAGGGCCAGCACCAGGGCAAGGACAGACGCAGCCTCCTCCATCTATGTCATCTCCACCCTCCCAAGGCACGGTACAATCGGTACCCCAGGCACCGATGCCGGCACAACCAGTGTCACCTGCACCACCACCGATGCAGGCTGTGCCAAATGTAAATGCTACAACCACACCACCGCTAGGAGACCCAGAGGCGTTATTCTGTGATCAATGCGGTGCACGCCGTCGACCTGGCAAACGTTTCTGTAGTAGCTGCGGCGCACGACTGGAGTAAGAACCTTGCAATTTGCCCCGCAGTGGGTTCCAGTAATTGGTTGCCACTACGCTCCAAAGCGACACATGGTCGTGGGGTGAGCGTAGTCGCCAGGAGATTTCAGGTCTTTGGTTGGTCTTTCATCAGCAGCTCATAGGCGGCAATGATGCGTTGCATTTGCCGCTGATCGCCACCCCGATCAGGATGGTAGCGCTTGGCAAGTGAGCGATAGCGGCGTTTGATTTGTTGCCGGGTTGCATTTGGCGGGAGACCCAGCACAGCCAGGGCTTGCTGCCGCTCTATCATGAGCCGTGCCGGATTGGCACGACTCCCCCACATAGTTTGTACACCCAGACGAATAACATCCCAGAGCAGTGCAGCGATTGACTTTTGCGGTGGCCGTGAGTTCATAGTGCTTCCTAAATGAGGGCTAATGAATTTGCAAACGCTGCACCACCTCGGCAGCTAAACCGGGGTGGCGAAGTCCTTCAGCGATGATCGCTGCCCCTATGGCTATCTCATATCCATCTGTGTCCGGTTCGCCTTGTGGAAAGAGATAGACCTGATAGGTGTCAGCGAACCGCTCAACAAATGCATCCTTGTACTTTCCGAGCACGATGATGTCTTCAAGATGATGGATAGCCATCAACCCGGCCAGGTCGCGTATCAATTCCTCCCAGAAGGCCTCTTCAGTGGCACGGTGGGCCCCGGTATCATCTACGAAGGGCTCTGCAGTAGCTTCTGCATAACCAGGGTCAGATGGATGGTCTTGATCAATACCGTTGACGATATGTCCATTCTCAACCACCACAATACTTTTGGAGTTGTAACCCACTATCACGCAGAGAAAATTCATCTCCGACCACGCGGTTTGCCGTTCACACAAACGATACATGAGTGTGGCGACGGTGCAGAGACTGTCCGGAGTTCCCAGGTCGATGGGGTTGAGCTTGCGGTGCATAGGTACGCTCGGAAGGTGTTTTATAGCGGGCAGGCAGTAACTATCTAAGCTGAGAGCTTTTATGGCTATAAGAATTTGCTGCAAGTCAACCCGCGGCTGTTGCTTATTGAGAGGAGAGGTAATCGCATGTAGTTGTTGGTCGGTGAGAGCGCTCAAACGTGACAGGGAGGTGGTACCACGACCAAAGGGTAATGCAATGGTTGGTTCGGGAAAAAGAGCGCAGACGCCTTCCAAATATGGGAGTGCAGCAGTGAAATCTACAAATGAGCAGACGTGCAGGTTCTGCCCATGTTCCCTCAGGCAGGTTTTCCAATGAGCCGCACTGCAATCAATACCGATACTCAAGGCCATGTTGTTTCTCCTGCGCTTAATTGTACCATACAGCTTGACGCAGGCTCTACTGATCTGTTACACTTTGACTCAACACTAGCCACTATGCATGGTGATACTAAGCAGTTTTTACTATTGTGCCATACTGCCTGTGTCTTTATGGGAACAGCAAAGGTCTAATGTATGTCAGGCGAAAATTCCACCTTCACAGATGATCAAGAACATCTGCGCTTGCTGGCGGCGCTGCGTGAAAGTGAAATTTTGCGCGAGCTAGCGGCATTACTGGCATCTTCACTTGATCTCAATCACATATTGCGCATACTCGTGAAACGCACTACTGAAGTCTGCGAAGTTGCGCGTTGCGCAGTTTGGCTGCTTGATGACGATCTCAACGTCCTGCGTCCAGCAGCTTATCACCTCGACCCACGAGACTTAAATGGTAGCAGCGTCGAAGCTGCCGATCATATTTGGTACCACACTCCGCTCACATTGGAAGATCCAGCGATACGGCGTCTCCTCGAAGGGAAAGGGTTGTTTACGTTGGAGGACCTGCGTGTCGTGCCAACTATGCGTGCAATCGCAGAGAAGTTTCTTGTACGCTCAATGCTTTTGGTCGCGCTCGTGCGTGAAGGCCGTACTGTGGGTATGATGACTTTGGATGATCCCGGTAGGTTTCGCACGTTTTCGGGAGAGCAGCAACAACTGGCACGTGCTATTGGCCAGCAGGCCGCGATTGCGATAGACAACGCACGACTGTATCAACAAGCACAGATGGAGAGAAGACGGGCCGAACAGCTGATTGAACGAGCGCAGGCTGTTAATCAAGTGGCTCTAGCAGTTAATTCAGGTGAAGACCTCACAGCCGTTCTCAAGATTGCCATTTACCACCTGGTGCAGGGCCTGAAAGCCGACGGTGGAGCTATTGTGCTCTTAGAGGCAGATACGTTACGCCTGGCTAGCACAACCCGTCTACAGCAGCAAATGCCTAAAGTGCAGACTATTATCGCGCTGTCAGACCTACCCCACTGCTACCAGGCTGCGATAACCGGGACACCCCTTTTTGTGACTACAGAACAAGCTAAGGATGCCGAAAATCTATGGTATAGCGAGCTTGGACTGGACAACACCATGATCGTACCGCTGATGGTGGGTACACGCTGCGTTGGTCTTGCCCTTGTCAACTATCACAATCCACACTACCGCCCGTCAAAAGGACAATATGCCTTTGCACTCGATATTGCCGCTCAGTGTGCATTGGCTGTGGATAAGGCACACATTCTGGCTGACGCTCAGAAGGCCGCAGCACTGGTGACTGAACGTGCAAATACACTCGACGCTGTCTTTCATGCGATGACTGAAGGCATAAGCGTATTCAACCTGGATGGGCAGGTGGTAATGCGCAATAGCGCTGCCGAGTATTTCCTGGGCGAAAACGAATATACCAAAGATCGACTAAGTCAGATTCTTAAACGCCATCCCGCTTACACAGTACGTGGACAAGTGATCAGCGCCGAGGATTTTCCCATTACTCGCGCATTACGAGGTGAGCGCATCCGTGGAGAGCGACTTCTCGTCAGACGAGCCGATGGTGCCGAACGTTTCGTAGAAATCAACGTTGAACCACTGCTTGATAGCATGGGGAGACAAGTTGGAGTGGTCAGTGGTTATCGCGACGTCACGCAACAGATGCGTGCCGAGCAACGAATACGCCAGGCATTGGAAACTATGCTACATGTGGCAGTAGCCGTCTCTGGGATGACCGACATCAAGGATATACTACGCAATGTGCTTGAAATGACCTTGACCTCCTTCAACTGTGATCGCGGTTCAGTGCATGTCTATGATGAAGATCAGCAGACCTTTGTGCCACTGCTGGCTTGTGGTTTTTCGGTAGAGGCAGAAAAGCAGTGGCTCACAGAGCAGAGGCAATGGCACTCATTCTTCCATACTGACCAAGAAGGGGAAGATCAATACGACAGGTTTGAGACAGCCTTGATGGATGGTCATGCAACCATCATTAACACGAAGCAATACCCGCAGTTACTTACTACCTACAATGACACAACACTACTTGCGGCACCTATCGCCAGTGCTAATCGTTTGCTCGGACTGATGATGTTAGACTGTACCACGACGTCGAAGCAATTCGATGCGGCTGCAACCGGTGAGCACACCCATCAACGACTATTGCATGAATTCACAATTTGGGATATGGCGGTCATCGAAGGAGTCGCGCAACTTGCAGGGCTGGCCATTGAACAGGCAAGGTGGCAAGAAGAAGCTACGACTGCGCGTACGAGTGAAGCAGCAATGCGCGAGGCCAACGCACTTAAAGACGAGTTTCTAGCAATTACTGCCCACGAGTTTCGTACACCTCTGACGATCATCCTGGCACACAGTCAATTTGCTTTGCGTGCGCTACAGCGAAAAACGAATAAACTGACCGAACAGGTCCCAGAGCTGAATGAAGTGTTGCGGCCCATTGTTGAAAACCTCTCGACCATTGTGGAACAGACCCACCAGTTGACCAACATTGTCAACAGCTTCCTGGAAGTGACACAAATCAACCGTGGACAGCTTGGGCTTAAATTAGAAGAGGTCGATCTAGCCGAGATTGTGACACAATTCGTCACTAGCTATAGTAAGACCTCGGCAGACCATCACATCAGATGCTGCATTGAGCCCGATGAACGCCCCTACATTGTTATGGGTGATGGGGCACGCCTGTTGCAGGTGATGACGAATCTGGTACAGAATGCAATAAAATATAGTCCGCTTGGAGGACCCATCACAGTCCAATTATGTCAGCGGGAGACAGAAGAAGGCAAAGCTACTATTGAGATTTGTGTGGAGGACAAAGGGATTGGTGTGCCTAAAGATGCACAACCTCGCTTATTTGAGCGTTTCTATCGAGCACCAAATACCCATGGAAGCAAAGCCAGAGGAATAGGACTTGGCCTCTACCTGGTTGCGGAACTCCTGCATATGCACGGTGGTACAATCCGTGTAGAGAGTAGTGGCATCCCTGGCGAAGGTAGCCGCTTTATATTTACGTTACCCGTTTTAGAAAGGGAAACTGTCGATAGTGCCCGAACTTGATACACTGAGGAGTTGGCTGCTCAAACTGACTGAAGAATTGATGGCCCATGAAGATGGTGAAGATGCCGCTCATGACTACGATCATATCGTACGTGTAATGGCGCTGGCAGAAACTCTTCAGGCGCGAGAAAGTGGCGATCTACCAACTATCTGGGCAGCGGTAGCACTACACGATATAGGGCAGGGACGCGAACGTCGCTATGGCGGAGACCACGCCATCATCGGAGCAGAGATGGCAGCAGAACTACTAACTGATACACCATTTCCCCAGGGTGCAATCCTAGCCGTGCAGCAAGCAATTCGCGATCATCGCATGACGGGGGGAGTTACACCACAGTCAATAGAAGGTCGCATCCTTTACGATGCAGACAAGCTTGACAGCCTCGGTGCAATTGGCATAGGTCGCCTGTATTGCATTACCGGTCGATACAATCAGAAGGTCTATTCATCTTTGCCTGATGATGTGGTTGAGCCTGTTGACCCGCTGCTTGTGCGCCAGTTGCGGAGACGCCCAGATTATTCCCCGAGCATTGAGTTTCGTTTGCTTTTCGGTAACCTCCCAGAGCGCATGACGACCAAGACAGGACGTGAGTTGGCACATGAGCGATATACGTATATGGAAGGATTTTTTAGACGTTTACAGCAAGAGGTCGAAGGGGAACTTTAGGGAAGTTCTTCCAGCAGGATTACATAGTTGAACGAGGCTTCTCGCTCAGCTGGGGCACTTAGATGCGCGGTAAATCCTACCCGCGGGTGCAGTGACACATACTGTACCACCACTGGACCAGGGTCGCTTGTGAGCATGACGACTATGACACTTGAGCGGGTAACGTGGGGATTATCGATCATTACATCACATTCCCCGCGCTTAAACACACCAGAGCCAAAGAGCATTCCAGCAATCACTTGGAGAAGCTTCGCTTCAGATTCACTTTCGGCATGCTCTGTGACCCCTACGTGCACGCCTGCAGTCTCTTCAGGTGGAGATTGTGCCGTCTCTCCTGTTTGAGGGACCTCTTCTGAGCGGGCTATAGCTTTCAAAAGCACTTTCGTCGTGCGTCCGGCCAGGCGTGGTTTACCAGAGGGAGGTTCAACAGTAGAAGGCTGTTGGGGCGGCTGGGAAGGTGGTTGTAAAGGTGGGGGCTCAGAAGGCTGTGCAGGGGTATCGGGACGTACTACAGGCATTGGCTTGGATTGTAAACTCAAACGCGGGGGAATGAGCCTTGTATCTTTTACGTTCGCCTGCTCCTCGGACTCATCGACAAACGGCTTATCACTTGCAGGGCTAACCAGTTCGTCTTCCTCATTCAACCAGTCTTCTTCTAGTAAGGAGGTGTCTGCAAGGGTTTCTTCGACTGATTTAGAGAGACCTAAGCGCTGCTGAGCAGTACTAGCTTGCCACTCTTGCTGCTTTTGTTCGTCGAGTTTATCAAGTTCATCAGTCTCGTCGAGTTTATCGGGCTCAGCCATTATTACATACTCCAGCAGTATAGGTAACATACATATTTAAATATTTATAGCTTGATATACTATGGAATGCCTGGATGTAGTATATCACACAACGTACCAACGATTAGCACGCGTAGTATATTTGGGTAGAACCGCTGAGTACTGTGTTCAGCCATTATAGCAAGTTCGATCAAGCAAGATAGGATTATTATGAAACTACACTGCCCACCAAATGACTGCAGACACGATCTTTTCAATCGGTGGCATCAGCATGCCATCCCGTTCAACCAACCACTTCTCCAACAGAGTACGTAACTCACTGCGAGTCTGCTGATTAACGGGCAGAATAAGCTGTTCTAACAACTCCTCCACGGCTATATCGAGCGAAGGGTAGCGCAAACTAGGAGGAAGCGTTACGATCTCTACATTGGCATAGATGCCCATTTCATACATGACATCCAGAGCATGAATGTAACCAGGTTGGAGACAACGCTCGTCACCATGAAAATGTCGCCAGAGATGAGCGGTCAGAGCGTCCATTGGGGTTGCACGAAGGTAGATGTAACAGGTACGGCGCGAGGCCGCTTGCAGTTTTGCCAGAAAGGGAACTATATCCCTGATGGGGTAGAGGACGTGGCTACAGATGACAATATCGGCGTGGAGGTCATCCGGGGCATCTTGCCATGTAGTCTGTACATAGGAGATGTTGGTCAGTCCTTGTTCACGTGCGTCGCGGCGCAGGTAGTCGAGCATGACGGCGCTCGGTTCGACGGCAATGATGTGCTGCGCCTGCGGTGCGAGTGCAACGGTAAAACGCCCTGTACCGGCACCAACATCTAGCACGCTTGTCTGCGGCGTCACTTCATTACGCAGTCTGAGAAAGAAGGGATCGCGAGCGATGGTGTCCTTCGTTGCACGATGAAACCCTCTCGCACGACGATCCCAGAAGTCAGCACTGGTACGGCCCAGGCGAGCATAGGCCGCGTCCATCTGGTGTGCCCGCGCATCGATAAGGGCATGCCAGCGTTCAACGGCTGCTGGTAGATCAGACTGATGAGACATAGAGGCTAACACCTCACGTTAGGCTTCCAGTTTTGCTTTGAGGCAGTCAAAAAATTGGCCCGTCAGTCGCTCGGCCAGACTGCCGAGTAGACGCGCCCCAACGCTGGCAATAGTGCCACTGACAACCACGGTAGCCTTCCAGTCCATACGGGTCTGTCCATCCTCAACGGTGGTGAGGTTCATGTCGCCGAACATGTCGACGGCGCTTCCCGGGGCTTTTCCTCTCGCTTTCACCACCATGCGCTCCGGTTCGTCCATCTCTGGCCGCGTAACATCTAATGTGAATTTGGCCTTGACAGCTCCGACGCCAACGGCGATAACCGCTTTCCACTCTTCCGGGCCTGTTTCCTCCATACTCTGAAAACCGGGCGCGCAGGCCGCTACATTATCCACGTTGAAGAGAAATGCCCAGACCTTCTCGATGGGTGCGGCAATCGTTTGTGTACCAGAAAATTCCATATGCTATCTTACCTTTCGTGCTGTACGAGATATGCTCGCGGGTCACGCTCAAATTGCCGCTTGCAGGCAGGACAGCAAAAATAGAAGTCTCGACCGTCATAGATGCTCTGATGCCTGGCTGTGGCGATTTCTACAATCATACCACAGATCGGGTCTATAGCGGTTTCGGTTGCCGATACGGCAGGGACAGCGTACTCAGCAATGGAAGGCTGTAATGTGGGTTGAACTTCTGAAGCCAGGGCGGGGGCAAGCCCCGCCCCTACCATACGTGGTTTTGTACCACGGCGACGCACCTGCACGAGTTCTGCCAGGATGCTGGCGGCGATCTCTTCTGGGGTGACCGCGCCCAGGTCAAGCCCGGCGGGTGCTTTAAGGTGAGCAATCTGCTGATCCGTCAAGCCGGAGGTGCGCAAGTAGGCACGACAGGCCTCGGCCCGTTTGCGACTGCCGACCATACCCACGTAGTATGCAGGGCTGCGCAAGACTTGCTCTAACACGTCTTCATCATACTGCCCGTGTGTGGCAACCAGTACATATGTGCGCTCATCGATATGCACCTGGCTCAGGTCGGTATTGTCGATGTGTGTTACGGCGAAGTCCAGTACCTCTGCCAAACGGCTCAGCGAGACGATGACCGGTGAGTCGCCGATGAGCAGGAGCTGTGGCTGGGGGAAATGGGGTTCCATATAAATATCCAGTATGCCTCCGCTAGTACAAGTCATGGGGAAGACTCGAACATCATTACGCTCAATGCCTGTGTCGGGCGCACCCAGACGCAGGAGATAGGGAGTGGGATCACCCCCCTCCTGCAGTAGACGCAGGGCTTCGCGTAATACCGAGGGTTGCGCACAACTGCCGCCGATCCAGCCTGTTAGCTGGCCGTTGGCCTGGATGATGGCTTTGGCTCCCGGTTTTGCGGAAGTGGGTCGTTCGCACCAGACGACTGTGGCTAGCACGAACGGCTCGCCAGATTGCGTCAAGCGATATGCGAGGTCGAGAATGGTGTCAGACATAGTAAACCTTGGAATAGAGCAAAAGAGCATTAGCACAACAGTTGTTTTGCAGCTGCTGTGCTAATGCATTAGTTACAACTAATCAGACGCCAGGCCTTTTTCGTTGAGGATACTCCATACCTTCCAGGGAGTAATAGGAATATCGATATGGCGTACACCAACGTGAGCGAGCGCATCGACAACGGCATTAGCAATTGCTTGCGGCGCGCCAACAGTGGATGATTCGCCGATCCCCTTGGCACCGATAGGATGGTGCGGCGATGGCGTGACGGTCTTATCCGTCTCCCAGTGCGGCGTCTCCATCGAGGTGGGAATCAGGTAGTCCTGGAAGTTGCTGCCGTAAATGTTGCCATTCTCGTCGAACGTTATCTGTTCGTACATTGCCGGGGCCAGCCCTTGCGTCAGGCCACCATGTATCTGACCCTCAACAACCATCGGGTTGATGATCGTGCCACAATCATCCACGGCCATGAAGCGACGAATGTGTACTTCACCGGTGCCACGGTCGATATCCACGACACAAATGTAGCTGCCGAACGGATACGTCAGGTTGGGCGGATCGTAGTAGTCCACTGCCTCCAGCCCTGGTTCCAGGTATGGCGGGCAGTTGGTGTAGGCGGCAAAGGCCAACTCCTGGATGGTCTTGCCTTTGCTGGGCGAACCCTTGACGAAGAAACGGCCCGGCTCCCACTCGAGGTCCTCCTCGCCCACCTCCAGCAGATAGGCCGCGATCTTTTTGGCCTTGTCCCGCACCTTACGTGCTGCTACTGCGGTTGCAGCACCGCCTACAGGCGTACTACGGCTGGCATAGGTACCCAGGCCGTAGGGGGCGGTATCTGTGTCACCGTGCTCGACATCGACATCATCTGGCGACATGCCCAACTCGGCGGCTATTATCTGGGCAAAGGTCGTTTCATGGCCCTGGCCCTGCGTCTGCACACCGATGCGGGCGAGAATCTTGCCCGTGGGATGGACGCGAATCTCACAACTATCGAACATCTGAATGCCGGCGATGTCGAAGTGCTTGCCGGGGCCAGCACCAACGATTTCGGTGAAGGAAGAGATGCCGATGCCCATCAGTTCACCACGTGCCCGCTTTTCGGCCTGCTCGCGACGCAAGCCCTCGTAATCGACATTCTTCATCGCCAGTTGTAGAGCAGCCTCGTAGTTGCCGCTATCGTATGTCCAGTTGAGGGCAGAACGATAGGGGAAGGCCTCCGGTTTGATGAAGTTCTGTAGACGTAGTTGCGCGGGGTCTTTCCTCAGATTGTACGCCAGCGTGTCCATCATGCGCTCGATTAGGTACGAGGCCTCGGTCACACGGAACGAGCACCGATAGGCAATGCCACCAGGAGCTTTGTTGGTATGGACAGCATCCACATCCACAAAGGCATGCTTAAAGTCGTACGAGCCGGTACAGATGTGGAATAACCCGGCAGGAAATTTCGTCGGTTGTGCAGCAGCATCGAAGGCGCCATGATCAGCCAGTGTATGTACGCGCAAGGCTTTGACGGTACCATCTTTATCAGCCGCAATCGCTGCCTTGATGTGGTAGTCGCGGCCAAAGCCCGTGCTACTCAGGTTCTCGGTGCGGTCCTCAATCCACTTGACAGGCTTGCCAGTGGTAATCGACGCGACCACTGCACAAACGTAGCCCGGATAGATCGGCACTTTATTGCCAAAGCCGCCGCCGATATCAGGAGAGATGATGCGGATGCGGTGCTCCGGTAGGCCAGCCACGATTGCGAAGAGCGTGCGATGCACGTGCGGAGCCTGCGACGTGAGCCAGACGGTGAGCTTGCCCGTTGCTTTGTTAAATTGAGCTACGCAACCACAGGTCTCAATCGGTGCAGGATGAATACGCGGGATATACATATCTTGCTCAACGACGACACCGTTGGCCTGGGCCTCGGCAAACGCGGCGTCGGTTCCTGCACGGTCACCTGTTTCCCAGTGATAAATCTGGTTTGTTGGCTGCTTGTCCTTCTTGTCGGGGCGCAGCAGCGGAGCATCGGGATCGAGGGCTTTCTTGGGATCGACGAGCACAGGCAGTGGCTCGTAATCGACCTCGACGGCTGCGACCCCATCTGCTGCTGCGTAGCGACTGGTAGCGACGACAAAGGCGACTTCCTGCATCTGGAAATGCACCCGGTCCAGAGCCAGTACAGCTTCGGTGTCGCCAGAGAGGGTGGGCATCCAGGCCAGTCCAGCGGCTTCCAGGTCTTTGCCGGTGATGACGGCCAGCACGCCTGGGACCTTCAATGCTGCGCTGATATCGATGTTCTTGATCAGCGCGTGTGCATAGGGGCTGCGTACGATATCCCCATAGAGCATGCCAGGCAGTTGTACATCATCGACATAATTACCTTGCCCCCGAATGAAGCGGGCATCTTCTTTGCGCTTGTAGGCTTCTCCTAAGCCGTGAGCCGGTGTTGTAGTTGCCATCATTCGCCTCCTTGTCCAGCACTTACTGGAACTTGCTCAGTGGCCTGCATTTTCTGAGCGGCGTATCGAACAGCTTTGACGATGTTGACATAGCCGGTGCAGCGACATAAGTTACCGGAGATAGCGACGCGAATCTCTTGCTCGCTGGGGTTGGGGTTGCGCCGCAAGAATGCCAAACTAGTCATCATCATGCCAGGCGTGCAGTAGCCGCACTGTAATGCATGTTCCTCGTGAAATCCCTCCTGCAAGGGATGCAGTTTGCCATCTTGTTCCAGCCCTTCGACGGTCATGATTTCGCGACCATCTGCCTGTACAGCAAACATGGTGCAGGATTTGGTGGCTTTACCGTCGACGATGATAGTGCAGGCTCCGCAACTGGTTGTATCGCAACCGATGTGTGTGCCGGTCAGACGCAAAACATCACGAATCCAATGCACCAGGAGCAGGCGTGCCTCGACATCGCCTTCATAGACGGTTCCATTGATCGTGGCGCGAATATGATGTGTGCTCATACTATTTCCCTCCTGTAGCGCGGGCAGAGGCTTTGCGCAATGCACGAACTGTGAGTGTGCGAACCATAGCGCGTTTGTATTCTGCTGGACCGCGTGTGTCACTCACGGGCTGCGAGGCCGCAGCGGCAAGGTCGGCTGCGTGGTGAATGCTGGCATCATCCAAGGCTTTGCCAAGTAACGATTGTTCGGCGTTGCGGGCCTTGATAGGGGTTGGTCCGACATTGGTTAGGCCGATGCCTGCAAACGTGACTTGCCCGCTGCTGTCAAGCGTGACATAGGCGGCCACGCCAGCAATGGCATAGTCGCCGACTTTACGCTCTAGCTTGAAGTATGCACCGCCGCTGTGCTCGGTAGGTGCCGGAACGCGAATCTCGGTGAGTATTTCATTGGGGTGCAGCGATGTCTCAAAAGGCACATCGGTAAAGAAGTCGTTAATGTCCAAGACACGTTCACCTGTTGGGCCGACGGCTACCACATGCGCTCCCAGGGCGATCATGGTGGCAGGATGGTCGTTGGCAGGATCGGCATGAGCGATGTTGCCACCAACGGTGGCCCAGTTGCGTACTACGGGGTCCGCTACTCCCGTCGAGGTATCAAAAAGGATGGGATAGCGGCTGCGGACCAGGTTCGAGTCGTCCAATTCCGCCTCGTGTGTGAGCGCACCGATGTGCAATTCACCGTTCGCTTCTTGAATGTAGTCCAGATTGGGGACACGGTTAATGTCGATCAAGACCGACGGTTTGGCAAGGCGGAAGCGTAACAGGGGAATGAGGCTCTGACCTCCCGCCAGGATTTTGGCTTCGTCACCGTGCTTGTTTAGTAAGGTGACGGCCTCCGCGACACTGCGGGCTGATACATAGTCGAAGGAATCGGGAATCAAGGTATCACCTCCAATATTCGAGAACGCGCGCGTTCCTGCACTTCATTACAACAAATATACGACTGGACGATCAAGGTGGAAATCATTTCGGGGAGTGCAGTACCCTAATATTATACAATATAAGCTGCAACTTGAACAGGGGCGTTACCTCCAAAAGGGGGTATCTGGTATATACAAGTTGAGTTGTGGCAGCTCTTCTGCCTGCTCTTGCAGATTCGCAACAAGTTGGGCGCGACTCTCATCAATTGTCTGAGTCATAGGGTAAACACTTCATCAAGCACAATAACAGTAGATGGAATGAGGCCAGTATACCATAAAAATAGCTATTTTTGTAACATACCATCAGGGTTAGGCAACGATCTATCTGCACAAAATGTGGTATGCTACATCACATAAGCAAGAACTTTCGTTATCACCACGAGGAGAGAGCGTCGATGGCTGATCGTGTAGGACAACAGTTTGGTGATTACCGCCTTATCCAGAACCTCGGCTCTGGTGGATTTGCTGATGTTTATTTAGGAGAGCATATTTACCTGGGTACGCTGGCGGCTATTAAAGTGATGAAGGGTGCATTCACACCAAAGGACATAGATCAATTTCTCACCGAAGCAAAGACGATTGCCCGTTTGGAACATCCGCATATCGTACGTGTTATCACGTTCAGCGTAGCGAAGATCAATTCACAGGATATCCCATTTCTGGTGTTGGAGTATGCCCCTAATGGAACCTTGCGCCAACATTATCCTAAGGGTACTCGCCTGCCATTTGAAGCTATTGTGTCCTATGTCAATCAGATCGCCGATGCCTTGCAGTTCGCCCATGATCAAAAGCTCATTCACCGGGACATTAAACCTGAGAATATGCTAGTAGGACGACATAACGAAGTTCTGCTCAGCGATTTTGGCATTGCGCTGACGACGCCGCAGACAGGAACCCTGGCGACACAAGAGATGGCCGGTACTGTTGCTTATATGGCACCTGAGCAGATCAAGGGCAAGCCACGACCCGCCAGCGACCAGTATGCGCTGGGAGTGGCCGTTTACGAGTGGCTGAGTGGCGAACGTCCTTTTCAGGGACCTCCATGGGAGGTTGTCAACCAGCATATCTATGCTACTCCACAATCTCTGCGTGAGAAAGTACCGACGATCTCCCCTGCAATTGAACAAGTCGTGCTCAGAACGCTCGCCAAACAGCCACAGCAACGCTTTCCAAGAGTACAGGGGTTTGCCACTGCGTTAGAGCAGGCCTGCCATGAAGCAGCGGCATCACCCACCAGTTCGCCTGCAAACCTGTCCTCAGTTGCACCCGCTTCCATCTTCTCAACCGAGCGGGCCATTCCACCAACCCAGGTCGCCGGTCCTGCACCCACCAATCAGGCTGCTGCCCAACCGGCTCCTATCCTGCCAACCGAACGAGTCATCTCGCCAGCCCAGGCCGTCCGACCGCCTAACCAGGTTCCTGTTCAACCAGCCTCACTACAACCCATGCCTCAACGTGCCATACCACGCGAGCCAAAACAGGATATTTCATTACCCGCAAACGCAGAACCTCGTTTACAGGCTCCCAGTCCTGTGAGGCTGAGTGACGTAAGCAGACCAGGCAGAAAAACAACGACTACCGAGCGTAAAAGAGGCCCTATGGGGAGCAGGCTGGCGTTGCTGGTTGGGCTGGTGATTCTGGTTGTTGTGGTAGGTGCTGGCCTTCTGCTTATTCCTCTACTGACTAGGGGGACAACAACTACTCCCACCCATCCTGGTACAACGGCCACCACTGCTACCAACCCTGTTGCGCTCGCCACATCCAATGGCACGATGTTTGGCTTCGACCTGCAGCGCACACACTTTAACCCCTATGAGCATACTCTCACGCCAGCAAATGTAGCTGGCCTGGTATCAGACTGGACTGCCGCTACCGGAGGTTTCATCGACTCCTCACCGACAGTCGCTAACGGCATGGTATACGTGGGTTCGGATGATGGCATGCTGTATGCTTTCAAGACATCCTGTGGCAATGCCTCCTGCGCCCCAGTGTGGGCGGCTCCCACCCCTTCCCACAACAAAATCCGTTCCTCACCAGCCGTTGCCAAAGGCATGGTCTATGTGGGTTCTTACGATCACAATCTGTATGCCTTCAATGCTGCCACGGGCAAACTCATCTGGACGGCTTCCACCGGCGACGTCATCCGTTCTTCGCCAGTCGTTGCCAATGGGATCGTGTACGTCGGCTCGAATGACCACAACCTGTATGCCTTCAACGCTGCCACGGGCAAGCCCATTTGGATGGCTCCAACCGAGGGCATCATCGATTTCTCCTCGCCAGCAGTGGCCGACGGGGTGGTGTATGTTGGCTCGGAAGACCTAAATCTGTATGCCTTCAACGCCGCCACGGGCAAGCTCCTCTGGACAGCTTCCACCGGCGGCATTATTGGTTTCTCCTCGCCAGCAGTAAGCAACGGAACAGTGTATATTGGCTCGGAAGACCACATACTGTATGCCTTCAACACCGCTACGGGCAAGCTCCTTTGGACAGCCCAGGCCGGGAACAGCTTCAACTCTTCACCGGCGGTGGCCAATGGTATGGTCTATGTCGGCTCCGATGACCACCAGTTGTATGCGTTCAATGCCTCAGGCTGCGGCGGCAATACGTCCTGCAACGCGGTGTGGAGGACTCCCACGGGGAATGTCGTTCGCTCCTCGCCGACGGTGGCTAATGGGGTAGTGTACGTCGGCTCGGATGATGGCGCGATGTATGCCCTGGATGCGCGCACTGGCAGCAAACTGTGGAGCTTCTCGACCGGGAACGTCAATCAAATTTTCTCCTCGCCAGCAGTGGTCGATGGGGTTCTGTATTTTGGCTCGACCGATCACCATCTGTATGCATTTCACCTGAATGGTGCGACGCCCTGATTAGCTTTTGCAGGCACGAAGGGCATTTCGAGTAAGGATGGAGAACCATATTCATCATCAAAAATTTAATGGCTATAAGAATTCCTCCTGTTGTAGCACTGCTTGCAGGTCATCGGGTAGTGGCGCTTCTAACTCGATTATAGCCTTTGTTGTAGGATGGGCAAATTTGAGCTGGTAGGCATGCAGGAATTGGCGTTTGAGTGTGAGGCCGCGCTGCTTGTTACTCGGTCCGTAGACGGGATCGCCCACGATGGGATAGCCGATGGCTTTAAGGTGCACGCGAATCTGGTGTGTGCGGCCAGTCTCCAGTTGCAGGAGTAAGAGTGTGTGCCCGTGCGGGTAACGTTGCAGGACGCGGAAGTGGGTGCGAGCCTCTCTGCTGTCGATTGCGGTAATGGCCATATGCTGACGATGACGTGGGTCGCGTCCAATGGGGGCGTCGATGCTGCCCTGGTCAAGCGGCACACTTCCCTCTACAAGTGCAAGGTAACGTTTTACTACTTCGTGTCGCTTCATTTGGTCAGTGAGTGCTGCCAGGGTATGTGTGTTTTTTGCCACTATAATCAGACCAGATGTATCCTTGTCCAGGCGATGAATGATGCCTGGGCGCTGCTCGTCTCCATCTCTGCCTACACCTCGCAGCTCGGGGCAATAGGCCAGCAGCGCATTGACTAGTGTATCTTCGTGATGACCGGGTGCCGGGTGTACGACCATACCAGCTGCTTTGTTGACAATAAGCAGGTCAGAGTCTTCATAGACGATGTCAAGCGATTGGAATAAGGGTTTGAGGTTACTTGCCTGGGGTTTTAGAAGAGACGCTCGGGATAGTTGTACTGTGTCACCGACTCGAAGGGCGTAACCGGCTTTGCTGGGGCTTCCATTGACAAGCACTGCACCGTCGGCAATAAGTTGTTGTACTCTGGTGCGAGAGATGCCATTCAGCGCGGATGCCAGATAGCGGTCGAGTCGCTGGCCCGCCTCTTCCTGCGATTGAATCCGAAATGTTGTGGATGCGTCAGGATGATGCATGTTATTCTGTAGTGCGGCGTGGCCCGCTGTTTTTTTCTGAAGGGTTTTTTTGTCGCGCGGCTGTATTAGCAAATTGATCTGCTACTGCTTCCCTGGATGGAAGGCCCCTGAAGAGGATAAGCAGTAGGAGTAGGAAGACACCTATAGAGATGGAGGCGTCGGCGATATTGAAAATATAAAACTTAAATCCTATCTGGGGTATGCGAAAGAAGATGAAATCCACGACGTAGCCACTATGAAGTACTCTGTCTATGAGGTTTCCTAATGCTCCTCCGATAATCATGCCGAAGATGAGTTTGTATGCCAATGGTCCTGAGTTGAGCATACGCAGGTAGAGATAGGCGACGACGCAGACGGCTGCGACAATCAGTACGACGAGTGCGATGTTATTAGCAAACAGACCGAAGGCGACTCCACTGTTGCGGATGTAGCGGAGTGTAAGGTAATCGCCGATGAGTTGGAATGTTGGGCCGATCTCGGGTGGGCTCAGATATTCTACAACCAGGGCCTTTGTCCATTGGTCGAGTGCGATTATGGTGATGGCGATGAGTAGCGCCAATGCATCGTAGATACGTGCGCGTTGAGTTGTCACAGCTGTGTGTTCTTCCTTTCCAAGGGTAGGATTATTGTACTCGATCTTTCGTCGGTTGAAAAGGGAAGGAGGAAGAAATCTGCCTGTGTACAAAAGTACTTAACTTCTTCTATTTGCTGTGAGGTGTCGTAAAATATGCACGACAATTACTTGCTGAGAAGACGAGCCACGAAGGAGACTTTGAGATGGGCAGACGCCTGGGTATTGTGATAGGTGCCAATTCGTATCAGGATGCTGCCTTTCGACAGTTACAGTTTGCTGAGACCGATGCACGGGCACTGGCTCATTGGCTGGTGAACCCGCGAGGAGGCAATTGGGGACCAGCCGATGTGCAACTCATTCTGGGTGCTCAGGCTACCTATGATCTGACAGAGTCAAGGATCACAAATTTGTGTGTGAATGTCGCAGAACCAGATGACCTTGTCTTCATCTATTTCGCCGGGCATGCCTTCTTAGATGAGGTGAATAGCGAAGGGCACCTGGGTCTGACAAATACAAACCATAGGCAGCCTTCAACGGCCTTACACCTCCCATCATTGGCTCGCTATGTCATCGGCCGTAGCCGCGCTGCTCAGGTGCTGGTCATACTCGATTGCTTCCAGAACGGGGGAATTTGGAGCAGACAACGTTCAAGTCCTTATGATTCCAGGCCACTGCTTGGCCTTCCTCTACTCAGTGTCTTGCAACAAGGAGGCGGACGGATGTTTATGTGTTCCTGTCGAGGCAATGAGCTAGCGCCTGAGCGTGGGGATCACAATCTGGGCGTGTTAGCTCATCGCATGATTGTGGGTCTTAGTGGTACTGCCAGCGATCCTGCTACAGGACATGTGACGCTCCAAGGGCTGCATGCATTCCTCTTTAGCACACTCGGTGAGCAGCAACGTCCCCAACTTTTTGGGCATGGGCCAGATCCACTGATCCTGGTAGGCGACATATCATCCACTCCTCTCCATTCAATTCCGTTTTCTGACACACCATATGTACAACCCGTTACCCGTGGTCAATCGCTGGAGCAAGCCGCTCAACGCTCTACTCAGACGGCAGATACACATACCGGGCCGCTCCAGTTCATAACAGGGAAACAGCAACGACAGCAATCCAGTTCTGTACTGATCAGACAAGCGCAGCAGCTTTTGTACTTGCAGAACCCTGCCGAGGCTTTTACGACTGTAGAGCAGGTGCTTAAGGACGAGCCAACAAATGTTACCGCGCTCATTCTCAAAGGACAAATTCTCGGTACGCTTAGTCGCTTCCAAGAGGCTCTATCGGTTGTCGAACAAATTGTACGCATAGATGCGAAAAATCCGCTGGCCTGGAGTATGCGTGCGGCCCTGCTGACAAATATGGGACAGTACCTTGATGCTTTGCCCGCAGTCGAACGTTCAATCGAACTTGATCCCAGGAACCCAGAGACGCATGCTATAAAAGCAACGATTATGGCGAACCTGACTCCTGCACGGAATGGCATCAGGAGTAGTCAGCACCCGGCAGCTTTAAGAGCAAGAAGACAGGGCGGACCCCTATCATTTTTCATAAGTGTGGGTATTCAAATCTTTGGTTTGACCATAGGCATTATCGGCACAATATTGCCTATCCTACGGCCCGATCTGCCGGTTGTCGTGGCATTCCTGCTGGAAAGTCTGGGGTTGGCACTGCTATGCGTGAATGCTGCACGTGGGTCTTATCTGTACGGTGCTAAGCGTTTCCTGCTGACGCTGCTTACCAGTGCGATATTAGCATGCTTGCTTGGTGGGTTATATAAGTTCGGCTATTATCGCGTTCTGCAAGTTCTGAAAGGGCATCCATCGTTATTGGGGCCAATACTTTTTCTAGTGCTCTGGTTGGCATTGGCATCAACGGCACCGCTGCTGCTAGCTTTCGGTGGATTTATCTGGGGCATCGCTCGCGGCGCGCGGAAGAGATGACAGGTTAATTTGCTTCTGCCAGTCGCTCCCACTCTGCAAGCAGTTCTTCGGACTGCAATCTGACCTGGTTGTATTCGGCGGAAAGTTGTGTCAATTTGGCCGCATCTGCCTTGAGTGCGGCTTCTGCCAAGGCCTCTTCTACCACCTTCATGCGGGTTTCAGCCTTCTCGACCTCATGCTCCACTTCCTCGATGGTACGGGCTTTGGGGACTCTAGGCTTCTCACTTTTTTTGCTGCGAACCCTGGCTCCAGGGGAAGACTCAGTACGTTTTGTCGCTGGCGATGGTGTTGGCTTACCGTTGTCGCTCGTACGAGCAGGAACGTCGAGCACGATGGGACGTTTTCGTGTACGGTAGTCGGTGTAGTTTCCCATATAGGGGATCAATACGCCATCTTCGATGACCCATAGCTTCGTTGCCAGGCTGTCAATGAAGTAGCGATCATGCGAGACGAAAAGTAGTGTGCCTTCAAATTCGCCCAATACTTCTTCAAGAAATTGGCGCGATTGCAGGTCAAGATGGTTCGTCGGCTCGTCCAACACGAGGAAGTTGGAGCCTTGAAGTGTCAAAAGTGCCAACGCAACGCGACTGCGTTCACCACCGCTCAAGGTGGCGACAGGTTTGAAGACATCATCGCCGCTAAAGAGAAAGCGTCCCAGGAAGGTGCGTGCGCCCTCTTCGCTTAATGCACTCACCTGGCGGACCTCATCAAGGATGGTTCGTTGGGTATTTAACCTGCTATGCGTCTGCGAATAGTACCCGATGCGTACATTGTGACCAGGGTAGATGTGCCCACCGACAGGAGGAAGTTCACCAATAATGGTACGCAGTAAGGTAGTCTTACCTGAACCATTCGGTCCAACCAGGCCGGCACGGTCACCGCGCAAGAGCTCGAGGTCGGCGACGCGCACTAATATAGTTGGCTCAGTAGATTGGCCGGCTGAGTCGGGTTCACCCATATAGCCAACCGAGAGTTTTTGCGTCGAGAGTACCATTTGACCGCTATCAATGACCGGATTAAACTCGAAACGCATCTCTGGGAAATCCTGCGGGCGCTCAACACGCTCCAGCCAATTCAACAACTTCTGGCGACCACGTGCCTCACGACTGCGCTGGCCTGCTTTGTAACGGCGAATAAACTCTTCAGTGCGGGCAATATGTTCCTGCTGCGCCTCATACTCACGCAAGCGGTGCTCCATGCGCTCCTCGCGCAGGTGGATGTATTTAGTGTAGTTGCCGGGGTATTCTTCAATGCGACCAAAGGCCATCTCGATGGTGCGCGAGACGATTTTATCCAGGAAGTAGCGGTCATGAGCAACAACGACCATGGCATTCTTCCAACTCGCCAGATACGTCTCCAGCCATTCAAGGGCAGCTAGGTCCAGATGGTTAGTAGGTTCATCCAGTAACAAGAGGTCGGGCTCTTGCAAAAGCAACTTGCCCAGGGCGGCCCGGGTCTGTTGTCCACCACTAAGGTTCATGACAGGAGCCTCTTGCTGCTCGCGCGTAAAGCCTAAACCATCGAGTACCTGGGCCACGCGATTCTCATAGGTGTAGCCACCGGCATGCTCAAAGCGCGTCTGCAGGTTGTCGTAACGTTGCAAGAGTTGTTCATGCAGAGTACTATCAGCCGTGGCTGTTGTAGCTTCAAGTTCGATAGCAAGTTCGTTCAGTTCCTGCTCCCAGTCGTGCACTTCCGCGAATACTGTGAGCATCTCTTCGCGTAAGGTGTTGTGCGGTTGAAAATCGATGGCCTGTGTGAGATAGCCGATGCGCAGGTTGCGAGCCATAGCAATGATGCCTTCTTCAGGCTCCTCACGACCTGCTAAAAGATTGAGTAAGGTCGATTTGCCTGCTCCGTTGGGGCCAACAAGGCCGATACGGTCATGTTCGTCAATCTGGAAGCTGACTCCGGCAAAGATGCGTTCCGCCCCAAAAGATTTTCCCACTCGTATCACATTCAGTATTGGCATAAGTATTTACCTGGTTACTACCTGGATGGCTATTGTACATTTGAGAGTCAGGGTATCATAACACTGCTTCCGATGCAAGTAATAGGCTGATCACATGTGGTGTGATATACTGAAAACACAAAATCCTCTTTAGAGAAGAGAAAGGATGCTGAATGTGACGAAAGAGCAGTACCTGGATAACCTCTGGTTAGCGCAAACGTTATTTGATCTTGGGGCAGTGCAGTTTGGGAACTTTACCGTGAGCGAGTCGGCGGTGAGTTCTCCTGTGTTTGTTAACCCCAAGGTCCTCATCAGTAACCCAACTGCACTGCGCGTTGCAAGTAAGCTGATGCAACAGGAAATTTCCCTGGCCCAATCATTGCGCCGTGTGCGAGTTCACTCTTTTGCTGTGGTGGCAGGAGTACCGGTAGGAGGGTTACTACTTGCCTCGGCCTATTCGCTAGAAACAAATACTCCACTTATTTATGCTCGCATCCATCCAGAAGGTACCGGTAAACGTGGTATAGAAGGCCACTTTACCCCTGGTGATACTGCGCTTATCATCGACGATCTTATCACCAGAGGCAGCAGCATCCTGGAAACGGCGGAATTGCTCGAGGAAAATGGGCTGAAGGTGAAAGACGTCATAGTGCTTATTGACCGCGAACATGGAGCCGCTGAGCGTTTGCGGCGGCATGGCTACAATCTGATCAGCATTTTGAAACTGGACATTATGCTCAACCACTATATGTCCAAGGGGCTTATCTCAGAAGAAACCTACCGCACCTGCGCTGATTATATCCATAGCAAGCAGTTAGAAAACCGCGCTTCATCGTAAGCCATGAGTTCCAGACTAGCCTACCGGGTGACCGCGAGGGTCACCCGGTAGGCCGATCGCCTTGCTACGAGCGCGGTGGCAATTCCGGTACAGGTTGAACGGGAGGTATGGATGGCTGCGAATAAGGACCGTTATGTTGTTCGGTCGCCGATAGGCTCTTAAAACGTCGCATCGAATCCAGGATGGGCTCGATCAGGTCAATTGGTAGCGGGAAGATGATGGTCGAGTTTTTCTCGACGGCAATCTCCGTCAGCGTTTGCAAGAAGCGCAGTTGCAGGGCACTTGGCTGAGAACCGAGCACATTGGCCGCCTGTGCCAGTTGTGCGGAAGCCTGCAATTCACCCTGAGCATGGATAATCTTTGCGCGCTTCTCGCGTTCTGCCTCGGCCTGCTTGGCCATTGCACGCTGCATGGTCTGAGGCAACTCAACATCCTTGATCTCAACCGCAGTCACCTTCACACCCCAACGCTCCGTATGTTGATCGATGATCGCTTGCAGTTCGCGATTGATCTTGTCGCGCTGCGCCAGTAGTTCATCTAACTCAGACTGGCCCAGCACGTTTCGCAGTGTCGTTTGGCCAATCTGCGTTGTTGCCTGGATGAAGTTCATCACGTTCACAACGGCGGCCTGGGGATCTACCACGTAGAAGTAGATGACGGCTGTGACCTTAATCGTCACGTTATCACGTGAAATTACCTCTTGTGGTGGTACAGTGAGGGTGACGATACGCAGATCGACTTTAATCATTCGGGTAATGAAGGGTGGTACCCAGAACAAGCCTGGCCCTTTCGGACCTATACAACGCCCAAGAATAAAGATCACTCCACGCTCATACTGCTGCACCACGCGTAGACCAGAGAGTCCGAGCAGGATGAGGATTAAGACAATGACGCCAACCAGAATGCCAATGAAATCCATAAAAACGCCTCCTTCATGCCCCCTGAATGTATTCAGGAGAATAGTTTGAGAATCGATCAGCAATGAGCTGAACATGTAAACGTAAGCCCTCGACGGTGACTATTTGCACTTCAGAGCCTGCATCCGCCGAAGGAGCGGGACCCTCCAAAACAGCAGCCCAATCCTCACCCTTATAACGGACACGTCCCTCTGGCAAAAGCGGTGTAATAGTGATTGCTTTGGCGCCAATCATGCTCTCAACGCCGGTAGTCGTCCGTCGTCGCTGTACACTCACAATGATGGTCACCAGGGTGAACCCTATCAGGCCGATTAACCCTGCCATAGTATAGACGACGAGCGGATTCACCTGTGGCCCACTATATGGACCACCACTGTTAAAGAAGAGGAACGCGCCGAAGATGAGGGAGAGCATGGCTCCCACGGTCAGCACGCCATGCGTTGTCAATTTTACGTCTAGCACGAGTAAGACAAAGGCCAGCGCCATTAAAGCCAGACCGGCCCAGTTGGGTGAGAGCGAACCCACGGCAAAGAGGAAAAGCAGCAGGGCAATACTTCCTGCAACGCCAGGCAGAATAACACCTGGATGCGAAATTTCCACGTAAATGCCGATTATGGCAACGACGAACAACAAGAAGATCACATTTGGATCGAGCAGGAGACTATAGGTTGTGTCGAGCAGACTGGGATCGATCATATTCACGTCTGCTCCTGCCGTTTGCAAGGTCACTACGCTTCCAGATTGCAGGGTGACAGACTGGCCATTGACCTCGTTGAGCAGGGCACCCAGATTGGCTGCACCAAAATCGACGATGTGTTGGCTCTCTGCCGTCTGGTCATCATACGAAGCTGCATTGGTGACCATCTTTGTCGCCAACGGGACATTGCGATGATATCGTTCCTGAATACCTGAGATCGCCGCTACCAGGTCGTTCTCAATCTTGGTCTTGAGTGTGTTGCCAATATCAGCACCTGTGCTTGTCACCGGGCTGGAGGCCCCGATACGCGTAGTTGGGGCCATCACGGCAATATCCGCAGCGAGTGCGACAAAAGCGCCTGCTGAGGCTGCACGACCACCGGTTGGCGAAACATATGAGATGATAGGTACAGTACTACTTAGCTCTGCCTGGGTCATAGCCTTCATGGAGTCGAGATCACCACCAGGCGTGTCGATCTCGATGACGAGTGCCTGCGCCCCGTCCTGCTCAGCTGTAGCAATTGAACGTTGAAGGAACTGAAGTGAAGCTGGGCCGATATCACTATTGAGAACCATCACGTCGACATGAGGTGCGGCTGCCAGGGCGGCCCGCGAGGTGAATATCAAAGATAATAGGATGGGAACGACAAAGAGGACAAGAAGAAGCGACAGCCTGTATGGTCTGCGATAAGCATGGCGCGAATCCATGACGATATTCCTCCAATTGTTGGTACGACGCGCCTAAGACAAACATATCTACGGCTATGATATCACAGCTTCAGCGGAAAAACGATATGTACACCGCTATAAGTTACCAGGCACCCGGCGGTTGTGCGATACCATATCAGAAGTTCATTGCTAATTGCTATATAGAATATAGCATACTGTTATTATGATGTCAAGTGGGAGTCAATATACAAGAGTTCCCACCCCTACGGGAATGATGGGTACTCATTCCCATCGAATAGCGCCTGGCATTCCTGGATGGTTGAAACCCGCTCCTCTCCCGTCACCAGATTGCGCACCGTCACAGTACCAGCCCGGCGCTCATCCTCACCCACGATCAGCGCCAGGCGCATCTGTTTCTTCACTGCTAACCTCAAACCTGCCCCGACACCGTGTCCGATCACGTCCACTTCTGTTTGTAGACTACTTGCGCGTACAGAACGCGCTACGAGTAGCGCATATGGCATATCCTGCACGCTCACCGGAATGACGATGGCTTGTATTGGAATGGCTATAGGAAGGTTGTGCGGGGGAACGAGTGAGAGGAGTCGCTCGATGCCAAAGGCAAAGCCACAGGCGCTAATGTCACGGCTGCTGCCGACGGCGCGTAGGAGACGATCATAACGACCTCCGCCACAGAGCTGGGTGTCGAAACCATCTTCATCCTGCGTATGAATCTCGAAGACGAGTCCGGTATAGTAGCTGATGCCGCGCCCAAGTGCCAGGTTGAGTATGATCTGCTCCCTGGGAACTCCGCTCTGCTCGATGATTGCTACCAGGTGCTCCAGTTCTGTCAATGGTTCTGGGTCGAGTTCGTAGCGCGCTAAGAGGTCGCGTAGTGCATCAAAAACTTGCGGTGGTGAGCCAGAAACGGCATGCAGAGAACGCAGAAACTCCAGGGCATGCAGTATCTGGCGACGTTGCTCACTGCGCCCCATCTTCCAGAGGAAGCGTTCAACGACCTCCCGTCGCGTGTCGTCATCACCGAAGGCGACGCTCATTCCACTGAGGAGAGATGTAATGAGACGGGTCTCTGCTTCCGCTATTCCACCCGTGGAGCTACTATTCATCGTGTCGTTGCCGGATGTGTTTGCCGGGAAGAGGGCTTCGAGACGTGCCTGTGCTGCTTGCTCACCTTCGCTAGATCGGCTGATCTGCTCCATCAGGCTGAGCAATAACCGTGCGGCATGATCGTCGAGGTGCAGACGATTGATGAAGCCACTGGCGACTCCCACGTGCCCCAATTCCAGTTGGTACTGGGAGATGCGCAGTTCGCTGAGTGCGTCGCAGGCAAGTTGGAGGATTTCGCCATCAGCACAGGCTGCATGGCCGCCGAATAGCTCGACGCCAAGTTGTGTGTGCTGGCGATAGCGCCCGCGCCCTGGGGCTTCGTAGCGGAAGATTGGTCCGGCGTACTGAAACCGCAAGGGTAATGGGTGCTGCTGGTAGTGATCGAGGTAGAGGCGACAGATGGAGGCCGTGTATTCTGGGCGCAAGCAGAGGTCACGGTGATGCAGCCGAAAGGCGTAGAGGTTCTGCCACAATTCTTGTCCAAAGCTGGCGAGGAAGAGGTCGCTGCTCTCTATTACAGGTGTGTCGACGATGGCGTAGCCAGCTTTCGTCAGGAATGTGTTCAGGGTTTGTACGATCCATTGCTGTTGTTGATGGGTTTCCGGTAGGAGGTCACGCATGCCGCGTAATCGCTCAATGCGCTTCTTCATATTTACTTCTCACTGCCGACAATCATTGTTCCGGCTCCCTGGTCGGTGAATAATTCACGGAGTAGGACATGCGGCTCGCGGCCATCAACAATGTGCATACGTGGTACAGCGAGTAACGCGTCGAGGCAGGCAGAGACCTTGGGAATCATGCCGCCACTGATGACTCCTTCTTTAATAAGCTGCTGTGCCTCCTCTGCCGTTAGTTCTGGGATCAATGAGCCGTCCTTACGGCAGATACCTACGACGTTGCTGAGGAAGATGAGCTTTTCTGCGTTTAGCGCACTTGCTAAGTGTGCCGCTACCAGGTCTGCGTTGATATTAAGGCAAATTCCATCCGGCCCCTGGCCCAGTGGTGCAACAATGGGGATGTATCCCTGACTGACCAATGCCTGCACAGGACGCGGATCAACCGACTCAATTTCGCCAACAAAGCCCAGGCGTTCGTCGGCGATGCGTGCTCTAACCATGCTGCCATCGGTTCCGCTCAGACCCATGGCTCTGCCACCCAACTGCGATGTCATGAGCACCAAACTTTGATTCACCTGGCCTAAGAGGACCATACGTACGACATCTAGTGTCGTAGCATCTGTTACACGGAGGCCATTTTCGAAACGCGTTGGGATGTTGAGTTTATTCAGCCATTCATTGATGTAGGGGCCACCACCATGTACCAGCACAGGGTTTGCACCCAACGCCCGCAACCAGACGATATCTTGCAGGACGATTCTTTGGTGCTCCAGCGCACTACCACCTAATTTTATTACGAGTGTCTTCCCCTTCAAAAAGTTGATATAGGGTAGCGCCTCACCCAGTACCTGTGCTATCAGATGATGATCGTTGATAATCTCGCCTTCTTTTGTCACCGAATAAGTAATAGCCATTGAAAAATTCTCCTTTATGGGTACAGTGCCGTTGTAGGCAAGCCAGTTATTTCTGGCAAGCCATAGAGCCGGTTTGCATTTTGTATCGCCTGACCTGCGGCACCTTTGACGAGATTGTCCAGGCAAGAAATCACCAGTAGACGCCTGGTGCGCGTATCCACCATTGGATAGATGAGACATTGGTTGCTGCCATGGGTCCATTTTGTATGCGGTGGCTGATCTACCACGCGCACAAAAGGCTCATCAGCATAAAAGTGTTCGTAGACCGAGCGCATTTCTGCCGTTGTCGGGATTGAATTTGCCATAGTATGGTGACTCAGATCAGCATAGCATGTCGCAAGAATTCCGCGTGTCATGGGCATAAGATGCGGTATAAACGTAATACGTCGAGGACCCCTGGCATAGTTACCACCAGCCCTTGCCGCTGCCTCAAGTTCCTGTGTGATCTCTGGCAGATGACGATGACCTAAGAGACTGTACGCACTGACGTCCTCATTTGCTTCAGCGTAATGCGTACCCAGCGTCAGGCTCCGTCCAGCGCCACTTACGCCTGATTTGGCATCGATAATCACATCTGGGTCAATTATGCCCTTTGCAAACGCCGGCATCAGGCCAAGGATTGCGGCAGTGGCATAACATCCTGGATTAGCTACTAGATTCGCCTCAGCGATACGTTCGCGGTACCGTTCGCACAGTCCGTACACAGCAGTCTCCAGCAAGGCAGGTGCGGGATGTTTGTGCTTGTACCACTCTTCGTAGATAGCAGCGTCACGCAGGCGAAAGTCGGCGGAGAGATCCACCACTTTTGTACCACGCTCAAGTAAGGTGAGCACGGACTCCGCCGCTGCTGCATGCGGCAAACATACAAATGCGAGATCGGTCTGCTCTGGCTCGTCTGTAATGACAAGGTCAGAGGTGACTTTTGTGTTTTCTCTAAGATCAAGATGTGGGAAAACCTCGTTCAGACGCTTGCCGACGGCACTACGCGCCGTGACTGAAGTCACGCAGAATTGTGGATGTTGTGACAGTAACCGGAGCAACTCTACACCGGTATAGCCGGTCACGTTCACAATTGAAACGCTGATGGTTGTCATAATGTCTGCTCTCTTCGACAATAAAAAACTCTCGTCCCAATCTCATAATCGAAGGGACGAGAGCTATTACTTAACTACCTCAAGCTCCCGTGGTACCACCCTGCTTGTCTTTCTCACAATCTCGTTTTCCATCATTGACGAGAAGGCGCATTCCTGGCGACACCCTACTCTACCCCGTTGTAGCTCAGGTGGAAAGACCACTTTTACCGGTTATTTCGCTGCGTGGGAACCACCCACCTGGGCCTACTTGCTCGTACAAAGCGTTTGTCCTTTGCAGAACTTTCTTCGGCCAGCCGCTCACGAGGCGGTTCTGAGAAGGCGCATCCGCTCCGAACTTTCACCATTCATCGGATCGCTGTCGGTCACCCATCTCATACTGTGTTCGCTCAACGCGGGTCAGTCTCTATACAGTTGTTGATTCTAAGGATAGCAGCAGATTGGCGAAATGTCAACCACACTTGCCCTCTCTCAGCACATTGCGTACAATAGGAAAGTGCGTTTTTGAAAAACCTGCACGTGTGGAACATTTAGCAATTCTATACGTTCTAAACAGTAGACGTTATTATTGATAATATTTGATTATCTGCATCTATCAAAGTGTTATAAAAGGAAATGGCAACTATGATGAATAACAGTGGTGACCTCACAGGGAAAACTCTGGGAACTTGTACACTCGAAAAACTGGTTGGGCAAGGCGGCATGGGCGCAGTCTACCTCGCACGACAGTCACGTCCTTCACGCTATGTTGCGGTCAAGGTATTGCTGCCCAGAATTAGCATGAGTGCCGCAGTCTATCAGGCGTTCCTTGCCCGTTTCCAGCGCGAAGCTGACCTCATTGCCAGGCTCGAACACGTGAACATTATGCCCATCTATGAATATGGAGAACAGGATGGCGTAACTTACCTGGTGATGCCCTATTTACCTGGAGGCAACCTGCGTGACGTACTGGCAGAACATGGTGCCCTTTCCCTGCAAGAAACATTGAGCTATATCGAACAGGCGGCTTCCGCGCTCGATTATGCCCACGCCCACGGCGTGATCCATCGAGACATAAAGCCGAGTAATTTCCTACTCCATCCGGATGGGCGATTGATACTGGCCGACTTTGGTATTGCACGCATGATGAACGATGGGAGCAGCACCATTGGTGCAACGCTTACCAGCACGGGCATGCTGCTGGGCACACCCGAATATATGGCTCCAGAGATGGCACGTGGAGAGCCTATAGATGCTCGCACCGATATCTACGAACTGGGCATCGTACTTTTCCAAATGCTCAGTGGGCATGTCCCTTTCAAAGGAAATACACCTCTTGCCGTGGTCGTCAAACACCTCGAAGAATCTTTACCGCCATTGCATCTGCTGAATCCTGCTATACCAATTGCAGTGGATAAGGTCGTGCAAAAGGCAACGGCTAAAAGACGCGAAGATCGCTATAGATCTGCCGGAGAACTGGCACAGGCACTGCGTCTGGCCATCAGTTCACCTGACTACCCTTCCGAGACAATGGCACGAAATGCACCTACCCTGCGATCATCTCAGCCAATTGTGCTGCCTCCACCACCGCCCGACCAGGGAACACTGCCACCAATCGGAATTGGACAGGTGGTGAACTTCGCCACCACATCTACTTCAGATCGGTCACGCGGTGCGTCTCCACTCAGCACACCGGTCACACCGGGAGCTTATACATCCCCGGTAACACCCTATCCTGGGCCGATGCGTACGCAAGAACCCCGGTCTGGACCCCGGCCCTGGCTACTAGTGGCTATAGTATTGCTACTCATCCTCCTCACCCTTGGCGGCGTTTTTATTGGTTTCCATCTTGGAGGAACACCAGCGCCGATTCTGCCCACAGCAACATCCATACCCAATCCAACCTCCGGAGCAACTGTGGCACCCACCTCGGTACCTCCAACACCGACACCAGTACCCCCGACACCGACGCCTTCCTCCGCTCAGCAAGCTCAAGCTGTAGTGCAACAGTATTACAACGACATTAACAATACCGACTATCAGAGTGCCTATAATCTGTGGGGGTCTAGCTACCAGAGCTCTCACTCCTACAGTAACTTCGCCAATGGCTTTGCTAACACCGTGCAAGACACTGTCACGTTTGGCACCATCACGCCTCTCTCGGATGGCACCGTCCAGGTTGGAATCACCCTTCAGGCTGTTAATAACAATTCATCTGGGGGAACTACGACAAGCACGTTCCAGGGCTATTACATCGTCGGACAGGAGAACGGCAGTTGGAAGCTGCTTAGCTCAAATATTCGCAAAACGGGGTAAGGCCATGGTCTAAGGAACCAAAAGCGCAGTTAACGTGTGGCACCTCCGCTACAGAGTTGAGAAACACGGGTACACACTATTTAGCAGGAACCTTCCTGAATGGCTTGCCTGGAGGCTTCGGCATACCCAATGACTACATACTACAAGTGCAGATCCGTCAGAGTCCTACTTCCCATGGCCCCTTCGGTGTCTTCTTCCGCAATCAGCCCGTCGCAATCATGCCAGTGTGTTGCTCCGTTGGTCAAGGACATAGAGCCGGGCAAAACTGGTTCATATAACTATCAGAAATCCCGTTACATTGAACCATTCCTGTGACAGATTGTGCTCAGTGTTGCAAGAAAGTGGTGCATATTATCTTTAATCATGGGTAGCAGGCTGTTGGAGTGGAGAGGGCGGACTTGACGGACAAGCTTTTTCCATATATTCTGAGTGCGAGATAGTCAGCTTCTATCACAACTTACGATATTAACTTCTATACTAGGAGTATGCAAAAATGGCAAAGGATTTATCTTTTGAAAGCGCCTGCCAAATCGTCAAAGGCGAATATCCTGAACTGGCGAACGATATCGACAAGTTTTCAGGTATCGTCCTCACCGCCGGGGTCACTGCGGCGGTAATCCCGATAGCAGCAGCCGTTGGCCCCACCGTATTAACACCGGCAGCCATCATTCTTACTGCCGTTGGCACACTTTCCAACCTCCTCGGCGTAAAAAACGAATTTCTTGCGATCTCCGAGCATATCATCGCTAAAGTAACCAGCAAAAGAGACAAAGATACCTTGAAAATGTTTGAGCGTATGCAACAGGCATACACCTTGACCTGTTACACCTCCTTCTTTGAAGCCCTCTATCGCGATAAAGAACTCGCCCCCCTGCTCAAAAAGATAAAAATGACAGGTGAAGAGAAATGCAACGCGGCCATGTATGCGGCAAAAGATCTACTGGGTAAGGATAGCATACAAACGAGCGATACAGAAATGGGCTGGCTCAAGTTCGCGATCGACCTGCCGCAGCCAGGAGATACGTTTGAGACGCAACGAAAGCTGCTCTCTCCACCGTACCAGCTATTAGCTAACCGTATAAAAAGATTCTTTGAACTAGAGATCGTCAAGAAACAGGTTCAGCAAAGCGGCGGCCTAGAAAAGATCGAAGAAACACTTGGAAAGGTACCAGAAAAAGCTCTGGAATACTTCAAGGCCCAATACTATGGATTAGCGATGAAATACCCGGAGTTCGCCATATGGCTAAACTTGCAAGAGAGCGAGAGAGACAGAACGCAGCTACAAGGAGAGATAGTAGAGTATAGCCGTAAACTTACAGAGTTAGCAGAAAGCGGACAAAAAACAATTGACATCGGCTTTAAGCAGATGGAAAAAGTTATTAATAGTATCCCATTGCAAATAGAGCAGAGGCAAATCGATGCAGTCTTGAAGCAGCTTGAGAATTGGTACACGAAAATCGTGAATCAGCCTATCATTGATGATCCTCAGCAAGCGTTAACATATCCAAAGAAGTCAGAGATTTTCATTCCTCAGGCCTTTCAGGTTCTACATTATACAGGCAAAGAGCGTTTGGAGCATGATCAGACTTGGCGTGACTTATCAGTACGCGATGATCTCTCTGCTTTTCTACTGAGTTACTTTAATCATCCCATCAGTGTACAAACGCCACTGATAATTCTTGGGCAACCTGGTTCTGGCAAATCCTTGCTCACGAGTATGTTAGCAGCACGCTTGATTGCACCAGCATCGTCATACACCCCTATCAGAGTCGAGTTACGCCATATCAATACAGAGGCTTCCATCCCAGTGCAAATAAAAGATCAAGTCTACAAAGACACAAATCTGGAGCGCAGTTGGGGAGAACTGGCGAATTGCCTGATGGACCGACCTCCACTTGTGCTCTTCGATGGTTACGATGAATTACTACAAGCTACCGGCAAAGTATTTTCAGGGAATATTAAAGACATCGAAGCATTCCAGAAAGATGAGTTCACACGGGGACAGATACCCATTCGTACCATCGTAACCAGTAGGATCAGCCTCATTGACAAAGCTACCATTCCCAAAGATGCTACAATCATCCGATTGCTAGAGTTCAAGCAAAAGAGACAGAGCGAATGGATTGCTCGTTGGAATGATGCGAACTCCACATATTTTGAGCTAGCCCATGTGAAGCCCTTTGCGCTCCCGCAAGATAATGAGAGCATCAACAAGCTCGCCGAGCAACCACTTTTACTGATGATGCTTGCTATCTATGATTTTGTGGGGAATCCTTTGCTTCACGTAAAGGACCTTGACCAAAGTTTACTGTACAATGAGCTTTTGCGCCGCTTTATTGAACGGGAATTAAAGAAAGACAAGGAGGTGGTGCGGTCCTGGCAGGAAGAAGAACTGGACAAGGCCATAGACCGGGAAATGGAGCGTTTGGGGATTGCAGCTATCGGCATGTTCAATCGGCGCAGCCTACACATCAGCAAGGAGGATTTAGGCACCGATCTAAAGTTCTTTGATCGGGGAAAAAACTCATTGGAGATAGTAGGCCGTCAACCGCTCTTAACAGTAGGGCATCGTGATCTCCCCCCCGCTGAAAAAATGTTTGGGAGTTTTTTTTCCAAAAATTGACGGCAGTTCATAAATCCATAGGACCAACAACTGTCTACAGACCTCGAGAAAAAGAGGATGATGCTGCTTATGAATTTCTGCACAATACCTTTGGCGAGTTCCTCACCGCGGACTTTATGTTGCGTAAAATTTTGGAGGAAACCGCCGCCATTCACCAGCTAACCGGCGTAAAAGTCTTCAGGAGTACACTGTCACAAAAGATCGAACAGCTTGACGGATTAGAACCGGGCTGGTTTGCTCGTTTCATGTATACACCCCTTTTCTCCAGACCCGTTATCGTCAATTTACTTAGTGAATGGTTGCGGCATTGCTTGGAACGAGAGCGGCGAAATGTACAGGACTTCCTCACAGACCTCGATACTATCGTTACAAATCACATCAACCTCTTGCTCACAACCAGCACTCTGCCCTCGCTCATAGCGAAGAATGATCAACATCCTTTCGCTGATCTTCCCATTATCGGTTACTTTGCTGTCTACACACTCAATCTGATCCTGCTCAGGACGCTCCTTGCCCCGAATGGCTACGCCTTCGATGAAGCAAAATACACACCTTCTGTAGACGGCACACGAGCCTGGGACCGCCTTACCTATCTCTGGCGCTCTTGGTTCTCTCTCGAAACTCTCAACGCGTTAGCTGCCATCCTCGCTGCCGAGCGCGACGATACAACAATTCATCTGAAGATCAAGAGAATTTCTGGCACCTCTGCGGGCGGCGATCGGCTCAACTTAGTCTACAACGTTGGTCAAACGCTGGCCGACGATATCGCTGCCGGACTGTCTGGTTTCCTCCTGCATGACTCTTTTCGAACAGATAAGGCTGAACTTGATACGATTAGTAAAATGCTCCGTTCCGAGCAGCTCAGTGAACCTCTCGCGGTAGATCTGCTCACGAAACAGCTACGCCATTTGAGAAGAGAAACACCGATTTCTATGGCCGAACTAGATACGATTAGCAAAGAGCTCAGATTCGATCATACCGATGAAAATTCCGCCCCATATGCGAAACCGGAGCGCCTTTGGTCCTTTAACTTAGAGTCTTCTGTATCCTCGCTTGCTGAAATCACCCGGCTGGCTCAGAAGACGAATGACCCCAAATTTCTGGAAATATACCACGGACTTGTAGTGGAGCCCCCAGTAGTGGAATCAGACGATGAGCTTACAGAGGAAGCGATAAAGTTAGCGAGAGAGACAAACTTTGTCGGCGCCTTGCAGTATTTTGGTAAGCGGAACCTCCCTGAAATCCTTGCAAAGAAGCCTTCCGCCACGCTACTTATCGAGTTAATCAAAGCCGCGCGAGGAAGTGGTATCTCGGCAATCTCGCAATATATAAGGCAAGAGTATCTCGAAGAGGCGCAGAATAATCAAAGCTATATACCGATACCTCTGACAGTCCAAATGATCAAATTTGCACGTGAAGTGGGTGACCAATCCATTCTAGATTATTTCAGCAAGGATTACATAAAAAAGGTACTGAATTTGCAAGAACATATAACTATTGAGCTAGCTATCGAGATGATCAAGCTGGCACGTGAGACAGGTAACCCAGAAACTTTGAGCCACCTTATTAAAAATTGTATTGTCTTTTTAGAGACAAGACTAGTCGATAGTAGCAAGTTCGGAATGGCAGATGATGTACAGTCTGTCGCTCTAACCATTGAATTGCTCAAGGCTGCATGTGAAATTGACAATCAGCAAGTTCTTGAATCTCTAGTGATCTACATAAGATCAATGATACTAGAAGAAATGTCCCCACTGGCTATCGGTGAGCTATTACCCAATTTAGCTGCTACAATACTCAAGTTCGCGCATAAGATAAACAACCAGGAAATCATGGACCACCTTAGCAAGGACTATCTCCCAGCCATGCTACAGGCTCAGGAACAGATCCCTGTCGAACTGGCTGTTGAACTGATCAAACTGGCGCAAAAGCAAAAGACCTATCATCAAGCAAGTGTAGAAAGCTGTTACCACAAAAACATCACGATGGAACGCTGCCATCTAGGGTCATTGCCTCTAGATACAATTATAGATATTCGCCGCCTCTCTCGGGTATTTGGTGATGATAAGCTGGCGCAATGGATCGATGCAAGACTGGGATTATAAGTAACAAGGCTTATTCCGAAACTCGGGGTAGAGCTCCTCCGAGATAAGCAGATAGTAATTATTCCGAATTCGACGACGTTACACTTGTTATCGTGAGAGCGAGCTCTTTATCTAGATGCATGGGGCATAAAGGAGCGAGCCTTGACCGACTCACAAAGTGACTTGATAATTTTCAAATCACAATAACAGCTGCCCCTACCCCTGCAACAAAAGTCTACGACGCGCCCAAATTGGTATACGCCTGCGACAAATCCTGCACGGGCGGGATAATCTTCTGGCCCACCAGGAACTGCTCCATCGACTGCCACGTAGCACTATCGTTATAGCCCAACGCCACCGAGCCATTGCCTTGCCAGATGGGGATCGTTGCCTGCAAGACAGTCATCGCCTTGGCAGCGTCCAGGTTAGGCACAAAACTCTTGCTGATCTGGACCGCGCCAGCCGGGTCCGCAATCACATCTTTGAGCCCCTTGAGCGTCGCCTTCACAAAATTCTGCACCAGTTGTGGCTGATTGTGCAAGGTATCTACGGTAGTGATGATGCCGTTAGAGACCAGTGGCTGGTAATCAGAGACATCGAAGGTACGCACATCGAAGCCCTGTGCCTTCAATTGCAGCGGCTCATTGTTCGAGTAGCCCATCACCGCGTCAACCTTGTGTCCGAGCAGAGCCGCTACCTGCGTGAAACCAATCGACTGCACTTTCACATCAGACAGTGAGAGATGTGCCTGGTACAACAATGCCAGCAGGCCGGTATAGGTCGAGCCGAAAGGTCCTGGCACTCCAATCGTGTGGCTTTTCAGGTCGGCAAGCGTCTTGATGGGCGAGGCAGCAGGAACGATAAGGCTGACCGGATAGCGCTGAAAAATGGTTGAAACATCCACCACCTGCAGGTTTTTGCTACGCGCCACCAGTTCCTCGTCACCACCGGCAAAGACGAAGGTATCGTGACCCAGTACCATTGAGCCAATCAAGTCGGTCTCGATCCCGTGATGGAACGTGACATCGAGACCAGCCGCTTTGTAGTAGCCTTTGCTCTGCGCCACATAGAACGGAGCAAACTGGATGTCAGGGATGTAGCCCAGGCCGATAGATACCTTATTTAGCGATGGCTGTCCGGGCGAAGAAGGTGAAGTTGAACCACCACAAGCTGCCAGCAGTAGAGCCAGTAGCATAAACAGCAATGACGATATGAAAAACGAACGACGTTGATTTCGCATCTGTAGCACTCTCCATTGGAATTACCTGGCGCGGCAAGGCCCGTCACTCCTTCTCGCAAGGTCCACCGTGCCTTCCTCTGAGGTCGGGCGGCCATCCCCAAATGTAGTGGCACGGGGCGGTTGGGTAGGGTGGTTGGACCTTTGTGGGCGCCAGGTCACTCGCTTCCGAAGCCGAAATTTCTCAGGTTTGCCTAATACACGGCCTCAGCTAGCTTTGTAAGTAACCAGGAGGTCATATAATAGAGACCGGCCAGGACACCCAGTATGATCAGTGTAGCAAACAATGCTGGCGTATCAAACTGTTCCTTAGCCAGTTGCACCAGTGCACCCAGCCCCTGGTCGCCTCCACTGACGAATTCTCCCACCACGGCCCCCATTACTGACAGCGTCAGGCCGGTGCGTACACCCGCAAGCAGCGCAGGAAGAGCCAGAGGAAACTCAATATGGGCCAGCAGAGACCAACCCGAGGCACCCTCGACACGCGCCGCATCTATCAGGGTCTGGTCTAAGGTCTGCACCCCCAGGATGGTTGTGATGACCATGGGGAACAGCACAATCAACATGCACAGGATCACGTTGGGGACTAACCCATAGCCAAGCCAGATGACAAGCAATGGTGCGATGACTATCGCTGGCATGGCCTGTCCTGCGGCAAGGTAGGGATGCACAGCGGTGGCGAGCAGGCGAGATTTCGCCAATCCATACCCCAATGGCAATGCCACTACCAGTGCGAGGAGGAAACCCAACACACTTTCCTGGCCGGTCACCAGTGCAGCACTCAGCAGTATGCCCGAACTGAGACCATTTGACAAACTGGCCAGCACATCCCCGGGAGCAGGCAGTATCAGGCTGGAGATACGCCCGTAGGAGGTACCCAGATACCAACTCACCAACAGGATCAAAGCCAGCACAATGGGCGGTGATACCGATAGCATCCGCTCCATTGTTTTCAGTGTTGCATGTGCGCGTCGTTTTTCCGGCGCTGGCATTTGCACGGTAGCGTGCAAGTCATCGTGTATGCCATCGCGCACATGCTTACGTACCCTCAACAGTACGTCTTCCGTAGTAGAGGTTGTTACGCTCATTGACATCCCTCTGGTCAAAGCTAGATTGATAGCATTCCTACAAGACATCGGAAAACCATCAATTCGACTGACCCGGGGAGGCATGAGGGAGATACGAGGAGAGCATCACGGATAGTCTAACAGCCTTGTTGCTTCGCACAACAAGGCTTCATGAGCCACACGTATGCCAAACCTTCTCCCATCCGGACTGTAACCGTCGGCTTCGGCCTTACACCGAATCTGTCAATCAATCAACCTATCATAGACAAGCCAACTGAAAGACTCGCGGGCTTGGCGAATGCAACAAAACATGCATTCACCATACCGCCGGTCGGGAATTGCACCCTGCCCCGAAGGTCTCTATCAAATATTATGGCACACGACAATAGACAAATGCAAGGGTGCGACACCTATCCAATGCATGGTATATAATGATTAAGGATTCCGCGGCTTTGTACAAACCTTTTGAAATATAGGCACATGCACACAGAACTACGAATTATACCGATCACAGGCATAGGCGAGATCAGCCCAGGTAGCGACCTGGGTATCACTATCTATGAAGCTTTTCAAGCGCAACAGTTGACACTGCAACAGGGTGATATACTCGTCGTGACGCAAAAAATCGTCTCAAAGGCCGAGGGGCGCATGGTGAATCCCGGCGAAGTACAGCCATCTGAGTTCGCTCGTATGGCTGCGCTTGAAAGCAAGAAAGATGCTCACCATCTAGAGGTTGTGCTGCGCGAAAGCCGGCGTATCGTGCGCATGGACCATGGCGTTTTAATTGCTGAGACAAAACATGGCTTCATCTGTGCCAACGCGGGCGTGGATGAGTCGAACGTTAGCGGTCAGCACCAACTCACACTGCTACCGCTTGATCCTGACCGCTCGGCCCTTGAACTGCGTACGCGCTTGCAGCAGCTCACTGGCGAAGGCGCTGCTTTTGATATCGCGATCATCATTTCGGATACCTGGGGCCGCCCATGGCGCAATGGACAGGTCAACATGGCGATAGGCGTAGCCGGTATGGAGCCGATCGTCGACTATCGAGGGCAACATGATCCCTATGGCTACGAACTACAGGTCAGCGCCATTGCCGTGGCCGATGAACTGGCAGCAGCTGCGGAATTAGTCATGGGCAAAATAGAGCGTATTCCCGTAGCCCTTATTCGTGGGTATACCTATCTACCCAGCAAGGGAGATGCTCGTCCATTGTTGCGCGATGCCGCCACGGATTTGTTTCGATAAAGGGTCTGCATACTTGGGGGTGAACCAAGATGGAGACATTCAATAAGGTTATCAATATCAGTGACAACAACCCATTCTGAAACACTTCCTGCTCGCACACGAGACCTGGTAAGCTTGTTGCAAGGCAGGCGCAGTGTGCGTAAATACCAGGTTCGTACAGTACCACGTGAACTGATTGAGCAGGTACTAGAGGCAGCACGTTGGGCACCTTCGCCGCATGGCAGACAACCCTGGCGCTTTGTTGTATTAACAAGGCAGGAGACCAAGGTTCGGCTTGCCGAACACATGGGCGAGACATGGCAGCAACAGTTACAAATGGACGGGCAATCCGCAGAGATAGTCGCTATCCGCATGGAGAAGTCACGTCAACGCATCCTTACTGCACCTACCATTATCATCCCCTGCCTCTACCTGGAAGATTTGGACCGTTATCCCGACCAGAAACGGCAGGCCGATGAGACGACAATGGCGATCCAGAGTATCGGTGCCGCCATACAGAATATGCTGCTCATGGCGTATGACCTGGGCCTGGACACCGGCTGGATGTGTGCACCGCTCTTCTGCCCGGAGGTCGTCTGCGAGGCGCTGAACCTGGACCCGCGGCTCATGCCCCAGGCGCTGATCACGCTGGGCTATGCCTCCGCTGACCCGCAAAGGCGCGAGCGCCTACCTTTGGATACATTGATTGTACGCTTTGACTGAGGTTAAACATGATTGTAGTACTTGCTGGCGGAGTAGGTGCAGCACGTTTTCTCCAGGGACTGGTGCAGGTGGTTCCCCAACAACGACTCACCGTAATCGTCAATACTGGCGATGACCGCGATTTCTATGGACTGCATGTCTCGCCTGATCTCGACATCGTCATGTATACGCTGGCAGGCATAGTCGATGAGAAAAACGGCTGGGGCATACGCGACGATACCTATCATACGATGCAACAGTTGACGCGCTACGGTAACGAAGACTGGTTCCTGCTAGGCGACGGTGACCTCGCTACCCATATTCATCGTACCAACCTGCTGCGTCAAGGGAAAACGCTCAGTGAAGTGATTGAGGGCCTGCGCAAAAACTTAGGCCTTGAACTGCGCATACTTCCCATGAGCGATCAGTCCATTGCCACCCATATCCAGACACCCGTCGGGCTGCTTCACTTCCAGGAATACATGGTCAAGCGACACTGCACCGACGAAGTGCAGGATGTAGTGTTCGTTGGAGCCAGCGCTGCCCGGCCAGCTCCCGGTGTCCTTGATGCGATCAAGGATGCTGAGGCAATCCTTATTGCTCCCAGCAATCCCATCGTGAGCATCGGCAGCATTTTGGCTGTCCCTGGTATCCACGACGCGCTCCATGAGACGAGGGGTATGGTCGTTGCAGTAAGCCCCATCGTTGGTGGAGCGCCGATCAAGGGACCAGCCGACAAACTGATGCGAGGGTTAGGCATGGATGTCTCGGCAGTGGGCGTGGCACGCTGCTACCGGGATTTCCTGGATGTGATGGTGATCGATCAGCAGGATGCGCAGCTTGTGAGCAAGATCGAGGATCTGGGTATTCCCACGGTGACAACGAATACGATTATGCGCGATAATGCAGCGAAGGCGTCGCTAGCGAAGAGCGTTCTACAGGCGGCTGGATTGACCATATGACATACTCTGCACTCATCCCGGTAAAAACACTCGCTACAGCAAAAAGTCGCCTTGCACCCTACTTATCACAGCATCAACGAGAAAAATTGGTGCTGGACATGCTTCACCATGTGCTGCACGTCTTGCTCGACAGCAGTTTACTTGAGCGGGTATCTGTTGTCAGTCCCGATCCACGAGTATTGGCACAAGCGAAGACCTGGGGAGCACAGGCATTGATGGAAGAGCAAAAGGGTCACAATTCCGCACTGCAAGCAGCGGCATTACGAGAACAGGTATCAGGTGCAACAGCGATTTTGACGGTCTCTGCTGATCTGCCCCTGCTCTGCACAAGCGATATCCAGGCCTTGATCGAGCAGTCTAAGCAGCACCAGGTTGTGCTGGGATCGTCGCTGGATAATAGCGGCACAAATGCACTGCTTGTATGTCCACCGTTGGCTCTACCTTATCTCTTTGGGCCAGACAGTCTGCACCGTTATCTCGATGCCTCCAGGCAAAAGCATCTGAGCAGTGTGGTACTCCGGCGCATCGGCCTGGCGTTCGATCTTGATACCATCGGTGATCTGCGCGAACTACAAGTGCTTCGCAGTGAATCACTTGACGAGGTAGAATTGGCAGCGTGTGATTTAGCATCATAAAAAGGAGATCGTCTCGATGCCCGTTACATTTTCTGAAAAAGCGCGTTTCTTCTTGCAAGAGCGACGTTTTGCTGTGCTGGCTACTATCAACAAGGATGGCACACCACAGCTCACCACGATGTGGTACCTGCTCGAAGGCGATACGATTGTCATGAACACCAAGGTTGGGCGTACAAAAGAACGCAATATACGGCGCGATCCACGTATATCGGTATGCTTTGAAGAGGGCTACGACTATCTAACGGTGAGCGGGACTGTTGAAATGATTGATGACCCAGACATGGCGCAGCACGACATCTACCGCCTGGCAGTACGCTACGATGGGGAAGAGGCGGCCAGACGGCAGATGGAAGAACAATTCTCAAAAGAAATACGGGTGACCCTGCGGCTGAAGTGCGAACGCATTATCGATAATTTGTTGGAATAGCTACTGCGGTGTTGCCGACACCATTACAAACAAGCCGTCTGGCTTGCTCATCACAGCGGTGACACAATAGGTAAAGCCGGCAGGGAGGTCATTGGTTTTGAGCTGCAATTGCTGGTCGATCTGACCCTCAAAGGCTGTGACGAAACCTGTCACGGGGATCCCTTCCAGGTCAGCATGCAGCACATTCACCTGTATCTGGCAATTCTGGACAAAAAGTTGCTCTACAACAGTCACATGCCTGGTCATTTGAAAACCCAACACACCCACCTGATCATCACCGGTAATTGTCACCTGAACACTATGTATAAGGTCACTGTCAGCTAACTGGACCCGCACATTTTCAACATCACCTGGCAATCCTGAGTTAGGCAGGTCTTTTTGCACAACGCGGGCCATATACGCAGGGCTGACCTGTGAAATAATATCCCCGCCAGGAGGAGGCAACGGTGTAACAAGCACTTGCCCTTCGGTTGAAATGGACGACGCGTAGAGAAGTAGCCCTAAAACGCCAAGCATTATACCCAATAGCAAGGTAATAATAGGTATCGCCACGCGCCCGGCCCGGCTACGCAGCCACGCACGGGGTCCGGCCAAACGCTGTCGAGGAGGAATAGGAGATGGTTGCAATACCCAAGGTACGTGGGGAGGTTGTGGTTGCGGCTGACCTGGTGATTTCATAGGTTTCTCCTGAGCTTTTTTGTCTATCTTACGCCTTCAACCTCGCAGATGCAAGTGATGACCGGCCACCTTTCGAAAAGCCCAGATTTGTTCTGTGATAACCCCTACTTAGGTGTTGCCGAAAGCGTCACGTACACGCCTTCTGGCTTGCTGCGTACACCTGTGATGCGATAGTCAAAGCCAGGAGGCAGGTCTCTAGTTTTAACCTGCAATTGCTGGTCGATCTGATCCTCAATGGTTGACTTAAAACTCTCAATGAAGAAGTGGTAAGGGCTACCGTTCAGTTCAATAACAATATTAATAGGCTGCACGTTGGCCATTAACTGCCCATTCTGTACAAACAGTTGCGTCACAAGCTTCGCAGTCATAGGTATGGAACCTATACTACCCAGATCAGAAGAAATAGTGACCTCGCAAGCAGCGGTAGTCGTTACCAGAACGTATCCCTTACTGTCGCTATCAGACAACATGATCTGCACGTTATTGATAGTGCCCGACAATCGAGCATTCGGCGGCAACAGTACTGGAATATTACATGGCAACAGCTTTAGATAATTACACGGAAACGGCAATTGAACAGAGTTTGGCAATGGAAAGCTACTCAGTTCTTTTTGCAGCACGGGTCTCAAAACGTTGACCATATACGTAGGACTAATCTGTACCACGATATCCCCGCTAGAAGGCGGCGACGGCACAGACATTGGCGGTTCGGGTGGCGCATTGGACAAGACGTTAAAGATGTACAAGACGTAGAGGAGCAGCGTCATAAATCCGAGCACTATTCCCAATAGCAGGGTTATGATAGGCACAATCACACATCCGGCCAAACGCCGACGGCGTGATATGGGAGATGGCTTTGATCCCCACGGTTCATTCGTTGGTTGGGATTGACCCGCTGATCCCATACGTTTCTCCTCCTGGGCTTTTCTTCTATCTTATCCTTACCACCACACAGATGCAAGTGATGATCCTTTTTGTGCAATCTATACAAACCTGACTGGCTAACTTCAGGTAAAGTATCTATAGTATTGCCTGAAAAGCAGGGGTATCATAATAGGAGATATAATTTGATCGGCGTACTGCTGAGAATAATACCAATTTCTTATGCAGAATAGCCAAATGGTAATGTGCGGCAGTGAGTGCTGCTAGTTCCAGCAGTGAAGCCGGGGAATCGAGAAGGAGAACAAAAGGGCATGACCCCAGAAGAAGTACTGCAATTTGCCGATGAGAATGGCGCAAAGATGGTGGATCTCAAATTTGTCGACTTGCCGGGCTCATGGCAACATTTTAGTGTGCCTGTGCGCGAACTTAAAGCAGAGATATTCGTCGAAGGAGTTCCCTTCGATGGCTCCAGCATCCGTGGCTTCCAGGCAATTAACGAGAGCGATATGCTGGTGATCCCTGACCCTGCGAGCGCTTTTATGGACCCATTCACCAGCGTGCCTACGCTTAGCCTGGTCTGCAATATCGCCCATCCTGGTCCTCTTGGACCCAAGAAGCCATATAGCCGCGATCCACGTTACATTGCCAGCAAAGCGGAGGAATACTTGCGCTCCAGTGGCATTGCTGACACCGCCTATTTTGGGCCTGAGGCTGAGTTCTACATCTTCGATAATGTGCTTTACAAATCTAGTGAAAGCATACAATATGCAGAGATAGACTCGGATGAAGCACACTGGAATAGTTCAAGCAATGGTACTCCCAACCTGGGTCATCGCATGCGGGTGAAAGAAGGATACTTCCCCGTCGCTCCTAACGATACGCTCCAGGATGTTCGCAGCGAGATGGCGCTCTTGCTCGAGGAGTTAGGTGTGCCGGTCGAGGCGCAGCATCATGAGGTCGGTGCCGCAGGGCAGGCTGAGATCGATATCCGTTTCAATACACTTGTAAAGACCGCAGACAACATGATGCTTTACAAGTATGTTACCAAGAACACAGCGCGCAAGCATGGCAAGACCGTCACATTTATGCCTAAACCTGTGTTCGGCGACAATGGCTCCGGCATGCATACGCATCAGAGTTTGTGGCAGAACGAGAAACCTCTGTTCTTTGATTGCCATGGGTACGCCCATCTTTCTCAAATTGCCCGCTACTACGTTGGCGGTTTGCTCACACATGCACCGGCGCTCCTGGCCATCGCTGCTCCTACGACAAATAGCTACAAGCGCCTGGTACCTGGCTTTGAAGCCCCTATCAACCTGGTCTTATCGAAAGGCAATCGCAGTGCCGCTGTACGCATCCCATTGACCGATAACCCAAAGGCGTTGCGCATTGAGTTCCGCCCACCCGATCCACTGGCGAACCCCTACCTGCTCTTCTCTGCTCTCCTGATGGCCGGCCTCGACGGCATCCGTCGCGAGATCGAACCCAGCGAACACGGCTTTGGCCCGGTTGACCGCGACCTGTACCACCTGTCAGCAGACGAGATGCGCGAGATTCGCTCCGTACCTGGCTCGCTGGATGAGACGTTGAATGCACTTGAGGATGACCATGCCTTCCTGCTGGAGGGTGACGTCTTCACGACTGATATACTTGAAAAGTATGTCGAGTTCAAGCGGGCACAGGCCGACGAGATGCGCCTTCGTCCCGTGCCGATCGAGTTCGTACTCTACTACGACGCATAGTTCCGACTAGTCCCAGCGCACCGGCAGTACTGGAGGCGAACGAAACTCATGCCCCTCTGGACTGCTCGGCTGTGCTGGGTTCAGACGCAACTGTGGTAATCGCTCGAATTACTTCTCCTTATCATGCTTTTTGTGACTTCGCTGTGAGATACTTGCCCTGTTTTGAGAGCGGAATGTGAGAGGCAGAGTGTATATTTGGAGTAGACCTCCTGAGAGGCGGGGACAATGAGCGGTTCGTAGTTGAGAAGACTTCTGCTGATTGACCCTGCGCTTCCGGCCAACGTCTCTGACAAGGAACCTCCGGAGAACCCTGGAAGAGAAAAAAGGAGACTGGAACGGGAGGTTGGGGATAAGTCCCAGCGCTTTCTCAAGTACTAGGAAGTGTCGGGATGAACAAGAAGAGGGCGCTTCGGCTGCCCTCTTTCCGCGTTTGAGGAGATTATCTTGTATTGCGTTGTCTTTGTTGCCTTTTCATGCTTTCTTGCTAAGCTCCTTCGTCTTCGCCTTCTGTTTTCGCCACCAGACGCGCTTACTACAGCGTTCATCAAAGTATATCCTCTTGCCATCGGGGGGAAATCCCGACCACAGCCACATTGGCACTTCATCTTTGGCTCCCCCTGTTCACTCACCTCTAACGCAAATGAGAGGTACAAGGCTGAAAGAAGCCTATCTGGAACCATAAGAAAGCGAACTCTATAAACGCACTCCCTGCCCTCGAAAGGAAGGACCCACGATGAATCGAGGACCTAAAGTAGGCACCCTGCCTGTGGGCAGATATCCCGATTCATCGTGGGTCCTTCTGCCAAACAAATAACTCTACGATATAGCCATCAGGATCGCAGACGTACAGTTGCATGACACCATCACCGCGAGGACGCGGCCCACCCACAATCGCGACATCGTGCGCCTGCAGGTGTTGGCGGGCTTCTTCCAGGTCAGCAACCTCGAAGGCAACATGCGCAACGTAGCCAACAGCGAGTTCATCGGGGCGGTACCCCCCTGGTTGTACCTGGGCTACGCGACCAAACTCCGCTTCGCCGATAAGGTGTATCTCAGCGCTTCCCTGACGAAACCAGGCACCGGGGAAGGTGAAACTGGGCGGACGGGGAACTTCCTCCATGCCGAGTACCTGGCCATAAAAACGCCGCGACCGCTCAACATCTTTGATGAGCAAAGCTGCATGATCCAATCTGCGAATCTCCATAGGTGCATCCTCCTTTGGACACGACGCAGTAGTATAGTCATCTATGCAGGGTTGAAAAGGGGTCAGATACTCAATCGCCTGAAGGCGACGAGCTTGTGTCTAGCCTCGACCGCAACTCGAAAGGAGGACCTTCCGCTTTGGCTTTATCGACCGACACATCATGGCAGTCGCGATCAACTGCACCGGGCACTCTGACAAAGTACCCGTCCTCACTCAGAACTTGCCGAATGAGGAGCGTTCCCGTATGTGCGCTGTTTTATCCTGGCCGCGGGAGGTGGTATACCTCCACTTATCAGGAACCAAATTCCAGCTTTGGCGGGCATGCCCCAACTGTCTCTCTCTCAGGGTTGCGAAACCCATCTGCCAGGAATGCCTGGTCAGAGGTCAGAGTGTCTTCAGGCAGCACATCTAGTATAGCAGGGGAGTCTAGCCTTTGATTGACTATTCAATGATTGAGTACTGCCTGCGGGCAGCCTTTCTTTCCTCGGGGTACAGGCGTCCGCCGTGTGAGGACACGAGGCGGGCATCCAGAAAGGATTTTTGTGAAAGAAGCATCAGGGGGCCCAGTAGATGAAACCAGATGAGCAGTACGGTCCGGTCGATAATCGGATTCTCTTCGAGAACGACCTCGTGAGGGTGTGGGAAATATCGCTTGAGCATCTCCCTCTGCACTATCATGAACTTCCTTACCTCGTTGTCACTATCGAGGCAGCACACGTTCGGGTGGTCGAGCATAATGGACAGGCATATGATCCTACGGATGCTCCGGGGGGCATCACCTTCCGCGAAGTAGGACAGATTCATGAGTTGCAGAACATCTCCACCAGCCGATACTTGAATCGCTTGATCAAGATCAAGCAGCCACATAAGAGAGAGCAATAGCATCGCAAATCCTTGATTGGATCGGGCAAAGGAAATGAGGTGGCTTCTCTTGTCTATCCGTCAAGCTGGTCTTCTTGGGGATAATCGGACTGCAGGATGCAGGTCTTCCATGCAGCATCTATGAAACGTCAATCCGCATCGGCGGCCGTATGCATTCCGAATTCCTAGAGACTGCGTGCTTTGCGGGTCTCAGGCAACGTCCAGGCGAAACAGTGCGCCAGGGCAGGAAGAAACGCGAAGCCAAAGAGGACCAGAGGCAACCCATAGCGATCAGCAAGAGAGCCAAAAAGAGGTGCCAGGATCCCACCAGCAGAGACGGCCAGCCCCAGAGTGACGCCTGATGCAGTCCCAACATGATTCGGCAAATATTCTTGCCCCATCACTACCATCACGCTGACCGGAGCAAAGAGTGCGAGACCAATGGGAATCAGCAGTACGAGCGCAAGAACGGTATAGGTCTCGCTCAAGGTAACAAAGCAGAGTAAGAGCGGGACCAGGCTGCCAAATCCTACAAGTACGACTATCCGGTAGCCATAGCGGTCGGCTAGTCGCCCGCCAATAAGGGTGCCCGTCGCACCCGCTGCGAGCAGCAGAGTGAGCACAACATTCCCGACGACATTCGCCTGGTGCAGGATCAGCACCCAGTACAGCGGCAGGAAGGTATAGAGTCCGTAGAACAGCGCCGAACGGCACATAATGACTACGGTCAGGCGGACAAAAGGCCTCCAGGCGTCGGGGCGTCTTGCTGCCTCCAGGCTCCCCTGCCACCCACGGCCCTCTCGGTAGGATAGGAAGTGATTCAACAAACTCATGAGCGTCAAAGCCACTAGCGCCAGCGGCACCAGCAGCACACCCATCCCGTTCAATCCCCATACCAGCAAAATCGCGGTTACAATGGCTGGGCCCAGGGCGAAACCCAGGTTGCCTCCCACAGAAAACAGGCTCATGCTCGTTGCACGCTGCTTCCCCGCTACCGCATTGACCAGGCGCGCTGCCTCCGGGTGAAAAGCGGCCACGCCAATACCAGCGAAAGCCGCCGCTAGAGCGATCAACCAGTAACTCGGCGCGAGACAGGCCAGGGTCAGCCCTCCACCTGCCATCAGTAGCCCTACGGGCATGAGCCAGGGGGCAGGAGAGCGATCGGTCAGATGACCGAACAACGGCTGAATGACAGAAGAGGCAATGGTACTCGCTAGAATGAGTCCTCCAGCGCTCGTATACGAGAGATGCCGTTCGACGAACAAGACCGGGAGCACGGCCGGGAGCACGGCCTGACACAGGTCGATACAGAGATGTCCCAGGGAGAGGACCGCTAAAGCGCGTCGGTCCGTCGTGGCATCGTTGTTTACATTCATGGCCTACCAGACTTCCTTAGAGAGAGAGGAAAGAAACGAGCAGGGAATTCATCTGCCTTGATGGTGCATCTCACGCCCACTTCATATTATTGCATATTTTCTTGTGATATCGGCGAGAATGGCCCGCATGATCTGTATGATCCGATCCATCAACACTTTTTTAACGTGCGTTTAGACATGATGGTGGATGGACTGAACAACTCGGTGTACGAAGTACATACGGAGGCCGAGCCGCTGGGTCCCGACAACCCGCACGGCAACGCGTACTTCGCAAAATCAACATCCCTGTCCACCGAGTCAGAGGCGCAACAGGTGATAGATCCGCTGTCCGGTTGTTACTGGAAGGTGATCAATCCTGCCATTCGCAATGCCGTCGGCGAGCCCGTGGGCTACAAACTGATGCCTGGCGAAAACGTCCTGCCCTTCGCGCACCCAGAATCCAGTGTGTTCAAGCGTGCTAATTTCGCCACGAAACATCTCCGGGTCACTCCCTACAACCCGGCGGAACGATACCCTGCGGGAGACTATCCGAACCAGCATGCTGGCGGAGCAGGACTGCCTACCTGGACACAAGCCAACCGCTCTATCGAGAATACCAATGTGGTGCTCTGGTACACAGTAGGGGTTCATCACGTTCCTCGACCGGAGGATTGGCCGGTGATGCCCGTGACCTACTACGGCTTCACATGAAAGCCAGTACTCGACGTGCATCCCCCGGCGCACAACCACTCCTAAGAGCACTGAAATAGTGGAGACTGCTGCGAGAGCTAAAGCAACAGCAGTCTCCGAGTGGCATTTTTGATTTATCTAATCTATTTGTCGCTCCACCAGTCACCTGAGCGATCGCCTCTATAGGTAAATTGTCCTACTGGTGCCACATTTTCCTCATCGATCCTCATAAATGCAGTACACTTAGTCCCTGGGCACCATTGGTGTAACCGTCTGCAAACAAAGCAGCGCAAGAGTTGTATAACGCGTTCCTTGATGATATATATTAGGGGCGGAGTTTTTCCTACGAGGGAATTTCGCCTTGGGCGATAAAAGTGAGGAGAAAAGATACTCATGAAGCTATGGAAAAATCAGACTCTGTACTCAGAAGAGTACGTACCTAAGACCATGCCTCAGACCATAGGAACCTTCGAAATGATCATGATCGTTATGTTATATATGTTTACCGTCACTAATCCAATAGGAACGATTGGTGGAGGAGCAGCAGCTATAACGTACTGGACCATTGGCGCGATCGTATTTTTTATCCCTACTGTGATTGCGACTGCACAACTTGCCTCGATGTTTCCTAGTGAAGGTTCTACATACGTCTGGACACATAAAGCGCTGGGTGGGTTCTGGAGTTTCTTTGCTTCTATTACTTTCTGGTTGCCTGGCATGTTAGTGATGATAGGATTTGCGGGCACCGTAACAAGCTTACTTCAAGGATTAAATAGCGCCTGGCTTACGGAACCCTGGCAGCAAGGGTTACTTCTCAGCGGTCTCCTTGTTTTCTCTACTCTACTCTCATTGCAACGGTTCCGGGTATTGCTCTATGTTGTGAGAGTAACGGCAATAGTCACGTATGCTGTTGTTCTTCTCCTTGGTCTGGCCGCAGTCGTCTGGTTCTTGACAGGACATCACCCCCAGACTTCCTTCGCCGCGACGAATTGGGGAGTCAACACAGGCAATTACGGGCTCTTTGGCGCGGTGGTGATTGCCTATCTTGGGATAGACGCCCCTCTCATTTTAGGGGGGGAGTGCAAGAAGTCCTTTGCCGTATCCCGAGCGTTATTTTGGGGGACGCTGGCTGTCATCGCTGCCTATCTGATTGTCTCTTTTGCCCTCCTTGCGGTGGAGGGACCACAAAACGCAGGTCAACTCGGGAACTTCTCTGTGATTGCCGTCATCACACAAGTATTTGGAAAATTTGCTGCCGGTCTGGTCGCAGTGGGTATCCTCCTCTACTTTCCTGTTTTTCTGGCGCTCAACGGCAGTATTTTCGCCCGCCTCTTGATGACCACGAGTATTGATCGACGTTTACCCATCGCTCTTGGCAGGCTTAATAAGAATCGTGTCCCTGCCAACGCTTTAATATTTCAAACCATAGCGATGATCATTTGCGTCGCCATTGCCTTCGTCGTACCGTACATCTTCCCCGGTGGTAAGCCGGCTGACGTGAACAACGAGATTTTGACGATAGCCTTGTCGATGATGGTGGTGGTGTGGTCTATCTCCACGATATTCCTCTTTGTCGATCTCTTCATGTTGTACCTGCATGATCCACAGGAGTTCTCCCGGCGCCGGCGCTTTCCGATGCCGGTGTTGTGGTTTTGTATCGTCGTTGCTCCCATTGCCTGCGTCATTGCAATCATCACTACCTTGGGCTATTCGCCTCTGACACAGTTCACCAATGGCCAATGGACATTGATTGTCGGTAGCCTCACCGTCGTGTGCCTGCTCGTTTGTATAATGGTCAGTTTGTTTGCGACGAGTGAGGCAGCATGGCAAGACCAGGTAGGTGAAACACTTCGCAGCCAGTAAGTAGTACTCAAGAATTACATTGGGCGAACTCCCAATTTCTCGACCTGCTTCGCTGTTTGAAGTGGTGAGAAAGCAGCTCTTTCGCTCTGTCAACTTACTGATTGTTTCTGATTGTATTTCGTTTTCTTTATCTTTTTCGTCTCTATCCTAAATCGCAAGGAGGTAGTCTATGCAGAAACAAGAAGGCGCATTGCGCCGTGAACTCTCTTTCATCGAGGCCATCGCGCTCTCCATCGGTATTATGGCTCCGACCGCGGCGATGGCGCTCAACGGCTCACTTGCCGCCGGCATTACAGGCAGTGCGGTTCCCCTCGCGTTCTTGCTTGCCGCGATCGCGGTCGGGTTAGCAAGCTTCTCGTTCATCCAGTTCAGCCGGTATTTTGCCCATAGTGGTTCCATCTACGCCTTTAACGGCATAGCTTTGGGATCGCGCGCGGGCTTTTTCTCGGGCTGGGCTCTTTTTGGCACGTATCTGGCCTTCACCGGGGCCTCGATGGCTGAAGTGGGCAACTTTGCCCAAACCTTTTTTGGGAACCTGCATGTGACGATTGATTGGCTGCCACTGGCACTCATTGCTGGCGTGATCATCTGGGTATTTGCCTATACTGCTATTGCATTATCGACGCGGGCGACGCTGGTAATGGAAGGGATCTCTATCCTGCTCATCGTCATCATCACCGTCATTATTCTTGGCAGGGGAGGAGCCACCGGAAGCCTGACCATTCAGCCCTTCGTGCCAGGCAATCAACCGTTCAGCAACGTTGGCCTGGCGGCGGTGTTCGGTTTCCTCTCGTTCGCCGGTTTTGAGGGTGCTGCCACCCTGGGTGAGGAGACGCGCAATCCGCGCCGCAACATTCCCATCGCCATCCTGACAGCAGTCGTAGGAACGGGCATCTTGTACGTCCTGGTGACCTATGCGCAAACCGTTGGCTTCGGGACCAGCGCCAAAGGTGTGGCGGCGTTTGCCGCCTCGACAGCCCCCCTTGGGGATCTGGGTCAGCGCTACGTTGGTCCCGTCATGGCAACGTTCATCAACTTTGGTGCGACGATCAGCGCTTTCGCCAGCGCGCTTGGGACGGCGAATGCATCCGCGCGCATCCTCTTCTCGATGGGGCGCGACGGCTTTATTACCGATCGGCTTGGATCGACGAGTCGTCGTACAAACTCGCCATTCATCTCGGTGGCAGTCGTGATGGTGATTACCTTTGCGCTCGTGCTCGGCTGGAGCCGCGCTCCAGGCATCAATGGTGCGGTGCTCTTTGGCTACCTGGGGACCATCGGGGTCTTCCTTATCCTGGTGGCGTATATTCTGACGAACGTTGGCGCCATTCGCTTCTTCGTCTCTCGTCGTCTCTGGAAGTGGCAATGGATGATTCCAGTGGCGGCTATCCTGATACTGGGCTACACACTCTATAGCAACCTGTTTCCAGTGCCTGCTCCGCCCTATAATATCTTCCCCTATGTAGCGCTGGCCTGGCTCGTCATCGGCCTCGTCTTTATCCTGGTAAGTCCTGCTCTTGTCCAGCGGATTGGCGAACACTTTAAAGAGAACGAAGGATTGCATATCGAGGAACATGCTGGCCCGGTGCCATAATCTAAACAAGTACAAAGGTCAGTATTGCAAAGAAAGAGGAAGGAACACGCTATGGCGGAGACACCATCTACCCAGCGTACCATTCATATCCATCGGAATCAATGGCACCTGGCCTGGGATCACAGCATCCCACCCATTGCTACTCTCCAATCGGGGGAAACGGTCAGCTTTGATCTCCTCGATGCCTCGTGCGGTCAGATCAGAGCTGACAGCACGGTCGATGCTATTCGCGCCCTCGATTTCTCCCAGGTAGATCAGGTCAACGGGCCAATTTATGTGGAGGGTGCAGCTCCCGGAGATACACTGGAGGTGGGGTTCTTGGACGTGCAGCCGGCTGATTGGGGCTGGACGGCAATCATTCCGGGCTTTGGCCTGCTAGCGGATGATTTTCCTGAGCCGGCGCTCAAAATCTGGCGTCTTGAAGGCGGTTCAAGCGGATGGGCTGAGTTTGCCCCAGGCATCCGCATACCGCTGGCTCCATTCTGCGGTGAGATTGGCCTGGCCCCCGGCATGGCCGGCGCGCTTTCAACCATTCCACCCTACCGGCACGGCGGCAACATGGATACCAAACATCTGACGCAGGGCACACGGCTTTTCCTGCCCGTGGAAGTTGCTGGCGCGCTCTTCTCGATAGGTGATGGACACGCCGCTCAGGGTGATGGTGAGGTCTGCGGCACGGCTATTGAAACGCCCATGCGCGTCACCGTCAGGCTCACAGTGCGGAAAGATGTGCATATCACTGAACCGCAGTTCCTCACGGCTGGCCCACTAGCGCAGCGAACGAACACAGCTCCGTACTACGCCACCGACGGCATCGGGCCTGACCTGATGGAATCAGCGCGCAACGCTGTGCGCCACATGATCGATCACCTCCAGCGAACCTACGGCCTCTCGCGAGCGGATGCCTACATGCTGTGCAGCGTTGCCGTGGATCTGAAGCTCTGTGAAGTGGTCGATGCGCCTCACTGGGTGGTCAGCGCGTTCCTCCCACAGAGCATTTTTACATCGTCAGCGTAGTTAAGAATCAGGCGTGGAGTGTATGAATGACCCTGCTGGGAAATGTTGAGAGCATGTCCGTATCGCTGCTATAGGTAGTATGTTCGCAAGAAGTTTTCACCTACCCTGCGCAAGGAAATAAAGTAGATCGCTGAGGACAAAACGTACACGAATAAAATGCCCATTTTGTACCGCAAAGTCGTACTCTTCCTGGCTAATGGGTGGCTCGAGGTCCTGAGGAACGAGCGGTGCCCCTGCCTGGGCAAGAATAGAAGAGACGATCTGAGGAGAGCAGACCAGCGAGGCCAGTTTTGGACAATGCACATTGTGCCAATTCGTGCAGAATTGTACGAATTGTGGGCGGTTCTGACGCCATAATGCAAGTTTTTTGCTGTAATCGTGCCAGCATTCTTGGGCCATTGCTCCACTAGGATCAATGGTAGAAAAAAGTTGTCGGATGTGTCCCTGTAAGGAAACGTCATCAGGATAGCAAGCATCGATCTTGATGTTTTGTGGGTCAAAGTTGTCCAGGAAATGCTGGTAGAGTTGCGCGGCAGTGATAGTGGCTACTCCAACTTGGGCGCCATGCAGCGCGAGTCCGCGCTGGTAGTGGTCGGCAATCATATCCAAGACATGTGAGGTGACGTGTTCCGTGCCAGATATGGGAGCTGACATGTTGACGATGGATTGAGCAATACCGGCAAGCAGCAAAGCGCGAGCAACCACTGCTTCCCCTTCATGTGAACGTTGACCAATGCCTGCCGCGTGCTCTAACAAAATAGTATCCAGGTTCGCTAATAGGGCAAGAGGGACCTCACTGTAGAAGTCTACTAGTCCCAGTGCATCGGCAAGATACCAATCACCATAGGCGACAAAACGCGCACAGCAATCTCCCAAGCCAGCGACCGTCATAGCTTTGGGTGCAGAGGCGAGTACGCGCAGGTCAGAGATGATGGCTGTAGGATAACGCGAAGGAATGGTACGCTTGACGCCATCTTTGAGTAGCACAGACATATTAGCCGCAAAGGCTGTGACGGAGTTGGCTGTCTGGCAACAAATATAGATGATTTTCGCTTGATCGTTATGTTCCTGGTCATATAGATAGGCAGCGTGCTTGACGATATCGGTCAGCGTGCCTGAACCAAGCGCAACGAGCGCAGTTCCAGGTTTGATGGCACCATGAACCCGCTGGACTTGCTGGAAGTGGGCATGGACAAGACCATACTGATCACCTTTGAGCCAGAGTGTTTCGACCTGGTAGCCAGTATTATGTAGCAACGCCTGTACAAAAGGTTTCAGGTCCTGCTTCTCACGGCGCATGGGTGTTTCGTCCATCACCAGGAGCACCTGCCTACTGCTAGAGATGCCTGCACGCTGTAAGACTGCTGGAAGTTGTAGCAACACATCCGGGCCGATGAGAATTTCGTCAATGTCAACGGTACGCAGGTTTCTCCGGTCATTTTGCGTCATGAGCCAGCGTTTTAAGGCAGGCATATCGGCCGGATCAATGGGAAATGTAGGGAAAGCTGTCGTCATCGGGCTGCCGCCTTTCGGAAAGAAAAGGGGCGGACCTATGTATAGGTCCGCCCCTCAAAAACCGAGGCTCTACCTAAGAAGTCTCTTCACTCACCTGCCGCACCGCCGGTCGCCTGCGCGATGACTTCATCATCGGTCACATCACTCTTGATCGTTGCCTGACCAATGAAGAAGACAGATACGCCCACGATCAACGACAAGAGTCCGATCCCGCCAATCCAAAGATCCCACTGCCAGGCGTTGAGCAATGGAGTCCACGGGCCTGTAAAAGTCACATACACGCCAAAAAAACTGGCTATCAGACCCAGAACCGAGCAGAGCACGAAGACCCAGAAGGGCGCGAGTCGGATGCGTGCGAAGGCTTCACTATACTTGAAGCGTATGATGATCACATCGATGAACAGGATCACCATCGAGACACACCAGATCACCGTCACTGCTGCTTGCAGGATGTCGTAGATGACAGTCGCCAGGTCCGTCGGCTTGAACAATTTGATTACTAGAGGGGCCAGGATAAAGGCAATCACGGTGAACAGCGCCGAAATGATGGTCTGAACCACAACCGCTGCCCACGGCACCCGGTTTGCGTTGACTTTGCTCATGAAGGCGGGCAGACGACGATCCAGGCCAGAGACGAAGAGCAGTCGCCCAAATGAGTAGTTGTAGACGGCAGTGTTGAAGATGAAGAACCCAATGAAGATGAAGTTGACAATCAACCCCAGAACAGGGCCAACAACGCCAAAACCATTCTGTACAGCTTCCGCTATTGCGGATGGATTCCCTTGATCGGCAGGTTTCACGGCCATCATCACGCCAAAAGTGCCGATGAGATAGGCGACCATCACCACGACGGAGCCCCACAGCAAGTAGCGTGTGATAGCACGGACATCGTTGATCTCGACACCCATATTCAGCGGTACCTCAATACCAAGTAAGGCCAGAACTACCAGGCCAAAGAAGGTGAAATTGCTACTGTTTAGGCTCCAATTTGAAGCCTTAAACGAGAGATCAGTATTGGGGTGATGCCCAGTCACGAGCCAGAGCACACCAGCCAGGCCGATTAACAAAATTGCTCCGCCATAGGCCAGGAAGACGATGTTGACAAAATTCTGTGTGACGCGGAAACGTATGACGGAAAGTAAGCAAGAGAACGCGATTACGGCGATGATGACCAGGCCTTGCTGCCATGGGTCCGTCAGAAAGTTTGCATTCAGTTGCTGGATCAGCGAGACTACCGCATCGCCGGTAGCAATCATTACCAGTACACCTGGCCACCAGGCACAGAAGCCAGCGAAAAAGCCCAGAAAAGGACCAAAAGCTTTGTTGGTCCACACGTAGATTGAGCCTTCACCCGGAAACATGAGGCCCAGTTGTCCGGTGACAATGGCACCAGGGATCAGGAATGCAATGAAACCTAGCCCCCAGTAAATATAGGCAGCCGCGCCTGCACCAGTTACAACAGCCGAGTTACTGATGAAGAGGACGATAGCTACGAAGATGGCTACCATGTCGAATGAGTTCAAGACCTTCGGAAGAATACCTCCCGCAATACGCTCCGAACGTAAAACTTCGCCACTGCTGCCAGCGGTTGTTGCCATATAGCGCGTACCTCCAAAAAAACTTTTGTAGCCCAGGCTCTAAGCCAGAGTACTACACTTAACAAAGTTCACGCACGCAAGACCGATAACCAGGAATGTATCGCCGGTTCGACGATACAGAGCTTCCTCCCTTCTTGTAAATAATGAGGTCCCTGGGCCTCTTACAACAAAGCAATTTAAAAACAACTGCCTGGGGGGCTCCTTAAACAAGAAAGGTCCCATCAGAGCACCCTGAAGAATCATTAACTTAAGTATATTGACGATAACTTCTCATGTCAACCCTAGTTTGGGGGTCGCCCTGCACTCCTGGTCTTTACAACCTATAGACGGCATACGCTGTATCGTGCAGAACTTGTTGAGCAACGTGAAGGGCTTGCTCTTTGTCGATCACATCGGCATCCATCATCTCGTCGAGTACCTGGGCAATGACACTGCGTCCACGTAGAGCACCTACCCAATGCATTTCGGGGACACGAACGCTATCTGAACTATACATCAGTTTGCTGGCAGGTGCCACACTCATAGCCTGGCGGGTAAAGGCCAGCATCTCCAGCTTCTCGACGAAGGGAATGGTGTAGGAAAGGTCGAAGTACACATGCGGGTAGATACTCGCAAGATAGGCACCGAGTTGACAGTAGGGGTAACTTTCATGCAGCAGGACCACAGGCATGGTCTGATAATCATTCCGCTCCAGCACGTCGCGCAGATTTAGTGGATTGCCCAGGCGCATATCGGTATCGCTGTCACCGTAGCCAGTGTGAAACTGGACCGGCAGCCCTTGCTCTGCGGCCTTGCTGAAGGCAATGTGTAACAGATAGTCCAGCAGTGGCTTGTGCGCTATGCGCAACTTTCCATCCTGCACAGCCTTTGCACGTGCCACTGCAAAGGAAACTGCCGCCTCGTCCTTACTCCATTGACTGACGTTCAATCCTGTGCGGTAGGCGACAATGCTTTTGAACCCGCAGTAGCCATGCACGCGCACATTGCTCACCTCCCTGGAGAAGCGTTCAACCACTTCATCGAAATCGCCATATGCCACGATGAGCTGCTGCATGAGCAATTCCAGTCGCAGCAGCTTTGCTATACGGCAATGTCCAAGCTCGCCCATACTCTCTAGTGAGTAACACTCTTCACTCGGCGGATAGCCGGTATCGATGACCAGTGTATCGATGTTAGCAGGGGGTAAGAGGCGTTCTAGCAACGCCTCGGTGCTCATGCTGTTCCGCGTGGCCAGTACGGCTTCTTCTGAAGGCTCACAGCCGTAGAAAGCCGCCACCTGGCGCAGGAACCAGAGATAGTAGACACTATTGGAAAGATGCCTTTCGGGGAAACTCGGGCCATTCCCTTCAACGAAGCAGGTACGAAACTGCAAGGTATCCATCTGCTGGTTCTGAAATATGGGATGGCAGTGGTTGTCTACCACAGGGATAGTACTCAGGTCGAGCATAGTTCATCTCCTTACATCGAAACCTACTATATGCCTTTGATGGAGAGTCTAAGGTCATCTAAAGTGTACTACAAAAATAGATAAATCATCCTACTCAGGGCGAAGCAGCGTGGGAAGAATCGAGCAGGTGAATGATCCCTTGTTTTCGCGCAGGCTCTTTGCTATACTAGGCTGAGCAAAAGACGCCAACGATGTACTTCCCCATTCTATTTCGTCTATTAGTGTGCAGATAGGAGAACCCAGCACCTTATGAACGCTCGAGACGTCGTGCAACAAGCACGCAACGCCAAACTGAGACTCGTCCGCTTTCAGTATTGTGACAACGGTGGCATTATGCGGTGCAAGACGACCCATATCGATCGGCTCGCTGGACGTATACAAGAAGGTATCGGGCAGTCACTTGCTTTGCAAGTGTGGACTGGAGTAGAAACACTTCCTTCAGTCGAAGGCATGGGACCAGTTGGCGAGTTTCGCCTCATTCCCGATCCCGAGACCTTTGTCATTTTACCATATGTGCCCCATGCTGGCAGCATGATGTGCGATATGATTGGCTTAGACGGTAAGCCTATGGGAGCTTGCCCACGCTCGTTCCTTAAACGTATGATTGCACGCGCGGCTAAGCAAGGAATGCATATGCAGGCAGTCTGCCGAGCACGAGTTCTACCTTGCGCGTGAAGAAGGAGACAGCTATGTCCCTGCCGATCGCGGCCTGTGTTACGCTACTACGGCCCTTGATTTTGAAGCCGAGGTCATCGATGCAGTCCTGGCAGCCCTGGAGTCCCAGGGTATCGTGATCGAACAGTTCCATGCTGAGCTGGGTCCTTCGCAACAGGAACTCTCGATCCGCCATGCTGATGCGCTTCGTGCGGCTGATAACGTATGCCTGGTGCGCGAGACCGTGCGTGGCGTGGCCTATACCTTTGGTTTGCTTGCCACCTTTGCCCCTAAGCCCTTCGTCGACCAGGCTGGCAGTGGTGCCCACATTCACTTTAGCATTTGGGGAACTCCCGAGAGCGAACTCCCGCACAAAAACCTGTTCTATGACGCTAACGGTCGTGGGAACCTGAGCCAGCTCGGTAAGTACTTCATTGGTGGTGTCCTGCTGCATATTCGCGGCTTGCTCGCCCTGACGTGCGGCAGCCCCAACTCGTACCAACGCCTGCTCCCGCACTTCTGGAGTTCGGCCTACTCAGCTTATGGCTACGATAATCGTGAAGGGGCGATCCGCATCCCCTCTGCCTTCTGGGGACGCGATGCAGAGTCTATCAACCTCGAACTAAAACCCGCCGACCACAGTGGCAATCCCTACCTGGCGCTGGGTGGACTGCTCGCGGCAGGTCTGGATGGCATTAATAACCAGATTGATCCAGGAGAGCCTTCCGAGATCGATCCAGCCAACTTCAGTGACGAGGAGCGCGAACGGCGAGGCATCCGTCGCCTACCTACCTCGCTCGATGAGGCACTGGACGAGCTGGAGCGTGATCAAGTGTTGATAGAGGCACTGGGCCCGGACCTGTCTAGGGCCTATCTTGCTGTCAAGCGCAGCGAGATCGATTTCTTCAAGGAGAAGACTCCGGAGGAAATAGCTCTCAATCACTTCTATAAGTACTAGGAGCCAGGGCGACCCCTTGTCTTGGGGGCGCCCTTTAATTCACTGACCTTCCTCCATTCCATGCCAACGTGCTAAATGCTCAGCATGAGTATACAAGTAGGCACCGGGGTTGAATAGTCTGTCGTAGTACTCCAGGTCAAGGTGATGGGTTTGCAGGTACATCAGGATGAAGATGGTCGGAACGGTCGCGGGGAATTTGCCGAACATATCATAGACGTACTGAGCCTGCAGCGCCACACACGCTCGGAAGTGCTCATCGTGGACCTGCGCACTACTGCGTACTGCACGGCTATCCTGCCACGGTCCAGGTGTGTCGGAATGGAACGGCCCACCAGGACCAAACTTCCGGGCGCAGAATGCGTCAACTGCCGCCCGCATGTCTAGGTAATGTGGTGGGCAGTGCCCCTCAAATACGCCAGGCAGACCGGTTGGGTTCGGCAACGCCCAGCGCTCATCGCTGTCATAGTGAAAGCCCAGGCCTGGAACATCGGCATTGCCACTCGCCCCCAGCATCGTTAAGCGATCGATACCGTTAAACATCCAGCCGCCCAGTCCCATTGCCTGCTGCATCAGCACACCTGCATACGCCGCCGTTGATAGCTCAGCGGTGCATTCAGTTAGCGAGTACTGGTCGAGGAAGGTCAAGGGCAGTGGATTGTCAACATCGACGATATCGGCAAAGGCCTCAAGGCCAGGAATGCGTTGGCGATTGACATCGTCATAGACGCAGTACCCATTCTGGGTAAAGAAACAGAGGTTTGCAATGGCATGCTGTGCTACATCTCCAACCGGGATGACAAGTAGCGAGCCTGGTCGATTCGCGACCCAGGTGTTGTGGCCTTCCATGTAGGGCTCGCTCGGCGGGAGGTAGACGCGTTTATCTGAAAGCTTCTTGATGCGTGAACGATGCGCTTGCACCAGTTCGACGAGACTGAGCGTACCATCGTTAGCACGTTGACCCAACGCGGGCGCATCTCGCGTCTCGAAGATGTAGGTACCACTGTCGTCAGTGAAAAACAGTTCGCCGGTATGAAAGCCTGCTGCTGAAGGAAAGGTACGACCGCCTGCCGCAGCAGGATAGTTAGAGAGGTGCGGTGCGTAGCGATCATGGCGGGTAATTGAGTGATGCCAACCGGTATTCCCACCTGCGGCAGCGAGGATGAGCATCCTTTCTAACTCTGTAAGTGGCAGAGGATCATGGCGCGACTTATAGGCAAGTGGGCCATCTGGAATTTCTGCGCCGCGAAAGAAACGGCGCGAGCGACGTCCGAACAGAGCATCGACAAAGGGAAATCTGAGCAGGTCGCGTAGTGCTTGTTCCTCACGGTTTTCGCCAATTTGGAAGGTACTCATAACGATCCTCCAATCTAACATACAATAGAAGTAATGCAGTTCATCTGCATCTGTGATACTCTATCACAGAGAACACCATAGGTGCTTACCGATGAAACCGACATTCTTATCCAAACTGAATACCAATGGTATCTACTACATCATAGGCGGACTTCTGTTGTTGCCGGGTGTGCCACTATACCAACTGCTCGTGCTAGTCCCTCAGGGATACACTGATGCCCTTGCTGCTGCCGACAGTGGTCGTTTCAGCCCTTACCTGGCATGGATCAATGGCCATACTGTTCAGTTCATTGGCTACCGCCTGCTGCTGATGATCGCTTTTGTCCTCGTGTTCAGTCTGCCTTTTACGCTGTTCCGCATCATCATCGCTCAGGAAGTTTTGGGATATGAAGAGGATGAAAAGGCAGAAGTAGTTGAAGATGCAAAAGTGGAACCAGGCGAAGAGGACAAGCCTGAGAGTAGGTTTGCTGAGGCATGGCGCGGAAAAGGCTACGCGGTAATCGCTGCATGGTCGGGACTTTTAGGTCTTATCCTCTTCGTCCTGGGTACATTGGCAGGCACTATCTATCTTGTCGCTAGCGCAACCACATTTACTCCCAACTCAGCCCTACCCTATAACCTTGATGTGCTCTCTAGCACCTTTGCCATCACAACCAATTCTGCCGGTGGGGGATTACTTGCGCTTGCATGCCTGTTCTTTGGAGCAATCATCGCTAGCAGAGGACGTCATCTCTGGCCAGGGAAATGGGTTGCATTCGGTTACATGGCGCTTGCTCTTGCAGCTCTTTTCAGTGGAAGCGCGGTGGCAGTTGCCAATACACCCACCGGGGGACAGGCGGCTCTAACTACCACGGCCATCCTCTGCTTTGCCATCTGGGTGCTCTGGTTCGGCACCATGCTCGTACGTCTGAAGCCCGAATGAGAAGCTAGAATACGCCTCGCTACCCGATCTTAGCGCACGTCCTCTGAAGTACAATTTGTAGTGTGGAGCTTCGCGTGCAATGCCACCTCCGCCAGGAAACTCACCCAAAAAACATTTAACGGGAAATCTTACTTCCCCGCCACCGCGCCCACAGAGTGGCCGGGAGACTCCCGTTGGATACAGTATACCCCAATTCTTATGAGTTCTCAAGTGACCCCCCCGCTTGGGTCAGGTCAGGCATTTTCTACCGTAGGCCCCGTTGCTTCATCCGCAGCAGTTGACGAGGTTTGCCCCGGCTGGGTACCAGCACCGTAGATCACATCCGTCAACTCTTTTCGCGTGTGTTCAATGATCACACGCAGACGTGCAAGCCGCTCTGGGTCCTGCAGGGATATTCTGCCAGCTATAGCGAACAGGCGCATCAATTCGCCAGCTTCGCTGCGTAGTGCTTGCATTTCTGGGGCAGCGCGGTGCCCGGCACGTCCATGCCATTGTCTCCAAGGAGGTCCCGCAACATCCTCGTCACTTTTCTGTCGCTCAGCCATGAGGGCTCGTCCAGCATCGGTAATACTATATACCTTCTTACTTTCAACCTCTTGAACGGACACCAGACCTCGGTCCTCCAGCATTTGCAACGTCGGGTAGATGGAACCAGGACTGGGTGCATAGAAACCGCCGGATTTCTCCTCCAGTGCCTTCATCATCTCATAGCCATGCATGGGTCGCTCTTGGAGAAGTTCCAGTAAGGCAAATTTTACATCGCCCCGCCCAAAAAATCGTCGCCCTTCACCCATCGGACCAAAGGGACCTCTGGGGCCAAACGGCCCGTGACCGTGGCGCATACCAAAAAAGTGTGGGCCACGCCACCCATGTCCCTCGTCACGCAACCATGGTGGGGTCCAACCTTCTTCTGCTGGCCCCTGAAATTGGAAGGCAAATCGCCTAAACATCTGAATATGCTCCTTTCTGCATATCTATTTTTTCGTAGAAAACGATATATCGTTATCTTGTAAATAATTATAACGATATATCGCATTTTGTCAAGGGGTTTGTCTCCTCTTGACCCAATTTATGAATTTATGATATAAAGAGTGGCCATGAGGTCATTCTTTAATAAGGAGTTTTTTTCATGCAGCGTTCTAGTGCTGCCCAGCGCAAGGGTGCAGGTATTCCCTACAAATGGATTGTGGCTGGTGTGGTCATCTTCGGACTGTTCATGACGATCCTCGACGGCACCATCGTCAACATCGCTATTCCACGGTTGCAGAACGTCTTTGGGACCAATCTGACCACTGTCCAATGGGTGTTAACAGCCTACACGCTGGTGCAAGGCGTTGCCACACCGCTTACTGCTTTTCTGGCCCAACGCCTTGGCCAGAAGCGACTCTACATCTTAGCGCTTGCAGGCTTTACCGTTGGTTCGGCGTTGTGCGGTCTCTCAATCAATTTACCTATGCTTATCTTCTTTCGCATTATTCAGGGAGCGACAGGGGCATTCATGTCACCATTGGCAATTACACTGCTTTACAGCGAGTTCCCACCGGAGGAGCGTGGAGTCGCTTTAGGCGCACTCGGGATTCCCATCTTACTTGCCCCCGCCGTTGGGCCTACCCTGGGAGGGTATATCGTGACCTACCTGGGTTGGCAGTTGATCTTCTACATCAATGTGCCGATTGGCATTGTTGGGATTTTTATGGGGAGCATTTTCCTGCGCGAAGGGCGGGCAGAGGCACAGACACCTTTCGATATCCCGGGTTTTCTGCTTTCGAGCACTGGCTTGGGCTCTCTGCTCTATGCTTTATCGGATGCGAGCACCGATGGCTGGGGTTCAGTAAAAGTGTCAGGCCTTTTAGTGTGCGGCATCCTCCTACTGGTGACCTTTGTAGTTGTCGAACTACGTATTGCCTCGAGAAGGGGGGAAGCCACTGTTGGATCTGCGCGTTTTTGCGAGTATGCCTTTCACGACCAGTAACTTCGCCAGCGTCCTGGTGGTCTTTGCGCTTTACGGCGGCCTGTTCTTACTTCCTATCTACTTTCAGGAATTACGTGGGTTGAGCGCCTACCAGTCCGGCTTGCTCCTGCTCCCCCAGGCTTTTGCCGCTATGGTCGCATCAATCGTTTCTGGGCGACTGGTGGATAAGATCGGCGTCCGGGCGGTCATCATACCCGGGCTGGTGAACCTGGCCATTGCGCTCTGGCTGTTCTCCTCGATTGGGCTCGATACACCCTATGGGACAATCCAGCTCTGGCTCATCGTACGCAGTTTTGCACTTGGTTTCTGTTTTCAGCCGTTGTCGGTCTCAGCCTTCTCAGGGTTCAAGCCTGACCGATTACCACAGGCGACAGCAGTCAATACCGCATTGCGTTTTGTCACGAGTTCGCTCGCGGTAGCGGTGATGGCAACGCTCGTGCAGACCCAAACGGCGGTTCATTATAGCCACCTGGCTGAACAGGTGACACCATCTTCGCCGCTGGCAATGCTTATACCGACCTTACAAGCAGCCTTTATGTCACAAGGTGCATCTTCGAGCGCGGCGTATGCTGCAGCAATCCAGGAAGTGGTTGGACTTTTGCAGCAGCAGGCGACGGTACTGGCGATGCAGGATGCTTTCCGCGTCAGTCTGCTGCTAACCGGAGTTGCAATACTAGGTGCATTCTTTGTACGCACTCACAAGCCACAACCTGTCGCAAAAAAACCGGCATCCGAGCAAAAAGCGGCGGCACCGGATGAGGCATTGCTGCCGCTGTAAAGGCTCCCGGGGAAGTAGGGAGAGCTAGAGCAAGAAGCAGACCGAATGACTTGACCCATTAGTGGAGATGGATCGTCACCTCGGCACTCATGCCAGGCAGCAGCGTGAGACCTGGGTTACCATCGAACTCGATGTTCACAGGGATACGCTGGCTCACTTTGGTGAAGTTGCCACTAGCATTGTCTTGCGTCGGAAGCAACGAGAATTGACTGGCTGCTGCGCCTACGATCTGGTTGACATGACCCGTGAGCGTCGTCCCGCTGTACGCATCTACATGAATATCTACCAGCTGCCCAACGGAGATGTTATTAATGGCACTTTCATCCACGTAGGCGGTGATCTTGACACTCGTCGGATCGCCCTCCTGGGCTATTGCTATTCCGGGACCAACGGTTTGACCTACCGTCCCAGGGACCTGCACGATGACCCCAGAGAACCGGGCTTTCAGGGATTCTGTCGCATAGCTGCCCTGGATCTTGACGGTGCCAATGACCTCATCGGTGCTCACGAAGTCACCAACGTTCACCGTCAGGCTATTCAGTGTGCCTATCCCCATGGCATCGATATCCACAATGTTACCAGTTACCTGGGCATCGTCGGTTGAATAGAAGTAGTAATTATTGTAAAGCAGGTATCCGCCGACACTACCAGCTACAATGATCACGACTACAACGATTACAGAGATAAGAACTGACCGGCGTATTTTCATATCTTGAATCCCTTCTTCTTGCTGGAAACCTCTCCCACCCGAGAGTTGCTTCTATTGCTCGTCAACAAGATGAACCGCGAGGGACATACAACATGCGCTCGTTCCAATTGCTACTGGATGATGGTTTACAGAATAGTTCGTAGTGTTATCATACGACTTCGAACCGTTGAGTGTCAATATATTCTCTTGTGGGGTTGTTTGTGGCTGTGATGAAGTACCATTTGACGTGGGTCAGGGGCAGTGCTACGATACACACATTGTAATTGTAAATACCACTCACGAATGGGGATTGCAGATGCATCATTATGTCAAGTCGAGCAACGAAACGCTGCGCAAGCGGGGATACCGCCTGACGCCACAACGGTATATGATTTTGAGCGTAATTCAGGAGGCTGAAGGACACCTCAGCATTGACCAGATTGCAGAACGTGTGCAGAAACGCAATCCCTATGTGAGTCTTTCAACCATTTACCGCACGCTGGAACTGTTGAAAGAGTTGGGGCTGGTGCGCGAAAATCATCTGGCAGGCGAACAGCCTCATTATGAGGCTGTTGAGGGGCATGCGCATCATCATCTGGTTTGCCGGAACTGCCGAGCCATTATGCACTTGAATGATGATTTACTGGGCAATCTAGGCGAACAGTTACAACAGCAGTATGGCTACCATAGTTTAACACTCGATTTAGTCGCAGCCGGCTACTGCGATGCTTGCTGGCGTAGCATGGAGCACAAGTGAATCAGGGATTATTGCAGCAGCCCCGTATCTTGACAATAAGTGTCTGACGAAAATGGTGGTTGTAGTGGTGGAGGTGGGGGTAGGTTCAGCACATTTGAAAAGATCTGATTGTACACATCTGACACCAGTGGCCCATTGACGTTACCACCTTCACCGCCATTCTCCCGCATTGAAACGATAGTCAGTTGGGGATTTTGGAAAGGAGCCTGGGTAAGCAACCAGGCCTGAGCAGGTTTGCCTCCACCAACCTCGCCGGTACCTGTCTTGCCGATAATCTGCCAGGGCGAGCCACTTAGTCGCACTGCTAACAGTGAACCAGATCCGCAACGTACTACGTCGTACATCGCTTTGCGCATCTGGTTCGCAGTGTCCATAGAGACGAGCTGACCCAGTGATTGCTGGCCATTGGACTGGACAACCGTCTGATTGGGATCCACAATTTTCGTCACCAGCATGGGTCGCATTAACTCGCCATTGTTGGCGATAGCATCGTCAATAAGCGACATTTGCAAGGGCGTCACAAAGTCAACTCCTTGTCCAAAAGAGTTTTCAGCAAGCCCAGCCGTGGTCAGCGGATTCCCATCTTGTGGGGTAACGGTACTGACTGCTACTGGCAGGTCGAAGGGGATTTTCTGTCCAACATAGAACATATTGTTATATTTCAGCCATGTATCAACACCCATCTTCGCTCCTACCTGCGCAAATATGATATTATCCGAATGAGTGTAGCCATAGTCGAGGTCCACGGGGTAATGGAAAGTGTATCCCTGGATATTATTTCCAGTGTCGAATGTCTCGTCACCAATACGAACCGGCCCGAGGGCTTGTTGCTGGTCGAACGGGTCGCTCAGTTGGGAACTGCCGGAATCAAGCGCGGCCAGCAGGGTCATAGTTTTGTAGGTTGAGCCTGGAACATAACGGGCCTGAAGAGGACGCTCAAGCAACGGCTGCTCCGGGTTGGTTACGAGTTGCTGATAGTAGTTCAGGTCACCCGCGGCGAGGCGGTTGGGATCAAATCCTGGGCGACTCAACATGGCCAGGATTTCGCCTGTATGTGGGTCGGTGACTATTACTGAGCCGCGGTCGCTGGCAAAGACATTTTGATTGTCAGGCGGGACTGCGTCAGCATCGAAGGCGTGATCCACAATACGCTGTATGCGCACATCGATGGTGAGGTAGATGTCATCACCTACAGGAGGTTGATGGAGCGTCTGGTTAATGGTATTGTCCAGCCCGGTCAAGCCAACACGCCCACTGAGATAGTTATCATATTCATGCTCAATACCGGTTGAGCCATAGTTAGGGCTGATGTAGTATCCGATCAGACCTGCCAGGGATGGCTCTGTGTAAATACGCTGGTACCCACAGATGGTACCAGCATTGGGAGCATTAGGGTCTACCCTCTTTGAGTATGCCAGTACCACGCCGTTGCGGTCGAGGATACGACCACGGATTGGGGCACTATCTGGAAGACAATGGCGGTTATTGTGTGGGTTTGCCTCGACTTGCTGGGCTACCACTACCTGCCAGTAGACTAATCCAGTACTTAGTAAAACAAAAAGTATGATAAACAGATTTGTGAGTTTGCGTATACTTGTACTGATGTTCATTGCTTATCCACCTCTAGTCGATGCGTCACCCGTTCTGTAGGGAATTTCTCCTGCAAAAATGCAGACGAACGCTGATATAGCATAGTTTCTATTTTCTGAAGTAGTGTATCATTGTGTCTATGAGTTGACAAGCACTATCGTAACTGATAATTCCTCGTAATCTCGTCGATGCTGTCGCCTGCGAACTTTTCGAGGAAGGCTTCGGTTATTACGATTGACATCATAGCCTCGCCGACTACACCCGCGGCGGGAACCACACAGACATCACTACGCTCGTAGCGGCTCTGATCAATATTCTCTCTGCTCGCCAGGTCTACTGAGGGCAAGGGATGTGCCAGGGTGGGGATTGGTTTGACGCCAACTCGGACGACGACAGGTTCACCATTGGTAATGCCGCCCTCTATGCCGCCGGCATTGTTGGTCAGGTGGAACCAACAACCCTGATCGTGACGTAGTACGTCGTGGACGTGGGAACCCGTTGTACGCGATGCTTGAAAGCCTGCTCCAATCTCGACGGCCTTAGCTGATGGAATGCTCATCATAGCCATACCTAGACGAGCACTGAGACGACGATCCCATTGACTGAAACTGCCCAGGCCGATTGGTACATCCAGGGCAACAACCTCGAAGACACCTCCACAGGTATCACCAGACTGCTTGGCCTGTAGAATGCGCGCTATCATTTTTTCGGTGAGCTCGGTATCAGCACAGCGCATTGGGGATGCCTCTACCAGCGTCCACATGTCATCAGGATAGGCATCACGAGTCATGGGCCGTGGTGTCTCATACCCGACTTCGACGATAGAAAGGACGTGGCTGTGGATCGACATTCCGAAGGTACTGAGGAACTGACGGCACAAGCCACCTACGGCCACGCGGGCAGCCGTTTCCCGCGAACTGGAACGCTCAATTACATTGCGAATGTCGGTATGACCGTACTTGATGGCGCCAGTAAAATCCGCATGGCCAGGCCGAATACGAGTCACTGGCTCGATGTCGGTCTCGATGAATGCTGGACTCATCCGCTCTTGCCAGTTTACCCAGTCAAGGTTTTCAATCTGCATGGTAATGGGTGAGCCGAGCGTTTTGCCATGGCGCACTCCTGAGAGAAAGCGGATGGCGTCTTTCTCAATTTTCATCCGCCCGCCACGTCCATAGCCGCCCTGCCTGCGACGGAGGTCAGCGTCAATGACCGCCTTGTCTACCGATAACCCGGCAGGCAGACCTTCTACAATCATGGTGAGGCAGGGACCGTGGGATTCACCCGCTGTTAAAAAACGAAACATGACTAACTCCTATTGCACACGGGAAAAAGTGAAACTCTATCATTATCAATTTAACGTTTATTAGATAAAAATGTTGACAAAAAGGGCAGAGATATTTTACAATCCATTTGGTTTTCTTTTATATATCTACTTTCTTGGCTTGAGCGTCCATTACACCTTAGGAGGACATGATGTCGCCTGATGAGTCTGAAAGTCGACCTGGACGAGTGGTCGGCGCAAAAATACGTGCGGCGAGGCGTGCGATGAAACTCACACAGAGTCAACTTGCCAGGCCTGATTTTTCGGTCAGTTATATCTCTGCTATCGAACGTGGGCAAATTCAACCCTCGCTTCGTGCGCTGGCCATTCTGGCGGCACGTCTTGGCCTCTCGACAACACAACTGTTAGCTGAGCAGACAGACTGATGGAGTGGCCCATAGCCATTCGTTGCACAAGCTTCTACAGAGGCAGGAGGCAATAGAACTCGTGTTTTTAGAAGCTGAGGTCTCCCTTCAGCAAGGCGAGGCGTTGCAGGCAGGAGAGCAACTACAGCAAATTGCGACGAAAAACTTGAAGCGGCGGCAACAAGCACAACTCCAGTATTTACTTGGTTGGGCCTACTTGCAGATGGCACAATTCGAGGAGAGTAAGAATGCTCTCTTAGAGGCTGCACGATTTGCTAAAGACCCAGGTGTTTTCTCCTCCATGAACTTGCAGATACTGAATATGCTAGGAAGCATGTTTGCAGCTACACATAACTATACAGAAGCGCTTAGATCATATCAACGGTGCCTTGATCTGTTGGCAAGTGATCAGCAGCGCAATCCGTTTTTCATGATACAAGTATACACCAACATGGGTGAATGTTATATGCGGCTTAATCAATTGGAGCAGGCAGTTAAGATGTTCCAACAAGCTGCTGGATTAACAGGAGAACTGGCTAGTACTGAACAAATCAGATCGATGTATGCAAGTATATGTCACTATCATACTAATGTGGGTGAGTATGAGCTGGCAGCCCTGAACGGCGAGAAGTGCTTGCATTTGTACGATCAAGAAGCCAGACTGCGGGGGCGGGGCGAGCTGTATCACCGGATTTGCCGTGCGGTGATGGACAGAGATCAAGAACAAGCACGAACATTTCTTGAAGCGGCACTGCGGCAGGAAAGCGAAGGCTGGGATAGTTTGAGTGTAGCGAGTATCACGCTGAACCTGGCTGCCTGGTATCTTGCACATGACAGAGTGACCGAGGCTAAAGAATATGCGCGGAAGGCATATGAGGGAGCGCGACCTTTTGAAGAGACGATTATAGCTGCGGAGACGTCGCTGCTGCTGGGGCAGATAGCATATGCAGAGTCGCGAGATGAGGAGGGGGATGCGCGCTTCGCAGGTGGTCTGGCGATGCTGGAGCGTTTGGGCATGCGTGAGGAGCTAGCCGAGTGGTTAGTACGCTACGCGCAACTGCTAGAGGACAGTGGTAGGACGGAGGAGGCGCTGAGGTATTGGAAGCGGGTAGTCGAGTTTCGTCAAAGGTGAGAAACCCTACTAACATACTTCTGGAGGATGATATGAACGAGCACAATAGCAGCCCTGACAAACAACTCACTCACCTGGATGAGAGCGGCAGTATCCACATGGTCGATGTCACCGATCGTCCTGAGACGCTGCGTGAGGCTGTGGCGAAGGCGCGTGTGCAGATGGCCCCGGAGACGATACGTCTGATCGAGACGAACCAGGTTTCAAAGGGAAGTGTGCTGGAAGTGGCGAAGATTGCGGGTATTATGGCTGCCAAACAGACGCCGCAACTGATCCCGCTCTGCCATCCACTGCCGATGACATACATCGATTTGCATTTCACGCTCGATAGGACACAAGGCCTGATACACATCGAAGCACACACTCGCACTACCTATAAGACGGGTGTGGATGTAGAGGCACTTACGGCAGCTGCCGTTGCGGCATTGACAATCTACGATATGTGCAAGGGTGTGGACACGACGATTACCATTGAACAGGCCTATGTAGCGCGCAAAAGCGGTGGTAAAAGTGGGACCGTCAACTTCCAACCAGGCTAATCGGAAGTTCGCACTTCGAGCAGCATGAATGTTGCTTCCAATAGATTACGCTCCTCCGGATTGCTGAGTTGTAGCTCTGTTTGCCCGAGTGGCGTATTCAGCATGCCGTGTTGATCAACAGGAGCAACACTGCGAATAGTGTGGGGATTGCCGCCGAGCCAGCCTATTGGTTCAATTAATGAACCGAGTGGCACCGAGATGATAAGATATTGGCCGCGCAGTGCCTTATCAAGATCGTGCAGATGAAGTTCTAGTCTATCCCCATGTTGTGTAATAGTACCCCCCAACATTTTTGCTTGTAGGTGGATGATAGGTTGCCCAGCAGGAGTTCTCTCGGCATGCAATGTCGTCTCAGCTCTCCGCACTGTTGTACCCTGGTGCATACCTCCTGCTGGCAGCGAGGAATAAATGTGTACAGCGGGTTCTTGCTGCTGATAGCCACTGACGTCTTCAAACAGGGTGGCAACACGCACCAGGTCTTGGAGGGCCTGGCTACGCAGGTGATTTTGTGTTACACGGGCGCTTATGCGAATGGCCTGCTGCAAGAGCGAACGAGCCAGGGCACTATTGTCTGTATGCTCACGACGAGCCTGGCGTAGCACCGATTCCGCCTGGCGAATGAGCGACTGGCACAGATGTACTACCATGCGAGGTGGGGTAGGCTCTAAAGTAGCTGTCTTTTGACTGAGGGTGAGATCTCCCTGATCTGGCTGCAATGCAGCCCTCATGGCAGCGTAGAGGTCCATGTAGGCAGCATGGCACGTAGGGCACTCGACCAAATGATAGAGCAGAGGCGCGTAATGGAGTATTGCCTGCGGTTGCTTATCAAGGAGAGCCAGCACAAAATCTGGCAACTGCTGATAGAAATGTAGATGATATTCATGCTGCTCGTTTGCTAATTGAGAAGAAGCTGCGTCCGATACTGAAGTTGCCGACAACAATTGTTGCAACCATTGTGACAACTGTACGGTTTGATTCCCGGGATCGGATGCGCCTTCGGATTGTCTATGCTCATTCATTCGTTGCCCCTTCCAGAGTCTCGGGCGACCACAAAGGTAGCCCCAACGTTTTCCAGGTAATCCCTACGCTTCATAGTAACGCGCCAGGCGCTTTTTTGGGCGCCTGTGAGGCGGACAACCTGCTCACCATGCCAATCGAGTAAGCCTTCAGTCACCAGTTGTTTCAGACCTATCTGTACTTCACGTTCGGATAGATCTTTCCGTGCCAGGGTCTGGACATCCACCACCACTTCAATAGAGATGGCGGAATGTACTTCATAGTCTGTCAAACGTAAAGCGATCATCACGGCCAAATTGGTACTACTCTGTTGCAGACAATGACGTAACTTTTTGTGAGCGTGATCCTTGTGCTGGCTTGCGTGGGAAAGTGACTCATCTGCCCCCAGGCTCTCTGCTCCAAGTTCCTGGCGAAGAGCGCTGAGCAATTCTGCGGCCCCCAGCGCTTCAAGTTCCTGCAGAACCGCTTGCAATTGATGTGGGGCAGCGCTCAATATTTTGATACAGTGCTTGAGTAGACTGCGTAATTCCTCTCGGGAGACTAATTCAACTGTGGCCTCTTCTGGTGTGGCAAAAGGTGTGCCCCACAGAGGCTCAACCACATTGTTGAGGGGATCATCCTCACCTTCTGAATCTGCGGCGGCCTCTAATTCGGCGAAGGTACTGATGGAGAGGTGGTGTTTACGCAAGCGATCGATGGCCTTGTTTCTGACACAATGGTTAAGAAATGCGTAGAACTGTGCCTGGCTCATCCTATCGAGTGCGTTTTCTGGCACATGATCTCCACCACCCAGATTACCTAGACGTACAAGTTGCTCAATTACATGTTCAACTACCATGTCCAATTCAACTGAATTGTACCTTAGCGACCCCAAATAGCGTTTTGCTCGCTGGAGCAGATAGGCATAAAGGTCTGGATAGCTCTGCTCAGCATGATAGCGAAGATCATGTGCTGTAAATGGCATATGAGACAGTTCTCCGTAGGATACCTGTCCCCCAGACAGGGCACCCTGCCTGGGGGACAGGTATCCCGATTTATCGCGTCCGGTGGGCATAAGGTTTCCTGAATACCAACTGTAGATCGCACCCAACGAAGAGATGGACATGATCGGACATGATTTCTAAACTGAGTACCTCTGCCTGATGCTCATGGCATATCTCACGGATGATCTGTGTGAGCCGCTCTGCTACTGCCTCGACGAGTACCTTACAGTTAAGATGGGCTGAAAGCCCCCGTCTTTCTAGCGGGAGCTGAAAGCCTCTCCTTATTTGGGGCAGGGGTTGGGCCTGCCTTGATATGCCTATACCATTCTCGTAGAGCTAAGCGGATAGCGTCATCATTCGATGAGAGTCCGTAATGCTCTCGGATAGCGGCAATGGCTTCTTTGTCCTTGTCCTCTAAATGGACAGTTGTACGTGTTTTCCTCATGTTTTAAGCATAGCATATTGACACGCATATCACAAGGTGCTATACTACGAGCAGTACTTTGACAACTGAATCATGTTTGTGGGCACCCTGTCTGGGGGACAGGTATCCAAAGTAAATCGCCCCTTTGGGTAAAAGCATGAGCGTAGTCACCAAAGAACGAACGAGAGAGACGGGCGTATAATCTCTGCCTATTCGCAGGGGCGCTATTCCCACCTCACGGTCGGATATTTCTCTTGTCAACACATAGGCCGGTACCGTGGGGCACACGGGAACCGAGAGGGAGCAACCCCTCTGAACGCTTCTGGACATGCGGGCCACTACCTCTCAGTTGCGAGACTGAGGGGCAAGTCTCATGGATGAAGGAAGAACCCCCCGCATTCGATGCGGGGGAGTGTCAGATCATTCGCTTCCTATGGTATTCTAGGTACAATGAATACATGTGATAAGGATGCGAGACATGTCTCTTCCTGGGAGGTAGACAGAGAGGTAGCGCCGGCGGCTGAAAGCGCTCTTAATCAAGCAGGAGGATGATACCCCTCGCTAATCTGTGCCGAGGCAGTAAGGTACACGTCCCGACAACGTTAACGGTCGCTAAAGCGCGTTCTCACTGCGTTTTTCCGTCAACGATACTTGGTGATGGATAACCCCGAGAGACACGGAAGCTGGGTGGAACCACGAAGAGCGTTTTCTGATTGCCTTTTCGTCCCAAGGTGGGATGAGAAGGCTTTTTTGTTGTCTTTCATTAACGAACGAGGAGAATTATACTATGTCGGTTGTAGAAGAACTGGAAGAATTGGTAGGCTACACGCCGATTCAGCGCATGCGACATTCCGCTGCGCATGTAATGGCTGAGGCAGTGCAGGAGATCTTTCCAGATGCTAAATTTGCCATCGGACCAGCTATTGAAGATGGCTTTTACTATGATTTCGATCTGCCGCGCACCCTCACACCCGAGGACCTGCCGGACATTGAGCAACGCATGGCGCGTATTGTAGCGGGCAAGTACCCTTTCCTGCGCGACCGCTGGCCGCGTGAGAAGGCGTTAGAGTACTTCAGCAAGAAGGGCCAGGTGTACAAGGTTGAGATCATCGAGAATCTGCCTGATGAAGAGGTGGGTATCTACCAGCAAAATAAATTTCTGGACCTGTGCCGTGGTCCGCATGTAGAAAACACTGAGCAGATCGGTCCCTTCAAGCTGATGCGCGTGGCGGGCGCTTACTGGCGTGGCGATGAGCGGCGACCTATGTTGCAGCGGTTGTACGGCACAGCATGGTTCACACAAGAGGAACTCGATCAGTACCTGTGGCGTTTGGAGGAGGCGCAGAAGCGCGACCACCGCAAGCTGGGCAAGGAACTCAAGCTTTTTGTGCTCAGCGACGAGGTACCGGCCGGTGTACCACTGTTCTTGCCGCGTGGTGAGATGCTGCGTCACCAGATGGAGAGCTATGTCCGTGAGACACAGGAGAGGTATGGCTACCAGCATGTGTGGACGTCACACCTGGGTAAGGTACACCTGTACAAGACTTCGAAGCATTGGTACAAATACCGCGAGACGATGTTTCCCGTAATGCAGGGTGAGCAGGAGTTGTCGGAGGATGATGCCTACATGCTCAAGCCGATGAACTGCCCACATCACATCCTGCTCTATAAGTCGCAGATGCATAGCTATCGTGAGCTACCTGTACGCTATGCCGAGTTTGCCACGCTGTACCGTTACGAGAAAGCGGGAACGTTGACGGGTTTAGCGCGTGTGCGCAGTCTCACTCAGGACGATGCTCACGTCTTCCTGCGCCCAGATCAGTTGCAGGAGGAGTTCGATCGTGCCATCAATCTGACGCTGGAGGTCTTCAACACCTATGGGCTGACGGACTACTGGATTGCACTTTCATTGCGCGACCCCCAGAAGCAGGAGGCGTATGCGGGCAGCCCCGAGATCTGGGACCAGGCTGAGAGCGCATTGCGGACTGCCGTGAAGAACAAGGGGATAGACTGCCGTGAGGTCATTGGTGAAGCAGCATTCTATGGACCAAAGACGGACTTTATGGTGCGCGATGCGCTGGGTCGCGATTGGCAGTGTTCAACGATTCAACTCGACTTCATCCAGCCGCAGAACTTCGAGCTTGAATACATTGGCGAAGATGGGCAGCCTCATCGTCCGATCATGATCCATCGTGCGGTAACGGGCTCAACGGAGCGTTTTATGGCCCTGCTGATCGAGCATTTCGCGGGTGCATTCCCTGTCTGGCTCTCCCCGCTGCAGACAATGATCATCCCAATTGCTGACCGTCACCAGGAATACGCCAACCAGGTGATGGAGATACTCAAGCAGGCTGGCGTACGGGTCGAGGTAGATACGCGCAGCGAGCGTATGAACGCCAAAGTACGCGATGCGCAGCTTCAGAAGATTCCCTACATGCTGGTGGTCGGCGACAAAGAGGCGGCAGAGAATGCCGTTTCCGTACGCCTGCGCACGAATGAGAACCTTGGCGCAACACCCCTGGTAAGCTTTGTAGAGCGGATTACGGAGATTATTAAGACGAGAAGTCGGGAGTTGTAAAGACAAAGGTTTTTCTATGTCGGACAAACTTGAGCAGCAGCGTTTGGAGGAGGCTCAAAAACGCGATCATCATAAACTTGGGCGCGAACTCGGGCTCTTTATGTTCTCCCCTGAAGTGGGATCGGGGTTGCCGCTGTGGTTACCCAGGGGCGCTATTCTGCGTGATGTGCTCGAGCGTTTCCTACGCCAGGAACAGCTCGACCGTGGATACCTGCCAGTTGTAACGCCACACATTGGCAAAATCGAACTTTACAAGACGAGCGGACACTGGTACAAGTATCGCGACCATATGTTTCCACCAATGGTAGAGCCTGGCATAAAAGTAGATGAAGCGGACAGTGGAGCATACGCACATGATAGTGGCGCTGTGCAGGGCTTGAGTTCGTCGGAAGTCGAGCCGAACGGCGAAGCATATATCCTTAAGCCGATGAATTGTCCGCATCATATCCAAATCTATCAAAGTGAGTTACGTTCCTACCGTGATTTGCCGCTGCGCCTGGCAGAGTTTGGTACAGTCTATCGCTACGAGCAGAGTGGCGCACTTAACGGGCTTTTACGTACACGTGACTTTACGGTAGACGACTCACACATCTTTGTTGCACCTGAACAGGTCGAGGATGAGTTTGCCAGGGTTGTTGAGCTAGCACTGTTCGTTTTTGGGGCACTACAGTTCAGTGACTTCACGGCGCGTGTTGGATTACGCGACCCGGCCAGTTCCAAATATGTGGGAAGTGATCAGGCCTGGGAGCAGGCTCAGGCAGTGATTATGAACGCTGTCCCAAAGCTAGGCTTTCCTTATGTGGTAGAGGAAGGTGAGGCGGGCTTCTATGGCCCCAAACTCGACTTTCTCTTCCATGATGCGCTTGGCCGTCAATGGCAACTCGGCACGGCGCAGGTGGACTACAATCTGCCCGAACAATTCGACTTAAGCTATATTGGAGAGGATGGCCAGCGTCATAGGCCGGTGATGATTCACCGAGCCAACTTCGGTTCGTTGGAGCGCACGGTTGCTTTATTGCTTGAGCATTTCGCGGGCGCATTCCCTACCTGGCTCTCTCCACTGCAAGCAGTGATCATTCCCATCGCTGACCGTCATGTGGAATATGCCAACCAGGTGATGGAGGTGCTCAAGAAGGCGGGCGTACGAGTCGAGGTGGATACGCGCAGCGAGCGGATGAATGCAAAGATTCGCGATGCCCAGGTACAGAAGATTCCGTACTTGCTTGTGGTCGGCGATAAAGAGGCAGAGGGAAAGGCTGTTTCCGTGCGCCTGCGCACGAACGAGAACCTCGGGGTGATGCCGCTGGAAGGTTTTGTAGAGCGGATTATGGGGATTATCAAGACGAGGAGTCGAGAGTTGTAAGAAATCTTCCTTGCTGCACAAGCTTGGACTCTTTTCCCACCAGAATTATCTTGATGCGTTCCGAGCTAATGCATTGGACGTGGTACATGATGCTGATCCCGAGAAGTTGATGGGACGGGGATTGTATATCGGAGTAGCAAGAGAGTAGGACAATGACTGGGGCCGATAAATCGGCCCCTACGGCCCGTCTATTCAGTTTGCACATAACCAATCATACACGCTTATAACTGAAACATTGGGGCCAGATGCTCTTTCATGAAAGTCCGGTCTGTCTCGTAAGCAACCTTCTCCAGCGCCTGTTCCGGTGAAAACCAGCCCACTTCAGTAAACCTTAGATCGGATGGAGTTTGAAAATGGCCATTGCCCAAAGCGTATGCCAGGTAGTAATGGATCGTCTTATCTACTACCTCGCCGTTGGGCTTTATCGATTGCCGCATGAGCGTACCTAGGTGGCTGATCAGTTGGACATTGGCCAAACCGGCTTCTTCGTGGATCTCGCGCAAGGCTGCTTGCTCAAGTGACTCACCTGGTTCGACATGGCCTTTCGGCAACACCCACTCCTTGGGGCTGTTGATATGATGTGCGAGGGCAATCTTTAATTCGCCTCCGATATCGCGCAGTATGATAGCACCCGCAGACACCGGCGTTTTTTGTTCCATTCGCAACCTCTTGTCTTTTTTGTTACCAGGACAACCGCAAGGGCCCGCTCCGCCGCGCCACACCTCCTTGCCCCTACCATATACGGCTGCGCTGTCTTAGCCTTTTATGTCGATCCCAGCTAATCTATATACTGATATGCTGGCAACGTCAGGAATTCGGTGAACTGATCGTCGGTGATAATTTTGTCGAGCAGTTCACGGGCCAGAGCAAATTTGCGGGTCGCAAATTGCTTCTCGCCAAGGGTGGACTTGATCTTCGCCAGTTCTTCATCCGTCAGTTGCCGGAATAACTCAATGTTCACCTTTCGACCGTCCGCCAGGGTGCCTTTGGGATGGTGCAACCATTGCCAGATTTGTGAGCGGGCGATTTCGACCGTGGCGGCATCTTCCATCAGGTTGAAGATGGGAACGCAGCCTGTGCCACGCAGCCACGATTCCAGGTACTGTAGGCTGACGCTGATGTTGTTGCGCAGCCCGGCCTCAGTAATCTGTCCGCCGGGGACCGCCAGCAGGTCTGCTGCCGTCACATGCACATCTTCGCGTTTCCTATCTATCTGGTTGGGTCCCTTCATGACGGCATCAAATTCCTCCATCGCAATGGCAACCAGGCCGGGATGGGCTACCCATGTCCCATCGTGGCCGTCGGTGGCTTCGCGTCTCTTGTCGGCGCGCACACGGGCCAGTGCCTCTTCGTTCGCCTGTGGGTCGTTCTTGATGGGGATTTGGGCGGCCATGCCACCAATGGCGTGGATGTTGCGCCGATGGCAGGTTTTGATGGTGAGCAAGGAGTACGAGCGCAAAAAATGCGTGGTCATCGTTACTTGAGCGCGGTCTGGGTATATGAAGTCGGGAATGTTGCGGAACTTCTTGATGGCGCTGAATATGTAGTCCCAGCGTCCGCAGTTCAAGCCGGAGGAGTGATCGCGTAACTCGTAGAGGATTTCATCCATCTCGAAAGTTGCCAGGATGGTCTCGATGAGTACTGTAGCTCTGATGGTACCCTGTGGAACGCCAAGTTCCTTCTGTGCCAACACGAAGACGTCATTCCAGAGGCGGGCCTCCAGGTGGCTTTCGAGTTTGGGCAGGTAAAAGTACGGCCCGGTACCTTTCTCGATCAAGGTTTTGGCGTTGTGGAAGAAGTAGAGTGCAAAGTCGAAGATGCCTCCAGAAATTAGTTTGCCATCGATCAGAACGTGTTTTTCCGACAGGTGCCATCCGCGCGGGCGCACCAGGAGGGTGGCCGTTTTTTCTTGTAAGCGGTATGGCTTGCCCTCCGGACTGCTATACTCGATGGTGCGATTGATGGCATCACGCAGATTAATATGGCCTTCGATGTTGCCATCCCACATGGGGGTATGCGAGTCTTCAAAGTCGGCCATGAAGACCTTGGCACCCGAGTTGAGGGCATTGATGACCATTTTTCTCTCTACTGGGCCGGTGATCTCCACTCGCCGGTCTAATAGGTCATGGGGAATGGGAGCAACCGTCCACTCGCTCTTGCGAATATGCTCAGTCTCAGGCAAGAAGTCAGGGAGGATACCGGCGTCGATCTCGGCCTGCCGCTGCGCCCTTCTCTGCAAGAGCATATCACGTCTATCAGCAAAGGCGCGGATTAACGTAGCGACAAAATGCATGGCGTCGGGAGTCAGTATCTCAGCGAACTCGGGGGTGATGGAGCCGCAAATCTCGACCCCTTTGGGATAATTTTGATTTGTCATAGAAATCACACATCCTTTCTCAGAAGATAGCCGCAGGAAATAGCTGTCCCGACCCGAGGTGACAGAGGCATGCAGCCACGTTCCGATGGGTAACTTGATCTGGAATAATACTTCATTACGATGGAATGATGATGCTTTCTCTGAGTAGACTATACCATCTTGTCAGGGTGATGAGCAAGGTGTGAGAATATTATAAAATAGCACCATGCCAGGGCATCCGCTGTAGCATGGTGCTATTTACATTATTTCCCGCTCTTAGTGGAACTGCTCCGCCTCGGTCGAGCCTGCGAGTGCTGTGGTTGAGGACATGCCACCCGCAATGGCCTGGGCCACCTCGTCGAAGTAGCCAGTGCCCACTTCGCGTTGGTGCTTAGTGGCGGTATATCCAAATGGTTCCAGCGTGAACTCGGCTTGTTGCAGCTTGGAATAGGCAGCCATACCGTGATCGCGATAGTCAAGCGCCAGTTCGAACATACTGTAGTTGAGTGCATGGAAGCCTGCCAGGGTGACGAACTGGAACACATAGCCCATCTTCGCAAGCGATTGCTGGAACATCGCAATCGTTTCGCTGTCCAGCTTCTTGCGCCAGTTGAATGAAGGAGAGCAGTTGTAGGCCAGCAGCTTGCCAGGGAACTGTTTGTGGATGGCATCTGCAAAGTGCTGCGCCTCCTTCAGGTTGGGCTCCGAGGTTTCACACCAGATCAGATCGCAGTATGGAGCATAGGCGAGGCCTCTAGCGATAGCTGCGCTGATTCCACCATGCATTCTGAAGAACCCTTCGGATGTGCGGTCGGCAGTGAGGAATTTGTGATCAGCCGGATCGATATCGCTCGTGATCAAGTGGGCTCCGTTGGCATCGGTGCGGGCAACAATCAAGGTTGGTACGCCCATGACATCAGCCGCAAAGCGGGCTGCTACCAGATGTTTGATGGCCGTCTTCGTTGGTATTAATACTTTTCCGCCCATGTGCCCGCACTTCTTTTCGGATGCTAATTGATCTTCAAAGTGGACACCAGCCGCCCCAGCTTCAATCATTGCTTTCATCAGTTCGAAGACGTTGAGTGCGCCACCAAAGCCTGCCTCCGCATCGGCCACGATGGGAGCAAACCAGTAGATGTCATCATGGCCTTCCACATGATGAATCTGGTCGGCACGTTGGAGAGCCTGGTTGATCCTGCGTACAACATGCGGAACACTATTGGCCGGGTAGAGGCTCTGGTCGGGGTACATTTGCCCGGCCAGGTTTGCGTCAGCCGCAACCTGCCAACCACTCAGATAGATTGCTTTCAAGCCTGCTTTTACTTGCTGGACCGCCTGATTCCCTGTCAGCGCGCCAAGGGCCGCTACATAGGGTTCGGTGTGCAGTAGACGCCATAAGCGTTCTGCTCCCATGCGCGCCAGAGTGTACTCTATTTCAATGGAACCACGCAGGCGCACAACGTCATTTGCTGTGTATGGGCGTTTAATTCCTTGCCAACGCGGGTCCTTTTGCCAGCTTGTCGCAAGTTCTGAAGTACGGTGGCCGTTCATGGCGTGTTTGCCGTTGCCATTACTGTTGCCGTTCATATAATGTTGACCGCTCATCCTTATCGCTTTCTCCACTTCAAGCATCCATTGCGAAGTAGGTTTGGGTAGACTTCACTGTCTGGGAAACATATTTCCTGAATAAAGCATAACATGATTCGAGCGTGAAGGTCCAGAGAATCACCTTCAAGCTTGTGATGGTTAGTATCAGCAAAAGTTATTGATCTCTGTCTCTTTCTCCCTGTGGCTCAATTGCAGGCAAGTACGGTCTGGATGCGCGTGGCGAGCTGTCAGCAATTGATTGACCTGACTCATGGTAAGTCCGCTGCGGGACTGTACTCCGACCAGGCCGATGAACTGCGTGAAGGCAGAGCAAGCAGTGGATGTCTGGCCCGCATCCACCGCCGTCAGGGCGTCCTGCAGCCTGGTCACCAGGGCATGCGACTCTGCAGAAGAGGAGAAGCTTTTGACCAGAGTGAGAAGATCGCTGAGCTGAGCTGCTGCACCTTCGACGACCACATTGAAGTTGCCGTCGGTGGTATTGCCTGCCAGATCATTAGCTGTGCAGAGGACGGTGGTGGTGCCAATGGGGAAGATGCTACCAGAAGGAGGCGTGCAGTTGACGGTGGGTAGGCTGGCTGGATTGTCAGGATCGCTGGCGCTGACGGTGTAGGTGACAATAGCCCCCAGCTGATCGGTGGCGTCCACGGTGATGGTGCTAGGTAAGTACAGCACTGGCGCGGCTCTGTTCAGGACGGTCACCTGGAAACTGCCGCCTGTGGTATTGCCTGCCGGATCCCTGGCCGTGCAGAGGACGGTGGTGGTGCCAATAGGGAAGGTGCTACCAGAAGGAGGCGTGCAGTCAATGGTGAGCTGGTAGGCTGGGTTGTCGGGGTCGCTGGCGTTGATGATGTAGGTGACGACGGCCCCCTGCGGGCTGGTGGCATCCGTCGTGATGGTACCAGGCAAGTATAGCACCGGCGCGGTCGTGTCCTGGATGATCACCAGGAAGCTGCCGCTTGAGGAATTACCGAACGCATCGCTGGCCGTGCAGAGGACAGTGGTGGTACCAATGGGGAAGATGCTACCGGAAGGAGGCGTGCAGGTGATGGAGGGTAGGCTGGCTGGATTGTCAGGGTCGCTGGCGCTGACGGTGTAGGTGACAATAGCCCCCAGCGGACCGGTGGCGTCCACGGTGATGGTGCTGGGCAAGTACAGCACCGGTGTCGTGCCAGGAATATACTGTTCCATTGACGCCAGGACCTGACCATAAGGCAATAAAGGTACTGTGTGAGCCGCATGAGCCACGTTCAGGGAGCCTGTGAGGGTACGGGTGCCATCCGTCGTGCTGGCATGGGCGAGGTGGAGTGGTCCCACCGGTCCAAGCAGCATCAGCAAGGAAATGATGATGCTAAGGAAATAGTTCCTCCGTCGTGGTGAGAGGTGAGAACGATGTCCTGCGTCGAGATAATGGACATTTTCAGCGCTGTTTTGCATGAGTTCTTGTGCTATACTCTGATTTGCTGTCAAATCAGAGTATAGCACAAGAACGACATACTTCTCAAAGGGGAGAGGTTGGGAGGGACCCTATGCCCCGTGGCATTTCTTGTATTTTTTGCCGCTGCCACAGGGGCAGGGATCGTTGCGACCGATTCTTGCGGGGGTTGCGGGGCGAGGAGATTGCATGGCGACGGTAGCGCGCCCACCGCGACCATTATGACGAGCACCTCCACCGGTGGCCGTAGTAGGTTTGACAATTCCTTTGGCATGTCCATTAGAACCATCACTTTTGGCCTGGCCGCTGGCCCGGGCGATATCATCGACATTGGTACGCAGGCTGCGTGGAGCTTTTCGCTTTGGCGCTGGCCGCTGTTCAACCAGTTTCAATTCATTACGCACGAGCCTGAGCAAGTTATCCACAATGTAATGCTGGATGAGCTGCTTCAGCTCCTCAAACATCCTGAAGGCCTCGTTCTTAAACTCGACCAGTGGGTCACGCTGCCCGTATGAGCGCAGACCGATGCCCGAACGCATCACGTCTAGAGCATCAATATGGTCCATCCACAAGCGATCTACGACTTGCAAGGTGAATAAGCGCTCGAAATCGCCCAGGGTTTCAACGTCACGGTCAGGGTTTTCTGCTCTCAGTTTAGCGAGATTTCTGCCCTGCTCCTCATAGTGATCTATCACCAGATCGATCAACTTCCCCTTCAGGTCTTCACGGCGCACGGCATGGATATTCTCTGGCGCCATTTCCTCGGGCACGTGCACCCAGGTTTCCAGGATGGAAAAGAGCTTTTCCAACTCCTCCTCTTCGGTGACCATATTAGCAGGGATACAGGTATCTACTACTTTGCTCACCTCTGCGCGGATCATACCCAGGATGCGCTCATGCATGTCGGCGCGTTCAAGCACGGCGCGACGATCAGCGTAGATTACCTGGCGCTGCTGGGCGATCACATCGTCATAGTCAACCACATTTTTACGAATGTCGAAGTTGTAGCCTTCAACCTTCGTCTGCGCCTGCTCAATGAAGCGGGAAACCATGCTACTCTCCAGTGGCATGTCTTCCTCCATACCGACCATTTCCATCACTTTTGATACACGATCGGCGGCGAAGCGGCGCATCAATTCATCTTCCAACGATAAGTAGAAACGCGATGAACCCGGGTCGCCCTGACGGCCAGCGCGACCGCGCAATTGATTGTCGATGCGGCGCAATTCATGACGCTCGGTACCGATGATACGCAAACCACCTAATTCCACAACGTGCTCGTGATCCTCTTCGCACTCACGAATCTTTTGCTCGAAGAGTTCGTTTTTCTCCTCCTCGGTCATGTTGTCGATATATTGCTGGATGGCTTCCTCTTTCTCAATGCGCTCATCCTCGGTATGCTCTGGAATATCACGGATGTAGTCCACGTGCTCGGCGTGCCTGCGTAGGATAGCATCGAAGTAGCCGGCAGGATTGCCTCCCAACAAGATGTCTGTACCACAACCGGCCATGTTCGTCGCAATAGTGACCCCGCACCAACGGCCAGCCTGTGCGACGATTTGCGCCTCACGCTCATGGTGTTTTGCGTTGAGCACATTATGTGGTATTCCCTGCTTCTCGAGCAGGTCAGAAAGATATTCTGATGTCTCGACCGAAGTGGTGCCAACCAGTACTGGCTCCCCTATTTCGTTTAATTCCTTGATTTCCTCGACCACAGCATTGAATTTCGCAGTCGTCGTACGATAGATCAGGTCCGGCAGGTCTTTGCAAATCATCGGCTTGTTTGTAGGGATGACAACGACATCCAGCTTGTAGATTTTGTCTAATTCTTGTGCTTCAGTCAATGCGGTACCGGTCATACCCGCGAGTTTCTTGTACAAGCGGAAGTAGTTCTGGAAGGTGATCGTTGCCAGCGTATGGTTCTCGCGCTGCACCTTCACGCCTTCTTTAGCCTCAATAGCCTGGTGGAGACCCTCACTGTAGCGACAACCCGGCATCTGGCGGCCTGTAAACTCATCGACGATGATGACTTCGCCATCTTTCACAATGTAGTCTTTATCGCGCTTGAAGATGATCTGAGCTTTGATGGCGTTCTCCATATAGCGTGTCAGGTCGAGGTTATTTTCGTCATAGATGTTCTTAATGCCTGATAATTGCTCGAGTTTCTCGATGCCAGCCTCAGTCAGGATGACGGTGCGCGTCTTCTCCTCGATGGTATAGTCGGTCTCGGCTTTCAAACGAGGGACCCAGCGTGCGAACTTGACATACTGGTCGGTGGACTCCTGTCCCTGGCCGGAGATGATGAGTGGGGTACGTGCCTCGTCAATCAAGATATTATCGACCTCGTCGACAATGGCGTAGTTTAGATCTCGCTGTACTGTCTGCTCCAGTGCAGTGGCCATATTGTCACGCAGGTAGTCAAAGCCGAACTCATTGTTAGTGCCGTAGGTGATGTCGGCCTGGTAAGCGGCGCGGCGTTCAGGCGACTGTGGCTCGACGGCGTTGACGATCACACCCACGGTCAGCCCCAGGAATTTGTAGATGTGCCCCATCCATTCAGCGTCTCGGCGAGCCAGGTAATCGTTGACAGTGACGAGGTGAACGCCTTTGCCGGTGAGCGCATTAAGGTAGACGGATAGCGTAGCGACCAGTGTTTTACCTTCACCGGTACGCATCTCGGCGATCTTGCCCTGGTGCAACACGACTCCTCCGATGAGTTGTACATCGTAGTGGCGCATCTTAATTGTACGCCGACCAGCTTCACGTACGACGGCGAATGCCTCGGGCAGCAGATCATCGAGCGTTTTGCCGGTTCTGTAGCGTTTCGCCATCTCCGGCACGAGCTTGTCCATCGCTTCAGCTTTGATGGCGACAATTTCTAGTTGCAAGTGCTTCAGGATATTCCCCAGCAACTGCTCAAGCCGCTCATCTGCACCTTCATCTTTGTCTTTTGCATTGCGACGGGCCTGCTCAAAACGCGGCCATGCCCCTTCAAACGCATCCTTTAAGAGGTCGTCGTCAACTTCCTTGAGGGCAGGTTCAATATCTTTGAGTAGTGTGAGCGTTGCCAATTGGGGATCTTTTGCCTCGTCGGGCCATTTCTGGCGCTCCTCGGCCAGGTCCATAGCAGCTGTAACGCGCAGCGCATTCAGTGTTGGAGCGAGTTGCTCGTAGCTTTTTTCGAAGTATTCTGAGAGGGTATCTTGCAGGTTATCTCTCAGGTCATATTCTGGATCGCGTCGTCTTTCAATCGCCTGGCGAGACTCGGTGACCGCGGCATGTAGTTGCCTATCACCGCACTTGTTTGCCAGCGGCTCTACAGTTTTCAGCGCTTCGCGGAAAAGTTTTACCAGTTCGTCTTCAAGTACCATGCCGCCTTTGAGGTGGAGGGCGAGTTGCGAACGAAATTGCACCGTTTTCGCTCGCAACTCCTCATCGCCCAATTCCTTTATAGCGGGTTCAAGTGCATTTATCTTATTTATAAGTGGCTGGATGGCCTTCAAGTCTCTCTGGTTGGGGTCACCCATGAGTTTCCCTATGAGTTGCATACGATATTGTTTCTCCTCGTTACCCGCTTGGGGTTGCGATCTATGTCTATAATACGGGGCTTCCCTTGATTACGTTAAAAATATTCCAGCCTATTATACCATACGTTGGCATCGTTCGCTGGTTATATCCCCCGGGTGGGCGTCAATTTTTTGTACGGTCCTTCAGGCTCACAAGAAGAACGTGACCCTGTTGCAAGACGCAGCTCGCTGTAAAAAGATGAAGCCCACCCGCAATCAGCAGGCGCTTTGCCCGCGGCCGCGCCGTTGGGTACACTATGCCTATGATGAAGAATAAAATAGACCTGGCACAGCTATGGCAAGCATGGCCGATTGCAGGGCCATGGCGTCTCTCGCCTCTATCGGGCGGTACCAACAACCTGGTATGGCACACGGAGACTGCGGATGGAGAGCGCTATGTCCTGCACCTGCTTCCCGATCTCACCCAGCTTCCACGCCTGCGCTATGAAGTGGCTCTGCTCAGGGCCTTGTCGAATGTAGACCTGCCGTTTCGCTTGCCGCTGCCCATCAGGACGCACAGCGGAGATAGCATAGCCTTGCTTGAGCAAGAGGCAGAGACGCTGGCATTCGCGATCCTGTCGCCCTTTCTGCCAGGAGAGCGCCCGGATCGCAACGATCCCTTGTTAGCGCCGCCAGCCGGAGCGGCCCTGGCAGCGCTCGACAACACGCTCGCGGCCCTGCCTGAGATAGCAGCGTCTGCTGGGTTTGAGCCAACATTCTCGTATGGAGGTCTCGTGGTTGGGTACGCGCCTGTACCAGACCCCCTTGCGGCGGTGGAGCGCCTGCCAATAGAGCGCGACAAAGCCCGGCAGATACAAAACATACTCGCCTCGGTGCTAGAGGAGGTACCGGACCTGTCTGTACGCCTGCCTCGACAACTGTTGCACCGGGATTATGGCCCGGCAAATATCTTTATGGAAGATCGGCGGGTAACAGCGGTCTTTGACTTCGAGTTCGCAGGCATCGATCTGCGGGTGATGGAGCTGTGCGTGGCGCTGAGCTGGTGGCCGATCAATCTGATGGGAACGGGCAAAGAGTGGGAGGTGATGGACGCGTTCGCGACGGCCTATGTGGCTGGCTTCCCTTTGAGCGAAGAAGAATTGTGCGCCATCCCCGAGGTGCTGCGGTTGCGGGAGGCCGGTTCACTGGTACATCGCATGTCACGCTACTTTGCCGGGCTGGAGACAGACGCCACGATGCAGGAGCGAGCGGAATATTCCCTGTGGAGAGAAGCGTGGCTGGTCGCTCATCGCGAGATGCTGCTGCATCATGCCATGGCCTGGGGCTGATCGGCACTGGGTGGGCGACAGATTTTTGCATTTGCAGGCAGAAAGGCACCGAGTTTTCTTTGCCTACGATGGTGGCTATGCAGAATATACCCTTGTTCCCGCTAGCCAGGTCATCCCACTGCAAACAACGCTGCCCTGGGAGATCCTGGCAGCGATCCCAGAGACCTATCTGACGGCCTGGGGTCGCTCTTTGATGCCATGGAGGTACAGGCAGGACAGAGCCTCCTGGTGCGCGGAGGTACCTCGTCGGTCGGAATGGCGGCACTAGCACTGGCAAAGGACAAAGGCTTGAAAGTGCTTGCCACCACGCGCAATGTGGCCAAGGCCGATGCATTGGGAGAGAATGGCGCGGACGACGTCGTGATCGACACAGGTCAGATTGCCAATGAGGTGAAGCAACGTGTTTCTGGTGGGGTCAACGGCGTGCTTGAACTGATTGGGACCGTGACACTCCTCGACTCGTTGCAGGCAGTGGCTCCCAAAGGAATTGTGTGTTTTACCGGCATACTTGGTAATGCCTGGGTGATACACGAGTTTGAACCGATGGCTGCTATTCCCTCAACCGTCAAGCTAACGCACTACTCGACCGAAACGGTCACGGCTGCCAATAGTGCACAGGCCTTGCAGCAAATCGTCGATGGTGTAGCGGCTGGGCGGTATCGCGTGAGCATTGACAAGGTCTTCCATTTCAACGACATTGTCGAGGCACACCGCTATATGGAAGAGAACCGGGCAAAGGGCAAGCTGGTTGTGGTCGTTGATTAGCCAATCAGAGAGGTCGCTTCTTGTTGTGAAATGACCTCTCTTCATCGAGTCCGTAGGGGCGAGTGGGGTGTGGAGAGGATGGGAGGGCATTATGGTCGCCCGCCGTGCCCTCGTATCCAGGATTTGAGCAGTGTTCGCTATAAGTATGTCATAGCCGGTGGCACAAACCCACCGAACTCCCGCTCCAGCAGTGAGGCAAAGGTAATCGGCGTGCGATCTTCCAGATAAGGACCGATAGCTTGCAACCCAATCGGCAAACCATCCCGCGTGCTCCCCCATGGGAAAGCTGTCGCGGGCTGCCCACTGAGCGTGGCAAGACCGGGATATATCTGGAGGCGCGCGTATGGCACAACCTCACCATTGATCTGCAGTGTTCGAGTATGAAAGGGAACCTCATTGCTGATGTGCTTAAAAGCAGGCGTGATCGTCACTGGCGACAGCAACACATCCCACTCCCTGAAGAAATCGCGGAAGCATGCCCGGTAGCGCTCGCGCTGCATATGCAAATCTAGAAACTGTGATGCAGTAGCTGTCATCCCCAGAGCCTGTGCCTGACCAAATGGATCGGACGAGAGCCGTATATTCTCGGCAATGCGAGTACGCCGGTTCTCCTCCATATCGGCAAAGATGAAAACGTTCAGCAGCGACGTGTAGACCTCCTGATGATGCCGAAAATCGAAACCCTCCGGCTGAGTCTCGACCACCTTAGCGCCAAGCCGACCCAGTCGCTTGGCCACATCATCCAACGCCGCCATGATCTCAGCATCGACGGGCAACCACGCAGCCTGTGGCATAATGGCTATACGAAAATCAGAGAGGGCTCTATGTCGCGCCGGCGGCAACTCCAAGCGCCAGGCAACATCTTCGCCAACGACCGGACCGGCGATCACATCCAGAGCCAGTTCTAAATCGGTGGCGCTGCGGGCAAGGGGTCCCTGCACAGCCATCACAGCCGCCACATTTGGCAGAGGTGAGCCAGGTACATGCCCATAACGCGGTACGAGAGTCTCGCTAGGGCGGTGACCGTAAACGCCACAAAAGGCAGCTGGTATGCGGATCGAGCCACCAATATCACTACCAAACTCTAAGGGTGAGAGGCCAGCCGCTACAGCAGCAGCGCCGCCACCGGTACTGCCACCAGGTGTACGATCGAGATCCCAGGGATTATTCGTGCGACCGAAGACCGCATTATCCGCGTTCCAGTCACTGGCGTTGGGCGATACATTCGTCTTCCCCATCAGCACTGCGCCAGCCCCCAGGGCACGTTGCGCCACCGGGCCATTCTCCACGGAGACCATTTCGGCACGGCTGCGCACGCCGGCCGTGGTGCGCAAACCAGCCACCTCAATACAATCCTTGATCGTCAGTGGCAGACCATGCAGTGGCCCCAGCGACTCGCCACGCGCATGAGCCTCATCAGCTTCGACAGCACGCTGCCGCGCTCGCTCCTCATTAGGGATAACGATCGCATTGAGCTGTGGGTTGTAGCGCGCAATGCGTTCCAGGTGCAGATCCAGTAACTCTGTCGCGGAAACCTGCCCTTCTCGCAAGGCAGAGAGCATAGCGCGTGCAGATGCGAAGCCATCAATGGTTGTTTTGGGGTTGGTCATTGCGGTGTCTCCTTTCAGCCAGTGAGGCTGCACAAAGCTTTGAGCCGGTAGATATCGATGTGCTTACGCAGCACATCAGCCAACTTGTCGTATTCAACTTGGCGGTTGAAACTGGCCTTCTCCAGTTTGACGGACTGGCTGGAGCGCCGTCCTACCAGGGCGGTGACAATACTCTGTCTGAAGTTGTCATTTTCGAACAAGCCGTGTAAATAGCATCCTGCACACCAACCATCAGCATTGAGCCAGCCATCTTTACCAGTGGTATACGTCTCAAAAGCGCACGTGCCAGCATGCTCGTTCCTTCCTGCCGCTGCTACTGTACGCCCCAGGTGAATCTGATAGGTCTGAAAGTGTTGCCCGTTCAGGAGCGCAAAGAGGCCACGTACTGCTGACTCATCTACCTGAGCCTGGCTTTGCAGCGTCGTCTTTTCCCTGATCGGCTCGAAAAAGGTCTCGACTGGCAGAAGGTCCAGGCCGGGCTCGACTGTACCAGCTTCTGCCTCGGCACCCACGAAGTCACTTAGACGTTCGCCCAGCATCTGGTAGCCGCCGCAGATGCCCAGCACAGCACAGCCATTTTTCGCACACTGCCGGATGTGCTGAGCGAGCCCTTGTCGCCAGAGCCAGGCCAGGTCGGAGAATGTATTTTTCGTGCCAGGTAGGATGACCAGGTCAGGCTGTGAAGGAAACTCAGCCGGGCTGGTGGCAAAGCGCAGATGCACCATTGGTTCAGCAGCCAGGGCGTCAAATTCATCATAGTTGCTCAGGTAGGGCAGACGCACAACGACGATTTCCGTAGGGGCAGGAACTGTAGGGGCGGGAGTGGAGAGGCGAAGGGAGGGGGAGCTTACCTCCGCCCTAGTGCTGGTCTGATCCTGACGACCTTGGAGCACATATGCCGTTCCATTATCTAGTGCTACCGAATCTTCCTCTGCAATACAAATATTGTTGAAGAAAGGAATTGTTCCTAGTACGGGTACGCCGCTTCGGTCGGCAAGGAGCTGTTCACCTGAGCGCCAGAGCGACAAGTCGCCGCGAAATTTATTCACGACCAATCCTTTCACACGGGCCCGGTCTTCAGGCTCTAGCAGCATTAGCGTGCCCAGAAGTGAGGCATAGATCCCTCCCCGGTCGATATCTCCTACCAGCAGTACCGGAGCCTCAACCAGACGAGCTACTGGCATATTGACCAAATCATACCTGGCAAGATTCAGTTCGACTGGACTGCCCGCCCCTTCGATAATGATCAGATCATACTCGGCCCGCAGTCTGGCAAGAGCTTGTCGCACAACATCAAACAAGCTGGAGCGATCGAGATAGTAATCACGCGCCTCCATCGTGTCCAGTGGGTGTCCCAGAACAATCACCTGGCTGCGCGAATTGCTTTCTGGCTTGAGTAAGATCGGGTTCATCTCGACGGTGGGTTCGGCACCCGCCGCTTCTGCCTGCACCGCTTGTGCCCGGCCTATTTCTCCGCCACTGCAGGTCACAAATGAATTCAGGGCCATATTTTGCGCCTTGAATGGCGCGACCCGCCAACCGTCTTGTGCAAAGACACGGCACAAGCCGGTCACCAGCGTGCTCTTCCCGACTGTCGAGGCCGTCCCCTGCACCATAAGCGTCTTTGCTTGACTCATACCATCTCCTGCAAAGCGAGCACTAACTGTTGCCACTCGCCCCCAGGGCGCGTGACGACCCGAACGAACTGAGAGAGACCGAATGAGGTACCATCACGCACCAGTATTTTTCTGTTCAGGAGCTGTTGACGGACGCGGTGAGCATCCCCAACTTCTATCAGACAGAAGTGAGTGCGCGATGGCACAACATTCAGGCCAATTTCTCTTAAGGCATGGAAGAATGCCTGGCGTTCAATAGCCAGGTTATCCAGCGTTGTTTTCAGATGCGTGCGATCGGTCAGAGCGACAATCCCAGCGGCTTGGGCCGCGCCATTCACGTTCCAGGATGGCAATTGTGCGCTGAGGCGCTCAGCGATATCTGGCGTGGCTATGGCGTATCCCAGGCGCAAGCCGGCCAGGGCAAAGTCTTTCGTCAATGAACGCAGCACAATGACCTGCGACCTCCTGGCGGCATCCACCAACTCGACCGTCGAGTACGCCTCGTACGGAAAGACAAAGCGCCAGTACGCCTCATCGACCACGAGTAATGCGCCAATACTTTGACAGGCTGCTGCTACAAGTTGGATGTGATGTTGGTCTAGCCAGGTGCCCGTCGGGTTGTTCGGATTGCAGAGCCAGGCCAGAGAGGGCCGCTCCATATCTATCCAGGCAGCAACTGCCACAATATCCGGCTGAAAGCAAGCATCGGCCTGTGCCCGAAATTCAACCACGGTGGCTCCAGCGGCCAGGCAAGCTACACGGTACTCGCCAAAAGTAGGACCAAGAATGGCGGCCTTCAAGCCCGGCTTCAGGTAAGCGCGCGTTATGGCCCAAATGAGTTCGCTCGTGCCGTTCCCACACACGATAGAGCTGAGTGGAAGGTTGGTTCCCGTCAGCTCATAGTCCAGAATGGCCCGCCGCAGTTCCAGGCACTCGCGGTCTGGATAGCGGTCAATGGCGGTGTTTGCCACAGCTTCTCGCACATGTGGCGAAGGGCCATACGGATTGGCATTGACACTAAAATCAAGCACGTCCCCGGGGTGCAGGCTCAGGCGTTCCAGTTCGCCGTAATCAAGCGCGCCATGAACGGCCCGCTCAAACCCGTTTGTCGCATGATCCATGTTGAGCACTCCAGAGCGTCTTGAACAGTGCTGTGAGGAAGACGACAACGCATCCAATGCTCCACACCATCTGCTCGGCCTGCCGGACGCTTGAGACGGTGATGGCCTTGTCGTTGTCGCCGAGTCTGTAATAGCCTACCTTTTCCAGTTGTAGGCCCAACGCACCAGCTGCGGCAGACATAGGATGCCCAGCGTTAGGACTTGCTGTCCTATAGGCGTCACGCCGCCAGATGTGCCAGGCTTTGAGCCGATTACCTCCGAAGAGAGGAGCGAGTGCAATAATCAGCAGAGCTGTAAGCCTGGCCGGAAGCACATTGAGCACATCGTCCAGCCAGGCGGCTGCTTTACCCAGGTACTCATACTGACCATGATAGCCGATCATTGAGTCGAACGTGTTGAACAGGCGATACGCAGCTGCACCGGGTAGGCCCAACAGCGTGTAATACAACAGCGGTGCCACAACGGAGTCGCTCAAATTCTCAGCTAATGACTCGATGGCCGCAGCCCCCGCCAGTTCTGCCGTCAGCGCGGAGCGGTCTCGGCTGACCAGGCTTTGGAGCGCATTACGTGCGGCAGGCAGGTCACCTTGCTCAAGAGCTAGCCGTACCGATCGCCCTGCTTCAGCCAGCATGCGCAAGGCAAAATAAGGTTTGAGACCGATGCCTTCAATGAGTGCATACAATATGACGCCGCCGTAGCTCCACTCAGCGAAGCTTGCGGAGCGCGTATCAATCGCCTCGTGGGAGCAGCCATGTTGTATCGCTCCGGCTCGTACCCGCTTTGCTAACTGGTGAACAATTGCTGCCGGGAGTAAAGCGGCGGGAGCAGCCACCATCAGCATTACTATACCATAGAGCAACTGGGGAATGTGGCGCTGGGGTGCAGCTTGTTCCAGGCGTCGTATGAGTTTGCCATACAAGACAACTGGATGCCAGGCGGCAGGTGGTTCACCCAGTAAGTCCAACCCGAACGCCATCAACACTGCCATCCCTTCTCCCAGCACAAACGTTTCACCTTGCCTCTGCTTGCTCAGTTTCATCCTAGAACTCAATGCCTTTTTGCGCTTTTATACCGGCCTGGTAAGGATGCTTAACCTCGACAACCTCCGAAACCAGGTCGGCATACTCAATCAGTTCCGCAGGAGCGTAGCGACCGGTTACCACCACATGCATCCCTGCCGGGCGCTGATCAAATGTGTCCTGTATCTCTTCCCAGGTAAGCCAGCCATACTTGAACACATAGGTCATCTCGTCCAATACGACCAGGTCATAGTTGCCAGAAAGAATTTTCTGGCGACACAATTCCCATCCCTGGCGAGCCAGTGCTTTATCGTTCTCAATGTTCTTAGAAAGCCAGGTAAAACCATCCCCCAGGGGGATCATCTCAATGCCGATTTTGCGAGCCGCCTTCTCTTCGCCCCAGTTGGCCGTTCTAGCTTTGATGAACTGCAGCATACAAACCCGTAGTCCCTGCCCCCAGGCTCGCAGGAGCAGCCCCATTGCTGCCGTTGTCTTGCCCTTGCCCTTGCCTGTATTGACGATCACCAACCCCTTCTTGACCGCCGTTTTCGCTCGCTTGCGGCGCGCTTCATGCCCGGCGCGTTGACGTGCCAGCCGTTCCTCTTCACTGAGTGTCGGATCCTCCTCGGGGTCCTCTTCTTCGACGACTTCCTCACGTTGATCGTTCGCAAGGTCCCGCTGTAGGGGCGGTAGGGACGTGAGCTTGCCTCCGTCCGTGCCTCCGCCTTCCTCATTTTCCAGCATAGTATGTCCCTTTCTCTCTTCAGGGCGGAGGCAAGCTCACGTCCCTACTAACTCCGGGTTGGTAGGGGCGTGAGCTTGCCTCCGCCCTCTTCTTCATCTCATATCTCACATTCTGAATTCGTCTGCCATAATCTTGCAGTGATCACAAAACGCTGAGCAGCCAGGGGAAACCCACTAAATGATAGATGCACATAAGTCGCAAGGAGATTGCCTCGAGCAAATCCTTCCACTTGTCCATAAGTAGCCCCCCGATTTATCGTGGGGGACTCCTTTATCGTGGGTAACTCATATGCCGAATCCTCTCGCGCAAATGGAACGTTCAGGCAAGAGTAGTGAAATTCATGTCCGCGCACAACTTCACCCTGGTGCGTCAGCAACGTATCGCGCAATGAAGTCACCTCACGATACCCTATCACTAATCCGCCAGGATCATTGCTCATGATGCTTTGCCTGGCAATGGCTCCTACCATAGGTAATTCTTCGCCCGATGCCACACGAATGGATTGGCAGAGATACATGAGTCCTCCACATTCTGCATAACAGGGAATGCCTTGCTGAAGGAGGTGTCCAATAGCAGCGCGCATGCTCTCGTTTCCAGCTAAGCCATGCGCATATTCCTCTGGAAACCCACCGCCAATATACATACCAGCGATATGCTCTGGCAACATGCTATCATGAAGAGGGCTAAAGGGTACCAGTTCTGCACCAGCACGCCGGAGCAAGTTCAGTGTATCGGGGTAGTAAAAGTTAAACGCTTCATCCTGGGCAAGAGCAATTCTAACAGGTTCATGTACCGTTTCCAGGGAGGAAAACGTGGGAATCGAGGCATCCCTCTCGAGAGCGGGAACCTCGCGAGCAATGGTTAGGAGTTTTTCGCTGTCGCACGTTTGGCCAAACTGCTGTCCCAGCAAAGCGAGTTGCTCAGCACTTACAATACGTTCAGCGACCGGGACTAAGCCCAAATGTCGCTCCGGTAGCAGTTTCTCCGGGGCATTCCGCAAATATCCCAGCAAAGGTATGCCGGTTTCTGCCTCAATGGCTTCTTGTAACAAATGAGCATGACCTGCTCCCCCAACTCGGTTAGCAATAACTCCTACAATGTTTACCTGTGGATCAAGATGCTGAAATCCCATCACCACCGCGGCTGCACTGCGCGCCATTGCACTTGCATCTACCACCAACACGACCGGTGCCCGCAGTATCTTTGCCACCTCGGCAGTACTACCAACCTCACTTGTGCTACTATATCCATCATAGAGCCCCATGACCCCTTCGATCACCGCAACATCTGCCGATGCAGCAGTAGTACAAAAAACCTCCAGCATACGGCCGGGTGGCATCATCCAGGTATCGAGGTTAAAGCAGGGTTGTGACGCGGCAAACGCTAGATGAGACGGATCAATATAATCCGGCCCAACTTTGAATGGCTGTACTCGTATGCCTCTCGTGCGTAAATTTGCAATGAAAGCAGTCGTAACGGTTGTTTTGCCTACACCGCTGGATACACCAGCGAAAACAATTCTGGGAAGACTCAGTAGCATGTCAACCCCCTTCTTTCATCGGTGTTGCAGGTCATGGCGTTCGAGTTTCAATTCATGGGAGCCACATTGTCTGTGCTCCCTCCTTTCTGATTAGACTAGGGCGGAGGCAAGCTCACGCCCCTACGCAGTAATGGGGTAACGCACCGGAGAACTTCTTAGGGTGAACTATCTGTGCAACGCACCGTAGTCCTTCCACCAGCCGTGGCCCTGGACGCTGCATGATGTCGACGTTGATGTGGTACACCCTGTGAGATTTGACCGCGTCAATACCACCCCAATTAGCGCGCTTATACACCAGATTGACGTCCCCACCATACTCTGGGTCTTCGGTAAGAATAATAAACTGTGGATTCGCGCTGATAATGGCTTCATCGGTTACCTGTGGATAGCCCCCGTTACTGCTGTTGGCATGAAAAATATTTTGTGCATTCGCGTCCTGCAAGAGTTCGTCACCAAAAGAAGTGCTGCCAAAGACATATGGCTTTCCAGGCGTACTATCGTCCACTTCAAGCAACACCTTGGGTGCAGTCGTCCCTGCGACCGTGGCCTTGATTTGGGCGATCTGTTGCTGAAGATGTTGCACGAGTGTGGTCGCTGTCTCCTGCGTAAAGGTCAGGCGTCCTACAAGCAATATTTCTTGGAGCGTCTGGGAGAGGTCGGACAACTGGAGGTCGACAACATTCAAGCCGAGTTGTTTGAGCTGCTGATCGTATTGTTTTGTCTGGCCCCCCCAGCTCAGCACCAGGTCAGGCTTCAACGCCACAATCTGCTCGACATTGTACTTTCCGTCAACGTTGGAAACCCTCGGAAGAGAGGTCAGAGCAGGCGGATAATCTGTGTAGTAGTCGATACCAACAACTCGACGCCCAAGATGCAATGCTCCAAGGATCTCACTGGTACTTGAGACAAGCGAGACGATGCGCTGTGGGGCAGTTTTAGGGAAAACAATGGGCGTCCCATACACATCCAGTGCGACAGTAGTCGTAGGGGTCGGCATTGAAAGGGTCCCTGTGGCAGGTGAGGCTGTCTGACCACACGCGGCTAGCCCAACGAGGAGAAGCACAAGCAGCAGAAGTGAAAGATGAGAGGAGATGACACGGGTATTCATCTGAAAGTAACCTCCGAGACATATTAATGCCCGCTGTCACCTTGCGTGAAATGGAGGTCAACCCGAGATTAGGAAGAGGTACCAGATGATCGTTGTGTCTCGGCACTCGCTCCTTTGACGCGAAGGATCGTGAGCAAACCCCACTAGGCAGGTCTCCTGGCTTCTGGCTACGATCGCTTCTCATCTTGCCTTCCCATCCAATAGAGGACAGTGGCTGCTTCTCATAGTTCGAGGAGATGAGTTGCTCACCAGTTACAGTAGCGCGACTGCGCCGGATTTTCACCGACTTCCCTATTTCGCTCAGACTCTTGGTCTGGGCCACCTAGTGAGAATACTAAAGGTTTTGTTACCTATGTAGTATACTCATGACCTTGTGTGTTGTCAAATTACAAGGAACTCCTCAATCAGAGCCTCTGCCCAGTAACGATAGGACGCATCTTTGATATGATACAATCACAATATCCTGATAGACATAGGAATGATACACAGAAGAAGGTGACAACATGCGAATTGTTTCTCTATTAGCCAGTGCCACAGAGATGGTCGCTGCACTTGGCTGTCTAGATCAGATGGTAGGACGCTCTCACGAATGCGACTATCCTCCAGGGATACGTGCTCTGCCCGCGGTGAGCACAGTGCAAATAGATATCAATACAAGTAGTGCTGAGATCGATGCACAGGTGAAACAACGCGCTCAGTATAAACATGAACCAGAGGACCCTGCTCTCAAAGCACTGAGCATCTACGCAATCGATGTTGACAAGCTGCAAAAGTTACGTCCTGACGTTATCTTCACGCAGACACAATGCGAGGTCTGTGCCGTCAGCGAACGAGATGTAACACAGGCCATTGCACAGCTTACAGGCCTACAACCACTTGTTGTCTCGCTCTCTCCCTACCGGCTACAGGATGTATGGGAAGACGTTCTGAGAGTAGGCGTGGTGCTAGGCAAACGTGACCAGGCGCAAGCTCTTGTAGAGATGTATCAACGACGGCTCAGGGACCTGGCCATCAAAACAGCCACATTCGGCTCCAAGCCAAGGGTTGCTGTGCTGGAGTGGCTTGACCCTTTAATGGCAACAGGCAATTGGACACCTGAATTGGTGGCCTACGCAGGAGGCGAGAACATCTTCGGCGAGATTGGACAACACTCACCCTGGCTGACCTGGGAGGAGCTGCAAGCTGCTGATCCAGATGTTATCGCGCTTTCTCCTTGTAGTTACCCTATTGAACGTACAATGGAGGATGTACCACTACTGCAAAAACATCCTGTTTGGGCAAACCTGAAAGCAGTGCGGGACGGTAAAGTCTATGCTATCGATGGCAACCACTATCTCAATCGATCTGGACCACGATTGGTAGAATTGGCAGAACTACTCGCACGTGTTATCTGGGGTGAACAGTTAGGCATTCCTGTTGATAACAACGGATGGAAACACATTCAATAGCTCAGAATTAGTGTACCTATGCCGACCCAATCATCGACCTTCGCAACCCCAGAAAGGACTGGATAACGCTTATGGATTTTGAACTCTCCGAAGAGCATCAGCTCGCCTACCAAAGTGCTTTTGAGTTCGGACAAAAAGAGATAAAACCGCATAATGTTGAGATCGAACGCAGCGACGACTTTCCACCGTGGCTCTGGAAACGCCTCGCCGAGCAGGGCTACACTGGTATCGCCATCCCTGAAGAGTACGGCGGCAGCGGCGGCGACTTCATGATGGCGGCCCTTGTTGCTCGCGGCCTGGGTCGCGCAAATGGGGCCATCTCCATGTCTTACGGTGCCCACCTCAACCTGTGTGCTCACAACATCCTGCGCAACGGCACCGAGGAACAGAAACAGAAATACCTGCCCAAACTCGCCAGCACCGAAATGATCGGGGCATTGGCCCTCACCGAACCCAATGCGGGCTCTGACGCCATGGGCATTCAAACCACGGCGCGTCCCGTCGACGGTGGCTACGTGGTCAACGGCTCTAAAGTATTTATTACCAATGGCCCCATTGCCGACGTGATGGTCCTCTATGCCAAAACACGTCCGGAGGCGGGCAGCAGAGGCATCACAGCCTTCATCTTCGAGACGAAGACGCCAGGCTTCCAGGTTGCACGCAAGTTGCAGAAGCTGGGCATGCATGGCTCTCCCACTGGCGAACTCGTTTTCGAGAATGCGTTTGTGCCAGAGAAGAACGTTCTAGGCAAGGTCAACGAAGGCTACAAGGTAGTCATGAGCGGGCTTGACATCGAGCGCGCCTACTACGCTGTCAGTGCTATCGGTGGCCTGGAGGCAGCATTAGAAATCTCCATCAAGTATGCCAGGCAGCGCGAACAGTTTGGCCAGCCCATCGCTAACTTCCAGCTCATCCAGGCCAAATTGGCTGACATGTACACCAATCTGGAGGCCGCCCGGCACATGGCACACCGTGCTTTGTGGTTGGCCCAACAGGGTAAGCGTGTCAGTAAAGAGGCCGCAGCGGCCCTGCTCTTCGTTGCACGCGCCTCATCGCGTGCCGCAAACGAAGCATTACAGATTCACGGCGGCTGGGGCTACCTTACTGACTTCGAGGTCGAGCGTATGTGGCGCGATGCCAGGTTAGGTGAGATCGGCGCTGGCACCAACGAGATTCGCCAGTTGTTGATTGCCAGAGAACTACTCGGCATGAGGGGTTGGAATTAACATGAAATCCATCCGTATTGCCGGGGGCCTTGGCTTTTACGGCGACTCCTGGCGATCCATCAAAGCCAGCATTGAGCGCGGCAACGTCCAGTATGTCGCCTCCGACCACCTGGCCGAATTGACGCTTGCGATCCTGCAAAAGGACCGCCAGCGTGACCCCAACCTGGGCTACACTCGCGACCTCGTCCCCATGCTGGCCGATCTCCTCCCGCTGGCGATCCCTCGTGGCGTCAAATTTATCTTGAACGCCGGCGGCCTCAACCCGATGGCGGCGCGTGAGGTACTGCTTGCATCCCTCGATAAATCGGGGATCTACAAGAAATTTGCCCTACCCCTCGATAAATCGGGGGTCTACAAGGTCGGCATCGTGCTGGGTGATGCCGTGTTGGAGCGTCTCGACGAGTTGAAGGCAGCGGGCGTCTCGCTGGCACACATGGATACCGGCGAGAATATCGCCGCCGTGCGTGAGCGTATGCTCTTCGCCAGCGCCTACCTGGGAGCGCAGCCGCTGGTGGAGGCGCTTGATGCGGGAGCCGATATCGTGCTGACAGGACGTGTGGCCGACGCCGCGCTCTTCCTCGCTCCAATGGTACATGAGTTAGGCTGGCATTGGGATGATTGGGATAAACTGGCGCAGGGCATTGTAGTCGGGCATCTGCTCGAGTGCAGCGGCCAGGCCACAGGCGGCAACTTCGGCGGAGATTGGCGTGCTATTCCCGACCTCGCCCACATCGGCTATCCCATCGCCGAAGTGTGGGAGAACGGCGACGCCGTCATTAGCAAAGCACCCGGTACAGGCGGGCGTGTCAACTTCGACACCCTGCGCGAGCAGTTGCTCTACGAAGTACACGACCCGGCCCACTACCTGACACCCGATGTCGACGTCGACATGACCACGCTGCACATGGAGGAGATTGGACCCGACCAGGTGCGCGTGACAGGAGCGACCGGGCGACCTGCACCTGAGATGCTCAAGATCGTTGCCGGCTACGAAGATGGCGTGATGGGACAGGCCATGATCGGCTACGCATGGCCCGATGCGCTGGCGAAGGCACAGTTGGCTTCACAGATTATTCAGCAGCAGATGGTCGAAACCGGTCTGAAGGCTGAGGAGATCATCATCGAATACCTGGGATACAATTCCATCCACGGTCCACTTGCCGACCCCACGCACGTCGATGACCTGAACGAAGTCTATCTACGCATCGCAGTGCGTTGTGCCGACAAGCGCGAGGCGGCAAAGCTCGGACGGCTTATCCCACCGCTAGCACTCAGCGGCCCACCGTTCATCGGCGGTGCAGGCGGCATGATGGAGCCACGCGGCTTGCTCGGCATCTGGCCCACGCTCGCCCCACGCTCCATCATCGAAGAGTATGTACGTGTGAGCATAGAAGAATCTTGAGAACCCCCATCCTTGCGGAAATCTTATCCGTAGGGGCGGGGGTGGCGTGGATGCGGGGACGCAATCCGGGGGATTGTATGTAGGACGCAGTCTGGGGGACAGGTATGACCGCGTTACCTGTTTCTCTGGAGGACTCATGAAAAAACAACTTGTACACCTTGCCCACGCCCGTTCTGGCGACAAGGGTGACAAAGCCAACATTGCGCTTTTTGCACCGGACCGAGCGACTTACGATCTCCTGGCGCGAGAGGTGACAGCAGAACGTGTGCGAGCGCACTTCGACGGCATCATCACTGGCAAAGTCGAACGTTTCGCGGTGCCCAACGTACTGGCGTTCAACTTTGTGCTGCATGGGGCACTCAACGGCGGAGCGTCGCGGTCGTTGCGCAGCGATTCGTTGGGGAAGTCGCTGTCGTCGGCGTTGCTGAGGATGGAGATAGACGTCTCTTAGTCAACCAGGAGATGGTGGTGCGCCTGGGCGCGGTCAGCAGGGTGGGTCACGCCCGCTTGATCTTCGAGCGCTTCGGCAAGTTCTGGGGTGCGTTCTCGGTGATTGACCTGTTCATCCTGAACTTTTTAACCATTGTTACAGAGTTCATCGGCTTTGCCATGGCCCTCAATTACTTTGGGATCAGCCCACTCATCTCAGTACCCGTTGGTGTCGCGGGATTGATCGTGGTTACGGTGACAGGCAGCTTCCGTCGCTGGGAGAGCGTGATGTGGATCTGCTGTCTCGCCAGCCTGCTGATGATCCCCATCGCCCTCATCCCGCATCCAGCCATCGGGCCGATCGTGCATGACACGTTCATCCCAGGCATTCGGGGGGGGATCAACTCGACCGCGCTGTTGACCATCATCGCTATTGTCGGCACGACGGTCGCGCCCTGGCAGATGTTCTTCCAGCAGTCCAACGTCGTCGACAAGCGCATTACCGCCCGGTGGGTGAAAAACGAGCAAAGTGATACCATCATCGGCGCTTTCCTGACCAACGTTGAGGCGGCGGGGCTGATCATTGCTGCGGCCTTTGTTTTCGCCGGGACCAAGTTCTTCAACACCTTCGTGGATGCGGGGACGACCGCCCATGCGTACGCGGCACTCGGCCACCCGGCGATGGGCGTGATCCTGATGATCATCCTGCTCAACGCGAGTATCATCGGGGCCTGCGCGGTCTCGCTCTCAACCTCCTATGCCTTCGGGGACGTCTTCAAGGTCAATCATTCGCTGCATCGCAAAGTGAACGAGGCGAAGCTGTTCTACGGCAGCTACGCCGCGCTCGTGGCATTGGCAGGGGCGATCGTGCTGATCCCGGGCGCGCCACTCGGGCTGATGACCTTTGCGGTGCAAGCGTTGGCGGGGATTTTGCTGCCGAGCGCTACCGTCTTCCTGGTGCTGCTGTGCAATGACCGCGCAGTGCTTGGTCCCTGGGTCAATAAGCCCTGGCTCAACGCTGTCGCAGCCGTCATCGTCGGGCTGCTGGTGATTCTCTCGCTGATCCTGGCGGCGACCACCCTGTTCCCCGACCTCGATGCCATCAGGTTGTCGGAGGTGCTGGGCATCGTCCTGGTCGCCGGACTCATCGTGATGGGTGCGATCGCGCTGGTGCAGCGCATCCGCAAAGGACCAGACCCGGAGCTGGTCACCTTCTCACGCATGGAGAAGGCGACTTGGCAGATGCCGCCACTCGCTGAACTGATGAAGCCGACCTGGTCAATCACGCGCAAGATTGGCATGTTTACGCTGCGGGCCTACCTGCTCATTGCAGTCATCTTGCTCTTGGTCAAGGTTGTCCAGCTCGCCATTGGACACTAAGTTCGCGCTGGGTCTGACCTAGCGCATGGGAAGTGAACAGGCAGCGGACAGATGAGTTCTGTTGCCTGTTTACTACCCATGCTCTATCGATAACAGGAATTGAACGGAAAATGGGAAAGAAGCGAACTGTTTCCCCACCGGGAAAAGGATGAAGCTGTTCCCTGAAGAACAGTGGCGTGAACAGAGGCAGTATGCTATGCTAGGTGAGATGATGTCATGTCGTGTCCTAACCCATATCCTCACCGCGTGTTTCTTGAGAGAAGGCAGTTGATGGGTGGAGATGCGCTGATCGCTGTCTCTGACTGCGGCAGCATCATCGATGGACAAGGATCAGATTATCTCGGCTGCTCGATCTTATGTATGGAGGTCATTCATGGCTCAAGTGTATGTCCCCGACAACCCGCGTGAGCGCGAACAGCTCCAGCAGGGAACTACCACGCAAGAACTCGAAGCACATCCGCGTCGTCGTACCCACATACGCCGGCAATTTGGTGGCATCGACCTCCTGGTGGTGCTTGTTCTACTCGCTGCCATCACACTGCTGGTCATTGCAGCATCCCGTTGGACAGCACCACTCACCCCCTCTGTGACTATCGATCTCTCGCCAACAGCCCTGCCTGCCTACGCCGGTTACTCATTGCTGCGCATGATTCTAGCATATATACTCTCCCTGATCTTTACCCTGATCTACGGTCACCTTGCAGCCACTAGTCGTCGTGCAGAGATCGTCATGGTCCCACTCCTCGACATCCTGCAAAGCATCCCCATCCTCTCCTTTCTCCCGGCAGTTGTTCTCGCTCTCGTTGCTGCGTTCCCGCACTCAAACGTCGGCCTCGAATTGGCAAGCGTCATCCTCATCTTTACCAGCCAGGCCTGGAACATGACCTTCAGCTTCTACCACTCCGTACGCACCCTGCCAGCCGACTTGAAGGAGGTATCTTCTATCGCGCGCTTGCGGCCCTGGCAGCGCTTCGTCAAGTTGGAAGTTCCTGCCTCTATGATTGGCTTGATCTGGAACAGTATGATGAGTTGGGCTGGCGGCTGGTTCTTCCTGATGGCATCAGAGCAATTTACCCTGGGCAGCCGTTCTTTCCAACTGCCCGGACTTGGCTCCTATTTGCAAGCCGCCGCCAATGCTGGGAACTTCAGAGCAATTCTTTATGGCCTCTTCACACTCATCTTACTCATTGTCCTGCTGGACCTCCTGTTCTGGCGCCCACTGGTCGCCTGGGCAGACAAATTCAAAGTCGAGTTGAGCAGCGGTGCCGACGTGCCTCACTCACTGATACTTGATGCCCTGCGTCGCTCAGCCCTCATTGCGTGGGCAAACCGCAGGCTATTCCGTCCCATTGGCGCGTTCATCGCGCAGATATTGAATCGTTTGCAGCCACTTCCCGAAGTAGACGTTCAGCAGCAGCAAGAGCAACCTTTCCGCCCAGTATCACTTCGCCGGGTCATCGGCATCATCGTTGCACTCCTTTCAGCAATCCTTGTCCTTATCGGCCTCTGGGAAGCTGTGCAACTGCTCCACCAGGTAAACCTCTCGACCTGGGGACAGCTTCTCCTGGCAGCCTTTGCGACCTGGTTGCGTACAGTAGCTGCCCTGCTCATTGGTGTCATTTGGACGGTTCCGGTTGGAGTAGCCATCGGACTCTCGCCGCGTTGGTCGCGTCGTTTACAGTCGGTGGTGCAGGTGATTGCTTCTATCCCCGCAACAGCAGTCTTTCCTATACTCTTGCTAGCCCTGGTAGACTTGCCCGGCGGGCTGTCCTTCGCAGCAATACTGCTGATGCTCCTGGGTACCCAGTGGTATATCCTCTTCAATGTAATTGCCGGAGCCATGGCTATTCCCAGCGACCTACGCGAGGCGACAACGATCTATCATGTCACATCCTGGCGACGCTGGCGCACACTGATCCTACCAGCCATCTTCCCGTATCTCGTTACCGGCTTACTCACCGCCAGCGGCGGAGCCTGGAACGCCAGCATCATCTCTGAATATGTCCAGTTCCACCAGCAAACATTCAGCACCTTCGGTCTGGGCGCAAGTATCGCCGAGGCAGCCGCAGCGGGCAACTTTCCCGAACTGCTGGCCGGCACATTACTCATGTCAGCCTTTGTGGTCGCACTCAATCGCCTGTTTTGGAAACGTCTTTATGCTCTTGCTGAGCGCCGCTATACTCTGGCATAGGAGGAAGATTTTCATGAATGACCATAATTTTAACTCACAGGATGGCAGTGGCCAGTCGGTAGAGGTCTTGCTGGAGACAAGCGATTGTAGTATGACCTATGAAGTGGAAGACAAGAAAGCACGAGGGGCGCCTCCCCATTTAGTGTTAGATAATATTGATTTGCAGATTTATATTGGTGAATTTGTTGCACTACTCGGGCCATCTGGCTCAGGCAAATCCACCCTTTTACGCATCCTGGCCGGACTCCTACAGCCGACTTCAGGTGAGGTCTTATTCAAGGGAGTTCCACAACACGGGCCGAATCCGCACGTGGCGATCGTATTTCAATCCTTTGCCCTCTTCCCCTGGCTCACGGTGTTACAGAACGTCGAGCTGGGCTTGGAGGCGCAAGACCATACTCGCACTCAACGCCTCAAACGTGCGCTTGCTGCTATCGACATGATAGGCCTGGACGGTTTTGAGGACGCCTATCCCAAAGAACTATCCGGCGGCATGCGCCAGCGCGTGGGCTTTGCGCGTGCCCTGGTTGTTGAGCCAGAGTTACTCTTCATGGACGAACCCTTTAGCGCATTGGATGTCCTCACTGCCGCTAATCTGCGCAAAGAGTTACTGGGATTATGGCAGGCACAGAGCATGCCCACCCGTGCAATTCTTCTGGTCACCCACAACATCGACGAAGCAGTGGGCATGGCCGACCGTATTCTTGTCTTGGGGGCCAATCCGGGTCGCATTCGCGTCGAGTTACCGGGGCTTCCCCACGAACAACGCAACTTCCAAAGCTCAGAACATACCGAGATGGTCGACCTGATCTATCGCATTATGACCAGCCCACAGGAGGATATTAATACCCTCCTGCCCAAGGTCGCTCCACACGCCAAAACAGGTCCCCTGGTCCTTACCCCAACACGTGCCTACCAGGTCCTGCCGCATGTCGCTATTGGCGATGTGACGGGCCTGATGGAGTTAGTCCACGCACGCGGAGATCGCGAAGACCTCTACCAGCTTGGCCGACACCTCCACCTCGAAGTGGATGATCTACTCCCAATGGTTGAGGCAGCTCGACCTGCTCGATATGGCCGAAACGCAGGAAGGTGACCTGGTCTTGACCGAAGCAGGGAAACGCTTCGCTGAAGCTGGCGTGCTGGAGGAGAAGAAGGTTTTCCGCGAACAGGCACTCGCCCACGTCAGCCTCCTGCGCAAGATCGTTCATGAGCTGGAAGCCGCACCCGGACATACCCTACCAGAAGAGCACTTTTTGAATCTCTTGAAGAAGTACTTTGGCTCAGAGGAGGCACAGGCGCAACTGGACACAGCCATCAACTGGGGACGCTACGCTGAACTCTTCACCTTCCAGGACGACCGTGGCGTCTTCCGATTGGAGGAAGCAGAAACGGCTGAAACAGCGTGACTCTGCTTGTGCTATACTTTTCATCAAGAATGACTAAAGCCAGTCATCAAAATGGAAGGAGATCGCCATCATGTCTCTTGCAGAGCTTCTGCAAGCAAAACGCGAAGATATTCTCCGCACTGCAGCAAAATACGGCGCATACAACGTGCGTGTCTTCGGCTCCGTTGCACGCGGGGAAGCCGATGAGCAAAGTGATGTTGACCTGCTGGTCAACATGGAGAAGGGTCGTAGCCTCCTTGACCTCGGTGGACTATTGATGGACCTTGAGGACCTCCTTGGTTGTAAAGTGGATGTAGTGACAGAGAAGGGACTGCGCGAGCGTATCCGGGAGCGTGTTCTAAAGGAAGCAGTCGTATTATGAGGGACTCAGCCGAGCGGCTACGCGATATCCAGGAGGCTATCACACAGATTAAGAAGTACACCGATCAAGGACGACCCGCTTTTGACCAGAACGAACTTATACGAAGCTGGGTCATTATCCATCTCAAGGATATTGGTGAAGCTGCTCGTGCTATCTCGCAAGACTTCAAGGATCACCACCCAGAGATACCGTGGAGGCAGATCAATGGCATGCGGAATATCCTTGTTCACATCTACTTTGGAATAGATCTAGACATTGTCTGGCAGATTGTCGAAGACGACCTTCCCATCCTCAAAACCAGTATCGATGCAATCCTAAACACAGAGGAAACCACTCAATAGGCCGACCTTCTCGCAGACTAAAAACGAAGGGATGAACAATTCCATGACGAGCAACCCAGAGCGACTGGCTGCAGAGATTGAGCGCATCAAAAAAGGCGGGGTCGAGAAATACCACATACGCAATCGAGAGCAAAAGAAACTTTTTGCGCGTGACCGCCTCAAACTGCTGCTCGACGATGGCAAGATCGAATTTGAGGATGGTATGTTTGCCGAGTGCCTGAACCCTGAACTGCCGGGCGATGGCAATATCACCGGCGTAGGGCGCATTCATGGTCGCCCAGTCGCCTTCAGTGCTTCTGACTCGACAGTCAAGGCCGGATCGGCAGGCGAGAAATCGGTACAGAAAAACCTGCGTATCCAGGAGATGGCCATGCAGATGCGTATCCCCATTTTCTATTTAATCGACTCGGCAGGGGCGCGCATCACCGATCAGATACGCCTCTTCCCGGGACGCAACCAGGGCGGACGCACCTTCTACAACCAGATCAAAATGTCCGGCGTAGTACCGCAAATCTCCATCATGTTTGGTCCCTCTCCTGCAGGCGCAGCCTACACACCTGCCTTTGCCGACATCGCCATTATGGTCGAAGGCAATGCCAGCGCCTACCTCGGCTCCCCTCGCATGGCAGAGATGGTTACACGCGAGAAAGTCACCCTTGATGAAATGGGTGGAGCGCGCATGCACTGCACGGTCTCCGGCCTGGGCGATTTCCTGGCGTCGGACGAAGAGGATGCCATACTCATCGCCCGCGAGTATTTCAAATACATGCCCCAGAACTATCTTGAGAAGCCTGCCGATGCTGAATCCATGCCACCCGCCAGTGACCGTCCCCTGCGCGAGATCGTACCAGAGGTACAGAGCAAACCCTTCAACATGTATGACTTCATCGACTCACTGGTGGATGGTGGCAGCCTCTTCGAGATCAAGAAACTCTTCGCCCCGGAGCTAATTACCGCATTCGCCCGCTTGAATGGGCGTGCTATCGGCATCGTCGCTAACCAGCCACGCGTCAAAGGTGGTGTACTCTTCACCGACTCATCCGACAAGGGGACACGCTTCGTCAACACCTGCAATGCTTTCAACATTCCCCTGCTTTTCCTGGCCGACGTCTCAGGGTTCATGATCGGTTCAGCCGTGGAACGAGCAGGCATCATCCGTCACGGGGCAAAGTTTATCGCCGCAATCTCGCAGGCCGTAGTGCCGAAAATCTGCGTGATTGTACGCAAGTGCTATGGGGCGGGTCTCTATGCTATGGCAGGGCCAGCCTTTGGCACCGACTCTGTGATCGCACTCCCTACAGCGCAGATCGCTGTGATGGGGCCCGAGGCAGCTATCAATGCTGTCTTCGCCAACCAGATCGCCGAGATGCCGGAGGAGCAACGCGAACCGTTCCGCAAGATGATGGAGGCCCGCTATGCCGAGGACATTGATATATTCCGTCTCGCCTCCGAACTCATCGTGGATACAATCACACCCTTCGAGGCGCTTCGCGCTGAACTGATCGCCCGCTACAACATCTACCAGACAAAAGAGGCGCGATTTTCCGAGTGTCGTAATCCGATTTATCCGGTATGATCGTGAGCGTAGGAGTTATCACCACATGAAACGCATTCTATCCAACATGGCAGGTGTGGTCCTGGAGTTTCTCGTCAAGCCAGGCGAGAAAATTGCTGTTGACCAGGACGTAGTTATGCTAGAGTCAATGAAGATGCAGATTCCTATTCAATCGACCGTTGCAGGAGTCGTGAAAACCATAAAGGTAAACGAAGGGGATTTCGTTGATGATGGGGATGTGTTGATCGAGGTGGAGTAAAGCTCCACCTCATGGCAAGATCAAATGCAAATCCCCGAACTCGTGCCACAAGTAACCTTCCCTCAGCGCTTCAGCGTACGTAATCTTGAGATGCTCGCGCCCAGCAAGGGCTTCGAGCATCGCCAGGTGTGTAGCCATCGGCTCGTGCAGTCCGGTCAACATGGCGGTGACAGCACGTATTCCGCGCTGCGGCGTGATGATTAAGCGCGTCCAGCCTTCGCCAGGATGCGTCATCCCCTTCTCGTCCGTGACGGTTTCCAATGCCCGCACCACCGTCGTCCCGACCGCTATTACTCTTTTGCCCGCTGCTCGCGCCTCATTTACCAGCCGTACCGTCTCGGTCGGTACACGGTAATACTCTTCGTACGGTGGCTCGTGTTTCTCAAGACTGGCAACGCCGGTATGCAGGATTAAAGGTGCGATCTGTACACCGTGTGCCACCAGTTGCGTAATCAGTTCCGGCGTGAAGGCCCGTCCAGCCGAAGGCATTTCGGCGCTGCCCTTCTCGGTAGCGTAGACCGCCTGGTAGTAACTTGTGGGCCAGCTCCTTTTGACATAGCTGTAGCGGATTGGCGAACCATTCTGCTCAAGGTACTCGTTGAGCAGACACGGCAGGCGCAACGTCGCGATCCACAGCCGTGTAGGGCCAGTTGGAGCAAGGCCGCGATCATGGAGGTAGGGGACATGCAGCGTCGCCTGCGCTCCATCCGCCAGATGAAGCGTTTCGCCAGCCTGGGCATAGTAGAAAGGTTTTGTCCCCTCTTCGCTGGGCAAGCGTACCTCTACGATCCACAGGTCCGCCGGGAGGTGAGTGGAGAGGTGCAACTCCACCATGGCACCATCAGATCTCGTCGCATTGAGTGAAGCATTCATCGTGCCACTGGTGTTGATCACCAGCAAATCGCCCGCGTCAAGAAAAGCGCCCAGATTGCGGAAGCGGGTGTGAACCACGCGATTATCTGCACGGAACGAAACCATCAGGCGCACCTCGTCGCGCGCAAGGCCTCGCGCCTCCGGAGGCTCGCCTGCCTCAAGTTCCGGCGGCAAATCGAAGTCCAGTGATGCAACATTGATCATTGCTGCTACTGGAGATACCTGCCTGTGGGACAGGTAACCATGGGGCAACATACCCTTGGCGGGGACATCTCCAGACCTCTCCCCAATAAAATTTGATTTAAAACGGTTCGCTGTAGAAGATTGAAGAAGCATAGTATTCACCTGGAAAAATCTAATGTCGTTTCGTCTACCTTAACGCACGGGCCGCATAGCGTCCACTTGCTCGATTCCATGTAAGCAATTCGAGCAGGCCGGGTACACTCTCTTCCGGCAATGGGCGGTCGCTGATATCTTCACCAGGGAAAGCCTCCTGGTGCATCTGCGTGCGCATATCACCCGGATCAACCCAGTACACCCGCAGGTTGGGATTTTCAGCGGCAAGTATGTTTGAAAGTTGTTCAAGCGCCGCTTTGCTCGATCCATAGCCACCCCAGCCCGAGTAAGCCTCGACACCTGCATCGCTGGTCACATTGATCACACATGCACCTGGCTTCAACTCGTACCGAACTGCTTGAATGACAGCAAGCGGCGCGATCACATTCGTTCGGTAGACGCGCTCGAGCACATCAAGCGGGTAATCGAGCAAGTTTGGCTGCGGACTGGGACCAAGGATGCTAGCGTTATTCACCAGAGCGTCCAGGCCTCCAAGGCTGTGTGCAGCAGCAGCAAGTACCTGGCGGTGCGCTTCGTCGGTTACATCACCTGCAATGGCAATCACGTTGGTTAGGTGTGCCAATTCAGCGCGGGCTGCTTCAAGCGCTTCGGCGCCGCGAGCATCTATAATAAGCGTCCAGCCGTCTTTGGCGAGTTGACGCGCAAGCGCAAGCCCAAGGCCACGGGAAGCGCCTGTAATCAGGGCTGTACGTTGTGAGTTCATAGTCAATGTATGTTCCGCCTTTCAGGGTTTTCTTCAAGTTGGCCTGCCATCCGCAAGCGGTGTCAGGTTCTCACATATCACTCTACAACAAGAAACGGGTCTCTTGCTTCGTACAATAGACCAGTCTTTCTGACTGTACGAAAGAACAGAATTATCTTGGTAGCAGGCATAACGAGAGCATGAACTCCTGCTTGGCATTAGTAGATTGGACAATGCCTCTCCCTTGTGATAGCATAGCGTGGTTTGTGTTCCACGAGAGTCATTTGAGAGGAGAAGGAGATGACGCGGCTCAAAGATCAGTTTCAAGTACAAACAGTTGTCGGCCAGCCGGTGATCGTAGGCGATATCACTGTGACTCCACAGTCCCAGGCGATCATCGTTCGGCTGCCCATTGGCGGCTTCGTCTGGAATCGACCAACGGCTCTTCTGGTGGAGCAAGGTGGGCAGGCGAAACGCATTCCGATCAGAGATCTCACCCGCATCCTTCAGCTGGGGCTACTTGGCTTCTGTGTGGTGCTTTCCATTGTACGTTTGATGAAATTTTCTCAACGAAAGGAGTTCAGACCATGATCGAGACCAGAAACAAGGTTCTCTCATTTGCAGAGAAGACGAGTGAACAACTTCCCACTATGTTAGAGCGATTATTCGTCGCCGCCCGGTCCGATGCCGTGTACAGCCAACCAGTCATCTCGGGCAACTACACTGTCATTACAGCCAGCGAAGTCATTGCTGGTGGAGGATTTGGCTCAGGTGCAGGCTTTGGACCAGCGACTTCCCCTTCACGAAAGGGGCAACCAGGTGAGGAGGGATCTGAAGCAGAGCAAGCTAACAGTGGCGGGGGTGGCATCGGCGGAGGGGGTAGGTCCGCTGGACGGCCAGTGGCCGTTATCATCATTGGGCCGGAGGGAGTCACTGTCAAACCAGTGTTTGATGTCACCAAGATCGCCCTTGCTGGCATTACTGCATGGATAACCATGCTCGCGATGTTCAGGAAAGCGCGGAAGGCGAGCAAAGGGTGACGTGAGCAGCACCCCAAAAGCAGATTTCGCTCGGACGTGAGAGTTCCTCGTCCTGATTGCAACATCCCTATTCAGCAAACAGCTCCTTCGGTAGCCGGTTGTACAGATTCACAAAGAGCTCCTCACACAAGGGGCGCGTTTAGTCGCGCCCCTGGCGGAGTTTGGCCCCTGCACCCACTGCTCTAGGCTTACCGAAAGCCACTTCACTCGGGGGGTGATTGAGCCCGCAAATGGGGTACACCAGCACAGACCCTATATTCCACCTAAAAACGACATAACCAGTTGGTTAAATGCGTCGTTACGCTCGATATGGGGACAATGACCGCAATCGGTGAAAACCTCTAACCGACTCTGCCGGGCACGGGTAGCCTCCTCGGCATGCGCTACGGGGATCACTCCGTCAGATATGCCCCAGACAACGAGCACCTGGTTGGGCAGTGCCGCGAGCGTCTCGCGCAGGTCAACACGCTGACGCCCAACCCCAAAAGCAGCCTCGGTAGTAGCCAGTAGCGCCTCGCGTGTGCCCGGCAGCATTCGTTGTTGATAGACTTGATCTACAAGCGCCTGCTGCACTAAGTTGATATTGGCAAAAAAACATGCCAGTTCCGCCCGAATATGTTCAGGAGTTGGCTCAGTTCGTAGCAGGTTAAGCAGAGTATTATCTATCTCTGGTCCTAACCCGGCGCTGTCTACCAGAACCAGGCGCTCTATGCGCTGTGGATAGTGTTCCGCGAAGGTCAGGGCCACCGCACCACCTAGAGAATGGCTGACGATGCTCACCCTCTGCCAACCTGAACCAAGGGCGTCCAGAAAACGTGCCAGGAAATCGGCCAGCGAAGACACGCTGTAGTCCATCGTCGGTTTGTCACTGCTGCCAGCGCCAGCCAGGTCGAGAGCGCAGATACGGAACTGCTGAGTGAATGCAGGCAGGTTCAGTGCCCATGTCGTAAGCGAGCCACCCAGCCCATGCACAAACACTACTCGTGGTGCGTTGATAGGCCCGGCAACCAGGTAATGCGTGGCTATACCACCTACATCAATGACCTGTTCCTCTGCTTCTTCAGCAGATGCTTTGGTCTCCTCGGCAGCAAGCAGCACATCCTCTCGCCCGATCATCCCGCCTGGTCCCGTACCTGGCACGGTCGCGAGATCAATCCCAAGTTCCTGCGCTAGTCGTCGTGCCGCTGGCGATGCATTAACCCGTCCTCCAGCACTCACTGGCGCACGAACCGTGCCACCAACAACTGCCGATGCCGACGTTTTCGGCGCTGTTCGCTTCTTTGTGAGCATTTCTGCCTGTTGCTGCCGAGCTTCAACATCCCCGCGCAGCAATGTGGCGACCTGCTCGTCAGATAGTTCCTCGCCGGAGGCAGTGATCAGTGCTATCGGCTCACCTACCGATGCGTTCTCTCCCTCCTTTACTGTTATCCAGCGTAGAATGCCAGTGGCAGGAGCCTCCACCTCGTTCGTAGCCTTCTCGCTCTCAATCTGCACAACCGGCTCGCCCTGCTGTACAGACTCACCAGGTTGTTTGAGCCACTCAACTACCAGCCCCCTCTTCATCGCCAGTCCCCATTTGGGCATGCTTAAAATCGTAGCCACTGTGGCACTCCTCTCTGGATTATATTAGGCATTCCCCACGATAAATCGGGGGACTACTGTAGGAACCCTGCCTGGGGGGCAGGTATCCCGATTTACCGTGGGATCTCCTTAACGACCGACGGCAGCAGCGATACGACCAGGACGCACTGTGTAGCCACTGATCTGCTCAAAGGCATGAGCAGCCCGGAGCACGGTTGCGTCATTCCATTTCTTGCCCACCAGCATCATGCCAACCGGTAAGCCATGCGAGATGCCACAGGGAATTGTCATCGCAGGATGTCCCGTTACGTCGAAGGGGCAGGTGTTCGCGATCATCTCTAGCGCGCGTGCAACACGCTCTTCACGCGGGGCATCTGCGTGCGGGATCACAGTGGCTTTCATTGGCAGCGTCGGCATGACCAACAGGTCTACAGATTGCAGAGCATCATCGTAGGCTTTCGTCAGAGTGCGGGCCAGGTTTTGCGCCTTGGCATAGTAGCGTCCGTGGTAGCTATCCTGCATGTATTGACCCAACAGCACAACCAGTTTAACCGTATCGGATAGATCATCGGCCCTGGTGATTCGTCCGCGTGCATAGGCATCCAGGAGTGAGGTGCTGTAGTGTCCCTTCCAGTTGGTGCCCATGCTATTTCCACGGACCATTACTATCGTTGCTCCTTCCACTGCGATACCATTCCAGATATGGATGCCGTCGCGATGCATGGGGATAGAGATGGTGCTGACCTGGGCTCCAAGTTCAGAGAAGCGCCCTGCCGATGCCTGGACTAGTTCATCCACGTCTTGCTCAGAGAGGCCAGGCCAGTCAAAGCCCTCGCTCACAATGCCGATGCGTAGCCCTGCTATATCTTTGCCGAGGGTGCTGGTATATGCCTCAACCTTGACATCTTTCTGGCGAGGATCAAGGCCGTCCTCACCCGCAATTGCTTCGAGTAGGAGGGCAACATCGGCAGTCGTGGCGGCAATTGGCCCGGTATGGTCGAGTGTGAGTTCGATGGGGAATACTCCGGTATATGGGACAAGGCTATAGGTCGGTTTGAGGCCATAAGCCCCGCACCAGGCACTTGGGATGCGAATTCGAGCCGCCCTGGTCGCCACCGATAGCCATATCGCATTCACCAGCCACCACAAGAGCCGCACTGCCACTCGATGAACCACCTGCCGAGCGGGCGGGTTCATGTGGGTTGAGCACCGGGCCTGTATCCGATGTATGGCTTCCGCCTGAGAAGCAGAGATGCTCACACACCGCCTTTCCGACAATTTCGCCACTCGCATCCAGAATACGGCTGACAATAGTAGCATCGAACTCTGGTACATATCCCTCTAGAGCCGAGGACCCATTCATCATCGGCACACCCCCGACGCAGACATTGTCCTTGATCGCGATACGCTTCCCTGCCAGGATGCCGCTCGATGCGCCTTTGATGGAGCACTTTTGATACCAGGCGTTCAATGGGTTTTCCGAAGCGTCGGGACGATAGCTGCCGGTACGTGGATAACGGTACGTCAGCGCCGGTTCAGTAAGCTGGTCGATGCGTCGATACGACTCGAGCGCAGCGCCCATCAAACCGGCAAATAATTCCAGGTCTGCATCAGTGAGATGCATGCTGTAGGTTTGCGCGATATCGCGCAATTGCTCGACGGTGGGTTTCGCAGGCATGTTATGCTCCTTTGCTATCCCATAATCTCCTCAACGGTGGCAACGATGCGTTCGGGGCTAGGGACGTAGAACTGTTCGAGCGGCGGGCTGAATGGCACCGGCGTATGCGGTGCTGTCACCAGCTTGATGGGCGCGTCGAGTTCGCTGAAGGCTTTGTCGGCAGCGAGCGCAGCAATGTCTGTGGCGACGCTGCAACGCGGGTTGTCCTCGTCAACGATCACGAGGCGGTGCGTCTTGGTGACCGAGTTCAGAATGGTTTCCTCGTCCAATGGGGAAAGTGTGCGCGGATCAACAATCTCTGCCGAAATGCCGTCGGCTTGCAGCGTCTCTGCCGCCGCGAGTGCCTGATGAACCATGCGCGAGATGGCCACAATCGTGACATCCGTCCCCTCGCGCTTGATATCCGCCTTGCCCAGTGGAAGAATGTACTCGCCCTCCGGCACTTCACCGCTCATTGCATAGAGCATCTTGTTCTCAAAGACTACTACCAGGTCATCATCGCGGATGGCTGCAGTGAGCAATCCCTTGGCATCCGCCGGAGTGCTGGGAACGACTGTCTTGATGCCCGGCATGTGGGTAAAGACCGAGTAGTGACAGCCTGAATGCTGACCAGCCGCACCCATACCTGCGCCAATCATTGTGCGAATGACGAGCGGACAGCTTGCTTTGCCACCGAACATATAGCGCAGCTTAGCCCCCTGGTCAAAGATCATATCAAAGCAGACGCCAAAGAAATCGACAAACATCAGCTCTGCTATCGGGCGCAGGCCAGTAGCAGCTGCGCCGACCGCCGCTCCGATGTAACCTGCCTCTGTAATGGGCGTGTCGAGCACGCGGTTGCGCCCGAATTCTTGTACCAACCCCTTGGTGACGCCGAGGACGCCACCCCAGGAGTCCTCGTTCTCAAAACCTGCTACAGTAGCCCCGCCTGCAACATCCTCGCCCATCAAAATAACTCGCGGGTCGCGGCGCATCTCGAGCCGCATGGCCTCGTTGATCGCCTGTGCGTAGGTCAGTTGACGAATTGCGACAGCCATTGTCTCCTCCTTTACGGGTACTTCACATAGACATCGGTCAGGGCTTCTTCTGGCGGTGGGTAAGGTGCAGATTCGGCAAATTGCCAGGCAAGGTCAATAGAATCCTGGACCTTTTTATCAATCGCATCCAGCTCCCCGGCGGTGGCGATGTCGCGCTGTACGATAGAGCGACGGAGCGCCTGGATGGCATCACGGGCATGATAGGAATCGACCTCTTCCTTGGAGCGATAGGTGATCGTGTCGCCCTCAAAGTGGCCGTGGTAGCGATAGGTTTTGCACTCGATCAGGCTCGGGCCCTCGCCCCGGCGTGCGCGTGCAATGGCCTCGCCGGCTGCCTCGTAGACTGCGAAGACATCGAGCCCATCGACGGTCACGCCCGGCATACCGTAGCCAGCGGCGCGGTCGGCAATGTCGCGACAACTCATGTGATAGGTCACAGGAGTCGATTCGGCGTAGCCATTGTTCTCGGCGACGAAGACGACTGGCAGCTTCCAGATGCCGGCGAGATTGAGTCCTTCATGGAAGGTGCCCTGGTTAGCAGCACCATCGCCGAAGAAGCAGACGGCTACCTGCCCTTTGCCATTGAACTTCGCGGTGAGTCCAGCTCCTGCCGCCAGTGGGAAGCCGCCACCCACAATGCCATTGGCACCGAGCATCCCTTTGTTCACATCTGCAATGTGCATTGAGCCGCCCTTGCCATGGCAGGCTCCCGCCTCGCGGCCTAGCAATTCGGCCACCATTGCGCGCAAGTCGACGCCTTTGGCGATACAGTGACCATGACCACGGTGATGACTGGTAATGTAGTCATCGTCTGTCAGGTGCGAGCAGACACCAACAGCGACCGCTTCTTCGCCAGCGTACAGATGGACGAAACCTGGGACTTTCCCTGAAGCAAATTCCTTAGCTGCGCGTTCCTCAAATTCGCGGATCGTCTTCATCTGCTCATACATACCGAGCAGGCGAGACTTATCCAGTGCTTGCATACTGGTACCAACATCTTTGATTGCCATAGCTGTAACCTCCTCTTTTCTTCAAGATACGTATGTTGATAGAGATACCCGATTGATTGCACCATCTAGCGGTGCAGGTGACCAGCGCGTGCTGCCATTGCTAGCGCTGCAGGGACATCTACAACGAAAGGCCCATCGGCACGAAGCTGGACTTCCACAACTGACGTGGCAGTGAGTTCAATCTCACGCTCGCCATCCAATGCAACCGTGCCCGTACCGGGCCCTAATCGCACGACACCATTGAGAGCCAGGCGCTGGTATGAGCTGATACCTACCCAGGTGACCAGGCCAGGCGCCAGTGTCGCCAGAACCTGCGGGCCGCCTGGACCCAGGACGATATGCATGCCCGATAATTCACCAGTTTCGGGAGTGTGATCCAGCAGTGCTCCGCCGAGTGCGGATAGGCCAATACTGGCTGGGGCTACTCGTGAGAGCACAACTTCTCGTACAGTCGAAAGATCCCAGATAGCTCGCGTACCCACGAAGGGCAACGAGGACACAACGACATCCACCAGCGCACTCTCAGTGGCCGCTTCATTCACGAGCACTTCTAACCAGGGCACACGCCGTATCACCCTGCCATCGACACGACCTGTGGCGACAAGGCCTGCAGCCAATCCGGCAATCGTCCCTTCCAGGAAAGTAGGGAAGACGTTGTTGGTGCCCGTCGATATAGGTACAAGCGGGACAGCGCCGCACCCCTTTGCAACCGCGCGGTTCGTGCCATCGCCGCCCAGCGTGATGATGCAACCTGCGCCTAGCTCAATAAGTAACTGTGCGGCGCGAGTGGAGTCGGTGCTCGTACCCAGCGCGGGCATAGACAGCGGCTCCGCCGTGAGATGTAGCCCATGCAGTCCTGCAAGCGCACGCGGTACAATACCAAAGTCATGCTCTGGCATATAGGCAACTCGCGTGATACCAACTGCTTCCAGGCCCAGCAGTACACGACGAACAATTGCCGTCTTCTCGTTGTTGTCGAAGACCGTGCCATGGGCAACCAATCGGCGAATATCGCGACCAGAAGCAGGATTGGCAATGATGCCTACCAGAGGTGCAGACCTCTGTAAAGCCGCGTTATCTGTCATATCGAAACCCTAGCAGGCGTGGCCTGATCCATAGCCAGTTCAACAGCGATGGATCGACGACGTGAATGGTGCCTACTGAAGTATGCCATCGCCGTCCGGTGGGTCTGTCTGAGAAGCAGCCATCGGCTGAGAGGTCATAAAGTGCTTTGCCTCCTCTGCGTCGTTGCGTCAGCACCAGGTGCAGAGAAATAGGGAATAGCGGTGTGCTGATAACAAGGCTAACAACAAAACAATCTGCGTCTTGAGCAAATATCGGCTTAAAGAGGATGCTCTCCGAGAATGCACTACGTTAAGAAGTTGGCCTGACTTCCTGCCTTCCCATGCCTGATATTCTAGAGGTTGTGTAGAGCAAAGCATAGTCGTACCATAAACAGATATACCACAAAAAAATGGGATTGTACAGTTGCTAGATTTCATAGATGGAGAGATTTATGTCAGACGTTATTGGAATCATCGGCCTGGGTATCATGGGCAGACCCATGGCCCACAACCTGCTCAAAGCGGGCTTCCCCCTGGTCGTACACCACCGCCATCAAGAAGTAACAGACGAGTTCGTCGCAGCAGGTGCGTCGGCAGCTGCTCGACCACGCGATATCGCTGCCTCTTGCAATGTGGTGATCACCATGTTGCCCGGCCCAACTCAGGTTGAAGAGGTACTGGTGGGTTCTGGCGGGATTATTGAAGGAGCGCATGCGGGACTGGTCGTCATCGATATGAGTACCATCGCTCCCGTGGTGGCGAGTACGTTAGCTGCCCGGCTGGCTGAACACGGTGTCACCCTGCTCGATGCACCGGTGAGCGGTGGAGATACGGGCGCAATTGCTGGCACGCTCTCCATCATGGTGGGCGGAGACGAAGCAACATTCAGGCGCTGCGTGCCCATCTTTCAGGCTCTGGGCAAAACTATTGTGTATGTTGGAGGCAGTGGAGCGGGTCAGGTGGTCAAGGCCTGTAATCAGATTGTCGTTGCCCTGGTGATAGAAGCGGTGAGCGAGGCCCTCGTGCTTGGATCAAAGGCGGGAGTCGATCCGGCCAAAATCTTGCAAGTGCTCGGCGGAGGTCTTGCGGCCAACCGGGTAATGGAACTGCGTGGAGCGAGCATGCTTGCCCATGATTTTACTCCTGGAGGCCGCGTCCGTTTTCATCACAAGGACCTCGCTTTTGCGTTAGAGACGGCCCGCAAGTATGGGGTGTCGCTTCCAGTGACGGCCCTGGTGGATCAGATGTTTGCCTCTCTTGAGGTCAAAGGACGCGGCGATCTTGACCATTCTGCCCTGCTAACCTATCTTGAAGACCTCGCGGCTCATCGTATCGGTGTACTGGCTACTTAGAGCCTAATGTTTCATACTCAATTGTTGAAGATGCCACTGCTTTGTTAATGACCAGTAAATCCGAGCGTGTAATCCCTGGGCCTCCTTTGCGCGGAATTTTGTCGCCGCCTGCTACGTCAATCACGTAGATCCACACATCCACCAGATCGGGACTGAAGGCTGCTGCCAGGTTGTCGCCGCCGCTTTCCACAAATACCAACTCCAAGCCCGGCAAGCTTTCTTCCAGGTCTGCGACGGCCTCCAGGTTCAGCGAAGCGTCTTCGCGAATGGCGGAGTGTGGGCAGCCCCCCGTCTCCACGCCGCGCACGCGTTCCCGGGGAAGCGTCCCTTGTCTCAGCAAGAATTCTGCATCCTCTCGCGTGTAAATGCCATTCGTGACAACCGCCAGCTTGGAGGACCAGGTCCGCCAGTTTGCCTGGCTCAATCGAGCCGACCTGGTGCGTTATCCCATGGGTGATAGCGGGATTAATGGTGTACTTTGCCACGTAACGTTTCACACGAGCATTATCGTTGTGCGCAGAATCCTGCGGTAGCGGGCCACGTTGCACCTTCATCTTATGGGCTGTCTGCCAGGTGCGCGTGACAACCTCGCCGATACATCCCATAGCCTGCGAGTCGCTCGACATCATGCTGAAAACCCCGAGATCATGCAGAATATCTTCGGCGGCGATGGTTTCGGGCCGGATGCGGCTCTCGGCAAAGGCCACGTCTTCGGGGACCTGCGGATTCAGGTGGTGGCAGACCATGAGCATATCCAGGTGTTCGGCAATGGTGTTTACCAACTTTCTCAGTTACAACAAGGGATGAACTGGCATCTTTAATAACCTCCGTATCATGAAGTTACTGTACTGGACAGGGGATAATACAGCGTTGACCGGGCGGCTTTTTATAGAGTCTGGTTTATACCGACAAGACAAGACCGAGCGCAAAACCGGCTCGACGACGTATCTTGATGTGGCAGGGAAACGTAGAGTGTGTCGCATCTGTCGAAGGGAAAGCTGAGCGACAAAAGATGAGATGCGATTGCCCTGACCTATTTCATCTGTCAAATGACGGTTGGTGTAACCATAGGCGTCGGTATAGCCATAGGCGTCGGTGTAACCATAGGCGTCGGTGTAACCATAGGCGTCGGTGTAACCATAGGCGTCGGTGTAGGATGTGGTGTGGGTGTAGGATGTGGTGTGGGTGTAGGATGTGGTGTGGGTGTCGGCACAGATGTAGGACGTAGCGTAGGGACAGAAAAAGGAGATGGAGACAAGGTTGGCATAGCTGTAGGCATAGGCGAAGGTGTAGGTGTAGAACGTGGCGTAGATGTCGGCACAGATGTAGGGCGTAGCGTAGGGACAGGAGGTGGAGAGGCCTGTGGAGATGGAGAAGGCGTGTGAGATGGAGATGCGTGAAATGTTCGTGAGCCCACCAGCCAGGTCAGGCCACCTCCTGCGACAACCAACCCCGCAATACCGAGTAACACTGTACGTCGTGAGACCCCGCGTTTTGGCGCAACAACTGCTGTGGACAGCGATGAAATGCTGGATGCAGTCTCTATTGTGCTGAGCGGTAATTGCGTCATCTCTGCTGCACTGAGGAGTGATGGATCAGTCTCTGTCGTACTGAGCACTGATTGCGTAATCTCTCTGGTACTAAGCGGCTCTGGGGTAGAGACAGCTTCAGGAATAGGGGTCACAGGGACAGGAGCAGGCATAGACACCGCTGGCACTGTCGGCTCCGGGGATGCCTGAAGGGTAGCTGTGAAGCTTGTTGGCTCTGTCGATGGCGTGGAGGTCGACGTCAAGAGCGTCGGTATACTGTCTGACGGAAGTGACTCTCCTGTTGGCGACACAGGGGGACTCAGTGGCGTCCCCAGCACTGTTGGGGTATCGCCTCGCGTCTGCTCCGTTTGCCACGTTTGTTCCAACGCATCGGCGAATGCCTGCACACTCGCAAAACGCTCTTTGGGGTCTTTGGCCAGTGCTCTGAGCACCACCTGCTCAATTGTAGGCGGGATCGTCGAGGTTGTCTCGCGTAAGGATGCGGGGGGAACAGCCAGGTGCTGGGCAACGATCTCGGTGAGAGAACCCTCAAAAGGGCGATTCCCACTGAGCCACTCGTACACCACCACACCGAGTGAATATTGATCACTGGCCAGCCGCGGTTTGCCTTGAATTTGTTCTGGAGCCATGTAGGCCATCGTCCCTGTCATCTCCTCGATGCCTTGGTAGCGCGAACTTTGCGCCACAGTGGCGATGCCGAAATCACTCAAGAGGAGCTCTTCGCGCTGACCCACCAGCATGTTCTCCGGCTTGACATCGCGGTGGATGAGCCGCTGGTCGTGGGCATACTGCAAGGCACCTGCCACCTGCTTGACGTAGGTGACGATGGTCGTGAGGGGCAAGACAGTTCCTTTGGGGTGATGCTGTCGGAGTGAGCCGCTGGGGGCGTAGTCCATGACCAGAAATGGGGTGTCATCTTGCACGTCAAAGTCGAAGACACGCACGATATGCGGATGATTGAGATGGGCGATAGTGCGGGCCTCTTTCTCAAACCCCTCCACCTCATGAGGATTGGCAAGGCGCGTGTAGAGGATTTTGACAGCTGCCTGGGTGCCCAAGCGCAGATGCTCACCCAGATAGACTTCCGCGAAGCCGCCCTGTCCCAAAAGGCGGATGAGCCGGTACTTGCCAAGCTGTTGGCCGGTGCGATCAGCCATCGTTCAGTCCTCTCTTGAGAGCATCCTGCCCTCAGTGGCGGCCTACGGAAGGTTGGTGTTTCACAGGTCGTCGTACATAAGAAGGGAACCATTGTCATTCTATCACAACGAGATATGGTTGACCATACTTCCTAAACTTGAAAAAAGAGGTCTCATTATACTGGCGCGAGCGCGTCGATCTCCCAGGTATTACCCACGTCTTGTAAATGGACAATGACCTCCCGAAGCATTCCACTGCGTGTCCCATCCACGATCACTGTCGCCGTACTCCCCGTGATCACCACATTTGTAATCGTGTAGGCCGAAAGCGTCCCCAGCCTCAGATCAGTGGTGCGAGCAGCCCGGGTATATGCTGTCTGCGAGAAAACTCTCTGACCATCGTAGGTGAAAGACTGGTGATCCACGTAGGTATAGGCCGTAGCATATTCCTGTTGCTCGACAGCAGTATAGTAGTCCTCAACGGCGGTGCTAACAGCTCTGGTCGAACTTGTCATCAGCAAAATGATGGTGGTTATGGTTACACCGGCAATCACCAGTACGCTGATCACCAAGGTGATCCAGAGCCAGCGCCGGGATGTTTTGCGCGGCGACGGCGGAGGTGGGGGGGGTATCACGGACTCATAGAGTGTTGGTTCAGAAGGAGCAAGCGGCTGACCAGAGAGTGGTTGCCCTGGATCGTATGGAGAAGGAAACTGAAGGTGAGATGGCACAGTAGGCTCTTGACCGGGATCATAGCTCATCAAGGCAGACCTCCTTGTTTTCGCCTAGAGTAAGGGCGAGTTCGTTTGCACATAAACTACCAGCGAAGCACCTGTTTGTCAATAGGTGAAGGTCATGACGGGTGTATGAAAAAGCTGTAGATACTTAGGCAACAAGGCGTGGCTGTTGTTCCCAGAACTCGTCGTACGTCTCATTGAGCACTGAGGTACGCAAGGCCAGCACGGCATCGAGTCCTTCGGGGATCCAGCGCATGCCAGCCCGCTTCGCGCGGGTGCTGACCACCGTTTTACAAGCCGCCTCGACGATGCCACTGCCGACATGCATGCCTTGGGCACGAAAAGCGGGATAGCGCATGCGCTCAGCATTGGTGGTGAAGTAGTCAAGCGCTTTCTCTGGGACGCTACGACTTTCATTGGGCTCTGGAGGGATCTTTGGCAAGGCAGCAATGGCCATCACCAACTCCTTGACCTGCCCGTGAACGAGCAGCCTACAGGCGAACTCCGCCCAGCTAGTGGCCTGTGGACTGCTGTGTCCAAAGACGGCATGGGCGACTTCCCAGACATGTTGGTGGGCATGGTAGAGATCGACAATCTGCACCGCTCCTGGGAACTGTTCGGAGACCAGCTTCCAGATCCAAGGCGCCCCATCTCCCAAGACGACCACTTGTTTGGCCTCTCGGAGTCCACATTGCAGAGCCAGACCATAGAGCAAGGGCCCAAAGCCCCCTTTGGCTGTGCGCCGCGCCACATAGCGCATACTGCCAGCTTGAGGCCTATCCACCCGAGCCTTCCGGGTGCTAATTCGGAGCGCTCTCGCCCCCGTTCGCCTCGAAAGACGGCTCCCACTTTGATTTCTCGATAGACATCCCCCTTTCTTTGCTGCTCTTTCGCCTCCATGGGCACACTCCCACGACGCAGACGGGCCAGTATCCCGTCTAATTCGATATACATCCTCTCCAGCGTTTGGGTTGTGAGCCGCTCTGCTTGTTCCTGCTCACTGGAATCTTTCTGCGCTGCCTGCTTAAACAGCACTTTGACCAACTCGTCCTCTTGAGCCGCTAAGACCTTTCCCACTGGCTCCAGTAAGTTGAGCGTTTGGCGGGCAGACATGCCCAGTGGAAGCAGCCGGGAAAAGGTCTCGGCGGCCTCTTCTAACGTCAGTCGTACCCCTAAATAGCTGATGAACATCTGAACCCCTGGGGTCGTCCGCTGCCCGTGGACTCCCCAGAGCGCGTCAGCAGGTGCTGTTCCATGCGAGCACTGCTGCTCCTGCTCTGCCTCTGTTCCTGATTCCACCTGGCACTGATAGTACGCTCGCTTCAATTCTACCTTGCCCAGTACGGTTAAGAGTTGTCTCGGTCGGTAGCCAACCAAGTGTTGCTCATGACCACATGCTCCTCGGATCTTGCCTGGCGCTTTCTCCTCTCCCTTGCCTTGATCGAGGCGACCTTGCATCAATTTCCTGCCGAGTTCGAATGCTCCTTGGTAAATCTTCTGCTCTAATCCCTTGAGATCTCCTTCTTCGATCTCTTCTATTTCTTCCACTAACTTCAGCAATGCCTTTACAACTTCTTGATAGCGTTCTCTTTTGGCTGTCTCGTTCGTTTCCATTTGCAGGAACTCCTCTCTGCTCTTTGGCTTTTCGGCAAGGTCCCTACCTTGCCTTACAGATGAGGATACTCCCTTATATGTTAATATTGTTCCAGACCCCTTTAACCAAGGGTCAGCAGGGTTCATCCCTGCTCGAGACACACTGCCGGGGAAAGACTTGTTACTCCACACGGCTGGACCGATAGAAAAAGATCGTGCTTCCCTTGGCAGCTTTCCTGGGCCAAACGATGATTGGAGGGACGTTGCTTCGAGCACCCGTTATATAAGGACCCGACACCCCCCAGGAGTTTGTGCAGAAAGGAATGTGAGTATGTGGTACGTTGGTTTGGATTGGGCAGACACCCATCATGACGTGGATGTGCTGGATGAAGCTGGTAAGCGCGTGGGAGCGCGGCGCTTTTCCCACAGCTACGAAGGCTTGAACGAGTTGAAGCAGTTTGTGTTGAGCATTGCGGCTTCGCCCGAACAGCTTGCGTGCATTGTCGAAACGAACCATGGATTGCTGATCACGTTCCTGCTGGAAGCGGGCATCCCGGTCTATGCCGTGAACCCGAAAAGTGCCAATCAGTTGCGCAAATCCGCAGGAGCCAAGACCGATCAAATTGACGCTCATTTGCTGGCCAAGATAGGCCGCCTGGACCTGGCCGAGCTGCGCCGATTGGAGCCGGATAGTCCCAGTGTGCAGGAACTGAAAACACTGACGCGCGATCAGGATGCACTGGTCCAGACCCAAACCCGCCTGGTGAACCAGTTGACGGCCTGCCTCAAAGAGTACTATCCTGCCGCCTTGAACCTGTTTGCCAAGTTGCAGCAACGCTCCGCCCTCGTGTTTTTGCAAACCTACTCGACCCCGCAAGCAGCTCAGGCGGCCTCGGTAGAAGAGATCACCGCGATCTTGCGAACGGGCAAGCATACGAACCCGACGCGCAGTGGCTCCCAAGATCGTCGAGGAACTGCATCGTCCCCAGTTGGTTGGAAGTTCCGTCACGTGCGTGCCAAGTCGCGCCTGATGCTGTCTCTGGTCAAACAACTGCTGGTGGTGATCGAGGATATTGCCACCTACGATGAGGCGATCAGCACCCTTTTTTTGACGCATCCCGACCATGAGATCTGGAGTTCGCTGCCTCGTGAAGGCCTCCGCCTGGCTCCGCGTCTGTTGGCCGAATGGGGCGATGATCGCAGCCGCTACGCCGACGCCAACAGTGTCCAGACGTTGGCTGGGACCGCACCCGTGCCTGACCTTCGCGGCAATTACGCCAAAGCGCACAAACGCTTTGCGTGCTTGAAGCCGCTGCGCAACGCCCTGCACCAGTTTGCCAGGGCTACGACGCTGCAAGAAGGCTGGGCACGGGACTATTACCAGCGCAAACGGGCAGAGGGCAAGACCCACAGTATGGCGATCCGCGCCCTGGCAAACATTTGGGTGCGCATCATCTATCGCATGTGGGTGAACAAGACCAGTTATCAGACCGCGACGTTCGCAGCGGCGAAGCTGGCGCATGCGCCCCGCCAACAGGTCGCCTGAGTCGAAGCCACACCTGCCCGTCGCGCCCCGTTGGGCACTCTGAGCACTGCGAGGTTCCTCGCCAGTGCGGGGGGAGTCTGCGCCAACGGAGTCGCCCAATCGGTTCCCGTCGCGTCCGATCTCGTGACCGTGAGCCGTTCCTTGGCAGGTCCCTGCTGCTCCAACGTCTGCCGCAGCCCGCCACCGCGTTCCCGACTCCCGATGTGGGTTGCTGGCTCCAGACCACGCCGAGTCAAGGCCGGAGAGAGGCCAGGGGGCGTGTGGACGGGGGCGGCTGCCCTCTGTCCGCTCGTCTTGGCCTTGACCGGTGTGGTAGACTTGCACCACCACACGGGAGGCTGCTTCACCCATGCTCACCTGCTTTCCTCCTTTCCGGCTTGTGACTCTTGACATAGAGGGTCTTTTTCTCTCTTTGCCTACAACTTTTTCATACACCCTGGACAAAGGAGGGAGCACATCACGTATTACAAGTGCGGGTTCAAGTCTTAAATGATGAGCTACAGCAGACCTTTTGCCGCTGGTATCCTGGCATGGGTGAGATACCACTGGTCACTGAAAACGAGAAGGCGGCATAGCCAGCACCCATTTTTGAATGGACTCATAATCTGACTTTGGGGACACAAGGGACCAAGGAAAAGTCAAAATCCTCCAGGCGTTTCTGGTACGGAAGGGCAGCGGCTTTGAGCCGTTGGCGCAGCTGCTGTTCATGGCGCTGAGCCAGCTCGCTTTCCAGTAAGGCTTGTAAGTAGCCCAGATAGCCGAGTCCTCGCTGCTCAGCTTCACGAGCCAATGACTCACAATCTCGCGCTACTCGGTTGAGACGCAGTTGCTTGAGGTAGGTGATCACCATTTCATTGCGGAGGGTTTCTGTCATGACTGCACCTCCAACAAACGGTTGTAGGCCGAGAGATCTGGCAAGAGCGTCACCCCTTGATAGGCTGGATACTGTAATGGATCCAGAGGAGGAGTCAGGGACTGCGGCGTGCTAGCAAAATTGAGCCATTGTCGCACTGTGTCCGTACTCCAGCCGCCTTGCGAGCGTGCCTGGGCAAGAGCGGTCTCGACGATCTGAACATCGTGTGTCAAGCAGAGCTCCAAGAGGCGTGCAAACTCGCGATTGCCATCAGCGCGATGAGCCACCAGGTCCAGGCGTGCTGCTTCAAGGACGGGTGGGAGGTCTCCATGCCTCAAAGCTGAGGCCCAGGGCACCGCAAAGGACTTTTTCAACAGCAAAGGGACGTAATGTCGCCAGTCTTCGATCACTTGACGCTTCTGGTAGCAGCGAGGATGATTGGCCACTACCTCCGCGCCAGCAAAGACGCGCACCCGGAAGGGATCTGCGGATCACGCGTTAAGCGTTGGTACGCATATTGGATAGGCACAGAATAGTCGTTGGTCTGGAAGCGGACCCGTCCGGTCGAATGGACTAGCACCTCCGCTATCGGTCCCAGATCCGGGACATGAGTCGGCAGGGGTCCCAGGTGAGCACGCTCAAATTCCAAGCGTGAAGCAATGGGCTCCGTGCGTCCGGACATGGTCCGCTGCTGATCGGTGAGACAGTTCTTTTTGAGATCCGCATTGATGGTTTCCAGGTCAGCACCTTCTGGCAGGGGGACCAGGTAATTGCGGCGAGCATAGCCGACCAGTTATGTAGACACTTGACACCCTGTAGAGCATTTGTTCATACTAAGAACAGGGGTTTCAGAGTTACAGAAGGAGCAAGTGAACTATGCGAGTCCGGCGTATCCAGCTCGAGAACGAGCACAATCTTTCCTTTGAACTCTTAGACGACGATGACCAGCCAATCCCCGTTGTTTCCGGCTTCATGCAGCATCTCCGCGCGCGCGGTTGTTCCCCCAATACCCTTTCCGCCTACGCCTACGATTTGCAGCATTTCGTGAGCTTTCTGAAGGCTCAGCACCTCACCTACCTGGAGTTTCGCCCACCACATGCCCTGCTGTTTCTGGAGTATGTGAGTCAACTGCCAAGTCGGAAAGCGGTGCGACGGCTTGGCCTGGTGCTCTCGACCACAACGGCTGACGGGGCTTCTGCGACGCGCCTCTCACCGGCCACCATCAATCGCACCTTCGCCGCCGTTTCCTCCTTCTACGAATATCTCATCCTCGCCGGCCACTTCACCGAGCGCGAGAACCCCATTCAGAAGGTGCCCGATCCTGCTTTGGCTCATGTCCCCGAACACCATCGGCCTTTCATGGGGTATGCCAGCCATCAAAGACCCATGCGACGGGCAGTCCATGTCAAAATGGTCCGACGCGTCCCTCGTCCGATGGATGACGAGCAGGCGCGCCAGCTCCTGAAGTCACTCTCGCTCAAGCGCGACAAGGCAATGATTTTGCTCATGCTTCACGGCGGTTTGCGCCCAGGGGAGGTCCTCACGCTTCAGCTGGGTGATATCCAGTACGGACGCAAGCGGGTGGTGATCCGGTATCGAACGGATCATCCGAAACGCGCGCGGACGAAATCGCGGACGGAACGGGTCGTCGATCTCCTCCAGCCCGAAACACTGCAAACCGTGAGCGCTTACGTGATGGACGAACGCCCTGCTGATGCGGAAAGCCCCTCTGTCTTTCTGGTGGGAGGACACGGGAAACGCCGGTATGAGCCGCTCGGGTACCACGCGCTCGTCAAGCTCTTTGAGCGGCATTGTGAGCGGCTGGGCATTCGTGACCCTTGGGTGACGCCACATGCCCTGCGCCATACCCACGCGACTCGTATGTTTGAGCAGGGGATGCGAGAACTCACGCTCCAGAAGCGGTTAGGACATGCTTCTCCCGTCTCGGCCCAGATGTATACCCAGGTTTCCGATCCAGTTGTCGTAGAAGAGTATCGCCGGGCTCTGGGAGAGGAGGAGCAATCATGAGCCAACCTCAATATGACGAGAGCCGGGAACGAGCCCTGGTTCGGCACGCGAGTCCTGAGGACTATGCAGCATTTGTTCAGGCATTTACCGATCAGCACCCCTGTGGAGATCCAACAAGGATGAGAGCGTGGCTCTTGCGCTGTCGTGCCAAATTTGTGCAGGACTACCCCAGCCTGGATGATTGGTTCTCGGCGCCGCTCACCGAGCGGGTTGGCCGCCTTTACCAGGAAGACTACAATCATCCGTGCTGCCCCATTTCATACCGAGCGCGCCACTACCTGACGTACCTTTCGTTACGCGGATATGCGACGTTTGATTGGGAGTGGCTCATCGCGACCCATCATCTGGTGCTTGAGCCATTTCTGCCCATACTGGGATACCCGACCACGCTTTCTTCCCTGGTCGAAACAGCCGTCAACCTGGGCTATGAGTGGAAGGATGCCTGCATGACCCTGCAATGGGCGGTGTCTCGCGTGCTGCTGCACCTTGGCTCCCCTCATCTGCATGATATTCGTGCAACTCATCTGGCCGAATTTGAGCAGGCCATCGCACGCTTCGCTGATCGATCAGATGTCGCACGCTTTTTCGGATCGCGTGGACGCTACCAGCAAGGGATTCGGGAGGAGTATCTGACGGACATCCACCTGCTCCAAACCGTGCTGTATCACCAAGGCCAGATCCATACTGAACCCTATCGTGTGATGCACTCACCAACCACTCGTGCCCCTCTCAAACCTCAGATGGAAGCGGTGGTTACACGCTATCTCGCCATGCGCCGCCTGACCGATCAACCTGCGACGGTGAAAAGGGCAAAAAGAGAATTGTTCAAATTTATCGACTGGCTTGCGCAAGCTCACCCGCTGGTTGAGTCCTGGCGTGATGTCACACGCGACCAGGTCATGGAGTACGCCAATGCCTTACACACCATGATCAACACCAGAGGAAAACCCTATGCTGCTCAGACCAAGTACGGTTTGTTGTCCAGGTTATCCGTCTTTTTCCAGGATACCATCAGTTGGGAATGGAAGGATGTTCCCAATCGTCCACCTCTTCTGCATGGGGACCTGCCAAAACTGCCCAAACCCATCCCACGCTACATTCCCCAAGAGGAACTCGCTCAGCTCATGCCTGCGATCCGCGCGCTCGACTGTCCGTATCAACGGGCAGCGCTGCTCATCGCACGGTGGTGCGGGGCCAGACGAGAAGAAATTCAGCGCCTTGGCGTCGATTGCCTGGACAGCTACCCGGATGGGACCCCAAGGCTCCGCATACCTGCAGGCAAGACCAAACGCGAGCGGATTGTGCCACTCAATGAGGAGGCAGCTGATGCCATTCGACGTTTGCAACAAGAGCGCAAGGGAGAGCGAGGGTTGCTCGACCGACAAACCGGAATGGAAACTCGCTACCTCTTCATGCGCCATGGCAGGCTCATTTCAACGAGTTACCTCTTTGAGAGAGCCTTAAAAAAGGTGTGCCGAGCCTCCGGCCTCATTACGGCAAACAACAAAGCGCTCATCACTGCCCACCGTTTTCGGCATACCGTCGGTACCGTCTTAGCTCAGCGAGGTGCTCGGCTCCGAACCATCCAGAAAATTCTTGGACACGAGAGCGTCGAGATGGCTCTGGTCTATATTGGCTTGACCGATGAGGATGTGCGCCAGGATTATCAAAATGTCCTGGGATCGGAGGCCCTCATTGCTGGACCGGGAGCAGCGCGTGTTCACTCAGGGGAATTTGCAGAAGCAGAACTGCGCTGGTTGCAGGAAAATTACTTCAAAACAGAACTTGAGCTTGGGCGCTGCCTCCGTCTTCCCCAGGAGGGACCGTGTGAGTGTGAGTTGTATCTCACGTGTGCCAAGTTCGTGACTACCCCAGAATATGCTCCACGCTTGCGCCATCGTCGTAAACGAGAGCAAGAGCTTGTCGAAGACGCTATGAGGCACGGATGGCAACGTGAGATCGAGCGTCATCAGTGTACAATTCGACGTCTGGAACAGTTATTAGCCGATCTGAGTGAGCCACTTGAAGGGTCAGAGGCCACCGATTAAAGAGGAGACGATACGACTGTGCCATTGAGAAGGTGAAATGGCTCCAAAGGCTCGTTCCCCGGCGCAATCGCTGAGCGAAAACGGAGCCTGAAAAGCCATTTCACCCCGCACGCTCCTAAAGAAGCTGGCACGGTCATACTAGTCGTCCTCGCGCACATCTTCTTCAGCATTTCCCTGCGCTCGCGCGAGAATTTCCTCGACCACCGCAGTCTTGGCATCGGCGTAGTTTTGCATGTACTTCCAGTCCCGACACGCCAGATCCCGCTTGGCGCGCTCGTACAGCAGACGATCGGATGCATTGCTGCGTAGCCAGTTGCGGAAGAGCAGCACGCGGTCGATCTCCGGGCAGCCCGACGTGTAGACATGGAGATTAATGTCCGTGTCCGGCCCTTTGAACATGCGGTGCTGGTACCAGTCCGGTTCTCGAATCTGCAGCACATAGCCAGCAGCCTCCAAGGCCGGGATGTAGGCCGGCTCATCTGCCGAGTCTGCTACCACAAGCAGCATGTCGATTTTCGGTTTGGCAGCCAGCCCTGGCACAGAGGTCGAGCCAGCGTGTTCGAGCAACAGGACCCGGTCGCCGAGTGCGGCTCGTATTCGCTCGGCCTCGCGCTCAAAGAGCCGAGGCCATTCATGGTCGTAGTCAGCAATGTGGACAGGCCCGGCCAGCGGCGCGAGTTTTCCGACATACGCTGCCTGGATCTCCTCCTCCCGGATCTGCTCCTCAGTCAATGGTACGTGCGTAGCTGCCCTAGCCTGCTCCGATGCTGCTCTGTTTTCTCCTTTCGGCGTATCTCCAGCTGTGTGGTCAATCCCAGGCATGTGTATCTCCTTTCAATCTCCGGTTCCATTATGCAGTCTCTTCCACGATTACTCTTTTCGTGTCGCTTCGTCCCGAAGCCATCTGACTATGGAATTGCTGAGAGTATATCCAAAAGCTGTGCAAAAAACATCGACCTTTTGGACGATGCGTCTACCTTGACTGGTAAGATACAATGAGGATGTAAACAAATCAGTAGTCAAGTGTCTACATAAGACCAAATTCTCGACGCTTCCTTTCTCCCAGCCGGCATGCACATTGGCAAAAAGGGCGATGACCGCGATAGACACTGTGAAAGTGCAAGAACACGTCTTGTTCTCGGCGCTGATGCCCTTTCAAGATTTGCAGAACCGCCGGTTTAAGATTATCGTAGACGACCATGCGCGGGACTCCCCTCCAGAGACTCGAAGGCGTGGTGCTGACCCAGCAAAAAGGCTTCTTGCCGTTGGGTGGGGAAGCATTCCACAAACATGGCTCCTGAGAAGCGGAGTCGTCCAGCCAGGAAAGGGACTTTGACGAGCTCGCCCTTGAGTTTGACGGTCGCTTCCCCAAAATCAAACTCTGCTCGCTCCCCAGGTGCAAAATCGAGCGGGACGTAGGCAGGTTTCGACCGCTTTCGCAGTTCCTGGACGAACAGACGCACCGTGGGTTCTCCAACAGGAATCCCTAACTTGTGCAGCTCTGTCCACATACGATGAGCTGTCCAACACTGTTTCGGGGCCAAGCGCTCCAGCCACTCGTTCTCTTTGAGCCATTTCTCAATGTGCGGCAGTGCGGCGTCACGCACAGGGGTCTTGAGTCGTTTTGCCTTGCTTGACAGTATTCATACTCTTCGCTATACTGTCGTTAGTAACATAACAATAGAGCATGTATGGTGCTTGACGCCAGCAGATGGAGTGAGAACCCTGGCCCGCTTCTGCTGATATGCACGGAGAACTACTGAGTGGAATAGAGGAGGTCCGATGGGCTTTCGTGGAGCGATCTTCGACGTCGACGGGGTTCTGGTTGACTCACCTCACGAGCGTGCCTGGCGGGACGCCCTGCGCCAGCTTATGGATACCGACTGGCGCGACATTCGCGACCAGACCACCTACAGCCCTGAGCGCTTCACGTCCAAGGTGTACCAGGAGGTGATGGCCGGCAAGCTGCGTCTGGGCGGAGCTACTGCGGCGCTGGCGTATTTCAAGGTGCCCGACGCCGCCAATCGCGCCGAGGCCTATGGCGAGCGCAAGCAGCAGCGGGTGGTCGAGCTGATCGAGGCCGGTGAGTTTCACGCCTTTCCCGACGCTCTCCGCTTCGCGCTGGCGGTCAAGTTCACCGGCCTCAAGCTGGCGGCAGCCTCCTCGTCGAAAAACGCCGACGAATTCCTCAAGCGCATCCCGCTCGATGTCTTCACGGCTGAGCGGGGTTTGCCCTACGACTTCATTCACGAGGCAATGACCCTGCTGAACCTGTTCGACGCGGACATCGCCGGCCGCGACTTCGAGCACGGCAAGCCCCACCTCATGATCTTTCTGACGGCACCGCAGGAGCTTGGCTTCCCGCCCGAGCACTGTTTCGTGGTCGAGGACGCCTCCTGCGGGTGCAGGCAGGCGAGATGCCGCGCTGGAAGTGGCGAGGCTGGCACCGACTTGATGGTGACCTCGCTTGATGACGTGGCGGTGAACGCTCTGAGCCAGGGCCGGCTGGACCGGGCGACCATTCGGCTTTGGGCAGGCGGCCAGGGCCTCCGGCGGAAGCGACTCACAAAGGTGGGCGAGCAACTATGGCAAGGCAGATCGGCGACCTACCGCACGCGCTCGGCGAGGGCGAGGCGCTGGCTTGGCGCTTCGCCGGCAAGCAGCCGGCCGTGTTCCTCGACTACGACGGAACCCTGACCCCGATCCGCGACCGGCCGGAGGACGCCGTGATCTCGGAGAGCATGCGTGAGGCGGTGCGGAGGCTGGCCCAACGAGTCCCCGTGGCCGTGGTCAGCGGCCGCGACCGCAAGGTCGTGCAGAAGCTCATGGGCCTCGACAACCTGATCGTGGCTGGCGACCACGGTTTCGACATCTGGAGCCCGGCCGCAGGATCCATACAGCGTGAAGAGGGCGCGTCATGCGAGGGCCTGCTGCGAGAGGTGCAGGCAAAGCTTCGCGCCGAGCTGGCCGACCTCCCGGGAGCCCTGGTCGAGCCCAAGAAGCGTTCGGTGGCCGCTCATTTCCGCCTGGTACCGCAAGAACAGCGACCCCGCGTCAAGGAGATCGTTGACGCCATCCTCAGCCAGCACCCGAGGAGCTCAAGGTTACGCCGGGCAAGATGGTCTTTGAGATCCAGCCCAAGGTGGACTGGGACAAGGGCAAGGCGGTGCTCTCCCTGCTCAAGGCGTTGGGCCTGGACCGAAACGACGTGATCCCCGTCTATCTGGGCGACGACATCACCGACGAGGATGCCTTCCGAGCCCTGGCGGGGCGCGGCATCGGCATCTTCGTGGGGAGCGCCGACGACCCTGAGACCGCCGGCCGCACCACCGCCGCGGACTACGTGCTGAACACGATTGGGGAGGCGGAGGAGTTCCTCAACAGGCTCGCCGCCTTGGACTCCGCGGAGGGGAAGCCACCGCCGCCCGGCAGGGGATCCGAGCCCCATCCGAAGGATTGGACGCTCGCCTACGACTCCTTCGAGCCCGAGCAGGAGAGGCTGCGGGAGGTGCTGACCTCGACCGGCAACGGCTATTTCTGCACGCGTGGCAGCGCCGAGTGGGCCGACGTGGACAACGTCCACTATCCGGGCACCTACGCACATGGCTGCTACAACCGGGAGACGACCATCATGGGCGGCCGCCCGGTGCTCAACGAGGACCTGGTCAACCTTCCCAACTGGCTCGTGCTCAAGCTCCGGATCGGTGGCGACGAGCCGATCAACCTGAAGAACGTCGAGCTTGTGAGCTACCGGCACGAGGTGGACTTCCGCAACGCGACGGTGATGCGCAGGCTTCGCTTCCGCGACTGCCGGGGTCGCGAGACGACGCTCTCCAGCAGGCGCTTCGTGAGCATGGCCGACATGCACCAGGCAGCCCTGGAGTGGACCATCACGGCCGAGAACTGGTCTGGCCCGGTGGAGGTTATCACGGCCCTTGACGCGCGCGTCATAAACCAGGGCGTCACCCGCTACCGGGAGCTCGAGGGCCGCCACCTGCATCCGGTGGCGAGTCGGACTCCGTGTCCGGACACCATCTCCCTGATAGCGCAGACTCGTCAGTCCCGCATCTACGTGGCCGAGGCAGCAAGGACGCGCGTGTACGGAGACGCGGGTGAGCTGGAGGCCGAGCGCGGGCTCTATCGGATGGAGGACTACGCCCATCAGACGCTGGGCTTCGACCTCCAGCAAGGACGATCGGTCCGTGTCGAGAAGCTGGTCTCGTTCTACACCTCTCACGACCAGGCCATCAACGAGCCCCTGGGCAACGCTGAGAAGGCGGTCGGGCGTGTGGGCACCTTCCAGGAGGCCTTCGACCGTCACCAGCGTGCGTGGGACGAGCTGTGGGGCGACTGCGACATCCGGGTGCCCAACGACGACCGGGTCCAGTTCCTGCTGCGCTTCCACGCCTCCCACGTTCTGCAGACCTGCTCCCCCCACACGGCTGACCTGGACGCCGGCGTTCCCGCGCGCGGCCTCAACGGGGAAGCCTATCGCGGCCACATCTTCTGGGACGAGCTCTACGTCTATCCCTTCCTGAACTTCCGGCTGCCCAAGATCACGCGGGGCCTGCTGATGTACCGGTACCGCAGGCTGGACGAGGCCCGCGCGCTGGCTCGCGACGCCGGCTACCGGGGCGCGATGTACCCCTGGCAGAGTTGCAGCGACGGCAAGGAAGAGACCCAGGTCGTGCACCTCAACCCGCGCTCTGGGGTGTGGGAACCGGACCTGAGCCAGAAGCAGAGGCACGTGAGCGCGGCCATCTTCTACAACATCTGGCACTACCTCCAGGCCACGGGAGATACCGACTTCCTACTCGGGCCGGGCGCCGAGATGATGATGGAGATCGCCCGTTTCTGGTCCAGCATCGCTCACTTCAACCCGCAACGTGGCCGCTACGAGATCCACGGCGTCATGGGCCCGGACGAGTTCCACGAGAAATACCCAGACGCTGATGAGCCCGGTCTGCGCAACAACGCGTACACCAACGTGATGGTGGCGTGGATCTCGGACGTGGCGGGCAGGCTGCTCAACATGCTCCCAGAACGGTGGCGGCGGTCGCTCTGCGAGCGGATTGACCTCACCGACCGGGAGATCGAGACCTGGAAGGAGATGAGCCGCAAGATGTACGTCCCCTTCCACGCGGATGGCGTCATCAGCCAGTTCGAGGGCTGGGAGAACCTGGAGGAGCTGGACTGGGATGCCTATGGCCGGGAGTACGGCAACATCCAGAGGCTCGACCGCATCCTGCGGGCGGAGGGAAAGGAGCCCGACCGCTACAAGCTGTCGAAGCAGGCGGACACCGTGCTGTTGTTCTACCTGTTTCGGCAGGATGAGCTGAAGCAGATCTTCGAGCGCCTGGGCTACTCGTACACGCCTGAGACGCTGCGCAAGACCGTCGCCTACTACGATGCCCGAACCTCGCACGGGTCCACCCTGAGCTTCGTAGCCTATGCCGGGATCTTCTCGGAGATCGACCTGGCGACCTCCTGGGAGCGGTATATGGTGGCATTGGAGAGCGACGTCGGCGACGTGCAGGGCGGCACCACGGCCGAGGGCATCCACATGGGCGTGATGTCGGGGACGCTGGACCTGGTGCAGCGCAGCTACCTGGGCGAGGTGATTCGCGACGGCGTTCTCTACTTCAACCCCAAGGCCATGGACCATCTGCGCGGTCTGATCCTGCCCATGCGCTTCAGAGGGCTGCTGATCGAGGTCACCCTCGAGGACGGCCGTCTGCGGGTCGGCGCCGAGGTCGACAGCCTGAACCGGTCGGTGAAATTGGGTGTCAGAGACCAGGTCCGGGAGATCAGGTCCGGGGAGGGC
>CAVYFB010000005.1:0-55484 GCA_963767625.1 uncultured Chloroflexia bacterium
GCCATCAGGTCCAGTTCCTCATCTTGTTCGCGCATGATTACGTAGTTGCGCGTTCGCACGCGCTGCTGCCCGAAGGAGAAGGTGTTCACGGGTTTTGCCCCTTGCCCGGCGCGGCCCGCCCTTACCCACTCTTCATAGGTTCCGTAGAAAATGGCCTGCGTTGGGCAGACAGTTGCGCACATTGGCCCCTTGCCCTGGCTGGTGCGGTCATAACAAAGGTTGCACTTTTGCATGTAGTGACTGGCTATATTGAACTTGGGCACGCCGAATGGGCAGGCGTAGCCGCAGTTCTCGCAATAGATGCAGCGCGTCTCGTCCGCCGATTGCACCACGCCATCGGGGCTGACCAGGATGGCCTGGGCGGGACACACCTGAGCGCAGGGAGCCAACGGCTCCTCACAGTGCATACACAGCGTTGGCGATGAGGCCACTGTATCGTGTCGCTCGAGGTAATCGATGTAGATCATACTCTCGCTCTTATGCGTATCGCATTCGCGACAGGCGGCCACACAGGAGCGGCACCCGATGCAGCGCGAGGGATCGAGAAAGATCCTCTTTACCAGATCGGCCATTGTCTCTATCCTCCTCTAGCGTAGTGTCGGGTTCGGTTGAGCGTGCGCCATTGGCAGTTCGCGCCGCCGTTTCCCCGCTGCAAGCAAGTCCTGAACGTCTACATCTTTGGCCCACTCTGGCTTTTGTGGCGCGAGCACGGCAACAGCGGCGCATACTTTGTACTCTGGAATCTTCATCATTGGCTCAAATACCGGGTTGGTCAACTGGTTGACGGCCTGCGTATGTCCGTAGTGATAGGGAATGAATACAGTGTCTGGTCGAAATCGAGCGCACCACCAGCGCGGGCGCGGTCATCTCTCCGCGTCGTGTGCGCACCGTCACCCAATCGCCGTCGTGGATGCCTAAACGTTCTGCTGTTTGCTCGTGCATCTCCACCCAGGGATAGGGAGCCTGTTCCATCAGAAACGGCACGCGCCGCGTCTGGTTGCCCGACAGATAGTGATAGATAACACGCCCCGTCGTCAGCACCAGCGGATAGTCTTCGTCCGGCTCCTCGGCGGGTGGAATGTAGACAATGGGGTGGAAGCGCGCCTTGCCATCGGGGAAGCCGAAACGCTGCTCGTACAGGCGCGGCGTGCCAGGATGCTCTTCACTCGGACAAGGCCAGAAGACGCCGTTTTGCTCATCGATCTTCTCGTAAGTGATGCCCCAGTAGTCTGACTTCGCGCCCTTCGTGCAGAGTCGCAACTCATCGAAAATGTCACGCGCTGAATGGAAGTTGAAGTAGTCTCCCTTGCCCAGCCGCCGCGCCAGCTCGCACACGATGTGCCAGTCCACCCGCGCTTCACCGGGCGGCTCAACCGCTTTGTTATACTTAATCACGCGCCCCTCGAGGCTGGTGACGGTTCCCTCGTCCTCTGCCCATACAGAGCCTGGTAGCACGATATCCGCCAGTTCCGCCGTCTCGGAAAGGAAGAAGTCGGTCACAACGAAGAGGTCGAGGCCGCGCAGAGCTTGCTCGACGGTATGCTGATCGGGGAGTGAGACCATCGGATTCGAGCAGATCATGAAGCAGGCCCGTAGTTCCTTGCGCAGCATAGCCGGGATCATCAGCGTCGCTGGATAGCCGGAGTGCGGTAAGTCCTTCTCATCGATGCCCCACACCGAGCAGATGTAGGTGCGGTCTTCCGGGTTCTCGATCTCGCGACAGCCGGGAAGCTGCGAGGCTTTCTGGCCCATCTCGCGCCCACCCTGTCCATTGCCCTGTCCCGTCAGCGTGCCGTAGCCCGCGCCAGGTCGCCCGAAATTGCCTGTTGCCAGGGCCAGGTTTATGGCAGTGACGCCGTTATCAACCCCTTTGCTCTGGTGTTCCAGCCCGCGCGCCGTGTAGATCAACGCGGCCTGGGCCTGCCCGAACATGCGCGCCGCCTCGATAATGGCCTCTGGTCGCAGTCCGCATACCTTCGCCACGCGCTCCGGCGGGTACTGTTCGACCAGCGCTTTTGTCTCTTCCCAACCCACCGTGCGCGCGCGAATAAAATCTTCGTCGATCAATCCCTCTTTGATGATGACATGCAACATGCCATTCAGCAGCGCGGAGTCGGTGCCGGAGCGCAGGGGCAGGAAAACATCGGCGGTGCGCGCGATGGGCGTCTGGCGCGGATCGGCCACGATCAGCTTGCAGCCCCGGTCGCGTGCCTGCCACAAATAGCTGGTGATGATGGGGAAGCATTCGCCAACATTGGCCCCAATCACGAAAATGCAATCGGCGTGCAACATGTCGCTGACGGGGTTGGCGGCGCGATCGATGCCAAGCGAACGCTCATTGGCTCCCGTTGCTGAGGACATGCACAGCCGCCCGTTATAGTCGGTGTGGCGCGTTCCCAGCGCAACGCGGGCAAACTTGCCCATCAAGTAACATTTCTCGTTAGTCATCGAAGAGCCGCTATAGATGGCTACAGCGTCTTTCCCGTACTCTCCCTGAATAGCCCGAAACCGACCCGCGATCACATCCAACACTTCGTCCCAACTGGCGCGTTCCAACGGACTATCCTTGCCATTGCGGCGCATCAAGGGATAGGTCAGGCGATCAGGATGATTGACGGTCTGGTAGGCCGTGCTGCCCTTGGGACAGAGCATCCCGCGATTAAGCGGAAAATCTTCGCGTGGCTCAACTCCCACCACCTTCCCACCGGCCACTTTGAGATACATGCCGCACTGCACCCCGCAATAACAGCAATGAGTTGGCACGTAATGCTCAATTTGTACATCGGACTTCCACGGCGTCGGCGATGGCTCACCTGCATGGTAATCAAATGTCTCCGACTGGTGTTGCCGACGGCGGAAAATACCTTTATCGACACTCATAATAGCACTTCCCTCTATAAAAACTGATTACCATCACCTCCAAGCGCGGCAAGATTGGCCTGGGCGCGCATGATGCGCTTACACGATGGGCAAATATCCTGCCACCAGAGCTTGCTCACCGCCTGCTCCTCAGCCGCAGTGCTTTTGACGGGTGGCTCATCTTCAGGCACGCCAAAAGGTTGTGATGGCGCGTCACGAATTGTGTAATCCTCGCCAACTTCGTACAGGGTACGTTTTAAGTCTTGAATGAAGCGCGCCGGGGCAAATTCTTCGCCACAACGAGCGCACTTCTGCTGCGTTGTGTTCTCTCCCGTGCGCCAGTAGAGTTCAATGCCCACCGTCGCGGGCCGCTCGACCAGGTGAAAGAACTTGCCAAAGGGCAATGAGATCAACCACAGCACAACTACTGTTTCGTGGGTCAGTGAAATGTACCAGTAATACGCGCCGCCCAACCACGCGCTATCGGCGGTCAGAGCCAGGCCCGTAACAACGATAGCCATCAGCAGAGCTAACGGCACCATGTCAAAGCGGAAACGCTGCACCGCGACCAGCGCCAGGTCGTGGAAGCGTCGGTGAAAGGCCAGCACCAGGCCAATAAAGAGCAGCGCGGCGGTAAAATCCAGGGCGTGAATAATCACGAAGCCGAAGACTGAGTCCGTGGGAAAAACAAATAATGGGAAACCAAAGAACCAGATACGATACAAGCCTGTCGTGGTCTGTGTAAAGCGCAGCCAGCCAAAGGTAAGCGGGAAGGTAATCAGGCAGGAGAGTATCACTCCCCAGAAGATGCACTGGTGCGTTATCCAGCGATAGAGGCCGCGCCTGCGGATGAATGTTTGCGCGAAGAGATCCCCAATCGCTGCGGGAATCAAGACCGTGTAGCGCCGGAAATTGGTGTATGACAGGAAGAGCTGCCAGCTTCTTCGCCAGTAGCGGCCGGTTGGTGGGCGCGCTAGCCAGAAGGTATACTTGTAGGTCACAGCGGCCGTCGCGAAGACCGTCCCCACTGCATAGCCGATCAGGGTTGCATCAAACCAGTGAAATCCTCGCGACCCCAGCGCAATCAGCAGCACCAGCACAAGGGCCGCTACAATGCCTGCCATGATTGAGCGCACTCGTAGCCGCCCTGCTTGCTTATGCGGAGGCTGTTGCGCGCCCACCACGCGCTCTTGCTCCTTTGCAGGTGAAAGAGATTGTTCCACGTTTCGCCATCCCTTCGCAAAAAAAGTGTCGGCAAAGACGCACATATCGTAGCACTATATTGAGTGTAGCACAAACTCTTGAATATTGCCTGCATACCCCGCGCCCAGGCGGAAGAACGCGCCCTGCATCCCGCTGTGGGAAGGCTGATGGGGGCACCGGAGACTACGGCCACGATGAGCTGTGACCATATCGTAGGCGGTCGGCTCACTGAGGAGCCAGGGGCACTTCGGTAGCACCTGGTTGGTGCAAGCGTGGGCGAGTCACAGGAGGAGGCCCTGCGCCGCGTGCTCTATAGCCTCTATGCTGTCGTCACAGTCCACGTTGCGAAAGAAGCGGCGCAGCACAGCTATACGAGTACACGTCAGCAGTGTGATAGCCTGGCCGCCCAGGCTACTCACCTGACATTGGCGGCCAGATATGATGACCGGTGTCAAATTCCTTGCCAATTATACTATCAGCATCCTTGAGAACGTTGTAGACTGTGGGGTGTTCTGAACTAGTCATGAGTCATGTAAAAAGGACATGACAACAATCTGGAAGGATAGGGGAAATCGTATGATGACTGACACATCTGATCTGACATTTATCGCCGCCTCGGTTGGCATAGAGCTCACCCGTCTCCTCTTCTCTCTACCAGGCCGCCAGAACAACCGCTATTTCTGGCAACGTCCTGGCAACTGTTTAACATGGGTAGGAATGAGCTTACTGCTTATGATCTTTTCCGCTTGCAGTGGCAGCTTAACAACGTCTACCTCGCAAACGACACCGATCATTACTCCCCTGGCACTGACGGCGACTGCGCAGGCTGAAAGCAACGCCAAGCGCGGTATCTACAAGGAGCACCGATTGGACCACGTATCATCGTGATAACCAGCGTACGGGATATGTAGCAAGCACTCCCGACCCACACACCCTGACTAATCTCTGGGGAATACAACTGGACGGAGCAGTCTACGCGGAACCTCTGGTTTTTGGCAATCATGTCATCGTCGCGACAGAAGGTGACTCCCTCTACGCACTCAATCCCACGACAGGAAGTGTGCAGTGGCACACCAATGTCGGCTCTCCCGTGCCCTTATCCTCGCTCCCTTGTGGGGATATTGATCCGCTGGGCATTACTGGTACGCCCGTGTACGATCCCGTGACTGGCCTGGTGTTTGCCGTCGCGGAGGTCAGCGGACCAGCACACATCCTGGTAGGAGTGGATGTCACTACCGGACAGGTGAAAGTCCGCCGCTCGGTTGATACCGATGGCATGGATCCACGCGCACACCAGCAGCGCAGTGCACTCACGCTTGCCAACGGGATGGTCTATTTCTCCTATGGTGGTCTGGATGGCGACTGTTCCGATTATATCGGTCGCGTCGTCGCTTCACGAACCGATGGCCAGGGACCACTGCTCGTCTACCGAGTCCCAACGCCGCGTGAGGGAGGGATCTGGGACCCGCCAGGAGCAAGTGTGGACGCAGTAGGCAACCTCTACGTCTCGGTGGGCAACGGCGCGATTACACAGGGCCAGTGGGATCACAGCGACTCGATCCTGAAGCTTTCCCCCACACTGCAACTGGAAGATGCGTTCGCGCCTACGTCCTGGGGAGATGAGAACGCAAACGACGAGGACATGGGATCGCAAGGACCGGTGCTCCTCCCTGGCAATTTCGTCTTCGCGGCAGGCAAATCCGGCAAGGGATATATCCTACATACGAATGCACTCGGCGGTATCGGTGGACAGGTTGATATGCAGGATGTGTGTGAGACCTTTGGTGGGGCAGCCACAGTTGGCTCGACGATGTTTATTCCCTGCACAAATGGTGTGCGCCAGATTACCGTGGACGCAAGCGGGCAGATGCACCAGGGCTGGCAAGCTTCCGGGAGCATTGTCGGCTCGCCAGTGGTTGGCGGTCATACTCTGTACAGTCTCTCCAATGGGATGATCTACGCGCTCAATATAGACACCGGGCAGGTCGTCACCTCGATGAACGTGGGACAGACGAATCGCTTTGCGACTCCAACCATTTCTGGCACCACCATCTTCATTGGCACGCTCACAGGCATCACCGCCGTTAAAATCGCGTAACCGTTTCATCTAAGGCCGGTCAACCCGCATACTTCCTTGAAATCCGGTTGGATACTCAACGAGCGAGTGCTACGGTAATGGTCCCCTCCCTCTTCACAATCTCCAGGTCCGGGTCAAATCGCTCGCTGACTTCGACCTTTCTAGTGCGAGTAACGCTTGTGATATCGGCTGCAGCTTCCCCTAGAAGTCGCGCCAGGGTGGGTTCGCTGGTTACCAGTTGGAGCCGCTTTAGTTCTGTGCCCAGGGAGAGGTTGGCCTCACTCTTGTAGCGGCGGACTACTGTAGCGACCTCGACGATTGCGTCGCCGACAGCTTCAGCCCCCTCGTCTATAAGTGCCACGTCAGAAATCGGCCAGCGAGCATTGTGGATGGAGACTTTACCCTCAGCAGCTGTGAAGAGCGCTTGATAGATCTCCTCCGTTATGTACGGCAGGAATGGCGCAAAGAGTTTTACCACTGTGAGCAGGATATGATAGAGCGTATAGCGTGCTCCTTCACGCATCTCGCTGGTTTCATCGTATAGTCGTTCCTTTGACATCTCAAGGTAGTTATCCGCCAGATCCCGCCAGAAGAAACTCTCCGTCTCGCTCTTGGCCGCGGCGTAGTCATAGTTGCGGAATAGGTCGGTGACGCGCCGGATCAGCCGCTGAGTGCGGGAAAGTATCCAGCGATCGGTTGGTGACAGGGCTGGACGTTCATCAGGTGGCCGGTAATCCTCCAGGAAGTGCTGGCTGAACCTGCCGACATTCCAGAACTTCGTGACCAGCTTGGCCCCTGTCTGAATTTTCTCCTCGCTAATCGTTGAGTCCTTGCCGTAGCCTGTGCTGGCGGCCCAGTAGCGCACGGCGTCTGCCGAGTATTTCTCGATCATCACTATAGGCGGCATAGGGCCACCTCCGCGACTCTTACTAATCTTGCCAGCACCTTCTGCAGCCAGTCCCCAACCGGAGATAGCTACCTCTTTCCACGGTAAGCGACCAAAATGATGATAGGACTTGACGATAGTGTAGAACGCCCACGTGCGGATGATCTCGTGTGCCTGGGGACGTAACGAGAACGGGAAGACCTGCTCATAGAGCGGCTTATCCGTCAACCAGCGCCCCATGATCTGTGGGGAGAGCGAGGACGTTGCCCACGTGTCCATGACATCCTCCTCTGGTCTAGAAGTAGTACTACCGCAGGCGCATGCTTTCGTCGGCTGCTGCTCGGTTGGATCCAGTGGTAGTTGCGATTCGTCGGCAAGTAGAATCTCTCCGCAGGCATCGCAATACCAGACAGGGAAGGTCACGCCAAAGTAACGCTGGCGGGAGATGCACCAGTCCCAGTGCAGGTTTTCAACCCATTCGTTGTAGCGTGCCTTCATATGGGCTGGGTGCCAGGTGACCTGCTCTCCGGCCTCGATCAGTTCCTTTTTGAAATCGAGAACACGGACGAACCATTGCCGTGTGACGATGTACTCAACGGGAGTATCACAGCGTTCGTGAACTCGTACGGACTGTGTGACGGGCTGGCGAGCAAGGACCAGGCCGCGTTCCTCCAGGGTTTCGACGATGCGGTTTCGAGCCTCGCGTGTAGTCAAACCGGCGAAATCGCCAGCCTCCCTGGTCAAGCGACCATCGCGGCCGATGGCTATCTTGAAGGGCAGGTGATGTTTGTACCACCACTCGACGTCGGTGGTGTCGCCAAAAGTGCAGCACATGACCGCGCCTGTGCCTTTCGTTGGGTCTGCCTCGGAATTTGCCAGCAAGGGTATCTCTTGCCCAAAGAGAGGTTCTTTGACATGCTGGCCAATCAGGTGCTGGTAACGTGTGTCGTTTGGATGAACAAAGACGGCGACGCAAGCTGGAAGTAGCTCTGGCCTGGTAGTAGCGATAGGTAGCTTCGATCCGTCCTCCAGGCGGAAAGCAAGCGTGACGAACTCGCTCTCCCGCTCCAGGTTGTTCAGTTCGGCCTGTGCGATAGCCGTGCGGCATTCGGGGCACCAGATTGCGGGAGCCTCGCGACGGTAGGCCAGTCCTTTGCGATAGAGGTCGAGAAATGAGAGTTGGGAGGTGCGCCGGGACAGTTCGTCGATAGTGCGATAGGTGTGACGCCAATCAATTGATAACCCTAACCTTTGCCAGAGAGCCTCATAGTTCTTTCCCTCTTCTACACTGACCTCAAGGCACTTCCCGATGAAGGCTTTGCGCCCCACATTGATGACAGTAATGCCGAGCCGCCGCTCCACCAGGCGCTCGGTGGCAAGCCCATTGTCATCATAGCCCATGTTATAGAACACGTTGTGCCCGTTCATGCGCCAGAAGCGGGCCATAAAATCTGTATGACTATACGAATAGGCATGCCCCAGGTGCAGGTGACCAGAGACGGTCGGCGGATCAGTGTCGATTGAGTAGACAGGTCCTTCGGCCCCAGAGGAAAAGTGGTAAACACCTGCTTCCTGCCAGAAGGCTTGTAGTCGGGGTTCTACGGCATTAGGATGGTAGTGTTTGGATAAACTCATACGCTGCTCCTTTTCGTTGTGAACTGAATGAACTCAATAGCAATAAAAAAAGCCCTTACATCCTTCATGAGGACGTAAGGGCTTCACCTTCGCGGTACCACCTCAATTCGCTGCTGCTTCTAACACCTGAAGAGCTTCTGATGCCGCAGCGCACTCAATACCCAGATAGGCGACAATAGTTCTCTTCTTAAAAGCTACCGAAACGCCGATCAGGTGTTCGCTATAACGGGCTACCCGTGATGATCTACTCTCCACATTCTGCAGATTTCTTCACCAGCCAAATAGGGCCACATTCAGCATTGACGTCTGTGGGGGCTTCCAGCCTATAGCCATCTCTTCTCTATCAGCTCGTCTGGTGCTTACTCTTCCCATCGTTAGATTGGATCCTCTTATCCTAAGGGTAAGGACAAAGGTGAATGTTCACTTCTTGGGTTTATTGTACATACTTCGGGAAAAAGTGTCAACGGGTGATGGTTGCACCCGCGAAGTCGCTCCTTCCTGAACAGTGCTATTATCAATCCCGCTCGTCTCTTGTCCATAAATGTAGCGCTTGCCACGGAGTAGTGACGCTATAGCGGCAACCAGGCACATGGCAGCTGAAAGGTAGAAGACACCGTGCAGGCCGACCATGAACGGGGACGAAATCAGATTCTGGAAAGAAGCTCCTGCCAAGCAGCGCGGCCTGCTTGGTCACTGGCAAAGCATGCAGCACACCAGCGGGCAACAAGGTCGCCATCGGATTGTAGCCCAGGAAAGCTGCGAAGAGCGCCGAAGTCGGCGGCAAGTGTGCAATCTTGCCTGCTACTACTGGCGGAATTCCGGCCTGCGTTAATCCGTTGAAGAGCGTTGCCGGTAGTACCGACGCCAGACCGGCTGTGATAATGCTGAAGAAAACGCCAATGCTCACCAGTTGCCCGGCGTTCTGAAACGTCGCACGCATGCCAGATGCTGCCCCACGCTGATCAGCAGGTACGCTACCCATAACAGAGGATGTGTTCGGTGAAGAGAACATCCCTTGACCAAGACCCAGCATGAACAACAGAAGAGCGAACCAGAGGTAGTTGAAGTTGGCGGGCAAGGTCGTCAGCAGGAGAAAGCCTGCTGCCTGGATGAACATGCCTACGGTTGAGAACATGCGGGCGCCAAAGCGGTCAGAGAGCCAGCCGCTCATTGGACCCATCAGCACAAATCCAACAAGCAAAGGCAACAGGTAAATACCCGCCCACAAAGGTGTCACATCATAGTTGTAACCATGCAGCGGGAGCCAGATACCCTGTAACCAGATGATGAGCATAAATTGTAGACCGCCACGTGCAATGCTCGCCAGAAAGCTACTGGCATTGCCGGCGGCGAACATACGGATCTTAAAGAGAGCCAGGCGGAACATAGGGTCCGATGCATGTAGCTCAACACAGATGAAAGCTGTCAGCAAAAGTATACCGGTGACCAACGCACCAATCACCAGAGGGTTTCCCCATCCTGTTGGTGAGCCGCCATAAGGTTCAATACCATACGTGATACCGAGTAGAAGGATTGTCGTGCCGAGAGCAAAGGTAATATTGCCCGCCCAGTCGATCTTTTGATGCTCACGAATCGTCGCAACCTCACGCAGCATCAGGTATGCCCAGACTGTTCCTATGATGCCAACGGGCACACTGACCAGGAAGACGAGTCGCCAGCTGAAGTATGATAATATGCCTCCCAGGATCAGCCCGATGACAGAGCCGAGGATAGCAGCGACCTGGTTAATGCCGAGTGCAAGGCCACGCTGGTTCGTCGGGAATGCATCGGTGAGAATCGCTGCACTATTTGCGAAGAGAAAACCAGCTCCGGTACCTTGGATCAGACGGAAGAGAATAAGCTCTAGAGCCCCCGTGCTCCCAGTACCGGGAGTCAACCACAGGAGAATACTGCCGACCGAAAAGATTGCAAACCCCAGATTATAAAGCCTGACACGCCCGAACATATCAGAGATACGGCCAAATGTGACCAGGAGCGTTGTTGTCACCACCATATACCCAAGCAGAATCCAGAGGAAATAGTTCGTTTCACCTGGAGCGAGCGGGTTGATATGAATGCCATTGAAGATAGCCGGCAAAGAGATCAGGACAATACTTATGTCGATGCTCGCCATTAAGACTCCAAGGGTAGTATTGGTTAGAGCAATCCATTTATAGTGCGGGCCAACTGGCCGGTGGGCTCGCGAAGTACGCCGTTCCATTTGTACGCTTTCATCCTGTGAGGCTGTTTTCATTGTCTCTCCTTCCGCAAAAAAGGCTCCCATTGGCTATATTATACACTGTCGTTCACGTCAACGTAAACCTCAATTGGGGATTGGCAGATGGGGCAAAATAGGATTGGTATTCGGTTCTCCCTCGCAGGACATACCAACGCCACCTTAAATTCCGGTCAGCCGTAAAAGTCATAACCCATTTCTTCATCAATTTGGCGTCTATCTATTGGTAACTGTATTGAGATTAGGAATATAATTCGTGGAAAAGGAACGAGGTCATTGTAATCACCTCGCCAACCCAATCAGCGTCACGGTGGCGCTCTCGACGTTACTCGTCAATCAGCCACACTATAGGAGGTAAACCTTGAGCACCAAGAGCATTGGGAATATTGTCTGCACCCCTTCCACCGTGATACCCGGCCAGAGTGTTTTGGTCGACGTGTATGCGCCCGACGGTACGTCTTACAACAACAAGGAGACGTTCTACATTGGTATCAATGGTGTTCCCGGCTCGCGTCAGTACCTGCAGTTCGTCCGCCCGGGAACGCATATTCTATCTGTGATTGCCAAGGGGCCCAGCGGGTTCGAGCAGGAGACCACAACGATCACCGTTCAGCAGCCGGCTGCACCGAGCTTCGAACCCCTGCCGAGGGAGGTCCAGCTGGCAGCTCATCTGTGGCCAGACATTGGGCTTCCCCTCCTTCAGGTGCGTCGTTTGCCGCAAACTTCGTATCAGGTTGCCTTTTCCGCGGGCGCCATGACCCAGGCAAATGGCAGCCTGCGACTCACAGAAGTGGCCGTTCTGCCTCCTGTTGTGCCCCAACGCTCAGCCGCTCCGAATGGTACCGGCACCAGCGAACCTCCCGCTACCGTCGTTGCACACGCTGAGCTGGTCCCTCTGCCACTGACACAGACAGCCTCCTCGATCACTGCCGCTGCCAGCCTGGTAGCCAGCGGTGAAATCTCATCCGTGCCCCCAATCTCACTTGTGCCTGACGGCAGCAGTCCTCCGACTTCATACACCTGGGACTTCGGTGACGGCACATACCTGGGTACTAACGTTCCCTACGCAGAGCACGACTTCGAGCGGGCACTCGACCCTCAGAAGGAGTACCAGCAGTTCCACATCACCCTGAGCCACGCCAGGAAATCCGTTACGCGGACCCTCGTCGTCTACAACGCCTATGCCCAGCTCAGGAAACTCTGTGGCGTAGTGATCCCTTCTGTCAACTCCGACAATTCTGCCCGCAAACTCGGTGACGGCTGGGTCGGCACAATGACCGTCAACAACCGGGAGGCTGTTCCATTAGTGTTGGATCAGCGTCGTTTCGTGCCAATCTCTTCCGACAATAATCAGCTCACAGTCCCCACGCCTGTTGAGCAACTGCCGTCGCCGATCACCATCCCCGGGCAGAGTGCGCTTTCCATCAGGGTGTTTGCACCGTTTAGCCTGGTCCCGAGCGATTCGATGGGTTTCATTGTTTACTACTCGGGCAAGAGCGCCGATGACGTGTCTGTCCGGGTAGCCGGACACTTCGATGTCGCCCCCCAAGACCGGTTCACGACAGGACTCCGGCTGGGCAATATTGCCGTTACGCAACTCAATCTCAACATCGTCCAAAACATGGTGACGCAGGCCACCACCGCCGCCATCATGGCGCCAGGCTTTGGTGTCACGTTGAGTGACATACGTGTGGCCGCAAGTCAGGGAACAGGCGATCTGAACCAATTCGCGTTGGCGCGCCCGATCATTTCCAATGTCAATCACGTCCTCAGTTCGCTCAGCAGCGCGACTGCCCTGGACACGCATCCGATCGCCTTACGCCTGTTGACTGATTTCAATATCAATGTGAGCGACGTCATCATCAATTATGCTGTGCCCACGCCACCGCCTCCACAGCAGGGTGTCGAGTGCGATCCAGACAACCTACCGGATACTATCCCCGATGGCTTCGTGTGTCAGGCTACCAGCGAGCAACAACAAGTGATCACCCCTGGCCGCTACATGAATGCGCGCAAGGGGGATCTCATCCTCTCGCCTGGCGGCAACGGACTGATCGGTGAACTGCTCCTCCAGGTCACTCCGCCCCAGCGCTACAGCCACAGCGGCATGATGACCCGCAACCACGACCAGGTCACCCACTGCACCATGAGTGAGGAGCGCATGCTGGCCTACCCGGTTGGCACCGATCCATCGAATGGCACCCCTGCCCCGATCGATGGATTCCGCACCGATGTCGTGAAGTACGGCTGGCCTGGGGTCATCACCCAAACGGTGGAGAACTCTATCATGGGTGAGGCCTTCCTCGATCCCGAGACAAGTGGCCTCCCACAGGCTCAGCAGAAGTGGTATACACTTAACCCATTCGGCGCGCAGGCCACAGGAATGCAACTCGGTGGCGAATGGGTGATTGTGCCTCCGATGGTTGTGAAACCCGACCCTATGCTGGAAACCAGTGCCATGCGCCAGCAGATGCATCGCATCGCTGATGATGCCGTCGCGCAAACGGGCAAAGCCCACTACCGCTTCTATGGCTATACCGATCCCACAATTGCCGAGACTGAGACAGCTCCTACAAGCGGCACAGGCTGGGCGGCCGGGACGTTTCCCGCCGTCTGCTCCTCCTTCATCTGGTCCATGATGAAGAAGCATGGTGTGCATCTGCAAACGAGGGGAGCAACAGTGCAGGAGAGCGATCTCACACCGCAGGAAAAGGCGGAGGGTGCCAAGGTTGGGCCGTCCACGCCCGATGGACTCTATCTGTATAGCGCGGCGGAGCGTCTCGTCGGCGGCAACTGGCTTTATAACTCCATCTACAATCAGGCATACGCCCAGACCGGCTGGCTCGGCGAACTGCTGACCAGGGCCGCCGACCACATCGCCAACGAAATACTGAATTCGTTTGCCGACGATACCACCCAAACGGACGACGACAACACCACCTGGCAGCAGACGCACGATGCCAATGCTGTCAGCCCTGACAATCTAATGTTCTGGCAGCCGCCCCCGCTCTCCTTATATGGCTATGCTGAGCCTGCGATCTACCGCGAGCCGCGCTACGACATTGTCACCATCTATCGCTGGAACAAGGTGAGCAGCAAAGGAACGCTTAAGGGTACCGTGTTCTTCAATAACGCGTTGCTCTCTGGGGTTGCCGTTCAGCTCTACGATGGGATGACTGCCTTCACCGACACGCATGGGAACTACCAGCTGCAGGACGTGCCTTTCGGCCAGTATGTCGTTCAGGCACAGAAAGTCCAACAGGACGGAACCTATCTCAGCGCGAGTACGCAGGTCAACATCCAGGGGGTCAAAACAACCTGCAACCTCTACCCCCAGCTTCCGCCTGATATGTACCGCACCATCCACCTGACTGGCTCGATGTACACGCACTACACGTACGCAATTGGACCCATCACAATCAAGGACGATGCAGCGACCGAGCCGTTCTACTACGCGCTCGACGTCGGCCCCGACAGAACGCATGCGGAGCAGGTGGTCACCCAGGACGTCGAAGACGCGCACTCGCAACTGAAAATCGTCCTGGATTGGCAAGTCGATAAGTCGGTGAAGGTCAGTTTCGGGTTCCAGCTCCACGATCAAACTGCCAGCAATATGTTCAGCGTAGCAGAGAACCGCTGGCAGGGCTGGCACGCGCAGTGCTCAGCCAACAACGACGATGCCCATGTCGATTTCACCGTTGCCAATGATGTGAAGCAGGGCTGAGCAAGTAAGATTTAGAACATCTTCTGTCATATTTCATCTTTATGGGCCTGTTTTTCTCACTTGCTCACTATGCTGAGATCATATCGGAAGACGGAGGGAAAAAGGGACAGATGAGAGCGTGGAAAAGACCCCTTGTCCAGTGAACAAAAACAACGTAAGATAGTTGATGGGGAACTCCCTGTGCTTCGTTGCACTCCGTCTGAGCGGCCAGTGATGACACGAGGCAAGGTGCCATGTTGGCACAGAATAGAGCCTGTCAGATACTCAATCCCCTGGAAGGGGATGAGCTTGTGTCTGTGCTCTACCGCACCTCTGTACACCACCATGCATATACAGCTTTGGTTTCAACGCACGACACATCCGAGTCCGAAGACTCTGGGGCAACTGACAAGTGCCCCGTTCTTGCCCAGCATGCCGAGCAAGAAGCGTTCTCATCGACCACGAGTGTTTTACCCCTGCATGGCGTTCTTGCAGGGAACCCAGGCCACTCAGTTGGAAAGGAACCCGTAGGCGAACTGTCTCTCTCTGCCGAAGCAGAGTGCCTTAGCCTACAGGCAGATTATAGCACAAATGTACAAAAAGGGCAAGAGACTCCATCTGCGGATGCCTTTCTTTCCTCCCGCCCCATGAATGGAGGCGGGCATCCAGAAAGGACGAATGGTGAACAAGGAAGAGGAACGATGCGACACTATCAGATTGCGGTGCTGCCGGGCGATGGCATTGGGCACGAGGTCATCCCGGAGAGCGTCCAGACCCTAACTGCCCTCGCCCAGCTGCAGGGTGACTTCCGCTTGGACACACAGCAGTTCGACTGGGGTACTGAGCGTTACTTGCGTGAGGGAGCCATGATGCCCAAGGATGGGCTGGCGGTGCTTGAGCGGGGAGGCTTCGATGGCATCCTGCTCGGTCCCATTGGAGACCCACGGGTGCCGGACCATTTCACGCTGTGGGGACTAGTGTTACCGCTGCGCCAGGGGTTCGACCAGTACGTCAACCTGCGGCCAATGCGCCTGCTGCCAGGCGTGCGGAGTCCCCTGGCAGAGAAGGGTCCCGCCGAGATTGACATGCTCTGCGTGCGTGAGAACACCGAGGGCGAGTACGCTGGCGTGGGAGGACGGGTGCATCAGGAAACAGCGGACGAGGTTGCGATCCAGTCAATGGTTTTCACGCGTACCGGAACCGAGCGGATCATGCGCTACGCCTTCGAATACGCACGCCAGCATCGACGCAAGCGGGTGACGAGCGCCACGAAATCGAACAGCATGCAGTACAGCATGGTCTTCTGGGACGAGGTGTTCGGGCAGGTGGCTGCCGAGTACCCGGACATCGCCCATGAGCAGCAGCTCATCGACTCGCTTGCCGCACGGGTCGTCTCCAAGCCGGAGAGCCTGGATGTCATTGTGGCCTCCAACCTCTTTGGCGACATCCTCACGGACCTGGGCGCGGCGATCTCCGGCAGTCTAGGGCTCGCCCCCAGTGCGAACCTCAACCCCGAGCGGCGCTACCCAAGCCTCTTTCAGGCGATTCACGGCTCGGCACCGGACATTGCCGGCAAGGGGGTGGCCAACCCTATCGCGTCAATCTGGTCAGGGCAGCTTCTGCTCGACCATCTGGGCGAACAGGAGGCTGCTGCGACGCTGCTGCGTGCTATTGAGGAGGTGTTGGCCGCGGGGCAGGTCCGGACACCAGACCTGGGTGGCACGGCGACAACACATCAACTGGGCGAAGCGATCCGAACGCAGTTGCGCAGGATCACCGTGGATCGCTCTTAGCGCGAAGTGGCCTATGAAATCCGATACGGATTGAGCCTGAAGAAAGAGGATTTGATCCCATAGCTCTCAAGAGGAGGGAGAATGAACACAGCCCAGGTTCTGGTCGAATTGCTCAAAGAATATCGGGTTGAACACATTTTTGGAGTGCCTGGCGATACCACGATGCCCCTCTACGACGCGCTCTACGCCGCTCGAGGGGAGATCACACATATCATGGCACGAGACGAGCGCTCGGCATCGTTTATGGCCGATGCCTATGCGCGGCTGACGTACAAACCTGGTATCACCGAGGCACCCAGCGGAGGTGGAGCAACCTACGTGATCCCCGGAGTGGCCGAGGCGAATGGATCTTCGGTGCCACTGCTGGTCTTCACGTCCGACGTGCCGATGACCGAGGAAGGCACGGGAGCACTCACAGCCATCGACCAGCAGCGCCTGTTGCAGGCTGCCACCAAGTGGAGTGCAGTGGTGAAACGGCCACAAATGCTCCCTGACATCATTCGGAGAGCGTTTCGCGTTGCGACCAGTGGCCGTGGAGGTGCCGTCCATGTCGTGCTTCCAGAAGACGTGCTGGTGGAAGAGGCTTCGTCTTCAGCGATCTCTGCTGAGCCAGCATGCCGCTGCTATCCCTCCTACCGCACCCAAGCGCCCAGAGCCTCACTCGAAGCGATGCTGGATGCCTTGCTGGCCGCACGGCGCCCGATGATCGTTGCAGGAGGGGGAGCGGTGCTCTCGGGTGCCTGGGACGAAATCACCCGCATCGCTGAGACCTTACAGATCCCCGTCGCAACAACGATCAACGGGAAAGGCAGCATCTGTGAAATGCATCCGTGGAGTGTTGGTGTGATCGGCGGTAATGGAGGTCGACCCTATGCTAATCAACTTCTGGCCCAGGCCGATTGTATCATGTATCTGGGCACGAAAGTCAATGCGCTTGTCACCTTGAAAGGTACGATTCCAGCACCTGGACAGTCCGTCACCGTGCTTCAGATCGATGTCGATCCACAGGAGCTGGGCAACAACGTGCCCACGTCGATTGCAGCGTGTGGCGACCTGAAAGAATCCCTCGCTGCTCTGTCGGAGATCGCGGGTAGACGCGCTATCACCGCACCAAAGCGCCAGTGGTCTACACAAACACTGGCACAACGCGCAGCAGCTTACTGGGCCGAGGTGGCTGAGCGCTCAGCCTGCAATGATATGCCGATGGCACCTCAGCGTGTGATCGACGCCCTCTGGCAGCATACCCCGAGTGATGTGGTGATCGTCGCAGACCCGGGCACGATGACTCCCTTCACGGCGGCCCATTTCCGCACCAAACGCCCCGGGCGTTCGATCGTTATTCCGCGCGCCCATGGAGGACTGGGTTATGCGCTGCCCGCGACAGTGGGTGCAGCCTTTGCCAGACCACATGAACGCATTGTTGGACTGGTGGGTGATGGCTCATTCGGCATGTCAGGAACGGAACTGGCGACCATTGCCAGCCTGCACCTGCCCATTACCATCATTTTGTTCAATAATGGCTCCTTTGGGTGGATCAAGATGCTGCAGCGGTTGTACTACGGCCAACGCTACCTGGGCGTCGATTTCACCAGCACCATGGACGCTGTTGGCATTGCTGAGGCATTTGGCATACATGGTGTACGGATCACCCATCCAGATCAATTGATTCCTGCCATCACCGACGCGCTGGCGAGTACTGAACCCGTCTTCATTGATGTACCGACGAAATCGGAGTTGGAAGAGGTGCCCCCCGTGCATGCGTGGCAGGAGGCACTTCGGCGGGAGAGTGCTGAACCAAGGGAACACCTTCTTGCAGACCCGGACCAGTGAGGATGCTCCGGGATCGGCGGCCAGAGGGGACTCACAGGCAGACACAGGAAGGCAGTGTTTCTCGCAGACCCTTGCTTGTGATGGCCTGCTATGTTCTGTTGCCTCCCATGAAGGACCGCACCCATCATGGAAGCGACACCGTGATACAATGGGAGGGTCTAGCGATTTGATCACGGCCCGCACTCAAGACAGGAGGTACTCACATGACCGTCACCGAACTGATCCGTACCAAACGCGCTGTTCGCCAATTCACCAATGAACCCCTCTCCGATGAAGCTATCCGCACGATCCTCAATGCTGGCAGACGGGCCCAAAGCTCGAAGAATACGCAGCCATGGCACTTCATCGCCATCCGGAACCGCGAAACCCTGCGGCAGCTGGCCGAATGTGGAGAGTATGCCGGTCATCTTGCCGGAGCTCCTTTCGCTGTTGCCCTCATTTCTACCACTGCCGACAGTTTCGATTTGGGACAAGCCGCAGCCTGTATGCAACTGGCTGCCTGGGAACTCGGGATCGGCTCATGCATCGCCTCAATGTGGGAGCCCTTGAAGGCCAAAACCATCCTCGGTATTCCCACAGATCAAAACTTTGATGTCGCGATCTCCTTTGGCTATCCTCTCCCAAGTAGCGAGCAATCTCATGTTCCAAAACCACACGGGCGCAAGCCGTTCGATGAGGTGGTTTTCTGGGAACGTTGGGGTGGATAACTAAGGTGTGTTAGCACATTGACTCAGCCACATGATGGATGGCAGCTCTGCGCGCATGGTGTGAGCTGTCAAAGAGCAGTGTTGTGCTTGACCCATACCGCTCGCTTTGTAAAATGTCATCTCATCGATGACTCCGTTCCGGAGGCATAACCATGATCCATCCTTTTCTACAACAAGCACGCACATTGTGCCAACATCTGACTTGTGAGGCCGACAGCAGAGAAATTCTTGTTGCACAGGTCTTTGAGGAGACAGATGCACCAAGCCATGAGCAGACGAGCACTCGTCGCAGTCAACAGCAAGCATCAGCAAGAGCCATTGATCCGCTCATTCGGTCATATCCGCTTAGCCATGCGGCACACCATGCTCGCATTGCGATCGTGGGCGCAGGGATTGCTGGACTCAACGCAGCCTTGACACTGCACGATGCCGGTCTCCCCTGTACCATCTACGAAGCGTCAAACCGCATCGGCGGTCGTATGCACACTGATACCACGACCTGGGCGGATGGTATGGTCAGTGACTGGTGCGGGGAATTCATCGATAGCGATCACGAGACGATACGGCATCTGATCGAGCGCTTCGGGCTCAAGACCATCGACCTGGTGCAGAAAATTGCAGATCAGGCCCAAAGCATCCTGTATTTCTTCAACCGCTATTATGGTGCGGAAGAACTATGGGATGGTTTTCACACTCTCAGCCCCATCCTGCACCTACAGGTTCAGGAAGTCGGTTTCCCCACGACCTATACCCGCTTTACCGAGGCGGGGTATCGGCTAGACCACCTGAGCGTTTATGAGTGGATCGAGCAGTATGTGGAAGGTGGGCACACTATGTTGCTCGGTCGGATGCTGGATGGTGCCTGCACCGGGTTCTACGGGCTGGATACGCACACACAGAGTTCGCTAAACCTGGTCTACATGTTTGGCTCGCGAGCCTCTGGAGACCGTCCGGCTTCTTCGGGCCCAATGCAAGGAAGCCGCAAAATTGTGGGCGGCAACCAGCAACTTCCGCTGGCTATCGCTGGCAGTCTCCCGCAAGGATGTATTCAGTTGAACCACCAGCTGGTTGCTCTCAGACGGAACGACAATGATTCGCTCACCTTGTCTTTTGTCACCTCCACTGGACTCTCGGAGGTGACCTGCGATCAGGTGATCCTTGCCCTGCCGTTCAGTACCTTACGACACGTTGATTACCAGCAGGCTGGCTTTGATGCCTTAAAGCAAACCGCTATTCAGCAGCTTGGTTACGGCACCATCTCCAAGCTCTTCTTGCAGTTCGATACGCCCTACTGGTACCAGCATGGTCCCTGGCCACGCGTCCACAACGGGTTCATCATCACGGACCTGGATATCCAGGTGCTCTGGGATGCCTCGCTTGGTCAACCAGGCTTGAGTGGCCTGCTTGTCGACTATACGAGCGGTCCCAGAGGAGCGGCCTATGCCCCACCAGCAGCGTATGCAACCACTGCTGATTCTGAGGAAGTCCAACACTATGCTCAGCGCTGCCTCCAACAACTGGAGCAGGTCTTTCCCGGCATCAGCGCTCATTACACCGGAAGGGCTGCATTGAGCTATCCTACGGGTGATCCTTATCTTCGTGGAAGCTATGCATGCTGGTGCGTCGGGCAATACACGCTCTTTGGTGGCTACGAGGGAGTGCGCCAGGGACCAGTGCACTTCGCGGGTGAGCACTGTTCGACGGCCTGGCAGGGCTTCATGGAGGGCGCAGCAAGCGAGGGTGCTCGTGCGGCGCAGGAGATCTTGCAGGCCTATTAGGCCATCCCTGATGCGTGACGTGTCTCTATCGCAACAGGGGCAAGTCGCTGATTAACAAAGCGCGCTTTGACGACAACGCCGCCATCGGCTTTTGTTTGTTCGAACACCTTTTCGATATCCTCCCCAGGCGGGGGCATGCTTAGGACGACATTCGTGCCGAACTCTTCATAGAGCAGCGGTGCGCCAGGCTGCATGGCTTTCTCGGTATCAACGACAGCAGGAAGGGGTTGATAATCGACTTCGATCAAGTCACGCGCATCGCGAGTCGTGTAACAATTGTCCGCAATGACGACTGCGACCGGGTCGCCATAGAAACGTACTTTGCCTTCGGCCAGCGGGCCACGGATGCCCATGCCTTTTTCCATGAGTCCCAAGGGAACGGCAATGTTGCCCACGGCACCTTTCAGGTCTGCTGCTGTGTAGACTGCTTTGACGCCAGGATGCTTTTTCGCCGCTTCCGTGTGAATGCTTTTGATGTGCGCATGGCCGTAGGGGCTGCGCAGCACAGCCATATACAGCATCCCGGGGAGCTTAATGTCATCAACGTAGGTCGCCTGACCGGTAATCAGTCGGGGGTCTTCACGCCGCTTGATCGGCGTGCCAAGCATAGCTGCAACACCCATATTGTCCTTTTCCTTAGCCTCCCTTGAAGGGTGGAATCAATGAGATACACGACTGGCGGAAGGCGGTATCCCGAACTGTCTGAGCCAGAGCCGCCGAAAATGACGCACATCCTCAAAGCCACATTTTTTCGCCACCTCTTCGATTGTCAAAGCGGGATTAGATAGCAGCGTGGTGGCGAGTTCCAATCGGAGTTGGTGCTGATATTGGATAGGAGTCAACGCTGTCGCCTCTTTAAAGAGGCGACTCAGGCTACGCATACTGACACGAGCCACCTCGGCTAATTTCTTGAGCGAGACATCTTCTGTCATATGATCAATGAGGTAGTCTTGCGCTAGGTGTACACTGGTGTGCAGATGCGTACGATAGTCAAGGTAGACACTGCTCTGGGCATGCAATCCGTTGCGCCGCATATAGAGCACCAGGTATCGGGCCACCTGCGCCGTGAAAATTGGCCCCTGCTGACGTTCCAGCAGCGAGAGTGTCATATCGATACCAGAAGCTGCTCCTGCGCTGGTTGTAATGCCGCAATCATGCACAAACAGGACAGCATCAAGGACCTGGGCTCGCGGATTGCACTTTTGCAGGTCTGTCACTACGCTCCAATGCGTGGTACAGTGCCGTCCATCGAGCAAGCCAGCTTCCCCAAGCAGAAAGGCTCCCGAACACACTGAAGCAATGAGCGCTCCGGCAGCCTGCACTGAACACAGCCAGTCGCGTACTTCCGCATCAAGCAGTTCGTCAACCAGGCTCAGCATGTCCGGGTTCACCCCAGGCACAATCACCAGATCGTCCGCAGTGACTGAGGGTAGAGGGGCAAGCTGTGCGAGAACAAGTCCCTGAGAACTGGTCTGCATGGCTCGATGAGAGCAAAATGTCAACGTGTAGCGAGCACCCAACTGGATGGCAGCATCGAAAACCTGAGCGGGTCCTGCCAGATCGAGTAGTTGATCGTTGGGGGGCAGGAAAAACACGACGTTCTGCTCTCTGTGACAAGAGGATGCTCAGACGGTGAATAATCAGGAACTGGTTGCGACATATCTCACCCACCTATTACCGTAATAACGATCTTCCTGAACGCTGAGATCATTGTCAGGGTTTTGCGCCACCTGAGAAGCTGTGTAGCAAAAACAGGAAGGCAAGTGACGGCCACGCTCATGGTCTCCATTCTTGACACATACGCTATCGGCTAGCATAAACCCCTGATTATACGCTCTTAAATGTGTCGGGGAAACCCTGCGTGCCGCCTTGGATGATCTGGCCACCCTGGCTCCCGACTGGCTCGTCAGCCAGATCAGCCCAGACTGGTTTGAGCGCTACAGCCACCGCGTCGAGAACTATCGCTTGCGCTATCCGCGGAAAGCCAGCGCACGGCCTTGGCCCAGCAGATCGGGGCGGACGGGCTGCATCTGTTGCAGGCACTAGAAAGGGTCGATGCGCCTGCCAGCCTGTCGGACCAAGCCAGCGTGCAGCTCCTGAGGCAGGTGTGGCAGCAGTACTACGACCTGGAAGGCAGGAAAGGCCAAGTGGCGAGCAGGCCCGCAAGCCAGCGCGGATGAGGGCATTATCCGTTCCCTCTATGAGCCCCGTGGCACGGACGGGCAAAAAGCGCGACATGACGTGGCTGGGGTACAAAGCGCACCTGACTGAGACCTGCATCGTGGAGGACACCCAGGGTCCTCAGGCTCCAGCCATCCCGCAGCTCATTGTCCAGGTGGCGACCACGGTGGCCACGGTGCAAGATGTGGAGATGACCGACAGTATTCAAGAGGACCTCGCCCAGCACGATCTGCTGCCTGCAGAGCAGTTCGTGGATACCGGCTACGTGGATGGGGAGTTGCTGGTGAGCAGTCAACAATGGATTTAGCCAAGGCGGGTACTTAACCGCCATGCTGGGGACAGCCGGTCCCTCTGCTGGCTTCGATGTTGGCCAGTACCTCAACCAGTCGAGCCGCGTATAGGAATAGTACTCGTCCGGCAGCAGTGAGAAGGTAAATGACACCACACTCGAACGAGCACTATTCGTCGACTTTTTAGAAACCTGAAAGATCTGGCCTAAACACGTGCGCGACCTGCAACAAAGAGATTGTATAGCAAAACAATCAGTGCTACGATGAGTAGCAGATGAATAAGGCCACCTCCTACATGGACAATGAGAAACCCCACCAGCCAAAGGATGATGAGCAGGACTACTACAGCCCAAAGGATACTTCCTAGCATTGCTTATACTCCTTTCTTCGATACTTCTGCAAATGCGCCTTTTCAAAGTACGATGATTACTGATCCGTACAATCTGGCGAAATGTCTGCCGTTGCACACTTGCTAGTGATACCATAAACCAGGCAATTTGGTAATACAAGTCAGCAATTAAAATGTTAATTTCGTTTTAAACTTTTGCTAAGTTTCCTTAGCATCTCCTTCTTCAAAGTGGCCATATGTTATACTAGAGCCATCGTAGCCGTTACTTGTACACTCTTCCCGGAGGGTATATGCCTGTCTCTGTCACCAATTCCAAGCTCATTTACGATGCCCTGAAAGCGTGCGATGTCAAAATCATTTCCGCCCTGCCCGAAACATGGCTCGTCCACCTGATCCGCATGGCAGACGAAGACCCGGACATGACCCTCGTACGCCTCGCCAAGGAGGAAGAAGGCATCGGCATCTCGGCAGGAGCACACCTGGCGGGCGTCAACTCCGCCTTGCTCATGCAAAACCACGGCTTTCTCGCAGCCATCAATCCCATTGTCTCGCTAGCTTTGCTCTATAAAATCCCCTTGCTCATGCTTATCAGCTATCGCGGCTACATGGGGGAAAAAGACCCCTGGCAGACACAAGGTGGCATGGTCACCGAGCCTATTTTGCGTGCCTTGAACATCCCAATATGGCATCTGAACAACCCTTCTGATGTTCACCGGCGTCTCAAGGATGCGCAAACATTGGCTCACGCTTCACTACACCCGGTTGCCGTCTTGCTATCACGCGAACTCATGTGGGAGGACTGATCATGCTTCGTGCAGATGCTTTGCAAGCTATTTATCCCGAGTTGGAACATCGCATCGTCGTCACCATCATGGGTGCAGTCGCCGCAGAACTATACATGCTCGGACATCGCCCCAACTTCTTTTATCTCGAACATGCCATGGGCCTGGCATCCTCGATGGGCCTTGGCATCGCACTTGTCATGCCTGAGCACAAAGTCATCGTCATCGACGGCGACGGCTCCCTACTCATGAATCTGGGTACCCTGAGCACTATGGCCCGTTACAAACCGGGCAACCTGCTGCACATCGTCTTCGACAACGAAAGCCTGCTCTCGGTGGGGGGCTTCCCCACCGCTACGGCAACCGGCACCGACCTCGCAGGTATCGCACGGGCCTCGGGCGTGCCATCCGTACTGGAAGCGCACACACCCGAGAGCCTTAAGGCCGGTGTGACAGAGGCCTTAGCAAGTAATACCTTGACAACTATTATCTCAAAGGTTGATGCCATTGGACCTAAATCGTTTCACATGGACTTGCCGCTGCTTGAGAACCGATTTCAGTTCAAGCGTTCCCTGGAAGCTATGCAGTAGGGGCGAGGTGGTGCAGGGCACCCTGTCTGGGGTACAGGTATGGGTGGGAGAGCTTGTCTCCGCCTGCGTCTCCAGCCATATAGAAAGGTACAAACATGTACGACAGTTCCAAGGATTTATTAGACGCCCTACGTGCTACGCCATCGGTGCTTGAGGCTTTGTTGTATGGGTGTACTCAAGAGCAGGCCCGCACTGCCCGCGGTGGAGATGAAGGATGGTCAGTCGTCGAAGTTGTCTGCCACTTGCGGGACGCCGAGGAGCGCGCGCTGGAACGTATGCGTTCTATGCGCGACGCAGCTAGTCCTCATCTTGCTGCCTATGACCAGGAACGCTGGGCCAGGGAACGTAACTACGCGGCGGCCGACTTGCGCGAGGTTCTGGCAGCCTTCATACACTTCCGAAGATTGCACATCGCTGAATTAGAGGCCCTACCTGCAGACCAGTGGGAGCGTATAGGCCAGCACGAAGAGCAGGGCAACATTTCTATCGATAGCCATACTCTGCACATCGTTTCCCATGACATGATTCATGCTGCCCAAATAGCACGGCAGCTACATGGAGTGACGGCCTTCACTTCTTAGAAAAAAGGCACACATTATGCTCGACATCACAAACTTCAATACTCCGTCAAGCTTGAAGGACATCGAGGATGCAACAGCATCCATCGGCTTCACCATGAGCTCTGACCAGCTCACCGGCTCATTGCTGAGAACGCTTGCCGCCACTAAACCCGCGGGATCGTTTCTTGAGCTTGGCACCGGCACCGGACACGGCACTGCCTGGATTCTCGACGGTATGGACGCCAAATCCAGCCTCATCACCGTAGACATCGGCGAGCACGCCGTCTCTGTCGCTAAACGTTTCCTGGGGCCCGATCCTCGAGTCACGTTTGTTGCGATGGACGGCGTTGCCTTCATAGATTCCATGCGCGAACAAAGAAGGACCTTCGACTTCATTTTTGCCGATATGCATCCCGGCAAATTCCGCCACCTTGAAGAGACCTTACAGCTACTCGCGCCCGGTGGCATTTACATCGTTGACAACCTGCTACCTCTTCCCACGTGGGAGGAAACACATGCACTCAGGGTAGTTCAGTTCATCGCGACCCTCGAACGCAGGAACGAATTACGTGTTACGAAACTCAACTGGTCAACGGGTTTGCTCATCGCTGTACGCAAAATGTAGTGGCGGGTCTTCGCCTGCGAAGCCATCCCCCGTCATGCTCAGAAAAGGAAGGAGAAATTATGGGTACCAACGTTTTATCACAATTGCTTGAGGAACTGAACTCCGGCACGCTGAAGGTCGTTGATCTGACAACACCGTTAGAGCCGGAGACGGTGGTCATCGACTTACCACCGATATTTGCGCCATCGCCGAGCCTGACGCTCACCGAAATTTCACGCTACGACAGTCGTGGGCCGGCCTGGTACTGGAACATCATGCACCTGGGCGAGCACACCGGTACACATTTCGACGCCCCGATCCACTGGGTCACCGGCAAAGACCTGCCCGACAACTCCACCGATACCATCCCACCGCGCAAGTTCATCGGCCCTGCCTGTGTGATCGATGTCACCACCGACGTGCAACAATCACCGGATTTCTTGCTGACCATCGAACGTGTTGAAGCATGGGAAGGCGAACATGGCCGCATTCCAGCAGGCGCATGGGTATTATTGCGCACGGGCTGGAGCCAGCGCAAAGGCCGCGAGGAATTCCTGAACGTGCAGGCCGATGGAGCACACTCACCAGGCTTTCACCAGACTTGCACGCAGTTCCTGGCAAAAGAGCGTGACGTGCTCGGTGTAGGTGTGGAGACAGTCGGTACGGATGCAGGTCAGGCGGGTGGCTTTGACCCGCCTTTCCCTAACCATACCTTCATGCACGGCGCGGGCAAATTTGGCATTACCAGCCTAATCAACCTTGAATTGCTGCCTCCGACCGGTGCCATCGTCATTGCCGCGCCGCTAAAAATCGTCAACGGGTCCGGCAGCCCATTGCGTGTGATTGCGATTACACCGTAGCAATCATCTACGGGACTGCAGGCATCCTCCGCTGGGCAGCCGCAACGGCCTCGGCCGGGTACTCGTAATCTTGCAGCTTTCTAGCGAAGTAGGCATCATAAGCACCCATATCGAAGTGACCATGACCGGACAGATTGAACAAAATGGCCCGTGCTTGACCGGCCTCTTTCGCCTGCAGCGCCTCGTCAATCACAGCACGAATGGCATGTGCCGCCTCCGGCGCAGGAACGATCCCCTCGCTACGTGCAAATTGCACCGCTGCGTCGAAAACAGAGACCTGGTGGTAGGCCTTGGCGTCAATAATGCCTTCGCTATGAAGCAGCGACACCAAGGGAGCCATACCATGATAGCGCAGCCCGCCTGCATGGATACCCGGTGGTATGAAATCATGGCCGAGCGTGTGCATCTTGACCAGCGGCGTCATGCCAATAGTATCGCCGAAGTCATAGGCATAAATGCCCTTGGTCAGGCTGGGACAGGCCATCGGTTCCGCAGCCAGGAAGCGGGTCTTCAGCCCCTTTTTGCGCGCCTCGCCAATGAAAGGGAAAGCCAGTCCTGAGTAATTGCTGCCGCCGCCCACACATCCAATGACGATGTCCGGGTAGTCGTCTGCCTTTTCCAGTTGCAGTAGTGCCTCTTCCCCAATAATGGTCTGGTGCATCAAGACATGGTTCAGCACGCTGCCCAGCGAGTACTTGGTGGTACCACCGCTCTTGGCGGCAACCTCCACCGCCTCGCTGATAGCGATACCCAGGCTACCCATGTTCTCCGGGTCCTGCGCCAGGATGCTCCGTCCGGCATCAGTGAGGTTAGTAGGGCTGGCGTGAACGGTTGCCCCGTAGGCTTCCATAAGATTTCTTCTATAGGGCTTCTGCTGGTAACTGATCTTGACCATGAAGACTTCAATCTCCATGTCGAAGAACGCACCTGCCATCGCCAGCGCCGATCCCCATTGGCCCGCACCTGTTTCCGTCGAAAGCTTCTTGACCCCTTCTTGTTTATTATAGAAGACCTGGGGCACAGCAGTATTCGGCTTGTGGCTGCCTACCGGGCTGACGCCCTCATACTTGTAGTAAATACGGGCGGGAGTATCCAGCGCCTTCTCCAACCGGCGCGCCCGGAAGAGCGGACTGGGTCGCCACTGCAAAAAGACCTGGCGGATCGGCTCTGGGATTTCAATGTAGCGTTCGGTGCTCACCTCTTGCATTATCAGCGCCATCGGGAACAGTGGGGCCAGATCATCGGGTGTGACCGGCTGTTTGGTGCCAGGGTGCAATACTGGATCTGGCGGCCTGGGCAGATCGGCCGCGATGTTGTACCAGGCGCGGGGCATTTCGTCTTCGCTCAAAAGATACTTGACATGAACGCTGTCGGGCATGGTTCGCTCCTTCTCTTGGCTTCGCTAAAATAGCTAGATGTCATTCTTCGGGGCAGATGCAGGCAGTGAAGCGGCTCCCCGATAAGGTCCAACGAGGTGTAACGCGCCAATTCAAGGTCTGACGCATAGTATTATAACCGAATTCGAATGATGTAGCAAAATGTAGACGAATCTGGCCTTCGAAAACCTTAACCCTTCCTGCTAGCTTGGCATTTTGCTCTCGCTTTACCTATTGTCAGGCTTGTCGATTCCTTGTCTTTGCCTATCAATATAGTCTCTAATATCACTAGGATAAAATTTCCAGAGTTTGCCGACACGAAACCCTGGTATTTCCTTGCGCTCGGCAAGTTTTATCACGGTACGTGAGGTAACGCCAAGCATCTTGGCGGCTTCTTCGGCCCCTATAGGTACCTCAGTAGTCATATATGAGTAGTTCTCCTCAACCTTCGCATTATACGGATATTATCATGCATTTTGTAAACTGTCAAGAAAAGGATTGATTTTCTCAGAATTCTGATTTATACTAGATACATGTAATTTTCGTAAAATTACTAATAATACTGTAGGTTCCCAAAATTACTCTCTCTTTCTTCTATCACCTTGGGTATGTGCTTGGGACCATCAATCAAGGCTTGACCTACACACGCTAGAGGCCGAAAGCTTTCGGAAAGGAGAGCGGCACCATGCAACTGGTTGAGCAGCACGTCATCAACAGGGATGACCCCCGTTTTGCTGTCATTGATGCTGCTGCTTTCAAGTCCAAAAACCTGTATAACGCCGCACTCTATGAGACACGGCAAGCCTTTATTCATGAAGGCAAGCGCCTCGTCTACAACGAGATGGACAAGCGTATGCAGTCCCATGAAGCCTACAAGGCCCTGCCAGCTAAAGTCGGTCAACAAATCCTGATGGTGCTTGACCGCAACTGGACAGCGTTCTGTGAAGCACGCAAAGCTTATGAAGAGGACCCTTCCAAGTTCACTGGACGCCCACGACTACCCAAATACAAGCATAAACAAGAAGGTCGTAACATCCTGATTTACACCATCCAGGCTCTCAGCAAGCCAGGTTTGAGGGATGGTCTTATTCGACCTTCTGGACTTGCGATCACGGTTGAAACCGAGCATACAAGTGTCGATCAAGTACGTATCGTGCCTCATAAGGGACATTATGTAGTGGAGGTGGTGTACAGCAAAGAACCAGTGCAAGCCAATGTAGACCCATCCTTTTGTGTGGGCATTGACCTTGGAGTCACGAATTTAGCGGCGATAGCAGCAAACCGAGAGGGCTTTGTCCCTCGCCTGGTTAACGGTCGTCCGATCAAGGCGTGCAACCAATGGTACAACAAACGCATCAAAGAGCTAAAGAAAAAGCTGCCTAAAGCGGACCGAGAGTGGGTCACCAAGCAAATGGAACGCATCACCACTATGCGCAACCATCGTATCAATCACTACCTACACACCGCCAGCAAGCGCATCGTGGACTTCCTGGTCGAGAACGGGATTGGCACAGTCATTATTGGCAAGAATCCGTTGTGGAAGCAAGGGGTCAACTTGGGAAGGCAGGCCAACCAGAACTTTGTGTCTATTCCACATGCACGGTTCATTGAGATGATTAGGTACAAGGCAGAACTGGTTGGCATCCAGGTGGAAGTCACCGAAGAGAGCTATACCAGTGTCGCCAGCTTTGTTGACCTGGACCCGATCCCTACCTACACGCCCAACGATGAGGAAAAACACGTCTTTAGTGGGAAGCGGATTGGCAAGAGGAACCGCTTATATCGCACCAAAGATGGGCGTAAGATCTGCGCTGACGTGAACGGTGCCTACAATATCTTGCGCAAACGTAAGCCTGATGCCTTTTCGAGGGCAGAGGGTTCAGCGGGCTATGTAGTTCACCCCGTACGGCTTGCCGTATAAATCCAACAAGAAATATGCGTGTGCAATAAAACGCTCTACTTCTTGGAACTATCTTATGTTCTGCTGATAGGGTTGTCAAGTCCTCACACAGTACTGCATAGGGATTCAGTTGCACTTGAGGAGGAGAACTCACGATGTGGTACACTGCATCAGAGAAATCTCAAACAACGACGGAACGGAGCAGCGCCTATGCAAATCGGAGTCGGGCTGCCCAACGGCGTCCCAGGCACGGACGGACAACTCATCATCGAATGGGCCCACCAGGCTGACGAGGGACCATTTTCCAGCCTGGGAGTCGTAGACCGGCTCATCTACGACAGCTACGAACCCCTGACGGTCCTGGCTGCCGCTGCAGCGGTCACACGCAGAGTCCGACTGGCCACCACCATCGTAATCGGACTCCTGCACAACACACCCATGCTGGCCAAAGTAGCCGCATCCCTCGATGCACTCTCAGGTGGTCGCCTCGTGCTCGGACTGGCAGTAGGGGCACGCAAAGAAGATTACGACGCCGCTGGCATCGATTACCGTTCGCGGGGAAAGCGACTCTCGGAACAACTCGCCACGCTGCGTACCTTATGGGAAGATGGCTCACTCAGCCCCAAAACGGCTCGCCCAGGCGGCCCTGAACTGCTAATTGGCGGACTGAGCGATTTAGGATTCGCCCGTATGGCCCGCTACGCCGATGGGTATATCCACGGCGGTGGACCACCCAAAGCCTTTGCCCGCGCCGCCGACAAAGCCCGCGCCGCCTGGATCGATGCTGGACGCCCCGGCAAGCCACACCTCTGGGCACAGGGCTACTTCGCTCTCGGTGACGATGCCGCCGAAGCTGGCATGCGCTACATGAAGGATTATTATGCCTTCACCGGACCCTTCGCCGGGAAGATCGCCGCTGGCCTCCTCACCACTCCCCAGGCAATCGCTCAGTTCATCCGCGGTTACGAGGAGGAGGGATGTGATGAGTTGGTCCTCTTCCCTACCGTACCCGATCTTGCCCAGCTTGAGCAATTAGCTGATGTTCTCAACGGCCTGGGCAGGAGAGGAGTGCCGCAGCAATGAAAATTATCATCCTCGGTGCCGGGCCTGCGGGTCTTTATTGTGGACTGCTCATCAAAAAAGCTAATCCCGCGCACGAAATAACCATCCTCGAGCGCAATCCGGCAGACATCACCTACGGCTGGGGTGTCGTCTTCTCTGATCGCACCCTGGCTTCATTTCAACGGGCGGACTATAAGACGTATGAGCAGATCCGCGATCAGTTTGTCATCTGGGACACCATCAACGTGCGGTATCGAGGAGAAACGATCCGCTGCGGTGGCCATGTCATCGCCAGCATATCGCGTAAGCATCTGTTGAACATCCTGCAAAGGCGCTGTAGCGAGTTGGGCATCATCCTCAGATTCGGATGTGAGATAAACAACCTTGCAGACCTGCCTGAGTATGACTTGCTCATCGCTGCTGACGGCCTCAACAGTGTTGTGCGCAAAAACTATCCAGCGTATTTCAAGCCGAACCTGAAATTGGGGAAAGCCAGGTACATCTGGCTGGGCGCACAGAAAGTACTTGATGCCTTCACCTTCATCTTCCGCGAGAACAAGCATGGTCTCTTTCAGGTGCATGCCTATCCCTTTAGTGGCACGACTGCCACCTTCATTGTTGAATGCGACGAGGAGACCTGGCTGAACGCAGGCCTGGACAAAGCCGACGAAGCGGAAAGTATTGCTTACTGTGAGCAGCTCTTCGTTGATGACCTGGGTGGAGCTACACTTCTTTCGAACAACTCGAAGTGGATTAGCTTCCCCACGCTCAAGACCCAGCACTGGCACCACCAGGGTGCCGTGCTGCTTGGCGACTCCGCACATACCGCCCACTTCTCAATCGGCTCTGGGACTAAACTGGCTATGGAGGATGCCATTGCCCTCGCCAGCTCCATCGACCAGCACTCTGACCTCGAAGCTGCGCTTAACGAGTACGAGTTGGAGAGAAAACCAGTCGTTGAGGTCTTCCAACGCGCCGCTCATGAGAGCCAGACCTACTTCGAGACCATCAAACGCTACCTCGGCCTCGACCCTATGCAATTTACCTTCCAACTGCTCACTCGCAGTGGCAGGATTTCCTATGACAACCTGCGGCTCCGTGATGCTCATTTTGGCGATGCAGTTAATCGCTGGTACATGCACAAAGCCAGTGGCTCTCACACTATCGTCGCACCGCCACCAATGTTCGCGCCACTACGTTTGCGCGGGCTCACACTGCCCAACCGTGTCGTCTTGTTGCAAAGAAGCGACTACCCCCAACACCAGGGCGACCGCAAGGGATCGCCCCTACTCGATACGGGCGCAGGAATGATTATGACAGCAATTACCGCTGTCTCCGCCGAAGGCCGTATCACACCAGATTGCCCTGGAATGTACGATAAGGATCATGTGGCAACATGGACACAGATCGTGGAGGCCGTTCATGCCCGCTCATTTACGAAGGTCTCCATTCAGTTGGGACACGCCGGGCGCAGAGGCTCAACCCGGCCAAGATCGCAGGGCCTGGACAGACCATTGCGCGAAGGCAACTGGCCCCTAATCTCAGCATCTCCTATCCCCTACACATCCTGGAGCCAGGTTCCCAAAGAAATGGACCGGGCCGATATGGAGCGGGTATGTCTCGATTTCGTACACGCCGCTCAGATGGCGCAAGAAGCGGGCTTCGATCTGTTGCAATTGCACTTCGCCCACGGCTACCTGTTGGCGAGCTTCCTCTCACCACTCACCAACCTGCACTGTGATGAATATGGCGGCGACCTGGAACGGCGTATGCGCTTCCCACTAGAGGTTTTCGATGCTGTACGTGCCGTCTGGCCTGAGCATAAACCAATCTCAGTTGCTCTCTCTGTGAATGACTATACGAAGGGCGGTTTCACCCTCGAGGATGCGGTGGTCGTTGCCAGAACGTTCAAAGTACATGGATGCGACCTCATCGGCATCCTGGCTGGACAAACGACGCCTGACAGCGAGCCAGCCTATGGTCGTGGTTTTTTAACTCTCTTTAGCGACCGCGTGCGCAACGAGGCAGGGATTCCAACTATTGTCGGTGGTTACCTCACCACCAGCGATGAGGTGAATACAATCCTTGCTGCGGGGCGGGCTGATTTGTGTATTATGGACCTACTGTTTTCTTCCTAAATGGTAAACACCTCATTTGGTTGGGCCAGGATAGTCTCGGTCTGGAGCCTTGGACAACGGTCCAGGCCTTGTGCTACTATTCCAAGTAGATATCTTAAATGCTGAAATATTCCGCTAGGACATATGCCTGTAACCTATAAAACTAAACAAAACTTCACTTGAGGAGAAACCTATGGATGCGGAGACCACCATCACCGAAACCCACTCGGCAGAGTGTGAAAGCACGGCATCACGCCCCAACTGGACGAGTATTGCTCTCTACATCGTACTGACATTCGCTCTGAGTTGGGGCATCTGGATTGGCTTGCGTGCCCTCGGCGTGTCATTTACTGTGCGCGTATTGATTGGCATGTTTGGGCCGGCGGTAGCAGCTACGCTGGTACGAATCATTCGTCGCGAAGGTTTTGCCGACGCAGGTTTGCGATTGACTGCACGTGGGAGGCGTGGTGCAGGCCTCATGTACCTTGCCGCCTACCTGGTCCCGCCAATACTTATCGCAGCGGGCATTGGCTTCGTTTTACTCGTAGGCTACCAGCACTGGGCACTCAGTGAAAACCTCCATGCATTGGCTCGCCTCATCACTACCCTAACCCGGCAGGGACGAACGCTTCCACCAGGCTTTAACGCCGACCAACTAGCCGTCACAACTATCCTGACACAATCCATCCTCGCATTCACACTAGCCCTGCCGTTCAACATGATCTTTACCTTTGGTGAAGAGTTTGGCTGGCGCGGCTATCTGCTGCCGCGTCTGGCTCCACTGGGAGGCATTCCCGCAGCCATCATCACAGGTATTGTCTGGGGTCTGTGGCACGCACCTGTCATTGTTCAGGATGGCTACAATTATCCTGGTCATCCCTGGTTAGGTGTCGCGGTGATGGTTGTCTTCACAGTTGCATTGAGCATGATTTTTGCCTGGTTGCGTTTCCGTTCTGGCAGTGTCTGGCCCTCGACCCTCGCCCATGCAGCATTCAATGCTCAGGCCGGCTTCGGGGCAATATTTCTCTCGCAGGCCGACTCACTATTCAGGGCCCCGATAGGATTGCTTGGCCTCATTCCCATGATCGCTTTTGCTATCTGGCTCGCCGTCACCGGACGTCTGAAGCCAGAGCCGGATCGAGTCCCTGAAATGCTAAAAGATCAACAAGCACCCGCAACAAGTAACACAAATGATACCACGAGATCTACAACAAGCGAGTAATGTAGTGGCGGGGCTTGCCCCCGCCAGGCTCAACACGTAATCCAGAAGCTTTCGGAGGTGACGAAAATGCCAGGTGAGAACAACTTTCCGCTCGCAGGACGGCGAGCAATCGTGACCGGCGCAGGACGGGGTATTGGCCGCAGCATCGCCCTGACATTTGCCCGGGTGGGGGCAGACGTGGCCGTGACCGCTCGCACTGCCAGCGAACTCGAAACACTCGTCGCTCAAATTCAGGCAATGGGTCGCCACAGTTTAGCAGTTTCCTGCGATGTGACCGATACGGAGCAGGTGCAGTACATGGCGAAAACCTTGATGGAAGGCCTGGGTGGAGTAGATATCCTGGTCAATAACGCTGGCAATGCTGGTAGCCACAAGTTTCTTAATCACCCCGACGATCTATGGCATCGTATGCTTGCCATCAACCTGACCAGCGTGTACTACGTAACCAAGGCCATTGTGCCTGCAATGATCGATCAACGTTGGGGTCGCATCATCAACATCGCCTCAATTGCTTCCAGGGTTGGTGGTCGCTATATTGCCGGCTATACCGCAGCCAAACATGGCGTACTCGGCCTCACCCGCGCCCTTGCCGTCGAACTTCTGCCCTACAACATCACAGTCAATGCCATCTGCCCCGGCTATGTAAATACTCCCATGACCGATGCAAGTGTCAGCAACATCTCGAACCTCACCCATATGTCGCAAGCACAGGCACGGGAGTCGCTAGAAAAGACGAGTCCCCAACAGCGGCTGATGGAACCAGAAGAGATCGCGGCAGCGGCCGTCTTCCTGGCGCTGGATATAACCAAAGGCATCACCGGACAGGCTATCAACATAGACGGCGGCGGTGTTATGTCGTGAAACAACCGTAAGGAGGTCTGTCATGGGTTATGACTTTCTCTATGAGGTAACCGATGGCGTTGCAACTCTGACGCTCAATCGTCCCGAAGTGATGAATGCCCTCACCTTTGAGGTATACGCACAGTTGCGTGATCTCTTTGAACAGTTGCGCTACGACGAGGCGGTACGCGCTGTGATACTGACGGGCGCAGGAGACAACTTCTGCTCCGGTGGCGATGTTCACCAGATCATCGGCGAACTGCTCAAACGTGACATGAAAGGCCACCTGGAGTTCACGCGCATGACTGGGGCCGTTGTGCAAAATATGCGTCTATTAGCCAAACCGATTATCGCCGCTCTCAATGGTATGACCGCAGGAGCCGGAGCCGTCCTTGCGCTAGCCTCGGACCTGCGCATCGCGTCTGAGAAGGCACGCTTTGCCTTTCTATTCACGAAGGTTGGCTTGACGGGAGCCGATATGGGAGCCGGTTACCTTTTACCGCGAGTCGTAGGCATGGGGCGCGCTTTTGAGATGCTCCTGCTGGGTGACACCATCGATGCCGCCACCGCCGAACGTTACGGCCTGGTCAATCGCGTCGTTCCCCACACCGACTTGCTGCCTGCAGCGCACGAATGGGCCAGCCGCCTCGCCCAGGGTCCGACTCTGGCCATCTCAATGACCAAACGCATGCTCAACGCTGAGTTGAGCATGGACCTGGTCTCCGCCATCGAAGCCGAAGCGCAAGCGCAGGCGCTAATGCTGATGGGCTATGACCACCGCCGCTTTTATGAAGCGTTCAAAGCGAAGGAAAAGCCGAAGTTCACGGGGGCGTAGTGGCCTCAGCGGGGCTTGCGGAGCAGCGACGCAGTCTGGGGATACCTGTCCCCCGGACAGGGTGCTGTGTGTCAATACTTCGCACCCGTGGGGTGTGAATGTGTCCAGGCACATTCCTAAATATCAGGAGGATCATATGGACAAAACCATCATCAACCCACCAACACTACCCCGTCCTCGCGGGTTCAGTCACGGTATTCTTGTCACAGGTGGACGCCTCCTCTTCCTGGCCGGGCAGACCGGCAGCGATGTCACAGGCCAAATAGTCGCACCCGGCGACCTCGTGGCCCAGTACGAGCAGACCCTGCACAACCTCAAAACAGTGGTCGAAGCAGCTGGCGGGACCATGCAAGACATCACGCAGATCACCATCTTCGTCCGTGACCGCGACGACTACCTTGTCCACCTCAAGCCGCTAGGCCAGGTGCATCGCTCCTTCTTCGGTGACTACTACCCGGCCACCGCCCTTTTCGAGATCTCGCGTTTCTTCCAGGACGAAGCTCTGATTGAAATTGAAGGCCTGGCCGTGTTATGAAAGGGGAAAAATAATGATGGCTGAAACCACCCTGGAGTTGGACAATCTCTTTATGACGATTCAAGACCCTTACCCGGTTTATGCATATCTTAGAGAAAACGACCCTGTACATTGGAATCAAATGTTCAACTGCTTCATGCTCACCAGGTATGACGATGTGCATTTGGCCTTCTCCGACCACCGGCGCTTCTCTTCTGATGTCTGGTCGGACGTGCCAGAAAGAGTCAATCAAGCGCTCACGCTCGACGACGAGCAAAACCAGTTTCTCAAACAGATCGTTCCTTTTTTGGCGTATAACCTGCAAGGCATGGACCCACCCGGTCATACCCGCCAGCGCACCTTGATGATGAAAACGTTTACCCCACGCGTGATAGAATCTTTCCGGCCAACTATTCAAAAATTAGTGGATGAGCTGATAGATAACCGGCTGGCGGAAGGCAACATGGATTTGGTGGCTGACCTGGCCTACCCTTTACCTTCTAATGTGATCCTGGATTTGTTGAGCATCCCTCGCAGTGGGCGACCGTACATCAAGGCCAGTTCCGAGGCTATCAATGAATTTATCGTCTCACTCTTCTTCCACGGACCTGATACCTGGAAGCGGCTGGCCGGGGTCTTCGCCGATGTTAAAGCCTACCTGAAAAGTTTAATCGCCGAACGGCGCAAACACCCTGGCGAAGATTTGCTCACCAGGATGGTGCAAGCCGAAGAAAACGGCGATATGCTGAGCGAAGATGAAATTGTCATCGCCACTAATTTCCTCCTCTTCGCTGGCCACGAAACCACCGCCAACCTTATCGGCGTTGGCATGTACTACCTTATGCAAAATCCTGAGCAAATGGAGCAGCTTCGGACCGACCCTACCAAAATCCCGTCAGCAGTCGAGGAACTGCTGCGCTATGTTAGCCCGGTACATACTCTTGCCCGCCGCACTGTGCAAGAGGTGACAATCCGAGGAGTCACTATCCAAGAAAATAGCGACATCTATTTGCTCGTCGGGGCGGCTAACCGCGACTCCGAAAAGTTTCCCGACCCTGAACAACTGGATATCAACCGCCCGCCTGGCCGTTCATTGGGCTTCGGCTATGGTATTCACTTTTGTATCGGAGCAGCTCTGGCTCGCATGGAAAGCCAGGTCGCTTTCGAGACCATTCTCAGGAGATTGCCTAATCTGAAAATGGCAGTTGAGACCCCCGAATTTCGTCTGAACTATTCGTTGCGTGGGCTTACGGCTCTGCCTGTAGTGTTCTAGTGTTCCTGTAGGGGCAGGGGCAGTGTGGCGCAGGACGGGAACCCTCGTGGTCGCCCGCCGTACCCATTGAATAATATCCCTTCCCAAGCGTTTTAGAATGAACCAGAGAGAACCCTTATGGATTTCGAGTTAACACCTACACAAAAACGCATCCAGGCCCAGGCGCGCCAGTTTGCCGAGCAGGAAGTAGCTCCAGTAGCACGCGAAGCAGACGAGAAGGGTGTGTTCCCCTTGCACCTTATCAGGCGCATGGGTGAACTGGGTTTCCTGGCCGGACCGATTGAGCCGGAATATGGCGGGTCCGCTATGGACTACGTGAGCTACGCGCTCATCTGCGAGGAACTGGGACGAGCCGACTCCTCCGTGCGTGGCTTCCTCACTGTACACACCAGCCTGGTCTCCCTTTGCATTCGCGATTGGGGCAGCGAGCAGCAAAAACGACGCTACCTGCCCCGACTGGCAACGGGCGAATGGATTGGCTGCTATGCCTTGACTGAGCCGAATGCAGGTTCCGATGTAGCCAGCATGGAGAGCACTGCCAGGGAGGAAGATGACAACTACGTCCTCAATGGCGAGAAAATCTGGATCACCAACGGCCCAAGTGCTCAGCTCGCCATCGTCTTTGCCAGCAGAGACCGTTCAGCCCGTCACAAGGGCATCTGCGCATTTCTCATTGAGACGGATACGCCAGGCTTCCATCGTGAGTCAATGCCAGGCAAGGAATTAGGCCACCGCGCATCCGAGCATGCACAGATCATTCTTAAGGAGTGCCGGGTGCCGAAGAGTGCATTGCTTGGGGCTGCGGGTGATGGATTCAAAGTTGCTATGTCTGCCCTGGACCGCGGTCGCCTTGGCGTTGCTGCCGGTGCGGTTGGAGTCGCGCAGGCTTGCCTTGATGCCTGCATTGCTTTACAACACAGCGTCGCCAGTTCGGCCAGCGCATTGCCGATTTCCAGATGATCCAGGCAACACTGGCAGACATGGCCGCCGATGTGGAAGCAGCGCGGCTGCTCGTCTACCGTGCCGCCTGGGTGAAGGATCAGGGCCTGCCAGCTACCAAAGCAACCTCCATTGCCAAGCTTTTTGCCACAGAAGCCGCGATGAAGGCAGCATCGGAAGCGGTGCTGATGCACGGCAATCGTGGCTATTCGAATAATTTCGCTGTTGAGCGCTACTACCGTGACATCAAGGGGCTGCAAATCTACGAAGGAACCAGCCATATTCAACGCATCATCATCGCACGCGAGCTGGTCGGGCGTGGTGGATAAACCACGGTATTGTATAATTAAACATACAAACCAGGCATCTTCGTAACGGTCCGCACCATCCCGCTAGTAAAGTGCTGATTTATCGAGCACTTCGGTTGTGCGACTCGCTTCGAAATCGCATCCTCGTTTCAAAAGGAGGGAACACAATGACTGTGTATTCAGCTCACGTTGATACCTTTGCTCGCGACAATTTGCCCCCGCGCGACCAGTGGCCCGACCTGATCTTTACGATCCCCGAAGTACAGTATCCCGACCGCCTGAATTGCATTGTTGAACTGCTGGATACGAAGGTTCGACAGGGATATGGCGATCACCCGGCGATTTTCAGCGTCGATGGCGTCCTGACCTATGCACAAATGCAGGCGCAGGTGGACAAAGTAGCCCATGTGTTGACACATGACATGGGGCTGGTGTCCGGCAACCGTGTGCTGCTGCGCAGCGCCAACAACGCCATGTTGGCCATCTGCTGGTGCGCCGTCGCCAAAGCCGGGCTTATCGTGGTAGCAACCATGGCTCTGCTGCGTGAAAAAGAACTGGTAGACATTATTGAGAAAGCGCAGATCAGTGCCGCTATCTGCGACCGGACGACTGGACGCCGAACTGCAAGCCGCCCAGCAGCGCTGCCCGGTGCTAGAGCAAATCGTCTATTTCAATGATCCCTCTCCCCAAGGGCTTGAGGCGCGCATGTCAGTCTGGAACGAGCCTTTCAGCGCGGTGGACACCGCCGCCGACGATACGGTGCTGATCGCCTTTACCTCCGGTTCGACGGGCCAGCCGAAGGCAACCATGCATTTTCATCGCGATATCCTCGCGGTTTGCGATTGTTTCCCGAAATCGATTCTCCACATGGCGCCGGATGATATCTGCATTGGTACGCCTCCGCTGGGCTTTACCTTTGGGCTTGGTGCCCTGCTTATCTTCTCAATGCGCGTGGGAGCTGCAACGGTCTTGCTAGAGAAACTGACGCCCGAGAGCCTGCTCTCAGCCATTAGCGAATACCGTGCGACCATTGCCTGGTCCAGCCCACTCTTCTATCGCCAGATGGCGGGAATTGCTAGCAGATTTGACCTCTCGACGCTCCGGCAGAGCGTTTCCGCGGGTGAGGCACTGCCGGTTTCGACGCGCACGATGTGGCGCGAAGCGACTGGCATCGAGATTGTTGACGGCATCGGCTCAACCGAGATGCTGCATATCTTCATTGCTTCAGCTGGTGCCGATGTACGCCCTGGTGCTACGGGCAAGTCGATGCCAGGCTATCAGGCATGCATCCTTGACGAGAACGGACAGCAATTGCCACCCAGCACGGTTGGTCGGCTAGCCGTGAAGGGACCAACCGGGTGTCGCTACCTGGCTGACGAGCGCCAGCGTACCTACGTCCAGCAAGACTGGAACCTCACCGGTGATGCGTATCAGATGGATGAGGATGGCTACTTCTGGTTCCAGGCGCGCACAGACGATATGATCATCTCGGCAGGCTATAATATTGCCGGGCCGGAGGTCGAAGGAGTCCTTCTCATGCATCCTGCTGTGGCAGAGTGCGCTGTGGTAGGCGCGCCCGATGCAGAACGCGGTACGATCATCAAAGCGTTCGTGGTGCTAAGGCCCGGCTATGCCGGGGATTCCGCTCTTGTACGGACGTTGCAGGACTTCGTCAAGCAAAGCATCGCGCCGTATAAGTATCCACGCGCCATTGAGTTCTGCGATGCTTTGCCGCGTGCCGGAACCGGTAAAATACAGCGCTACAGGCTGCGCCAGCATGAGCATGCCTGAACAGCTAAAAACCCTCTAGTTGTCTGCTAGAGGGTTTTTGTTCGGCGCATTCCTTTGACATTACCACAACCTTCGTGATAAGATTCTGCCTGACACAATGGCTTACTGCCATGTTATTTTTAATTGCTGTCCCTAACCACCCTCGATCACTCAAGGTCGCGTGATCTGGTGCGTGCGCGGCCGTAGGGTTCCGCTTTATCGCGGACCTCCCGCAATGTAACGAACCGGCTCTATTCAGGGCCGGATGTGAGTGTAGTCTAATGAATTGTGAGTATCATCGTTGGTTTAGTCCTTCCTGGAGCGAGACATGGAATTGTTGGTCTTTGGCCATGCTGGCGCTCGGGTCGTAGTGTTTCCGACCTCGCAAGGCCGTTTCTTCCAGTGGGAAGATATGGGTATGATGGACACGCTCGGTGAGCATCTGGAACGGGGCTGGATTCAGATGTTCTGCGTAGATAGCGTTGACGCCGAAAGCTGGTATGCCCAAAAGCCCCCGGCTGAGCGTGCATGGCGACATATGCAGTACGATCATTACATCCTGAACGAAGTCCTGCCGCTCACCACTCGCCTTAACTCCAACCCATTCCTGATCACCACCGGTACGAGCTTCGGTGCTTACCACGCCGTCAATTTCGCCTTTCGCTACCCTCACCTGGTCGGCCGGACGATCGGGATGAGTGGCCTCTACGACATCAAGAGATTTACCAACGGCTACTCTGACGACAACGTCTATTTCAATAGTCCTTGCGACTTCATCAAGAATGAACACGACCCGGCAAGGCTGGCTGCCCTGCAACACATGGACATTATCCTCGCCACCGGCCACGATGATTCCTTTCGCTCGAATAACGAGTATCTCTCAAGCCTTCTCTGGAGTAAGAACATCGGGCATGCCTTGCGTATCTGGGATGGTTGGGCCCACGACTGGCCATGGTGGAAACAAATGATCCTTCTGTATATTGGTGGTCACGATTGACACGGAGAAAACCTATGACATTGAAGGTCGGCCTGATCGTCGGGCAGGAATGGTCTTTTCCTCCCGCCTTCATTGAAGAAGTGAACCGTCGCGACGAAGGCGTTGTCGCCGAGTTCGTCAAGCTGGGCGGTACACGCATGGACGAACCATGCCCCTACGCGGTCATTATTGACCGCATCTCGCATGAAGTACCCTACTATCGGCTCTATCTTAAGTATGCCGTCCTTCAAGGTGTGACAGTTGTCAATAATCCCTTCATGTGGACCGCAGACGACAAATTTTTCGAGGCATCCCTGGCCACGAAGCTCGGTGTCGCCAGCCCGAAGACCATCGTCCTGCCAAACAAAAAGTATATTCCTGGCATCGTCCACACAGAAAGCCTGCGTAATCTGATCTATCCGTTAGACTGGCAGGGTATCATTGATTACGTTGGCATTCCTTGCGTGATCAAGGATGCCCTTGGTGGTGGCTGGAAGGACGTATTTATCTGCCACTCCTCCGAAGAATTGCTCTCCCGCTATGACCAATTTGATGTGCGAACGGTGATCCTCCAGGAATTCATCGAGTGGCAACAATATGTGCGCTGCATTTGCTTGGGGCAGGAAGAAGTCATGCCAATCAAGTACAACCCACACGAGCGCAAATATTATGTCGAACACCAGCATCTCAGCCCTGAACTCGGGCGTCGCATCGTGGAGGATTCACTCAAGCTGGTTCGTGGGCTGGGTTACGATATGAATTCCTTAGAGTGGGCCATCCGTGATGGCATTCCCTACGCCATCGACTTCATGAACCCTGCTCCCTGACATGGATATCAACTCGCTGACCCCCTTTTACTTCGAGTGGACAGTGAAGCATATGGCTGACATGGCTATTCGGCTTGCGAAGCACCCGCGTCCCCAAAACCGCGACTTGCGCTGGGACACCTTCTTTACAACAAACCGCGACCGTGCTGAGAATCAATTGGCTTCCGAGACCGCAGCCACAACACCAGAGCATCCACAATGAAGAAGACAAATGAAAATCGGGCGCGGTAAACCGGGCCCCATGAGAGGTATGCTATGACACTGCGAGAAGCCATTCAAAGCTATCACGATCTCCTGACCGACGAGTTGGCCAAAGAGTCTCAGGCCCAACTCGATGAGCAACTGCGGAGGCGCGGGCTATTCTTCGGCCAACGACCGCTCTGCACCGTCCTGCGGCCACGCTTTTTGACACCCGAGCAGTATCGATTCCTCCAGTCACGTATGCGCCTGCTGCTGAGTGCATTTAACAAAATGTATCACGCAGCCATAGAGGACACAGCCCTTCGCGCTCAATTTGGCTTGCTCGATTGGGAAGAAGAACTCGTGCAGCACGACCCCGGCTTCCGCGATCCCAGTCCCGTCTCCCGTGTGGACACGTTTTTCGTCACTGATCGCGGTGGGTTGCGCTTGACCGAGTATAACGCCGAGACACCGGCAGGCGCGGGTTACCATGATGTGCTCACGGAGGTATTCTATGCCCTGCCCGTGATGCGCGAGTTCCTGCGCCACTACGAAGTTCGCCCATTACCGGCACGCCATAGCGTCCTCCATGCCCTGGTGGACGCCTATCAGCAGTGGGCTGGTCGGCGGGAAGCACCGCGCATCGCTATTCTCGACTGGCGCGAGGTCCCTAGCTACAGCGAGTTCATTCTATTTGAGGACTATTTCAAGTCTCAGGGCCTGGAGTGTATCATTACTGACCCACGAGAGGTCGAGTACCGCAATGGCCGCCTTGTCGCTGGCGATTTCCCTATCACACTGATCTATAAGCGTGTGCTCATTAGTGAACTGATCGAACGCGGTGGGCTGAATCAACCCGTCGTGCGTGCGGTGCGCGATGGGGCTGTGTGTATGGTCAACCCGTTCCGTTGTAAAATTCTGCATAAAAAAGCCAGCCTGGCTGTCCTGAGCGATGAACGCAATACCGGCCTTTTCAGCGCCGAAGAGCAAGAGGCTATTGACGCCCACATCCCGTGGACGTGTCGCGTCGAGCAACGCCATGCAAGCTATCACGGCCACACGGTTGACCTGGTTCCTTTTATTCTTGAGCATCGTGAGGACCTTGTCCTCAAACCAAACGATGAGTACGGCGGTAAGGGTATCGTCCTGGGCTGGGAGACCGACCCCACCAGCTGGGAACGGGCTATTCAGACCGCATTAGCCGAACCCTACATTGTGCAGGAGCGGGTGGCTATCCCTAGCGAACCCTATCCCAGCCTGATTGATGGCCATGTTGAAGTAATCGATCGCATGCTGGATACTAACCCCTTCGTCTTCTACGGAGACTTTGTGGATAGTTGCCTCTCACGTCTCTCGACCGAGGCACTGCTGAACGTCTCAGCCGGGGGAGGCTCAACCGTGGGCACATTCGTAGTGGAAAAGCGATAAGGTTAGAGAGGAGAAGTGTCATGAAAGCACCATCACTCACCCTTGGCATCGAGGAAGAGTACCAGATTATCGACCCACAAACGCGGGAACTACGCTCCTATATCACCCAGATTCTGGATGAGGGCCGGCTCATCCTGCGTGAGCAGGTCAAGCCCGAGTTGCACCAATCCATGGTCGAAATCGGCTCTACAGTGTGCCAGACACCGGCTGAGCTTAGAACGGAGCTAGTGCGTCTGCGAGGCGCCATCATGGAGTTGGCCGCCAAAAACGGCTTGAAGATTGCAGCCGCTGGTACGCACCCCTTTTCGTCCTGGATGACACAAGAGATTACTCCGCAGGAACGCTACATGGGCGTGAAGCAGGACATGCAGGAACTTGCCCAGCGCCTGTTGATCTTCGGTACCCATGTGCATGTCGGTATTGAAGACCGCGAATTTCTGATCGATGCCATGAACGTCGTCCGCTACCTGCTACCTCATATGCTGTGTCTGTCCACCAGTTCGCCTTTCTGGATGGGACGCCTCACTGGCCTGAAGTCATACCGCAGCATCATCTTCCGCAACTTCCCCCGCAGTGGCATCCCGCGCGTGTTTCAGTCATGGGCGGACTTCTCCTATCTGGTGGACACACTGGTTCAGACAAATTCCATTCCGGACGGGTCGAAAATCTGGTGGGACGTTCGTCCAAACCAGTCGTACCCCACGCTAGAATTCCGCATCTGCGATGTCTGCACCCGTGTGGACGAGGCAGTATGCATGGTAGCCATCTTCCAGGCCATTATCGCCAAGCTCTGGAAACTACGTCGCGACAACATGACCTTCCGCGTCTACCCACATGACCTGATCGAGGAGAACAAGTGGCGTGCCGTGCGCTACGGCCTGGACGGCAAGTTGATCGACTTCGGCAAGCAACAGGAGTTACCTGCCCGCGATTTGATTCGTGAACTGATCGAGTGGTTTATCGACGATGTTGTTGATGAACTCGGCAGCCGCAAGGAAGTAGAGTACGTCTACCGCATCTTGCAGGAAGGTTCGAGCGCTGACCGCCAACTGGCCACCTATCAACGGACGGGCGACCTGAAAGCGGTGGTCGATCAGTTGATTGAAGAAACAAGCGAGGGGGTAATTGCGTAAATCTTATGGACGTAAACACCAAGAGGAAAGTACTGCGTACCTTTACCTATGGACTCTATGCCGTATCGTGTGCTGATGATGGTGAGGTCAACGCTTTCACGGCCAACTGGCTTTCTCAAGCGTCATTTGACCCGCCGCTGCTCATGGTATCCGTCGAGAACGAGACCAAATCGTTGCCGATGATCTTGCACAGCGGTATCTTCACGGTCAACGTATTGCGTTCGGGTGATCGAGAATTGGCGGGAAAGTTGGGTAAATCAGCGTTAAGAGTTCCAGATAAGCTGGCAGGCATTGGTTATGAAATAGGAGCGAATGGTTGTCCTATCCTGCATGATGCGCTGGGCTGGGTTGCCTGTGAGGTGCGCCACACCGCTCCGGCAGGCGACTCGACACTTATTATCGCAGAAGTTGTAGACACCGGTATGCTGGCTGAAGGGCAAGCACTGACCATGGCCGAGGCCGGTTTCCGCCACGCGGGATAGTACATTTACCCCTAGGAGAATTCATCTGCATGCAGAATGGGAATATCCCTATCTTTGATATCGAAGCGAGTGGCACCGGTTGCGAATTTTGCCAGCGTAGCAATCTCGCTGCCTACATACTCAAAGAGACACCTGCATTTCTCATCGCCACCGATCACGCCCCCCTGGTGGAAGGTCACCTGCTGATCATAACTAAGCAGCACTATACCTGTTACGGAGTGGTACCTGCCGAACTTGACGCGGAACTGTTCGCGTTGAAACGTGAAGTACAGCAGTTCCTGACCCAGTACTATGCTCCCGTCGTCTTTTGGGAACACGGCATCTTCCGCCAGACCGTCTATCATGCCCACCTTCACTGCTTCCCTTTCGGCACAGTGGAGTACGATCTCTCGCAGGGTTTGCATGCCACCGTTGTTCATGCCCAGGAGGATATTCGTCGCTGGTATGCCTCGCGAGGTCAATACTTTTTTATGGAGAATGGCCAGATAACGCTTCTTTTTGCCCCGGAGATGGAGCATTATTGGCAAATAATCAGAACCATTTTTGCACAAGCCGCGTCTCTCGGTGGATATACTTCACCGCGTTCTTCCCAACAGCGCCGCGAAGAAGGTGTACCACTGATTGAAGCCACGATCGCTAAATGGCGTTTATTTCAACAGCAAGGAGCAAGCTATGCCGATCAGTCCGATACGCGATGAACTGGTTAGTGCAGGAGATGTGAAGCTGCACTATGTCCAATGGGGTGAACAAGGACCGCCGATTGTGTGCGTGCATGGACTCACTGCCAATGCGTTCTGTTTTCAGGCGTTTGCCGACGACCTGGCGCACGACCACCGTGTCTTCGCCTATGATTTGCGTGGACGCGGCGATAGTGATAAGCCCGAACATGGGTATAGTGTGTCCATCCATACAACCGACTTGTCCAGGTTGATCGACGCACTGGGATTGGAGCGTCCAGTTCTGATGGGCCACTCGCTAGGAGCGCTCATCTCGCTCTATTTCGCGGCACACTACCCACATAAGCTTAGCAAGCTCATCCTGATCGACGCTGGCGCACCGCTCCCCTGGAGAACGCCGGAGGAGCAACCTGCATGGCTTACGGCCTCCATCAGCCGATTAGGAACGTCGGTGCCTTCTTTCGAGGAGTATACGCAGCGCCTGAAGGCAGCACCGTTCCTGGGTCCCTATTGGAACAAGTATGTCGATACGTATTTCGAGCATGATGTGTATCGTAGCGATGATGGCTCGGTCAGGTCTAAGTGCTACCGTGAAGGAATACTTGAAGAAGGGTCGCGTTCCGGCGAGGCCAGACCCGAGGAACAGTGGGCCAATGTGCAGGTGCCGGCGCTCCTGCTACGAGCAGGGCAAGGCTTGTTTTTTGACAACGATCAACTGCTGACAGCAGAGTCTGCGGCGGCTGTTCAGCGTAGCATAAAAGACTGCCGTTTCGTCAATTTCCCAACGCTCAACCACTACACGATTATTTTTGGCGTGGAAACTGGACCAGCCCAGGAAGTGCGGGCGTTTGTGGATGGGGTGTGAGAACACCTCTTGAGGTGTTCTGTATCAACTGCTCAGCAATCTGTTGTATCATAACGCCGCAGCCACCTTTCTGCTGAAGAGCTATGACGCTTCTTTCTGCCTCAAGTCATTCTAGACACCAATTCCCTGACAGCAGCTCACTAGTGAGCTGGCGACGGCTTTTCAGCCTACCCTTTGATGTTTTCAAGTTTCTGTTGGACGTGCTCCCGACTGACCTGGGTATAGGGTACCGTGGTTTGAAGAGCAGGCACCCCTTGCCTGGTGACTTGCCCCAGATAGTATGCCACTTCTTCGAGTGACCAGCCTGCCTCTCGTGCCCGGCAGGCGAAGTCGTACCGCAAGTCCTGGAAGGTGAGAGCCTCGATCACGTCCCGTTGGCCCTTCGTCACCTGAGCCTTGAGCGAGCGAAACCAGGCGTAGATCCCTTCTTCGGTCAACCGCTCGCTGCGCTGCGACGTAAACACATAGCTACGTGCTGTGTCACATGTGGCTTGTAAGTAGGCATAGAGGGGCTTATGCGCTTGGTTCAGCAGATCGATATCACGCCCCTTGCTTCCCTGATCGCCCACATGGAGCCATCCCTCCGTTGGACCCACATGGGTATGTGTCATCTGTAGCCAGGAGACCTCGCTCGCTCGGCAGCCTGCCCAGTAACCCAAGGCGAAGAGAGCAGCCCCACGTCGATCTCCATCTAGCTTGACCAATGAGTGCAGGATCGAGCGCTGCTCGTCCGAGAGTGGTCGAGGAGCGAGCAGCGGCACGGGGGGAAGCTCGATACCACGGGTCGGGTTGCGTTGGAGCAACTGCTTCTCCTCAATGAGAAACTGGGCGAAATTGCTGATGGTCGATTTCACGCGCGCCCGGTGGTGGAGACTCAAGCCTTCCTGCTTTAAGTGACTCAGGTACAGCTCTACTGTTATCTGCGTCAACTGCTGCGGCTGAAACTGGCCCTCATTGCCAGGAAGCTGGGCAATCCAGCCGATCAGCTGGCGCGCCGTGCGGAGATAGGCATCCGTTGTTCCCAGGGCTTTGCCTGAGAGAAACTGCTCGTACTCGTCTAAAAGGGCACGAACCTCCTCGATGGTATCAATTACTGTAGCTACCATGGCTCATTTCTCCTCGTCATCATCATTCTCTATCACTAGAATAGACGTAAGTAGCAAATAGACAGAAACTCCCCTCATTCGGTGACCACCGAATGAGCACGTTTTCTAGAAGAGAAAAGTTTCACCGAAACCGCCGCAGGATGCCCCTGGCTTCAGCCACGGGGAGGAATGGGGCGTTCCTTCTCTGGGGTAAGGGATGGGTATCCGCATAACCATTGACAAGACACTCAATACATAGTACTCTCGTTCCATGAAACAAACGATGCTCTTGAAGCTTGTTCCCACAACCGAACAGCATCAAGCCTTGCTTGAGACGATGCACGCGTTTAATGCAGCGTGCAACTATGTCGCAGGCATTGCTTACGCGCAGAAAACAGCCAACAAGTTTGAACTGCAAAAAGTGGTGTATGGCGAGTTGCGTACCACCTACACACTTGCGGCTCAATTGGCGATCCGCGCCATCAGCAAGGCGAGTGAGGCCTACAAGCGCGATAAGAGCATCCAACCCACGTTCGAGCCAGAGGGGGCCATCGTCTATGACGAACGAGTCATGAGCTTTAAGGGCTTGCTTTCTGTCTCCCTCTTGACGCTCTCTGGTCGTGTGCTAGTTGCTTTCCAGGTCGGTGGCTATCAAGCGGCTCGCATGGATGCCATCAAGGGGCAAGCCGATTTGCTCTATCGGAAAGGCACGTTCTACCTGGCTGTGACCCTTGACGTGCCTGAACCCACACCCGATATGCCCGAAAGCGGGACCTTGGGGGTAGATCTGGGCATTGTCAACCTTGCCACGGACTCGGAAGGTGAAACCTTCAGTGGTGAGCAGGTTGAGCACACCCGCAAGCGGATGCATGCTCTGCGTCAACGCTTGCAGAAGCGTGGGACGAAGAGCACAAAACGGCACCTCAAACAGCTTTCCGGCAAAGAACGTCGGTTCAGAACCAACTCCAATCATGTGATCTCCAAGCGAATTATCCAGAAAGCGAAGACCAACAGCCAAGCTATAGCGATTGAAGAGCTTAGGCACATTCGGAAACGTACCGATAGCACGGTTAGACGCTCGCAGCGCAATCGCCAAAGTAGTTGGGCCTTTGGCCAACTCCGTTTGTTCCTTTCCTACAAAGCCGCTCTTGCGGGTGTCTCGTTGCATACGGTCGATCCGCGCAATACGTCTCGTACGTGCCAGCAGTGTGGGCATTGCGAGAAGGCCAATCGCAAGAGCCAGGCTGATTTCAAATGCGTTCAGTGCGGGTTCGCTGCCTCTGCTGATTGGAACGCTGCGATCAACATATCCAGGGCTTCGGTCATGGAGCCTATTGTCGCAGGACGCGCCTAGTGACAAGCCCCCGGCTTGAGCCCGTGGGGTTCATGACGTCTTCTTGTGTCGGATGGAGGCGATAGCGGACGTGGTCGCCCTGGTGATACTCCGAGTGAGACGCTGCAGGGCCATACAATTCCTCGAGTTCTTCGTATGATGTGTAACAAACGTTCCAAAGTGGGATAGACTTGTGCTAAAGATGCAAAGGTGGCTCGACGCACCTCTGGCATGCGATAGCGGATGACATGACCGACGCTGGGCGTAGAACTCTGAGCTTCTAGTACAGGAAACAACGAAACCGCACTGGGGAGTTGTTCACAAAGGGGATCGCTGTGACGCCTCTCGCAACACGTCCTCTGTGCTAGCCTGCCGGTTGTCATGTCCTCCGGGTACTCAAGAACCAATACACGAGTCCGAGGACGAGCAGTGCACTACCGGGGAACCAGAGTGAAAGGACAAAAGGAGCAATCACACGGGCTATTCCTGTTGGCGGATATTGAATGATACCTACCAGGAAGGCGAAGATACCTGGAGTCAATGCCCCTGCCCGGATATAGCCCCTGCGGGCCATGAGAGCGATGCCTTTTCCATCGGCATGTAGCACCATGGAATCGGTGCCCATAGCCATATCCTGCATCGTGGTGTACAGTGTGATATCCACATGAACAGCCGGTTTGCCCGTACGGTTATCCACCACGCGTACCATGAAGACGTTGGTGCCGGAGCGATTGGGAGTAACGTCGAGCGTGACGGTAAAAGCTCCATCCAGGGTCTTGAGTGTGCCATGAAAGGGGTGGGCCGTTTCATGTGAGAGTGATTGCTGCCGAAGCGCGGGCGTCGGTCTCTCTCCCTGACACTTTTTAGAAACGCAAAGCGAAGCGCCATCCAGTCGGCGACTTCTGGAACGGTAAACAATGGACGAGGACGGCAGCGCTGCGTGCGCGGCGCAGAATATCGAGCAACCACAAGCGTCCGAGCCGAAAGATGCCTTTGTCGCGTCGATCATGCCGATCAAAGCGATGGCGGTGGCCATGATGGATACAGGCTGCCGCCAAATGCGTGACCCACCATATCGCCAGAAATAAGGCCAACAGCAGCCGATTAAGCCGCTCGAAGTCCGCGATCAAGCTGGCTTCCAGGTCCCAGCCACGGCTTTTACTATCCTGAAAGGTCGCCTCGACGCGCATGCGCCAGGCATACTCCTGGATCCGACGCTTGCCTGCGGGTTGGTCCGAAATCAAAAACCAGGCTTCCTGAGCGTGCTCATCCCAGATGGCACTCAGATACGTCTCGATGGTCTTGTCTTGCCAAAGCAGGACGCGCCCATACCATTGCTGTCCTTTCGCTCTGATGACGTGCTGCAAGGCACACCACCACGTCCAACCTTGTCCCATCCTTCTGCGGCACGTATGCTCCTTACACACGCGCAACAGATAATGGAACTTGCGGTCACGACACAGCTTCACCAGCGGCCACCCAGCCAGACCACGATCGGCTATCACGGTGCAGTCCGTCGGCTCTAGATGCAGGCTCACCGCATCCAGCAACTCACCGACCAACTCCCACTGGCCCTGATCCCACTCCTCTTGCTGGGGCATAATTCGCCAGGCTATTGGCAACACCCGCGACTGCACCAGCAAGCCCAGATACACAATCGTCGCCCGGTCGCCAAACGGCGTCCCATCTAAGACCAACTGGACTGGTTTTCCTTTCCAATATGGCAACATCTGGGTGAGAAATTGTTTCCAGATCTTGCTCACCTGCACGCGCTCATTGGCGACGAAACGCGCAAACCGGCGTTCGATGCTCGGCATCTTCGCCTCGCTGATCCCATGCAGTGCTATCTCTTCGGCCATCCGTTGCAGCACCGCACTTTGCGACAGGATGATGCCCAGCACACACAGGGCCAACGTTTTCTTCTGGTGTCCATGCACACCGACCAATACTTGCTTGACTTGCTCGTGCCACTTTGTCCATAATACCATCGATGCATCCATTGAGATCGTCCTCCAAGGTGATTGAGTTTCTTCTTTTCCTTGGTAGGACGATCTCGTTATTTACTTGGCTTCTCTCTCCCCAAAAGTGTCAGGGAGAGAGCGGGCGTCGGTGTAGGAGCAGGGCCACAACCGCTTATTATGCTGATGACGCACAGCAAGAGCATGATAGGCCACCCCGCTTTCCAGTGTCGTACCGCTAGCCACGTGCCTGCGCCATCTATGCTGCGCCTGCGATCAAGCATAGATGGCCCCTACGGACTGCAGTTGGTTCGCGGTACTCACTCGCGGTACTCACACCTGTGAGCGGGGTGGCATCGTGGTAGAGGCGATTATCAAGCGGCGCACTGGCAGGAATTGCTCCGCGTTTCTTCCTGTTGGCACCCACCAGTGGACTATTGAATTGCCCGGCCGGGTACATTTTCCACGTCACACAAATACACGCATGCATGTAAGCATAGTCTCCTTCTTCAGCAAGATAAGCGTTACAACCCTCTTTACCTTACAACAGAAAGTGAGAAGCACCATGGTATCGACACGTCTCAAAGTAGGATTCATCACGGTTCTCTCGTGTTTTGCACTCTTGCTCGGACTGTTCGCTACTCCAGGGATAGCCTCGGCCCATAGCCTCCAGGCTGCCCACAGTCAGACGAGTGTCAGTGTCTCTACAGAGGATCGTTGTTTTAGAATCTTCGTCAGGAGACATGACTTTGGCCGAATGTTCTTCAGGGACAGAGACTTCGGTTTCTTCAGGTTCATATGCATCCGCAGCCACCACGATCGGTTTGATTTCGGGATGGATTATTTCGAGATGGATAATTTCGGGATGGATAATTTCTGAGAGAAGTGACACGGGCAAACCCTTCGTCGCTTCGTTAAAGAAGGTGGCTGGTCGTAGGTAGACCAGCCACCTCGGGTATCTTCCGTCGCCTCCAGAGAGAGGAGAGTCGCATCATGGTCTGTGACGATACAACGTAGTTGTTGCCATTCTAGCAGTACCGAACGCTTGTTTCAATGCTATTGCTGTGTGGTAGAAGGGTTTTCTTATCAGATCACCTCACCAATTTATTTTAAGGAGCAGAAACGGCTGGATTGCCTCCAGTGCAAGCGTAACCACCTGCTCCTTCTCCCAGGACCGCCATGCCTGCGCTTACTGTCGAACAGCAGCGTATTTCTTTGCTTCCGCACGAAGCTCATGAAGCCATTCACTGCAACGCTGTAAATTATGAAATGGCAGCCCTGGCTCTGCGCCACTCGTAGCTTGCCAGAGTGAAGAGTGTTATCGTCACAACCAATAATGCTCCAACGATCAGCCACTCAAGTGTTCCATTGTGGTTATCGGGGTCGACGCCGAAGACGATCTCGATCCAATCTCTCTGTACCAAAGTGATCACGAACAATATACTCGTAACGATTGCCATGGCTGTTTCAAGCCAGAAGCGCCGTCTCAATGCGTTCCTCATTGGTTCAACCTCGCCTTTCGCAAAGCAGCTATTCTCAATTATACTCTACAAAAAAGTACCTGAACCTGCCAATGTGCATATTCTTACTGTTCGATGCAGTATACTGAACGATTGCTTTTTTTGTCAATACTCCCTGTGTGTTACTGGTGTTTTGATATAAGGGTCAAGGACTAATGCCATAGCGTTGCAGAACCGCCTGAGGAGAAGCGAGGTGAGGCGGGAGGCGGCGGAGACGCATGCCCGTCAAGATCGCCAGTTCGGCCAGGTGGAAGATGCCATAGGCATCATCGAAAAAGACGATGACCTTGTCGCGATTTTCCTCCTTGAGGCGCAAGCGCCACCGCGCCGTGCCTTCGCCACCGAGCAGAGTCGTACTCAAAGTCGGACTGGTCTGAGTCTGAGCCGTTGGGGTGGTGGCCGACTTGGCTTGCCACAAGCGGAAGGCGGTACACAAGGCCATCACCAGCAAGGTAAAGTAGCAATGCACCACAACCGCCGCTTCCGTTCGCTTGGGGAAGTGGCCCAGATGCCAGGGATGCTTGCCCTCCTTGAAGATGCCATTCTCAATCACCGAGCGCCAGTCGTAATCATCAAAGACCACAAAGGGATCGATCACGGGGCCATTGGTCAAGTACACGGTGCCCTCGCCCGTCGGCACGCGATTGTTCCAGCGGCGCACCACCACCGCGTTGATGGACTGGCCTTGGTAGTCACGCCGATGGGCGTACTGCGTCTGCTCCGACTCCCCATAGGCATCATAGGTCGTCAGTCCTTCGATGCCTACCAGTTCGGTGCGCAGGCGCTGCTGGCTGGCCGTTTTGCCGTGGCCATGGTGCACCACGCGCTCCCGTACCTGCGCCCGTTCTCGCCTGGCCAGGGCTTGGGCATCCTGCGTCACCACCATGTTGGCTTTGCCCACCACCACGAAGATGATCCCCTGGCTGTGGACCTGCCACAAATCCTCTCCATCGAGATAGCCCCGATCAATGACGATCTTGCTGATATGCCCTCGCTGCCCTAAATTCTCTTGCGCTTGTGAGAGCAGCGGCACTAACCAGCGGCCTTCATACTCCTCAATCTTCACGACTTTCATCGCCAGTGGCAGGCGTGTGTGCACGTCAATGAGCACGAGCACTTTCCACCCATACACATAATATTCCTCGGTCACTCGTTCTTTCTGCCCTTTCACCTTCACCGAGCGTGTCTGTTTCACCTTGCCGCAGCCCTCATAGCTCTCTGGGGTCGGCAATTTGCTGCCATCCAACGCCGCGATGCGTTCCCCATCCAGCAATCCCCATCCCACCACGCACTGTACCATCTGGTTGAAGCACGTCTCCATCTGCGTCGCCGTCAGCTTGCTGATGTTATCGGCCAGACATTGCGGCGTGAGCGGCCCTTGCTTCTGCTTCGTCTTGCGTTGCGCATCCCCGCGCTTGGTCAATCCTGCTTCCACCTGTCTGGCGTTGAACCCCACCAACTGCATCAATGCCAGATTACTGAAGAGCAATCGCGGCAACTCATTCATCGACTGGCCCCCAAAGAGCACTTTGAGCATGTAGAGCAGCACAAACTGCACTGTTGGCACCAACACCCGTTGCACTCCTGGCAACTCCATCTGCTCCAACACGGCCATCATGCCGATCTCCTCGACAAACACAAAAAACTCGTCCAGCAGCCCGGCCTCACTCAGCTCATGCATCTCCTCCACCTCTTCGCCTGCGTAGAGCGCCTGCGCTACCCGTGCGTCATCTCGCCACGCCAGTTGCCAGTTTAATCGTTCCATCACCGCACTTGGCTTGCTCTTCTCCTCGTCGGCTTCTTTGCCTCCTCCTTTGCTCATCCGCGTCTCCTTTTTCCCGCTACCCTACCACGTTCTCCTGCTTCCTGCAATCCTTCCTTCCCGACCATCCCTTCTCTGTCAGCTCATATGGAAGAGCTTATCCTTATATCAAAACATCA
>CAVYFB010000006.1:0-718204 GCA_963767625.1 uncultured Chloroflexia bacterium
GCCCTGCAAGAAGGCCACAGCTCAAGCGCTGAGCCAGAGCGCAGTCCATCTGTTGGGCTGGGCGTGGCAACGGCGGGTCATCCTGAGACCAAGCAGACAGGCCCTGTTGGCGGACTTGCCAGCCCACTGGCGGCCGCATGCAGACCTCCTGTTCAGGGCTTGGGAGGAGGCGGCGCGCGCCAGTAGTGCCGTCGAGAATTGGCACAGTGTTTTGCGGCCCTACTTGGCGGTCCATCGCCGACTCTCTGACTGGGACATTGGCACTGCTGGCCAGCCTGCTGGCACAATCACCGCATCGCTGAGCGCGGACTGCACCAGGGGCAGTGTCCCTTCATGCGCAGTGGGCTGACGGATTCCAGCAGTGACTGGCTGCAAACCTTGGGCTATCCGCCGCATGGGCGTACTGGCTTGTCGGTATCCAGCGCCTTATCTGAAACCTGTGTTGGCCTTGGCCGCCTAGACCCAACACTGTCAAGTTCATTTGCACCTTGCCTTAGCGAAGATGTTACTCTTACAACATCATGGCAACAATACACACTTAGAAAATGTTTAGCTGTCATCTGGTAACTCTTCTTTCCTTCATTAGTCATTTCCTGTCGACGATACTGAGTAAGTACATTTTCTATATTCACCTTCCTAATGATACTTCGAGTTGAGCGGACAGAGTACTAGGAGTAACCGCACGCCAAAGATAGTAAACCTTTCCACCTATTTTGAGGAAGGCTGCGTTCAAAGGTCACTGAATACCAGGCTGAGCATACGGGTGACGTAGTTCATAAGCATAGATCTGTCAATGTGTTTGCTCTAATGCTACTATAATACTATATTGTTCATAGGCAAGAAGCCGATGAAAGGACTCTTTGACACCGATGAACCGAGCCTACAACCATCCGGACGCCGTCCGATCAGAAGAGATGAACCGCCGAGATTTCCTTAAGCTCTGCGCTGTGGGAGCACTGCCAGGCGTGCTGGCCGCCTGCCAATCTGGGCAGTCGAAGCCGGGCGTCACCAATCTACTATCTCCTGCCGGATCACCATCTCCCACCAGGCAACCATCACCTACTGGCGCTGACTGGTCTGAACTCGCCAGGAGCCTGCAAGGAACGCTCGTCAGGCCAGACAACCCGTACTATCCGACAGCACGCCAGCTCTTCAACCCGCGCTTCGACAGCGTGCAGCCGGCAGCCATCGTTTACTGCGTCTCGCCTACGGATGTCCAGACCTGCCTGGCCTTCGTGAAGAGGTACGGTATGCCGCTGGTACCTCGAGCCGGTGGTCATTCCTACGCTGGTTATTCGACTACCACCGGCCTGGTACTCGATGTGACACGTATGAGCGGGGTGACAGTAGACGCGGGTACGAGGACCGCCATAGTAGGAGCGGGGACACGATTGATCGACGTCTACGCGGCGCTCGCACAACATGGCGTGGCGCTGCCTGCCGGCTCCTGCCCGACCGTGGGCATCGCCGGTCTGACTCTTGGAGGAGGAGTCGGCGTTCTGGGCCGCAAGTTTGGCCTGACCTGCGACAATCTGCTCGCGGCCCAGGTTGTCGTGGCCGATGGTCGCGTGCTCACCTGTGACGCAAGTCACAATCCCAATCTCTTCTGGGCACTGCGTGGCGGAGGTGGAGGTAACTTCGGAGTAGTCACCTCGTTCACCTTTCGTGTACACCCGGTTGCAACCCTTTCACTGTTCACCCTGAGATGGCCGTGGAGCAGTGCTGCCGCCGTGATTGACGCCTGGCAGAGGTGGGCTCCACAGGCACCAGACGAGCTGTGGTCCAACTGCTTGCTCCAGGCGACTCGTGACCAGAAATCCAACCCGATCGTGGAGGTAAACGGTGTCTACGTTGGTGATGTCGCGCCCTTAAACTCGCTGCTGCTGCTGCTGACCAGCCGGATTGACGCTGCGCCCCTGAGCCGCTATGTCTCGGGTGCTGGTCTGTTTGAGACAATGCTGGTCGAGGCGAACTGTTATGGCAAGACGGTGGGCGAATGCCACCTGCCCAGCCAGGACCCCCAGGGGCAACTGCCGCGGGCAGCCTACAGCTCCAAGTCTGACTACTTCACCAGCCCGCTGCCACGCAAGGGCATCGACAATCTGGTGAACGCGATCGCCCGCAGCCAGTTCTCCTCGACGCTCGGGGAGGGTGGCATTGGGCTCGACGCGTTCGGTGGCGCAATCAACCGCGTTGCCGCGAACGCAACTGCTTTCGTGCACCGTGATGCACTGTTCTCCGCTCAGTACACAGCGAACTGGAACGCGAGCGACGCTGCCTCCAGCATCGCAGCGAAGCAGACATGGCTAACTGACTTGTGGCAATCGATGCGCCAGTTCGCCAGCGGCGCTGCCTATCAGAACTACATCGATCCGGACCTGGCCAACTGGCAGCAGGCGTATTACGGAGATAACCTATCACGGCTGCAGCATGTCAAAGCCACCTATGACCCTCGGGACCTCTTCCATTTCGCTCAGAGTATTCCGCTTATGTCGGTTTGAAAAAGAATTCGCATATAAAGAGTAAGAAAGAGAAGCTAATGAGCGAACAGAAACCATATAACCCGCGTGAGCACCTGGTCAAGATCCGCTCGAAAGATGGCGGGATGAAGGACTATTATCCGGCGGCCTGGAGGCTGTATGAGCTAGGCCTGCGCTATCCAAATGCCAACTTCAGTTCCGAGATTATGCTGCTAGATGTTGAGCGTAACCTGGTGGTCGTTAAGTGTCGCCTGTACCTGGGGGCCAGCTATGAACAGTCGGAAAAGAAGACCGAAGCGATGAAAAGCGGCTCACTCTCGACCCTGGATAAAGTGGAAACGGCCGCCAAAGCCCGCTGTGCCCGTGACTTCGGCATCTCAACCGAACTGGCCTGGAGACCGACCTGGATGGTGAGGCGGAACTTACCGAGGAGGGACAGCTCCCCGCCACTGTAGCTGCCCGATTTATCAGGGAGCCAGGAATGGACACAACCAGGGTCACCAGGTCGATGAAGCGATCAAAGCGAGACTCAACGCGCTCTATTCCCGCGCCGTAAAAGTGAAGCTGTGCGGAGCATCGGGACAGGCCCTCCTGACCTCTATCGGTAAGCTGGTCGGGGTATCGCCGCTAGCAATGGACCAGTTAACCATGGCTCACCTGGATATCCTCGAGAAGGCTATACTAGCACGCGAAGGAGAGAGAATTACAGGGTAGCTCTCAATTTTTCAGTCTAGCAACCGCAATGGAGCGTAGCGTACAACCTCAACCACCAACGCAAGTGGCACAACTGACACCTCTTGAAAAACCAAAAAACGTGTCAGGTTTTGTTCTTCAGGTGCGATATGCATAACAGGAACTCCTCTGGTGGGTCAGACCGCTGTTATGTATACTTACAGATGAAGAAAAGGAAGTTCTATGTTTCTACAAGCTGAAAAAGAAGTGTATGCCCCTGTAGCGAGCGAGCCAGGCTCCATTCTTGAAACCATACTCGCCAGCGAGCGAACGCGGCTTGTACGCTTCTGTGCGCACCTGACAGGCAACCCGGATGCCGCCGAGGACCTTGCCCAAGAGACGTTGCTCGAGGCGTGGAGAAATCAGCATAAACTTCACCATCAAGACGAGAGACAACACACAGAAAACTGGATCAAGTGGCTACGAGGGATCGCTCGCCATGTCTGCATGCGCTGGGCACGCAGTCATGGCCGTGACCTTGCCCATCTCGCCCCTTTCCATCACAAGGAAGACGAAACAGAACCAGACATCGAAGACCTGGTAGCCGATGACTACGATGTAGAGATCGAATTAGAACGTGAGGAACTGGCACAATTGCTTGACCGGGCGCTGACCCTCCTGCCCCGTTGACACGCGCCGTGTTGATAGAACGCTATATCCACGAATCCCCACACGCCGAGATTGCCGGGCGCCTGGACTTGAGTGAGGATGCCCTCGTGCAGCGGCTCTACCGGGGCAAATTAGCGCTGCGCCGCGTGATTACCACGCAGATGAGCGAAGAAGCCGCAGCCTATGGATTCTCAGAGCCAGAAGAGGAACAACTCGAGCAGGAAACACATATCTGGTGTCCCATGTGCGGCAAAGGCCGACTCATCACATACTCCGATCCGTCAACCAAAAGGATCAGCTTTACCTGTGCCACATGCTGGCAGATTGCCTCTGCTCCACATCCACATCTATGGAGCGGCGTCACCAGCCCCAGATCCATTCTTGCACGCCAACTTGCCTGGTTAGGGAACCACTACTGGCAAGCTATTCACAAAGGAGTCGTGCCCTGTGACGTATGCGGACAGCCAGCACATGCAACGATTTGCCATCCCGAGGACATCCCGCAAGAGTACTACCAGCGAGGAGGACGCAGCTCTCACGGAGTCTACATCAGCTGTCCCACCTGCCACAACGCAGAAATCAACCCACTTTCCCATCTCACCCTCGATACACCCGAAGCGCGGCAGTTCTGGCGCAAGCATCCCCGTATGCTCTGGCTGCCAGAACGTGAGATCGAGTATGGTGGTCAATCCGCCCTTCTGAGCAGCTTCCAGAGCATGACCGATTTAGCCCAGTTCGATGTGATTTTCCAGCGTGAAACGCTCCAGGTCCTCAGCGCTCACGAGGATACCCGCTAAGAAATAACACAAAACGTATAAAGGGACTGCTCTCATGCTTATCACGACATTGCGGCAGCGGAACTTTGCCCTGCTCTGGCTCGGCGGGCTTATCTCTCAGACTGGCGACTGGTTACTCATCATCGGGCTTCCAGTCTACGTCTACACGCAGACCGGTTCAGCACTCGCCACGAGCCTCACATTGATCACCGGGTTCGTCCCAGGTCTCTTGTTTGGCTCCCTCGCTGGTGTCCTGGTGGATCGTTGGGACCGCAGGTGGACCCTGATCATCAGCAACCTCCTTTTAGCCATCGGTCTCCTGCCCCTGTTGGCCGTTCACTCCAAAGCATCGCTGTGGATCGTGTACATTGTCCTGTTCTTTGAATTAACCATCGAACAGGTTGTGCTGCCTGCCGAGAGCGCCCTCTTACCCAGCCTGGTAAACAAGGATCTGCTCGTCTCTGCCAATGCGCTCATTTCGGTCAGCACGAATACGTTGCGCCTGGCTGGCGCTGCGCTTGGGGGCTTGCTACTCGGGCTAGTGGGGCTTGGCGGTGTGACCCTCTTCGACGCGCTCTCCTTCATGTTCGTGAGTGCGATGGTGGTATTCATCAGCAAGCCAACGAAATCAGCGCCACTCAGAGAGGGAGAGGTTCCTACTGGAGCGCCTGCCACAGGGAAACATCTGGTGCAAGAATGGCTGGAGGGGCTGCAACTGATCTCCGGTGAACGCACGCTGACCATTCTCCTCATCGCCTTCATCCTCACTGGTTTCGGGGAGGGAATCTTCAGTGTGCTCCTGGTTGTCTTCGTCAAGCAAGTCCTCTTAGGTGGTGCGGTCGTCTACGGCTCGCTCCTCGCTGTACAGGCGGTAGGTAGCCTGATCGGAGGTCTGATCATTGGCCACCTTGGGAATCGCATAGCGCCATTGCGCCTGGTCGGTATAAGCCTGGTCACCTTCGGCTTCATCGATCTCCTCATCATTGATCTACCCCTCTTTGTGCCTGGTCTACTGATCGTCTTTATCCTCTTCATCCTAGTCGGGTTACCGAGCACAGGTTCTCTCGTCGGATTCAATGCATCGCTTCAGGTCCTGGTGGAAGACAAACTGCGAGGACGCATCTTCGGGACACTCCTGGCAATGCGGTCGCTCCTGACGTTGCTCGGCATGGTAGTAGCTGGAACGCTAGGAGATCGACTAGGACCAGTACTCCTGCTGAACGCGCAGGGCGGCATGTACGTGTTCTCTGGGTTACTCGTTCTGTTGACACTGTGGAAGATGATTGCAAGAGAGCAAACTTCGCAGGAGGCCGGATCGGAGATGAAGCATGATGGAACCAGCACCACTTGACTTGCCGGTATGGCAGCTCGTCACACCGGTGGATGCAGATACCAACCTAAACCTGCAATTTTTGCTGGAAGCATCTTTGTGCACTCTCTACGGTTCTAAATGCAGACGTACCTGACCAGGTTCAATGATGTAGACTTTATTAGCAAGGTCTTGTCCTGCCAAGGTGGTCACTGCGTTCATCACTTCATAAACAAGGTCTGCAACGGAGGTCTTCTTGGGTAATTTCAATACAATAGTACCCGAATGAGGAGGTGGGAAAAGAGTTGTTTTGAGATAGTCCTTATCTCTTGTGATAATTATAGAGCGAAAGCGGACTTGACGGAAAATTCTGGAATCCTGCTGCCCGCGCAAGCCCTCATCTATTACACGAGCGGCAGGATATCCTGCCGCTCGCAGTGCCTTCCATAAACTCTTCGGAAGGTTTTCGTCCAGCAAAAACTCCCACGTATTACTCTCATCAGGCATGTATCACTTCTTCCGCAATCCGCTTTGCCGCGTAGCCTAGTGCTGCGCGAATATTTTCTATTGTGAGATCGTACTCGTATACGAGTTCTTCTATGCTCATCCCTCCTGCGAGATGGCCGAGAATGAGCGAGACGGGGACACGGGTCCCCTTGATGACGGCTTCGCCGCCAAGAACTTCCGAATCTGAGACAACACCAGGGTAGATCTCTAACGACGACATGTGTTCCCTCCTGTAGCTTTTGCTGAGACCAGTATTTGGTTTCATGTTGCTGTGCCGCTATTTCCCTGAGTGTACCATGTATTCCTGCTTGAATCAATGCGAAGATGTTTTGGGGTGTTTGGGAGACAGAAAGAGGTCATAGGATGATAGTCTAGATTGCCAGGTGGTAGAATTGTTACAAGGAATAATTAGGAGGCGCACCATGCCAGACATCCGTTACGTTTGTCTCTCAGATATGCACCTGGCTGCAGATAATAGTGTGTTAACGCACATGAAACCAAACAGTATAGAGATTGATCCTACAAAACCAAGCCCGGTTTTGAGCCAGCTTGTCATCTGCTTAAGGGAACTTATTGCGCGCAATGAAAGCAAGGAAAAGCCTACACTGGTTCTCAATGGCGATATCCTGGAAATGGCATTGGCCGAAACGAACGATGCAGCCATGGTTTTTGAACGCTTCATTGAGTTGATCTTCCCCAGGGATGGCGAAGCACTTTTTGATAAGAACATTCTTTATATCCCCGGCAACCATGATCATCACATCTGGGAGACTGCCCGCGAGACGCAGTATGTGAATTATATCGACCGCATCCCGGCGGGTACCCATCTCGAAATTCCCTGGCATACAACAAAAATGTTTTCGCCCGACCTTGTCCGCGGGTACTTCTTAACCGACCTGATTCAACGGTACCCGCACTTGCAGGATGCTGTCATCAACATCATCTATCCCAATTACGCATTGGTGAGCAGCGATGGTCAGAAGTGCATTATTTTCAATCACGGTCATTATATCGAGTCGATCTATTCGCTCATGAGTACGCTGAATACAATGATATTCCCCAATCGTCAACGACCAAAGGTTGTCTGGGACCTTGAAGCAGAAAACTTTGCCTGGATCGATTTTTTCTGGTCAACGATGGGCCGCTCTGGAGATGTCGGACGCGATATCGGCTTGATTTATGACAAGCTGCAGGATAAGAAACAAATTGATAAGCTGGTTGCAAACTTTTCGGCCAGTTTTGTTGAGAAGTATAATCCGCCAAAGTGGATCGAGGGAGTTGAAGCGAAAGGACTGAGCTGGATTCTGGATTTCATTCTCGATAGGACAGGAACCCTGGAAAGAAACAAACCCGCCCAGTTGTTAAGCCCTGATGCTCAGCAAGGTTTGCAGAATTACATGGAAGGTCCCCTGCTCGAACAGATTCACATAGAGAACAAGCAGAACGTACCGGCAGATATCACCTTTATTTTCGGCCATACACACAAGCCTTTTTCGCAGGATATGAGCTTTACAGGCTATCCCAGGTGGATGAAAGTGTACAATAGCGGTGGGTGGGTAATAGATACGGTGCAGCCGGAAGCGATTTATGGTGCGGCGGCCATCCTTATCGATGAAACGTTACAGACAATCTCGCTGCGCCTCTATAACCAGGCCGCCTCTGCAGGCGAGTATGCTGTCCGGGTTGAGGAGTCTACCCACCCGGGGGTTACCAGCAGTCCCTTTTATGATCGCATCAGTGCCTTCGTAAGTCCATCGAGCGAGCCCTGGAAAACATTTTCTGCGACAGTGGCTGAGGCGGTGGGTATCCATGAAAAGGTTCTGCGGACCAAGATCAATTTGTGAGTTGGTGCGCCATAATCCTGCAGGACCTGCACAATCGAACGTCGTCGTTCTGCTGTCAACATTGCGTTTTTCCACTTAGCATTGCATGATATATCTTGACATTACACGAAATTCGTGGTAATATCGTGTTTGTGCAGTATATTGCACGAAGATGCTGATTTTCAATGGATTTTGACTGTGTAGAGCCGAGGAGGTAGTAATAACAGAGAGAGGAAAGATGAACAATGAACACAACAAAGAAAATTGCCCTCGTGGCGCACGACGATAAAAAGGACGATCTCCTGGAATGGGTAAGATTTAATAAAGAGGTGCTGATTCAGTACGAACTCTATGCGACAGGAACCACGGGCAAACTCCTGGAACAAGTACTCGGTATCGAGATTCACAAGCTTCAGAGCGGACCGTTGGGCGGTGATCAGCAAATTGGGGCCATGATCGCAGAGGGAGATATCGATCTGCTGATCTTCTTCTGGGATCCGCTCACAGCCCAAGCTCACGATTCGGATGTACGAGCACTTTTACGAATTGCGGTGGTGTGGAATATTCCCATCGCGTGCAATCGAGCTTCCGCTGATTTCATGATCTCATCGCCCTTGCTGGCGAGTCGATACCAACGATTCTCGCCCGATTATCACGAGTACACCGAACGGTTGGATGATGATCGGGCAGAACAGGAGCAGGGAGTGCTAGTCGCCTGAGAGAAGGGTGAGCTTTTTGGAGTGATCTTGCACCTGGCACCCACAAGGTCCTATCCACTACAAAATGAAAGCATCATATCATCCTCACCAACTCCGCCACGCTATGAAAGCCGATGACTGCAAGTGACAGGATGGCAAGAGGAATATGGACGTAACGCCACGCTTGAATGATCCAGCGCGAACGACTCTGGCGGGCTAATGAGTGGAGCAGGGGTATGCGTAACGTCAGTACATCATAGACCCGCCGGAAGTCGATCTGCTCGTGTGGTGCCAACATAGGCAACCGGTCAGAAAGTGAACCATTATTACTGAGCGCCTGCATGCAATAGCGTTTGAAAGCGGCAGACTTGCCCGCACTCAATCGCTCAACCGTTAGTTGCAATTCAAGCAAACGCTCCTCAACCGCCTGCGGAATGCCGACGCCGTTGCTATTCGCCTCTGCCGCGATCTCATGGGCCTGCCATAGGTCGAGCAGCCGACCTATGATACCGGTCAATACTAATAGAAAGAGGGCAATGAGAGCAGGCATTCCTGCATCGGCCTCGGTGAGAAATGTTTTTGTGAAATAGTAGTCGTGGAGGATGTACTGATAGTTCTCATGGAGTAAAGAGAGCAGAAGGCTGAGAACTCCGAACCAGGTGTGCAGCCAGAGCCAGTCTTGCACTTTCCATGGTAACTTACGCACGAAACGACGACGCAATGTGTAGGCCGCGACAACAAGCACCAGAGCAAAGGCAATGATACCAAAAAGCGCAGCGGGTCATTGTATGGCCCTGCAAAGGGTTGCGTCTTGACCGCATTCAGATACCAGGCATAAATGCCGCCATAAATAGCCAGCGAAATAATCAGCCAGTACCATTTCGCCTTTGATTTCGGCACTTTCCAGATACGTCGTACTGGCTGTTGCGGTGTCGCTGGTCTGGTTGTCAATGCCATCTGCCTTCTGTTCCTCATCTAGTGCATAATCAACCAACATTTTAGGGAAAAGGAAAACTTGGGGACACCCCAAGCCCCGGCCTGACTTGTTATCACAAGTTTAATCGAGAAAGGAAAGGTGCAAGATGAACGCCTTCCAGCAGGGTTTGGATATGCAGCCATCCTCGCCACAGGGTCTTCCACCCCGGCGGGCCATCGCGTTTGCGGCCCAGGTAGCCGCCAAAGCGGGCAATGGCATGCCAACACTGCTGAACTGTCATCGTCTCAGCAGACCGGTGATCCAGATGCGCCACCACCTCGACGACGTCAGATGGCAAGACCTGGCTTGCTGGTTGCTCGGGATCTTGCCTGGAGGCGGCTCGCAATTGCATCAAGCGCACAGCCATAGGGGAAAGCAACCCCAAGAGCGTGCGCAACCCCTCATAGTCCTGGATCTGACGCTGCTCGATCTGGCAGCCAGTTTTGAGTCCTTGATGAAAGTCTTCGACCATCCAGCGGGCACGATACCATTCCACCCGCTCGTGCGCGTCCTCCAGCGTCAGCGTCGGGACCGAAGAGAGCAAGATCCATTCCAGCGGTTCGACGCCTTCGGGTGGCTCTGGTTCCCAGACGTGGATCACCCACACCACCAAGGGATGCCAGCCTTTGCTCTCGTGAGTGCGTGGCGGCAACAAGCGCAGGGGCTGCCACGAGAGCGAGACCTGGGCGGTGCGGGCCTTGTGCTTCTGGCTTGCTGCTATCTCCACGGTCGAGCTGGCTTGGGCCGACCAACTCCCCAGCACCTCAAAGAGGTGCTGGGCGGGCGGACTGGGGTGCTCCGGATGATGCGAACGAGGAGGCACGGCCGTCTCGGCTTGCTCCACCAACAGATCGACACAGCGGTCTTGGCAAGCACGGATCACGAAGTCACACTTCATTTCCCGACACAAGAACAGGAACGCAAAGATATCGCTGTAGCGGTCTCCCACATGGACCCAGCACACCCCATCGGGTGGGGTTCCCAGCGCCTGGACGCTTCGTTCCCAGACCTGCGATTCTCGCTCACGATGCAGGCGCTCTTGCTTGGTTTCTTTGGCGGGAGCCGTCTTGCGCAAAAAGGGTTCCTGGTGCGCAATGCCAAGCACCTGGCGACTGCCAGGCACGACCGCCAGCACCGTTTGCAGCAAAAAGCCTTGGTGCGAGCCATTGCCAACGGGTCCCAAGCCGCTGGTCGTGGGGTGATGCTGGTAGTCCACTTCGGTTGTATCTTGGATCAGCAGCACCTCCCTGTGCTCACGACAGTCCTGCCGCGTCGTCTCCACATGCGGTCGCAGCAGGTCTTCGTAGCTGACATGCCCCGAGTGCAAAAAACGGTAGGTGGCTTCCAAAGCGGCCTCATCATGCAGTTGCTTGGGCAACGACGCCCCCGTCTCCGAGGCCAACGCATGCGCAATGGCGACGGCACGACGGTCGCGACGTGGATCGCCCAACCGGACAGAACCAAAGGTCGCCTCTGCCCACAGCAGGGGCGACAACAGGGTCGATGCTGGCATCATGACGGCTTTCCTTTCTTGATGACGGCTTTTCCTTTGATTCTACCATCAGTTGTCGATCAGACTTGCGATAAAAAGTCAGACCCCGTCAGGGAGGCTTCGCCCCCTGCACCCCCATTACCTAACAGGCCTCTTGACTTTGCACTAGACCACGCGACGTCGTAAAATCTCTTCGGTCGAACCAAAGAATGTTGTGGGCTGTATGCGGATAGCCGCGCCGGTTGGGCATGCCTCTACACATGCCTGGTCTTTGTAACCTGCACACAGATCGCATTTGATAGCTACCTTCTTGCGCATCTCCGCATAGGCGTTACGAGGCCGAGAGATGTCAAGCGGGCCAGGGGCAACATAATTACTTCCGGAGAACATTGGAATGCGTTCACGCCCCTTGCCGGTACCATTCGTAAAGAAACTACTGAAGCGCTGCCACGAAGAGTATGCTTCGGCCTCAGCCTCGACAGCTCCAACATCGACAATAGAGATGGCGCCATAGGGGCAACGTTCCGCACAGATACCACAACCGATGCAGCTTTCCGTGATGTAGACCTCTCCATTGGGAAGGCGCGCAATCCCCGCACGGCTGCACAACATACATACCGGGTCCTGGCACTGGCGACAGGCAGTGGCGATACTGATGTTACCAACTACCATGCCCTTGCGATTCATCCGTGAATGTCCATGACGCCGAGCGCATGCCTCCTCGCACTCATTACAATGGATGCAGGTATCCAGGTCGATGACGAGCACTTCGGTGCCCTCGACTACGCCATCGCTAACGAGAGCATGCAACCCTGCTGTGAGCGCCGCGTAGGACGAGGCGTTCGTGGAAGAAACATTTGTATAGGAGCCGACAGCAGATATAACGGGCTGAACGGAGGTCGTACTCTCAAGATATTCGCGTAAGCGCAGCCTGAAACGCTGGTTCACTTCAGGGTAACGTTGCAGGAGAGCTTGCATGAATGGACGCGATACTTCTGCCACGCGAGTCCGATTGATCGTTGTCACGGTCACTGCCCGGCCATCACCGAGCAGATCAAGCCCACCCACAAAGTAGTCTCCTGCCTGTCGATAAGCAATGATGCGTTCATCACTTTTATGATGCCCGGTTCCTACCGTTGTGTGCCGTGCAACTTTGACAAAACCTTCTAACAGGATATGCACCGTCTCTCGTGCCGGGCGTCCTCCCGTATCGTCTTCTGCGAAGAGACGCTCATTGCGATCGTACTGTCTGACCTGCGTTTGTTTCACCAGAGCATCGATGTCGGCATCAGAGATCCCCTGGAAGAGCGCCATGCGTTTCAGGATAGATGTGAGAGAACGCACATTGTTCAACTGGTCAAAGAATTGCCGTATGTTGGGGAGAAGTTCCATCAAGCGTTGCATCACCTGTTCCGGCACCTGCAATAGAGCGCAGGGTGTTTGTGCCCGCGCCGTCGTGGTGTGTGGTTGCCCTGTCAGCATGCCGTATTCACCAATATACTCGCCCTGGCCGAGGATGGCGATAGGAAACTCTTTTCCGTCTGCCTCCGTGGCAAAGAGTGACGCGTGCCCTGCCAGGATCAGGTACAGTTCACGTCCATAATCACCTTCGCGTATTATCGTTGCCCCTGAAGCAAGTGATAGTAGTTTAGAAGCTACGAACAGGTGCAACAGGTAACGATCAGGCACGAGTTGTGTGTTGCTCAAGAGGGGATGCTCGCGCAGGCGACTGATGAGCCATGGTATACTCCAACCCACAGGGAGCGCTTGTGCTACGCGCTTCATATCCACCTCGTCATCCCATGAGACGCCGAGGCGCTGCTTAAGCGTCAACATCAAGAGATCGCGATGGTTATCGACCGGGCAGACAGGGACACAGGAGCCGCACATGATACACTCATGCGTGAAACGCGCTACATGGCTGGCAACACCAGCGGAGACCGTGGCATGGTTGAGATCAGCAATGCTAACCAGCGATGACATCGGTACCGGGCAGGCGTTCATGCAGCGGTCGCAACCAATACACATATCGATTTCAAAATGTATGCGTTCCTCGGAAAGTTCTCGCACATCTGCACGATGTGCGAGACCTGGTTCTTTTTGGGCCTGCATGCTTCCAGATGAATGTCCCGTAGGGGCGGGGGTGGTGTGGGATAGGTATGCCCGCGTTTCTTGTGGAAATGAAAAATAGATCAACGTGTTGCCTATCACGATGCGGTCTCCGTGCGAGAGATGATAGGGATTAGATATCTTGACCTTGTTGACAAAGACTCCATTGCTGCTAGCCAGGTCGCGCATATAGAAGCCATCTGGTGCGGTAAATAGTTCTGCATGTCTACGCGATGAAGCCCTATCATCCAGGCGGATGTCGTTTTCTCTATCGCGTCCAAGGGTAAAGCGCCTGCCATGCTCATACTGTAGGGGCACAAGCTGTGGTTCAGCATCGGGACTCACAAGTACGAGTGTAGGTTTGTCTTTGAGGGTGGCGAGAAGGGCATCAGGAATGCTACGTGACGCATTGTTGTCCAAGGCTGAATTAGCAATGTGAAGAAAGGTGGCGTCCGGTGTTCTGGCTGCCGCTACCATCTCACCTGTGTTCAATGGGCGTTGGGGGTGATGGTGTCCATTGAAATGCAACTGGCTCTCCAACATTTCGTGCTGCCCACCCGCCTGGAGAGTGCCTGCCACAGCCGTTTCTCGTTTATGTACATTGAAGATGGCAGGTGGTACTTGTTGCCTATCGAGCCAATCATCAAGGTTGAAATCGTCAGCGAACAAGCGGTTTGCAACGGGCGCTAAATTGACCCGGTGATCGATGGCACGTTTGAAGGCCAGTGCATGCTTGCGCTCACCCAGGAAAAGCGCACCAATAGGGACACCGGTGTGAAGAAACAGCGCCTTACGATAGCTACGAGGTTGTGGTGTCGCGGAGATCTCCACAAGCTGCTGAGCGTTTTGAGGGTTGGGTAGCTGTGATGTCAGGCCGATTGAAACAAAGTCGAGTCCGCACAGAAAGGTCGCATTGTAATAATTCGTATACCCACCGCCCGCTTCACTGTATGTATGATTGATGCCGAGCATGCTGTAGGCTGCCGCACGAGCCTGTTGAAGAGCAGGGTACCATTGGCCGAGCACTCGTGTTCGACCTGTCAGGCTATCGGTAGTCTCAATCACATCGCCGGCAGCATAAATATCTGCGGTACTGGTACGCATAGCGGCATCGACCTTGACGCCGCGTCCACAAGTGATTCCACTTGCTTGAATAAAGTCGATGACCGGCTCGATACCGATGGCAATCAGAACCAGGTCGCAAGGGATATGTGCTCCGCTAGAGGTAATAACTTCAGATACTTGCCCATTTCGGCCAATAATCTGGCGAATTGCTTCTCCTGTACGTACATCAACACCTGTGCGCCGTTCTTCTTGCAGCACAAGATCAGATGCCGTAGCGTCAAGGACCTCTGACCAGAGCGCGTGGTGGCGTAGGAGATGGGTGACTTCATATCCGCGCTGTTGCAGCGCTTCAGCACTTTCTAGCGCCAGCGTGCCACTGCCGCAAACGACTATACGGCTCGCGCTACTCAAGCGGCGCAGGACCTCCCGATAGTCGGCGACACTACGTAGCGTGGTCACACCCGCCAGGCCAAGGCCGGGACAGGCGAGCTGCCTGGGACGCGCACCGTTCGCCAGCAGCAATTTGTCATAGCCAATCTGCTTGCCATTCTGTAACTGGACAAAGTGCTTAAGGGTGTTGATACCTGCAACACAACCTGGGACGAAACGAATGCGTTGTTCCCGATAAAACGTGCTCGGCCGTGCCCAGAGCTTCCCTTCGCTCACACGTCCCGCAAGATAGTCCTTAAGAGCGGGACGATAGTAGACTGGAAAGGGATCATCCGCGATGATGGTGAGAGAACCGGTGGCATCTTCAGCACGTAGAATCTCAGCAGCGGTCACTCCGGCAATCCCATTGCCGATAATCAGATAAGAGAGTTGCCTGGCCATAGTATGTCTATTTCTAGATTAATGCTTTTTCTTGCGCCTTTTACAGAGCGTCTATCTCTGCGATATTCACGGACCTTTCCAGTATAGCAAACAATAATGAGAATAAAATGAAATGGTCCATACACATGAGTAGAGTAGTACTGTTTTGCCAGGTATCCAATTCATCCCACCAGGGGGTGCCTCTCAGCAGTCAGAGTATCGCGTCCCCAGAAGTCCTAGAACAAGTGAACCAGGTTGACACGCAATGGCACCAGTATGTACACTGCTAGTGTGAAATAATCGGAAATAGTTAATGTTCGTTACATTAAAAATAGATGAGAGAATGAGCGAACATGTGTGAAACCTGGAGGATCAGAGGCAAATGCAGGTGTTATCCGTAGATCAGCTTGTAGGTAAGACATTCGGAGAGTATCAAATCGAGCGGCTCCTGGGGGATGGGAAGTCCAGTGCTGTGTATCTGGCCCGGCAACAGGCGCATGCCAACGCTGTCCTTATTACGACGTTTATCCTCCCAGAAACATTTTCTGCCCAGGCGCATGAGCGTTTTATGGCACGTTTTGAGCAGGAGGGATCGGCCCTTGTAAAGCTGCGTCATCCACACATTCTTCCGACCTATGCTGTTAGTGAGCAGTTTGGCTACCCGTATCTAGTCACATCCTTTGTGCAGGGAAGCTCACTTGCCCACATGCTCAAGCGGAAGCCGCTCCTTGTTCCGGAGTACACTGCAGGTCTGCTAAAGCAGATAGCAGCGGGTCTTGACTATGCACATAGCAATGGTGTGATGCATGGAACATTGAGTCCTGCTCATATTTATGTAAGTAGTGAGCAAGGAATGGAAGGAATACAAGTGGCGGGCTTGGGACTGATGCGTATGCTCGAGATGTATGGAATCGAACAAAATAATCATCCTTATCCGCGCCTGTTCAGTTTTACGGACACATTTCTAGGAACTCCTGAGTATGTTGCTCCCGAACGTGTGCAAGGGGCGCCTGTCGATGCGCGTGCAGATGTCTACTCTTTAGGCATCATACTGTTTGAACTCTTAAGTGGCACGCTGCCATTTAGCGGAACGGACCCGCTTGAAGTGGCCATGAAGCGTCTGCAGCAGCCGGTAGCTTCTCTGCATGAGTTGTGCCCCGATGTGCCAGCCGCCCTTGATTTAGTCGTTCAGCGGACGTTAGAACGCGACCCGGCAAAGCGTTTTCAGTCTGCGGGCGAAGTATCAATCGCATTTGAACGTGCGTTGAAAGTGTTAGGCGCAACAGAGAGGGCTCCTGATGCGTTGGGTCAGGCTACAAGATGGGATCCGCAGGTCACTTTGCCACCGACGGTCAACTGGTTTGATGAGGAGATGATTTCGAGCGGGAAGCGGCCGTTGACACCGCTAGCCATAACTAGCCAGGTGGCTACCAGGGACACACCTACATCGCAGTCGGCATCTAAACATATACCTGATGGTGTCGATGCTCTCGCGATCGATCCATTTGCCTGGTGGTGGGCCTCAGCAGCAAAAACGCAAGCGCCGGCGGCTGGAACCTTCACCCCGAGTACAACGGCCCGCGTGGGCGGTTCCCGCCCGACCACTCGGCGGCGACCTGTGCCTGCAATGAAGCAACGCAGACAACTGGTGGCGCTCCTTGCTACCGGTGGAGTAATGGGCATGTTTGGTGTTGGCAGCATAGCTTTGGCACACCTCGTGCAGTCCACTTCTACGCAGCCTGCACAGACCACCAATGTGCAGCCTACTTCAACGATGCCTCCATATCATGCCAGAACGCCCGTAACTACGCCAGGCCCAACCAAAAGCGCTCAACAGCCACCCAAACCAGCACCTACTCCAACCACTACCACTGTGGCGGTACGACCAACGCCCACAGCCACGTCTGCGCCCAAGCCGATGCCTACCCCCACTCGACAACCAACGCCCACACCAACACCCACTCCTCGGCATAGCGGAACGGTGATTGGAAAGACCAACCAGCCGACAAACTCTGCTACAAGCTTTACGAATGCTGATGGGAATGCTAGTTTGCTTATACATCTGCCCAATGGCAATTTTGTTGCCTGTGAACAGGCCTGTACGCATGCAGGAGTACCCGTGAATTACGATCCTGGCTCTCACACACTCGTCTGCCCTGCACATGGTGCGGTCTTTGATCCCAGCAATGGCTTTAGTGTCCAACAGGGACCGGCAAATAGCCCGTTACCAGGTGTGTCGATTAGCATCAACGCTGATGGGACGATTACAGTTAAGTGATGAATGCAGTGTAGAGATTGTGCAATTTGCGCGAAGAGAGTACAATACCCCCAGGAAAAAATCGACATGATCTCAATGTCAAGAAAGCTGGGAGCAAATGGCGAAGAAAAAAACCGCACCTCTATCCTTTTCGCAAGAAGATAATGAACGGGCGCAGCAGGTGCTTGAGCACTACCGGCAGATCGCCGGTAACCTGCATACGAGCGCGGACCAAAAGCAAGCCGAAGCGGCATTAACTGAGATCAACAATATGTCGGAAGCCGCACAGATGGCCTTGCTCATGGCATTATCGAAGGAACGTCATAGTGATGCCGCCGATGTCCTGAGCGCCATCAACGTATTGAGTCCACTGAAAAGCGTCCGTAAGGAAGCACGACGCTCGCTGATACGACTTCAGGAAGCAAAAATTTATCCGCAATGGAATCCTTCTGTCCAGCAGCCACTGGCAATCCAGGTCACAACCACTCCGCTCCAGTTCTGGAAAGGGTTTGTTACTGATACGCGTGCATCCGGGGTAGTGCAACTCGTTCTCTGCTTCCAAGAAGCGGAGACTTCCCGACAGGCACGCGTCCTGGGCTTCTTCCTTGATTTCTTGCATGATGGCGTCAAAGAATTTTTTACCAGGGTCGATAACAAGGGCAGCATTGACGAATTAGCTGCCGAGCTGATGAAGCTACCCGGTGTGGAAACAAAGCCCTGCTCATTGGCAAGAGGACGTCGTTTGCTGCTAGAAGCGCTTGCCGTCAACCAGGAGCATGGCACTGTCCCTCACAGGGACTACCGCCTGAACCTCTCGCTTGTCAATCGATTGGTGTTGGAGGCTTCCGACCTCGAGGATGAGTTCGAGGAAGAGGAAGAGATCGATGACGAGGATGAGTTCGAGGAAGAGGAAGACTTTGACGGTGAGGAAGAGGACGAGGATAGTCTCGATCTACATGATCTAACACCCAACGAGGTCGTCGTCAACTTTGTTGAGTCTTGGGTCGATGGCGACTACGAACTGGCCTATGATCTTCTCTCTAGTGATAGCCCTATCCGTGAAGGACTCTCAAAAGACGACTGGGTTGAGCGCCGCGAGGCCTGGGCAGATGAAACCCTGCCGGATGACCTGGAGCCAAACTTCATTCACGAACGCGAGCCGCAGAAATCGGGACTGTGGCTGCCCAATCTGTTTAGTGCAGCTCGCTCGGCCAACCGTAAAGAGATTGAGGTTGGCTGGTCCATCGAACTCGATCAGGCAGCCTCTGGCGACACGCTACCGGAAGTACCCCAGGCGACGGCCATCTACGAGGAAACAGACCGGCATTGGTTCTGGACAAGTTATACGCTGGTTCAGGAAGAAGACACGTGGCGCATCCAACGTATCACCGACGAAGGGGCAAATGCGCTGAGCCTACCTGTCGCAGAGTTGCAGAAGAGAATTCAGGAACATAACGATCGGCTTGAAGAGCTTGCTCAGAAGTACCAGCCAACAAATGCTAATGCCCAGGAACAGGCGGGTGAGCTCGTTTGGCGTTTGATGCAAACCGTCTATTACCGTGATGCTCTCCTCAAGCAGTTGCCGCTTGATCGTTCAATTTATGAGGAAGCTGCTGCTCCTTTGATCTTGTTTGAGCTGTATGAGCGTAGCCTCGTCTACCTGGAGCCGCTGGCACAACGGTTTGACGAGAAACGCGCTGAGACCTTAAGGGCACTTGCCGCAGTATATGTAGAACTCAGTGAGAAATACCGTGAGGAGGATGACGATGAACGGGCTGACCGCTTCCAGGAACTTGCCGAGGAAACCCTACTCGAGTCACTGGAGATTGAAGAAAGCTTTGTAGCACACATCTCCCTGGCCGAGTTACTCTTAGACGACAATGAGCGTCTTGACGAGGCAGAGGAGCACCTACACAAGGCGCGGGCTATCACCAGTGACCCGGCCGATGAGGCTCACATCGAACTCCACCTGGGCGAGATTGCCATGGAGCGGGAGCAATACGAGCAGGCGTTGAGCCACTTCCAACGTATTGCAGAAATCGAACCTGACTCTCCCAAATCGTGGAGCAACATAGCCGAGGCTTATAAAAAGCTCGAGAATTTTGTGGAGGCCGAGGCAAACTATAGACGCGCCATTGAGTTACAACCCGACGATGCAGACCTTTACTATGCACTCAGCACGATGTATGTGGGGAACGGCCAACCTGAAGAGGCCATTGAGGTGATCGAGGAAGGTTTAGTCGCCAATCCCGACTCCGCCGTCCTGACTGCGTACCTGGGGTCGATGTACCTCGAAAACGGTGACTACCGCCAGGCGGAACTCTTCCTGGACAAGGCAGAAAAACTCGACCCGGATTTAGAAGTGACACAGATGTTCCGGCAGGTGCTCAAGTTCACTAAATCTATGCAGAGGTACAATGACCGCAAGCAAATAACCAGTATAAATAGACCGGGCAAAGCTAAAAAGAAGAAGAAATGATAACTAGACCAGGCCTTTGCTCACGCATAGTTCCGCGTTCAGAATCGAGCCACCGGCTGCTCCGCGAATCGTGTTGTGGCCGAGGAGCACAAATTTATAACTCAGGATGGGGCAGTGACGTAGCCTTCCGATGGTCACCGCCATTCCGTGGCCAGCATCGCGGTCTCGCAGTGTCTGTGGTCGGTCGGGTTCACTGCGATAGACCAGGGCATGCTCTGGCGCACTGGGTAAGTTGAGTCGTTGTGGCTCAGGTGTAAAACGTTCCCAGGTGGCGATGATATCCTCTGGGTTTGCGTCGCGTTCCAATTCGATGCTCGCACACTCCAGGTGCCCTTCACGTGTGGCCACACGGTTGCATTGTGCGCTCACCAGGATGGGTGCATCTGAAAATCCCTGGCCTTCTTCCCACGTTCCAAGCATCTTGCGTGTTTCACTCTCCACCTTTTCCTCTTCTCCAGCAATGAAGGGAATGGCGTTGTCGAGGATATCATAGGAAGGCAAACCGGGATAGCCTGCACCTGAAATGGCCTGTAACGTCGTCACCATCACCTTTCGCACGCCGAACGCTTCCTGGAGGGGCTTGAGTGCCATCACCAGTGGCGTTGCCGAACAATTGGCATTGGTGACAATGCAGCCCGACCAGCCGCGCAGTTTACGCTGCTGTACGATAGCTGCTGCATGGTTCGCATTCACCTCTGGCACGATCAGCGGTACATCAGCGGCCATACGATAATTTTTTGCGTTACTGAAGACCGCCGCACCAGCATGGGCGAACTCGGCCTCGATCTCGCTCGCCACTTCTGCTGGCAATGCAGAAAAAACGATTTTCACCGCGGGCAGAGCTTCAGGTCGGCAGGCTACAACGGGGAGCGCAGCCGCCACGGTGGGCACCTCACTGCCAGGAAGCCGCCATCGAGTCACCTCAGCGTAGGGACGGCCTCCGTGCTGCTCTGATGCAGCGAGAGCAACCAACTCGAACCAGGGATGTCCTTGTAGTAACTCGATAAAACGCTGACCGACCATGCCGGTCGCTCCCAGGACTGCTACGGGGATACGTGATGGTATATGCGTCATTTCGCTGCTCCTAAGACGAAGAGGCGGATACTTTCTCTCGTGCCCCATGGCGTACCAATGGGATCACAGGCGCGATCAAGTCGCGGTGCAGGCAGCGTAAAGCACTTTCACCGTCTTGATCTTCCACGATCAGAACAATACCAAGTTCTGATGCACCCTGCGTGATCACAGGGATACGCTCACGTGCCAGGGCGGTAATAGCACGTGCAGGACTCATGGGATCAGCCGTGAAGCCAGAGCCGATGCAGGCGCAGGCAGCCAGGCCAGGTCTGCAAAGCACCCGCCAGGCTGAGAGTCCCCCAGACTCTCTGCCCATATCATGTTGTAAAAGTGCCACCACAGATTGCGCGGCCTGTTCCTCAACGACAAACGAAAGATGATGGCCGGATGATGAACAAATAGCAACAGGCGCGGCACCCGCACGAGCAGCCAGAGCGAACACTTGCCCGGCGTTCTCTGGCGCCCCAAACATATCCGTACTCTCGACCGTAATCAGTGCTAGCTGGCGGCGTACGGTAATAGCTGCCGCTCCGCTGCGTTGTGTCCCTTCTGGTCCAACTACTGTGCCGCGAGTGTGAGGGCGGAAGGTGTTGCGAACACGGACAGGGATGTTCCGATGCGCAACAGGAATAAGTGTACGAGGATGAAGCACCTTGGCTCCAAACCAGGACAAACGCGCAGCCTCTGCATAGGAGAGCCGTGGCAGGAGACGTGTATTCGCAACCACACGGGGATCGGCGCTCAATACGCCATCCACATCTGTATAGATCGAAACCTCGACACAATCCAGGGCGGCACCGATCTCTGAGGCAGAATAGTCTGAACCGTTGCGCCCCAGTGTTGTCACAAAACCTGCGCTAAGGTAGTCCGGGGAACTCCCAATCCGGCCAATGAACCCCGCCACAATCGGCACGATTCTCTGCTCTACCAGGGGATGGATGAGCGCCCTGGCTCTGGCTCGTGTCTCTTCCGGCAGGGGATCAGCACGAGCGACCGAAAGGATTGTTCCGGAAGCCCCAAACGGCTTTGTCGTTTCACATTCGGGATCGCCGGTAATAATCACTTCTTCACGCACTGGAGTGGCCTCCACCCTGACATCATTAGCCGCCGCAGCTACCAGCAGCACAGAGAGACGTTCGCCCCAGGCGGCAACCGCAGCAGTAAGCAGAGGCACATCTTGCTTCACCACTGATCGCAAAGCATCAACGTCCTGCTCAAGTGCCCTGAACCCCGCCTCTAAGTCATCATGCAAAGCCGGAAGACTTTTGCGGGTATGCACTGCCTTCTCTGCTGCCTCTCGATGTTTCTGCTTTAATGCGCTCAGTTCGCGTTCACACTCTTCGTGCTGACCGGTACAAGAGTAGTGTGCGATCCGCAGCAACTGGTCGGTGACACCCGCCATAGCAGAGACAACCACAACAGGAAAGTCCTCTTCGGGATCGTTTGCATTGTGTGCAATGATGGATGCAACGCGTCGAATACGTTCACCACTTCCGACAGAGGTTCCCCCAAACTTAAGGACACGTACACTACTCTTCATAAGGTTTCTCCTATCTATACATTTACCGGTTGGCTTGCTTTGATGGTCGCTGCCTTCAGCGCCTGGTCCAGGTCATCGATCAGATCTTCCACCGTCTCCAAACCGACAGACAGGCGAATGAAGTCGGGCGTGACTCCCGTCTCGTACTGCTCATCAGGCGTCAACTGTGAATGGGTCGTACTGGCCGGATGAATAATCAATGACTTGGCATCACCAACGTTGGCCAGATGTGAGAATAGTTCCACATGCCGAATCAATTGCTTGCCAGCTTCCAGGCCACCCTTGATCCCGAAGCCGAGAATCGCGCCAAAGCCGTGGGTATGATATTTTGCTGCCAACTCATGCTGTGGATGGCTCTTCAGACCTGGATAGCTCACCCAGTCGACGGCGGGATGCCCTTCCAGGAACTCGGCAACACGCAGGGCATTCTGGCTGTGCCGCTCCATCCGTAACGGTAATGTCTCCAATCCCTGCAGGAATAGCCAGGAGTTGAAGGGCGTCGTGGCGGGGCCAAGATCGCGCATCAGTTGAACACGTGCCTTTATTATATAAGCTAACGGTCCTAAGGCCTCGACGTAACGCAAGCCATGATAGGAAAGGTCCGGCTCGACAAACCCTGGGAAACGTCCGTTTGTCCAGTCAAACGTGCCAGCATCCACGATTACACCACCGATAGCCGTACCATGACCCCCGATGAACTTGGTGGTAGAGTGGACGACGATATCCGCGCCGTGCTTGAATGGTTGCAGCAGGTATGGCGTGGGCAGCGTATTATCGAGAATCAGTGGCACGCCATGCTCATGCGCGATATCTGCCACGGCGCGAATATCCAGGGTATCCAGGCGTGGGTTGCCGACGGTCTCGGCGTAGAGCGCCTTGGTTCGCTCATTGATGGCGGCGCGAAAGTTTTCAGGATTGCGACTATCCACGAAACGCACGGTAATACCGAGCTTAGGAAGCGTATAGTGGAAGAGGTTATAGGTGCCCCCATAGAGGCTGGCCGATGTGACAATTTCGTCGCCTGTTTCGGCGATATTCAGGATGGCTAGCGTTTCCGCTGCCTGGCCAGACGCTGTAGCCAGCGCCCCAACGCCTCCTTCCAGGGCGGCGATACGGCGCTCAAAGGCATCCTGTGTGGGATTCATGATGCGCGTATAGATATTTCCGAACTGCTTAAGCCCGAAGAGATTTGCCGCGTGCTCCGGACTATCGAAGACAAACGAGGTTGTCTGATAGATAGGGACGGCGCGGGCATTTGTTGCGCTGTCTGCCGTCTCCTGACCGGCATGCAGTGATAACGTTTCAAAACCATACGTGCGATTGCTGTTCAATGCCATGAATGTGTTACTCCTTAGATTCTGAACCTGACAAATAGGTACAAAAAAACCCTTCACCCTGCAGGGGCGAGGGGTCAAAAGTCTTCGCGGTACCACCCTGATTTGTTGAAACCTCACGGCGTCAACCTCTATAAGTATCGTAAGGTACGCTAGCCTTTACCTCACAACACTCTAGCTTATAACGGGGCCAGCCGGCCTGGTCTATTCACCCCAAAGGGTTTTCGACCTGCAACTCGGAGGTCATATTCAACGTTAGTACGGTGCTGGCATCTCATCGTCGCCAGCTCTCTGTAGCCGTCGGTGGCGTTTACTCGTCCTCTTCACTGTTATTGTTCATATGGTTGCTAAAGTACACAATGTGCAGTGTAGGCAACAAAAAACCCCTGGATGTCAGGGGTCTAGCATCATTGCTCATTCCCCTCATCTTGCGGACTATCCGCCGGAATTGGCACCCTACCTGCTACTTTGCAGGCGGGTTGCCGGGCTTCATCGGGCCGTTTCCCTCCACCTCTCTTGATGAGAGCAGATCTCGCTGCACTTATTCAATTGTAGAGTACTTTTTAACTTTTTATTAGTATACCGAAGAAATCATTGAGATGTCAAGGGTTTTAGTTCCCTCGACAATGGGTTTCCACTATGCTAGACTAGTGTCAGAATAGATACGTAGCGAGGGCCTTTGGTATGGACAAAAGTGACGATAAACCGTGGGATAATAGCCTGAGGGGTCTGATCCACGCCAGCCCACAAGCGTTCGTCTCGTTGGTGGTGGATGATGCACACTTCAAGCGCGAACTGCCCCACAAACTGAAAACGTGGAAGCAGGAGGTAGATGGGTTGCTCGACGTGGTCCACCAGGGGCAGGAAATGCTGGTGCATTTTGAGTTCCAGACCTACCACGATCCTACCATGGCCGAACGCCTGTTACGCTACAACGTGTTGATTCGCAGTGAGTATAGTCAACCGGTTCTGTCATGCGTGATCTATCTGTTGCGGGATGGCAACGCCGCCGTCTCTCCCTTGTGCTGGACAGTTCCCACTGGGCAAGAGGTGCTCCAGTTCCATTATGAGAGCATCGAAGTGGGGAAATGGTCACCAGATGAGTTGCTTCAAAGGAGTGAAGCAGGATTGTTGCCTCTGCTGCCCTTGACCAAGGGGGGAACCAGCCGCGAGGTGACCGAGAGGATGTTTGCGGACCTGGAGGCTGCCGGACGACCCGAGTTACTCTCGATCGGAGCCACCGTAGCATCGTTAATGTTTAGCCGAGAGAATCCAGCCGGGCTGGAGTGGTTGCACAGGAGGTTGCGTGACATGCATGATCTACTACGTGAAAGCCCCTACTATCAGGAGATCTTGCAGGAAGGACTTGCAGAAGGGCTTGAGAAAGGGCTTGAGAAAGGGCTTGAGAAAGGGCTTGAAAAGGGACGCGAAGAGGAGCGCCGGGAACAGCTAGGAGGATTACGCCAGACAGTTATAGATATCGTTTTAGAGCGTTTCCCCAAGATGGTACGTCTGGCCAGGAAACAAGTCGCGTTCGTTGAAGACCCTGCCATCCTGCGGCATGTGATCGTCAAAATGAGCATCGCGCAAACTGCCGAGGAGGCCAAACAGCATCTTCTTAGAATTGATGAAGAGGAGATGTAACTAATATGATCTTTGCCTGGGTGCGTTTCGTATTATGAAACACCTTCGTCTCTCCATCGTCGGTTTTGGTAACGTGGGCCAGGGGCTGGCCGAATTGCTCTCAACCAAACGTGACGAATTGCGACAAAACTTTGACCTGGATGTTACCCTGGTTGGCGTAGCGAATGCCCGTTCTGGCTTCATCTACCGTCAAGATGGATTAGATATACCTGTACTGTTGGAGCTTGCAACGACGCGACATCCCCTGACAGTACATCCAGGCATTACACACTGGCAGAATACGCTCGAAGGATTGCGAGCTACCGGAGGCGATGTGCTGGCAGAGGCAACTCCCACGAATTTGCGCGATGGCGAACCGGGGATGAGCCATATCCGCGTGGCCCTCTCACTGGGAATGCATGTCGTCACCGCAAACAAAGGTCCCGTGGCACTGGCTGCAAGCGAACTCTTCGCCCTGGCGCGGCAAAATGACGTACAGTTACGTGTAGAATCAACTGTCATGGCAGGCACACCTGTCATCAGCACCATTCGCGAAGGCATGGCAGGTGCAAATGTGCATGCTCTGCGCGGTATACTCAACGGTACCACCAACTATATCCTCAGTGCCATGGCAACCGGTCGTGACTATGCTGAAGTCCTTGCAGATGCTCAAGCCCAGGGTTATGCTGAAACTGATCCCACGGCAGATGTCGAAGGTTACGATGCTGTCGCTAAAACGCTCATCTTGTCGGCGCTTATCTTTAATCGCTCACTTAAACCAGAGCAAGTAGTACGACATGGCATCACCCCTATCACAAGAGAGCAGATACAACGGGCCATCGACGAGCAGAAAAGGATCAAACTCGTTGCCTCCTTGCGCCTGCTTTCAAGCAACGATGGCAAGGAGGCTGCTTTAGAGGCACGTGTTGAACCGCTGGCGTTGCCTCTGAATGATCCGTTAGCTCGCGTTGATGGGGTGCTGAATGCGCTGACCATTCAGACGGATACGCTCTCTGAGGTGACGATCATTGGGCCAGGGGCCGGACGTTTGCAAACGGGCCAGGGTTTACTGGCGGATATCGTTGCGTGTGCTCAAATTGGGGGTTGACAAACCTCACCATATCGTGTTATCCTCAATAGCAATGAAGGAATAGAGCACCCCGGCAATGTCGCCGTTGTGACCTCCATACAGCTCACCCGCAAGAGCATGAAATTTAAGCATAGTTGCCTTATACATGATTATGTTTTTTTGGAGGAGCATACCAGTGTCAGCAACGTATAGTGCATTCGCCCGACCGGCAATGATCCCCGGCCAAGACTGCGCGAAACCTATGCCATTTTCCATGCACCCCATGTGTATGGCTGCTACTCCAGACTTTCTGCTAATCGAAACCGGCGTCCTGGCGTCGGTTTCTTTGTTTGTGCCAGTACTTATCGTAGCCCACCTGCTCCTTGTGAGCCTTGTGGTACTTATTAGCCTCATCCTTATTAGCCTTACCGGGTTTGGTGGCCTGGTAGGGCTTGTAGTAGGGCTAGACCCAAGCGCGTCACAGGGAGATTAAAGGGGGCAACGAAGCGACCCAAACCAAAGCAGGTAACCTAACGAGGACCTCCCGATGTGGACGGTTCTCGTTTTTTATTGTTTTTATATCATTTTTTCTTGGGAGGACTTATGCACCCTAGTGCAACGATCACTCAGCAGCCAGAAGGAGCGCAAGCACCTTACGCTTATCGTTCCATGCAGACAGACTCACAGGCTAGCGAGGCTCGCGAACTGGCGGGTAGCCATATCCTGTGTGAGGCATTAGTGCGTGAAGGTGTCGAACTGCTCTACGGCTATCCTGGCGGCGCCATCATGCCGTTTTATGACGCACTCACTGCCTATCCCATGCTGCGTCACATCCTGGTGCGACACGAGCAAGCCGCAGCTCACGCTGCCGACGGCTATGCCCGTGCCACGGGGAAGGTTGGCGTGTGCGTGGCCACCAGTGGCCCAGGTGCAACCAACCTTGTCACAGGACTGGCTACAGCATACATGGACTCGACACCAATTGTGGCAATCACCGGACAGGTAGCGCGTCCTTTCATCGGTCGTGACGCATTTCAGGAGACCGATGTGCTTGGCGTGACCCAGCCAATCACCAAGCATAATTTTCTGATCCAACGCATCGAAGACATCGCCGACATCGTGCATGAGGCCTTTCGTATAGCCAAGAGTGGACGGCCTGGCCCTGTGCTGATTGACGTCCCCAAAGATGTCCAGCTGGGCAAAGCGATCTATCGCCCATCGGCTTCGGTCAGTTCTATCGAGTATTTTCGTAGCACGCGAACGCCACAACCTTCGGCAACGGCTATTGCCCAGGCCGCGCAGTTGATTGCGCAGGCCCAATGTCCAGTTATTATGTCTGGTCATGGAATCATTCTTTCAAAAGCCTATGACGAGTTGCGTGCTTTTGCTGAAAAAGCCAACATTCCCGTCATCACCACCCTGCTCGGCCTGAGTGCTTTCCCTGAGACACATCCACTGGCGCTCGGCATGCCGGGTATGCACGGCCCTGCACATGTAAACCGTGCTATTGGTGAAACAGATCTGATTATTGGTGTCGGGCTGCGCTTCGACGACCGCGTATCTGGCAAAGCCAGTGAGTTTGCCCCGCATGCACGTCTCATCCATATCGATGTCGATCCATCAGAGATGCACAAAGTCAAACCCGCCACCGTGCCGATTGTAGCCGACGCAAAGGCAGCCCTGACCGACCTCATCGAAGCCATTGAGCCAGGTGATCATAGTGCATGGATCGATGAAATACGCTCCTGGGAAGCTCAGGATAATGAGCGTATTGCGGGCATAAAACGCGACCAGGAATATCCCGACCCCATCAGCATCGTCGATGCGATCCGCAAGGAAACGGATGGACAGGCCATTATCGTCACCGATGTTGGACAACACCAGATGTGGACGGCTCGCCACTATCTCTGGACCCGCCCCAATAGCCACATTACTTCTGGTGGCCTTGGCACAATGGGCTTCTCTCTTCCGGCGGCAATGGGCGTCAAGATGGGTCTGCCTGATGCCACCGTCTGGGTAGTGGCCGGTGATGGTGGTATCCAGATGAACATTCAAGAACTTGCTACCCTCAAATATTATGGCGTGACCGTCAAAGTGGCCATCATGAACAACGGCTACCTGGGCATGGTGCGCCAATGGCAGCAGTTCTTCCACTCACGCAACTACTCCGAGACGCCTATCACCGGCCCCGACTACACCAAACTGGCCGATGCATACGGACTCACTGGCATGTGCATCACCAAGCGCGAAGATGTAGCGGCTGCAATACATAGGGCTATGGAGACAGAGGGAACCGTGATTATCGATTTTGTGATTGAGCCAGAGTCGAATGTCTTTCCCATGGTTGCGCCAGGGTCTGCTATCACGAATATGATCGAGGAAACGGCGGAGGTGAACGCAGGTCATGACTAATGAGACGAGGCCGGGCGTGCCCCACCCCGCGGGCGCGCCCGACTGCACGGGCGCGATAAATCGGGCCCCTACGAAGGATTCGGTTGGTCGGGTCGTGGGACGATCGGGGCAGTCCAATGCTCCCCAGGGCACGGAACATGCTTACACCCTGGTCATGCTCGTCAATGACCGGCCTGGAGCGGTCGACCGCGTGATCAATATGTTGCGTCGCCGTCGTGCCAGCATGCAGACCCTTGTCGTCGGACGCAGCGAGTTGCCCGACATGGTGCGCATCACGGTCAACGTGAACGACTCCGAAGTGGAGTTCAATCACCTGCTAGAGCAGTTGCGCAAAGTCATTGATGTCCAACGTATTGTCAACCTTTCATCTGCACGAGCGGTAGCCCGCGAACTGGCCTTGGTGAAAGTCAACAGCACAGCAGAGACTTGTAGTGAAATTATCGAACTTGGTCATTTCTTCGGCGCACACGCCGTCGACGTGACCGACGAAACCATCACCTTGGAGGTGACTGGCAGCGAAGAAAAGGTAGAAAAACTCGTCAGTCAATTGCACAAATATGGCATTCGCGAAGTCGCTCGCACCGGTTGCGTAGCGATGACCCGCGGGACCGGAGACAACGAAGTCAAAAAAATCGAAGATTGAAGGAGAGAAACACATGGCAAACATCTATTACGATGCGGATGCCAATCTGGAACTTATTCAGGGAAAGCGAGTGGCCGTTATCGGTTACGGAAGTCAGGGTCATGCCCATGCGCTTAACATGCATGATAATGGCTGCAATGTAGTAGTCGGTCTCCCTGCTGGCAGCAAGAGCCGCGAGAAAGCAGAGGCCGATGGCTTACGAGTCATGACAACCGCCGATGCCGCTGAGCAGGCCGACGTCATCATGATCTTGATACCCGATCAAAACCACCGCGAAGTGTTTGAGCGCGATATTAAGCCGGGGCTTGCTCCTGGCAAAATGCTGATGACCGCCCACGGCTTTAGCCTGCATTACTCGCAGATTATCCCACCACCCGACATCGATGTCGCGATGGTAGCGCCTAAAAGCCCCGGCCACATGCTGCGTCGCCTCTTCGTCGAAGGGGTAGGCGTTCCTGCCTTATGGGCTGTTTACCAGGATGCCACCGGCAGCGCCGAAGCAATAACTCTGGCGTATGCCCGTGCCGTCGGCGCTACACGCGCCGGGGTATTGCGAACCACGATTGCTGAAGAGACTGAGACCGACCTCTTTGGTGAGCAGGCCGTACTTTGTGGTGGCGTCACGGCATTGATCCGTGCCGCCTTCGAGATCCTTGTAGAGGCTGGTTATCAGCCCGAAGTGGCCTACTTCGAATGCATGCACGAGATGAAACTGATCGTCGACTTGATGTATCAGGGTGGCATGAGCTACATGCGCTACTCCATTAGCGATACCGCCGAGTACGGCGATTATGTCTCCGGCCCGCGCATTATCGATCAGCAAGTACGCGATGAGATGCGCAAGATATTGCAAGAGATCCAGAACGGAACATTTGCCACGCGCTGGATTCTTGAGAACCAGGCTGGTCGTCCCAGTTTCCAGGCCATGCGCCGTTCTAATGCTCAGCACCAGATCGAGCAAGTTGGCAGTGAACTGCGTTCTATGATGCCATGGTTGAACGCCGTAAATAAGAAACCTGAGATTGCAGAAACCAAGAATTAGGGGAGGAAAGATCAAACATGGCAGACCCTGCGGTAATTAGGATTTTTGACACAACTTTACGAGATGGAGAACAATCTCCTGGAGCTACTATGACCACTGAAGAGAAGCTTCAGATTGCCGCAACAACTTGTACGTCTCAACGTGGATATCATTGAGGCTGGTTTCCCGGCTGCTTCTCCTGGTGATCTTGTAGCAGTGAGAGAGATTGCGTACTGGGCTCATGACGTTGCAATTGCTGGACTTGCCCGAGCCAGCACAGATGATATCGACGCAGCATGGGAGGCGGTCTGTGATGCTGAACGACCGGTGATCCACGTGTTTCTTGCAACCTCCGACATTCACCTCAAGCATATGCTTAAAATCGATCGTGAGGAAGCACTCCAGCAGGTCAAAACTATGGTGACATATGCGCGAAACCTCTGCCCTACTATTGAGTTTTCCGCAGAGGACGCAACTCGCAGCGATTGGGATTATCTCTGCCGCATTTTTGAAGCAGCCATCAAATCAGGAGCAACAACAATCAATGTACCTGATACAGTGGGGTATACGTCTGCCGCAAGAATATGAAGCGCTGTTCCATTATCTGCGTAATCGCGTCAAGGGTATTGAAGATGTAGTCTTGAGCGCTCATTGCCACAACGATCTTGGCATGGCGACTGCTAATACACTGGCCGCCATTAAGGCTGGAGCGAGGCAAGTGGAGGTTACGATCAACGGGACTTGGTGAGCGAGCAGGGAATACCGCAATGGAAGAAGTGGTGATGGCATTGCGAACACGACCAGACTACTTTGGCAATGTTACGACACGCATTGACACACAGGAGTTTCTGGCGGCAAGCCAAATGGTGAGCCGGCTCACAGGCATTCCAGTGCAGCCGAACAAGGCTATTGTTGGCGAAATGCTTTTGCCCATGAAGCAGAAATGTACCAGGATGCCATGTTGAAAAACCCATGACCTATGAGATCATGACTCCACAGTCTGTTGGCTGGTCAAACACGAAACTGGTGCATGGGCAAACATTCTGGACGACATGGCCTGGATGCACGATTGCGACAACTGGGTCATAAACTCGACGCCGGGCCAACTCAAAGTTGCCTACAGTCGTTTTATTGCTCTGGCCGACCAGAAGAAGCATATCACCGATGCGGATCTGCTTTACATTGTCGAGAGCGGTAAGGAGACTCCGGCCGCGGTGTGAGACCGATAGTGTTTTTAACGTGTTCATGTAGGTATCAAGAAATCCACCGAGACCTGGGCCGATAAATCGGCACCTACAGTCACACGGCGTGAGGCTAACCCTCCAGCCCCTGATTTCGAGTCACGATTAGTGACATAGCAGGAAATGTAGACCCTCGATATTTCGGGGGACGAGCGAAGCGAGGAGAAATTGTGTGACTCAGATTGAAGCCTACAACGCAGTTGGAACAAAGGTCAATCAAAAGGCAGAAACGCCAAAGATTCCGGTGCTTAGCCCTGATGAAGGATATGCGTACTTCGAGGGGCAGATTGTACCGATGAGCGAGGCCAAAGTGAGCATCGCGACCCATGCCTTGCATTATGGCACAGCTTGCTTCGAAGGGATTCGTGGCTATTGGAATGAACAGCATCAGCAATTGTACTTGCTAAAATTGCGTGAACATTATCAGCGCATGGCTAATTCATGGAATGTCATACGCATGAAGCCGAAAGAATCGATTGATGACCTGTGCCGAATAACGGTTGAGCTTGTCAAAAAGCATGGTTATCGCCAGGATGTCTATGTGCGTCCTCTGGCATATAAGTCATCGCGAACGATTAAGCTCTACACTCAGTGCATTGGATGATGCGATTGCGATCTATACATTCCCAATGGGGAACTACGTTGATATAAGCGTGGGGTTGAGTGTCTGCACCTCGTCCTGGAGGAGGGCCAACAGTAATGCTATGCCGGTGCGAGCAAAAGTTACTGGTGCGTATATCAATAGCTCTCTGGCAGTAGATGATGCCACAGCAGCCGGATTTGATGAAGCTATCTTGCTCACTCATGATGGCACCGTTTCAGAGGCAAGTTCATGCAATATCTTCCTGCTTGCGCAATGGGAAACTCAGCACTCCCGCGCTTATCCGAAGATATTCTTGAAGGTATCACACGCAATGCACTGATTGATATGGTGCGGGATGAATTCGGCTATGCAAGTAGAGGAGCGACGTATTGATCGTACTGAGCTTTATTCTGCTGACGAAATCTTCATGTGTGGCACAGGGGTGCAGGTTTCACCTGTTGCCAGCGTAGATCATCGTCCGGTGAGGTCAGGTAAACCCGGTCCAATGACCATGAAGTTGCAAGAACTCTATCTCTCCGCCTGCCGGGGAGAGAATGAAAAATATAGAGATTGGGTTACACCCGTCTATGGATCTTAGACAATTGGAAACGACGCTGGCGCGTCTACTGCTGCGCAGTCATCCAATTGAGAGGAATTTACGAATAAGGAATTGAAATGCGTTCAGATCAAATAAAGGTAGGCTTTGAACGGGCGCCACATCGTGGATTGCTGCGCGCAACGGGTGTGGTAGGAGAACATGATTTTAATAAACCGTTTATTGCCGTCTGCAATTCGTATGTTGATGTAGTGCCTGGACATGTGCATCTCGCAGGCATTTGGCAAACTTGTCAAAGAAGCCATACGAGCCGCGGGCGGTGTGCCTTTTGAGTTCAATACCATCGGGGTAGATGATGGTATTGCTATGGGCCATATTGGCATGAAATACTCGCTGCCGAGTCGAGAGTTGATTGCTGATTGTGTCGAGACGATGGTCGAGGCTCATCGCTTCGATGGGATGGTGTGTATTCCTAACTGTGACAAAATCGTGCCCGGTATGCTGATGGCTGCGATGCGAGTTGATATCCCTACAATCTTCGTCAGTGGTGGGCCAATGGCTGCGGGTAAGCTGGCTGATGGTCGATCTATTGATCTGATCAGTATCTTCGAAGGCGTTGGCGCCTATCAAGCCGGTAAAATAGATGACCGCGAATTGTTGGAACTGGAACAGCAGGCCTGCCCAACGTGTGGTTCGTGTTCGGGAATGTTTACTGCTAACTCAATGAACTGCCTGATGGAAGCGCTGGGCATGGCGCTACCCGGAAATGGCTCCTATCTTGCAACGAGCGAAGCGCGCCAGGAACTGGTTCGTGAAGCAGGCCGCATGATTATGCGCTTGATAGATGCCGATCTCACGCCGCGTCAAGATCGTCAATGCAGAGTCCATCGACAATGCTTTTGCCCTGGATATGGCTATGGGTGGTTCGACCAACACAGTGCTGCATACGCTGGCATTGGCGCAGGAAGCCGGGGTAGAGTATTCGCTGGAGCGTATCAACCAGGTAGCAATGCGCACACCACATCTCTGCAAAGTCAGCCCATCAGGGAAGTGGCATATGGAAGATGTTGATCGTGCAGGTGGTATCAGCGCTATTCTGAAAGAGCTTTCCAGGAAGCCTGGTGCGCTCAATCTTGATCGTCCGACCGTGACACTCAAAACGCTGGGTGAAAATATTGCGAATGCGGAGATCAAGGACCACGGAAGTGATTCGTCCCATTGATGCGCCGCATAGCGAGCGTGGAGGGCTTGCCATTACTCTTTGGCAATCTTGCTCCTGATGGTGCGGTTGTGAAAGTTGGAGCGGTTGCTCCCTCGATGATGCACCATTGTGGACCTGCACGTATCTACAACTCACAGGAAGAGGCCTGTGCGGGTATTCTGAATGGGCAGGTACAGCAAGGTGATGTTGTCGTCATCCGCTACGAAGGGCCACGAGGTGGCCCAGGTATGCAGGAAATGCTGGCGCCTACCGCCAATATTGTAGGTATGGGTCTTGGCGAGAAAGTTGCTCTGATCACCGATGGACGTTTCTCTGGTGGCACGCGTGGGGCATGTATCGGCCATGTTTCTCCAGAAGCGGCGGCAGGTGGCCCAATTGCCGCGCTCGTCGATGGCGACATGATCAACATTGACCTGGTCGAAAATCGGCTGGATGTGGAATTGAGTCCTGAGCAGATTGCGCAACGTCTTGAGAAAGTAACGCCACCAAAAGAACGTATGAAGAGTCGCTGGTTGCGTCGTTATGCCGCGATGGTGACTTCCGCAAATACAGGGGCTGTGCTGGCTGAGGTTTGATAGGGACGATTAACAATGAACGGAGGTATATGCCGAAAACTATGTTTGAGAAGATCTGGGATCTCACATGTGGTGACGTGATGCGCCTGGGGAGTACCACCATTCTGTATATTGACCGTCACCTGGTGCACGAAGTCACTTCACCGCAAGCGTTTGCTGGTTTGCGGCTAGCTGGCCGCACAGTACGTCGACCTGATGCGACCATCGCTGTGCTCGACCATAACATTCCAACAGTTCCAGGGAGGCGTATGTTGGATGTCGTGGATGATCAGAGCGCTCGAGTCATTAGGACGATGGTGCAAAACGCGCGAGACTTTGGTATTACCCTCTTTGATATGCACGATGCCCGTCAGGGGATTGTGCATGTTATGGGGCCAGAACAGGGCCTGACGCTGCCAGGGATGACAATCGTGTGTGGTGACTCGCACACCTCGACCCATGGAGCAATGGGGGCACTCGCCTTTGGCATCGGCACCAGCGAAATCGAGCACGTGCTGGCGACACAATGCCTCTTGCAGCAACGACCCAGGACGATGAACATCCGCGTTGAGGGAAGACTGGCTCCCGGCGTCACTGCCAAAGACCTGGCGTTGGCGATCATCGGTAAATTGGGCACGGGCGTCGGTACAGGCCACGTCATCGAGTTCAGCGGTCCAGCTATTCGCAGCCTCTCGATGGAGGGACGCATGACCCTCTGCAACATGGCGATTGAAGCGGGCGCACGTGCTGGGATGGTTGCCCCCGATGAAACCACCTTCGCCTATATCAAGGGTCGTCCCTATGCGCCCAAAGGTGAACGCTTTGAGCAGGCGGTAGCCGCGTGGCGACAACTGGCCAGCGATCCAGGTGCCCACTTTGATGCCGTTCACGAGGTAAACATCGATGGCATCGGGCCACAGGTGACCTGGGGCACAAATCCTGGCATGGTGACGGATGTCAACGGCGTTGTGCCTGACCCTGCACAGCAAAAGGACCCTGAGAAGCGCAGGTCTTATGAACGTGCCTTGCAGTATATGGGCCTGCGACCGGGACAGAAGATCACCGATATTCCCCTGGATACGGTCTTCATCGGCTCTTGCACCAACTCCCGTCTGGAGGACTTGCGTATGGCAGCGCAGTATGTCAAGGGGGAAGCGTGTTGCCACCGGGGTGCGGGCGCTGGTTGTGCCTGGTTCGATGCAGATACGGCGTATGGCTGAAGAGGAGGGGTTGGCGGAGATATTCCGCGAGGCAGGTTTTGAGTGGCGCGAGGCTGGATGCAGCATGTGCATTGCGATGAACGGCGATCAACTCTCTGAGGGTGAGCGTTGTGCCTCGACTAGCAACCGCAACTTTGAAGGTCGCCAGGGTCGCGGTGGTCGCACGCACCTGGTGAGTCCTGCGATGGCGGCCGCTGCGGCGATTGCCGGGCATTTTGTGGATGTGAGGGAGATGTAGCATTGTGAGCACTATTTCTGCTCAATTCGAGCGTACTAGCGCTCATGCTGAAGCAAGGTGCGACAATGATTACTGTTTCTTTAAACTGGTGAAATCTGTACAATTCTACTGGTGATCAGGTATGCTATAGGAAGATGGTGTTGTTGGCTCCTTCTGTGTGAGAGAGGACTCGGAATGCGCGAAGCATCGTTCCCGCTCACACCCTTTCAGAGGCTCAACGAGCGCAGGCCCTGGAACGCTTTACGATCATCCGTCCCGCTTTGGGAAAGGAGATCATCCAAGCGCAGGTTGCCCTTTCACCGAAACCTTTACCTCGTTGCTGAGACGAGCGCAGGTTGCAACAGGGGGAGAGAATATGACTGATGCAAAGCAGGTTCAGCAGCAAGCGGCCTTGTCACTCGAGCGACTGTGGCCCCGCCTGCAGATCACCTTTCGGGACCAAGCCAACGCCGCTCCCGCGGACTGGCGTGCGTTCGAGATGCGGCTACGGCACGAGTGGGAACGGCTCTTCGGGCTGTTGTTGGGCCTGTATGGCGGACAATACGACTTTTTCTACCACCTTGAGGAACTCCTGGGCGCGGCAGCACGCAGCTGGTTCGTGCGTCCGATCTGGCTCAAGCAGTTGGATGCGCGGCGCGAAGCCGCTCCCGCGTGGGTTCAGTCGCAGCAGATAGTCGGCGGCATGTGTTACGTCGATCTGTTCGCCGGGACCCTCAATGGTTTGCGCGACCAGTTGCCCTACTTCAAAAAGCTCGGACTCACCTATCTGCACCTGATGCCGCTCTTCGAATCGCCGGAGGGCAATAGCGACGGAGGCTACGCCGTCAGCAGCTACCGTCGCGTCAACCCCCGACTCGGCACGATCGAAGATCTGGCCGAGTCGGCCCGCGAGTTCCAGGAGCATGGCATCAGCCTGGTGCTCGACTTCGTCTTCAACCACACCTCCGACGAGCACGAGTGGGCACGGCGTGCCCAGGCTGGCGACCACGAGTACGAGCGCTTCTACTTCCTCTTCCCCGACCGCACGGTCCCCGACGCCTACGAGCGCACGCTGCGTGAGATCTTCCCCACCGTGCGCCGCGGGAGCTTTACCTGGCGTGAGGACATCCACACGTGGGTCTGGACGACCTTCAACAGCTTCCAATGGGATCTGAACTACGCCAACCCGGCGGTCTTCCGTGCGATGGCCCAGGAGATGCTCTTCATCGCCAACACCGGCGTGGAGGTCCTCAGGCTTGACGCGGTCGCCTTCATCTGGAAGCGTCTGGGTACCAGCTGCGAGAACCAACCAGAAGCTCACCAGATCATTCAGGCATTTAACTCCCTCGTGAGAATAGCCGCCCCCGCGTTGCTGTTCAAATCCGAGGCGATCGTCCACCCCGACGACGTGCAGAGCTACATCAGCCCGCGGGAGTGCCAGATAAGCTACAACCCGCTGCTCATGGCGCTGCTCTGGGAGTCGCTGGCGACTGGCGAGGTCAAGCTGCTCGATCACTCGATGCGCCGCCGTTTCCGGCTGCCGCAGGGGACGGCCTGGGTGAACTACCTGCGCTCGCACGACGATATCGGCTGGACTTTTGACGACAACGACGCTCGCTGGGTGTGGATCGATCCGAGCGGCCACCGGAGGTTCCTGAACCAGTTCTATATTGGGCGCTTCCCCGGCTCTTTTGCACGCGGCATACCGTTCCAGGAGAACCCGGCCACCGGCGACGCCCGCGTCTCGGGCACGCTGGCCTCGCTGGCTGGGTTGGAGCAGGCGATCCAGTCCGCCGACGAGCAGCAGATTGAGCTGGCTGTGCGGCGCATCCTGATGCTGTCCAGCATCATCTTGAGCATCGGCGGTATCCCGCTGATCTACCTAGGAGACGAGATCGGCACGCTGAACGAGTACTCGTTCGCCTCTGATCCGTACAAGGCCGGCGACAGCCGTTGGGTCCACCGCCCGAAGGCTGATTGGGCCTGGCAGGAGAGGATCCAGAATGACCTCAGCTCGCCGCACGGCCACATCTTCGCGGAGGTGGTGCGGCTGATCGCGCTGCGTAAGCAGCAACCGGCGATCTTCGATAGCGACACAGAGTTCGTCGAGACTGGCAACGGTCATCTCTTGGGCTACGTCCGTCACGGCGGCAGCCAGCGACTCTTCGTCGTGGCAAATTTCTCCTCTCTTCAGCAGGAGATGGATGCCAACCAGCTGCGGGTGTACGGGGCGAGCTACCGCTTCACCGACCAGATCACCGGCCAAACGCTCACAGCAGAGCGGCCGTTGCGGCTGGAACCATACCAGTGTGTGTGGCTGGAGGCATGCAGTAGCTAAACATTGATGGCATCGGGCCACAGGTGACGTGGGGCACAAATCCTGGGATGGTGACGGATGTCAACGGCGTTGTGCCTGACCCCGCACAGCAAAAGGACCCTGAGAAGCGCAGGGCTTATGAACGTGCCTTGCAGTATATGGGCCTGCAACCTGGACAGAAGATCACCGATATTCCCCTGGATACGGTCTTCATCGGCTCTTGCACCAGTTCCCGCCTGGAGGACTTGCGCATGGCAGCGCAGTATGTCAGGGAGAAGCGTGTTGCCACTGGGGTGCGGGCGCTGGTTGTGCCTGGTTCAATGCAGATACGGCGTATGGCTGAAGAAGAGGGGTTGGCGGAGATATTCCGCGAAGCAGGCTTTGAGTGGCGCGAGTCTGGATGCAGCATGTGTATTGCGATGAACGGCGATCAACTCTCTGCGGGTGAGCGTTGTGCCTCGACTAGCAACCGCAACTTTGAAGGTCGCCAGGGTCGCGGTGGTCGCACGCACCTGGTGAGCCCTGCGATGGCGGCCGCTGCGGCGATTGCCGGGCATTTTGTGGATGTGAGGGAGGTGTAGAATTTTTTCCTGCCTATCATGTTATAATGAGGCAATAGCATGATAATAGAAGCAGGAGAGGATCATGTCAACTGTTCTTGAAGAAATTCACAAGATTGTTGAGCGGCTCCCACTTACCTATCAGCAGCGGGTTTTAGAGTTCGTACAAAGCCTAACTCAGACAGATCAAACGACTGTACCTTTGTCTTTCCCTTCAACACCGCTGCCACCGGGTACCCCCGGCAGTGCCTTATTACAAGTGCGCTTCAAACCCTCGCGAGAAGATGTTGAAGCAATGGAGCGTGCTCTAGAAGATTGTGAACAGACTGACACTTGTCGCACGGGACCATCTATTCACTTGGATTGATGGATTTGCTCTTGAATAATAGTGAATCAAATTTAGTGACATCTTCACTTCTGCACTACTATCGAGCAAGTCATCGAACACGCATTTCTTATGCGCTCATATGAATGAGAAGAGGTGTTATTATATCGGTTCCTTCAGGTTGAACTACATGCCATTCACAATAAGGGTCACTTGCACTTCTTACCAAATGAGCAACCTCTGTGATGGTAGCGCCTGATGGCAATCCATCGGTCGATAAACACGTAACTATCGTTAGAGGAGTTTCATTTGCATTAACTATTATTGTATTGCCACAGTGTTGACAAATGTAGCGATAAAAGATCAAATCTCCGATGTTTTCAAGGAAATCGGTTTCATGACCATCTTTCATTCGAGGGGTATAGCAATACACGGAAGGAAGCAGCCATCTATCAAATGCATCTTCATTATGGCAAGTATGGCACAGAGTTTTTCCTACTTTTGCTAACGTTTCAAACTTGAGGGAACGAATTGTACACCATTGGTCATAATTGATTTTTAACAGGTGGATGCATACATCAACACACTCACAAAAAAGCTTAGACCATGCAGAGAATATACTTCGGTTGAACTCTACCTGATGTACCTCGCCCAAATGGAGATTTTGATGGATTAAAGTGCTTTGGCTCCCGTGAACATACGCGCTTAAATTTCCATACATATTAGATACTTGTGTAGCTAGAGGTTCGTGAATGATGTTTTTCTTGAGCAATCTTTTGATAAGCCCATCCTTACCTCGTAAATTTGGAGAATAGTAATTATTTGCTTTCCAGTCATCAAAGTCAGAGACATTATCACAGAAGTGAATGGGTAAGAATATCTCTTCTAGGATGTTCCTAAGCATTAGGGTTGCTTGCTTATAATAGAAGTTTGATGCTAACAATAGAGAGCATTCCATATCACTCTCTGCTTCAAGCACGTGAGCTAGAGAATAAAATCCATCATCCTCTAATAGACTTTGTATACAGCATTTTAGAGCAATAGCATATTTTGCAACTTGTCCATATTGTGCATCTTGATAAAAATCGAAATAGATGGTCGAATGAGAAGCTTCCATAAGCATTTTTGTGAATGCTCTCGCCTGTTCTCGCATCTCCTTTTCAAAATTAGTGCATGTCTCAGAACCAAATGAAGGCACGAAGGTATTAGCATATAATGCTTGGGCAAAAACTCGGATATCTGTGTCTTTTTTCCACTGTGACATAGGATCTGCGGATAGAGGCAGCAGATCAACTGCAGTTTGGGGAAGGTCACCCATAGCAAGCTCCTTTTGAAATTCTAACTCATTAACATTTAATCACCGAATTTCTGTCCTATATAGGGATAAGCTGGAGAAATAGGTATTCCTCCTGTTCTCTCCTTGTAAACTCCATCTGGGTGCCCAAGCGTAGATGCTCACTGAGATAGACTTCAGCAAAGCCCCCCGTCCCAAAAGGCGGGTGAGGCGATAATTGCCCAGTTGTTGACCCACACGATCGGCCACTGCCAAGTCCTTTCTTGGACGTGCAATACTGTCACTCGTCGTCCACCGGAGATCGTTACATCAGAGACCGTTAGGCAAACTTTTGATGATGGTCATTCTACCACAACTATTCTGATCTGAGAAGAAATGAGGTAGATATAATGGCTCCTTATACGTAGCAGAGGCCTTCTTCGCCGCTCCGAGTATACTAATTGATCTGTTTTCTATGGTATTATGAAGGAAATAAGTGCTCTTTCCGGGATGTTTGGTCATTGTAGTATGGAGGCTCTGCTTATGCGCTGGTTCAAGAGAGAGATGTGGAAAGCAGGTATCGCCATTGCAAGCACACTGCTTTTCCTGGGACTTATGGTATGGGTCCCAGTGTCGGCGGCTGGTGCATATGAAAGAGCGTCGGGACTCGCTACTCCGGTGCAGGCGACACCAACTGAAGATGCAACCGTAACAGCATTGAATAAAGAGAAGCTTGCCCAGGAAGTCCAACAGCTTAAAAGCCAGAATGAGCCAACTTTCTTTGACTGGCTTCGAGGCAATGTATCCATTCTCCTTTTGGGCCTCGGTGCCCTTGCTGGTTTCCTTCGCTGGCTTGCAGATCGTCGAGATGCACAAGGCAAAGAGTTGGAGGATCGCAAAGCCGAACGAGAGAGGCGAGACGAAGAGCAACAGCGCTGGCTGAAAGACCAGGAAGCGGAACGAGAGAAGCGGGCGGAAGAGCGCTTTCAAGCAGTAGTTGAAGGACTAGGAAGTACCACTGAGGCTAGACGGATTGGAGCAGCTATCACGCTTCGTACCTTCTTGCAAAAAGGCTATGAGCAGTTCTACAGCCAAGCTTTCGACCTCGCCGTTGCTCACTTACGGTTACGGCCTATTGATGCAAATAAAGCCGAACCTCTCGACTCTCTCAGTCAAGCACTCATCACCATCTTTAAAGAGTCATTCCCTCTGGTCCGCAATCAGCACACACAAGACATAGCGCAGCAGCTTGATGCTGCACGTATTCAACTCGACAATGCCTTTCTTGCCTTCGCCGATTTGAAACAAGCATGGATGCCATTTGCGTACCTTAGAGAAGCCAACCTTCACAAGGCCAACCTGAATAAAGCCAATCTCCACAAAGCCAACCTCAGTGAAGCCAACCTCTACAAAGCCGACCTCAGTGAAACCACTCTTTACAGAGCCAGTCTCTACAAAGCCAGCCTTAGAGGAGCCAACCTCAGTGGCACTGACCTGAGCCAGACCAATCTTAGAGAAGCCAACCTCAGAGGAGCCAACCTGATTGGGGCCAAACTCCACAGGGCAGACCTTAGTAGGGCTGATCTCAGATGGGCAAACATTGAAGAGGCTAGAGGTCTGGATAGTACTAACTTACGTGGAGTCAAAGGACTCACGAAAGAGCAGTTTGAAATCTGTAAAGCAAAAGGTGCTACCATTGATGAAGCCCCCGCGATCAGTTCATCCCAGTCAACTGTTTCGCCTACTCCGCCATCGCAATACAACGACATACAAGCCACATCGGCTCCATCTGCTCAAGGGAGTAGACCCACATCTAATGCAGATGGTAGCAGTGCTACTTCCTCTCAGCAAGCCCCGAAGTCGTGAAGTAGACCCAACTTTTGCATAATGGGGATTTTGGAAGGAAAAAGTATTGTGACCCCTGGTAGGATGCCTTCTCCCTCAACAAGATCATAGCAAGTTGGTCAAAGCGGGGGAAGGAGGATGACTTTACGAGACTTTACACAAATTAGATAGGTACGACTTTATGAGACTCAACATGGTGATTATGCGAAGGGTCCTCGCTTAGCAAGTAGACCACGATATATTATTACTCTTGCTCGCTGAACTGGCCTCAACTCTCCATCTTGAGCACCTCGGCGATGAGTGGCTCCAATGACATTGCCCGTCCCTCGGCCCACGCTTTGGCAAACGCTTCCTGGCCCAACTCTGTGCGGGCAGCGGGCACCGTTCGCTCATAGGCAGCACGATCGATCGGTGGTACGGCTGCCCCGATGGACTCGCGCAGGGCCTCTGCTGCACCCCATAGCTGTGCTGCCCGCGCAGGCTCTCCCTGTGCCGCGGCTAGGCCCGCCAAGCCTTCCAGATCATGCACAATATCCAGCTTCTCGCCCACTTCCTTTGCTTCAGCCAGGCTCTCCTCATAGAGGGCACGAACAGCTTCAAAGTTCAGCACGATTTTGTGATTTTTTTGTGATGGAAAATGAACAAATCGAGATGGATGTGTGAGAGGAATATTGTTTACTATGAAAGAGCGATACATGCAAATGTGTATGTTGTACTCGGAAATCAGCAGTTGCAGGAAGAAACGGCAACCCCTAATATCAGGTTTTCTTGGCGTGCATTTCATCGTTACTCCAAAGGCTTTCATCACACACAATCGAATACGTCGTATCCTACATTAGGGAGGGAGAAAGTTATGCAGAGGAGGCAGAAATCCTTCTGGGGACCCGCGCTTCTTACTCTTGGTCTGATCGGCATGCTCAAGTTCTTTCATCTTGATGCCAAAATCCCCTTTCTGGACCAGTTGCTTGCCAATCAAGACCCTCCGGGCATCATTGCTCTGCTGGTGCTCAGCTTCACGCTTTTTTGTCTCTTGCGGTTACTCTTCTGGCTCTTTGCTGCCATACGAGAGATAGCGCTCATCCGTCAGACACAGCAAGCACTGGAAGACTTCACAGGCAAATCAGGGCATATCTCCATCTCAGTATGTCTCGACTTCTCAGCTACAGCATGTGCTCAGCCAGCGCTACCAGAAGTACTACGAGAACTCCATCCTCAAGCAGCGCCTCCAGCTCGCCCAGAAGCGCCTGGCCGAACCAGAGCGTGCACTTTCCTTGATGAGCAGCCAGTCGGGCATAGACGATAGCTCTCTCCAGAATGCCTACGGACCAATACGCGCGCTCATCTGGGCATTACCTGCCTTTGGTTTCATGGGCACCGCTTTTGAGATGGCGGGCGCCGTCGGTGGTCTGGGTATAGCCTTGAGCCAGACACAGGACTATAACGGTCTTCCGCAATCTGCTCGTCAACCAGGTCGTGCCTCACCTGGCCAGCGCGTTCAACATCACTATCTTTGCCTTGGGTTGTAGTGTGGTCTGTTTCATCTTGCTCTCCTGGGTTCATGCTCCGCGAACAGACCGTGCTGCTTGAGGCCGATGCCCTCTCCTTACAGATCCTTGCCGATAAGCAATCCACTTCCGTATCTCCCATCTCCTTACCTGCTGAGTTGCAGACCTTGATACAGCATCTCCAGACGCTCAATACCACGCTGACCGGGCTACGGAGTGGAGGAGTTGTCAGCCTCATCCCTCTGCTGCGAGACGCGAACAACTCCCTGGAGGCGATACGTGAGGGCCTTGAGCAAGAGATGACCATCGCCCGCTCTCCCAGAAGCAACGGAGGTGCGCGGCCATGATGGCAAGAGGATTTGGAAAGGGGCACAGTTCCTTTGAGCCGCCGATCGAAATGCGCTTCGTTGATCTGTTCATGATCATCGTTGCGGCCCTAATGTTCATTACTGTGATGCTCAGCATCATCAGCGCCTTCGTTGGCAGTGCGCGCATCGATGTGGCTCCACAGGTGGCAACCAGGACACTGCCAGCTGCTGTGCTCAACCAGCCCTATTCTCTGACGCTCGCTGGCACCGGTGGCGCCAATCCCTATACCTGGGCCATTACCAGTGGCGCCTTGCCCAATGGGGTGACGCTTGATCCCAGCACTGGAACCATCTCAGGAACTCCTCTGCGGATGCAACGGACACAGTTCGTCGTCCAACTGACTGATGCCGAACATCGCAGCGATCAGCGTGAGATAGTGCTTGATGTCGTCGGTACCGGGCAACAGCTGCTACCCACCACCACGCAGCTCCATGTTGCCAGCGATACGATCATTCTGCCCGATGCGGTAAGCAATACCCCCTATGCGTTTCATTTCTCGGCCAATGGCGGGACTCCCCCCTACCAATGGTCATTGGTCCAGGGACGGCTCCCGCCCAGTTTGCACCTGACCCCCTCCGGCGATGTTGTCGGCACTCCCACCGAAGAAAGCACTTCTTGGACCTTCACGGTCAAGGCCATTGATGCTACAGGCATTCCCGTCATGCAACACGTCCGGCTGTTGGTGGTACCCTCCCCACCCCCACTTTGGCAAAACATCCTGAGCTGGGTATTTACAGTGCTGTGGTTTGTCTTTGTGGGCGGAGCCTTCCTCTTTGGCGGCAGGATAACAGGACTTATCCCCTGGCTCATGTCGAGGTCGAGGAGGAACCGATGATATCCTTCCCTTACACATTCAAACCCAACCCCCGCCTCAATCCCTCGCTCATCTATGCGGGCTGTGATGCCGTTGTGTACGAGCTGACCATCCCAGAAAGCGCAGTGGCCAAGGTCTCCATTCCCGGCTTCTCAGAGACCTGGACCCATGATGGAAAGCCGACAACCAAGCTCAATATCTCGCCTGAGCTAAAGTGGTCCAAGTTCGCCATCCTGAGCGAACCCATACAGGCCCAGATCGCGTTGACGGTGACTCACCGCGGCGTTACGGAGCAGGAGTACAGGGAGATCACTCTCTTGCCCCTGTGTGCGTGGAACATGGAGCGGAAGTACGCCCAGGCTACGGCTGCCTTGGCGCTTGAGAAGAGCAGGACGGTGATGAAATTTGTGCAGACCGCCGGTTGCACTCCTGATCCCGCTTGCCCTCGGGCTGTTATCGCGCAGACACTCTATGATGCATTCCAGTGCGCCTTCGGCCTGTACTACCTCTATGAGAAGGAGCTTTTTGAGCAGTATGAGCAATCGGTCCGTTTCCCCGCGCAGATCTTGCATGATGGCGGCGGCACATGTATCGATCTGGCTCTCTTCTATGCCGCCGCCCTCTGGCTGGCCGGATGCTCGCCAGTCATTGGTATTCTGGGACGGCAATCAGGCAAGAGACATGCCATTATCGGGGTCTGGCAAGTATCAGCCGGATATCGTGGTGTCGTGCTTACTGCCACCGAGTTGCTCTATGCCATCAACACCAACCAGCTTTTTGTCATTGACCCCAACTGGTTGACCCGGCCGACTAACAGTTTCGCCGAGGCACAGCAGGCGGCGCTGGAGCGCATCAAACACATGGGGATTCTCTGGGGCGTCGACATCGAAGCGGCCCGGCACTATAGCCCGCTCATCCCCTCTCTGCCATCGTTAGTCATGCCAGGGAACGAGGATGAACTGGTGCTTGACAACCTGCCCAAACGCTTCGCGAATAAGCCAACGAGGGAGCGTGCCTCGGAATCCGCCCAGGTGCTGAGCCGCTATGCCCTCGAAGTCATCGCTAGCCAGGACGACATCTACACCGGGATGCGGCTCCCCCTCGCTACTAAGATCCAAGGAAACAGCGTCCACACCAGCTTCCCGATTGGGCGCAATCAGGCAAACCATGTGAACTTCTACATGAGTCCTTCGATCTCAAGGGACCATGCGGTTATTATTGTCTCCGGCGATGCGATCTACCTGCAAGACCTTGGTAGCAAGTTCGGGACGCGCATTGGTGGACTCCCACTGCGGCCCTTCCTTCCAGAGCGTCTATTCGTTGGGGATGTCTTCTCGTTAGGAAGCGATGATAGCGAGCAGTTGCAACTGCTCGAGCGCACCATAGCGAAAACATCGGCCTCTTTGCCTTCATAACCATCTTATCCTGAGAGAGGTGATTTACAATGCAATTTCAAGAAGGAGCAACGCTCCCTACTGGCGACCGGGTGGTGAAAGTCCATATCGGCGGCTTTTCAGAGGTGGCCATCCTCGAAGACGAGATCTCCGGAACTCGCGCCCTCAAGCGCTTGCGCAATTCAGTCCTCAAGCATGGCGGCCCGACTGTCGAACTCCTGTTCGCACGTGAGTGCCAGATATGGCTCAAGAAGCTCGAAAACGCTCCCCATGTTGCCAAAGCACTCTTCCACTATCCCAATCTGGCCCCCTATGGCTCTGTGCTCTTCATGGAATATGTTGATGGGCTATCACTAGGACAAATGCGCAGTGATCTCCAGCACCTGTCAATTAGTCAGGTGGTTCGTGTCTGGCATCAGATTGCCCAGGCGCTCGCCTTCGCACATAGCCGGAATGTGCAGCACCGCGACTTGAAGCCCAGCAATATTATGATCAACCGTCACAACCAGGTCAAGATCATTGACTGGGGACTCGCCAACGTCGCGGCGGTTGGCGGATCTGGGGGTTTCCCCGCGTTGACTATCGACTATTGCTCCCCCGACCGCCGGGCAAATCCCTCTCTGAATGATCCCAAAGATGACATCTACGCTACCGGTGTCATACTCTTTGAGTGTCTGACCGGCAAGTTGCCGGAGAAATGGACTGAGCCAGCCTCCATCAAACAGGAACTGGAGCAAGCCCAGCACCTCTTGCCGGATATTCTCATCGAGACATTGATCGCTATGCTCGATGCCCATTATCCCTCCCGTAGGCCGGATGCCGCTGCATTGGTAACACTGCTCGCCAATCCTACACTACTTAAGGATATCGAGAAGCGCGAGATCGATTGGCCCTTCTGTCCTACCTGCCACTTTGTCGCGTGGCAGAAGACAATGGCATTCTGTCCCCTGTGCGCGTCTCCCATGTACCGCCGCGTGTCCAGCTCGGAGCGTAAGGGGATGATCCGCATTCCCGCGGGCACCTTTGTGCATGGACTCACTGAAGAGCAGGCCACCAATGCCCTCCATGCGGCCACGGCGCCCGTCAATCCTGAGAACGTGCAGATGCTCACCTCGTTACCGTTGCAGCGCATTTTCCTACCGGCTTTTGATATTGATGAATTTCCAGTAACGAACGCGCAGTTTGCCGCTTTCTGTCAGGCGTGCAACTATCCCGAACCGGAGGATCTCGCGGCGAACAAGGCCGCGCTCCCCGATCACCCGGTCGTGCATGTTGATTGGAAAGATGCCCTTTGTTACGCTTTATGGGCTGGCAAGCGCCTCCCCTTATCGATGGAATGGGAAAAAGCGGCCCGTGGCAGCAAAGACGCTCGCTCATATCCCTGGGGCGATACCTGGAAGCCAGAACTCTGCAACCACAACCGGCAACTCATTGCGACGCGCACGACACCGGTAGCGGAGTTTACCAGCGCTAACCGCGATGGTAGATCACCCTTCCTCGTCGCTGATATGGTTGGCAACGCAGGTGAATGGCAGGCTGATGGCAGGCAGTTTGGGCTGCGTTTCATTCGCGGCGGTGGGTGGAGCTCCCCCTGCGCCGTAAACGGCATTATCACCTTCGGGGTTGAAGCTGAGGTAAACTATCACGATCGGGCAACCGGCTTTCGCTGCGCCGCCGATATCGTCTATGATGAGCAAGTTATCAGCGATGAGCAGTCAGGGTAAACCCGCCAGTGCCCATTTGGGGTGGTGTCATCCTCTACGCCGAGCAAAAGAAGCTTATAAGGAGAAATAGCATGTCCAAAAGAAAGCTGTCGAATCACAACTTCAGTCCGAAGTTCCTACTATTACACCAACTTCAGACATGGAGACACCTGGTGACAATACCATCCTGGTCGTGATAGGTGAGACCACAGTAACTAGGGGAGGCTTTGGTGGAGCACAACTACTCGAAACAGAAAAACTCGCCATCAATATCAACCTGTTCGTGCAGCAGATGGGTAAGGTGCTGGAAAGCACACCTGAGGCATTGGGAAAGTTTCACTTTGATGAGTTCGAGATACACGCGGAAATTAACGCTGATGGCACGATAGCTGTTCTTGGCTCAGGCGTACATGCTGGTGTAGGTGGTGGGTTGCGCTTTGTCTTTCGGCGTTCCAGCGATAAAGTATAACTGGCCTGTCAGTAGTTTTTTAACGTTATCTCAATTCCTTTTTGACAGGGGGCAACAAGGTACACGAAGTAGGCTTTGTGAGCCTCTTTTCTCCGTCATAAAGCAGTTATCTCGATGAACATGATTTGGTAGTGCAAGTATACTGTAAGTAAGAGGAAAAGAGGCGAAGCTAGTGGTCGAAGTGGAAGGGCGGGGAAGATGCGTGTGGTGGAGGTTGAAACCCAGGATCAGCAGAAACGCTATGTCGTCATTGATGATGCAGGCATGCTTGTCGAGCCGATTGTAGGCTACCTGAAGTACCTTGATCGTATTGGCTCGGCTCGTCAGACACTCCGCTCGTATGCTCACTCGCTCAAGCACTATTGGCAGTACCTTACCCAGCAGGGCCTCGACTGGCAACAGGTGACTCTGGATGATCTCGCGCGCTTTGTCCTCTGGCTCAAGTTGCCCTCCGGATCACTCAAGGTCCTCCCAGTCCATCCAGTGCCCCAGGTGCGTTCCAACCGGACTATCAATCATGCACTCACGGTTGTGAGGAGCTTTTACGACTACCACTGGCGCATGGAAGAAGCCATAACGAATGTCAAAGACAAGACAACTACCCTTCTTCCTGCCCGCACCCGACGGTTCAAATCATTCTTGCATCACATTACCAAAGGATCACCGGTCAGAGAAAAATATCCTCGAACAACCAGAGGCGAAACGGCAGCATCCCAAGACGATCACGAAAGAGCAGATGCAGCAACTTCTGGATGCCTGTTTCAACCAGCGGGATCGCCTCCTGGTCCGACTCCTCTATGAATCAGCAATTCGTGTCGGGGGAGGCGCTCTCGCTCTGGGTGCAGGATGTAGATGTGGCAGAAAACAAAGTGCATATTTGTGATCGTGGACCGCTTGAGAATGGGGCTGAGATCAAGACCATCCACTCTCCTCGTTCTGTCGATGTGTCAGCAGAGCTCATTGACGAAATCGTGGCCTACGTGGGTATCGCACACATGGCTGAGATAGAGACCAATCATCTGTTCATCAAACAGCACGGAGCACGAGCAGGCCAGGCACTGACCTATGCAGACGTAGATTCCCTCTTTCGGCGACTCCGAAACAAAACTGGCATTGCCGTCACTCCGCATATGCTTCGCCATACCATGCTCACAGCCCTTGCCGAGCAGGGGTGGGCACCGGAACTCCTTCAGGAGCGGGCTGGGCATGCATCTTTTCAGCAGACCTACCAAACCTATGTGCATCCCTCACCAGAAGCGCTCCGAACCGCGTGGGAGAAGACACAAGCAGCAGTCAGTCTCGCATCAACGCCTCAAGAACAGAGGTAATCATGGAAACAAGCTTTCTTCGATTGGTCAATGGGACATCTGCGCTGTCCCTCTCTTCATCGCTTGAGGCAGAATTTGCTCAAGATCGCTGGGATGCACGCAACATTCCAGGACTTCGCTACGCAGCTCACAGCAGCCAGTATCACATTCGTTTTGGACCCGTCCCTGACTCCTTTCGTCCTCTGATGAAAACGTATGCACACTACCTGATTGCCGCTGGACGAACAGTGGGAACCATTGATGGCTACGTGCGCCGTATCGGGCACTTCCTGACCTTTTTTGTGCAGCGCTATCCTCACACACAAGCGCTGCATGCGCTGACTATGCAAGATATTGATGCGTTCATTGTCCAGCTCAAGGGCGATGTCCAGCGACTCAATCTCAAGCACAGCAACACCTATGTCAGCTATCATATCCAGGCGCTCTTTGGTTGGCTTTCCTACCTGGAACGTACAGAGCATGAGGTTAAGCCAACACTGCCCATTTCCCGGGTGATCTGGCCGCATCATTACCCACCACTGGACTACAGTAGTCCCTCCACGAGCGTCAAATATATTCCGCAATCAGTGCTAGAGCAACTTGATAGGCATCTGCACCAACTTACCTCGATCTACATTCCCGTGATGATCGTGCTGAGGGCAAGCGGGTGGCGGATCTCGGATGTCTTGGCTCTCAAGTGGTCTACGTGCTTAGCGCAGCACGATGACAAGTATTGGCTGGTTGGTGACATTCAAAAAACCCGTGTGCTTGGACACAAGATCCCCATCACCAGAGAAGTAGCACACGTGCTCCAAGCGCAAATTACCTGGGTGCAGCAGCATTACCGTCCCAGGGAAAATCCTCACGGCTGGCTTTTCCCTGCTTCAAAGGACTATCACCAGGGAAGAAGTCGGCGCTTCTTAATGGGGGATCCTCTTGTTGCTGGGGCCATTCGCGATCGGCTGAACCATCTGGCGAAAAAGTGCCAGATCCAAGATGAGCAAGGCCACCTCTTCCCTTTCCGTCTCCACGCCTTTCGCCATACCAAGGCTGTTGAGCTGATCAACAATGGGATGAGCCTGGTCCTTGTCCAACAGTGGATGGCTCATGCTTCCCCGGAAATGACACTCATTTACGCAAAAATTCTGGATGAAACCATGCGTACACAATGGGAAAAGGTCGTTCAGCATGGTATTGTGCAGTTCACTGAGGGCAAACCAGCGTATGTCCCTGGGAAGAAGCTGCTCCCGATGGCAGGCTCAAATGCATTTGATCCAGAGCGGGTCCGCGAACATCGACAAAACGTAAAGATGGCCCTTGGCTCCTGTTTGAAAACCGCAAAAATTGTGTGCAAGTTTGTGGAACTGCCTTGTTTTCATTGCCCTGCCTATGTGCTGACGTCAGAAGATCTGCTTGCCCTAGAAGCCTACGAACAACAAATTCTCGAACGCATCGAGATCGGAAATCAAGCGGGGAATGTCCACTGGACCCTCGTCAACCAGAAAAACCTGGATGAGCGTGTTCGTCCTGCCATTGCTCTCCTCAAGCAAGGAAACATCGTTGCGAGAAGTGAGAAGTACGAGCGCGAGTACACGTCAGAAGAATGGAAGCAGCGTCAACGACACAACCAGGAGGAGACGTATGAGTGAGAAGACCTGGAAGCGCAACACGACTGGTTTGGCAACTCATGCCAATCTCCGTAAAGAGCAAAAGCGTAAAGGGGTGGAAGATTCCATCACTGCCCTCCTGCGAGAACAGAAGCCTGTCAATTTCAACACGGTAGCGAAGGCGGCTAACGTAAGCAAAGCCTATCTCTACAGTCAACCAGACCTTCGAGAGCGCATCGAAGCTCTTCGGCAACAGAGCGTAGAACAGGCGGTGCGCGAACGGGTGACTCATTCAACAGGCAAAACGGAGGCCAGTCGCGACCTGGTCATCCTTGCCAAAGACCGTCGGATCAAGGAGCTGGAAGCTGAGAATCGCAAACTCCGAGCAACAACTTAAGGTCGCTCTAAGCAAGGCGTATGATCAACTGTGAAGCCAGTCCAAGTCCCTTCATGCTTAATATGTTCACAACGTAAGTTGACCTCAAAATGCCGTTGAAGTCGAGATAACTGACGAAAAGATACCACGTACCAGATAACTAAGGTTGAGCTTGATGAATGAAGAGACTCTACAAGCCCGTTGGGGTATGGCAACGACTCGTGCATTTTTGGGCCATGTGGGGTTTCTATCGCTCCTCACGCGGTCAGTTACGTTTGCTTTACAGGGCCAGGAAGACGCTTGTTGTCACGTTCACGTTGAGGAAGCCGGTTACCGTACCTCATGGGCCATGAAGTGCGGTATTGACCGCAGCGTAGCTTGCTAAACAAGATAGAATGGAGGCATGAAGAAAAACGAGCACCGAGAAGATTGGAAAGAAGGGCGTCGTCGACGAGCCTGGGAACTGTCGCAGCAAGGCTGGAAGCAGAAAGACGTTGCTGTGGCGCTGGGAGTGAGCAAAGGAGCGGTCAGCCAATGGCTCAAACGAGGCAGGACAGAAAGCGAGTGGAGGTGCTGCGTCATCGCCCGGCCCCTGGCAAAGAGCGCAAGTTGAGTGCTGAGCAACTGGCCCAATTGCCAGAGGTACTGGCACGAGGAGCGGAGGCCTTTGGCTATCGCGGGCAGGTCTGGACCACCAAGCGGGTCGCCGAGGTGATCAAGCGAGTCTTCGGCGTCAGCTATCATCCGGCCCATTGTAGCCGCATCCTGCGTGCCATCAAGCACAGTGGACGGCAAGCCCGTCCAGCGGACAACCCAGCGCGATGAGGCAGCCATCCACAGATGGAAGGACGAGCGATGGCCCGCACTGAAAAAAAGGCCGTCGAGGAAGAACGCACCATCGTCTTCGTAGATGAAGCGGGCTTTTGCCTGCTCCCGATGGCAGTACGCACCTATGCGCCGTGCGGGCATACCCCCGTGTTGCACGTCAAGCTGACCCATGATCATCTCTCCGCGATCGGAGGGATCACCCCCGATGGACGGCTCGTGATGCAAAGCCAAGATCATGCCTACTGTGCCCACGATGTGGTGCGCTTCTTGCGCTTGCTCCTGCGCAAGCTTCCAGGCAAGCTCTTGGTGATCTGGGATGGGGCATCGATCCATCGGGCACAGGCGATCAAAGAGTTTCTGAGCCGCGGTGCGGCCAAACGCCTCCATCTGGAGCGCTTACCGGGCTACGCGCCGGAACTGAATCCACAGGAAGGGGTCTGGAATCTGCTCAAACGCCGCGAACTCAAGAATGTCTGTTGCTGTGATCTGCCCCACGTCGCTACCGAACTGCGACTGGCCAAAGAACGTCTGCGACATCGGCGCACGGTTCTACGGTAGTGTTTCGCTCACGCTGGCTGTCCTGTTTAGTTCTCTATGCTGAGGTCAATATATACTGAGTCTGCCATTGGAGAGTATTAACCACTTCCCGGACTTCCACCAGGAGCGGACAAGCTTGGCGGTTCAGCGACACCGACAATGATGGTTTCACCCGGCGAGAGGCCCGCCAGGACTTCATAGTTCGTGCCATCGGTCAATCCCAACACAACCGGTGTGGCGATGAGTTGGCCATCTGATTGTTGCAGCACAAAGGCCGGCGTCGGGTTCTCCGACGCGATAGCTGGATGCTGATGTTGGAGTTGCTGGAGCATCCGGCTGGCTTGACCTAGCGCAGCAGTCACCTGCTCCTGACTGATCAACGCAGGGGCGCCAGTGGCTGTGTTGGCGACTGCGGATGAACGCGCAAAGTCCACCGCGCTCACCGGAATCAGCAGAACGTGGGTGCGCCGGCCTACCTCAATCGTCACATTAGCGGTCATCCCAGGTAACAGGGTCGCGCCCTGCAAATCATTGGTGTCCACGTTCACGTACACCGGAAACGTCACCACGTTCGAGACTGTTTGCCCACTGGGTGAGATAGCACTCACCACACCCGTAAAGATGCGATTGCCATAGGCACTGACAGTAAACTGTGCCACATCACCCACCTTCACGTTGGCCATATCCGACTCGTCCACATCGGCTACCACCTGCAGCACCGATGGATCGACGCTCTGGCTGAAGGTAGCGCTTGTGCCTGGAGTGCTCATGCCGGAAAAATTGATATTATAAATGCTGGCTTGAGATGAACCGGTCGCTCTGACGATCAGGACCAAATTCCCCTGAGTGACACGCTGGGTCTGGTAGCTGGTCGGTGACCTGCCGTTCAGTTGGAAGCGCAAGAACCCGCCGAGCAGGATCACCAGCAATACAAGACAGATGCCAATGATCCAGCCGCGCCGTCGCCACCACGTTGGACTAGTCCCCGATATACCGGCCTGATTGTCGTCTTCATCCTCCTCGTCGTCAAAAGGAAGGAGAGATCTGATTATCGAGATTTGCTGTTGTGACATATAAGTTTATGCTCGTCTTCATCAAGACCTGCAATACTGATGTGGAAGAGAACTCACCTGTTCACATCACCTATTGTACTGTCTCCTGTCGAGAGGTGCCAGACCCTGGGAACCCCGACTGGCGTGGGTCTGGGCTTGCTCCTGCGTGGAGGATGAGCTTGCCATTGGCGTGCTAGTCGTGTCCAGGACGAACTTTGGCTCTGTATGCATGCCATTGCCATTCATCGAGTCCCAGGCTCTCTTTGAGCAAGGCGAGATCGGGATCGCCGAGACGTTCTCCTGCCTGGCAGCAATGTTGCCCGATTTCCTGTTCCTTCAAGGAGCGCCTCATCCTGGTGGAAGCATCTTGCCCTTCGAGGTGTTGCAACTCACGGAAGTCTTTCGCCAGCACTGCTTTCCACTCTTTAAGGGTATGCATATCTTCTTCCTTCTCATGAACTCTGAGAGGAGTCCTTCCTTGTGGACACACACAGTTCACTCAAAAGGTTACTACAAGACTCCAGAACGGAGAGGAAATACACGAGAGAACGATGATGAAGGCAACAGACCAGCGCTAACTTGTCGGATGACCATAGGTGTGTACGCAGGGAAAAAGTCTCCCAAGGGTTCCCCCTTCCCTGCATACATGAACAAGGGTCGAAGGAGGTTCTTACGTCAAGCTCGGTGTGCACACATGCCAGATGCCGGCAAACCCTTCGCCAGTGGTTTGACCTGGTGCTGTATCGCCTGAGAAGGTATAGAGCGGATGTCCATTGTACTCGACCTGAGTGCCATTGGCGTCTGCCTGGACGCTCAACTTGCCTGGGAGGGTTGTGGTGCTCGTGGGAGTGTTCGACCCAGAGACAAGCAGCGGGGGCCAGGCACTGGCACATCCACCACTGCACACCGTCGTTGGAGGCATATCGGTTGTCCGATAGTAAAGGGTCATCCCCTGGGCATTAGTGAGAATGGTCTTCGACGTCCCATTCACCGTCGCCGTCGCTGTCTGGATGAGAGAGCCTGAACTGCTCACGGTTGGCGTCGTGCCGCCATTGCCGTACCCATTTCCATTTCCATATCCATTGCCATACTTGCCACTGCTACTGGTGGGTGTGCTGCCAGCAGCAGTATTGGAGGTCGCATTCGGTGCTGCCGTTGATCCTGTGCTAGTGTTACTGCCACACGCTGCCAACAGAACGAGGGCGACCAACGCCAGCAGGGAGAACCAGGCTCGTACCGGAGCCTTTGCGGAATTGAGGTTGCGCTTCATCATCGTTCCTTTCTGGATACCCCCGTCATGTCCTCACACGGCGGACGCCTTGCTGACATGCCCCCAGCATGTCGGGCGCAAGCGCTTCGCGTACCCCGAGGAAAGAAAGGCATCCGCAGATGCACATTTTGTTGAGATTTGTTCTATCTTGTGCTAGAATGCACGTAGTACTTTGACAACAGAAGAGTGCTTGGAGGTTCCAAGGTAAGGTTCCTTGGGTAAAAACACTCCCGCGTTTGACCACTGTACATTCTCTCTTTCTTTTACCACGAGATGAGAACCAAGTCTCGTGATGATTGCAGAGACTCTCGAAGCTACCGCAGGGCTTGCGGAAAGCCAATGCCTGTGGAGGCGAAAGCGCTGGCTTGTGGCTGCAACGGCACAAGTGAAACTTTCTCCAACGAAGCAGGAAACCCGCCCCGCGAGGGTCGGAATCCCCTCGCCTTCAGGCGATTGGGAGGATGTCAATGCGTCTTCCTTTCTTCAATCGTGGTAATCCGTTTGAGGAGGACGAGCTACGAGGCCTTGCTACTGATGTATACGGAGAGCAGTTACAGAGGATACGAGTAAAAGACTTCAGGAGCGTTAAAGCGTTCATACTAATCTCCCATCATTGACAACTTTCTTCTTTCATTATCGCATACAAGTACCTCTCGACGATCATCCCTGATTCTGTTACAATGGTGCATACAAAGGAAGGATTGGCCAGGGACACCCCCATTCCCGACGTATACCTATATTATGAGGAGGGAGCCGTTGTGACGGTCAGAAACCCTATCGCCTGAAGGTGATGGGCTTGCGTACTGTTCCTTGCATTAGAGGAGGCTGTTGCCAGTCCGAACCTGACCAGACCCAGCCAGGGCGTATAACCTGGATACAATCAGGTTAGCCATCGGGCTACGTTATCAGGAAGTGCCAAAGTTCGTACCTGCGGATGCGCGGCCAGTCCGCTGCCCTATAACCTCTAGGTTAAACAGGTCTACAGGGTTAAGCCAGTGCTTAGAGGAAGTGCCGCCTGATAACCTCGTCGAGGCCAACGTTACGCCACCTCGCGGTGGTAGGGGGTTTGAGCGGTCCCCATACCAAAACCGCTCCCCTTCGGGGCCTTTCTTTCCTCCCGCCCCGTGAACGGGAAGGGCATCCAGAAAGGATTTTTGGTGAAGCAGAAACCAACACTTGCATCTGTGGAATATGTGTTAACACGAGGCGTCGCACGCATTGAAAAAGAAGACGACCTGCGCCGCTTGCTTCTAGAAGGAAATAAGGGCGAGCCACTGCGCATCAAGCTTGGTATAGACCCCAGCCACTACGAGCTGACGATCGGACATGCCGTCGTTTTGCGCAAGCTACGGCAGTTTCAACAACTGGGTCATAAGGCCGTGGCCCTCATAGGTGACTGGACAGCGCGTCTGGGAGACCCAAGCGACCGGGCGGAAGCTCGCAAACCGCTTACCGCCGAGCAAGTCCAGGCCAACGCTGCTACCTACCTCGAACAGTTCTACAGGATCGTAGATCCTCAACAGACAGAGGTGCGCGGGCAGAGCGAGTGGTTCAATGAGTTCGGCCTGGCCGATGCTATTAAACTGCTCAGTTATAAAACTGTAGCACGCATGCTAGAGCGGGATGATTTCTCGAATCGCTACAGGAGTGGTGTCGAAATCTACCTCTCCGAGTTTATGTACCCGCTGATGCAGGGATATGACTCGGTGGCACTGCATGCTGACGTCGAAATTGGCGGCACAGACCAGACCTTTAATCTGCTGGTTGGTCGCGAGTTACAGCCCCATTTCGGACAACCCCCACAGCAAATCCTGACCTGCCACCTCATCGTTGGGCTCGATGGCGTCAAGAAGATGGGCAAATCGCTGAGCAACTACATCGCGCTCACCGCGCCTGCCAACGATATGTATGGCAAGCTCATGTCGCTGCCCGACCACGTGATGATGAGCTACTTTGAGGCCTTGACGGATGTCCCACAGGCCGAACTGGATGAATTCAGTCGCAAGATGGCGGATGGTTCGTTGAATCCGGTGGTCGTCAAGCGACGCCTGGCGCGTGAGATCGTCACCGAGTTTCACAACGCCGCGGCAGCCCAGGAGGCCGAAGCTGCATTTATCGAGCAGTTCTCTAAAGGAAAGTTGCCCACAGACATTCCTGACTTCCAGCTCAGTGAACCAACAAACATCATCACTTTCATCGTGGAGGCAAAGCTGGCATCCAGTAAGGGTGAGGCCCGCCGCCTGGTGCAGCAAGGCGGCGTGACATTCTTCCCTGAAGGTGAGGCTGGCGAGCCAGAGCGTATTACCGATGTTGCCTTCATCGTACCGGTCATTGATGGTGCTATTGTCAAAGTAGGTAAGTTGCAGTATGTCAGGATAAGAAAGTAGCAAGAATGGACAAAATAAATCTCAGCCAGAAATTTGCTCTTTTTCAGCAGTACTGGAGCCCGAAGATTGCAGGTGAACTCAATGACTCCTACATCAAGCTGGCCAAGCTCAAGGGCGAGTTTGTCTGGCATCAACACGAGAACGAGGACGAGTTGTTCCTCGTTGTGAAAGGACACTTGCTGATCAAACTGCGGGATCGTGATATTCACCTGAAGGAAGGTGAGTTTGTCATTATTCCCAAAGGGGTCGAACACCTGCCTATCGCTGAAGAAGAAGTGCATGTGCTCTTGCTTGAACCAAAATCAACCTTGAACACAGGCAACGTGCAAAACGAGAGAACAGTCACCAACTTGGAATGGATTTGATTTGCGAGCATTGCCAGAGCAATCGCGAAGCGCCGTAGTATAGTAGGGGTGGGGCTTGCCCCCACCCTGGTGCCTTGCGGGACCCTGTCTGGAGGACAGGTATGCGCTGAGCTGGATAAGGAGATTTTATTTATGCCACAGGCAAGCATTGGCGTCATCGGAGGCAGCGGGCTGTATCGTATGGAAGACATGACCGATGTTGAAGAGATCGCAATATACACGCCCTTTGGTGATCCCAGTGATGTGATCACCATTGGCAAGGTGGGAGGCGTCTCAATGGCCTTCTTGCCCCGTCACGGGCGAGGACATCGCTTAAGTCCCACGGAGATTCCTGCGCGTGCCAATATCTGGGCGCTCAAGAGCCTGGGGGTTGAATGGCTGATAGCGGTCAGCGCCGTAGGAAGCCTGCGCGAGCATATTACACCTCGCGACCTGGTTATTCCTGACCAACTGTTCGATCGCACGAAGAGTCGCGTGAACAGCTTCTTTGAAGGTGGGATCGTCGTGCATTGCCCGTTTGCAGAGCCGTACTGCTCCACGCTCAGCCATCTCCTGCTGGAGTCAGCTCGCGAACTAGGTAATGTGAAGGTGCATGAAGGGGGCACCTACGTCTGCATGGAAGGACCACTCTTCTCCACCAGGGCTGAGTCGCATGCGTACCGTAGTTGGGGCATGGATATTATCGGTATGACAGCTCTGCCGGAAGCAAAACTGGCGCGTGAGGCCGAATTGTGCTACGCTACCGTTGCCTGTGCCACCGATTACGACTGCTGGCACGAGTCCGAGGAATCGGTGACGGTCGAAATGGTGATGAGCAACCTCAGTGCCAATATTGCCAATGCCCAGCGCATTCTGCGCAGCGTCGCCAGGAAAATCCCCGCTGATCGTAGCGCTAACACCTGCGGCTGTCCCAGCGCACTGGCGGCCTCGATTCAGACTGACCGCAGCATCATTCCAGCGGAGGTCAAGGAGAAATATAGCCTGCTGATTGGGAAGTATTTTTCTTGACATTTCGCCTCTGTAGGAGTACAATACGGCTGTTCTACTGTAGACCCCCGATTTATCGTGGGGTAACGAGCCGGTTTTCTTCCGGTCCTGCCGATCGGCGTAATCGGGTCCTGCGCGACAGATGTCTTCAAACCCCGCTAGGTCTGTGAGGAAGCAACGGTACGATGACCTCTCTGGGTGCCGTAGGGTGGCCTGGTTACGCTGATCGGCAGGACCGGGCGAAAATCGGTTTTGTGTTTTTCGGCTTCGATTCTGGAAAACCCTGGTGACCTATCATTGGGCATGGCAGCGGGAGTTGTAAGTAACATGGCCTCTCAGTCGCTCTACCGCAAATGGCGCTCTCAGAAGTTCGGTGAACTCATCGGTCAGGAACCGATTATTCGCACGCTCAAAAATGCTCTGAGCAGCGGCAAACCAGCGCACGCCTATCTTTTCACCGGACCGCGAGGTACCGGCAAGACCAGTACTGCCCGTCTACTTGCCAAAACCATCAATTGTGCCAATCCTCACGATGGTGAGCCATGCAACGAATGCCAGCAGTGTCGCGAGATCACGGCAGGCAACTCGTTCAACGTAATCGAGATTGACGCTGCCTCTAATCGCGGTATTGACAGCATTCGAGACCTGCGCGAGAAGGTGATGATGCCTCCCTCGACGGGTAAGTACAAGGTCTATGTGCTTGACGAAGCGCATATGCTCACAACAGAAGCGTTCAATGCCCTGCTCAAAACGTTGGAAGAGCCACCAGGCTACGTCATCTTCGTCCTGGCAACCACCGATGTACATAAGATGCTGCCCACCGTCCTCTCGCGTTGCCAGCGTTTCGACTTCAAACGCATAACCACGCGACAAATTGTGGAGCATCTCAACTTCGTGGCTGAGCAAGAGCATATCACGCTGGAGCGAGCCGCCGCTGAACTGATCGCCAGAGCCGCCGCCGGGGGGATGCGCGATGCACTCAGCCTGTTAGACCAGGCTATTGCGTACTGTGGTGAAGCAATATCCCTGGCTCAGGTGCAGACGATGCTCGGTGTGGCCGACCCACGGGCTATCCATAAACTCATTATGCATGTAGCCGACCTTAACAGTTCGGGTGGGCTGCACCTGATCCACGAACTCGCCGAAGCTGGCGCAGACTTGCGCCAGATCAACGCCCAGGTGGGAGAGTACTGGCGTGCACTCATGCTTGCCAGGGCAGGTGCCGACATTACGGCGATTCTGGACCTGACCGAAGACGAGACCAGCGAAATTACGCAGGCGGCCCGGCTGTTTAGGCTGGAGGAATTGACCGAATGTGCTCGTATCTTCGCGCAGAATGATCTGATGCAAAAGAACCAGGGGACACCGCAGCTCGGCCTGGAACTGGCCTTCCTGGCGTGTGTCGAGCTGCATCGCCGCCCACAAGCAAGTCAATCACCAGCTATTGCTCCCGCTTCAGCGACGCAGCCTCGTGCCGCTACGACCCAGGCACTGCCACGTACCACCGTCTCATATCCATCGTCCCCTGTTCAACCGGCGGCTGGTCCTCCTGCTCATCCATCAGCGCCACAGAAAAGAGCCCTCGAGGAGGGGCCCAGCCCACTGCCAGACTGGGACGATCTTCCACCTCCCGTTGAGGACTACGATGTTCCTGAACCCACTCCCGCTGGCGAACGCAGCGATGCCGAGTCTCGTAAACCCACTCCCGCTGGCGAGCGCAGCGATGCCGAGTCACGTAGGGACCCTCAGCGGAGCTTGCGGAGCGCGTTTCAATCCTTCTCGCCCACCGCCGATTTATCGGCCAACGTCTCTACCAATTCGCCAGTAGTATCCGAGACTTTAACGCCAGCAACCGCACAGAGCAATGCCGATTTGCCCACATTGACAGTACAGCAGATAAAACATGCCTGGGATAGAGTTGTGAAGCGAGTCAAGCAGAGAAGCCCAACGACGGCAGCTATGCTGAAATTCTATGATATCATTGGTGTTGAGGACCTGTCCGGGCAGTCTGTCATTATCATCCAGGCGCAGAAACAAGGGCACTACAACTACGTTCATGAGAATGATCGCTCTAAAGACATCGAATGGGCCTTGACTACCGAGTTTAATCGACCGTGTAAAGTACGCCTATTGTCTCCCGGTCAAGCTCTGCCAGGCGCTTCTGCACCTCCATCCTGGGAGGCTGGTACCCGCTCGACGAGTGCAGCCCCGGCCATCGCACCACAACAGTCGGCGCATCTCGAACGACCTGCTTCAATATCGCCTGCACCATCCGACCAGGTAGAGTCGGAAATGCCAGCTGGGCATGTGCAAGATGGGCGTCTTTCTTATGATACTGATGCAGTTCAATCACCATCTCTTGCCAGAACGGACATTGTGAGCGAGAATACCAGTATAGTCTCGTCGCAAGAAACCATCGAGCAAAAGGCTCGTCGTGACCCGATCGTGCAGGAAGTGATGAAGACGTTTGCAGCGAGAATTGTGAGTATTCAACCCAAGTAAGGAGTTATTGTTGTCATGAATATGCGTGATGTCCAACGGATGCAGCAGAAACTCATGAAAATGCAGGCAGAACTGGAGGAGAGCCAGTTCATCGGCACCGCCGGTGGTGGTGCAGTAACTATCACCATGAGCGGTAAGTTTGAAATCACTGCCGTCAAGATTGACCCCGAGGCATTTAATGCAGAAGACATCGCCGAACTTGAGGTGATGGTCCTGGCTGCTGCCAAAGATGCCTTTACCAAGGTCTCTGATGCACAGCAGAAAATAATCGGCAGCGCCACGGGTGGTATGAAAATTCCAGGACTGTTCTAGCATTATGAGTGACATCGCACCACAAGTGGTCGCCCTGATCGAGGAATTTTCGAAACTGCCGGGCGTTGGCGTGAAGACTGCGCAGCGCCTCACCTTCTTTATTCTGCGCAGTCCGACCGACCAGGCTCGTCGTTTGGCTGAAGCAATCCTGCGTGTCAAAGAGGATATCACCTACTGCTCACGCTGTTTCAATATTACCGAAACCGATCCCTGTCCGACCTGTAGTAACCCTAGTCGCGATCAGGAGGTGATTTGTGTTGTGGAGGAGCCTCTTGATGTGATAGCCTTGGAGAAGACTGGCGTGTACAAGGGGCTATATCATGTGCTGCATGGCGCGCTCTCCCCTGTAGAAGGCATTGGACCAAAAGACTTACGTATCAGTGAACTCTTGAAGCGTGTCAACGGTAGTACAGTACGCGAAGTAATCCTGGCGACCAACCCCAGCCTTGAGGGGGAAATGACGGCGTTCTACCTCAAGCGGGAGTTACAGCCCATGAATGTGCGCATCACAGCCCTGGCGCGTGGCCTTCCCCGTGGCAGTGATCTGGAGTATGCCGATGAAGGTACGCTCAGCCTTGCCCTGGAAGGCCGCCGTGAAATGTAGAAATTCCTGAGATCCACTCAGAAAGCGGGAATGCAAGGGGCGCAGCCTCTTGCCGGGGGCTCAGGGGTGTCCCCTGAACTTTTCTCTCCCCTATTGTTCGCCTCCGAAGGAGGCAGTTATGAGTGGATGTCAGAGAAATTCCACTTGACATACCCATGTGCTTGTGGTACGCTTGTTCTACACTAGGGGAATAGACGCAGGGAGAGAAGTCTGTTTCCGCTTTTTCATCCTTGTCAGAGAATACACCAACGAGGGAATTAAAGCAAAGGCCTATGGTAACCAGCTACTGACTTACTATTTACTGCCTTAAAAGAAGGAGGAATGCAGGGGATGGTGAAGCGGGAGAGCAACAACCCTGTCTACATCTCACACCCTGTTAAAGAACATGGCGACGACTAAGAAGGAAAAACCCGCAATCGACCGAAGCAATGGTGCAGTTCCTGCCAATATGAGCGAACGTGAGAAAGCAATAGATCTGGCGCTGCAACAGATCGAACGTCGTTTCGGCAAAGGTGCGATCATGAAGCTAGGCGAAGCTGCGAGAATTCACGTTGAAATCATCTCCACAGGCTCCATTGCGCTCGACCTGGCCCTGGGCGTGGGCGGCATACCACGAGGCCGCGTCACAGAGATCTATGGCCCTGAGGCTTCCGGCAAAACGACGCTCTGCCAACACATTATCGCCAACGCACAACGTGCTGGCGGCTACGCAGCTTTCATCGATGCTGAACATGCACTCGACCGCACCTATGCAGCCCGCTGCGGAGTTGACACCGATAACCTGCTGATCTCGCAGCCGGATACGGGCGAGCAGGCGTTGGAAATTGTAGACTCGTTGGTGCGTAGCAACGCCCTCGATGTGGTCGTCATCGACTCTGTGGCTGCACTTGCCCCGCGTGCTGAACTCGAGGGCGAAATGGGCGATGCACATGTCGGTTTGCAGGCTCGCCTGATGAGCCAGGCCATGCGCAAGCTCACATCCGCCATTAGTAGCTCTAATACCGCCGTTATCTTCACCAATCAGCTGCGCGAAAAAGTTGGCGTGATGTTTGGGAATCCTGAGACGACAACCGGTGGTAAGGCGCTAAAGTTCTATGCTTCCGTGCGCCTGGACATTCGCCGCATAGACTCCATCAAACAAGGGCAGGAGGTGCTGGGTAGTCGTACACGTGTCAGGGTGGTCAAAAATAAGGTTGCGCCACCGTTCCGCGTTGCGGAATTCGACATCATGTACAGCGAGGGCATTTCTCGCGAAGGTGGTTTGATCGACCTCGGCCTGGAGATGGGGCTTGTGAAGAAGAGCGGTGCGTGGTTCACCGTCGGTGATATTCGTCTGGGCCAGGGGCGTGAAAATGCCAAAGAGTTCCTGCGTCAAAATAGCGACGTTGCCTCTGCTATTGATGAGCAAATTCGTGGCAATATCGTCTCCTTCAAAGCCGGTGAGATCGGTGTTACCGCTGATGAAGAAGAGACGATCGAAGAAGTGTAGGACCACCCCTGGTACCCGCAAGGGGTACCACTACATTTTAAGGATGTTGCGAATGTAAAGTGTAGTGGTGCCCCTTGCGGGTACCAGGATAGTTCATAGACCATCGGTTTCAGGCTCTCTAGTCCTCCGGTTCCTGTTGATCAAGAATCTCGTTTAACTCTCGTTCCAATTCAGGCGTGGGAAGGCGAACAAGTGGCTGCTCTTGCTCAGACAGGAGCGGCTCCAACTTCTCACTTTCGATAAGTGGTGGCTCCAACACTTGCGCAGCCGGCTCAAGCTCTCGCCACCACTTTGCTAGCATTGCGGGATCAACTGCCCCAAGTTTTCCCGTATCTGCTTTTCGCATGGCCCAGCTTAGTTCTGCCTCATCCAGGGGAACCTCGTGCCCGGCCTTAACGCTCATATCCCACTTATGACGCATAAGATCAAAGTAGGCGCGCATGGGATCTTGCCCGCTTGTAAGGTTCTGACGCAGTAAGAGAATAGCCGGCAGGTGATACTGGGTATACCAATGGTGTGCGGCCTCCTCGATACTCACATCGCGCCCTTCATGTTTGCTCATAATAGCCTGGTGGCCAAGGATCATGTTATAAAATCGGCGTGCGTAAGCACGCGGTATCGTGATACCCAACAGTTCCTGGATGCGGCGTTGATGCCAGCCCGGCAGTATCGTGACGAATTCTTGCAAGGTGTGTCCGCTCGTGGTCAACAGAGAGAACCCCCAGCGATTCAGGTTTTGTAGAAAACGTTCTACCTGGAAGAATGAAATCGATGCCGGGGGGTTTGTCAATCGAGCATGTTCCCGGCGTAGCCAGCGATATCGTCGTTCAAAGTAGCGAAAATCCTCATCATCGACAATCTGCTCTTCTTCAGGCAGTCCGCGTGCCTTGCGCAAATCTTCTGCTTGCCATAAGAGCGACTCGTTAAATAATGCCAGATCCTGCTCGCGTAGCCCTTCACTCACCGGGCCGGAAAAGAGTTCTGCTGTCTCTGCATCGGCCATAATCGCCAGGACGCTCCGGCCATCGATGCGAATCAGGACGTTTGCCAGCGAGGGATCGCCCCAGTATATTCCATGCTCGTGCAGCTCGATCATCAGTACTGCCACTGCTGACCACAAATGTTGCTTGTTGCGTTTGGTAAAAGGTACGCGATAGAGCAGAACATGCGGTATAACACGTGGAGCCAACCTCGTCACCGTATACCCCCATCGCCGCTTGTGTATTCAGGCACGCCACCGGGTCCCCGCACTTCGAGCATTACCGGTGGCGCCGGGACGGTCACGGTTCCGACCCGACTGAGTGCGGGAATGCCACGATGTTCGATCTCACGCAGGTTACTTATCTCGCGCTCTGCCATATGAGGGGTCGTCTCTTTGATGGCGTAGCGAAAGTTTTCCCGCTCCACAAAGATCACGGGATGGCGCGACTCGCCTCTACGGATCAAGAGAGGCACAACGCCATGTTCCGGCCATTCCTCCAATGGAACATGCCAGGGCAAGCTCTCCAGTCGGTGCTGGTCGTCCACACTCATGTGAAATTGTGGATTAGTGTGGATAGTTGGTGTGTCAGTCTGCTTTTTCTGCATTGGTAGGTACTGCTCGTCAATATGGTCTATAAAAGAAATTAGCTACATTTGCTAGTTTAGCACGAGTTCAGTGTGTAGGGCAAATCAGGTTAACATGAAAGGGGAACGTAGGGCCTATTTGGCCTCTCTTGAACGGCGATGGTTGCACTTCGCTTGTACGTGACTGTTACCCCCCACGTTTGAGAAGCCCTGCCCTACCAGGCTATCCAATATGCGCTGTATACTGCTTATGTTATACTGCTAAGAAATATGATGGATATGGGGGAGAGCATGTCACCAAAGCCAGTTACCGAGAACACCCTGTTTTACGGTGACAACCTTATGTAGCGCTATTGTTGTTACAAGGGGAAGTAGCATATGAGTAAACCCATACCACGACACCAACTCAACACTGATTCCGGTGTCCGTAGCGGAGCCGCTCAACCTATGCATCGCGCACTGCGAGCCATCAGAAAGGTTCCGGAAATTACGGTCTACTTCTGGATCATTAAATTGCTGACCACCGCTATGGGCGAGTCAACGTCGGACTATCTGGTGTACCAGATCAACCCATACGTTGCAGTAGCTCTCGGGTGTATTGGTCTGGCTGTTGCGCTGATCCTGCAGCTCTTGGTGCGTCGCTATGTAGCGTGGGTCTACTGGTTAGCGGTCGTCATGGTGGCAGTATTCGGCACAATGGCCGCCGACGTCACACACGTTGTGCTGCGTATTCCGTATCTGGTATCAACTGCATTCTTTGCATCCGCTCTCGCCATTATCTTCGTTACCTGGTACGTAAGCGAGAAAACGCTGTCCATCCATACTATCTACAGTGGTCGTCGCGAGATGTTCTATTGGGCTACGGTCATAGCTACGTTTGCACTTGGCACCGCTGCAGGCGATATGACCGCATCAACCCTCGGCTTAGGTTACTTTCCCTCGGTTGTACTCTTTGCGGTATTGTTCGCTCTACCAGCTCTGGCTTATTGGTTGTTTGGTCTGAACGAGACCGTTGCCTTTTGGTTTGCCTACATTGTGACCCGGCCGCTCGGCGCTTCGTTTGCCGACTGGGTGGGGAAACCGTATCTGGGTGGTCTCGGGCTGGGTGACGCAAAGGTGGCCCTGGTCTTGACGATTTTGATCATCGGCTTCGTCGGCTACCTGACAGTCACCCGCAAGGATATGAAGGGCTAGCTTAGTGTCTGTAATGCTACGAAAAGCTCTCTTTGACTGAAAAGCAGGATGTCGGTGAAACAATAACACAGAGGAGGCGGACATGGGTACCGTTAGCTTCAATTTTTCGGGCGAGGTTGCTCTTATTACCGGCGGCTCACGCGGATTAGGCTTAGAAATTGCACAGGCGTTCGGCGCTGCCGGAGCCACAGTGGTCATCACCGCTCGCCGGGAACGATGGCTCAGTGAAGCAGAGCGAGTCTTGAAGGATCAAGGAGTGGCTGTCCATGCTATGATCGCCGATGTTGCAGATGCAGCGTCGGTAGAGCAACTGGTGCAGCAGACGCTTGCAGCATGCGGCAAAATCGATGTGCTGGTGAATAACGCCGGCCTGACCTGGGGCTCTCCTGCCGAGACGATGCCATTGGAGCGCTGGCGGCAAGTAATCGATGCCAACATCACCGGTACCTTTCTCATGTCGCAGGCTGTCGGCAGGCATATGCTGGAGCGCGGTAAAGGCGTAATGATCAACGTTGCCTCTATCGCCGGTCTGGGCGGCGGACAGTTGAATACCGTCGGCTACAATGCCAGTAAAGCCGCCGTGATCAATTTGACACGAGCCTTTGCCGTAGAGTGGGGCAGTCGTGGCATACGTGTCAATTGTATCGCCCCAGGATTATTCAAGACGCGCATGTCCGAGGTCATCGTGGAGCGTGCCGAGCCGTTCATTGCGCAACTCACCCCGTTGGGGCGCATCGGTAATCCTGGTGAAATCGGTCCCACCGTGCTCTTTCTTGCCTCGGATGGTGCCAGTTACATCACCGGCCAGGTGATCCCTATCGACGGAGGAAGAACGGCACACTGACATGTGTGCTTTATAGAGACTGTTTTCAAGAAAGGAACATCTCATGACTACTTCCATCCCTCTCATAGGGGTGACCGGCTCCACAGGGCAACTCGGCGGCAGAGTGGCGGCCCGACTCGCCGCCCTCGGGCAGCCTCAGCGCCTGCTCGTGAGGAATCTAGCGCGTGCTCCACAGCTTCCTGGCGTTGAGGTCGTCCAGGCATCCTATGAAGATGGGACGGCCATGAGGGCAGGTCTCTCCGGCGTCCAGACGCTGTTCCTGGTGTCAGGCTATGGACCAACCCGGCTGGAGCAACACTACAGTGCCATCGATGCAGCTGTCGCTGCCGGAGTCGAACGCATCGTCTACACCTCCTTCCTGGCCGCAGCCCCGCAGGCAACCTTCACACATGCTCGCGAGCACTACCTCACCGAGCAACATATCCGTGCAACTGGGAGGCGGTATACGTTCCTGCGCCCAAGCTTCTACCTTGATCGGGCTCCTGCTTGGTTCTCCAGTGAAGGAGTCGTCCGCGGACCTGCTGGCAACGGCACTATCTCCTGGGTCTCGCGCGATGACCTGGCTGATGTGGCTGTCTCTGTTCTAACCACCACTTGGCACGACGGGGCCAGCTATGACATCACCGGTGCTCAGGCACTCACGTTGGCTGAGGCCGCCGAACAGTTCTCGCGTGCCACAGGTCTGCCTGCCTCCTATCAGCCCGAAACCCTCGAGGAGGCCAGGGCGTCGCGGGCGAAGTTCAATCCTACGGACTGGGAGCTGGAGGCCTGGGTAAGTACCTACGTTGCCATCGACACAGGTGAGATGTCCGTCGTCAGCCACACCGTTCAAGCGCTCGCTGGTCATGCTCCCCAGACACTCGCTGACTACGTTCGGCGGCATCCGGAGAGCTATCAACACATCACTGCGACCCAGCTTTGACCCTGTCCTCCATCGAGTAGGGGCGACCCTTGCGGTCGCCCTCTTCTCACGGGCACCTACGATAACTATCTTTATCGGTTACATGCCCGGTTTCTTTTGATGCGGTCGGCCCAGTAATCCCACGGCGGTCAGAATGGCAAAGCCGGTTACCACAATCACCAGGGTATCTACCACGACAATCCCCGAACGTGGTGGTCCACCTGCTGCTGCTACAAAACCGATGATCACTCCTCCAAGACCTGTACCAAGCGCCGATCCAAGCACCGAGGCGAGCTGTAGAGATGCCGATGCGGTGCCTTGTTGATCTACAGAGGCCGTTTCCAGGACAACAAGGCTGAGGGTGGAGTACGCGAGTCCCATGCCAAGTCCAGCAACTCCCCACGCCACCGGTGCTACTCCTAGGAGTATGCCTGGAATGAGCACACTTGCTATGCCGGCCAGGCCAATAGCAAGCAGGAGCAAGCCCGTCGTGACCAGCAGGCGACGTCCTTGTTGAGGAGCCAGATGTGCCTGCACCCATGACCCGGCGGTCCAGGTCAGAGTGGCTGCAGTCAGTGTGACACCGGCAATAATCGTACTCTGACCGCGTATGGAAATCAGCGTCAGTGGAAGGAATGCTTCTCCGCCAAAAAGGCCATGCTCAGTAAGCCCATCGTCGCGATGGCAGCAGGCATGCCTGCCTTCGCTCTGAGCGTCCCAGTTGGAAGCAGACGACGTAGTGATAGTACTCCAACTGCCAGACCTGGCAGAACCAGCACCGTTGCCATAGGCACAGACCCTGTCTGTAAACCTATCAAGGTCATTCCCGTCCCAATCACCAGGCCCACTGCGGCAATGAGACGGGGAGTGTCGAATGTTCCAGGTACCATAGGTGAAGGAAGTTGTCTCAGCGAAGGGAGCACTAAGCCGGTTGCCAGAGGTAAGATTGGGACCAGGCCCAGGAAGACCCAGCGCCAGCCGACAAAGTCGGCAACGACTCCTGCGAGTGCGGGGCCGACGAGCCCTGGCACAACCCAGGCGCTCGAAAGCACCGCTAGCATGCGGGGCTTCACCGTCTCTGGGTACCCACGTCCTACACAGACAAGGGCGACTGAGGAGAGCAGACCGGCTCCAAAGCCTTGTACACCACGGCTCAGAACGAAGATGATCATCGAGGATGCTGTGCCGGCCAGGATGAGGCCGAGGACGAACAGTGCCACACCGCCGATGAAAGGCAGAGCAGGCCCTCGCCGGTCGGCTTCACCTCCAGCTAGAATGAGTCCGACAAGCGTAGCCAGCATATAAGCGCTAAAAGCCCAACCGTATAGAGTCAGTCCACCAAGGTTTGCAACGATTTTGGGCAGAATCGTTGCCACAGCTAGTCCTTCAAATGCTGGTCCCAGCGTGAGAAGAATGAGTCCAAGCGTCAGCCACCGATGCTGTGGACTCCATACGCCTTCGGATGGCGAAACACCTTGTTCTGGATACTCCAATGGAGGGAGAGGTCGTGACATGGTCAGCCCCAGGTTTCCACTCTTCCGAATGTTCCTCAGAGGCCTTTCATAATGCGCCAGGAGTATGTCCCCACACTGTCAACACAAACCAGTATGAGCGAAAATCCTCTGAGAGAATCTCGATTTGCATGCGTTGATATAAGTCTGCATAGACTTCCGCCGTCGTGACCTGCCATTTCAAGAGAAACGGCTCTGCTAACTTAAAGGCAACCACCATATCATGATAGAAGCTCTGGTTAGCCTCCGTTCCCGCAGAGAAATCAATTGCATGAGCCATGTGTTGAATGCGCTCGCAACCGGCGTCGCGCAGAAACTGCCCGAACATGGGGACAAGACCGACATGCACCCCTGTGGGCGAGAAGCTCTGTCCTGCTCGTTTCAGCCCCTGGGTGAACAGCGTGCTGATCTCCTCGAACGCCGGAGCGCTTGTGAACCCAATCTCATAATCGGTGAGCCGAATGATGCCCCCTGGACGAAGCACGCGCACACATTCTTGCATGAGACCACGCCAGGCTGACGGCGGCATGAACAAAGCGAGCGCACGCGCATTGACTAAATCAAAAGAGGCGTCAGGGAAGTCCAGCCGCTGGAGAACATTCATCACCTGGAAACTGGCATTGTTCAGACCCTGCACCCGCGCCTGCGCCCGGGCGTAAGCAATCATGGTTTGGCTGATATCAACACCAATGACCTGGATCTCTGAGAAGGTAAAAGCAACCTCGAGTGCCCAGCCCCCAGGACCACAGGCGATATCGAGCACACGATGGATTCCTTCAAGGTCGGAGCGTTCCGGGAAGAGACCGCCCATCCCTTGTGTGATCAGGCGATCCTGGCGGATCAGTCGGGTCATCTCCGCTGTGCTTTCACTATCAAGCATATACGTGCCCTTACTTCGCTCCAGCGGTGCTTCGTGCGACATGGGTACAAAACTCCTTCCTGTTTGTGTGTGTGGCAAAGCTTGTGCTGACTCTTTTCATGAAGACAGTGATAGTTCTCCTGGAAGCGGTGTTTGCAGCAACTGCTCTTCGATCTCCTGGAACACCCGCTGCTGCGCTTGAGGATAGCTCATCGGTTGTTGGTCTCTTGCAAATTGTTTCATCACCTCAAGCACCCGCTCCGGAACGTTGGTGAAGTAGGGCGATTGGGTCTCGGCAGACGGCATGATCCGCAAATTGATACGAACTGGCGGATAGAACTCCTCTTGGCTAAATGCCAGGGCGATCAGGTCCGCATAGCACTCTACCAATCTTTGCCGGGTCGAGAAAAAATAGGAGGGCTGCGTACTCGAAACAAGCAAACACCCGGCGACTTTCTCCTCATATGTGATAGGCGCAGCTGCTGCGCTTCGTTCATATGCGACCCACTGCGCAGGAATCAGAGAGGGATGTTCCTCAGGATGCTGGGCGGAAAAGGAGCGCTGATGTGTAACGGCATGGCCAACCAGCAATTCAGCTCCCAGAAAGAGCAACCTCTGTTCCAGGTCTTGTGGCCAGGGAGGAGTTCCCATACCCATCGTTTCTCGCAGGCTTCTGACGATGGTGCCATGCAGCGGTAGAACACACTGGACAACGCTGACAGACATGCCAAGACAACCAGGGTCGAGGTGCTTGAGTACCTGCTGGAACACCAGGTCAAAAATCGCTTGAGTACGCAGAGCGGGAAGACTGTGTGCGCACGCATACAGGACGCGACTGTAGAACGCAGCAGGTGGTTCCAGGGTGATATCCTCATGAAGCTCATCGGGATGCAGGAGAGAAGGCACTACAGGTTCTGCGGAAAGCAGGTCCGTGAGCACCTTCTGATCCTTAGGAAATGCTCTCAGCAGCAGACGGAGGTTCTGCGGACGCGGCACGGACTCGTTATTCACCCAGCGCCTGAGTGTGATTTCGTTGACGCCGACAGTGCTGGCGATGCGTTGCCTCTCTCGGGGATCGCGTAGGTGCTCCGCCAGGAACTCACGCCAGGTGCGTGGTTCTTGTTTATCGCTCATGCTTCCTCTCCCACAACCTGGACAGAAGCTGTCGGCCCGTATGAAGGAGGTGGCCACATTTCTTCCAGAAGTTTGTCATTGCTGCACCAGATGCGCTTTCTATGTGAGAGCTACTTTCAGCTACTTCTGACAGAGAAACACATCATATGAAGCATACCTGATTTCAAAACAAAACACAACTTGTGAGCCATATCAGGTAGTGTGTCTTTTGCTAAGGACCGAGTTTTTCGGATGGCATTTTACGCGCAATTCTGGACTGCAAAAAAACTGTTCCCTTAAAAAGGATACGTTAATCTGACCTGGAAGGATTACATCACTTATTTCTGAAGAGTACGACAGAGTATGGAGATTAATTCCCTAAAGTCACAGTGAAGTATGCTCGTGGATGAGGTTCAGATTATTGCGTGGAGCCAAATCACCCAACCCCTGGGAGCGGCGTTTCTGTGCTCCCTACAGGCAATCTCACAGTAAAGGTGCTGCCTTTTCCAGGTGTGCTCTCAACCTCGATAGAGCCCTGGTGTTCCTGAACAATGCTCTGCACAATCGCCAGGCCTAACCCGCTCCCGCCACGATTGCGAGAGCGGGCACGGTCTGTCCGATAAAACCGCTCGAAGATGTGAGGCAGGTCCTCAGGCGATATACCAATACCCGTATCACTCACCTTTATCGTTGCATACTCATCACTTATAACCAGCGAAAGCGAGACGGACCCTTCATACGGCGTGTACTTGAGAGCGTTATCCAGCAGGGCTACCAATGCTTGTTTAAGCTGGTCCGCATCACCATAGACTTTCGCCGGAGCAATAAGCTGAAGCATCAGTCGCGGCCCATGCGCCAGCATCTCATCAGCTTCGTTCTCTCCAGAATGCCGGTATTGGCGAAACACTTCAAGCAACAAACTATCCAGGTCAACCAGTTCACCCTGCTTATTGACCTTCTTATAGCCATCTGCTACGGATTGTTCGGGCGTGTCGGAGCGAGCAAGAGTGAGCAAATCGCTCACCAATCGGCCCATACGATCTGCCTCGGCTCGTGCATCGGTCAATGCTGCCTGTGCCTCTTCGGCTGGCAAATCGGGTGCTTTTGCCAGGAGATCGAGATTGCAGCGTATGGAGGTGATAGGGGCGCGCAGTTCGTGAGAGGCATCGGCGACAAAGCGTTGCTGACGCTGGTATGACTCCTGCAAGTTTGCCAGCATCTCGTTGAAGGTATCTGCCAGTGTCACCAGTTCATCCCGTCCTGCCAGTGACTTATCCGGAACACGCTGACTGAAATCGCGCGAGGCACTGATGCTTTGGGCTGTCCTGGTTATGCGCCGTACAGCGATCAGTACCCCCCAGGTGATGAGCCAGCCTCCAGCAAAGGCGAAAGCAAGCACTAAAGCACCGCCACGAATGAGTAAGAGGCGCAGGTCGCTGAGCGATTGCTCGATATCCTGCTCGGAACGTGCTGTTTGGATGATGCGTATACTACAAAAGGTTGAGATCATACTATACACACGCACATGCTGACCCTGGTATGTTATAGTGCTGTATATGCCGCTCAAGCTTGGTGTAGAGGTATACTGTTGCAAGAGAGTGCGAGCTACTTTCCCATCCCAGGGGACGGGGCTGGCGACAAGACTATCTATACTCGTTTGAAAAGGGTCATTTGGGTTGGGGTTGCTTGTCGTGGTTGCGAGCAATTGCAGATGATCATCCAGCACTTCGATAGCAATTCCTCCTGTCCCCAGGCCATCGACGCTAGGCACAATAGTAGGTGATGAAGAGGTATTTAGGCCAGGAGGACAGGCAAGGGCTTTGCCGAGTCTCACGCTGGCCGCTCGACTACTCAGGGCATTGTCGAGGTCGCGATAGGCCCGCTGCTCTGCCCGGGTGTAGACGATATTTCCGAAGAATAAGAGCGCTAGTCCGAGCAGGAGCGTGTAGAAGAGTGTGAGGCGAAGATGAAGGGGAATGTACATAAAATTTTACCCCCTACGGATCTGTGCGCAGAACATAACCAGCTCCGCGCACCGTCTGGATAAGCCGCTTTTCACCATGCTGCTCCAACTTGCTGCGCAGGTGACCGATATAGACCTCAAGCACGTTGGGACCACCCGCAAAATCTCTGCCCCAGATACGATCCATTAGCACTGCACGTGTGAGCACGATGCGTGGGTTGCGTAAGAATAACGTCAGAAGTTCATATTCGGTAGTGCTCAACTCAATGGTGCGCGTCCCACGTTTTGCCTGGCGTGTGGCGGTATCCAGTTCGAGGTCTGCAAAACAAAGCACTTCACGGACCATATCGGGTGGACTGCGTCGTCTGAGCAATGCCTTGATACGTGCAAGCAGTTCCTCAAGCGCGAACGGCTTCACCAGGTAATCGTCCGCGCCTGTTTCCAAACCTGACACGCGGTCTGCCACCGCGTCACGGGCGGTGAGCATGAGAACTGCTACCGCGTCATCGCTGGCACGCAATCGACGACAGACCTCAAGCCCATCAATCCCTGGTAACATGAGGTCGAGAATCACCACATCTGGCGGCTTCGTGCGAGCAATGGACAATGCTCCCTCGCCATCTGCTGCTACAGAGACCTGGTAGCCCTCATAGGCAAGCGTGCGTCGCAGGGCGCTGGTGACACGGGTATCATCATCGACAATTAGAATGTGTGCGTTCATCGATAATGCATTAATCGGTGACCCATTCAATTCCCCAGGGAGCATGTGCTGGCCCCGAGATGGTCTGTTGAGCTTCCCCGGTAGCGGCATCAAGGAGTGTGATTCCATGCACCGGATCGACGGCGTACAATATACGATCATCGGCACTAAATCCAACGCCTGTCAGAGCATCTTGTGCCAGGTAGTGCCCTTTCACGCCCAGGTTGTTGGTATCTACTGCCCAGATACCACGAACCCCTGTGAAGTAGAGGGTAGAGCCATCATGAGAGACAACAGCCCCATTGTAAAGCATACGCGTCGTATCGCTAATGGTCATACTGACATGGCCAGGGTTAAATGTGGTCTTGCCCGAGATGTTGATTGCGATGACGTTATACTCATCATTATTCAGACCGATTGCCGTGATTGTTCCCAATGCGCCATTGGCCGCATACAATGTGCTTCCATCTGGGGACAGCGCCAATGTATAGTAGCGAAGCAAATCGGCCGATTTACCTGTGGGCAAGTCGATGCAGCGAGCAAACTGGGGTACAGGAAGTTCATTAGATCCACCTGGCTCAGGTTTGTCCGCGAGCGGCAGGATGTGTACAAAGGCGATGTTGCGCGTGGCGTCGATGTAGAGCGTATAGGCGAACTCACCATCAGCCGACACCTGGCGTGTCAGTGCTGTGCCTACCATCCTGGGGTCGTTCAATTCTCCTTTGTCTGCGATAATGGTCGGGAGCAATTGATTCGCACGCGTATCATAGGCCTTTACATAGTAGTGGTTCGAGCCATCGTTGAGGTACTGGAGCAGGTAGATAATGCCAGCCTGCGGAGAGATTGCATCCAGGAAGAAGGCGCCGTTCAGTTGGATTGTTTTGGCAAGCTTCCCAGCCTGGGTGTCAACGAGTGCGATCGTTGTCCTATTATTGGCCCATCCTGACTGGCGCAAAGCCAGCCAGCGCCCATCGGGTGAACTTACCGAGTTTGCGAAGTCTTGCTCAGCAATTGAATACGTGCCAGTGATGACGAACGAATGCATCGTTGCGCCCGTTTGCGTGTTGACGATGGTGATGGTTGTCCGTCCGTCCTTCGCTGTAGCAGTGTACAATCTTTGGTGATCCTGTGATGTCAAACCGGTGGGCAAGGTAACGAGTGTGGTAGGATTCGCGCTTCCAGGGTGGAAGGCGACAATCTGCCGCCCGCCTTGGCTGTTGCTACCCAACGAGGTATAACCATCAAGTACATAGATATTCTCCCCTGTGGGGATTGTAGTGACGGGATGTGTCACACCTGCGGTGGGATTGCTTGTTGCGGTGGCAGGCCCACAGGCGACTGCAAGAATGAGTAGCACGCTCAGGGTCAACGTGAGCCAGATGACGGTTTGCTTCTGCATAGCGTTTCGCCTCCTTTGCTCTGGAGAGAGCATGTGCAGGATACCCATGCTCATCATATCATATTGTCTCTGAAGGCGTTATAACACGAAGACTTGAAACTGCCCTTACATACTCCTGAATCAGAACTGAATTACCGCTCCTGGCGCAATATCTTGACGGCTTATTGTCCTGGCGTTATGATCCATGTACCAAAAGTTTTTGCTGACAGTTTGGCTGCAGCAGGCAGCGCGGGGTCATGCATAGTCACATTGAAAAATGTGATTCCTGAAATATGGGGATAGGTAGCTCTATGCTCAAAAAGTTACGCGGGCGCAATCTGGGTCATCCCGGATGCCTTATTGGTATAACAACAGGATTGACACTTGGTATTGTGCTCGCTGGTATCCTCGCCTCCGTATATAACGTAGCACTAAACACTGTCCTGCTGGTCTGGTTTGGCCTCACAATCGGCCTCGGCGCTATCGGTTGGATTATCGGCGATCGTCTCTCTGCACGCTTTCCTGCCGTAGAAGAAGATCTGGCAGCAGATGACAAAAAATAAGATAGCACTTTCGCGAAAAATATGGTATAGTGTGTTCTACATCGGCATGGTGCGTTCTGTTTGCCTCTATAGTTGGCCGGTGAAGGGAGCAGTGCAGCTCCTGGGCGATGATGCGTGTCCTTGTAAGTACCGTATCACCGTTGACTTTCAAGATTATTGATTCTTTGGTCGACCACCAGATACGGGTTTCCCCTTCTGTGCTGCATGCAGATTATGTTTTGTGTGAACAGGTGTACCTGATCAGCACGCAAAAAAATTTGGAGGAGGATGCCTCTTGTCAAGCAATGAATTCCGTCGACCTGTCTCCGTTGATTATGCCCCACGTGGTAGCCTGTGTGAATGGTGTGGGAAACCAGCTGAACGACAATTGACTGCCATTGGTGGAAGTTATCACAATGAAAGTGGGCTTTTCTGTGGTCCATGTGGTGATGAGTTTACCCGCGCCGTAGCCAACGCTTCCACAAGAACCGTTGAAACGACTTCCCAACCTGGTTAGCAAGTGAACCTGAGCACCCGCAAGGGGCACCCTGTCCCCGAGACAGGGTGCCCCTTGCGGGTGCCAGGGGTGGGGTCCCAGGATACTTAAGCGTAGCGCGCCATGTACTTGTCGATATCGAACTGTTTCGCGTTCTGCACTAACTCATGGGCGGCCTGGTCCATCGTTGGTCGCTCTTCCTTGTAGAAAAGCCCCATGTAAGGATGCTCCGTCTCCATAGCCAGTGCCAATGCCTTGCTACGATCGCTCGTATCGTGATCGGCTGGAACGGGTGTGACAGACGCTTTCCATGCATCAAATGTGTTGTAGAACGTTGGGCAAGGACTGAGCACATGAATGAGCGCAAAACCCTTGTAATTCATCCCCTGCTGAATCAGCGCCGCCATTTCCTTTGGCTTGGAAGAGAAGCCGCGTGCAACAAAACTGACGTTCAGCGTGAGTGCCGTGGCAATCGGGTTGAACTGGGAAGCCATGAGTCCATAAGGGGTTGATTTCGTGACATGCCCATGGGGCGAAGTTGGCGAGGTCTGGCCCTTTGTCAGACCGTAGATCTCGTTATCCATCACGATGGCCGTAATATCAATGTTGCGCAGCGCAGCATGCACGAGATGACCAACACCGATGCTAAAGAAGTCGCCATCGCCGCCGAGAGCTACGATGTTCAGGTCGGGGCGTGCCATTTTCAGCCCCTGGGCCAGCGGCAGCGCACGTCCATGAACGGTGTGGAAACCAAAGGTTTTCATGAAATGTGGGAAACGGCTGGAGCAGCCAATACCCGACACTACCACTGTTTCGTCGGGTGCTACCTTCAGACTTGCCAGGCTTTGGTACGTCGCACTGAGTACACCAAAGTCGCCACATCCAGGACACCAGGTGGGCTTTACTTCGCTCTTAAAGTCTTTTGGAGTGAGAACGATAGTTGACTCAGCTACCATTAGCTAACCTCCTCGATTGCACGCAGAATTTCACCGGCGGTAAATGGGATACCGCCAAATTTGTTGACACGAATTGCTTGTAGGCCATATTTAGCGCCTAGCAGGTTGGCCAACTGGCCGGAGTAATTGCACTCCGGCACAATAACCTTCTTTACTGAGCGGATAAAATCTCGAATGGTACGATCAGGCAATGGCGATAGAATGCGCGGGTGCAGAGACGCCACTTTGTACCCTTTTGCACGTGCGCGATCAATGGCCTCTTGAATGGCCCCTTCGGTCGAGCCCCAGCCAATGATGCCGATGTCAGCATCCTCGTCCCCGTAGCGTGGGGGACCGGGAAGCTCGCTGGCGGCTGTGTCGAGCTTGCGGAAACGTTTCTCCATCATAGCTGTATGGTCTTCTGGCTCGTAGTCGGGATGACCATGCTCATCATGTTCCAGGCCGGTGGCGACATAGGCAACAGCTCCTGGTCCAGGCGTTGTGATGGGTGAGATGCCACTTGCAGTATAGGCATAACGTGCGAAACTATGCGCCATTGCCTCAACTGCGACGCTTGTGCTATGACCATTGAAGGAAGTACTATTACTTCCGCTCCCATTGGCACCATTTTCGACGAATTGCACGCGATCTTCTATCGGCATAGGTTTGAAGGCGGCCCGGTCTACACTCTCGACTCGCGCAGTCAAGCCCTGGTCGGTGAGGAAAAGCACAGGCATTTGATAGCGCTCGGCCATATTGAAGGCTGTGATAATCAGGCTATAGCAGTCTGCTACATTAGTCGGCGCCACGATCATACGCGGGGTATCCCCGTGACCGGCGCTGAGCGCGAAGCTCAGGTCGGATTGCTCCATCTTCGTTGGCATGCCTGTGCTGGGACCTGCGCGCTGTGCATCCACGATCACTACCGGCAGCTCGGTCATCGACGCAAGGCCGATCAATTCCGTCATGAGCGAGAAGCCGGGACCGGAGGTCGCCGTCATGGCGCGCTTGCCTCCGTACGAGGCTCCCAGGACAGCAGCAAGAGCGGCCATCTCATCTTCCGCTTGCAAGAAGGTGCCGCCGACGGCAGGCAACTCTTTTGCCAATGCTTCCATGATGTCGCTGGCAGGTGTGATTGGGTAGCCTGCGAAGAAGCGACATTGGGCCGCCAATGCGCCAGCTACTACGGCCTGATTGCCGTTCAGCACGTAGCGGTCCCCTTTCTCAACGGGACCAAGCTGGTAGGGGTCTTGCTTGGATAATTTCTCTGTGACATATTTTTTCGCAATCTCCAATGCCAGCATATTCTTCTCCATTAAAATAGGATTAGATTTACGTGACCTGGAGAGTCTGGACTCCACTACCTGGACAACAGCCTCCAGTGGAGGACCGAATAGACCAGAAATTGCACCGAGCATGACCATATTCTTCGTTTGGAAGAGTTGTACTTCTTTACGAGCTATCTCATTGAATGGGATGGCGTAAGTAATAAAATCGCTGGCGTCTGGCGTGAAGTCGGCAGGATCATAAATCAAGACCCCGCCAGTACGCAGTTCGCTAATATTGCGATCATATGCCTCTTTGTTCAGGCAGATAAGTACGTCAGCATAGTCACCCATCGATTTTATCGGGTGTTCGCCGATACGAACCTGGAACAGACAGGGTCCGCCCAGAATCTCGGCTGGGAAAGTGCGGAAGGTATACACATGATACCCCCAGCGTGCAGAGGCGAGCGCGAGGATGTCACCACCGGAAATAGTGCCTTCACCTGACTCGCCCCCAATACGAATTGTTACTTCATTCTCCATTGAATGTCCCCCTGGGAAAACTTGCTTAGTAAAGTGGAATACTTTATTCTCTAAAGCTCCTGTTATTATAGCACACTTTTTTGCTGAGGGTGTGCGCTTACAGGTAATTTTCCACAAAACGCTGCAAATCTATGCATATGCCGGGGCGCTGGAACTGAACCCGCCCTACAGATTCTACGGGTTGCTGTTACAGGCAGCAAATAGCTAAATTTTCCCTCTTCCCACTCAGGGTCGGATATGGTACAATGCGTTTTGCAAGGGCCCATAGCTCAGCGGTAAGAGCAGGCGGCTCATAACCGCTTGGTCGCTGGTTCGATCCCAGCTGGGCCCATTTAGGGAACTCCATTACCAAAAGTGATGGAGTTCCCTTTATATTCGAGTCGTGCCTTCCTTTTCCAAGCAGTCCCACACGTTTCTCCTCTCTAGAAGAGACTAGCTATATCAGCTACTGAAGGTAATGGCAGCATTGAAGGCATCGATTGCAGGACTTTGTCTGCGTGCCTGGACAGAATCAAATGGCCCGTCCCAGTGCAATCCTAAATTGTTCTCGGGGTCCCGATCATGGGCCCAGATTGCCTCGGCATTCTTGATGATAAAATCTCTATACGCTCGCTTGTGGTCTGATTGATAGAGATAGTACAGGTTCTTTATATAAATGCCCTTGAACTGCGGCGCATCATTACCACAGCTATTATCAGGCTCGCAGCCTTTCTCATAGAGGATGCCGTTATCATCGATATTCGTTTCATCATTGGCATTAGCAATCGCTTCGGCTTGTGAGAGGTAGGATCGGTTGTGGGTGCTCTTATATAGGTCGGTCAATGCCCCCAGAATAACACCCTGATTGTATGTCCAGGTATTCTGACCGTTATTTTGACAGGTGCCGCTGTCCAGGCCGTCGTTGATCAGATTGGAGGAGTTGATCATGCCACTCATTTTGAACCAGCGCCAATCTTTGATGGCCCAGTCGATATAACTTGTTTGCTGGGGTCCGCCTCCACCGCCAACGGTGTCATCCGGAGTGCGTTGATGGAGGCGAAGGGCGACCTGAAGGAAAAGTTCGTTGGTGATAGCGTTTTTGTAGGTTTTGTCCTTGCTCCACCAGATACCACCATTGCAGGTGGAGTCCCAGCCGTTTGCCATGTCGTTGAAGATGGCCCTGGCCATATCGAGGTAGCTGATCCTATGGGTCAGGTCGTAGCCTTTGATCCAGGTGATGGCCCACCACCCCTCGTCATCATAGAAGTTATCGAGGAAGTTATTGCTTTTGTTGTGATTGAAAGTAATGGCGATATCAGCAGCATAAGTGGTTGTGTGGGTCAGCAAGGAGTAGTCAATGGTAGTTTCCATGGCAGTGGCTTGTTGCCACCACAAGGCATGTAACCACAGCCCTGTGGATGTGTTGTACATGCCTTGCAGCGCCATCATGCTTGTATCAGTGTAGGATCGATAGTTGCTTATCGTATAAGCATTGAGCGGCTGAAGAGCCATGTCGATAATGGCAAGGCTTGCCAATGTGCTTATGAAAACTATAATCTTGATGCTATAAGATACTTTGGTCGTGGGTGTGGATATCTCAGACTTCTCCATCTAGTCTGGGAATGGGACAATTACAGTGCCATTCTGGCGTAACTTTCCAAGCTGAGGGAAAGGATATCGTTGACATAATACCAAATTAGCAGAGTTTGTACAGTATGGAAGAGCTATGTGTAGTACTGAGGTACTATGATTCGGAGGCGACTATTTAGGATTCCTCAACCTAGCACATTTCCGCAGAATTTGTTATGATACGACATATTGCAGGGCGATCATCTGACCGGCCATAGTGTGGTCGGTCATTCACTTTTGGATCACACATTACCGAACTATACTTTAGAAAGTTGGGAAAAATTTTTATGGACATTCGCGTAACAAATCAGGCAGAGGAAAACGTTGCATGTGATGCACTGGTGGTCGGGGCAGCTCATAAAAAAGTGGGGCAAAAGTCAAAAGGCATCGTTTTGTCAGCACCTACTCAGGCTGTAAATCGTTTACTCGGAGGACTTATCGACGAAATCTGTGCACATGGGGAGTTCAAAGGTAATCTGGGTGAACTAGTCACAATACACACCATGGGGAAGTTGACGGCGAAGCGTGTCGTGCTGGTAGGCCTGGGTGCACAGGAAACGGTAAACCCGTTAGCAATACGTCGAGCCACTGCAACTGCTGCTCGCCACTTACAGCAAACAGGCGCACAGCAAATAGCCCTGGCATTGCTTTGGCAGGGTTTGGAGGATACTGGCATCGATGAAGCTGCACAGGCACAGATAGAAGGAGCATTACTGGGCCTCTATAGCTTCAAGAAGTACCAACACTCGGATACCAATGGAAACGGGCAAGGAGTTACGAAGATCAAGCTGTTGTCCGGCAGTGCTGACCAGGCGGCACTGCATACGGCAATCGAGCAGGGAACTGCATTTGCCGAAGCCACAAACTTTGCCCGTGACCTTGTAAACGAGCCACCCAATGTATTGACTCCGACCGAACTGGCCAACCGCGCCAGCGCAATGGCCAGGCAATTTGGCCTTGAGTGTGAGATATTGGATCGACCACAGATGCAAGAACTCGGGATGGGTGGGTTGTTGGCAGTGGCCCAGGGAAGTGCCGAGCCACCCAAGTTCATCATCCTGCGTTACCGTGGTGCTCCCCACAACACCGACAAAGGCATGGCACTGGTTGGCAAGGGTATCACGTTTGATACCGGCGGTATATCACTCAAGCCTGCCGAACGGATGCATGAGATGAAGGGCGATATGGCAGGAGCTGCCGCCGTAATTAGTGCTATGCAGATTATCGCCACATTAAAACCCACCATCAACGTAACTGCCTTGGTGTCGTCAACCGAGAATATGCCCAGTGGTACAGCCTATCGTCCGGGCGATATCCTGCGCATATTGAACGGGAAGACCATCGAAATCGTCAACACAGATGCCGAGGGGCGCCTTGTGCTAGCCGATGCGCTTTCCTATGCTACCAGGGAGGGATTATCACCGATCATAGACGTCGCAACTCTCACTGGGGGTATCGTCATAGCTCTTGGCTCAGTCATGGCAGGTTTGTTCTGCAACGATGAGCAGCTCAGTAACGAGATCATTGCCGCCGGACGGGCCGTTGGTGAGAAGTTCTGGCCCATGCCCCTGGATGATGAGTATGCTGAACAGATCAAGAGTGATATTGCCGATATCAAGCAGACAGGTGGGCGATCAGCGTCATCGGTGACGGCTGCAAAAATTCTAGAGCATTTCGTAGGTGATGCAAAGTGGGCGCACCTGGATATTGCCGGTACCGACTTCGTGGATACCAAGAAACCCTACCAGGAAAGTGGCGCAACCGGTTTCGCTGTACGGACACTGGCTGAACTCGCTCTGCGCAGAGGATAGTTCTGTGAACCATCACGTTGATGAGCAATTGGAACAGCTCAACCACGAGGTTTCTTTTGTCGTCGAAATTCGCCCTGATCCTGAACGCGAGCAACGCAAAGGAGTGCCCGAGGTCATTTTTGGCGAGGCAAAAGAAACGGGGCAGATCATTAGCATGGCTCGAGGACTGCTAGCAGGTTCAGGTCGAGCGATTATCAGTCGCGTGCGTCCAGAATCCGTAGAGGAGCTTCGTGCAGCGTTTCAAGAGGACACAGTTCATATTTGTAAAGCCGCTCGCATAGTCGTCATCTCCAGGCCTGACTACGTGCGCCGTAGCACAGGCGGGCATGTTGGGATTATCAGTGCAGGCACATCGGATATTCCAGTGGCAGAGGAGGCGGCGTTGATTGCAGAGGAAATGGGCTGTCGTGTGACCTGCATCTATGATGTAGGGGTGGCAGGCTTGCATCGCCTGATGGAGCCATTACGGAACCTCCTCGCTAATGGGGTCGATGCAATCGTTGTGGCCGCCGGCATGGATGGGGCGTTACCTTCGGTAGTAGCAGGGCTGGTGCCTGTGCCTGTGATTGGCTTGCCAACATCGGTTGGCTACGGCATAGGGGGCAAAGGCGTCGCCGCCTTGCTTTCGATGTTGCAAACCTGCGCGCCGGGCCTCTCGGTCGTCAACATCGATAATGGGGTTGGCGCAGGCATTACTGCCGCGCTGATTGCCAACCGCGTGGCGCAGGCACGAACCTCTTTCCAAGAAACAGAACGCTAATAAAACGTCTTCACGCCAGAATCCTTCCCAATACGAATCCGATATGGTACAATTTACTCAGGAAGAGGTCATATCACTCCCAAGAATACTTCTTGGCTATTTCTTCCATCACAATGTAGATCAAAGAGACTTAGGAAGGTGGTATAATTTGATGGGCTAATTCGATTTCTATCGGTGAGGAGGGATAACAATGCTTCAGGAACAAGAACAGCTATCAGTGGCCACGCGAGCCGCAGTCAAAACGCTGCTTGTGGTGGAGGATGACCCGGATAACCGTGAATTTTTCAACCTGGCCTTATCATCATTAACCCCTTATCACGTTCTTTCGGCTAAAAAAGCTTCTGAGGCGTTGAACTTCGTCAGGCACATCAAGCCCAACCTGCTTCTCTTAGACTATCGCCTTCCCGATATGAGCGGCATCGAACTCTATGACCTGCTGCACGAATTAGAAGGCATGGAAAATGTTCCAGCTATTATCTTAAGTTCTGTCCTGCGTGACGAGGTGAGACAAGAAATCCTAAACCGCAAGCTCGTGATGCTCGATAAACCCTTCGACCTGGATGTGTTCCTGGATACGATCAAACAGATGTTGATGTAGCTCCCCTCAGCGGAACGCAGTAGAGCGCGTACAGATACTTCGTGGGAGTCAAGGCAAGCGTTGATTAACCAGCTTGGAGGCGAAGCATTGCGTGATGACGTAACCCTACCACCAGCACCGAAGCAAAAAGCCACGAAAACTATCCTTATTGTCGAGGATGATGCGGACCTGGCCTGGACCCTCACCCAGTTCTTTCGACAAGAGACCAGTTATGTCACGATGTGGACGCATAGGGGCTCCGAGGCATTACAAATGATGAAAGGCAGTAGGCCGGACCTCTTGCTGCTGGACTATCGTTTACCCGACATGAATGGCCTCGAACTCTATGACCAGTTCAGCATGGACAATGAGCTGGTATCTATCCCTGCCATCTTGGTGACGGCAAATTTGGGCAGGCTTCAACGTGAAGTTGGAAAACGCACGATGCTCGGCATCGACAAGCCGTTTGACCTCGACACTTTACGTGAAGCGATTGACACGCTTTTAGCCTAAGTATGGTATACTCCCAACATGAAGATTCGTATTCGTTACTTTGCCTCATTTCGTGAAATTGTTGGGCAGAACGAGGAGTTACTCACATTGCACAAGGAATCCAACGTAGCCGATGTGCGTGCCCTGCTCCTCACACACTATCCACGTCTGAAATCTGTAATGGAACGCTCGGTCTGCGCCGTCAATCATCGTTACGTACCTATTGAGACGACGCTGCACGAAGGTGACGAGATTGTGTTTATCCCCCCTGTGGGCGGAGGCTTTCGCTAGATGGAACCGTTAATCCAGATTACACATGAGCCACTTGACCGCGACGCATTGATCTCCGCCGTCACTCATCCAAGCGTGGGAGGCATTGCAGTCTTTGAGGGCGTGGTACGCGACAATGCGCGTGGCAAACAGGTCCGCTTTCTTGAATACGATGTCTATCCAGAAATGGCGCAGCAGCAGATACGTACTATAGTCACTGAGGCTCAACAACGTTGGGGCGCAGAACATGTCGCCGTTGCACATCGCGTCGGACGCCTGGAGATTGGCGAGACCAGCGTTATCGTCGTCGTAGCAACTCCTCACCGTGCTGAAGCTTTCGACGCATGCCGCTATATTATCGACACACTTAAAACAACCGTGCCCATCTGGAAGAAAGAGGTCGCTACCAACGGAGAGGAATGGGTAGAAGGATGAACTTATTCGAAAAGCAATCCCGGCTCAACCAACTCTTCACTCAAAGCCCCGTTAATGCTGCCTACCTCGCTGGCTCACTTTTAAGCCGTACCTCATTTGGACACCTGACCGATGTCGATATCGCCATTCTGCTGATGGAGCAGATCAAGTCAGATCAGTTCCTTGACTATCAACTCTACTTTTTCAGCGAACTAGCCAAACGCCTTGAGTCCGATAACATTGATGTAGTGATTCTCAATCAAGCCTCTCTACTACTCAAATTGCAGGTGATTAAATATGGTCAGATTCTCTTCAGCCGTGATGAAAAGCAGCGTGTGTCGTTTGAGGCAAAGGCTGTGATGGACTACCTGGATTTCAAGAAGTTTGACGATATTCAAAACCAGGCATTGAGCCGCCGCCTGTATGGACAGATGCTGCCGATTGATAAAGAATTGGTTCAGCGCCATCTCAAACAATTGCGCGAATCGGTCCATATTCTGCGCGGGTTGGGTCAAACGGAGCGTGAAGAGTTTACAGCCGACTATCACATCTATGGATTGGCTGAACGCTACCTCCAACTGGCAATCGAGGCATGCTTGCAAATCTGTGGCATTCTGATTGCGTCGTTTGGTTTGCGCCGTCCGGAAGGGTATCACGAACTGCTGAGCATCGTGGCATCTCAGCACATCATCCCGCCTGTACTGGCCTATCGCCTGGAGATTCTCACGAACCTGCGGGATACCCTGGTGCATGACCCTGGCACCCTCAATCACGACCTGCTCTATGACCATATACAGCAACGGCTCGACGACCTGGAAGCATTTGCTGATACAGTAGAGGAGAAACAAGCACGCTAAATAAGGTCTGTAGGGGCTTTCACGGGTAGGTTTTTGGAGCGTGCCCATCGAGTCCGTAGGGGCGAGCGGGGTGTGGAGTGGATGGGTGGGCCTTTATGGTCGCCCGCCGTGCCTGTTATCCAAGCCCCTTCCCAGGCGGCTTACCCAAAACACCTACCTTTGCAAGGCGGGGTGGGGACCCTTGTAGTCGCCCGACAGGAACCAACACTACCAATGCGGCCAGAGGGTCCTTGGCTTCAGCCTTGGGGAGTTGTCACTGAATTCCAACCTGCGTGAAGACATTGAGCAGGTCACTCAGGTGCTCGATGATCAAGTCGGGTTGGGCATTGCTGGGTATCATGTTGAGCTTCCTGGCACGGCGAGATGCATAAGCTAGTAAGAAGCCCTCCACTCTGGAGTGTGCTTGCAGTTCACCTGTGCTTGCGTTGTGTACAGCGTGATGACCCGGCGGCTCCTGATCACCGGGATTCTTGGCTACCAGGGTTGCGCGTGCCTCAGCCCAATGGCGAGGTTTAGGTTTCCACACAGCAATCATGCCAAGCCGTTTGGCTCCTCCCACGTCCGCGCCGATTGAATCCCCAACCATAACGGTTTCTTCTGGTACAGCATTGAGCGCTCTCAGAGTGTGTAGGAATAACTCAGGGTTCGGCTTCCGCAGTCCCATATCCACAGAGACCGCCACATACTCGGGGTCAATGACGGGGTAGATTCCCATTATACAGAGATCTTCCTGAAAGGATGCCCCGCCCCAATGTCGATTAGTCACGATTCCTAGCGAGAAGCCACGAGCTTTAAGCGCGTTTAGGGTGGAAAGCGCGTCGTCAAACAGGGAGCGCCTCTCTGGAACGCGCACATTCAGAGCCTCGAAGACACGTTGGCTCATCGCACGGTCCACGGAGGAAAAACCGAGGCGGTACAGTGCGGTGGTGGTGACAAGGGCTACATCTGGTTCCACTTCGGGGTTGCGATGAAGCGCATCTCGCAACTGTTGGTTCACCATCTCGCGCAGGCGCTGTCCCAGGATTATCGTGTCGATAGGTGGCAACGGCGTGGGAGCAAGCAGGTCACGCAGGACGGCGACGGCGTAGTCATTGATTGTCTGCTCGATGGCATTGTATTTAATGGGGTCAATGCTCCCCCACAGGGTGTTACCCAAATCAAAGAGCACACAGCGGATAGTTCGTCCTACCAGGGCGTGTTTCGCGGTCAGGTACATGCGTCTCCTTCTTTGATTTAGGCGTTCTTTTCAACCTACTCCCGCGCTGTGCGCAGAGCATTCGCTTGCGCCATGGCTGTGGCAGCCTCCTCGGGACGCCCCATCTCCTGGAGAACCTGCGAGAGAGTTTCGTAAGCAAGCGTCATCGAAGGGTCCAGGGCAATAGCTTGCTGAGTCATTTCGAGAGCCTCATCATAACGTTTCACCTCACGTAGGGTGTCAGCCAGGTCGTTATAGTAGTCGGCATTGAGTGGATCGCTCTCAATGGCATACTGGTAGTTTTCAATAGCGTCGTCATGGCGACCGAGTTCATCGTAAGCAGTGGCAAGCTGGTAGTAGCCCTCAGGATCATTCTCGAACTCTGCTAGCAGGGTCTGAGAGGTCGAAATTGCCTCATCGTAGCGACCCATAGAGTTGTAGGTCTCAGCAAGGCCAGCATAAGCAGCCGCCAGATCATCCGGCAACAGTTGGTCGCGGGCATCAACTAGGCCCTGGTAGATAGTCCTGGCTTCTTCAAATCGTTCAGCCTCTAAGTAGGTCTCCGCTAAACTGAAACGCGCGCTGAAGCGGCTTGGATCAAGCTGCACAGCACGTTCATAGGCAGTAATTGCCTCAGCAGTATTGCCCTGGAGGGAGCGCCAGGTGCCAAGATGTTCCCATGCCTCAGCGTCATCTGGCGCTTTTTCTACAATACGAGTATACATCTCTGCTGCCTGGTCTCGATCACCCATCTCTTCGTAGACTGAAGCCAGCATGTCATAGCCGGTGCGGTCTTCAGGATCAAGCGCAAGCATTTGGTTGGCAACAGAGAGGGCCTCATCATAACGGCGCATGTCGAGGTACAGGCTGACAAGTTCGCTGTAACGTGTGGTATCCGCTGGATTTTCGTCTATACGTCGTTCTTGTTCCATGATACGACGCAGTTGGTCATTTACGCGCTCACGTACGTCCCGCAAGTTCTCGGTAGCATTAGTGTTGTCCGGGTTCAAGATGAGTGCTTGACGGTAGGTCTGGATAGCATCCTGGTACAGGTTCTGGGCACGGTATGTGTCCCCCAGGCTGAGGTAGAGTTCATCGTCCTCATCATCCAGTTCCAACGCCTGCTGGAATGTTTCGAGCGATTCCTCAAACATTCCCACTTCGCCGTAGAGGTTACCCAGGTTAATATATGCCTCAACCAGTTCCGGATCGAGGTCAATGGCTCGCCGGTAGCCAGCAATCGCCAGTTCCGAGTCGCCGTCTTGCCCGCGATATTGCAGTGCCAATGCCAGGTTGTAACGTGCGCGGGCATCACCCGGATCCGCCTCTATCGCATGCTCAAAGGCATTGACCGCCTCTTCGTAGTCTCCCTGGCGCACAGCGGCATTGCCTTTGTCTGTCCATTCCTGTTCTTCCTGGCTCTTTGCTCGAACTGATGTACCATTCGGACTGGTGCTGCCATCATCCTGCTGTATCTCATCCATAGTCTATGCTGGTTCTCCTTTTGAAGAGTAGTCTTTCAGGTTCTTCGCTAGTATAGCATGCTTTGTTTCTGGTCGCAATCTAATAAGTGTTAATGAGATCCGGGGCTGTGCGAAAAACAGAACTATCTATCGTTAATATTTGTGAAGCAGATACTTCCCTGTCGGTTTCTGATGTGTTATAGTGCATATTGTAGCCCTCCATCGAACAAGAGATAGTGCCTAAAAATGTGGTGTTTTCGGACATCAGGTTCATGGAACTACCAGCGGGCCAGCAATGGCAGCAGTTTGATGAGTGATGACACCGACAAATGTTCGCTCCAGTTGGTCGCTCTGTCGGTACGATTTAAGGGTAACCGAAAGGCGAAGGTGATCGTATCTGAACAAGCTCATTGAACACTCGCGAGGAGCATCTCACTCCGGCAGGAGGTTTTACAAACACTATGCATGTCTATGTACGTAACCAGGATGGCATGCCGCTGATGCCTTGCGCGCCCGCCAAAGCCCGCAAACTCTTGCGCGCAGGCAAGGCGAAGGTAGTCAAGCATTGCCCGTTCACGATTCAATTAGGCTGGCAGTGCGAAGGGCAGGTCCAGGAGGTAACCCTGGGCATCGACAAAGGGAGCCATGTGACCGGCATGAGTTGTGTCGGAAATGGGATGGTGTTGCTCTCTGCGGAGATTCACCATCGCCTGGATGTGAAGGAAAAGATGGATACGCGTCGGATGCATCGGCGTAGCCGGCGCATCCGCAAATGGTATCGCTCTTGCAGATTCAACAATCGAGCTTCAAGCAAGCGAAGCGGGCGGCTCCCACCGTCGGTTAAAACCAATGTGGAGGAAGTGATCCGGGTGGTCAAGCAGCTCACGTTACCGATCAGCCAGATCGTCATAGAGGATGTGCAGGTAGACATTGCTCGCCTGAATAATCCCAACCTTGTAGGCAGGCAGTACCAGGACCCGACACGGCTCGATGAGAACCTGCGTATGGCCTGTTTGATGCGCGATGGCTACCAATGCCAGCAGTGTGGAAAACGAAACTGCCGACTGGAAGCGCACCACATCGTTTTCCGGGAACAGGGTGGAAAAGATACCTTGGCGAACCTGCTATGTTTGTGTGAGCGCTGTCACCATCAGGTCCACGAGGGCAATATCCGGCTTCAGGCAACGGGAGTGAGCGGCTACCTGGACCAGGTTGCGCAGCGCACGATGCAAGGGAAAACCTACCTGTACGCCACCCTTGGGCGCACCACCTCGCTTTCCACGGTCTTCGGCTACGAAACCGCCGCCTACCGCAAATACCTGGGACTGCCAAAGACCCACATCATCGATGCGCTCTGCATCGCGACGCTTGCCACAGGCGAGGCTGTTCCTGTGCAAGAGACCAATACCTATCGGATTGCGTTTCGTCCACGGCAAACCCGGCGGCAGTATCATGACCTGCCTCGCAAAGGCCAGGGACGGGTACGCTATCAGATCTACCAAGAACTGGAAGGCTTCCGCAAAGGCGATATCGTGCGGGTCAAAGGAACCTCTATCAAGCAAGTGAATGCCATTTATGCCGAAGGGCGGTTAGCGTTCAAACGCGTGAAGGGAGAGCCTCCTTCGGCTCGGCCCAGTGACTGCCAGTTACTCGAACGAGGGCGCACGGTTGTCTGGGAAGTCGGTGCATACAAGGCCATGAATGACCAGAAAAAGCCATATTTTAAAAAACCAGTTGTGATACCTTATTACACATTTCAACTGTGAACAAGTTAACAGCACTTATGCTCTGATGCTGGTATCCTAAGGGTAAGGAGTTAGTACATGCACATATGCCTCATCATGGACAATCCAGAAACACCCAATCATCCGGTTATTGCCGTGGCATTGCAAAAGCTAAGCGCCAAACACACCGTACGCTTGCTTGACGTGCGCACACTCACAGGCGCTGAATCCATTGCACAGGAGGAGATGCATCCCCAGGCCGATCTTTACCTGCTGAAGTCACACGCACCACAGGCATTAGAGCTCGCCCACTACCTCGAACAACACGGCGCATTGGTTGTCAATAGTTGGGAGTCATCGTTAGCGTGCCAGGACCGCGTACTCATGGCAGAACGTATGCGTGAGGCTCATCTCCCCTGGCCCTACACCTGGAACTTTCCCTCCCTGGAGAACTTATTAACGCGCCATGATCTGCTCCCAACCTTACCATTTCCATTGATCGTTAAAAGCTACTACAGTCATCGAGGGGACCTGGTGAGTAAGGTGCATAACGTTGAGCAATTAAAGGCATTAGCCCCACAGTGGAGCCAGGAGCCGATTGTCCTGCAGGAATTCGCAGCCGGTGATGGCTGGGATATCAAGATGTGGGTTATCGATAAACAGATATTTGCCGCACGCCGTCGCACACCATTAGAACCAGATGCACCCAAACAGGACTTTCCCATCTCCTCGGTGGAACTTCCTGCAGATTGGGCACACATCGCCCTCGAGATTGGCCGCGTCTTCAATTTACGTCTCTATGGTGTCGACCTTCTTATCACTGAGAAGGGACCTATCATCGTTGATGTCAATTCATTCCCAGGTTTTCGCGGCGTTCCCGGTGCTGATACCGCACTGGCGGAACTGGTAGAACGCATAGGCAAGACAAGGAAAAGGAACCAATAGCATGAGCACCAACAATCCACAAACCCGCCTCTCTATCATGGAACTCCCTTCCATCGTCACAAATCTCTTCGAACGTGCCCGTCGTCCGCTCTTGCCAGAAGCGCAGGGACCGATAGGTTTATTTGTACGCTACCTGCGCCGCAAACCGGCACGCGGTCTGGCCGTCATTTACCATGTCGATGAAGTTCAGCACAGCGGCTCGACCTCCGCCCAGAAAGCACATGCCAATGATCCTCACCGGTCGGTCAGCCTGACACTCGACGAAGAAGCACTGGAAGGCGCACAAATTCGCTTCAGTGCAGTACAGGTCCAACAGGCATCCGTTGAGGTAGAACCATCAAACGTGCTGCGCGTGCAGGACCTGGGTATCTCGGTACAGGCATTTCCCGCCGATGACGGCTTACCCGCGCTGGCAGCAAGCTGTGATACCTCCGAACATGGTCCGTTGTTTGAAGCTCTACAAGCAGCAGCCCAAGCGCAACTGGGCAACCCGGGCTGGCGGCTGGTCTCCGCAAGCGCCGAACCTGTGCGTTACAAGCCCGCTAACCGCTGTGTCATTCGCTACCACCTCATACTGGAGCATCTCAATGGTGAAGATCCCACGCTGAAAACCCTCACCCTCTTCGGCAAGGTCTATGCTGACGCTGAACAGGCAGCGAACGTCCAGGCTTTGCAGCAGCAACTGTATGATGAACAGCGTAGGGACGCGAGCTTGCCTCCGCCCAGGGGCGCTATGCTGCCACGTCCGCTCGGTATCATCAAAACGCTTGGATTGACATTCAACCAGGCTGTGCAGCCCGCCACTCCGGCGGAGACGATGCTTACAGGTACCCGCGCCTTGCGAGCTCAGGTCGTGCGAGGACGCGGCGGAGAGATAACCGGCGTTGATACACCAGACGAAGAACTACTCCTCACCGCTGCGGCTTTAGCTCGTTTGCATACCAGTTCGGTACACCCGAAAGAGGGCGCTCCACGTACGGGAGCAAAAGAAGCCAGGCGTGCGCGAGAGCGTGCTGGGCTGATTGCGGCGCATAACCCGACGCAGGCAGAGGAGACCCAACGGCTGGTGGGACAACTCGCCGCACGCCTGGAGGCTCTCCAACCCGACGCCTATCGTCCGGCGCACGGCGGCTTCAAGGCCAGCCAATTGCTCTTTCACAGTCACCAGGTTTTTGTGGTAGATTTTGACGGATTCTGTCTTGCAGACCCTGCGCTCGATGTCGGTTACTTCCTGGCTTACTTGCGCCCAAGCGGGCTGTGGTACCATCGTGCAGGTATGCGTCAATGGTTTGAGGTTGCAAAAACGACCTTCATCGATGCCTACCGACAGGCCATGCTTGAACAGGGCATAACACAATCCACTATCGACGGCATCTTAGAACGTTCGCAGCTCTATGAAGCTGCACTGCTCTTTAAAATCGCTACTCGTCGCGTCAATCGTCTCAATAGTTCGCGTCCTAAAGAACTGTCGGCCATGCTGAGTGAGATTGCAGTGTGCCTATAAGACAAGGAGAGGCAAGGAGGAAAAAATGTTTTTTGGATTTCTGCTCCGCAACCTGAGGGGGTATCGTTTCCTACTTGTTATTGCGGTAGTCATGGCAGTTTTGCAGGTATTTTCCAACATCATGCTGAGTCTGCCGGTCAAATTTATCGGTGATGCACTCCAGCAAAAGATAGATCCGCGAGCAACCATCTTTCCTGGCTCGATCCAGAACGCTTTTATCGGCCTTTTTGATTCCATTGGGAACTCACCCCTGACTGGTCACAACCAGACGCATACAATACTCGGCGTCATCCTGGCCTCAGTCGTCATTCTTATTCTCTTCTCCTCATTGGGCGCACTCCTGCTCTATATTGAGCTTTACCTCGCTGCGTTTCTGGCACAGAACCTGAGCGCGAGACTGCGTAAGACTCTCTTCGAACACCTGCAGCGGTTGTCGCTGGATTGGCACGGCAAACAGAAGAAGGGTGACATCGTTCAGCGCGTGACCGGCAATATTGCCGATGTTGAGAAATTCATGACGGATGCGCTGGTGGATACGCTTACCGGCACTCTGACCATTTTTGGTGTTCTCGCTGTGATGCTCCTCACGAGTGTCAGGATTCACACTGATCTCGTTCGCTATCATCCCCGCCCTTGCGGTGATTGTCGTTAGCTACCAGAGATCGATTAAGGCAGCAGCAAAAAAGGCCTCCAAATCTGTTGGTCAAGTGGCCGATGTCGCAGTGGAGGATATTGGAGCCATCACCGTCCTCAAGGCCTTCTCGCTTGAGCAGCGCGAAGCTGGCCGCTTCGGCAAATACGTTGAGCAGACTCGTGAGGCTGGACTGCGTGCCGGTGGCCTGCAAGCACAATTCAACCCGATCGTGACCGTTCTGGTCGCACTGGGCACCGCCACCATCCTGGGTGTGGGATCATATGTTGCAGCTGGCAACACCTTTACGCTTTTGTTCATCAACATTCCAGCAAACAGCTTGAGCCTGGGTACTGTGTTCCAATTCATAACATTGCTTGGCATGTTCTTCCAGCCATTCAAGGATCTCGCAAAGTCGTCAGTCATCTTCAACAGTGCATCGGCTGGAGCTGAACGTATCCAGGAGGTGCTTGATCAAGCTCCAGAAGTGCTTGAGAGCAGCGTGCCCTATACCGGTCCATCCAGGTTCCGAGGTGACATCGCTTTTGAGAATGTCCTCTTCGGCTATACGCCGGAAAAGCTTATTCTCAAGGGCATCAATCTGCACATCCCGGCTGGCAAGAGGGTGGCACTCGTCGGATTATCAGGTGGGGGCAAGACGACGCTGGTGAAGCTCATTCCGCGCTTCTACGAAGTGACCCAGGGCAGTGTGAAAGTCGATGGCCTCGATACTCGCAAGTATCCCCTCTCGGTATTGCGCCAGAATGTCGGCATGGTCTTGCAGGAATCGGTGCTGTTCGAGGGAACCGTGCTTGATAATCTGAAGATCGGGCGACCGGATGCTACGCTGGAGGAGGTGATCGATGCGGCCAAACAAGCGCAAATTCACGATACCATCATGAGCATTCCCGACGGCTATAATACACTGGTGCGCAACCAGGGCAAGAACTTCTCCGGTGGGCAGCGCCAGCGCATGGCCATTGCACGCGCCATCCTGAGTAGAGCGCCAATGCTCATACTGGACGAACCGACCGCCAGCCTGGATGTCGAGGCTGAAGCCGAGGTCATGAATGCTCTGGATAAGCTCGTAGTCGGACGCACGGTGCTGATGATCTCCCACCGTTTGAGCACGTTGGGCCAGGTCGATGAGATCATCGTACTGAAAGATGGGCGCATTGTTGAGCAAGGTAGCTACAAGGAGTTGAGACGGGCAGGTGGGGTGTTCGCAGGCCTTCTCAAGGAACAGAACCGTTACAATGTTGAAGACGTTGTTGGTAAGTCGATCGTTGCTTCTCGCTTCGATATAGCGGGAGACTTCGGAATGCGCCAGGTACCTCCGGCTGGGCCGCGGATGCCAGCAGCACCCCCCCAACCCGTTCCAATAGGGCGTCAGCCTGCTGGGGCAGGAAATGTTCCCATGCCAATCAGAGACTATCCGCAGAATGAGGGACCGCAGAGACAGGCCCGGGTGGGAGTAATCCCACAACAAGGCTTCCGCTCAGACAAGGCCCAGGTGCTGGTCGAGATAGATGGGAAAATCATCAGGGAACAGCCATTGAATAAATCCATACTCACTGTTGGTCGTCTTTCTTCCAACGATATACCAATACTCGCTGATCGCGTCTCGCGCCTGCACGCCAGGATTCGCTGGGAGAATGGCACCTGGTTGATTGAGGATGCGGACAGTTTGAATGGAATCTCCATTCAAGGAACTCGCGTCGATAGACATGTATTGACGAATGGTGACCGTATCTTGCTTGCGCCGAAGGCGATACTACACTATAAGGCGGGGTGATAACTGGCACAGTATTGCCTTCGTATGTGACGGACCTTGGGCAACCATCAAGCATCCCGCATTTGGAGACGAAGTCTCCAAATGCGGGATGCTTGATCATTATTCTTCCTGCAGCAGAACCACTTGTATATTTTGCTGAAGATGGCCCTCACTCTCAGCTTCAACTCAGGTCCGTCTCAGCATTGCTTCACATCCCTATGCTATACTTTCCATAGAGCAGAAAAATACTCGAGCAGGTATCTCCAATGGGCCTCCCCATGAGAAATGATACTCCTACAGGGATCGGAGGAACAGGATGAAGGCGCACATTCTAGTTGTGGATGACGACCCGCGCATCACGGACTTGGTGCGACGCATCCTCGCCTATGATGGCTACAGTATCGCTGTTGCGGCCAGCGGCGACGAAGCGCTGACCCGGACGCTGGAGCATCCACCCGATCTCATCGTGCTCGATATCATGCTGCCGGGGCTCAATGGGCTGGAGGTGACGCGGAGGCTACGTGCCGCTGGCGACAACGTGCCGATCCTCATGTTGACTGCTCGTGATGCTGTTGCGGACCGGGTTGAAGGTTTCGAGACGGGAGCCGACGACTACCTCGTCAAGCCCTTCGCTCCAGAAGAGTTGCTGGTGCGTGTCAAGGCACTGCTTCGGCGCAACCAGGCGGAGCGCAATGAGGTGTTGCGCTATGCTGATGTCGAACTGGATACAGGCACACGCGTAGCACACCGGTGTGCGCGGGAGATTGAACTCTCGCCCACCGAGTACGAGTTGCTCGCACTCTTTCTGCGGCGTCCCCGCCAGGTGCTCACGCGCGAGATCATTCTGGACCGCGTCTGGGGTATTGATTTTGAGGGCTCATCCAATGTCATGGAAGTCTACGTGGGCTACTTGCGTGCTAAGCTTGAGGCCGAAGGCGAGCCACGCTTGATTCACACCGTGCGTGGGATTGGCTACGTCTTCAAGGACTGAACATGGAGATGGACAAAGCGAAAGTACCTGGAAACAAGCGAGGCAAACCTCAATCACTCCGCCTGCGCCTGCTGCTCTGGTATGGTACGCTGCTGGCCGTCACCTTGGGTTTCTTTGTTCTACTCATCCTCATCTTGACAACCGATGCGATCGACCAGAGTATTGAGAGTGAGATCAACGCAGCCGCTCGAGTCGCTACGCTGGATGTGCGTGATGATCTGTCTCCTTACCCGCCCTACTGGCCGCGCCAGCTGTCCATGAACGTCGTTGACACCTACCGCGATCCAGGCTTTGTGGTTGAGGTGCTGGATGCCCAGGGGCATTTGCGCTACCTCTCGTCAAGCAGTACCAATGAGGGTCTTCCGCTCAGCATCCAGACAAACCGAGCAGCGCTCGCTGGTCAGACTATCTGCTACACCACCTCGGTTGGTGGTCAAAATGTGCGCGTGGAAGCGCTGCCCATCACTGCACCCCTTGCGAACGCAAGCAGAAGTGCGGTAAACGCGACAACCTGTAAGGCAAGTGCCGGTGGTGCTTCTCCATCTGCCGGTCCGGTGGTTGGCGTTCTGCTAGTCGCCAAGTCGCTGGACGATGAGGATGATACTCTAACCGTGTTGCGGACCCTGCTCCTATTCGCCGGGCTGGTCACGCTTGGGGGAACTCTGATTGGCAGTTGGGCGATCGCCACGCGGGTGTTGCATCCCTTGACGGAAATTGCCACGACGGCGCATGCCATCGCCGCCTCCACGGCACGTGGAACACGTCTCGGAAACTTGAGCCAGCGGGTGCACCGGCCTCGCGGACGCGATGAGCTGGTTCAAGGTGGTGGATACATTCAACGAGATGCTCGCATCGCTCCAAAGTGCTACGGAAACACAACGCCGCTTCGTTGCCGACGCATCACACGAACTGCGTGCCCCGCTCACCACGATCCAGGGCAATCTCGCGTTTTTGCGCAAACATCTTGACGAACTCCCGCCGGAAGAGCGTCACAGCATGCTCACTGATGCCCATGGAGAGACACTACGATTAGCGAAGCTGGTGGAGGAATTGCTGCTCCTGGCACACGCCGACGCCAACGATGCTGAGTCTGGTGCTTCACAGGAGGAGATGAGATCAATGGCAGCAGAGCACACCCAAAGAGTGCAGCTGGTGGAACTGGATCACGCCGTCCTGCAACTGGTGCGCCAACTGCGGCGACGACTCGCTGCTGCGGGATCGACGTTAAAACTGGAGATCGGTCACATTGAGCCGGTGCGAGTGCATGGAGATGAGGAACACCTGCGACGCATCACGTTGATCTTGCTTGACAATGCCCTCAAGTACACTCCGAGCAACGCTGAAGATGGCCGAGGCCGTGTGATCGTCTCGCTGGAGCGAGCTGATCGGCAGGTAGTGCTGCGCGTTCGCGACACGGGCATAGGCATCGAGCCTGCTGACCTGCCGCACATCTTCGAGCGCTTTTATCGCACAGATCGCGCCCGCACGCGCCAGGGCACCGGGTTGGGGCTTCCCATCGCACAGACGTTGGTGGAGCAGCTCGGTGGCCGCATCACCGCTGAAAGTATCCCTGGCAAGGGTAGTACGTTCAGTATCTGGCTTCCTCTCGCGTGAAAACACATTTCTTTTCGCATCTTCTCAGTTTCATCTCAGCTAATTCACAGCTTCAATTCAGACAAGCACACTATGCTTGTGTTAAGCACAGACTATTTTATCTCTCTCATCATTGCAAAAGGGGTTTCAAGCGAAATCCTAAATCCATTGCTGATCCACCATAGTTTTAGCAAGGCTTACCTGCAAGGATATCCCTGATAAAATAAGCACATGCTTATCAGATGACCTTCACTTGGAAGGCAAGGAGGGCTTTATGGTATTCCTATTTCGATTCTTGTTACGTAATCTGAAGGGGCTTCGTTGGCTGGTTGTGATCGCGATTCTGGTGTCAATCCTGGGGGTGGCCTGCACCCTTGGTGCAGCCTTTCCCATCAAATGGATTACCGGTAAGGTTGGCAGCCTGGGCAACGATCCTTCCTGCACCTTCGCATTCCTGGGAAGAGACTATCAATCTGGCATTCTCGGCCTCTTCGATAACCCCGCGATTGACCCCAATCTCACCCTAGGGCCAGCGTCTCAGACAGAATGCCCGGCTACACCGGGCGATGAAAACTCCATCTTACACCCCACCTTGACCCAGCACAGTCAGATTGGCGTGATTGTCTTTTCTGTCGTCGTGCTGCTTGTGCTTTCCGTCATCAGCGCCATCCTGGCCTACTTTGACCTCTACATCGCCAATTTCATTGCCCAGAACCTGAGTGCGCGCTTACGTACCACGCTCTTCGAGCATTTGCAGCGCATCTCCCTGGACTGGCACGGCAAACAGAAGAAGGGTGACCTGATCCAACGCATCACCGCCAACATTGCCGACATCGAGAAACTGGCCACCGATGGCCTGGTAGACCTGCTGGTCGGTAGCTTGACACTGTTCGGCGTGTTAGTCATCATGCTGTTCATTAGCTGGCAATATACGATCCTCACCCTAGCCATTGCCCCCTTCCTCATTGCGATCACCTTTTACTATGTTGGCAGTATCAGGGTGGCTGCGAAGAGCGCGGCAAAAGCGGCAGGCGGGGTTGCTGAGGTTGCGGCAGAGGACATCAATGCCCTCACGGTGATTAAAGTCTTTACCCGTGAAGAACGCGAAGATGTACGTTTTGGCGAGCGGGTGAAGCAGACGCGGCAGGCCGGGTTGTTGGCCGGTTTTCTGCAGGCGCAATTCGCTCCCATTGTTGCCATTCTCCTGGCACTCGGCACGGCCGTCGTCGTGGGTGTGGGTGGGTATGTAGCGGCAGGCAACCCCGTCTACCTGGGCATCGTTACGATTTAAGGGGGAAGCATCGATGTTAGTACCCTGGTTATTTTCCTGATTTTCCTCGGTGTGCTCTTCCAACCCATCAAAGATCTGGCGAAGCTGAATAATCTGGTGAACATTGCGGTAGCTGGCGCTGAGCGCATCCAGGAAGTGCTGGACCAGGCTCCCGAAGTGATTGAGACGTCAGCCCCTTACTATGGCCCACAAAAGCTAAAAGGGGAAATCACCTTCGAGAATGTTGTCTTCAGTTATTCGAAAGACCGTCCCGTCCCTGTCCTCAATGGCATCAATCTGCACATCCCCGCCGGTCGCACTATGGCCCTGGTGGGGCTCTCCGGCGGAGGCAAAACCACGCTGGTCAAGCTGATACCACGTTTCTACGAAGTGACACAGGGCAGTGTCAAACTCGACGGCGCAGATAATCGCTTGTATCCTCTCAGGGTCTGCCGCGAGAATGTGAGTATGGTGTTACAGGACTCGGTGCTTTTCGAGGGCACGGTTCGTGATAATATTGCGATCGGGCGTCCAGGAGCCAGCGAGGCGGATATTATCGATGCCGCGAAAAAAGCGCAGATGCACGAGACGATCATGAATTTCCCAGACGGCTATAATACCTATATACGCGAACAGGGCAAGAATTTCTCTGGCGGCCAACGCCAGCGCATGGCTATCGCGCGTGCCATTCTGCGTGATGCCCCCATCCTGATCCTGGACGAACCGACCGCCAGCCTGGACGTCGAGTCGGAAGCTGAGGTGATGAATGCTCTGGACAAGTTGGTGGTTGGGCGTACGGTGCTGGTAATTTCCCATCGACTCAGCACGCTTGGCAACGTCGATGAGATCGTGGTGCTCAGTGGTGGGCAGATTGTGGAGCGAGGAACTTATAGAGAGCTGAGGCGGGCGGGTGGTGTGTTTGCCCACCTGGTTGAAGAGCAGAACCGCTATAGCCCAGAGCAGGCCAACAAGTCGATCCTGCGTTCTGCCTTTGCGCCTCTACCAAGAGACTTTGAACGTGAGTATGAGCGACAGCAAATGCCCCCTTCACCTGTGGGACCGCAGCTCCGGCCTACCCCGTCTCCAGCCAGGCCAACACCTGCGCCGATTCCTACGCCTGTAGTCCCTCTCAGTGGTGGCAATGGTAGCCCTAAAAGAGGCAGTGCTGATGGCGGCACGCAACTTCCTCGGACTACTACTGCACGTGTGCTGATCGAGGTGGATGGGAAAGTCGTGGGCGAACGCCGACTCGACAAGCCAATTCTAACCATCGGACGTCTCGCCAACAACGATGTACAGGTACCGTCTCAGCGCGTCTCCCGCCTGCACGCAAATATGCGCTGGGAGAATGGGACGTGGCTGATCGAGGATGCAGATAGTTTAAACGGTATTACCTACCAGGGCAATCGTGTTGACCGCCACGAACTGAGAAATGGTGACCGGATAACTCTGGCACCAAAGGTGACTCTGTACTACGAGAGCGTGTGAAGAACTCTGCGCACCTGGGTCTGTCCATGATGCGGAACGATGAAGAGAGAGGTAGGGCTAAGGTCACTGTAACTATTCAGCAGGGAGTGAATGGGTTACCAACCTCGTCCCATGTTATGTTCCAACATCGTAACCTCTGGATGAGAGCCGCTGTTGCACCTACAAGGGATACGATGTACGTATACAGCAAGGGTCACGAAGTTGGTACTCCATACAGGGGGTGCAGGGGGATGCAGTCCCCCTGCCGGAGCGCGAGGTGTCCTCGCTTCATCATCTTTTTTCTCGTGCGCCGCCGCAGGCGGCGCGAAAAGGGTACCTGAATAGTTACCTTATTTGTAGTAAAGATTTACACAATTTGATTTAGGAGGGATTTATGGTTGCAAATCCTATTTCAGCGCCACCACAGAAATCGGGGGCACGCCGCATTGGCTGGGTCATCATGTGGGTCATCAGCATTGGGTTGCTGGCGTTCCTTATCTTATCGTTGGTGATCCGCTTCATAACACCTATTCAAACGTTCCGGCTGCGGGTAATCCAAGATATCCCACTGCCCAGCGCCCTACCTGACCCGAACCGAACGCCCCAGAATCCGGTAGCACCTGGCCCGGCCGTGCGTTTTGACCACTTTGACTTCCAGGCGCTCGACCCGCAAACCCACTTGCTCTTCATCAACCATAGCGGGCCAGCCCCGGATGATCTCAACACAGTCAACATCCAGGTCAACGCATTGGACGACGGGAACGTCGTTGTCTTCAACACCATGACACGTCAGGTCGTGAAGGTGCTCCGTATTCCACAGACCGCTGGCATTGCCCTGGCCAGCGACATCCATTGGATGTACGACAGTGACGGCCAGGATGGCATCATCTATGGCGTCGACGAGAGCACATTCAGGACTGTCCAGATTAAACTCGATCCCAATGACGGCCCAGATGCCAGCGCCTATGACCCGGTCGACCATCGCTTGTTCGTCAGCGACCCGGGCATGCCCATCTCCGACACCAACATGAACATCGCCCTGAAAAACCAGAATGTGGCCGTGATCGATGTGCTGCACAACACCCTCATCACGAAGATCCCCCTGGGCGTGGATAAGCCCTTCGGCGATGACGTTGGGCATGTGCAGTACGATCCCACTTCCCATCGCGTCTACGTGGTCACGTTGCCGCTCAGCGATCAGAATATTCTGCCGAATTCCGCCGGTGACGCCGCCTTCCTTCGTCGACGTTATCGATCCAGTCCAACTGAAAGTTATCGCGAAGATCAGGCTGCCAGACGCATGCATTGGTCCGCATGGTATGGTCGTGGACTCAGACCAGGAAATCGCTTTCGTGGTCTGCGTGGAAAACGATAAGCTTGTGCGCGTCAATTTGCGGACGCTGCAGCCTTTCCCTGATGCCACCTTGCAGCAGATTCTGCCCGGTTGCGACATCGCGCGCTTAGATCACTCCTTGCATGTGCTCTTTATAGGCTGCGCGCCGGGCATTGTGATGTTCAATGAGGCCGGGGGGCAGTTGACAAGCCTGGGGGCCCAGTCCGTCGGCGGGAATGACCATACGGTTTTTATTGACGAACAGACGCAATTGGTCTACGTGCCAAACGCGGATGCCGGTGAACGGCCCATCCTGCGCATCCTCCAATATGTTCCAAACGGAACGGACCTGCCGCCGACGTAGAATCAGAGAGACACTGAACGATGAAGAGAGGCTTGGGGAGGCTTGCCCCTCCCCAGGCCTCTCTGAGGTAGGACAAGGATCACTGTAACTATTCAGGTACCCTTTTCGTGCCGCCGCAGGCGGCGCACGAGAAAAAAGATGATGAAGCGAGGACACCTCGCGCACCCCCTGCTGAATAGTTACCAAATAAGAACGTTTAAGGACATCGTTTGTGAGCCTGCGCCTATTATACCAAACTAACGTGCCCTATCCAAGTGAAGGTACGGGTAGACCAAGGCTTTACTTGCAAGGATAACTCTGTTAAAATAAACACATCCCTATATGATCAGCCACGCCAGGAAGGAAAGGGGGGCTTTATGGGTTTCCTAATTCGATTTTTGTTTACCAACCTGAAAGGGTATCGTTGGCTGCTTCTGCTGGCGATGCTGGTGTCAATCACACAAGTAGCCTGCACCCTTGGTATGGCCTATCCCATCAAATTTATCACCAGTAAGGTCACTAACACGGGTAACGACCCGTCCTGTACGTTCCCATTTCTGGGAACGGGAACACCTGGTAATACCGGGATTCTCGGCCTCTTTGACAATCCTGCACTCGACCCAACGCTCAACTTCGCACTACCGACTGCGTCACAATGCCCGGCTACACCGGGTGATACGCAATCAATCCAAAACCCAACCAAGACTCAGCATAGCACCATCGGTGTGATCGTCTTTTCGGTGACCCTGCTGATTGTGCTCTCGATCATTAGCGCAATCCTGGGCTACTTTGACCTCTACATCGCCACTCATCTTGCACAGAACCTGAGCGCGAGGTTACGTACCACTCTCTTCGAGCATTTGCAGCGCATCTCCCTGGACTGGCACGGCAAACAGAAGAAAGGTGACCTGATTTAACGCATTACGGGCAACATTGCCGACATCGAGAAACTCGTCACCGATGGCCTGGTAGACCTGCTTGTAGGTGGCTTGACACTGCTCGGCGTGTTGGTCTTCATGCTCAGAATAAGCTGGCAATACACGTTACTCACCCTCGCCATTGCCCCCTTCCTCTTCATGGTCATCATTTATTATACCGGCAACATCAAGGTGGCGACGAAACGGGCAGCCAAGGCGGCAGGTGGAGTAGCCGATGTTGCGGCCGAGGACATCAATGCCCTCACGGTGATTAAAGTCTTTACCCGTGAACAACGTGAGGATATCCGCTTTGGCGAGCGCGTGACCCAGACGCGGCAGGCCGGGTTGCTGGCCGGTTTTCTGCAGGCGCAATTCGCTCCCATCGTTACCATCCTCCTGGCGCTCGGCACTGCTGTTGTTATTGGTGTGGGCGGATATGTCGCGGACAACAACACCGTCAACCTGGGTATCTTTACGCTTCAGGGGGGAAGCATCGATGTCGGTACCCTGGTTCTTTTCCTGCTGTTCCTCAATTTGCTCTTCCAACCCATGAAGGACCTGGCAAAACTGTTCAACCTGATGAGCATTGCATCAGCAGGCGCTGAGCGCATCCAGGAAGTGTTGGACCAGGCACCAGAAGTGATTGAATTGACGGCCCCGTACTATGGCCCACAAAAGCTGAGGGGCGAGATCACCTTCGAGAACGTTGTCTTCAGTTACTCGAAGGACCGTCCTGTCCTCAAGGGCATCAATCTACACATCCCTGCCGGTCGCACCATGGGCCTGGTTGGGCTTTCCGGCGGAGGTAAAACGACACTGGTCAAGCTGATCCCGCGCTTCTACGAAGTGACACAGGGCAGCGTCAAACTCGACGGCGCAGATAATCGCTTGTATCCTCTCAAGGTCTGCCGCGAGAATGTGAGTATGGTGTTGCAGGACTCGGTGCTTTTCGAGGGCAGCGTTCGTGAAAATATCGCGATTGGGCGACAGGGGGCCAGCGAGGCTGATATTATCGATGCGGCGAAAAAAGCGCAGATGCACGAGACGATCATGAGTTTCCCAGATGGGTACGATACGTTCATACGAGAACAGGGCAAGAATTTCTCTGGTGGCCAACGCCAGCGCATGGCCATTGCACGCGCCATCCTGCGCGATGCTCCCATCTTGATCCTGGACGAGCCGACCGCGAGCCTGGACGTCGAGTCCGAAGCCGAGGTCATGCATGCTCTGGACACGTTGGTTGTTGGACGCACGGTGCTGGTGATTTCCCATCGTCTCAGCACGCTTGGCAACGTTGATGAGATCATTGTGCTCAGTGGTGGACAGATTGTTGAGCAGGGTAGCTATAGAGAGCTGCGGCGGGCTGGTGGTGTGTTTGCCCATTTGCTTGAAGAGCAGAACCGCTATAGCCCAGAGCAGGCTGGCAAGTCGATCCTGCGTTCCGCCTTTGTGCCTCTGCCGAGAGACTATGATATGGGCCAGGTTCCACCTCCATCCGTACCACCGCAGCACCGTCCTACGCCAATGCCTGTACCCCTTCCAGCCAGGCCAACCCCCGTTCCCCAGCCACCCATCAGTGGGGGTAATGGTAGCCCGCAAAGAGGCAGTGCTGACGGCGGCAGACAAGCAGCTCGGACCGCACGTGTGTTGGTTGAGATCGATGGAAAAGTGGTTGGCGAACGTCGGCTCGATAAGTCCTTACTGACCGTCGGACGTCTCTCTAGTAACGATGTGCAGGTACCGTCTCAGCGTGTCTCGCGCCTGCATGCGAGGATTCGCTCGCAGAATGGGGTCTGGTTTATCGAGGATGCGGATAGCTTGAACGGCATTACCTACCAGGGGAATCGCGTTGATCGGCATGAACTGAGAAATGGTGATCAAATAACGCTGGCACCAAGGACGACTCTGCGCTACGAGAGCATGTGACCCCGCCAAGCAGCATGTACTGTACCGTTGCTAAAATATGTAACTATCTGTAGCAAGATGAAGCTATCCACACAATCGTAAGAAGACCTGCTTCTTGTGAGACGATTGAAGGAAAGCAGAACCAAGCCAACCAGGATAGTAACAGATCTTTCCCGGAAGCATCGGGCGGGGATGAGAGCCCGTCGGCGGCAACAGCAACGCCGAGCCCATTCCGGTGTACGAAACGGGCTTGACCCGTGGGTCAGCGATGGAGCAAGACCTCGTCTTGCCCATCTGCTTCATTTGCATCAAGTAGGCAATGCCCAGGCGTGCAATGTTCACTGAGGCGCAATAATCCCGATCACCATTGTAATGGCAGGTCTCACAAGCCAGCCACCGCCCCCATTTCACTGCTTCGTTACGATCACCGGGGGAACGATACGTTTTTGCGGGCTGCCGTAGGGTAGTAACCGTGCGCCTTAACATATTGCTACGTCAGGTTTCACTGAAACCCCCTCCGAACCGGACATATGCGTTTCCACATATCCGGCTCTCCGAGTTTTCCTGAGCATTTTCTTTTTTTCACTGAGTGTTCCTGCGTGGAGTTCATCGTGACACTCGACACAAAGCACCATTGTTTTGCGTCGTCGCTCAATCATTTGGCGTTCCCAAGGGGTTTTGCCTTCCAAATTCCCCAATTTACGGATGTGGTGTACTTCTACCTGACTGCCTCGGATACCGCACCATTCGCACTCACATGCTAACAGGCGTCTTCCTAGCTCATTGCGGCTTTGGTACATCCACGTTTTGGGGATGAGGTCCACTTGTCCATACGTTACCTTTTCCCTTTTGAGTTGTTTGGTCGAGGCGATGAGTTCATACTCTTTGATCCCTTTTCCCTCCTTTTCCAGAGAGATAACGTATCGGCCTGGTCCTTTCTTGAGGCTTTTCATGACTTTCTTGACCGAGCGTTGGCGTTTGGCTGCCAGGGTGCAGAAGAAACTCCTGGCTGTGATCCAGAGAACCCCTCCAGCTCCATCCTTCAAATTGTCTGCCAGCGAGTAATACCCTAAGAACCCTCTCACTTCCGCGTTGTAGGTCATGAGAATTTCCAATTCACTGAGATTGAGGAGTTTGCTTCGATGTTCCCCATGCCAGGTGTTTGGGTTTCCGTATTCCCTGGCAAAGGCGATGGTTTTGTCCGGTGGCATCAAGAGGCTGAGTTGATAGGTGCCCGTGCGTCGTGTTTTTACCCCTTGTGTCGTCGGATAGCGGAGGATGCGGGTTCCTGACCAGCGTTTGATATCGTACCCCAGGAAGCGGACTCGCTCTTTGGCGCTCGTCACCAGTGTTTTTTCTTGCGAGAGTTCCAATTGGAGTTCGCTGCTGAGATAGTCTCCGAGCCAGTTTTTTACAGCCTCAGCTTCCGTTTTGTCCCCATTAATTCCTACGAGGAAATCGTCAGCGTATCGTACGTAGTACATCCGCCTGTAATCGGGGTCCAGCGGGTCTTTGGCATCGGTTTGGAGCATCTGTTGTTTCAGCACTTTGTACTGTGTCCACTTCCCTGTCGCTCTGGCCTTTTGTTTTGCTCTCCCCACCGCTTGTCTCAGCCTGTTGTATTCTTTCCTTAATACTCTCTCTTTCCCTCGCTTGAACTCGGCGATTTTGGTCGCCATTGCTCGGTCGAGTTCGTCAAGATAGATATTGGAGAGCACGGGGCTGAGGGTTCCTCCTTGTGGTACTCCTGAGTACGTCTGGTGATACCTCCAATCCTCGACATATCCAGCTTTCAGGAATTGTCCAATCAGGTGGAGAAACCGTTTATCCGTGATGCGCTTGCTCAATATGCTCAGTAAGGTATTGTGGTTGACATGGTCAAAAAATCCCTTAATGTCTCCCTCTACCCACCATCGGACACCGTTCATCTCTCGCTTTACTGTGGCGAGCGCCGTATGACAACTCCTTTCTGGCCGGAATCCGTGAGAGCGTTGGGAGAAGATTGGTTCATAGATGGCTTCCAGGATGAGCTTAAGCACGGTGCCAAGCAGCTTATCCCGAAAACTGGGTATCCCGAGCGGGCGTTGTTTACCGTTGGGCTTGGGGATGTAGACACGACGAACAGGAAGCGGTTTGTACCGTGAAGCTTTCAGGTCTGCGATTGCCTCCCGAATGAGTTGGAAGCCTGCTCTGTCAATGGTTTTTCCGTCTATCCCGGCGGTCATATTGCCCGGTTTGGGGGCGATACGCTGGTAGGCCAGGAGCCAGAGTTCGACATTGTAGAGTTTCTGAAACAGCTTGTCAAATCTGACCTCTGGCTTGAGGGCCATGTTGCTCAGTGTTGTAAGAAGTGCGTTCGGTTCTTGCACTGTGTGCTCCTCTTTCATGCTTACAACAGAAAACTCTGCGTCCCTTGGCCCTGTATGCGGCTTTCCCGCACTCCATGGGCAGGTCGTTGCTCTCCTGCCGACTACTACGGACGCTCCGTCATCTGGTCTGATTTTCAGGCTCTACAGCCATAGCGACGTGTCTCCGTTGGCACTTCGCGTTCAGACTCGGATGATCCCCGTTTAGACATCATTCAGATACTCTCGATGTAGGTTTCCCGTTCAAACCTTTGTTCCCTGATTGGGACCGCGTCTCCTGCCTGGGTACATCTCTCCAATGTGGGAAGAGTGATATTCAGGAGATAGTGGGTGTCACCAGCTTCCCACCAGGCGCCCGATATCCCGCTCGGTTCTAGGATTAAAGCAGTTTAGCTTTCACCATGTCGAGATTGCCCTGGGAAACACTCCGGTTTGCTGGAACCATCGCTCTCCCTAGTCTTCGCGTCATACTCTGGTCCTTGACTTTCCTTTCGGTCGCAAGTGAGACGTTGGGCATACTTCCATTCCCAGAGGAAGTAGGAGATTGCTCTCCGCTGAGATGATGCCCTTTTACGGGCGTAACACACCGTGGACAGGTATGACTGGTCCCACGTGGGTATTCTGTATGGAACCGCAGGCCGATGAGATGGCATTTGTAGCGCAGCAGGCGCCAGATTTCCCCGCGGATGGTCGAGTTGTTGCGATAATTGCGCCAGCGTCCGCGAACTCCTTTGCCCCGACCGGTGGTTTTCAGGGTCTTTAACGATTCCATCGACAGGAGCGAGCAGCCATGCACCCGACACAACAAGAGCAACACATTGCTGGCCAGGTGAGCCAGGGCGCGATTACGCTGCTCATACTTGCGCCAGCAGCGATCAATCTCTCGACGGTAAAGCGTCAGTCTCTGGGTGAACCAGGCTCGTTTTGGATCGTCAGAAGACAAGGCATCCCGAAGCTCTGCATAGCTGGCTACCTTTTTCTTCAACTCGTCAATTTGTCGGCGGGTACGGGCTTGTCTGCCATCAAAGCCGCCAGTGTTGAGGAAGAATGGCCTGCCTATTTGCTCGCTATGTGCATCGAGAGCCGTTGCCGTCAGCAACGAATGGATCCCCCAGTCTGCGCCTAAGACTCGCTCAACGTTTTCCCAAGTGGGCAGCTCTGTTTTCTCCACCTCGATGGTAAAGTCGAGGACCGCGATCCGCTCCCCATCAGCCCTGCATTCTTCTCGCAACGTGGGAGCCATCAGCTCCCCGGAAGAAAAACGGTCTTTGAGGCAATCCGGTAAAGGAATGATGGTGTCCACTTTGCGCCAGCGCCAGACTCCCACCTCGTCTGGATAGCGGAACCGGAACCGTGCCACGCCTGCTTCCAGATCGAGGGAGAGACGATATGCCTGACCTTTTTCATGTCCGTCGTCGCCTGCATACGTCAACATCCCCACTTTGAGCAGCGGGACAGGTTGGAGTTCCTCATACGTGGTTGGGAAGCGATCAGAGTGGAAGTAGTGATTGCAGGCTTGTTCGACGACATTTTGCAGCGCGACAAAGTTGGTTTCGTCCTCTTCCAGGCTCTTCTGCAAGGTAGTAATGGCCTCCTTGATGGCAGGACGGTTCTTGCCTGCCGGTCGCTTCTCCATTTCGGGTCGAATGAAGCCGTCAGAGAGGATAGGCAGAACCAGTGCAAACGCTTTTTTCCGTTCCGCTTGTTGGCGTAACGTTCTCCCAACGACTTCGCTCTCGCATCTCCATTGGCGATCACCGTGTGGGGATGGGCTTGCGATGTATTTGCCCACCTGTTTCCAGGCCGGGCCAACGCGATCGCTGCCAAACTCATCCAAATAAGGCCAGAGAAGCACAAGCGCCGCATTGACTACCGCTCGACTGGCATCTAAAAGGCGGAGGGCGTCGGCCTGGGCAGAATCGGGCAGACGGACATCGTAGGTGAGGGGCTGATGAGTCTGACTGGCGCGCATGTGCTCTCGCTTTCGGAACATTTGTCCTGATACACGAAAGTATAGCAGGACAAACACCTGCAAGCAAGTGTTTGTGACTCCTGCGGATAGCGGAGGATAATATACGATAGTTAGAGCTTTTTGGCAACTGTTAGCAACCCTTACGGCCCTGGCAGTGTGAATTGTGACGTTACGTTTGGGCCTGGTGGAACGTATTGTGCGATGCGCAGGATAGGCCTATTACCTAGATCCGCTATGGGCACGTAAATCTCTTGTGTATCCTCGTTAATAACAATCGTATGGTTACTGTTACCGCCTAAGGCCTGATAGCCATAGCTCGTCCACTTCCCTGGACTTTCATCGAAGATCGCAACTCCCGTTACGCAGCCGATAAAGAGCAGGTGCAATGGGTGATCTATGCGTGCGATATCGCACGTAGACGGTGGGAGGGGCAGGAGAGCGGTCTGTAAGGTCTTCAAGTCGATACGCAAGACATTATAGGTTGCCCTGCATACAATGAAACCGATTTCCTGGTTTGAGTCTATGACAAAGCCATGAGGACCCACGCAGGCGTCTGGTAGCTTTATCTGCGGCTGCGAGATAACTTGAGGAATAGGCAGCGTTGGATTGATGACGTCGATATACGAAGGCGGCGTCACCGGAGGAGGCATTATATTCTGATTGGGTAACGGCCGCGTGATCACGTAGACGCGATGCGAAGTGATATCGTACTGCACATGTCCAACGTCATCGCCATACGGTGGATGCACACCGATAGGAACCTCGGTGACGAGTGTGTTGTTGAGCACGTTGATCACGGCCACGTTCTGGTTTACCGGGTTGATGTTCAGATCTTGTTGAGAGATGGGAGATCCTGGGTCGCTGACGAAGATCCTGTGGTCGACCGGGTCATAGGCCATGGCGTCCGGGCTATCTGAAGGGGATTTAAGTCGAATCGGGACCGTCTGAAGTGTGGTCTCGTTAATGCCGTAGATGATGCTGTCATAGGCGTCACTGGCATAGACCCATCCCATACCGCTAGCCACGGCCATGCCGGTGGTCTGTGGAACATCGACGAGTCCCACAACCTTATGTTGCAGTGTATTGAAGACAACGATGTTGCCGTCGTGCTTGGGATTACCACCCTTGCCTGCGGCGTTCGCTCTATCATAGGGTGCCCCGCTATGGTTGATGAACAGCAAGTGGGTTTGCGGGTCAAGCGCCTGAAAGTCAAAGTGGTCAAAAGGCACCGCCAGGCCGGGTGCTAATGGATTGCCTGTGGGGTTATCATAATATTGTGCGCTAGGGAGTGGGATATCTTCTACTATTTGCAGGCGGTACAGCGGAACAGGTGTAGTGAAGCGGATCACCAACGATATAATCAGGAACGCCAGTATCCCGGTACTGAGCACCCACATGAGCCACCAGCCAATACGGCGTGCCCCCGATCTTTGCGTGGGCGCTGAAGTAGGATTTGCAACCATGGACCCCTGCCTTTCTCGCTGCGGTCAAACAAGCTGTGTGAGCTTTTACTAAAGTAACTATTGTGAACTCCTCACTACCTTCGGTGGCTTGCCAGAGGTTTGTTGCTGCGGACATGAGAGCCGCAGGCTCTCATGTCCGCAGCAACAAAAGACGCGAGCCGCCGGAGGCGGCTAGGAATCCTCAATAATTACTTACCATAAATAAGAACGTGTAAGGATATCATTTATTGGCCTGAATGTATTATATCAAACTGCTGTGCTGTATCCAAGAAAACTGAACCATGAGGATGAATGATCCTGGCGGAGGCAAGCTAAGCCAGGTTAGCCCAGCCCATACTTCTTGCAAAGCTCGCTATAGACCTCTTCCAGATGATGCTCCGCTACAAGCGCATCCACCTTCTCTTGCTGCTCCTTGCGTGCGGGGTGTCCCAGGCGCAAGTCCAGGGCGAGAGCATGCACCCAGCAGTCGAGTGGTTCACGATAACAACCCTGCACGGTGTACAACTCGCCCAGGCGGCGTAAGGTCGCGCAACGTTCGGCCGGGGTATCCAGGTCGGTGGCAATGGTCAGTGCATCATGATAGTAGCGTTCAGCCTCGTCAAATCGACGCATGTCTCGCGCCACGTCACCCAATCCTCGCAATGCACGTCCCTCGATCTGGCGGGATCCCTGCTCTTGCGCGATGGCGAGAGCATGCTCATAGTCCTCTCTTGCAAGCAATAGTTCATGCTCATCAAACTCGATGGCTCCCAGAGAGTTAATCACCTGCGCCTGGTCCACGCGATCACCCAACGAGACGAAGATGGCCTGCCCTTCCTGGTAGTAGCCACGCGCCATGCCGAAATTGCGACGTTGCCGTGCAATATCACCCATGATACGCAAGGCCCACCCTTCGCCACGGCGCATGCTCTGCTCGCGAAAGAGCGCAATGGCATTGCTACAAGTTTGTTCTGCGAGGTCAAGTTTGCCTTGGTCAGTATACACGACACTCTGGCCCACAAGCACCCAGGCTTGCCCCGAACGTACTCCGAGCGCGTTGAAGAGACGTAATGCTTCCTCATAATTGGCCAGCGCCTTGCTATGGTGCCCCAATGCCTCATTCACTGTACCAATGTCGCGCAATGTCCAGGCACATCCCTCGTCGCTATGCAGGTTGCGGAAGCTGTTTAGCGCAAGGTCAAAATGCCCCAAAGCGTCATAATAACGGCCAAACCCGCGACTGACTTCGCCCAGGAGCATTTGCATCCATGCCTCACCCTTGGCATACGTCACCGTACGGAACAGGTTCAGCGCCTCCTGTGCGTGCTCACTCGCCTGGCGGAAATTGCCCTCTTCCCGGCACAACATCGCCAATTCATAAAGCGCCCAGCCCGCCTCATTGGGTTCATTCTGTTCGCGATGCAGCGCAAGGCTGCGCGTCAGACAACCTACGGCCTCAGCATACCTGCCCAGTAAACGCAGGATGGCCCCCAGGCAGCACTGTATCTTGCCCTCCCCTGTTTTATCACCCAGGCGCAGAGCATGCGCCTCCGCACGGCGCAACATCGCCAGTAACGTATGCGCGTGACCCCGGCCCTCCATTGCCCACGAAGCCTCCACAGCCAAACGGACCGCCTGTTGTAAGTCCTCTGGCTCTCCCGCACCTTCCAGGTGCTCAATGGCGGCAAACCATTCGTCTGGACTGGGCTGTGGCAGGTTACTGTAATAGGCTGCCGCTACACGATGCACACGACGACGCTCCTCCAACGGCAAGTAGGAGAGCGCAAAATTGCGCACCTGTGAATGAATCGTATAGACACGGCCATCAAACTGCATAAACGAAGCTGTGACCAGTTCATCGCGCGCAGCAGGCCAGGCTCGCGCAAGCTCCGCAGGAGTCACATCGCCACCCACAGAACGCGACGCCTCATTCGTGTCACCTTGACCACTACTGCTCTGCTGTTCACGTTCCAGGCGTACAGCATCATGGGTAGAGACAAGCGCATCAGATGTCACCAGCATCATGATTTGTTGGCGACTGAATGGCAATTTGAAGGCTGAAAGATAGGATAGCAGCAGGCGCGCAGGTGGAGTCAGGCGTCGATAGGCCACATCCAGCACAGCCCAGATGCCAGCAAGCGGCGTATCGTGCAATTCATCTCGCACCTCTTCTAAAGAACGTGTCGCCGCTTCAGGAGCATAGACTCTGCCTTCCAGGCGTGCTGTGCCAAAGATCAGTTCCGCTCCCAGGGGATAGCCGTCCAGTAAGGTGCAAATCTCACGCAGAACTGCCTGCTGATATGGATCATCCAGGTGAATACGTTGATCTAAGCCACTCTCAGCAGCCAGGTCGGCAAAGAGTATGAGCAAGTCTGCATCTATCATTTTCCCAATCTGGTATTCATACCAACGACAGGAGATACCTTCGATCGCTGTCGCGGGAACCGGTTTCGAGCGCGAGGTGACCAGCACAACAACTGCTGGGGGCAATGAGCAGAGAAAGCGGTACCAAAACTCTAACTCGTGATGTTCCTTTATCTCTTCAAAACCATCCAGCAGCAGCAGACAGGATAATTCCCGGTCTGCCAGTGAACGAAACGTATTGAGCACAAGCCCTACACGATGAATCAGATCGGTCGCGTGCATATTTTTTGTCGAGATGTGCAGGTGATGCCCGATGTCGATGAGCGCATCACCGAACGACCTGCCTCCCTGGAGTGAAATACCAATCACGCCGCCCATAAACTTCTTGCGGTTCTGCCGTACTGCCTCAAAGGCGATGGCGCTTTTGCCAATGCCGGCCGGTCCCGTTAAAGCAATGTGATGCGTTCCTGGCCGCAGGGCATTACGGGTGATCACAAGAGCATCCTGTCTGGGGGACATAGACCCTGCCCGGGGAGCAGATAATCCCACCTCACCCAACACCGCCCCCACCTCTACATTGGTGCCGCGCTCGCCGGGTTCTCCATTAGTGGCAGCTGAGAGCAGTGCGCCGATTTCACGGAGTTCTCGTTCACGGCCCACAAAAGTCGTCGTGACTTCTAAGTGTGGAAAGAGATGATCGTACTCATCGGGGGCGTCTCGATTGGCTAATAGCGCAACCGGTTCTTCGTGCCCCTCGCTCACATGTCGATAGAGAACGGGTATAAACCAGCCTTGATGCTTGGGCAACATAGCGTGACGGGCGCGCGATAAGGCCTCCTCCAGAGTTCGTCCTTGTGCCAGAGCACCATAGAAGTGTGACATAAAGATTTGGCTGAGATCGTCCTGTAAAGAGAACGGCATGGCGACAACAGCAGGCACCTGCGCTGTGACCAGGGCCGTAGCCAGGGTCGCATTCACGGCAGGTCGCCGGCTCGGGTGGTGGGGGTTGTGTGAGTTATGGATGTTCTGGGTGTGTTCCTTCATAAAGAGAGCAGTGTCACAGGCAGAGAATACAGCCAGGCGTATATCGCTGCTGAGAAACAGTTCGCGCAACGCCTGGGTGCCGATGTAGCTGTTATATCCTTGATCGTCACAGAAACAGAGATAGGTTTGTGCCTTGACCCGACCGAGTGCGGCATTACATTGTGTACATGCGCGAGCTGTGGCTTCATTGAGCTTGCTGCAACTCTCATCCGGGCAGAGACGCCCATAACCGCCATGGCCATCGAAATGGACCACATAACAGGGTAGCGCAGTCTCGTTGTCTTCCAAGGTACCAGCACCGCCATGAAGGTTCAGATACTCCACGAGATTACCGAAGGTGGGCTGCTCTAATCTATCCAGGAAGACCTGGTCATTTTCTCTGAGAGCATCCAGGGCTTGTTCTAGAGCCTGATAGCTGTGTTCTGTTTCCAATTGCTGGCAGTTTAGAGGTGAAGAGCTGATATAGAGCATGCGAAAGGGAGGATGCACAGGCAATTCACTACCGGCAGGTTCTTCCAGGCGCAATAATGCTCGAGTGAGCGTGAAGACACCGGATGCAAGGAGAAAGTGTTCACCGTTGTGCAGCAGTTCCCAAGGATAACTCACTAACTCATCACAGCCTGGGGCAAAGCTGAACGTCAGCGCTACTGTACCACGCCGCCGCAGTGTACGTTGAATAACACCCCGTAAGAGCGCCTGGACCGACTGCTCCGAGGAATCGCGACAAATCGCGCTCGTACCTTCAGAACTAGAGCAGCATAAAGCTGAAAAAAGGCGCTGGCCGACTGTTCGTAACTCTTCCTCGCTTCGCTCTACATTATTAAGCTTTTTTCGTAGGGCGTTGAGTTGCCTGGCGGTGTAAGGGGGAACGAAGTTGCTGCTGACGGTCCGCCCAGACCAACCTTCCCGCACCTGTAACTCGAATGTGCCATCCTCGCGGCTCCGGAATAGCAGGTTTAGTGTCTCGCTCATTACGCGGCATCTCTCGCGATCTGTATATGCATGTTAGTGGTGGTACGGGGTACGAAGTGTACAACGGGTAGTAAGTATCTATTGCAAGTATAACACAAGAAAAGCTTACTCACCCCAATACAATTCGACTTTGCCGAAGCGGACCGTATCGCCTACTTTCACACCTGCTTCCTCAAGTGCCTTCGTGACTCCCATCTTGGCTAACGTCACCTGCAAACGGTCCATGCTTTCTTCGCTGTCCTGGTTGGTCATACTGACAGCACGCACGACACGCTTGCCACGCACAACAAAGATACCGTCCACTTTCGCGACAGTAAAGGCATCGTCCGGCTGTGGACGCAGCACCACACCGGCCATGTCAGACACGGATTGCGCTGTCGCTCGTTCCGCCTCCTCTTGTTGAATCGCTTGCAAACGCCGGGCTGTATACTGCATCAGTTCTTCCGTACCCTGGTGCGTAGCAGCGGAGATGGCAAAGACGGGATAGCCAGCCGCCTCAGCCCTGGCTTTGAGCGTGGGCCAACGTTCCTGGGCGTCTGGCAAGTCCATTTTATTCAGAACGACAATCTGCGGTCGTGTGGCCAGGTGTTCATCGTATTCCCGTAGCTCCTTGTTGATCGCATTAAAATCTTGCCATGGGTCGCGTTCGATAGATGCTCCATCAAGCATATGGATCAGCAGACGAGTGCGCTGTATATGACGCAGAAATTCGTGGCCCAGGCCGACACCCTGCGCAGCTCCTTCAATGAGACCCGGGATATCGGCGAGCACAAAACCAAACTCGTCACCCCCCCCGGGCTGGCCCACGGCGACAACGCCAAGATTCGGCTCAAGTGTGGTAAAGGGATACTCAGCGATCTTCGGTTGGGCAGCCGTAACGACGGAGAGTAGGGTTGATTTGCCAGCATTGGGATAGCCAACGATGCCGACATCAGCAATTAAGCGCAATTCGAGGAGCAACCAGCATTCCTCTCCGGGTTCGCCGTTCTGCGCCTCACGCGGGGCCTGATTCGTCGGTGTCGCAAAGTGTACATTTCCCAATCCACCACGCCCCCCACGTGCTACCATTACGCGCTGGCCATCCTCAACCAGGTCCGCGATCACCTCCTGGGAGTCGGCATCACGAACAATCGTGCCACAGGGAACGGAGAGCACGATATCTTTTCCTTTGGCCCCGTGCATTTTCCGACGGATACCAGGGCCGCCAGCTCCGGCCTTAAAATGCTGGTGGTAACGATATTCGATCAGCGTGTTCAAGTGAGAGGTTGCTTCCAGGTAGACACTGCCGCCTCTGCCGCCGTCGCCACCATCGGGTCCACCAAATGGCACAAACTTTTCGCGGCGAAAGTGGATTGAGCCATTGCCCCCATCACCGGCTTTGACATAGATTTTTACATGGTCGTAAAACATATGCAATCCTCACTCTATTTACAGGAATATCTTTCTGGCATAGGCATTAGAATACCCTATATGGGGCTGAGCGTCAATGAATTTTCAAATCCAGGGTGAAGGAAAAGCAGCAATGATGAGGATTACCCTGAAGAAGGACCAACATTCCAGGTTCCACCACCGCCTGCCGCAGTACTGCACCGGCCTGTCTTGTCGAGGCTGCAATACGTTCCACTCATGCTGCCATCTGATTGCACTGCACCCTGAAAAGAGAGCGGAGCGGGCACCTGGTTGCTTTGGACCGTGAACTGAATATGGTTTGAAGTCGTGACACTTCCCGTGAAAGGCCCACTCCCCAGCAGTGGCAGGTCTACCGTAAAGGAGCCATTGATGCTCCCTCCTTTTTGTTGGATCGAGAGGGACATGTTTGCTGTGATACCTCCTGCTGTCGTGTTATGGACAGCCCCTTTGTGTACTCCATTAACATTTGGAAAGGCGGTAGGAGGTACAGGATTGGGTGTCGCCGTTGGCCGTGCAGTGGGTACGGGAGTAAAATGAACAGTCGTTGTCGTCGGCGTAGATGAATTCGCAGCGGGATAACTCGCTGTAGAAGCGAAGAAACCCGCTGCAATGCCCAGGCCAATGAGCAAGGCGGCTAAGAGCGACAGTAGTAGAAGCGTCCTGGGGCGACGTGGTCGTTGGGATACAGTCGTAGAATTTGCAATGGTTGCAGGGATACTGGCCAGGACTGGTAGCCCAAGAACAAGTGGCTGTTGACCATAAGCAGGTTGAGGATAAGTATTCAGTGCCTGCCAGAACTCCTCGACTGTAGGGAAACGGTCATCTCTACCTAGAGCCATGGCATGCTGAACGGCCTCGGCCACAGGTGCAGGTATTGAAGGTACCAATTGGTTCATAGGTTCGAGAGGATCAATGCTCTTGTTCCCCAATTCCATCATGCGGTAGAAGGCATCAGCCGGAACCACGCCGGTCAGCAGAGCATAGATGGTTGCGCCCAGTCCATAGATATCCGTACGTGTGTCGGTTCCCATACTGTATTGTTCAGGGGCTCCATAGCCAGGCGAACAGTGACGAATAGCGGTGGTGGTTGAGTCCGGGTCATACTCCTTGGCGATGCCAAAATCAACCAGTACTGTCCCATTACCTGCTTTCGGTGCAATAATGTTGGCTGGTTTGATGTCTCTATGGATAATAGGCGGGTGTTGATGATGTAGATAGCTGACGGCATCTATGATCGTTTCCATGAGAGACAAAACCTGGGGCAACGGGAGACGCTTCTCAGGTTGCTGTTGCCTCAGGCGTTCGAGGTTTATCCCCTCGATGTAATCCATGAGTATGTACGCTCGCCCATTTTTGTCATCGTTGAATGTACGATAGATATGGGGTAGGGCCGGGTGATCAAGCCGCTTCAACACTTCACCCTCGAAGGTGAAACGGTCTCGCTCCTGCTTGCTCGGTTCGTGCAACTCCTTGAGGGCAAATAAATTCTGCCTGACGCGCATATCTCTGACCAGGTAGACAGCACCAAAACCACCTTTGCCGAGCAAACCTTCCACAAAGTAGCGGTCGCGTATAATGGTCCCAATAGGGAGAGTCGTCTGCATACTTTGCATCATGAACCTCAAGAATACTGTAATGGGTTATATGATGTGATTATAGGGGAAAAAGCCCATTGCAACAAGCTTAGGCGCTACGGCAAACGCGGTTCCCCTTCGAATGTGATCAGTCGCGTGCCACGCTGAAAGGTAAAGTAGGCCCACATCCACTGGAAGAAAACCAAAAAGCGATTGCGAAAACCGATCAGGTAGAAGATATGGATAGTGAGCCACAAAACCCAGGCAAAAAAGCCAGTCAGCCGCAGTTTGCCCAACTCCAGGACGGCGAAGGAGCGACCGACTGTCGCGAGATTCCCTTTGTTCCTATAACGGAATGGTGTAGTTTGCTCCTTCCCTGCCACTCTCTGAGCGATCACAGCGGCCACGTAGCGACCTGCCTGCATAGCTACGGGAGCGACCCCTGGCAGAAGTTTCCCATCCTGTGTGACGCTGGCCGTGTCGCCAATCACAAAAATGTTGGACATCCTACCTGGGGAGTAGGTAAGACCGGGAACGCTTAGATCACCTGATACTTTGACCCGCCCTGCACGATCCACATCGGCCTTCAACCACTGACCAGCTGCAGAGGCTTTCACACCTGCACTCCAAATGACCGTCTTCGTCTTGATACGTTCACCTGCAACCAGCACGCCATCGTCATCTATGGCTTGAACTGCGGAACTCGTTCTGACTTCCACACCCAGGCGGGTCAGTGCTCGCTGCGCACTTTGCGCCAAATCCTCGGGGAATGTAGCCAGTATCCTGGGTCCAGCTTCAACAAGGACAATGCGGGCTAATCTCGGATCGATATGTCTGAAATCGGATACCAGGGCTTTATGTGCCAGTTCTGCAATCGCTCCCGCCATCTCAACACCCGTTGGTCCAGCACCAACCAGCACAAAGGTTAAAAGTTCCTTAATCTTTTCTGGATCAGTCTCCAGCTCAGCAGCTTCAAAAGCCAGCAGGATATTGCGTCGCAGCTTTGTCGCATCCACTACTGACTTCAAACCTGGGGCATGTCGCTCCCACTCATTGTGACCAAAGTAGTTATCATAAGCCCCGGTCGCCACGATCAAGTAATCATACGTGACCGATCGCTCACCCATGATGACGCGCTGCTCCTGTACATCGATATCGGTTACCTCAGCCAGCAGTACTTCCGTGTTTTTCTGTTTTCTGAGCGTAAAACAAATCGGCACGCAAATGTCGGCAGGAGATAAGCCTGCTGTGGCAACCTGGTACAACAAAGGTTGAAACAGGTGGTGATTGTTGCGGTCGATTACCGTCACGTTGACGGGAGCTTTGCGTAGGGCCTGTGCCGCCTGCAGCCCACCAAAACCAGCCCCGATAATCACGACGTGCGGCACAGCGGCAGGTGCTTTACCGGACTTTTCTTCAATCTGAGACGGTACGCTCAGCTGTTCATGGTTAATTTTCGCGTCTTGATCTTGGGTCTTGCTCATCATAAATACCTTCTCCTAAGGTCATTCCTTATGCATTGATTTCTCAGTAATAGCTTACCCCAACGAGGCATGTATAACAACATTTACAGTGGACGAGCCAGAAAGCCCCGTCCATTCATGGCGGGGATGAATGGCTCTTCCTTATTGGGGGCTTGGGAGGTGGACTATACGTCGGATCATCCCATGCCAAGAACGTATCAACCGCTCGCCGGATCAGTTCCGCTATCGCTACGCCTTCCTGTCCTGCACGTGCCCGAAGACGTTCTAACTGCTTTTCAGACAAGTAGATATTCGTTCGTTTCATTGGTTCCCCCCTTGACATTATGCCATCTATTGATGTATACTCAGTCTACCAGAGAGGTGAGAGAAAGGCAAGAACCATCATCTCGCCAAGGGTATCCATGACGCTAGCTGGGGCCAGTTCCTCCATTGGGTCAAAGCCTATGGAGCGATGCACGACATTCCCGTCATTGCCGTGCCTGCTCAGTATAGCAGCCAGGCATGTTCGGAATGCGGAACCCTGGTCAAGAAGGCACTCTCCGTGCGGACCCATATCTGCACAAGCTGTGGTGTGGTCTTGGATCGAGATCAGAATGCTGCCTTGAACATCATGCACAAAGCACTTGAACGTACCGTGGGGCACACGGGAACGCACGGCTTGCCGTGAAACGTTTGGGGACAGGGGACCTCTACTGCTGAGTCAGCGATGGCACGGTGGCAAGCCCCCTGGCGGAACCAGGAACCCCCCTGATTTATCAGGGGGAGTGTCAGATCAAGGACGCATGAAGTATGCACCTAGCCGAAGTTGCACGCATTGAGGAGCAGATCGCCATGCCCTCTGCTACCATTACTACTCAGTGCCCATCGGTCACCGTAAGGCGTTCACAGGACACGCTTCAGCCGGCGCAGCGAGGCATCTCCCGGCGTACCGTCCTACTGAGATTGGCAGGACTGACGGTCGTAGGTATAGCCAGTAGCAGCCTTGTCTTGCTGGCATGCTCGGAGCCTCCTGCTCTCACTTCTCCTCCTGCTTCCCCCACATCGAGGTCCGTGCCCACATCTCTCTCTGTAGGGACAACCCTCTACACCTACCGTGGGCATTCTGCCGGTGTGAATGCGGTAGTGTGGTCTCCCGATGGCAAGCGCATCGCCTCGGGAAGTCAGGACCAGACGGTGCAGGTCTGGGACGCCCCTGATGGCAGCCACGTCTACATCTATCGTGGGCATTCCAGTTTTGTGAATGCGGTGGCGTGGTCTTCCGATGGTCAGCGCATCGCCTCGGGGAGCAATGATAAGACGGTGCAGGTCTGGGACGCCGCTGATGGCAGCCACATCTACACCTATCGCGGGCACTCCTCTACTGTGAATACAGTGGCATGGAACCCTGTCCGGGAGACAGGGATCCTGCCCGACGGTCAGCGCATCGCCTCGGGGAGTGACGATGGGACGGTGCAGGTCTGGAACGCCGCTGATGGAAGCCACGTCTACATCTATCGCAGGCATTCCTCTGCTGTGAATGCGGTGGCGTGGTCTCCGATGATCAGCGCATCGCCTCGGGGAGTGACGATGGGACGGTGCAGGTCTGGAACGCCGCCGATGGTGGCCACGTCTATACCTATCGCGGGCATTCCTCTGCTGTGAATGCGGTGGCGTGGTCTTCCGATGGCAAGCGCATCGCCTCGGGGAGCAATGATAAGACGGTGCAGGTCTGGGATACGGCCGATGGCGGCCACGTCTACACCTATCGCGGGCATTCATTTGCTGTGATAGCTGTGGCATGGTCTTCCGATGGCAAGCGCATCGCCTCGGGAAGTCAGGACAGGACGGTGCAGGTCTGGGATGCGGCCGATGGCAACCACGTCTATACCTATCGTGGGCATTCCAGTTTTGTGAATGCGGTGGCGTGGATTCCCGATGGCAAGCGCATCGCCTCGGGGAGTGCTGATAAGACGGTGCGAGTGTGGGTGGCGGAGTGATTTGGATGAGAAGTATGACTGGACGACTTGACTGACTTCTTGACAATTCAACCATCCAACAAACTGGCTCAGCGCATTCGTACTCAACTACAAACCTGCATTGCCGATCTTCAGCAATCACCTACCGAGTAATTTCTATGGAGAGTCAGACCGCCTGCCACACCTGCACCGTCCCGTCACTGCTGCCAGAGGCCACGCACTGCCCATCGGGCGACCATGCCACCGCATTCACCCTATCGGTGTGACCACGATGGGTGAATACATTGTGTCCGGTGAGAGCCTCCCACACCTGCACTGTCTGATCTCCGCTGCCAGAGGCAATGTGCTTCCCACCAGGTGACCACGCCACCGCATACACCGTATCTGAGTGACCCCGGTAGGTGAGGACATTGCCCCCGCTAGCTGCGTCCCATATACGCACTTTATGGTCACTTCCTCCACTAGCGATATACCTCCCATCGGGCGACCACGCCACCCCAAGCACGATATTGGAGCGATTACGCTTTGTGAAGACCTTGCGCCCGCTGGTGACATCGCACACCCGAAGGGTATGATCATTTCCACCAGAGGCAATACGCTTTCCGTTGGGCGACCATGCCAGCGTATAGACGGTATCGGAATGGCCACCATAGGTGAAGAAGCTCTCTCCTGTAGCCGCATCCCACACTTGCACGGTGTGATCATTGCCTGCTGAGGCAAGATACTGCCCATCTGGCGACCATATCACTACATGTACTTCACCAGCATGACCATGCTGGGTACTTGTGACCAATCCCAGAAACTTCAGCCACCGGTTTGCAAAAGCCCTTATACCTTCGCCCGGGACGATGGGCCACACTTGTACTGTATGATCATGATTCGCATAGGCGATGCGCTTCCCATCCGGTGACCATGCCACCGCGTAGACGATACCGGCATAGTCACGATGGAGATAGACCTTGCGACCTGTTTTCATGTTCCATACCTGCACCGTCTGATCCTCGCTCGCGGAGGCAATATACTTCCCATCAGGTGACCATGCTACTGCATGCACCACACCGGAATGACGACGATAGGTCGTGAAAATAAAGCCTTGTTTTGGTGAGGGAGTAATGGTGGAAGGATGCGGTGCAGGAGCATGGACAACCGGGGTGGTAGGAACAACGGGCGCTAGTGCGGGCCGAAGTATTGATACGCGCTCCGCTTCGCTTCGCTGAGGCGATGGGCGCGGTTTACCTGTCCCCCAGACAGGATTGCCCGACCCTACGGCGGCAATGAGTTGCAGTTCTTGCTTCACAACTGCTGCACTGGTTGGCCTTTTGCTCTGATCCATCTCCACCATCTGCATGATTAGAGGCTCGATTGATCGTGCCCATTGGTCGTTCAACTGGAGAGGCGCAAAGCGAAAAGGCGTTTGCGAAGGATCGAGGCCTGTCAGCATCTGGTGGAGCATGGCACCCAAACTGTAGATGTCAGACTGAGGAGTCGTCTGCGCCCGGCCGTACTGCTCAGGGGCAGCATAGCCTGGTGAGCCGAAGGGGATGGTGTCTTTGGCTTTTCCAGGTTTGAAGTGGCGAGCAACGCCGAAATCGATCAGGTACAAGCCACCATTGTGAGTTAATATGATATTGGCAGGCTTCAGATCACGGTAGATGATCGGTGGCTGGCGCGTGTGCAGGTAGTCAAGCACCGTACACAGCTGGATGCCGATATCGAGCACCAGCTCAACCGGAAGGCAGCCGGAACCCTGTCCTTGTCCCGGAGACAGGGAAGGAGCCGTTGTTAGCAGCCCGCCATGCTCCTTTGCCTCTATGGCCTCGAGCAGATGCTCCTCCAGGGTTTCGCCCTCTATAAAATCCATCACGAGATACCAGCGCCCCGCGTCGCTAAAATGGTCGTAAAGCGCAGGGAGGTTGGGATGGCTGAGACCGGCCAGTATCAGTGCTTCGCGCTCGAAGGTCTCGGTAGCTTCAACGACTTCCTGTGGGGTCAGGCCACTCTTGCTCATTTCCTTCACGGCGACTAGCCGATTGTTACACTGGGTATCCCTTGCCTTGTACACTGCGCCAAAGCCGCCCTGGCCTACCACGCCAATGATACCATAGCGCTGCTTGAGCAGGTAACTGTGCACAAGATGCCCCGTGAGCGAACTGACGCCTGGCACCCTGCCCGGGGACAGGAGATAGCTATCCACAGATTTCCAGGCCTTTCCTTTGCATCGTGTAACGCCTGCTGCATGGTAGCATGGGGAAGAAAGAGGTGTCAAGGAATCAACAGCGTAGCTGCCAGGCTTTACACCACCAGGTGCTTCACTGCTTCAATTTTTGCCAGTCGGCCTCACTGCTTGCCAGCATACTGCCAATACCGGCAACAATGAGGCAGACGAACGTAATTCCCCCAACAATTAACCACCAGTGGCTGTTGTCAATCTGTTGTGGGATCAAACTATAGAGCAGCGTGCCAAAAATACTCACAATGCAGGTAGTTGTTCCAAGCACGATGCATACCCACAACACTGGCATGGGGAAGATCAGCTGTTTGCGGAACAATTGCCGATCATTGAAGTAAAATTTCGCAAGATTGATAAAGAGAAAGGCCGTCGAGATCGCCCACACCAGCGTCGATGCCGATATCACAACATTGTACACCTCTGAGTTGAGTGTCGCAGCATTGGCAACATTGGTGAAAGACGGAGCAACGATAAAAAGGATTGCTGTAAAGATGATCGCTATGATTGTTTGGAAGATAATCGCATTGGCGGGGACACGGTGTTTGTTAAGCAGGGCTATACGGGCAGGCAGTCGTTGGTCAATCCCGCCTACGAGCAGCAGACGCGCAAAGGTATAGCTGTAGACAGACTGGTGTGACGATAAAATTGAGCATAATCAGGATGGCTGCAATGTTGCCCACACCTTTTCCCAGTGCCGTATCTACAGTCATGACCAGGGCGAAAGGATTGCCGCTTGGCGCTGTTCCGAGCACCACCAATACACCGAAGGTAGCAACAAAGTAACCGATAAGCACAAGTAGAGTACCCCACAGTAAATGGCGTGTAACGACATGATGCCTGATCATCTCTCCACCCATATTGAGAGGGGCTTCAATTCCTAGAAAAGCTTGTATGATGAAGCCAAACAAAGCCAGCGTGTAATAACCCTGCGGATTCCAGGCGAAGCCCCAATCACTGGCGGTGCGAAAACTGGCAACAGCATGGTGGCCTTGGAGGAGCCAGGCCACGCCAGCTATCCCTACCAGCAAGACCGCCAGGAATGCGAGGCCAAGCGTCACTTTGACGATATTCAGCACGGTGCGAAATCGCTGCACAGCGAGCACACCTGAGAGCGCAACAATCAATATAAGCACAAGCCCCTGTTGCCATGGCGCGACAAGCCAGTTTGGATTCAGCCCTTGCAGGTAGCCAACGACGACGTCGGCTGCCGTGATCATCAAGAGAATACATGGAAACCAGGCGCAGAAGGCAACGAAAAAGCTCCAATACCCTCCAAATGCCCTGTGTGTCCAATTATAGAGCGATCCTTCGTGGGGAAACATGTGACCAAGCTGGGCGGTAGCAATTACACAAGGGATAAAGAACGTGATGCCGCCGACAATCCAGAAGGTAAACGTACCTGCCCCTCCCTGAATAGCCGAGGTAACGTTTGTAATGAAGAAGATGATCAGCACGAAGGTCGCCGTCAAATCAAGCGTACCAGCAATCGGCGGCATAGTCTTGACAACGTACTCTTCTGATGGTAATTCTTGCCTGGTTACCTTTTGTGCTGGCCTATCATATGTTGTTGCCATTTCTTCCCTCTCAGACTCGGTAGAAGATGGATTGGTGGATGTCCACTTAGAAATGGATGGCTATATCACCTAAATCGGTGCTCATGGTCGATTCACATGCCCATTGGACAAACAATCCTTGAATGCTCGAAGAGCGCTGCTTGGTACGATATCAAACAGGAAGGCCTCACGGGGCAAACCTTACCATGATCACCCGCCGATCCTGGACAACATCGATAGGAGGTTGCTTCGGAGGTATCTCGACTAGTAACTATACACCAAACAAATGTAATTGACGAGCAAGTAGGAGAAAATGCCTATACAGCACTTGACGAAAAGCCCTTCCATCATAGACAATAGTCATTAACAAGAATGTGTGTCACATGTAGACCTGCCACTGAAAGGAGGTGCCTAAAGAACGACTGCGTCAGGTTATTGCGTACGTCCTACCCGGCATCTCTTTAATGTAGCATACTGGCTATTTACTTAGGAGGTATCTCTTGGCTTCAACAAATCGTTCCGCCAAAGAAGAACTCATCGCGCAAGATATCAAACGCCTGCACGGCCTGGGCTATGCACAGGAACTCTTTCGCGCCATGGGTGGCTTCTCCAACTTCGCCATTTCGTTCACCATCATCTCGGTCCTCAGCGGGTGTGTCACTCTCTTCTACCTGACCACTATTAATGGAGGGTATACGACTGCCTCGATTGGCTGGCCGCTCGTCACCATCTTCGTGGTCATCGTCGCGCTGGGCATGGCCGAACTAGCTTCCGCCTATCCCACTGCTGGCGGTCTGTACTACTGGGCATCCAAGCTCGGTGGACCCGGCTGGGGATGGTACACCGGCTGGTTTAACCTGATCGGTCAGTTCGGGATCACCGCGGGCATCGATTATGGTGCAGCCATCACTATTGACACGTTGCTGCATGCCTGGTTCCCTGCTATCCCCGCCACACTTGGAAGTGTCACCAGCATTGACCCTGCAACACAATGGGTGACCTTGCTGATCTATGCCATCGTCCTGGCTGTGCATGCCCTGCTCAATATATTTGGCGTGCGCGTTGTCGCTTTCCTGAACGATATCAGTGTGTATTGGCACATCATCGGCGTGATCCTGATCGCTGGCGGTGTGGTAGTTGCGACACTGCTCGCATTCCAATTCAATCCTGGCGCTGCCGGAGTCTGTTGTGCCACTCCTGTGGCGGCCAATCATGTTCATGGGCTGAATTCTGCAGGCGCGCTTTTCACGCCTAATCAGGCCTTCAATGCGACAGGCTTCCCTCTCTGGTATGCCGTCCTCTTAAGCCTGTTGCTGGCACAGTACACGTACACGGGCTATGATGCCTCTGCACATATGACGGAGGAGACGATTGGGGCGGAGACACGAGCGCCGTGGGGTGTACTGATGTCGGTGGTTGTGTCCGCTATTGCTGGCTATGCTCTGCTGATGGGCCTGGTAGCGGCTTCTCCCGACCTGGCTGCAGCTGGGAGCTTTGTCAATCCGGTGCTTTACATTATGGAAAGCCGACTTGGCTTTATCCTGGGAACGCTGTTATTCGCCGCGATCGCTGTTGCACAGCTCTTCTGCGGTATGTCCTCGATCACGTCGAACTCGCGTATGATCTATGCCTTCTCACGCGATGGCGCGGTGCCTTTCCACAATGTCTGGCATAGCCTCGACCGTGGGCGCACCCCTCGCAATGCCATCATCCTGGCTGCGGTGGCGGCTTTTGTTCTGGCTGTCCCTTCGGTATGGAGCGTCACGTCCTATTTGGCGGTGACTTCTATTGCCACTATCGGCCTCTACATCGCGTATGCGCTGCCAATCTTGCTGCGCATCCTGGCTAAGGACTTCAAACCCGGACCATGGCACCTGGGAGCATGGAGCAAGCCAATCGGCTGGATTGCCGTAATTTGGGTCGTCTTCATCTCAGTGCTGTTTATGCTGCCAACTGCCACTCCTATTACAGCCCTTTCCTTCAACTACACTCCTGTAGTAGTGTTGGGCACGTTCCTGATTATCACAATCTGGTGGCTGGTCAGCGCGCGCAACTGGTTCAAAGGACCGGTCATTCAAGGCTCAGAGGCTGAACTGGCAGCCATTGAGAGAAGCGTCGGCGAAAAGGTCGTCGTGGAAGGTGCTGCTGGCGGCGGCGGTAAGTAATTCTTGCATCCAGGTTCAACCCCTGGTACCCGCAAGGGGTTGGGCAGGGCGCACGCTCAGGTTGAGAAACCTTAACCAACATGGTTAAGGTTTCTCACTTGACAGAAGCACTACAGCAATGTAGCATTGCCAATAGTTAGATAGCATGAGTTGTGTAGTAAGATGGCCTGACTAGGGCATTCATGGATGCAACAGGTGGATATGGACGTCTTAAATTACGCTCAGAGTCCAGACTGTTACGCTCCTGGGTGTCACAAGATCGCCATATAGATAGTACTTTTTACCCCTATGTTCATGAGAAAGGCAGGGTTATATGAAAAACACTGATCCTGATTCCCAACATAGACCGACCCTACGCCGTCGTAGCGAAACCACTCTCGCAATTGCATTTCTAATTTTGCTGGTTGGCAGCCTGGTCGTGGTCGTCAATATCATCCACCACAACAACAGTTCGACCGCCAGCCCTTCCCATGCCCGCACCGTTCGCACCACTCACACAGCCCATGCTGATGCATCGGGCCTCTATGTCGGAGGCGGCATGGGTGAGTTATATAAATTAGATACCAAGACCGGAAAGCTGCTATGGAGCTTTCCCACCACGGCTCGTACTATTCCGGCTCCAGCGACGGTAGCGGGAAACGATGTCTACTTCGGCGACAGCGATGGCAATGTGTATGCACTCGATGCCAACACGGGTAAGCAGGTGTGGACTTTCTCGACAGGGGGGGCTATTGTCGGCTCGCCCACCGTCGATGGCACCACTGTCTACGTTGGCTCAGCCGATAGCCATCTCTACGCCTTCAATGATCAGACCGGCGCGAAAGTCTGGAGCTATGACCCAGGCCTCGGCAACGAGACGTTAACCGTTACCTCTGCAACTGTAGTCAACGGTGTGGTTTATGCTAGCGCATCCGATGAAGCCACCCATAGCTACGTGTTTGCCGTCAACGCTCAGACGGGTGCACAGGTCTGGCGCACGCAAGCTAACGGGGTTCTGCTCTCTGCCCCGCAGGTCAGCCAGGGTAAGGTGTATGCAGTCTCTTCGCCTATCAGCAAACAAACAGCCACAACGAGCCAGATCATTGTCTTCAATGCCGCCGATGGCTCGCAGCCAACACAACCTACCCAGGAGGCAGTAGCCCCAGGAACACAGGCAGCACCGCTGGCCCCACCTTCCCCAGCTATTGTTAATGGGACCGTCTACTTTGGATCACAGGATGGTACAGTCTCGGCTGTAAGTGCGGACACGGCAGCGGTGCTCTGGCATCAGAATGTCGGTGGGGCAGTCGACGCCTCCCCGGTCGTGACACAAGCACTGATCTATGTGGGTGTGACCACCGGTACAATTGACAATAACGTCCTTATGGCTCTCAACCCGGCTGATGGCACACCGCGCTGGACTTCTCAACTCTCCCACTATGCTGGCTCTAATATCGTAGTGAGCGGCAATGTGCTCTTCGTTGGCACGGGGACGGCCACAGTCTATGCCCTCGACGCCACTAGCGGCGTAGTCCTGTGGACGTATCAAGAGCCCGCTCCCTTTGGCAATACACCGCTCACGGCCGCATGATTGGTAAGGAGGCATCAAAGAAAAAATGCTACGCTTTCCCTTCCCAGGCCTTGCTAACTCTTTTCTATACTCAGATGGAGCAAGCCGGGGGAAGAGTGATGAGAAAAATGCACATATCTATATCTTTCGATGCAATCAATTTCTAGAAGAGGAATAGCGTATCATGAGTCGTGGGGCTATACATATGCGAGGGGTATGGACGCAAGGAAGGCTATTGGTGGGTATATGGGCACGGCAGCGGAGGTCTCATTTGGCGTTTCTGGCGGTGTTCGCGTTGATCGGGGCATCAATCGGAGCGTGGCTCCTGGTCCCGGCTCTGGCAACTGCCGAGGCACAGTCCAGTGAGCGCTTTAGCGCCGCCGATAACTTGACGACCTATGGGTATAGCAACGCACATGATAACTTTAATTCAGCCGAGACCAACATCACCGCCAACACAGCTCGCAACCTGAAGCAAAAATGGGCTCATAAAACCGGAAATGGTATCGCCGACCAACCGGCAATAGCTGCAGTAGGCAACGCGACCATCATCTACTGGGGCTCGTGGGATGGCTATTTACACGCGACGAATGTGAATACGAACGCGAAGGTCTGGTCAACCTTCGTTGGTCAGGACTCGGATGCCTCTTGCAACCCGCCGGTTGCTGGCGTGACGAGTTCACCAACAGTGACAACGATCAATGGCAAATTAGAAGTCATCGTGGGTGGGGGCGATGCCAATCTTTATGCACTGGACACAGCAACAGGACAAGTCCTCTGGAAGACTCCATTTCCTGGTGCCGCACCAAGCAACTACATCTGGAGTTCGCCCACAATTTACAACGGTGACATTTACATCGGCTCGTCATCTTTTGGGGACTGTCCCCTGACGCAAGGACAAACGCTGCAATTCGATGCGACGAGCGGAAAGCTTCTGCATCAATTCGACTCTGTACCCAATGGCTGCACGGGCGGTGGTATATGGTCTACCCCAACCATTGACGAAGCGGCCGGTGCGGTATACGTCACCACAGGCACGCAATCAAAATGTAAGGGACCAAACGTTTATGCGCCTGCCATACTCGAACTTGATGCATCGGACGTGTCACATCTGCTGAGTGCCTGGGTCGTACCACAAAACCAATGGATTGGCGATAGCGATTTCGGCACGACACCGACGCTCTTCCAGGAAACCATCAATGGTACCTCTACAGCTATGGTGGGAGCTGCGAACAAGAATGGCATCTACTATGCGTTTAACCGCTCGAATATAGGCGCCGGTCCTGTGTGGGAGGTATCAATAGCTTTTAAGGGGTCTTGCCCACAATGTGGAGGTGGCAGCGTCGCGAGCAGTGCCTGGGATGGTCATACACTCTACGTGGCCGGTGGTAAAACGACAATCAATGGTAAAGCCTGCCAGGGAAATGTACGCGCACTCAATCCCAACACGATCGCGGTTAGCAGTTCGAGTGCCAGCGCAACTCCTACTGCAACGGGAACAACAACCCCCACTTCGACTTCGATTCCAAATGCGACTGTGTCATTCCTTTGGTCGCATTGTATGCAGGCCGGGCCGGTCATTGGTTCTGTGACGGTGGCGGGTGCAACAGCAGGGAGTGAGGTGGTGGCCGCTAGCCAGGGTCCAACGGTGATTGTGATGAATGCGGTCACAGGAAAAACGCTGGCGCGTCTGACCGATCACCAGCATGGCTCGCTACTCTATGCTCCGCCGACGATCTCTAATGGTAAGTTGTTCGTAGGTAATCTGGATGGGAACTTATACGCTTATTCGATTAATGGGGCATGATCATGAAGATGTCTCGACGTAGCGCCTTACGAAGGTTGGCGGGACTTGCTTTGGCAAGTGGGGGTCTCGGGCAGTTTGTTAGCGCGTGTGCCCCTTTCGCATCTGGTCCTGCCCCTGCCCGTACATCGACGCCGAAACCTTCTCCCATCGCCGTGGGCAGCCTCCTCTACACCTATCAGGGCCATTCTGATTATGTGAATACGGTGGCATGGTCACCCGATAGTCAGCGCATCGCCTCGGGTGGCTTCGATAACACCGTGCAGGTGTGGAATGCGATGGATGGGAGCGATGCCTACACCTTTCGCAGACATACCGATGCAATCGAGATCGTGGCGTGGTCGCCCGACGGCATGCGCATCGCGTCGGGAAGTCAAGATAAGTCGGTGAAGGTGTGGAATGCGATGGATGGGGGTGATGTCTATACCTATCGTGGACATATTATGGATGATAATTCTAGCGTGTTTGGGGTAGCATGGTCGCCCGATGGGAAAATCATCGCCTCTGCCGGCCAGGACGAGACAGTGCAGGTGTGGGATGCGGCGAATGGAAAACGCATTTATACATACAACGGGCATCTCAATGTCGTGTTCGCAGTGATGTGGTCGCTTGATGGCAAACGTATCGCATCGGCAAGTGGAGACGGCACAGTGCAGATCTGGGATGCCATGGACGGCGGACATGTCTTCACCTATCGTGGGCATACTGCTGCGGTGAAGTCACTGGCATGGTCACCCGATGGCAAGCGCATCGTTTCGGGTGGAGAAGATGAGACGGTGCAGGTGTGGGATCCTGCGGACGGAAGGCAATTTTACACCTATCACGGGCATACGAAGTATATAACGAGCGTAGCGTGGTCACCGGATGGTCAACGCATTGTTTCCGGGAGCAATGATACAACGGTGAAGGTATGGGACGCTCTAGGTGGAAACAATGCCTACACCTATCGTGGTCATACTGCTGGGGTGAATGCCGCCGCGTGGTCGCCCGACGGCACTCGCATTGCCTCAGGGAGTTTTGATATGACGGTGCAAGTCTGGTCTGCTGCCGAAGGCCCCCAGTAAAAACCAACGAGTCACTACTCTGCTACCGCTGCCCGTACTCTACCGGCGAACACCAACGGTATCATGTCTAATCGCGTCTTGATGACCTATTGATAAAGTTTAACATACGTATTTTTTTAGAAAGTCATGTATTTTTAGCATATGAAGCGTAAACATATACCTACGTTGGGAAAGTGGATAACTTATTGGCTCTATACCTGGGTGGTGATCGCGGTCTCTACCATATTTGTGATGGTCTTTGTGCTCAAACCGGTCCATTCCGTCCATCGAACCGATCAGCAGGGGACTCCACTCAGCATTTCTCTCACCAGGTCCCCAACCAGGCCTATACCCACACCTACTCCTACCCCTGAGCTGATTGGGTCACAGACAGGAGATTGGACGACGTATATGGCCGACAACGGGCGTAGTGGCTTCAATGCCGCCGAGACCATCATTACGCCGGCAATGGCACCGGAACTGAAGCTAAAATGGACCCACCAGGCGGGAGGTGCGGTCGTATCTCAGCCAGTGGTAGCCAACGGCCTGATCTATTGGGGCTCGTGGGATGGGTACGAGTATGCCACGACTCTGGATAACAAGACAGTCTGGGCGACCTACCTGGGCATGGAGATCGCGAACCCGATCTGCATTCCTCCGCGCCTGGGTGTGAGCAGTACGGCTACCATTGCCAGCGTAGATATTGATGGGACAAACACCCTGGTGGATTTCCTGGGCGGCGCCGATGGCTACTTTTATGCACTCAACGCCCTCACCGGCGCGATTATTTGGAAGACGCTGCTGGGGCCGCCGCCAGGGTATTACAACTGGAGTTCGCCGGCCCTCTACCATGGGAGCATCTATGTGGGTGCGGGGTCCCTGGGCGATTGCCCGCTGGTGCAGGGGAAGGTCTACCAGCTGGATGCGGCGACGGGCAACGTCCAGCACGTCTTTAAGGGGGCTGCCGATGGCTGCATCGGCGGAGGCACCTGGACATCGCCAACCATTGATGAGGCGGCAGGCATCGTCTACGTCGCGACAGGCACGAAAGATGGCTGCTATATCTACGAGAAGTACGCGATGTCACTCCTCGAATTACGCGCAGCAGACCTGTCAGTGATCCAGTATTGGCAGGTCCCCAAGCGCGAACGGGTCAAGGATGGCGATTTCGGTGCGACTCCCACGCTCTTCACCACCAGCACCGGTGTGCCGATGGTCGGGATGGACAACAAGAATGGCATCTACTATGCATTCAAGCGGGGGGATCTGAGCCATCCCGTCTGGCAGACGAGACTGGCGACGAGTGCGGGAACCATCTCATCGAGTGCCTGGGATGGGCATAGGCTCTATGTAGGGGCCAGGAGGTTCAAGACGAACGGGGTGAACTGTCTGGAGAGCGTGATTGCACTCGATCCCGGCACAGGGAACATCATCTGGCGACATTGCTTCCAGAGGAGAGCCCTGATTGGGGCCATTGTAGCGGTTCCAGGACTGGTTGTGTTGGGACAGGCAGGATATGTGCTGGTACTGGACGCGACTTCAGGGCAAACGCTCTTCTCCTATGGACATGATACACCAGATAATTATTCGCTTTTCCGCGGATGGGCGTCGATCTCGCATGGTGTGCTGTACATCGGGGGCACGGATGGCAAGCTCTATGCTTTCTCACCCTGAAGATCAGTGCTTTCTTCCGGATCCCTACAACGAAGTAGGACTTCCCACTCTATTCGTTAAAATCAATACTATTACAACTAAGATCGCTTGAAAGCCCCCGTCATTCATGCGGGGGAGGAAAAGCGTTCCTTTTGGGGTGGGGTGGAAGAGGAACATGTTGACAATACATGTTGTATCGTGTATATCCATCTATATGGACTATCAACACGAACAACACACGGTGCACCTGATCGTGTACCACATCATCTGGTGTCCCAAGCGGCGGCGCAAGGTGCTCATTGGAAAGGTAGCACAACGCTTAGAGCAACTTATCTGTGAGGTAGCCAATGAGAACGCATGGGAAGTGCTCCGGCTTTCTATTCAGCCTGATCATGTGCGTCTGTTCCTGAGAGCTAATCCCTATACCTTGCCTACCGATATAGCGCGGCTCATCAAAGGTCGCTCGTCTCATATGCCGAGGCGAGGAATTTGCCCATTTGAAGCGCATGCCGTCTCTATGGACACGCTCAACATTCTACAGTACAGCAGGCAATGTGAGTGCTGAGGTCATCGAACAGTACATCGAAAGGCAGGGCAGGACATGAGCAGGAAGCCCAAGGGACTCCAGAATACGCTTCAGGTACGGCTCTATCCAACGCCCAAACAGGGACGCTTGCTCATGTCCCATTGCCAGGAATATATCAGCACGGTCAATGTGCTCTCTTCTGCCTTCGACGCTGACCTGATTCCTCATGATGATACCTTCAGTACCAAGGACTTTGTGGCAAACCTTCCTTCGTGCGTCAAAAATCAAGCCTTGCGCGATGCATGGTCAGTCTTCAAGCGGTCCCTGGACCTGGACTCGTTGCCCATTCTCAAAAAGCCCATCTGTCAATGGAATAATCAGAATTGGAGTGTAGAGCAGGGCATACTCACCATTCCTGTCTGTCTGGATGGCAAGGTACAGCAAATCCATATCCCGTGTGCTGATGTAGCCCTCGATGGGCTTCCTGGCATCCTACGCATCAAGAAGAAGCGGGGTAAGTGGATAGCCGATATCACGATGACCATTCCCAAACCGAAGCCGGTGGAACAAGACGGCGTGATGGGTATTGATCTTGGTATCAAGGTACCTGCTGTGACCTATGTCAGTGGGAAGGGAAGCCGCTTCTTTGGCAATGGTCGAAACCTTAGAATGATGCGCCGTCGCTTCTATGCTCGTCGCAAGAAGTTGCAAAAGGCCAAGAAGAAACGTGCCGAGAAATCGAGCCAGGGCAAAGAAACACGATGGATGAAGGACATCAACCACAAGCTATCTCGACAGATCGTCAATCATGCCTATGAGCAAGGTGTAGGAACGATCAAAGTGGAATCCCTGCAAGGTATCCGCAAGGGCACGACAAGCAAAAGTCGTGGGGCAAAAGCCCGCAAAAACAACCGCATGAAAAATAGTTGGAGCTTCTACCAGTTGACCGCATTCATCGCCTATAAAGCAGAACGGCTTGGCATCAAGGTAGAGCAGGTAGACCCTGCCTATACTTCCCAGGAATGTCCTGCCTGTAGTGCACGCAACAAAGCAGTTGACCGTACCTATGTCTGTGCAGAGTGCGGATGGATGGGGCATCGAGATATGGTAGGAGCCATCAACATCAGCCGAAGGGCTGGCCTATCTGGTGAAAGGATAGGTGCCGTTGGAGCATGAGGCTCGGCCAACGGACGGGCATCCTGAGAATGCCCTGAACTGTGAAGCGATGATCCCAAAGGCGAAAGCAACTGCGGGGGAGCCGATCAGAACCCCCGTCCATTTATGGCGGGGAGTCTCAGTCGTCTCTAGTAGTGTCCACGCTCGTAGAAAAGGCATTGGTGTCTCCTTGTTTTCTTGTTCCACTGAAGCAGGAGACCTGATCCGACAGCAGGATGCAGACAACGAAGAAAAGAAAGCACAAGGATGAAGCAGAATACGCACGGGACAGGAAAAAAGGTGCATCAACTGGCCTTCTTTTGGGTCGTAATGAGCATCCTTGCTCTGCTCTTCACCGCATGCGATCCTCCCTCCCATGCTACCGGTGAGGCTCCCGAAAGAGTGGCTCCTCGGGAAGCATATGCATCTCCTCCCATCAAAGGCGTGTCCACCGCGATTGCGCCCGGTGACTGGTCGACCTATTTGTTCAACGTCGAGCATAGTGGCTTCGATACAGCTGAGACCATCATCAATGCAACAACAGCACCCCGACTGAAACAGCATTGGATGTATCACGCCAATGGCGGCATCTCCGTCCAACCGGTGGAAGCCAACGGCATGATCTATTGGGGCTCCTGGGATGGGGTAGAACATGCGACGGATGTGCAAGGTCACGAAGTCTGGGCATCTAACCTGGGCAAAACCACTGGGTGTATCCGGACCGTTGGTGTGGCCAGCACGGCCACGGTGGCTTCCGTGACCATCAGAGGGACAAAGACGCTCGTCGTCTTTGTCGGTGGCGGGAACGCCCATTTCTATGCACTGAACGCTGCGAATGGAAAGACCATCTGGCAAACCTCATTTGCCTCCTCTCCGGCTGTCTTCATCTGGAGTTCGTCAGTCTTCTATAGGGGCAGCATCTATATCGGGTTGGCCTCATTATCGAACTGTCCTTCTGTCCAGGGACGACTCTTCCAGATCAACGCAGCCACCGGTGCTGTGCAGCATGTGTTCAATGTTGTGCCCGACGGCTGTAAAGGTGGTGGCGTCTGGAGTTCACCGGCCATTGATACGAGCAGCGGCGAAATGTATATAGCCACAGGCAGCCCCGACATCTGCACGACGAACGAGCGTTATGCGATTGCCATGATCGAGCTGGATGCATCGAACCTGGCGCTGGTGGGTTCCTGGCAAGTCCCTCGATCCCAGTGGGTGGACGATAGCGACTTTGGCTCCGCTCCAACCTTCTTTACGGCAAAGATAGGTGGTGCCTCACGCCCGCTGGTAGGGGCGGCAGACAAAAATGGCCGCTATTATGCGCTGCTGCGCGATACTCTCAGCCGGGGTCCGGTGTGGACGAAGAGAATAGCGAGAGGGGGAGGCTGTCCGGAGTGCGGTGATGGGAGCATCTCGCCTGGTGCCTGGGATGGCAGCAGACTCTACCTGGCTGGCGGTCGTACCACGATCAATGGCGTCAAGTGCCGTGGGAGCGTGCGAGCACTCAATCCGGTCACGGGCGCATTCCTGTGGCAGGATTGTCTGAAAAGTGGAACCGTGCTGGCCGCTGTCACGCTGGTGCCGGGTGTCGTTGTGGTTGAGGATGGCAGCACGATGGTCCTGCTCGACGCAACCACCGGGCAGACGCTCTTTTCCTATAAAGACTCCACCCGAGGTTCGGTCTTCTATGGTGCTGCCTCTCTCTGCAATGGAGTACTGTATGTCGGAAACTTCGATGGGAACCTCTATGCCTTTGGACCCTAACGCCTCAGACCCAGTGTTAGCCAGATGCGTAATTTTCTCCTGCCAGGCGCAAGCGACTTCAGCTCTGTGTGCTTCATCTCCCTGCTGAATATGTTCTTCTCTGGAATAAACCAGTGGACAAGCGCCTGAGCAGAGAAGGGGAAAGTACAGTCCTCAGAGAGACAAAACACCCACCAAACGGGGTGTCCCCGCTCTTTCTCTTTTCCCTAAAAGGTGGGGTGATGATGCACTGGGTAATGGTAAAATGAAGAACATGAAAGCGGACTAAGGAAGAGCAAAAACCCATAGCATCACCTTGCCGGAATGTGAGACAGCCTGATGGCCAACAACCCAACCCAACTCACCATTCGCCTGCTTGGCGCACCCGAAGCACGCATATCAGGAGCACCCCTGGTCCTGCATGACCACAAAGCAAGAGCACTCCTCTACTACCTCGCAGCCACCGGGCGACCACACACACGCGATTACCTTGCCACCCTCCTTTGGAGCGAGTCGCCTGGCGGCAATGCACGCCACTCGCTCCGTTCTAGCCTCTACCACATCCGCCAGGCCTTGCACGTTGAGGGCAGCGACGGGGCTCTGGCAGGAGATGACGACCTGGTCTACCTCAAACTCGACCACTACGACTGTGACCTCGCCCGCTTTCGCCAACTCCTCAAAGCAGGAAACGAAAGCGCACTGGTCGAAGCCGTCACCTTCTATCGTGGCCCGCTGCTGCAAGGCTTCTCCCTCAGCGACACCCCCTTATTCGAAGAGTGGCTGCGTCACGAAGAAAGCGAACTGAGTCGGGCCTATCTCACCGCGCTCCAACGCCTGGCAACCTGGGCTGAACAGCGGCGATCATGGAACGAAGCCATCCTCTATCTACAGCGCATCGTCCAGCTTGATTCACTGTGCGAAGAAGCGCAGCAGCGATTGATAGAGCTATTTGTGCGTACTGGCGCAATTGGGCAGGCATTACGCCAATACCACCAGTTCGAAACCGAACTGCGGCAAGAACTCGGCCTCACTCCTTCTCCCGCGACCCAGGCTCTTGTTTCCTTCATTGGACGCGACAACGTACTTAATAAGCTGTTACCGGTCAGCCAGGATGCCACCGTCTTCTTGCAAGGGGAGAACAGTACTGGCAATAGCCACCTCCTGGACGAACTCATCAATACATTGAATGCCAGTGCACAAACAGCTGTCTTCCTCCATCATCTTCATGACCTGCTCGCTCCGACTGCCTCAACAAGCGAAAAGCTCCGCCTCACCTCCGCCCTGGGCCAGGTACATCGATCACTCGGTCAACTTGAGGAGGCTACTTTCTGGCACCGCCAACACCTCGAACTCGCCCACGAGATCGGCGACTCATCTGCTCAGAGCGCAGCCCACCTTGAACTGGGTGAACTTGCCCTTGTCGCCAACGACTATCAGGCGGCAGCATCAGCCGCGAGAGCAGGTCTTGCAATCGACATACCCGCTGCAAATCCACAGCGCACCGCACTCATTGCACGCGGGCACCGCTTACTTGGCGCGGCACTGGCAATGGAAGGCAGTGATCTCCCCGCCGCCGAAAGCCACCTATTTGAAGCCGTCTCTGCTCACCGGCTCACCGGCAACATCAGCGACCTCTGTGCCACCTTGTTTGAACTCGGCAATGTAGCCGCCCAACGCGGCGAACTGCGGCAGGCGCTGGAACACTATCAAGAAGCCGCACGCATCGCCGAGCGTACACACACGCACTATTTCCTTGCTCTTGCCCACAACAATTTCGCCTATCATAGCCTGTTGCTTGGTCGGCTCGCAGCCGCTCAGCAAGCCTTAGCAAAGGGCAATACGTTAGCCGAAACCTACGAAATGTTCAGTGCGCTTTTGCACCTCACCAGCACTCAGGGTGAAATTCAACTCTATCTGGGCGAGTGGGCCGCGGCATCTGCGGCATTCCAGCAGGGTCTCGCGCTTGCCGAAGAACTGGGCAACCTCGAACGCCAGGCAGGTCACCGCGCCGGACTGGGACTCGCTGCACGCGGTCAGCACAACCTTGAAGTTGCGACCGCACTTCTCGCAGAGGCACTCGCACTTATCAGTGAACGAGGCTACTGGCATTTACACACGCGCATCCAGCTCTGGCTCGCCGAAACCCTGCTGCTCCGCGGGCATATCACCGAGGCAGAGCCTCACCTTCTTACTGCCCTGCAGACATCACAGGCTCACGGTCGCGCGCTATTACTCATGCAAGGTGAACGTCTCCATGCCCGTCTCCTGGCCACCCGCAACAACTGGCATAATGCTAACACCTTATTCGCTAAAACGCTGGAATGTGCATCCAACCTCAACCTCTCTATCGAAGTGGCGCGCACCCAGGCTGCCTGGGGTGAAACGTTACTTCGTCATTCGCCGGCTGATAACCATGGACACGCACTACTTGCGGAAGCGCGCAAAGTATTCGCAGAGCATGATGCTCGGGCCGAGCTTGGATTTACATCCCTTTGGCTAGCAGGCTCACTCTAATTGAAAGACGCGGCGAGCATCAGATATCCTTTCTATTTGACTGAAGGCTTGCGCGCGAAATCGAAGGCTCCCTGCGCAGTATCGGCGATCATTTCTGCGATTGCCAGCGACGAGGTCGCCGCGGGAGAAGGTGCATTGCGCACATGCAATGTGCCACCCTCGTGGTTGACCATGAAGTCATCTACGAGGACGCCATCGGGGGCAAGCGCTTGTGCACGTACACCTGATGGCCCGGCAAGCAAATCGCTGAGACACAGGTCTGGCAGATAGCGTTGAAGCGCCTTGAGGAAAGCTCTCTTACTGAAGTCCCGGTACATCTCCTCAAGACCGACTTGCCAGTACTTCCCTGCCAGTTTTTGAAAGCCTCGGTAGCGCAGTGTTTCCCAGAAATCTCTGAGGCTAATATCCAGACGATGATATCCCTCGCGCGCAAACGCCAGCACCGCATTAGGGCCGAGCCAGACCTCGCCGTTGATGCGACGGGTGAAATGCACGCCGAGAAAGGGGAAGCGCGGATCAGGTACTGGGTAGATTAGCCCACGCACCATATGAGCCCGCTCGGGACGAAGAATATAATAGTCGCCGCGGAACGGGACGATCTGAGGCGCACCCGACATACCGGTCATGCGGGCGAGACGGTCGGCATACAGGCCAGCGCAACTGATCACATAGCATGCCCTGATGATCTCGCGAGGCGTTTCTAAGCAGTAGCAATCATTGTGCTGGTTGATAGCGCGCACCTCGTGATTGGTAAGAATTTCTCCTCTACGCACGATGACCTCACTTGCATATGCCCTGGCGACCTGTGCGAAATCAACAGCTCCTGTCGTGGGGGAGTAGAGTGCCTTGATCCCTGTGGCATGTGGTTCGATTTCGCGCAGGCGTTCTGGTCCGATCAGTTCCAGGCCTGGCACACCATTCGCGAGACCACACTCGTACAAGTGCTCCAGCCTCGGTAGTTCCTCTTCGTGTGTCGCGACGATCACCTTGCCGCATTGTTCATAAGGAATGCCGTGCTTATCACAGAATTCGATGAGCTTAGCTTTCCCCTCAACACATGCTCGAGCCTTGAGCGAACCCGGCGCGTAGTAGATGCCAGAATGGATGACGCCGCTGTTGTGTCCAGTCTGGTGCTGTGCCAGTTCGTGTTCCTTTTCAAGTATGACCAGGCGCAGGGATGGATAGCGTGTCAGGAGTTCCATCCCTGCAGCCAATCCAACGATCCCGCCGCCGATAATCGCAAGGTCATATATCTGTTCCGGCATTTTCGCGCCTCCTCATTGCTGCGCCACCTGCGGACTCTGCTGGCGAATGATAGGTATACTTAGCCGTGCTCGACATCCCCTGTAAGGATATCACACGCCCCAGATCTTCTTGCGCTCTGGTACTTGAGTCCTGCAGGGTTTCTTGAAAGTCATTTCATAAAGCAGAGGTGCAGGGGACGAAGTCCTCTGCCGGAGCGCGAGGTGCCCTCGCATTCCCTTTTCTCTCAAAGCGGGCACTGCGCGACAGCTCATTGATTAGTGCAGACACGCGAAGCCGCATCCAGCGGCTGTCACGTTGTCACGCAATCACCATATATCCCAATGACGTTCCAATGACGCTCTCCTGGTATACTGTATTTTAGCTTATTACGAAATATAAGCTGACCGAAAGCGAGAGGCATTGATGCACGAGTTCCGCTACACCAGCTACGCACAAGAAATCATCTTCGGCCCAGGCTCCATCTCCCGCCTGGGCGAAGCCATTGAACGTTTTTCGTGGCATCGCCTCATGCTCTGCTCCACCGGCTCCTTGCGCCGCGACGGCACCATCGCATCAATCGAAAAAGCGCTCGGAGATCGACTGGTCGTCACCTATGAATATGTCCAGCCTCATGTTCCTGATTTCCAGGTAGCCGAAACCTTAACCCTTGCCTACGACAACGACATCGACGCCCTGATCGGCCTTGGTGGGGGAAGCCCAATCGGCCTGGCCAAAGCCCTTAGCCTGGCACTGGAAGAGAAACGCACTAATCGCCCCGTACGCTCCATGTCTCCCACCGACCAGCCACTCGTGCCCGTCATCGCCATCCCCACCACCTACGCGGGATCAGAGATGACCCCCGTCTACGGCATCACGCAGCACAGCAAGGGTCTTGCTCGCAAGATCACCGTCACCGACAGCAAAATCACACCTAAACTCGTCATCTACGACCCGTTACTCACCCTCAACCTACCGCCCATCATGACAGCGTCAACCGGCATCAATGCTTTAGCCCACTGCATCGAAGCCCTATACTCGATCACGCGCAACCCGCTCTCCACCGCAGCAGCCACCAGCGGCACACGCCATATCACCTCCGCGCTCCCGCGCTGCTACGCCACTGCTGACGACGTGGAAGCACGCACCGAGATGCTCATCGGAGCATACCTGGCCGGAACCGCCCTATCGAGCGTCACTATGGCACTACATCACGGCCTCTGCCACGTCTTAGGCGGGACTGCTGGAGTCCCGCATGGTATCGCCAATAGTATCATCCTGCCTCACGCCATGCGCTTCAACCTCGACGCCACAGCCTCCCAATTAGCGCCAGCCGCCCAGGTTATGGGAATCAGCCTGGCGGGTCGAAGTGCAGAGATCGCCGTCGAAGAAGCTATACAACGCATTTATGCTCTCATCGCACAAATGAACCTGCCCCAACACTTACGTGAGGTTGGTGTGCAAAAAGCAGACCTCCCTCACCTGGCGCAGTTAGCGTTCCAGAGTCGTACCGTGCAAAACAACCCCAAGCCAATCACCAGCCCCGCGCAGCTCGAAGCTCTGTTGCGGGCCGCCTGGTAACAGAAAGGAGGTATCCCGAAAAATATAGGCATTCATTGTGGCAAGCAATCCGGCACCCAGACGACAGAGCGGTGGATACACGAACGGGGCGGTGGGTCATGCGAAATGTAGCGAGCTCTCCGGGGGAGAGATCAAGCACGGGGTGGCGGTATGGGGTGGACGGGCCCTTGTGGGTGCCAGGAGCGAGACTTTTTCTAAGACATGTTAGGAAAAACCTATAAGGAGGTCACCATGCCAGTCAATCCGATGGATTACAGCGGCAAAGACACCGTACTCGACGTCGTGCGCACCGAGCGCGCCAATTTTTTCACCATCGTTGACGAACCCAAAAATTGGGACGTCCAGACTCGTTGCACCGAATGGGAAGTGCGCGACATCGTTGGCCACATGATCGACGTCACCGAAGGCTACCTATCGCGCTGGGACATGGCTCGCCAGGGTGAACCCGCAGGCGCGCTGGGCCTACTGATAATGGGCGAGCGGCTCAACGAGAATGCCCAGGCGTTTCGCACTCTACCACGCGAAGAAGCCGTCGCCCGCCTCAAGGCCGACTCGAACAAAATGCTCGCTATTTTCGACGCCCTGACACCCGAAGAGTGGGGAGGCTTCAACGTCACCCATCCCTACATGGGTCCCCTGCCAACCCTCTTCTATCCGGCCTTCCACGTCATGGACTATGGCGTTCACACCTGGGATATGAAGTGGGGCCTGGGCCAGAAAGATGCCAAACTCGACGAGCGCACAGCCGGCGTCCTCGTCCCCTACATGTTCATCCTCATGCAGGTCACCGTGGACCAGGAATCGGTCAAGGGCGTAGATATTAAATTCGGCGTCAAGATCGATGGCGAATGGGGCGGCCAATGGCGTGTCACCGTCAAAGACGGCACCTACACCTACGAACCGGCCGACAACCTTGATGATGTACAAGCCGTTTTCCACTTCAAAAATGCATCAGACTTTGTCCTCACCACCTTCCAACGCTTCCCAGGTGGCGAGGCAAGTGGCGACCCTAAGGTAATCGACCAGGTCCGCCATATGTTCTTTAGGATATAAGAAGTGCAGGAGGCGAAGCCTCCTGCCGGGGATACCTGCCTTCCAGGCAGGGTGCCCTGTCTGAGAGACAGGGAACGGAGTGTCCCCGAAAAACTTATCAATTCTTTTTCGTCGTCTGCGATGACGAAAAAGAATTGGTGAAAAGAAGCGGGGTTTGCCCCGCCAGGAGCAGAGTAACTATGTCCAAAATCCAGGCTCAAGGAGTTCATCACATCACTTTCGTCGGCTCCAACCGCCAGACAACCATCGACTTCTACCAGGAAGTGCTAGGTATGCCACTGGTCATCGAGCAACCTAATCTCGATGTCCCAGGCGAGACCCATCTCTACTTCGACACGGGCGACGGGCGGCTGATCACCTTCTTCGTACGTCCCACACGAACCGATGATCCTACTCCCAATCCCGAAGGTATCGGCAACCTGCATCACCTGGCCCTTACCGTTTCCCGTGCCACTTACACCCAGGTCGCCCAGCGTCTCAATGAGCGTGGCATCTGGAACACAGGCAATATCGACCGGGGCTTCATGGACTCGATCTACTTTAGAGACCCCAACGGACAACTACTCGAAATGGCCTGTTACAAGTTCGTCCCACCCGAAGGCTACAGCGTCGTCGACGTACTCGCTACCGCGCACCGTCTGCGGGTAGCCGCAGGTGCTTATAACATCAGAGACGAGCATCTAGCCGACGCCATTGCCGAACTGACCAGTCGAAAAACAGTTCCCATAACGGAGGCAGCCTTGACATGACACAACCCGCCGAGGCCGATGCGCAGCCGCAGGGCACTTTCTGGATGTTGGACCTTGGCCAGCCACTGCCGGTTGGCCTGGTCCCCCAGCTTCCAGTAGCCTTCCTGCGCATTGGTCTGGAGGTAGCTCAGGAACTTGCCCATGCTATGCAACTCGACGATCCATCGGTAGTCCTGCAACGTTTTGCCAGGGGATGTCACTGTTACGCTGGTAGAATCGATGGCAAACTCGCCACCTACGGCTGGGTCACGTTTGACGAAGAAGGTATTGGCGAACTGGGTCTGAATTTTCGCCTCAAAGCAAGCGAAGCCTACATCTGGGATTGTGCCACACTACCGGCGTATCGTGGGTTGCGTCTCTACCCTGCGCTGCTAGCATACATACTCTGCGAACTACAAAGCCTGAGCCTGCACCGTGTCTGGATTGGCGCAGACACCGACAATCTGGCCTCCCAAAGCGGTCTGGCTCTTGTCGGCTTCCAGCCCGTCGTCGACGTCGTCATCACCCACGTCTCAACCGTGTGCCAGGCCTGGGTACGCGGTCGACCCGGCGTCCCCGAACAGTTGGTGACAGACGTTCGCCAAGCACTCCTTCCAAAGTGATAATATATCGACAGCTTCCATAGGCCAAATTAATGACCTGTAACGAAATAACCCGGACGCCGTGAACGGGAACGAATACCCGTAGGGGCCAATTCATCGTGCCCACCGCCGATTTATCGGCCCCTGGCAATTCCATCACATAGTCGAATCAATTTGTAAAGGTGCATATAATGAACCAACACTCAGCTAACATCACAGGTCCCCATCAGGGCGAACCACTTTTGCTCGCTGGCGAGCCACTTGAAAGCGCACGAGCAGCGATGATCATGATCCACGGCCGCGGGGCCACCGCACAAGACATCCTGGCATTGACCACCGAGCTACCTGTGCCCGGTTTTGCCTACCTCGCACCGCAAGCCGCCGGAAATACCTGGTACCCCAACAGCTTCCTTGCTCCCATCCCTAGCAACGAACCGGGCCTCTCATCCGGCCTTGCCGTCATCGCATCCATCATCGATCAATTAGCAAAGGCAAGCATCCCGGCTGAGCGCACCATCATACTCGGCTTTTCCCAGGGGGCATGCTTGACACTGGAATATGTCGCACGCAACGCCCGGCGCTACGGTGGAGTCGTAGGCCTGAGCGGCGGCCTCATTGGTCCCGACGGCACACCACGCGACTACCCCGGCTCACTTGCCGGCACACCCGTCTTTCTCGGCTGTAGCGATATAGACCCCCACATCCCTAAAGAGCGAGTAGAGCAATCCGCTGAAATCTTGCAGCGCCTTGGCGGCAACGTTACAGCACGACTCTACCCACGCATGGGCCACACCGTCAACCGCGATGAACTACGCTTCGTGCAAACCATGATGGTCGTACTCACTTGAAACGATTTTCCTACTTGCCCTGTGTCCTTTCTCGAGGTTACAGGTGAGCAAGCATGGTTGCACCTCTCCTTGCATTTGTCGGATAATGACATCATGCCCTTCTATCTGGAGCGTGTTAGGGACTCGATATGGAAATCCATTATATAAAGTTAGAAAAGGAGCATTTATAGTGATGAGACGATATGGGAGTCAGAGTATGATCGCACCGCTACGCTCGGTGCTGGTAAAACAACCGGACAACGCCTTCGCCGTCGACGACCCGGTGGCCTGGCACTATACTGATCGACCAAACCTGGCGCTAGCTCAGCAAGAGCACGACGCGCTTGTGGCCTTGCTGCGAGCGGCTGGAGCCGAGGTGCTTACCCACGACGAGCCCCAGCCAGAGCACGCCGATGCTATCTATGTCTTCGACCCGGCGCTCGTGACCGATAACGGGGCGATCATCCTCTCGATGGGGAAGCCGCAGAGGCGAGGCGAAGAGGTAGTGATGGCTCGTCGTCTGGAGGCTCTGGGGATACCCTTGCTCTACACTTTGCAAGGTGAGGCGCTGGCCGAAGGTGGTGACTTGCTGTGGCTTGACCATGAGACATTGGTCGTGGGGTTAGGGTTCCGCACGAACGCCGAGGGTCTGCATCAACTGCGCGAGGTGCTGACAGGGATAGGGGTAACAGTCATCCCTGTGGAGTTGCCTTACTATAGAGGCCCGGAATCCTGCCTGCACCTGCTCTCCCTGATCAGTATCGTCGACGACCACCTGGCCGTTGTCTACCCTCGGCTGCTCAGCGTGCAGTTCTGGAAGGAGTTGCAATGGCGTGGTTTCCAGCTCATTGAGGTGCCCGATGCGGAGTTTGCGACGATGGGGCCGAATGTGCTGGCTCTGGCTCCCGGTCGGTGCCTGATGCTCGAAGGTAACCCAATTACGCGTCAGCGGTTGGAGGCTGCTGGCTGCGAGGTCATGACCTACAGTGGGAACGAGATCTCGCTCAAGGCTGAGGGTGGGCCGACTTGTTTGACGCGACCGATTTTGCGAGGGGATGTGTGAACTGGCCTGGCACCTACTTACCAGGACGTGAGCTACAGTTCTACGATAGCCTCCTGATGCCCTACAGCGTCTACTTTGGTCCCGGTATCCGCGGTGACCTGAACGATACATACCGAAACATACAGGAGCGCGAAGGGATAATTACGACACTGGAACCAAGCAATATACCCGCCAACCTGAATGAGGTACGGAGTGGAGTGCTTGCGCGCAATGCGAAGATCCTGGGCGCCTTCCGCAAGGATATGGCCAGGACCGGTCTGAGCCAGAAAATGATCGAGCAGCACGCTGGGACGATAGATACGTTCGCCCAGACCTACCTGTTGGCGCAAGAGCCACCAAGGGGATTGCTCGATACGAGGATCGAGGATGTGAAGGCGTACTTTCACTCAGTGGGAAACAAGATAAATACGGTCAGTTTCAAGCGCTTTGTCCGCTTCCTCGCTGAGACGGGACGGATGGACTATGAACAAGCAGAACCCCTGCGCGATTTTCTGAAGTATGCGGGAGAATAGACAGCCTCATCTTAGGAAATTCCTTGCTGTTTATCCGCAATCTCTTCTTCCCAATCAGAAACTTCAAAGGTCTGATCACCCAGAGTACGCACGGAAAAGAGCCGATCAAATCCTTCTTCAGAGGAAGGACGAACAAGTCTCTTGCGCGTCGTGAAAATGGCCACATCTGGGACTCTGGCTTTGCCCTGGCGCGATTTGTTGCGCTCAAGACTCTGCCGTATCTGTACTTCGAAATAATAACCGGTGACCGTCGCACCGTAGAAATGCCCCAGGGCTATCAGCTTTTCGCGCTCCTCTTTTGTAGGATTTGTGTTGTCAACTACCACCGAATGACCAGCCCGAAGCGCTTCCTCAATCAGTTGTTGTTGCCTTCGGGCTGGTTTACTCGTGTTGTGTAGCAGGTCTTTACTCACGTGAGCATGAGTTAGAGCGAAATGCGTACGAAAAAACGTACTTTTCCCAGAGGCTTGCAAGCCCATGAGAATAATCACTTCTAGTGAGGTTCCTGCTCCATCTGTATTCATTGAGTCATTGCCCCATACTTGCTTTCTGTTTCAATCAGATTTCTGCAAGGAGATGACGCCACTGAAATGATGAGTCGCTTTCCCATCGCGCAACATGAACATGTCATAGGGATATGGCAACGATTCCAGCAAAATTGGGCCATTTGACATACCTCGAGCATGTCCGCATTCTCGCTATCGCACCGAGCGCTGCAAAGGATGGTATACTTTGATTGGTACTCAGCGTAGCATGTTTGTCGTGCGTTGGCGCGATATCGCACCGAATGGGCTCTTAGGTGTGCTAACCTGCTAGTTATTGTCAAATGGCCCATTTTTTATCGAATCGTTGTCATACCCCTAGCCCGGTCGTTCGCCTCGTCTCAATGCCTCTGCCACGGCTGCTTTATCGTTGCGATACCATTCCATCTCCTTCTTCCTCCTCTTTTAGAACTTTCCTTCTAGTTTATCACCTCCTCCCCTTATCTCCAAATGTCTGAGCAACTGGATCATTGAGCGACACATCGTACGAGAACATGGTATAATTGTGTGTGGGCCATCGCCTCAGATACTGATTGATCCCATTGCTCTTGATGAGCTGCGAGCTGCAGTATGTGAGCAACTGAAGCGTTTCTGGCAGAACCAGCTTGATGAGCCAGAATGGCTGCGTCCACGGGACTATCAGGCGTTTGCAGTACTAACCCTCTGCCGAGCGCTCTACACATTGCATAAGGGCACGGTCAGCTCGAAACCGAAAGCGGCGGCTTGGGCAAAACGAGTTTACCCGAGATGGGAGCCAATGATCGAGAGAGCCTTGCTCTGGCGCTCTCAGCACAACAAAGATGACATCACAGAAACGATGATGTTCCTTCGTGAAGCACTCTTGCAGGCGCAGGAAATGTGTTCACAAACGAGCACTCATCGTTCCTATTTGCATGAAGAACAACGATAGTGTGACGAATACCAAAGAAGAGAGAGTATTGCTTACTGAACGAGCCTCATGCTCAAAACATTCTTACCTGAGGTAGAAAGAATAGTATACATGGATCAAACACGTCTCCAGCTCATGCACCGCTATTGGAATGCAGCCAATTACCTGACCGTCGGTCAGATCTATTTACAGGCTAATCCTTTGCTGAGAGAGCCCTTACGCCCTGAACATATCAAACCACGACTCCTCGGGCATTGGGGCACATCCCCTGGTCTGAGTTTCCTGTATGTTCATTTCAATCGACTCATCCAGGACCATGATGTGAACATGATCTACCTGGCAGGCCCTGGACATGGTGGACCTGCGATCCTCGCCAATGTCTATCTTGAAGGAACCTACACCGAGGTCTACCCAGAAATTACACAGGACATGGAGGGAATGCATCGCCTCTTTCGCCAGTTCTCGACGCCTGGAGGGGTCCCAAGCCATGTGAGTGTTCCCACTCCTGGCTCCATTCATGAAGGCGGTGAGTTAGGCTACGTCCTTGCTCATGCCTTTGGTGCCGCCTTTGATAATCCCGATCTGCTCGTTGCTGCTGTCATCGGTGATGGCGAGGCCGAGACTGCTCCACTCGAAGGGGCATGGAAGAGCATCAAGTTTTTAAACCCTGTTCGTGATGGCGCTGTCCTGCCCATTTTGCATCTGAATGGATACAAGATTTCTGGGCCAACCGTCCTTGGGCGTGACGTCGACGAGAGGATAGAGAAACTACTCACCGGCCATGGCTACGACGTCCATTTCGTTGAGGGCGATGACCCTATGTCTATGCACCAGGCATTCGCCCAGATCCTGGATACCTGCTATGTGAAAATTCGCTCCTATCAAGAAGAGGCCCGCACGCGTGGCTTCACGAAGCTGCCACATTGGCCCGCCATTGTCCTGCGTACTCCCAAAGGCTGGACCGGACCGAAGGAGATTGATGGCGTTCCTATCGAGGGCACTTTCCGTGCCCATCAGGTCCCTGTAGCCGATGTGAAGGAGAACCTGGACCATTTGCACCTCCTTGAAGAGTGGATGCGCAGCTATCAGCCAGATGATCTGTTCAACGAGCAAGGGCACCTGGTCCCTGAACTTGCAGCACTTGCACCGAAGGGGGATCGCCGCATGGGAGCCAATCCACATGCCAATGGTGGAAAGCTGCTGGTCGAGCTTGATCTCCCCAACTTTACAGACTACGCCATCGATGTGAAAAAGCCTGCCACAGAGCGCCACGAATCAACACGTCAGCTTGGCAAGCTGATGCGGGACCTGTTTACGAGGAACGCTTCACAGCGGAACTTTCGTCTCTTCTGTCCAGATGAAACCAACTCCAACCGCCTGGGGAATGTCTTTGAAGTGGAAAACCGCTGTTCGGTGGAACCCATCCTCTCAACTGACGACCATATTTCACCCGATGGACGGGTGATGGAGGTGCTGAGTGAACATCTATGTGAGGGCTGGTTGGAGGGCTATCTACTCACCGGACGGCATGGCTTGTTCGCCAGCTATGAAGCCTTTGCCATGGTCTCCGCTTCGATGACAGTGCAGCACGCGAAGTGGTTGGAAGAAGGGATCAAACTTTCCTGGCGCAATCCGATTGCGTCCCTGAATATCCTGCTGACATCGACTTGCTGGCGCAATGACCACAACGGCTTTAGCCATCAGGGGCCTGGTCTCATCGACACGCTCCTCTCCAAGAAAGGCTCGGTAGCGCGTATCTACTTGCCGCCCGATGCCAATTGCCTGCTCTCAGTTGCCGACCATTGTTTACGCAGCCGCGACTACGTCAATCTGATCGTCATTGATAAGCAACCACAACTCCAATGGCTTACAATGGAGGAAGCGGTTGCGCATTGTACGCGTGGCTTATCGACCTGGCGATGGGCCAGTAACGACGAGCACGTCGAACCAGACGTGGTGCTAGCCTGCGCGGGTGACATCCCGACACTGGAGACTGTTGCCGCGGCCTGGTGGTTGCGCCAGCACATCCCTGAATTGAAGGTGCGGGTGGTCAATGTTGTTGATCTCATGACCTTGTACCCACCATTCTTCCATCCCCATGGACTGGACGAGGCCACCTTCATTGAGCACTTCACGGTAGATAAGCCGGTCGTGTTTGCCTACCATGGCTACGCACGAGCGATTCACGAGATCATGCATGGACGCCCGAACGCCCCGCGCTTCCATGTCCGGGGTTTTATCGAAGAGGGAACGACCACCACCCCCTTTGATATGGTTGTGCTCAATGGCATGAGCCGCTATCAGCTCTGTATCGAGGCGATGCGGCGTGCAACCCGCTTGCGAGAGCTTACGCCAGCATTGATCGCCGAGTGCAATGATCTGGTCGCGAAACACCACACCTACGTACGTACTAACCTTGAAGACATGCCGGAAGTTCGTGACTGGGTGTGGACTGACTAGCAGAAAGGGTGGCTACGCTCCATCTTCTTCTCGTTCAAAAAGGGCTGAAGTCACACGCTCCAAAAATAAAATATGCTCGGGCCTCATCCTTGTAAGTGAGACCCGAGCGCTGCTCACCATCGTCATTTGGCTACAGAATAGGCAAACTATCACAAAAACGGACCATGAAATCACGGGCACATCACATTCCATTTTGTCCCAGCAACTTGATTCGGTTGATGACCCGATTACAGCAAAAGGGCCAGAAAGCCCTTGCTTTCTAAGCGGGGGATGAATGGCCCCACCGCTTGCTTTTTCTCTCAGTTGGTAGCATACTCTCAACATGGATTATCAACATGAGCAACATACAGTACAGTTCATCGTCTATCATATCATCTGGTGTCCCAAGCGACGACGTAAGGTACTCCAAGGTGCTATGGCACAACGTTTGGAGCAGATTATCCATGAGGTCGCTCATGAGCATCAGTGGGCAGTATTGCGGTTGGCTATTCAGCCCGATCATATCCATCTGTTTGTACGGGCTAATCCCTACACACTACCAACGGATATTGCCCGCTTGATGAAGGGACGCTCTTCTCATCTTCTCAGAGAGGAGTTTCCTGCATTGCATAAGCTTCCTTCCTTGTGGACACGAAGCACATTCTACAGCACAGCAGGCAATGTCAGTGCTCAAACTATAAGCGCGTACATCGAAAGGCAGAGCAAGACGTGAGTAGGAAACCGAAGGGACTCCAAAATACGCTTCAGGTTCGTCTCTACCCAACGCCTGAACAAGGCCGCTTGCTCATGGAGCATTGCCAGGAGTACATCAGCACGGTTAATGTGCTGATCCATGCGCTGGACGCTGATCTTATTCCTCACGATGACACGTTCAGTACCAAGGACTTTGTAGCCGCTCTTCCCAGTTGTGTCAAAAATCAAGCCTTGCGGGATGCGCGTTCTGTCTTCAAACGATCCCTTGAACTCGACACCCTTCCCATGCTCAAAAAGCCCATCTGCCAGTGGAATATTCAGAACTGGGGCAAGACGCAAGGCATCCTCACACTGCCTGTGTCCATGAATGGAAAGACGCAACAAATCCATATCTCATGTGCTGATGTAGCACTCGATGGACTCCCTGGTATCTTGCGCATCAAGAAGAAGCGTGGCAAGTGGATCGCCGATATCACCAGGGAGTGTGCCTTTTTGATGTTTGCACAATTAGAATGAGACTCAACCTGGTTGCATCGATTGCTAGGGAGTTTGCCTTTTTGATGTTTGCACAATTAGAATGAGATGCAACCAGGTGCGTCGATTGCTGCCAAAATGAGAACGAAATGGCTCCCAGACCGCCATCACCAGGCATTTTTCGCCTGACGATAACACCTGAGCTTATGTCAGTCTAGATGTGCAATGCTGGAAAAGGCACACTTCCTGTGCTCCAAAATGAGCACGAAGCTGCTCTAAGACTGCCATTACCAAGCATCTTTCGCTCGACGATAACACCTGAACTTATGTCATTCTAGATGTGCAATGCTGAAAAAGGCAAACTCCCTGATCACGATGACGATCCCTGCGCCGAAGCCAGTGGAACAAGGCGGCGTGATGGGTATTGATCTTGGTATCAAGGTGCCTGCTGTGGCCTATGTTGGCGGGAAGGGGACTCGTTTCTTTGGCAATGGTCGAAATCTTAGGCATATGCGCCGTCGCTTCTATGCTCGTCGCAAGAAGTTGCAGAAAGTCAAGAAGGTACGTGCTATCAAGAAGAGCGAGGGCAAGGAAGCCCGATGGATGAAGAATATCAATCATCAGTTGTCTCGACAGATTGTCAATCATGCTCATGCCCAGGGTGTGGGAACGATCAAAGTGGAATCCCTTGCAGGGATACGCAAGGGCACGACACGTACAAGTCGTGGGGCATCAGCCCGCAAAAACAATCGCATGAAGAACACCTGGAGCTTCTACCAACTGACTCTCTTCATCACCGACAAGGCGGAACGCTTAGGCATCAAGGTAGAGCAGGTAGACCCTGCTTATACCAGCAAGGAATGTCCCGCCTGTGGCGCACGCAACACAGCACAGGATCGAACCTATACCTGTGCTGATTGTGGATGGATAGGACATAGGGATGCTGTAGGTGCAATCAATATTAGCCGAAGGGCTAGCCTACCTGGTGACAGGGTAGGTGCCACAGGAGCATGAGGCTCGGCCTGTGGACGGGCTGCCTGAGACAGCCCCCAACTGTGAAGCGATGATCCCGAAGGTGAAAGCAACTGAGGAGAAGCCGATCAGAACCCCCGCTCATTTTTGGCGGGGAGTCTCAGGCGTTCCATTCACCCTGCAACTCCACATCCAACTCCAGGTCTACGCCGAACTGCTCGCGGACGGCCTGATGGGCCTGCATCATCAGTGCAGCTATGTCAGTGGCTCGTGCTTCTCCCAGATTGGCAATATAGTTGGCATTCCGCTGCGAGATTTGTGCTTTGCCGTTGCTTCTTCCCTTCAGACCGGCCTGGTCGATGAGATGGCTTGCTTCCTCTCCTGGTGGATCCTTGAAGACTGAGCCTGCGTGGCGCTGTGCTGGCTCGGTCAGCTTGCGATGCTGTGTATACTGGGCCATGGTGGCACGCAGCTGCTGTGGGTCTTCACGGTGCAGGCGTATCCCCAGCAGCATGATGATTTCGGCTGGCTCGATCATGCCCCTTGGGGGAAGGATGAACTGCCCACGCTCATCAAAGCGAACCTGTCGCTGTTCGCGAAAACGACTATGGCGATAACCCAGGTCGAGTTCGTCATGCTGGTAGCGACGGACGACGGGCACCGCGAGCTGATCTTCTCCCGCTGCATTGCAGCCACGTGCATCCAGCACCTCGATCCACTGGAGGACCTGGCCGAGATCATCGTTGTGCGCCCCGGCGTTACTGATCACTCCCCCACCTAAGGTCCCCGGAATGCCAACGCCAAACTCGAGCCCGCCCCAGCCCACAGGCGTGAGTTCATGCATCAAGCGCGGCCAACTCACGCCAGCATCAGCCAGCAACAGGGCGCTCCCATCACCTTGATCTTCAATCTGATAGGAGCTGAGGGCGATATGTGCCACCATGCCCCGCACACCGGCATCGGCATACAGCACATTGGTGCCATTGCCAGCGATGAGCAACGGATAGTGCCCTTCCGCACACAGGCGCACCAGGTCGATCAACTCTTGCTTCGCTTCCAGTGAGACCCACACGTCCGCAGGCCCACCGACGCCGAAGGCGGAGTGGTGTGCAAGGGGCTCATTGCGACGTACACGCTCCTGAAAGTACGGGCGTAGTTCGGTGTAGACCGTCTCAGTGTTCCATGTCATGGTCTGATCCTCTCGGGCAGAGCGATATCCCCTGGATGAAAGAGACATCGCTCTCGTGTTCCGCGAAGGCATTCCCCGCGCTGCATCGGGGGACTACGGCGCGACTGGCGTAGGCTTGTGTGTCGCCGGAGGCTGGCCAGCCTTCAGCCGCGGAGCCATGGTGCGAGTGGCCGACAGCGATGCCCGCACGAACAACCAGCCTGCCACGAGCACGACGCCCGCCATGGAGACGTACATGATGATCTGGGCCACCAGCGGGTTGGTGCTGCTGGTGAAGGCGGCGCCAAAGCCGGCCAGGTACGGCTGGCTGGTCGCCTCGACGGCGAAGACCAGGGCCCCATAGTACAGGGTCGCCCCCAGCACCAGGAAGACCGTCGCCAGTCGATAGGCCGTCACGTCATCATCCACGCGGCGCGAAAGCTTGACGGCCAGTGCCAGCAGCAAACACAGCGCTGCCAGCGGCCCCGTGATCGGCAACGCGTCGTTGGTCACGATATTGGGCGCGAAGAACACCCAACTGAACGCGAAGGTGAGCAGCAAGACCGCATCGCGCATAATCACGTAGGACATCCACCAGATGTCGGCCCCGAGCCGCAGTCCGCAGCGGCGCAGCGTGCGCAGCACATAGGGCCGCCCCAGGTGCAAGATCAGCGTCATCGTCCAGAGGGCTGGTAAGAAGGCGACGATGGTCGCCACCAGCCATTGTGCTCCTCCCATCACGAGCGCATTGGTGATCGCGGTTGCAACTTGATCAGGTTTCATAGCAAAACTCCTTCTTGAGGGCGGAGGCAAGCTCGCGCCCCTACTTGGATGCCGGTTCCTGCGCTTCTGCACGTCCGCCGGTGAACAGGGTATAGCCAGCCGCAATGGCTCCCAGGATCGCCATCAGGGCAATGGAGACGTAGCCGATGCCCACCGCCCAGCTGGGATTGCTGCTGGTGACCAGGAACATGCTGACTGCGGCCCACGGGCCTTGGGTGACCGCATTGGCCTGGACGCCGAGCACATAGGGGACGAAGTAGAAAATGGACCCCAGGCCCAGCAAGGCGGTGACGATGCGGAAGTCACGCAGGTTGTGATCAGGATCCCCCACCAGCTTGACCAGCAGCACGCCGAACAAGCAGACCGCCGCTAACCCGCCGGTGAGCGGCAACTGGTCGGTGGTGACGACATCGGGGAAAAAGAACATGAAGCTCATCACCACCCCCGAGATGATCAGCAGATCACGCAGGGCGACGTAGATCAGCCAGAGCAGGTCTGCGCCCAGCCGCAGGGTAAAGCGATCGATCATGTCCAGGATGTAGGGACGGCCCAGTTGCAGTCCCAGGATAGCAAGCCAGATGATGGGCAGGGCGGCGGCAAGCGTTCCCTCCAGGAACTGTTCGCCTCCCGCATTGATGCCACTGATAATGGCCTGCGTCAGTTGATTGGTAGTCATAAGAGAACTCCTTTGTTAGCAGGATACCCAAGAAAGGTACCCTTCTCATGCCATTCCTGAGGGTGCAGGCAGGACGGACGCAAGGTCACGTCCCTACGCGCCCCTAGCGACTTTTCCTGGCCGCCACCAGCGTGTCCGCGCTGATCACGTGGATGGTGGGGCACAGGTAGGCCAGGTCACAGCGCAGGCAGCGGCTCGCCTCCCGTCGCGCCTGTTCCTCGGTCAAGCCCCTGGCGAATTCGATGGAGCGGTCGCGGGCGGCATCCCCACTGCGCAACGGCATCACCTCGCGTGGCGTCGGACGCAGATCCAGGGTAATGCTGCCATCAGGGGGCAAAGTTGAGGCGGTCTGGAATTCGTCCTCTGGCATCTCGCTCACCTCAGCAGGGGAGAGCTTGCGCAGATAGGCATGGATCGACTGCGCGGCTTGCCTGCCGTGCTCGGCGGCATGAATAATGGTCTTGGGTCCGTAGGTGACATCACCAGCAGCAAAGACCCCTGGTGCGCCTGTAGCCAGCGTCACCGGGTTGATGAGCAGACCACCCCAGGGGGCGACGCCGACGCTGGTGCCCTCTGGCAAGAAGGAGGGGTCGGGAGCCTCCCCGATGGCGACCAGGACGCTATCTACCGGCAGATCGAACTCGGTGCCCAGCACCGGCACAGGCGCGCGTCGCCCCCTGGCATCCGGTTCACTTAACCGCATGCGCTGGCAACGCACCGCTTGTAACTTGCCTTCAGAGCCCAGCAACTGCACGGGGGCGACCAGCTCTTGCAGGTCGATGCCTTCCTCAAGAGCGGCACGTACTTCTTCGACCTGTGCCGGCATCTCCATCCGGGTGCGGCGATAGAGGATGGAGACCTTCTCTGCCCCGGCACGCAAGGCCGAGCGTGCCGCGTCCATGGCCGTGCTGCCACCGCCAATGACGGCCACCTTCCCCGAGAGCGTGGTCTTAGGGTCCAGGTTAAACTGCTTGAGGAAACTGGTGGCGGGAATGACGCCTTGCCAGACCAGTTCGCCCGGAATGTCCAGGCGCTGGCTGCGCTGCGCCCCAACCGCGAGCAAGACCGCGTCGAATTGCTCCTGCAGTTCAGTGAGCGAGATGTCCCGGCCAATGGCGGTATCGAGGCGGATCTCGACGCCCAGTTCACGCATGGCGTCGATGTCGCGATTGAGCTCGGCTCGTGGCAGGCGGTAGTCAGGGATCCCGATGGCCATCATGCCGCCAGCAACAGGCATGGCGTCGAAGACCGTCACCTGGTAGCCGCGGCGCGCCAGGTAGTAGGCGGCGCTGAGTCCGGTGGGTCCTGCTCCCACAATGGCGACGCGCTCCTGATAGACCTGCCTGGGCATGGGGATGACCCGCTTGCCGGGCGTGCCGTGGTCGGTGGCGAAGCGCTTGAGGTCGCGGATGGCAATGGGCAGGTCAAACTCGCCGCGTCGACAGACATCTTCACAGGGCGCGGTGCAGACGCGGCCGCAGATGGCCGGGAAGGGATTGGGCTCGGATGCAACTTGGAAGGCTTCATCGTAGCGTCCTTCGGCGATGAGGCTAACATACAACCCGGCATTGGTGCCCACCGGACAGGCCGCCTGGCAAGGAGCACGCAGGTCTTCTTTGCGCTCGCCCAGCCAGCTGCGCCAGCTCTGCCAGGTAGCTTGACGCTCGGCGACATGCCAGGCATGTCCATCACCCCAGGGAGTTTCGCCTGGCTCCTCGGGGGTCGCGCGGGTATAGGCGTCCAGGGGAAGCCAGCCTTCTTCTGGGGGCAGGTAGGAGATGGGCCCGCGTTTGGCTAAAACGAGTTCCTTGATGCTGCTCTGGATGGTAATGGCATTGGTGGGGCATTCCTGCGCGCAGACCTGGCAGCCCACGCAGGGGGCGACTTGCACTGGGGCGAGCATCATCCAGGAACGCAAGGCGAAGTCACCAGGAATAGGGCTGAGCAACTCTTGCGGGTCTGCTGCTTCTCCTTCCCCCGATGGGCGTGTCATATCCAGACAACGCACGGGGCACAGGTCCATACAAATACCACAATTAATACAGGTGTTTTCGTTGACGAGAAAACGATAGGCCATGCGACCTCCTCTTGAGAACATATTCAGTGGGATTACGGGCCACACTGTCTCTCGGACAGCGTCCTCTGTATAGGTAAGCATAGGGTGCAGTCATCACAAACACGTCACAACACACGCGGATTATATCACAAGTAGCACACAATACCCAATCCAATTGTTGCTCACACAGGTTCTCCCATCCAGATACACAATACTCGCACGTCCCACAGGCATAGCCGAGCCAGGGAATGGCGACGCGATTTCCCTCTTTGACCGTGATAACCCCCGGCCCAACCTGTTCGACAATGCCAACACCCTCGTGTCCGGGAAAAAACGGTAAATTCGGAACATTATGTTGTGACCCGCATGTGACAGCAGGACCTGCAAATGTGATGAGGCTGTGATGCTCAAGCAATATGCTCTTTATACAGGGCAGGTCAGGAACTATCACGGAAATTGACGTAAGCTTGCAAGCAGTTTAGTAGTATCTTTCCTTGCCGATAGAACGAAATGTCTGTCGGTTATACCATTCTGATAGGTCAGGCATTCGTGCTGAAAAGGAGGAAATACGATGTTTCAGCGCATTTTAGTCCCACTTGATGGGTCAAAGAGAGCAGAGCAGGCTCTACCTGTCGCTGCGCGAATAGCACGGGCCTGCGGAGGATCAGTCGTGTTGCTGCGAGCTGTGACCATTCCTATCAAGTACGGACCGTATATGTATGAGTCTATTGTCTCGCAATCTCCCATCTTTCTACAGCAAGTACTGGACCTGGAAACAGAAAAATCGAAGCAGTACCTCGCTGATGTAGCTCGATCAGAAGACCTGATGGACCTGAAGACTGAAACAATCACTCTTACTGGTGAGGCAGCGCCGACCATCCTCGATGTTGCCCGTGAGCAACACATCGATCTGATCGTCATGAGTAGCCACGGGCATACTGGCTTCAGACGCTGGGTGCTGGGGAGTGTCGCCCAGCGGGTTGCCCGTCACAGCCCTGTGCCTGTCCTTGTTCTACGTGACGGCGGATCATTGCCTACTCATTCATTTCCGGATCCCAAACAACCTCTGCGTGCGCTAATGGGTCTGGTGCCACTCGATGGCTCGGAGCTGGCAGAGTCGGCACTTGTGCCTGCGTCCCAGCTTATCACAGCCCTAGCAGCTCCTGCACAAGGCATTGTGCAGCTCACACAGGTGATATCATTCCCGGCGTCCGAACATCATGAAGAGGCCCAAGGCAACACTGACCTGTATGCTAAGGAGCAGGCGATCTGCGAAGCAGAGTCGTATCTCCATGAGGTTGCAGATCGCTTACGCAGTGGCAACATCACCGATCTTCATTTTGGTGTCGTTTGCTCGATTGCGGAGGGAAAGGATGTGGCGGAGGCACTGATCCGAATAGCAGAACATGGCGAAGCGATGGAAAGTACAGGGCTGCTAGGGGGTTGTGACCTGCTGGTGATGGCAACTCACGGACGAAGTGGTTTGCAACGTTGGATAATGGGTAGCGTGACCGAGCGGGTGCTTGAAGCTACGAAACTCCCACTGCTGATTGTGCATGCCTGTCGCTCAGACGAAGTCCCACATGGTCATATGCCATTGATTGAATAAGCATACGCCTTGCTTAAATGGCCGTCTGGAGAGAGACCACCCGCATCTGTAATGAAACTGGAGGTTTTGCCTGTAGGTGTAGTAGTGCCGCGGCCCGCCATATCCCTGTCGATATGTTGAACTCTGGATGCCAATCCAGGATATGCCGTGCTCGCGTATTATCAAGCACGATTGAGGTCGCTTCCGTGCGTGAACTGAACAGATAGATCGGTTCTATCTGGCTCTCCAGAACTTCTGCTGTCAGGCGGTACAATTGGCTGAGGGGATAGCCACGACCAGAACTAATATGAAGCGTCTGACCTTCACCGCGTGTTAGGGCTTGGAGGTTCGCTCGCACAACATCATCAATGAAAATGTGGTCTCGCACTTCGTCGGGTGTCTCACGGATGACTGGGCGGCGTTGCTCTTGAAGCATGCAAATAAAATAACTGAGTGGATGCCGAGCTAGAGTGCCATCGGACTCTCCGTAGACGTCAGCGTAACGTAAAATCGTATACCTAAGACCATGGTGTTGCGCATAGTAGCGCACATACCATTCTCCGGCGATAGTATTGATATCGTAGGGGTGTTGCGGACAAAGAGGAGCATCTTCTGTGAGAGGTAAATATTCAGGCTTCACTCGTCCATACAAAGTATTGCCTCCTGAAGCAAAAATAACTTTGCTCACGGATGCATCAACACAGCTCTCTAGCACATTCAACAGTCCACGTACGTGGACATCAGCATTCGCAAGTGGCTGCTCACCTGGTATATCCTGTTGCCCATATAGTGCGACATGATGACTGACCAGATCGGGGCGTTCTTGTTGTAAAAGAGTACACAGTTTTCCATCGCGGATATCGAGGTGATAGAAACGCGCTCGGGGATCAATTGTCTGGCGCAATCCATGCGAAAGGTTATCTATAACCAGGACATCATGACCTGCATCCAAATAGGCTTTGGTCAGATGCGAACCAATGAAACCTGCTCCCCCAGTAATTGCAATTTTCATAGACCTGAGTTCCTTCTCTTTGTCTTCAAATAGTTTGTAGTTAAGGTTCACCGGTTAGAAGATGAAGACTGTTATGTTGCTGGGATGGTATATGGGCTGGTACGTTGCCACATACTTACAAATCAGTATAACAGAACAACCTCACAAGGAAGGCACAAATAGGGGTTTTGAAGTCACGATCAGATCACAGTTTTTCGTTGTTATCTCGAGGAGGTTAGCACTGCTGACCTCTCCCTGTAGATGGGCGGCAGGTGCATGTTGAAAATGTCGTGATCGTGTATTGGGAATGCCATCGTGATCTCACGTACCCCGAATTTGTGATGGAAATGTGATTATAAATGCGTTTTCCGTGATATCAATGTGCTATTTCTCATGTATCATAAACCATAAATACGTGGCAGAGCAAGTGTATATAAGTGTGCCATGCGAATAACATCAGATCGAGGAATAAGATGGAAGCACAGGATAAGCAGGAAGACAGGTTTCCCACACCTGAAGTAATGACGGCGCTACTGGATCTTGCACGGCTCTCACAGCATATTGAGTCCGTAGCTTCAGAGACTCCCACGATAAATCGGGGAGCTACAGCGATTGCAACTATGCTGCTTGAGCGCCTCCTGGGGCTCTGTAAAGCACAACGTGGCGCTATCCTCTTCACAGCACCACGTCCTGTGGAGGCAAAGCACGCATTTGTGTTCCCTCCTCCCAGCAGAAAGACGTTCCGCACGTTCGCACTGCATAATATGAACGAGGAGGAGGCATATGCTTTGGTCGCTACCTACTCGGCAGAAGGTGGAGCTATCCAGTCTCCTCCTGGGGAGCCATGCTGGGTGATCTGCCAGTTGCCGATGTCGGTCACCCAGTCTGGGGGACAGGGACCCCTTGCCAAACAAGAGGACAATGGGGAAGAGCTGTCTGCTCCAGAGTCACCAAGCCACACGTACTTACCCATGTATGCGCTTCTGGTGCTTGGCTGGGACGAGAACAATGAGCAGGTGTGTATCGAGGGTATGAAGAAGGGGCATGTTGTACTGCCATTTGTTGCGGACACCGCCGGATCTGCTCTGATGAATATCCTCCTGGCAGAACGGGTTTACGAGCTTGAAGCACTTGCCGACCACAAGGCATTGCACGAGATGGAGTTGCTCAAAGCGGAACTGCTGGCAACGGTGAGCCATGAACTGCGCAGCCCCTTGGCATCTGTTAAAGGATACGCTGCGACGCTGCTGCGCCATGAGCGCCGCATCTCACGCGAAGAGCGGCACGAATTCCTCCTAGCCATCAAAGAGGCCAGTGATCGCCTGGAAGCCGTGATTGAACGCCTCCTAGAGGTATCCCAATTGGAGACAGGCGGCATCACTATCCTACGCTCCCCCGTGGACCTAGCCTACCTTATCCGCGAAGCAATCACCTCAGTCGAACGGCGTCTTGAAGTGCCTGGGCGAGAGGCAAGTATACCTGAGGACCAAAACCGCTATACCTTTACCCTCCGCCTCCAGGACCGTTTTGGCATGCCGACTCGTGTAGAACCGATTATCCAGGCTGATCGCAACCGTTTGTGGGAAGTGCTGGACAATCTGTTAGAGAATGCCGTCAAGTATTCTCCAGAAGGCGGTGCGATTGAAGTAGTGGTCCGTCCGCTGAATGTATCAAGTCAGGCAAACAGGCAACGAAAGGCGCCAGGTAAAAGTGACCATGACAAAAAGATGGGTATGCCCCCTTCTGTACCGGGGTCCAGACCCATGGTAGAGATTTGTGTACGTGACAACGGCATAGGCATTCCCTCAGCGCATCTAGAGCGCATCTTTGAACGCTTCCATCGCGTAGACACTCGCCTCACACGCGAAGTGAATGGCATTGGATTGGGACTTGCGATCTGTAAGCGCATTGTGGAACTGCACGGGGGGATGATCTGGGCAGAGAGTGAAATCGGCACAGGGAGCGCATTCCACGTCTGGCTGCCGATAGATGAACCTACGTAATCGAGAGATCCATAGTACACACGATAAGGAGAAAAAAAGATGCCAGGAAAGAAAACGACGATCCTGACGGCTGAGGATGATCCGTACCTGCTGCGCTTAATCGCACGCAATCTCGAGCTGGAGGGGTATGACGTCCTCGAGGCAAGTGATGGTAAGCAAGCCTTGGAGCAGATAGAGCAACATGCACCGGACCTGGTGTTACTTGACGTGATGATGCCCAAAATGGATGGCTTTACGGTTTGCCATCTTGTGCGTGAGTTCTCTGCTGTCCCGATCATCATCGTGACTGCGCGAGGGCAAGACCAGGACAAGGTGCGTGGGCTCGATCTAGGAGCGGATGATTATCTCACCAAGCCTTTCAGCATCAACGAATTGCTAGCGCGGGTACGGGCGGTGTTGCGGCGGGTGCAATGTATGCCAAATGAATATACGTATGCCATGCGAACAATCGTCGGCGACCTCTCGATTGACTATGCGCAGCACCAGGTAACGATGGCTGACAGGGAAGTCGAGCTCACGCCAATTGAGTATGGTTTGCTTGCCTATCTAGCACAAAATACGGGCTGTGTCGTGACACAGGACCAGTTGTTAGAGCATGTCTGGGGAATGGAGTATAGTGGTGAAAGCCATATGCTCCAGGTAAACATCAACCGACTACGACGCAAGCTGGAACATGACCCTGCCAATCCCCGCTACATCCTCACGAAGGTCGGCATTGGCTACATGCTTGCCGCCCATCCAGAGGTGCAAGTGGCAAAGTAAGTCAGTAAACAGCAGGGAAGGGATCACGACCAGGCTCAACGCGCAACTCGTCTGCCAGTAGAAAGTCCGTAATAGCCAGCTACATCGTTCCTCATCACTATACGAGTGGGCACATTCATACGGGCGAAACTGCAGTTGTATCGGCAGCTCTTCCTCTACAAAGGGAATCGGCAACAGTGCGGACGAATTCCTCAGTACAAGCCTGGCAAAAAATCCTCCCTCATTGTGACGTGTTCCGCCAATCACGGTGAGCTGATGCACAGCAGGTTTGCTGCACCATTCGCAAAAACAACCTTCAGGAGCCAAATCAACAGAGACGGGTCGGCGAAATGCATTGTTCAACATGAGAACCCTCCAATTTTCTCCCGATTGCGGCATCTCCCTGTGCTTCAGCAACCTCTCTCAAAGTCCAGTACATGATGTCGCTCTCGGTAACGCTTTTTTCTTTCTGGTACCAGGATAAACCATTGGCATCACAACCTCCTCACACTTGCAAGACAGAACTTCACAAACAGGTCACAGCTAAATTCAGCCTGTACTTTGCCTGTAGTCTTTCCGGTGGTTCATCAGCCGACCAATCGTGCATGCTGTGACTTATCTGTGACAATGCATGCGTCTGCTGAGAACGTTTTGTGATCTGCGCAGCATATTCTTAGAGATAGAGGCAATGCAATAAGCAAATCCTCATGTACTACAAGAAAAGCGAAGGGGGGACAAGGCGGTGAAGACAGGCGACCTTGTCCCTCAGGTCTGATTGGTTTACTCATTTTATGAGATACAGGAGGCACATCATGGAACGTAGCTGGGTTACGCTTGAAGGCAATGAGGCGGTTGCTACGATCGCACACGCACTGAGCGAGGTCATAGCCATCTACCCCATCACCCCATCGACTCCGATGGGCGAGTTTGCTGATGCATGGTCCGCGGCAGGAAAAGCCAACTTGTGGGGAACGGTGCCGCTCGTGGTCGAAATGCAATCTGAAGGTGGCGCAGCTGGGGCAATCCACGGAGCATTACAAACAGGGGCGCTGGCTACAACCTTTACGGCCTCGCAAGGCCTGCTGTTGATGATCCCCAACATGTACAAGATTGCCGGTGAATTGACACCCACCGTCTTTCACATAGCGGCACGTTCGTTGGCTGCGCAAGGGCTCTCCATCTTCGGCGACCATGCCGATGTGATGGCGACACGTGCGACCGGCTTTGCCTTGCTTGCTTCAAATTCCGTGCAAGAAGCGCAGGATATGGCCTTGATCGCCCATGCGGCGACGCTCTCGGCACGTGTGCCATTCTTGCATTTCTTCGATGGATTTCGCACTTCACATGAGATCAACAAGATCGAGCAACTGACACGTGAAGATCTGCGCGCCATGATCGACGATGCACTGGTACGAGCACATCGGCAGCGCGCCCTTTCACCTGAGCATCCTTTCATCCGTGGCACCGCTCAGAACCCCGATGTCTACTTCCAGGCTCGTGAAAGTGTGAATTCTTATTACCAGGCATGTCCGAGTATTGTGCAGGAGAAGATGGACCGGTTCGCGCAGATAGTCGGGCGGCAGTATCACCTGTTCGACTACGTTGGGGCACCCGATGCCGAGCGTGTGATCGTGGCAATGGGTTCTGGAGCCGAGACTGCGCAGGCCACAGCAGCATACCTGGTCGCGCAGGGAGAGAAGGTGGGCGTGGTCAAAGTTCGCTTATTCCGCCCCTTCTCGGTCGAGCACTTCTTGAAGGCCTTACCGCCTACTGTCAAGTCACTAGCCGTCCTGGATCGGACGAAAGAGCCGGGTAGCATTGGCGAACCACTCTACCTGGACGTGGTTACAGCGGCGAGCGAAGGCCGAGACAAAGGCATCATTCCCTCGTCCCCACGTATCATTGGTGGACGCTATGGCCTTTCCTCCAAGGAATTCACCCCCGCAATGGTCAAGGCCATCTTCGATGAATTGCGCAAGGACGAACCGAAAAATCACTTTACCGTGGGCATCATCGACGATGTGACCTTTACCAGCCTGGAATATGACCCTACCTTCTCTATCGAGGGTACAGACACAGTGCAGTGCGTGTACTGGGGGTTGGGCTCCGATGGCACAGTAGGAGCCAACAAAAACTCGATCAAGATTATCGGCGAGGAGACCGACAACGACGCACAAGGCTACTTCGTCTACGACTCCAAGAAATCGGGTTCGGTGACCATCTCCCACCTGCGCTTTGGGCCGCATGCCATTCACGCTCCCTACCTGATTGGCGCCGATCAAGCCAATTTTGTCGCCTGCCACCAGTTCAGCTTCCTGGAGCGGTTCGATGTGCTCAAATATGCCAGACCAGGTGGAGTCTTCCTGCTCGCCAGTATCTATGGGCCAGAGGTGGTGTGGGACCGTCTGCCACGCGAGGTGCAGCAAACCATTATTGACAAGCGGTTGCGCTTCTATGTGATTGACGCCTTCCAGGTAGCCAGCGACATCGGTATGGGTGGACGCATCAACACAGTGATGCAAACCTGCTTTTTTGCGATCAGTGGTATCCTTCCACAAGAGCAGGCAATCGAGCAGATCAAACAAAGCATCAAGAAGACCTACAGCAAGCGTGGTGAGGCGGTGGTACAGATGAACTTCCAGGCGGTCGATGCCACATTGGAACACCTCTCCCAGGTGAATGTTCCCACCTCGGTCCGCACGAATGGACATACATCCAACGGCAACGGACGTGGCATACTCCTGCCGATGCTGACACGTCGTCCACCGGTGCCGGCTGAGGCGCCTGACTTCGTACAACGGGTACTTGGCCCAATGATCGCCGGTGAAGGGGACTCGCTGCCCGTCAGCGCACTACCCTGTGATGGGACCTACCCGTCGGGGACAGCGCAGTGGGAGAAGCGTAATATTGCCATGGAGATGCCGGTTTGGGACCCGGATATCTGTATTCAATGTGGCAAGTGCGTGATGGTTTGTCCGCACGCGGTAATCCGCGAGAAGGTCTACGATCCAGCCAAGGCGGGCGAGGCTCCAGCTACCTTCCTGTCGACGGATGCCCGCTTCAAGGAATTCCCTGGCATGAAATACACCTTACAGGTCTCGCCAGAGGATTGCACGGGGTGCGCCCTGTGCTTTGAGTCGTGCCCGGTAAAAGATAAGCGGCAGGTGGGACGCAAAGCCATCAATATGGCATCCCAGCCTCCTCTGCGCGAACGTGAGAAGGCGAACTGGGAGTACTTCCTCACTCTGCCGGATGTTGATGGGGCGAATCTCAACCTGGGAGCCATCAAGAACTCGCAGCTCATTACTCCTCTGTTTGAGTTCTCTGGCGCCTGTTCAGGGTGTGGCGAGACGCCGTACATCAAACTGGCCACCCAACTGTTTGGCGATCGTATGATCGTGGCCAACGCCACCGGCTGCTCATCGATCTATGGCGGCAACCTGCCCACGACGCCCTGGACGGTCAACCGCGAAGGTCGTGGCCCGGCCTGGTCCAACTCGCTGTTTGAGGACAACGCCGAGTTCGGCCTGGGTATGCGCCTCACGTTGGATAAACAGCAGGAATTTGCCAGCGAGTTGCTGGTACAATGCGCCGCTCTCGTGGGAGAGGAACTGGTGCACGAGATACTCCATGCTGATCAATCGCACGAGGCGGGCATCCAGGCCCAACGAGAGCGCGTTGCGGCGCTTAAATGGCGGCTGCAGAATGTGGAAGGGACGGGAGATGGTCAAGTCCAGAGCCTGCTGAGCGTGGCCGATGCCCTGGTGCGCAAGAGTGTGTGGATCATCGGCGGCGATGGCTGGGCCTACGATATTGGCTTTGGCGGCCTCGACCATGTCCTGGCCTCCGGACGCGATGTCAACCTGCTTGTGCTTGACACCGAGGTGTATTCCAACACTGGTGGCCAGGCGTCGAAATCCACGCCGCGAGGAGCAGTGGCCAAATTTGCTGCACGGGGCAAGGCGACACCCAAGAAGAACCTGGGTATGCTCGCGATGGCCTACGGCACTGTGTATGTGGCCAGCGTGGCGATGGGTGCCAACGATCAGCAGACACTGCATGCCTTCCTGGAGGCCGAGACCTACGATGGTCCTTCGCTGATCATCGCCTATAGCACCTGTATCGCGCAGGGCATTGATATGCGCAAGGGGTTGGAACAACAGAAGCTGGCGGTGCAGACGGGATACTGGCCGTTGTATCGCTACAACCCGATGCTGGCTGAGGAGGGCAAGAACCCCCTGACGCTCGACTCCAAAGCGCCGACGTTACCATTGGAGGCGTTTGCCTACAACGAAACGCGCTATCGCATGCTCTTGCAGAGTGACGAGAAACGCGCGGAAGAACTGATGCAGGCAGCCAAGCACGATGTGCAGGTGCGCTGGCAGCAGTATCACCAGTTGGCTGAGGATCATCACGACACCGACAAAGGAGGACGACCATGACATCGTTTGATCTAGCCTGGCACCCATAAGGGCCCCACACGTCAGCCCAGCCGCCCCGTGCCACTACATTTCAATCAGCTAAGAAGGAGGAAGACTATGACAGCGCTTGATTTGACAACGACCTATCTAGGCCTACAGTTGAAAAACCCACTGGTGGCTTCGGCCTCGCCACTCTCAAAGAAGGTCGATATGGTGCGCCACCTGGAAGAGGCTGGCGCTGCAGCTGTGGTGATGTACTCCTTGTTTGAGGAGCAGATTACCCATGAGAGCCATGAATTACAACATTACCTGGAACGCGGCACCAACTCCTATGCCGAAGCGCTCAATTACTTTCCTGACCTGGACAACTACAACCTGGGGCCAGAACCTTACCTGGAGCACCTGTATCGCATCAAGCGAGCGGTGAGCATTCCGATCATCGGTAGCTTGAATGGGTTCTCAACCGGTGGTTGGGTCGAGTATGCCCACAAGATTGAACAGGCAGGGGCAGATGCCCTGGAATTGAACATCTATGATCTGTCGACCGACATCAACCTGAGTGGGGCGGAACTGGAACAGAGCTTTGTGGACCTGGTCAGAGACATTCGAGCCAGGGTCAAGCTTCCTCTGGCGATCAAGCTCAGTCCCTTTTTCACCTCACTGCCACATATGGCCAAACGCCTCGTCAAGGAAGGTGCTAATGGCCTGGTGCTCTTCAATCGCTTTTACCAGCCTGATTTTGACCTGGATGAAATGAAGGTCGTCCCCGACCTGGAATTGAGCACCTCGCAAGAATTGCGCCTCCCTCTGCGCTGGATCGCCATTCTCTACGGGCGTGTCGCGGCCGATTTTGCACTTACCAGCGGGGTACACACAGGACACGATGTGCTCAAGGCGATAATGGCGGGATCATCCGTGGCGATGTTGGCGTCTGAGCTGCTAGCGCATGGTCCTGGTCGACTGCCCCACATCATCACAGGCATTGAACGGTGGATGGAGGAGAACGAATACGAGTCGATTACGCAGATGAAGGGCAGCATGAGCCAGCGGGCTGTGGCCGAACCGGCGGCCTTTGAACGAGCAAATTATATGAAGGCGCTGAACTCGTTCGACTATTACCTGCCCTGATCTGGCCCAGCAGGGGCAAGCCCTGCCACTACATTGATCTAGCTCCATTAGCTCAATTTCCCTTACGAATCACCGCCATCATCTCCGGCACCGTGGTGAGTTTGACGCGCGGGCAGCCGCGAGCGGAGCCGCAGGCGATCTCGTACTGGTCGAGAATCCGCCAGTCCTGGTAGGTCACGAAATCGACGCCGCGCTCGCGGAGCACGGTTTCAATCTGTGAGGGATCGCGCTGGTCGTCGGATATACCCGCCAGCGTTGGCAGATCGGCCAGCATTGACTCGACGGTGGCGGCAGAATCGGGTTTGTTGTTGCCGATCAGGCCGGTGGGGCCGCGTTTAGCCCAGCCAACGACGTATTCGCCCGGCTGCACCTTGCCCGTCTCCGCATCAACGATGCGCCCCGCGACATGGTTGAAGGTATGCTGTGAGGAGTTGAACGGCACGCCCTCGATGGGCAGGCTGCGATAGCCGATGGAGCGCAGCACCAGGCCTGCCTCGATGGTCTCGTACTCCCCGGTTCCCTTCGCCCGTAGTTCGCCGTTCGCGCCCTCGACAAGCCTGTTGCGCTCGATCTTCACCGCCGTGATGCGTCCATCCGTGCCGAGAATTTCCACCGGTGAGGCCAGGAAACGCATGACGATGCGGCGCGGCGCAGTATGCTCTGTGCACGCGGCATAAGCGCGCAGGCACTCGATGTTCGCCTTCAGTAAGCGATCTTGCTCCATGGCAGCGGCGCTGGTGGGATCAAGCTCGAGATTGCTCGGGTCGACGATCATATCGACGCCTTCCAGCTTGCCCAGTTCCTTGATCTCTGGATTGGTGAAGGCTGCCTGGGCCGCACCGCGCCTCCCCAGCAGCAGCACCTCGCGAATCTTGCTCTGGCGCAGCTTCTCCAGGGCGTAATCGGTGATGTCGCTCTTGACCAGTTCATCTGGCGAGATAGCCAGGATGCGCGTCACATCCATCGCGACGTTGCCATTGCCAACAACGACGGCTCGCTCGCACGAGAGATCGATGGGCAGATCGCGATACTCAGGATGCCCGTTGTACCAGCCGACAAAGGAGGTCGCCGGAAAGCTGTTGGGCAGGTCTTCGCCAGGGATGCCCATACGTCGATCAGCCTGTGCCCCGATGGCATAAATGACCTGGTTGTAGTAGTGCAGGAGTTCATCATGATGAATGTCAACCCCATAGGTGACATTGCCGAAGAAACGCACGCGCGGATCGGCCAGAATTTTCTCGAAGACGCGGATCACCGCCTTGATGGACTGGTGATCGGGCGCGACGCCATCGCGCACCAGTCCGAAAGGAGTGGGAAAGCGGTTGAAGATGTCAATCGTCAGCGCGAGATCACGTTTTTTGAGCAGAGCTTCAGCGGCGTAAAATCCACCAGGCCCAGCGCCAATGATTGCGATGCGTAGTGGCCGGGCCGCAGTACCAGGTTGTTCCATGCAAGTTCTCCTTCGTTATATATATCCTGAATGCAGAGTGTGTTGTCTTTCTCTTGAGTGCGTCCATTTTACCGGCGGGGGCATGTCCTGCTCATCTGTACCACCCTGTCACCTACAATGATAGGACAGGAATATCACAAACTGATCACACGAGAGCAATTTCATCTCACAATCACATCAAAACGCATACAAGGAGACCATTACAAAGCAGTTGACGCCTGGGTGTCTGGTTTGCAATAGTCTCCTTCTTCTGGCGCTGCTTATCTCATTCCTGGTGTTGGAACCAGGCTACCATCATTCCTCTAATCGCTCAGCAATAAGTTGCGCCAGATGCAGCACGCGCATCTTCCTCCCAGTCGCATCAACCCCGCCTCTTAAATGCATCAAACAGCCAGGATTATCCGCCACCAGCGCCGTCGCACCTGTGCTCTCCGCATTATTCAGCTTATTGTTCATGATGCGTTCCGACACATCTCCGTGCTCAATCGAAGTCGCGCCTCCGAATCCGCAACATACGTCCGACTGCGGCATCTCCCGTAACTCCAGCCCCAACACGTCCTGGATGATATGCCGCGCCTCTGACCGTAGCCCAAGACAATTGATCGACTGGCAGGAATCGTGATACGTCACGATCACGGCATCGCTGTCGCCATCGCTTTGCCGAACCGGAAGTTTCGTACCACTTGCCAGTAAAATATGGTCCACAAAGCTCGCAAAATCCATCACTTTCTCGGCCAACGCTCGTGCTCGCCGCAACCACCCCTGTTGCTGGAGATCCTCGAAAAGCCTGAGATAGTCTTGTGTCAGAGTGACCACACAACTGGTCGTGGCTCCGACAATGTAGTCTGCCTGGCTTTCAGCCAGCGCCTGCTCTAGCATCGTAATTGTCTGGCGTGCCATTGTCGCGCAATCTGCGCGATCTCCAGAATTGAGGGCGATCAAGCCGCAGCAACTTTGCTGCTGTGGGAACGTGACCTGCACACCACAAGCCCTCAGCACTTTGATGGCAGCCTCGCCCATCTCAGGATACAGACGGTCGATCATACAACCAGCGAAGTAGCAGACTGTGATGGTAGAACGCTCCGTACCGGCCTGACTTGTTGTGCCACTCAAAGACGGGGTTAACCGTCCTTTTACCCTGTCGCGCAACGGCTTTATCGCAAAGGTTGGCAGACTGCGCCAGCGCGCGAGTTTAGCGACCGAGCGCACAAAGGGGAGATTGCCGAATATGCTGAAGTTACGCAGGCGTATGTAGTTGCCGCCACGCGTCACAGGAAGCTGGGCGAAACTGAAAAAGCGCACGGCAAGGTCAAACAGGTGTGGTCGAGCCATGATGCCAAAGATCAACTTTTTCAGCCATGGCAAACCATTTGCCGCAACGACGCGACTGCGCACCTCCAGGATCAGGTTCGGCAGTGGGATCGCGACCGGGCAGACGGTTTCGCAGGCGTTACAGCTGACACACAAGCTCTGTGGCCCAGCATCTGCCTCAAGGCCGTGGTGAAAAGGCGTCACAACCAGCCCGATAGCACCACTATAAATGTAGCCGAAGGCGTGCCCTCCAACTTGCTGGTACGCAGGGCAGATGTTTGAACAGGCCGCGCAACGAATGCAGCGCAGCGCCTCTTTGAAATGTGGATCGGACCGCATCTCACTCCGCCCATTATCGAGGAGGACGATATGCACCTCTTTGCCGGGCGTGGCGGGACCAGTGATAAACGTCGTATAGCTCGTGATGTGCTGGCCGGTCGCGCTGCGGGCGAGCAGGCGCAATTGTGTCATGGCATCAGCAAATGTCCCAATCAGCTTTTCGTAACCAGCCATCACGACATGCACCGGCGGCAGAGACGTCACCAAGCGGCCATTGCCCTCGTTGGTCAAGATCATCACGGTGCCGCTTTCGGCGATCAGCGCATTGGCACCGCTGATGCCCATCCCGGCGTTCAGAAAGGCCTTGCGATGTTCCACCCGCACCACCGCCACCTGCTCAGCGATATCTTCACGCGAAATCTCGCGTCCCGTTGCCTCCGACAGCAATGCGCCCACCTGCTGGCGTGTCTTATGAATGATGGGCATCACCATATGCGAAGGCCGTTCGTGGGCGAGTTGGGCCACCCATTCCCCCAGGTCGGTCTCTACAGCCTTGATCCCATGGGCTTCCAGGTAGGGATTCAGTTCTGTCTCTTCGCTCACCATGGTCTTGGATTTGACAACAAGGTCAATACCCTTGCGCTGGCACAGTTCATAAATGTAGAGATTAGCATCCTCTGCTGTGCGCGCCTGGTAGATGATTGCTCCTGCCGCTTCTGCCTGTGCCTTGAACTGTGCAATCAATTCATCTTGATGTTCGACGGCATCATCTTTCGCCTTGCGCAGGGTAGCCCGCATGTGCTCAAAGCTCAAATCAGGACCATAGTCGGCTTCCTCAGCAGCAAATACGTCTCGACGCGATGCGCGCCAGGATGGGGCAAACCGTTCCAGGGCACGGTGCATATTCTCATCTATGAGCGCTTGTTCCAAACGTTCCTCGAAAGGTTGGTCTTCATGAGTTCGATGCGCTGTTTCTTCACCCACAACCTGTTGCGAGGATGTGAGGTGAGTGTTACTCATCATGGCTTTGCTCCTTCCTCTCCTGCAACCACTATGACACACAACGTTTTAGGTCCTTGTACACCGATAGTTAGCGTACGTTCGATATCGGCGGTACGACTGGGACCGGTGATAAAAGACATGTAGTGACGCTGATCGGCTCCTACCCTGGTGAGTTGCTGTAAGGTCACGGCGGCATCATCAAGCATGGGAACAAGCCGATCCTCTCTCACAAGGACAAAATGCGTCAGTGTCAGCATACTGACGGATCTCGCTTCGAGAGCATTTTCAGCTAGGAGTACAGAACCAGTCTCTGCGATAGCCAGTTCAGCACCTGAAAGGCCAGCAGGAGCATCGGCAACGCTGGCAGGACTTCCAGCCTCGCGTACCATTACGCCCTTACTGCGGAGAAGCGAAAGGATTGCTCCCCACTGTTGATGGTGGCCAAAGCCTGGTGGAACCACCAGCTCAGAAGCAACCAATGTAGAGTGGGCGGCAATGATGGTCGCAGCCTCTGCCAGGTGTGTTGCCTGGTAAGACTCACCACCGGCCGAGGAGAGTCGTTGCTGAAAGTGTTTGAAAAAATCAGTGTAAGTTGTCGTCATGAAAGCCCTCCTTAAGGATTCTCCCTTGTCCTGGGAATGATCTACCTCAGCTATTTTCAACTTGATACACCATTCTTGTACAGTTGTCAACCTGCCTTCAGTGTCGATGATGCATATCCCTTGTCCTCTGAGGCGGACAGGTAATCAGTGTGCAGTCGAGCGGCAGCGCCCCAAAAGCAGTCTCTGCCGCCCGATGTCCATCGCTAATGTGGAATGATCCACGGGATGAGGTACTGCTGCGCCATTACCAATAATCCGAGCAACACTGCCAGGAAAAGGCTATGCTTAAAAGTTCGCGCTACAATCAGACCTTCCTTGCCAACGAGTGAACTGGTCGAGACTCCTGTCGTAACATTTTGCGGCGAGATCATTTTGCTCATCACTCCACCGGAGGAGTTCGTAGCAGCCATCAATACCGGGCTGAGGTTGAGTTGTTTGGCCGCTACCACTTGCAGGTTCCCAAAGAGCGCATTGCCGGAGGTGTCGCTGCCACTCAGGAAAACGCCAATCCATCCCAGGAAGACCGCGAAGAAGGGGAAGATCGCCCCCACTTTGGAGATTGCCAGGCCCAACGTATAGGCCATGCCGGAGTAGTTGAACAGGTACGCCAGGCCGATGATGAGCATCACCGTCAAGATCGCAAAGCGCAGCTGTCTCCAGGTATCCGCCAGTGCTACAGCAATCACTTTCGGGTTTGAGCCGCTCGCTATCACCACCAACGCCGTCAGCGCAACGGCTACCAGGATAGCCGTGCCGGTGCCCAGAGGCTGGAAGCTGTAGATGGCGGCATACGGCTTGTGGTAGAGGGTCAGGAACACGGCTTTGTCAAGTCCCAGCACATTGAGCTTCTGCAACCCGACATTGGCAACCAGGAGGAAGGTCCACACAATCACAACAGCAGTCACCAGCGCCCACGGCGTCCAGGCAAGGACAGCCTCGCCCGCACTGGGTTTGCCACCTTTAGCCGGTGCATCCGACGATACGGGGACAGGTACAGGGACATCCTCCTCACCAATAGCCGTAGAGCCTTCAGTACCCATTCTTGTCCCAACAAAGTGTGCCCGGTACTGCTCGACATCACGAGGCTTCCAGACCTGGACGAACCCAATGACACACAGAAGCGAAACGAGCGAAGCCAGCACGTCTGGCAACTGCGGGCCAAGGAAGTTGGAAACTAAAAACTGGGTCAGGGCAAATGAACCGCCTGCCACCAATGCGACTGGCCACGTCGTTCTCAGGCTGCGGAAGCCAGCGAAGATGATGAGCGCATAGAAGGGCAGGAGCAGGCTAAAGAACGGCAGTTGGCGACCAACCATCGCTGAAAGCGTTGTAGCATGCAACCCAGTGACGCCAGCGAGTGTGGTAATTGGCGTACCCAATGCGCCAAAAGCCACCGGTGTTGTATCAAAAATCAGCGTCAGCGTGATGGCTTCAAGTGCGGGGAAACCCAGGGCGATGAGCAGCGCACTGCCAATGGCAACAGGGGTGCCAAAGCCGGAGATGCCTTCCATAAGCGCACCGAAGCAGAAGCCAATCAGGATGAGCAGGATGCGTTTGTCTGCCGGGACGTTGAACACCATCCAGCGACGGAAGAGTTCAAATTTGCCCGAACGGACGGCGATGTTGTAGAGCCACATCGCGTTCCAGACAATCCACATGACCGGGAGCAAGGCAAAAAGCATACCGTTCGCCGTCGAACTGGCGGCAAGACCAATCGGCATCTGCCAGACGGCAATGGCAATGATCAGGCCAACAACGAGACCGGCAAGTGCCGCCTGCCAGGCTGGTCGCCGTAGGATGCCAAGCAATACAAGTACGACAGCAATCGGAATCAATCCGACGAGAAAGGAAAGGAAGAGATTCCCTGCTACAGGAGCAAGAATCTGGTGGAACATCAGTATTTCCTCCTTCGACAAAGTGTGACCAATGCAATGCGATTGATCAGAAGGCTACATACACACAAGACAAAACCAGGTGACCCGTAGTACCGTTTCGAATAGTTGTGAAGTTTAACTCCCTCCTTTCAGTGCTCAGATGAGCGCATTCATGAATATCTTGTAATAAGGGGAAATGTGCGTTCACCCACATTTGACCCTTATAAAGTAGTATAACTAATTAAGAGCATATTACAAGATATTCATATCTCAATTCGGTCACAATTTGGAATATGTCATACAATTTGTAAGCGCCGCTTCTGTGCCTCGTCGAGATTCTTTGACGCGAGTAGACTAGGGCGGAGGCAAGCTCACGCCCCTACTAACCCCGTCGGTTAACCCTAGGCTAGAGGGTGACTAGCCCTGGCCGGTGGTGTTAATAACCAAACTGCTATGATAACTTGGAAAAATATATAATACTTATACCTCTCATCTCATCTTGACATATACGGCTCCTGGCGCATATACTTGTACATAGTAATAGGACAACAAAAAGTAGGTCCGCGATAAATAAGGAATTCCCCACGATAAATCGGGGGACTACGGTGTTATGGCAAGCAAACCCATTGCTGGGAGCGTGGGCAGGAAAGGCAGAGAAAACATGACGAGCATGATGAAACCGGCAGAGGGCGGATACCGACCAGCCTATGAAACAATAGCGGCAAAGATCACGGAGCTGATCACCTCCGCCGACTTGAAACCCGGTAACCGACTGCCAACCGAACATGAGTTAAGCGAGCAACTGGGAGTAAGTCGTACCGTGGTTCGTGAGGCGGTGAAGATGCTCGTGGCGACGGGGCTGGTCTACACACGCAGGGGCAGCGGTCTATATGTAGCCGACAAGTCCTCCCCGTTTGCAACTCCACTGCTCGATTCTCTTACTCCCGCTGATCCCACTCAAATGATCAGTCTGTATGAATTCCGGCTTACGCTTGAGCCGTCGGCTGCACGCCTGGCTGCAGAGCGCATCACGCCTCACGAGTTGCGGGAATTGCGTGAGGTAGTGGCCCTTAACCAGCGGAGTGCAGAGGGCCAGCAACGCCAGCAGTGGAGCGAGAGTGATGCTGCCTTTCATCGAGTGATTGCCGAAGCGACACACAATCCATTCATCGCCTCGACGATAGCGACGACCACCCGCGCGCAGGGCTGGGTGTTCGACCTCGCGGCGGGACGCACACAGGCATTGCTGCTGAGTTACGCAGAGCAACACGCAACGATACTTGAGGCCATCCAGGAGGGGGAGCCAGACGCCGCCGCTCAAGCAATGCAGGCTCATTTGGAATGGGCACTGACTCATTCTAAACAAGAGGTTCGGCGACGACTTGGCGTTGAGGCAGAGAGTAACTTGTGAGACGTTCGTGAGACGAAAACGCTCCTCTGTGATGGCATTGTGTGGCAGAGACTATACACTTACTCATGTAGTGTACGTTGTGTGTTTACATTTTAACCGAAGTAGGCAGAAGTTTCAGCAAAGGTTCCCTCCTGCTACGAAGGAGACATGACCATGTTACTAGGACAGAAAAATAACCCATTTACTCTCTCTCGCCATGCCCGTTTGCCTAAGCTCGAAAGTGCAGATACGGGAGTCGATGCACAGCATGCAGTACTTGTCCTGCAGGTAGGATCCCAGACTGATCCAGGTTTGCGACGCAAGGATAAGCCCAACGAAGATAGTCTCTTCGTCACCCAGGGTGTCATGCCTTCTGCCTCTGACTCGCCGAAACCGTTTGCCCTCCTTATGGTAGCAGACGGTATGGGCGGACACGAGCATGGACAAGAAGCGAGTCAACTCGCTATCAAATCTCTCGTCACGTATGTGTCTGGCTCTCTGCACTCACAACAGAGGAGGACAGGGGATTTTCTTTCCCTGCTCCGAGAGGGCGTCGAGCATGCCAATTGTGCGGTATATGAGCGCAACCAGGAACTGAGGACGAAGATGGGTACGACGATGACAGTTTGCTTGGTAGTTGACACCACCGCCTATGTCGCCCAAGTGGGTGATAGTCGCTGCTACCTCTATCACCGACCTGCTGGACTGTCGCAGATCACCCAGGATCATTCAGTAGTTGCAGCTCTAGTGAAAGCTGGTGTTATCCAACCGGAGGACATTTATACTCATCCCAGCCGCAATCTCATCTATCGCTGCCTTGGCGAAAAATCCCATCTGGAAGTGGACACGTTTACTGTGCAGTTAGCTAGTGGAGACACATTGCTGCTCTGCTCTGATGGTTTGTGGGAAATGGTGCGCGACCAGCAGATTGCCGCCATCTTGACCACACCCAGCCCCGCTCCATCAGATACTGCTCATGCCCTTGTGGAGGCAGCATTAGCGGGTGGTGGGGAAGACAATGTGAGCGCCGTTGTAGCACGAGTGAGCAATGCGTAGCTCCAGAGCCCAGAGTGAACCTGGGGGAAGCTTGCTTAAAAGCAGCGCTTTTAAGCAAGCTGTTGGGAGGGAAATGCATCGAGATTAAGGAGCGTAAAAGAACAAAACCGACTGGGTCAATAAGGGCTCAGCCGGTTTCCTATATGCAGTGGTCTTACATCCAAAAGCGTATACTGTTCCTCCTTGGCTCGGGTATCTACCTGGCGCTTGCGCGTTTCCATCCAGGTGATGAAGTGTATCCCACTACTGTTCCTCATTGCTCCAGGTGGATACCCGTTCCTGTAACTAGCTGCGTAGAATGCGCTGCTTTTCGCTCTCAAACTCATCATCGGTCAGCGTGCCAGAGTCGTGCAACTCTCCGAGCAACTGCAACTGCGCCAGCTTGCCGCTGTCCGCACCGGACGGCGGGGCTTGCGGAGGTACAGGCGGGGGCTGGTACGGATAGGGCTGATACGGTGGGGCTGCCATCATCGGCTGGGTCTGCGGCGCTGCTTGCTGGGCAGTGTTACTGCCTAGCATGTAACCCAACCCACCCGCCATCAGGGTGTTCAATAACGGGGAACCCATGCCCCCGCCGCCCATGGGATATACTAATGGGGCACCGAATCTCCTCATTCCGAAGCCTCTGCCGAACCCTTGGCCAAATCCTCCTCTAGGCATGGCTCTCCTCCTTTGCTTCTGCGGCTGCCAGTTCGGCACCTAGTTGTTGTAATGCCTCTGGACCGACGATCCCACCGGTGAAGAGCACCCCACCGGCCTTGCGGACCGCGTCTGCCAGCCCGAGTGTCCAGGTATGCTCCAGCAGGACAATCACCGCTGAGGTGCCAGGGGGAATCGTTTCGGCAAGGTGGTCAACGTCCTGTGCTGTCAACAAGCCCATGAGTTCTTCCACCATGTCACCATAGGAATCCAGTTCCTCCTCACCGAGTTCGTTGACTTCCCGCACAGTCACCGTACCGTCTGCGGCTTTGCTGACAAACACGAGATCCACCACTCGGATGAGGTCGCTCTCCTGAATGGTATTGAGGGCGGGAAGAATCTCGCTTGTGAAGTGATCGCCTTCATAGCCGATCACCACATATTCAAGTGGGCCAATATCCATACTATGTCTCCTTTCAACATGCTACATGAGAGAGCTTCCTCAGCCTCCGAATGTAGCTCACATACAGAATATCAATAACAACTCGAAGCCTGCAGCGTGTGCGAGGCTCCATCCTCTCTCACTTTTTCGGTGGCCGCACGGTCAACATCGGCAGCTTTGTCGTATTGAGGACCCGATCGGTCACAGAGCCCATCACCCAGCGTTCCAGCCCGCCTCGGCCATGAGTGGAGATGGCGATCAGGTCACAAGGGCCGATATCTCTTCCGAATCTGCCCCCCAGGCAGATCGCCCCCGATTTCATCGTGGGGCATTCCCTTGCTTCCATGTTCCGCCAGGCTCACCAAAGTGCTGGCCACGTCGGTTCCAAGCTCGACCGAGGAGGTCACAGCGAGCTTGAGGTCCTTCACCGTCGACTGCACACGTTCTGCCGCGGTAGCCAGGTACCCCTTCGCACGTTGGACCGCCTCTGCATTCAGCTCGCTAACAAAACCCTCTTCTGTCGTGGTTGCAAAGGGCTTGACCACTTGCACCAGGTGTAATGCTCCCTGGCCAGGGGACGCCAGGGCTGCAGTGAGGTGCGCCGCCGGGTTGAGCGCGGCCTCGGCCAACGGTGAACCATCGAGCGGGACGAGCGTGCGGAGCGGGCGCGGCTGCTCTCTCTTCGATGAGAGTGACAGTACATCCTCCTGACGCAGCACGAGGACCGGAACCGCACTTTGATGAACGAGCGAATGAGCTATGCTGCCTAACGCCCAACGGGTCAACCCGGTTCTCCCATGACTGCAGAGCACGACAAGATCGCAATCCTGGGACTCGGTTACCGCAATGAGATACTGAGCAGGCAGCCCTATCGAGACCTCCGTCCTGGTTTCGATTCCTGCCAGTATCTGCGATACGGCCATCGCTTTGAGGTAGTCGGTGGCTCCGTCCATCTCTGCCTCGATCATCTGCTCGGTCATCAGCAGGGCCGGGGTCAGTCCGCCGCTGTAGTCGATCGGCAAGTTGACCACTTGCACCAGGAGCACCGAGCCGTCCGTGGCGCGTGCGATGCGTGCTGCTACAGGCAACGCGTGCTCCGCAAGAGTGGACCCATCGAGAGGGACTAAAATGTGTTGAAACATGATAACCTCCTTTACTCTTGTTTCCCGAAGGAGAGCGCCGCCCAGGCTGACGAAGATCACCCCAAGTGCCCCGACGATCAGTAATTCAGCTGCCACCGAGAGTGTCGTGCCGAAGACCTGCACACCCAGTCCGAGCTGACGTGCCACCACCGGAGGCAGCCTCCATCCCACTCATGACGGCCTGCCGCAGCGGATCGACGCCATACGTCACCGGGTCGAGCTTGTTCAGGAATGCCAGCCAGCCGGGGACATGCGTGAGGGGGAAGAGCGCCCCGCTCAGGAAAAACATCGGCATCAGCACGAATTGCATCACTACCGAGAAGCTTTCCATCGACTGCATGCGGGACGCGATCACAATCCCCAGTGAGGTCATGGTGAACGCCAACAGCAGCATCTCCAGCATTAGGGTGATGACCAGCCCGGCATCGAGTCGGACCCCGATCAGCGGGGCAAACACCAGCATCAGGGTGCCCTGGAACATGGCAATCGTGCTGCCGCCTAATGCCTTACCTAGCACAATCGAGGTACGTGAGACGGGAGCCACGAGCATTTCCCGCAGGAAGCCAAACTCGCGATCCCACACAATCGAGATGGCCGACGAGATGGCCGTGAAGAGCACCGCCATGCTGACTACCCCCGGAAAGATGAAGGTCTGAAAACTAACGCCCGCTACTCCCCCAGGCCTGGCACCTGCCGGGCTAAAGCTGGAAGCCAGCCCAGAGCCAAAGATGAACAGAAAGAGCAGCGGTTGCATCAGCGAGGTGACGATGCGCACCCAGTCGCGCAGGTAGCGCAGGATATCGCGGTACCAGACGATCTCAATCGCCTTCAGGTTGCGCCACAGCGCACTCATTCTTGGGTTGGTAGATGCCGTCTCGGCAAATACGGTACTCATCGCATCCTCCTTGCGCGTATGGACCCGCGCATGTGTTCTTTCGCATCCACTTCTGCCTCGCGGATTTCACGCCCGGTCAGTTTGATAAACACATCGTCCAGAGTCGGGCGGCGTACACTCACCGAGGCGATCCGCACGCTGATTTGCTCGACAAGGCGCGGCACCAACTCTTCGCCACCCGCAATTTCAAAGACCAGTTCGTCTTTCTCCTGGCGGGGTTCAACGCCAAAGTGTGCCTTGATCTGCTGGGCTGCCAGCGCATCGTCGCTGGTCTTAAGACGGATGACGTCACCACCGACCAGGTCCTTCAAGCGGTCGGGCGTATCCAGCGCCACGATCTCTCCGTGATCGATCACCGCGATGCGGTCACAATACTCGGCCTCATCCATATAGTGGGTGGTCAGAAACATGGTGATCTGCTTTTGTTGGCGCAGGGTGAGAATGTACAACCAGAGATGCAGGCGCGTTTGTGGATCCAGGCCAATGGTCGGTTCGTCCAGAAAGAGCACCCGCGGATAGTGCAGCAGGCCGCGTGCAATCTCCAGCCGACGCTTCATCCCGCCAGAAAAAGTGCGCACGAGGTGATCCTTGCGGTCATACAATTCAACCATTTTGAGCATAGCTTCACGCCGCTCTTTGCTCACCGCTGCCGGCAGTCCATAGATAGCCGCATGAAAGCGCAGGTTCTCGTCAGCGGTCAGGCGCTCATCCAGGCTGGGGTCCTGGAAGACCAGGCCGATAACTTCCCGGACCCGGCTCGGCTCTCGGCTGAGATCGTAGCCGGCAAGCGTCGCTTTGCCCGCTGTGGGCTTGAGCAGCGTACAGAGCATGTTGATGGTGGTGCTTTTCCCTGCACCATTGGGGCCGAGGAAGCCGAAGATCTCGCCGGGATAGACATCGAAGGAGATGCCCTTCACGGCTTCAAGGTGCCCGAAGGTCCTTTTGAGCCCTTCCACATGCAGAATCGGCGCTCCCGCCATGCGTGGCGTGGCAGCAGCGGCTGCCTCAGCCAGTTCTGCCGATGAAAGCGGCAGATCAGCGATGGACAGGGGCTGTCGTGTCTGTTCTTCAGTTGTCATCTCATCTTTCTTTCTAGCCTTGTGGCTTCACCACAGTTTCCTATCTACACTCAAGTATAGAGGCAGGGCATCACATCGCCATCACAGGCCCAGGTCTGATCGTCACAAATTGATAACAATATCACATTCGCTTTGAGGCCCTACACAGCGAGTAGGGAAAGATTTGAGAGCTTTTAGTTGTCACAAGCTCATCACAAAAGCGCATGGGCCATTTAGATATATTTCATTCTGGTTTTACATCGTGTACAATAGAGGGAAGAAATAAAGGGAAAGCCATGAGGAATTGGTTCGGTCGGTCGGGGGAGAGGCACCCTGATGAAGATGAGATGAGATGCAACCGTCGATTGGAGAGATCATCCGTCAGGTACGGCACCTGCGCAATCTGACACAGCAAGCATTAGGCGGGGATCGTTTTTCAAAATCCTACGTGAGCGCCGTAGAACGCAATCGAATTGCGCCGTCTCCTCGGGCGCTGCGCTTCTTTGCTGAGCGATTAGGTCAGCCGAACGGGAATTTTGCGGCGTTGCTCCAGCAGCCCGACGTCGCACAAGCGTTGTCCGTACTTGATACGCCCGCTCTCCCTGCTGCCAATGGACACATCGCGCGAGACGATACCGTCACGCTGCTGCATACGCTGCTGGAACAGGCAGCATTTGCAGGCTTTTCGCCTGACCACCATCTTCCAACGATTTCTCCAGAAGCTCTCGCGTCACTTCCGCAACACTTGCAGGCCCATTATTACTTTCTACTAGGGCTTAACGCCAAAGAGCAGCGATATCTTCCAGTGGCGCTTCGTGCTTTTGAATCCGCCCTCACGCTGGCCCCTGCTAATCAGCAAGCTGCAATCCTTGACGAAATGGGAAGCTGTTCTTTCCTGCTGCAAGCCTATCACACGGCGCTTGGCTATCATCTCCACGCGCGGCACCTACTGTCGAAAGCGCCTTCCAGTAGCACCATGGCCCCCCTGCAATTAGCAGTCGAGTTGCACTGTGGCAATGCCTACCTGGCATTAGGTGCCTACCACCAGGCACTTGCACACTATGAATCTGCTCGCAAATACCTCTCTGCTCAACACGATTTAGCTACTGCCGGGGAGTTGTACTCCGGGCTGGGCTACTGTACATACGCAGCAATCTACACGTCCACGGCGCCGTCTGCCGCTTCTGCTCTGCCTAGCGATATCGCACCAGAGCGTATAGAACGCGCATTTCAGCGGGCCACCAGCTTCTTGCTCCAGAGCAGGAGTTTTTACCAGGTCAGCGGTGATCGCGCGAAAGAAGCGAACGATCGCCTCATGCTCGCCACCGTGTTGCTTGATTTTAGTACGTGGCGACGACGGATAACACCCTCGATAAATCGGGGTGCTACGGCCAGCAATACAGAGCAGAGGCAAACTTTCACGGACTGCGCGCGCTTCTTGGATGATGCGGCGGAGCAATGTCAACAAGTGCTGCTTGGTTGGCAAGATCAATTGGAGCATGTAGCCCCGCCCCATCCCGTGGACGCGAAGGAATTTAAACGCGCTCCGCAAGCTCCGCTGAGGGTCCCTACGGCGACCGCCGAGCTCGATACCCTGCTGTATGTGGCCTTCGCTTGCCTCATTCGGGTCTCAGTCCAACGGGCAATCCTGGCTCGATTGGAGGGAAGCTCTCTCGATGTTGCCTACCGCCAACGAGCGTTTGCAGCCTACTTGTGCCAGCAGGTGCTCGATACGCTTGCAAATCCTTCTCTTCCCAGGGCTCTCATCCAGCAAGCGGTGACGGTATCGGCGGATATCCTGGCGTACCGTTCCCCCTCTCTGCCGCGTCTCATCGAGATAGCCACCGATGTAAGTGATAGCTCACCTCGGAGCCCACTCAGCCTGGTTGAGGTCTACATTGCCATGGGGGAAGTTGCTGAGGAGCTGGGGCGGGTTGCTTCCGTGCTAAGCTATGCTCATGACTGTTATACTCAGGCCAATCAGTCCTTTCAAGCCGCGCTTTTCCTGGCCAACTCGGTACACGTGAAGGGGGAACGCGACCCAGGCTACCTGGCCCGCCTCTACCAGCGCTGCATTGCTCTGCTGGAGGAACGTGCTGTCGCCTCGCCAGCCTTCGCTGAAGAAACCACGAAGGCGCTCCTGGGAGTCCTGAAAGATGCATTAAGGAGTCACCCATGATAAATCGGGGTGCTACAGCGTCTTCTCCCGGAGGATAAGACGTTGGAAACCCCGCCAGCGGATGGGTAAGGTAAGGGATCATCAATGGACAATCAACAGTGGTTGCTGTGCCGCCTGCAGGACGCGTTCGGTCGTACTGCCCAAGGCCCAGAGTTGCGGACCACCAAGCACATGGGTGGCCATCGCAATCACCTGACAGCCCGTATCCCGCCCTGCATCTTCTCTCTTCCCGCTATTCTCGGCAGCTTGCATGATCCCAGTAGCCACATCATTAGTCCCTGTGACCGACCAGGTCATGGACACAGCAAGCGGCACATCCGCCTCTGTCAGCGGATGCTGCTGCAAGCGCTCTATGACCGAGTGAAGATACTGCCGGGCTCTTTCTGCCTCCTCATGAGATCTGCTCGACCTCTCCATCTGGAGAGGATACCACTCGTGTCAGGTGAAGCTCCCCACGAGCGGGAGCCGAGTATGCCCAGGCCAGCAGTGCTGCTGGCATCAGGGCGGCTTCAGCATGCTCGGAGCCGTCCAAGGGGACGAGGACACGTATAGAGCCGTGAGGAATAACCCCTGCCCCAGTCGAGAGGGCGCTGCCTTCATGCAGGATCAAGACGGGCGAGGGAGCATGGCGTGCCACTTTTTCGGCAATACTGCCCATCGACCAGCGCATGAAGCCAGTGTAGCCATGACTGCATAGCACTACGAGATCGACGTTGTCCGCCTGCGCAGTTGCGATAATTGCCTTGGCAGGATGTCCAATCACGACCCGGGTTGCAGTGCGAACCCCCTCCAAGCTGCTCGTTTGCACCACCCCTTCCAGGTACTCCTTCGCCGCTGGCACGTTCTCGTCAAGGACTTCCGGCAGCACGATCTCTCCCACCTCTTCCATGAACTCGGACGGTGGGCTCACTGCTTGTACTAATGTGACTGTCCCAGAGCTGGCCCGCGCGAGCCGTGCTGCAATAGGAAGAGCTTGCTCAGCACGTGTCGATCCATCTAAGGGAACTAAGATCTGCTTAAACATTAGAGTGCTCCTTTCAACTTACGGCAGAGCTACATTGCTTTGCACATCGCTGTTAGCTTCTTGTTCTCGCTCTTCGGCCTCGTCTGTAGCGTACAGGATCACACCAGAGACGGTTCCGTCGGCAGCGTGAGCAGGTACAAGCATAAACGCCAGGTTCTTCTTGCCAGTTTCACCCAGCGCTTCGGGTATATCCGTACGCATGCTGTGAATCATACGAGGTGTATCGTGCAGATAGACCTCGTTGGCCAGGCGCACCATCGGCAAATCGGCTTCCCAGAGGAGTCCCGAAATCTCCGAAAGGGGGCAACCCAGCACGTCCTGTCCGTGCAACTGCCTGGCGTAGTGCGCGTTAAAGGTCTCAACACGCAAATCTGGCCCACGTAGCACGACAATGGAGTAAGGCGCGCGCTCAATGATCTCCACAAGGCGCATTCGTTCATCTGCAAGCAGAGCATTCTCTTCTTGCAGTTCTCCGGTGTGTGCATTCAACGCTTCATCGGCAGCCTCCACTGCCTCATCTGTGACCTGGAGCTGCTCGTTGGTGGTCTGCAGTTCCTCGTTGGCAACCTGGAGCCCTTCGTTGGTGGCCTCCAGCTCCTCGAAGTTGGCCTTTAGTTCTTCGTTCGTCGTTTCCAGCTCCTTGAGCTTGGCCTGGAATTCCTCCTGGCTCACGATCATGTCTTCATTGGTCGCTTGTAACTCCTCATTCGCCTTCATCAGGGCGTTATTTACTTCATGCAAGCGCTTATTCGCGGCTGCAAGCTCATCGACGAGCTGTGCCTGTTCGGCCCGAAGCGCTTCTAAGCGTCGCTGTGTCTGCACCTGCTCCGTGATGTCGATGACACTGATCGCCGCAAGGTCTGGTGGAGGAGCATCTAACTGGATGGGACTTATCGAGAGTGCAACAAAACGGCCAGTGCCCCCTGCGATGATATCCAGCTCGACTTCCGGCAGGGTGACCGCACTATGCTCTCGAAAGACGACATCAATGGCAGTACGCACTTCGGTGTAGGGAATACCAGGTACCGCGTGTAAGAAATCCTGTTCGGTAGCAGCCGCAGGCAGCCGCAGGAGCCGCCGAGAGATACCATTCGCGGTGACGATGTGATAGCTCCGATCGATCACGACCATACCAATAGGCAGAGAACGGAAGAGCAGCTCATTGAAGCGCGGGAGTGGTCCGAGTTCAAAGGTAGGAAGCGCGGCTGGTTGCTCGAGGGGCTGTTTCGCAGCAGTGTGAAGCTGGTGGCGGCTGGAGCGGTCGAGGAAACGAGGTATGTTCAATGCAGAGACATCGGGAAACTGTGCCGAAGGTGCAGCCTTGCCGATGCAGCGATACACATTCCAGTCTCGGCTCACAAGTTCATACAGCATGTGAGGAGGGCGTACTGCTTCAGTTTTGCCCAGGAGCAGGTAGCCCGCGGGAAAGAGGGAGAAAGCAAACTGGTTGAGTACCAACTCCTGGACATCGGGCGTGAAGTAGCTCAGCACGTTGCGGCACAGGAGCAGGTCGATGTCAGGGAAGGGTGTGCTCCGAGTGAGGTCTTGTTGTCCAAAGATGACCCTTTGACGCAATATTTTCACAATGCGGTAGCCATGGTCAACACGCTCGAAGAAACGTTCTTTGTATTCTGGAGGCAACCCTGTGAGCGAGTTTTCAGCATACACCCCTCGCCGGGCGAAGGAGATCGCGGCCTCGGAGAGGTCGGTCGCAAAGATTTTGATGCTCCACTGGGAGAGTTCTGCCCCAAGCAGGTCTGCGAGGAGCATCGCCAGCGAATAGGTCTCTTCACCGGTCGCACACCCCGCTGTCCAGAAGCGTAAGGTGCGACCCCGCTCACGCGCTCGCGCCACCAGCTCTGGCAAAAGCGTCTCTTTCAGGTAGGCAAATGCATCGGGATCACGAAAGAATTGCGTGTACGTCACCAGCAGCGATTTGGCCAGTTCCCCAGCTTCTGCTGGGACCGATATCAGATAGTCCAGATAGCCTTGCATCGTCGGGGTATTGGTCGCCAGCATCCGATACCTGATATGTTGTAGGAGAGTGGACGTCTTGAACATGCGCAAGTCAATACGCATCGCACCTTTCACGTGGTCAAGGATGCAACGCAGCACGTCCCCTTGCTCGTCATCAGGCGGTTCGTGCGTTCCTGTGAGGAGATCGTACAGCAGAGGGCCAATACGTGCTAGATCGACTTGAACATCCACGACGGTCGGGGGGAGGGCTAACGGCATAGATGGGAAGCGGGCCATCTGGGGGTTCTGGATGATCACGGTCCCACCTGCATGCTTCACCTCGATCGCCCCTACCGCTCCATTGGAGCCGGAACCCGTTAAGATAACAGCGATCAAGCGTTGTCCGTAGGCTTTGGCAGCGCTGGAGAGCAGCAAATCCACTGAAGGCTTGGGGTGCCCCAGATGATCCTCCTGCGCCTCAGCATACCCATCGTTGATGGTGACATGGCGATTGGCTGGCACCACATAAATCTCCCCTGGCTGAAGAGGGGTATGGGAAGTGATCACGTTCACGGGCAAGCTGATGTGTTGCTGGAGAAGAGTGTTCAGGCTGCTGGGTCGGCTCGGATCGAGGTGCTGGGCCAGCACGATTGGTGCAGGGAAGTTTGCTGGCAGGGTGCCTAAGAACACGGAGAGCGCCTCGATGCCACCCGCCGAGGAGCTAACCACAACCAGGCGACCGGTGCTAGAAGATGTAGTTTGATCAACAGTGCTCATTGGTACCTTCTTCTCCTCACCCTCTAGAGCAAGGACGACACGTATCTCACTTTGGGAAGGAACCCGTGTTCGTGGCGCTCTGCTCCACGACTCTCTTCGCAACATTGTTGCGCCGCGCATTTCAGACGGCGCTCCCAACCCCCATAGGAAGAGTGTAGCGTGAGACCTTCACGGTACCATCACATCCTATATCTACAGTATCACAAATCCATCACAATTGAATGGTCAGAAGTTGAAAAAAGCAAACTGCTCTTAGAAATTGTTTATTTTTTCCAATAAGTATAGTATACTTCTTATGGGTCTTTTTTTGTCAGCACCCCACAACGACAGCACATGCTGGACCGGAAGCCGATCATCATGCAACGAGAGCTACCTATTATCTATACGCGCAAAGCGGCTGCTTTCGCCTGGGCTCGAGATATCATTGCACACTCTTATCGCCTGATGAGGCCTGCACAGGCAATAGCCTGCCTGCTCGGGCTGTCTCAGGATGAGGTAGACCGCGTTGGCCTGGCAGCACTCGTGCATGATCTCGGTAAATTCGCCATCCCCAAGGCTATCCTGTATAAGCCCGGTCCATTGACTGAAGAGGAATGGACCATAGTACGTCATCACCCTGAATTTAGTTGCCAGATGCTGCTGCATGCTGGAGGTGATTGGGCGAGCCTGGCACCTCTTGTGCTCGCCCATCATGAGCGCTGGGATGGAAGCGGCTATCCCTATGGCCTGGCGAAAAATGCGATCGCGCTAGAGGCACGCATCCTCTCCGTCGTGGATTCCTACGATGCCATGATCTCACCCAGAATGTATCGGAAGCCTCTTACACACAAGGAGGCCAGGGCGGAATTGCAGCGTTGTGCCGGTCATCAATTTGATCCTGAGGTGGTAGCGGCATTCCTCCCGGTGTTAGACGCTCTGGAACGGCTGCAAGCGTTTGTATCTTCCGTTGAAACGATGAAGAAGCAAGGAGTACCCCTAGATGGTTCAGTCCCTGCGCCTTGTCGCACCAACTGCGGCAATGCAGCGATTACAACAGAGGAGAATGCGAGCTCTGCTCGCTCGCACCGAGTTTCAGGCTCTCGTAGAATCGGCTCCCGATGCCCTGGTCATGATAGATGGGCAAGGGTGCATTGCCCTGGTCAATCAGCAGGTCGAAGTGCTTTTTGGCTACGCGCGCCAGGAGTTGGTTGGTCAGCAGTTGGAATGCTTGCTCCCAGAGCGGTTTCACAAGCTCCATCTCCGCCATAGGCACGCGTATATGCAGACCCCAAAGGTACGCTCGATGGGCCTCGGCCTGGAGCTGTATGGCCGGCGCAAAGATGGCAGCGAATTTCCGGTCGACATCAGTTTGAGCCCCATGCGGACCCGGGCAGGGCTATTCATCATCAGTAGTATTCGTGATATCACCGAGCGGCGCCGGCTGGATGACCTGGCACAGGCACAGCAGGAGCTGTTGCAAGCCGTGCTCGATGCCTTGCCCAGCGGGGTGTATCTGGTCCAGGGCGAGCAGGCCCGCCTGGTGTTTGCCAACCGTGCTGCTACTGAGGTGTGGGGAGCGATGTGGATGCCGGGCCAGGCGATGCAGGACTTTTTGTCCACCCACCAGGTTCGCGTGCTGGGCATTGATGGGCACGAACTCGCCTATGACGAGCTGGCCACAATCCAGGCTCTGCGGACTGGCCAGGCCGTGCATCAGTTCCAGGAGATGATTCGACAGCCAGATGGCACTGCGCTGCCCATTTTGCTCAATGCCGTTGGACTAAGAACGCAGCACTTTCACCACCTGGAATCGGCTTCCGAACACACTAGCAGGGTGCTGGTCGTGATGCAGGATATCACGCCCCTCAAAACCACTGAACGGCTCAAAGACGAGTTTATCGGGGTGGCAGCCCATGAATTGCGCCAACCCCTGACGGCACTGAAAGGGTTTGTGGACATGCTGGTGGTCCAAACGCGACGAGGCCGAGGAGCGCCGCTGGCGGACTGGCAGGGGGAAGCCCTCATGGAAATCATGGTGGCGACTGACCGCCAGATCGAGTTCACCGAAGCTCTGCTGGATGTGACGCGCATCCAGGCCGGACAGTTGGTGCTCACCGTCGAGCCGAGAGACCTGGTAGAGCTGGCACGCAAGGTTGTGCAAGGCATCCAGGGCACCACAGAGCAGCATATGCTCCACTTGCATGCCAGACCTGCGTCCCTCGTCGTCCTCATTGATTCCCTTCGGATCCAACAAGTACTGACCAATCTGCTCTCCAATGCGGTGAAATACAGCCCCGAGGGGGGAATGATTGAGGTCGATATCCAGGCTGATCAGCAACAGAATCAGGTCATCGTGCAGGTACGCGATCATGGCATGGGCATTCCTGCGGACCAACAACCGCAGGTGTTCCAGCGGTTTGCCAGGGCGGACAATACGCAGGGCATCATGGGGGCAGGGCTTGGGCTGTATGTGTGCCGAGAACTTATTGAACTGCATGGAGGGCGTATCTGGTTCGAATCAAGCGTAGGACACGGCTCGACCTTTTTCATAGCGCTGCCCATCATCTCAAATGCAGTTTCTGCTTGTCGGGAGTCGATAGCTCCGCCTTGATGGGACAACGATGGAGGAACAGCTGTGGCTATAAGAGGTATTGTTTGAAGACGGTGAGTGCAAACGGATCTTGTATCACATGTGGAGAAATGGTACCCTGCGCCCTATTTGAAGTTCCGTTGAAAACGAGGTGACGAGAGCGTGACGATCTCGTGATGTTGAGTAACCTTTCTGTGATACCAGCGTGAGGTTTATATGCTACCTTTGAGGAAGGTACTTACGTACACAAGCTATGAGCGCATATTCCCTGAGTTGCATAATCATCTCCCGTAGTAGACGCTAAGAGGGTAGAAATCCCATTTCACTGAGGAGAAGAAAGATGAATGAGCGAGAAGCAACAGCTTGGGCCTCCCATTTGGGAGAACAGGGTGCAACAGAGCAGGGAAAAAACATCTTGCAGGTGGGCAGTCGGGTCCGTGTGACCAGTTATGGCCCTTTTCGGGGACTGCGTGGGACCATTCGCAACGTCGATACCATTCCTGCTGACCTCCAGGAGCCATTTTGTTTCTATCTGGTCGCGTTGGAAGGGGCGTATATTAAAGAACCTATTTGGTTTGAATACCATGAGGTGGAGGTAGTGACCCATCCTTAAGAGGCCCTTTATGCAGGTGGATGGCTCCCACGGGCGAACGCCACCTTCCCCTGCACCTGCAAGAAGGCGCCAAAATCGGCGATTGCGACACCCACGCCAGCTGGGAGCCGATCCCGCACCTTCGCGAAAAGGAATTAGGGGCCATGTCTAACACATCAATGAGCAACAACGCTCCCAGAGAGCCATACACATCTATCAAGGACTCTCTTGGAGATGAAACATTTTTGGCAACTCATCCCTGGGTTCGTCATTACGAGCAGGGAGTTCCTGTTCATATACATATTCCAGATCATCCCCTGACCTGGCTTCTGGATCAGGCAGCTACCTGCTACCCAGGCCACACAGCGTTCCTCTACTACGGGAATGCACTCACCTATGCACTGCTCTCCCGCTATGCAAACCACTTTGCCATCGGGCTACAACGTCTCGGCGTGAACAAGGGTGACCGGGTCGCCATTGCCCTGCCCAACATTCCACAGTATGCCATTGCCTTCTACGGTGCGCTTCAGGCGGGAGCCATCGTTGTTCCCACTAATCCTCTCTACACTGAACGCGAAATGCACTATCAGCTCGCGGACTCGGGAGCGCGCGTGCTAGTCATGCTCGACACCTTCTACCCGATTGTGCGCGCAATTCGCACTCGGACAGCACTGGAACACATCATTATCACGAGTCCTGCCGACTTTCTGTCACCGATGCAACGCGCCCTCTATCCGCTCACTCAGTGGCATACCAGGCAGCTAGAACCGCGTCTGACCGGCAAGGAAATCCATAGTGACCAGACAATACATGTCATGCAAGCCCTCTTAGAGTCGCACACCGGGGACAAGGATGCACTACTTCCTATGCCAGTGTCAGTCTCTTCTGAGGATATTGCTGTCCTCCAATACACAGGCGGAACGACGGGGCTTTCCAAAGGGGCGATGTTGACACATCGCAATCTACTTGCCAATACTTTGCAGATACGCGCCTGGGTTCCTAAAATCCATGAAGGGGAAGAAGTGATGCTGTGCGCGGCCCCTTTCTTCCATGCATATGGCTTGACCGCTTGTATGAACGTCTCCATCCTCATCGCTGCAACGATGGTGCTGCTCCCGCGTTTCAAGACGAAGGAGGTCGCGAAAGCGATCCAGCACGACCATCCCACGCTTTTCCCAGGCATCCCGACTATGTATCTGGCGATCATGCGTGAGGTGACCAGGCATCCTGAGTATCTAGGATCGATCAAGTATTGCATCAGTGGTGCGGCTCCTCTGCCTGCAAAGGTGCAAGCTGATTTTGAAGCCATCACCCATGGCAAGCTCGTCGAGGGATACGGGCTGAGTGAGGCTTCCCCGGTGACGCACTGCAACCCGTTGACCGAAGAGTGTCGCAATGGCAGTATCGGCCTCCCCCTTCCCGATGTCGATGCCGCCATTGTGGATCCGGAGACGGGTGTGCCTGTCTCTCCCGGGGAGGTAGGTGAGATCGTGGTGAAGGGTCCAAACATCATGCAGGGGTACTGGAAGCGCGAAGAGGAAACGAAGTCGATCTTTCGCAACGGGTGGATGCGTACAGGTGACCTGGGGCGTATGGACAAAGATGGCTACTTCTATATAGTAGAGCGTACCAAGGATGTGATCATCGCCAGCGGCTTTAAAGTATACCCGCGAGAGGTGGAAGAGGTCTTGTTCGGGCACCCTGTTGTCACAGAAGCTGCCGTAGTGGGTGCATCAGATGCTTACCGAGGTGAAACGGTAGCCGCCTTTGTCGTGCTGAAACCGGGAGTGAAGGCATCCGAGCAAACCAGGCAGGAACTGCTCGAGTATTGCGAGCACGTCTTGACGGCCTACAAGGTGCCAAAAATCTTGGAGTTCCGCACGAGTTTGCCCAAGTCGTTGATTGGGAAGGTCATACGAAGAGAGTTACGAGATGAGAAGCCAGTCAAAGGCGATATGTTGCACTAAATCTTTATTTCAGAACTGTTTTCGCCCTTGAGAACTCTAGAATCTGGCTGGAGGCACGGCATTGTGACTCGCGCGTGATTGTTTTACCACTGTTCGTGACGTAATTGTGACAGGCATGATTGATAGTATCTATGGAAAGGACGGAAGAAGGAGTCACCCACGAAGTATCTATACGCGCTTCACTGCGTTCCGCTGAGGGGTGCTACAGGCGCAAAGACAACGGTGACTTCCATACGTTCACGAACAGAATACGGGAGAAACGTACTTCCAATACGAAAAGGAGTGCATCTCTATGTTTCAGCGCATACTGGTTCCGCTAGACGGATCCCAGCGGGCCGAGCGTGCTTTGTCAGTAGCAGCACGCATCGCGCGAGCCACAAATGGTATGATCGTCTTACTCCGGGTGGTCAGTCTTCCTGTTAGCTATCTTGGTGGGCTGGCAACAGCCCCACTTCTCAGGGATGAGTTGATCGAACAGGAATGTGCTGAAGCGACCGCCTACCTCACTGCAGTTGTTCAATCCGAGAGCCTGAAAGGGATTCATACTCAAGCGGAGGTCAAGTTAGGTCTGGCAGTTGAGCGCATTCTCCACGAGATCGAGTCGCAGGGGATAGGCCTCACTGTCCTGTGTAGTCACGGAAGAACTGGTTTCAAGCGCTGGGCGTTGGGGAGTGTGGCCCAGCGGATCATCCATCACAGCCCCGTGCCGACGCTCGTATTGCGCGAGAAGGGAGCTGCGCTTCCTGCTACACATGCTGATGCTGCTCGCCCGCTCTGTGCCATTGTCTCATTGGATGGCTCTCCCCTGGCAAAGACAGCCCTGGTTCCTACCGCCAACCTGGTTGCCGCGCTGGCCACGCCCGCACAAGGTGTCGTGCATCTCATGCACGTGGTCAAGCAGCTCACTTCCGCCGCTGATGAGGGAGTTCTCCCCCAGCATAGAGTTGAGGCAGTGGAGCAAGCGCAGGCGTACCTCCAAAGTGTACGGGAACGCCTACTGATGCAGACGCGCGATCTCAACCTCCTGGTGACGTGCTCTGTCACACAGGCTCAGGATGTAGCAGAGACCATCGTGACCACCGCAGAGGAGAAGATGGGAAGCATTAGGGAGAATAGCTGCGATATTCTCGCCATGGCAACACATGGCCGTGGTGGATTGGAACGATGGGTGATGGGGAGTATGACCGAGCGCGTCCTGAATGCTACCAGCTTGCCGATGCTGATTATCCGACCGCAGCAGTCGAGCCAGAGGTAGCGAACCTGGCGACCGCAAGGGTCGCCACTACGCTAGAAGATGCCGCATGGTTCCATTGGCGAGCGTAGTGGCGACCCTTGTGGTCACTCAGGCCAACCATCTAGAACATTGGAGTCAGATACCACGTCCCATAGAATGGGACGGGCTTGTTGCTAGCCTCGACCGCAACTCGAAAGGAGGACCTTCCGCTTTGGCTTCATTGACCGCAACATCACGGCAGCCTGAAGACTGCACCGGGCGTTCTGACAAGACACCCGTCCTCACTCAGAACCTGCCGAATGAGGAACGTTTCCCTATGTGCGCTGTTTTATCCTGGCCGCGAGAACATTTCTGTTCTACTCATCAGGAACCAGATCACAACTCTGGCGGGCGGGTCGCAACTGTCTCTCTCCGCAGGGACCGACTCCCTGTCGTGGCACCACCACGGTCGTACGGAGTGCCTTCTGACCAGTGGTCACAGTATAGCACAGATGTACAAAAGGGGCAAGGAGTCCCGCCTGCGGGTGGCCTTTCTTTCCTCCCGTCGCCTGAAGGCGGACGGGCATCCAGAAAGGATTTCTGGTGATCGTCAAGCATCTTGAGTCCATGCAAAACTTCGGCAGCATCGATGTCCTCTGTAGCGACAAGACCGGCACCTTGACCACCGGGGAAATGGCCAAGAGTGCTGCCCTCGATCCGCAAGGCAACCCGTCCGAGCGCGTCTCGTTGTTTGCCTACCTCAACAGCTTTTTGCAAACAGGAACCGAGAACGCGGTCGATGCCGCTATTCTGCACGCCGATCAGCCTGACATCAGCGCTTATCGCAAATGTGGAGAAATCCCCTTCGATTTCGAGCGGCAGAGACTTTCGGTCATTGTGGAACAGAACGGCAAATCTCTCTTAATCAGCAAGGGTGCGCCTGAGAGCATATTACGCGTGTGCTCGACCTATGAAGCGGACGGGCAACTCTCTCCTCTGGACCAAGAGGCACGAGAACACTGCGAACAGACGCACCAGCAGCTCAGCGCGCAGGGGTACTATACCATCGCGATTGCCTATCGATCCTTGCCTGCCCAGCAGACTATCAACCAACAGATGAGCAGGACATGGTGCTGCTCGGGTTCCTGACCTTTTTCGATCCACCCAGAGAAGACGCAGCACAGGTGCTTGAGGCGCTCCGCCGCGATGGGATCGTGGTGAAGATTCTGATTGAACGCAGCAACGTCGTAAAGATCAGTATTAAGGTCAGCCGAGCACGCCAGACCTTCTTCCTGCTATGCAACACCTCATGTGCTGCGGCCAAGCAGTTCGCTCGCTCTAAACGCATCGATGCGTCTGCGGCATCCAGGGCACTCATCATCTGGTCGGCAAGCTCACTTCAGTCCTAAAATGTGACTGCAATGTGAGGGAGTTGATTGAGATTCATGAAGCGCTTGTCTAAGTGTATGCACTCACCATCTGCTGAGCAGGACTTTTCGTACAGCCTCGGATGCTTGCGTCCGAGGTTGGCTACGACAAAGTTAGAACTGGACCACACCGGGCGGTAATGGCTCATCCGGTGCGCTAGGCTACAGCTACTGTTTCTTTGTGAGATTCGTGTGCTGCCCGGGCTGCATGGACAATCAGGAGCGGCAATTTAGTGCTATGAAGCACCCGTTCGGCAATGCTCCCCAGCATCCAATGGTGCAAACCCCCAATGCCGTGGGTTGCCATGACGATCACATCAGAGCCTAACCCTCCAGACCCTTCGGTCCGCTCTGCTGTCTGGACAATGGCTTCCGCTACGTCCGGATCGATCGCCACCGTAGTGGTGACAGCCAGGTTGTACTGCGCCAACTCACCTTCCGCAAAGCGTTTGGCCATGGCATCCAGGTACTGCTCATCCTCGCGTTTGACCTCAGCTCTCATCTGTGAGTCGAAGAACGAATCTGCCGTACGCCTGAATTTGCCATAGCTCGAAGGGACATCAACAACCTGTAGCAACTGCAAGGCTCGTTGCGGTGCCGGAGCCAGTGCCGCGACGAGTTGTGCGGCCGGTTCCAAGGCAGATTCTGATAGCGGGGAGCCATCTAGTGGTACGAGCGCACGCACAGTATGTTCAGCTGATATCGCAGGAATTGGTCCCCCATCACGCAGGACGAGCACCGGGACGGGGCTATGAGGCACCAGCTTGTGGGCGACGCTGCCCAGCGCCCAGCGCTTGAAGCCGGTATAGCCGTGGCTCCACATCACGATGAGATCAGCGTGCAATGATTTCGTAGCAGAGAGGATCTCCGGAGCTACTGCACCGACAAGCGCTTGTATTTCGGTCGTGATGCCGCTTAGCGCACTTGTTTGGGTAAGCGTTTTCAAGTACTCAGTTGCCTCAGCAAGCTCTTCATCAGTGGCTGCCCTCGGATAGGCTTCCGCTACGTTGAACTTCCCAGGGCTTACCGGGGGCGCTACAACTTGCAGCAGGATGACTGAGCCGCCTGAAGCCTGCGCGAGACGCGCAGCAACGGGAATAGCGCTTTCCGCGCGTGTGGACCCATCCAGTGGGACAAGGATTCGTTGAAACATCTTAGTTCTCCTTTCGACATCCGAGAAGGATGTCTATGAATCGTCTTAAAGCTTGAGGAGACGCTCGGCATTCAGATAGCTGATCTTCTCCTGATCCGCCGGACTAATGGATGCGCTCTCTAGAAACGCTCTCCCTTGCTCGTTCGTGCTATAGGGATAGTCGACCGAGAAAATGATGCGATCGGCTCCCATAATCTGCAGAGCGAGTAACAGCGGTGGGTTGGTGAAGAAGCCGCTGGTCGTAATGTAAAAGTTTCGCAAAAAGTACTCAGGCACTGGAAGCTGCAACTGCTTTGCAACAGGCGTGAGCACGTTATTGATTCGAGCGAGCATAAAAGGAAGCATCTCCCCCATATGCCCGATGATGACTTGCAAGCTCGGCAAGCGATCGAACACTCCTGCCAGGATCAGTCGCAGGGCATGGATGCCCACCTCAGAGTGCCACCCCCACCCTGCCGTCGCCAGAGAGAAATTCACCGCTGGATCGAAACCTGAATAGTAGGCCTCCCACACCGCCGCAGGAGGTATACCAGGATGCACGTAAATTGGCACATCTAGTGCGACGGCTCGCTGCAAAATCGGCAGGAAGGAAGGGTCATCCAGGAAACGCCCATTGGTTGTCCCATTGATCATGGTCCCTTTGAAGCCAAGCGAACGCACCGCCCGCTCCAGCTCATCGGCAGCTGCCTCTGGATGGGTCATCGGCAGAGTGGCAAATCCGGCGAAACGAGTGGGATGAGCAGCGATGGCAGTAGCTAATTGATCATTGGCTTGCTGCGCCAAGCTCACGCTCTCCTCAGCAGGAAGTGATCCCATAACCGATGTCGTATGAGAGATCACCTGGAGATCAATACCGCCTGCATCCATATCCCTCAAACGAGTCGAGCCAAGATCAACAAGTTTCGGTTGTCGTTCGGCCATGTAGGCCTCGTTCGAGTCCCCTCTTTGACTGGAGGCACTTCTCATCATCACCTCTCTGAACCCAGAGGCCAGGAAATGTTCTTCGATTGCAATGGTTCTCATATGTATTCCTCTTCTCGAAAACGGTGATCACAAAATGTTCCTACATGTGAATGAGTGCCCATCCCGGGCGTGCCAGTCGCGTTGCACTTCATCGGTTTCACCTTGCTCTGGTAGTAATCATTGGCGGTGGCATGAGGCTCGGCTGACCAAGCCTGCCCTGCTGAGCTGCCTGCACAAGCGCCCACACCTTTTCCGGCGTGAGTGGCATATCGATGGTCGTGATGCCCAGTGGCGCGAGCGCATCCAACACGGCGTTAACCATGGCAGGCGGAGCCGCGATGCAGCCCGCTTCGCCCACGCCCTTGGCACCCAGCGGGTTGAGCGGTGAAGGAGTCTCGACCGTGTCCGTGACCAACGCTGGGATTTGCTCGGCCCTTGGTAAGGTGTAGTCCATCAGCGTGCTGGTCAAGAGCGCGCCGCTCGCCTTGTCGTACTTCACCTCTTCGTAGAGGGCCTGCCCGATGCCCTGGGCGAGACCACCTTGCACCTGTGCCTCGACAAGGGAGTGATTCAGGATGCGCCCGCAGTCATCTACAGCCACATAGCTGAGGATGTGCACTTCGCCGGTCTCGGGATCGACCTCGACGACGGCGATGTGAGCACCGGCAGAAAACGTGGCTCCCGTTGGGACAAAGTCGCGCCAGGCTGCCAATCCCTCGATGGACTTACCGTTGGCGGGATTAGGGGGATCATGCTCGATCAGCTCAGGCCGTTCTTCGACCAGGCGGGCCAGTTCGCCCAGTGCCACCGAGCGTGTTGGAACGCCCCGCACCAGAACGCTCCCCTCCTCCATGTCCAGGTCCGAGGGGTCGGTTTCCAGCATTTGTGACGCAACCCGTAACGCTTTCTCCCGAGCAGCTTGGGCGGCCAACAAGACGGCTGACCCAGCTGTCTGGAGCGTACGACTAGCGAAGGTGCCGATACCATAGGCCGGAAGCTCGGTATCATTCATACGCACCTCTACCATCGAACCCGGGAGGTGAAAGACAGTGGCGGCAATCTGGGCAAAGGCAGTGAAGTGCCCCTGGCCGTTGGCCGCTACACCACTTTGCACCAGGATGGTGCCATCCCGCATGACGCGCACAGTAGCAGCCTCCTGTAGGACACCAGGCCGATTTGGTCCCATCGCCCCGCCGGTACTCTCGAGAAAGGTCGAAAGCCCTATGCCCACGAGCGATCCCTGCCCGGCTGAGCGGCGTTCGCGCTGCCTGGCGCGCCAGCCCGCGTAATCGGCCAGATCAAGCGCACGATCAAGGACGGCCTGATACTTGCCACTGTCGTAGGTGACGCCAGTCGGCGTCTGGTAGGGGAAGGCATCTGGCGGGATAAAATTGCGGCGGCGCACCACGGCAGGATCAAGGCCGAGTTCAAAGGCAATGCGGTCAATGGTGCGTTCCAGGATGTAGGTCGCCTCTGGCCGACCCATGCCGCGGTAGGGGGCAGTCGGGACCTTAGTGGTGAAGACCCCCATCACCTGGCTGTCTATGGCCTCAATGCGGTACAGACCGGCCAGAAAATGTGGAGTGCTATTCGGGATCATGGCGGTCATCGGCGTCAGGAAGGCACCGAGATCGGCGAGCGTGTGGACTTTGAGGCCGAGCAATCGTCCAGCATTCGTGAAGGCAGCCTCAACGTAGTTCACCTGGCCACGCCCCTGCGTCTGCGCCTGCAAGTTCTCGCGGCGGGTTTCCATCCATTTGACGGGCCGACCGTACCTGACCGCGAGCCAGGCGGCCAGAGACTCTTCCCCGACGAAGCCGTTTTTGCTGCCGAAGCCGCCGCCTACCTCGGCGTTGATGACCCGAATACGGCTACGATCTATACCGAGCATGCTGGCCAGAGCTTCTCGCGCCCGGTAAATAGACTGGGACGAAAGCCAGGCCACGAGGTGGCCGTTTTGCGGGTTGAAGTCGTAGAGGCAGGCTCTCGGCTCGAGGGAGCTGGGCGCGAGACGCTGGTTGATCAGGCGCAACGTCAGTGTGTGATCGGCCTGAGCAAAAGCAGCCTCGAGGTCGCCCCCGCCCAAATGGGAATGGAAGGCAAGGTTGGTGCCGAAGTCATCATAGAGCAGTGGCGCGCCGGGAGCCAAGGCAGCTTCTAGATCGACGACGGCAGGGAGAGGTTCATAGTCGACCTCAACCAGGTCACACGCATCCTCTGCTATCGAAGGGCTTTCAGCGAGGACGGCAGCAACAGGATCACCCACATAACGGACCTTGCCCACGGCCAGTGGCCGACGCTCCGGCTGCTTGAGCCCAGGCAAGGGCATGGCACCTGCCAGCGGGCGCAGGTCGTTGGCCAGGTCCGCACCGGAAAAAGCGGCGACGACCCCTGGTAGTGCCAGGGCCTCGTCCAGCCGAATACGTGTGATCGTGGCATGAGCATAGGGACTGCGCACAACGGCCATGTGGAGCACGGCGGGTCGCCCTGCTGGCAGCCTGACATCGTCCACAAAGTGTGCACGACCAGTAATGAGCGGGTAATCTTCCTTCCGGCGTTCCAAATCGGTCGGGATCGTTATTGCTAGCATGTTGACCTCTTTCACCATCGTTCGGCGCGGAGCCGCCTGGATGATGAGCTTTAACAAACAAGATCGGTAATGGTACACTCCTTGATGGGTATTCATCATTCGAAGTGTAGAGTGCTGATATCACATTCCCAGCACAGCCATAGCGCTTAGTATCACAAAACCTTCACATTATCATCCATCTATGCTGCCTTGACCGCAGCCACCAACGTGGCGAGCTATTACACCTGAGTCGAGAGAGGGTACGTCAGATCGAAATGAAAGCGTTGCAGAAACTCCGAGTGAAGCGGAGTGAGCAGCTGCAAGACTTCCTCAACTAAGTCTGACGCTTCTTCCCTCCCCTGCTGAGCCAGCCTGTGCTGCCGCTGTTTTCTTTAACAGCTGGATCAGGCTCGTCAGTGTCGCTTTCGCGTCGCCGAAGATCATCATAGTCTTCTTATCATAGAAGAGTTCGTTGTCTTCGCCAGCAAAGCCTGGAGACAAACTGCGCTTCAGGATGATGACGGTGTGTGCCTGATCGGCGTTGAGAATGGGCATACCGTAGAGCGGGCCCTCTTTCTTGTACCGCGCGGCGGGGTTCACCACATCGTTGGCGCCGATGACCAGGGCCACGTCTGTACTCTGAAAATCATCATTGATTTGTTCCGGCTCGTAGAGCAAATCATACGGCACGTTCGCTTCGGCCAGCAGCACGTTCATGTGCCCCGGCATGCGTCCGGCGACCGGGTGGATGGCATAGCGAACGGTTGCGCCCCCCTCAATCAATAGCTCGGCCAATTCCTGTACAGCATGCTGGGCCTGCGCTACCGCCATGCCGTAGCCAGGAATGATAATCACGGACTGGGCGTTCTCCAGGATATAGGCGGCATCTTCCGGAGTATAGCGTATGACCGTTCTCGCCTCTTCCTGCGGCTGTGCTCCCAGTTTCACCGCTCCCACCGCGCCGAAAAGCACATTGGTGAAGGAGCGGTTCATCGCCCGGCTCATCATCATAGAGAGGAAGAAGCCAGAGGTTCCGTCCAGCGCGCCCGCGATCAGCAGCACGTTATTGGAGATGACCAACCCGGTGGCGGCAGAAGCCAGACCTGCATAGGAGTTGAGCAGCGCCAGGACCACCGGCATATCTGCTCCTCCAATTGGCAGCACGATCAGGATGCCGAGAAGCAGTCCTGCCGCGATCATGCCATAGAACAGCGTACTTGTACCAGGCCGGACAATGAGAAAGACAAAGACACCCACCGTAGCAAAAAAGAGGAGGATATTCGAGACATTCTGGAAGCGATAGGTGATGGGCGCGCTCTTTACGAGTCCCTGCAACTTGCTAAAGGCCATCAGACTGCCAGTGATGGTGAGCGAGCCGAACAACACCTCAAACCCTAATGCGGCCATCGTGCCGTGATCAATGGTCAGGCCATGTTCGTAATATTCAACAATGCCGACCAGGGTGGCCGCCAGCGCTCCAAAAGAGTGAGAGATCGCGATCCGTTGAGGCATGGCGGTCATCGGCATAAAGATCGCCATGAGGGCGCCGATGGTTGAGCCCACAACAAGCCCAACAAGAATCCATTGATATTGGATGATTTCGCTGCGCAGGAGGGTACCCACAACCGCGAGCAGCATCCCGATCTCGGCCAGGAGGATGCCGCGCCGGGCAGTCTGCGGGGAATTTAACGCCTTCAGTCCCAGGACAAACAGGATTGCCGCCGCCAGGTACGCGGCGGCCAGGAGGACGTTGCTCAATTTGGTTTACTCTCCTTCCGCCGAAACATTTTGAGCATCCGATCGGTGATCATGAAGCCACCGACGACGTTAATGGTAGCAGCAGTCACGGCAATGGTCCCAAGCACGGTGCTGACAGTACTCTGACCGCTTCCAGCCGCGACGAGCGATCCTACTAGGGAGATGCCGGAGATTGCATTGGTGATGGACATGAGCGGGGTATGCAGCAAGGGCGGCACCTTGCGGATGACCTCAAACCCCAGAAACCCTGCCAGGACGAGGATGTAGAGTGACTCGAAAATCAGGCTATTCATCTGGACACCTCTTCTCTCACCGACGATTGAAGCAATTCATGAACGATTTCCCCGTTGCGTGTCACACAGGCTCCTTTCACCAGCTCATCAGTGCTGTCAGGCTGAGCCCCTGTTGCTGGATAGAGATAGCGGAATAGGTTGACGACATTGTGGGCGTATAACAGGCTAGCATCAATGGGAAGCATGGCAGGCACATTCGTTGCACCAACGATGGTGACTCCCTCGTGTTCAATGATTTGGCCTGCCTGGGTCAGCTCGCAATTACCGCCCTGCTCGGCGGCCAGATCAACGATCACCGACCCCGGGCGAAGGGATTTGACCATCTCGGTCGTAATGAGCAATGGGGCGCGTTTCCCAAAGACCTGTGCTGTGCTGATGACCACATCCACCCTGGGGAACCGAGCGCAGATGACTTCCTGCTCTCGCTTGAGAAACTCGGCAGATTGCTCTTTGGCATAGCCGCCTGCTGTTTCCGCATCCTGCGGCAGTTCCATCTCAATGAAGGTTGCCCCCAGACTCTGAATCTGTTCGCGCACAGCCGGACGGGCATCAAAGGCTTCTACTCTGGCGCCGAGCCGTTTTGCCGTAGCAATGGCTTGTAATCCTGCCACGCCTGCGCCCAGCACCAGCACCGTGGCAGGCGTGATCGTGCCTGCTGCGGTCATCAAAAGGGGGAACATTTTGCCCAGGTGTTCTGTCGCCAGTAAAACGGCTTTATAGCCCGCTACGGTAGACATGGAACTCAAGGCATCCATACTCTGGGCGCGTGTGAGGCGTGGAATGAAGTCCATGGCGAATGCGGTAATTTTGCGCCTGGCAAATGTCTCCATCACATCCAGATGCGTTAACGGGGAAAGAAACCCGATATAGGCAGACCCCTCACGCGCCATCTCGGCTTCAGGCAGATGAGTGGCGGGGTGCATCTGCGGTGGTTGTACCTTTAAAATCATATCAACTTGCTCGTATAAGGCTGGGGCATTCTCGATCAAGGAGGCTCCTGCCTGGAGATACTGTGTATCAGAGAAGCATGCCCGGACTCCAGCACCTGCTTCAACCAGGACCTCATGCTGGTCCTTTATGAGAAGAGGAATCAGGCTGGGAATCAGCGCTACCCGCGTTTCACCGGCCTGTACTTCCTTAGGAATGCCTATTCTCATTCGCTTGTTTCCTTTCGTACTCGATACCTGTATGGTACACTGAGCGTCCCCCACAGAGCCTTCGAATGATGATCGAGGAATAAGGAACTGCTATGAGACCTCGTCTCCAGGGTATATCTGCGCGGCAAACCGCTCAAAAAGTGCGTGAGCCCAGTGTGCTGCACGTTCGAGCTCCCCATTTTCTAGTGGACCCTCCTCGGCAACAACAAAAAAGCTCTCAGGCGATGTGATGAGCGACGCCCCAGCCTCTTGCAGCAGATCGGCGATGGCCCAGGCAGCAGAGCCCGATGACGATTTAGCCATACGATATCGAGTATCGAAAGCCGCGGCCATCAAGCCGTGCAGGGTATCATCAGGAATGTTTGCGAGAAAAACGCGAACAGCGGGTGTGAGGCCATAATTTTGTGTTGGGCAGCCGAGAACGAGGAGATCTATCCCTTTCAGCCCAGAAGTACCCACCTCCTGCACGGGGTGAAGCCGTACGATCCCATGCTCCCTGAGTACACGAGCAATAGCCTGTGCTATCTTTTGGGTGTTGCCGAATGTTGAGTCGTAGATGACCAGTGCATTCATCGATACTCTCATCCTTCCTCTGAGATGTGTATCCGCAGTCTCAATGTCCATCGATTTCCACATTCAAAGCATATGCTCCCGACCTCACAAATCCGTCACGAGAGCCGACAATACTATCACGGGAAAATCACACTATCGGCATTGAGAATTCTTCTGTTTGTCAGCACTGGGACTCACCCAGACAGCCTGATCACCATGACCTCCTCGACTCTATCACAACGGAAAAAAAGTCTCTTGCTGCTTGATGCAACAAGAGACCATTCATTCCCAAAGTCATAGCTCTGGGAGCGGTTAGGAGCCTGAAGCGGGTACATGCGCTTCGTGGGCACCGAACCAGGTCCCCGATTTCCATGGCAACCCTATTGCCGGTAGCAACCAGCGATCAATGCCGATCCAGCCGCAGACGCGCCACGAGAAGCAGATGAATAATCCAAACACCCCCAGAATAGGATTGATACTCACGGTCCCTGCCAGCAGGTAATTCAGGTTCATCAACACCCCAAAACCTGCCGCGAACCCCGTCAGGATGCCCAGGAGCACCCCTAATCCGACAGCAACTTCTCCCCAGGTTACGATGAACGAGAAAAATCCTACATTCGGCAGCACGATGTGCTGTAAAAACCACGCGTACCATCCCTGGACCGCTGGGTTGGCCCCGGACGTTTGGGCTAAGGCACCAGCAACAAACCCCGAGAGGGCTTTGCCGCTCGTCCCCCAGGCAGGGGAGGTCACTTTCTCCCATCCGGCCAGCAGCCACTCGGAGCCGACGTACATGCGCATGACAAACCACAGCACAGCAGACCCCTCCGAAGCCAGGAAAAATTTCGAGATGGAAGGGTCGGGGAACTTCTCAGTCGAAGCAGCAGCCACCAAGGCAGGCCGTTCTTGAGCATACTGAACAAAAGCCAAAATCAGGGCAAGAACAAACAGGATCGGCAAGGCATACCCCCAACCGTCAGCACCGGTTGCACCAGCAACATTCCAGATGAGATGGAAAATCGTCCAGAGGCCGGTAATGGCCACCAGTAGGAGGCTCAACCATCCTGTGACACTCCGTTGTTGGAACATAATCTTTTTCCTTTCTAACTGTGTTCCTTACAGAGACACTTCTCAACGTTGAGATGAGTGGCTCTACAGCCGCTCAGTTCTCTTCGTCACTCTTCATATGAAGAGAGCATATACTGGACATCTCACAGAAACGTCTCAAAATAGGAGAGAATATCACAGCGACATCACACATCCTCTCGCCAGCATTGAGCTATCTTTGCATGCCTGGCGCATCGGACTTCTAATGCTTTGTGATACTTTTGTGAGATACATTCTCCTTCCTGTGATGTAGTCGTGAGCAGGCAAGGATATACTCCTCTTAAGAAGAAAAACACAACGAGTGTGGACAATGACAACACTGTCGAAAAGCCGATGTCTGGCACGACCCTGATCGAAGTATCCATCAAGCGCTGGGGGCTACAGCCTTGCCTGCGCAATCCGTCACTATCTAGATGAGGAGGAACATCATGACATCATCTGCCGATACATCCGTGAAGGTCTCTCCCTTTGATCGATTGGTTCAGGCTTGGCAGGCACGTTTCACGGGAGGACTTTCTCCCGCCTCGCTGGAGCTTGCCTACTTCGATTGGCTGCTGCATCTAGGCAACATCCTTGACCTTTCGCCACACAACTCCCTGGTGAAGTATCTGGTCGATCACGGCCACACCGTGTTCATGATCTCCTGGAAGAATCCAGGCTCAGAAGACCGCGACCTGGGCATGGAGGACTACCGCAGGCTGGGCATCATGGCAGCACTTGAGGCAATCTCGACGATCTGCCCCCAGCGCAGGATTCATGCCGCGGGCTATTGCCTCGGTGGGACGCTACTCGCGATTGCTGTTGCAGCCATGGCAGGTGAGCATGATGATCGCTTGCAGAGCATGACCCTGTTTGCTACCCAAACGGATTTTACGGAGGCGGGTGAACTCCAACTCTTCATCGACGAGAGCCAGATCAGCTATTTGGAGAACCTGATGTGGGACCAGGGCTACCTGGATGACGCACAGATGAGTGGGGCTTTCCAACTCTTGCGCTCCAACGACCTGATCTGGTCACGCGTCATTCACGAGTACCTGCTTGGTCAGCGTGAGCCGCTCAATGACCTGATGGCGTGGAATGCCGATGCGACCCGCTTGCCCTACCGCATGCATACCGAGTACCTGCGGGGCCTGTTTCTCCACAACGACCTGTTCGAGGGCCGTTACCGGGTAGACAATCGCTCGATCGATCTCAACGACATCCGCGTGCCCATCTTTGCGGTGGGGACGGTACGTGATCATGTCGCGCCCTGGCGCTCGGTCTACAAGATCAGCCTGCTCACGGACACCGAGGTAACCTTCTTGCTGACCAGTGGTGGGCATAACGCCGGGATTGTCAGCGAGCCAGGGCATCCTCACCGCAGCTATCAGTCTGCGACCAGGCCTGCGCATGCTGCCTATGTCGATGCTGACACGTGGCAGGCAGCCACGCCCACCCGTGACGGATCCTGGTGGCCGACCTGGCAGGCCTGGTTGGCAGAGCGATCGAGCGGACGTGTGACACCGCCAGGCCTGGGTGCGCCATCCTGTGGTTATCCACAGCTGGCAGACGCACCAGGCAGCTATGTGTTGCAACCGTAGCGGCACAGCCACAGTGATTGAGAACAGCGGAGGAGAGAACTGCTGCGATGGACATGATCGAAAACCGGACATTTGATGAGATCAAGCTGGGCGAGAAGGCAAGCCTGGTGCACACCATGAGCCAAGAGGATGTCGACCTCTTCGCTGTCTTGTCGGGCGAGGTGAATCCCGCCCATGTCGACGAAGAATACGCTCAGAACGAGGTGTTTCAGACCCTGATTGCCCACGGCATGTGGGGCACGTCGCTGATTGCAATGCTGCTGGGCACGACACTCCCCGGCCCCGGGACGATCTATCTCCACCAGGCGCTGGACTTCCACCATACGGTCATGGTTGGGGACACGATCACCGTCACCATCGCTGTTACCGCCAAGGAGACGGATCGGCGCTACGTCACCTTTGACTGCCAATGTATGAATCAACGTGGTGAAGTCGTCATCAGTGGGAGTGTGGCAGTCATCGCTCCGACCGAGAAAGTCAAGCGGCCGCGGGCCAACCTGCCAGAGGTGCATCTGCACGAGCATGGCGCTTGGTTCCAGCACCTGCTCGACCAGTCGAGCGGACTTCCACCAATCCGCACAACTGTCGTTCACCCGGTGGATAGCAATGCCTTGCTTGGGGCTATTGAAGCAGCCCAGGCTCACCTGATCGTCCCGGTTCTCATTGGACCTGCTGACCGGATTCATGCAATTGCCGCAGCACAGGATGTGGACATGTCATCCTATACTGTGGTTCCAACGGAGCATAGTCATGCAGCGGCTGAGAAAGCGGTCGCTATGGTCCGTGCAGGCGAAGTGGACGCAATAATGAAAGGCAGTCTGCATACCGATGAGTTGATGCATGCTGTGCTCGCTCCCCACGTCGGCCTCTCAACTGCCCGTCGCATGAGCCATGTCTTTGTGATGGATGTGCCGACCTATCCGCGCCTGCTGTTGATCACCGATGCTGCCCTCAATATCGCTCCCGATCTGGAGGCCAAGCGCGACATTGTACAAAACGCCATCGATCTGGCCCACGTGCTGGGCATTCAGACCCCGAGAGTGGCGATTCTTTCAGCCGTTGAGACGGTGAGTCCGCAGATTCCGTCCACGCTGGATGCAGCAGCGCTGTGCAAAATGGCCGATCGCGGCCAAATCACTGGCGGTATCGTGGATGGTCCGCTAGCGTTTGATAACGCAGTATCACCGGAAGCTGTCCGCGTGAAAGGTATTGTTTCCCCGGTCGCAGGTCAGGCCGACATCCTGGTTGTTCCAGACATGGAAGCGGGCAATATGCTGGCCAAGCAATTGGAGTACCTGGCCGATGCGCAGAGTGCGGGCATTGTGTTGGGCGCACGAGTGCCAATCGTCCTCACCAGCCGCGCTGATAGTCCCCTGGCGCACATGGTCTCTTGTGCGCTCGCGCTCCTCCTGGCGCATAGCAAACAGAAAATGAAACCATGACTGAGGTGATTCTTGCACTCAATGCTGGCTCGTCCAGCATCAAGTTCTCATTGTTCGGCACTACCCCCAGGAGGGATACTCTGTCCTTCCTCTACCGTGGAGGGGTCGAGGGCCTTGGCGGGGAACCGCACTTCCTGGTAGACAATGCCATGGGCCAGAAGCAGAGAGACGAGCAGCTCGCAACCACAGCGGCGATCAGCCATGAAGATGCTCTAAGCGTGCTGCTGGAGTGGATTGAACGGCATGAGGCAGGGTTGGAGCTGATCGCCGTTGGTCATCGCATCGTCCATGGTGGGACGCTGTTTTCGGCACCCGTACTGGTGGATCAGGCAGTATTCACTTACCTGGAGCAGCTGGTGCCTCTGGCTCCGTTACATCAGCCGCATAACCTTGCTGCGATCCAGGCGGTAGGCAGCATCAAACCTGGCCTTCCACAAGTCGCTTGTTTTGATACAGCATTTCACCGCACGCAACCAGCCGTAGCATCGGCCTTTGCTCTCCCGCGTGATGTGACGGCACTCGGTATCAAACGCTACGGCTTTCATGGGCTCTCTTATGAATACATCGCCTCCGTTATGCCAAATGTCGTAGGCGCTAGAGCCGAGGGGAGGGTCATCGTCGCTCACCTGGGGAGCGGGGCCAGTATGTGTGCGTTGCAAAACCGTGAAAGCCGTGCGACCACGACAGGTTTTACGGCACTCGATGGTTTGCCGATGAGCACCCGCTGTGGTACGCTTGATCCTGGTGTCATTCTCTTTCTGTTGAGCGAGCAGAGGATGGAGAGTTCTGCCGTGACTGACCTGCTCTATCATCGCTCTGGGCTGCTTGGGGTTTCGGGTGAGAGCGGCGATATGCAGGAATTGCTGGCCAGTCAATCTCCGCATGCGGTCGAGGCCATCGACTTGTTCGTGTACCGCATCGGGCGAGAACTAGGATCGCTGGTTGCTGCCTTAGGGGGACTTGAAGTGCTGGTCTTTACGGGTGGAATTGGGGAGCATGCTGCCCCAATTCGGGCAAGGGTCTGCCAGGATGCACAGTGGCTGGGAGTACAGCTCGACGAAGCGGCCAATCGTACTGGCGGGCCGAAGATCAGCACTGAGGACAGTGCCGTATCGGTATGGGTGATTCCGACAGACGAAGATCTGATGATCGCCCGCCATACCTGCGCTGTCATCGGTACAAGCGAGAGAGTCGAATGAGAGAGAGCTGAAGTTTTTCGAGATCAATCGGTATGCTATTCATTGGCTTCTCCCGTTCTGCTGGGAGCGGAGTGCGGGCCAGAGGTTCACCGTCAAGCAGAAGGCGAGAGCTAACCCGACTGGGCCTGAGAGGCCAAAAGCAATAGAAACAAGAATCATTCCTGCTCCATAAAAATGCACGAGGAGAGGCGCCAGGAGGAGCGACCCCACACGCAGCAGCGCTGCTGTATTCCCAAGCCAGAGCGTTGCATGCACCAATGCTGGCGAAGCTATATTTCCGCCCGAAAACCCGGGAACCATACGTGGAGCAATGCCACAGATCAAGAGCGTGATGAAACCTACAGCCAGACTGTGGAGTATGACGTCGATGGCAAAAAATGGTGCAGCGCCGAGCAGCATGGCCACTCCATCCACCATGAGAAGCAAACCGCCGAAGGCAGCCCAGAGATAAGCGCTTGCGACCAGGGCCACAAACGGCCCGTATGCATTGCGCTCAGCGTTGATTTGCCTCTGGTAACTCCGTGAGGCGGCTTCTGGTGAAGGGGCTAACTGTGCAACTCGTTGTGGCAGACGTCCACGTGAACGCATCATGCGCATGAAGACGCCGATGAAGATCAGGAGAACAATCCCCATCAGCAGTATTCCCAGTCCTTCAACCAGTGTTGCCCACCTGGCTTGCTGCGAGCCATCGCTTATGCCAACACTTGTCAGTACACATCCTGTAAAGTAAACTCCGGCCAGCGGCCACAAGATGCGGCGGGGAAATGCCTCAAGTCCTGCATACATCGGCAGAGATTGTGCGGACATGGCCAGGGCAATTGGTACCAGAAAGCCAAACAACCCTAGCGTCACATTGAGTTCGTCACTTGCCCCCGGTACGAGCCCCGATGTCATTGTAGCTAGCACTACATTGAACAGGTTGACACAACCTGCCACTCCGAGTAGGATCAGGGCGCCTACGAGCAATGGCAACACTCCTCGAAATGCAGGACGAGTCGAAAGCCTTGGGCCATGTAGAATGGTCCTGCCGAGCAGGAATACGACTCCTCCAAGAGCGAGACATTCCAGTACACCGCTCGCGATCAGCAGTACACTCCACGTGGCCGCACCTGTTGCCACAAAAAGCGGCTGGCTGAGTGCTCGTAAGAGCAGTCCAGCCACCTGGGCAAGGAGTATCCAGGGCACAAGCTTCGGAGCAGCCAGAGGTGTTCCACGTAGTCGAGGGAGAAAATGCAAGAGCACTCCCAACACAAATAATCCCGCCCATCCATACAGTTGCAGATGTCCATGAGCCTGTGCTATGCCTGCCCACCAGGTGCCAAGGGGCACTTGCAGTAACTGAGTAAGCGTGAGAGCCGCGGCAAGTGTGAATCCTCCACCTGTGCCTAAGAGCAAAGCTGCTCCAAGGAATGGTGCGACACGTGCGAACGGTTCCTGGTGAGCTGTGGTTTCTGCAGTTGATCGGGTTGTATGTGCATCAGCGCGCATAGAGCCTTTCCCTGACCTTCAGAGCTATGTACATGCAGTGTTGGTACTAGTTTCCCAAAATCATGATATCTATTGTTATGTAGTGTCATCTGTTCTTCTCTTTCGCATTGACTCACTTGTACATTTGTGCTAGAATAGATCTGTGGTAGCGGGAGTTCTCCTCGCAATCGTGAGGAGGTAAAAACAAGCGTCTGCTTCTCACTCGCAAGCGTCCAGGGATACCTGGATAAGCACTTTTAGCGAGCAAAAGAAGAAGTTCCAAGTATCCGTGACAGCCTTTGGCCTAACGGTAGCAGCATCCGCAGTTATGCTTGTACGGCTTGCCGTGCGAACGAAGCGTATGTCATCATTTGTCAGATGTTTTCGATACTGTATCTCGGCAATCTCTCAAATGCATCACAATTGAGCATCACGTTCTTACTCGCGTAGTAGTTCCTCGAACTGTGTCCGGTCGAGTTGTTCACATTCCATAAGCTTGTCGGCGAGCAAGGTAAGTTGAGCGTAGTGTTCGCTCAAGAGCGTGCGGGCTATTTCTCGTCCTTCGTTGAGGATACGCTGTACTTCGGCATCGATCAAGGACCCCATGGTTGCGCTGCTTGCTGCGGGTGCGGTAGGCGAACTCATGGCATACTCTTGATGGGATGCAGGCACACTGTCACCATTCAGCAGTAGACGACCGTTAGCATCGACTACTAATGAGCGAGACTGAACGGGAAGGTCCACACGGTGCATGTTGAGGCTTGCTCCAGCAAGCTCGGAACGATGGTCGGCGAAGACGACTCCGACCTGTTCACTCATGCCCCAGCGCGTGACCATGCGCCGCGCCAGGTCGGTTACCACTTGCAGGTCGTTTTCGGCACCTGTAGTGATGCCTTCGAGGCCAAAGGTCAGTTCCTCGGCGACACGACCGCCTAAGCCGACAGAGATACGTGCCATTAACGTCTCACGACTGTAGTTGTAGCGATCTTCCTCTGCAATGAACTGCGTTACCCCCAGGCTCTGACCACGCGGCAAGATGGTGACGCGGTTCACTTTGTCTGCCAGGGGTAGGTGGTGAGCGACGAGGGCATGCCCGCCTTCGTGGAAGGCGATGATGCGACGTTCCGTCTCGTTCATTACCAGGGGTCGCAATGCGCCTAGCTGGACACGCGCCAGTGCATCCTCGAAGCAGTTGTGCGTGAGACAATCCTGGTCTTGACGAGCGGCACATAATGCAGCTTCGTTGACGAGGTTTGCCAGGTCAGCTCCGCTCATGCCGGTTGTCATACGTGAGAGGCGAGCAAGGTTGATCTCCTCATGTAAGGGAGTGTTGCGGGTATGGACTCTGAGGATCGCCTCACGCCCTATACGATCTGGCAGTGAGACGGTGACTTGGCGATCAAAGCGCCCGGGGCGCAGTAGCGCTTTATCCAGGATATCGACCCGATTGGTTGCGGCCAGCACGACGACAGCGTGGCGTGCATCGAAGCCATCGAGTTCGACGAGCAACTGATTGAGCGTCTGATCGCGTTCGTCGCTGCTGGTGATGCGCATGGCACGTTTGCGACCCACCGCATCGATCTCGTCGAGAAAGATGACACAGGGGGCAGCTTGACGCGCCTGGGCGAAGAGGCTACGTACACGGCTGGCTCCTACACCGACGTATATTTCGACGAACTCAGAGGCGCTCATGCTGAAGAAGGGAACGCCAGCTTCGCCTGCCACGGCTTTCGCCAGCAAGGTCTTGCCCGTTCCAGGTGGTCCGACAAGCAACGCCCCACGCGGGATGTGCGCTCCTAAGCGATGATAACGCTCGGGGCTGCGCAGGAATTGCACGATCTCCTCGAGTTCGGTCCGGACTTCATCGATGCCGGCGACATCTGCGAAGGTCACGGGTGGCGGGGACCCAATGCTGCCACGTAAGACAGGTTGTCCTGATAACCTGGCAGTGGTTGTATTTTCAGCTTCAGGTTGCGGCGCACCGCGCTCCTTTGTCCGTTCAAAGCGGCGAGCGCGGCTCTTGCCGAGTTGGGTGATGCGATCATCCATTGCTCGTGTGGAAGGTACACCCCTGCGCGGTGTCAGGATGGCTAAGAACAGCAGTGCAAAGAGGATGAAGGGGGCAAACCTCCAGAGCAGCTCCAACCAGGCAGGCGACTGTGCAGTAGGAATCGTGGTGACGTTGACGTTCTTACTGAGCAGCAGTGGGGTCAGTGTTGCGTCACCATTTGCCGGTAAGCGGGTAAAAAAGGTCAGCGCAGGATCTATTGCAGGTGGCGCTATCGAGACTGTCCAGGAGGCGTTGGCTCCGGTAAAGTGAGACCAGGCAACAAGCTCCGCGGCGCGTTCACTCGCTGTCGATGCTACCTGGGTGGCAGCGGATGGCCGAGTCTTGCCAATGGGATTGATCAATAAGCCGGTGAGATTATCCCCCTGGATAGTGACAGCCAATACGTTTCCAGCTTCCAGTTGGGCCTCAAATGTGCTGTAGTCAACCACCGTTAAACCACTGGGTATGTTGTCGGTGGGAGGAGGCTGCAACTGGCTAACGACGCCAAACAGTAATACTATCATTATGAGAAGCAGGGCGCTTGCCAGGAGCGATTGTTTATGCGTATTAAGTAACTTTGCGTATTTGCTGAAGCTTCGCTTCACGTAATTGGGTCCATAGGTCCTCACGTCATTACGTCGTCGCCAACGTGCTTGTCGTCGGCGATCAGCCTTGTCGTCCATGTATTCACCTCGTCCGAGAAAGGTTGTGCAGCTGAGATTCATTAAATGAGCATGACGACCTCACATGTTTTCTTCTTTACTCTGATATTTCCACTCTACCAGATGAGTAACATTCTCCCGTGGCCATCGTTGGCTCTGGTCGATACCGCCTCGCATCCCCAAAGGGAGAATCCTTCTTTGTAAGCCTGCAATAAAGTGCAGAAAGGAGGCCAAAACAAAAATGATAATTTGTTAAGAAAACAGGTGCGTTTCTCATGGACGCCAGAGGATAGTGTACAGCTTATCACTGCCGCTAGCATAGAAACAAAGCTACTTTCAGTACTTTCTTCTTATTATACGTTTGTATTCAAGGTTTTTCACCGTGTTTCTCCACATATCAGCGTATATCTCTAAAACGTAGAAGAATACCCGTTTGTTACCGATAGAAAGCCTTGTTTATATCCTCTCTATAAAATACGTTGTGTGTTACGGAACTGGATGCAACACGTAACCGCCGTCAGCATGGTACAATCAATGTAAGTTTCTGTCAAGCTTGGGAAAGGATTATTTGGATGAAAGCAATACGTATTCATGAGACAGGCGGTCCTGAAGTCATGCACCTGGAGGAGGTGGAGACACCAACGCCGAAAGAGGGTGAGGTACTGATCAAGGTGGCAGCGGCAGGTGTTAACTATGGTGACTTGGCACAACGGCAGGGGGCGTATCTGACGCGAACACGTACGCCGATGACGATGGGGGCTGAGGTTGCAGGAACTGTGGTGGAACTTGGCCCAGGGGTCAGTGCACCAGCGCAAGGGAGCCGCGTGGTCGCTTTCGCGGAAGGAGGCGGCTATGCGGAGTATGCCGTTGCACGTGCTGCTATCGTTATTCCCATCCCACCCAATCTCGATTTTACTCATGCGGCGGCGTTTCTTGTGCAGGGGCTTACGGCTTACCAGCTCTTGCGTGAGTCGGCACATATACAAACGGGCGAGAGCGTCCTGGTGCATGCGGCAGCAGGAGGAGTGGGGACTCTGGCGGTTCAGCTTGCCAAACTGATGGGTGCAGGAACGGTTGTCGGCACGGCCAGTAATGCCAGCAAGCTCGATCTTGTACGTCGCCTGGGGGCTGATGCCGCTATAAATTATACAGAGGAGAACTGGGTCGAGCAGGTTATGAAAGCTACGGGTGGTCAGGGAGCCGATATTATCCTGGAGATGGTGGGGGGCGAGGTGGCAGAGCGCAGCCTGCAATGCCTGGCGCCCTTTGGTTGTATGGTTGTCTTCGGGGCAGCAAGCGGCCAGGTTGTGCAGTTCTCCGGGATTCAGTTGATGTACAAGAACCAGGCCATTATTGGTTACTGGCTGACATCACAGTTGCGCCGGACAGATCGCGTCGCTGCCGCAGCCATGGAACTGATGCAGTTTCTCGCCAGTGGCAAGGTGGAGATTATCGTGGGACAAACCTTTCCGTTGGCTGAGGCAGCCGAGGCCCACCAGGCAATTGCTGAACGCAAGACGGTGGGGAAGGTGGTACTGTTAATCTAAGGCCACAAAATTAAGTAGCATCTTTTAGGAGAAAAATATAGATGATATCACTTATCACACTTGCTAAAGTACTCGTCGGCGTCACCTGTCTTCTCATCGGTCTGAATTTGCTAACTCGTAGGCGTTTTTTTAGTGGAAGGTTGCTTTCAACTGCAGGTGTTATTGTTGGGCTGGACGTTATTAACGAAGAAACACATTCTGTGGTAGTGAGATTTACGATGCGCAACGGGGAGAGTGGAGAAGCTAAGGTCTTGACCAGCGGTGAATACAGGGTTGGGGAGCAGGTTACTATTTTTTATGATCCGATGAACCCGCTCGAGGTAAAACTCCAGTCGGTTCCTGAGCATTGGCTTTTGCCTCTTGGTTTCATGGCGGTTGGGGTATTGCTGTTGCTATCTCTGTTTTGGAGATAATCATGTAGCGGGTACAACGAAGCAACATTGCGGCGTCTCCCCGCATTCACAGTGTTGTTGGATTGGCAGGCCGGTCAACTCTGTGAGCAAGATCTCGGCGAGGTGGCAAATTTCTGGATGACCTGGGACAGCAGCAGCAAACGGACAGCTATAACCGTGGATGGTGTAGGTCTGGTCATGCTGTTCAAGTTCTGCCAGGCCGCCGAGTTCATTGAGCGCATGAATGGCCCGTTCCAGGCGTGTAGCCAGGTCTCCTGCTGGGGGAACATTCCACTGCGCGGCGAGGCGGCGACCGGTTGCATGTATGAGTGCTTCCAACTGCTGAGGAGTCATTTGCTCATTGAGTACCTCTAAGAGCTGGTAAAGTACCTGTCCATATGCTTTCGGGAAGAGTTGCTCGGCTTCTGGCGCCAGGTCGTAGACATAGGCGGGCTTGCCAGGACCACGGCGCGCACCGCGTTGTTGCACGACTCCGTCCCGCTCAAGTGTAGCAAGGTGGGCACGGACGGCGTTGTCAGTAAGTTCGAGAGCTTGAGCCAGTTCATCCACGGTGCGAGCCGCACGGCGGAGCAGCGTGACAATCTGTCCACGTGTGCTGGTAAAAAATCGTTGGTTCCAGTACGAAGGTGGCATTCATTTCCTCCAATTCTGTTGCTAAGTGTACCAAATGGACAACTGATTTGTCAAGTAAGTCAATTAAATCATTGACTTTCCGCAATAAGTATGGTATAGAAATATATAGGTAACTATTCAGTACTTATTATTTTTTCATTAGGAGGATACAATGTCAGAAACCACTACTTCTGCACCCGAAACGTCTCCCACACCTCAGCAGCCATTCCTGGAACGATTGGGCGATAGTTTGCAGCACCTGGTCCAGGTTGCGATCGGTTCTAATCAGAAGCCGCCACGACGGCTCAAGAGCTTGCTTAATGGGACGTGGTTTGGGCATCCGTTGCACCCGGTGATGACTGATGTGCCCATTACTGCGTGGGGCCTCACGGCTATCTTTGATATTATCTGGCTGATCTCACGGGCCCACAATACCTGGGCAGGCTATGGAGCGCTGGTCACTGTGATTATAGGCCTGTTAGGGGCGCTGGGAGCTATTGTGACCGGCTTTACAGACTGGAGCGATACCTATGGTGCCGAACGTACGGTTGGTCTCAATCATTCTATCTACAATGTGAGTGCGACAATCCTCTATATCATCTCATTGGTGTTACGGTTCCTGGCCGGTCCTGGAGATGGTATTGCTGCTGCTATTTTTGGGTTCATTGGGTTGGCTGCTGTCCTTTACGCTGCGTATCTGGGCGGCGATATGGTCTTCACGAAGGGCACCGGGGTCAACCACACTGCCTGGGAGGCTGCAGGCGAGGACTATGAGGCGGTACTGCCATTGGAGGGTGTCAAGGAGAACAAATTGTATCGTGTGACCGCCTCCGGCGTTCCGGTGGTCTTGCTGCGCCAGGGCTTGCAGTTCTATGCTCTGTCGGCGACATGTCCCCATGCTGGTGGACCATTGGATGAAGGGACGTTAGACGGGGATGTCGTGGAGTGTCCGTGGCATGGCTCTCGCTTCTGTATGCGCGATGGTCGCGTGCTGACCGGCCCGGCGACGGTGAAGGCTTCTCGCTACGATGTACGCGTGCGCAACGGGCATATTGAGGTAAAGCGGATTCCGTAGGGGGCGCATTCCGAAAAATCTATCCGTGGAAGGCAGACCCCAACACTCCAGCGGTGGGTGGCGCAAATTATTGGTTCGACGGATTACGGCGAAGGCGCACAGCCCTCACAGTGACGACAGTGAAGGCATCGAGTAAATCTGTATCGTATTCTCGGATAAGGCGTATTATAATTTCTGCTCGCTGCATGAAAGGGACACCCTCAAGGCGCATGAGGATCACTCCTGACGACTGCCGCTGCTGATAAACGACCAGTTCCCCAAAGTCCTTATCGTCTGTCAGCAGTAGCGCATTATCTCGGTTCGCCCGTTCTAGTATATCGATGTCAACACTGCCGCGTGCGATGTCAAAAATGTATTGAACCGTGTGTCCTTCTTTTCGTAGTCGATCTACAATAAGACGAGCAACATTTTCATCAGCAAGGATGTTCACGCTGAAGCTCGCTCTATCGGATATACCCTATCGAGGCGGACTGACTCGGCAGCAAACTCTAACGCAGCTTTGATCCCTTCCCGGGTGATATGTGGGTGAGCCTCTAACAGTTCCTCGATAGTTGTACCTGCTGCAAGCTCTCTAAGAATGTGCTCGACGGTGATGCGTGTGCCCTTGATAACCGGTTTCCCTAGCATAATATTTGGATTAGATACGATCAACATCTCATCCATGGTTCTTTCTCCTCTCTACTCATGATGATCATCTTGTCTCATTGTAACATATTCCTCAACCGCATTTTTCCTATTCCTGTATCCCACGCATACTCAACTGAACACGCCCACGCTGCGTATCGACTTTGAGCACGCGCACCTGTACTATCTGGCCGACAGCTACTACTGTCAGTGGGTCTTTGACGTAGCGGTCGGCAAGCTCTGAGATGTGTACCAGGCCATCTTGCTTGACGCCGATGTCGACGAAGGCTCCGAAGTCGACGACGTTGCGTACGGTGCCTTGTAAGATCATGCCGGGCTGGAGGTCTTCCATTTTGAGGACATCGTGGCGCAAGATGGGGGCGGGCAAGGCGTCGCGTGGGTCAAGGCCGGGTTTTTCGAGGTTGTCCAGGATGTCGTTGAGGGTTGGGAGGCCGACGCCAACTTTTTTGGCAATATCAGCCCAGGCAGTTTGTTCAAGGTTATTATCAGCATTAGCGGTGCGGTTACGGTTGTCGCGGCCAAGACTGTGTTGCAGTTTGACTAGCTGGCGGAACTGCGCGATGCGCTCGGCAGGTTTGCTTGTTTTGCTATCATCGTTGGCGGGGAGCATGTCGAGTATGGCTCGGGCAGCGGGATAACTTTCTGGGTGAATGAAGGAGTTGTCGAGAGGCTCAATGCCGTTGGTGACTTTGAGGAAGCCTGCTGCCTGGACGAATGTTGCGGGACCGAGTCCGGGGACTTTGTGTAATTCTTCACGTGAACGGAATGGGCCGTGCTGCTCACGGTATTTGACGATGGCGTTGGCGACTCGTGTATTGATGCCTGATACGTGCTTGAGCAGTGCGGCGGAGGCGGAATTGACTTCGATGCCGGCGAAGTTGACACACGAGACGACGACACGATCGAGCATGGCAGCGAGTTCCTTCTGATCGACGTCATGCTGGTATAGTCCTACGCCGACGGCTTTGGGATCGATTTTCACCAGTTCGGCTAAGGGGTCTTGCAGGCGGCGGGCAATGGAGATGGTGCCGCGCTGCGTTGCGTCGAGGGTGGGAAATTCTTCACGAGCCGCCTCCGATGCGGAGTAGACCGATGCCCCTGCTTCATTGACGATGACATAGCCGATGTGGCCGCGATTGCCTGTCTCTTGTTCAAGCTGATGAATGAGCGTGGCAACCATCTGCTCTGTTTCACGCGAGGCGGTGCCGTTGCCCATGGCGATGACGCTGATGTTGTATCGTGCCAGCAGTGTGCGCAATGCCTGTTGCGCTTTCTCTGGCTGGTGCAGATAGATGGTGTCTGATGCGATGTATTTGCCGGTTTCGTCGACGATGGTCAGTTTACAACCTGTGCGAAAGCCCGGGTCAATGCCGAGCACTTTGCGTCCACGCAGTGGGGGTTGCAAGAGGAGGTTGCGCAGGTTGGCAGCGAAAATGTTGATGGCGTGTTCTTCGGCCTGTCGTGTGAGTTCTACCCGCACTTCACGCTCCATGGCAGGGGCGAGGAGACGTTTGTAGCCATCTTCCATGGCATCGGCGAGTTGTCCGGCGAAGGGTGAGGTGGCTTTGATGGGGTAGTGCCGGATGATGTCGGGCTGCGCTTGCTCGTAGGCGAGCGAGACGCTGATACGCAGAACTTCCTCTCGTTCGGCGCGGTTGAGAGCCAATACGCGGTGGGGGACGAGTTTGGTGACGCTTTCATTGAAGTCATAGTAGAGTTGGTAGACGCCGTTGGGGTCTTTTGCCGCGACATTTTCTGGGTCTGCCAGCTTCGCGCTGATGGTTGAGCGTTTGAAGAAGGTCGCACGTACACTGCCACGTACGTTGGCGTCTTCGGCTATGGTCTCGGCGGCGATGTCGCGTGCGCCTGCATAAGCTTCGAGGCTGGTGTCGATGCCTTTTTCGGGATTGAGGAAGGGCTGTGCATGCTGTTCGAGGATGGTATGTATGTCGCCCTTGAGTTCGGGCTGTTGCAGGATGAGGTCGGCCAGCGGTGCGAGTCCTTTTTCGCGGGCGACGCTGGCGCGAGTTTTGCGTTTGGGACGATGGGGTAGGTAGAGGTCCTCTACTTCCTGCAGCGTTGTGGCAGCAGAGAATCGCGGCGGCGAGTTCGGCGGTGAGTTTGCCCTGCGCGTCGATGAGCCGCCGGACGTCGGCTTTGCGCTCGTGCAGTGCACGTAGGGCTGCTGTGCGGTCGGCGATAGTTTGAATTTGTACTTCGTCGAGGCTACCGGTGATTTCTTTGCGGTAGCGTGCAATGAAAGGGATGGTGTTGCCTTCGTCGAGTAGTGCTATGGTCCGTGCAATGGGTCCACTGCCAAGGCCGAGTTCTGTGCTGAGGATGTGGGCGAGTTCGGTGATGGATAGGGATTCTGTAATAGCCGGTGCGGTTGATTGTGTTTGGTTTTGAGTTGTCAAGGATGTTGCCTGCCTTCTATGGTTGCTATGATCTGGTTGCGCTGAGGTTGATGGTACCACAGCCGGGCCCTTTCCCGCAAAAATGAACCCCGCCCATGGATTGTGTATGGGCGGGGCCAGTTATGATAATTGACGGTTGAGCGAGTTTAGCAGTGTGATGTTATTCGTTGTCGCCGTGCTTGCCTTGCAGTTGATGCTCGTAAGCCTTCTTGAAGGCATTCAAACTGCGCTGTACTTCGCCACGCTGCTCCAAGAGATTGGCATAACGAGAGTAGGCGCTTGCTGCCAGTTCATGAGCATGGGACGCGTCTAACAGCTCCAAGGCCTGTGAGAAGAGTTTATCGGCAGCATCGAAATCACCGCTCTGGTGGTGGATCTGTGCCAGGGCGATGAGCGCTTGTCCCTGCGTTTGGGGGTCTTGACTCGAACGTGCAAATTTCAGCGCTTCCTGTGCTTCACGCTCTGCTTCCTTCGACTTGCCGCGTTTGAGCAAGAGTTCCGCCAGGCTGGTGAGACAAATGGAGACCGAGACATCATCATCAAGCTCGCGCTCAATGGAGATAGCACGCCGGTATTCTGCCTCTGCACCATCGAAGTCATTCTGCCTCTCCAGCGTCTTACCCAAACGCTGGTGGGTCATACCGACAAGCCGCTGCTCATCGCGCATCTGGTAAAGCGCCAGGCTACGCGTGGCATAGTCGCGTGCGATCGTCAGTTTGTCTGCTTCCTTATAGTTGCGACTGATCTCCATATACTTTTCAGCAAAGCTCTTACTATCGTGGCTCATTCCATCCAGGGTTTCCAGGGCAAGATGGTAATAGGAAACGGCTTTCTCCGGGTCCCCGAGACGGAAGTAATCATTGGCCAGGTTGCTGAAGACATCGAGGGCAAAAACAGGGTCATTGATATACCCATTCTCGATAGCAGCATTACAGCGAAGGTGATTCTCCATCGCCAACGTGTAATTATAAAGCGAGAAGTATGCTTTTCCTAGCAGGTTGCGAGCGCGTTCAATGTACTCGATATCATTGAGACCTTCTCCTTGAGAGACGGCAGCACGCAAGTCGACGACGGCTTCTTGATATTGGTTCGCGCTGAGGTGGATCTGCCCACGAAGCAGAAACAGTCGATACGCTTGATCGGTGGTGATACGTTCGGGCTGGATAGGTGCGAGTAGCTGCTCAGCTTCCTTGGAGGCATGCTGATGTACAAGGATATTGGCCTGCAACAGGTCGACATCGACACGCTGGTCAGGTCCTGAGTCTGCGGGCGAGTAGCCGACGGCCCTGGCCTCGGCGGCACCAGCAGGAGAGCCTTCCAGTAAAAAGGTCAGCGGGACATCCAGACGCTTGGCAAGGATGGAAAGAGCCCTCAGGGAAGGACGAATCTTCCCGCGCTCTATGGCTGAAATATAAGAGATCGAAAACTCAGGTGCCGCAAGCTGGGCTTGCGTGAGTCCGAGCTTTGTACGAACTTCTCTTATATTGGTACCTACCCTCGCGGCAACGGCTCTCCCGACGTTTGCGGTTTCAGTTGATGGCATATAACACAAATCCTTTCTAAGATATCCTTTTTCTTTCATTAGAAGAAAAGAATATCTTTGTAGATATTTTGGGCTCTAGTAGTTGAATAACCTGGCACATCGAGTTGCGGTTTTTCTTCTTATCTAAGATACATCAATTGCTCTTCCCTAAAACGAGATTTTGAGCAGTATGTACCAGCAAGAATATCATCTCACATGATATTTTATATGATACACCAGGCAATGTTATTTGTCAACAATAGCAGTAAGATTTTCTCATTTGTTTGCATAATTGAATCAACAGGTCGAAAACATGTTTAGTTGTATCTACTCAGGTGTCATTCTTTTGCCGCCTGCGGCGGCAGGCGAGGAAAAAGGGAAGGAAGCGAGGACACCTCGCGCTCCGGCCAGGGGACTGCGTCCCCCGGCACCCCCTGCTGAGAAGTTACCCCCAAGAAATTCTTAAGCAGAGACCGATGCGGACTGATGTCATATTACTTGACAAATGACAGAAAAAGGATTTAAGTACAATCGTATGTATCATGGAAGTTTTTGCTGTTGGAATACTATAAAGGAGAGAGGACATGGATAGCATCTATCAACTCTTTGATGCAACCGTCGAACGATTTGCAGGACGTCCCGCGCTTATTGAACCTGCTGAGGGAGGTGGGATGGCCACCATGACATATGGAGCGCTGCACGAGCAAGCACGTTGCTTCGCGGGATACTTGCAGGGGCAACAGATTGGGAAAGGGGACCGGGTGTGCATCTGGTCGGCCAGTTGCTCAAATTGGATGGTCGCTTATCTGGGAGCATTGCTTGTGGGTGCGGTTGTTGTTCCACTAGATGTCAATACGAAGGAAGACTTCCTCACACGAATTGCGGAAACCACGGAGGCCAAACTTCTCGTGGCTACAAAGAAACAATTTGCGGACCTCAAGCAGCCGCCTCTGCCGCTGGTTGATATCGACGCCTTACCACAGGAGACGCTGGATGAAACGAAGTTGCCGGAGGTTAACGGAGACAACCTGGCAGAACTGGTCTTTACCTCTGGCACAACGGGTCAACCGAAGGGCGTGATGCTCAGTCATGGCAATATCACCAGTAATGCTACCGCAGCGGTCGGCGTCGTCAACATTCAGACAAGTGACCGGGCGCTTTCTATTCTTCCTCTCAGTCACATGTTTGAAATGACCGTTGAGATAGCCCTGCTGCATTCTGCGGCAAGCGTAGTCTATGCTCGTACATTGGTACCGGACACTCTGCTGAAGCTACTCGGAACGCAGCAGGTCACTTGCATGGTGCTGGTACCGCAGGCGCTGCAGCTATTTCTGAACGGCATTGAGCGTGAGGTGCGTCGCCAGAAGCGAGAAAGGCAGTTTGAAATGCTCCGGAGTGTCGCTGCTCGCCTGCCTTTCGCATGGCGGCGCATCCTATTTGGCACTATCCACAAGCGTTTCGGCGGTCACTTCCGCTTTTTCATCAGTGGAGGGGCATATCTGCCGCCACCATTGGCTGAACGCTGGGAGAACATGGGGTTCCGTGTCCTGCAGGGCTATGGGGCGACCGAGTGCGCACCGATTGTTTCTGCTACCCCTTACAACGAGCATGTGCTTGATTCCGTCGGCAAACCTCTCCCCGGCGTAGAGGTTCGTATCGCTGAGGATGGAGAGATACTCGTGCATGGACCAAACGTGGCATTAGGGTACTGGAAGAATCCTGAGGCGACCGCTGCGGCCTTTGAGAATGGCTGGTATCATACCGGTGATCTTGGGTACCTGGATGCCAGGAACTATCTCTATCTGAAGGGGCGCAAGAAAAATCTGATCGTGCTCGCCAATGGGATGAAAGTCTACCCAGAAGATATTGAAAACGTGCTGTGCGCGAACCCGCTGGTCAAGGACTCCGTTGTCTTTGGACTGATGGAAAAGGATCAGGGGCCAGAAGTACACGCGGTACTGTTGATGGATGATCCAGGCAAGGCCAAGGCGGTTATTCAGCAGGCCAACAAACAGCTTGCGGCACATCAACAGGTGCGCGGCTTCACCACATGGCCCGAAGCTGACTTCCCGCGCACGCATACCCTCAAGGTGAAGCGACCCGAGGTGCTCGATACATTGCAGGCGATGCGGCAGGAGGCGTAGTGTGCTCTACCTGGTGGCTACGCCGATCGGGAATTTGAACGATATCACGCTGCGAGCGCTGACGGTATTGCGCGAGGTCGATGTGGTTGCCAGCGAGGATACGCGCAAAACCGGTATGTTACTCAAGCACTTCGACATTCACAAGCCGCAAATTTCGTTCCATGAATACAACGAGCAACGAGCGGGTGAGCAGATCGAGGAGTTACTGCGCCAGGGGAAGTCGGTCGCGGTGGTTACGAACGCTGGCACGCCGGGGATTTCCGACCCGGGCTTTACACTTGTACGCCGGGCAATCAATGCTCAGTTGGAGGTAACAATGATCCCGGGGCCAACGGCGTTTGTGATGGCCCTGGTCCTGTCGGGCCTGCCCGTACACAGCTTTACCTTTCGTGGTTTCCCGCCACGTAAATCTGTTGCCCGGCGCAAATTCATGGAGATTGATAAAGAGTCGCCTCATACATTGATTTTCTATGAAAGTCCCTATCGCCTGGAGGCGTTCCTGCAAGATGCGCTGGAGGTGTTCGGAGATCGAGATGCTGCGATTGCCAATGATTTGACGAAGATGTTCGAGTCGGTGCAAAGAGGAACGCTCTCTGAACTGGTGCGGCAGGTGGGGAAGGAGAAGCCGAGGGGAGAGTATATTGTTGTGATTGCGGGGGTCGGGAAGGAATCACCAAAGCACTCGCGTCCTTGACAGAGACTTCACCGTATGCTACCTTCCAGTTGAAGAGAACAATCACGGTTTCGGAGGGAGCAATGACGGCCCAGGCCACCTTTTGTGACGAGTGTGGCGCATCCAATCCGCTGCAAGCGACCCAGTGCTTCGCTTGCAACGCTGCTTTGTACCCTTCTGCAGCCTCACCTCTTTTCCCGAGCACAGCTGCCTCTACAAACGCTGCCATTTTGTCAAACAGGGTCCTAGTGGTCCGCTAGCCCCTGCTTCCCTGCTCCACTCGCGCTATAGCATCGTTCGTCAGATTGGGACTGGCGGCTTCGGGGCCGTCTACAAGGCGAAAGATACGCCTGTTCAGCCATCGCCTGGTAGCGATCAAGGAGATGAGCCAGGATGGCCTCACTCCTCAAGAACTGGCTGAGGCGACCGCTGCCTTTGAACAGGAAGCGTTACTGCTGGCGGATCTCACGCATCCCAACCTGCCGCGCATTCACGATCATTTTAGCGAGCATGGACGCTCCTATGTTGTGATGGACTTTATCGCAGGCGACACGCTGGAAGATTACCTGGACAAATTCGTCCGGCGCCTCCCGGTTGAGATGCGCTTGAAATCGGCATCCAATCGTGACGGTGCTTGACTACCTGCATACCCGCCAGCCGCCCATTATCTTTCGCGACCTCAAACCCGCCAATATCATGCGCACAGCCGACAACCACGTGTACCTGATTGATTTTGGCATCGCGCGCCACTTCAAGCCAGGGAAAGCGAAGGATACCATTCCGCTGGGCTCCAAAGGCTATGCCGCGCCCGAGCAGTATGGCAAAGCGCAGAGCACCCCCCAATCGGATATCTACGGCCTCGGTGCCACCTTGCACCAGTTACTCACGGGCGATGACCCTACACTCAACCCCTTTCGCTTTGCACTTATACATGTAGGGAAATCACCCATCGCTGCCCCACTCAACGCGCTGCTCAAGCAGATGCTGGAGATGGAGATGAGCAAGCGACCGGCAAGTATGGCTGTTGTCAAGCGGGAATTAGAGCGCCTCCTTGCTCAGCAAACGGCTCAACAACTGAGTCAATCACAGCAATACGCCGTACGCGGATCAAGCGGAGAAACTTTACTGATAGGCTTCGTGAGCGTGGTAGCAGCCTGTAGCGTCAGTAGCGCTATCACCGCTTACGTCTTTGATAGGCCGAACCTATCACTATTTACAGGAACGCATCCGCTCATAGGAAATACGCCGGTTCTTTCTCCTTCCACTCCGGGGCCATCTCCAGCCGAGGCCACGATTCTCAGCCGACCTACTTTACACATACCGTGGTCATCATGGCTCGGTGACTGCCGTCGCCTGGTCATCCAACGGACGACTCATTGCTTCCGCCGGTACACTCGATAGCTCCATGCAGGTCTGGGATGCCAGTACAGGGAGCCTCATCCTTATCCCTACCCGTACAGTTAATCCGGCAGAGAAGAGACTTCTCTCTCGTGAAAGAGAGCCAACTCTATTTGCAACATTTGCAACTAATGGTCAGCGAGTGGATGCCCTGGCATGGTCTTCCGACGGCACACGTCTTGCTTCAGCACTTGGTAATGATTCCGTCGATGTCTGGAGCATAGCAACCTGGGATGAGAGCATCTTTCCTTTAAGTTCTCCAGGAGATGCCAATGCCCTGGCCTGGTCCCCTAATGGCGATCAGATTGCAGCCGTCAGTGGGGGCACCTCTGTCGGGGTGCGTTCGGCTATGACGGGAAACCTTTTATTCACGTATAGCAGTCATACTCAAGCGGTGCTCACGCTTGCCTGGTCGCCCGATGGCAAACACATCGCCTCTGGAGGTCTTGACGGCACTGTACAGGTGTGGAATGCCGCCACGGGGTACACGCAGGTGACCTATCGCGGCCATGTCAATGGAGTGAATGCCGTCGCCTGGTCTCCCGATAGCAGGCTCATCGTCTCGGGTGGGGCTGACGGGAGCGTGCAGGTGTGGGACGTTTCAACAGGACGCACCCTGTTGACCTACGGCGGCCATGTAGGCGGAGTCAATACGGTAGCCTGGCAACCGGGATCGCTCCTGCTTCCTGAGCACGGTTCGCGTGTTGCCTCGGGCGGAGATGATGCCACGGTGCAGGTGTGGTCCTTTGGCAAGGCCGGGAATACTCAGGAAATGGCTTTAGAAGGCAAGATTTTGATCTATCGCGGTCATACCGCTCAAGTCACGTCCGTGACGTGGGCGCCGGATGGCCAGCGCATTGCTTCGGGCAGTGCAGATGGGACGGTGCAAATATGGCGAGCGATGTAAACAACAAGCCAGCTTCCACACTCTATTGCCAGGCATGTGGCGCAGCGAATCCGGTGCAGGCCACGCAGTGCTTTGCCTGTGGTGAACCACTCTCCACGAGCACCGGAGGAAGTGGGGCCACTACCAATCCCCTCAGCGGATCGCTCCTCCTCGATACCATCGTTCAGCAGCGCTATCGCATTCTAGAGGTGCTCAGGACGGACGAGGTGAGCACCTTGTACAAGGTGGAGGACCTCCTGCTTGGCAACCGCATGGTGGCGCTCAAGGAAATTAGCCAGAAGAACCCAGGCGAGCAAGAAATGATTGAAGCGAGCAAACGCGAGATGCTTTTGCTGGCCGGACTCATCCATCCCAACCTGCCGCGTATCTACGACTACTTCGTCGAGAACCAGCGCTGGTATTTCGTGATGGACTTTCTGGCAGGTGAAACGCTCGAAGCCTATCTGAAGGGGAGACAAAATCGACTCCTGCCAACAGAGGAAGTACTTGATATCGGCATCCAACTCTCGACGGTACTTGACTACCTGCACATCCACCAGTCGCCTCTGGGCTTCAAGGATCTTTCGCTGAGCACGACCTGGCGCACACCTGACGGCAGACTCTACCTGCTTGACACCGGGACAGCCCCGCCAGCAGCAGCCATGCGCAGGAGCAGCGCCATCGCCAGCCTGGGGAAGCTCCTGCGCCAGGTACAGACCGGGAAGACGCCTGCACGCTCTCTCCTGTCTGAAGCACTTCCAGTGGCTGCGCAAGCGGTCCAGGCACCCGCAGGCTTCCCCGCTCGAGGTGCTGATTCGGCAGATGTTACACAAGGACGTACGCAAAAGGTCCTACAGTATGAGGATGGTCAAGCAGGAACTGCAGCACCTTGCGGCACAATCCATTCCCCTGAAGGAACGCATCTTCTCTCGCCGCACGCTGTTGAAATTGGCAGGGCTGGCAGGGCTGGCAGGACTTGCGAAGGCCAGCAGCTGGCTGACATGGGGAGTGGAAACTCAGATGCAGGGGCAGAGGCCGATTACAAGCTATAGCCCGAACCTGGGAGGCACCATCTACACCTATGATACGCACGGTGGTGTCCTTGGAGTGGCATGGTCCCCCAATGGAACACGCGTAGCTATGGGAGATTGGAATAGCCAGGTACAGGCTTGGGACGCAAACACAGGATACAATGTGATCGACTTTCACGGACCTGGCCTCCAGAGCCGAGTTGAGGCCGTCATCTGGCTGCCAGATGGCAAGACGATCTCCGCTGGAGGCGATGATGCCGTTGTGTGGGTCTGGGACGCAGAGACCGGGCAGTACAACAGTATCTATCGAGGACATTCCGACTGGGTGATTACGCTCGCCAGTTCACCTGATGGCAAGTATATCGCCTCAGGGAGCAATGATCAGACCGTACAGGTGTGGGAAGCAGCCACCGGACGCCCGGTTGTGATCTACCGTGGGCATTCCGGGGGTATAGGCTCGGTCACGTGGTCACCCGATGGTAGGTATATCGCCTCGGCCAGTTTTGATACGACCGTGCAAATCTGGGAGGCTGCCACGGGACGCCACATCTTCACCTATCATGGACTTACAGACCCTGTGTATACGGTCGCCTGGTCGCCCGATGGTCAACGCATAGCCTCAGGTGGTAAGGACCATAAGGTACAAGGTATGGTCTGTGGCGCTCTTTGAGAGTGATGAACAGCTTCAAAAAAGTTCCATCATAACGTATCGTGGGCACAACAGTGCAGTCCAGGCCGTAGCGTGGTCCCCTGATGGCAAGCGCATTGCCTCGGCAGGCAACAATGTCCATATCTGGAACGGCCTCACCGGGGAGCATATCTATACATACACCAAACATACCACCTCAATTACCCTGGAAGTGCAAGCAGTCGCATGGTCGCCAAATGGCAGGTACATTGCCTCTGGTGGCATGGAAGGAACCGTGCAGGTCTGGAACGGCAGGTAGGACGTACCCTCAAATGCCCATTACGCCTATCAGCTCTTTGACAGCGTTGGCCGATTTCTGGAGTAGAGCGCGTTCATGGTCGTTCAGTTCGATCTCGATGATCTGCTCCACGCCGTTAGCACCGAGTTTCACTGGCACACCGACGAAGATATTGTGGAAGCCGTACTCGCCTTGCAGGTAGACGGCACATGGCATAATCATCCTTTTGTCAAGCAGGATGGAGTCTACCATCTGTAAGATGGAGGCCGATGGCGCGAAGTACGCGCTGCCCGTGCCAAGCAGGTTGACGATTTCGGCGCCACCATCGCGTGTACGCTGCACGATCTGCTCAATGCGTTCGGCGGAGAGTAACTGCGAGAGGGGAAGGCCGGCAACAGTACACATGCGGGCGAGTGGCACCATGGTGTCTCCATGTCCACCGAGGACATAGGCCTGTACATCACGCACGGATACACTCAACTCTTGCGCGATAAAGGTGCGGAAGCGCGCGGTGTCCAAGACGCCGGCCATCCCGACAACGCGGTTGCGTGGGAAGCCGCTGATATGGAAAGCGAGCTGCGCCATCGCATCCAGTGGATTGGTGACCATGATGATGATGCAATTGGGTGAGAACTCGACGACCTTCTGCGTTACTTCAGTGATGATTTCCTGGTTTTTCTTGACCAGGTCATCACGGGTCATGCCTGGCTTACGCGGGAGGCCGGAGGTGATGACGACAATGTCCGAATTTGCCGTATCAGTGTAGTCATTGGTGCCGATCACTAAGGAATCATATCCCAACACAGGTCCTGCCTCAAGCAAATCAAGCGCCTTGCCCTGCGGCATGTTAGGAATGATATCGTACATTACCACATCGGCATAGTCGCGTTCTGCCAGGCGCTGCACGAGTGTGCTACCAACAAAACCCGCTCCAATGACGGTTATCTTACTGCGCATCGACGTATCCTTTCACGTAAATAAAATCCAACAGGGTAGCCTACCCTCTCGGTCTAGCAATATTGTATGGCGTAAGCAACAGAAATAGCAATGTAGATTCCTGCTCCTGTTATTTTGGAGTAGCAATGTAGTAGGTCCCCGATATCGGGAAACATTGCTTAATAGCAAAGACTTATGGTAAACTCTACTTACATAGCAAGGACAGTTGCAGATTTCGGATCACTCAGAGCGGATTGTTGCGATTATCCTGCAATTCACTGTTTCATAGTGCGAATCTCGCACACAGCGAAGCTTGCGGAGCGTATTTCAATTCTTCAGCCGTTCACGTCATTGTCCTCTTTCCTCTCTGCGCATGATATTAATAAAGTGGTGGTAGAATTGTTCTTTTTCTTCACTTATCGTTGGTATCATTTACCAAAGGAGGCATTCACACATGGCGCAAACCGATCAACAGCAACGGGACGAAGCATTACTGCAAAAGTTTGGGTATAGGCAGGAATTGCGGCGCACGCTCGGGTTCCTCTCCAATTTTGCAGTGGCTTTCTCCTACATTTCCGTCTCGACCGGCACGTTTTCGCTCTTTTATCTCGGCCTGGCGGCAGGGGGACCTGCATTTTTCTGGACGTGGCCCATTGTCGCCATCGGGCAGTTCATCGTAGCACTGAACTTCGCTGAACTTTCCTCGCACTTCCCCATTGCAGGCTCGATCTACCAGTGGAGCAAGCGACTCTCCGGTCATAGCCTGGGCTGGTTCACCGGATGGATCTACTTCTTCGCTGGTGTGCTCACCGTGACTGCTGTCGCATTTACCGTCCCCATCCCATTGCTTGCCATCTTCCCCAGGCATTCCAGCAACCATCCTGGGCATGCCGAACACGGTCTTCATCGCGCTGGTCTCAATAGTCCTGTGTACGCTCATTAATATTGCGGGTGTGAGACTCGTGTCCATTATCAACAACATCGGCGTCGCTGCTGAGCTCATCGGTATGTTTGGTTTCGCGCTCATCCTGTTGATCTTCAATAACCATCAACCGGTGAGCTTCCTCTTTACTGGTCCCCACACTTCACTACAAACGGCGGCTCAGCCGTGGACGCCCGGCTTCGGTAACACCTATGCTGGCGCTTTCATAGCAGCCCTGTTCATGTCACTGTTCGTGATCTACGGTTTTGACACCGCAGGCACACTGGGCGAGGAGACCAAAAACCCACAGGCGACGGCCCCGCGAGGTGTTCTCTGGTCGATTGGCCTCTCGTTTATCGCTGGCCTGCTCTTCCTGGGTGGTACACTGCTCTCAATCAAGGACTACCCCAAAATTGAAGCTATTGCGCAGGGACCGAACTTCTTGCAGGCGCTGCCGACAATCATCCAGGATGCGCTTGGCCCATTCTGGGGAAGTGTGTACCTTGCGGTGGTCCTCGTGGCTGTCTTTGTCTGCACACTGGCAATCCAATCAGCAACCACTCGCCTGATGTTCTCTATGGGGCGCGATGGGCGTCTGCCCTTTGGCAACGTTTGGGGAAGGGTTAACCAAACGTTCCATACGCCCATGTGGGCAGCGATTGCTGTTGGTGTGCTCGCTGCCATCCCCTTCCTGGTCAGCCAGGCCATCGGCGTCATTGTCACATCTGCGACGGGCCTGATTTACCTGTCGTACTTCATGAACAATGTTGCTTCACTAGATGCTCGCCTGAAAGGTTGGCCGAGAGTGAAAACTCCCTTTAGCCTGGGTCGCTGGGGTGTGCTGATCAACGTGCTGGCCTTGATTTATGGCGGGCTGATGATTATCAACTTCCTGTGGTTTGGTGGGCTGCGCAACGTCTACACCAACCCGGCGCTGAACTCGGTTTATACCTCCTGGGCCAGCACCCCGGTGCTGAATATCATTGGTGTGATACCGATCTTCGAATTTTCGTTGATCTTGCTCTTTGTCATCGGGGCCATCTACTGGTTTGGCTACAAGCGGCGCATGGTCATTGCCGGTGGCGAAAGGAGAGCTGAGGCGTTGGCGGATTAGGCGTTTTCAATACTGCACTTCAGCAAGCGCAGTCGGGAGTGGCTGGCAAAATCAGCCATTCCCGACTGCGTCTGTTACAGTTCATCTCAGTACGTCACAACTGGTCAGGGTCGATTCCTAGTGAGCGCAGTTTCTCAGCCAGGGCCTCTGCTCGCCTTGTTGCAGCACGTCTGGCCTCTGCCTCCATCTCCGCACGCCTGGCCTCAACACGTCTCGCTTCTGCCTCTGCTTCTTGTCCGGTCAGACGCAGTTGACCATTGCTCTCATAGAGGCGCAGATACTCCCTATCTGGCACCAACAAGCTCTCCAGGTGCTGACTCCACAAACACCCGTCGGGTCGCACCGGCATCTCTCGCATCTCTCCTCTGCTTTTGTCCAGTTGCCAGCCCCACAACCTGCGCGATGTATCCCTTCCGAGAAGAGGCCGCTCATTGGGATCGTAGGCAAAGTATTCTTTCACGCCCATCCCTGCGTACTTCAGCGGCTTCTCCTCCAGGTCCTTCTGCCACGTCTCTTCTGAGGCAAACTCGAACACCACCTGCGGAGCCGGTCCGGTCTTGCCCACCCGCCAACTGCGCACCAACCGGTAGTCCACCCCTTTGATCACCGCGATATCCGGAGCCAAAGGATACTCTTTGTAATTGGCCGTTTGGTAGAAGTTGAGGTTTTCATAGATCGCACAGCGTTGCCCACGAAACTGCCATCTGAGTACATCACGGAGATAATGCACCAGGTCGGCATGCACTGCGGTTTCCCCCATCAAGTCCTCCTCGGTGGGGTGGAAATCGTAGTAGTACGCTACCTCGTCTTCAAAGTGTTGCGCCATGGTGCTCTCCCTTTATGCATATAGGTCGCTTACCAGGTCTGCCCCATCTTGACATCGTGTCATTTCTCGCCCCCTGGCGAGTCAATCAATGGCCTTGCCTGTCCTATCTTACCACACTCCCAGGGCATCTACAACCGACCTTTTCAACGTAAATTTGTACTATTTGACAAACCGCAAACGTGTGGCATACACTAATACATATTTTGGTGTTTAGACTAATTTGGCACGTAAATCACTCTTTGTGATCTCTTTGTGTATTCCTTAACTTGCTCTGTGAGGGCTTTGTGATATCACAATGATACTCTCTAGCAAGAAGGAGGTTTGCCATTGTGAACACCCGGGTAAATTATGGTATCTTGGGGCAACAAGAAGAGCGTTCCCATCCTGGAACAGCAAAGGATCACTCGTGAATGTTTTGACTATACCTGGTAAACGACTATTTTTGTCCGGCGATGAAGCCGTAGCACGGGCAGCGTTAGAGGTGGGTGTTCAGGTTGTGACCGGCTATCCCGGCAACCCCGGCACGAAAGCTATTACCGCTTTAATCCCCATTGCCCACCAATTTGGTATGACTGTAGAGTGGAGTGTCAACGAGAAAGTTGCCCTGGAGGTTGCCACGGGCGCGGCCTGGGCAGGACAACGCAGCCTGGTGTCGATGAAGATGTCAGGGGTTAATGTGATGGCGGATTCGCTGCTCTCCATTGCCCATAGCGGCGTTAACGGGGCACTCGTCATCTACGCCGTTGATGATGTTGGTACCTACTTTGGTATGGTTGAACAGGACTCACGGCACTATGCCCTGCTCGCCTCGCTTCCCCTGTTGATGCCGGCCAGTCCCGAAGAGGCGTACACGATGACACGCACTGCCTTCGCGGTCTCTGAACAGACGGGGGCACCTGTTCTCATCCTCTCAACCACAGCGGTGTCTAATTCGATTACAGCCATGAAAGTGGGCAGAATTGAGCGTGACACACAGGAACGGGCCATCAGTTTTCAGCGCAATCTGGCAAAATTTACGAAGGCTGTGCCACAGTGGTGCCGCGACCAGCACGCCGACGCTATCACACGCCTGGAGCAAGCTGGGGAACTCTTCGGGCAGGCAGCAGAAACAAACCTTCTATTTATACCGGATCACCACGAACACCGTAAAGGGAATAAGCGCCTGGGCATAGTTGTCGCAGGAGTGAGCTATACCTATTTGCAGGAATTGCAACGGCGCTGGCCCGAGGATTTTACAGACATTGCTATCTTCAAGCTGGGCGTTGTACATCCTTTACCGCAGGAAGCTTTGCGTGATTTCCTGGCACAGGTAGATGTCCTGCTGGTGCTGGAAGAGCTGGAGCCGCTGATAGAGACGCAGGTACTGGCGCTGATTGCTGAAGCTGGTTTGCACGTCAGGGTGTTGGGCAAACGTACGGGCTTGCTGCCACGGGTGGGCGATTATTCGCTAGAACTGGTGGAAGGGGCGGTTGCGAAGTTGATTGAGGGCGAGGTGGGCCAGCAGACCCCTACCCCACCCCACGGGCGCGAAGGAATTGAAACGCGCTTCGCTGAGGGCCCCTACGCCATCGCTTCGCTCGGCTTCCATGGGCATTCGGCCAACGATATCAAGGTTGTCGCTGCACCAGCTCGGTCACTGGAGTTTTGTCCTGGTTGCCCGCATCGTATGACGTATTATGCGCTCAATCGGGCTATTGAGCAGCTTGGCTATACACGTGATGAGGTGATTACAACCGGAGACGCTGGCTGCACGATTATCGGTATGAATGCGCCGCTGGATGCCTGCTGGACGGAGGTTTCGATGGGCGCCAGTATTGGCATTGCCCAGGGGTTGAAGTATGCGGGAATTGAGCGTCCTGTCCTGGCGGCGATGGGTGATGGCACGTTTTACCATAATGGAATAGCTGGATTGCTGAATGCTGTGCAGTCGGGGGTCAACCTGACGCTGATCGTGCTGGATAACAGTTGCATTGCTATGACCGGTATGCAGCCCGATGCTGGAACGGATCGACGTACGGATGGTGAACCGACTATACGAGCAGATATTGCTATGATCGTGCGTGGCTGCGGTGTTGAGTACGTGCGACGACTTAATCCATATGATCTGTCGAAGATGATTGAGAAGTTGCAAGAAGCGATGAAATTTCCCGGTGTTTCCGTCGTCATCGCCGAAGCACCTTGCACTACCCAGGGCGTGCTGATCAATGAGCGACCGGTACAGGTAGATCAGGATGCCTGTATGGCAGGTCGTGGGTGCGAGGATACTCCCTGCTATCATAAAGTCGGCTGCCCTTCGGTCTTGCTCTCGTTGGATGATGTACGACCGCGTCTCTCGATCGATACTGCAACCTGCGTTGCCTGTGGTCTGTGTATGGATGCCTGCCCATTTGATGCTATCAAACCGGTGGCAGATCTCGAACAAAAGCAACAGGATGTACGTAATACAATTGCTGTAGCAAACGTCTTGCGCAGAAATATTGAAGATTAGCAGAGCCGCAGGACCGAGAGGAGAAGACAACGAATATCATTCTGCTGGGCGTCGGCGGCCAGGGAACGTTGACGCTGATGGAGATGCTGGCCATGGCGGCAGAGGAGGCGGGGGAGGAGGTACGAGTCTTGTCCCGCGTGAGCCTGGCGCGTCTTGGCGGCTCCGGCATGTGCCACATACGCATAGGACCGTCTGCAAGCGCAGCCATACCCGTTGGCGAAGCAGATATTCTCCTGGCGCTTGAAATGAGCGAGGTGCTACGCGCAATCCCCATGGCACGACATGGTGCAGTGGCCTTCGTGAACACCTATCGTCGTTTGCCCATCGCGACCGGTGTAGCAGGGCTGCACTATCCCACGCGCTCAGAGGTGGAGGAGGCGCTAAGGTTGCATGGCATTATGGATGTGTTTGTCCCTGAGTCGATCTCTGGGCTGATAGACGATGGGATAGAGCAAGACCCGGATGAAGCTCGCATCAATATCGTTATGCTCGGCGTCTTCTGCGGGTACACACGACTGCTCCCACGCTCGGCGCTTGAAAAAGCTATCACTGAACGTTTGCCTCACTTCGCAGAAGAGAATCTGCGTACATTTGCTGCTGGGTGGAGTTATGGAGTTATGGAGAGCGCTTGACACGCAGCACAAGTTAGGATATCATACAACTCGCGGAACGCACACATACGCGTTCTGCGAAATATATTGGGGTGTCGTTCAATGGTAGGACTGCCGACTCTGGATCGGCCAATTGGGGTTCGAATCCCTGCACCCCAGCCAGGGAGTTTCATATGAGAATGAAACGCAAGCAACAAGGTAACAATCCAGGAATATTATCTATCATCATCACCGGCGGCGTCGTTTACTAGCTGTACTAGCTGCTGTCCATCAATCGGCTCAATGTTATGCTGTTGTGCCAGGCTACGGGCCGGGGCGGTAAATGTTGAGGTCGTCACGAAGATGGCCCTTGGAACCCGATGGTGCCGGTACACCATGCCGATAAAGGTCTGGATAGCTGGTGACCCGATAGCATGCCCGGGCCGGTACTGTTTACATTGCACGACGGCCGCGCGCCCGTCTGGCGTCACGCACGTCAAATCGGCCATCAGGTCACCGCCTCCCCCCGTGTGTCGCACATGGGTATAGCCCAATCGCTCAAACAAGCCGCCTACGGCTCTTTCAAACTGTGTCGGCGTGAGCTCTAAAAATACGTCAAGTGTCGGTAGTGCCGCACGCGGGGTCGTCGGTTGGTAGTACAGACCGGTAGGCAGCGCGGGTCGTTGTGTAGATAGTTGGGCCTGTCGTGATTGTGTTCGCTGATAGGCCGCCAACTTTCGCCGGTATGCCCTGTCTCCCTTTATGATGTAGCCCACGAAGAGCATGATACACCCCACTACCGCGAGGACGATGGCGACGGTAATCAGCACATTTTCTTGCATGTTTGCTGCTCACAGTGTCCGCTCGGTACCTAGAGCATCGTGCACCCATATGTCCAACAAAGGGAGTTCATCAGGCGCTAACAGCACGTAATAGGGGTCTCTGACCAGGAGCCAGACGTGTCGGGCTGGTGGATGGTCTGGCGGCGGGATAGTGCGCACAGCCCACAACGGCGCGACTGGATTGAGCATCCGGACGCTGGCGTGATCTAGCCGCCACAGGGTTGTTTCCTCCAGGGCCCTGGCACATGTGTCAGACTTTCGTACACACCGATCAAGTACAACCTCCAAGTTTAATGCCCTAAGTATACGGTATTGTCGGGTGCCTCGTCCAGTCCCGTGCAAGAAGAGCATGCCAGGCGAGCATTGCATATCATAAATATACGGCTCGGCACGCATATACACCTAAATGAGGTGCAATTTCAGCGAAAAGAGTATTAGTTGGTTGGCACATCCTCGAATAAATCGGTAGTTGGTACTCCTAATACTACTGCTATTCTATTCAGTGTGGCTAATCTCACCTCATAGTACGGGTTGCGCCATATGCGACGTATGGTGTTTATGGGCACATCGCTGGCACGGCTCAATGTGGACTGGTTATAGCCCTTTTGTTCAGCAATCTCTCTAACCTTTAACCGCAGCATGCATCATCCTCTATGAGTATTCCTCATGAGTGTACCAGAACGTTGTACTTGACAACACACCCAGTTATGGGCTATCTTTCTCATATATCATCTTGGTATATCGGCATGGGCGAGGAGTTACGGCAATGAGAAAAACACTGTATCTTCTGGAGACACGTGATAATGCAAACAGTTGGGGAAGGCTTTTCACATTCTACGCAAAAGATGCCAAAGAGGCGGATACCATAGTAAAAGAAGAGTTGTTGTTACATCCAGAACTCTCCCGCGTTTCATTAAGTGAACGTCCAGATGGGTTTACATTTTTTCATTATCGCCATCCTGGTCACATCGTATGTAAGGAGTAACAGGTATGCAGCCACCGTATCGGCAACAGCAATATCAACAGTTTCCGCCACATCAGCAATATGAACAATATACAAAAAGCCGACCAGGTCGCTTGGAAGCTTTCCGGCATCCCGGAAGAACTTTCAAGTTCATGTGGACTTTGCTCACCGATCCTCGTATACCAATCTCTCGGAAAGCATTATTTATCATAGGTATAGGTGCACTACTCAGCTTGCTGCCTCTTCCGAATGCGGTAGCTGAATTTATCCTGAGCATTGCCATTCCATTTGTTGGTACTGTAGCGGGGATACCATTGAATATAGGCGCTGATTGGACGGCAATCATACTTCTGTTTCCAATGCTGTTCAACCTCTTTCCTGACCACATAAGAGCAGAACATTATCAATGGATATTCCATGGTCCGCGAGCTTAAAGCATTAGAGGTGACAGATAGCATACCATCCCCCTCGACCGTGGTGGAGCAACAAGTGTCAATAACCTTCAGGTACTCTGCCGATCATGTAACCGCAAGAAGGGTTTATCTTGAGCGGAGCAACCCGACATCATTAGGTAACATCACAGTGTTTTTAATACCAGGAATGGGGTTCTTCCTCGAATTTGGTGATTTTCGAATTGCAGAGCTATTCCTTCTCAACTTGAAATGGCTTCTGAAGCAAAGGCACCATCTGGTGATTTTTGCATAAGCTCATCTGTTCCCCAAATGTGAGGAAGAACCAGGAATGGGACCCACCTTTCATATTTCGATAAACAAATGATGATGCCATATCGATTGTTGTGTAGTGCGCCCTTTAACGGATGAACGTGTAGCCTGAAAAGGCCCATTAGGAGAACAATGCGAGGGGGGAGGTGCGTCCGTGTGCCTTCCGTTCATCCTTATGAGGTCCTCTTGGACTAAACTAAGAAGTGTTTGCAGATGGAGGATGACTCGGAGCGGATGGTGGCGTGGCAGAGGCCAGCGTTGGCCCAGTGTTCAGATCCGCAAAGTGGTCCAGGAGCAAGCGATGGACGAAGCTGTAGCCACCACCAACACGCCGCAAGAGAATGCGCGTTGCGGCGTCATCGAGGAACGGTTGCGCTTTCCAGGGAAAGGTGTGGGTCTGCCAGAGACAGAAGCGCAGGATATAGTGTTGTACGACAGCTCTTAGCCCGAAGAGCCCGACGACCAGCCCAACGAGCAGCCCGATGAGCAACCCGGTGTTCAGCCCGAAGACCAGCCCGACGACCAGCCCGGCAACCAGCCCGAAGAGCAACATAAGCAATAGCCCATTTTTTAGAGAACGTCGCATACCCTCGTTTGGAAAGAGTGTAAGACGTTCTGTCAATTGGTTTTCTGAAAGCCCGAAGCTCAGCCCGAAGACCAGCCCGACGAGCGGTCCGCTGAGCAGCCCGACGAGCGGCCCGCTGAGCAGCCCGGCGCTCAGCCCGAAGACCAGTCCGAAGCTCAGCCCGAAGACCAGCCCTCGCCTCAAGCCTTTCCGGGAGAAGGTAAGTATTTCTATTGGCTCTATCTTCGTTTCCGTCCCGCCGATCCGCAAGCCGACCAGCCCGACGACCAGCCCGATGACTAGCCCGACAACCAACCCGCCGACCAACCCGTAGCTCAGCCCGCTGAACAGCCCGAAGACCAGCACGGAGCTCAGCCCGAAGACCAGCCTGATGCTCCAGGAATAGAAGGTTCTGTCTGCTTTGGGAAGCCAATCTGGTTGTAACTGCTCCAGGTAGAAAATGGTTTGGCTGTGCTGCCGCATCTGTCGGGCCAGCCAGCCAAGCCATGTGATGGTTTGGTTGAGTGGATAGTGTTCCCTGTCTCCTTTGCGCTCGACCATATGCTCTACATAGTCGGTCCAGATCTGCTGTTGGAGCAGAGCCTCCTTTTGGGGAAGCTGCCGGACTGAGGTCCCGTGGTAGGTGAGCATGAGGACATGCAGCATCAAGGGGGTCATCGCGAGCGCTGCCAGCGTAGGATTTTTCCTCAATGCCGCACGTAAGGCTACCAGCGGCTTGCCCGCCTGGACGAGATAGGCATCGACCTGTGCTGGTGTGAGTGCTTGCACGACAACGGCTTGTTGCAGCGCGAGCCGCTCAGATACGGCAGCATGATCGTATTCCTCTGTGCGAGAACAGACCACAAGAGGCTGCAAGTGGTCGTGGTGATAGGCATTGATGGCAGCGATACAGGCCATGCGCGCCGACACTTCCATTTCGTCCAGACCATCCAGCAAGAGCAACATGGCTTCCTCCCTCACCCAGTGCTGGCTGAGCCGCCTTGGCACATCGTACATGAGGTGGAACTGCTCGCCGAGCCACTCATGGAGGGGAAGACGTTTCACTGCCCAGGAGGACAATGGCAGGTAGATGGGCAGCGGGCACGTCACATCTTGCTCGGCCTGCTCAACCAGATGCTGAGCCAGGCGCAACAGAAGCGTGGATTTTCCCGTCCCCGGCTCACCCAGGATCAGCAGTTCATGATTGGCCTGCTCATAGACCTCTACAATAGAGGTGCCAGCAGGGAGTAGACGCTCTGGCTGGTTCGGCGTGCGTAGGAGCAACGCGCTCACGTTTTGCACGGCATCCGGTTTGGAGGCCAACTCCAACTCCAACCAGGCAGCATTTTGGAGCGAGTCGGTCATCATCTGGTGGTAGGTAGAACGGAGGCGGTGCAAGAGGTGCAGACGGTTCTGCTGGGAAGGTGAGAGTGGCGCGCTGCTGTCATGCTCACGACTGCCGATCCAGGAGATCACCGTGAGGAGAAGGAGTATCCCAACTGTCACACCTGTGGGAATGGGATAGGTGGTCACTACATGGATGAGGTAGAGCTTGGAGAGTGGGGTGTCGGTGGGGGTCGTATTGAGGTTGGCAACAGTCGCAACGACAATCCCAACGATGAGCGTGGTCCACACGGAGAGCAGCCCACGCCAGAGCCAACGGCATAGTCGGACCCACCACGATGGTGCAACGGCGCTCTCTGTCGAGGAAGACGCAGCAGGTGTCTCGTGCTCTGGCATGACCTATCCTCCAACTTTTCATCATTGCTTGCTCTAGTATAAAACGAGAACACGGAGAAAGCAACAAGGAAGGTAGCACTCCAGGGGCTATTTTTCACAAGCTCATTCTTGAGAAGGACGTTTGCTTGCTGCGTTACGATGTGGGGGGGGACAAGTATGTCACGAGGTGGGTAATCCATACAGATGTACTGGTGACATGTGAACTGATTGGAGAGTTAAAGGAGTCAGCAGGATTGGCATGGCTCTAGAAGGTAGGTGAGAACTAGACTCAGACACTATTTTATGGTATAACAAGAGCAGGAATATATTGTTATGCCTGAGTATTGCGAGTACCCAGGCATGATCTACCAAGTCCTCTCCGGTGAGTGTCGCCTCAACGAGCAACTCCGGCGCTACATCCTCGCCTCCTGCCGGGTGTCCCAAGCCGAGATCGATGCACTCATCTCCTGGTTGCGGAAGACCCTAGCATAGTGCTGCAATGTATGGTACAATCAGTGCCAAGCATTGCCACAACCTGGGGCGCTGCCGCAACGATACGCAGGCGCATGAATGTACCACCCCACCACCCCATAAACGTCTCGACGTTGCCAGGGGTTGGGTGAGTGGGCGTGCAAGCTGCGGGCAGGGAGTGGAGCCGGGAGGTGCAGCGCCGCGCGGCGGGGGCCCCAGCCAGGGAGAGGCAAGGAGCCTCTCCTTTTTTGTTACCATCTATTGGGGAGGAGCAAGCAGAATGTCGTCAGACAGCCGACCCCTCAATGTAGGGCGAGGTCAGGCCACCCCTGGCAGCAAATGGACGCGGCGACTTGACATACCACTTACCATCCTGGCCTGGATTGCGCTGGCGGCGGTGGTGCTGTGGGCAGCGGACCATATCATCAGGTCCTTGATCGTGCTGGCTATCGCCGCCCTCCTTGCATATGCCCTCGCGCCTGCTGTGAAGCTATTGGAGCGCGTGATGCCGCGTTTTCTTGCAGTCCTCATTGTCTACCTCATCGTTCTGATCGGACTCAGTGTGCTGCTCTATCTCGTGATCCACACAATCTTCATACAGGCTATCGAGCTGCGGTCCTTTCTGACACCGCGAGGAAATAGACAACTGGCTCCCCTGATGAAGACACTGATGATGTACGGCATAACACAAGATCAGATTGTCTTAGCTCGCCAGCAAGTTGTTAGCCACCTGGAAAACCTCGCCGGTGGAGCATTCCCCGTACTGAAAGGTTTCTTCGAGGATATTCTAGATATTGTCGTCGTTGCCATGTTGGGCATCTACCTCCTCCTCGATGGCTCACGTGTGATGCCCTGGTTGCGTGCAAATGCGCCATTGATGCAGCGAGAGCGCGTTCGCTTTTTTCTGGATGCCGTCGAACGAGTCGTTGGAGGCTACATTCGTGGGCAGTTGACCCTGGCAGTTTTAATCGGCCTGCTTGTCGGTGTCGGCATGGGATTATTGGGTGTACGATCCGCCGTTTTACTCGGTGCACTGGCGTTCGTCTTCGCATTCATTCCGGTTTTGGGTACATTCGTCTCCGCAGTAGCCTGCATTCTGCTTGCGCTGGCAAGCAATCCGGCATGGGCTCCATCATGGGTGCTGGCTGTGATCGTGCTGATCTATTTCGTGGTAATTCATGCCATCGAAGCGCACATTGTCGGCCCGCGCATTGTCGGCCACGCTATCGGGCTACACCCGGCCGTCTCTATCTTTGCCCTCATTGCTGGTACCGAGCTATTTGGAATTTGGGGCGCACTCTTCGCCGCACCTCTTGCAGGACTATTACAGGTCGTGCTCTTCGCTATTTGGACAGAATGGCGCAAAACCAATCCCGACCAGTTTCCGCTTGAGGCTCAAGCTCAAACAATCAATGCCAATATCGAGAACGATGTCACTGTGAAACTGAATCCAAAAGCTGCAGAAATATCGACCGGCTCAGTCGTAGTGGAACAGCCGAACCCATAAAGATGAGTGAGAAACAGCGACGCTTCTGCCACCTGTGTGGCAAGGAACTTCAGGGCAATTACCTTCTATACGACAACGGGTTGGTTGTGTGCGAACGTTGTCAAAACACACTTCCTCATTGCAGTCGTTGCGGCATCCCTTCGCGTCAACTCACAGCAACCCGCGGGGAGCTGATTTGCCCAGCATGCCTCCAAAAGCTACCCCTCTGCGCCTGCTGCCAAGCGCCCATCCTGGGTCGCTATTTCATCATTGATGATTTACCTTCCCCTTATTGCGAAGCATGCACGCAAACACGTCCCCGTTGCGATATATGCCGCGTTCCTTTCCTGGATTCCCAGGGCAAGGTGTTTCGTGGGCGCGATGGCCCTATCTATCGTTGTGCCTCCTGTCTCAGTTCAGCGGTCACGACACTGGCCGAGGCTGAGCGTCTTTACCATGATACACAGCTCTTACTGGCGCGAGAACTCGCACTCGAGGTAGCTGTCCTGCCTAAACTGCACCTGGTAGAACGTGCCAGATTGATTGAACTCCACCAGCAAGCAGGCATCCTATCAGACTCTGATACATCCCCAGGACCGGAGCAGCAGCATTTGCTTGGTTACTTCAAACGTATCAATGATGATTGGGATATTTACATCGAACATCTATTGCCAAAAACGCTGTTCCAGGCGGTTGCTGCACATGAACTGGCGCATGCCTGGCAATCGACGCATGCACCGGAAGGACAGGCTCACAAGATTGTTGAAGGTTTTGCCGAATGGGTCGCCTACCGGGTGATGCTAGCCCTGGGGCGGCAGCGCGAAGCGGCCCGCCTGACTCGTCGCAATGACCTCTATGGGGAAGGCTTGCAGTACTTCATCCGGCTGGAACGTGAGCATGGACGTAAAGGGGTGCTGCAACGGGCAACTCAAGCATAATAGAAGTTTGAATCACTGGATATCCATGCACTTACTCTTAACCATTTGGAATTTCGCCTAGATGTGGCATACTGTATTAAAGAAATATCTACACAGAATAAACAGAGAAGGTAGGATAAGGCAAGGTAAGGCATGAAAACTTTTCCGCGCTTTAGCGTTATTCTCTGCACCTATAATCGGTGTCGTCTGGTACTAGCTGCATTGGCGAGCCTGCGTGAACAGACACTGCCATATGGCCAGTTTGAGGTCATCGTGGTAGATAATGGTTCCAGCGATGGCACACTCGAGGCCGTCCAAGACTATGTGAGCGCTGGCATGCAGGAAGAGAAGGGTATAGAAGACGTCTGGCAGGTGCAATGTCTTTCGGAACTCCAGAACGGACTGGCATATGCGCGCAAAACAGGCTTGCTGGTAGCAAACGGTGAAGTGGCAGTCTTTCTCCACGATGATGCTCTGGCAGACCCGCATTGGCTTGAACACTTATTGACAGCCTATGAAGAAACGGGCGCAGATGCTATAGGCGGTCGTGTCGAAATAGATTGGGAGGTGGCACGCCCGCACTGGCTGAGCGAGGAACTGCTAGAGACGCTTGGCTATTTTGCGCCATCAAGGGTGCGAATGCAATTGGAGGGATCCACCAGTTTTAACAGCTGCAACTTTTCCGTCAAGATCGAGGCTCTGCGTGCCATTGGCTACTTTTCACCCTTGCTGAGTAAGAGTCCGAATACGCCATTAAGCGCGGAGATGGATGATCTCTGCCGTCGTCTGCGTGATGCAGGCTATATGCTCTGGTATGAACCGGAAGCGATGGTTGTACATCGCGCTCCCGCAGTCCGCTTGACGCGGCCGTTCTTTGTGGGCCGCGCATACTGGCAAGGTTGTTCCGAAGTGTTACTGGAATATGCGCTCTCTGTCCACAACAGACCGTCTATGAAGCTCCTGGCTATTTTACCTGAATTGCGGGAACTTGCATACCTGGCGCTACTGCACCGTCCGCTTCTTGGTCTGGCCGGAAGATCTACGAACGAACGTCTATTGGCGGCGATGGAACAGGCACGTAACTGGGGACGGTTGCAGCAGCGACTTCAGCTTCCTAAACGACCGTCAAGAGAATCAAACATCAGTGCGGTCTTGTTTGTTCGTCCTGATGGAGCAGACCCCACAGAAGAGTTGCTCACTCAAGCACTCACCTCTCAAGGCGTAGATTGCAGTATTGGGATTGAAGGCATCACCTTGTCCTGGCTCTGGAAGCACCGTCCAGGCGATGAGGGAACCAGGAGCATTGTGCATTTTTACCGCGTAGGTGCATTCAACCTGACTTATTTGCAGCGTCGATGGTTCCGCTTCTGGCTCTGGCTGGCACAACTCTGGGGATTTGGCATCATTACTACCGATGCAGGTGGTTGGTGGCAGAGTTCGCATAGCTTGCATTTCCTCTCGCGTCGTTCGTTGGAACGTAAAGTGCTCTTTGCTAGTGATGTTGTGCTGGCGTATACGCGGCAACCTGAACAACTCTATCATAACAGGCAGCTGCGCCGGCGGGTACGATGTTTAGCGCATCCGGGCTTTCGTGGCTACTATGGGCCATCAGAGCCACGCGCTCAGGCACGAGAACAATTGGGTCTCCCTAAAGTGGCAGGCACGGTCTACCTGTGCTTTGCTTATGCACATACGGAACAAGAAGTTGTGCTTTTGATGGAGGCATTTCAGGACTTGAAGCCAGGCAAGCAGCAGAAAAAAGCGGCGCCTCAATTGCTGCTTGTGGGATTGCCGGCAGACAAGCAGTCGCCGACCCGATTATTGAAATTGGCTGCACTCGATCCGAACATTCATCTCAGTATGACAACTCCATGTAAAGAGGATATGCCCTTATACATGGGAGCTGCTGATGTTATAGTGCTACCACACTTCAGCATGCAGACGGCTGGTATACTTGAAATGGCTATATTGGCACTGTCTTACGAGCACGTTGTGGTTGCTCCCAATCTCCCGCGTTTTCGTGGTATGCTGCCACCTCGGGCAAGTATCTTCTACGATCCAACGAGCCGGACATCGCTGGTGCGTGCATTGTCCAAAGCGCAGACAAGCACATGTCACTTAAACGCGCAGGAAGCTGTCTTCCTTGAGACTGAGAGCGGGTGGCGGGAGTACGCACAACGGCTGCTGAAGCTCTATCAGCAACTGAGGTGAAAACTCAGATATGCTCAAGTGGCACAAAACCTAACAAACGTAGCGCATTGTCCATCGACTGCACGGTCGCACGTACTAAGCAGGCACGAAACGCTTTCACACGCTCGTCCGTCTCTTTGAGGATGGGAGTCGTATGCTCATAAAAGTCGCTAAAATGGGCGGCCAGATCATACACATAAGAGGCTAGCAAGTGCGGTGCAAGCTGCGCGCTGGCCTCTGCTAAGCTGCGCGGATAGGCGTCGATGTGGCGCAGCAGTTCCCACTCGCTTTGTTCAAGCTGTTCAGGCAGGACTTCAAGCTGTTCGGGTATCGCATAATTTGTTTCTTGCAGACGCCGCACGATGCTATTGGCTCGCGCATAGGCATATTGCAGGTAGACGCCGGAATCGCCATTGGCTCGTAACGCTTCGTCGATGTCCAGCGCAATGATCTGTTGCAGACCAAAGCGAATCATGAAGTAGCGAATTGCTGATGCCGCCAGGTTGGCTGCCGTCTCTTGCGACAAATTCGGCTTAGCTTCCAACATTCTGGCTATCGCTGTATTGATTAAGTCATCGGCCTTAATCTCAACGCCTTTGCGCCCAGAGAAAGCATAAAACTCGCGACCATCAGTTGTATCTACTCCCAGGCGTGCCGCCGTAGCAGCAGAGAGTGTGACGACCTCGTATGCGAGGTGGATCGAGTTATCGGCTTGCTCAGCATATCCCAGTCGGCGCAGGCCCTCGTAGACGACCTGCTGGGGATACGACTGGCGGACATCGACTACGTTAATAACTCTTTTTGCATGACCAAAACGTCTGGGATCAGCCTCCTCGTCGGATGCAGCAGTGTCTTCTGCTACGCGCATGGTCCACAGGATGCGCCCATCGTGCTGGCATACCTGTCCCCCAGACAGGGTTCCCCAGGGGACAAAGCGAAACAGGGTCGCTATTTGAGGATCATCAGGCAGGCCAAATTTCCAGAGTTGGTAAGCAATATCCTTACCGGTGTAGGTTGCTGTCCCATCGCTTCTGACCAGAATCTTGTCACTGGAGTGATCTCCATCTTGGGTTTGCGTTGCTCCCTCACCGAGAGGAAGGACCCAACAGCCTGCCATGGGTCCTGTTTCGGGCTTTTCTAGTACACCGCGTTCGCGCAGCATCGCAAAGGCGCGTTTCCACAGGCCCGCGCCCAGAATGGCAGATTCCCATGTCAGCAGGTCATAGGAGACATTGACTCGCACCATTGTGGCTAGATGGGCCTGGACTATCCGGCGCGAAAGGTCGGCGGCTATCACAGGATAGTCAGGTCCCGCATCGGGTTCGCTGCCATGTTCAATGGCACGCAGCACGGCTTTACGGCGTTCGAGCAGTTCTGGCTGGGCGTCATAGACTTTGCCTACAGCAACATACACACGCGAACAATAATAGTCGAATGATTTGCCCGGCAATTGCTGGTTACCTTCGGGAAGTTGCAAGAGACCCTCGTTGAGCAAGGTGAAGCCCACCACGACATCTGCAACCTGCACACCTGTGTCATCGATATAGTTCTGGGCTTCGACATGGTAGCCTTGCGAGCGCAACATACGTACGACGGTGTCACCGATAGACGCATTACGCAGATGGCCCACATGGGCAGCTTTGTTGCTGTTAATATTGGTATGCTCAATCACGACTTTGGTGCCAAGACCAGTGTCGTTGTGTCCGAAATCGGCCCCTGCCTCCAGGACACGCTCTATGATGGCTCGACCTGCGTCAGGGCGATGCAGGCGAAAATTGAGATAGCCAGGTTTAGTGACTGTCACCTCTTCAATGACGGGAATAGACATGGTACGCAGTATGCTCGCCAACGCCTCGGCAATTGACAATGGTGGCCTACCCAGCTTGTTCTTGCCTGCCCATGACATGACGGGCATCGAATAGTCGCCAAAGCTTGCTTGCGCTGAGAAACGCAGGTCAATGGGCAACTGTTCGATATCGAAGTGTATCTGTTCTTGAGCAAGATAGGTTTGGGTTGCTTGATTGACTAATATGGTGAGATATGCATTAAGATCCTTTGCGTCAGATTCGGCGTTTTGCGGCTGCTCGCTGATTATTGACATTGTTCCTCTACTCTTCCAGACTAAGATCTAGCCAGATGTGTTTCTTATTTTTGTGCTGCCACTATAACCTAACTTTTGCGGGCGGTCAAGCATATGAAGACATAGGCATGGTTGTGCTATACTAGCACAAAAAGATCGTTTTCACTCTCGGGAGGTAATCTATGTTTTGTTCACAGTGTGGAGCGCACGTAGCGGACGGTGCGCATTTTTGTGAAAACTGCGGCGCATCGTTGCAAGCCCCAGGAGCCGTCTCACAGGAGGCACCAGCGAAAACAAGTCGTCGTGCTGGCAAGTCCAAGGACCCATACCAGGAGCAGATTAGCCAGCTCAGATTGCAAATACGGCAACTCAAATTGGATTTGAAGCGCATCAATACCGAGATGTCAGCCATCCGCGCACAATACAACCAGAGTTCATCATTTGTACCTGGTGGTATCCTCAAACGTGGCTACAAAGACATCGAGGATGCGCGCTTGTGGGGTCACCAGAAAAAGAAGCAGGAACTGCAACAACAGATTATGTACCTTGAGCAGCAGTTGCTCGGACTCCAGCAACAACAGGCGCAATGGCAGGGAGAGTAGTTATTCCGTAGGGCTCGTTCTGGTGATTTGCCAGGTTCAACCCTTGGGGCAAGTCACCGTTACAAGGACGTTATTTGCTGGCCCTGAGAAGGTAACAGATGGGTTCGCGATCGTACAGCCATTTGCTGTTCCTGGTATAGAGAAAGTCACTATTATCTTTTGACCTGCGGTTAGTGTACCGGTGGAGGATGGTTTAAAGCTTACTCCAGACAAATTACTGGATGCTGACCATTTCAGGTTGCTCTGGCCGGTGTTCGTCAGGGTTACATTACAGTTCCAGGTGGGTGCCTGATATGAACAGTTAGGGTCACTAGTAGTTGGGAGAATGAAACTGACCGGACTGACTGAGAGCGTCGGCGCAGGCGTCGGATCAGGTGTTGGCGTCGGTGTCGGTGCCTGTGTTGGCGTCGGTGCCGGTGCCTGTGTTGGCGTCGGCGTCGGTGCCACGGTGGGGGTAATATCTGTCCGATTCACTACATAGAGCCTGACGACTGTAACGCTGTTGATAATCGTGCCACCAGATGGTCTAACTTTCACAACGGTATCTGGCCCCTTCGTCGGGTCCGTGGGGGGATCAGCAGTCCGCTCTTCATAATTGCTGATACCCGCCTGAGTGAGGGCCGCTTCTGCTGCTGCAAGTGTGTCACCTTCCAGTCCGCTGGGAATGATCAGGGCTGCCTGCAGGTTTACTACAATGGTTGAGCCCCGTGGAACCTTATTACCAGGCTGGGGAGACTGTCTTTTCACGATACCTGATGTCAAGTTGTTTTCAACCTTCAATTGAAGTCCGGCGCTCGCTGCCTGGGCTTGTGCTGCCTGGTAAGATAGGCCAATCAAGTAGGGAACAGGAACCTGCACAGTGACCGCCGCGGTCGGAAGGGGCGGGGGACCAGACCCACCAAGGAAGCCAAGTACCCATCCCAGGTACACACTGAAGCCGAGCAGGAGTAAGGTTGCCAGGAGGATGAGCGCCGTGATAATGCCTGCGGCGCGTGAGTCGTACCGTGGTTTGGCAGGACGTGGCATCGAAGCAGAGTATGGTGGCCCCACCGGACCTGACTCGAGTTGCTGGCTGTTGAAGTTTTGTTGGTGAAGCACGCTGCCAGAATTGTTGTTATTGATACCACCGAGACCGGCGGTGGGGCTACTCACCACTTTGTTAGGTCCTGAAATCGGAGGTCGCCGCGGTCCGCCAGGAAGAGGTGAAGCTGACTCGTTGCCAGGATGAAGAGAGACAGTCGTTTGTCCCGGCGGTGTGCCTGTTAATTCTTTGGGACGGCATGCTATCAGCCACATCGGCTTGCCCAAGCATCTCCAGGGCGCGTGCCAGGGCATTACCATCTGGAAAGCGCCTCTCCGGTAATTTCTCCAGGCAGCACATGATAATCTCTTCCAACGCTCGGGGAATATGGGGGTTGAGATGGCTGGGGGGAGTCGGTTTGTCCTGAATATGCTGCATCGCTACTGCTACAGGGGTATCACCATCGAAAGGAGGTCGCCCGGTCAGCATTTCATACATGACGATACCAAGGGCATACACATCGGCGGCTGGAGTGACGATCTCACCCTGGGCCTGCTCCGGTGCGTAATATTGTACTGTACCGAGTGTCATGCCCGTGGTGGTCAGCCGTTCAGCGTTGATGTCTTTATAGACACTGGCGATACCGAAGTCGGTCAGTTTAATTGAACCATCCCGCCCTACCAGGACGTTCTGGGGTTTGACATCGCGATGCACGATGCCACGTCGATGGGCAGCTCCCAAACCTAGCGCGATATCGTGTGCAATGATAACAGCACGATCGATATCCAGTACACCTCGTGAACGCAGGTAGCGGCGCAGGTCAGTGCCTTCGATTAACTCCATGACAATAAAATAATTGCCATCGGTCTGTCCGTAGTCATAGACCTGTACAATATTTGGATGCTGTAATGCTGATGCTGCTCTCGCCTCGCGTTGAAAGCGTGTCACAAACTTTGGATCGGTGCTATAGGCTTCACGTAGCACTTTGACAGCTACTACACGGTCCATGCGCCTATCCAAACCACGATAAATCGTGGCCATACCACCCCTACCTATTGGGTTTTGTAGCTGGTATCGCTCACCCAGAACTTCGATCTGCATAGTTTTCCTAATATGTTATCTGACCTTGACTCGTCAGGCTTTGACTCAGCCTATTTTAACATATCCTGCCAATATTTCCATCCCTCTCAGGAGTTTTGGGTGTCCATGATGCCAGTGATACCTGTCATGCCTGCATCGTTAGCACACGTTCATCGCCTTTACGCCGTGTAATACGCTGCTCATCCATGTGCTCTAAGAGCGGTAAGACATACTTGCGTGATGTGCCCAACACATCACGTGCCTCTGCTGCTGTCATCTTGCCGTGTTCCTTCAGATATGCCACCAGCTTGGCTACTGCCTCATCATGGGTCTCGCGCAGAAAGAGCACGCCATCGCTCAGTTTGACCAGTCGCCCTTGCTCAATCAGTGACCCTAGTATCTCGGGACCAACAATGCTTTCCGCCTCGGCATAGACGGGTGGTGTGTAAGGACTCTGGTAGAATTTGCGCAGTAGTCGCTCGACAAGTTGCTGTTGCACCGTAGTAAATGTTGGTACAAAGCCAGGTAGTCGAATGAAGCCACCTGTCGTGCCGGCTTCGCCTGTGACAGATTCAAGAAGTCCTTCTGCATGCAAGGCTGCAAAGACTTCCGTCGCCATTTTCGCCGAGAGGTGTAGCCGTGTGCGCCATTCTTCCTTTGAGAGGCCGTTGCGCAAAGGATATTGTCGATGCTGCTCCCGAAGTAATCGGATGGCCTCGTCGGCCAGAGCCCCCCACACTGGCTGCGCGAACCAAAGCAAGCCTATTCGTTTCACCCTGCCTGCTTTTAATAACGTCTCCAGTGTTTGTTGTGTCACATCTTGGGACAAATTGCTGTGTTTGACTATATCTGCTAAGTCGTATCCAATCAGTCCATGTAACAGTCTCGCTCCACCGCCTGCGCTGCGAGTTGCGGGCTGTGTTCCATCCTTTTTCTTCACGCGGGCGGAGGCAAGCTCCCCCACAGCGGGCGGAGGCAAGCTCCCCCGCTCCTCATCCACACCACTCCCGCCCCTACGTTCCACTCCCGCCCCTACGGTTCGCTCCCGTCGCCTGTCCAATGCGGCCAGCACCAACTCTTCGGGTGATCCACGTTCCAGGGTTGCAAGGGCATTGAGAACAGATGGCTGAAAGCGCCGGTGGTAACGCGGCTGGACATCGACAACCTCACCTCCGCCAATCGTTATACTGGGCGAAGGAATACGTAGGATAAAGCGGTCGCGGCGGGCTACTACTGCTGGGTGACTCAAACGCAACTGTACCCATGCGCTCTGACCAGGCTTCAACTCTTCTACATCCAGGAGCCTGATGCGTGCCGGGACTTCTTGCGAGCCACTGTAGAAATCAACGAGCGTATTGTGTGTGAGCGGGCGTGGTGCGTCGGCCAGTAGTTGTATGTGTGCATCGATCAGTATCGTCGGATGTAGTTGCCCGGGCAGGGCGACGATGTTGCCACGCTTCAGATCGGTGCGAGTGATGTTTGCCAGGTTGATCGCCACACGGCTGCCAGGCTGTGCGACCTCGACCTGGTGCCGGTGCGTTTGCAGAGTGCGAATGCGCGTTCTTATGCCTTGCGGCAGCACTTCGATCTCTTGTCCCAATTTGAAGCTCCCATCGAGCAGCGTTCCAGTGACCACGGTACCAAAGCCGGTCATGGTGAAGACACGGTCAATAGGTAGTCGCGGACGAGCAATGTTCTCACGCTCCTGCGTTTCATCGAGGATCTGCTCTAGCTGTGTGAGCAATGCAGGCAACCCTTGCCCTGTATAGGCGGAGACAGGAATGATGGGAGCATTTGCCAGAGTGGTTGGTTTGAGTTGCTCCTGAACTTCCTCACGCACCAGCTCTAGCCACTCTTCATCCACCAGGTCGGCTTTCGTCAATGCCACGACGCCGCGCCGCACGCGCAGCAAATCGAGGATAGCCAGGTGTTCGCGTGTCTGAGGCATGACACCTTCATCGGCAGCAACGACCAGTAGGGCTGCATCGATGCCACCTACGCCGGCAAGCATGTTTTTGATGAAGCTCTCATGCCCGGGTACATCTACAATACTGACCTCGCGCCCACCCGGCAGCTTGAGCCAGGCAAAGCCGAGGTCAATGGTCATGCCACGTTCTTTTTCTTCAGCCAGTCGATCAGGGTCAATGTCGGTCAATACTTTGACAAGGGTTGATTTTCCGTGATCGACATGTCCGGCAGTTCCAATACAGCTCATGCAAGTTTTACTTAAGCGACACGTTCCTGGATGTCCGGGTCTTCGTCCAGTAAGCTATCATAAGGTTGTCGTTGAGGATCGTCGGTCATCCTGGTAGGCCCTTTCCACGTTATTTGAGAAAATCATATCACGCCTATCCTCTCTGTACAAGACCCTCGTTGTCCTTAAAGAGAAGTAAATGCTAAACTAAAAACAAAGCACATGGGTTTTCCTACTAAACACCCTCTTTTCGTGCAGGCAACTTAGCTCTGCGGCAATAGGCGATCCACGACTTCCAACAGTTGTCGAGGCTTAAATGGCTTCGTCAAGTATTCGGTACAGCCAATGTGCATCGCCGCCTCACTTTCATCATTCAGTGCATAGGCGGTCACGGCCACGATTGGCACGTTCGCCAGGGCGGGGCGTGCACGAATTAATTGTGTCGTGCGATAACCGTCAAGGACCGGCATGGAAAGATCGGTGAGTATCAGGTCTACCTGCTCGTGATCCAGGATGTTTAAGGCCTCACGCCCATTGGATGCGGAGACACAACGATAACCGCGTGTGGACAGGACCCTCTCGATCAAGATACGGTTTGAGACTTCGTTCTCAACGATAAGAATTGTTGCCTGGCGTGCGCCAGGTGTCGGTGTGTTCATACATAAGGCTCTTTCTTGCTGTTCTGTTAGCGCGGGGGTAAGGTGGGCAAGGTAAATGAGAACGTTGAGCCTTGCCCTACGGTACTCTCCACGGCAACCTCTCCGCCTTGCAATTCAATCAGTTTCTTGGCAATTGTCAAGCCTAATCCGGTGCCACCAAAGCGGCGAGTGGTGCTGCCATCAGCCTGGCGGAACGCCTCAAAGATATAGTCAAGTGCAGCAGACGAGATGCCGATGCCTGTATCGACAACAGAGATGCGCAGCATGTCATAGCCGCTAAGCATCTTAGCTTGAATGGTCACCCCACCCTTCTCTGTGAATTTCAAGGCGTTGGAAACCATGTTAATGACGATCTGGCGCAAGCGAATGCCATCTGCCAGGACCATAGGTAACGAGTCTTCCAGTTCCATACTCAGGTGCAAACCTTTGCTATTTGCCATCGGCTTCAACTGATTGACAACCTCTGTCAGACAAGACTCCAATGAGAGTGGTTCGGTCTTAACTTCTAAACGATCAGCTTCGATCTTAGAGAGATCCAGCATATCATCGACCAGGTGCGAGAGGTCCTCAGCACGTCGTACCATAAACTGGATATGCTCTTGCTGTTCGCTGGTCAGCTCTCCTTCAACAAATCCCTCTAGTATTAACGCGCCATAGCTGATGATACTGTGTAAGGGAGTACGTAATTCATGTGTCACCGTCGCCAGAAATTGTGATTTCAGGCGGTTGACACGCTCGAGGGCAGCATTCTTCTCTTTCACTTCGGCGAACAAAAGGGCATTTTCAATCGCCATTGCTGCCTGGTTGGCAGTCGTGCTCAGTGGGAATGTGTCTCGGCTGGTCATTTGGTAGGGTGCATCTCTGTAGAGTATGAAGGCCCCAATGGCCTGTTCCTGCAAAAGTAAAGGGACGGCGATGACTGAGCGGTACCCTGCCTCGAGTGCCATGCGTGTCCAGGCTTCACTCCGTTGTTTTTGATTGATGATCGCGACATCCTCAGCACACACGATCTTCTCTTTTTGCATTGCCATACGAGCGAGTGCCAGGTCAAGATCACGCAGCGCCTGGCGTGGGATGCGGGGTAGGCGCAGGCCATATGGAGCTGTGGGCAAAGCGAGCTGCGGTGGGCGTATAATGGTTCGTTTTCCACTTGCGGAACTCGAGCGTGTACTGGAAACGGCAGCCATTTTGGTCGTCATGACCAGGGTAACCTCCCCGGCCGGGTCTGTATGTACCGTTACTGTTCCGCGCCTTTGCAAGGAGTTGCCAGTCGACCGTGATGTATCCGCTGTTGGCTCTGCCCACTGTGCTACTGCCCATGGTGAAAGCATTTCGCGTCCATACAACAACAATGACACATGCTTGACTTGCATCATATTGGACAGGCGAGACACGATATCGCCGAGCAGGTGCTCCAGGTTGACTGTGGAGATCAGCGTATCACTCATGGTCAGCAATGCGCGCATCTGCTCCGTCATGGCCTGGCTTTCACGCTCTTGGGACTGTAGCGACTCAGAAAGTAGATTGATAGAGCGGGCTACTATGCTCAACTCATCGACCGTAGGTGACGGTGCCTGCGTACCAAGTGTATCGCTGAGCAGGGCAGTCGCATGCTCTTGAAGTCGGCGCAATGGGCCAATGAAATAAAACCTGGTCATTAGTGTGTAGGTGGTAACACCCAGTGCAAGCACAAAGATGCCTAGAGCAACAAGTAGAAGGTCAGCCTTCTCTGTAGAGAGATTACTGCTGTAGAGGGGTTCAACGTCTACGAGGGTGAGTGAAGGCGAACTGGCTAACTGATTCCCCGTCTGGGCTAGACCTGCCAGGGTAAGGTAGGTTTGTGTACTATCGATAACGTGAGAGAGATCAGTACTACAGAGAGTCTGTTCTGCAATGCGCCGACCGGGCTGAAGATCAGCTACGGTCGTTCCCAAAATAGATGTCGATAAGCACAGCACCACGTTCAATCCGCTAGTTTGTACCACGTCATGGGCGAAATAGTCATCTATGGCTTGCGATGCCATCAGGACGCCGATTTGCTCGCCGGACTGGTCGCGTATAGGGACGGCCAGGCTCAAGGTCCACTGATAGTTTGTGAACATTTGGGCCATGCGCAGGGCCGAGACATCCTTTCCCTGCAATCCTTGATCCAGGACAGGGAAGGCGCCTGGAGCGATAACATCACCTGTGTCACCAATATCCTTCTCCTCTCCTGTGTGGGCCAAGAGGTGACGGCTTGCGGAAATAATGGCAAGCTCGGATAGGCGATACTGTAGGAGTATGGGACCGAGTATGCCGGCCAGGTGAGTGGCAGAAACGGGTGTGAAGCGCTGCGATGCACGGGCAATGATATTGTTATTGCTGGCAGCCTCGGTCAGTTTTTCTAATAGCCAGTCACTCCGGTTCAAATATGCTTGTTTGATGAGGGTGAGGTGTGTTATGGCCTCGCTCTTTGCTTCATGCTCGGAAAGATAGGTGAGTAAGCTCCGAGATGTAGCTGAAAAGAAGAGCAGACAAAGTAAAAGCGTAACTGCCACGCTGCATATCAGTTTTACCCCCAATGACTGGACAATACGTCTCATGCAATCCTTTCACTTCGTGATAAAAGTAAAGGGAGGACGGGGTGCCAGCTCGTCCTCCCCTACCACGCGTTTGCTAAAAGCAACGCGGGACTCCAGGAAGGTGCGCGCACAAACCCCATGGGGAAAAGGTTGTACAGAACTCAGATGCACGCCACAAGCCGCTCGTCGAGGTGGATATGCTTGTCTAACGAACATCCCGCTTTCCATCCCAGGCCTATACATTATAACGTACAAGTGTGTGAATTGTTATCACTTTTGCGGGCAAATTTCCTTGCAAGAGAAACTCGTCTATTTACTCACTCGTGAGTAACCGTGCTAGCGTGATACATCCAGTTCCCTTTGATCTTCCTTTTCTTCTGGCACGCACTCAACGTATCCGCGTTTGATTAATCGCGCCACCGTATGTGCCACATCCAGTTCACTACGGTGTACCAACTGTGCTATTTGACGAACTGTGCGCTTTCCATTTAAGAGCATGAACACGACTCGATCTCGTCGCGCGACTTGGCTCATGACTTGTCTGGTTACTGCTTCGGGCAGTGCGCGAAAAACGGCATGAACACCCTGGTGAATCGCTTCCTTTAGTAGTGATGAAGGTGCATAGGCGGATACTACATTGAAGGGTGTTGTAAATGGTTTGCTACCCTGTGAGATGGCAGGTATACCTGCTGGCGGTGTTTGGGATGCTTCCTTTTGTACCATTGGTGTCAGTAAATTGCTGATCGGTGGGTACTGAGCGGTTGCTTTTTCTTGCTGGATTGCGATATGTACCCCTTCGAGGAAAGAATAGTACACCTTATCCCAACTCGCGATGTGCATGAGGGCCTTTTCGCCCGTTTCTTGTTCAGTGCATGCGAAGACGACATTGCCATTCTGGAAGAAAATCGCACCCTTCTCAACCACATGCCCACCGACGTACTCGACGCGCAACAGGCCTGTCCGTTGATAGAGCGCGATATCCCGCAAAATGTGTGTGTGATACTCAGTAAAGATTGCTTGTGCTTCTACCATGTTTACCTCCTCCAAAAAACACATACATCTGCACAGCCAGACTACCTTAAAGTATACTGATGCCTCCAAAGCATACTACCAAATAATCCATAAGGGCTATTATACTAGTCATCCGCTGTAGAGGTTTAACTTGAACATTTTGTGCGCCAGGAAGGATGCGTCTTCTGCCACTCCTCACGCAATATACCCATGTGAACCAAATCTTCCTCACGAAATTCAAAACGGAAGTCCTCGATTGGCGTTAGGGAACCTCGGTCCACAGAATGGGACCATTGATACCCTGTGTATCTACCTGAAGTGAAGTATTATGAGCGATATCCACCAGGTAGACGCCCTGGTGGCCGTCGCTGGTTGCGACAACCAACTGATTGGTCGAATTGGCAGACCAGATGAGTGCGGAAGCAGGCCCTTGCAGTTTGAGGGGTGGCATCTTCTTGCCTGTATTCAGGTTGACGATGACGGTTTGTGTACCTGTACTATACACGAGTTCCTGACTATCTTTCGACCATGCAGGGGCAGGTTCATTGGCGACATCATCGGCAATCAGCGTATCGCTACCCGTCGTCAAGTTAACAACATGGAGAACGCCCAGGCCAGAAGAGATGCTGTCGAGATAGTCGACTTGTGTGCCGCTGGGCGACCACCAGGCAAGGCCGACTTGTTTGCCAGTGGTCAGGGTCATGAGGCGTGCAGCAGCGATGGCATCAACAAACGAAATGTCTCCCTGGCGTCCTGCTATCGATGTCACAAGCAACCAGCTTCCTACACCGGCATGCCCGGCGGGGCTATAGATAGCTTGTACATAGTCACCCGATGCAATCAGTTGCGGCCTTTCTGTGCCGCCAACCCCTACGCGTCGTATCCAGATGCTATGGACATGTCCTATTACACCGATGCTCCAGGTAATGGTCGGGGCCAGGTCCGGTGACCAGTCTAATGTCAGGACCGTATCAGCAGAGTTTGCCGGAGTCCTCACTCCGTCAGAGATCATTAACAACCCGTGGTTCTGCGTATTATAGTCCATGATGCTGACTGTGCTGCCAGACGTAAACTCAAATGCCAGGCGCACCCCGTCGGGAGACCAGGCAGGATGAGAGGCGCTCCCTGTGCCAGAAAGCGGCACCATCTCTACTGAGCCTGTGTCCATTGAGAGGATATACAGATTTGTGAGGCCTGTACCGTTGGGGTCGCCGACGAATGCCAACATATTCCCATTTTTCGACCAGGTGAGACCGTTCAAGATAGCAGCACCGGTATCGGTATCCCATATGGATGAAGGTGCTATCCCGGCTTTCAGCAGTGGTTGTGGTACAACGGTGTCGCTTTGCCCATCGCTGCGTATTGTATGGATTTGCGCATGTTGCAAGTCGATGTAGGCGAGCATATCTCCGGCTGAGCGTCCTGGGAGTGCCGGATTGACAACCCAGTCTGTTGCTACCGTCACAGTAGTTGGGGTAAGACGTACAGGCTGGGTGCTTCCATCAGCGGGGGTGCTCCAGAGAGCGTCATTGAGTAGGTACACGAAGCGCATCCCTACGGGAAACGGCCCCTGCTGGATACCTGCAGGAGGTGGAATCGCTCCTTTGATATTCACCATGCTCGTTTGTTGCAACCACAGGTTGTGACCGATCAGGCCTACAGCACCAATGGTGAATAAGATGGCCACGGCAATAGCCACACGCATCACTTGCACCCCCCAGGACACGCGTCTGCGACGAGACGGTGACAGCTCAAACTGGCGGTGTTGAGAATGTAGAAGGGATGGCTGTCCTGGTAAGGTGCTACGGCCTCCTGGGATCGCAACCAGGTGCGGACGGCCTGGAGTGTCACGACGAGTATGTCCCTGGACTGAGCGTGTCGGGCGAGTGGGTTCGTTGATAATTCTACTTTTGGCGTCAAAGGTGCCGGTAAGCTCGAGGTACTCAGGCGAGGAAAAGATCCTGTTGTGCAGTGCTGGGCTGGGGCTAACACGTGGCAATTGCATGAGCATGGCATCAAAGCGGCGGAAGTCAGCAAGGATACTACGGCACCGCTCACACTGCTGTAAGTGGATAGTCACACCTGCGATTTCTTCCTGGGCGAGCGCATTGTCAAGGTAAGCACTAAGCAGTTCCTCGACTTGCTCGCAGTTCATGTTATGCCTCCTCCTAGCTCCAGCGCCCGGTAATGTTCTCGAAAGGACTGACGTGCGCGGGATAGGTACATCTTGACGCCGCTCTCTGCAATGTTCAAGGTTTGAGCAATCTCACTGTAAGAGAAACCCTCTTGAGTGTACAATAACAGTGCAACCCGATACTGTGGTGGCATGCGATGGAGAGCAGCCCGCACAAGCTCTGTTGTGCCGTAGATTTCTTGGGGGTCAGTACCCTCTACATCGGCAGGTTCGTGATCCAGGTCTTGCCAGGGTAACCATGCAATCAGTTTTCGGCGGCGCAGCGCATCGTATGCAGTGTTGGTAGCAATGCGATACAACCACGCGGATAACTTCAGACTGGCATCCATTTTGGGCAGTGCTCGAAACGCTTTCAAAAAGGTATCTTGCGTCAGATCATCTGCCTGCTCACGATCCCCTACCAGGTGGTATACATAGTTATAGATAGGCGTTTTAAATTCGTCGTAGATCTGGTCAAAGGACCAGGCATTCTCCTGCAATTCCGCCCGGGCCATGCGCTATATCCCTTCGATGGCTACAGATATCGTCTTGTCCGTTCCATGCAAGCGATAGTAACCCATCTCCGGGACTCGCAAGTCACATTATATGTGGGCGCTCTTGCCAGTGCGGAAAGGCTTTCATCCTTCTGTTAGTGGAACGGACAACCGGCGTCTCGGTAACATGGTGGAGTGGCTATTTTCACTCCTTATTTTTGTATGCTACATTGTTTACCATGGTAGCATAAGTTGCAGGAATTCCTGACTTGAGTAGCCATAGGCTTAGTACTATTGGGGTAAGGAATAGGCTGAGAACCAGGTGATATCGTTCGCTGGTACCAGAAACTATCCACACATAACGTCTTATGATAAGATATAAGCACTTTGTTCTTAATCGGATCTTTTCAAACCCGCGTGCAAAAGGGGAACGCCTAGCCATGGCTGATGTGAAGCCACAACAAGCCGTACGCACAGTATGGTGGGAGGAGGAGAAGCAGGGCGTAGCGGTGTGTATCATCGACCAATCACTCCTCCCGCAGCAAGTAATCTATCTCAGGCTCAAGCACGAGCAAGAGGTAGCTGAAGCCATTACAACACTCAAGGTGCGTGGTGCGCCAGCCATTGGTGTCACAGCAGCTTTTGGCATTGCATTGGCCTGCTACCGGCTATGGCAAAAAAGGGGTGAAACGCTGACATTGCGTGAAATGCAGGAACACCTGGACGACGTTGCACGGCTGTTGCGCCACACCCGTCCGACAGGGATTAATCTCTTCTGGGCTATCGAACGTATGCAAGCATGTGCCCATATTGCCATCGCTGAACAGCGTTCTTTTCAATCCCTGGCACAGCTTTTGCGTGATGAGGCCCTCTCGATCGCTCGCGAAGACTTCGATGCCTGCATGAAAATGGGCGTGTACGGGGCGGACTTGATCTCAGATGGTGATAGTCTCCTTACCCATTGTAATGCAGGTGCTTTGGCCACTGCTGGGTGGGGAACGGCCCTGGCTCCCATGTACGTAGCACACAGCGCTGGCAAGAAGATACACGTGTTTGTTGATGAGACTCGTCCAGTGCTTCAGGGGGCCCGCTTGACTACCTGGGAACTCCAACAATTCGGTGTCCCACTTACGCTGATTACTGATAACATGGCAGGCCACTTCATGCAGCGGGGTGAAATCAAAGCCGTCTTCGTCGGAGCCGATCGTATCGCCGCTAACGGTGATGTGGCCAACAAAATCGGTACATACAGCATTGCAGTGCTAGCACATGTACACCACATACCCTTCTATGTCATGGCACCATGCTCTAGTATTGACCTGAAGCTCCCATCGGGCGAGCAGATTCCAATTGAGCAGCGTAGTGCCGAGGAAGTAACTACTTTGGGTGGTGCAACAATAGCTCCGCCAGGTGTGCATGTGGCGAATCCCGCGTTTGATGTCACTCCTCATGCCTATGTTACCGCTATTGTTACTGAAATGGGGATAGCCCGACCGCCGTATGAAGAAGCATTGCATCATCTGTGTTCGGGGTATCGCAGTTCTGGAAGTAAAAATGTATGATCGATGTGGAAGTTGTACCAGCCGTCGCGAAGTATGTGGAAGACGTGCTGAGTCAAGAAAGATTTCGCCATGTGAGCGCGGTCGTAGCGAATTGTAAAATGCTGGTGGCCGAACTGGAGGACACTGGTGACCTCGATATGGATGCGCTGATTATCGCTGGCTATCTACATGATATCTCTACCGTGGCATATGGTTTCCATGACCACCATCTCAAATCTGCAGAGATGGCAGTGGAGTTTTTACAAGAACTCGATGTCCCTGCCGAACGTATCAGCAAAGTTGAGCAGGCAATCCTGAGACATGCCATCCCTACTTCTGCCGAAGAACGGGAGAAAGTGCCCCTGGAAGGCCGCATCCTCTACGATGCCGATAAACTTGGTCGACTCAGCGGCCTGGCGATTGTGACCTCGCTGATTGAGTTTGGCGCTCGTTACCCCGACCGGGCAGTAACGGGCGAGATTCTGGCATCCATCCTGCGTCATATTGAAGAACGTTTCATTGATCTCTACCAGTCGCTGAATACCGACCTTGCTCGTGAGATGGCAAAGGCAAAATTTAATAATACACTGGCTTTTCTCGATGGGGTCATCGAACATCTCAGCGATGCCACGCCGGTGTGATTGGCTCCCGTATTAGTGTTTAGCCTATTTATGATAGAGGGCGGAAGTTTGTCGATTCTGGTTTTTGGTCCGGTGGCCCTGGATATCGTTGAGACGCCTTTCGCCAGGGTAGAGGAGGTCCTCGGTGGGGCTGCATCCTATTTTTCGACGGCTGCATCGCTGTATAATCAAGTCAACCTGGTAGCCGTGGTAGGCAGTGACTTCCCACGCGAGTACCTCGATTTCTGGCGTAATCGCTCGGTCAACCTGGCCGGTCTGCAAATTCATGATGGCAAGACCTTTCGCTGGATTGCACGCTACCACAAGGATATGAATAGCCGTGAGGTCCTGGATACCCAACTTGGTGTCTATGCAGGCTTCCATCCAGTCATTCCTGATGAGTATCAGCGCAGTTCCCTGCTGTTCCTGGCCAGTATCCAGCCAGGATTGCAGATGGAAGTATTGGAGCAAGTGCCTAAGCCCCGGTTGGCCTTGCTTGATACAATGGAACTATGGATTATCGCTACACGTGCGCAGTTGACCGAGGTCATCAAGCGGGTTGATATACTGCTGATGAGTGAAGAAGAGGTACGGCAATATACCAATTGTGCCAGTATCATTGCCGGTGTGCGTCAACTGCTGGCGATGGGATTACACTTTGTCGTGGTGAAACAAGGGAGTTATGGAGCCCTCCTGTTTGGGGCCGATGGGACCTACTTTAGTGCGCCAGCGTATCCACTGGAGGAAGTCATTGATCCCACCGGCGCAGGGGATGCGTTCGCTGGAGGATTCCTCGGTTACCTCTCGACAGTTCAGCCAGGGCCAGATGGCTGCTACTCGATTGACGACATCAAGCGTGGTGTTGTACATGGCAATATCCTTGGCTCATTTGTCTGCGAAGATTTCAGCATTGGGCGGCTGCGTACCTTGACGATGAATGATGTCGCAGCTCGCTACCAGGCTCTTGTCGCCTATTCGCATTTTGACCCAGATTAGCTTACCTGTCCCCCAGACGGGGCATCCTACCTGGGGGGTAGGTAACCGCAAAGAAAGGATTTTACATTTATGACAACTTCGACTCATGGGGATGTCAAAGACATCTCGCTGTCCGCTCGCGGAAAAGGCCGCATCGAGTGGGCTGCAAAGGAAATGCCGGTCCTGCGCCTCATTCGGGAGCGTTTCGCTAAAGACCTACCTTTGCAGGGTTTGCGTATGTCAGGCTGCCTGCATATCACGACTGAGACGGCGAACCTGGCGATTACCTTAAAAGCTGGTGGCGCTGACCTTGTACTCTGCGCCTCTAATCCTTTGTCAACGCAAGACGACGTAGCTGCTGCCCTGGTGAGCGAGTATGGCATTCCCACCTATGCGATTAAGGGCGAAGATACAGACACCTACTATCGTCACATCAATACCGTGCTCGACCACAAGCCAAACATGACCATGGACGATGGCTGCGACCTGGTTTCGACGATTTACACAACGCGCACAGAACTCATCCCTGGGATTATTGGCGGTATGGAGGAGACGACAACAGGTGTAATTCGGCTGCGCAGTATGGAGCGAGACGGCGTCCTTAAGTTCCCTGTGCTTGCGGTCAACGAGTCCGATACCAAGCATATGTTTGATAATCGTTACGGTACCGGTCAGAGTGCGATTGATGCCATTATACGCTCGACCAACATCCTGCTGGCTGGTCGAACATTTGTCGTCAGTGGCTATGGTTGGTGTGGCCGTGGTGTAGCCTCGCGTGCGCATGGCATGGGGGCAAACGTCATCATCACCGAGGTGGATCCCACTCGCGCTCTGGAAGCTCTCATGGACGGCTACCGTGTGATGCCTGGCGTTGAAGCTGCCGCGCTAGGTGATATCTTCGTCACCGCCACGGGCAATGTCAATGTGATTGATCGGCAACACCTGGAACGCATGAAAGATGGTGCGCTCATCGCCAATACCGGCCATTTCAATGATGAGATTAACATTCCGGAGCTGGAAAAGCTGGCAATGAGTAAGCGTCGTGTACGGGACTTTGTAGACGAGTACACCTATGCCGATGGTCGCCGTGTCCACCTCCTGGCCGAAGGACGCCTCGTCAACCTCTCGGCGGCAGAAGGGCATCCGGCCAGCGTGATGGACATGAGCTTTGCCAACCAGGCTCTTGGTGCTGAGTACATGCTTGCACATGCTCATGAACTGCAACCCCATGTCTACACCTTGCCTGCTGCAATTGATAAAGAGATTGCCCGCCTCAAGCTTCATGCGATGGGGGTGCGTATCGATACACTGACCCCAGAGCAAGACAAGTACCTGAATTCGTGGGAGTCGGGCACCTAGTGGTTCTTTTTTGTGGTGGAATCTAATCTTGACACTCCTGAGATTGCTTTGGTATACTGAAGCAGGTAAACCAACGGACATATACAACCGAACATTTGCAGTGAGACCTGCTCTCATCAAGAGAGGTGGAGGGAAACGGCCCGATGAAGCCCGACAACCCGCCTGCGATTTTGCAGGAAGGGTGCCAATTCCGGCGGAATGTTCCGCAAGATGAGGGGAATGAGCAAGAAAGCAAAAGCCCCTGAGATACAGGGGCTTTTTGCGTGCTATTTGGCTTGCCCCGCCAGCTTGAAATACTTTCAGGGGAAAAAGGAGAAACAATCATTGAGCAATTTTATGAAGATTCCAAAGGCGTTTTTCACCAGCGAGTCGGTGACTGAGGGGCATCCAGATAAGCTCTGCGACCAGATTTCGGATGGTGTGCTCGATGCAATTTTAGCGCAAGACCCAATAGCGCGGGTTGCGTGCGAAACGGCCACCACAACGGGCCTGGTGCTTGTCGCCGGTGAAATTACCACCTCGGCCTGGATCGACATGTCGGCGGTAGTGCGCAAGACCATTGAGCAGGTAGGGTACATCAACGCGGACTATGGCTTTGACTATCGCACATGCGGCGTGGTCACCTCTATTGGGAAGCAATCGCCAGATATCGACCTGGGTGTCAGTCATTCGCTAGAGACGAAAGGTAGTGTAGCGCGACTCAGTGACGATGAAATGGAGCATATCGGCGCCGGTGACCAGGGCATGATGATTGGCTTTGCCTGTAATGAGACTCCAGAATACATGCCAATGACCATTAGCCTGGCTCACAAACTCGTACGCCAGCTCTCGCAGGTACGGCGAAAGTCCTGGGGTGGCAATGGCCCGATGGCCTACCTGCGGCCCGATGGCAAGAGCCAGGTCACCGTACAATACGAGTCTGGACGACCAGTGCGGGTCGATACGGTGGTTGTTTCAGCCCAGCACGCTGCCTACGTGGATCAAGAGCAAATTCGCCAGGATGTGATCGAACACATCATCAAGCCCGTTATTCCAGCACATTTGCTCGATAGCTCTACAAAGATTTTTGTGAACCCAACCACTCGTTTCGTCACAGGTGGTCCCATGGGTGATGCTGGCCTGACGGGTCGCAAGATTATTGTTGACACGTACGGTGGTATGGCTCGCCATGGTGGTGGCGCTTTCAGTGGCAAGGACCCAACCAAAGTTGACCGCTCAGCGGCATACGCGGCACGGCATATCGCTAAAAACGTTGTTGCTGCTGGTTTAGCTGATCGCCTCGAATTGCAAGTTGCCTACGCCATTGGAGTAGCCCGTCCATTATCCCTCTACGTCGAAACGTTCGGCACAGGCAAGGTCTCTGACGAGGAGATCATATGCCTGATCAATGAACACTTCGATCTGCGTCCGGCTGCCATCATCCAGTCTTTGAACCTGCGTCGGCCCATCTTCCAGCCTACCGCTGCCTTCGGTCACTTTGGCCGTACCGACATTGAGGCTCCCTGGGAGGAGCTTGACAAGGTTCCGATGCTCCGTAAAGGTGTTGGTGCTGGCACAGAGGCAGAAAGCGTTCGTCAAAAGTCTTCGCAGAAGGCAATGTTGGATGTTGATTGAGCTGCTTCGCTCGTTCACTTTGCTTGCCTACGACTAGTTCAAACACCCTTGAGCATGGGCAAGGTAACTGTAAAGCGGCTGCCTTGCCCAGGGGTGTCTCTGAAGCGCGTACCACCTACCTCCTCTATTCCCTTCTTGCTAAAATTACGTATAATGGGCGTATATTATAGTGCTGGTGATGACTATAACCAGGCTAGCTCAAGTAGGGAAAGAGAGTAGATCGATATGGACTTTGAGCTCAATGAGGAGCAGGTGGCAATTCGTGAAACTTGTAGTGAGTTTGCGGAGCAGGAAATCAAGCCACTCGCGGAGGAAATGGATCGCACAGGAGAATTTCCCTATGCGATATTGTGCGGAAATGGGTGAACTGGGGCTGTTGGGATTGCCATTCCCGGAGGAATATGGCGGCGCTGGCGCGGATTTTCTCTCTTACTGTATAGCCATCGAAGAAATCTCACGTGGCGATGTATCGGTTGGTATCACTATGGAAGCGCATACCTCACTGGGCGACCAGCCCATTCTTCCTGTTTGGCAGCAAAGAACAGAAGGAGCGCTTTTTGTCCGCCTTGGCGCGTGGCGAAAAACTGTGGGCCTTTGGTCTGACCGAACCCGAGAGCCGGTTCCGACTCTGGCGGCACGCAGACACGCGCTGTGTTGCGTGACGGCTACTGGCATATCGACGGCTGCAAAATGTTTCATCACCAACGCGGGAACCGAGATGACGGACTGGGGTCACGATCACTGCCGTAACCGGTAAGCGAGTAGATAATCGCCACGAAATTACCAATATCATCGTGCCCAAAGTCACTCCTGGCTACATCATTGGGAATGCTTACAAGAAGATGGGCTGGAAAGCCTCAGATACGCGGCCACTGACCTTCGAGGATTGCGTGGTGCCTGAAGGAGACATCCTGGGCGAGCGAGGTGAAGGCTTCAAGCAATTCATGCAGATTCTCGATGGCGGACGTATTGCCATCGCCGCGCTCTCTGTCGGTCTGGCCCAGGCCTGTCTGGATGAGGCGTTGAGCCTATGCTCAAAAGCGCAAGCAGTTTGGTCAACCTATCAGTAAATTCCAGGCAATCCAGTTCAAACTCGCCGACATGGATACGGAAATAGAGCTGGCGCGTTTAATGTATTATAAGGCTGCCTGGTTGCACATGCAGGGCAAACCCTACGCGCGAGAAGCCTCCATAGCCAAGCTTTTCGCCTCGGAGACGGCGAAACGTGCAGCGGACCAGGCAGTGCAGATTCATGGTGGCTACGGATTCATGGACGAATTTCCCGTTTCACGCTACTGGCGTAGCGTGAAAATCAATGAAATCGGTGAAGGCACCAGCGAGGTACAGCGCATGGTGATTGCTAAACACCTCGGGTGCTAGATAGGGGCGTGATGAATCACGCCCGTACAGGGTCTGGTTCATCACACTCGTACAACAATGCAAAGGAGGGCAAACATGGATATCACGCCTGGAACAGACATGGTAATCCCAAAGCAAGACCACGCTCATGCGTACAGTGAAGGATTTAAGCACTGGATAGAGGGAATGCATATCCAGTTTCCTACATTCAAGCACGATCATCCTCAAGTCGTGGATGTGAATAAAGAAGCTGATGAACAGTTGACGGCGGGGGATAGGATTGCTGATGCAGTGAGTGCTACGATTGGTAGTTGGCGCTTCATCATCATCCAGAGCTTCCTCCTGGCGGTGTGGATCGCACTGAACGTTACGGCTATTATCGATCACTGGGATCCTTATCCATTTATATTGCTTAACTTAATGTTGAGTTTTCAAGCAGCATATGCGGCTCCATTCGTGATGATGTCGCAGAACCGCCAGGCCCAGAAAGATCGCTTAATGGCCGAGAGCGATTATCATTGCAACGTCAAGGGTGAAGTAGAAGTCCGTAATATCATGGAACATCTTGATCATCAGGATACGGTCATCCTGCAAATTCTTCAGCATATGGACGCGCATCACGAGGAGGTCCTGGAGCACCTCGCTCGGCTTGATCCTGAGATGGCGAGGCGGCTGGGAACCGATATTCAGCAGCTAGCGGCGGAGGAGACTGCCGACGACTTGGGTGGAAATTCCTAAAAGATGCTATTCAGTAGCAAAAAGTACTATGTCGAGAGTTAATTTGCTCTGAGGTTGCTTGGGTATGCTATACTCACCTCTACAATAATATTAGGGGTAGAGAAATGGCAATACTCATCCCGCAAGAAGTCATGGTTTCCCAGGCTGTCTCGACAAAGGCAGACACAGAAGCTCTCTCACCACAACAATGCTATCAGAAGGAAATGGAAAGTGTATGGGAGAGAGTGAACCGGTTGCCCGAGGGGCAGAATAGAGTTGTTCTGCATCAGTTAGTGCAGTTTGGGAAAATTCCTCTTCATCCATCTCCTCAAGATTTCCCTGCTTTAGCTACACACGGCTTCATCGTAGAGCAAGCTGTTGATGGTCAATCAGTGTGGCAACCTTGCACTCCTCACCTGGAGGATTTCGGTCGCCTTGGTATTAGCTCCTCATTTGAGGATGGCTATGCTCTGCATCCACGCCAGGTATTTCAAATCAACTTGCAAGCAAAAATTCAAACGATGCCAAGAGCATAAGAATTTTTAATGGAAATTTTATAGACTCGCCAGCAAAACTGCTGTACCCTTACCAGGGTCACCTTTCCTGCGCCCACAAACATGTGCAACAAGGAGGGCATGCTATGGACGTTTTCTGAACTCCTGCTTGGCATACTCGTTCTCTTCGGCGTCATCGTGGGGCTCCTCGTTCTCCGCTCCAAAAGACAGCGAATCAGAAAACGCGAAAGAAGCGTCCAGGCCGTGGTGACAGAGATACACGTAGAAGCAGGCAATTTGGGGAGCGGTTGGGTGATGACTACAGCCTGGCGAGACGGTGTGACCGGACAACACCGTACGTTTCGCAGTCGCCGACTCACGTTCCGTCCAAAGCAGCAGGTCGGGGATAGCGTGACGGTGATCTTCGACCCTGGTAACCCGATGCGGTATCGGATGGAACTCTGAGGAAGGACTCTCCTCCCCGTCGGCTGGAAACACCACAAAGTGATAATCTAAGCAGTAGGGGAGGAGTGAATTTTATCCTTATACTCCTAGTTTCTCCTATGCCTAAAATTCCCGTATATGGTTGTGAAGAGTTAAAAAGGTGTCTTATTACCTTGCTGTGTCCGAATTGCCACAGGCTGTCCTCTCCCCCGTTCCGATAGCCTGACACGGTCGTTGCATCCACGCGGATCGGCTGTTCCACGAGGCTCATAGACCCGCACCAGATGCTGTCCCAATTCCTGCGGGGTAGCCTGCCATCGCTGCTCAGCCGCACAAATGAGACAAGGCGGCGTGATGGCTCGTTGCGAGGCTTATAATGCGAGCGATATTCGTATAATTCCTATGAAGTGGAAAAGATAAGTAAGATATTGTATATTGGTCGCAATATGGCTATCTCATCATTATCTGCAAGGAGAAATAACTATGACAGAAGAAAGCGCAGCAACCACGCCGCATCACCACACAGGTATCCTTTTCAAGTATACACCTCATTTGCATAAGCCACAGAATGTCAACTTGCTCTTCAAAGCGGAGCAGGAGGCCGCTGACTTCAATCAGCGTGTGGCGGTAGCTATGACCAGGCTCTTTTCGGCTATGACTACTTTCTGGTTGATTACACTGTGGATAATCCTTTGGATAGCGGTGAATGCAACGATAGCTCACTTTGATCCCCTTCCCTGGCCGCTCTTGCTCTGCCTCGCTTCTGTGCCTCAACTGCCGTTGATGATCGTCATTATGGTAGGTCAAGGTTTACTGGGGCGGAAACAAGAATTACAGTCGGAAGAGCAATTCAACACGACGATCAAGACATACAATGATATTGAGCAGATTATGGCGCACCTGTCTGCCCAGGACGAGGAGATTTTGAGACAAACGCACCTCATTCTTGCTCTCTGCAAGGCCTCTGGCATGTCTCAAGAGCAATTGCCTTTGCTTCCTCCCCAGAGTACCAATGGCATAACTGTTCCTGCTCCGCCTGCAATGTCATAATTCCATTAGTATAAACCAGACTTATTAATTTTCTTGGGAAGGGTGAAAATCGTATGCAGTCAAATCAGACTCCCTCACATACACCCGTACGTTGGGGTGTGCTCAGTACCGCTAACATTGGCGTCAAGCGGGTAGCGCCAGCTATCCACAAGGCTGCAAATGGACGACTGGTGGCTGTCGGCAGCCGCGATCCGCAGCGTGTGCGGCAGCTTTATACTTTTGCTCCCAATGTACGTATTCATAGCGACTACGAGAGCCTGATACACGACCCTCAGGTAGAAGCCATCTACAATCCACTGCCGAATGGCCTCCATGCAGAGTGGAGTATCAAAGCGATGGAGGCAGGGAAGCATGTGCTGTGTGAAAAGCCTCTCTCCGTCACGGCTGAGGAGGGGGCATCGATGGTTCAGGTCGCACGGGCCAATGGCGTGCTGTTGATGGAAGCGTTCATGTATCGCTTCCACCCGCAGACCTTGTGGGCCTTAGAGCAGGTTGGGGCTGGGCGTATCGGGCCAGTTCGGCTCGTGCGTTCCTCATTTTCCTTCGATATACGCTCACGTCCCAATGATGTTCGGCTGCAGCCAGACCTGGCCGGAGGCTCATTGATGGACGTAGGTTGTTACCCCGTCAATCTCTGTCGTGCCGTCTACGGACATGCTCCGATTGCCGTTGCGGCTCGCGTCTACACACGTGCCGCGGGCGAAGTGGAGTTGGCCGCCAATGCCGTACTCGATTACGGCGATGGACGCTACGGCTTGATCGATTCGAGCTTTGAACTGCCAACACGCCAGGCAGCGGAGATCATCGGTGAAGCTGGAACGATTACGATCCTCACACCTTACACGCCACTTGACGCAGGAACTGTGGTCTTGCTCACTGTAGATGATCAGGCTACCGAGCAGCGTTTCGCACCGATCGATCAGTATCAGCTTCAAGTCGAACATTTTGCGTCTTGTATACGTTCTGGCCAGCAGCCTGCTCTGCCCCTGGAAGAGACATTGGAGAATATGGCGACGATTGAGGCAATCTATCGCTCTGCTGGGTATCGCTGGCCGTTGGTGTGAGAGAGGAGAGGAGAGAATGCGTGATATCTCGATATTTAGTGGCAATGCTCACCCCGAGTTGGTGGCCGAGGTGTGCAACTGCTTGGGTGCGCAACTCTGTCCGACCACGATTCGCCGCTTCAGCAATGATTGCCTGTATGTGCAACTGAATGCAAACTGCCGAGAAGGTGATGTCTTCCTGATACAGCCACTCGTGCCGCCGGTGCAGGAACATCTGATGGAGTTACTTTTCATGTTGGATGCTGCGCGTGGTGCGTCGGCAGCGCGTACGACGGCGGTCATCCCCTACTACTGCTATGCGCGCTCAGACAAGAAAGATGAACCACGCATTTCAATTGCGGGACGGTTAGTAGCCGATCTACTGGTAGCTGCCGGTGCCAATCGGGTGCTGACGATGACGCTGCACTCGGCGCAGGTGCATGGCTTCTTCAGTGTGCCGGTGGATCACTTGAATGCGCTTAGAGTATTGGCTCGTCACTTCCGCGATCGCGATCTGAGCAAGACCATAGTGGTCTCACCCGATCTAGGTCACGCCAAGTCAGCCTCGCAATTTGCACGGATACTAAAACTGCCCATGGCTGCGGGGAACAAACAGCGTATAAGCGATGAGAAGGTCGTGATCGACACCATTGTGGGCGATGTTGAGGGAAAGGACGTCATTATCCTTGATGATGAAATTGCCAACGCTGGCACGATCATCGAAATCTTACATCATTTGCGTGAACGTAATGTGGGTCGGATTGCCATCGTCTGTACGCATGGCCTCTTCACCGGTACAGCTATCGAGCGCCTAAATGCTCAGCACGATATCGCAGAAATCGTGACCACGAACACTGTTCCGCTTTCACCCGATAAGCAGTTGCCTAATATGCATGTGCTCTCAATTGCACCTTTGCTGGCCGAAGCGATTCGACGTATCCACAATGGCGAATCTGTAAGCAGTTTGTTCGCTGTGTGAAATTCGTGCCCTAAAATGATTGGTTACCATCGTATGCATATACAAGAGATAAGGGAAGCGATTCAACTCACCTGCACGTAGCCGTAGGGGTGGGGGTGGAGTGGATGTGGGGACGCAATCCGGGGGATTGTGTGTAGGACCCTCGTGGATACCTACCCCCCAGGTAGGATGCTCTGTCTGGGGGATAGATATGCCCACAAAGATTTTGCATATGTTCTGTAAATAGTCATATACTAGAGAGTGAGGAGGCTTGATTTATGAACTGTAGTTCTTGGTTTTGTATTTGTCATCACCAACATGCTTGAGATTAGGAGGACTGATAATGAACTGTAGTTCTTGTGGGTTGCAACTTCCTCCGGGAGCAGCTAACTGCCCCAGGTGCGGTACTGCCACACTCTACAATTACTCTGCTGCTGGAACAGCGCCCAACGATCCCACCTATATATCGACGCCTTATGGGACAATGCCACCAACCCAACAGGCTGGAATGCCCCAAGATGCAACCCTTCCAACCCAACAGGCCGGGCCACCCCAAGATGGAGCACTTCCAACTCGATATGGTAGCCCACCTTATCAAGTGCCTCTCCAGACTCCTGCTGGCTCACAGCCTTATGCAGACATTCCCCAGAACCCATATAGTCAAAATCCTTATAGTACGCCCTCAAACGCACCTTACAGCGGTGCACCGCCAACGCCTGCACCGGTGCCGCCTATACAACCCAAACGCTCAGGCAACCGCATCGGTATCATCGTCGGTGTCATAGTCCTTGTGCTGATCCTTATCGGTGGCGGTGTTTTTGCCTTGCTTTCGCGTTCGGGATCAAAGCCTGTACCCACACCGGTAGTAAATGGCACTCATTCGGCTCCCAATGCTACCGTTCCCGCCACTGCTGGCACAGCAGTTGTATCGCAGGACCCATACACTCATAGTGGGACGTTGGCCTTCTCTGACCCCTTGAGCGACAATAGCAAAGGCTACAGTTGGAGTGAAGCTGCACCCAACTGTGCTTTCACAGGTGGAACCTACCATGCAATAGCGCCGGATGCAAACTATGCCGACTACTGTCTCGCCGACGCCACCAACCTCAGCGACTTCGTCCTTGAAGCGCAGATGCAGGTTGTCAAGGGTGACGGTGGTGGTATTGTCTTCCGCGTTACGAGTACCAATCCAAACAACAAATATTACGAGTTTATTATTGGTCAAGATGGGTCTTACGACTTCTATCTCGTGACGGGGAACTCAAGTTCGGACAGCAAGACCTTGACCAGCGGCTCCAATCCGGCTATTACCCAGGGTCTGAACCAGACCAACCTGATTGCCATTGTAGCCAAAGGCAACACCATCATGCTCTACGTGAACCATCAGCCTATCGATAAGGTGACTGACAGCACGTATACCGGCGGGAAAATCGGCTTCGTGGCCTACCCCAATACCAACCCAACGGTGGTGGCTTTCAGCAATCTCAAAGTGTGGAGATTGTGAGTATTAAGGAGGCAATGATCGGCCTGACTATCGAAATTAGTTTTATCGCGACGTTTACGCAGCGCTACTTTGGGAAGTAAGACTTCACCTTCTTTAAGAGTCCTTTTTGCGTCTCAGGAAGATCCCTTCAAGTGATCCCAGGGGGAAAGCCTTCGTACTTCCACCGCGACTGCCAGTGCCAGCCCAAGCAGCACCACATCATACACCAGCACATAGTAGATACGCCAATCTTGGGAGTTCTCAAGGAAGTAGCCCAGCAACACAGAAAGGGTAAAATACCAGGCCATTGCGGTGGCTAGCCCTTTGCCACTCATTCTCTTGCCTATCCAAATCGGACCCGCGAGCATCGCTATCCAGGGCAACAGCGCCGTAGTATACCAGGGGAAGATGTGCGGGGAAATCGCGAATGTCGTGCCAATGAGTAATAATGTCGCCGTTTCCATACTGATGCGTTCGCGCAGGCGCAGCAGCAACACCACCAATGAAACGATGCCCAACACTACCAGTTCAACGCTATGTTCCAGAGCAATAATGGTTGCCAAATGCAAGCCCAGGGGAGAGTGTTTCCATATCCAATAGATTACCTGCGGCACCGGGCCTGAATTCGTCGTATTTTCGCCTGCATAGCTGGAGAAAAAGCCAAGTATATGCCCATGCCCTAGCAAATAAAAGGGAAGGTAGCCCAGGATGATGGTAGCAAAACAGGTGAGAAGCAATGCCGGCTGTTTTAACGTCCACTCACGACGGCGCATAATCACTACAAGTAAGAGGATTGGATAGATTTTTGTAAGTGTCGCCATCGCAATCAAAAACCCTGTCAGCGCACGAGCACCACGCCTGTTACTCGTTGCACACAGCACAGCAAGTACTGTAAATGTAATCGTAACGGCATCAGCATGACCCTGAATAGCAAATTCGACAATCGGCAGTGGGCACCAGGCATAGATGATGACGCGGCGGGGATCAAGCCCCTTCCGCGTAAGGAGCAGCGCCAGTACACCACAGGTCACCATATCAAAGCCCACGAATATTCCCTTGAGGAAGAATAAGTTACTCGGCGCAAGCAAGTAGCTCAGCACATAGATCACCTGCGCTCCCGGTGGATAAATTGTCGGCACATTACGAAAGCGGATTTCGTTATAAATGAGCTTGTCGCGTAGGGGCAATAAGACAGGATTCTCTGGCGCATAGACATATGGACTGTAGCCATGCAGAATAACACGCGCATCCCAGATATAACGCCATGAATCATGCGACAGCACCGGCGGCAGCGGAAGCAGCATGACACGCATGACAAATGCACCGGCAAAGATAATGGTCAGTTCTACCCAGCGCCAGCGTCCCATAATTGGTTTCGTGACCAGTACAATCATACTGGCCACAACATAGGGGAGAAAGCTGATCATCCACACAGACAAAAATGGCGTAACGTTGTCCCCCTTTGGAGCTACACCAATCAGCGTGAGATAAAGAGCAATGGAGAACAAGAGCAGCATGCAGAGTACAAGTGAACGCCACCAGGGGCGTTTCTCAGGAACAGAGCGGGCTGCTGCCACGGATGGACGAAATGCTTGCAGGAGGTTCATACATTCATCATACCTCTCAACTATCCCACTTGAACCACGACTTCATGATATCCTGTTGCACCATCAGGCACCGTTCCCTGTTTGCGGCTCGTCTGAACTTCTCCCGTGCCGTCAGTCGCTCGAGCAACAAGCGTGTACTGTCCGGGCAGCGAAGGGGTCCATTTCCAGGACCATAATACCCAGGAGTCTTGGGAGAGAGCCGGGTCAAGCGTTGCCTGGTGCCAGGTCACTCCATCATCAACGCTCACCTCGACTTTTTCAATTCCGCGATTCCCTGCGAAGGCGATGCCACCGATCTCAATCGTCTGTCCCAGAGCAAGGTGACCACGTGGGCGGTCGATGCGATTCATCGTGTGCAGAGGGCCATAGTACCAGCCCTGGTCAGAATAGAGGCCGCCTACAAAATGATCGGTGAGCTCGACTCGTGTCAACCACTTGGCGTTCTCTTCGCCATAGCGTCCAGGAATGAGGGCGCGCAAGGGAAAACCATGGCGGTTGGGAAGCGGAACCCCGTTCATTTGCCATACTAACAGGGCATCAGCCTCTAGCACTACATCCAGGGGCTGACTGACAGAGTAACCATCGACGCTGTAGAACGCCACGTAGCGTGCGTTTGGCAATGCTCCTCCATGTTTTTCCAACAACGTACGCAGCGTCACGCCTTGCCAGATCGCTGTGCTGATGAATCGTCCACCGGGACCATTGGAAATACATTCCAGCGTGACAGCTCTTGACGTTGAAGGCAGGCTTTTCAGTTGCTCATACGTATATGCCCCGGCGTTACTCACCAGGCCTGTGATCTCTAGTCGCCATACGTCAAGGTTTACCGCTGGGTCAACCGGATTCTGTGTCACGACGTAGTGTTCGCTGTTTGGCGTGATAGGAGCAATGAAACCGTTGTGCGGATATGTCTCGGTTCCGTCATACGTTGTGAAGTTGTCGTTGTTCAAGAAGCTACGAATCAACTCGAGCGACCCAGCAGCAGCGCCTACGCTCAATACGGCAACGCCAGCTCCCGCCAGCAACTGTCGCCGCCCCTGTACCGTGGCAGGAACATTGACGACAGGTTGCTTAGGCAGCAGTGCGCGATAGGCCAGGCAGAGCGTCAAGCCGTACAGGCTGAAATCGGCCAGCAACGAGAGTGCTGTGACCAGCATGGCCCAACCAAGAGGCAGGCCAAGGAAATTTTGTCCGGTCTCGCCCCAGAACAATACAACAGCAGCCACCGTCATCAATACTGCCAGGGTTGCCGCCGTGAGCCATTCAACTCGTTTTGGTCGATAGCCCGATGCAGGCAGCGTGACACGCACCACAGCAGCATAGAGCAACCCCAACACTGTTCCCGCGCCGATCATGCCCAACAATGCCAGGCCAAGTGGTTCAGTTTTAGCGTGAGGGCCGAATTTGATGAGAAGCTGTACAAATTGTCCTACCGGTAACAGTTTGAGCACATGATCGCCAAAAAGCTCAACAGGTGTCGGCACGCCTGCCTCCAGCCGCAATATCCCCATCAAGAATACGGCCATCAGGCTCGCTGCTAAACCTGCTGCCAATGCAGCAAATGCAACGACGAGTAGGTGTCTGCCTCGTTGGAGGAGAGTCCGAGGAGAAGATGATGTGGGTATGTTTTCAGCAGAAGCTGTTTTATGCGTGTTTTGCATGGTTTCCTTCTCATGTAGTCCCCCGATTCATCACGGGGAATGCGTTATTTTCAGTAACTCCAGTTGAGGCCGCATTGTGAGCAGTGTTTAGCAGGATGCTCGCTCTCGAATGCGCGGCGAAATGCCTCGTACCGTTCACCACGCCAGATGGCCTCTATTGGTTCCTGAAAGATATTACCTATTACACGTTCCTCCTGGTATTCTTTTGCACTTTTATGTCCAAAGGGAGCAAAGCAACAAGAAAGCACATTGCCGCTCGAGGTAATGTAGGTCAGTGTGTAGGGACGCCGACAACCAGACCACGGACGATCCCCATCCCGAAAAAAATCTGCCCGGATCAGGCTCTCCAGGGGTGTGGCGGAGCCAGCAGCAGTAAAAGTGATGCCACGCTCTTGACACCTCTGTTCGCAGCGACGCACCAGTTCGAGTTCTTCACGTGTGGAGCGGCGGAACAGGGCCTGTTTCGAGTGGGCCAGTCCTTGCTCGAAGTAGACGAGGCGCTGCAGGTGGATTTCGCGTATGTCGTTCTCGTACGCTAAATCGACCAGGCCTTCAAGCTCGTGGAGGTTCTCACGCATGGCCGTGAACCAGAGCGAGACGGCCGGTTTGCTGGCGTTTTGCTCTTTCTGCATGGTAACAAAGGCACGGATGTTTCGCCAGATTTTGTCAAAGGCGTCGACGCCGCGCACATGGGCATACGTCTCACGTGTTGAGCCATCCATCGAGAGCCGATATTCATCCAGACCGGCATCGATCAATGCCTGGCCCCGCTTTGCAGTCAGTGCGATACCATTGGAATTGAAGAGCACATAGGTTCCGCGCGCCTTGAGGTAGCTAATCATACGTGGCAGGTCTTTGTTGAGCAATGGCTCGCCCAGGCCGTGTAAGACGACGCGATCCAGCACAGGGAATTGATCGACAATTAAACGGAAGTTATCAAAGCTCAGATCGCGATCATCTTCCCGTGAGAGAAGCGTGCGTGGGCATTGCTGGCACAGTTCGTTACACCGGCTGGTCGGCTCGATGTAGATCGAACGTGGCAGCGTAGCTATAGATGTTGTTATCATAAAGACTCCTTCTGGCAGCAAGGTAGGCGGCGGTCACTGGTGCAAGTGTAGGGTCTGCCTCGAGCAATTGTGCTAGACGCAGCAGGTCTGGCAGTTCATCAATATCAAAGAGTGGCTCCAGTAGGCGTACCGATAAGTTCTGGCGTTCTGCCAGTTCGATCGTCCTCTGCATCACCACACTGGTACTCATCGGAACGCCGCTAAAGACATCATAGGGCTTGCGCATCGCAATCAAGTAGTAGCCCCCATCCTCAGCAGGCCCAAGCACGACATCAGCGGCATCAAGGGCTTCTCGTGCCTGCGCTACGATCTCCCGGCTTATTTGTGGTGAGTCTGAGCTAGTGACGATGGTACGTATAAAATGTTGTTCGTGTGTCCATTGGAAGACGTTGAGCAGGCGAGCGCCAAGGTCTGCTCCCTGTTGTGGAAAGCAGCGCATGTGCTGCGCGAATGCTGGTGCAAGCGTCGCAACGAAGGCATGATAGTCCACCTCGTCTGGTGTGTGGGCCCAGTGAAGGTCACATAGCTGCCCAGCAAACCGTTGAGCCAGGTCGGTGAGAAAAGCTCGATAGAGGCGAACGGTCTCATGATGGCCGATCGTGTGCGCTAAACGGGTCTTCGTCTTGCCAACCTCTGGGTAGCGGGCCATGACGACGAGGGCAGTATCAGACATATCTCCTCCTCGTTCCTGCATAGCGCACTGTTGTGCGTAACATATAATAGGCTGCCTTGATACTCCCGACGAGTGTGCCAGCCACTTTAGAGCGGCCATGACTGCGTTGGCGGTAGTGAATGGGCAATTCAACGATGCGATACTGTGCCCGTGCCGCCTTGACCAGCATTTCGACAGGCCAACCGAAGGTCTTTTCGCCCATCTGGAGTGCATCCAACATGGAGCAACGTATGACGCGGAAAGACCCGATGTCATGAAGTTGCACGCCATACAAGATGGAGATCATACGGCTCACCAGCCAGTTGCCCAAACGGGCCTGAGGAGGCACTGCACCCCGTTCAGCGCGTTTGCTCACACGTGAACCGATGACCAGGTCGGCGCGTCCTTCGCTCACGGGTGCCAGCATTATGGGCAGGTCGGCGGGATCATCACTCCCGTCTCCGTCCATAAAAATGACAAGCTCAGCCCCCTGGTTGCACGCCGTTTCGAAGCCTTTCAAGCAAGCACGACCGTAGCCTCGTATTGGTTCGCTGACCACCAATGCGCCTGCATCTCGCGCTACAGCGGCTGTCGCATCAGTACTCCCATTGTCAACGACGATAATCCACTGAGCAAATTTGCGGGGGAGTTCTGCGAGCAAACGACAGAGCGCTGCTTCTTCATTCAAGGCTGGTATAACAATAGCGACCCTTTGGGTTATCATGATAATCTCACATCTTTTCTCAAATATCTGGTGGACTAGCCGACACAGAAAACGCGAGTTGCATAAGTATCTCTTTCTTTCACGAACTAATCCAGGGCATTTTTTCAGAAAAGTTGCGTTTCGTTAACAAGGAAAAGTTAGTTAACTAACTAAACACCATCAATCAGAGTACTGGCATATAATACGTTACAGGTTGGCAAGGCGTTACATTTTACTGTCTAATTGACTGCGCTTTCTGCAGATACTTGAGAAAATTGATAGTATCAGCTGCAACGAGGCGGCCAATCGCGCTGCTCGAGTAGACGGCTACAGCAATTGTCCCATCGGGCCGAAGTACAAACCCGGTTGCCTGCAAGAAGAGCGGATCTTCGTTGATCGAGGCTCCAATCATTTTCGCCACCTCATGCGCATCGAGCCCATACAGCACCGGGAAACTGAGCCTGTGCCGTTCGACGGTCTGCTGCGCCTGCTCAAGCGAATCGACAGAGAGTGCGACAACCTCGGCACCCAGCTCGTTCAATTGCTCTCTCGCTCGTTGAAAGTCGAGCAATTGCTGACGGCAATATGGGCACCAATGGCCGCGATAGAATAGCAACACGGCCCACCGGCCCGCCAGGTCTTGAGGAATGGTCATCTCACCACCACCTACGCGGGCAGCGGTGATCGTCGGAAAGTGCTCATCATTGCGTAAATGCATAACTACTCCTTTGTTTTTTCGCTCTGCTGCATCTCGCAGCAGAGACGGCGATAGAGTTCTTAACAAGGAAGAGAGAGATCATCCTCATCACCGATATAGTTAGTTAACTGACTAAATGCGATGATAAAAAATGACGATCCCCTTTCCTACAAGGAGAGGAGCCACGTTTCCAGTCGCTGCAATTTGCGCTCCAACAGCTCAGGTGAGCGGAAGCTCACGGTCAAAACGTAGGTCCCTTGCAGTGACGAAATCAGGTCAATCGCCAGGTCATTGGCTTCCTGTGCAGCCTTGCCGAGCAGAAGGAATTGCGTTTCAGCCCAGTCCAGATAGACCTGAAAGATCCGGGCAGCCACGTGGGCAAGCTGACTGTCTTCCTTGTCGAGTTCTTGACAGAGGCTGCCATGGGGACAGCCATACCGTGCCAGCACATGCTCTTCATCTCGAGCAGTTCTCACTAAAGCGAGCAAACGTTGACGCGGCTCTGAAAAGTGTTCCCACTGTGCGAACATCGTCAGTAGTTCGTGCACATGTGCCTGGATCACAGCCTCTACCAGAGCATCTTTGGTGCGGAAATGATAGTAGACGTTGCCTAAAGGTACCTCGGCCTGCTCGGCAATATCCGCCAGTGTCGTGCGTGCCACCCCCTGTTGATAGAACATGGTTTTGGCCGCCTCAACGAGACGATCTCGCTTCAGCGTCGTCGTCATAAAAGCCTCCAGAGATAAGTTAGTTAAATAACTTAGTTTTCAACAAGAGTATACGAGAGAAGAGCCCATTTGTCAAATGTGGTATCAGTTACATAGGCTTTGAAGAAGCTTTAGAAGCCAACGTAGGACTCAACGCGGCTGCATACGGATAGCCCCATCGAACCGGTCTCAATGACTTCACGGTTAGCCTTTATATCATGGAATAAAGCAACCGGAGCAGGCGGAGTACACCTTCTTGTTGAGGGGAAACCACCAGGCAGTAAGAAATCTGGCAACCTTGAAGTGTACGGCGAAAAATACTATCTCACCATCACCACCAACCACGTACCAGGAACGCCAACCACGATTGAGAGCCGACAGCAAGCACTTAACGCATTGTACCGACAAGTGGCACCGCCCGTAGAGGAAAAACCTATCCAGAACACTAGGGGGGTGTCTGGTAGGGGAAACGATCTTACTGAACTGCCACCGGAAGCCACACACGACCAGGTGTTACAGAAAATTTTACAGGGCGACATCACCGGATACGCGAGCCCATCAAGCGCGGACTTTGTGTTAATTCTTAAATTGCTCCACTGGACAGGGAATAATATCGAACTGACCAGGCAGCTTTTTTTGCAATCCGGCTTATACCGAGAAGACAAGACCGAGCGCAAAACCGGCTCGACAACCTATCTTGATATGACCATTCACAATGCACTAAGGAAACGCAGAAACCCGCCAATGAGACGGTAATTGTTTGTGACTTCGCTGTGAGATGCTTGCCCTGTTTTGAGAGCGGAATGTGAGAGGCAGAGTGTATATTTGTAGTAGACCTCCTGAGAGGCGGGGACAATAAGCGGTTTGTAGTTGAGAAAACTTCTGCTGATTGACCCCGTGCGCTTCCGGTCAACATCTCTGACAAGGAACCTCCGGAGAACCCTGGAAGAGAACAAAGGAGACTGGAACGGGAGGTTGGGGATAAGTCCCAGTGCTTTCTCAAGTACTAGGAAGTGTCGGGATGAACAAGAAGAGGGCGCTTCGGCTGCCCTCTTTCCGCGTTTGAGGAGAGTATCTTGCTATATGATGCATTCGCCCACCCACACAAAATAACAACTTGCAACTAAACAGTCATCTGCTATAATAAACTCGACAATATATCTATGAGCAGACATAGAAGCCTACCAGGGAGTTGTCAGAAGTCCCAACGTCAAAGAAGCCCACGCCAAGTTTCAGCTATTCCGCCGGAGCGTTCCGGTTCTTCCCTTCTCACTTTCTGTTGCCAAACGGTGCGCAGCCTTGTGGGAGCAGTTGAAAACCGAGCAGAAGAGAGTGAAATCCCGCGCTCTTGATCTCATCAATAAAGGAGCTTGATAGCATTACGCTATCAAGCTCCTGGTTGCCCACGGGAAGAGGTCACAGAGGGTACGAACTGGCCTGATCCAGTGGAGGGGACAGCACCGAGTTCTTGCATACCCATGAGGTGAGTCCTTCGCTCACACAGAATCGCGTTCTACCTCTTCCAAGAATTCGACGTCAGGTTGCCCAGCCACTCCAGCCCGTTGCATCCTCTGTCGCAAATCCTCCGATTGGAAGAACTGGCGAGCCCGCTCCAGGTTATCCCATTCGAGCAGGACCACGAGTTCATTAGGGTCCTTGGCGTTGCGGAAAATCCTAGCGCCTTGGGAACCGCTGGCCTCGCGGGTGCTACCATGTTGGTAAAAGACTGCCCTCCATTTATCATAGTCTTCGACTTTATGTCGGACAAGGACAGATACCATGCTCCATTCACCGCCTTTCTATATTGTCGTTCCTGGGAAAGCGTTTCTTCCCCAGATGAGCTAGAGGAGTTAGTATCCACAATAAAGTGTACATGAAGATCACAACAAGCGCAAGAGACTCTGTGGCAAGGGTGCGTTTCATTTGTGCTTGAAATAACTAAGCTTGATATGATATCTCCCCACATTTTCAGGCTCTATATCATATGGGAGAATGGTATTGCTGTTCATCCCGATGTTGCGCTCGTGTGGAGAGGCGTAACGCCTAACAACAGTGAGGAGTGGAGAGAAGAAGAAGCGCCTAGACGTTGACGAAGCTTCAGAAGTCAATAACATCGAGTTGTTTAATCTCAGCGCATTCCCATACGGATGGCCCCATCCAGGCGAATCACCTCACCGTTAAGCATCTCATTCTCAACGATATGCCTTGCCAGGGCTGCATACTCGTCGGGACGACCCAGGCGAGGTGGGAAAGGAACTTGCTGGCCCAGCGCAACGCGAGCGGGTTCCGGCAAACCGGCGAGCAGAGGAGTATCGAACAAACCCGGTGCAATGGTCATCACCCGAATACCATGGCGAGCAAGCTCGCGCGCAATCGGCAGTGTCATACTCACGACCCCACCTTTCGAGGCAGAGTAAGCCGCTTGCCCGATCTGACCCTCAAAGGCAGCAGCCGATGCGGTGTTGATGATCACGCCGCGCTCACCGCCTTCGTTTGGCTGGTTTGTCGCCATTGCCGCTGCTGCGAGACGAATAGCATTAAACGTTCCGATCAGGTTCACCTGGATCACTCTCGTGAAGGAGGCCAGGCTAGCCGGCCCGTCCTTCCCCAATACCTTTTCGGCTATGCCAATACCGGCGCAATTAATTGCTATATGCAGACCGCCGAAGGCATCAACCACCGTCTGTACAGCTTTTTGTACGTCTGCTTCTTCCACGACATTGGTCTTGACGAACCGCACAGAATCGCCCAGTTCTTTCGCCAGGGCTGTGCCTGTCTCGCTGTTGAAGTCGGCGATCACCACTCTAGCCCCGGCTTGTACGAAAAGCCTGGAGCAGGCGGCTCCCAGGCCTGATGCGCCACCTGTAATCAAGACACCCTTGTTCTGTGGATGCATGGAATGTTTCCTCTTTTATTTATTTGCTTCCATCGCCCGAACAACAATCTCAGAGATATCCTCAATCTGCATCTTCTCCTCGGCCTCTACCCCCTTGATACCATCATCAAACATCGTAATGCAGAAGGGGCAGGCGGCGGCAAGGACTTCAGCTCCCGTCTCCAACGCCTCATTCACTCGAGATTGATTGACCCGCGTGCCGATCCGCTCCTCCATCCAGGCGCGACCGCCTCCGCCACCACAGCAGAAGCTCTTGTTACGGTGACGGCGCATCTCCGTCACGCCGTTGCTATTAAGCACAGTCAGCACACGACGCGGCTCGTCGTAGATGTCGTTGTAGCGCCCGATGTAGCAAGGATCGTGGTACGTCAGCTTGCGCTCGTCAAAGCCTTCGGGCAACTTAATCTTCTCATCAGCCAGGAGCCTGTCGATAAAGACTGAGTGGTGTACTACTTCATAATTACCGCCAAGTTGTGGATACTCGTTCTTGATCGTGTTGAAGCAGTGCGGACAGGCGGTGATAATCGTGCGATGCTTCGTTGCTGCTCCGGCCACGCTGTTGCCGGGTGCATGACCATTGTGCCCGTTGTGCTGATCAGCGGTGTTGAAGCCATAGTTGTTCAGCGTCTCGACATTCTGTTGTGCCATCATCTGCCACAGGTATTCGTTGCCGATGCGTCGCGCCGGGTCACCGGTACACCATTCTTCAGGACCGAGGATGGCGAAGTTGACTCCTGCTGCCAGCAGAATCTTCGCAACGGAGGTGGCTACTTTCGTATTGCGTTGATCGAATGAGCCCATGCAACCAACCCAATAAAGCACTTCTGCCTCGGGATTTTCCGACAACAGCGGAACGCCCAGGCCCGCAGCCCACTCCGCACGCTTATCGTTATTGATTTCCCATGGATTAAAGTTGCGCTCAATGTTGTTAAACAGCGACGTAACCTCTGAAGGGAAGTTGCTTTCCTCCATCACCAGGTAGCGGCGCATATCGACAATTGTGGGTACATGCTCAATCGAGACCGGGCAGATCTCCATGCAGGCGCGGCAACTTGTACAAGACCACAATGCTTCGGTGGAGATGATGCCTCCGACCATCGGCTGGTGATGTGCTTGTCGCTCTCGTGCGTTCTCGTCGGCCTTGACGCCAGCGATGCCCAATTTACTCCACAGCGTATCCTCACCGAGAATTTCATCACTGTGTACAAAGAGCGCTTCCTTGACCCCCAGAATAATTTCCTTCGGGAAGAGTGGCTTGCCGGTGTTGGAGGCAGGGCAAACGGTGTTGCAGCGTCCGCATTCGGTGCAGGCATAACCATCAAGCAACTGCTTCCATGTGAACTGCTCGGCTCTCGAAACGCCGTAATCTTCGCGTTCCTCGATGTTCTCCATGAAAGGCAATGCGCCCGTCGGACGTCCATAGTTGCGGAAGAAGACGTTGAAGGGCGTTGCCATCAGGTGCAGATGCTTGGAGCGTGGCAAATAGATCAGGAAGCCCAGCACAGTAATGATGTGTGCCCACCAGATGATGCGGTACAGAGAAGTGTTCGCACTTGTGCCCAGTCCACTTAACACGGGGTAGAGCGCCTGTCCGATGGGTGTCCAGGCTGCACCGTTGCTGGCTGCGTACTCAAAGCCTTCGACAAGGGCCAGGGTGACGATAACTGCCAGGATCAAGCCCAGGATAATGAAGCCATCCCAGGGTCCGTGCAGGGAGCTCGACAACTGCTTGGGGCGTATTACGCCTCTGCGGAAAGCGAAGAGCACCATGGCGAGGAAGACAAAAATAACAAATGCATCCAGTAGGATCGCGAAGGTGCGATTATCGCCAAGCAGTGGCAAAGAGCCGTTGAAGGCTCCAAGCATCAAATTGAGCAGGCCGAACTGGATGATTATGAAACCCCAGAACGTGAAGAAATGTGCGATGCCGGGGATAGGATCGCGCAGCACACCACCCTGGCCAAGGACGATCAGGAGAAATTCACCAATGCGGTCCTCGATGTGGTCAGTGCGGTTCTCGCGTCGGGCCTTCAGTAGCAGAGCAATCAACCGACCTACGCGGATACCAAAGAGGATAAGCGCTGCTACTAAGAGAAGCACAAAGAGTGTTGTGCCGAACCATCCCCCGGTTGGTGAGATCACAGGGGGTGTCATATGAACCTCCTTAATTAGTGTTCTTTCCTTCGCTCCACCTCTTGTGTCAGTTGCGGCAGAATGGTCAGAACATCACCAACGACGCCGAAGTCGGCGACGGCGAAGATGGGCGCGTGCTCATCTTTGTTGATCGCAACGATATACTTGGAGCCTTTCATACCCGACAGGTGTTGAATAGCGCCACTGATACCACAGGCAATGTAGAGCGTCGGTTTCACGGTTTTACCCGTCTGCCCAATCTGGTAACTGTAGGGCAGCCAGCCAGCATCGACAATAGCACGAGTGGCGCCGGCTGCTCCACCAAATGCTGCCGCAAGTTCCTCGACCAGGTGGTAATTCTCGGCTTTGCCCAGGCCACGGCCACCACTCACGATGACGCTGGCATCTTCCAACGACGGACCTTCGCTCTGCACCTCGACATGCTCAAGAATCTTCATCTTCAGTGACTCAGCATTAATGGATGTGCCCAGCGTCTCAACCTCTGCGGTTCTCCCCGCGTATTGCACAATCCCGAACGCCTTGGGGTATGTCAGCACAATGCCGGCGCCTTGCTGTGGGAGCGTAGCGGTAACGACGTTCTCACCACCCCAGGGGACGGTGACCTGGAGCATGTCGCCCTCGAAATGCAAATCGGTGGCGTCGGTGATCAGACCCATGTTGTTGCGCGCACTCAAGCGGGCGGCAATATCACGCAAGTTAAAAGTAGTGGCGAGCATCAAAAGCGCGGGTTGGTGTTGTTTGAGCAAGCTGGTGATGGTGTCCACGGCGGGTAGGGTCAGGTAGTTGTTATAGGCGGCATCGGCGTGGACGTAGACCTTTTCTGCGCCATACTCGCCAAGGATAGGGGCGACCGCTGCTGCGGCGGAACCCAAGACGATAGCCTCGGTGCGGCCTAACTGCGCGGCCTTTCCCAGTACCTCCAGTGATGAGCGGGCGGGCTTACCATCTTCTAGCTCAATCAGCACCCAAATAGTCTTCGACATTACAAAACCTCCTAGAGTAATGCGTTGCGCTGCAAAAAGTCGGCGATAGCCTGAGCGGCGTTGCCATCGTCTTTCATCACCTGGCCGGCGGCGCGAGCTTCGACTTTGCCGATAGCCAGCACACGTTCGCGAGCCCCTATCTCACCAACCTGTGTGGGATCAATACCCAGATCAGCCAATTTGTACTGGTTGAAGGGCTTCTTCTTTGCGCTCATGATGCCCTTCATCGTCGGGTAAATAGCCTCGAATGAGCCGCTGGCGATAGTGACGACTGCCGGTAAGGGGCTTTCAACGGTCTGGTAGCCGGTCAGCGTGACACACTTGGCAACGGCTTTGTTGCCCTGGACGGTTACTTCGCGTGCGAAGGTCAGTTGTGCTATGCCTAGAAATTCTGCGATGCCGCCAGGGACCATGCCGGTGTAGCCATCGGTACTCTCGGTTGAGCAGTAGATAAGATCGGGGTTTTCCTTTTTGAAGGCAGCGGCCAGTACACGAGCTGTACCTAGCGCGTCAGAACCGGCCAGCGCTGGGTCGGTTATCAGAATTGCGCGGTCCGCGCCCATCGCCAGTGCGCGGCGTAAAGCTTCTTGTGTGCTTGTGGGTCCCATGCTTACTGCGGTGAGTTCGCTGTTGCCGATCGTGTCCCTGAGCTTAATTGCAGCTGAAATAGTAGTTTCATCACCTGGATCGAGCACAAGCGAGACGCCACTGCGTATGAGCCGCTTCGTATTTGGGTCGAGCTTGCTGACAACAGTGTTAGGATCGGGAATCTGTTTTACGCAGACAAATATCTTCATCAAAACCTCCAAAGTGGATGCCTTTAAACAAAGGGCTTCTTCTTAATTGTAACCGTCCTGGTGAGGGAGTGTCAATGTTGCTGGCTAACGAGTCCCCTTGTACAGCGTAGGAGCATCTGGTAGGCTTCCTAGTATGAGCAGATTGTGTCTTTGTAATCATAAAGGCTGGCCTTCTTATGAATACCCCAGAATTTATTCGTCATCTCAGGATAGCCATTTTGTTGGTGCTTGGGGTAGTTCTCCTGGGAACGGTTGGCTATATGCTCATCGAACAGCTTTCTTTCGCCGATGCGCTCTATACCACAATCAGCATGATAGCAACAGTGGGGGATACGGTACATCCACTTTCTGTGCCGGTTCGGTTGTTCGCCATTGTCGTGATCGTCTTAGGCGTAGGATCGCTGCTCTATACCTTAGGGGCGGGCATGGAATTTATGATCGAGGGCCACCTGAGCCAGATGATTGGGAGGCGCTTTATGTATAACAAGATTGCAGCGTTGCGCAATCATTATATCATCTGTGGTTTTGGGCGTGTCGGTTCTCCAGAGCAGCTAACAGTATTTAAGCAGAAAAATGCTGCTTGACTATCCAGTTTGCTACACCCGCCATTCCTCAAAAGCCCTGACGTTGCGTGTGCTTTGCCAGAAAGGTTGGTTCTTGCACAACTTCGATACTGGTGGCGAAGTGCGGTTTCACCGAGAGTTTCTCGTTGAAACCGCGCGAAGTCGATTTTCATGCTTGTAATTCAACGAATTCAAGCTCAGAATGAGCATCATTTTTGACTTCGCCACCGGTATCAACTTCGCTGATTCGAAAGTGCAGCGGATTGCAGGGTTCCCGGGCGAGGGACACCTGCAGCGATTACCTTTGAAAGATCACGTATCCTACGACGTCAAAATCAGCGAGGTTGTACAAGAGCCAGAATATGCTGCAAGTCACACTTGCTTTCAATCATTGTATGCATTATAATTAGCAAAGGCGATAGCTTTTGCTAATGAAAAAGGACGCCTCATAATGTATGAGACTGATTTGCCAAAACCATTAGGTACTGCCTCTCAAGATTTGACAGAGCGAGGGTTCCCTGAGAAGCGTTTGTATACTGCACCTGAGCTTATGCGGTTAACTGGTATGACTCGTAAGCAGGTGACGTATTGGGCAAAAATTGGTCTCATTAAACCAACGCTTCGTGATCCTAACGCCGATAATGGTCAACCTGCCCTTTTTTACTCAAGCACAGAAGTCATCAAGGCTCTTATTGTATGTGAACTCCGTCGGTCTGGTTTCTCTCCTCGTCAGGTACAGCAAGTCGCACGGAATCTTCAAGAACAAGGCATCCAATTGTATGAATCTGAGGCTTATTTGCTGACCGATGGCTATTCAGTCTACTACGCTTTCAGTGATGGTGAGGTAGTCGATGTACTCAGACATCATCACCAGATGTTGCTACTTATTCCTATTCATGAGCAGGTAGCAAAATTGCAGGAGGCTGCTTAACATGTCAAACTGGGCTTTGCGACGGGAAGAAGCATCTAGAGTTGATTGGCCTGAAGTTCCGAATACGCCTATTGATTTTAATATTCCATACAGATCGAGAGAAAAAGGTGCTTCGCGTCACTTCGGCTTCTTTCCATTTTTTGCTAAGAAGCAGTGGCCGGTTGTGCAGGAGTATATCAGACATTACACTAAGCTTGGTGATCTCGTGTGCGATCCTTTTGCTGGGAGCGGTGTAACACCTGTTGAGGCGCTTGTTTTAGGCCGGAGAACTATAGCAGGCGATATCAATCCCGTTGCCCGCTTTATTACAGAGATGACAGCAGTTGCACCAATTAATCTTATACGACTTACTGAAGCATATAATCAAGTTAGCTCGGCAGCTAAGAAAGCTATCATAAGCTTAGATGAGATGAGTAATAGCGAGGTACAAAGCTTACTTGCAGATCTGGATTATCCACGTGATCTTATACCAGTAACGGTGAGAGGGGCTGCAGGAATTGAGACAGTGGATAAACTACATACACCTCGCCAGCTTGCTGGGCTTACTATCCTGCGAGATGCCATTAATCAAATCGAAGATCCAATTTATTGTGGCTTAATGAAGGTAGTTCTAGCAAATACGGCGCGATATGCGAATATCATGTATATTCTCCCGTTTGATGATGGCAAGCGTAGATCTCCTTACCGCGGTGATGCCAGTTTTCTCCGACGATTTAGTTATGCTCCCGCTTCTGAACGCTTATTCTATGAAAATCATGTATGGCTTACAGTAGAGCATGTTTTTCCGCGGGTGTATCGCGCGAAGGAAGAGACAAACCAACTTATTGGTACCTGGTATACTCCTACTAATTTCATTTTGACTGATTTACCTGCTTCCCGCATTCACGAAATAACGGGAGAAGGAAAAGTTGACTATTTCTTCGCAGACCCACCTTATTCCAACCGTATTTTCTTTTTGGATCTATCCACTTTCTGGGCTGCTTGGTTGGGCATGAAAATTACTCCTGAAGCAAGAAAATATGAGTTAATCGAAGGAGGTACTGAGAAGAAAAGCCGTAGGCAGTTCGAAAATGAGTTTGCTAAATCGATGGAGTCTATCGCTCGAGCCTTGAAACAAGACCATTGGTTTACTCTCGTATACAAACATAAGGATCTGAGCTTATGGCAAACTATTGTAGCTGCATGTGAGGATAGTGGACTGCATTATGTGAATGCTGTGTGGCAAAACCTGACAATCAGATCGACTCGCCAGGTAGAAAATCCAAATATTAATCCTCAAGGCGACATGTACTTAAATTTCCGTAAGATGTCGGCATCAAGATTTGAGTTTATCTACGGTGTAACACCAGTTTTGGATATACCCACAAGAACTAATTATGTAGAGCATGAAATTGAGCGTATCATTGTAGCCTATTTAGGAGCGGATATTGAGCTAATCACCTCAGGTGTAATTCAACAAGTTCTTGATAGCAGAGCTTTCCACAACTATCGGGAAAACTCCTCAGGCGTTACGGAGGATATCCAAAAAATATTAAGAGGGCCTAAATTCGTTTCATGGCAAATAGATGATAAAGCGGTTCAATGGTTAATGGCACCAGGAACGGTACTGGATCCATCGTTAGATGAGTTTGATCGCATACGTTATTACGTTTTCGACTTGTTGCGGAGGGAAGGCAAAGTTGCAGAAGGTACAGTTAGACAATATTTATTAACTCGCATATCTGAAGAACATGATCTAGAGCCAATTCTTTCTGATGTAACTGCTCTATTACGTACAGTTGGACGAGAAGTCGAACCATATGTATGGCGATTTGAACCAAAGAAGGTGCTTGATTACAAGCAGCTACGTCTGCTGTTCAGACCATCTCGTGCAGATGAGATTCGTGACTGGATAGAGCATAATCAGACAAAGCATGGAAGAAAGCCACTACGTATAAATCCAGAGGGATTTGCTTTGTTAGCTGATTTGCTCAGTGATGCTAATAATGATAATCCTCAGTTTGAAGCTCAATATAGCCGTCTTCAAAGTGTACTTCAAACTATTTTTGAGCGATTAGAGATGAGCTTTGATGAACAGATCGAGCGAGTGATCGGAGTTGGTGACTGGACACATTTTGGAATAGACTTGCGTAATTTACCATATGATGAGGTTGTTATTGAGATTGTATTGAATTCTTCAGAGCGACCTTTTAGGCTTTATCAGCAAATAGCCCAAGAGGCGTTTATTGATCTTCACGATGAGGATATACATGTTCAATTTCGTTTGATAACGCTGCCAGAATGGCAACATGCAGAGTCTTTGGCTAAATTAAATGGTCAAGAAAATGTGCTAGGAATTACGTTGTTGAGTCGATCATGACAACAGTATCTACTTTGCCGAATCCAAAACGTAAATGGTATGGTTTGGCCCTAAGACATTTACGGATGGCATCTCGGCTTTTGGATTTTGGCTTTGCAGATGGAACTGTCTTTCATGCTTATCACGCTTACGAATGTGTACTAAGCGCATTGATTGCTGCTAACGGTTATCCTGTACCTCCTGATGGAAAAACGCAAATGGTTTCGCCGAAAGGCAATAAAGTTTTTGGGTATCCTTCTCCACTGGGGAACTTTCATCAGCAAGGCACTCATAAGGTTCGTCAAATATTTTTTATGGAATTAGCTGACAAGGGCAAGCCTTACTATGCTCAACATTTAGTTTTAAGTCGTTTTATAACACTTAATGACCGCATGGATTCGCTGTATTATGATACGACTCGAGATCAGCTGCCGCATCAGGCATACAATCAGAACTTTGCGGTGGGAATTATTCCCCAAATTCATCTGTTTGCGCGTGAAGTATGGAAAGAAATTCGATGAGGCTCAGGTTTTTGACGCAGAGCCAGGCTATGACTCGGACCCAGCGGCCAGTCTCTGTTCGAGTTCTGCGCTGGTGATTCCGCTCACCTCCACTATCTTTTGTCTGCTTGTTATGCCGTGTACAATACTGATGTCGCGTTTGGCGATACCCAGGCATTCTGCAAGCAGGGAAACCAGGGCGTCGTTGGCAGTTCCATCCACAGGTGGAGCAGTCAGGCGCACCCTTAGCCCGCCTGGCGACCACTCTATGCTGTTCCGGCTGCTGCGTGGAATGACCCGTACACTAATACGCATGCATCTACCAGCCAGGCGGGAGTGCCTGAAGCAGGAGCCTCTGCAGGGTGATCAGCAGGAAAAAACTCAGCAGAAATGCCAGGTCAATCATCCAAATGGGTTTCACAAAACGGCGTAGTGGGGTGATGAAAGGGTCGGTGATACGCGCTAGAAAGCGGATGAAGGCGAAGCGATCATCCATGCGAAACCAGGATGCTATGGCTCGTATCAGCATTGCCAGGATTATAAACCCGATGCCGTAGTTGATCACCCAATAGGCTATAGGGAAAGGAAAACCAAACATACCATCACTCCTGAACAGTACGTACCTCAATAATCGTTATACCAAGCCATTTGCGGCGAAAGATTTCGGTGACACGCACCCCTTTGAGATCAGGCAGCGTCGTGAAATGTTTCTGCACAAACTCGCCAATCGGACGCGCTGCTGCCCATCCAACCATAGAGGATGCTGCCGCTGATGCAACTCGTTTGCGCGTGCTACTGGAGGCCATGCCAAGCATTGTGCCAATGGTCATCAGGGAGATGCCAACAGCAAGATTGGTGCCGCAGTTTGGATGAATAGCCAGTTGTGATTCGCCAGCTTGTAAGCGTCGCAGCGCCTCGTCGACTGCCCGGCGCAGCAGGCCGAGGTCCAGGTCTCTGAAGATGATGAAGCCGTCTGAATAAGAACGGGCATTGATACTCAAATTTGGAATCATATCGCTCAGGATAGTAATGGTCGCATGCTCCAGCGCATGATTCTGTCGAACACGACGGCCAAACAGTACATCATCAAGTTTCATTAAATGTCTCCTTAGAGCATCATCATCCAACCTTTTAGGGAAAAGAGAAAGAGCGGGGACACCCCGCGCCCCGGCAGGAGGCTTCGTCCCCTGCACTCCTATTGCCTAACAGGTCTCTTGATTTTGCATTAGTAAACACGCTCGCCAAAGATCGCCCGGCCGATGCGGACGATGGTTGCTCCTTCTGTAATAGCGATACGGTAATCATCGGTCATACCCATCGATAGGCGCTCCCATGAACACACCGGAAGCTTGCTACGCAGCTGATCTCGCAAGGCGCGTAGACCGCGAAACACAGGTCGCGCCTCTTCTGGATCAGCTACCAATGGTGCAATGGTCATCAGCCCCTCTACCTCGATATGAGGCAGAGCTAGTATCTGGCGCGCCACTTCTGGTGCCTCGGCTATTGACATCCCTTCTTTACTCGCTTCACCCGAAACATTGACCTGGAGCAGCACCGGGAAGCGTATGCCCTTTTCGCCGGCATACCTGTTGAGTGCTTGCGCAACATGCAGGTTATCCACGCTCTCTACACAGTCGAATGCACCAACAACCTTACCTGCTTTATTGCTCTGTAGATGGCCGATCATATGCCAGCGCACTCCCGCCGGGTGAAACGCTGCGATTTTGGGGAGTGCCTCTTGCACGCGATTCTCGCCAAAACTGGTTACTCCCAAATTATACGCCATCCTTACAAGTTCGATAGGAACCGTTTTTGAAACAGCTACGAGCGTGACCTCTTCCGGTCTTCGGCCTGCCTGTTGAGCCGCTTCAGTAATAGTGGAGCATACACGAGCAATATTGGCGGCTAGCTGCTGTTCGTCCATGGTTATAACTCCGGTATAAATGAATTCCCCACGATAAATCGGGGATACCTGCCCCCCGGGCAGCGTGCTACACTGAATGACGCGTAGCAGGGCGGCTTCTAATCGTGTCATGGTAGGGGCGTCCCTTGCGGATGCCCTGGAGACTGCGATTACGCTTCGCGGAGTGCCAGGATTGCAGGAAAGCGCCCTGTTTTACCATGCTCACCACGGTGAGAAAAAAAGAGGTCGGTATGGCACGCTGTACAAACTTCTGGCAACTCAATGTGTTCTGCTAACAACCCTGCCATGAGCAACTGGTTACGATTGGTCTGCCAGAGGTCCAGGCGGAAGGACGCGCCCGGCGAAGTTTCACCTATCCCGGTATCGGCTTGTTCCTGTAAAGTGAATACGGCTGACTCACCTACCAGGTTGCGGTACTTCTCGGCGGTGGGCATCTCGTCGAACTGTGCCTGACCCTGGAATATCTGTCGTACATGCTCGGAAACCTCGTAGCAACAGGGTCCGATCGATGGGCCGAGACCGGCATAAATATCACGTGGCAAACAACCAAATTGCTCCTGCATAGCATCTACAGTGGCAGCAGCTATCCCTCGTGCAGTGCCGCGCCAACCTGCATGCGCCATACCTAACGCAGCTTGTACAGGGTCGTAGAACAGGATAGGAGGGCAATCACCAAATGAGAGCACAAGTGCGACATCACGTCGTTTGGTGATGAGGGCGTCAGCTTTGCGTCGAGGCTTAAATGTCCAGATGATTTCTTGTTGTTCTACATAGTAGGAGCGGTATGGCCAATCGTTACGCCAGTCATCCCATATATCCTCTGTGCTGAGTGTTGCGACAGCCGCGCCATGCACCTGCCACAGCGTGGCGCAGGGATAGGTGTGTAGGTGCAAGGTCTGGAGTGTCAGCAGGCGATTACGTACGACATTGTCAAAGTTGTCGCCGCCACTCAATGCAGCGTTCAAGCTGTGAAAAGGTGCCTGACTATAGCCACCAAGCCGCGTGAAGACACCATGAGTTATTTCGGGAAATTGGGAAAGATGGTTGAATTGCAGGTAACAGACGTTACCTTGCCGCTGCTCGATCACTAAGGCTCCTTATCTTAACTGGGGGTGGAAACGTTACAGCTCTGCACATCGCCCAACTCGAAGATACTATTTATCTCCGTTTGGATTGCGGCACAGTTTGGTAAAATCACATCCTCATAGCTATCGAACGTCGGATCATAGGCGCTTGATACTTCCCCGAAGTTCTGATCGCCGATCCCTGGCCCCAGGGTGATACGCTGAATTGCCGAACTGGGGAGCGAGCGTGCAAAGTAGGCAAAGGCGATAATCTCCTGTTCACTCAGGTCGGTATAGACCTGGCCTTGCAAATCTGCAATGAGTTCTGAGAGATGAGTGATTACGCTCGTTAGATTTAGCTTCTTTTTCAGCGCCTCCAACACCTGCTGCTGCCGCTGAGTGCGGCCAATATCGCCGATCAAATCGGCATGACGCGAACGTACATATTCTAGTGCCTCCAATCCACCCAGGTGCTGTGGCCCTGGTGCCAGGTCGAGGCGTTTGAACGCATATGGATCGTTTGGGTTTGCTTGCGTGTCATCGGGATAGCTATCATCGACAATAGGATGCGTCACATCAATGTCGACGCCACCGAGCGTGTCTATCACCTTGGCGAAACCGCTTAATCCAACCCACGCATAGCGATCAATCGTGATGCCGTAATCCTTCTCGATAGTCAGGCGTGCCTCTCGAACACCATCATCGAAGTTATTGTTCTGGTTGGCTGCAAACTCAAAGGCCTGGTCGATTTTATGCATGCCACCTATTTCCGGCACATATACCCATGAGTCACGCGGGATGAAGACCATGTAGACGCTGTTGTTGACGGTATCGATATGTATAACCATCATAACCTGCGTAAGTACACCTGGGAAGACGTATTTCTCATCGTCATCGCTTCCAAGCAACAGAATGTTCCAGGATCGCCCGGTGATGACGCCCGTATCGGGCGTCGCATTACTGGTAGTAGTAGGCTCATCTTTGCCACGACTGACGGAATGGTAGATTTTGTTGAGTGGAGCCTGTATATTCGAGTTGAAGTAATAGTAGCCGTACGCGATACCACCGCCTGCCAGCAGGAGAAGGAGCAAGCAGATAGTCAGTATACTACGTTGCCAGGATACTCTGCCCTTGCGCGCCTTTATTGGTGTTGGCGGTCCATTCCCAAGAGGCAGGGACTCTTCAGGCAACCCATTGTGCTCGCTTACCATAGGTGGTACTGGATTCGTCGGAGCAGCCGACGGCGAGCCCGCAGAATCCTCTGATAGCTTTGTTGTGTTTTCGTCATCCATACTCAACACCTGGCTTGAAAGTTCTGGGATACTTACATTTAGTATAGCAAAAAAGACGAATGAAATGGTAGAAAAGAGCTTAGCGCGGGGTGTGGGCCGAGCAACTATGTGGTATATTGCAGCGTAATGGCGATCTCTTGCGGTTGCCAGGCTCTACTCTATAGATTGCCTATTTGGAGGGACATCCTATGAACCTTGAGCAAATTCAGGGAGCATTGCATACTGAGGGGCTGGATGGCTGGCTCTTTTATGACTTTCGTCGCTCAAATCCTATTGCTCACCAGGTGTTGAAACTCCCTGCCGAGGACATGTATACGCGCCGCTGGTTCTATTTTGTTCCGGCCCACGGTACACCGAGCGCCATAATTAGCGCCGTCGAGTCGCATGTACTGGGATCGTTACCGGGAGAGCGGCATGTCTTCCAAACCTGGCGAGAGATGCAGGCATATTTAGAAGCTGTGTTACAACGTGGTATGCGTATAGCGATGGAGTATTCGCCGATGAATGCCATCCCCTACATAGCGCGTGTTGATGCTGGCACGCTAGAATTGGTGCGTTCGTGTGGAGTGGAGGTGGTCAGTTCAGCTAATCTGGCCCAGCGTTTTGTGGCCCAATTAAGCGATGAACAAATAGAGAGCCATCGCGAGGCCGGACGACGGCTGATAGCAGCGAAAGATGCCCTCTTTGCTGCCCTGGGTGACGACTTGCGCGCAGGCGTAACGCTCGATGAATACAGCGTGCAGCGGCGTTTCATCACCTTGTTGCAGCACAGAGGGTTGATTCTACCTGATCCACCAATTATTGCGGTTAACGCTAATGGTGGAAATCCACATTACGTGCCGACGAGCAGCAAGAATGATCCCATTCGCCCTGGCGACCTGCTTCTATGTGACTTCTGGGGACGCCTGCATGAACCTGGTTCGATCATTGCCGACTATACCTGGATGGCTTTCGCCGGCACTCGTGATGAGATTCCGGCGCGTCAACGTGAAGTATTCGAGATTGTACGGCGTGCGCGTGATACCGGTATCACTTTTGTGCGGGAACGACTTGCTGCGGGTCAGCGCGTCGAGGGTCGCCAGGTAGACGATACCGTGCGTGCGGTAATCGCAAACGCTGGTTATGGCCAGTATTTTATCCATCGTACCGGCCATAGCATCACCACCGTTGACCACGGAGATGGTGCGAACAACGATAATTTCGAGACGCGGGATGACCGTTACTTGCTCACGCACACCTGTTGCTCCATTGAACCGGGCATTTATCTACCTGAGTTTGGCGTGCGCAGCGAGGTGAATATTCTGATTCAGGAACGCGATGTAGAGGTAACCGGTGTGCCGGTGCAAGAAGAGATCGTCACATTGTTGTAGAGGCCGATTTTATCGGCTTGCAGAACATTCATCATCGCACCCGGTTACAACCCTCTCCGTCTCTCAGCGTATATATTGCAAAATGATACATAGTTACAACCTAGGGAGGCATACCAATGGCTGATGAATGGGAACAAGGCCCCGAAGCTGGAGCAAAAAGCAACCAACCTAACCAAGATGACATAGAAAGACGCATAGAAGATCTCACGCGAACAGTAGTACAGGGCGCGAGTGAAGCGCAGCAACGTATTAAGCGCGCTGTGGATAAGGCGAGCGAATACTGGCAACAGACGCAAACAACTCCTGTGCCGCGCAAAGCGTCGAGTGTTGAGGAGCAACGTATCCGTCAACTCGCGAACATGTGGAGTGCCGGAAACTGGCGTGTTGCGCGTGACCTCGGCACCTACATGGATGTGGTCTCCTGGAGTAGTGACGAAGTCTGGGAGGTCACATTACAGACGCGTTGGGAGACGCGCAATATGGAACTGATGACCGAGCCCTACACAGGTCGTCCGCTAGGGAAACTGCAACCGGTGCTGCCGGTGTGGGATTATGAATTGCCTACCGTAACCGGACTGAAGGCACCGCCGAGTCGCACGCGTATCGAAGGGCTGGACGAGATACTTGCTTGCACCGTGTGTAACGGCACGGGACGTGCGCTTTGTACCACCTGCACGGGTCGCGGTTGGATTGTCTGCCCTGATTGCAAGGGGCGGACCAAGAAACGTTGCACCACTTGCCGCGGGCGTGGCTATATTGCCGATTGGGCGCAGCGTGAGAAGAAGCCGTTTTTCCAGAAACAGGCGGAGAATATAGCGACATCGGTGACCGAGAAGGTTGCAGATGTGTTTGAAGGGATTCGCCAGCAAGGCGTGCCTCTTCCCAATCCGGTCGATGCGGACCCTGCCAACAAAGGGCAAACAGTTCCCTGCCCAGATTGCGTGAATGGCGAAATGGACTGCACATGTGGCAATGGCAAGCGCGTTTGTACGAACTGCCAGGGGGCAAAAACGGCCTTATGCGCTAACTGCGGCGGTACTGGCAAAGTGGTGCGTCATCGCGAGATGCTGCGTCGCTTCGACCTACGCGTACAGTCACAGGTTGTCGGCAACAGCCCCATTCCAGAGCAGCGCCTGCTCAAAGCAAGTGGCGATCTGGTGTACAACGCCGAGATCAACGAGACATTGCATCCTGAAGCTCCTCCCGAAGGCGTTCCCTTGGATGTGTGGCATGTGGCCGTCGACATGGTGAAGAAGGCTATTACCAGTCAGGAGAAGCCTGGCATCGATCCGCAGATAAGCTCTCGTACGACATTGCAGGTGCTGGAACTGGTGCGCATCCCCTACAGCAAGATAGACTACCGCTTTGAAAACCAGGAATATGTCTTCTACGTGTACGACGGCGAGGGCAAAGAGAAGTTCTATGCTGATCGCTATCCGGCACGTTGGGATCGTATCGAACGTCTCGTTCGTTCCATCACCAATGATCTGATGACACCCGCGCAGGACCCTTCTCAACCTGGTAGTTCGGCCTCGGGTTATCGTGTGCCGGTTGAGATGCCCCCGTATACTATTACCGAAGAGGACGAGGAGGAACAAGTTTAATATGAGCGAGAGCCTGGCTCAGCCAGGCTCTCGCTCATATTATGACTGAGTCTCCCACTCGTAATCGAGGATAGCATACACCAGCGTATCCCACCAGCGGCCCTTCATCCACTCGTTCTCACGCAATCTTCCCTCCAGCTGCATACCAATTTTCTCCAGCACCCGAGCAGAAGCCACATTCTCTACGAAGCAGTGCGCCCAGATGCGATGTAGTCCCAGTTGGCCGAAGCCGAAAGCGAGCATGGCCAGTGCCGCCTCAGTTGCATAGCCCTGGCCCCAGTAGCGGCTATCGAATTCATAACCGATATCTGCCTCGCAGGCATCGGTGCTGCGCATACGGATACCACAATTGCCGATCAGGCGCTCTTCGCCCGGTAAGATGACAGCAAACTGAAATTTCTTGCGCGGCTGTTCCTCTTGCCAGGCAATAAACCAGCGTACAAATTGGCGGGCATCCTGCTCCGTCCTCTGCGTCCAGGGGTTGTAACGCAGGTAGAGCGGGTCATTTTGATATGCGAGCACGGCTTGCCAGTCGCTTTCCACGAACTCACGCAGCAGTAGGCGCTGGGTGGTAAGGATCATCGTTAATTCCTATACCAAAACTGATCCCACGCCTGCCAGAAATTATCGCCAGTACAAGACACCGTACGTGGCCCTTCGATCTGCACGCCCTTCCGTCCCATAAAATCATTGACACGATCAGGCGACGCCAGTTCCACCCTGAACGTAACTGGACTGGCAGGTTTGTAGGGTTTGGGCCAGTCCTTCATGCTCAGCGCCTGGGCTGTGCGCATCTCGATCAACGCACACGCATCCCTGGGAGCCATGTTGAGTGCCGAGTAGCGTCCCAGACCCGTTTTGACGGGAGCTGTCACCACGTTTTCGCCAAGCAGGGCTGTCACCTCGCGGCAGGTCGCCTCATCACCGGAGACGAATATGCCAGGCACGTCCCAACAACCCGCAATAGCCGCCAGGATACCACTTTCACCCACCAGTGTGTCATTGATCCAGGCATTGTACCAGGCCTCCGATGACACAGTGTGGCAGAGCACGCCGTCAGGCGTACCTGCCATTGCGTGGGCACCCACAAATAAGATCGCGTCACATCCCTGCTCAAAAGGTGCGATGTAACGTGCCCAGGGATAGCCCAGGACATACTGTGCGCCAGATTCCAGGTGTTCAGGAACAAAGCTCTTAAAGGAATGCGCTCCTCCGGCACCGTGGCAATCAACCACCGCTATCTCACTTGCTCCCGCCGCGCGCGCACCACGCACTGCCGCATTCATTTCATCAGTGTAGAGTTTTCTGCTCTGCTCATAAAAAGTCGTGCCTGCGTTGACTTGCTCCCAGGTCTCGATGCAAGAAATGCCTTCCATATCACAAAAGATAACAACACGCATAACGCCCCTTCTTTCACCATAATATATAGTCGATATCTGAGTTCGCTGAGACGGCATAACTACCCAGCGGACGCGAAGTATTGAAATGTGCTCCGCAAGCTCCGCTCAGGGTCCCTACACACGAGTTTGGGCTTTCTTTGAGTTGCGCCTCTTATACCCCCTGTAGGGTATAACGGGCGGCTCGTATTCACGATACAGTCTTCTGCCAATTTTCCAACCAAAATACCCAAGGATCACCGCACCTGCAATCCCACTGATTGCCATGGCGATACGCAGCAGTATCAGAACGAGCAATGGACTATGAAATATAGGGACCAGTGGATTGGCGTAAATGCGACCAATCACAGCGACTGGCAGGCTAATCATCAGGCCGATAAAAACTCCCAGGCAACAGCCCAGTGGGCCGCCGTTAACCTCCCCGCGTGCCTCCGGTGGCAGCGAGACTTGTGGTTCCGGCTCCGCCGAAGGCGCTGGTGCCATGGATTGTTCCTCAATCACTTGCTCGTCGGAGGCAGCAGGTGCAGGCACCTCCTCTGGCTGTAGAGCGTGTTCTGTTGAATCCTGCTTTTCTTCTGGCATCAGCTAAAATGTTCCAAACTGGCGGTCGCCGGCATCACCCAGACCCGGCATGATATAGCCATAATCGTTCAAAGTCTCGTCCAGGGTCGCGATGTAAATGTCGATGTCGGGATGAGTTTGCGACAGCTTGAGCAGGCCATACGGGGCTGCAATAATGCCTACGTAGGAGAGACGTGGGATACCGCGCCGTTTGAGGATATTGATCGCATCGATGGCTGAACCTCCCGTCGCCAGCATCGGGTCTACTGCATAGCACACCTGCAGGTTCACGCGCAGCGGGAGTTGATTGTAATACTCCATTGCCTGTAGGGTATGCTCGTCGCGGCGCAGTCCCAGGTGCCAGATTTGCACATCGGGAATGACCTCGCGAAAACTCTCCGCCAACCCAAGCCCTGCGCGTAGGATGGGAGTCACGCCAATTCCGCCCGCCAGTCGATAGCCCGTCATCCGCTCCAAAGGCGTTTCGATTTCCGCAGGTTCCACCGCCAGGGATGCTGTCGCCTCGTAAGCAAGCAGCATACCAATCTCCTTCACCAGGCGATAAAACTCCGGCGGCTGCGTGTTTTTATCCCGTAGCGCCGTCATTTTGTGAGCCATTACCGGGTGCGTAGAAATATGCACACGCGGGAGGTTGAGCACCTCATCCCGTTTGGGTTGAGCTACGCCCCGCATGGGCAAGCTTGGTCGCCCGCCTAGCTGAATATCCATTTCATTCATGGGTTACACCTCCTTAACATTTTCTTTTCTCCAAGACATTGTACCAGAGAGGGAGATAGAGCGTCGAATCTAGGCCGTCTATGCTATACTACCTCCATGATTGTAGGAGTCAGTCAAATCACGTTACATTTGCCGACCTGTCACTCGTTAAAGGATAAAAGGCGGATAATCAAATCTGTCATAGCGCGAGTGCGCAATCAGTTTGAAGTCGCGATTGCCGAGGTCGAAGAACACGATCGTTGGCAAATTGCCAAGCTTGGTATCAGTTGCGTCAGCAATAGCAGTCAGCATGCTGACGAAATTCTGGGCCATGTACAACGTTATATCGAAGAGACACGTCCTGATGTGATCGTGACCAACACCGAAACGGAAATTATTCACTGGTAAATATATGTCGTTGCAACAATTAGCTATTATGGCACAGCTCAGTCCGCCAGAATCCGTCTATATCCTTGATGTCCGAGTGGATCGGCTTTCACAGCAGCAAGCACTTGACAGCATTGAACAGATCATTGCCCGGCGTCGTGCGAGTGGTAATCACGCGCCTTGCCAGCAGATCATCACCGTTAACCCTGAGTTCATGATGGAGGCACAACGCAATGCGGATTTTCGTATAGCCATTAACCAGGCAGCGCTCGTCTTGCCTGATGGTATAGGGGTCGTGTGGGCGGCACGCTTTATGGGGAGACCTGTGCCTGGGCGTATCACCGGCACCGATACACTGCCAGCGTTGGCTCAACGTTGTGCGGCAGCAAGCTATCGTCTCTACCTACTAGGTGCTGCTCCAGGGGTCGCAGAGGCAGCAGGCGCACGTTTACAGCAGCTTGCCCCAGGGCTAGAGATCGCCGGTACGTATGCCGGGTCACCCGCGCCCGACGAAGAAGATACCATCATCGAGCGTATCAGAGTGGTTCGGGCTGATGTGCTGTGCGTAGCGTTTGGTTCCCCCGCGCAGGATTTATGGATACGGCGTAATCTTTCACGCTTGCCCGTTGCGGTGGCCATGGGCGTTGGCGGGGCGTACGATTTCCTCTCCGGTCGCCAGCGTAGAGCGCCGCGTATCATGCAAAGTCTGGGATTGGAGTGGTTGTATCGTCTATATCGCGAACCGTGGCGCTGGCGTCGCATGCTGGCGTTGCCTCGTTTTGCCGTCAAGGTTGCAGTAAGGGGGCGCAAGCAAAACCATGCCTGATATGCGCGCGGGCGGAGGCAAGCTCCCCCACTCCACTCCTCACGACTCTCGCCCCTGCGATGTCAACGCCTTGCGCTTGCGTTCGATTATCGAAGATTTTGCGGGTAAGCGCGTCCTGGTCATAGGGGATATGGTCGCTGACGAGTATCTGATTGGCAGACCTACACGCATCGCTCGTGATGCTCCAGTATTGATTCTGGAACTGGATGAAGAATGGACCGTCCCAGGAGGCGCGACCAATGTTGCCGTGAATGCCCGCACATTGGGCGCTGAAGTCTTTCTGGCGGGCGTCGTTGGCGACGATCTCCCTGGCCAGCGTCTGCGCCGCGCTATCAGTGACCTCCACATGCATCAAGAGGGTCTGGTGACTGACGCACAACGTCCCACCTCGACAAAAACACGCATCGTTGCAGGTAGTCCGCAAATTGTGCAGCAGCATGTTGTGCGTATCGACCGCGTAGACAATTCGGACCTGTGCGAGCCGACCAAGGGGCGCATCCTTGCCTATATACGGCAAATATTGCCAACCATCGATGCGGTCGTGCTTTCAGACTACGAAAATGGCGTGATTAGCCCACAGATCATTGAAACCTGTATCCCCACTGCGCGGCAACTAAATAAGGTGGTGGTAGTAGATTCGCATGGCTCGCTCTTCCGTTTCCAGGGTGTGACCGCGCTGACACCGAACCAGCCGGAGGCCGAACTGACACTGGGTACGACGATTACTTCTCAGGCTGAGTTGGACGAGGCGGGCCAACGGCTGCTTCAAGGCAGCAATGCCGGAGGAGTGCTCATCACCCGTGGCAGTGAGGGCATGAGCCTGTTTGAGGTCGGCAGGCCACCTCTACACCTGCCTCTTCATCGCCTTGACCACGCCAGCGAGGTCGTTGATACCAATGGTGCCGGTGATACCGTTGCAGCAACCTTTACGCTGGCGTTGACCGCCGGTGCGAGCATGGCCGAGGCTGCTTATCTGGCGAATGCTGCGGCTGCGCTCGTCGTGCGTCGCCTGGGTTGTGCCAGCAACACACCGCAGGAATTGATGGGTGCGATTGTCACATGAACAACAATCATATTCAAGATAAAATACTTGCCCGTGAGGACCTTGCCATCGAGGTGCGGCGCAGGCAGCAGGCGGGCGAACGTGGCGTTTTTACTAATGGTTGCTTTGACCTGCTACACCTGGGGCATAAACGCTATTTACAGGAGGCGCGAGCGCTGGGTGATTTTTTAGTTCTCGGCCTCAATGATGATGCCGGTGTGCGCTTGCTCAAAGGGCCGGGGAGACCACTGATACCGGAAGCAGAACGGGCCGAAATGTTGGCGGCGTTGACCTGTATTGATTATATAACGATTTTTGCAGAACCAACGGCTGGCCCACTCGTTGCCCTGTTGCAGCCTGCAATCTATGTCAAAGGTGGCGACTATGCCAATGTCCAGGGCGATATACCCGACCCGGATCGCCTGCCAGAAGCAAAGATCGTGCAAGCATATGGCGGCATCGTGCGTTTAATTCCATACCTGCCAAACCATTCAACAACCGAGTTAATCAAGGCCATTAAGCAATTGCCTGAAGGAAATAGATGATCCGTAATGCTATCTAAAGGAATTCCCCACGATAAATCGGGGGACTACGAAGAACAATCTGAACCCAATAACCCAATCTCTGCTGTTGAATATCTTCCTATAGTCGAAGCAGGAATGCCTGGCCCTGAACAATCTGCGTCACTCGTACCGGTCGTAGAAGAAACAGCAGAAAAGGCCGTGCCCAGCGAGCGTCGGCATATCGTCAAATCGGCCACATTGGTCATGCTCGGCAACCTGGGCAGCAGCGTCATGGGTATGGTGAGACAGATTGTGGTGGCCGCCCTTGGTAGTAGTATAGCTGGTCCCTTCACCTCCGCCATTTCACCTGCGCAAACCTTCAATGATTTGCTGATCAATGGTTCTATTAATGGGGCCTTAATTCCGACCTTCAATGATTATGCTGCACCTGAAAAGCGAGAAGAACTGCGCCGCATTGTCTTCACGATCGTCAATCTCGTCCTGATCATTATGTCTGTCGCGGCGATCATCTTTCTCTTTATCGCGCCCTGGTTCGTTGCTACGATCCAGGTTCCAGGCTATACCGCTCAAGAAAAGGTACTGACCACTCAATTCGCACGTATCATCTTCTTTTCGCTGCTTGCGCTTGGACCGTTTGCAGTGCTACAGGCTGCGCTCTTTGCGCGTAAAGAGTTTGGTTGGCCGGCAGTTGCGACAGCTTCGTATCATGTCGGTATTATTCTGGGTGCCATCGTTGGAGGTCTTCTCGGAGCGCGCTACAACGGCTACCTCGGACTCGCTATTGGCGTCATCATAGGCGCTTTCGGCGAGATTGCGCTACTCCTACCTGGCATGCGTAACCAGCACATTCGCTACATGTTTGTGCTCGACCTGAAGCATCCGGCATTGCGACGTATCCTCAAACTCTATGCTCCGGTCGCATTCAGCTTTCTGGTAAGCACATTCTTCATCTTTCTCGATCAGCGCCTCGCCTCGCTTACACCAGGTGATGGCGCAGCGAACTATGCCGCCATGCGCTTCGCCACAACACTGATACAATTTCCTGGTGGATTAGTAGCGACTGCCCTCTCAGTAGCTGTGCTCCCCACAATGGCAGAGCATGTCAGGGCGGGTGACAGTGAACGTTTCAAAGGAACACTCCTGCTAGGCCTGCGCCTCGGCTTGTTATTGATGATCCCAGCTGCTGCCGGCCTGATCGTCCTGCGTTTGCCAATTGTGATGTTATTGTTCCAACATCACAAGTACACCTTTCAAAATTCGCTGCTGACCGCCATTGCGCTCCAGAACTATGCCTATCAACTTCCTTTTATCGCCATAGATCAACTCTTGCTCTCAGCATTTTATGCGCGCAAAAACACAATTACCCCGGTTATCGTGGGTGTTGTAAGCTATGCTGGTTACCTGGCGGTAGCCTTGCCTTTTTGGCAGACAATAGGCATGCCCGCGCTTGCGTTCGCCAATACAGTACAGAACTCGCTTCATCCCATCATTTTGCTCGTGCTCTTGCGCATGGCGATCGGTCCAATCAGGATACGCGAGACAATCCCTGCACTGCTCAAAATCCTGGCGGCAACTGCTGTGATGGTGGTCGTTGCATGGGGCGCGCAAGTGATGCTCGCTCATATCGCGCTATTCTCACTCAGTCACCTGTCAGGGCAAGTGTTGACGGTGATCGTGGCAGGTGGTTTAGCCACGATAGTGTATATTGGAGGTGTACTCTTGTTAAAGGTGGAAGAAGTCAGGTTGGTAAAAGGTGCGATACTGGCGAAGTTGGGGAGAAGATGAAAGGAGAACCACATTGCAAAACTATTGGTACGATACAATTCGCCACTATACTGAACGACTCGTAGCCATCCGCAGCGTAAGCCCCGGCGTAGGTGAAAACCACGTCGCCGACGAAGTGCTCCGATTGCTCCACGCGGACGGCCTGGAAAGCGTCTATGCCAGCAGCGGACTCGACCCCCTGCCTGGCGACCCCTGGGAACGGCACAATGCCTACGCCTTTTTGCGCGGGCGTAGTCCACGTACCATTGTCCTGCTAGGGCATATCGATACAGTAGATACAGCGGATTACGAGTCGCTAGAACCCTGGGCGCTTGACCCGGCGGGACTGGCTGCCCGGCAGAATGTGCTGGCAGAGTTAACCCCTGGATTAGCCGAGGACCATGCCGCGTTTCCCGGCGACTGGATGTTTGGCCGTGGCTCTGCTGATATGAAGAGCGGTTTGGCCGTCAACATTGCGGTAATGCGTCACCTGGCAGGGATAGCACGTGCCGGGCGCCTGCCGCTTTCGGTGATCTTCCTGGCCACGCCAGACGAGGAGAACGAATCGGCGGGCGTGCTGCAGGCCGTATATTTCTTGCTGCATCTGCGTCGGCAGTACGGGCTGGAATACCTGGGAGCAATCAACACCGATACCACGCTGGCCCTCTATCCAGGCGATGAACACCGCTATATCTTTACCGGCACCGCCGGCAAGCTTCTGCCCAGTTTCCTGGTCATCGGGCGCGCCTCGCACGTCGGCACACCTTTCGAGGGCATAGACGCAAATTTACTGGCGGCGGAACTGATACGCGATCTCAGCATGAACGACGAATTGTGCGATGTGGCGGGTGAGCAGATCACTGCCCCGCCGGTTACACTACACGCGAGTGACCTCAAGGATCGCTATGATGTACAGCTTCCCTACATGGCCTATTTCTACCTGAATGTCCTGACCTTTACGAGCGAGCCGGGCGAACTGCTGGAACGGCTGCGCCTCTGGGCCGGGTTGGCGCTGGAGCGCGTGTTGCAGCAAATTGACGAAACGGAACGCCGCTGGCTCTTACTCAGCGGAGATGATACGCGGGCAGAACAGCACAGGTCACGCTCAAGCATCGTTCTTACCTATGCTGAATTGCTCAGCGAGGTAGGGCAGCGACTCGGCCCAGAGCGTGTGCAGGCCGAACTGGCCACCATGTTGGAGAACATGCCTGGCGAATTGGATGCTCGCCAGCGTTGCCTGCGCCTGGTTCGCCACCTCTGGACCCTGAGCGGCCAGAAGGGCAACTATAAATATGGACCTGCCGTGGTGATCTACTACTCTCTCCTTACTACCCACACGTAGCAGCGACTCCATGCCTGCTGCACAAGGTCGTGGGGGCAGTCGCGGCGGCGCATCCTGAGTTGAATTTGAAAGTACAGGAGTATTACCCGTTCATTTCGGACATAAGCTACTTGCGACTCGACCCCGATCTGGACCTGGCGGCGCTGACAGCCAACATACCTACCTGGCGTGAGCCGGACACGCTTGCATACCCTGGCGCCTACAGTCTACCATTAGCAGCTATCCAGCAATTGGGACTGCCGGTAGTTGATATAGGTCCCTATGGGCGCAGCGTCCACCAACGCGACGAACGCGTGCTGATGTCGTATTCATTTGGTGTGCTGCCCCAGTTGATTTGCGAGGTGATCGAACGGCTGGGGTAGGCGTGTAGGGGCCGATTATGGAGATTAGGTATGGTTCAAATGAACTTGACAGTTCCTAACCGCCAGAAAGTTCAAGCTCTGTCATGCTGAGCGCAGCGAAGCATCTCTCTGCCTATCGAGATAGACCCTTCGCTTCGCGGAGGCGTGACAGTGTGTGACTGTTCAAACTGTCAAGTACTTTTCTTCAAATTGAACCTTGCCTTAGGGATTAGAAGGTGGGTCAAATTCACTTGCAGGTACAAACTCGCCATTCTCAAGTTGCCCGATTATAAGAGAGATACCTGGCGGAAGGACTAGCCTCTTAACCCGTTCTGCGATTTCATCAGCTACAGATACATCAGTTGTTACGACAAAGATAATCAGTTTATCAAGTTTCTGACCATAAAAGCTTTTTTCCAGAAGATTGTATCTATCTGTTATGACTTTAATGGGGAATTTAGAATTTCTGCGAAATAGAACTTCAGCACCGATTAAAGTTCCATCCTGATCTTCTATTATGAAGTCTATCCTGAAGCCACCTGATAATTCTTTCCTCTTACTATGAGGATAGTTCTTCATCAACCATTTTTGAACGGCATCCTCAGCATAATATGCTTGTAGATGAGTCTGATACAAATTTGCTAAGTACCATGATCTTCCACCTCCTGGTTCTCCTACTATTATAAGTGGGGAAAGTTGTTGAATCTCTATAGCGGTAGTAACAAGTTGAAATAGCTCTTGAGGATTGTTTGTGCTTCCAAATGCTCCGTTCCTACGCGCTTCAGTTCTTTGATTAGGGGAAAAGGATACGTCATAAATGATAAAGTCAGTAGTAATCTGACGCTTTTTTAATTCTTCTAACAGGGTGTATCCTGCTTGTAAATCGGGAGGACGACTCATATCAGATACAATTACCTGATACTTGTTTAGACTTAACTTTTCCAAAGCATCTTCAGTAGAAGTGCAGTTCGTTGTATGAATATCCAGTGCCTCTAAAGCTATTCTCTCGAATGTATTATTTGATGGGTTGTCATCAACCCAAAGCACAGATGCTTCGGCAAGGTGTCGAGCAATTCGGGGCTTAACCGCTTGGCTTACTACCTTTGCAATTTCCTTTGCATTTTCTTCATCTATTACTTGTTTGTTTTCTTGACCCTTCTCTGATTTACTTACTGAAGCAGCACCTAACGCTGCACTTGCCTCTGCTGCAACCTTGACCTCCTGCTGTTTAGCTGATGCTTCAAGTCCTGAAGTACCGGCATTCAGAGTAAATTCGCTCATGTTCCCAAGGAATTTTTTGAGTGGAATGCGAAGATAAAGTAGGATAAATACAATAACCAAAGGCCAAATAAGAGCTTGAAAGTCGGGTGTCAATGCTGTTATTAACTTTAATGTGTTTTGAATATCCATTCTCAATTACCTGAAGTGCAAAATTTGAGCCATATAATCCTGCCTGTTATCTTTATGCTAGTGATAGAACGCTACAAATGGTTTTCAGTAACTTATGAGGTACTTACAAACACCAAAACCTCCATGTGCAGTAGAAGAATGAATGTCCGTCTTACATTTGATGAAAGGCGGGGTATATGAAAAATCTGACACATAGGGGAAATGTCCTATTACCACTTCCCGTTTCCAACCACTAGGCTTATAATGCACCTGAAACTGTTGGCCTATTCTCTTGGCTCTTAAATGGTTACTCCCTATCGCGGGAAAGGAGATATCAGGCGCTCTACGATCAGGTTCGAGCCCTTCCGCCTCAGCCAAGACGTGCAGAGTCTGCAACTCTGCCTACAACATTCATGCCCAGGAGATAATGACATATGGCAAAAGCTGGTAGTATTTACGAAAAACTTGTCGCTGATATCATGTCCACAATGAGTCCAGGTGCTAGGGTACAATACGGACAATGGACAGTAGGTCCCGATGGTCGCCGCGATTTAGATGTCGAGATTAGGGGGACAATAAATGGCGAGGATCAGTTTGTTGTTGTTGAATGCAAAGACTGGAATGTTGTTGTTGGTATTGGCGTAGTTGATGCCTTAGACTCAAAGAGAAGAGACATTAATGCTGACTATGCTTTAATTTGTAGTAATTCGGGATTTACGCCTGCTGCTCTCCGGAAAGGAAAAAGAGTAGGAATTGGGATGGTTGCCGCATTAAAGTCCGGTGACGAAAATATAAAAGTTGTCATAGAAGAAGAAATTTATACTAAATGCTTCCAGTGAATAGTTGCGGAATGAGCTTTGCCTACTATACCTCGGAACCAAATGACAAGGGCGTTCCGAGATGGTCATTCCGCAAGTTCAATGTGGAAGCATATAGAGAAACATCCATTGAAGATTGTAGTAAAGCAACTTACCATTTTCTTGATGAAACTTCTAGGAGCAGAGTTCCCGAAAATTATAATCCAAATGATATTAAGTATGAACAGCTACCAGTCGTTAACTGGCTTTTTGAAAAATATCTCCTTCTTGTTGAGCTCAACCAAAATGCTAAAACAATTAACGCTTTTTACAAATTTAAAGAACCAGTAACTTTTGACTTCGGCACAGTTAGTCTTTTGGTCTCTGCGTATGAGCTTTCTTTACAAGTAAAAACCGTTTGGATGTCACAAATAATCACTGTTGATGCTAGTGTAGGAATATATGATTTTATTCAACACAGAACCATTATGCCGCCTGGACAACAACAGTATATATTGAACGGAGTAGATTTTGATAAGGGGAAGCCGATAGATTTCATTCCTGTAGAGAAACCGAGAGAGATGAACGAAAATAGATTCTATCTGTCAGTCATAAAAAACGGTATTAGTAAAATTGAGGGAGTTGGTACACCTGATCTTGACAGTCTGGTTGGTGAAGAAATTTTAACAGTAGATGGAGAAATTAGAAAAAATATTCATAAGCCCTTAAAAGAAAATGCCGTAAGAGCAGCAAGTGGCATCGAGAGGCTCGTTACACCAATTCAGGGAGAGAGAATTAAGTTGGGTCGTAACGAACCTTGCTATTGTGGATCAGGTAAGAAATATAAAAAGTGTCACGGAAAATGAGGAAAGAAATTGGTTTATTGCTCCATTGTCATAGCGCGGGGAGGTATTTCGGTTTCACTGACGCTGTAGCCGTAACAAGAATGGGTGGGCTTGTCAAGATGGGGTTAGTTTTGTCGGGGTGGGGGATACCTTCGTGTTCCTCGATACCTTCGATCCGCTTTTTCAGTTTGTCAACCTTTACTCCAACGCTTAGAACATCTGCTTTTGTTGCCATTTCAGCGCGTATTTCTTTCTGGCCTTTCTCCAACCGGCTTACACCTTCCTGTAAATCTCTTTGTCCGGCAGCAACGGCTTCTACTACTGTAGTGATGCGGGCCGGCTGATGCGGGCTTGGTCTTGACCTCTGCCAAAAAAGCCGTCAGAATCGTCTCTTAGCGCGTCACTGCTCTGTCAAGCTGAGTCCGACGTAATGAAAAAGCGGTATGATGCTAGTCCTTTGATCCGTAATCAGCAGCTCTCATTTCTAACAATAACACCTGTTGACAAAAAATTATGGAACTGCTATATTAATGAATGAGACCTCTCTAAGTAAATGGGGAGAGGTCGGAATATTATCGTAAACAGGTCAGAAAGGAAACCACCAGCATGAAAGTTCAATTGCCTGCGATGCGGGCTAGGCTTGGGAGCCGTGAGTACTTTGCAACAACAATGGCCCTATCGGAGATTCCCCACTTTTTCAAATTTAATGACTGGGCGCAATTTGATCCATCTCAGCGTGCTCAGCGTGTCCTCAACGCCTCACGTGTTCCTGAGATTGCCAAGTATATCCTTGACAATGAAGATGACTATATCTTCTCTCCATTACCGCATCCTATGACTGCCCGATGAGATTCATACCCAGCGATCTTGATGCCAATATGGGCTTTCTCGAAATGGATTTGGAGGAGATGCAATTTGTCATTAACGACGGGCAACATCGGGCCGCGGCCATTGCCGTAGCTCTCAAGGAGAACCCGGCGCTAGGAAAAGAACGCATCAGCGTATTGCTCTTTCAAACGGAAAATCTTGACCGCTTGCAGCAGATGTTTACTGACCTCAACCGCTATGCACACAAAACCTCAAAATCCCTGGATGTCCTCTACGATCATCGGGACCATCTCAGTGCCTTGACTATGGAGGTTGCAGAGAACGTCCCTGCCTTCCGAGGGCAAATCGAAAAGGAGCGAATATCGCTTCCTGCCAATTCGCCCAAACTGTTAACGCTATCGGCGCTCTATGATGCCAATGTCGAACTGTTGAGTGAGGTGCCAGATCGACCTAAGTCAGCAGGCTATGCTGACAAGGTCAAGCAAGCAACACAATACTGGATGGCAGTGGCAGACGCGATCTCTGACTGGCAGCGCGTAGGCAGGGGTATATTGTCTGCTCCTGAACTGCGCAAGGAAAAGATCAACACCCATAGTGTGGTGCTACGTGCCCTGGGGGGGATTGGCAATGTGGTGCTCACTGAGTATCCGCAGGAGTGGTCTACTTATGTGCAACGTTTGGCAGATGTCGACTGGCGCAAATCGGTCGGTGCGTCGGTTAACCCTTTGTGGGATAATGTTTGTATCGTGGCGGGCTCCGTCGTCTCCAACCGACAAGCCAGGCGGGCGGTGCTCGCTGTCCTGAAACGAGAGCTTGGCCTGCCACTGTCCAATCAGGAGGCAAGCTTGCTGCACAGTTTGGAAAGAGAGGTGGAGGTGGGCCGCTTGCCACGGGGGGTGCGTACACCAATGGGAGACTATTATCAGCCCATTTTACAGGCACTCAATGAGTCAGGCGGATCAGCCCAGGTGAACGATGTGCTGGAAAGGGTGGAGCAGTCGATGAAAGGCGTGTTGAGAGAAGTAGACTATGAGCCGCTTGCCTCTGATGGTATGCTGCGCTGGCGTAAAACGGCTCAATGGGCACGCGATGCGATGGTGAAAGAAGGTCTTTTGAAGTCAAACTTCCACGAGGGATATGGGAAATCACCGAAGCAGGTCGCATTCCTCTTACCACAGCAGCTAGCTGACCAGGGTCCCAAGCAAGGTCTCGTGCTAGGTGTTAACCTAAGTGAAGGGGGCGCCTTCGCTTAGGTTAACAAGCGCAGTAGACACCCTAACGTGTCGTCAGATTACTTCTTTTTCTTGTGCTTCGTACTTTTTTTAGGAATGGACACTTTGAGACCTTTTTTAGTAGAATAGACGGCAACTTTGCCAAGTCTTGCAAAAACAGACATAATCTTTAACCTCCTTTCTGTCATTTATTGCGCTTTTTCCCAGTATCAGATCGTTTCTTCCGCCAGGTGCCTTTTTGGGTACGCGCCCTGGGTTGCTTTCTGACATGTGGGATGCGGCGGCCAGCGCGCCTATCAGTCATGCCGTTCTCCTTTTCATCCCTGCCGATGAGAGATTGTATTTTCTACGTATTTTACTATTTTTAGATGCCCGTGTCAAGATTTATTTCCGAAAGCCTCTATGTTCCGTTGGCATGTGGCGACAGACCAACACCATCTTTCGGGGTTAGCGTTATATAAATACTTAATGAAAAGCTGCCTCAATTGGACTGGACACACATTTGGCAGGAGCCAACACTACCGCCAACTCCGGCAACTGGTGGCCGCTATGCCAGCACGAGGAAATCGCCCCTCGTGCTTCTTTTTGCTCCTGTCTATTCCCGGAAACAGGCGTTTCCCCAAAGTTCTTCCCTCCTTATACAACCATTGCACTCTCCTCATAGCTCTTGATTTTATCGTATACTAATGCATCCAAAGAGAAGGATGATCCATGAACAGAGATGAATTAACACTCTTACTCACGGAGTTGGACGAAGCGCTCGCCCAGGCATTTCCCGGCCCGGAGCCTGTTCGTGTCCTTGTCGTAGGCGGGGCGTGCCTCCTCCTGGCAGGCGTCACAGAGCGCCCAACCAGGGATATTGATGTGATTATCACCGATTTATTCGGGACCGGCGAAGCCACTCTCGTATACAACCTCACCAAAACCACGCGCAAGCTACGGACCATCATTCGCAGAATCGGCAAAAAGCACGGCCTGAAAGGCAATGATGCCATGTTTCTTAATGATGACTGTGCCCCCTTTCTGCTTGAATTAGGGGATATACCACCCATGCGTGAGCTTCGAGCCTATCAAAAGCTTCATCTCTCTATCCCCGAAGACCTTACCTACATCTTGGCATGCAAGCTCATGGCAGGAAGGCCCGCGAAAGACTACGCCGACATTGCCGCGCTTCGGCGATTGCTCCTTGTCGAAAGTCGCGCCCAGGCAGAATGGATCGTCAACCGTTTCTTCCCCGATCCTCTTCTCCAGCGCACCTATGACTTGCCAAAAACGCTCGATGACCTTTTCGGCAAGAAGGTGTAGCGCGAATTGCCTCTGTGTGGTATGCTACCCACAAGAAGAACTATTTTATCTATATAGAGGAGCACAAGCAGTGCGGTTCGAGACCCAAACCCTTGCACGGGCCTATAAAGCACTCAGCACAGGAGAGGAATTCAGGGTTGCCATCGGCGACTTTATGAACTCCTTCTTCCTGTACGATACGCACAAGCGACAGAGGCTATTGGATGAGCCACTTGAGCTGGCAGAACATCCTATTGAGCAAGAGCGCCAATGGGCGGCTTTTTGCGCCGGAGCCGCCGAGTACCTTGCCTCGCGGTACCAGCTCACTACTCCGGCCTGGGCAAAAGAGCGCGCATATACGCTTCCTGAACCCTGGTGCATTATTCCTCATGCCAGCGCCGAGCTTCTCGCAGACTTCCAGGTCAGCACACCTGAGCCATTCAAGAGACGAAACGTGCTCTGTGGAGATACCATTTTTACTAATGCACACCCCTCCTCAAAAGAACCGGGCAACTTCTGGGACCGACGCCAGCGCCTTAACGAGGCCCTTGCCCAAATGCCAGCAGAAGACCGCGCCGCCTACATCGCACGCTATAACGCTCGCGTTCCTTCATGGATGCGGATTGCTTAAACCTCGCCGCAGAAAGCTGTCTCGAGAGAAAACATGCGCGACCTTTTCCAGGTTACTACAGACCCACGAAAGAACAGTTTGTACAAATGTGGCAAGAGTGCATTTTTTCCACTCTCTCGAAAGCGTCTGTTTGTCGCAGGAAATTCACCTCACGTCCCTGTAGCACCCCGATTTATCGTGGGCTACTCCTTGCTGATGTGCCCCCAGTACATCGGGCGCAAGCGCTTCGCGTATTCTACATTTTTCACCGATCATTAACGACAATAACGTGCAGCGTGCGGGGACCATGCACGCCCTCCACGCGGATGAGCTCGATATCGCTGGTGGCCGATGGTCCCGAGATGAAGGTGATGGGATGTGATGCCCGTTCTGCCAATCTCGCGATGGCCTCGGGAACCAACCCCACTATCTGCTCTGTGCGCACGATACACAAGTGCCGGTCGGGGACCAGCGACAGCGCTCGCCGTCCCTGGTATGCTCCACCATCAAGGATGATGGTTCCTGTTTGGGCGATGGCGACGGCGCAGCCGGTGAGCACGCCGGAACTTTCGTCCAGAGCGGTGTTGTCCAGCGGTGGATCGTCCCGCAGCACCGTCACCCCTGCCAGGGACCCAATCGGTGGGTATGTCGGCTGGAACCACGAGCCGTATGATGTTATGTTGCTGACAAGCATTCGCGATGGCCTGGGACACGCCAGCTTCATCCGTGCGCGTCACCATCGCCTTGTAATCGAGCAGCCGGTCGATGAAGTCTTCCAGGATGGCGGCGTGGTCCCGCTCATCTCGCTCGCGGAAGTCGCGTGGGATCGGAGGCGGCTCTGGTGCGTTGACAATAGCCCTGCGTATGCGCGCCAGGATCGCTTCTTTCGCGGTCTCCTTCATGGCCGGCCACCTTTCTGTCGCTCTCGCCACCAGTCGCGGAAACTCTGCCTGGGAATTGGTGGCAGGTCGCGCGCCGTCGTCCAGCCAGCCAGCATCCCGGGCAGGTGGTCGATCACTCCTCCGTGCATGAAGAGCCCCTGTCCATGCCGCGCCAGTCCTTGTGCCTGCTCGTACCGTTTCGGGCTGGCGAAGATGTGCGCCAGCTCGCGCATCGCCAGCGCCTCGGGATTGAGAGGCGATGCCTGGCGTGTCACCTCCCCACGCAAGTGCAGCAGTACCTCGGGGATGTTGATCTTGACCGGGCAGACCTCATAGCAGGCCCCACACAGGGTGGAAGCGTAGGGGAGTGTTTTGGCCTGCTTCACGCCTATAAGTTGCGGAGTGAGAATGGCACCGATGGGACCTGGATAGACCGAGCCATAGGCGTGACCGCCCGTGCGGGCATAGACCGGGCAGATATTGAGGCAGGCACTGCAACGGATACAGTGCAACGTCTGACGGCCCACTTCATCAGCAAGGACATTGGTGCGCCCGTTATCCAGCAGGACCAGGTGGAAGGTTTGCGGACCATCGCCCGGCGTCACCCCCGTCCAAAGGCTGGTGTAGGGATTCATGCGTTCGCCCGTCGAACTGCGAGGCAGCAATTGCAGGAAGACGGCAAAGTCCTGGAAAGTGGGCAGGACTTTCTCGACGCCCATCACGGTGATAAGGGTCTGCGGCAACGTCAGGCACATGCGGCCATTGCCCTCGCTCTCCACCACGCAGATTGTCCCAGTTTCGGCGATGGCGAAGTTGGCACCGCTCACGGCCACCTGGGCAGAGAGGAACTGCTCGCGCAGGTAGCGCCGTGCAGCGGCAGCGAGTTGTTGAGGATTGTCGGTAAGGTCCTCTCCTTTGGCAATCGTGCGACGGAAGAGGTCGCGTATCTCGCTGCGATTCTTGTGGATGGCGGGGACCAGGATATGGGAGGACGTTTCACCGGCGAGCTGAATGATCAGTTCGGCAAGGTCGGTCTCGATAGCGCGAATGCTGGCAGCCGCCAGCGCCTTGTTGAGGCCAATCTCGTCGGTGGTGAGCGATTTGACCTTCACCACGCGGTCTGCACCGGTTCCCTGCACGATCTCTGTGATGATGCGGTTGGTCTCTACCGCATCGCGTGCCCAATGGACCTGCCCCCCGCCGCGCTGGACGGCGGCCTCGAGTTGTAACAGATACTCGTCGAGATGGCGCATGACACGCGCTTTGATAGTCGATCCGGCGGCGCGCAGGTCTTCCCAGTCGGGCAGTTCGCTGACGACGGAGGCGCGTTTGGTGCGGATCGTGGTGGTCGCTTTGCCCAGGTTGCGGCGCAACTGGCTGTTGGCTAGTGCGGTTTTAGCGGCCTGGGGAAACTTGGGCAGGGATTTGGAGGGCATCACGCGGCCTCGCTTTCTGTGCTGGCAAGGATTTCGGCCAGGTGAATGGTCGCCACGCCAGCGCGCTGACGATGCAGCCCTCCGCCGATGTGGAGCAGGCAGGACGTGTCTGCGGCACACAGGACTTCGGCACCAGTATCCAGCACGCAGCGCATTTTGTCGCTGAGTATGGCGAGCGAGGTATCAGCGTTCTTGATGGCAAAGGTGCCGCCGAAGCCGCAGCACTCGCGAGCGTTGGGCAGTTCCACCAGGTCGATGCCTTTGACGGCACGCAGCAGTTGCAGGGGTGCATCGCCAACGTGCAATACGCGCAGGCTGTGACAGGTGGGATGATAGGTCACTCGATGCGGATAGTAGGCACCGACATCGGTGATCCCAAGGCGTTTGACCAGAAACTCCGAGAGTTCGTAGACGCGGGGAATGAGTTCTTCGACAGCTGCGACCAGGGCTGTATCGCTAGAGAGTGCCGCGGCTTTGGGGTAGAGGTCGCGCACCATGCCGGCACAGGACGCTGAAGGGGCGACGATGACCTCGGCGGTGTTGAAGACCTCGATGAAGTGTCGTACCAGTGGGATTGCCTCGCGTTGATAGCCAGTGTTGAAGTGCATTTGCCCACAGCAGGTCTGCGCTTCGGGGAAATCCACCGTGAGACCCAGCCGTTCCAGCAGATGCGTGGTGGCGATGCCGACATTGGGAAACAGAGTATCGTTGAAGCAGGTGATGAAGAGCGCAACCTGCATTGGCTACTCCTTCCGATGGTGGCGCGAGAATGAACCATAACAAATTGATCCGAATACGTGGTAGATTTCGCCAGAGCCGATAAATCGGCCCCAATACGCATCACCCTAACGAAAAGCCCACCCTCGCCCCTACGGATCACCCGGCCTCATCCTGCATTCCCAGGCTTAGGTTGATGTCTATTGGGCACGATCAATCGGCCCCTACAAACGTTGTGCCGCCTCATTCCAGGCAGCGAGTTGAGCAGTCCGTGGCGTAAAGACGTGCGTGGGCGCGTTCTGCGCGATGGCACGCACCTCCGCGAGGCTGTGCAGTTCGCCCAGGCCTACCAGTTGCATCAATGCATTGCCATGCGCCGTCGCCTCGTAAGGCCCGGCGATCACCGGCACATCGAGAGCATCGGCCAGCCACTGGTTCAGCTGTGTATTACGCGATCCGCCGCCTAACACATGGACACCATTGATTATAGCACCAGTCAGCCTGCTGATGTGATGAAACACCTCGCGATAGCGCAACACGAGGCTCTCCATGATGGACCGTGCGAACGCCGCCGGTGCCGAAAGCGGCGCTTGCCCGTGTTCCAGCAGTTGCGCGTTGATTGCGGCTGGCATATCTTCTGGTGCCAGGAAGCGTGGATCGTCCGGATCGATCAGAACTGCGAATGGTGGGACGCCATCCACATCAGCCAGCAACGTGTCATAGTCTGTGATGTGACCATCACGCGCCCAGCGGCGCTGGCATTCCTGCAAAAGCCAGAGGCCCATCACGTTCTTGAGAAAGCGGGTTGTACCGAAGACACCTCCCTCATTGGTGCAATTGGCAGCAAGCGCCTCCGGCGTCATGACCGGATGCTGGAGTTCCACCCCTACCAGCGACCACGTGCCAGAGCTGATATACCCCCAGCCATCGGTTCGCGAAACGGGAGTTGCGGCAATGGCGGACCCCGTATCGTGCGTCGCTGGAGCGATCACACGCGCCACACCGAGGTCATCACGCAATTCCGGCAGCACCTCGCCAAACACTGTCCCGGACTCGACGACCGGCGGCAGCATCGAGGTAGGGATATCCAGTCGTTCCAGCAGATCCGTCACCCACACTCCAGCGATGGGGTCCCAGCACTGCGTTGTGGTCGCGTTGGTGCGCTCGGTCACCATCGATCCACAGAGCCAGTTGTGCAGCAGATCGGGGATCATCAGCAGCCGGTGGGCATGGGCTAATTCACCTGGCTGTATGCGCTCGTGCGCGTAGAGCTGGAAGAGCGTATTGAATGGCAGAAACTGGATGCCCGTGCGCTTGTACAGGACGTCGCGGGAAATGCGAGCAAAGACCTGATCCAACATCTCGTCCGTGCGGTGATCGCGATAATGGAAAGGTTGACCGAGGAGGAAGCCGCGGGTGTCTACCAGGCCATAATCGACCCCCCAGGTATCTACGCCGATGCTGTCTAGCGATCCCGCTAGCTGGCGTGCTTTGCGCAATCCTGCGAGCGTTTCGTCCCATAGCGCGAGGATATTCCAGAAGCGATGCCCATGCAGCATCACCGGTTTGTTGGGAAAGCGGTGGGCCTCTTCCAGGCTCAGTCGCTGTCCATCAAAGCGGGCCAGCATCACGCGCCCGCTCTCGGCCCCCAGATCGATGGCTGCGATATTGCGTGTTGCCACGAGTCTCATCTTCCCTTCTCAGCGCGGATAGGCTGCCGCGACACCGCCATCGACATTGAGGATGTTGCCGGTACTCTTGGCGGAGCGGAACGGCGACGCGAAGAACGCCACGGCCTCGGCGATATCCTCCGGTAAGATATTGACTCCCAGCGTCGTGCGTTTGCGGTACACCTCTTCCAGTTGATCGGGTGCCACGCCGTAGGTTGCCGCCCGCTCTTGCCGCCAGGTGCTGTCCCAGATGCGTGACCCGGCCAGCACGGCATCCGGATTCACGGTGTTTACGCGAATACCGAACTGCCCGCCCTCTTCCGCCAGGCAGCGCGCCAGGTGCGCTTCGGCCGCCTTGGCTGTCGAATATGCGGCGGCGTTTTTGCCGGCGACAAGCGCGTTCTTGCTGGCGACGAACACCATATTCCCTCCACGCCCCTGAGCCTGCATGAGCCGGAAGCCTTCACGTGCCACCAGGAAGTAGCCGGTAGCCAGCACATTCCAGTTCTTGTTCCACTCCGCCAGGCTCGTCTCGGTGATCGGCGCGCTGGAGGCGAGGCCGGCGTTGTTCACGATTACATCGATGCCACCGAAAGCCAGCCTGGCAGCCGCAAGGGCTGCCACTACGCTCTCCTCGTTGGTGACGTCCATTTTCACTGCCAAGGCCCGCCCTCCGCCGAAGTGCTGGTTGAGGTACGTCGCCAATTGCTCAGCACCGGCGAAATCTATGTCGGTGGCGACGATATGCGCGCCATCCTGCGCGACGCGACGGCAGGTGGCAGAGCCAATGCCACCCGCCGCGCCTGTGACAAGCACGACATGCCGCGCAAACTCGCGCTCCGGCGGTGCCAGCTTGAGCTTGTATTGCTCCAACGGCCAGTATTCGACGGCATAACTCTCGGCGTCGCTCAGTGAGATGAAACCGCCGCAGGCCTCCGCGCCACGCATGACGGCGATGGCACGGTGATAGAGTTGGGCAGAGACATCAGCCATCGCGGCGTCTTTGCCAGTGGTGAACATCCCCACGCCGGGAATCAGGATGACACGAGGGTGCGGATCGGCTACGGCGTCGGAAGCTCGATAGACCGGTGTGGCGGCACCTGGATCGAGGTCCTGCTGCGCGTTTGCTTCAAGATAGCGATGATACTTCTCCACATATGCCTCAACGCCTGTGCGCAGGGCCTCCGTGAGTGCCGCGATGTCCTGCTCTGGCGTCCAGTCCACCAGCAATGGCCAGGGTTTGGTGTGGACCAGGTGATCCGGGCAGGCTGCGCCGATCTTTGTTAGTTGTGGCGCATCCTGACTGCCAGCGAAGGTCAGAACGTCCTCGCCATCTTCAAAGCGCAGGATCTGACGTTTCTCAGCCGAAACCAGCCCACGCAACACGGGCGCGACCTGCGATGCGACGGTGCGCCGCTCTTCGGTTGAGAGTGTGGTGACGTGGGGGCCACCAAAACTCCCACGATAAATCGGGGAGCTACTACGGTTGGCATGGGCGATGCGCTCCTCAACGTAGTCACGTGCCTGGGCTATGGTCGCTAGAGTCGAGGCGTAGCAAGCCTCGTCGGTGTCACCCCAGGTGATTAATCCGTGTTTGGCCAGGATGACGAGCGTTGCGTCCGGTTTCGAGCGCAGCGCCAGTGCGACCTCGCGTGCCAGCCCAAAACCAGGGCGGCGATACGGAATCCAGATCAGAGCGTCGCCGAAGCAATCTCGTGCGAGAGCCTCACCACCGGCTGCGCAGGCGAAGTAATTCGTTGCGTCAGCGTGCGTATGATCGACATGGGTGAACGGCAAGAACCCGTGCAGGAACGTCTCGATGGATGGACGTGGACGCGTTGGCTCAAAGAAGCAGTGCGCAAGGTAATCCACCATCTCGCTATCGCTCATGCGCTCGCGTTCGAGCAGAGGAAGCACATCATCCAGATACAGTCCGGTAAACGAGGCTTCCGTGACGGTCGCCAGGTCGGAGCCGGAGCCTTTGACCCACAGGATACGCGCCGGACGACCACGAAAATCGACCTCGTCGGCCTTGGCGGAGGTGTTGCCACCTCCCCAGTTACAAATCGAGCGGTCTGCTCCCAACCTGCGTGAGCGTGCAACCAGTTGTGCCAGCGTCGTTGGTGTTGAGACATATGTCATCGTATCAAAACCTTCCTTCGTTAACCGCGGACGCGCAGTCCTGGCGAGGGCGGAGGCAAGCTCACTCACCTACTAACCGCGAAAACCCAGGGCGGAGGCACGGACGGACGCAAGCTCACGCCCCTACCACTCCTACGGCGTGCAAAAATCGTACGCGCACCCGGGCCCCTACGCGCCGGGGTAGCCACTGCTAGTGGCGATAGCAGTCCGCTCGCGTGCAACACGCTCGGCGTATCCACTGGCGCGGAACGCTGCAATGGGATCGGGATTCCGCCCCTGTCGCACGCGAAACTCAGTCAAAAGCGAGCGCACATCCGTTTCGTACGCTGCCTGGAGCACGCGATACGCTCCCAGCACATCGCCAACCTCCTGTGCTTCGTGCAGTGCTGCGCGGTCTACCAGGAGCGCTTTGGCGTAGGCTGTCTGGACGTTTAGGACGCTCTGGATCATGGCCTCGATCTTCGGTTCAATGTTGTGGGATTGGTCGATCATATAGGCGATGCGACCGGCATTGGTGTTGCCCTCAGCACTCGCACCAACGATCTCGTTGAAGATGCAGAAGAGGTCGAAGGGGTTCTGAGAGCCGACGATCAGATCGTCATCGGCATACCTGCGGTCGTTGAAATGGAACCCACCCAACCGGCCTTCATCGAGCAACTGCGCAACAATCTGCGCAATGTTAGTCCCTTGTGGATGGTGACCGGTATCCACCAACACCTCGGCCTGCGGTCCCAGCTTCTGTGCCATCAGCAGCGAGGTGCCCCAGTCTGGCAGGTCGGTGGAATAGAAGGCCGGCTCGAAAAACTTGTACTCGATCAACAGGCGCATCCCGGCAGGCAACGCGGCGTAGATCGTCTGCAGGGAATCCAGTAGGCGATGGCGGCGGCGGCGCAGATTGTCCTGGCCGGGATAGTTGGTGCCATCGGCCAACCAGAGGCTGATGATGTCCGAGCCAACTTCCTGCGCAATCTGGATGCACTCGATGACATGCTCGACCGCTCGTTGTCGTACCGCCTTGTCGAAATGGCACAGGCTGCCAAGGCGGTAGATATCCTCCTGAAAGAGGTTCGGATTGACTGCGCCGATACGGAGACCAAGGGCATGGGCATACTCTTTCACGGCCTGCCAGTCGTCTTCCTTGTCCCAGGGAATGTGAATGGCTACACTGGAGCAGATGCCGGTGACCTTCTGCACCTGGGCCGCGTCCGCCAACTTCTCGCGCAGATTACTGGCTGCCCCCGGCCAGTGAAAGACCTTGAAGCGCGTCCCTGAATCTGAGTAGCCCCACGAGGGAGTCTCGACGCTGAATTGTTGGATAGCTAGCAAGACCGCGTCAACGTTGATACCACGCTCCTCTAAGCTGTCCTTCATCAAAACCTCCATTTTGGATACCCTCATGCCTTCAGGCTGAGGGAGGGAAAAATGGCTCCCGCAGGAGCGGACTCTTCCCCTTGCGGGGAGCCCTTTTTAGGGAAACTTATCCAGGTACTTCACGGCGGTCATATACTCACCGTTTTCTATGTGACCGATCATTATATTGCACCTACGGCATACTAATGATCTAATCAGACCAGTAGTATGGTTATGGTCTATATCACAATTTTTCATTGTGATAGGCCCTTCGCAACATGCACATCGGCCTTTCTGGTTATCGTACATTTGTCGAAATTCTAACACTGTTAACTTTTCACGTTTATGGCAATAGCCAGAGAGACGGTTCATGAGCAGGTGACATTCATAGCAATAAGAGCGTTTCCCTTTCTTGCCTTTCCCTGTTTGGTTCTTAAAGTCCGTTAATGGTTTTTCCTCATGACAACTGGTACAAGGTTTGCTAGGTACAAGAACTTCCATCGAACCTCCTTCCCCTCGCGGGGAGGGCCTTTTCCCTTAAGAGAGCTTTCGACCGTTTGCTGAAGAACGCTGTCAGAAGCGGTACTTTTCAACGATCTCTTCCCGAACCTCGACGCCAAGTCCCGGAAACAGTGGGACATCAATCCAGCCGTTTTTCTGTGTGAACGGTGTCGTCACCAGCTCATGCTGCATTGGGTTTTCCAGTGGCTTCATTTCAAACAGCAAGCAGCGGTCGGAAAGCGCGGAGAGTGCGAGGCTGGCAGCGGTAACGATGGCGCTGCTCCAGGCATGGGCGTTGTACCAGACGCTGGCCTGCTCTACTAATTGAATGAGCTTGTAAAAGCCGGTGATCCCTTCGGCTCGCCCAGGATCACAACCCACGACATCCACGATCCCCGTTGCGATCAGGCGCTGGTAGCCTTCGAGGTTCCATTCTCGCTCCCCGGTAGCAATGAGCGTCTTCACGTGCTGGCGCAATTTGCGGAATCCCTCGATATCGGTCGGCTCCAATGGCTCCTCAATCCAGCGCAGGTTACATTCCTCGAAGGCATTGATCAGCGCGATGGCATGAGCAACGTCCCATTGCAACGACTGCCCCCGGTCGATCATGATATCCGCTTCTGGCCCCACCGCTTCGCGCAGCAAGCGCACGAACGCAATATCGCGCTCGGCTTCGTAGCCCAGACGTGCTGCGCCGCGTTTGCCGAAGCCAATTTTCACGCCCCGGTAGCCTTCCTCGCGCACGTATCGTCCGTGACGCTCAGCTTCTTGCTCGATGCCTGGCAGAAAGGCGTGAGTGCTGGCAATGACCGGCAGGCGTTCACGATAGGCCCCACCAAGCAGCTTGACAAGTGGCAAACCGAGCAGTTTCCCTTTCAAGTCCCACAGTGCGATGTCTATGGCGCTGAGCGCAAACGAAGCAATGCCCCCTTGATAGCCATACCACCACATGTGCGACTTGAGTCGCCTCCAGTGATTGATGTTATCAAGAGGATCGCCGCCAATGAGTAATGGTGCCAGTCCAGCGACCAGTTGTTCGGTCGCACGGGATGACTCCGGCCACTGCGTGATGGATTCGCCCCATCCGACGGTGCCGTCGCTCGCTTCGATGCGACAGAGCGTTAGGTAACGAATGTTATTGTTGTCGTTGGGTTCGGAGTAAGAAACGGAAATGGGCGTTACCTTGCGAATACGCATACTTCACCTTTCCAAAGATTTGCCCATGCCATCAAGCCGCGTCAATACATCAGAAAGCCACCGGTGATATTGATCGTCGCCCCAGAGATAAACGAGGCATGATCGCTGGCAAGAAACACAACCGTACCGGCGATCTCTTCGGGTTGGGCGGGCCGTCCAAGAGGAGTTGCCTGATTGGACGACTCGAGTGATGCTGGGTCAAGGCCACTGAGCAACATCGGCGTAATGACAAAGCCGGGAGCAACTGCATTGACCGTGATCCGATGCGGGCCATAGGTGCGAGCCAGGCCTCGTGTCATCGTCACAATGCCACCTTTTGCTGTGTTGTAGACGACAGAACCGCCAAATCCGCCTGTCCACCAGCCTTGCGACGTAAAAGTGATAATACGCCCCCCTTGACCCTGCTCGCGCATCACTCGCGCGGCAGCGCGGCAGAGAAAGAAGCTCGCTTTGAGGTTGAGATCAACCTGAAAATCCCAATCCTCCTCTGTAACATCTTCGATGTTGTATTGACGACGCAGAACGGCGGCCAGATGCGCCAGCGCATAGAGCGAACCAAATTCGTCGCGGGAGCGCTTCACCAGCGCCTCATGCGTTGCCAGGTTACGCAGGTCAGCGCCAACAGCAATATGGCCTTCGCCGTCCATACCGGCTACCACCGCTTCAACGGCTTGCTGCTCGAGATCGACCGCCATCACGCGAGCACCGGTCGTCGCGAACGCCTCAGCAACCTTGCGACCAATGCCGCCAGCCGCGCCGGTCACGATGACGCCTTTTCCTTCCAGTCCCGCGCCAACACTCCAGGCCATACATGCCTCCTCTTCATCACTATTTCGCTGCTATTCCTCAGTTGTATCTGCTGACCAGAAAACCGTTTCTTCCGCGATGATCACCTCAGAGTGCCCAAGAAAAAGCGGGCGATCTTGCGCGAAAAGTTCGGCGATCTCAGGATCGGCGAAAGCCCTATTCGCAGCTGCGGCATCGTCAAACCAGAGTTCGCCGACCACGTCCCATTCTACAGACTGAGGACCGACGACGCGCGAGAGAACCATCTTGCGTACCCCGGGCATGTTTCGCGCAATTGCGGCATGGGGGCCGCTATAATGCTCCCAGAACTCCCCCGGCGTCATCCCATGCTTCCTACGTATCAGGGAAATGCGTTTAATCACTACCTGCGCTCACTTTCTTCCCGGGAACGCCTACCTGCTCCCTCAGGCGCTCGCTGTTTCTGCCATCACCGCCCGCGCCATGTCTCGGAACTGGATGGTCTCACACGTGTTCTCGGTCCGATTGCAGTCCTGCCAGTCCTGCCACACGTATTCAATAGCGAAATAGCCACTGTAGTCAATCTCTCGCATTCGGGTAATCACGCGGCGGTAATCAATAGTATTTTCCTGGAACGTTGTTTGTAACCTGCCTTTAGCAGCCCCGCGGCAGTGGAAATGGCGGGCATACGCCAGCAATGGTTCAATTTCAACATCGGGAATGCCAACGCTGGTGAAATGCGTGTAATCCAGTGTGAGTTTCAGTCCTGGCGTCAGTTCGACCAGGTGCGCCAGTTTCTCCGGCGTGTCCACGTTCGAGCCGAGATGTCCTTCGACCGAAAGCGCGATGTCGAATTTCGCGGCAGCATCGACGCGCCACTTCAACGCTCCCGCCGAGCGCCGGATGGATTCTTCCCAACCCTCATCACCGAAACGCATTCCCGGCAACATCGTCATCCCCTTTGCGCCCAGGCGATGCGCCATTTCAAGCATGTCCGAGAAGAGGGCGGCTGCGTCTTCTTGCTGTTTGGGGTCAGGGTGGTTGGGAGCCATCGTCTCGAAATCTGTCCAGGGTTGCCAAAAGAAATCGGCCAGTTCCAGTCCCGACCGCTCGATACGCTCTTTCAAAATACCCGACCACATCGGAACATCGGAGCGTACCATTTCGGGCCTCACGTGTGATCGATTGCCGAAGAGCGCCAGGTCTACACCTTCAATGTCGAGGAGACGAATGAGGGTAAAGACGCGGTTGTGAGGGAGCAATGGCCAGGTGAAGTCGGCACAAGCCAGTTTCATATCACATCCTCCGTTTCAACAGCGCCGGTGCAGCAGATGCGCGCTGTCAGCCAACCTCAACGTAAAATCATGCAGTGGTTAGCCGACAACGCCACGTTTAAACCAAACGACTGCTGGTCATCGCGTCAGAACGTATAGAGATCCAGATTGCTGTTTGTAAAGACCGTCGGCGGCCCTGCAGTCACGGTTCCACTTGCTCCAACTGTAAAGCCGCCGAGATTTCCGCAGGTGAACGTGTCACCCTGCTTGCCGGTAATCTGGTGAGTCAGAATGGCGTGCATTGCGCACATGGCAACCTGTCCCTCACGGCTGAAGCCCCACAGGGCAAACTGCTTGACACACCCTGAAGTTACGTACGACTCCATTTGTTTAGGATCTCCCAGACCGGTCACGACGTACTTGTTGCACATGCCTTCCTGCTGTATGACTTGCGCAGCCGCGGCCACGGCAATGGTGGTCGGCGCAATAATGCCCTTGATGGTTGGGTACGCCTTCAGAACATTCTGGGCGTATTGAACCGCCGTAGGTGTCGAGTCATCGGGGGGGTTGATAATCGTTACCAGGTGCATGTTCTTGTACTTCGGGTTCGTTTTCAAGTCCTGGACGAGCAAATTGTTCCACAGCACCTGGTTGCTGTCCGTCGCCTGAGCGGAGAGGATGACAAAGTCCCCCGTGTAGTTGATCTGCGAACCGAGCATTTGCAGCTGGATATCAGCGATTTGCTGGGCGCTGGTTCCCTGGACATAGGCAGTACGGCCTGCAGGAAGAACATCGGAATCAAACGATACGACCGTCACGCCATTTTGTTGTGCCCGTTGCAGAGCAGGAGTCACGGCAGCCGGGTCATCGGCAGAGATAAAGATGCCCTTGTAGCCATTGGCGACGGCATTGTTGATGAACTGCACTTGCTGGGTAGCCGAGGACGAAGTCGGACCGCCGTAAGTAAGTTGGTAGCCAAACTGCTGCGCCAATTGCTGAGCGCCCTGATCGGCCTGCGTAAACGGCGGGATACCGGTGAATTTGGGGATCATGTACAGTTTCGTAGTCGACGTTGGAGCGCTGGTTGTTGCAGTGCCTACCCCATTACTGCTACTGCTACTGCTACTGCTGCCACAGGCGCTCACAAGCAACGCGACTACAACAAACGATACGCAGAGCGTGAATAGCCCACGATGGCGTACAGATACTGCACCGGAATACAGCTTAGCGTTCATAATGTACCTCCATTGCTGGTCACTGTGGCTCTCAAATGCCACGATAAATATTACGATGATACGAACACAAACCCACACAACACTTCAGTGTTCTTGCTCATGAGTCGATTGATCTTCACTCTTGATCGATGCGGTCTGCAACACCTCCTGTGTTTCTGGCGAAGCAATGCTAGAGCGCTGCTCGCTACGACGAAAGCGATTACGAGCAGCATTAATTGCAACCCCGCCGCTAATAGCAATGATCAGCAAAAGGCCGACGCTGATTGTTTGCTCTTGACCAGATAATCCTGCCACGCCCAGCCCAGACTCCAGAACCTGCAAGAGAATCAAGGCTAGCACCACACCCGGAATGGTACCGGCTCCTCCGTAGGCGCTGACCCCTCCGAGGATGACAGCGGTAATCGCCGGAAGAAGTTGATCGGCTGCCATGTTGGCTTGAGCCGTGTCAAAATTGCCAAGATAGAAAATGGCGGCAAGCGCAGCGAAAACGCCCGCGACGACGAAGACGAGGATGCGCGTGCGAGCGACAGGGACGCCGGAGAAACGGGCAGCCTGCCGGTTGCCGCCAATGGCAAAGACAGATTTGCCGAAGGCTGTCCAGTGGATAACGAACGCGAGAAAGGCCGCGCAGATAAGCAGAATAGCCGAGGCAACTGGAAAATCGCTGCCAAACAGTCCTCCTGATCCAAGTTGCACGAGCGACGCCGGGAAGTTAATGATGGCGTTTCCCTGCAAGATGAGGAAGGCAATACCTGTATATGTGCTCATTGACCCCAGCGTAACGGCCAGCGAGGGAAGCTCGAACATGACCACAACGAACCCATTGACAAGTCCCAAAATACCGCCCAGAACAATTGCCAATCCCGCCGCTGCCCAGATATTCATCCCATGTTGCCAGAGGACAGCCATTACGACGCCACACAGGGCAAGCGTCGAAGCGATAGAAAGATCGATATCACCGGTCATGATCACTGGTGCGACGCCCAGTGCCAGGAAACCAAGCACGGTAGCGTTGAGCGCCATCGTTTCGAGATTGAACGGCGTGAGAAAGTTACTCGATGCCGCCGAACTGCCTGCCATCACGATCACTATCAACAGGCACAGCCCAACTTCCCAGCGCATGACCCGGCGCAAGGCAACATTGATCCACGAATTAGCCGCATCACCGCGAGAGAAGGGACGGCGAGGTTCTGTGCCCGGAGGGCGGTGAGCCACTGTACTCACTGCTGAACCTCCGTTTTTACGAACTGCGGCGTATCGTTATCCGACTGGCTCCTGTTACGAGAAGCCGGTTGTTGCAAGCGTCGCATCAGCACAGCGTAGAGAGCAACGGCACAAATGATGGCAATCCCCTGCAGCGTTTGCTGAGCAAAGATCGATATCTTGAGTAGAGCCAGCACATTTTCAATTTCAAGCAGCAGCACCGATCCGAGCGCTGCGCCGAGCGGCGAACCGGAACCACCGAAGAGGCTTACTCCTCCTACGACTGCCGCTGCGATGGCCGTCAGTTCAAATCCTGCTCCGGCAGTAGCATCGACATTCCCATACTGGGCGATGTACAGAAGACCGCCAAAACCAGCGAGAGCGCCACAGACCACAAATGCCTCAATCGTGCGGCGGCGGGTCGGGATAGCCATGTAGCGCGCTGCCTCTGGATTCGACCCCATCGCGTAGAGGTCGCGCCCCCAGCGCAACATGCGCATCACAAAACTGAAGAGGATCACCCAGACCGCTCCAATCCAGACGAAACTGCCAATACCCAACCATGTTGTCGTATAAAGCTGGCTGAGCCAGGTAGGAACTTGATAGGCATAGACTTGAGACCCGCCGGAAACGACCACTTGCAGGCCCCCGTAAATGGACAATGTTGCCAGCGTAGCAATAATGGCGGGCATCCGCGCGAAACTGATCAGCAAGCCATTTACCAGACCGAGGACGACGCCGATAAAAACAGGGAGCAAGATCGCGATGAGTACGATGCCTACACCGCCAAGCCCGCTCAACTGGCCGAGCAGCGAACCGGTGATGAAAGCTGCCAGGCCGAGAATAGTCCCGACACTCAAATCGATTTGCCGGGACAACAATACCAGCGATTTACCAAGAGCGACGATGGCAACGACCGCCGCATTATTGAGCATTTCGCGCAGGTTCACCCCATTTCGAAAAGCCGGGATACAGATCGCAGCCACGATGCTGACAATGACGACGATAGCGATTAACCCGACTTCTCGAATACGAAACAGCCTTGCCAGCCCAAAACGCCCTCTCTCCGAGATGCCTGGTGTTACCGAACGAGCGTTCATGCTGATGCCTCCACGATTGACTGTAGGCCGGAAGCTGCTGTCATCACCGTTTTGCTGTCTACAGGATAATCGAATATGCCGGTGACACGTCCTTCGCGCATCACAACCAGCCGATCACACATCGAGCGCACCTCCTCCATTTCGGAGGAAATAAAGATAATACCAACGCCGGCCCGCGCCAGTTCGGAAATGATCGCCAGGATATCAGCCTTTGCACCGACATCGATACCATGCGTCGGTTCGTCAAGGATCAGAACGCGGGGTTCAGTAGCCAGCCATTTTGCCAGGACAACCTTCTGCTGGTTACCTCCCGAAAGTGCGCTCACGATGCGGTCACGGCGTCCCGGCTGTAAGCGAACGCGCTGTGCGAGTATGTCAGTCAGACGATTAATTCTCCTCGTCGGCAGCACTCCCAACCAGGAAAGGAGTTTCTGCCAGACCGACATTGTGGCATTCCAGGGAATCGTCATGGTTGCCACCAGTCCATGTATCAGGCGATTCTCTGGCAGATACACCAGCCCACAACTGATGGCATGGCTGGGTGAACGCGGGCGGAACGGGTAACCAGCCAGGATGATCTGACCGGCATCGATCCTATCGATGCCGAACAGCGATTGGGCAAGCTCCGTGCGTCCTGCTCCGACCAGCCCGGCAAATCCCAGTATTTCTCCCCGGCGCAGGGTGAATGACACATTCTCGAAATAGCCCTTGTGGGTCAACCTTCGCACTTCCAGTACGGTATCGCCAAGTTTGGCCGGCTGTTTGGGATAGAGCGCGGAAATTTCGCGTCCCACCATGTCGCGAATGAGGTCGGGAATGGTCACTTCTGTGGTCGTCTTCTCCACGACCTTCTGACCGTCACGCAACACAACCACGCGATCCGTCCACTGGTACACCTCTTCTAGACGATGGCTGATAAAGAGAATCGTCACTTGGCGGGCTTTCAGGTTTCGCACGATCTTGTACAAAGCGTCAACCTCGCGAGCGGAGAGGACGGCAGTCGGCTCGTCGAGGATCAGGAGTTGCGCTCCACTGGAAAGCGCCTTTGCAATTTCGACGAGTTGCCGTTCGGCGACACGCAGTTGATAGACCGGCGTTTGTGGATCAATAGGCAGATCAAGTTGTTCGAGGAGAGCACGCGCCTGTTCATGCATCTGACTCCACGCAATTGTTCCCCGGCGGGTCAATTGATGTCCGGCAAAAATATTTTCTGTGATGGAAAGATCAGGGAAAAGCATCGGCTCCTGGTACATCGCAGAGATGCCCGCTGCGCGTGCAGCACGCGGATTCGTGAAAATCCGCTTAGTTCCCTGGACGACGATGTTACCCTTGATCGGCTGTATGACACCGGTCAGTATTTTGACGATGGTCGATTTCCCCGCGCCATTTTCACCGACTAGCCCCACAACTTCGCCACGGGCCAACGAAAAGCTGACTCCGCGTAGCGTCTCTACAGCACCGTAACTGTGGTGGATGTCATGTAACTCAACGACAGGTACCATGAGCAATCCCTCTTGATGGTTCTCTCGTTAGCTCACAGAAGGAGGAATTGTAAACGATTCCGGCTTCGATACCAACGATTGTAACATCTTGGTAAGCCTAAGTCAAGCTTTATATGCTAGCCCAATGCATCAATTATGGGAGTTATATCTTGTACCGATGTCCGTATGTTTATTTCAATCGAGATAGATATTCTTCTCTCCCTGCGTAAATAAGCCTCAGAAGGGATTGACAGAGAAGATATCGAATGATATAACTAAAAACGGAACTGGAATCGTTACTAACACCTCCGTCTATCAGGATGGTGCCTATCTTCAGAAAAGGACTGCCAGTCTCATGTCATCGCAAAAGATATACCCACCCGACCGGCGGCAATGGCTGCGTACCATGCTCCTCATCCGCTGCTTTGAGGATAAGGTGCAGCAACTGTTTATGCAGGGACTGGTTCCCGGCACAACCCACCTTTGCCAGGGGCAAGAGGCAGTATCGGTGGGCGCCATCAGCGCCATTACAGCCACCGACTACCTGACCATTACCTATCGCGGACACGGCCAGGCCCTGGCACGAGGAATAAATCCAGAAGCGGCTTTCGCAGAATTAATGGGCCGCGAGACCGGAGTCTGTAAGGGACGCGGCGGCTCAATGCACCTGACGGATTTCTCGCGCGGACTGATCGGCTCGTTTGCCATTGTCGGTGCCGGGCTACCGGTAGCGCTGGGTGCGGCGATGTCGGCGAAATTGCGTGGCGCAGCGAGTGTTGCACTCACCTTCTTCGGCGATGGCGCGACCAATATCGGAACATTTCACGAAGCGCTGAACATGGCAAGCGTGTGGAAAGCGCCAGTGGTGTTTATCTGTGAAAATAATCTCTACGGTGAGTATAGCCCAATCCGCACAACAACACCCATCGATAACCTGTCAATACGGGCAACCGCCTATGCTATACCCGGTGTGACCGTCGATGGCAATGATGTGGATGCTGTTTACGCCGCGACACGCACAGCCGTCGAACGGGCGCGAGCCGGGGAGGGGCCAACGCTCCTCGAATGCAAAACGTATCGCTACAGCGGCCATTCGCGCACCGACCCGGCTAAATACCGCAAACCCGGCGAGCTTGACATGTGGAAAGGCAGAGACCCCATCAAGCGCCTGGGCGAAGCGCTGGCCGACCAGGGCATCATGAGTGTCGCCGAACAGGATGCCATGCGCCAGGAAGTGCAAGATCTGATCAACGCGGCGGCAGAGAGAGCCGCTGCTGCTGCGTGGCCCACACAAGAGGAGATCGACTGCTATGTCTACGCAGAGTGAGCGAGAGGAAGCCACGCAAGGTGGCATTGCCGAAGAGATGACCTACCGGCAGGCCATCCGGGCCGCACTGGCTGACGAATTGCGTGCCGATAGCCATGTTATTTTGCTGGGAGAAGACATCGCCACAGCAGGAGGGTCATTCAAGACTACCGAGGGTCTGCTCGACGAATTTGGACCGGAACGTGTAATCGATACACCGATCTCAGAAAATGGCTTCGTTGGAGCGGCCCTGGGAATGGCCGTCACCGGATTGCGCCCGGTAGTTGAGATCATGTTCGCTGATTTCTTGCTCAGCGCCAGCGATGCCATTATAAATGAAGTCGCGAAATTTCGTTTTATGTCAGGTGGTCAGACAGCAGTGCCATTAACCATCCGCGCTATTGGTGGCGCGACAGGCCACTTTGGCGCCCAACACTCGGCGACGGGGAAATCATGGTTCTTACAAACGCCTGGTCTTAAAGTCGTTGCCGCCAGTTCCCCTTCTGCCGCGTATGGGCTTTTGCGTGCAGCGATACGTCTGAGCGATCCGGTGATCTTTCTCGAACACAAAGGCATGTATACGCAGAAAGGACTGGTAGACCGCACGGGATCTTTGCCGCAGGTGGGACGTGCCGACATTGTGCGTCATGGCAGCGACGTCACCATCGTTGCCACACTTTTGATGGTACCACGCGCACTGCGCGCTGCCGAAATGCTAGCCGCGGAAGGTATCGACGCAGAAGTGATTGACTTGCGCTGGATCACCCCTCTCGACATAGAAACCGTCGGAAAGAGCGTTTCACGTACTGATCGTCTTGTCGTCGTTGAGGAACAGGTTCACTCGGGCGGTTGGGGAGCTACACTTATCAGCCTGCTGGCGCAGCAGGGGACCCTGTCTGGGGGACAGGTAATGCCCCAAAACAGCCGCCCGTGCGCTGTGAGCATGCCAGAGGCCCCTCTCGCTTTCAGCCCGGTTTTAGAGGACGCAGCCGTGCCAGATGCTGAACGAATCGCCGCGGCGGTACGCACGCTCATACACGAACAGGGGAGATGAATCAGCGATGACAACACATGATCACCTGGCCAGTGAATCGTACCTTACCCCTTCTTTGCATAGCAAGCCCCCCAGACTGACTATTGAACGGATTGAGACCATCGCGCTGCGCGTGCCACTGCATAAGCGCTACAGCGGCAGCGCGTATTCGATGGTCAATCGCTGTACGATCATCACGCGACTCTATACGCATGAAGGAATCATTGGCGAGGTATACACCGGCGATACCGACGCGGAGCAGGACATCATCGTTCGCATCATCCACGAGGAGCTAGCGCCCGCCCTGGTCGGTCAGAACGCCATGAACCCTGAGCAATGCTGGCAACTGATGCAGCCATCGACTTACGACATCTTGAGAGATCGGGGGTTGGCGCTTCAGGCTATTGCGTGCATTGATGCGGCTATCTGGGATGCGTTCGGGAAGGCGCTTGGGCTACCGCTCTTCCGCCTCTGGGGAGCCTATCGCGAAACGCTCCCGATCATCGTGATCGGAGGATACTACGGGCTTGATCGCGCCCATATTATGGAGCAAATGCAGCGCTATCTGCAAATGGGCTTTGCAGGTTGCAAGTTCAAAGTGGGCGGCGCATCACCAAAAGAGGACGCAGAGCGTGTGAAAGCCGCTCGTGAGGCAGTAGGCAATGACTTTATTCTGCTCGTTGACGCCAATCAGGGCTACACTCGCGATCAGGCCGTAGATTTCGCCCGGCGTGTGGACGATCTGGGCATTCGCTGGTTCGAGGAACCCTGCCGCTGGATGAATGATCGCCGCTGGATGCGCGATGTGCGTCATATGACCGGCTTGCCTGTCGCCGCCGGGCAGAGCGAGTTTACGGTGGCCGGGGTGCGCGACCTCATCGTCGACGACGCCATTGATGTCTGCAACTTTGATAGTTCCTGGAGCGGCGGACCGACGGTCTGGCGCAAGGTGGCTGGCCTGGCGGCAGCATTCGGGGTCGAAATGGGTCACCATGAGGAGCCGCAGGTATCCGCCCATCTTCTGGCAAGTATTCCACATGGGACATACGCAGAGTGCTTTGACCAGGACCGCGACCCGATCTTCTGGGGGCTTTTCAAAAATCGCCCCGTCATTACCGATGGGATGTATGCGCTACCCGAAGGGCCCGGCTTTGGCCTTGAACTCGACGCCGATTTCATTGAACGCTATTGCGCGGGTATATTCGTGACTCCATCGTAAAAAAGTGGGAAAAGAAGATGGAACATTCAAGCAGTGTATCAAGATCAAGAAAGGGATTGTACAGTCGTGGCAAAAGACATCCTTATGCCGAAACTAGGCTATGACATGACCGAGGGTACATTGCTACGCTGGCTCAAACACGAGGGCGATTTAGTCAAAGCAGGTGAAGCCATTTTCGAAATTGAAACTGATAAAGTAACACTTGAGGTGGAGGCATCCGATTCTGGTATCCTACAGCATATCCTGATTCACGCGGGAGAAGTAGCTGCGGTAGGTGAGCGTCTCGGCGTGCTTGTTGTGCCAGGAGAACAATGACACTCATGTCTGCTCGTAGCAGCGACTCATGGCATTCTACTGGGATTGATGCGTATGAACCGGTCAGATGAGAAGAAAGAACTGAACCAGAACACAAACACCGGGAAAAGACCGAGTATGAAGCAAGTCGCAGAATATACCGGCGTCGGTGTTTCTACCGTCTCGCGGGTTGTTTCCAATCACCCGGATGTGAGCCCGCAAATGCGCGAGCGGGTGCTTCTTGCTGTACAAGAACTGGGCTACGAACCAGATTTTCTGGCTCAGAGTCTGCGGCGTGGAGCGACGTATTCAATAGGCTTCGCGCTCAGTGACATCACGAATCCGGTGGTCGCCCACATTGTACACGGAGCCGAAGAGGTGCTGCGTAATATGGGGTACTCTCTGCTGATCATGGACTCGGAAAACAATCCGGCTCTTGACACCGAGCATATCCGCTTTTTGCACAGTCGCCAGGTCGATGGCCTGATTTTCCTGGCGACGAACGAACACCGCAAAGCGACTATACATGCCCTCTCGGCCAGGAAAATTCCTATTGTCGTGATTGATCGCGATTTCCCCAGGCGCCTACGCGCCAGCACAGTACTTTCGAATCACCGCGCAGGTATGGCAGCAGCTGTCGGGCACTTGCTTGATCTTGGTCATCGTCGTATCGGGATCGTCGTATGGCCACCCCACTTGCGCCCTGGCCGCGAACGCCTGGCCGGTTTGCGCGACGCCTTCAGCACGAGAGAGTTGCCGGACACTTCTTTTCCCGTCTTTGGCCTTTCAACGAAAGATGGAGAAGCTGCAACACACAGACTCCTTGACTCGCCGGAATTACCTACGGCAATTATTGCAGGCAGCAACCAGTTGCTCATCGGCTGCCTGCGCGCTCTAGCCAAAAGAAGACTGCATCCTGGGATCGATATGGCTTTCGTCACCTGCGATGATGTTCCCCTGGCGGAGTTGTTCACTCCGCCGCTTGCCGTCATTGCACGCGATAACGCCGCTACCGGGCGCACCGCTGCCCAATTGCTCATGCATCGCCTGAACGGCTCGGATGAGCCGGAGACGGTTACCCTGGAAACCCACTTTGTGCCTCGTGCCTCGTGTTGTCCGCCGCCACAAGGTGATGGACAGGCGCCTCAACGTATGTATTTACGAAACGGAGGATTGTACCCATGATCAGACGAGCCTTCTTGATGAAGTTAAAACCCGGAGCACTGGCCGAATACAGGAGGAATCACGATCAGATCTGGCCTGAATTGGTCGCTGAGATCAAAGCTTGTGGCATCACAGCCATGACGATCTTCGAGAAGGATCCCCTCTTGATTATGTATTCGGAGATCGAAAGCGAAGACGCTTGGGATAAACTCTGGCACTCAGAGATTCATGACCGCTGGGGAGAACTGATGAATCCACTCATGGAATTCCGCGAAGACGGCCTGGTCGATTCGCAGCCAGTGACGGAAATTTTTCACCTGGAGTAAACAACATCTTGCTTGGAACGAAGCAATGAGTGCTGAACACCACGATACCGCACTTTCGAGGAGGAATGGCACATGGCAAAGCTGCGTTTAGGTGTGATCGGCGCTGGCTCTTGGGCGGTGGCCTCTCACTTACCGAATCTAGAGAGACATGCTGATGCCGTCGAGTTTGTGGCCGTGAGTCGTCTCGATCGCGAGCCATTGGAACGCATACGTAAACGATTTGGCTTCCAGATTGCCAGCGAGGATTACCATGATGTAATCAACGCTGGCATCGACATCTGCGTCGTTTCAAGCCCATCGGGATTACATTACGAACACGCGAAAGCTGCACTAGAAGCCGGAGCACACGTCCTTGTCGAGAAACCAGTGACAATTGATCCCAAGCTTGCTTGGGATCTTGTGGAAACGGCGAAACGCCTCGATCGTCACGTGGTTGTTTCCTTCGGCTGGAACTACAAGCCGATGGTGCGCGAGGCGAAACGTTTGATGACCGGTGGAGGCATCGGAATGATCGAACAGGTCGTGATCACGATGTACTCGCAGACGCGCGAACTCCTCTCCAACACCGGAGCCTATCCAGACGCGGCGCCTGATACTTTACCAGAAGCAGCTACCTGGACCGATCCTCGCTTGTCTGGCGGCGGATATGGACAAGCCCAGCTCTCGCACGCGCTCGGTCTGGCACTGTGGCTGACTGGCCTGCGCGGCAAAGAGGTATTTGCACTTATGTCAGCACCGCTAGCTGCTCCCGTTGAACTGCATGATGCTATCGTCCTGCGTTACGACAATGGAGCCATTGGCACGCTAGCTGGTGGCTCCGCGCACACCGGCGCGAACAATAACAAACACCAGGTCGAAGTGAGAGCCATTGGGTCAGAGGGACAATTCCAGATCGACCTGGATCGAGAGTTCATCTGGCGTTTTCGTGTGCCGGGCGAGGATGTGCGTCTCTCATTTGAGCCTAACGCTGGTTTGTACGATTGTATTGGTCCCATCGATGCCCTGGTGGAACTGGCGCTCGGACGTTCCGTCGAAAACTGTTCTCCAATTGAATTGGGCGCCCGCACGGTCGAAGATTCTCAATGCAGCCTATCGCAGTGCTCGCAGTGGCCTGTTAGAAGCGATCTCGTCTTAAGCCATCCCGAATTTTGATGCTGCTTGCCTTTCGGGCGCCTTTTGGTTACAGGTCCACATTTCCTTCAACCTCCTACTAGCCGGGCAGCCACCAGCCAAAGAGAGGGGCAAATGTGCCATACAACAGCCAGAGGTTGAGCCCAACGATCACTACACTACACGCGATGGCAGCCCACGTCGTGATCGACTTATTCACCAGGTTGCCCATCAGATCGCGGCGACTCGTAAACATCACCAGGGTGATCACCGGCAGTGGCAGGACGAAACTCAGTACGACCTGACTGATAACCAGAGTGCTGGTCGGATTGAAGCCGATCGCGGCGACGATCACGGCAGGGATCATCGTCACCACACGCCGCACCCAGATGGGAATGGTGAAACCCACAAAGCCTTGCATGATGACCTGCCCGGCCATCGTGCCGACGGTGGAACTGGAGAGGCCGGAGGCCAGCAGCGAGATCGCAAAGACCAGACTGGCGGCTCCTCCAAGCAGGGGCGTGAGAGTCTGGTAGGCGGCGTTGATGTCAGCCACATTACTCTGTCCATGAGCAAAGAAGGTGGACGCTGCCATATAGAGCATCGCCATATTGACGAGTCCCGCCAGGCCCATCGCAATCACCACGTCCGGGATGCTCCAGCGAAAGATGCGCCGCGCTTCCTGTTCACTGCGTGGTATGATCCGTCGTTGTGTCAAGGAAGAGTGCAGGTAGATGACGTGCGGCATGACGGTGGCACCAATGATACCGACGGCGAAGAGCGCACTCTGGGTATTGCCGATCCAGGGCACCACGGCATGGAAGCCCACCTGGCCCCAATTCGGATGGGAGAAAAATGTCTCGATCACGTAACAGACCGCGATCACCCCCACCAGAACCGAGATCACTGCCTCGATGGGACGGAACCCGCGACGTTCCAGCGTCAAGATCAGGTAGGTGGCGACACCCGTAATGAGCGTGGCATAGAGCAAGGGAAGGCCAAACAGGAGGTTGATGGCAATACTGGCTCCCAGGAATTCGGCCAGGTCCGTCGCCATGGCCGCAATCTCGGAGACGATCCACATCGCGTAGACTACCGGTTTGCTGAATTGCTGGCGAGACAGTTCGGCCAGATTCTGGCCTGTCGCTATGCCAAGTTTGGCTGACATCGTTTGCAGCAACATCGCCATGAGGTTTGCCAGCACGATCACCCAGAGCAGGTTGTAGCCGTAGGCGCTTCCAGCCTGGATATTGGTGGCATAATTCCCTGGATCAATATAAGCGACGCAAGCAATGAAAGCCGGGCCCAGGAAGGGAAGTAAGGCAGCAATCCCTTTCTTGCGTCCGGAAAGAACTGCACGGGCAGCTGCACGTGTTCCCGCATCCGCCGTCGACTGCTCGATGGATCTCCCTTCCATCGTTTCGGTGGAGGATTGCAATGAAGGAGAGATTCTCACGCCAGTCCTCCTAATGACTCCGAAGGTGTAGCACCCTGCCTGGGGGGCAGGAATTCTGCCTGGGGGGCAGGTAATCCCCGATTTATCGTGGGGAATTCATTCGACTGGGCGGCTGGACGAACAAGCACCCGCTGCGTGATTATCTCTCCAACGGCATGGCTGTGCTCTCCAATGCGTAACGTGACGACCCCTCCATATGGAGCCACCTCCACGATCTGTACGAGCGCCCCTGGGATGAGTCCTAGCGAGGCCAGATAACGTAACAGGTCAGGGTCGTCATCACTCACCCGCTGTACAATGACCTGTTGCCCTGGCAGCACTGTGGATAGCGGTTGATTGGCCGGCAAGATGACCTCCCCGCTCTTGTTCGGGATGGGGTCACCATGGGGGTCCTCCGTGGGATGGCCTAATAGCGTGTCCATCCGGTCCACGAAGGTGTCGGAGATGGCATGTTCCACCTGCTCAGCCTCCGCATCGATCTCATCTAAAGGAAAACCCATCACTCGGACAAGAAAAAGTTCAAGTAACCGATGGCGGCGCACGAGTTCAGCCGCCATGGCCGTTCCCGCTTCCGTGAGTTCCACACCATGATAGGGTGTGTAGCGCACGTAGCCCCGCTCAGCTAACCACTTAAACAGTTGAGTGACCGTGGCATCACTCAGTTGCCCGGTCGGCTCCAGGGATTGTAAGCGTTCCCTCATGAGCGAGGTGGTAACCTGCTCGCCCCGTTCTCGTAGTTTATAGCACAGCTTCAAGCAGTCAATAGCCCGGATGGGTAATGTATGTAGTTCTGGTGACATGACAAGTCCTCACAAATTTGAATGAGATAAAACAAAGAGTTTTAATGACCTAAAAATATATTATCACAGAAATAAACAATTGTCAAGGAGAGTGAGAGAAAGTCTTGAAAAGGCTTCGGAAGAAGATGTATCTTTATAAAAAGCGATTACTTGTCATGGGGGCGTTATACCTGGTGGCGACGCTCTCCCTGCTAGTAAACCCTGCATTGAGAGGGATGGAGAAGCAATCGCCCACTGGGTAGAGAAGAAGGTAAGTCGAGATAATTCCTCGTTCTCGTCTTGGCTCACCGCCTCAATGCCACTAGACGACGGTGAGCCTAGCGAGGGTTTGCGTTCTTCAGGCCTTCAGCTACTTTTCGGATTCCTTGAGTAACCTCCAAAAACGCTTCATCACGATCTGACCACTTGGTTATGGGCTTACCATCCCTGGGCAGCGGCATGAGTCCGCCAAATGGCGATGTTTTCCAATCTGTGGGTCGCAAAATGACAGGTATAACGCCCAGCCCTGCCTTTTTGACAACATGGGCACAGGTGAGTATCAGGTCAGGAGCTACGAAAAAGCCTGTTCCCTGTATACCTGAAGCTGACAGTCGCACAGTGCAGCGGCGCAAAAGTTCGTAGAGTGGTCCTTCCATCTTATTTTCCTATACATGAAGCTATGAAAGTGACTGCTCGCTCCATTCAAAGATCACGGTCATATGGGCCGCGCCAGAACCCTTCACGAGGACAGCCGTCAGTTGTCCCGCTTCAACTCCAACCTCTAATCCAAGTTCAACTGTAGTCTTGCTCGGCTTGACCTTTTTTAAGGCCGTTACAACTTGCTCGGCGATGCCTTCAATTGCATTAGTGACACTCTGGAACGAAGGAATTTGTGGCTCGTAAGCGACTTGTTCCTCCTTGTCCTCGCCTATTATTAATGGTGTCAGTCGGGTTGCTCTGATCTGTAATTTTGCCCCATTGGGAAGTGTAGTCTGGACTATCGTTGTCCCTACCTCGTCTGCCAAATTCATCTCCTTTTTGACAAGGTTGCTGAGAATCAATCCGTTACGACATACGATCTCACGTGCGAGCGAACAAATCGTTTTCCCCGGGTACATCTGGGCCCACCCGCGAAGCCGCCAGGTGAAAGCATTCCCTGCTGCGCCACTTACGCTGAGTCTCCTCAGGTAATCGAGCCAAAGGGCCATTGGGGTTCATTTGTGTGCGATGCATCGACCATGAGCGGCTCTTCATCCCCCACCAGGGTTCCACGTTGAGCCAGACGCTGATCTGCTCGTCGGGCATGCCCATCTTTTCTGGATCGAGCTTGCTGAATGGCCCCTGATAGTTCTGGGATCTCATCCACTCAGCCATTGCACGAATGCCGCTGCGCGGGAAGGAGGTATAATAAAGCTTGGAGACTGAGTGCGCCGGCCCAAGTTCGGGGTATTGCACACCGTCGGCGGAGGCATAAAAGGCGCTGGTCGTATGACGATAGATGGCAATGTGATCAGGGTGTCCGTAGCCACCGGTTTCGTCGAAGGTCACTATCACCTGCGGGCGAAATTGGCGAATGATTGCCACCAGTTTTCCCACTACGCCGGCTGCACTGGCCTGTGCAAGTGAACGCGGGTCCTGATTCTCCGGCGTACCTGCCATGCCTGAATCGCGATAATCAAGAAACCAGAGATGGTGTAATCCCAACACTTCGGCAGCCGCGCGCATTTCTCCCTCGCGCACCTGATCAAGATTCTCGGGTGTTGCCAGCGCCGGATCGGAGATTTCACCAACTTCACCACGGGTCGCACAGACAAGGCCCGTCTCAACGCCGGCCATATTATACTTTAGGAATGCACCGCCCATGCTGCCTTCGTCATCGGGGTGTGCAAAAATACCGAGCAGTCGTTTTGTTGCCATCGTTTCCGTTCTTCTTCCTTCCAAGAGTGGAACCTTGACATTAGTGTATCATTGCTAAAAATAGCCTGTCAATCAGTAGGATACCTGTCCCCCAGACAGGGCACCCTGCCTGGGGGGCAGGTATCCCGATTTATCGCGTCCGCGGGGTGGGGAATTCCTTGTTGAGGCGAATCTCGTCGGTCAAGCACAGTACTGGAGTAGTCCCCCGATTTAGCGCGGGGAATTCGTAAAGGTGCTATCCCTGAATCGCCTGCCAGAAGATATTCGCTAACTGGACGTATCCTGAAGGACTGGGATGGAAACCATCGGAGCTGATATACTCGGGATGGGCTGTTAACTGGCTCTGGTGGCTGAAGAGATCAACGACTATCACACCGTAACGTGCTGCCAGCGTGGCGATACCTACGTTCCAGTGCTGAATTGCAAGCAGCATGCGAGTTCTCTGTGTGGAGGTTTGGTTCGCGAAGATGGGTAAGCGTGTCAGGTCTGGCAGATTCGCCATCACGATGAGCGCATGCGTATTCGTATGCAACTGTTGAAGAAGCGTGTTGAGGTCACGCATATAGTCATCATAGGGTATGCCGTCAACAAAGTCATTGGCAACCAGCCAGATAGTTACCAGGTCTGGTGAAATCGTTAGAGCAAGCGGCAGCTCTTGCGTGAGAGCCCTGTGCAGGCGAATGCCACTGATGCCCAGGTTGATCGCGTGTGATCCTTTTACTAAATGGGCTGCGATCAATGGGACGTATCCCTGTGAACCGGGTTGATTACTCCCGATACCGACTGCATCTGAGGCTCCCAGCGCCACATATATGATTGGCCCAGAGGGAAGATGGACTTTTAACGGAGGTTGCACAGTTACAATTTGTGTTGCCGTCGTGTTACGAACAGTACTCCCTACGGCCCCGCTCCCACCACAAGCGGAACACATCAAGACTGCGAGCATGAATAGTGATGGGAAGCGGTGAAAGATGATTGTTACAAGTTTAACCATTTGCTCGGTCAACGACCTCGAGTTTGCCGGTATTGATATTGATCACCAGGCCATGTACAGAAATTTTGGGCAGATATGGGCTGTTGCGGATCACATCGACGACTTCACGCACATTGATGTGGACATCAGAAAATGCACCGAGCCAACGTGTCAGGCTATCTATATCGCCCAGACCCTCTTGCTTAATCAACTGCTGTGGGTCGACCCCCAATGCCTGCATCGAGGCAGTCACCGCAATAGCGCTCACATGTGAGAGTCCACACTCCGTATGACCGATCACGGCGACCTCCCGCACACCTAACAGGTAAATTCCTCCTGCAAGGGATCGGATGAGGTCATTGGCAGCACCTTCGCGCTCTGGCTTAGAAATAGTCGCGCCGGCAGTGCGTAGTTCAAGGACATCACCACGCTCGAGGCCAAGCGCCTGCTCAAACATCCGCACCAGGCGGCAATCCATGCATGTTACAACAGCCAGGTGTTTGCGAGGTGCATGACCAATGACAGGCAGTTGCTGTGAAGCTACGAAGCGCTCATTATGCGCTAAAATCTCATCAATTACCATCTACGTTTTCCTTATTATTCTCCTTATACGAGAGAATAGCCAGTATGACCATCGAAGTTATAAAGGTTCTCAATTTTGATGAAGTCAAACCCAGCGTCTTCTACATGCTGAAGCAATGCGATAATCTGGCTGTGGGAAATCATGTCACCAGGGGTCTGTGACATGAAACGACAGCGCCAGTGATCGGTGTAGAAGGTTTCCGGCAAACCGTGCGGCCAGACCTTAGCTCCCCGGTTGGCAATCCACTTCAGTTCAAGACCTTCGCTCTGAACCCGCTCGAACGACGCGCCCAGTTGGTCGGGGGTTCCGTCATGCCAATCCAGGTACACGTCTACTCCGACTAAATCCTTCTTCTCGTTTGATACACTACTGGTAGCAAGGATACTGGCCGGCTTCCGCGGCACTGATTTGTAGTTCACCGCCTTGAGTGTCTGCGGCTGCTGACCAAGACGAGCGATAATGGCATCTGCGAACTCTTTCGTGCCAACCTTCTCCTTACTCACGCCTTTCACGAAAATATCGTAGGTGTGGATGCCATCCTCGATGGTGCGCAGCCAGGCGTTATGGACCAGGGTGGCAACGTCGGGCTGATCGATGTGGACCAGCATCATCACTGCAGCCAGCAACAGCCCTGAAGGATTAGCGACGTTCTGACCGGCACGACGAGGAGCAGAACCATGGATAGCCTCAAACATCGCGCACCGATCGCCGATATTCGCTGAACCGGCCAGGCCCACGGAACCTGCAATCTGTGCCGCCACATCCGAGAGAATATCGCCGTACAGGTTGGGCAAGACGATGACGTCGAATGCCTCTGGTGTATCAGCCAGTTTGGCCGCGCCGATATCAACGATCCAGCTCTCACTGATGATGTCGGGGTAATCCGCGGCAATCGCGTCGAATGTCTTATGAAACAGGCCATCGGTGAGCTTCATGATGTTGTCTTTCATGAGGCAGGTCACCTTCTTGCGATTGTGGCTCCTGGCATACTCGAAAGCGTAATGAATAATCTTCTCGCTGCCAGGGCGGCTAATCAACTTAAGGCTCTCCATCATGTCATGGGTTTGACGATACTCGATGCCAGTATAGAGGTCCTCTTCGTTCTCACGGATGATGACTACATCCATATCGGGATGCTTGGTATCGACGAATGGGTAATAGGAAACGGCGGGGCGCACATTAGCGTAGAGGCCAAACATCGTGCGCGTCGTAACGTTGAGGCTCTTATAACCACCGCCTTGCGGAGTGGTGATGGGAGCCTTGAGAAATACCTTGGTGCGCCGCAGCGATTCCCATGCGCTGGGCTCTATACCGGTGCTGATACCTCGCAGGTAGACTTTCTCGCCGACTTCGATCTCCTCGATCTCGATGCGAGCGCCTGCTGCCTGAATGACGTGTAGGGTAGCATCCATGATTTCTGGCCCGATGCCATCGCCACAGGCTACGGTTATGGGTGTGTTGTGTGTCATTATGAGTACCTCCGCCCTTTTTTATGCTGACCAGCTTGTGTCTTTGCTCCCCCAGTGTAGCACAATGACGGATGGGTATACAACTACGTGGCGGCACTTTCAACCTCTCTTACGATTGCTTCGCCATAGCTAAAAGCGTGTTGTAAAAGTCGGGCAGATTTGGCGTACCCAGCCCACTGGCAAAGTCCCAGCCAGCCGTCGCGGGATAATACAGGTTATTCCCTTGCGTCACGTCGAAGTAAGGGTGCAGATTATGGCTTGCCCCATTCTGGGCAACAGCGTAGAAGGTATCCGGTCCATAGAAAAAGCTCTGTGTTTGTTGGATCAGGCCTTCATTGACCAACGCCATACCACTTGCCCAGATGGGTGCCGCTGCACTCGTCCCCCTAGCTATGAACCACTGACCCTGGAAGTAATTCGCGAGATTGAAAGCCAACGCAGACACATCGGGTAACTGACGCATACCATCGGAGTACTTATTCTGCACACCCGGACCCATCTGCCAATCGCGACGCTTGAACGCCTGGCTGAGACCGCCGCCACTGCCCCAACTATTGCCGCACATGTTATGATTTGATCCATCCGACCACACAGCCTCATTGGCTGTGTTGGCGCTTTGGCCAACCACCTCTTTGGTGCCCCCAACCGCGACGACCCAGGGATCAGCCGCCGGGAAGTCGACCGCAAGTTGGCCAAAGGAATTTGGGGCAAGGTCACCGATGTCAAAGGCCGCACAATCGCCACTGGCCACGAAGACCGTCATATGCTCCGCCTGCGTCAGGATTTGCAGATTCTGATCCACTGCAGCGAGAGTATCTGGAGTATTCCCAATTTCAGGAGCCCCCAGGCTGATACTGACGATACTGCCGCTGCTGGTGTTGTTGGCGTTATCATTGATAATCGCCTGCAGCTCATCGTTGATGACAGTAGCACTATTGACGCCACTTTCATAGTCGACGATGTTGGCGGCGGGAGCCAGGCCCATAATCATCTCGATGTCCAGTGTTGCTTCTCCCCCTGGACTCGGAGGTGTGTTCAGATCAACGACTTTCAACTGGCCCTGATAATTCACGCAACCCCTGTAGTTCTGCACGTCAGCCTGGTTAAACCCGTCGATCTCGATCAAGTTAATGGTGATACCTTTACCATCCAGGCCATTCTTGGCCAACTGATCGTAGCCGTAGAAGTGTGCTATATCTGTTGGGCCTAGTACGCCCTGAGGAAAGTTACAATCAGTAGGGGTTTTCCTGATCCCCACTATTCTGCGCAAGGGGTGCTGAGCGAGCAAGCCAGTTCGTGGTGGCAGACTATAGCTGTCAAGCCCGGTGATGGCCAGGATCATAGGAGCGATGGTTGTAGGTACCTTGGGGTTGCTGGTTGGGGCGTAGAAGGTACGCCCGTTGAGCTTGTGCTGCACAAACTGGATCTGGAACAAGTGGGCAAAGGTCTTGGCTTTAGCATCCACCGTGAGGGTGGTATGCAGTTTGTTGAGGTTGAGGGTGGCATCCTGAACGCCGAAGTATGCTTTGATCTGCTGGTACTGGCTGTCGCTGATGCCCAGTTGGTTGGCGATATTTTCCAGGTTCTGGTTTTGTCCCTGCTTGACCTTCTGCTTGCCCAACTGATTGAGCACCTGCTGGTTGACCTTGAAGGTGACGCTGACGTGTAATGGCGTATTATCGGGTAGCGGACCGACCACAGGTGCGCTGAGAGCCACCGGGGGCAGATGCAAATCAAAGGTGGTAAACTGCAGCAGCGGTGGCACGGTCGGCGTGGGTGTGGTGACCGGGGTTGGGCCACCACAGCTGACTAGCAGAAGCAGCAGGGCCAGTGGCCCAAGTATGCCTGTCCAGGCTTTGCTCGGATGAATACGTGAGAACGGATGCATAAGAAATACTCCTTCAACGTTTTTGTGATACGCGGAACCTGGCTCTTCGTAGGTCTGACGACTAGCTGTAAGAATTTTAGTCTATGAGTATGGACGCGTAAGAGACGTGACAACTCCCCATGGCTAAAGCCGGGGGCTTCTCAGGCAACGCTGCACCCATCGGTGTACGTTCGCGCCTGAAGGCAGTGCCCCTGCCTGGCAACTTTCAGGATATTCTTGGCGGCGTTGACATCTCGATCCTCAACGTAGCCACAGCAAGGACAGATATGCGTCCGGACGCTCAAAGACTTGTGGACAATCTCCCCACACCGAGAGCATTTTTGCGAGGTGTAGGCAGGATTTACTCGAATGACCTCATGTCCAGCACTCTCAGCCTTGGCAGTGAGAATATCGAGGAACGCGCCCCAGGAGGCATCCATGATGCTCTTCGACAGATGATGATTCTTGACCATATTGCTGATTTGCAAGTCCTCAACGGCAATATGATGATGGGTCTCAGTGTACTGCTTGGCAACCTTGTAGTGGAAGTCTCTACGTTGCCGCTTGATCTTGAGATGGGTTTGCGCCGTGCTCTTGGATGCTTTACGACGACGCTTAGACCCCTTCTTTCGACGTGCTATCGTGCGTTGCTTGCGTCTAAGTGTGGTCTGACTCTTGCGGTAGTAGCGAGGGTTCTCGACGGTGTGCCCTTCGCTATCGGTCAAGAAGGATTTCAACCCGACGTCAATGCCAATATCAGGATGGTCGCACGCGCTTGGGGAATGCTCCTGTTGTGGTTCCGTTTCACAGACAAGCAAAGCATACCAATGCCCATCAGCGCGCAAGACCAGATGAGCCGTCTTGGGCATTCCTTCAATCGGACGGTGCAACTTGATTTTGACGGAGCCACCCAGCTTCTTGGGAATGGAAAGATGCTTGCCATCGGGAGCCAGCGCGAAATCGGTCTTGTGCTGTCGCAGTTGAATGGAATGCCACCTATTCGGTTTCTTGAACCGTGGGAAGCCTACATCAGCAAGACCCACCTCACGGACGGCAAGAAACCGTTTAAGAGCCTTACTGAGCCGATCAGAGAGCATCTGGACGCTAGAAGCAGGAACATGTTCCCCACAACCTGCAAAGTGTTTGTTCAGATCGTATTCTGTAGGGAATGTGCCATCCTGCTCATACTGTGCCTTGAGAGTCGAGAGCATCTCATTGTAGAGGTGACGCGACTCGATCAAGCACTGCATGAGCATGTGACGTTGCTGCTTATTCGGATAGATGCGGTACTCAAACGTTTTCATGCCCTGTATTTTCCTGGAAGCCAAGTAAATTGTCAAGTGGTAGAGGTTGTTACCCAACCGTCCCTGCCCCAAACTGGTGTGGCCCTTGCTGACATGCCCCCAGCATATCGGGTGCAAGCACTTCGTGCTATCCTCGTGACTGAAGTTAGGGGTTTTACAGGCCGGTTTGATAAATGCCTGTTTAGAGCAATAGGAAAACTTCCCAATTTGCGGAGGTTTTTTTGAGGTATGCAGAGAACGCTCTGTACCTTTTTGCAAGAATCTGCTATAGTTGACGCACATCCAAAACTGCTGATGATAAGTTAGTATAGGAGTAGTGTTGGGCGACAGTCTGCCTCTAAAAGAACCAGAAGACCTGAATATTGTCCGGCCTGGTTATCTCGGTGTTACTCCACCGCCGGGTCCATCTCCGGCTAGAGGGGAACGTCTGTGGGTTGACCGGCCTGAGCAGTTGCTGCGTGCCGTCGATGTACTCAGGCAGGCGAGTATAGTTGCTATTGACGCTGAATTTACGCAGGTGCGTTCGCACATCCATACATCGACCTCCTCTAATCGTCTCGCGCTCCTCCAGCTTGCCATTGATCATCAGTGCTTTGTGGTTGATGCCTGGCGCTTAGCTGATCTTTCGCCACTGCTTACCGTGACTGAAGACCCCCATACCAGTATTTTGCTCTATGGCGCAGGAGCTGATATGCAGGTCATGGCAGAACGAGGTCTTAGCATGGTCCACTACATTGATCTGGAAGCTGCCAGTCGCTCAATCTTCGGTCAGCATGAATCATCTTTGACAACTGTGTTAAAGCGTGCCTTCAATATCCGCCTGGACAAGAGTCTACAACGTACAGACTGGACGCGACGTCCACTGCCCACGGCGATGGTCTCGTACGCTGCCCGCGATGCTGAAATGACCCTGGCCCTTTACTACTGGTTGGATCAGCATTATGCCTGGGCTTTGTGCCTTCATGAGCATCCAGGCCAACAGCGACAGGTCGCTGCGTGGATTGAGCCGTTCTTGCGTGGTATCTCGCCCATCCCAGCGGAAATGGCAGTGAAGAAGGCAATAAAACAGGGCATTCTTCAGGAGGAGCAAGTGTATGCTGATTGCCGTGCTGCGCTGGCGACACTCGTGTATCCCATGCAACGGAGCCGTTTGCTACGTTTGATTGCCGATTTGTCGCTTGTACAACTGGCGGCGGAGATTGAGACACTATTGCACGTTCAGGCCTCAGATGAGCGTGCTGCAGCAGTGCGCACCCTGGCTCGGTTGAGGGTTGAGCAAGCCACAGCATTGATCCGTCCATTGTTGCAGGACCCAGTTTACGATGTGCGAAAGGCAGCGCAGACTGCCCTGCTCAACCTGAGTGACAATGCGCAGCATCAGCAACGTATGGTTCCCACCAGGCTTGCCGATGGGTCACGCAGTTGGATGGTCGGAGAAACGAGTGGAACAAACAGTGACGATGACAAGAGTGAATGGAAGGCACGTCTGCGTGAAATGATGGATAAGTAGGTTTGCTAGTTCATCCAATCACCAGGTGCATTGCTGTGAACACGTACACCACCATTGCCCGCGGAACGCGCTTTGGCGTCCTGTGCTATCTGTCTACGTATCTTGGATACAGAGGTACGGTGCCAGTAGGCGGCTGGCAGTAACCCGATGCCTATAGCCAGGGCCGCGCCGATCTCAACTCGACTGAAAGCCAGGCCGGGCGGTAAATGATAGGGGATAGAGGTCAGACTACCAAGGCGGATGGCTAACGCCACTCCGAAGATCGCCAGTTCAATCAGACAAGCAGTGAGGTAAGACAGGACCTCTCTTTTGCGCCTCTTGCGAAAAGCAATGGCAAAGATAGCATTCAGTATGCAAAGGAAGCCTGTGATCCCAACTGTGAGTAAGATAAGCATGTTTGTCCTCACGTTCAGTTATGAGTAAGCAGCAGGTTCGAAAAGGCAATCTCAGTATCCTTGGCTGCACCATCTCAATCGCGCGTAATGAGCATGTTTGAGAAAGCGACCTCGGTCCCTTTCAGATTCACCAGCATGCCGACTCCCCCATTCGCGAATGAACGATCCTGAACTTGCCCTACCTTCTTACCATTGACGGTGAAGGCAAAGGTGCTGCCGTTCGCGAAGATTTTGACGGTGTTGATACTTTTAGGCCCATGCCCCTCATGAAATTCACTGCCATAGGTCTGATGCCAGAGTTCGGTCCAGACGGAACCAGATGATCCCTGGCTATCATTGTACTTGTAGAACCTGTATTCCCCGCCTGGGACATTGACCACCTCAAAGCTGTAGAACGTGGTAACAGTTTTGCCACCCTGGTTGTGTGTGCTCGAGCGAATAATCAGGCCGAAGGAGTTGTTCTGAGAGGTATCATCTCCCTTTATCTCTTGCATTGTCAATGTGTACCCGATAGGTCCTGTGTAGGATACCGCTGGTAAAACGACAGCAGTGCCTGTATCGCCGAGATTGGTAATATGATAGGCGCCGCCGGTAAATACATAGTTGGCAGTCGCGGTGGGCGAGGAAGGCCAGTTGTGAATATTCTGGCTCAATGGATCTGATAAGATAATGTTTGCGTTCGCGGCAGCTGTCTCCTGGGCAGCAGCAGTCGCTCGCATATCGGGTGTTCCACCAACAGCAGGAGATGATCCCTGTTGCGTATCCAGACTTGGACGGGCACTTATGAACCAGATTGCTCCCGTGCCGAGGCCTAGAATGAGCAACGCAGCTGCGGCCAGGATTACCAGCATCATACGCTTACTCAAGCCAGAAGTAGCCTGGATGGCTAGTTGCGGTTGCGGTGGCACAGGGAGCAACCCTGTCACGTAGCGACCGGGCTGGCCTGCGATAGGGATTTGTACCACTTTCACCGGCCCGGTCAGTCTAACCGAATTGGCTGTTCCTTGCTCATTATTGGTTACGCCCAGCGCCCCTGTTGTCGTTTTCAGTAGAGGCGATGTTTGACCAGGTTGGAGAAGCGCCGGTTGGGGGCCGGTAAAGGTGGGTAATGCGCCCGTAGGGATAGGACCTGTTCCTTTGCCTGTTTTGTAAGCCGAAAGTAAGCCAGTAGAAGGTGTGGTTGATACATTTGTCACTGCTAAGGCACCTGACGGTTCGGAAGCTGCTGCCATCACCCCTGTTTGCCAGCTGGGGTCAAATAATCCTCCCGGCTTGTGTGGACGTGTCGCTTGTCCGACGCGCAGACTTCCTGTTGAACCGCCTATATCCTGGGACAGAGCTGGTTGTAGACTGCCAAATGCAAGGGCGGCGCAGAAGGCAGCCGTCAGGTCCTGCCCTTTGGGAAAACGGTCAGAGGGACGCTTCTCCAGTGCTCGCATCATAACTTGCTCAGCAGCGATCGGCAAATCTGGCCGCAGGATACGCGGTGGATTGGGGGGTATCTGCAGGTGTTGCGCTGCGATCTGCATCGGTGTATCCGCCTGGAACGGCGTCACTCCTGTCACCATCTGATAGAGAATAACACCCAGGGAGTAGAGGTCTGCTCGCCCATCGACCTGGTCACCTAGCACCTGCTCTGGTGACATGTAGTCAGGAGTACCGACTGGCGCTCCTGGCCCCGTCAGGCGTCTAAGCACCTCCTGCCCATCTGCAGAAATCTTCACCAGGCCAAAATCGGTGAGCAGTATCCTCCCTTCAGGTGTCAGTAAAATATTGGCTGGTTTGATATCGCGGTGAATGACTCCGCGTTCATGCGCAAAATCTAACGCTCCTGCCAGTTGTTCCAGGTAGCTCACAACCTTAGACAATGGCAGAGCACCTTCGCCCTCCATGACGTCGCGCAGAGTGCCACCGCTAATGTAGGGCATGACCAGGTAAGCCAACCCGTTATACTCCCCATATTCATACACTGGTATAATGTTGGGGTACTCTAATGATGCGGCAGCATCGGTCTCGCGGCGGAATCGTTCAAGAAAAGCCGCAAGCTGGTTAGGTGGCAAGGGGGTGAGTGGCAACAGGACTTTCACTGCGACCTGACGGCGTGGGCGCGATTGTTGTGCCAGGTACACTGCTCCCATCCCTCCCTGTCCGATCACTTGTTGGAGGGTACACGTTCCTAGCACGGTTCCAATCAATGCTTCAGCTTTCATCAAACACGTTACCTCTTTTCGGGGTGTGATATATCCTGGCTAGTCGCTACCCAACGTGCCACTACGCTGCCTCCAGTCGCCAGGTCTCTTGGCTTGAGATATACCTTTACGCGGCAGTTGTCTAAGATTTACCGGCTTATTACAACATCTTAGACAACTGGAGCGGTTCTGGCAATGTTTGATGCTTGGAGGCATGACCAAAGTAATGTCTACAATCGCAATAAACGAGGATTCTACACCTCTTTTACAACATTTTTGACATCCTGCGGATCGATATCTTCCTCAGCATCTAGCGGGACCTCTTCATCACCCACACGAATCACCATTGATGGAACGATGCGGCTTTGGATCACGATGCCGCGCAGTAGTGACGAGGAGGCCTGCGCGAGCAAGGGGCGTAATCTTGTGAGGCGCTCATGTTGAGTCCGCAACCGTTGACTACGGTTTGTAGCGCCTGGCTCATCGAGTGCTTCATCGGTGGGTTCGGGAAGGTTTCGTACCCAGATGTCGCGAGCATCCAGGACCTGGCCAACGGCAGATTGTACCTGCTGCAACAAGTCAATGGTCTGGTTCAGCAACATCAAAAGGTCTCCTTCTGCCAGATCGATGCGACGCAACAGGCCGTTGAGCGACATACCTCGGGACCAGGACAACGCCACGCCGTGAAAATCAGGCGTGATACCGGGGGTCAAAGTGAGACCGGCATGCTCTTCAATGCCATGTACACGTTGTTCAATGCGCCACAGTTCACGCCGGACCTGCGCTAAATTCGTGTTAAGCACATGACGATTGTTGAGGCGCCGGTCGTTATCAAACGTAAACCAGCTACAGACCTCCGCCAGTTCGCCCGCAGTGAGTTCATCGAGGCCACCAGGCATCATCAATTCGACGATCAGTATGCCAGCAGGATGGAAGATGCTGCGCAGTAAACAACCTTTGAGTGTGAGTTGATCATTCTGGCCGATGTAGCCGAGTGTACGCAGTGCAGAGATAGTCCCATCAAGCTCTGCTGCTCCCGCACGACTGAGGGGGTATGCACCTATTTGTTTGCGTTTTTTCTCCAACGCCTGCGCTGCTCCAATGAATTCCCCACGATAAATCGGGGGACTACCTTTCTTCTTCCCGGCCTTCTTGCCTTTCTGGTAATGCTTCTCCAGTCTCAGTAGCTCCTGCTGCTCCCAAAGTTGATAGCGTTGGTATTCACGCAAGCTGGAGGCACAAATGCGCCGCAGGTGTCGAGTGTCCCCAGGACGCCACAGGTTGAGTATTGAATTGTAGCGAATAATGAAAGAACTGGTGACAGGCAGGAGTTCATCGGTGATGCGCTGAAAGGACTCCTCGAAAGGCTCCCACGGTGAGTAGGGGATGATGGCTGCGCCACGTACATCTATGCCACGCCGACCAGCGCGCCCTGTCAATTGGCGATACTCGTTGGGCGTTAACAGACGCATCTCTACCCCGTCGAACTTGCTCAGACTGCCGACAACGACGGCACGAGCTGGCATATTGATGCCGAGTGAAAGCGTATCGGTTGCGAAGACTGCACGCAGGTGCCCGCGGGCAAAGAACGTCTCCACCAATACCTTCAATCCTGGCAGTAATCCGGCATGATGGAAGGCTAAGCCTCGTGGCAGGAGTTCCGTGAGGGCATGAACCTGTTGCAAGTTGCGGTCCTCTGGTGGAAGGTGCTCAAGCCAGGCTTTTACCTCGTCATTGATGAGTGCCTTCTCTTCTGGCGTGGTGAGCAGATGGAGCACTACACTCATCGCAGCCTCTTCGACCACTCGTCGCCCCGGCAGGAAGTAGAGGCAGGGCAGCAGGTCGGCGTCGCGCAAGGCTCTGAGCACTTCACCTGGGGTGGGAGCCACGCGTTCTGGTGGACGATCGGGCTTGCGTTCCACATTATTCTGATGGGGAGAGGACGGAGGCACGGACGGAGGCAAGCTCACGTCCCTACCGTCCCTACTAACCCCGGAGTAGGGGCGTGAGCTTGCCTCCGCCCTGTTGCCTCTCGCATCTTTTCTCTTCTTATTTGGACCTTGCCAAAACTCGTCATTCTCCTCATCGTCGTCATCGTCGAAGACGTGCTGGATAAATCCGCTCTCTACGACACGGCCACGTCCCGTCCTATAGGCCAGGCGAGCTTCACCACCGATGTGTGGAAAGCGTTCAACACGGTTGCCATTGGCATCCTCCACCAGGTGGAGTTTGTTATCAATGAAATAGTAGTGTTCCAGTGGCACTGCCCGTTCTTCGTGCAAAACCAGGGAGATAGGACGATGCACCTGGCTAATCCAATTGGCGAGCTCCCTGGCGTTACTCACGGTGGCTGAGAGACCAACCAGCTGGACATGCGGCGGTGAGCAAATGATAGCCTCTTCCCACACGGGGCCGCGCTCCACGTCGCTCAGGTAGTGGAGTTCATCAAAGATAACAAAGCCCACATCCGCCAGGGATGATGGGACGACGTTTTCATTTTCATCTTCGGCAAAGCGATCCCCGCCTTCTTCGAGCAGCATATTGCGATAGACCTCGGTTGTCATAATGACGATAGAGGCACGACTATGCTCTACGATGTCCCCGGTGACCAGGCCGACAGCGTCGAAACCATAGAGCGTACGCATATCACGGTACTTCTGGTTAGAGAGTGCCTTGAGCGGTGTGGTGTAGATGACACGCTGATTTCGTTGCTGTGCACACCAGATGGCATACTCGGCTACGAGTGTCTTGCCTGTTCCGGTTGGTGCAGCGACCATGACTGAGCGGCCTTGTGCGAGATGAGCGATAGCTTCTAGCTGAAACGGGTCGAAGGGAAACGGATAGCGTGCGGCAAATGTTTGAATCTCTGCAAGGGTCTCGTGCCCGGCCACCACTTGTTCGTCCATGTTCCTTTTCATTTTCTGTTTCATCGGCTACTATTTGTTGTATTGTAACATGTATAACACATGGGAACAAGCAGTTCGTATCTGGACTCATTCACCTGGGTGGGCGTCAACATTTTGCGTGCAGCCAACCCCCCTCGTCCTGGACTCCAACGCTCGCTTCAAATGCTCCAGTGACGTGTTACCACCAGAGCAGACCAACCCTACCTTTTTACCACGTAACTCATCACGCATGCGGTACGCTGCAGCCAGGGAAGCTGCTCCGGCTCCTTCAGCCAGGGTATGGGCGCGTTCAATCATCCACACCATTGCCTGCATAATCTCTTCATCCCGTACGAGCATGAAGTCATCGAGCATTTCTTGCAGAATTGCTTGTGGCAGATCAAAAGCGGTCGCAGTTGCCAACCCTTCGGCAAAGGTGTGGTTGGGAGCTTCTACCAGGCGGTGTTGTCGCCATGATTCGTAGGCTGCTGGGGATGCTTCGGACTGTACGCCGATGACACGAATGGCAGGATTGATGGCATTGGCAGCAATGCAGGCCCCGGCAGCGCCGCTGCCTCCACCGACGGGCACGATGATAATGTTTATGCCAGGCTCATCCTCCAGCATCTCCAGTATCCCGGTGCCAACTCCAGCGATGAGCAAAGGCTCGTTGCCTGAGTGGATGTAGCGATAACCATGCTCCTGCGCCAGTGCTTCACAGTGCAGTCGAGCCTCGTCATAGCGAGCGCCGTGAAAGAGGACTTCAGCCCCCATGCCCTGCATGGCCGCCACTTTGCCTGGGTTCGCCCCCTCTGGAACCACTATGCGCGCCTTGACGCCAAATAGCCGGGCAGCATACGCGACCGATTGCCCATGGTTTCCGGTGGAGGCGGCAATCACACCCCGTTCTCGCTCCTCTGGGCTGAGTTGAGAAATGAGGTTGATGCCCCCACGCACTTTGAAGGCACCGACCGGTTGATAATTTTCGTGCTTGATGTACACCTCGGTGCCAAGCAGGGCATTGATTGCCGGGTAGCTGTGCAGGGGTGTGCGTGGCAGGTACGGGCGGATTTGCCGCCGTGCCAGCAGGACATCGTGAAAATTGGGTGTGTGCATCGCTTGAGCTTCTTTCTTTACTGGGATTGCGTTTGCGCTCTACACATCATACCACCTGGAACTACGCCGAGGAGATACATCTCTAGACAGAATGAGAGGCCGGAGAGTATAATTTAGTCACAATGAAAGGTAATATGATGATAGGATTCGCAGCAATGATACGCATACGACTGATCTAAGCGAAGCCCATCGCGGGTCTATTGCTTGGGTACGTTATGCTCCACATCTCAAATGTGGGCAGTATGTGCTGCTTGTCTAACCTTCCTTTCAAGATCGGGCTTCGCAATTTGTCGCATCAGCCATTGAGGCTATGCGGCTTTTTTGTGTCTTGTGCCTTGCATCTTGATAAGGAACGTTCCATGCCATCCTTTTCCCAACGAAGTGTTCTTTATGCGCAGAATTTTCTCAAAAACCCATACCTGGTCGACCATTTACTCGACAGGTGCAACATCGGTGCCGATGACATTGTATATGAGATAGGCCCGGGCAAGGGGATTATCACTGAACAACTTGCATCTCGGTGCAGGCAGGTCGTGGCAATTGAGAAGGACCCGCAGCTCGTGGAGATGTTGAGCCGCAGATTTGCTAATGCTCCCAACGTCATTCTTCACCAAGGTGATTTCTTGCAGTTTCGTCTGCCCGATATTTCCTACAAAGTGTTTGCGAGCATCCCATTCAATATCACTACAGCTATCGTGACGAAGCTGACGACGGCAGCCCGTCCACCGGATAATGCCTACCTGGTCGTGCAGAGAGAGGCGGCGGAGAAGTTTCTTGGTAAGCCTGGGGAGTCGCTCTATGCTGTGCTGATGAAACCCTGGTTTGAGCCGGAGGTTGTACACTGCTTCAAGCGCAGCGATTTCGTGCCAGTTCCGCGAGTGGATGTGGTGATGCTGCGCCTGCGAAAGCGGGGGCCGCCATTGATAAAGAGGGCTGATAAGCAGTTGTTTCGTGACTTTGTTGTGTACGGTTTTACGACCTGGCAACCTTGTCTTAGCAGTATCTTCAAGGGCGTCTTTACTCCTCAACAGTTTCGGCAGGCAGGAAGGAAGTCAGGTTTTGATGTCGATGCTACCCCGTCATCAGTACGATTCGAGCAGTGGTTAAAGCTGTTCGATTACTTCAAGTGCGTTGGTGATATACAGGCACTACAGACAATTTCAGGAAGTGAGAGGCGACTGAGGCAACGCCAGGCATCGCTGCAGAAGGTCCACCAGACGCGAGTTCCGAGATGAGGAAGCGGCAATGAAGATTGAACACCTGACGCATCTAAGATGACTTGCTGCTCTTACCATCATGTCACCACCTCTTTTGCTCAGAGCGCTCCTTAGCGACGTACATAAGGAAGTATCTGGCGCAGAAAACAACGGCGGATCTCAGACGCTCCACGTAAGCTCGGCTCAATGATCTGGGTGTACCAGGAGGGATCACCGGTGAGAAAGTGCGTATGCAGGTCGACCAGGTCCCCATAGTGCCTGGCCAGTTCTGCAAGTACGTCGTTCATCAGGCGATGGCTCTGTCGGACAATCGATGGCTCGATGCCCAGGAAGTTGAGGGAATCATCGCCGAATGTCGGGTTGTAGACGTTGCCAAGAAAGACCGGGCGGATCGGAAGAGACCGTAAGAATCTCTCAAGCGCCTGCGCAAAATGCTGCATCTCGGCTCCCCGGCCCATGTCTGGCCTGCTAAGCAGATCATTGCCACCCACCGTAACAAGGGCGATGGCCTCTTCTTGCACGGTGAGCCCACGTGTCTGAGCCGGCAAGTTGCTGACCGTAGCCCCATCTTGTGCCCGGTGGATCAAGCGGGCAGAGCCAAGCGATGTGAAATCGTGCCCGTGAAACTCTGGGAAGAGGTGATCATCGTTGTGCACGAGCAGTTGTCCGGGATTCACTCCAAAGACGTTATAGTGCCCACAGTCGAGCATCGAGTCACCAAAGGTATAGACTGAGAGCATGGTTCCCTCCTTTGTGGATGCGCAGATTGTCCATGTTCCGTTTTCGACTTCTTTTATGTAAATAACACTGTTGAGTAGAGTATAAACGATGTGCCTATAGAAGGGGGGTGTCATCTGACCCATTTCTTGAGAAGTGAGATCCCACGGGATGCGCAACGAGATGTCGCTATCAAATGAAATGGCTCTAGAGCGTTCTTCGTGGCATCCCTGTCTTCTGCGCGGAATGTCCAGCACATTGAAAGCCGAGCGAACGATATGATCGAGATGGTAGGAAGCAATGATGGAATAAAGAGAGGCTGCTGGAAGTGGACAGAGGCTCTTCGCACTCATGATTTACTCAGAGGGAGAGGACATGTTATGAAAAAAGCTTCTTGGTTGGCCAGGTCCTCCTTTGTTAGTTCATGGCGAGAGAAGCGGGAACGAAAGCTCCCGTGACGCGCAGGTGCGGTGGCCCCCACCAGGCGTTGCGTGCGAGCCGGTCGTGCCAACTCCAGCGGTGATGCGAACGCACGGCACGCAGTGGGCGAGGGGGAGGTGACAGGCTCTTGGGGCTCTCAGCGAGCGGTGCCACCTCGACAAGTTGTCTGCGCCAGTGAGCGGTCCAGGTGCGGCGAAGCGCTCGACCTGCCACATCCACCCACCGCATTGGTCCGAGCATGACAGGCTTGCGCTCAACGGACGAAGGCGGGGGCAAGAGACGGCGCACAGCACTGACGCGGCGAGCACGATTGCCTTTGGCCCCAGGAGCTAGACACTGCTCTCGGAGAGCACATGGCAGACAATCGGTCTGGTAGGCCAGGTAGACGGTACGCTCTCGTAAACGCATTCTCTTGACGCACTTCGCTCAACCACAGGCTTGCCTCTGCCGGGCAGCGCAGTCTCCCGTTCTCTTGTAAGACGAAGGTATCTGCTCGCGATCCGCCCAGTGGCTCGTCCAAACTGCGCCGCCCACTGCCACGGGCCATATTCTTCAGGTGGATTTTCCGCAGCCACGACAAAGGGAGGAGCTTCTTTGGGGGGTGCCCACGAGGGTGTCGCGTAACTTGCCTCCCTGCATCCTCTGTCCCAATGAGAGGCGCAGGTTCCACACCCATTGGCACGCAATTTGCCAAAGTTCTTGCCCACACTCGGTGTAGGAACTCCACCGATCCGGATCTTCTTCGACATCTTCATCGGTGAGCACCACCTCGAAGGCCCCGCGTCCATGATAGAGATCCAGGACATCCTCGTGAAGTCAACCCATCGGCGTCAAGGGTCGTGATGAAGAGTTCATAGACCCACTCACCCACACGCTTACCCACGCGCGACTTCCTTGTCTGGGGGAGGAGCAGGATGCCGGGCCACAATCACCCGAGCGTGAGGCAAGCCCTCATCCAATTCAATCCAACCTCCATCAAACAGCTCGATGACCTCCCCGATGTTCATCGCGGTCACCTTCGCTGTCGGTGGATGAGCCAACACACCCTGGATCTGAGGATGCTCGCAATCCGTTGATAGCCTCTCCCCGCGTCACCAGGTACACGCCTGCCAGCATGAGCTGAGCAATCACCGCTGCGTCCCCATATTGCCCGTCCAGACGCACCAGAGCCATCTCTGCTGTGAAAGCGAAGTGCTTCAAATAGGTGGTGATAGCTTGGAGGGCCGAGGCGAGTTCCTCGCGATAGTCGCCATTGCCGCGACCTGCGTAGGTACCGATCCATTGACGAGTGTGCATCTGAAGAGCGGTGGTGCACGCGCACCACCTCGCCAGGCTATCGTCCGCGATAACCGGGCGCGCAGACCGCATCGAGTCGGCGTCGAGCTGCAGGCAACGCAGGATCACAGGGCAGCGCTCGTTGCCGTGCGGCCTGGCGCGTCGCATCCACATCAAAGACGATGTAGCGACGACCTTGTCGGTCCCACAGTCCGCCAATGGTTTCCGATGTCCACCCATCTGCGAAACCATGCTTCTGGAAGAGCATACGGAACGCTTCTAAGCAGGGACGATCCACATCGGAGAGACCAGCGACTCAGGCTGGATCGATGGGAAAGACGCCTGCGCCCAAAGAGTGCCATGAAGGCTGCCTCGAAGGGAGCGACGCGTTCAAAGAAGTCAGACAACGTCCGTTCTCCGCTGATCGCATAGCCTACCAGCAGCGCGAGAAAATCGATGGGTTCATAGGTGCCGAAGCGTCCTCGTACCAAACGCACCTGATGTGCAAAGGTATCAAGGAGCCCCTTCGTCGCCAAGTGCTGGACAATGATGACCACTTCAGCGAACCACGCAGGCACCGAAGGACGATCAAAAGGTGAGGTTTGGACCTCAATACAGGGGTTGGGTCTCATGGGTAGAGAGACCTCCTTAAATCTATTTTCAGCACTGCCTATGAACACGTCATACAAAGCAGGTTCCATCGTTCGCAAGTTTTCTGCCCCGAATAGAGGATAGTAAGGTGAGGCATCACTTGTAGTAAGCGGCTCACTAATTCTTCTATAATACTCATCACCAAACAGCATCCCTGCCCTTTGATGTCGTTGTTCTGAAGTAAGATCACCATTGAAGTCCACTCTTTCTCTCCCTGACATACAAGTAAGCGGTTTATATCATCTCTACCTGCTTGCTGTCAAGTTTCTTTGAGAACGGCAAGGTTGTCGAAAGTTGGGACAACTATGACCAACTGGGCATGTTGCAACAACTTGGCGTTGTTCCTTTAATGGGATAGGTTGGTGGACTCTACTGTTGCAAGACTGCCGTGCAACGGCCTGCTCGACCTCAATGGTCGAGATGTTCTCACCACCCGAAATGATGCTATCCTTCTTGCGGTCACGCAATTCGATGTAGCCATCGGGGTGCCATACACCGATATCACCGGAGTGGAACCAGCCGCCTGCGAACGCCCTGGCGGTTGCCTCCGGGTCGCTGTAATAGCCCTTCATCACACTGTTGCCCTGCATCACCACTTCACCCATCGTTTGCCCATCGCGCGGGACATCGTGCATGGCTTCATCGACGACGCGCCCCAGACCGGCGGTTACATTGCTCTGTCCCTGCCGGGCGAGCAGGCGTGCCTGCTCCTCGTGAGGAAGATCATCCCATTCCCGGTGCCACTCACACAGGGTATAGGGGCCATCGGTCTCGGTCAACCCATAGACATGGATCGGCCGCAAGTTGAGTTCCTTCATCCTCCCCAGCAGCGTAGGCGAGGGAGGCGCTCCAGCAACGGCCACGGTGATCTGCCGGTCGAGGCGATGCGCCTTGGGATGGTTCACCAGCAGGACCTGCACGGTGGGAGCGCCGTTATAGTGCGTGACGCCTTCAGTCTCGAAGAGATCCCACACCAGCCCGGGCTCGAGCTTGCGCAAGCAGACATGCGTGCCCCAGACTCTCTTGCCACACAAGGCATGGAGACCACAAGGGCCCTTGCGGTCTCCATGCTGGTGGCTTAATCTGGCTTTCCACAAAAAGTAGGTTACCCAGAAATATCGTGTAAGGTTGACACCTTTTGTTTAGACTCAAGTTCTTCGGCAGGATGCCGTATCAATGTGTAGCCTACACCTGGCACAGTGCAAATATAGCGTGGGTTGGCCGGGTCCGGTTCGATCTTTTGGCGTAAGTGCCTGATATGGGCTTTGATCAAGGAAGCTTCACCTTCTCCGTTGTAGCCCCAAATGTAGGTCACAATCTGGCTCCCGGTACAGACATTGTTGGCATTGATCGCCAATAAATGCAGCAGTCGGCTCTCCGTCGGCGTTAAGCGATGCGTTATGCCGTGCATGCTGACTTCGTTATGCAGCGAGTCCACGCGGATGGGGCCCACCGTGATAATGGAGGAAGGCCCCTGCTCCAAGGTAGAATTTGCTCGTCGACCAACTGCATGAATGCGGGCTAAGAGTTGCTTAGGAAAGAAGGGCTTGCGCAGGTAGTCATCGGCTCCCGACTCCAGACAGTAAATCTCATCCTGCACACTTTTGCCATCGGTCACCACCAGCACCAGCGCATCATGCACACACCGCAACTCGCGGCACATCGCCAGGGCATCCACATCCTTGAGCACTGTATCTAAGATGACCAGGTCGGGTCTCTGTTCCAGCCACTCCTTCTTCATCCGTTCGCCGGTATAAGCACGATGCACTTCGTATCCCAACGTCTTCAGCCAACCCATCAACATTTCAACCAAATGACGGTCACTGTCTATAAGCAGTAATTTCATCTGATTACTCCCAACCTCAAACTCGAATAAAGACTTCTACTGCTAGTAACCACCATTCGCCGATCCGCCGTTTTGAACGGCTAGATCGGGCGTACACACGAACCACTTGCCGAAAAGACCTTCACCATTGGTCTGACCAGGGGCAGTATCTTTTGAAAAGGTATAGAGCGGATGACCGTTGTACTCGACCTGGCTCCCGTTTGCATCTGTTTGTACAGTCAGTTTCCCAGAGAGGGGCGTTGAACTGGTGGGTCCCCCGGAGCCTGTGAAGAGCAGTGGGGGCCAGACATGAGCACAACCGCCAGTGCAGGCTGCCTTCGTTGCTGTATCAGCAGTGAGGTAGTACAAGGTCTTCCCTTGTGCATCGGTGAGAATTGTCTTCGACTGACCTTTCACAGTAGCTGTTGAGGTTTGAACTATGGCGGAAGCACTGCTACTGGTCGGTGCGGTCGTCGGGGCAGTGGTTGCAGCCGCAGTTGGACTACTGCCAGAAGGGCTACTCCCGGTAGTGGTGGAGCTACCACAAGCTGCGAGCAGCATTGCCATGAAAAGGCTCATGGTGATCACAAGCGAGCGTCTAAATAACATAACAAGTCCTCCTTAAAAATATGCGTACTAGGGTAACAATAGCATGATGCAATAATCACACTTTCTGGTGCCTGATCTCATCAGGATTGCTTTTTTGCTTCTAGAAGAGATATACGCCGGTAGGTTACACTAATTTTTTGATCCTGAAAACGGGTTCACATTATCCGGGTCTGCGAGCGCCGTTCGTCAGCCCGGCATCTCCCGGGGCGGCCACACTCCTTTTAGGTACTGTTGGCGAATTGCCCAAAAACGACGAGCGAAGCGATGCCAAATCTTGTAGGGGCCTCAGCGAAGCTTGCGGAGCAGCGACGCAGTCTGGGGGACTGTGTGTCAATCCCGTACCCACCGCCGATTATGAAGTTTAACCAAATACTCGGGATACCGTGAACGGGGACAGAATGCATGTAGGGGCCTCAGCGAAGCTTGCGGAGCGCGTTTCAATATTTCGTGCCCACCGCCGATTTATCGGCCTCCAGCAAACCCAACGGCATATCCAGGTTAATTTGTTAAACCTCATTATCGGCCAGCGTCTTCACCAATTCGCCAACAAGATCTTTTACAGGTAGGTTTTTTGAGCACGGATACATTGGATACATCGGACACATCGGACACATCGGACACATCTGATACATCGGAGACAAGTGTCCCCAACGGAGACAACGGAGACAAGTGTCGTTCCACAAGGGCACCCTGTCTGGGGAACAGGTATCCTACGCAAAAATCCTACGCACACCTTGAGGCTGAGGCCAACATATGATTGACGGAAAGATACATGCACTTTATACTCAGAGGTACTATTCAACCTGGGCATGGCAAAGCAAATTTGCCTCATTGGGATACCACTATATAGTGACTACAATGCCGAGCAGTGAACGGCCAACTGTAGGGTTGTTCCTAAACAGCGGATAGAGGTTATAGTATGTTATTCGAAGACTACGAGAAAGCGAACCCCATCCATAGTCCGGTACGCACACAATACTTGCAAGTCAAGCAGCAGAACCCTGACGCGATCCTCTTTTTCCGCATGGGTGATTTTTATGAGATGTTCGATGACGACGCTGAAATTGTTGCGCGTGAACTGGAACTTGCCCTGACACGACGCGACTTCGGGCGCGGTGAGAAATCACCGATGGCGGGCATCCCACATCATGCCGCCGACGGCTATATCGCGCGCCTGGTGAGCAAAGGCTACCGCGTCGCGGTCTGCGAGCAGGTGAGCGACCCGGCCTTATCGAAGGGACTGGTGGAGCGCGAAATAGTGCGCATCATTACCCCCGGCACGGTGATCGATCCCACCATGCTTGCTGCCAAACGTAACAACTTTCTTGCAGGAGTCGTCATAGGGCGCGAAGCAGTGGGCATAGCATACGTCGATATCACCACTGGTGAATTTGCCGCCACGCAGTTCAGCACACCCGAGCCGGAACTGGCACTTCAGCAAGAGATTGCCCGCGTAGGACCCGTAGAGGTCATCGTCGAGGCTCATTACGCTAGCCAGGGCAGTCGCAAAAGGCGCTGGCTGGCAACCCTAATGAACGAAAAGCAGGTGACGAAACTTGGCAGCAACGGCAACCCGAACGCTGAGATCCCCGAAATCGACGAAGATGACGAGGATGACATCGCCCCACTTGCCAAACTACTCACGGGCATTGCCGGTCATGTCACGCCCTACGATGCACGTTACTTCACCGAGGATGATGCACGCCACCGCCTGTTAGCACATTTTGAAGTGGCCTCTCTGGAGGGCTTTGGCTGTGCCCACCTCCCACTGGCCATTCGCGCTGCTGGCGCAGTACTGGCATACCTCCAGGAGACACAAAGGGGACTGCTGCACCAACTCACATCGCTTGAGACATACCATACCTCTACATTCATGACGCTGGACCCGTATACACGTCGCAACCTTGAACTCTTCGAGAGCGGACGTGGCGGTTCTGTCAAGGGATCGCTATTGTGGGTGTTGGATAAAACGCGCAGTCCGATGGGAGGTCGTTTGCTGCGCCGCTGGATCGGACAGCCTCTGCTTGACCTGCCCATCCTGCAACACCGCCAGCAGGTCATCAGCGAATTGCTTGACGAACCGCTCATGCAGGCCAAACTGGCGGAGGCGCTCAAGAAGACAGGCGATATTGAACGTCTCATCAATCGTGTACGCCAACGCATCGCCACACCTCGCGACCTGGTGGCATTGGCTGCAGGACTACGTGCGGCCATCGCGGTGAGAGGTTGCCTGCCTGCGGATGCCGAACAACAAAAACCAGCGTTGGCACATATTATGGAGCGCCTTGCCGACAACGCAGATATTATCAACCTGGTCGAGAGTGCCATTGTCGATGAACCACCACTGAGCACGGCGGAAGGCGGCGTGATTCGTTCCGGCTTCAGTTCCGAACTTGACCAGATCAAATGCTCTTCTCAGGACAGCCAGGAATGGATAGCCAAAATGGAACAGCGTGAGCGCAAACGGACCGGCATCAGCAATCTCAAGGTCGGCTATAACAAAGTCTCTGGCTACTTTATCGAGGTCACAAACTCTCAACTGAATCGTGTCCCCGCCGACTATATTCGCAAACAGACACTTTCCACAGGCGAACGCTACATTACAGCGGACCTGAAAGAATACGAAACGCTCATTCTTAACGCGCAAGAGAGGATCAGCAAGCTGGAGGGCGAACTCTTCGCTCAGTTGCGTGCCGATATCGCCATCCACGCCGCCGAGCCTATCCTCGACACCGCACGCGCGCTGGCTGAGATCGATGTCTACCTCAGTTTAGCCGAGGTCGCGGCACAGCACAACTACTGCCGTCCGCAACTCAACGACGGCGATACCATCCACATCGTCGCCGGACGTCATCCCGTTGTTGAGCAGTCACAGGCAGAGACGCCCTTCATTCCTAACGACTCCGAAATCGCCAACCACGATGCCCAGATATTGATCATCACAGGCCCCAACATGGCGGGGAAATCAACTTATCTGCGCCAGGTCGCACTTATCACGCTGATGGCACAGATCGGCAGCTACGTTCCTGCCGAAGCTGCAACCATCGGCCTGGTGGATCGCATCTTCACGCGCATCGGCGCACAGGACGACCTGGCGACGGGCCAGAGCACCTTTATGGTTGAGATGGTCGAAACGGCTAACATCCTTCACCACGCCACGCCGCGCAGCCTGGTGATCCTCGACGAAATCGGACGTGGCACCAGCACCTACGATGGTCTTGCCATTGCCCGTGCCGTCGTCGAGTACCTGCACAACAATAAGCGCTGTGGTGCACGCACCCTCTTCGCCACACACTATCACGAACTGGTTGAGGTGGCACAGATGTTGCCACGCATCTGTTGCTTGAATGTGGCCGTGACAGAAGAGGGAGGGAAAGTGGTCTTCCTGCGCAAGATTGTGCCGGGAGGCGCTGATAAAAGTTACGGCATCCACGTAGCGCAACTGGCGGGTATTCCGCGCCCGGTCATTCACCGCGCCGAGGAGATTCTAGTGGAGTTGGAACGCAAGGGTGACGCCAAGGCGCGTCGCAAGGCGATGAAAGATATGGTTGTGCCGACGACGATGCAGATGACGCTCTTCGCTGCGGAGTCGCACCCGCTGGTCGAGGAGATTAAAAACCTCGACATCGATGAATTGACGCCGATCGAGGCGATTAGTAAGTTGTACGAGTTGCAACAGAAGGCAAAGAGAGGGATGTAGTTCCACACCTGGCACCCACAAGGGCCCATCCGCCGCTCCGCTCCACGCCGTGCCACTACATGCCGTCTGGCCCCCGACCCTGCTCTTACGTTCGCCGCGCCGTCGTCTGGTGGTGGGGTGGCGTCCTCAAATGTAGTGGAACGGGGTGGCTGGGTGGACGCGGGGGGCCATTGTGGGTGCCAGGCCTCGCCGGACGCCGCTCGATCCAAACCCGCTCCAAATACCGTCACGGATAGAGGGCTGATTAGTCCATATATTCGTATGCCCCAATATCACACGTACTCTCATTATCATCCGGTCGTTTCATACCGCGCTGGTCAGTGGTGATGCCCTTGACATGACAGGCAGCAAGTGGAATCTGGTCGAGAGCCGGGCTACCTGGGCCGAGCGCATAGGTCCTGGTTGGGCCACCGTTATTTCGCAGTCCCACAGGAAATGCAAACAATTTCGTAAGGTCGTTCACCGACAAGGTCTTATCGGTGCCATGCTGTCTACTTCTCGCTGGATCGAAGGTGGCGCCAGAGCTGTCCTGGAACAGGTTGTAGCCATAGGAGATGAGCGTTCCTGAGATGTCCAGGCCTGGATGAGCGGGATCACCGGCAACAATGCTGTTGCTTATCTCTACTTGGCTATGTGTCACGTTGTTGCTGAAGTTGAAATCTTGAATAGAGATACCGCCACCGTCGTGAGCCGCTCTATTGCCGTACATGGTGCAAAAGGTGATGCTAGCCTGAGTACCCCCGAATATGATACCGCCACCGTCGATAGTTGCTACATTGTCAGAGATAGTGTTATTGATCAGTGTCAGCATGCCACCAAAGGGTATACCATTAACAATGCTAGACCTACCATTATAGATGCCGCCACCGCTATCAGATGCCATATTACCCGAGATGGTGCTATCGGTGATGGTAAGTGTGCCATCGTTGTAAATGCCCCCACCGTTGCCAGTTGCTGAGTTCCCTGAGACAGTGCTCTTGGTAAGCGTGAGTCTGCCTCCTACTCCTGGTGGACGTGGAACCCCTTCAGTTTCTTCCCCATTCCAGATGCCGCCGCCGTCGCCTTGAGAGGCGGTATTACCCGAAACGGTGCTATTGATCAGCGTGAGTGTGCCGCCGTTGAAAATGCCTCCACCGTCATAATTAATGCCGGAATTGCCGTTGCCAGATGAAGTGTTGTGCGAAACGGTGCTGTTAATAAGCTTGAGCGTGCCGTCGTTGAAAATGCCGCCGCTAGGTCCAGTGTTGCCTGAGATGATGCTGCTGGTAAGCGTGAGCGTGCCCCTATTCTCGATACCACCGCCGAGACAAGAGATCGGGCCAGAAGGAGTTATCTCACTGCCAGGAAACGTCGTATTGCCCGAGATCACGCTGTTGGTAAGCGTGAGTGTGCCATAATTGGTGATCAAACATTTACCCGTGGCCTTGTTGTCCTTGAAGGCCAAGCCAGAAATAGTGACGGGGGCATCAGAGAGCACAAAAATTCCAAGGTTCTTGTCGACACAACTGATCGAGAGGATCCCTGCGCCTGGACCATAAATATCCAAGCTCTTGGTAATGTTCAGATCTTCGTTCATCAGTATGATGGTCCCCCTCGGGCTTGCATCAAACGTAATCATATCTCCTGGCTTTGCTGCGGCAATAGCTTCGCGTAGCGACCCTGGCCCACTGCCCTGGAGTGTAGTGACCATGGTAGGACTGAGAACAGGTGGCTTTGGCTGAGAGAGGATTTCGAACGACGAGCCCTATCATGAGCACTAACAAAAGCACAAGAGCTGTCGTGCTGACACGAGAGCGAGTTTGATATGCAGCACAAGCGTGGAGATAGGCTGTCTCATTGCCACTAGGTGTGCTGCGCCTCGCCCACGCTTGCGCCTCTTTGAGTTGGGAACCGCGATACAATCGGTCCCTGGGCTTGCCACGCCGATCCCACTCGGCCACGTCCTTGCTGATCGCCTGTTGCAGAAAGATGTCCTGGCGAGCCTCGAGCAACCATCCAGAGAAGCGTGTCCACTCGCGGATCAGGGCCTCGTGGCTGACTTCAATGGTCGTCGTCCCCGCGACCTCGTTAGTCGTCAAGAGACGCACTGCAATGAATGCGTCGATGGTTTCACGCAATAGGCGGGTCTGGGTTGCATCCGTCAACGTGAACTCTGAGAGCGCGGCACGACGGCGGGTGGTGTCCTGCTCCGAGGTCCCTGGCTCAAGCAAGCGCAGGAACAGCGCACGGGCCAGTTTGCGATGCTCTTCAGATGGTAGCACCGCATACGTCGCTTCGGCGTGCCGGGTCAGTGCGCCCTTCACGCCACCCATCTCGTGATAGGCTTGCAGCGTCAATGTGTGGCCACGACGCTGCTCAAACAATTGATCGAGGGTAAATTGCAAGAGGGGTAAGGCTCCCACGTGTCCCTGCATCTCGGAGAGCAGGCGATGCACGAGGTCACCCTCGAAGGTCACTTGTACGTCGGATAACGTGGCAGGCTGTTCGATCACGCGGCGCAGGTTGTCCGGGTCCATCGAAAGCAAGGAGAGATGTTGCGTGTCGACCAGGTCGAACAGGTCGGGATACTGCATGGGACGGTCGAAGAAGTCGGCACGCAGCGTGAGCAGCACCAACAGTGGCCCACGCGGTTCGCTGCACGCTGTCAGGAGCAGGCGGATGAAGCGTTGCCGCTCATCTTCGGATTCGGTCTGCGTGAAGAGTTCTTCAAACTGGTCTATCAGTAGCACGACCCTGGTCCCACGCTGTTTTCCAGTTGCGTTGCTAACAGATGCAGACCACGTGCGGAATCATCCTCCAGGTCCTCACGCAGGGTCTTGAAGCTGGTATCAGGAAAATGTGGTTTCAGTGTGGAGGCAAGAGCCTCAAGAGGGTGTTTGCCAGGCACTATAGGGTCCAGATAGACCCATTCTTTGCTTCCAGGCAGCGCTCCGTGCTGGAGGCGAGGCAGGAGGCCAGCCATGACCACGCTCGACTTGCCTGAGCCACTTGGTCCGATGATGGTCAGGAGCCGTTTGCTTGCACTCGCTGGCTGTTCCGTCACGAACGCCTTGACGACCTCCACCAGCTTCTCGACCACAGGCTCGCGCCCAAAGAAATCTCCTGCATCCTTTTGCGTAAACGGACGCAGCCCCTTGTACGGGTTACGCGGCTCTCCATGGGGGACAATGATGAGCGGCCAGGCAGCCACCAGCACATCAAGCGGGATGACAAAGGCAGCCTTGGTATCGACCGGTCGGCTGGCGGCTACAACCATGCCTACGACGCCCTTAGCCTGCGTATCCAAGACGGGTGTGCCACTGAAGCCGGGCACGACGCCGTGTCCCTGGGCCTTGACATCTTCGATCATTACCCAGCCGGTGGCTTGCCGCCCCAGCATGTGCCCTGTGGCCCACACGCCGTCGTCGAAGCCTACGGGAAAGCCGAAGGCGCGGAAGGGATGCTCCCACACGTCCTCGGCTGGAGCGAAATGGACCACCTCGGCTCCTGCGGGTGGCTCACTTTGCAGCTCCAGGCCCGCAATGTCGCCGCTGCCATCGGAGAGCGCAGGACACCACAGGACAACCCTGGCAGTGAGAAGTGTACGTGGAGCCACGAGGGGGAAGTCCAGCGAAACCAGCCCTTGTGGTGCATCGGCTGGATGGTCAGAGAGGCCCATTGCCTGCACCACGACATGGGCACAGGTCATGACCTGCCGTTCACCCACCAGAAAACCTGCGCCAACAACCCGTCCATCCACAGTGCGGAGACGCACGAGTGAAGCATCGAGTGACTCCTGCATGGCTGAGCACCTCCTGTGTTCCTCGGTTCGGTAGAGAGCATGTTGTTCGGTCTACGGATATGCACGAGAAGGATGTGTCTACCGTTATTGTAGAATAACGCTCAGTACCTGTCAAAATGGAGGTCCGATGTAGGGGCACGTTCTCCCACATATCGGGGGTCGAAATCATCACCACACCGGACGATGCTGGGCAGCGCGATCGTAGTATAGTAGGGGCAAGCGGGGTAGAGTGGGGTGGGCCCTTGCGGTTGCCCTGGGAGCCAACCACCGATTTTGGGTGGAACGCGGTGGGCCCTTGCGGTTGCCCTGATATTCCCATTTGTACCCCACCATTGTTACGTGTTATGATGGAGGGGTATAAAGACAACCCTTTGCAGGTACTTAGTTAACCCAACCCATAAAAAGGAGAATTTCACATGACCAATCCATTGCTGCAACTGAAGGCACAAGGACAAAGCGTCTGGTTCGATAACATCGACCGGGCACAACTCGTCTCTGGGCAGTTTAAGCGGCTGCTGGAAGAGGATGGTGTGGTAGGCGTCACAGCGAACCCTACCATTTTTCAGAAATCGATCAGTCATGGCACTGCCTACGATGAGCAACTGAACCAGCTCATCAGCCAGCGCAAGAGCACAAACGAGATCTACGAAGCGCTTGTCATCACAGACATTCGTACCGTCGCCGATATACTGCGCCCAATCTACGACAGAACAGCCGGGCAGGACGGCTATGTGAGCCTGGAAGTCTCGCCCGACCTGGCGCATAATACCGAAGGCACCCTCTCAGAGGTCCGTCGTTTCTGGAAAACGGTCGACCGTCCGAACCTGTTGATCAAGATTCCTGCCACGCCTGAAGGCATTCCCGCCGTTCGCCAGGCCCTGAGCGAAGGCATCAACGTCAACATCACGCTCATTTTCGCTATAGAGGCCTACCGTGATGTAACCGATGCCTACCTGAGCGCCCTGGAAGAGCGCAATGCAGAAGGCCAGGACATCAGCCACATCGCGTCGGTGGCCAGCTTCTTCGTTAGCCGCGTTGACACGCTGGTCGATAAGTTGCTCGAAGACAAGATTAAGGCCAGCAGCGACCCCGCCGAACAGCAGAAGCTGAAGTCGCTTGAAGGCAAAGCCGCCATCGCCAACGCCCGCCTTGTCTACCAGGATTTCAAGCGCATTTTCAGCACACCGCGCTTTGAGTCGCTCAAACACGCTGGAGCACGGGTGCAGCGACCGCTCTGGGCCAGCACGAGCACGAAGAATCCCGCATACCGTGATGTGTTGTATGCAGAAGAGTTGATTGGTCCCAACACGGTCGATACGATGCCACTCGAGACCATCGAGAATTTCCGCGATCACGGACGAGTTCGCTACAGCATCGAGGATAACATTCCACAGGCCAAGGCCGAACTGGCCGCGCTGGAGGATGTAGACATTCACTACCATGTAGTTACGCAGCAACTCCTGGATGAAGGAGTGCAAAAGTTCGCCGATTCATTTCACGAACTCTTCGCAGGGATCGAGAGCAAGAAGCAATCCATCCAGGAGAAGCAGGCCGCACGCTAATTCGTGGGTGAGGTTCAGATTTTTGCGTAGGATACGTGTCTGGGGGACAGGTATCCTACGCACCGGCCATCGCTTCGCTCGGCATGCCCACGTTTTCCTGCGTGCAAAAATGTGAAACACACCCGTAATTCACCAAAATAGTGCATAACGGCTTCGAATATGGTATGCTACAGGTATACGGTGAGGGCTTCGAGATAGTCAGATACTCAATCCCCTGGAAGGGGATGAGCTTGTGTCTGTGCTCTACCGCAACTCTGTACACCAACATGCATGTACAGCTTTGGTTTCAACGCACGACACATCCGAGTCCGAAGACTCTGGGGCAACTGACAAGTGCCCCGTTCTTGCCCAGCATGCCGAGCAAAAAGCGTTCTCATCGACCACGAGTGTTTTACCCCTGCATGGCGTTCTTGCAGGGAACCCAGGCCACTCAGTTGGAAAGGTGTCCTGTAGGCGAACTGTCTCTCTCTACGCTGATCGCAGAGTGCCTTAGCCTACAGGCAGATTGTAGCGCAACTGTACAAAAGATGCAAGAGGCTCCATCTGCGGATGCCTTGCTGACATGCCCCCGGCATGTCGGGCGCAAGCGCTTCGCGTCTTTCCTCGGGGTACAGGCGTCCGCCGTGTGAGGACATGAGGCGGGCATCCAGAAAGGACGAATGGTGAACGCTGGCCCATATGTCCTCGATCTCCATGCCGTTGTGCACCTTAACGAGTGATAAAATGAGAACAAAAACACAAGAGGAGAGAGTACCAATGCCTCAACGTAGCACAGTCGAGATCAACCCGCTGCGCGAAGGATTGCGTATGAAACATGGTCCTGAACCATGCGTGATGGTTATCTTTGGGGCGACTGGCGACTTAACGCATCGAAAGCTACTTCCGGCTCTGTACAACCTGGCATTGGAGCACCCACTCCCGGCGGGATTTTCCGTTGTTGGGTTCGCACGACGACCCTACAACGATGACGTTTTTCGCGAGCAGGCGCTGGAATCCGTCAATGAACACTCCCGCCAAAAGCCGGTCAATCCCCAGGTATGGGAGAGCTTCGCCTCCGGTATTTACTACCTCCAGTCCGATTTCAATGATCCAGCAGGCTATGAAAAACTCAATGCTCTGCTCAATAAGCTCGATCATGAACGGGGTACAGGAGGGAATCGCATCTTTTACCTTTCAACCCCGCCCAGTCAGTACCCCGAAATCATCCAGCATCTTGGAGCAGCGAACTTAAATAGAAACCGCAAGGGCTGGACACATATCATCATCGAAAAACCTTTCGGGCACGACCTGGCATCGGCACGCGAACTCAACCGCCAGGTTGCCAAAGTCTTCCGAGAAGAACAGGTCTACCGCATCGATCACTACCTGGGCAAAGAAACGGTGCAGAACATCCTCGTTTTCCGCCTCGCAAACGGCATTTTTGAGCCGGTGTGGAACCGGCGCTACGTTGACCATGTGCAGATTACGGTAGCCGAGAATATTGGACTCGAAGGCCGTGGTGCTTACTATGAGGAGTCGGGCGCGATCCGTGATATGGTGCAGAACCATGTTTTGCAACTGCTCACACTCGTAGCTATGGAACCTCCCATCACCTTCGAAGCGGACGCGGTACGCGACGAAAAAGTCAAGGTGCTGCATGCCTTGCAACCCCTCGTTGGGCGTGAAGTCACGAATAATACCATACGCGCGCAGTACGGTCCTGGTTGGATCGGTGGACAACAGGTCCCTGGGTATACCCAGAGAGCCGGGAGTCCCGCCGACATCAACCACAGAAACCTATGTCGCCATCAAGATGTTCATCGACAACTGGCGCTGGGCAGGCGTGCCGTTTTACCTGCGTGTCGGCAAACGCTTACCCAAACGTGTCACCGAAGTCGCTATTCAATTCAAACAAGCGCCGCTGATGCTCTTCAAACGCAGTGAGGCGCATGGACAGGTCGAACCAAACGTTCTCACGCTGCGTATTCAACCTGACGAGGGCATCTCGCTTAAGTTCGGTACAAAAGTACCTGGCGGCGAGATGCAAATTCGCGCCGTCAATATGGACTTTCTCTATGGCTCTTCATTTCGCGCACAGCCAGAGGCCTACGAACGCCTGCTACTCGACTGCATGGTAGGCGACTCGACGTTGTTTACGCGCCGTGACGAGGTAGAGGCCGCATGGACTTTCGTCCAGGGCATCCTGGACGAATGGAAAAGTGAACCGGCTGAGAACCTGCTGACGTATGAGTCAGGCTCGTGGGGACCACAAGCCGCCGATGAATTTATCTGGCACGATGGCCGCAGGTGGCGTCGTCCATGACCATCTATAATACCCGTAAAATAATGACCCTTGAGCCAAAGAACAATGATGTTCAGCAAGATGCATCCGTAGAGAACAAGGACGTTCACAACGATAGGAGAGAGCAATGATTGAGGGTACGGCCAATAATCCGGTGATACGCTTGCCGTGGGCAGGGAAGCTTATTCCCATCGAGAGCACTGAGAAAGAACTTGCGCTCTTGTGGAAAATATCAGCCGACAATATGCGAATGGGCTTGAACACAAATGTGCGCACAAGTGTGCTCAATCTGATTATCTGTGCGCCCGACATCGAGTCTGCCCAACAAGCCAGTAAACTGCTGCGCGACGTATCAAGTATGCACCTGGCGCGTGTCACGATTGTGATTCTTAACAGCAGTGAAGGTGCTCCTGCCAATGTTTCCACATGGATTACACTACGCTGCTTCTCCGTCATTTCAGACCTTATGCGTCACTGCTTTGAGCAGACCACTGTTCTGGCAAGTGGCAGTGCTGTCCGCGCCATAGCTAACATTATCCAGCCGTTGCTCAAACCTGAGTTACCTGTCTATCTGTGGTGGCTTGGTGATCCGCCAGGCGACGATAGAGTCTTTAACAGCCTTGTCGCTCTCAGCTCACGGGTAATCGTTGACTCTACGAGCTTCTTCAATCCCGAGCAGGACATGCGTACCCTGGCATTACTCCTGCAAGGCTTACCCGACAGCGCTCTGCGAGACCTGAACTGGGCTCGACTTACTCCCTGGCGACAATTGATTGCCCAGTTCTTCGATGTTGCAGAATACCGGCCCTACCTGGTAGGCGTGAATTCGATCGAAATTGCCCATGCTGTTGCCCCCCTTGCCACACCCATGCGTGACAAGCATGGCGATGTCTCACCCAATCCTGCGCGTGCACTGCTCCTGGCGGGCTGGCTCAAGGCACGCCTGGGCTGGACGATGGCAACAGATACGTCGAAAAATCGCTATGATACGACGAGTGGGACCTACTACTGGCAGATGGATCGCTCAACCAATCCTCGTTTAACTCGTGTACTGGGTTCAACTCGTGCCAAACCTACCAAAGCTGCCAGCATTTACATCCGTCCCCAGGTCTACTCCGATATGCCTCCAGGTTCCATCTGTTTCTTGCGCCTGGCCAGCGAGGTTGAAGGCAAACATGCCGCATTCACGATTACTCGTGAAGATGATCCTGACCACGTCCTCACCTCCGTTGAAATTTTACACCACTCACGCCCGCAACGCACCGTGAGCCTCTCCACGCTCTACGATGAAAGCCGGTTGCTCAGCGACGAACTAGAGATTATGAAGCGCGATTTGCCGTATGAGCAAACGCTCCAAGAGGTTGCCGAACTATTGGAATGGGCCTGATTGGAGAAATATGTCATGTACATTGCAACCTTTGCCGATCTTGATACGCTGAGTCACCAGGCAGCACAATATACGGTCCGCCTGGCGAATCAGTCCATTGTCACCCACGGGCGCTTCACCATAGCGCTGGCAGGTGGCTCAACCCCAAAGAAATTGTACGCTCTGCTGGCCGCTGAGCCCTACCGCAGCCAGATCGATTGGGCGTCGGTAGAGGTCTTCTGGGGAGATGAGCGTTGTGTTCCTCCAGATAGTGAAGAGAGCAACTTCCGTATGGCCTATGAGGAATTATTGAGTAAGGTACCTATCCCCGCAAGCCAGGTACACCGGATGCCCGCAGACTGGCCCGACCTTGAGGCAGCCTCTGAGGCATATACCGCCGAGATGCGGCGCACCTTTGGCACCGACGGCATACCCAGCTTCGACCTGATTCAACTCGGCCTGGGACCCGAGGGACATACCGCTTCACTCTTCCCTCACCAGGCATCCCTCCACGAGCAACAGCGCCTCGTCATGCCGGTGACCACGCCCAAGCCGCCGCCGCAGCGCTTGACCTTCACTCCGCCGCTGTTGAATGCAGCACAGCATGTACTCTTCCTGGTAGCAGGCGCTGAAAAAGCGGATGCTGTGCATGCGATCCTCGAAGGCGAGTACCAGCCCGATGAATATCCTGCGCAAATCGTGCGACCCCCTAACGGCGAGGTGACATGGATGTTGGATGCGGCTGCGGCAAGCAAGTTGACAAAATATGTGGGCCATGTGTAGGGGCCGATCTCCCTGTCTGGGGGACAGGGATCGAGTGCCCACCGCCTCAGCGAAGCGAAGCGGAGCGCGTATCAATACTTCGGCCTCCAGGTAACCTAATGGCATGTCCAGACGAATTTGTTAATATCCATTATCGGCCCAAAGGAAGGTTGCTAACGATGGCAGAAAGACTCACAGGTAAGGTAGCCCTGATTACCGGTGCAGGAAGCGGTATTGGGCGGGTTGCCGCTTTGCTTTTTGCCCACGAGGGAGCGAAAGTGGTAGCAGGCGACCTCAACTCCGATGGCAATGCCGAAACTGTGCGAAGAATTGAGGAACAGGGTGGGACAGCTTTTGCCGTACATCTCGATGTTACTGTAGCCCAGCAAGTAGAGGCGGCGGTGCAGGCTACGCTCGACCGCTTCGGCATGCTCAACATTCTACTCGACAACGCAGGCATAGGCGAAAGACGCACCTCGATTGTCAACCTGGAAGAGAGCGAGTGGGAGCGTGTCTTTGCCGTCAATGCCAGGGGCGTATTTCTGGGTATCAAATACAGCGCAGCCGCTATGCTGAAAGCAGGCAAGGGTGGCTCGATCATTAACATGGCCAGCGTCGCTGGGATTGTTGGCAATCCTGGTTCTGCTGCCTACTCCGCCTCGAAAGCTGCCTGCATCCAGGTGACCAGGACAGCAGCCCTCGAACTTGCCCGCGCTAACATCCGGGTGAACGCTATTGCACCTGCTTTTACCGCTACCCCGATGGTGGACGCGATGGTCTCGACACACAGCGACCCACAAGGCGCTCTGCAAAAACTGGGTAGCATTATTCCGCTCGGACGACTCGGCACACCTGAGGAGATTGCCAACGCCGCCCTATATCTCGCCAGCGACGAATCCTCTTTCACGACTGGCGCAGTGCTGGTTCTCGACGGCGGGCTGACCGTGCAGTAGACTTGATGATCTTTCAGGGTGATAATCACCGAGCCAACGAACCCAGGGCAGGTTACCTCTCACTGCGCTTTGAGCCTGATGCTCTTCTTGATTATATTGCCACCACATCTGCAACCCTGCAATAAACCATTCGTAACTACAATGACTCTACTGACCCAAATATGCGAAACGGGAGCACCAAGGGTTAGTAGCACAGGAACAAGGTTTGACGATTGCCTATACCAGGGTCTCAGGCGTCGCTCAGAAGCCTGATCTGGCTAATCAAGTGAAGGCGCTTGAAGCCTACTGCCAGCAGCAAGACATCCGGGTCGATGAATGGCTTTCTGATATTGGCAGCGGCTTGAACTACAAGCGCAAGCAGTTCAACCGGCTCATGGAGATGATTGAGCTAGGACAGGTGAGACGCCTTATTATCGCTCACCGTGATCGGTTGGTACGTTTTGGCTATGAATACTTTGAGGCATTCTGCGAGCGACACCATCAATGGTGAGAATCTTTCACCTGAGCAGGAATTAGTTCGGGACTTGATTGCTATCGTGACGGTATTTTCTGCGCGGCTACATGGACTGAGATCGTATAGGAAAGTGCTGAAAGATGCGGCTCTCCAGAAAGAATAGGACATGAATCGTTCGCATGTGATCAGGCTCAATCCAACACCAGAACAGGACGTCTACTTCCGCAAAGCCTGCGGGGTAGCACGCCATGCGTATAACTGGGCACTTGCACGGTGGAAAGACTACCGGGCAGAAGGGAAATGGGCCAAGATGAAAGACCTCAAGGCAGAGTACAACCGCATCAAGGGCGAGCAGTTCCCCTGGTGCTATGAGGTCACGAAATGCGCTCCCGAACAAGAATTTAGCCATCTTGGTCAAGCCTTTGACAACTATTGGCGGATGAAGAAGGAAGGGACACTTCCGAAGCTCAAACATCCACGCAAGGATGCGGAGGAAGGTGGCTTTCCGCGTTTCAAAAGCAAGAAACGGGATCGATTGAGCTTCTATCTTGCCAACGATAAATTTTCTGTCGATGGGCAGACGATACGTATCCCCAAGCTTGGAACCGTCAACATGACCGAAGCGCTCCGCTTTCAAGGCAAAATCCTGAGCGCGGTGATCTCCTATCGTGCAGGCTGGTGGTTCGTCTCCATCTCGGTCGAGGTTGAGCATGAAGTGCCAGCCCATAGCGGTGAGGCTGTTGGGATAGACCTGGGCATCAAGACCTTAGCGACATGTAGCGATGGCGTGGTGTTTGAGAACCAAAAGCACTATCGAAAGGCGCTAGGACGCATCAAGGGCTTAAGCAAGGGATTGTCCCGCCAAGTAGAGGGGAGCCAGAACTGGTGGAAAACTACGCGGCATCTTGCAAAGGCTCACTATCGCATAGCGTGTCAGCGGCAAGATACCCTGCACAAGATGACAACCTATCTTGCCCGAACGTACGCGTTGATTGGACTGGAAGACCTCAATACCAAAGGGATGCTTGCTAACCACTGCTTAGCGCAGGCAGTCAGCGACGCCAGTTTCTTCGAGGTACAGCGCCAGCTTCTCTACAAGACTGAGCAGCATGGCGGAGATGTACAACTGGTGAGTCGGTGGTATCCCTCAAGCAAAACCTGCCACGCCTGTGGATGGGCGAAGGAAGACCTGACTCTTGATGACCGCGAGTGGTCATGTGAACACTGCGGAACAGTCAATGAGCGTGATTTCAATGCGTCCCTGAACATCAGGAATGAAGCTCTCCGTTTAATAACGGATGTCCCGGTAGTGGCTTCGTCGGGACAGAAATTCGCCTGTGGAGCGGGAAGCGCTGGCTTTCTCTGCGGAGGGAGTGAAACTTTCTGCGATGAAGCAGGTACGAAGGTGTCGTAAATACATTTTACTACATTGTAGAAAGCAGGAGCAAACCATCATGTCACAGCAGCACATGGATTTTGAAGAGTCCGGTCGTGGATATCAAGCACAAGCCCCCTACCCTGGCAGCCGCGAAGGTGCCCCTGGGTTCGACGATGCTTTTAGCGGGGTGTCCGGGCAGAAACTCGGGCAATACAATTTTGGCACGTCTGCTTCACCTGGGCAGCGCCTGGCGTTGGCGATTGTCTCACTGTGTCTGCTCGTGCCCCTGACCGGTATTGCGCTCGGTATCATGTCGAGCGTAGGACCGTTTGGCGTCATTACCGGGCTTATCACCTTGGGCATCATTTGTCTCACGATTATCGTTGTCAACATCGTTTTCAACCTCAGACACTAACCGTTCTAAAATAAGGAGTCATCTCTCAGGAAGTTTTCTTGGAAACAGATCGGGTCATGACTGTACGAGCAGCTATTATCAGGAGACCGATTCCGGCCAGGCTGCCTAAGGCGAGCCAGGAGCGGGCGTTCCCACCCACTGCTACACCTAGAAAAGGGCCGAAGAACACCCCACACGCATAGCCCACGAACAGAAGCCCAAAGGTGGAGTTAGGTGCGTCGGGCGCACTCACGGAGGCGAGCCGTGAAAGCAGCCCTGCTGGTCCACCAAAACTGATACCTGCTGCCAGGGCCGCAAAGAGAACCGTGGCCGCGTTTACAGGGAATTGCAGTAGGATGGCAGCAAGCACATTGGTAGTCAGGATGACCAGGAAGACAGGGGTGACACCGAAGCGGTCGGAGGCTGTCCCAGAGAAGATGCGCCCAATAGCATTGCCGGTGGCTACAGCGATGACTGCGACGGTGGCGACCCACAAGGCTAGAGGCAGGCCCCGCACGTAGCTGGCTATAGCAACAAAGGCAAACGAACCCAGCGGACTTGCGACCGCTTCCAGCAGGAATCCAGTCCAGATCAGTTCCCGCACAACAAGTTTGAGTAGAGGAATACTGCCTGCTCCCCCTTGAGTGCGCTGTGGTCGGGGAATAGGTGGCATGAGCACTACCATGCATACGGCCAGCGCCGCCATGCTGGTGCCAACAATGCGCAAGGCATTCAGCCAGCCAATCGTAGAGGCCAGGTAGCTGACTATTGGGACCTGGATTATAGCAGCCAGTCCATAGCAGCCAGTGAGCGCACCGCCTATGAAGCCCACCCGCGTTGGAAGGGTATAGGTTCCCGCCGCAAGTGCGCCGGCGAGAGCGACGGAGCCTCCTAACCCGAGGGCGATGGCTGAATAGAAGATGACAAGGGTGATGCCATTGGGGATAAGGAAAGCAACTGTGAAGCCGATAGCCATCAGTGCGACCCCTGCCCAGCAGAGACGGCGTGGTGGATAGTGATCGGCCAGGCGACCACCAATCAGTATCCCCGTGCCGTACCCAAACGGTCCAGCCGAGAAAACGGCGCTAATTAATAGCGGTGACCAGTGGTCTTGCAGACGCACATATGGTGCCACAGCTCCCCACACATAGACCATGCCAAAGGCGAACTGTAAGATAAGGGCGGGGATGACAACGCGCACAGCCAATAGACGCATAGAGGATGAGATACCGTCCTTGCTTGCATTAGATGAAAAACATTGAGATTAGCATATCAGCAATTGGACTGATTATGCAACATCAATCTACTCGTGGCACACGAGCAAGAATCTCTGCGACCACCTCATAGTTAATCGTGCCAAGGCGCTGTGCTACCTGCTCTGCGCTCAATGTAGCCGTGCCCTGTCGCCCGATCAATACCACCTCGTCGCCCATACGCACCTGTGGGATATGGGATACATCAACCATACATTGATCCATACAGATACGACCCAGCAGCGGCGCCTCCTGGCCATGAATCAACACCGTACCCCAATTGGCAGGGGCTCGCCGGAAGCCATCGGCATAGCCAACCGGCAGTACCGCCACACGAGTAGGCCGATCCGTCGTGTAGGTACAGCTATAACTGATACACTCACCGGCAGGAATGACTTTGACCTGTGCCACCTGCGTCTTGAAGGAAAGGGCGGGCCGGAATCCTTCGGGCAGACGCACCTCTGTTGAGGGGTCCATCCCATACAGAGCAATGCCTGGCCGCACCATATCGAAATGTGCCTCTGGCAGACGAAGCGTCGCCGCGCTATTGGCAGCATGTACAAGTGGCGGACGCAAGTGCTGTGCCTCCACGACTCGCAATACATCCTGGAAGCGCGCAAGTTGCATACGTGCGTGGGTCAGGTCTTGAGTATCAGCCATCGCAAAATGTGTATAAATACCTTCCAACTCGATACCCGGCAACGCGACGATTTCTTGTAGAAGCGTCAAAATCTCGCCGATCTGCTCAGCCCGTACGCCCAGGCGACCCATACCGGTATCGATCTTCACATGAATCTTCATAATCTGCCCCAGCGCCAGAGCAGCACGCGAGAGCGCACGGGCCGACTCCAGCGCGTACAAGGTGACGGTCAGGTTCAAGCGTACCGCTTCGCGCATCTGCCAGAGTGGCACGTAGCCAAAAACCAGGATTGGTGCGCTGATACCTGCATTACGCAACGGCGCTGCCTCACTAACCGTTGCCACTCCCAGCATACTTGCCCCATTGTGCAGGACCGTGCGAGCCACCTTCAGCGCCCCATGACCGTAGGCATCCGCCTTGAGAGTGGCAAGGAGACGTACTCGCGGCCCCACCAGTGACTTGAGACGACGAGTGTTATTGCCGATGGCGCTCAGGTCAATCTCGACCCAGGTGGGTCTCTCAGCACGCATGACCACGATCTGCTTCCACCCCGGTGTCTGCCGCACCAGTCGTTCTTGTGCCTGCTCAGGTTGCGTCATCAGGAGTTCGGTCACCTTCTCCATACGCATCTCCTGAGAACCCTTGATCAGGATGGTATACGGCGGCCTGGCAGGCAGTGCAGGTTGTAATGTCGTAGGGACCCGATTTATCGCGTCCGCGGGGCGGGGGGGTACCAGCCCTGCCACTACATTTTTGGTTTTCTCATCGGTGGGTTCAATGATTTGTTGTGCAGCTTTTGCGGCGTCTTCGTGGGTCGAGGTGACTATGATGTGTGTCTGCGGAAGCCCGGCCTGTAACGCTGCCTCAGCAATGAGGGCGGCACGTTCGCCACGAGCAATCAAATAGTCCGCACAGCGAGCTGCTTCATACCCAACCATGCGATGCGCTTCTTCTTCAAGGGAGCCCAGGCCGAGCATATCGCCCAACACTGCAATTCGATGACCGGCGGGAAGGGCCTTGAGCGTCGCCAGGCCAGCGATGACTGCCGCAGGTGCAGCATTGTGCGTATCGTCAAGCAGCATTGTAGAGTGTACTCCCGGCAGCGGGTTCAATCTCCCTGGCAATGGTTTTAACCCGGCAAATGCCTGCTGTACCTCCTCGTCCTGCAATCCACACAGCCGTCCAACAGTATACGCCGCCAGCATGGTAGAGACGTAGTGCACCCCTAAAAGGCGAGAGGCTAGTCGCACACCTGTAGGTAACTCGCAGCTCACTCCATCCCATGTCACCTGCACATTCTGTGCCATTGACGGTGCAAACGCAGCATGTACCGCTCGCAACTCGGTTTGCAGGTGGGCGATGAGCGCATCATCCTGGTTGAAAACGGCGGTTCCTTCTTCCGGCAGATGGGTAAACAGGGTGCCAAATTCGGCGGCCAGGCTCTGCATATCACCGAAATATTGTAGTTGCGTGGGACTGATATTGGTGAGGATGCCAATCTGGGGTCTGGCAATGCGGCAGAGAGCGCTGATTTCGCCTGGATGGTCACAACTTAGCTCCAAGACTGCGTATTCGTGCTGTTCTTCCAGGCGTCCAAGCGAGAGCGGCAATCCCAGTAAATCGTTGTAATTCTGCCAGCTTCTAAACGTGGAAAAACTGCTGGCGAGCACAGAAGCAACGGCTTCTTTGGTGCTGGTCTTGCCAGTACTACCGGTGACAGCGATAACAATGGGATGCCAGCGTTCGAGGATGGCGCGAGCGTACTGCTGCAAGGCGATGCGCGTATCCTCCACAACGACGATTGCTACCCCTGCATGCTCCAACGTTGTCTGTACATCTTCTGCAAAAGACGTCACCACTCGCGCCTCTACCAGCAAACCGGTCGCTCCCCGCCGCACTGCGTCGAGCAAATAATCGTGCCCATCGCCATACTCACCACGCACTGCAACGAACATCTCGCCCGGAATCAGTTGACGGGTATCATGGCTAAACGCATCAAAATGACTCTGCTTACCTGGATAGCGCAGCACCCCTTTTGTAGCAGCCAGTAAATGGTCGAGATAGATCATAACCCCTTTTCATCAAGCCAGCTCAGAATGGGATCAGCCACAGCCTGCCAGCCATCTTCCAACATCATATCATGCACCGTGTGGGGAAAGATACCTTTCGATTGCTCAGGCAAGAAACGCTCCTGGAAACATCTGAGAAACGCCTCGTAGTCTACACTGTTCATGTAGCCTGAAGCAAGAAGTGCGATCTGCTTCTCTTTCGTAAGATACCGTCAGCATTACGTTCAAGGTCAATCAGCAACTGCTCGATCAGTTGAGCACGCAAAAGGTCCAGACGGGACAAAACCAGAACCTGGAAAATCTCGCCAATCAACTGGAGGCCTCAGCCAGATGTTCAATCGTCCCAAATGGCAGACTCTCCACGGTGTGAACAATCGGTACACTGATTGGAAGCGTCAGCTCCCTGATATCTCCGCCGTGGCTGATATGGTGCCTATCTACTTCCAGAGCCAATGGCAAGCTTCTGGGGGTACAAGTGCAGCAACGCCCATCTGGGCAATTGGTTTGGCCCTGGTCAACGAAGGCTTGATCCGACAAAGATGGCCAAGCAATCGCAAGCAAGGCTGAAGGCACTGGGTGCGTTTCAGATTTTAATGCTGTTGGCGAAGCGATAGATGTTAGCTCGGTAACTGATCCGGCGCAGGATAAACTGTCACACTACTAAAAGAGGCTTTTACTCCATTCGAGGTAGTACCATGCTCCACAAAAAGAGCTATCTGGCCCTTGGTATAATCACTGTCAGTGATTGTTTTTACCAGGGTATCATTGATCAACAAGACGAGCGTTGATCCTTTCATACTTACCGTTATCTTGTTCTCTTGCCCCGTAGGATGAAGGGAAGGTGTGCTGGTGGCATTGACAAGGGCAGTCTGCTTCGGATTATTGCTGGAGTCTAAAAACTCCTTGAAGATAGCATAGGTAGCGTCACCATAGACCTCTATACGATAATCGTGATTAAGCTTGTTATCACCCCGCACGTAGAGGCCTACCCCGTCATTCTGGTCACCCTGAATGAACGTAAGGCTCGCGGTGATTGTGAAGTTATCGAAGGTAGCAGTCGTTGGTAAACTCTCAATTGCGATTTGGTTTTGGTTGGTATCCGCCAGGTTGAACATATGATTGCTAATGTCACGGGAGACACCACTGGTGGTCCCAGTCGCCCAACCCTGGCTGTTGTCAGCAAAATTATCGGAGAACAGTGCCTGTGGCGTCGGCAGTGTGGTTGGTATAGTTGGACTACTACCTACAGAGGTAGGATTGCTCGTCGTACCTGTATTTCCACTACCACTACTGCGCCTTGTTACAATGAAGATGCCAGTTCCGACTACAACGACAATCAATGCAATAATACCAATGATTAGCCCAAGATTTGGACCCTTCTTAGGTTGGGGAGCTTGCGGGAATCCTCCGCCGGGTTGTCCCAGTTGCTGCCCATATGCACCTGGTACTCCTGCGTAGGGTACGTTAGAGGGTGGTGGTGGTGGCGCTTGAGCATAGCTCTGGCCTTGAGACCCATAAGAGATGCTCCCATAAGGGGTGCTATCGTATGGCGATGCAGGAGAGGACGACGGGCCGGCATACTCCGTTGGCGGTAGCGGTGACAGACCAGGGCCAGGATATGGAGAGGACGATGATGGCCCGGCGTACTGTGTTGGCGGTAGCGGCGCTGGACCAGGAGCCTCAGGGCCCTGATAGGATGCTGCACGCTGCGTCGGATCTACTGCGCCTGACTCGAAGTAATGAGCGCCACAATTACCACAAAATTCCTGGCCAGGAGCTAGCGGAGCGCCGCACTGCCGACACATTCGATTTGACATAAACTCCTCCTGATATAATACTGTACAGGGGCCCGGCTGGTACATACACTCCAATCCTTGGGGCGTATTGCACATCAATGGTGTTTACTATACCCTGTCCCATGATACTACACGACAGCAAATCTGTCGAGTCTGTACAGATGCTCATACTTGGGATGGCTTCTGAGTCATGCAGCGGCTTCCCTTCGCCGACGACTCGTTTGATGTCGTGCTCTCCAGCCTGGCAATCTACAACATTCAAGAGGCCGAGGGTCGGAAGCAGGCAATCAACGAGGCGATGCGCGTTCTCAAACCAGGTGGCAGGCTCCTCATCGCCGACTTCCGCGAGACACAACAGTACGCAGAATACTCGCGGGAGCTGAGCATGGTTGAAATGACGCATCGCATCCTCGACTGGCGCTTCTGTATTGTGGTTTCTGGGCGGCAACGAAACTGGTGACGGCACGCAAACGTTGATAAGACAACAGATTATCACCTATGAATGATGAACTAGAAGCAAGACGGATGGTATAGAGGATGCTCATACACCGCCTGGGACGCGTACCCGGATACGCGTCCCAGCCCCTGGCGCACTTTCGATCTCAAACGTCCCACCCAGGTTCGCGACGCGCTCACGCATCGAGTGCAACCCCAGGTGCCCCGGAAACGAGGCCATCGTCTCAAACCCAACTCCATCGTCACGCACTTCTAGGATGACCCCTTCAGAGGCCTGCTCCAATCGCAGATCTATCTTGTTGGCATGAGCATGTTTGACCGTGTTGTGCAGCGCCTCTTGCGCGATGCGGTAGAGCTCCTGCTTCACCCGCAGTGACAGATCAGGCTCACTGCACAACTCAGTTGAGACAACCATCCCATGTCGCGCATGCAGTGCCGCCGCCTGTTTGGTCAGCGCTGAGACCAATCCTTCCGTCTCCAACGACTCCGGGCGCAACTCGAAGATCAACGCCCGCATCTCGGCCAGCGCTACTTCAGCCAGCGAGAGCACATAGTCCAGCGGCTCAGCGAGTTGGCTTGGGTCCCGATCCAGCGCCGTGCGGGCCGTGTGCGCTCCCAGCGAGATACCGTAGAGGGCCTGAGAAACCGAGTCGTGCAACTCACGCGCCAGCCGACGGCGTTCCTCCTCCGAGCCTTCCTGCCATACATTGGTCGGCATGGCAGGCATCCTCTCTGGGCCTTCAATGACCTGCTGGAACAAGTCCAGGAAGGTGTCTTGCAAAGTTGCATTCTTTTAGGGCTCTCCTTTCCTTCGCGTGGAGAGGTATTATTCGGCTTGCTCTGCGGAGACGATCCCAGAGCGGATGGCGTAGAGGGTGGCCTGTGTGCGGCTTTGCACTCCCAGTTTGGAGAGGATGTTGCTTACATGAATCTTCACCGTCTTCTCTGCAATATGCAAGCTGGCTGCAATCTGCTTGTTGGCCTGCCCCTGGGCCACCAGCCGCAACACCTCGGTCTCCCGTTCGGTGAGGGCTTCCGGGTTCTTTGGCGCATTGACGGCTTGCATCAAACGCGCTGCTGCCTTGGGCGTCAACTGTACCTGCCCGGCTGCCGCCGCCTTAATCGCCCGGCACAACTCCGGCGCATTGGTATCTTTGAGCAAATATCCTATCGCCCCCGCTCTCACTGCTCCGACCACGGAGGCGTCCTCTAGCACGCTGGTGAGCGCCAGGACCTCGGTCTCAGGCAACTCCTGCCGGATGGCTGCCGTCGCCGCGATGCCATCCATCACCGGCATCACCAGGTCCATCAAGACAACATCCGGTTGCAGCTGCCGCGCCAGCCGCAGCGCCTCGGCACCATCCTGGGCCTCACCTACCACCTCTAGCTCCGGGTCCCACCGCAGGAACATGCGCAATCCCTGACGCACCACGCTGTGGTCGTCCACGATCAAGATTCGAATGGCCATCCACTGCCCCCTGTTCTGGCGATAAGTCCTACTCCCAAAGTTCTAGAAGAAATAGGCCGTTTGCAAGATGTGTTCGCTGCTGCCAGCGACTATACTTCTTCTATCAGTAAGAAATCTGCTGCTTGTCCAAACAATCTGACCTGACCAGGCGTCGGTGCTACAGCAAGCAAGCCTACGGTCCTGCTTACAATTGTATCATACCTGTCATACCTCTAGCATGATCAGAGGGCGTAGAGACCCGATTTATCGCGTCCACGGGTGAGGTGGCACACCGTCGTCCACGTTGACAGGAGCAGATAGACAAGATTACGAGGCTCTTATGATTCGCTTATTGCTTGTAGATGACCAGCCAGCCGTTCGGCGTGGATTAGGTATGCGCCTGGTCCTGGAGCCAGACATGCTGGTTGTCGGGGAAGCAAGCACGGGAAGAGAGGCGCTCACCTTAGCTCAGAAGCTCTCCCCCGATGTAGTGCTCATGGATGTTGAGATGCCGGGCATGGATGGCATCGAGACGACGGCAGCGCTGCGGGCGACTGCCTCACAGAGTGCCGTCGTGATGCTGAGCATCCATGATGATAAGCTAACGCGCACACGAGCGCAGGCCGCAGGAGCAGTAGCATTTGTGGAGAAACGTGGAACAACCGAGAACCTGCTGGCGGCCATTCGCCAGGCAGCCCAGCACACACGATAGAGACCCAAGGAGAATAGCTATGTTACAGGCAGTACTCACGGAACATCCGCCGGTAACGGCCTACCGAGGCCGTGAGGCCGATCACTACGTACATCTGCTCGATGATGTTAAAAAGTATCTCGCGGTCAAGACCTTCCACATCCGCTTGCTGGGTGATTTTCTGCTGATCGCGAATGATAGGCTCGTCTGCAGCCCGGACGTACCACGCTTGCAGTCCTTGCTCGCGTACCTGGTGCTCCATCGCGGCATGCCTCAATCGCGCTCGCGTCTGGCCTTTTTGCTCTGGCCCGATTCCACCGATGGACAGGCCCACACCAATCTGCGCAACCTGCTCTACAAGCTGCGCGTGACCCTGCCTGAAGTCGCGACCTTCCTGTGTGTCGAACGGCAGACGCTCTGCTGGCAACCAACTGCGCTCTGGAGCCTGGATGTGCTGGACTTCGAGCGAGCAATGGACCAGGCAGAGCAAGCCCGCTGCATGCAGGACCCGAGGACTGAGCGGAAAGCGTTAGAGGAAGCCGTGAGGCTCTACCAGGGTGATCTGCTTCCCAGTTGCTACGATGACTGGATTCAGGTCGAGCGTGATCGCTTGCAGCACCTCTTTCGCGAAGCGCTGGAACGACTGATCGAGTTGTTAGAGCAAGAACGCAACTACCTGGGGGCCATTCGCATCGCTCAACGCTTGCTGCGTCACGACCCGCTACACGAGGCAACCTATCGTCACCTGATGCACCTGCATGCCGCCCTTGGCGACCGGGGAGCTGTCTTGCGCACCTACCAGAACTGCGCTGCCGTCCTGAAACGCGAATTGGCAGTAGAACCAGCTCTCAGCACCCGCAAGCTTTACGAACGGCTCATGCGGGCCGAAGACTAACCAGGAGGACACGCATGTCTCAAGAAACGTTGCACGAAAAGATACAGAAACGCTCTGCGCTATACTTCCCCTGGGGGAAGTGAACAACGAAAGGACACACTCATGAATACTGAAGGACAACTCGACATAGCCACGTATTCGAAAACCACCTTGAATGAAAAGGATGTCCTGGCCCAGTGGGGGTTCACTTCGCAAGAAATCACGTCCCTGCTCTGGCTGCGGCAGTGGTATCAATCGGGTGGTAGTGATCGTGTGGTCATGGTGCGCCACCTGGAGTTCCTCCGCCTGCTCGTCAACAGCGGTGACTTCGAATTGTAACTCTGCAAGAGACCTATGAGAACAAAATAACCATAAGGAGCAACGCATCATGTCTTTGATTCAAAACGAAGCCCCTGGATTTGAGGCCGAGGCCATCTATCCAGATGGGACCATTCAACCAATCAATCTGTATGCTCAGGCCCATCTCGCCTGACAAGGAAGCGGTAAGAGGGAAGGTTCTTGGAATCCGGGCAATCTTCCCAGCCAGGGTAGAACCCTGGTCATCTGACAGTGGGATAGCATGTCAGCTATCCTCTGTCTTAGTACGGACGAGAAAGGCTCGTCTTTCATCCTGAAGAACGCAGAGATTCCTGCAAGGAGGTTATGAACTATATCATCCCAACTATTGTATCGTTTGAGCGGGCTTGCCCTGATTATCGGCAGCATCTTCTATGCTGTCTCGTCACCCTTCCTCGACCCGCTACATCTGCCTGCGGACGCAGTAGGGCTAGCCGGGTCCTACCTGATCGTTCTTGGTCTGCCTGGTCTGTATATCCGTCAAGCCGACAAGGCAGGTATCCTGGGATTGATCGGCTTTGTCTGTCTGTTTGTTGGCTTGATCGAACTCAATGTGGTCGAATATACCTATGTGGTGACTGTACCCATTACCGCGCTCCAGTTACCACCGCCGCTTCCATTTAATGTCCCATTTCCCATTTTTCTGCTGCTCGGCATGGTCGTGTTCGGTATCGCCACGATCCGTGCAGGTGTTCTATCACGGGTCGTTGGGATAGCGTTTTTTGTCAACGTGGTAGTCCTCCTGATCGGGTTTGTCGTGCCACCTCTTCTTATCCCAGGTTTCGCGCTCTCCAATCTGGGTGTTTTCGTAGGAGGCATCGAACTCATCCGCAACAAAGCGGTTCTGGTCCAGAGTGCCGAGCCTGTACTGCAAACGTCACAACCCCTCCAGTAATCGCCAAGCGTGAGGAAAACAGCCACAAGGAACAACCTGGAGTTGCTGTAGCAACTCCAGGTGCGCTCTACGCGTGAATGAATAGAAAAGAAGTAGCACACACATTGAGCACGAACAACAAAACCATCCTGGTCACAGGTGCCACAGGGCAGGACAATGTTGATGCCAATGTGATTACCCTTGCCTATCCTTGTACAGATAGAAGGGAATAATAAATAGATACCAGTCGTATTGCTAAACGATATGAGCATCAATGAGTAACCTTAGAGTTTCGCGCACTACGAAGCAGGCGGTAAAAGTGGAAGGGCAAATCCCCAATCGAGCAGCATTTGTGCATCAGCAAAGCGCTGAGCTGCATCCGGCTCATGCAACACCACCCCGATGAGATGATGTCCACCCCTAGTGGCTGCGAACACCAGGCAGTAGTCCGCCTCAACGGTATACCCCGTCTTGACGCCAATCGCCCCGGGATAGGTACTGAGTAAGGTATCGATAGAATCCCAGGTATAGGCATGATGAAATGCACTCGCAGGAAGGACAAAGTGTTGCAATTCCACCAGTTGCGCAAAGAACGGATTAGCCATTGCAAAGCGTGTTAGATACGCCAGGTCACCTGCTGACGTGTACTGGTTGGGGTCAGGCTGACCTTGAGGCGTCAAGTACGTGAGACCATCAGGATTGATGTAGTGCGTTTGGGTCAAATGGAGGCGACGGGCAAACATGTTCATCATCTGTACAAAATTGCTTGTCGTTCCACCAACGGCATCAGCAATGGCAATCGCAGCATCGTCACCTGAAGGCAGCATCAGCCCATAGAGCAGGTCCTCAAGACGGATCTGGTCGCCAACGACCAGGTAGGCACTGCTGCCATTGTGTTTCTTGACCTCGTCGATAGCGTCTTGATGGATCGTCACAATTTGACTGAGATCAGCGGTTTGAATGGCGATGAGAGCAGTCATGATCTTGGTAGTACTGGCCATGGGAAGTCGTTGCTCTCCATGGATATCATCCAGGACATGACCCGTGTCGGCGTCGAGTAAGTAGGCCGCCTGGGCACTCACCGCGGGTGGCGTGCCTCTCACCGTGAGAATAGGCGTGGGTGTCGGGGAAGGAGGTGGCACAATATCATGCAGGACCCGCATTCCTAAAGTGGTAAAAGCGAGCACAGGAGCCAGCAGCACAAGTTCGGCTGCCAGGAAGAAGAGGAGGGAAGCAAAAATACGGCGTTTCATGAGTAAGTTCCTTCAGCAACAGAGTACCGATAGATCATTCATTCGAGCTATTTCGTTGATGCCAGCAAATAATCCTGGTAATTCGCTCCAAATTATACAAAGAAACGAGGGAAAGAGCCACTTCGTAGCCTGTTTCTCGCAACCAAACAGTACAGATTGCCTATAGAAATAGCAGAAATCGCCTTGTCTTTTTTTCTCGCTGGATGCGGGGCTGTCAAGGGGACAACGCACCAGCTAGCGTGGCCATCCGTACCGCCCACGCTGGTCGTGCTCGGGGATAGCGTATCTGCTGGTCAGTATTTACCCAGCAATGACGATGCCTATCCTCGTTTACTTGCAGCTGATTTGCATGCTCGGCTGACCGTCTACGCCGTGCCAGGGCATACCACCGCGCAAACGCACAGCATGTATACCGGAGATCTTGCTCCATCTTATGCGGTGATTGAACTTGGGACCAACGATTATAATAGAGGAGTTCCACTGGCAACGTTTGCAGGAGCCTATCGAGGCGTTGTGGCGAGCATTTCCCCAGCGACGCGTGAGGTATGTCTTTCAGTATGGGATCCAAGCAATGCAGCCGATGCCGCCTGGTCGTCCCCTCTTGGCATCCCATTACCAGTCAATAGGGTGGGAGCTTCTCCCGCCACGTATAATGCCATTATCGCGCAGTCTTGCCGCGGGACGTATCTTTCGGTACAATCGCTCTATGATACGCCCACGTATCATGGCAGTGGTGCCCCAGGACCGCTCTATCATCCGAACACAGCAGGCGATACTGCTATAGCTCGGCTCGTGTATTCAGTCTTCTCCTCTAGTCAATGACCCTACGGCTAAAGCCAAGGGCTTGTGTCTGGACTCCACCGCAACTCTGCGTAGCGAGCGAGCCGCGCAGCTTTGGTTTCAGCATCCGACACATCAGGGGCAACTGACAACTGCCCCGTTCTTGCCCAGTCTTGCCGAGCAAGAAGCGTTCGCATCGTTATGTTGCGCGCACCGACCAGATCAGCATGGAGCGTATAATGGCAGTTCTGACAGACAAACAAGAGTCCGTGGTTTCGTCGATTGGCATCACAGGTATGTCCACACACAGGGCAAGCCTTGCTTGTATAGTGTGCATCTACCTTGATAGCCATCGACGAGTGCAAGAGAGCCTTGTAGGCAAGCATGCTCTGTAATTCGGCAAAGGACCATTTGGAATAGGTAGCATTGGCACGCCGTTGTTTCCTGGTGGCCTTCTTGCCTTTCTTGCGCTTCGTTCTTTCACGAATATCTGTCAGATTTTCCAAGCCGATCAAGCTGTGTGGGTGCCGATCAATGATGCGTTTGGAGACCACATGATTGGCGTCTTGCTTCAACCGTCTCTCTCGTCCTGCTATCACCACCAAACGGTGGGTAGCAGAGCGAGTGCCTTTTTCTTGAAGACGCTTCCTCAGCCTCGCATAATGATTTGCTTTGGCAACAATGGCTTTTCCTGTATGAAAGGTAGCCTCCCCCTTAGTAGTAGAGGTTACAGCCAGGTACCGCACTCCTACATCCACACCTGCTACCTGAGTATGAGTCTCAGGCGTTGGGTCGGCTACTTCTATCTCAAGACTGACGAGCAAATAGAATTGCTTCCTGGCTTTGTCATACCACAGTTTCGCGGCACCAATGTGGGTATCGGTACGTATTAGGGCAATGTGCGAGGCTTTTCCCGTGTAGGGAAGGATGACACGGCCTTGCAGCGTCAAGATACTGACTCGCTCATCTGTCTTGAAACTGTAATCATGACCCAGTTGGTAGGTCAGCGTTGGGGAGATGTACTTAGGAGGTTGGTCAAGTCCTTTGTATCGCTTCGATGTGATCCCCGCCTTACGCTGTGCGGCATTCTGCTTGACTTTCGTCCACAGCGTCTTGTAGGTAGCACCCACTTGACGGGGGATAGAACAAGCCATCTGAGCAGGTATCTTGTAGCGAGCGCGTACCTCATCATAGGTGCCATCCTGCAAGCGAACCTTGTTACTCATCTTGCCATGCTCAAATGCATACGTACTGACATAGTTCAGGGCATCGCGGTACGCAAGCTGTGTCTTGCGCAATGCCTGGAACTGTTCAGGCATCGTATGCAATTTGAGTTTGGCTGTTATTGTTACCTTCATCACTTCTATAATATCGCATGTTTGATGAAGGTTGTCAAGAGGCAAGGGTCCCACCGACCCAAGCCGCCATCCAAGGAACGCCGCATTCCTCCCCGTGGCTGAAGCCAGGGGCATCCTGCGGCGGTTTTGGTGAGTTCTCACAAGAATGAGAGAAGATAAAAAATCAAAAAACGAAGAAAAAATCTATAGGACTAAAGGATAAGTGCTATTCTTAGATGCCCCAAAGTGGAATATAATTCATGCCAAGCTGAGCTTGAGGAAAATTTAAAATGCCTTTTCATGGAGAATTAACATTATGGCAAACCTTGACATCTCGATATCCTCAAACAAGGGAGAAATACTTTCACTGGCACAGGTATGATAGCTAGCAACGGGTCAGTTTAAGAACAGGATTGGATAGACAGGTAGGGAGAGCAGAACGGCGAATAGCATCGAGGAGAATTAGAATGAACATCGAAGAGTTCTTTGATCAGCCTTACACTGATCGCCAACTGGTAAAATTTGTAGATGACAGCAAATTAGAGAAGAAATCTTTATGGGTTGCGGTTCTTGAAGATGATAAACTCTACTTGGCATCAGCGGCTGGCATAGTTGGTGGCATAGTTGCCGCTTCAGAGTGGATATCTATACCGATCGGGTTAGCAGCATTAAGGATAGAAAAGCTGTTAAACAAATCAGAGTCTGATATCGCAAAACCAGAGCCTAATAACTTGTTGCAGTTCTCATTTCTTAAAAAGATCAGGGAACGTCTATTAGCATCATTAAATGAGAGAAAATCTGATATAAAACTCATCAGAAGTACCAGAAAAAAGGGGATAGTTATCACTTTTATAGGAAAAAGTTACAAAGAATACTTTAAACTCCCTCCTACACACCCGCGTGATGACACGATTTATGTTGCCAACCCTGTTGTCCGACAAGAGTACACCCCTCTTGTCGATTTTCACCGTTCTACTTTTGAGAACAAGTTCAACGAGCTTCTGAGACTTCTCACACATCTGGGTGCCAAAACGATCGAAGTTTACCATATGAGAGGATGGGGAGCTGAGTTCGCAGCCCACCTCGGTGTTCACCTTAGCATATCCAACACAGCTAAAGTTGGCGCTCAGCGTCATACCGAACAAACTCTCCTTTACAAGGCTGTCCTCCAAGGGCACACGCCGAGCATGCCAGAAGGCCTTAAGTGGTATGATAATGAACCAACTTGGCGACAGGTCGTCGATCAACGGCTGCATCATGGGTTACAGTCATTTTCGCTTCATCATAAGTACATAGATGATTTCGGCATCAATACTGAGCTAAGGGACAAGCTAAAGAAGGTAGGTATTGATCTCGGTGGTAAGTTTGAAGGTCATAATGAAACCGTTTGGCGTGTTACTGGAGAGTTTTTAAGTCACGACGAAAAAGAGATCGTTGACGAATGAGTAGGTCAGTCGTCTAAACGGCTATCTACCCGTCTGAGGGAGGGCCTATTGGCAGGCAAAGGAGATAAGCAGAGTCGTTCAAGAACATAACCCAGTAGTGCAAATGGGAAAAGGAAGATGAATTACCTCGCCAGCACAAACTGCATCCCCCCAACCTGCCGCACCATCCCCTTCAGTTCCATCATAGACAGCGTCGCACTCACTGTCTCCGTCGGCAATTCCGACGCACGAATGAGGTCATCAATGTGACACGGCTCATGGCTGAGCAGCACCAGCAACGTATGCTCATCAGCATTGTCGGGCAGCACCGCCTGCATCTCAACATGTTGCGGCACCATATATAGATTGAGCGCCTCCAGAATGTCATTGATGTTTGTCACCAGGCGCGCTCCTCCATCCTGAATCAGCTTGTTGACGCCTGCGCTCCCTGGCGAGAGAATGCTCCCAGGGACTGCAAAGACCTCGCGTCCCTGCTCAAGAGCAAAATTGGCCGTAATCAGGGCGCCGCTTGCCTGTGGAGCTTCGGTGATCAATACCCCCTGTGAGAGGCCTGAAATAATGCGGTTGCGGGCGGGAAAATTACCACCCTCCGGTTTCACACCCAACGGAAATTCCGTTATCAGTGCCCCCTGGCCAGACTCGACAATGCGCCGTGCCAGGTTGAAGTTACTGGATGGATAGATGTTGTCCAAACCACTTCCCAAAACTGCCAGTGTACGTCCACCCGCATCAAGCGCAGCCGTGTGTGCGACAGTATCAATCCCCAGCGCCAGCCCACTGATCACCGTCACCTCGCCTTTTGCCAGTTCGCTCGCAAAGCGTTCGGTCACCTGGCGACCATAGACACTGGCCTTGCGTGTGCCGACGATAGCCAGAGCAAATTGATCAGCTTCGGTCAATGAACCGGCCACGTAGAGTACCGGCGGTGGATGATCAATCTCTTTGAGCAGCTTCGGGTAGGCTTTGTCTTTCCATGTGATGACTTGCACACGCAGCCGTTCCAATTTCTCCAATTCCTGTTGTGGAGTGATCGTGGACCGTTGTTTGAGGAAGCTATGGATTGTTTTCTGATCCAGGCCCGCCTGCGCCAGTTCTTTGCTATCGGCGTGCCAGGCTGCCGCAACATCGGCATGAAAGAAGTCTAGCAATTGTTTGAAGCGCACTGGCCCTATGCCCAGCACACGGCTGAAGGCAATCCAGTAAGCAAGTTCATCCAGCGACAATGCATCCGATGGATAATAGCGGGTTGGTGAATCGAACACTTCCATCTCAATATTTCTCCTCACCTGCGTACGCCTGCCCTTCATCATCTGGATAGTCCCACTCCCAGGCACTGGCATGAGGATTCGCAGGGACAAACGGCGTTGAAGGTGACACAGGGGTTTGCATATAACTCGATGTTTGGGTATATGACGATGTCTGATTGTCTGGTTGCCAGCGCAGAGTGTTGGAATCAACAAGCTGCGTAGTCCCCCTCAGCGAAAGCGCGTTTAAATCCTTCGTGGGGAATTCCTTTGATTGTTGTTTCCGCCGGCTCATATTGATACTAATTGACAAGAGCATGATCAGGGAGACCAGAACAAGCAAGAAACCAATGGTGATGAGTAACGGCGAACTACTATCAGCTTTCGTTTGTACCCGTTGTAGGACCGGGTGCTTATTTGGCAGTGAGACTGGCGTGATTTGACCGGATCCAAGCGTCGGTGGTTGGTGCAGGTGTATGCGCCATTGATTCTCCAGGTGGGCCTGATCCTCTCCAAGGGCCTGCTGCAAATCCTGTGCAAACGTTGCATGTGGGGTCTTGAGCATCTTGATTAAAAGAGTCATTTTGCTCAAGCCAAAGGTGCTATACATGTAGCTGACCAGGTTCCAACTTTGGGCATAGGCAAGATATGCCTGGTCTGAATTAGACGGAAAGCCATCTGCGATTTCGTCCAATCGGAGCAGCGTATATGTATCGAGTGCGACTTGCAAGCGTGCAGCCATATCCGGCTCATGATAATTCTGGTTATACACCGCCAGGCCCTCATCGAACCACGTCGGGATGCGGACTGCGGGGTTTATAAGCTGGTGAAAGACGAGGTGGGTCAGTTCGTGGGGCATGTCACGCACCAGGGTAAGATCGGAGGTATCAACTACAACAATCGATGCTTCTTCCAGTGAGGGAAGCGCCTCACCTCCTACCCATTCGTAGGAGTTCGGCTGGAGCGAGCCATGGAAATCGTCATCGGTTTGATAGATCCAAAGGTTTATAGGATGGAGCAACCCACCGCCAAGCACAGTATTGATATGAACCAGGCTTGCACTTGCCTTGTCGAGCACGAGCTGACCAAAGTCCTGAGAGCGGTTGTACCAATTCACCTGCAAGTCGCCTTGTGACAGGCGCTGCCAGTTGAAACGGGTATCTATCGTAGTGAAATGCTGTGTGACATTGGTATGCCAATGGCCTGCACTATCCACAATTTGCCAATAGTAAGCAACATGCGCCCCCGCCGGGAAGAAGTTGTTGCCAGTTGTGTCTTCGCGCCAGTGCAATGTCACGCTTTGAGCAGGACGACTAATGGCCAATGTATGATCATCTTCTTGATTTTCGTACCCGGGGACGCTGAATGTAATGGAGATAATGGCCTGAGCGATAGTGCTGCTGCTATCGCTTGCACTGAGATCAAAGTCGATGAAGTCAGGGAAGTTGACGGTATCTGTTTGAGAGGTTACCGTGATCGGGTCACCTACATACGCAGCAAATGCGGGACGTGGAAAGAAAAGACTTGAGAGCAACAGAATGCAGATACAAAGCACGACAGGTACCAATGTACGAATATAGCGCAAGAGCATGAAAATGGTTCCTCTCAAGAAAGCGTCCATCATCCAATAGCTCCACCATTGTACATTATTTGGCAAGCGTTGTGTACCGGTACTGCCGCGTTGCAGGGCTGTTGCCTGTACCAGGGTATGGGCCGAATGGCTAAATGTGTTAATGTGCCCACCTTCCTCCGTTAGAGAAAGTGGATCGAAATTGAACCTAGAAGAGAGGCGTTTCCTCCTTGAACGCGTTCAAGGAGGAACGCGTTTAGCAGTTTATGAATAATACTACTTGGAACCAACAATCACCTGAGAATAATCGTCCTGCTGGAAGCAACGGAAGTTCCCCTGCAGGCCGCTCATTACGTCAATATGCCCAGCAGCAGCAGAAACCTCAGCAGTATTTTCCTCCAATGCCTCCGCCGCAGGGACCTCCTCCCTATTCACCAATGCCACAAATGCGGCCTCCCCAACAACAAGGCGGGCCTCCACCCGCGCAGCGACGTTGGGTCGCCAACACCATGCAGACGGTCCGCCGCTTGTCCGGTCACATGGCCGCGGTCCCAAGCAGGGTCGATCAGCAGCCGCTGGTCCCCTACCGCCCTGGTCATCCCATTACACCGGTAAAGCAAAAAGCGAAACCCTGGAAACGCTCACGCACTATGCGCATCTCCATGCAAATGCGGCGACGACGCGAGCGTTGGCAACGTAACCAACTCAATCCGCCAAACTTAGCAAAAAATATTGCTATCGCTCTTGCTCTCGTCATGGTGATTCTATGCTCTTCCGGCGCTGCCTCGGCCTATGCTTATTATCAAAGCGAGTTTCCCCTTCTGCAGGGCATAGCGAACCAGCAGATTAGCCAGACCACTCATATATACAACCGCAACGGCGTCTTGCTGTATGACGTATTTGACCCAAATGGCGGAGGCCGTCGTACGCCCGTCTCCTATAACGACATTCCACCGATCATGGACGACGCGATGATAGCGGCAGAAGATAAAACGTTTTGGGACAACTCTGGTATAGACCCGCAAGCCATCATCCGAGCAGGTTTCCAATACCTGCAAAACAACGATCAAGTCGTCAGCGGTGCCAGTACAATCACACAACAGGTGATAAAAAATCTTACGAATGAGAGACAAATCACACTGGCCCGCAAAGTTACCGAGGCTGTCCTGGCGGTGGGCCTGACGCAACAGTACCCCAAATGGAAAATCCTGGAAATCTACTTCAATATTTCACCCTTTGGTGCCCAGGAACTGGGCGTGGAGGCTGCCGTTGAGGACTACTTCCATATCATGCCGCAGTGTAACGTGCAACACGTGTGTACTCCGGCCATCGCCAACCTCGACCTCGACCTCAACACACACAAACATGATCCGCTCTTAGGATTGGCGCGTGCCTCCTTATTGGCAGGCATGCCACAAAACCCTTCCAATTATGATCCGACCATCAGCCCTGCCAATAAGCAAAACGCCTTACAACGCCAGGATGAAGTACTGGGCGAAATGCTTTCGATGCAAACTCAAGTACCAGGCCTGGGCACGATTACACCGGCCATGATACAGCAGGCAGAAGCCCTGACCGCCAAAATGACCTTCACGCCATACGTACGCAACATTCGTGCCCCACATTTTGTCCTATGGGTCATTCAACAGTTGGAAGACCAACTGGGCGTAGAAACCCTGCTCAATGGCGGCTTCAATATCCGTACCACCATCGATATCAACCTTGAAGAGTTCGTCGAAAACGCTGTACGCCGCCATCTCGATAAACCGGAGTATCAGCCGTTTGAAGGTGACTATGGCCCCCTCAACACTGTGCATAATGTCAATGACTCGGCGGTCGTCGTCATGAGCGCTAAAACAGGTGAGATACTGGCAATGGATGGCAGTGCCGACTGGAATTCGAACGATCCCAGAGTTGGCGGAAAATACAATGCTGCCCTGGCTTATCGCTCACCAGGCTCATCCTTCAAGCCCATTGTCTATGCGGCAGCCTTCGAGATGGGGTGGTATCCAGGCCTGGTGCTTCCAGATAGAAAAACGTTTTATCCTTTCCCTTCTGGAGCTGCACCTCTCGACGTAAACGATCCTGAAAAGACTGCCTACCATCCCCCCGATTACGGCGGCGGATACCACAACCTGAACTCCACTATTCGCATTGACATCGCTAATTCGTTCAACGTGCCTGCGGTGAAAACCTTCGAGTTCGCTGGCGTAGATAATGTCGCCAACATGGCACGACGTTTAGGCATTACGGCATTAGATGATGATGTCGCCAAGCACAATACATTTTTAGGGCCCGCTACCGCGCTGGGTACTGCTGGCGTCCCTTTGATCCAGATGGTAGGGGCGTACCAGGTCTTCGCCAACCAGGGCGTACACATCCCACCTAAGAGCATCCTGGATATTTGGGATAACTATGGCCATAACCTCTACCACTTCGATCCGACAAATCCCAATGGTGTGCAGGTCATCAGTCCACAGGTTGCCTACCTGATGACCTCTATCCTCTCTGATGAACCGGCGCGTGCCATTGAATTCGCAGGTGACCACGTCCTCTCAATGTACGATTGGGAGCAAGCCGATGGACAGAAGCACGAGGTGGCTGCCAAAACAGGTACAACCGATGACTTTGTGGACAACTGGACGATTGGCTACACACCTGACATCGTGGTGGGTGTCTGGTCTGGTAATGCCGATAACACGGCGTTGAAGAATGCGATTGGTATTACAGGCGCTGGACCTATCTGGCATAGCGTCATCGAACGCGCCAGTGGTGCGTGTAATATCGATGGTGCGGGCATCCCCTGTGGGAATTACCACCCTCCCTATCCGTTTACACAACAGACCTTCACTGTACCGCCGGGGGTGATAAAGCAAGCTATTTCAAAAAGCAATGGCCTGGAAGGTACTGGCATTACCGACTGGATGCTTGATACTGAAAAGCCGATGCAGACAGGCTTCCCCATCCCTTGCGACCTGGCGGATACGGCAGCGCCAACCCCGATACCCGTGGCAACAGCATCGCCCGGCACCACATTCTGCACCGGTCCTGCCCCTGGCGCCGACACTGGTACTGCTACACCAACATCCACTCCGGGAGCTGTGCCCGGGTTAACACCGGCGCCAATACCGGCACAATAGTGCATGCTCCGCTTGTGGCATAATGTCATACAGTGAATACACTTATTGAGGATGGATAACAAGAGAAGGAGTCTTGGGATTGAAGGTATCTTTCTGGTTTGTCGTGATCGCCTCCGTTTTTGTCACGTGTCTCATCACGGCAAACATCATTGCTGTGAAATTTATGCTACTTTTCGGGTTTTTAGTGCCGGCTGGCATTATTGTTTTCCCACTCAGTTACCTGTTTGGTGATGTGCTTACGGAGGTCTACGGATATCCAGCGGCGCGGCGGGTCATCTGGCTGGGTTTCACCTGTAACTTGCTGGCTGTGATTGCGATTTTCCTGGGAGAACTCGCGCCTGCCGCTCCCTTCTGGAAAGACCAGGCAGCATACGAGACCATTCTTGGTTTCGCTCCACGTTTATTACTGGCCTCGTTCATTGCTTACCTGGTTGGTGAATTTACTAACTCATTTGTACTCGCAAAGTTGAAGATCGCCACCAGGGGACGTTGGTTGTGGACGCGTACCATCGGCTCAACATTGGTAGGTGAAGGATTGGACACGATCATCTTTATTAGTATCGCTTTTTGGGGAGTCATTCCAGCTCAGTTGATGCTCACCGCCATCCTAACTCAGTGGAGCTTCAAAGTCGTTTATGAGGTGGTTGCGACCCCCTTTACCTACCTGATAGTAGGGTTTCTCAAGCGCCGAGAGAATCTCGATACCTACGACTATCGTACCAATTTCAGCCCCATCCTCTTCCGGCGTGTAGAGGCCAAAAGCTAGCGGATTTACAGCCCAACTCCCAGGTGTCTATACTCTGGGCGCGGCCCTCTGTATTCAGGGAGAGTGTGTTCGGCGAAAATGATCGTCTTGATATTGCCACGGACCGTGAAATCAGCGACCACACGCATCCAGCGTGGGGAGAGCAGAGCTATCAAATCGTTGAGTATGACATTGGCCGCTGCCTCATGACTGATCTGCCGGTTGCGGTATTTATTTACATAGAGTTTCAGACTTTTCAGTTCGACGATATACTGATCGGGCACATAGTCGATGATAATGGTGGCAAAATCGGGGAAGCCCGATCTGGGACAAAGGCAGGTGAACTCGGGAGCTTCCAGGTGTACAACATAATCCCGCTCAGGATGAGCGTTGGGCCATCTTTCCAGCTGGCTCGCTTCAATTTCGTCTATTCCATATCTGCCAGGTATGCGGTTCTGTTCGTCCATTGTATGTTATCTCCAATATCGTGAAGGAATAAAATCAGCCTCTCATGGCTCCCCATTTTATCACACCTACTTGACAATCTCACCTCTTGAGTGCTATTCTATATTCGCAGTCCTATTGGAAGACTGCTAGCAATCATCATTGACAAGTATCGTATCATGGCAGCATGTTGGGAGAGTTCACCGAACGCATGACACCACTGAGCCAGCGAAAACAGCAGATTCTGCGGGCGCTAGTTGAAGAGTATATTCATACTGCCACGCCCATTGCATCTGAAACCCTGGTGCGTAAGTATGGACTCAATTTCAGTTCCGCCACCGTTCGTCATGAACTGGCAGGACTGGAAGAGGCTCACCTGATCTATCAACCGCATACATCGGCCGGACGTGTACCTACCGACCTGGGATACCGTTACTTTGTAGAACATCTGATGCAAGAATCGGCGCTCTCGCTCGAAGAGCAGCGCCTGATCCGTCACCAGTTCTACCAGGTACAGGATCAACTGGATCAATGGGTACGTTTAACGGCTTCAGTGATGGCCCGCCTGCTCCATAGCGCAGCGGTCATGACCTCACCACGAGCCATGGAGGGACTGCTCAAGCACTTTGAGGTGCTTTCGGTCACCGATCTTTCCGCTCACCTGGTCCTGGTGATGATCGATGGGACGGTCAAGCAACAGCGGCTACTGCTAGAGCGGCCGATCCAGCAAGAAGAACTGAGCGCCTCGGCTGCCTCGCTCAACGAACTCTTCTACCATAAGAGCGCTGCCGAAGTGGAAGCCCTCTTGCGCCAGCATGACTTCTCTGCTGTCGAACACCTCATTGGCACCACCATTGCCCATATCCTCGAGCAACATGGTGACCCATTGGGGGATGTCTTCTACCGTGAAGGGGTGCTCAACATCCTCGAGCAGCCAGAATATAGTCGTATGGGACCAGAAGAGGAGCGCAACGAACGTGTGCGTAAGGTTATGGAGGTACTGGAGCAGAATCGCTTTTTACCCGTAGTAGCATCGCAGTTACGCGAATCCGATGGCGTCCAGGTCATTATTGGCGGGGAGAACGAGTGGGATGAGATGAAAGATGTCAGTATGGTTGTCGCTCGTTATGGCCATGAGGGCAAAATTGGCGGCTTGTTAGGTGTGATCGGCCCGACACGCATGCAATATGGTCGTGCCATCGCAGTCGTACGCTACATGACACAAGTCATGAACGACCTGCTGGCCGAAGTCTACGGCTACGAATAAGGGATCGAACGATACCCGACGCCGTAGGGGCCCGATTTATCGCGCCCAGGGGTGGGGTCGCCCACTTTGGCGTCAACTTAACGGTTTTTTGCTTCCTGCGGAAGGGTGCAGGGAGGCGGCTAGCCTCCCTGCCGGGGCTTCGGGGTGTCCCCGAAAATCTCTTTTTACTTTTTTCGCGCGCCGCCGCAGGCGGCGCGCAGGAGATGAGAACGTTGGGGCACAGCCCCAAGCCCCAGGTTAAGGGCGGCAGCCCTTAACAATCCCGCTTAAGTTGACGCTAAAGGAGGTCGCTCGTCTTGGATCTATCGAACAAAGAGGACAATGAAGTATGACCGATGAAGTAGAACAACCTAAATCATCACAGGCACCTTCTCAAGAGCAAGAGACACCAATCGCACAGATTCGGCAACTCAAACTACGCATTGAGGAACTTGAGAAAGAACTGGCGACCGAGCGCGAGAAGGCAACCGATTACATGAATCGTGCCATGCGTGCACAGGCAGAGATTTCAAATATGCGCAAGCGGCTGCAACAAGACCTCAACCTGGCGCTCAAAGACACACTGAAAGCAGTCGTCTATGAGCAGTTGGCAGTGCTTGACAGCTTTGATCGCGCATTTACCTCACTACCCAAGGAGTTTGCTCATTTCTCCTGGGTAGAAGGCATAGGCATGATCCAGGCTCAACTGTTTGGTATCCTCCATCGCGCTGGCGTGATGCCTATTGAGACCCAGGGAAAGAAATTTAATCCAATCGAGCATGAGGCGGTAGCCTACGAAGAGACTAGTACCTACCCTGAAGAAACGGTCACCGCTGAACTCCAGCGTGGCTACAAACTTCAAGACCAGGTACTACGCCCCGCGCTCGTGAAAATTGCCCGTGAACCCCAACCGGTCTCCACGGGATCTGAATCAGAAAAAATCAGCACAACTGATTAAGTATTATTACATTTAGGAGGCAACTGTGCCAAAAGTCATTGGAATTGATCTAGGAACAACCAACTCGTGTGTCGCCGTCATGGAAGGCGGCGAACCTGTCGTTATCCCCAACGCAGAGGGATCACGTGTCACCCCTTCGATCGTCGCAGTGAACAAGAACGGCGAGCGTCTCGTTGGTGAGGTGGCAAAGCGTCAGGCTGTCACCAATCCCGAAAATACCGTCTTTTCTATCAAGCGATTCATGGGTCGCAAATATGATGATCCTGAAGTAGATCGCGACAGGCGCATCGTCCCTTTCAAAGTCGTGCGTGCCAGCAATGGTGATGCATGGGTAGAGATACAAGGCAAGCAGTACAGCCCGCCGGAAATCTCCGCAATGATCTTGCAGAAGATGAAGACGGATGCCGAGGCCTACCTTGGTGAGCGTGTCACTCAGGCAGTGATCACTGTGCCTGCCTACTTTAACGATTCGCAGCGCCAGGCAACCAAGGATGCCGGCAGAATCGCCGGACTTGATGTCCTGCGTATCATCAATGAGCCAACTGCGGCTTCACTGGCGTATGGCCTTGATAAGAAAAAGGACGAGCGCATCGGCGTGTACGACCTTGGCGGTGGCACCTTCGACATCTCTATCCTTGAGTTGGGCGATGGCGTCTTCGAGGTCAAGAGTACCAACGGTGACACACACCTGGGCGGTGACGACTTTGACCAGCGCATCATCACCTGGCTGGCCGACGAGTTCCGCAAAGAGAGTGGCATCGACCTGCGCCAGGATCGTATGGCGTTGCAGCGTCTGAAAGAAGCGGCAGAAAAGGCCAAGAAAGAGCTGTCTAGCTCGATGCAGACAGAAGTAAACCTGCCTTTCATCACGGCAGATGCCAGCGGCCCCAAGCACCTCACCATGACGCTCACACGTTCGAAGCTGGAGCAGCTGGTCGAAGACTTGATTGAGAAGTCGCGTAAACCGGTGATGCTTGCTCTATCAGATGCAGGGGTTCGCCCCGGCGACATTCAGGAAATCGTCCTGGTGGGTGGTCAGACCCGTATGCCCGCAGTGCAAACAATGGTGCGGCGCATCTTTGATCGCGAGCCAAACCGAGGCGTAAACCCGGATGAGGTCGTCGCCGTCGGCGCTGCCATCCAGGCTGGCGTGTTGACCGGAGATGTGAAGGATGTGCTCTTGCTTGATGTGACCCCGCTCTCCCTGGGTATCGAAACCCTCGGTGGCGTCTTCACACGCTTGATCGAGCGCAACACGACCATCCCGACCCAGAAGAGCCAGGTCTTCTCAACGGCAAGCGACAGCCAGCCGAGTGTAGAGATCAACGTGTTGCAGGGTGAGCGCGAGTTCGCCAAGGACAATCGCTCGCTTGGCAGCTTTATTCTCGATGGCATTCCGCCGGCCCCGCGTGGTGTACCTCAGATCGAGGTCACTTTCGACATCGATGCTAACGGCATTGTCAACGTCTCAGCGCGTGACAAAGGCACCGGGCGCGAGCAGAAGATCACCATTGTGGCCTCCAGCGGCCTGTCCAAAGACCAGATCGACCGCATGGTGCGCGACGCCGAAACCCATGCAACCGAAGACAAGCGCCGCAAGGAAGAGGTGGAGGAGCGCAACCTGGCGGATAGCGCGGCCTACCGTGCAGAGAAGAATATCGCCGATCTCGGTGACAAGCTCACAGCTGAGCAGAAGAGTGAGCTGGAGTCTAAGATAGCCGATGTACGCTCCGCTCTCTCGACCGATGATGTGTCTCGTATCAAGTCGGCGCGTGAAGCTCTAGATCAAGCCTTCTACAAGATCAGCGAAGCGATCTATCGCCAGGCCGGCGCTGCAGGCGGCCCCGGTGAAGGCTCTGGTGGCGAGGAACAGAGCGGTCCATCCAATCAGGGTGGCCCGCACGATGACACCATCGAAGGCGAATACAAGGAAATGTAAATTTTTAGGTGGTGTGGCAGCCGCCGGTTGTCACACCATCTGAAGACTTGAAACCCTACATGGGCTATGCATTTGCGAATACACGGTAAAAAATGTAGTATAAGATACATAAGTATGGAAGCCAGCAGCGCGGAACAAGCCGCGTCCTGTTTCTCAGCAAAAGGACCAGTCAATGGCCACGAGTAAACGAGATTATTATGAGGTGTTGGGGGTATCGCGTAGCGCCGATGAGGAAGAAATTAAAAAAGCATTCCGCCGTCTTGCCAAGCAGTATCACCCGGATGCCAATAAAGAGCTGGGAGCGGAGGCCCGTTTTATCGAGATCAACGAAGCCTACGAGATATTGAGTGATCCGCAGAAACGCGCCGCCTATGATCGGTATGGGCACGCCGCGGTGAATAATGGCGCGGGTGCGGGCTATGGCGACTTTGGCGGGTTCAGCAGTATCAATGATCTTTTCGAGACATTCTTCTCTAGCGCGGCAGGCGCACAACGCCGTACCAGCACACAGCGCGGCGCGGACCTCCGTTACGAGCTTGTGATTACTTTTGAGGAAGCCGTCTTCGGCTGCCAGAAGGAAATTGAACTGCCTCGTTGGGAGACTTGCACCAATTGTCGAGGCAGCGGTGCACAGCCAGGGACGTCAACGGCCCGTTGTTCCTCCTGCCAGGGAACTGGCGAGATTCGTCGCGTGCAGCAGTCTATCTTTGGGCAGTTTGTGAACGTGACAATGTGCGAACGCTGTCGGGGCGAAGGTCGCGTCATTACTACCCCCTGTGAAAAATGTCGTGGTCAGGGTCGGGTGCGCAACAACCGCCGAGTGGTAGTCAATATTCCTGCCGGTGTCGATGATGGCATCAACGTCCGTGTCACCGGCGAAGGCGAAGTCAGTGCACGGGGGGGCACTCCCGGCAATCTTTACGTCATCCTTACCGTAAAACCCCATCCTGTCTTCAAACGTCAGGGCAATGACATCATCTACGACCTACCCATCAGCTTTACGCAGGCCGCCCTTGGCGACGAGGTTGAGGTTCCTACTGTTGATGGCAAAGCCACCACGCTCAAAATTCCGGCAGGCACACAAAGTAATCGCTCTTTCCGTCTCAAGGGTATGGGGGTACCCGTGGTGCACAGCAGCGCACGCGGCGACCAGCACGTCATCGTCAAAGTGGTGACGCCGACCAATTTGACCCCTGAGCAAAAGCGTCTGCTCGAAGAATTCGCTCGCCTTGAACGCGAACAAAACGACAAAAACATCTTCGACAAAATAAAAGACGTTTTTCACTAATCAGGAACCCTACGGCTCACGAAACTCAGCACATAGGGGAAAGTGATCACTCGCTTGATCGCCAGGCACACCCTCGCCTTCCGTAACGACGCAACACATCGCGAGGCGGCGAGCCAGGTGTGGACTGGCAAAGATGAAATCGATACGACCGGCAGGTGATTCAGTTGGACAGGTGAAGCCTCTTGCACGTGGATTCATGCGCCGGAAACAATCCACATAGCTAGCGTTGCGCAGTAATCCGATACTCTGACGTGGTGCGTACAGAGAGACACTTGCGTCAAAGAGCGCACAGAGCAGCTTATTGCGTGGAATGGCTCTTAGAAGTGGGTTGAAGGCACGCAAATACCACGGTATCACAGATTCAAGGTTGGGGAGTCCGGTAAGGGTGCTAGGGGTTTGTGGGTAACGGCGGTCAATATCCAATAAATAGCGTAGCAATGCGCTTGCTTGCAGATTGTCGCCTGGGGCAAGCGCGTTAAAGTCCCCCATTAAAAGATGTGATGTCCCTCTCCTCGGCGCCATGATATTCATTATCTCCTGTACTTCACGTCGCCGAATGTAATCACCGGCCCGCAGTTGATTAAACGCTGCTGTCAGGTGAGTGACAAATACCGTCAGTTGCTCTCCACCGGCTTCCTCTACGCACACCTCCAACAGTGGCCTCGTGAGTATACCAGGGCGTACGTGCGCCTCTACCCGTATAACTGGCAAGCGACTTAGTACCGCCAACTGCTGATCCCGTTTGTGCTTGCCAGGTGCGGTCATATAATGCTGCATGCCGTAGCTCCCCGATTTATCGAGGGAGTGCGCCAGTTCCTCGACCACCTGTGGGTCTGATGCTTCCACCAGCCCAACAACGTCAGGTCGTGCCGATCCAATCATCTTCGTCAATTCATTGACACGGCCTGTCCCGCCGTAAAGTATGTTATAGGTAAGTATCCGGGTCATATATGCCATAATCCTTCTATTGTAGTCTATAGTTGCACTATACCAGACGGGTACAAGGTCACGAAGAAGAGGGCGGGCGTCAAAATTTTGCACGAAGCATCTACTCGAACGAGGCCCCACCCCAGGGCGCAGGCAAGCTGACGCCCCTACTAACCACGCCCGTGCGGTTAGTAGGGGCGTCAGCTTGCCTGCGCCCTGGTAAAAAATGTACTGCGCCCTGGTAAAAAATGTACCGACGTTACTTCCACGTCACCCGTTCGAACAGGTACATTGGCAACTCATCGATAGCCACACGCACCTGGGTCATATTGTCGCGCTCGCGCACCGTCACCGTATTATCTTCCAGAGTCTGGAAATCGACCGTGACACAATACGGCGTACCGATCTCATCCTGGCGGCGATAGCGACGACCGATATTCGCCACATCGTCATACTGCGATACCATCAGCCGCCGCAGCTTTTTGTGAATATCCCTGGCCGTTGTTACCAGCTCCTCTTTGTTCTTCTGCAATGGCAGCACCGCCACCTTCACCGGAGCAAGCCATGGATGCAAGCGCAGCACTGTACGACCTTCCTTGTCCTTCCCCGATGGAGGCTCTTCCTCGTATGCATCGAGCAACAAGTTCAGGAACGTGCGGTCCACACCGCCGGATGTCTCAACGATCCAGGGAATGTAGCGTTCTTTCGTTTCCGGGTCGGTGTAGCTCAAATCCTGGCCGCTAAACTGGCTGTGGCGTGAGAGGTCCCAATCCTGTCGCCAGTGGATGCCCTCCCATTCCTGCCAGCCGAGCACCGTCTGATACTCGATATCAAAGGCCTGCTTTGCATAGTGTGCAAGCTCATCGGGACCATGTGCGCGGAAACGCAGGCGATCCTTGTGGTTGATAATCCCCTTGTACCACTCGAAGCGGAACTGCTTCCAGTAGTCAAACCACTTCTGCATCTCGCTGGGATGCACAAAGAACTGCAGGTCCCACTGCTCGAACTCACGCTGGCGGAATAAGAAATTCCCCGGCGTGACCTCGTTGCGGAAGGCTTTCCCGATCTGGCAGATGCCGAAGGGTATCTGCACTCGCGAGGATTTGAGCACGTTATCATAGTCCAGGTAAATGTTCTGGCAGGCTTCACCGCGCAGGTAGGTCTTCATGCGCTCGCCTTCAACCACACCGATGTAGGTCTCCATCATCAGGTTGAAGGTACGAGGCTCCGTCAGTTCCCCACCGCATTCGGGACATTTCTTCAGGCGTACGTTCTCTTCCGGCAGGTGATCCTGGCGGAAACGTCGCTTGCAGTTCTTGCAATCTACCAGTCGATCAACGAAGTTCTCGACATGGCCGCTCGCCTCCCACACCTTCGGATGTGTGATAATGCTGCCTTCGATACCGACAACGTTGTCATTCGTCTGCACCATTGACCACCACCAGTAGCGTCGAATATTGTTGCGCAGTTCAACGCCCAGCGGCCCAAAGTCATAGATGCCGGACACCCCGCCATAGATCTCCGAGTTGGGGTAGACAAACCCTCGTCTCTTGCACAGCGAGACGATTTTCTCCATCGGGGCCATAGGAGTGTCTGTCGACAGTGTTCTTTCCTCTGTTTGAGTCATGAGTGGTTTCCTCCTCATAAAAAATCCCCAGGCATCAGATTTGAAATTCTAATCTGGCCCAGGGACGAATGTGCCTACGTAGGCCTGGGAACCCACGATAAATCGGGGTTCTACGTTTTACGGCAGCATGCGCGGTTCCACCCTGCTTCTTCACCTTTATGTGTGAAGCCACTCATTCAATCCAGCTCCGAAGCGCCGTTCACCTGCTGCGGATCGCCGACCTCGCACCACCTATCGGCTCGCTGCTATCCCTGGCAGGTTACTCCTCTTCATCATCACCGGAGGATATATGTCGTTTGTACCAATGTAGTATAGCCGAGACTGTCAAGAGATGCAAGAGGAAATTTGCCCATCAAGACAGACCCTTCGCTGCGCTCAGGGTGACAATCGAGGGTAGCAGCACTGTCATCCTGAGCGCAGCGAAGCATCTATTTTTTCCTCATGGTGTATGGGACTTTACAAAGCCCAGCACACGTTTCCAGGCATCGGCTGAAGCATCCGCAAACTCTGTAGCCCGTCGATCAAAGAAACTATGCGGAGCGCCTGGATAAATGACAATCTCGTGTTCAACTCCCGCCTTATCTAAATTCTCATCGAGGGTATGCACCTGGTCAGTGGGAATATTCTGATCGGCCCCACCAAAAAGGCCTAGCACGGGATACTTGACCTGCTCTGCCACGTCAAGCACCGTCTTGTTACCCCACAAAGCTCTGCTCAGCCCCGCGTAAAAAGCAATCACCCCGGCCCATCCAAAGTCTTCTGTGCCGCTGATGAGCGAAAGGCTTCCGCCCATACAAAAGCCCACCACAAACGTCGGGTGGCTGCTACGTGTACCGGCGTGCAGATAGACATTTGCAGCCGAAACATCAGCGAAGAACGTCTCCAGCTTGAGCTGCTGCACATGCTGCCAGAAATCAAATGAATCGTCACGTGAGCTAATACCTGCTGTGCGACCAAAATAGTCAATTGCCACAGCGTCAATACCGACCTCGGCAAAGCGCAGCGCTAACTCTTTGTAGAACTGGTGCAACCCACGCACATCGGGATACACAATGATCTGCGCCCTTGTCGGATTGCCAGAGCGCGCAGCATAGGCAGCAAAACGGTTTCCATCCGCTGCCGTGAGCACAATCTCTTCTCCATAAGCAGTCCCTCCCGCTCTCGGCGGAACCGGAGGTCGTGCATTGTCGTCATAACACATGTGATTTTATCTCCTTATTATTTGGGATCTCCGTTCCTACGGAAGAATATACCCGCATGTTGGATTATCCCCGTCGGGATGGGATTGGTGTGGAGCGTAATGGGGACACTTGTCTCCATTGTCTCCATTGTCTCCGATGTCTCCGTGCTCAAAAAACCTACCTGTAAAAGCCCGATAGGGTTCCCTTTCTGGGGAACAGATATGCCCGCATTGCTCCTACTATATCTACAGGACTTTACCCTGCCCACATTGTAACATAATGGGAAGGGCATGACGTTCAAAGAAGTACTAACGAATTACCCGAACTTCAATACCCAGCGATAAGTCTTTCCAGGCCCGATCAGTAGTAAGCGCAGGCAGACCAAGGTGTTGAGCAAGTGCATGACAGGCTCGATCCCCCAGAGAGAGACCAGCACCCTTCGTGAGCGGACGTAGCAAGCCAGCCTGATAGGCAAGCTCAGTATTGAAGTCGACAATGGTGAGTTCCAACACCTTGACTGCCTCTTCTATAAATGCCTCTGGCGCACCCAGATCATTCAGCTTTGATGCAACTTCGGCAAGATTTACTGTATTTATTGCTGCTCCATCCTCTATAGCCTGTGTAACTCTATCACTTCCAGATCATCCTCAGTGAGCCTACGTATCAACGCCGATAGTGCTGAAGAAAGGGCCGAAAGTGCTTTCACCGTGATATACTTGTGTGGGGAAACAGGCACATGCAGTGAGACCTTTACAAAACGAAGAGCTGTTCACGTTTAGTCCCGCGTACGAGCGTCTGGTCGCACTGAAGAACCGGTTCGATCCGACCAACGTGTTTCGGCTGAATGCCAATATTCAACCTACGCTGGCGTAAGCGAAACTCGCTCAGCCATTGGGTAAGCTCAGTTAGGAGATTTTGATGGTGCCAACCCTTCACATCCGATTGCTGGGTGATTTCAGCCTTATCTACGGTGACCGACAGGTGACCAACCTCAATACCACGCGCCTGCGCTCCTTGCTCACCTATCTCGTGTTGCATCGCGATGTTCCCCAACAGCGCCAGCATCTTGCCTTCCTCTTCTGGCCCGACGCCACCGAGGCTCAGGCGCGCAATAACTTGCGCCAACTGCTCCACCAGTTGCGCCAGGCATTTCCGGCTGTGGAGCACTTCCTCTCTGCTGACGCGCATATGTTGCACTGGCATCCCATAACGCCATGCTCACCTCGATGTCGCTGCGTTCGAACAGACACTCACTCTCGCAGACGCGGCCACACGACGCAATGACCAGCACGCACTCCAAGCCGCTCTCGAGCAGGCAGACAGCCTGTATCGCGGTGAATTACTGCCTGGCTGCTATGATGAATGGATCTTGCCTGAGCGGGAGCGGCTACGCCAGCGCCACCTGCAGGTCCTCGAACAGATGCTTCGCCTCTTTGAAGTGCAGGGCGACACCGTCACCGCCATCCGCTATGCCCAGCGCTTGATCGGCCTCGACCCTCTCTCCGAAGACCTCTCTCGCCGTCTGATGCGTTTGTTCGCGCTCAATAACGATCGCGCCAGCGCGTTGCACGTCTACCATACCTGTGTCACCACCTTACAACGCGAATTGGGCGTCGACCCCGATCCGGCGACTCGCGAAGCCTACGAGCGACTCATGCAGCACGAGACGCCCGCCATACAAGCCATCGTCCATCAACCGCTGCTCGCTGCTACCCCAACGCTCATCGGACGAAAGCAGGAGTGGGAGGATCTGCAAGATGTCTGGCATCATGCCACCACTGCTGAGCCCCACTTCGTCCTCGTGACCGGGGAAGCGGGCGTGGGCAAATCACGGTTGGCCGAGGAATTCCTGCTGTGGGCGAGCCAGCAGGGTGCCGTCACCGCGAAGACGCGCTCCTATGCCGCTGAGGGCCAACTCTCGCTCGCGCCGGTGACGGAGTGGCTCAGGAGCGATGGTCTGCGAGCTCCTCTCAGGCAACTCGACGAGGTCTGGCTTACCGAGGTCGTGCGCCTCCTGCCGGAGTTGCTAGCGGAGCAGCCAGATTTACCGCACTACGAGTCAGTGACCGAATATGGCCAGCGCCAGCGCTTCTTTGAGGCGCTGGCGCGCGCCATACTCCTCACACCACAGCCCTTACTCTTGTTGATCGATGACTTGCAATGGTGCGATCAGGAAACATTTGCATGGTTGCATTTTCTGTTGCGCTTCGACTCCATGGTGCGACTGCTCGTCGTCGGGTGCGCCCGCGAGGAAGAACTGCCGCCGCACCATCCGCTGCGCACCTTCCTGCTGCATCTGCGCTCCACAGCGGCTGTGACAGAAATTCCGCTTGAGCCGTTAGATGCAGCGGAAACAGGGAAGCTGGCATCGCAGGTGGCAAAGCGTGAGCTGGATCTGGACGAAGGGCTGCACTTGTATCATGAAACCGGGGGATATCCCCTGTTCGTGGTCGAAATGGTGCGGGCCGGCTTGGGACGAGGAGCAGTCAGCCCGCCAGAGGCCGATCACCCCCACAGGCAACCGCCGCTTGATGACGCTCGAACGCTTCCGCCACGTGTGCACGCGGTGCTCGTCGGTCGCCTCCTGCAACTCTCGGCCTCCGCTCGCGGGTTTGTTGAACTGGCCGCGACCATTGGCCGCGAATTCACGCTCGACCTCTTGGCCACCGTCGGCAACGCCGACGCCGAGAGCGCCGTCCGCGCGCTGGACGAACTCTGGCACAAACGGATCGTGCGCGAACAGGGCGCGAACAGCTACGACTTCACCCACGATAAGCTGCGTGAGGTGGCGTATGGAGAGATCAGTGCGCCACAGCGCCGCATGCTGCACCGCCGCGTCGCGCAAGCATTGGAAGCAATGCATGCCGAGGACCTCGACTCGGTGAGCGGCCAGATTGCGTCGCATTACGAGCGGGCGGGTATGATCGAGCGGGCGCTCCCCCATTATCAGCGTGCGGCAGCCGTGGCGCAGCGTGTGTATGCGAACGAAGATGCCATCAGCCTGCTCTCGCGTAGTCTGGAGCTGCTTGAGCTCCTGCCTGCCGGTGCGAAACGCGACAAACAGGAGCTCAGCCTGCAACTTGCACTGGCACCACTCTACCGGGTGACCAAAGGCTGGGCGGCGCCGGAACTGGAGGGTGTGCTCGATCGCGCACTCGCGTTGTGCGACACGGTCGGTGACGACGCACAGCGGGCGCAGACGCTCTATGGATTGCAGTCTGTCTACGTCGTGCAGGCCAGGCTCGAACGTGTGCAAATAGTCTCCGATGAGCTGCATACCCTGTATCATCGCTCTCTTGGCACAGCGCCGCCGCCGTTTGCCGGCATGATGTTGGCCGGGGCGCGCCTGCACCTGGGCAGGATCACTGACGCAAACGCGCAATTTGCCCAGATCATCGCAGCGCACGATCCTGATCAACTCCTCCATCTTCAGGAGTCGCAGGGGTCGAACTATGCAGCGCATGCACGGGCGTGGCAAGCACACGCGCTCTGGTGCCTGGGCTATGCGCAGCAGGCACTCAGTCGGGGGCTCGACGCGGTCAAACTGGTGCGGGACCTGGATCAGCCTTTCAACCAGGCGTTGGTGTCAGCTTACTTGGCCTTACTACAGCAGTTGCGCGCCGATGAGGCAGATCGCCCGAGAGCACGCCGAGCAAGCGCTCGCGCTCGCGAGCAAGTACCAGGCACCCTACTATCGCGCCTGGGCAGGCATCTTAGTCAGCTACGCGCTGGCCCTGGAGCAACCCAATGAGGAGCGCATCGGGCGCCTGCGCGGCTCGATCACCGCATTCAAAGCATCGGGCGCCAGGTTGCGTCTGCCGTATTACCTCGCGCTGCTCGCGCAGGTCTGTGGGGAAGCCGGGCGCGCTGGGGAGGGGCTCGCATGCATCGACGAGGCGCTGGCTGAAGCGCGCACACACAACGAGCGCTGGTGGGACGCGGAGTTACATCGGCTGCGAGGTGAGTTCCTGCTCATGCACGGTGCGGACGCATCTGATGGCGAAGCGGCGCTCCTCCGAGCGATCGAGATCGCGCGATCACAGCAGGCCAGGTCGTTGGAACTCCGTGCGACGATGAGCCTGGCGCGGTTGTGGATCGCACAGAATCGCGTAGACGACGCGGGACGTCGGCTGAGGGACGTGTACAGCTGGTTCACGGAAGGGTTTGAGACGCCGGACTTGCAGGCTGCTCGGCTGCTCCTCGCGCAACTGTAGCCTGCCTGCGCCTTCATTGGGTCTGAAATAACGCTTTGTTAACGCTCTCCTGACAGCCGACGTCATCATCTCTCTGGAAAATGCCTCCACATCTGGCGTGTGCAAACGATATCCTAACGCTGCCCAAGCTATACTCTCAGTGAACGGTGAATACGCGTGTGATACGACGATCCTCGCTTCGAGGAAGCGTCTTGAGAGTGCAGAATAGCAGGAGGCAGAAGATGTATTATCGTGTTGCGATCCAGGTGGACCCGTTGCCTACCTGGCAGTGGCGATCAACCGTACTCAGTTCGCTGCAGACTCTGTTCCAGTTTCTTCAGGTCTATCGTGCCTTTCCGCAGGATCGCCTGCGCGTGTTCTCTTCCTCCTCCCGTGAGGATCTGAGCGAGCAACTGAGGCGCAAGAACACTGGTGGGGAGTCCACCTCGGTCACGGCAGCACAATTTCTGCAGCAGAGAAGGCTCTGTGTGCCAGAGAGGACAGGGGAAGCGTCAGAATGTGGGAAACAGGAGAGGGTCTTAATTGCGGTCGCTACCAACTCATCGTCACACGAGAGCAGCAGTGGAGCATTCTACCAGGATGCGCGAGGCATGAGCCCATTGGAGAGAAGGCGGCTAGAGATCGAAGGTGGAGCAGGTGGCGATCATGACCTCCCGTTCAGCTTCGCCTTACCTCCCTCGATGCCACAAGTCCTTGCGTGGATGAGGTTGCTGGCGAAGGTCCAGCGTGGGGAACTTCAGCCCTAAGTTGTCTCTGAGGGGAATTACGACAGTTACATGAAACGGACAAGGAGAAAAGAACTATGAAACAACAACACCCCACCCTCGCTTTGGAGGAAACGGTGGTTCAGGATCTGGTCTCACGCCTGCGTGAGGCACTGCTTCGTCCCGGCGATGCTGACTACGCGCAGGCTGCTCGGGTCTACAATGCCATGATCAACAAGCAACCCGCGCTGATAGCCCGCTGCGTGGATGTCGCCGATGTGATCGTTGCGGTCAACTTTGCCCGCGAACACCAGCTGCCGCTGGCCGTACAGGGGTGGCGGACACAACGGCCCCGGCCTGGGTACCTGCGACGACGGCCTGGTGATCGACCTCTCTGACATGAAAGGTATGCGCGTCGATCCGGCTGCACACACGGCTCGCGTCGAAGGCGGCTGCACCTGGGGCGACGTGGACCATGCCACCCATCCCTTCGGGCTGGCCACGCCCAGTGGCTTCATTTCCACCACCGGCGTCGGTGGGCTGACGTTGGGTGGAGGTATCGGCTATCTCTCGCGTACACTGGGCCTGACGATCGACAACCTGCTCAGTGTTGACATGGTGCTCGCCAATGGCAGCTTCGTCACGGCCAGCGCCCAGGAGCATGCCGACCTGTTCTGGGCAGTACGCGGTGGTGGCGGCAACTTCGGCGTCGTCACCTCGTTCCTGTTCCAACTGCACCCGATCAGCACGGTCTATGGCGGACCGATGCTCTGGCCGATCGAACAGGCGGCTGACTTGCTCAAGTTCTGGCGCGACTTCATCTTGCACGCACCTGAGGAGACCAACGGCTGGTTCGCGTTTGTCACGGTGCCACCCGCACCCCCTTTCCCAGAGCAGTTTCACCTCCAGAAGATGTGTGCCATCGTGTGGTGCTCCGGCGGCGCGCTGGAGCAGGCCGACAAGCTGTTCAACCCCATACGTGCGAACGTCCCGCCGGTGGTGGATTTCGCCGGGCCGATTCTGTGGCCGGTGCTGCAGAGTCTCTTCGACGCGCTCTACCAGCCGGGCTTGCAGTGGTATTGGAAGACCGACTTCTTCACCGACCTGAGTCACCAGGCGATCGATTTACATGTGAAGTATGGCGCGCAACTGCCGACGATGACCGACGATGCATCTCTATCCGATCAACGGGGCGGTCCATCGCGTCGGCACGAGCGACACCGCGTTCAGCTTCCGTGACGCTAACTTCGCCGAGGTAATCGTCGGTGTTGACCCCGACCCGGCCAACAACGAGCGCATGATCCAGTGGGCCAGGGACTATTGGATGGCACTGCATCCCTATTCGGCGGGAGGGGGCTATGTCAACATGATGATGGATGAGGGCGCAGATTATGTGCAGGCAGCATACCGTGACAACTACGCCCGACTGGCACAGCTCAAAGCAAGGTATGATCCGAGCAATCTGTTCCACGTGAATCAGAATATCAAGCCAACGTAGATGCCCGATTTATCGCGCTTCGTGCGAGAGAGGTGGTCCGGCTCAAGGCGCAATGAATCGCGCATCTACGCCTCTCTACTCGTCCGCGTGCCTACAAGGAGTTCATACACCCCATCCATTCCAGATGGTTGACGTTTAGCGAGAGCTATTGGTATCATAGAGGATATGCAGGTCATCACTGAGCTATTTCGGCAACAAAGTAGCAATACTGCCCCCAAGAAAGCAAAGGAGTCTTGAATGGCAACACCAGTTGATTTATCCAAAAGCGGCAACGTCTATTTTAATGATCCCGAGAGTGGAGCGGAAATGGCGCGTCTGCTTAATCAGGATCGTCTCGTCACCAAGGGTATGGGAGGCCTCTTCGCTGAGAGATCGAACGATTTCTCTGGTATCCAGCGAATTCTTGATGTCGCCTGTGGACCTGGAGGCTGGGTACAGGAGGTAGCCTTTGAGCATCCTGAAATCGAGGTGGTGGGATTCGACATCAGCCGAGCAATGATCGACTATGCAAATGCGCAAGCACAGGTGCAAGGCTTGGACAACGCCCGTTTCCTGGTGATGGATATGCTGAAACCACTAGATTTTCCCAATGGCTCCTTTGACCTAGTCAATGCTCGTTTCATCAATTTTCTTCCGGCAGCAGCCTGGCCGAAACTCCTGCAGGAATTTCAGCGAATCACCCGTCCTGGGGGCTTCATCCGTCTTACAGAAAGTGAGTGGTGGTACTTCACCAACAGTCCTGCATTGGAGAATCTGAATGCCATGATCATACGTGCTCTCAAAGTACAAGGAAGTTTTTCTCACAGCGGACGATTTACTGGCGTCTTGCCTATGTTGGGACGCTTTCTGCTCGATGCGGGCTGTGTCAACATCAAATATGTGTCACATGTGATCGATTTCTCTGCCGGAACAGAAGCTCATCAAGGCTTTCGCCGAGATGCAGCAACTGTCTTCAAATTGTTCCAGCCCTTTATCATCCGCATGGGAGTGGCCACACAAGAGGAGATGAACCAGGCTTATGAGCAGATGCTTCTCGAGATGATACAGAATGATTTTCGTGGTCTCATGCTCCCACTCACAGCATGGGGTGAGAGGGCATAACGGAGTTGATGAAGATGCAGTTGACTTCCATGATACTTCTTCTGACCCGCTTGTGATCTATACAGGCATGCCGTCGCCGTTCATGGTATGCGGTGTTGCCGATGGTGCCTGCTGCATGCTAGATCGGATTCCAGGTAGCAGGATCAGCCACTACTTGCGTTTCAGATGCCATATCCTTGACTTCATGCACGCCTCCATCTTCAAATGGAGGGAACCAGACATAAGGAATGCCTTTGCGGGAGGCATAGCGCATCTGCTGCGCAATTTTACTGGGGCCATGATACATCTCCACATTCAAGCCGCGTTCACGCAACAGGTTCGCTGTACGAACAGCTTCCTCACGCCGCTCAGCACGCGGGAAGATGACAAGCACCTGCGTTGGACATTTAGGGCCTGCAGGTAACCGTTTCTCTGCCACGAGTTTGGCGAAAAGGCGGGTCAAACCGAGAGATATCCCCACTCCCGGGAGTTTCCGATTGATGAAGGCGCCTGCCAGGTTCTCATAGCGCCCACCCGAACAGATACTCCCAATGGTAGGAAATTCGAGCAGCCTGGTCTCATACACGGTTCCCGTGTAGTAGTTGAAGCCACGGGCTATTGACAGGTCGGCCAGTAGCGTCCCTTCCGGCAGTGTGTGGAGTGCTTCGATGACGAACGCTAACTCTTTTAGCCCTTCGTTCAGCAGATCAGACGCAACGCCCAGCGCTCGCACACGCTCAACGAAGGAAAGATCGGTTGTGCGAATGTTGGCAAAGGCAAGACAACGCAGGGCCATCTCACGCGGCAAGGCTAGGTCTGATTGGAGCAAGGACAATACACCATCTTCCCCGACTTTGTCGAGTTTGTCTACCAGGCGAATAGCTGAGATGGTATCCTCAATACCTAAGCCTCGCAAGTACCCTTCGAGGATTTTGCGATTGCTGACCCTGACCTGGAAATCGCCCACCTGCAGGCGACGTAGTATGTCATACATGATGGCAGGCACTTCCGCATCAAAATGCAAGGGGAGCTGATCAATGTTGATGACGTCAATATCACATTGATAGAACTCGCGGTAGCGACCCTCTTGTGGTCGCTCACCTCGCCATGCGCGTTGCATCTGGTAGCGTTTGAACGGGAACACGAGGTCATGGAAATGTTCTGCGACGTAGCGCGCCAGGGGAACCGTCAAATCGTAATGGAGGCCCAGGCGTGGCTCGCCTGCTTCGTCATCCCTATGCAGACGTTGAACGGCGTAGATTTCCTTGTCCGTCTCCCCTTTGGCGAGGAGGGCCTCGATCTCTTCGACTGAAGGCGTTTCAATCGAGCAAAACCCATAGCTTTCAAAGACGCGACGGATGTCATCCATCCACTTGAGTTCGACTATGCGCTGCTCGGGCAACCATTCGGGGAACCCGCTGATCGGTGACACAACAGACTCCTTCCAAATTTATGATTTAGGTGTGCTAGATGGTTATGATAGCAGATTTTCTGACGGGCGACCAGGATCTTTCTCAAGAGTTCTGCGTCTGGAGACTGACTTCTCCAGGACATTCTGCTAAACTATTGATTGGGAAGAGGAGGACTCATTCAAGGAATGGGTTCATGTCAAGTTTGCTGTCCTTGAGGAAAAAAGAGGAGTCGCAGGAGGACCTTGCGGTCGCCCCTACGACTCCCTTAAAATAATCAACTCACTACAAGTCTGCTCTACGGATCCCGCACTACGAAAGGCACTCCTTGCCGCACTACGAGTGAAGACTACATAGATTGATTTGGATTTACTTTGCCGGGGGCTTGCTTGCCCTCATTTAGTATAACGGGGAGAGGGAATGAAGGTAACATATGCCAGAAATAGACTAGACAAATGTACGCTTCTCCCTTACACTGATAACGGAGGGTATTCCATCGCTGCGCAACGAGAACGGAGAGCGTGAACGATTGGGCAAACCTTTGGTCGAGAAACGAATAACTACCCATAGGCCAAATCCGTTTGATCTAGCTTGAAAAGCAGGAGAACAACGATGTACTTCAAACAGCTTGTCAAAGAAGACCTGGGATGTGCCTCTTACATTGTTGGCTGCGTCAATGCAGCCGTCTGTGCGGTCGTTGACCCGCGCCTGGACATGGTAGATGACATCCTGGAGCTAGCGGCTGCCAGGAACATGCGGATTGTGGCGATTATTGAGACCCACAATCACGCCGACCACATCTCCGGCCATGGAGAGCTTGCACGGCGTACAGGGGCTCCCATCTACGTGCATGAGCAGGCTGGGGCGGCATACCCGCATAAGAAGCTCAAAGACGGGGATGAGTTGCACCTTGGTGTGGTGAAACTGCGTGTCATCCATACACCCGGACATCGCCCAGAGCACATCGCATTGGCCGTCTCCGACACGAGCCGCTGTGATGACCCGTGGCTGGTGCTGACGGGCGACTCCCTCTTTATTGGTGATGTTGCACGCCCCGACCTGGCGGTACAGGGTGAAGTGGGGGCTGATGCCCTCTACGACAGCATCTTCAACCGCCTTTTGCAGCTCGATGATGGCGTCGAGGTCTATCCAGCCCATGTCGCAGGCTCGTTGTGCGGGCGAGGCATGAACTCCAAAACAAGTTCAACCATCGGCTTTGAGCGTAAACATAATCCTGCGGTCAAACCGCGTCCACGTGATGTATTCATTTCCGACATCAACGAGAATCTGCCACTGCGTCCTCCCAACATGCTCAATATTGTTGAACGTAACCGGGGTGACTATACCCACGATACTGCACCATCGACCCCTGCAGCCTTCACTGCCGAACGTTTTCAACATGAGATGGAGCATGGTGCGCTGGTGATCGATACACGTTCCCCGCAGCAGTTTGGCGAAGGACATATCCCAGCAGCGTTGCAGGTCTACCTCCACGGTTCGGCCTTTGCTACCCGCGTGGGTTTTGTTGTTTCCCCGCATCGTCGCTTGTTGCTGGTAGTGAACGATGAGCGTGATTTGCGCGAGGCGGTGACACAACTGGCGGTGGTAGGCTACGACCAGGTAGTAGGTTACCTGGATGGCGGTATGACCGTGTGGCAAAACGCCGGGTTACCTGTGCAACAACTGCAACAAATCACTGTTGAAGAGTTGCACGCTCACCGCGAAGTTTTTGCCGTTCTGGATGTTCGCGACCAGGACGAATGGGATGAAGGGCATATCAAGGGAGCCATCCATATTCCCTACTACTTTGTCGAGCAGCGTTTGCAAGAGCTTGACTCTACACATCCATTAGCTGTGACATGTGCCAGCGGCCAGCGTAGCACGCTGGCCTGTTCTGTTCTGCGAAGGCACAACTTCACGGAGCTTTGCAACGTTGTGGGCGGCATGGATGCCTGGTATGAAAAAGGATTCGAGATTTACAGACTCTTACCCCGCCTGTAGCTCACCGAGCTTCGCATTAATTGTGAGTTGCTGATTACCACGGTAGATCTTAACTGAAACCGTATCACCAGGGTTCTTATTGGCAAGAGCATTGGTGAGCGAAGACGTATCATTCACAGCCTGGTTGTCGATCTGTACGATTACATCACCAGCCTGCAACCCCGCCTGGGCTGCTGCACCATTTGGGTTCACGCTTACTATCAACGCACCGCGATTGACAGATAGATTGTTTTGTGCAGCCACTGTCGGATCGACATCGGCAGCCCTGATGCCCAAAGCAGCTCGCCCGGTATGGGTAACTTTCCCTGTAGCGATGATTTGCTCCGCTATGAGCTTGACTCGGTTCGAGGGAATAGCGAACCCCACGCCGCTAGCGGGAGCACCGAACTCGGGATCAATGGCCGCCAGTGTTGGAATACCAACCAGATTTCCTTGCAGGTCTACCAACGCGCCACCGCTGTTACCCGGGTTAATAGGTGCATCCGTCTGGATAGCATTTGGCAGCGTTGCACCGCCCTGGCCTTCGGAGACCGTGCGTCCTAGCGCGCTGATAATGCCATTGGTGACTGTTTGTGTGATACCCAATGGGTTACCAATGGCCAGTACATCCTGTCCTACCCGCAGCTTCGATGAGTCACCCAGTGTTGCTACCGTGAGACCGCCTGCAGGTGGGGTAATCTTTAAGATTGCCAGGTCATCGGAAGGATCTGTTCCCGCCAATTGAGCCGATAATTGCTTACCGTCAATAAGTACGACCTGAATCGTGTTTGCCCCATTGACCACGTGGTTATTTGTCACAATGTAGCCGCGACTGTCAATGATGACACCAGAGCCGAGTGCATTTCCCGATGAAGTGGTAACGTTTACCTCCACGACTGCTGGTCGTACCTTCGCAATGACTGCTTCACGTACCGTCTCTATGTTGTTTGCAGAGAGTGGGGGAACAGTGACTGGGGGCGCGGTTCCCGTCTGCAATGGTGCACTGATGGGTGCCAAAGTAACAGAGTTATTTCTACCGATTTGCCAGCCTGCAAATAGGCCGATATTGAGGACCACGAGCAGCGCTGCCACCGCGAGAACTGCTCTCAGTGGGAAACGACCACGCGTGGGGGAAGGCTGCGTCGGTGGCGTTGAAAAGGGATATGGTGATTGTTGTTGCGGTCCCTCTTGTTCCTGATAGGGTTCTGTTGGTTCAGCATTTGTGTTAGGATAGAACATATACATTTTTGCCTTTCTTTATTGTAACAAGGATCGTTCGTACGAACGGCTTTTCCTATGTGTTATGCATAGTGTGCCTGAATATTTTCAAAGAAGTAGCACAGAAGTGTAAAAATCTTGTAAGAAGATATGAAAGGCTTCTGAGTCTGTTTCTTACCTGCGCCTTACAGAAATTTTACATTTTGCAGGAGTCTTCTTGATCATTTTGCGGTATGCTAAGATGCAAATAATGAAGGATAAAAAGGCATGAAAATTCTAATTATCGAAGATGAAACAAATATCGCGCGTGTCATTCAGCTCTACCTGGAGCAAGCGGGTTATACGGTACTCACGGCTAGTGATGGTGTGGCAGGCTTGGAGCTTCACGCTCGCGAACACCCCGACCTTGTCATCCTCGATCTGATGTTACCAGCACTTGATGGTATGGAGGTGTGCCGCCGCATTCGTGCGTGGGCCAACACTCCTATTCTCATGCTCACCGCACGCCAGGGTGAAGAAGACCGTATCGCCGGCCTGGAGCTGGGTGCCGATGATTACCTCGTCAAACCGTTCAGTCCACGCGAGGTTGTGAGCCGCGTGAAAGCCATTCTACGCAGAACCTCGCCATCCGCGGTGATGGGTAGTGAAACAAAGAGCGCCGAAGTGTCAGACAAAGTAAAGACGACTGACGAGGAACTGCGTTTCGATGGACTCTATATCAACATCCCTGCTCGGCGAGTCGAAGTCAGTGGGCAGCGGGTGACTTTAACCGCCAAGGAATTTGATCTCCTCGTGACGCTTGCTTCTGCCCCGGATCGCGTATTCACTCGTGAAACGCTGCTGGATCAGGTCTGGGGCTATACCTACCTTGGCGATGGCCGTACTGTCGATGTCCATGTTGGCACCCTGCGTAAAAAGATGGAGGCAGTAGCAGGTGCGCCACAGCACATCAAAACGGTCTGGGGAGTAGGCTACAAATTTGAGCCTGTGGGAGATGCCTGATGAAACATTTCTCGCGCCCAGCAATGAGTTTGCGCGTACAGCTCATACTCAGCTACCTTGGCGTAGCGCTGGGTGCTATCCTCGTACTGGTCGTCGTTATTACATTCGTTGTACAAAACTACTTCTACAGTACAGAAAGAGATTTGTTGCGTACACGGGCCACGTTTTCGGCCCAAGAGATTGTAGAACTCTATAGCGAGGCAGGAGACAGTTGGGACTTTCTAGGGCAACTAAGATTAAATAGCCCGGATCTCTTGGAGGTGGTTGATTCCAATGACCAGGGGCATATTGTTCCTTCGGCTGCCGATATCAAGCTGAGTAATGTGGATGTTCCGGTGGTGCAGCAAGCCCTCCAACAAGCGCTTAATGGGCAGGAAGTGGACGGAGACTTACAGGGCAGTATCGATGGCGCCACATTCTCAGGTCAGTATGTTGCCTTGCCAGTGCGCGATAATGGGCGAATTATCGGGGCCATGCTGCTTGCGGAGCCACAGTTGTACCCACAAGGCTTTTCCCCCAACGAGTTCCTGGTCAGAGTCAATCAGGCCATCCTTATCACCAGTCTTGGTGTCGCACTGGTAGTGTTCATTTTTAGTCTCATGCTGGCTCATAAATTGACCAGACCCCTTACGGCGCTCACGGCTGCTGCCGAACAAATGAAACGTGGCAAATACGGTGAGCGCGTTACTCCTCCTACGTATGAGGATGAATTGGGCAGGTTGGCGCTGACTTTTAATGCTATGGCGGATACCATCGAAGCAGATATCACTGAATTGCATCGCCAGGAGCAGGTGCGCCGTGATCTGATAGCCAATATCGCCCATGACCTCATTACACCGCTGACCGCTATCCAGGGTTTGAGCGAAGCACTTGCTGACGACGTGATTCATGAACCGAAAGCTCGCCAGGAGACGGCCCAACTCATCGGTCGCGAAGTGCAACGTTTACGTCGCCTGGTTGGCGATATGCAGCAAATGTCATCACTGGAGTCCGAGCGTATTCGGCTTGACCTGGCCCCACTTGATGTTCACGAACTGGTTGATGAAATGCTAGCGGTGATCGGACCGGAATGCGAGCAGGCGGGTATCTCTCTACACAATGAAATCGCTCCGACGACCCCACTTGTGCTGGCGGATAGCGACCGAATCACACAAGTACTGCTCAACCTGCTGGACAATGCACGGCGTCATACACCCGCGGGTGGTGCGCTAACTGTTGGAGCGCGAGTCGAGGGGGAAAATCTGGCCATCTGGGTAAGTGATACAGGTGCAGGTATTGATCCTGCCGATCTCCCCAACATTTTTGACCGCTTTTATCGTGCTGATCGTGCGCGTTCTGGCTCGACAGGTGGCAGCGGCCTGGGCCTTTCTATCGTCAAGGCTATCATTACAGCCCACGGTGGCACCATCCACGCCGAAAGCACTCCAGGTGAAGGAACGTGCATCCTGTTTACACTGCCCCTTGCGCCTTCCTACTCATCAGGATGAAAAGTTTTAGCGGGTCATTCGTACCAGCTATAGGGATATGCCGGATCGTCGTATGCCTTGGCGGCGGCAGTCAGCTTCAACGGGTAGAAGGTGTCTACCATCACCGCCAGTTCATCGGTGCGGTCGACTCCGAGGCTCTTCTCGACAGCACCGGGATGTGGCCCATGCGGAATACCACGTGGGTGCAAGGTGAATGAAGAACGTTCGATGCCTCGACGACTGCCAAAGTTGCCGTTGACGTAGTACAGCACCTCGTCACTATCGATGTTGCTATGGTTATAGGGTACAGGGATCGAGAGCGGGTGGTAGTCAAGCTTGCGTGGAACGAATGAGCAGACGACGAAATTCGGTCCCTGGAAGGTCTGATGCACAGGAGGTGGCTGGTGGACGCGCCCGGTGATTGGCTCAAAGTCGTCAATGTTGAATATCCAGGGATACTCGCAACCATCCCAGCCGACAGTGTTGATGGGATGGAAGTCATACCAGTAGCTTGAGATAGTATTGCCCACTTTCACCCGTACCTCGAATTCTCCTCGTTCGATATGTGTTTCAAGTTCCTCCGGGCAACGAATATCTCGTTCACAATATGGTGAGTGTTCGAGCAACTGGCCGTTCCTATTGAGGTAACGACGCGGGGGCTCGATGGTGCCATGCGCCTCAATCACCAGGAAGCGTGTGTCAGGACTATCTTTACTCATCTTGAAACGAAACGTCGTGCCGCGAGGAATGATGATGTAATCGCCCTCGTGATAGGGTAGCAAACCAAAGTTGGTCTCTAGCACTCCTTGCCCATCGTGGACAAAGTAGACTTCGTCGCATTCTCCGTTGCGGTAAAAGTAGTCCATCCCCAACGTTGGTCGAACCACGGCCAGGGTGACATCCTTGTTGAACATGAGGGGTTGGCGTCCCAGCACAGGGTCTCCACCGCTTGCCAGTGGTGTGGTCTTGAGATGATGGTGACGCTGCACCTCAACATGCCACTCTTCAAGGTGTACATCCGTGAATTTCTCGACCTTTTTCACCCTTGTAGGCGGATAGTGGTAGTAGAGGTTGGAGTAGTTGCCCGAGAAGCCTTCAGTGCCGAAGAGTTCCTCGGAGTAGAGCGTTCCATCAGGTTTTCGAAACTGCGTGTGCCGCTTAGGTGGTATCTGCCCTAAACGATGATAACTTGGCATATATCCCTCCTGAGGTTAACTCTGGCACCCGCAAGGGGCGCCACTACATTTCTATAAGATGCTATTACGCAACACGCCGATGCCTTCAATTTCGAGTTCGACCAGGTCGCCGGGTTGGAGCCAGGGTTGAACCTGGGTACCGAGTTCAATATTTTGTAATTCCATTAGGCAACCGGTTCCTGCGGTGCCGGACCCCAGCACATCGCCTGCACGCAGGCGGGCATTTTGAGAGGCCCAGGCGATCATCTGTGGGAAGCTGTAATGGATGTCGCGGAAGTTGCCACGCGAGATCTCTCTTCCATTGACACGTGCCAGCATGGTCATATCGTAACGCTCACTTACACCATTGCCGTTACGGTGCGTGGCTAGCTCGTCGGGCGTGACCAACCAGGGACCAAGCGATGTGGCAAAGTCTTTGCCCTTGCCTGGACCGAGGTTGAGCTTCATGTCGCGGCGCTGCAAATCACGAGCACTCCAGTCATTCATGATGGTGTAGCCTGCGATGTAGTTGGCAGCCTCTTCAACGGGAATATCTTTGCCCTCACGGCCAATCACGCAGGCTATCTCCAGTTCGAAATCGAGTTCTTTGCTGCCAGTAGGGTAAGGAACTGGCTGTTCATGGCCGTAGATCTCGCTGTTGTTGGTGAAGTAGAAGATAGGGATTTCGTACCACTCAGGAATCATACCGAGGCCGCGCAATGCACGGGCGCTCTTAACATGCTGTTCAAAGGCATAGAAGTCGCGTACCGATGGTGGGTCAGGAATGGGCGGCAAAAGAACGATTTCGTTCAGAGTATATGCTTCTCCTGGCTCCTCCAGCGCCCTTCGTGCCTTGGTGAGGCCAGCCGGATCACGCAGCAGTTCGAGGACGGTCGGGTACTCGAGTGTAATGACCCGCTCATCATGTACAACCCCTACGTGTATTATGCGATCGAAGGTGCGAAATGTCACGAGTTTCATATTACAAATTTCCTCGTAGTTCTTGTTCGCGTTCCAATGCCTCGAAGAGGGCTTTGAAGTTGCCTTCACCAAAACCACGAGCGCCTTTGCGCTCGATGACTTCAAAGAAGACGGTCGGACGGTTAACAATGGGTTTGGAGAAGATTTGCAGCAGGTAACCTTCATCGTCGTGATCCACGAGGATACCTAGCTCGGCCAACTGCTGCACATTCTCAGCGATATTGCCGACACGATCCAGCAGGTCGTCATAGTACACCCCAGGCGTTTTCAGAAAATCGACGCCGCGCTCCTGCAAGCCACGCACGGTCGTGATAATGTCGGTTGTATTAAGGGCAATGTGCTGCACGCCTGGGCCACGGTAGAATTCCAGGTACTCCTCGATCTGCGACTTTCTTCGTCCTGGCGCGGGTTCGTTGATGGGGAACTTAATCCGCCCACTGCCATTCTGCATGACCTTAGACATGAGCGCGGAATATTCTGTGCTGATGGCTCGATCATCGAAGTGGACGAGTTGTGTAAAGCCGAGCACACGTTCATAGAAAGCGACCCACTCGTTCATTTTGCCCAGTTCAACGTTGCCGACAACGTGGTCAATGGCGGCCAGGCCCGCCGGTCGAGCACGGCGCGGAACATGAGTGCTCAGGGGTTGGAACCCTGGCATGAAGACACCTTTATAGTCCTGCCGCTCAACGAAGGGGAGTATGGTGTCACCGTAGATGGTGATAGCTGATGTTTTGACGGTGCCGTAATCGTCTTTGCGAACTCTAGGCTCCTGTACGCCATGCGCACCACGTCTGGTTGCTTCGCGATATGCTCGCTCGGTATCGTCTACACGTAAGGCAATACTTTTAATGCCATCACCGTGCAGATTGACATGTTCTGCGATATCGCCTTCGGGACCGAGCGCTGAGGTGACGACGAGTCGGACATTGCCCTGTTCAAGGACATAGCTGCTGCGATCACGTACGCCTGTTTCCAAGCCAGCGTAAGCGATGGGTGTGAAACCCCAGGCATGGTTTAAGTAATATGCTGCGTGTTTGGCGTCGCCCACGTAAAATTCGAGGTAGTCGAAGTTTTGAATCGGCATAAAGTCTTGTTCGGACATTTGCTTGCCCTCCTTACCATATGAAAGAAATTAGGAGTTGGGGACTGATCGGCAACCGGTGACCAGGACGGCGCACACGGAGGAAGTGTAGAGGCGAGCAATGCTTTCTCCTACAGTGCTGACAAAGACCCGAACTCCTTTGTTCCGATACGTTTTCTGTAGGTGCACCCCTTGTGAGTGCTCAGATACAATGGGAATATGTCCTATGCCCATTATACCATCTGCAAGTTAGATTGTGTGTAACTCTTCAAGACTGCTCACCACCGAAGGTGGTGAGCAGGAGTTTTTGCTGCGGGCTTTGCAGACGCAGTCTGCAAAGCCCGCAGCAAAAGAAAACGTGAGCCGCCGGAGGCGGCGAGGAAGCAGGCACCTGAAGAGTTACTGATATGCTAATTTGCAACACATTGAACGTCTGTTGGAGTAAGCTGATGCAAATCTATCTGAGATAGACACCCCTTCTGTATCATGTTATGATAGGTTAGGCAATCATAAGCTGATATATCATCCTACTGGAGTGAAAGGAGACTTTCTATGTCTTATGATCCAAATCGAGACCCCAACTCAGGTTATGGGAACCCACCTTATGGCGTTCCTCCCCAGGAACCATATAATCAGCCACCAAACCCCTATGGGCCTCCTCCTCAGGGTCCTTATGGGACTCCACAAGGCCCGTATGGTCCTCCCCCACAAGGTCCTTACAATCAACCGCAGGGTCCCTATAGCGCTCCACCCTATGGCCAACCACAGAATCCCTATGGTTATCCACCACAAGCTCCTTACGGGGTACCTCCATACCAACAGCCAGGTTACGGCTATGTTCCTCCGCCAGTAGCACCCCTCCCACTGGGTGAGGCAATTCGCCAATTGCCCCAACAGTACATCAAGATATTAACCAAACCGTCGGCGGCGACGTTTGCCGAGGAGATGGGCAAGGCAGCATGGAATATTGTGTGGGTGCAATTGCTTGGGTTGGCCGTGATTACTGCTGTATTAGGATACCTCGCAAGCCTCATTGGTTCAGGTATTATGCCTACTACAACGAGCTCTGCCGTACCTATGAATCCTGCAATGCTCCAAGGCATCAGATTAGGTCGGCTCCTTTGGACAAATTATTGGTGTACCATTGGGGTTTTTCATTGGTGTGGGTATCCTTTACCTGATTGCCAAGGCATTTGGTGGGCAGGGGACATTCCTGGCTCAGGGTTATACCTATCTGTTGTTTGAGGTACCACTCGGTATTGTCACTGCTCTGCTTGCCCTTATTCCCATCCTTGGGAGGATTGGTTGCCATCGCGGTGGGTATCTACGCCATTGTGCTCCAAATCTTCTCCATCATGGCGGTGCACCGCCTGAGTGGAGGCAAGGCAACCCTGGTTGTGTTTATCCCTGTGATTGTAGCAGTGGTACTCGTTTGCGTCGTTGTCGGCATTGTTATTGCTGTTGTTGCAGGATCGCATTCGCAACCGTAAATAGGCTTTGCAGACCATCGTAGAGATCAGGGGGCGACCAATTGGGTACTCGCAAGGAGCACCGCTACAGCCACCGCCCCAGTCTTTTCTTATGGGTTCTTCACATGGACGCTCACAGGTCCAAAAGCGATCAGCCGTGCAGGCAGACCGCTCACCCACGGTAAGCGCAAGAGAAAGAGCAGAAAGGGCGATATTGTGAGTGGCTTGTCCGATTTGAGCACTTTGGCGAGAACTTGCTTCTGTAAGATGTTCTGGAAGCCCTGGATGAGGCGTGTGGGCAACTCACGCTTACGCTGCACTTCAGCTAAGTCACTCAATGGCACTTTACCAGCTTTGAGATGCTCAGTCAGCACATTCGCTGCTACAACAGCATCCTGGATGGCATAGTTAATGCCAACCCCGCCAACAGGGGACATCACGTGGGCCGCATCGCCGATCAGTAGCAGGCCAGGACGATACCAGCTGGGTAGGCGGCTCGACTCGACCGAGAGCACCGAGACCTGTTTCCATTCCTGCACCGACTCCATACGGTCAGCAAACTCCGGCAGTAGCTCGCCGATGGCCTCACGCAAGTTCTCCAATCCGGCAGCCTTGATCTGCTGGTAGCCGCCCTTTGGAATGACGTAGCCCATTTGCCAGTGATCGGCACGATTGAGCATGACCAGGATGTGACCACTGCCAAGACGACCACCAGATTCCTCTGGATCGCCCGCTTTGCGAGGCAGACGGAACCAGAGTACATCCATCGGCGGTGCGGTCTTGATTGGCTCGAAACCTGCCAGGCGACGCATACGCGAGAAGCGACCATCCGCCCCGACTGTGAGTGTTGCTCGCACCTCGTGCCAGCCATCCTGTCCACGGTAATGAACGCCACGGACCTCGCCGTTCTCCTCTACAAGCTTCTCTACCCGCGCTCCCATCACCAGTTGAAAGTTTGGATAGCGTTTCGCCTCCGTCGTAATGAACTCGAGGAAATGTACTTGCGGAATCATTGCGATGTACGGGAAGCGCGTTTTCAGATGGCTAAAGTCTCCAAGCGTAACTGTTCCCTTAGCGGTCTGGACGGGTATGCTTGAGACATTCGTGTGATTGAGTTGGAGCAGGCGGTCGGCCAAACCAATTTCGTCCATAATCTGCATGATCGATGGATGAATGGTGTCCCCACGGAAGTCGCGGTCAAAGTCCATGTGCTCCTCGAGCAACATAACGGGAATACCCTTACGTGCCAGCAGCAGAGCCAGGACTGCGCCTGCTGGTCCGCTGCCGACGACGCAGCAGGTGGTCTTCACAGCATCCGCAAGGGGTGCTCCTACGGGTTTGTTTGTTTGCGTGGTTACCTGTTCCCCAGACAAGGTTACATCTTTTTCTTGCATGTCGGTTACCTCCAAGTTTAATTCATCAATGCTATCAGCCTGCGCATCGTCAGCTAAGAGTAGCTTCTCCTATATGATGCCTTCTCTTTTAACTAACCAGCCAATTAATATGGTGCAAATAACTACGGTCTTGGCGTGAGACCTGTGAGTACTGTTTCGGTGATAGCATCAGCAATTTGTTCGTGCGAATACTGTAATGCCAATGAGTCACGTATAATATGACGACGTAGTACAAAACCGATCATACTACCTAGAAACACTTGCGCGGTGAGTGAAGCGTCCGTACGTCGCAACTCACCAGCTTCCATTTTGGACGCAAGGTAACTGGTTAGGAACCCCAAAATCCGTTGAAAAAAGGCTGCTACCATCGGTGTCATCTGTGGGTTGCGGATCACCTCTGGAAGCATGACCCGAATAATCTGTACAAAATTTTCACCCTCGATGATGCCTAGTACCTGGCGGATCATGAAACGGAAGAACAGCTCAGGTGGCATACTCGACAACTGTGGAGGCGGAGAAGTTATCAGTCGTAGAGGGGAACGGCTCTCAATCAGCGCCTCCAGCAACTTCTCTTTGCTCTCGAAATAGTAGTAAATCAGTCCTGGGGTGATGCCAGCTTCACGAGCGATGTCTTTGTTTGTTGCCCTCGTGAACCCCTTCTGCGAGAAGACGCGCATGGCAGCATCAATGATCTGCTCTCGACGATCCTCTACTACTTTGGGCGTTCTCGCCATCAAACACTACGGCGTGGCACCTCTTGCCTGAGCAATGAAGAGGAAGCCTCGCTCTCCTTTCGTACTTATTAATTGATTGACCGATTAATAAGATTGTAAAAGAAAATGTGCCGAAAGTCAAGGGGCAAAATGTTCAGGAGACCAGATCGAACTGTGGAACTTCGAGGACACGTGCGAGTAGACGTACCTGGTAAGGAAGTGGGTCCTCACACCCGCTTTCCAGGTGCGCAATGGTGTCGCGGCGAATGCCGGTCATATCTGCCAGTTGTCCAAGACTCAACCCTTTACGTTGCCGCAGGGTACGAAGATGGGGTAGTCCATGGGGTCTAACAGCCCTCTCCTTTGAGGTTCGCGGTTTCATTGTGAATGCTCCTTTAAGAAGTACAGTAGCTGTCGTTCTCCAGCGACGCTGCTGAAAACGGTGCGAATTGCGTAGCTTTGCTTTGCACACTCGCGATACTGTTTCACTGTTTTTATCATAGCATATTGAACGGTGGCCGTCCAATGATCTTTTGTCTGATAGGACGATTGGGTATAGCTGGGCACAATAAGCACCATCAATTGCTACTTCCACTATCCTCGCCTATAATGATGTGGAAAAGATTTTCAAGATGGCTGGAATAGGGTCGGCGAGGCAATTCTTCATTCTCTTGCCTTTCCTTGCCCGCTTCCTGCATACTTATACAGAGGACTTTTAAGTATGGATATCGAAGGAACGTATACACTTCAGGCATCACCGCAAGATGTGTGGAGTTGCCTGATGGATCAGCGAACGCTCCAGCATGCTATTCCGGGCGCGGAGCGATTAGAGGCACTTGGCGAAGATACATACGACATTGCTATGCATATCGGGTCAAGCCCACTGGCGGGCTTCTATCATGGGCATGTCACTGTGACCGAGCGGCAATATCCCTCCTCCTATCACCTTACGATTGAATGTGAAGGAAGCCAGCGCACGATCAACGGCGAGGGAAGCATACACCTGAACGAACACGGCGAAAACACAATTATTACATATAAAGGCACGCTCCATCTGAGCAAATTGGCAACGCCATTGCCCATACCAGTTATAAAGGGAGCTGCGAAAATGCTCATTCAGCAGTTCTTTACCTCACTGGCCGATGGGTTGTCAGTCACAGCTCACACACCCGCTGTCACAGCCCGTGGGAAAATTGTACTCTTACCTGCTCTTCCCCAGCCGACACTGCTAAGAACGGCGGTACGGCGACTGGGGTTAGGTGCAGGTGATCCCGTGGCGGAGGCGCAATGGGCGGACCGCATAAAGCGAGGAGGGATTGTGTTGGGGCTGTTGTTGTTGGTCTGGATCGGTAGCAGGATAGTTCCTAAAAGTATGGAGTATTCGGACACTGTGCTCATAGAGTTACCAGCGGGCTTGCACGACAAGCAGTGAGAATCTGCGGATCGCTTGTAACCTATCTCCCGGGTAGGGTGCCCTATACGGTTTATGCCCCATTCGTGTATGGTAGGGCGATCCATACGGCACCCTGTCTGGGGACAGATATGCACTGGAGACTATGACTTCTTCACCCTTGGTTTTTGCCTGCGGAGCAGCAAGATAGGTACAAGGATAAGAGCAACGATCAATGCGTAGGCCAGGATGTTGATGATCGTGCCCAACACAGATGCCTGCTGTGGAGTGGAACCGATCAACGGTGGGTACAAGCCGGTGATAATGAAGTGCGGGCTGCCCCCAACAAAGATCATATCGACAATCTGTCTGCCAGGGACATCAAGCATGGCAACGTTACCCCCGCGCAGTGCTATGAAACCGAACTGCCCATCGCTGGTAATAGCGATTGATACTGGTGCAACACTCAGATGTATAACGCGGCTAGGTTCGTGCGGAAGCGGTCCAGCTGCTGAGGTGACCGGGGCAAGCACATCAACCTGCTTATTCTGTGAGTCGGGCACATAGACCTCATCAGTGTAAGCGTCGTAATCCATCGGGCCAAACGTACCGCCAGTGATGAGGGCATGTGATACCTGTCGTGTAGCGAGATCGATAGCATCAACATCCCCTGATTGTGTTGTGACATAGGCCGTTACGCCCGTTGGAATGCTCAGATAGCGAGGCCCGCCAGGAATGGCAACGTTGGTGAGTACCTTTCCTTGTAAATCGTAGATAGTGAGCGAAGTGCCATCCGTTACCCAGAGTTGATTGCCGTTACCGCCTCCAGGGCCTGATACGCCGACGAGGGCCATCTGTAATCCGTAGACGGGACCATTTGTCTTGATCGTGAACTTGATCGCGCAGTTCGTAGGATCAAGCGCACTGACACTATCAGCTCCGTTGCCTGCTGCATAGAGGACATTGGTTCCGGGGTCAAATGCCAGCAATGATGGCTGGCCAGGGACATTGGCCGAGCAGAGGATTTGCTTCGTTTGAGCTGAGACCATCGAAACGCGCCCGAGCATTGGTTGAGTGACATACAGAAAACGTCCATCCAGGCTCAGGTAAATCGAATGTGGGTCCCCAGCAACAGCGATGGTGCCAGTGACTTTCTGCTGCATGATATCAATAATGCTGATGCCCTTCGAGCCTCCGGCTACATAGGCCAGGTTGGGTGCTCCACCATCCGCATGGACAACGTGTGGGGTGGAAAACGCAAGCAGGAGCGCACAAACAAAGTACAGAGGGATGAGCCATCTTTTAGTCATCCAAAACTCCTTCTCCTCCATTGGATTTACTATTAGGTTTGTGGTGTGAGGGACAGCCATCCTTTGCCATTTTGATCTAGTCGGTAGAGTTCGGTTGGGTAAGAGAGAGAAAGGAAGACCTCGGAGGCATTGGATGGATCGACAGCCAGCACCGCAAGATTACCATTGATGTGCGGGAGTGCCTGCCAGATGTGACCCCCATCGTTACTGCGATAGACTTCCAGGCCGGTCTTGCCATAGATGACCTGTGGCTGCACCGGTGAGACCGTCAGCGAACCGTAAGAGGCCTGGGCATTCACCAATGTGAAAGTTTTGCCCGCATCCTGTGAGGCAAAGATCCCCGCATCACCAGATGCATAGATGGGGCTGTGAGGCCCTGCCGTCGTTACATCGTAGATGCCGCCGTTGATATTCTTGAAGACCTGCCAGTGCATTCCGCCATCACTGCTGCGTGCCATACCATCGCTTCCATAGGCCAGAAGTTGCTTTGATGCGTTGGGTATGGCGAGCAGGCCAAGAATACTACCAAAGGGCAGTATGCTGGTAGCAGCGAAATGCTGCCCGGCATCCAGACTTATGCGTAGTCCCGCTGCTCCCAACTCAGGGAGGTAAATATAAACCTCGTTCGGTGTATCGTTCCCAGCTTCCACCAGAAAGATAGAAGAGGAGGTAAGTTTGGCTGTGGTGATAGCGAGTTGCCACGTGCGTCCCTGGTCGGCGCTGGTGTAGAGGCCCAGGATGCCATTATGCGGGATCGTCGCCGGCAGGGTGAGAACATACATGCGCTGTGGGTCAAGTGGGCTAATTGAAAGAGAGTAGGTCATCAGCCCTTGCATCGGTTGGTTGGGACCGGCGGCGACCTCCTGCCAGGTTGCGCCATCATCTTCCGAGCGGAAGATACCGTAGTGCGTTGCCAATACCAGGATATGGTTTGGCAGTGCAATTAAAGAATGGACATGGTTGGCAGCGACCCCGAAGCCGTTGACTGGCACGGCAGTTGGAGCTGGTTGCGGGCCAGAGGTATTGTCTGAGCCACAGGCACTGAGTAAAAAGATCAGGCTCAAGGCAATGCCGATCAGCCATTTACCTGAGATTCTATAGGTGTACATGATGTCTTCTCCGCTAGTGTGACACTCCGCCGCCGTTAAAAACGGCGCGGCTACTCAGCGATACACTTTCTCTCGCTGAGCTACGCGGGCATGCGGGTTGAACCGCATCCCCGTGGGGCGTGCCATATGCCCAACTACTGGGCCAATGCCCAGATACTTTCGCCGGATGTTGACGGCTCCCACACCATCGCGATGCCAGGTGAAACGGCACTTTTTGTTGGTGCAATGGAACACACGCCCTTGCACCGATGACTTGCGTTTGTGCCCACAGACCGGACACGTCTTGGAGGTATAGCTTTCCTCTTGGAGGGCTACCACCATTCCGTGCCGCTCTGCCTTATAGGTGAGCAGATGCCGTACATGCCCATGTGACCACTGATGGAGTTTTTGGTTATTCTGAGAACCAACATCCAAATCCTGGCGAATAGCGCGCACATCGCCAATGACCACGGTTTGCACGCCTTCCTGATGCAGCGTGGAAACGAGCCGTGAAGTCTGCTTGTGTTCGATATCTTTCATTTGGTTCTTCAGTTTCCTGAGTTGCTTCTGTTTAGACTTGATGAGCTTCTTTCTGCGACGAGAACCTTTCTTCTTCCGGTCGATCTTTCGGCTGAGATGTTCTTGCAGCTTGTTGCGATACTGCCGCTTCGATCGCAGGTGCCGTCCATTGAGGATGTGCGTCTGCACGCCATCGTGGGAGACAGCCATATGTATCTCACCCAAATCGATGCCTGCCACCTTCGAACCTCTGGCACTGGCATGAGGTTCAACCTCATAGGTGGCAATGGCTTCGTACTGGATGCCCGTCCAGTGGATAACCACTGTCTTAGGTGTCTCCCACGGCCAATCTAAGACCAGTGGATCGTTGCCTTTGCCGTTGGACAAGCGTAACTTTCCATCTTTCAGACTCATGGCAGAGCGTTTGTACTCGATGCGAAAGTACCACTTGCGTCTCCTGGGTGGATGTGCCGTTGGGTCTGTCTTGCGCCGTTCCCGCCAACTGGCAAGCGAGGCAAAGAAGGCTTCAACACACGCATCGGAGGTATGAGCGTGCAGCTTGGGGCTGGTGAACAAGCGTTGCAGATGTTTCTTCTTGAGCCAAAGGCCCTTATGCCGTACGGTCCGCCAGAAGAAGACGAGCGTCTTGCTATAGAGCAGGCCACATTCATGCGCCAACTCATCTAAGGCTTCCGTCTTGCCGATGTGGACGCGGCGAACGTCGTACACTCTTTGCTCCTCCCTTCTTCAATTGATCGGCCAGCAGACGCACAGCCAGGCGCAAGGCGGCACTTTCGCTTTTTGTTCCATAATGGTCTTGGATGAGAGCCAGCGCCTCATAATCGCTCTCATCCAGGTAAATCGTCGTTTTCTTCATGGAAGAAGTATAGCATGATACCATACGTTTATCAAGGGCTAAAGCCAGAAAAGACGCCTAACTACTGGGGTTGAAACCCCGTAGTTTGCGGTGGACTCAAGCCCTTTGCTATCAAAACGGTACATAAAATTGGACCCTTGCCTCGTGTAGTGTATTGTTGGGGGTTCGTATCTGAATGCGAAATCTGGTAGTTGCCGCCCATACTCAGGTCACCACTTGCGCTGAAGTAACCCTTCCCGTCGGGTAGTAAGTTAACTGTATCGGTTCCCATATCCATATCCAGCATTGTTGTGTACAGCGAGACGCCCACGTTTGTGGTTGGCTTGCCTGTACTGTTATCTACGACGCTCACAGTAAAAATGTTGGTACCAAAACGATTTGGGTTTACATTGAGCATTATAGTAAATTTGCTGTCTGTCGTCTTCACCGTCGTATTAAATGGCTTGATGTTTCCCGCCGGTTGCTGTTGCTGCGTCGATGTAGGCGAGAGGGTGCTGGCGAAAACATTCATCAAACCAACGCAGACCAGCACAGCCACGCCTAACAGCGGCTCCCAGCGTAGTACTTCTGTCAGGAGTCGAGTCTTTTTCGACAATCGTCCCTCGCGTAGTTTCACCTGTTGGGCGAGCAATTTTGTTGGGCGATCAGACACTGTCGTTGCCTGATCGTCTGCTACACGCCCAGCAATATAGGCATACTTCCAGTACTCTTTTTTCAAACGCGGACGCAGCAGGCCGACATGTATGGCGCTGGTTGTGAGAAGCGCACCCACAAGCAGAATTTTTACCACGAGTGCCCGGCCATAAGCGGTAGTAATGAACTGAATCCATGAAGTCAGGTGAAATGTTGCGCTGAATGGGCCAGTCACTGCCATGATAGCAACCCCGGCTATTGCCCATGGCGTATAGTAGGGCAGGACGGTAATCAGGGAGCGTGCTCGCTCTGCAATGGGAGCGCGGTGGATGACCGGCAGGTAGGTGGTTGCAATATACATTATACCACCTACCCAGAATGCAGCCGCCAATAGATGCAGCCAATCGATCGGAACCGCATAGAACACAACGTTCTTGCTGACAGCAGCGGCGTGACTGGACATCGTGATAGCGATGAAGAGCGCCAGGCCTAGAATCAAGTTTGCCCACGGGAGTAAGCTGTTGATCACCTTGGGACGGCGTTTGAAGAACAACATGTACAGCGAGAGAAGCAAGGCCGCGCCAATGACAATCTCGCGCATCATCCAGAACGTGCCAAAGCGCCCACTGGTAGCAAGATTGCTGAGTAGTGTAAAGGCGAATGCCGGTCTCCACTGTCCGCCTGTAAAGTTGAGAGCCTGTCCCAATAGTACACCGATGTTGGCTAGTAATAGCACGAGTAGTGTAGGGAACGAAAAAAGCCGCTCAAAGCGGAGTCGTACCTGCTGGTTTGTGTTGCTCTGTTCCTTGTGATCTTCTGACACCGGCTGTAGCACAAAGACAAGCCAGAGTTGTGCGCCGACCCAGAAGACCGCACCCAGTTCGACCAGGGTGATCGCGATCAGGTTAAAGAGTGTTGGTCCATCGACTTGTCCAGTGTACAGCCCGGTGAGGTTACCGCCGCCGAGTGCGTTCTGTCCAGGAATAGTGTTGCCACTGAGTGTAGGAACAGTGCCATCAGGTCGGGCGAGGGTGAAGATAAACGAGCCACGCAGGATGTGGCCATCATCGTTAGAGTCGCTGCGCCATACCACAATGTACACGGCTGGCGAGAGGTTAGACATGAGAGTGACGTCCATCTCTGCTGGGTCGTTTGATGAGACGTGAGCGTCGCTGTTGTCAACACGCTGGTTTTCTGCATTGACGACGATGGCTGTGCTCAGGACGGGATTTAAATCTTCACTAAACCACATACGTACTTGCTGGGGAGCGACGCTCAGGATGGCATCTTTCGCTGGGTCAGAGCGCAGGAGTATTGCATGTGCAGTATGTGCACTTGCGACCACAGGAAATAGCAGCATCAAACAGATGGCAAACGGTGCTGCTATGAAAAACATTCGTTGCACGACAGCTAAGAATAGACGAGACATGAGCCAATCCAATCTTGACCAGGGCAAGGGCTTGTGAACGATCCCTGTACTCATCCCCCGCCATTTTTCTTGTACATATTTATATACGCCTTATAGTATCGGTACTTACATAGAATGCTTCGTCAGGTCTATTTGGGTCTCCATCCTTTCGGGGGAAAGCCTTCGTACGGGCGTGATTCATCACGCCCCACATTCCCTTGTCGAGCGGTCCGAGGGGCGTGATGAATCACGCCCGTACGAACGATCCTCTTCCATTTCTACCTTGTTTCACCCCGAAGGACGTAGACCCGTCCATTTTCTGGTATTTACAAGTGCATGTCAAGATGATATATTCTGTGCAGTACTTTGACAACTGAATCATGTTTGCGGGTTCTAAGCTAAATCGCTCGCTTAGGTAAAAGCATGAGCGTGTTAACCAAAGAACGCTTGGGATAGACAGCGTAAAATCTCTGGAAACAGAGGCGCAATTCTCTCCTCACGGACAGATCGTCTATCTCAATGGTATCACTACCGTACCGGGGGGCACTCGGAAACGGGCACAAGCAATTGTGCAAAACGCTTCTGGACATGCGGGCCACTACCTTTCAGTTGCGAAACTGATGGGCAAGTCTCATGGATGAAGGAAGAACCCACCTGATTGATCAGGAGGAGTGTCAGACGGAAGTGTCAAGATCCCTGGTGTATCCGTCTCTCATCTGCCGCGGAGTTGAGAGCTTCTGCCGCTTGCCTGTCGACCGGATTGAGCAGTTGACCACCAACCTTGGCAGCAGTCGCAACAATGACCCCATCTGCAACCTCCAAGAGTCTGCTAATATTCTGGGGAGTAGCTCCGCCACCTGCCCATATTGGTGTGTCAGGTGCCGTCCTCTTAACCCGCTGTAACCACTCCAACGTTTCCGCTTCGTTTCGTCCCGTAATCACAAGCCCGTCTGCCTTCCCGAACCAGACAGCCTCGTGGGCTGTCTCTTCAAGTGTCATACCGGCCAGCGGTACGCCTGTCCGGTCATGGACATCAGCAAACACTGCGATCTCTTCGGCTCCGATGGCATGCCGATAAAGCAACACCTCACGGGCACAGCCTTGCATGATCCCTTCTGCTCCAACCATAACCCCAATCCAGACTTTGACTCGCACGAAGACGGCACCGATCGCTTGAGCAATAGCCAGTGCAGCGCGCCCATCATTTTTCAACACACAGACACCGAGAGGGAGAGCAACTGCGGCCCGGATTGCCGAGCCCAAAGCGCTCAGCCACGCCACGGTCTCAGGTCCAACCTGGGCAGCAACAGGCAGATCACCAACATTCTGAATCATTAGTGCATCAAATCCAGCCTGGGCGTAGGCTTGAGCGTCAGCAATCGCCCGTTGTATGAATTCCTCGCGCGATGTGCCTCTATAGTCGATGGCGCCGGGGAGAGCTGGAAACCCTACCACACCGATCAGGGGACGCTGCTTCATCTACTCAAGTGACTGTGTCATACTCTCACCTCTGTTGTTAGCGTAGTAAGTCGGCGCGTTGCCTCACCAAGATCTATCTGGAAAGCATGACGTCCCCCGAAGTCCGCAGCCACAAAGGATGCAGAGACAGTGCCATACCACGCTGCCACTTGCAAGTCATGCTTTTCACACCAGCCGACCAGGAACCCACCACAGAACGCATCGCCACAGCCCGTAATGTCAATTGGACGCTCGACCAGTGTGGGAACAAGCCAGCTCGACCGATCCGCAGCACGATACACGAACACTCCATCAGCCCCCAACTTCAGGCAGACAACAGCTGCCCCCCAGTCTGCTAACGATCGGGCCGCTGCTTCTGGTCCGTTCCAGCCTTCTAAGAGGCTTTTTGCTTCCTCCCGACTTGGGCAGAATACGTCGACTGCCGGTAAAATGCTCTGCCATAGGTGAGCTGTACCACTGATACTCTCGTGATGCGGATCTAACGTAATCCGCAGCCCCTTGTTCTTAGCCCACCGGACTAGCGGCACCTGGAACTCAATAGGTATAGGGGCAATGTGACAGCCTACGACTCCAGCAGTAACGGTTGGCGGAATCTCCTCAACCCGCGGGGTCAGTTCGGCGTAGCTGCCAGAGGAAGCGAGGGGCACATAGTTGCGTCCGCCTTCATCATCATAGAGCTGCCACTGCCGGATGCGCTGGCTTTCACAGGGGATGAGTCCATCGACCCGGTAACCGCAAGCCGCCAGTTCATCGATAAGGCTCGGCGGGTAGCCCTGACCAGGCCGTGCAACTATTGCAAGATCGTCGGTCCATACATGAGCCCCTATCGCGGCATACAGAACATTGCCACCCACCGTACCCATAGCGGTACGTCCATCCGGCAGAACGGTATCATCAATCGTTAAATGACCGAACAATAAGTAGCGAGCCATCATCTTCCTTTAAGCGGACGGTTCATGACTGCCGAAGATTTGACGGAAATTGACTTCCATGCGACTGCTATCATCAAACCCCAACATCGTCAGTCCCTTGCTACTTGCGAAATGATACGCAAATAACTCCAATGGGACACAATAGGAAATGGGAGTCAATGCCTCGTCCAGCGATCCAGGAACAGGGAAGACATAATCCGCCAGCCCTAGCGTATCAACGTCATCAGGCGAGCATATAGCGATTGCTAATCCATGCATGTCACGCACCGCCTGCAGCTGTTCTCTTGCACGGCTACTGCTCGCGCCAGGCGGAGCAAGCACGATGGTCACCGTTCCCGGACCGGTGCAGAAGTATTGTTCATGTGCCCATTCCTCCAGTTCTTGTCCAACCGCGGATATGCGGGCCGCTTCAATCAGCTTGGCCATGCCGAAGAGTGCTGTGCCGTAGTTCGGGCCAGCTCCGATGATCTGGATCGATGTTTGAACATCGCTCTTCTGCCCCAGTTCAGCGGCTGGTGCCTCGCAGGCTGCAATCGTTGCCGCAATGACATCGGATTGCTGCTGAATTGCCTCTAGCCAGCTTTCGCTCGTTGCGCTATCCAGGTTGCCCGACAGTTCACCGGCCCGCAACGCAATAGCGTAGAGTGATACCAGGGATGCTAGATAGGAGAGCGTTCCTGGACCAAAGCCTACATCCGTATAGCGATAGGGGAGCGTCGTGCTGCTTGCTTCAGCCAAAGGACTCTCTGGATTGAAGGTAATGGCCACAGGATATAAGCCATGCTGCTTAGCAAACAGAGCACATTCCACTGTGCGGGTTACGCGTCCAGAGTTTGAGACGCACAACACCCAGGACCCAGGGGGAGCGTAATCCAGCACGTAGCGCGAAAACTCTAGCGACTCCAGGGCCTCTGTCGGAATCCCCGTCCAGCGTTCAAATGCCAGGCGGGTAGCTAGACCGGCATAGTGTGAGTCTCCGCACCCGACCAGGTAAATCCGTGGCGGGACAGTGGTGAGCATTCGACGCGCATTCGCTAAGAGCTCGTCCGGTCCTTTTCGCAGCCACTCTACCTGCGCGTGAATGCCGCGGTACATATTCTCCCATTTGAGTTCGACATTGCGATCTACTCGCATGCAAGCTTCTCCTCTGTGTCCCACGATGAATCGGGGACCTACTAGAGATAACCCCAAATCAAGACCCCGATGCCGAGGATCCGAAATGCGATGGCGGCTGCGATGAGCAGAACGCAGCCAATCATAATGTACCAGTCCACCCTCGTCAAGCGGATCTCTGTTATCGATGTACGGCTGTGGCGCGCCCCGAATGCGCGTGCCTCCATAGCAAGGGCTAGAGACTGTGCCAGGTCCAGGGCTTGCACCAACATGGGTCCAATCACGGCGACATAGCGCACGGCACGCCGGAAGGGGTTACCACGGCTCAGATCAAGTCCGCGCGCACGTTGTGCCTCCATGATAGTCGCTCGCTCGGCATTAATCAAGGGGACAAAGCGGATAGTGGCGGACATAGCCATCCCCGCCTTGTAGGGTAAGCCCAGCCGCAGCAGCCCAAGCGTCATGTGCTGTGGTGAGGTTGACATCATCCAGACCCCGGCAGCAGTCACCATCAACCCCACTCGTAGGCCCATCGCCAGGCCAAACAGGAGCCCATCACGGGTGAACTGCGCACTGCCCACCCGTAGGACAACAGGTCCTTGATGGATATAGAAGGGCCAGATCAGCACGCCTAGTATGAGAAACCAGAGGGCATAGATCAGGTAGGCACGGAAGCTCTTTAGAGGTAATTTGGCCCAGAGCCCAATCGCAATCACGGCTACGAGCAGGATGCCGAGATACGCTGGATTGTTGAAGAGCAAGGCCAGCACAAAGGATGTGCAGAGCGCAAAGAGCTTCGTGCGTGGATCAATCCGCTGGTGTACATACGATGGTTTTTCAATGTAAATGCTGTAGCCAACCGGCATCAGAAACTCCTTCCTGGCTGGTTCGAGCGTCCTTGTTGCTGCTGAGTGCAGTTCGCAAACACACCAGCATTTCATCAACCGTCATCACGTCAGGCGGAATGCCATGATGGCTGAGGCGCTGCGCAACGCGGGTAATCTGCGGGGGCTTGAGACCGGTGGTGGCAAGCGCAGCACCATCAGAAAGGATAGACCGGGTGGGTCCATCGGCTACAATCTTCCCCTGAGCCATGACGACAGTGCGTGGGACGTATTCGGCCACGATATGGAGATCGTGGGTGATAATCACGATGGTGCGCCCCTCGATCTGGTTCCACTGCCGGAGCAAGGTCATAATGCTGCGTATGCCGTGAAGGTCCAGGCCAGTTGTCGGCTCGTCTACCACCAGAATTGGTGAGCCCATGGCGAGCACAGATGCTACGGCCAGCTTTTGCCGCTCGCCTTTGCCTAGCATGAACGGGTAAGCATCCTTCTTGTCCGCCAGGTCTACCAGCTGGAGCGCATGATCGACACGCGCAGCTACCTCATTTGGCGGCAAACCGAGGTTGCGCGGACCATAGCTGGCTTCCTTGTAGACTGTCGTGTTGAAAATCTGGTGATCCGGGTTCTGATAACAGTAGCCGACGCGCGCCGCAAGACTCGATACCGTCGCGTTGCGAGTATCCTGCCCACCGACGTACACGCTGCCGCGGGTAGGCAGTAACAGGCCGTTGAAGGTCTTCGCCAGGGTCGTCTTACCCGCACCATTTTGCCCCAGAAGTGCCAGGAAGTCTCCTTTCCGGATCTGCAGCGAAACATGGTCAAGGGCCAGAGGCGTATCCGGCGCATATGTATAGGACACCTCATCGACATCGATGACAACTTCGGGCTCCGCCATCGCATCAGTCTCTCTTTCGCAGGAGAAGCTGATCCAGGTGCGCGATCGCCTCCTCCTCGTATGGTGTGAAATCGGCTGGACCCACGAGCTCTTCGGTCTCTAACGCCAGGAACAATTCCGCTACCTGTGGGAGCCGTGCGCCCTCCATGCGATGGAAGAGCTCGGCGCTATGAAAAAATTCGCGTGGTGGTGCATCGGCAACAATGCGTCCGCGGTCTAGCGCGATAATCCGATCGGCAACATCTGCAAGTTGCTCTACCTCATGCTCGACCATGATGATCGTTACCTGCTGTTCCTCGCGTAGCCGACGCACCACCTGGAACACCTCGGTCTTGCCCAACGGGTCGAGTTCTGAAGTTGGCTCATCCAGGATCAGTATTTGAGGCTCCATCATCAGCGCAGCAGCAATCGCTATGCGTTGTTTTTGGCCGCCAGAGAGCTTGTATGTCTCGCGCCGCTCGTAGCCGGTCAGCCCCACGGTCTGCAACATCTTGGGGATTTCGTCCCTTATCAGCTTGGCAGGTCGCATGAGATTCTCTGGCCCAAAGGCAAGATCCTCCTCAACCGTAAGGCCGACGATTTGTGATTCAGGATCCTGGAAAACCATAGCTACTGCTTCCGCAAGGATTGAGGGCTCCGTCTTGCGCGTATCCATTCCGCGAACAGTGACACGCCCACGCATTGTTCCACCAACCACATGTGGAATCAGCCCCTTCAGACACATGCACAGGGTGGTCTTCCCCGCGCCGGATGGCCCGGTAATGCCAACGAAGTCGCCACGATTGATCTCCAGGTTGATGCCGTGCAGGATCTGGTCGCTGGCAGGGTAGCGGAAGGTCAGCCCTTCAACCTGCACAACTGGCGCAGCCATTGAGAGTCCTCCTACTGCTCACTTGTAGCCTGGGGAGGTTCCGTTGCAGGTGTTGCTGATGAAGCGTAACCCGCTGCCGCCTCCTCTTGGATAACCCCGTAGCGTTGCTTCCAGTACAGCCCTTTACGGAAGGCTATGGGATAGAGGATGGCAAGGTAGATTGGTGAAAGAATAGCTGGGAGGAGCCCCTGATTGATCAGGATTGCCGGGGTGACGCCGCCCCACGCAACCGCTGGTGGAACCACATGGGTAAAATCGAGCCAACCAGGAATCACGATAGCGTGGATGATCGGCGCGACTATAATGCCCCAAAAGTAAAAGGTCAGGATATTCAGTGGCTTCCTCATATCCGCACCAGTGGCGAGCTTGTAGGGGATCCAGGTGATGAAGGTATGCGATAAACAACCTGCAACTGACCCAAGGGTGAGCGCACCAGATATGGCATCGCCAATCGGCATGGAGAAAGTGACGCCAATGGCCCCGGGAAGGCCAAACACCACTGCCAGTGATTGAGCAATTGATAGGCTGGGGTTTAACCCGCCAATGCCTGGGATGAACTGGATTTGGATCGGGCGCCCGGCTATGTACAGGGCAGCACAAACAGCGATGATTGCAATGGTGGTTGCATTCCATTTCAGCCCATTACGTACAAATCCGCGCCGGGAAATCGTCCAGCCCGCGAACTCCATGACCCAGATGCCCACTGCAACGACCAACCCGAGGAGTGCCAGACCTATCATAACGGGGTGAAGTGGTCCTTGTCCGAGCAATGCTTCGAGAAATGGGGAAAACATCTATTACTCCTTTCTGCTTCTGACTTGATGGTTGTCGCACCTGCTTGCAAAGTTTCTACCTCGGTCATTCTCTGCCTGTTTAGGTTCACCTCCTTTCTCTCGCTAGAGCTTCAGGGCTCTCGCCGCGCATCTCCCACACCCGACAGCCTCAACTGGGGTTCAGCCCTTGCGCACAGTCTGGAACTCTATGAGTTCACAATTGTGATAGTTCTCGCAGTACAGTACCGACTGGCCCACTCCTGTATAGTGAAGCTGCTTCAAAAGCAGGAGGGGGTGGCCAACCTTGACGCGGAGATAAGATGCCAGGGACTCGTTGGCAACCGAAGGGATAACTTTACACGTGGCGAACGCAATGTCTACACCGGCTTGATGCAATCTGTTGTAGAGGGACCAGTCTTCTGCACTTTTCTGCAGCGACGTCGCATCAGGTCCGAGGAGACTTTCCGGTAAATATTCATCTGAGTAAACGGCGGGGTGTCCGTTGGCGAGACGCGTTCGGGAGATATGAAGGAATCGCGAGTCCTGCGATAAATCAAACAGGTCAGCAATCCAAGGCTCCACCATGGTTAATTCGATGCGGCATTCTGCTACGCCTGGTTGATACCCTTGCTCCTGAAATCATCTGCGTTGTACTCATCAGCTCTGTGAGATTCCCGCGCAGCACTCCACGCGGCAGAGCTGATACAAAGGTACCGCGTCCATGTTGCCGAACCAACAACCCTTCCTTGGTAAGCAAAGTAAGGGCCTGCCGAAGGGTGGCGCGGCTCACCCCAAGTTGCTCTGCGAGTTGAGGCTCAGCAGGGAGGTGCTGGCCGGATACAAGACGACCATCGGCAATAGCTGCGCGCAGAATGTCTGCGACTAAGTCGGGGAGTGGCGGACCACTAACACGTGAAGAAAGCGCTTCTGTAGGGCGGATAATGTTTGTCATGAAGCCAACCTCTATTTAGACAGCTGATGTCTGACATCTGACAAAAGTATAACAGCAAGAGTAGTGAATGTCAATAGACCCTTTTCCTAAACTACTGTCCCGGCGGAATCAGCCCGTGGCGCATGGCAAAGCGTACAAGCTGTGTGATGTCATGCAGACCCAGCTTCTCCATCACATTCGCCCGGTGGGCTTGTACTGTCTTGATGCTTAACATTAACCGATTAGCGATCTCCTGGTTTGTACACCCTTCTGCCACCAGTGTCATTACTTCCACTTCGCGAGGCGTCAAAGCACTCAGTTCTTGCGAAAGGGTAACCTCCTTCGGATCGTGGGTAGAGTCGGTTGAAGTGATGTCGGGCTGTGCTAAATACGCTCGAATGAGCGCCTTTGCCAGACCTGGATAGAGAAATGCGCCACCATGTGCTACCGTCCTTACTGCGGCTTGCAAATCAGAAGGGGCAGCTTTCTTCACCAGGTAGCCTGCTGCACCCATATGTAGTGCTTTGAGGAAATACTCCTCACTTTCATGCATCGTCAGAATCAACACTTGTGTGGCTGGCTCTTGATGGCGGATGTGGTTGCAAGCCTCTAATCCATCCATATCTGCCATGCTGATGTCCATAACCACAACGTCAGGCTTGAGATTCTGTGTCAACTCCAGCGCCTCTCGTCCTGTCCGTGCCTCGCCCACAACCTGCATGTCTTGCTGTAAGCCTAAAAGCAGCTTCAGACCCTGCCGCAAAATGTCATGGTCATCAGCGAGCACAATACGAATAGAGTGCGTGTTGGCAGGATCGTCAGGCATGTTCATCCCCCTTGCTCGTCGATAGTATAGTAGTGGCGGGGCTTGCCCCCGCCATGCTCACGTCGTCAGACATGTTCCTCTCCCTTGCTCGCGGATAGAGGCAGCACAACTCGAACCATTGTGCCCTGGCCTGGTTGCGATTGAATAGTGACGGTGCCACCCAAAAGTTCGGCACGTTCATGCATGCCGAAGATGCCCAGGCCTGAATGCTGCTGGGAAGAATCAAAACCACGGCCATCGTCACGCACTTGGAGGTAAATATGTTCCTGGTCCTGGGTGAGTGAGATAGTAACATGTTGCGCTTGAGCGTGTCGAGCTATATTAGTGAGGCTTTCCTGTGCGATACGGAACAGCGCCGTTTCATAGAGGGCAGTATAGTTCGACCTCGTTAGGTCCTCGACAAGATATGCTCGGGAGAAATCCTCTATGCTGTCTATATGTAGTTCAACTGCTAACTGCAAGCGCTGACGGCCATCTTCTGCCAACCAGCGAAACGCTGCTAACAGACCAAGGTCGTCGAGGACGCTGGGACGTAGTTGCTGTGCCAGGGCGCGGATGTCGTCCAGTGTGTGATGAGTAAGCCTGGTCAGGTAGGTAAGCCCTTGATCCAATTGTGCCCGTACATCTTCGGTAATTGCTGTATCCGGAAGGGCCTGGAGGGATTGGCTGAGTATCTCCGCATGAACGAGGAGGGCTGTGAGATTTTGGCTGCTCTCATCGTGCAGTTCGAGTGCCAGGCGATGCCGTTCCTCTTCTTGCGCTTGCAGCGTGAGCATAGCCTGCTCTCGTCGTGCTGCCTCCAGTCGATCAAGCATGCTATTGAAAGCCCTTGCCAGTTCAGCGATTTCTGTGTCAGACGATGTGCCAGGGGCACGTTTATGAATAGCTCCAGCACTAACGGCGCGCATGGTATGAAGAAGGCTAAAGAGAGGGCGAAAACTGGCACGCAAGAGCAAGTAATTGACCAGCAGGCCCAGCAATGTTGCCAGCACAATAAAACCTGTATCTATCAGGTAATGATGAGCCTCGAAGTTATTGAAAATTTTACCTGGGTGGCTGGTTACCCATAGTCCTGCTAACGCTTCGCCAATAAGCATCAGACTATTGGCGAGTATCACTTTCTCGAAGAGTGAGAGTCGCAAACGACGAACCTGGGCAAAACACAAACGTGCAGCTTTGATCAACCACATTACTCGCTTCCCGCTGTGGCGATAGTTCTGCTGATACACCATAGCCTTATCTTTGCCTTCTATGTTATACCACCTGCACAAGCCTGTAGGGGCGAGCGGGGTGTGGAGTGGATGGGTGGGCCTTTATGGTCGCCCGCCGTGCCTTGTTATACCACCTGTACAAGCAGTGTCTGGTGTAATAAGGTACCTGGGTCTCGACGCTTTTCTCCTTCTTGGTATATAATACTGCCGTATGGAGAACGAAGACAATCTTGAGCAAGGCAGTATTATATACTTAGAGCGGCTGCTCCAGGTGACATTTCATGACCGGTCATTGTTGCAGCGAGCAGTAACCCACCATTCTTGTTGCCCAGAAACAGCCATACATGACTCATACGACACGCTGGAGTTTCTGGGCGATGCTCTTCTTGGCGCACACGTTGTAGAGCACATCTTCCGTACCTATCCTGATGCCTCAGAAGGCGAGATGACGAACCTGAAATCGGAGGTGGTGAGCCGCCGTGTCTTAGCCCGCATTGGCCAGAGCCTTGGCCTTTTCCCCTACATTCGTGTCGATATTGCTAATCTTCGCACCTTCAATGATCGTTCGCGTGATTCTCTGTGTGCTGATGTGTTGGAGGCGATTATCGGGGCGATCCATATCGATCAAGGCCCATCAGTGGCACACGACTTCGTTGCACGGTTGATCTTGCCAGAAGTGTCGCAGCTGAATCAACAGTCACTCGACACGAACCCCAAAGGTAGACTACAGAAGGAACTCCTCCGGCGCTCGAAGAATTTCCCACGATACCGCGTCTTAGAACGGAGTGGCAGTAACAATGACAGGGTCTTCACAGTGGGTGTCTTCGAGCATGACACTTTACTCGGCCTGGGAAAAGCCTCGAGTATCAAAGAGGCGGGTCGTCAAGCAGCCCGTCAAGCTTTGGAGAACTTAGGTGCGCAGGACATCCCATGACAATATATTGAGTTGGTATGAAGTCGGCTTAGCACCTAAGGAACGTAAGCAGCGTGGTCATTTCTCAACTCCTCCCGAATTGGTGAAACACATATTGGATGCCTGTGGCTATACTCCTGAAGCAGACCTGGCGAGGGTGCGAGTGCTCGATCCCGCTTGTGGTAGTGGCAATTTTCTGGCAGAGGCGGCCCGTCGTCTGGTAACCTTCAGCACTCGTCTTGGCCTGGATCAAGCGGCACAAGCTACCCTTATGCAGCGCAATCTGTGGGGCTTCGATCCCGACCCTGTATCCTGCTTTCTAGCGAAGATGCAACTACATGCTATGCAACACAACCACAGATTGCATATCCACCAGGCCGATGCTCTTACATTGCCGTGGGAACCATATGTTGATCTCTTTGTCGCCAATCCTCCATACCTGGCGGCAAAGAACACTGACCTTAGCGGCTATCAATCTACCCGGCAGCGAGGCCAGGTAGATAGTTATCTGCTCTTTCTTAGTTTAGCCCTGCAAGCTCTGCGTACTGGCGGCTGGATGGGCTTAGTTCTCCCTGATCCGTTACTTGCGCGTACCAACGCTGCGAAGGAACGAGCATGCCTTCTCACAGAAGCGACCATACATCATATCTGGCATATGTCAGGTGTTTTCGCTGCTGACGTGGGTGCCGTCGTAATCATTGCCCAAAAATGTCCCCCTCAGCATCTGCACCAGGTGTCATGGGTAAGAGGAAAGTGGCAACATGAAGCAAAGAACATGGTACCTGCAACTGGCCAGATCCCTCAGTGCCTTCTGCGCAGTCAGCCTGGGGCCGAGTTTCGCTATCTTCTGAGCAGTAGGCGTGGCGCGGCTATAGAGCGATTACGTGCGTACCTAGATGGAATGCCTGTTATGCCTCGTCGTCTTGCCCCACTCAGCGAGTTTCTCACAATTTCTCGTGGCGAGGAACTTGGCAAGAACAGTCCTTATATCACAGAGCCGGTTGACCAGATTCCAATAGAGGACGTCAATGCCACCCCAGCCACCCCAGGGCGACCTGAAAATAATGGCCACCCTGGGACCGCTCGCCCTGAAAATGCTGAAACCGCTCACCCTGAAACCGATCGCCTATATTATCCCATTCTTCTCGGCGGCATCGACATCCGTCCTTATACCATCCAGACCGCCACGCATTGGATAGCTCGTGAGGCCGTCACAAAGCCTCTGGAGCGTTACCTGTCTACCAAATTGCTAGTCGTGAAGAGTACAGATCGTCTGCAGGCAGCACTGGATTTGCAAGGGCAGGTAGCATTGCAGACACTCTATCTACTGCATCCACGCCTAGAAAACACGGGTGAAGACGATCTCTATTTTTTTCTTGCCTTACTCAACTCGCGCCTGCTATACGAATACGTGTATACGCTGCACACTGCATATAAATGGGTACAGCCGCAAATTGAACAGAGCGTACTGGCACGCTTGCCCATTCCTCTCGTCGAAGCCGCAGAACGGCGACATATCATCCAACTATCCAGGTTATTGATGAATGCTTGCAGTGGAGGAGACCGCGTAGTAGAATGGAAACAAGATATGTATCGCATATATTATGAAGAGCAGGAGCGTGCCATCGGTGCGCTCTATGAATCTGTGTTGCCGGGATTATTTGCTGATACGCAGTAAAGGAGTAACTGTCTATGGCTGATACTCGCCCAATTCGTGTGTTGGTCGCCAAGCCAGGTTTGGATGGACATGATCGCGGTGCAAAGGTAATTGCTCGGGCACTGCGTGACGCAGGTATGGAGGTCATCTACACAGGTATTCGTCAGACTCCTGAGATGATCGTCGAGGCTGCTATTCAGGAGGATGTGGATGCCATTCTGATGAGTATTCTCTCCGGTGCGCATATGGCTATCTTCCCTAAGGTGATGGGGCTCTTAAAGCAGAATGGTGTGGACGACGTGCTGGTGGCTGCCGGTGGTATTCTGCCCGACGAGGATGTCCCTGCAATCAAGGCCATGGGCATCAAGGGTTGCTTCGGCCCTGGGACCTCGACCGAGGAGATCATCGAGTTTGTGCGTACCAACATCCAGGCTGATCGCCTGACCGTTGAGGTGTAGTACACCTTGCAAAACATCGTTGAACGCCTTCGTAATGGTGACCGTCGGGCTCTTGCACGCATGGTGACGCTGATCGAAAATGAGATACCACAGACTCAGCACTACCTGGCAGAATTGCATCGATATGCAGGTCATGCCCACATCATCGGCGTGACAGGTGCTCCAGGTGCGGGAAAAAGTACACTCGTGACCCACCTGGTACGGGAATTGCGCCGCCGCGAGCGCAAAATAGGCGTCATCGCTGTTGACCCGACAAGTCCCTTTAGTGGTGGGGCTATCCTGGGGGATCGAATACGCATGATGGAGTTGTCGGGCGACCCCAACGTGTTTATTCGCAGCATGGCGAGTCGTGGCAGCCTGGGTGGCCTCGCCGCTTCGACCCGTGATGTCGTGCGCGCTATGGATGCGGCGGGCTATGATCCGATTATCATTGAGACGGTGGGAACGGGGCAAGCAGAGGTCGAAGTGATGCGTGCCGCGCAGACAGTGCTGGTGGTGGTTGCTCCTGGCATGGGTGATGATATTCAAGCGATCAAGGCTGGTATCCTGGAGATTGCCGATATTTTTGTGGTCAGTAAGGCCGATAAACCCGGTGCAGACCAGGTTGTAGCAGAACTAGCAATGGTGCTCAGTCTCGATCCCGGTCGGAAGAAGGCTCCCTGGCGTATTCCAGTACTGAAAACGGCTGCAATCAAAGATCAGGGCATTCCTCAGGTGGTTGATGCATTGCAGCGCCACTACGAATACCTGGTGAAGAGCGGCATGCTGGCGAGTCGTGCGCAGCGCCAGGTCGATAGTGAGTTGCAGGCGTTGGTAGTACATGCGGTTATGAAAGCTCTGAAGGTCCAGGTGTCTGAGGAGGAGTGGCAGAGGCTAGTAGAAGATATTAGAATAAGAGAGCGAGATCCATATAGTGTTGCAAGGGAGTTGGAGGAGAGGATTGGTTTGAAATAAAACCTCCCCAAAGTGCCAGGAAGACAAACAGCATGAGTCAGAACTATGGTGTGCTGCGGGTTGTGCGCGTGCGTCCGCCTGCCAACGCAATAACACACTCCCAGGACAGATATCCATCGGGCTGGTTGCCAGAAGAAGGATTGGTGCATGTGCTCACGCGCAGTGAGACTACCATTGGGCGCGCACTCAATAATGATATCGTCTTGTTGGATCCGACTGCGTCGCGTGAACATGCTTGTCTCATACTGGATCAGCATGGCTGGCATCTTATCAACCTGACCGCAAAGAATATCGTCCGTGTGAATGGGCATCCTGTCCCAAGTGGCGGCGATCTTCCAGTGCAGCCGCAGGACATTGTCATCCTGGGCAACACCATGCTGCAGTTGATTGCTCCATTGACCAGCAGACCTGCAGAACCGAACTCAATAGGCTTCGAAGTCTCTCCCGATTTAGACGACATGCCGTGGGCTGATGTGGTCAGCCGAATGGATACACATCCCATAATGCGCATAGTAGACCAGGCTGCATTACCCAACGGCACCTCTATTGAACAGGCACGACCCTCAGCATACGATGGAAAAGGACAAGCCGGGTCGAAAATGCCGCCGTTTGTTCCACAGCCGCAATTTCCTACACAACCACAACAGCCCTCCTGGCAGCAACACGTACAGCACTCAGTTCCTCCTGCCCGACAGAATGGGCAACGAAACAAAGCATTGGCATCTGCTCTTCCCGTGCAATCTGATCCCGAACTCATGGCGCAACCGTGGGACGAAGAGGAAGAAAGCCTGCTTGGTACAGGCGTCACGATGCAATTCACATTGCCACAGCATATAGGTGTACGAACGCGCTGGCTCATTGCGGGTGTTGGCCTGGCAATCCTGGTCATAAGTGCAGCTATCACCATTGTACTTAGCGGCCTGCTAGGTCTTAATGCCCTGGCGCAGAATGGCATATCAACCGTCCTGGCAGCGTTGACTATTCCCTTGTTGCCCGCCATCGGCATCAATCTGCTGGTTAACTTCATGGATCGCTACGAACGTGAACCCTGGTTCCTACGCCTGGCAGCTTTCTTGTGGGGTGCCATCATCGCTATCCCACCTGCATTCTTCGTCGAGCAGAATGTTGACAACATTGTGCAAAATTTGCTCGGGCCAAATACCAGTGAGGTGATACGCTCTGCGCTCGATGGACTGAACGCGGGAGTGACGGAGGAGACAATCAAGGGCCTGGGCCTGATATTGCTCTTTATCATCCTGCGCGATGAGTTCGACAACGTGACTGATGGCATCGTCTATGCCGCCTTGATTGGTGCGGGCTTTGCCTTTGTGGAAAATTTTAGCTATTTTGCGAATAATGCTAAAGATACGCTGGTATTTCTTATAGTCGGAAGAATTATGCTCGGCTGGTTAGGCCACTCGACATTTACCGCCTGTTTTGGTGCCGCTCTTGGCTATATACGCCATACGCGTGTGCGCTGGAAGCAGATTGCCATTCCCTTGCTAGGCTTTGCCATCGCCGTAGGGTTGCACAGCTTCTATGATTTTGTCGACTTCCAGGCCGCCAGGGCAATTCACGCTTCCCCAGATGACACCAGCGTTGCTCTCTTCTCCCTCATCGCCATCATTGGTGATTACATTCCCCCCTTCCTGGCGCAGGTGGCTCTGCTCTATATTCTCGTCAAAGCATTAGCCCACGAGGCAGCAGTGATCCGCGAGTTTCTGGCCGCAGAGGTGAGCAATGGCGTTGTGATGGTCAATGAATATGCGCTGCTGCAAAGCTCGTTCCAGCGCACAAAAGAGGAGCGGCGCGTCCTGCGTAGAAGTGGTATCAGGCAGTGGCTGCGTGTGAAGGCGCTCTATCAAACAGAGATTGGGCTGGCATTCCGCAAGTGGCATGTCTCTATGGGAGATAGGCCAAAACTTGGCTATCGGCAGCCCGAGGATGCGTACCGTGAACGTATTCGCCGTTTGCGCAACGAGATTCGGGCAGCTTAGATGAATAGCGCTTGACACTCCTTCTTGCCTCGCTTCGCCTTCTTGCGCATCGCTGCTTGAAACGCTTCCCAGCCTTTTCGCCTCGTTCCTCGACCACATAGATGTCAACCTCGTGCTTTTGGGATCTGAGCAGGAGGGAAACATTCGATGTTACTTCAAGTGCCCTTATCCTCAGTTAGTGATAGGTAGCTAAGGGGAATTTCATAAAGAGAAGCGTAATCCTCAGCGCTTATTGCCTGCTTGTCAATCATGTCCCAATAAGCAACTCTAGCTTGTCCAACTTTCTGAAGCACTCTATCTAGCCAGTCCACTACTGGCGCGAGATCAGCCTTGACTACTGCTGTAGCGCATTTACGTTTATCTGGCTCGAATAATAATTCGATCTGAAAAGGTTTCTTGTCGTCCTGAAGCTGGAAGAATATCTTGCCGATACCATCAAAGACGCGTTGATGATCATGATTTGGGGAAAGATTTCCGATAGCTTTTATGATAGGCTGAGTTATAGCCTTTACGTAGCGATCAGGAAGGGCTTGACGATGATAGCGCGCACCTAGCCATTGGCGAAAGAGAAACAGCGAAACTTTGTCATCTTCATCGAAACAAGCTTGAGGCGAAATAGCAAGCATGCCCTCTTTTTGGATATTAACACGAACAGTAGCGTCAGCGACTAATCCCGCGTGTTCGCCATTATCATTGGTATGGCGGCGAAGAAGAAAGCTACGGAAAGAGTTATTTTTCCCAGCACCATGTATAATACTCTTATCATGTGTCCAATAAGCGCGCATAACCTCAACGTACGGCTCTTTGTCAGGCGAGATCTTTATATCACAGGGATGTGATACAACAACCAAATGATCTGTGTCCTCTATAGATTCCTGCTTAAGCAACCAGATATTTGAAGAACCCTGAACACCTTTTAAATCTTCTGATACTGATATCGCATCATTAGTAGCTAGGGCAAGACTCGCTTTTTGTGCAGACTTAGCACTAAAAAGGCTTCCCTGGTCCCAACCTCGCCGAATCAACTCCGCTCCAACATCTACTATTTCCATTTATTCATGATACTCCTGGACAACGTCTAAGTTAATCTACAATCTCTTATCATCAAGCTCATCCTCAGACTCCTCTTCAGCCTCCTCTTTAAACGCCATTGGTCTAAGTCGCTCAAGCCCAGCTTCGATATCCTCTTTTGAACGCTCCAAATGGGCGCGGCTAGTCTTTGTAAAAGGAAGAAAGACTTCACGGCCCGTACGTACCTGGAGTAGAAAACCGCGAAAAGCCGAGAATTGTTGTGCCTTTAAGTAATCTATTGGTTTCCTTCCTCCAGAAGAAACAGGCGTCAAAAGCCAATCGCTTACAGCACCTGGGCTACCAAGACGCTGAGTTGCCTCCTCCATAAGTGGAAGAACTTCCAAGAGAAGCTGACGGTGCATTTGATGAGGAGCTTTTGCGCCAGTAAGCCAATTCTGATATGTTGTTCGCGACACAGGAAAAATCTCTGCGAGACGTGCTGTTACAAGACCTGAAATTGCCCGAAGGCGTTCGGCCTGAGCAGAAACTGAGTTTGTGTCCGGTAATGTTTCTTGATCTAAGCGCCTCGAATGTGACTCCGCATGCTTTGTAGCCTTGAACCCAAACGCTTTCTGATAATCAGCTACCACTTGATCGAAAACTACATCTAGCACAAGGGCAATGTCGGTGTCGTGTAATTCAGCTCCTGTTATTGCAGATAGGAGTTGATAAAATAACTCGCTTCGAGGGATTTTAGGTTGAACATCGGACTGAATCCTAGGATGCTCCCCAGTTCTTGTACGTGAGAACGTTGGATTAAGTACATTCACCGTTCTACCGAGAAGGTGATCAATAGGATCACCTTCTCTCAAGTACACAATACCTGTTTGATCAGGGATTTCAACTACTTTGAGCATGCATTGGCTCCAGATAATTGTAGAGAGTATCGCCAAGAGTCCAACGGAAGAAGCGGTACATAACATCGTTGTAGTCCTGCATCTGTTTGATAGTTGCAGTGATGTCAAGGTCACATTCTGTCATATCGGAGTAGTCTAAATCGATGAGATAGAAACGCCCTTTTGCAGATTGTTCTTGAGGAAGCGGCAAGACAACAGCGCCATTCTGAAGTCCATGCCTAATAGCCAGCACTCCATCAGGACGTTGAACCTGTATTTCGTGTAGTGTATGATCAACTTGTCCGTCAAGAAGACTAGAAGCTTCAAAGCCAACAAAATCTGGGTTCAGGAGCGATCTCCACTCAACAAAGCTCTCAGCTTTCAGATAGCGAATTTCATTGATATAGCGCAAGCCGAGACGCAGCCGGTCTATGACCTCCAATGTCTCACTAGCCGTTTCTAAGAGCTGACGAAAACGTTCAAGAAAATCGCGCATCGATGAATATTTACGTGCCTCAAGCGTGATTGCCGATTCACCTACTACCACTGACCAATGATTATCGCGTGATGAAAATCGCCATAGTGTCTCGCCAGGACTTGGATGGATACCTGTAGGTAAGACCTGGTATGTTACCGATGCTTCGCGAGAAGCCCGCGGATATTCAGAGCGAATAGCCTTCTGAAAGCCTGCTATATAAGCTTTCTGTTCAAAACGTGGCATGATCGTAAATCGCACTTGCCCAATAACCAATCTAAGTGGTGAATTTTTAAATTGAACCCATCCGTACTCTGGAAGCTCCATTATTCCTCCTATGGTTGCTTTTCTCTGTCTCAAGTTTACACAAAAGTTCACACTCTGTCAAGGTTGATGCAACCTTATATTCATCATACTCATCGAACAAAATATAAACCGGAGCAGTCATAGAGTGATGTTACACAAGAAACATCAGAGTATCAACATCGGAAATCATCCGGCTATTAATCAGCACAACTGATCGACTTGCGGCTATGCTGGGCATTGCGAAATACATTGCACGTCCTCTAATATGTCAACATGTCGTTATGGAGCGTTTGCACAGTATAGAGAACCTGCATGCGGCCAATCTCGGTGAGATGTTCGGTGTCTAGTTGCTAAGGTGCTATGGGCTTATTTCGAGGTGAACTGACTCTGGTAATTAGTGAGCGGATGCCCCTGCTTCTCATAGTACCTTATCCAATATTGTTCTCGTTGTAGGGCAATGACACTATCTACCTCTTCCAAGATGATAAGCGTTGGAACCCTGCCCTGTGCCCGCAATTCCTCAATCCACCATACTTTTGCAGAGGCACCTGTATCTTTGAGATGATCGGCAAAACGTCGTTGCGGATCGTCAGCCTTGCCCACATACCCTACCTCTTGCGTGAGCTGGTCAACGAGTGCATAGATGAAGGTACGCTCTGGGGAGTATAGCGGGGGCCTTCTTCTAGGAACTATCCATTTATTCCAGCCCCAACCGTGCCGCACCGTCACCTTGCATCCAAGCGCCTCACAAACGCTCGCCTCGTCATTCCAAAGCCAGCCCACATAGACGGGAGGCTCCAGCGAGTACCTGGCGAGTGTCTCTGCCTCGATGTTGCTCACAAGGCTGATCTTCTGCGGGAAACGAGTGAGGATCGCGGGATGCACTTCTGTCAAGAGATAGCATATGAAAGAGCATGTACATTTTTTTGCTCCGATGGGGCCGCCAATGCTAACTGCTACCTCTTTCGGGAAGCGAACGGAAGCAGTGCCAGGAGCGTGATCGACTTTGAGGCTTGCTAATTCATCGGGCGTCAGCTCGTCGAATATCCATCCTTGGGAAGGGCGATAGACCCATCCCCGCGTGCTATGCTCCTGTAGGTCCCGTATACAGGACGAATTTGACATTTGCACTACTCCTTTCACTCTGGTCACAGTTCGTCTACTATCGTCTTGATTCGGTTGTTAACGTGCCACTGGTGCGGATCTATCATAGGTCAAAGAACTGACGGATAAATGCAGCATAACATGGTCCAGGTCTGGCCTCACTACCCAACTTTGCTAGCATGTCAGGGTCAAGAGGGTCATGCAGGAAATTGAGCGATGATTCGCGTACAAAGCGTACGAGGTCTGGTGTGCAGGTATTAATCAGGTCGGCACCCTGCTGGAGCAGGTGACATATCCACCTGACTTCACGCTCTGCAACAAATGGTGGGTCGCTCACCTGCTCCACTATCTTCATGACTGGCTCTGCGCCACGAGCATATAGGTCATAGAGCCAGAACCCTTCGGTGTAACGAACCTCGATATTTTGGCCATAGATGTTGAGCAATGGGTCTGCCTCTCGACGGCGCTTGGCCTCATCAAACGAGTAGGGATACGCTGCTTGTTTACGCTGCTTCATCCGTTCACGTGGGTTGTAGGTTCTACCCGCATAGCGTACTTGTCCAGTATCTGACTCATCCAGTGTGTAGATGACCTGGCCAGGCTTGTAGTAGTGATAGAGTGCTCTGCGAATAATTGGTATTGCCTCATGACGTGGGAGTGCGTTGAATGTAGGTTCACAGCGCAGGCAACAGATACGAAAGTTTCTGATATTGTAGCCTTGGTAGTCTTGAGCGAAAGCCGTGTATAACTTACGCTCGCCACAGAGCAAACAGGTATGGCGAGGCGAGCGTGCGAAGTGTTTGGTGTGACATGGCTGACAATAGAACTCAGCACACGGTTTATTATCATCCCAACGGGCATAGGGCTGACCACACTCATGGCAAGTATATTGCTGTTCGCTCATGACACCGCTATCCTTCCTTACTCCCTCATGGCGCGGGTCTCGACAGACCCGCGCCATTTTGTCGTCTACTGTTGGGGGTACATTAGCTAATCCTTCCGCAAGGTGAGCACCATCGGCAGATTATTCAGCATAATGATCCCCAACGGCAATGTAATCAGTAATGCGCAGAGCAGATAACCCGTCAATGCCCACAAATAGCCAGCCCACCAACCGACAAGCAGGAAGTAAATCGCTCGTACGAGCATATCAACCTGTTTTGGCTGTGATGGACCAATGTTCACGTTCGTCACCCCAGGAGCAATGGTGACACTTACCTGCTGATTGGGCATACGGAGCGTCATCACCTGTGGCAAGCGGTTAAGCATCACCAATCCTAACGGCAATCCGACGATGGTGAGACAGAAGAAAAAGCCGAGGTTCAGCCAGAAGAAGCCGAGCCAGTAGCCGATGAAAAGATACCAGAGAGCACGGATAACGAAGCTCGGCCCGGGTTGCTTGACAGTAATTTGTGTGATTTGTGGTGGGTAGTACATCGGAGGCGGATATGGCATAGGTTGCTGCCACGCTGGATACGGATGCGGTTGCATTGGCTGTTGATATGGACCTTGCTGCTGTTGAAATGGTGGTTGTTGCGGAGGGTACTGTGACTGTTGTGGATACTGCGGCCAGGGCTGTTGGTATGGGGGCGAAAACTGTGTTGGTGGTTGCCATTGCGGAGGTTGAGGCGATCCCCATCCTTGATTTGGAGGATACCAAGTTGGTGGTTGCCCTGATTGTGGTGGCCACGACGGTGGTTGGCCTTGCTGATTGCTCATCATCCTCTCCTCTCGACTCGATATAAAACACAGATACAAAATGAAGAACATGAATATACTAGAGCCAAGTATGGACCGATGGAATAGCAACAAGGTGAAGAAATGGTTAAGTTTCGGTTGTAATTTGTCCTGCAAGGTTACGAATTCATGACAAATACAGGATGAAATTGTCACAATTACCGCTAAAATCATTGACAGGCCGCTTGCTCCTTGGGTATACTCCACGTAGATATAGAACTTATGTTCAATATACTGCATTATTTCATATATGGACCCTCGCATTGCAAAAGTCGCGAGGAGGGGTCCAAGGAAGGAGAGATGCATGCCTGAGAACCAATTACCAAAGGCCCTTTTCTGGCCCCACCCGGTGTACGCTGGGTTCCCAAGCCCAGGTGATGATTACATCGAACCGCCCCTCAACCTACATGACCTCGTCGTCGCCCACCCCCTAACAACCTATTTCATTCGCGTGAGTGGTGATTCAATGTCAGGTGCCTGTATCTGTGCAGGGGATGTGGTTGTCGTCGATCGGGCACTAACCGTGGCCAACAATAAGATCGTCGTTGCGCGTGTGGGGAAGGACCTGCTACTCAAACGCGTCCTGGTAAGACAGCGGAAGATTTTCTTGCATCCCGACCCGCCAGGGTACCCAGTCATCGAGTTAAGCAAGCAAGACGAAATTTGGGGCGTCGTCACGCATTGTATTCATAGCATACGATGAAGCAGAAAATCTTTATGCTGGTGGATGCTGCGCAGTTCTACGTGTCCTGCGAACGTGTATTTCGGGCGTCACTGCACTCCACGCCTACGATTGTGTTATCGAATAATGACGGGTGTATTGTGGCCCTTTCCCAGGAAGCGAAACGTTTGGGGTTGAAGCGTGGCCAGCCGCTCTTCCAATGCCAGAAGATCATTCGAGCCCATCAGGTGCAAGTGCACTCTTCCAACTATACCCTCTATGCCGATATGTCGGCTAAATTGATGCGTGTCCTGGCCGAGTTTTCCCCCAGAGTAGAGAAGTACAGTGTCGATGAGGGATGGGTAGAGCTGACTGACCTGGCGATCGAGGACCTCACCGAGTTCGGGCGCACCGTCAAGGCGAAAGTGTACCAGTACACGGGCCTTCCGGTCAGGGTGGCCATTGCGCCAAGCAAGTGCTTAACCAAGGTCGCTTGTGAACTTCTGAAGCAGAACGAGTGCTACAGGGACGTGCTGGAGATGATCACTTTTACGCAGGACCAGCTGGACGAGGCGTTAGCCCGCGTTGAAATAGAAGAAGTGTGGGGCATTGGCCAGAAATATGCCCAGTTCCTGCGCAACTATGGCGTCCTCTCGGCAAAAGACCTGAGAGACGCTGAGGAGCGCTGGGTGAAGCGTTATCTTACGGTCACTGGGGCCAGGATCCAACTCGAATTGAAGGGAACATCCTGTATTCCCTTGGAGGAGAAGCGACCTCCCAAACAACAGATTATCTGCGCAAAAAGCTTTGGCCGCGAGACCGCGAGCCGGACCGAGTTGGAAGAAGCAGTAAGCACGTATACTGCCCGCGCTGCCGAAAAGTTGCGCGAGCAGGATTTACTGGCCGGGCGAATAACCGTGTTTCTTCGCACCAATCCGTTTGCTACCAACACTCCACAGTACGCGAACGAGTTTACCATCGATCTCCCGCATCCAACGGCGTTTACACCTCACCTGCTCAAGCACGCACTGTCAGCTTTGCGCACCATCTATCGCAAAGGCTACCGCTACGACAAGGTGGGGGTCACACTTGGCAGGATCACGCCGCTCCATCTCGTGCAACCGGACCTCTTCGGCGAGGTAGTCCTCAGCGAACACTATCGGCAGGCAAGACTCATGGCCATCATCGACGCCATTAATCATATTTTTGGGCGTGGCACGCTTGTATTCGCCGTTCAGGGCTTTACGCACAACTGGCGCATGCGGCAAGAACGGCTTTCTCCACGATTTACGAGTCGTTGGGATGAGATCCTCACCATTTAAGGGTGATATGCGCGAAGCTGACATGAGGATATACGTCTGTTTAGCTTGCAGAATCGCACGCAATGCGCACCGACTGCAACTGAGTGATATAGTGGAGCTAGCAAAAGTAGAAAGGGGGACTACTTCATGAACCATTGTCCCAATTGCCAGTATGAAAACTTGCCGACAAGCACCTTTTGCGGACACTGTGGCGTGTCACTTGCTCATTCGTCATCACCGCTTGAGCCGACGTTGAGCGCGCCTGATGCTATACCGCCTCCGCCTCCTAGATTTGCTGGGACACTCCCACCCGCTCAGCCACAGAGACGCCAGTACAAGCGTACAGTGGGAGGAACGGGCATGAAACAAGCAATGAACAAAAAAGCGGGTCCCGTGCTCTACATCATCCTCGGCTTCCTCGTCCTTGTGCTCTGCTGTGTCGGCTTTCTCGTCGTGAGGAATACTCTCTCGCCACCAGCATCGACACAGCACAACCAGATCGGTTATGCCGTCGACGCCTCTCCCTGGACGGTGTTGGTCAACTCAGCGACGGAGACCCAGCAGGGAGACTTTCCTCCGTCGACTGGGGAGACCTATTTGATTGTCAGCATCGAACTGACAAATGACTCCTCGACCGTGCAACATACCTCGTCGCTTCTACAATGGTCGCTTTATGGCAGCAATAACGTCAGTTATGATGAGGCAATAGGAGCGCATGTGCAGACGCCGGATGGAGCCGTTGCAGCAGGTGCGACGATAAAGGGGCAGATCGCCTATGAAGTTCCGTTGGATCTGCATACCTTCACCCTGTCCTTTGAACCAGTCGTGAACGGGGGCAATCTGATCATGTGGGATATCATGGTCTAATTGAACGGATCCACCCGGCACAAAAAAGAGCGATGAGCCGCTTCATGAGTCAAGCGTGGCCAGGGATACGAGAAACGTTGGTGACCTCTATCCGTCATCCCGCTACCAGATCGCGGGGATCGTCTCACTGCCCACAAGAGAGAACACGATTCAGGTGGAGTTATAGATACAACCCACCCTTTCTAGCGGACGATGACGTTTATGACTGTACCGATCGCCTTCACGCTCAGGGCGATCAGAACCACGGTCAAAGTAACAAGGATCTTCCGGCTATAGTAGATCGGATCGACATCAGCCAGGTCTGTCGCGAACATTCTTGGGGCCACATAGAATTGTTGTGAGCCACTGAGCCGCTGCCCTTTGATCGACGTGTAGTGCAAATGGACACTGATGGCTATGCCCCTGCAATAAGGATGGCGATAACCACGTATGTGATGAGAAATGCACCCATGGTGAAATACCTCCTTCTCTGGAGGAACACGGGACAGACATGCAAAAGGGATACATGGCTGCCATATTGGAGCACGACACCAAAGCGTGTACCCAAATCCCCCTCTTGCAACGTGCATAGCAGCAAGACGCATCATGGAAGATGGCACCGGCTGGAAGAGCAGCAAACTCTCCAGGTACCTCCTCTATGATGTGTCTATACTCAATTACGACAGCACGCATCGTGCAGACGAGTAGCCACAAAAATGAAACGGCCAGGTCGAACTCCGCACCTTGCTAATTGAACCTGCCCTGCAAAGCCCTCACGGACAGCGTTCACATGCCTTTTCTCTTCGGGGGTGTTGCCGACGACGTAGTTGACGAAAGATGACCATCCAGGCTCTCGTTAGCTCATTGAGCGCAGTACCATCGCAAGAAGGGCCTTGCTCGTCATACTCCGCTCCTGCGCTCAAGTGTTGAACAGATTGGCGCAATTCCTTTGTTATAGGTAGCTCAAATTCTTCACCAGTACTACGAGTGACACGAATGAAGTTTTCCACCTTCGCTCACCTCCATCAATTGAGAGAGTGAACAGCTTACAAGGGATGCACTCAGCACAACTCAAGAGAGACTGCACAGAAGAAGTCCGGCTCCCTTGAGTACCATGAGGACAAGAAATCTGACAAAGAACACCTATTCCTCTGGCTGCCTTGCTCTTCTATTAATGGTACTGGCAAAGCGTGAAAAAATGCGTGAGAAAGACCGTTAGTCGCTTGCCCCAGGGATTTTTAGAGGCAGTCTGACTACTTGACTGTTGCTCATCAAGTGGGCAATCCACCGTCAGCGAACGTGACGGCGCTTTTGTTACGATTGCACCACGGCACACAAAAAGAAGACGGCCAGCCATCGCTAACGTTCTCTGATGTTGGAATAGTGGCTCAGTCTTCATGAGAACCGGTGTGCTTTGCATCATGACGAGCTTTTCCCTTCGTGCTCTTAATTTTAGTATGAATAAAATCAATATTCCTTATGCATTTGACAAATATTAAATAATTGTGGTATAATAGAAATAAGACAAGAGGAGCTCTGTTTCTCTTGCTTCCCACAGGAACAGCTTCGGTATTTCCCTGCTTCTGTCGCATCCCAGTAATGCCACACAACGTCCCCTAGATCGACTTGACTAGGAGCCAGGGATACAACAACGGTGCTCTGACATTCCGAGACCGTACAAAAAACCTGACTTACCACACCGAAAGGAACATGTACTATGTCAGCAGAAACAAACAAGACCGCCAACCGTCGCTTCTATGAAGAGATCATCAACCAGAAGAAGATGGCGGTGGTAGATGAGGTAGCAGGGGCAAACTACGTCAGTCATGGATTCCCTCCTGGATTCCCGCCTGGTCGTGAGGGCCTCAAAGCCTTCGTCGGCGCATTTCACGCCGCTTTCCCTGATGGACACCTGACGATCGATCAGATGATAGCGGAAGGGGACACGGTCGCAACTCGTCTTACCTTTCACGGGACCCACACACACGAGTTTATGGGTATTGCCCCCACTGGCAAGAAAGTGACCGTGCCCGCACTGGACATGGCTCGCTACGAAGATGGCAAACTGGTAGAACATTGGGGTGGCCCTGACCAAATGAGTCTGCTGCAACAGCTTGGGGTGATTCCCAAAATGGGATAGGCTAAAGAATGGTCTTGCCTGGCAGATGAGGAACTTGGTGGTAAACCGCCGCCAAGTTCTTTTTATTTGTGTGGATCCACAAAAGAGAAGACGCCCAGCAGGTAGATGCGGTACTACTTCAGTTCTATTTCTCCTGCTCAGTGTTCTGCTGCATATCACGTACCGCCTTCTCAAAGGCTTCTGGACGCTGCTTGCAATGAGGCCAGTTCATGGGTCGCCATAAAACCCCATGTACAGGTTGCCATGAGCCAAGCTGCGGGCGGAAGCCTCTGTCATTGCCTGAGCAGCTGCCTCCAGATCACCGGCGATCCAGTAAGGCAATCCCAGGTACCAGGTTACTAATCCTTTCGAGATGCTCTCCTCGGGAAGATATTTGAGTGCCTGGCATGCTAACTCAATGGTGCGCTCTCCATCTTCCTGGATCATGGCAATCGACACACGAATAGCAGCTATCTCCCCTATCAGATGGAGCACTGGTTGCATTTCCTCTGGCAGAGAAGCGAGACCTTCAAGAGCATGCATGGCGGCATTGATGCTATAACGCTGCTCTATCTCCTGAAGCTGGCGTTCGGCAGCAGCATACTGACCGGTGAGAAAGAGCAACCACCCCCGCAAAACGGCCAGACCAGGGCGGGCTTGCATCTCTTCAGCAGGAAGCTTATCCAGCCAGGAAGAGAGTGTAACCAGTTCGCCTCGTTTGGTGAGCGAGATGCCCACCTCTTCGATGAGATTGGCCGCCTGTTGAAAATCTGCTGCTGCCGGCGCGTGTCTGATAGCTTCAGGAAGCAGGTCATGGTGTTCAAACCACGTGCTGGCTTGACGATGCAGTACCGGCACCAGCTCGGGCTGCTCACGCTGCAAACGGTAGCGCAGCAACTCGGCGAACAGGTGATGATAACGGTACCAATGCCGGTCATCATCGAGTGGCTGGAGAAACAGGTTCGCCTGTTCCACTCGCTCAAGCATGGATTGACCATCTGGTTGCCCTGAAATGGCTTCGCAAAGCGATCCACAGAGGCGCTCAAGGATGGAGGTTCGTAACAGGAATGCCTGTACTTCAGGTGTCTGAAGTGCGAATACTTCCTGGATCAGATAATCGACGATGTAGCGGTGGCTGCCGGTAAAGGCTTTGATGAAGTTGGAGATGTCCCTGCGGCCCTGCATCGAGAGGGCCGCCAACTGAAGCCCGGCAATCCATCCCTCCGTCCGCGTGTCCAGTGCATGAATCTCCTCAGCAGAGAGATGGAGGCCAAGAGCCTGCTGAAAAAAGGCAGCGGTTTCCTCCGCCGTGAACCGCAGGTCGGACGAGCGAATTTCGGTTAACTGCCCGCGAGTACGCCAGCGTGCCAGGGACAATAGTGGATCAATGCGTGTAGCAACGGTAATGTGCAGGCGAGGTGGCAGGTGTTCCAGAAAGAACGTGAGCGAAGTATGGATCGATTGCGCGGTAATACTATGATAATCATCCAGAGCCAGGACGAACTCTTCGAAATCACCACCTGGGCGCAGCTCGGATTGCATACGAAACCCATTGGCCTGCTCAACGTCGCAGACTATTACGCACCATTGTTGGCTCTTGTTGCTCATGCCAACGCAGAAGGCTTTATCCCACCAATCTATACCAGGCTCCTGCTACACGCGGACAACGCAGCCGCGCTAGTGGATTCCTTATCAGCTTATGGACCACCTGTTAAACCGTCTAAATGGACGGAACCCCCGCCAGAGCCATAATAGGTCCTTTTTTGAGGCTCATCCCACTGTACAATGGCGGATGTTTCTCTTACAATAGAGACAGAAGAAGCAAGAAAGCTTGTTCATCATGCAGAGGAGAAAGGGCTGTATGAGCGATTTACCCCTGATCCACGACCTATTGGTGGCCACGAAATTCATTATCCCGTCTTCCTCCCATGCCTTGATCGCTCGTCCCCGTTTGACCGAACTGCTTTCCAGGGCAAGCTTGCACCAGCGCCTGACCCTGGTCTCGGCTCCTGCCGGCTTCGGCAAGACCACCTTGCTGGCTGCCTGGCTGAACTCATTGCAGGCAGAACACCTCGGTACGGCCTGGATCTCGCTTGATGAGGAGGACAATGACCCACAACGCTTCTGGAGCGCTGTGCTGACCGTCCTTGACCGCCAGCAACCTGGATCGTACGCTGCACTACTCGCCTACCTGCAAGCGTAGCAAACACCATCGTTGTCGCACCTTGTGAAATTGCTTATTAATACGCTCTTGGAGCACGAGAAGCATGTGCTGCTCGTACTGGACGATTATCATCTCATCACCGAGCAGGCAGTGCATACTTCTCTCTCCTCGCTGGTGGAGTTGCTGCCTCCCCAGGTGCATCTGCTGCTAGCGACGCGTACCGACCCGTCACTGCCCCTCTCTCGGCTGCGCGGACGGGGGGCCAGATGCTGGAAGTGTGGACCGATCAATTACGCTGCACCACCGAAGAAACGGCCTCGTTCCTGGAGCAGGTGATGGGCATTGCGCTGTCGCGAGAGCAAGCGCAGGAGGTGACAGCGCGCACCGAAGGGTGGCTGGTGGGCCTGCAGATGGTGGGACTCTCGCTGCACGGAAATGCTGAACCACAGACGCTGTTGGACGCGCTCTCCGGGAGTCAGCGCTACATCCTGGACTATCTCGTCGATGAAGTCCTCGGGCAGCAGGAGGCATTCGTGCAAACCTTTCTGCTGCACACCTCAATCCTGGAGCGTCTCTCGGCACCCTTGTGTGACGCCGTTCTTGAACGAAGCGGGAGCCAGCAGGTGCTGGACTACCTGGAACGGGCGAATGTGTTCGTCGTCGCGCTGGATGCCGAGCGCCGTTGGTATCGCTACCATCAGCTCTTTGCGGAAGCCTTGCGCTACCGACTCGAACGATTAGAAGGCGCACAGGTAGTGCCTCTGCACCTGCGAGCGAGCCAGTGGTATGCCGGGCAGGGATTCACCAGCGAGGCCGTGCAACACGCCTTGAACGCCCAGGCCTGGGCGCGGGCTGCCGAACTGATTGAGTTGCTCGTGATCCAGAAGAGAGATCAGATGTCCGGGCAGCTTGGACAGATCCGTCGCTGGCTCGAGCAGCTTCCCATGGAGGTAGTCCGCTCCTCTCCTCGGCTCTGTTATGCCTATGCGCTTATGCTCTTCCAGACTGCTCACTATGGCATAGTGGACACCTGGCTACAACAGGCTGAAGCGGGAATCATGACCTCCCTCAGCGGGGGGCCTCACGAACGGGAGCGGATCGATCCGTCCGTTCAAGCCGAACGGGAGAGCTTGCTCGGCGATATTCTCAGCCTGCGCGCGGTCATAGCCGGCAATCGCGGGGAGAGTGAGGCAGCGCTTTCACTCGGCCAGGAAGCGCTGGCCCATCTCTCAGAACAGAACTCCTTCGCACGAATTTACGTCGCAATCGCACATTATCTCGCCCACAACCGCTCCGGCGATATGATGTCGGCTACTAGAAGTGCGCTCACAGCGAGCAGGCTCTGCGCAGTCCGCCGGGTATGTCTATCAAGCTGTGACCAGTCTGTGTCTCGTGGCTCTCAGCCTGCTCTTGCAAGGTCGCCTCCACCACACGTGGCAGGTACTTGCGCAAGCGGTAGCCTCGGCAAGGATCTCAAACACACTCCTCTTACCAATAGTGAGTTTCGCTTACACACTTCAAGCACCCGTATTATGGGAGTGGAACCGCCTGGATAGCGCCCTGGACGTGATCCGGCAAGCGATTCAACTGAGTGAAGAGACTGGAATTATCGGGCCGTTACCGATCGCCTATGCAGGGCTGGCGCGTGTAGAACTGGCCCGAGGCGACTTGGATGCAGCGGTGCGTGCCGTCGAAAGAGCTGAACAGATCGCAGAGCAATCGCGGGACTTCGTCTCCTCTGCTCTCTACGTCAGAAACATTCAGGTACAAAGCTGGATTGCACGAGGAGAAATCGACCGTGCGACCCGCTGGGCCGAGGGATTTCTCAGAGAGAGAAATCCGGTACCACTGCTCGCGCAGGAACGCGAGGAAGTAGCACAGGTCAGGGTGTTGCTGGCCCAGAAGAGATCCTCCGAGGCCCTTCTGCGTCTTGCTCCCTGTGTGGAACAGGCGACCAGGCAGCAGCGATGGGGGCATGTCATCAAGATGCGTTTGCTGGAAGCCCTGGCCTTCCAGGTGGACAGCCAGGAGCATCTTGCCCTCGCCTCCCTTGCCCAGGCTGTCCAGTTGACCGAGCCAGAGGGCTACATCCGCAGCTTTGTGCAGGAAGGCCTCCCGATGGCAGCCTTGCTCAACAGGCTGCGGGACCAGCAACGCAGGCAGGAACCCACTCCCTACCTGGATACTCTGCTCGCTGCCTTCCCCCAGGCGAAGCCTCCCCTGTCAGGAGTACCGAGCCAGTATAAATCACCGCCACAACCGTTGCTGGACCCGTTGACCGGACGTGAGCGGCAAGTGCTCGTGTTGCTCGCGCGTGGAGCCTCTAACCAGGACATCGCTGAGCAGTTGGTGATCACCATCGATACGGTCAAACGCCATGTGACCCACATCTACTCCAAACTTGGGGTGAATAACCGCGTCCAGGCGGTCGAACGAGGACGCTCGCTCGGTTTGCTTGCTGAGCGGTCCTAACGTTGCACCCACGATAAATCGGGGTGCTACGGCTTCCAGCACGCCATCCAGGCACTGTTGTCCCACCAAAGTGGGACATGAGGTGAGTGTCCATTTTCCACCTTCGTGGGATGATTCTCTGCTGGCTTCCCTGTATACTCTGAGACACAAGGAAAAAACCACTCCCATTCGGAACAGGAGAAAGGCGCTGCGCGTATGATCCAACGACCCACCTCACTCGATCAGCTGCCAGAGGTATTTGCCCAGTTGCAACGGATGCGTCAGTCACAGCCGGTGGCCTATGACGAGGCGACGGAGAGCTGGCATCTCTTTGGTTATGCAGAGGTTGAGCAGGCGCTGACCGACGTGCTCCACTTTGCCGCAGGAGCGCCCCATCATACCCCTTTCCCCCATACGCTCGCTGGCAGTGACCTGGATCCCCAACGTCATTCCCTGCTGCGGGGGATGCTCGCACAGGCCCTTGCTCCACATGCGCTGAAGCAGCTTGCGCCAGCTATTCGAGCGCGTGTCCAGACCGTGCTCGATCGACACCGAGCGACAGGCGCCATGGATGTCATCGATGATCTCGCTGTCCCCCTCGCCTGCTCTCTCCTGGCGGAGCTCCTGGGTATCCCGGCGACGCTCCAACTGGACCTTGAGCAGTGGATACAGGCCTGCGCCTCTTCCTCACACGAGGAGCAGGTGAGCCAGGCATCGCGCGAACTCGAAGCCGCACTGCTGGACGCGCTTGTGCACCGTCGTCGTCATCCCCAACAGGATCTGCTGAGCCGGCTCCTCCTGGCGGAGATCGGGGGCGTGTGCCTCTCTGACAGGGACATTGTGTGGTGCTGCCACGTCTTGCTGATGTGCGGACAGGCAACAATCCCGCATCTGCTTGGGAACGCAGTGTGGTGCCTGCTGACTCATCCCGAAGTGATCGAGCGTCTCCGCCATGAGCCAGCCCCAATCTACAGTACGATGGATGAAGTGCTGCGCTACCTGCCTCCGGTCTGGATCGTGCAGCGGACGACATGCTCAGTGGTGACCCTTGGAGCGCAGACCCTTCCAGCGCAGGCCCGGGTCTGGGCCTGGATCGCTTCCGCCAACCGAGATGCGCGGCACTTTGCCCGGCCCGACCAGTTTGACATTGACCGTATCCCCAACCGGCACGTGAGCTTTGGGGGTGATGGGGTCCACGCCTGCGTGGGTGCTGGCCTGGGTCGCCTGATCACCAGGATCACCCTCGAGCTTTTGAGCCAGCAGTTCACTGACATCGAGCTGCCGCCCGGGCATGTAGGAGCCGTCGTCGGCACTCCCACGCTCTTTGGCGTGAACCAGTTGCCCATCACCTTTCGACCAATGCCGCGCGCAAGCCACCCCTTGTAACCGTGCTTTCCTCATCGTCAATGCGCTCCATCCTAGAAAAGCCGGCAATCTTGCAGGTTGTGGCCTGCTGTCCCCTTTGCCATCACCGTCGTGTGGGTGCGTTCCACGAGTGAACGGGACCAGTGGGAGAGAGCCGATGACGAGTACCCGGTGTGAGATAGTGGAACACGCCTATGAAGAGTGGGATACCAACACAGCAGATGGATCATTCCATCTCCCACGAAGGTGGGAAGAGCTCACTGCGGCAAGATATTCTACTTTCGTGGGATGACATCTCCCGTCCTGGTCGCTATACTTTCAGCAGAAAGGCAAAGCACACCGCTGGACCGGTCGCCCAGCCGAAGCCTCGGGCAAACCGTGACCTGTGTGCGTTCTATCCAGAAGAGGGAAGGAAGAACATGGTATCACCACTCATTCTTACCGTCTATCTCATAGGCATCTGTATTGTGTTCCTACTACAGATACTGCTGTATGTGCGCAATGGCGAAAAGGTGGATCGCGTGAGGACCCTCTGGCTCACTCCCATCGTCGTTCTGCCCATTGCTCTCTACTTTTATTTGTTCGCTGGTATAGCGATCACCGGCTGGGTGGTTTTCGTGGGTGGAGTAAGCCTGCTGGGTGGGGCTGTCCTGGAATGGATCCATATCCGCAGTGCTCAGATCAATCTGGATGGGCAGCAGCGCACCTTGCGCCTGGAAGGAAGTTCGCGCCTAGTGCTTGTAGTGCTCATGCTGCTGGACGCGGCCTGCTACATGACGCTGCTGATGCTCATCTTGAGCCTGTTCCATGTGTTGCATACCTCCTTTTTCCGGCAGTTCGCTCCCGAACTGGTGATGTATTCGTTGGGCTCCCGTGGGGTCCATGCCTTGTATCTCTTCCTGTTCTTGAAACAGGCTCAGAGGCGTAATGATCGTGTCTATGCTACAAGACAGCGGTAACGTCTGGCCCCCAATCCCAATAAAGGAGGTCTTCTACTATGCAAGCTGCCACCCAGACGAACCGCACGCTTGGCGGATTGGCCTACAAATGGACTGTCATGATCGTGGTCATCTTCGGGCTCTTTATGGTGGTCCTGGATACCACCATCGTCAACATTGCCATCCCGCGCCTGCAAACCGACTTTGACGCGCCACTCGCGAGCGTCCAATGGGTGTCCACCGGCTATACGCTGGCCCAAGCGGTGGCAACGCCACTCACCCGGTTCCTCTCAGAGCGGCTGGGACTCAAACGGCTCTACCTGCTGGCGCTGGCACTCTTTACGCTGGGCTCGACCCTGTGTGGCCTTTCCTGGAGCCTGCCGGTGCTGATCTTCTTCCGCATCTTGCAGGGCGTCGGTGGGGCACCTCTGCTGCCGATGTCGATTACCCTACTCTATCGCGAGTTTCCGCTGACAGGAACGTGGGATGGCAACTGGCATACTTGGCATTCCGATCCTGCTGGCGCCAGCACTGGGTCCGACCGTTGGGGGCTACATCGTGACCTCCGTTGGCTGGCCCTTGATCTTCTACCTCAACGTCCCCATTGGCATCGTGGGCTTCGTCATGGGATATTTCCTCTTGCACGAGTACCGGTCCGATCCCAATAGCCAGTTTGATCTTGCAGGCTTCGTCTTCTCAGCCATCGGCCTGGTCGCTGTCCTGTATGCCCTCTCCGATGTCGGGACCGATGGCTGGGGCTCTACCACTGTCCTGGTCTTTCTGGCAGGTGGCCTGCTCTCGCTTGCTCTCTTTGTGGTCGCCGAGTTGATGACTGCCAGTCAGGGAGGAGAGCCCCTGCTGGATGTACGTTTGTTTGCCAACGGGACCTTCACGATCGGCAACATGGCCAACATCCTGGTCACTATCGCCCTCTTTGGGAGCTTGTTTCTGGCGCCGGTTTACCTGCAAAACCTGCGCGGGCAGACCGCCTACGAGGCAGGGGTGATCCTGCTGCCACAGGCCTTTGCCTCGATGGTGGCAGTGGTAGTCGGAGGGCAGCTGGTCGACCGCATCGGGGTGAAGGCGGTGGTCATTCCAGGCCTGCTCATCCTGGCCTTCGCACTGTGGGGCTTCTCGTTCGTCTCGCTCCAGACGCCTTTCTCGCAGTACCAGCTGCTGCTGATCCTGCGTGGGTTCGGACTCGGACTCTCCGCACAGCCGCTGACCGTGGCACTGTTATCGGACATCAAAGCGAAGGATTTGTCGCAGGCGAACTCGCTCAACTCGGTGATACGTGCAATTGCTACGTCCTTTGGGGTGGCAGTCATCGCCTCACTGGTTCAGACGCAGACCAGCGTCCACTACGCCCACCTGGCCGAGCAGGTGACAGCAATCTCCCCAACCGGGCAGCTCATCCTCCAACTGCAGGCAGCCTTTGCACCCCACGCTCTCAGCCCCCAGGCCGCTACAGCCGCCTCCATAGAGACGATCATCAACCAGTTGGTGGGCCAGGCCAACATGCTGGCCATTGACGATGCCTTTGTATTCACCCTGGCCATTACCGTTGCAGCTATCGTCCTGGTCTTGCTGATCCCCATCCGTCCACAACCAAAGGGGAAGGCCAAACCCGCGCTCATGGAATAGGACGATCCAGCCAAACATGAGGTGTTCTGAAAGAGAGATCTCATGCTGAGCAACAGTTGAAGCAACATGCGAAAGGAAAGACACAATGAAGAACAATGGTAACATGGGCAAAGCAGGGGCATCGTTCACCATCATGGGGATGAAAATACCTCGAAAGGCCCTTATCGGCATGATAGTGATCCTGGTGGTCCTCACTGCTCTGGGAGCCGGTGGATACCTGCTCTACACCAACTACAACTACTACTCGACCGACGATGCTCAGGTGACTGGGAACATTGTGGATATCGATGCCATGGTGACAGGCACACTCAATAGCCTGGCGGTCAACGTTGGTGACTTCGTGAGCACCGATGAGGTCATTGGCACCGTCAAGATCCAGGGCAGCTATGCGACCGAATTGCTGATAGCCCAGTTCTCTGGGGTCATCGTGCAGGTCCCTGGGACGGTCGGTCAAAGCGTGGGTTCCGGAATAGCCATAGCCCAGGAGGGCGATCCGAGCAGTGTCAAGATCACCGCCTACGTGGATGAAAGTGCCATAAACACCATCTCCATTGGGCAGCTTGCAGATATTCATGTGGATGCGTACAGCGCTACGACCTTCTCGGGTCATGTCAGCCAGATTGTAGGCGCAGCAGCCGAGCAGTTCTCGTTGCTTCCGACGGAAGACAATGCTAGTGGCAACTTCACCAAAGTGAGCCAGCGCATCCCTGTGAATATCGAGCTCGATGGCAACCCAGGTTTCATGCTGCTGCCTGGCATGAGTGCTGAGGCGACGATCCATCTCCATGGGGTATAGGCCAAGTATAGCTGACGGGAATCACATGAGAGAACAGCATGACTGATCATTTTACTGATCATGGTACAGATCATGCTCACCACCCAAACGTGATCAGCACGATGATGCAAAAAATGATCAGGGATGCTCTTCTTTTCCTTTGAGACCGCTTGGAACACCTTACAAGGATATGAGAGTATGAACCTGATTCGGAAGGGACAGGTGCATGGTGTGGAAAAAGGGGACATCATGGGACAGGTTGCGTTCATCGCCCGCCTGTTTGGAGTGGCCGCCTAAGTGGAACAGGAAGTGAGGCTTCACGCCCATCGTGTCCCCCTGAGAGTTTTTGCAACACAGCCCTTTTTGCTCTCATGAGAGCAAACGAAAACGAGGTGTGAAGCGGCTTCACACCTCGCCTACGTGGTGGAGATGGGGGAGAGTTGAACTCCCCGTCCAAACAAACCAATCGGAGAATGTACTACAGGCTTAGTCGATAGTTTTTTCTAACGCTTCAGACTCCCATCGACAGGATTCTGTGGCGGTGGTCCTCTGGTCTTAGATGGCGGTTAGAAGGCGGTTGCCGCGATCGCATCCCGCGTGTGTGACGCCCAGGTCCGTCCCCACGGGACAAAGACGGGTGGACGACGCTTCACTGGGTATTAAGCAGCGAGAGCGTAGGCAGTTGCTGGTTTGGCAACTATTGTTTTGTCGGTTGTTTAACGAGAGTGCGTACCGACACCTCGGCCTGCAATTCTTCAACCTGTCTGTCTGTCGAAACCCGACATCCCCAGGTGAACGTGTACTGTGAAGCAGATGGTGTCTGCTCTTAGTGCTCTTTCATGATATCACATTACCTGACAAATAGCAAGGATTGGTGATGTCATTTTTTGAGGAAGCGTTCGAGGTTTATGATGTAGCGCTCGTGCTGACCTTCGCCGATCTTTTGTTGTTCGTCGTAAGCTTCGACTTTGAAAATCAGGCGACGACCATCGATCTCAATCAATTCTGCTGTAGCACGTACACGCTGGCCAAGAGGGGTGGCCGCCAGGTGACGCACATCCACCCGGGTACCTACCGTGACGTAGCCTGGGTCCATACTCTTGGCGACGGACTGCCAGGCGGCCTGTTCCATTAAGGCGATCATCATGGGTGTGCCGAAGACTTCGACGCCGCCTGCACCGACATAAGCGGCGGTGTTTTCGTGTGCGACGGTGGTAGTAGATTTTCCGGTCAAGCCTGGTTCAAGTGGCATGTGGGTATGATATCCTTTCTGCTAGATATGTTGCTATACTATACAACAAAACCGTTGTATAGATAAAGGAGACAGAATGCTTCTATGAGAAATCATGTACAACGAGTTGCCCATCGAGGTGGTTCCCAGCTTGCTCCGGAAAATACACTGGCTGCATTTCGCAATGCGCTCACTTTTCCTATCGATGCGATTGAACTGGATGTTCATATGAGTCGTGATGGTCACTTAGTGGTGTTTCATGATTATACTGTCGAAAAACGTACGAATGGCAAGGGTAATCTACTCGATCTTGACTTTGCCTATCTACGCAGCCTCAATGCGGCTGCTCATTTCCCTGGTGGGTGGCCTGAGCCTCAACAGATACCTACTCTGCGCGAAGTGCTAGACGTGGCGAAGGGACATGTCCAGGTGTATATCGAGATAAAGCAGAGCAAACGCAATGGAGCGTATGGGCGTTATCCCAACATCGTGGAAGCAGTAGTCGATGAAGTGCGCGCCGTTGGCGCGCTCGGCCAAGTGCTGGTAATGTCCTTTGACTGGATGGTGTTACCGCATGTGAAATCGCTGGAGCCGACAGTGCAGACGGGAGCGCTCGTCTCTGATGATGTGTGGGACCCGCAGGAGGACCATGCACTTGATACTCTCATAGAGCAAGTAACAACCCTGGGATGCAATTGGATCAACATGGATCGTGATCTTTTTACGAACGATATGCCAGCCGCTCTTCACGAGCGTGGTTACAAGCTGGGTATCTGGACGGTCAATAACCAGGCTGGACTGCGGCGTTTTGCTACTGCTGGCGTTGACTCGCTGACCAGCGATAGCCCGGACCTGTTTTCAAGCATTGCAATGTAACCAGTCAGGTGCAATGCGTATCTCTTGCCGCTATTCATCCGTTATTATGAATGGATGGCAAAGGTACCATATGCTACTGTCATGGGAAGACAGTGTGCTATAATTGGCGGCAATCAGAGACAGCAAGCGAGAGTACATGCTCGCTCAAGGCTGTAGTGGAAGGCGTCAGGTATGCAACAAACGACAATATCATCAATAGATGTTCAAACAACATTATCAACACCGGAGCTCTCTGAGCAAACAGTTGCGATATCGATCGTTGTGCCGGTGATGAATGAGCAAGAGAGCGTACGACCGTTGTTTGAAAAACTATCCGCACAACTCGGTACGCTTGGAGAATGTTATGAAGTGATCTTCGTGGATGATGGGAGCACGGATAATACGTTTAAGGCACTGAAGATATTGCACGATGAGCATCCTGGCATTGTGCGAGTGATCCGCTTCCGCAAGAATTTTGGCAAGACACCGGCGCTGGTTGCAGGCTTCAGTCGCTGCCGTGGCGAAGTTATTTTTACGATGGATGGCGACCTGCAGGACGACCCTGAGGAGATACCCAATTTTCTGGCTAAGCTGGATGAAGGGTATGACCTGGTCTCCGGTTGGAAGTTTCCACGTCTTGACCCCATCACGAAGACGTTCCCTTCACGTATCTTTAACGCTATGGTGAGCCGGATGACCGGCGTTCACCTGCACGACATCAACAATGGTTTCAAGGCCTACCGGCGTGAGGTGATCGAAGATAGTCACTTGAAGCTCTATGGCGAGTTTCATCGTTTCGTGCCTGTGATGGCGCATTGGCGCGGTTTCAGCGTTGCGGAGATTAAGGTGCAACATCATCCCCGTCGATTTGGTGTCTCGAAGTTTGGCGCGAAGCGTTTTGCCCGAGGTCTGATAGACTTGCTCAACGTCTTGTTCCTCACGACGTTTTTAAGCATTCCGCTGCGATTCTTTGGCCCGCTGGGTTTTGGACATTTCTGGTTGGCGTGTTGTGGGATGTGTATGTGGTTCTGCGCAGTCTATTCATTTTGCATCAACCGATTCACACGCAGCCATCGCTCTTTATAGGTATCCTGTTAATGATCTTTGGCGTGCAGTTCATTCTCACGGGATTGCAAAGTGAGATGATTCGTCACTACGCGTTCCAGCCGGGCGAGGAGTATAGTATCAGGCAGGAACTGGATTGATGCAGAAGCCTGCCCTTAAGAAACTTGCCAGGCGGGTACTGCAAATTGGCTTGCCCCTGGCGATTCTGGTTTTTTTCCTCGGCCAGCTAAGAAATGACTGGAGTAACTTAACGGCCCATACGTTCCAGTGGAATCCGTGGTTGCTGGAGCTGGCCTTTGTTGGCTTTATGCTCCAGGAATTGTCCTATGGCTTGATTTGGCAGGCGATTCTGGCTCGGCTCGGCCATAGGCTCGATTTACGCCTGTGTCTGCGCATTTACCTTGCTTCAGAGTTTGTGCGCTATATTCCTGGCAATGTGTGGCATGTGTTGACGCGCATCTTATGGGTCGGGAAGTATGGCGTTTCGCGACCTATCGCTTTTGCCAGCATGACGATTGAGTTGATAACAAAGCTGGCGGCAGGTGCGCTCGTCTTTGCGGTCAGTTTGTTATTCTGGCACGATTTGGGTGTGGGTGCAATAAATCAGGTGGGTACGATAAATCGGGCCCCTATGGTGGTGATCGTAGGTGTGGCGATGATTTTCGCGCTGCTAGTTGTACTGTATCCGCGTGTACTCAACTGGTTGCTCAATCTCGCTCTGCACCTGTTGAAGCGTGACCCTGTAATTCTGACGTTGCGCTACGTCGATATTCTGCTAATTACTCTAGCGTGGAGTGTTAGCTGGCTGGTCGCCGGCGGTGCATTTTATCTGTTATTGCTTGCACTCTGGCCGGGTACCCCACTGGTGGCATTGCCCATTTGTATTGGTATCTATGCTATTGCGTGGGATATTGGTTTCGTGAGCTTTATCACGCCAAGTGGATTGGGATTTCGCGAGGCAGCCATCGTCGGTCTTTTCGCTCTGGCACTGCCTCTGCCCGTTGGCTTAGGGACAATTATGGCATTTCTCTCTCGACTTGTGTCTACGTTGGCTGAACTTATTTGCGTTGGCGTAGCCTACATGGTAAGCAGAAAAATTTCTGTAAATATTCCTGTGGAAGGAGGTACAACAGGTGACTAGTTCAACATGGCGAAAGCATCTTTCGGTGTGGCGAAGTCGCCTCTATCTCTATCCTCCGGCTGATCCGTTGCCCCATACATGGCTGTTCTGGCTGGCTACGGGCCTGGTTGCACTTTTAGCTGTAGCATTCGCCACCTTTTTTATTATTTACCTGACTACCCGGCACAGCGTCTACCTGACGAATGCGGAAGACCTTGGCAATATGGACCAGGCGATCTGGAATACGCTGCATGGACGAATGCTCAACCAAACAATTTGTAATACGGTCAACGATACCAACTGCTATAGTTTTAACGGTATTACACGTTTTGCTATTCACTTTGAACCAATTCTTTTCGTGGTCTCACTTTTTTACTTGATCTGGCCTGACCCCAGGATGTTGCAAATCATCCAGACGCTGGTGGTGGCAAGTGGTGCGTTTCCTGCTTTTTGGCTGGCTCACCTGCGTTTGCGTAACGAGCTAGCGGGTGTGGGCATTGCCGCGCTCTACTTACTGTATCCTGCGCAACAGTTTGCCACGATCTCGGATTTCCATGCGGTGACGTTAACGGCTGCTTTCTTGCTTTTTACTTTGTATTTTATGTATACGAGGCGTACGGTGTGGCTCTTTGTCTTTGCTGTGCTTTCGATGGCGTGTAAGGAAGAGATCCCGCTCGTGGTTGCTATGTTTGGTTTGTGGTCAATACTTTTTCAACAACGCTGGCGTAGTGGCTTGGCTTTGACGCTGCTAGCAAGTGGATGGGCACTGGTGAGTTTCTTCGTCATTCCACATATCTTTAGCCCTACCGGGCATTCGCTAGTTGCTTCGCGCTATGCCAGCCTGGGCCACACTCCTTTTGAGATTGCGCGTACTTTTCTGTTACACCCATTCGGGGTGCTCAAGCAGCATGTGCTAGAGCATAGCCATTTCTTCTATCTACGCTTATTGCTCACTCCTGCCGGGTATCTCCCGGTGTTGGCGCCATGGGTATTGGTCTTGGCGGCGCCATCGTTAGCGGTGAATTTGCTCAGTTCTGATTCTAATATGTATAGTGGTTCCTACCAGTATAATGCCGAGATTGTGCCAGTGCTGATCTTTGCCACGATTGAGGCGATGGTGCTGATTTTGTGGTTAGTTCAGTGGGGGATTGGCTGGTTGAGTGAGCGAAAGGTGGTGTCCAGAAGGAACGTGGCATCCGAGGATTTGCCCATAGAGAATGGTAATTCTACCAGTGGGGTGCGTACTCGGCGTTTGAGTTATTGGGTACATACAGTGTTACTGGCTGGGTTGGTGGGTTTGGTGTTGTTCAATGTTGTGAAGGCGGATTATGCTCGCGGGACGATGCCGTTTTCACTGGGTTTTCGTTGGCCCGTGGCCAGTGCGCATACTGAGTTGGCACAGCACTTCATTGATATGATTCCAGCGGAGGCATCGGTTTCGGCACAATCTGCCCTGGTTCCGCATCTCAGCCATCGAGAGCATATTTACCTTTTTCCCTATGCCGATGACTATGCCGACTACGTCTTTCTGGATGTGACGAGCGACATTTATCCATTCTATTCTCATGATTACATTGCAGCGGTGAAGAAGGTATTACTGAGCGGAGACTACGGTATCCTGGCGGCGCAGGATGGCTATTTGCTGCTTAAACGCGGGTTGCCAGCACCGAGTATTTCACCTGACTCACCGTTTCAAGCTGGGGAGAATGCATTGCTGAATTTGCCGGATGGCTTTTGCTCGTTTATGCATGTGTCGCCACAGCAAGTCACGAATCCACTACAAGTGACGTTTGCAAGCAAAGGTAGTCCTGCTGCTATGATGAATTTGATTGGGTATGGCGTAGCCGCTCCCCCTACGTTTAGTATGAGTGCAAATTACATACAGATATCGACGTACTGGCAGCTCAACGCGCCAACAACGCTGCCGGTGCAGATAGTGGCACTGATTGTCGATAAGAATGGTGAAGAGCACTTTGCGACCACCTACTTTCCTGCGCTTTCCTGGTGTCCGACTGATACCTGGAAGCCGGGAACGGTGTTGAAAGTGACAAGTGGAGCGTTTTTTATAGGGGCTATCCCAGTTGGGCTAGCCCATGTGGCAATAGCTCTTGTACCTTTGGCTCGTCCATACGATACTATAATGGATCTAAAAGCCAGGCTTGCGCTAGATAGAGTGAATGCATCGAGTAAGGTGGATGATCCCGAGGGGACAAATGCGCTGCAATTAGCGGCAATTACATTGGTTCCTTGATTTAATGCCTGGATAGATAGGGAGATAAGTAAAATGAAAGGGGTTGCGGCGATGAGTGTTTTTCTAGGCCAACTGCCGCCTGCTGAACTTGCCCGGTTGAAGGCTGAATTGGCGGAAACGCTAATTGCAAATTTCTGCTATCCGCGTTTCTTTGACCATCGCACCAACTCGCTACGCATGCGTCCGGTGGATCGCGCAAAGCGGCAGGAAGTATGGCTTTACCTGAGTTCAATCGATTTCACTGCCTGGAATCGCGTTGATCTGATGTCGACTGACTTTCAGCGGCACATAGAGCGTTTGCTCGTCTATTTTGTGCAACGGAACCGTAGTTTCTTCGGGCAGCAGGGACGTAAGCGGATGTCGGATGTACGTATGCTGATTAGCTCCAGCAGTTTACTGGTGACCGAGGGCATGCGCGGACATTTAATTGGGCGGCAACCTGGCAATCCACCATTTGGCAGCCCCCGCCCTTCAATCTCCTGGTCTACAACTAATGGCAGTGGCCGGCCTGAGCAGAACTGGGAACAAATTGTCTCTTCGACCATGCTGTTGCAGCAACAACTACAAGAGGTACGAGGAGAGATTAAAGCTACCTCGGCTCCAGTAAACGAAGTGTATACTTCGGCAGCAACATCGACTCCACGGCATACGAAACAAGCACGTAATGGTGAAAATGGTCACAGTAAGATCGGTGTCGAGTATGAAGTACCCTTGACGCCAGTGGAACAGATATCTAACGGGAAACCTACACCGCAAGCAGGTGGGCATAGTGTTTCACCTCCACCAGATACTAAAAGCGGCAGACCCTTCAGTTTACCAGGGATCGCCATAGCTGCGTCGGCGTCTTCTATAGCTGCGCCATTTAAGCCTGGAACAGATGCAGTTGTTCCACTAGTTGAGACTCCAACTTCACCAACACCTGTATTCGGTAGGCCGGTGGAGACAGCCCCTGCCACATCGCCTGTTCGCGAACAGGCCCAGCCGCTCACTATGCCGGCTACTCCTACTGATCAACCATGGGGACGTGCGCAACCCCCGCATCCTCCACAAATACCATTACCATCACAGAAACCGCCGCCGACACCGGTGACAGGTGCGACTGCCAGTCTGACCAGGAGTGCTGCTCCTGCGGTCAATGAAGATGTTGTTATTTTTGAGCGAATGCATTTCCAGCTTGTCCTGTGGCTGCGTATCGAGGCGGTACGTCTGGGGAAGGATATTACCAGTCAGACTCCCCTACAGTTGCTGGAGTTATTGCGCCAGCAGAAAGGCTTTGACGAGAGGCGCTTGCAGATCGTCTCGACATTACTGAATCTCTCCAATCAGGTGATTAAAAATGGGCAGGCAAGTCTTTCTGATTACAAGCAGGGGCTGATATTTTACATGATGCACACGCACCATTAGGCCAGTAGGAGTCACGCTGCAGTCGTAATCGCGGGTAACAACTCGTGCAGTTGCTCGAGCCAGTTAGTGCCGAAGAGACGACGTGGGATGCGAACGATGCCCTGCTGGACACGTGCTTCGTTACGGAAACGACGGTAGAGTGCGATACGGTTGGGGATGACGGTGCGTTTCACTGTCAGTACAAACTCATTGTCTTTAACAGAGATAGCCTCGATGCCCAGAGTTGCGGCTTCTACCTTCAGGCGCACCATTGCCAAGAGGTTCTGTACAGGTGGTGGTGGTGCGCCGAAGCGGTTGTTCATCTCTGCCACCATAGCTTCGACTTGTTCGAGACTGGTCAGATTGGCCAGACGTTGATAGAAATTGACTTTGAGTGTACGGTCACCAATGTATTCGTCGGGCAAGTAAGCATCAAGTGGTAGATCAATAAAGACACTCGGAGTTGCTATCTCGGCTTTCTTACCCTGTAATTCCTGGACTGCTTCACCGAGCAGCTTGCAGTAGAGGTCGAAGCCAACAGAATTCATGAAGCCAGATTGCTCCGCACCGAGCAGATTGCCAGCACCGCGGATCTCCAAATCCTTCATGGCGATGCGAAATCCTGCACCTAGCTCGGTTGCCTCGAAGATGGCGCGCAAACGCTTCTCCTGAATAGGAGTGAGCTTTGCATCTTTGTTGTAGAAAAAATAGGAGTAGGCTTGCTGTGTAGCACGACCAACACGCCCTCGCAGTTGGTAAAGCTGCGCCAGGCCAAAATGGGCGGCGTTATTGACGAGGATGGTATTAGCGTTGGGAATGTCCAAGCCATTTTCAATAATGGTGGTTGAAACCAGAACGTCGTACTCTCCATTGGAGAAATCGATCATCACCCGTTCGAGTTGATCTTCGGGCATCTGTCCGTGTCCGACGACGATGCGTGCCTCGGGGATGAGACGTTGAAGCTTTTGTGCGATGACCTGAATGCCTTGCACGCGGTTGTGTACGAAAAAGACCTGGCCGCCACGGTCAATCTCGCGTAGGATAGCTTCACGAATCAAGCTTTCATCATACTCACGAATGGTTGTGCGTATAGGCAAGCGCTCCTGAGGAGGTGTCTCGATGGTGCTCATGTCACGCACATTGACTAGTGACATGTGCAGAGTGCGTGGGATGGGAGTAGCGGTCATAGTCAGCACGTCGATTTCGCTGCGCATCTGCTTTAAGCGCTCCTTATCTACGACGCCGAAGCGCTGTTCTTCGTCGACGACCAACAAACCCAGGTTGAAGAAGACGACATCCTTCTGTAAAAGGCGATGGGTGCCGATGACGATATCCACCTTGCCAAAGGCCAAATCTTCCAGTACCTGCTTCTGCTCTTTCTCTGAGCGGAAGCGGCTCAGTAGCTCAACCCGCACAGGATAGGGTTTCAGACGTTCTTTGAAGGTGTTGAAGTGCTGCAGGGCAAGTACGGTCGTGGGTACGAGAACGGCCACCTGGCGACCATCGAGGACGGCCTTGAAAGCGGCACGCAGCGCAACTTCGGTTTTACCATAGCCGACATCGCCACACACCAAGCGGTCCATTGGGCGAGGCCGTTCCATATCAGCCTTGACTTCTTCGATGGCACGAGCCTGGTCTGGCGTCTCCTCGTAAGGAAAGGCATCTTCCAATTCGCTCAGCCAGGGCTGTTCGGAGTCTGGCGGAAATGCATGGCCGGGTATGGCTTCTCGTGCACTGTAGAGGCGGAGGAGGTCGCGTGCGATGTCCTGTACGTTCTCTTTGACCCGGGATTTTGCGCGGGTCCATTCGGTTGTGCCGAGCTTGCTGAGTGCGGGGACGGCGTCGCCCATACCGATGTAGCGCATGACCCGATCAAGCTGGTCGGTAGGAATGTACAACTTGTCGGTGCCAGCATAACGGATCAGGAGATATTCGCGCTCGACTCCGGTGGTTCTCAACCGGACAAGCCCTTCAAATCGCCCAATACCGTGTTCCTGGTGGACAACATAGTCACCGGGATTGACCTCGGCCAGGAAGGAGGCGGGAGTGACGGGTTTACGTCGCAGGACGTTGCGTCGTCTTGACCAACCGAAGATCTCGGTGTCAGTAAAGACATAGAGAGCCAGGGCCTGTGATTGCCAACCTTCTATTAGTTGACCCTGGATGAGTGTGAGGGTACCGGCCTCTGGCGGTTCGTTGATGTTTGTGCCGGGACTGGCGTGAATGGTCGCCTCGTGTAGAATAGCCTCATCGCTCAGAACCTCAGAAACTCTGCGAGCTTGTGCGGTGACGATGACCACGCGCCCACGGGTATCCAGTATTTTGCGACAGTCCTGTGTGAAGGCACGCAGTCGGCCTCCATATGAATTGGCGCTGCCAAAGCTAGGCATGAGGTGTTCGGTGCCGCCGTGCTGGTGTGCCTCGAACTCGGCTTCAGCGGCTGAGAGCATGCCTGCGAAACGAAGCTGGCGGCGCTGCTGCAGTTGTGGCTCTAACTTGTTCAAGCCGATATGTGCGTCACGCAGGTGAGTGGGATTCTCGCGATCGCGTTCGAAGCGTTCTTTCATTTCCTGGGCCTGGGCGTCGAGGTCTGCGATGTGGTTCTGGATGCTTTCCGGGTTGTCGAGAATGAGAAGTCCGCCGGGGGCGAGGTAATCGAGCACGGTAGATGGAGTATGCAGGTAAGGCAGATAGAAGGTGATGTCATCGAAAGAGCGACGTTGACGCAGTTCTTCCAGGTCACGCTTCCATCGTTCTTCGGCGTCGTGGTGCAACATGGTGCTATTGAGTTGTTCCAGTTCTTTAACGGCTTCGGGGCCGCGCAGGGGCAATGCTTCACGCGCAGGATCAACGGTGCACGAGGCGATGGGATTGAGTGAACGTTGTGTCTCCTGGTCGAAGGTGCGTAGAGACTCAATCTCGTCACCGAAGAATTCAATACGAATGGGCCGTGGCAGTGTTGGCGGGAAAAGATCGACGATGCCGCCACGGTGGCTGAACTGTCCTGGTTCCTCTACTTCGGCGACCGGTTCGTAGCCGAGGTTGTAGAGGTGCTCTAGCATGAGGGTGAGATCAACCTCCTGTCCGGGCTGCAGGTTCGTAAAGTGCAGCGGAGAGTTCTTGTGGTGGTATGACGGGTTGTGTCAGTACTCGTGCAGAGCAGATGACGATGACGTTGTGCTCGCGGGTTGCCAGGCAGATCAGTGCGTTCATACGCTGTTGCGTGGTGGTTGCGTCACTTATCAGTCGTTCGTAAGGCAGTGCGTCGCGGTCAGGCAGGAAGAGCACGGTATGCGTATGCTGTACCAGGATTTTGAGAGTCTCTGCCATTTGCCTGGCCTGAGCTTCGTCGGCAACGACGACGAGGAGCGGCTGCTGAAACGCTGAGGCGAGTGCTGCAATGGCGAAAGGGCGTGCAGCTTCGGTGATGCCGGTAAGGGCAGGCAGTCCCTCACCATCGTGGAGCCTTTGTATTAAGCGGCGAAATTCTGGTCTTTGTGTTAAGAGTGCAGGTAGTCCGTGTAATGTCAAGTAGTCCTCACGACGTTAGAATTTTTCAAATCATGCTTGGCTGGTCTTCCTTCGTTCGTTGCTAGTTTAGCATAGGGGTGGCATGGCTGTCGAGAGTCAAGAAGAGAGAATTCGATGGTATTGTAACTCACTAACGTATCTACTCATGGACAAGGAACGAGTTGGCAGATTTCTCCACTGCTAGCGAGGCTTCGGTCACATAGCACCATGCTACCCGTAGATGCTGCGTGAGAGATGATATGCCAGGTATCAACGAGAGTAGTGCAATGCGAGCTATTCTAAAGAAGGAGGATACTCATTATGGTAGTGTTAAGGCGGTATTTCCTTATCACTGTAGGACTTTTGATCGCGATGCTTGCCAGTAGTTGCGCTGGATCTTCTCAAAGTGCTCCACCCAGTTCAGGGTCATCGAGTACACCTAAAGATCATTTCAACGCCTCCGGCAACATATTAATCGCGGACCAGTTCAACAACCGAGTCGTTGAGCTGGCCCCTGATGGACATGTCGTGTGGACCTTTGGCTCAGGGAACCCGAAACTTTGCAACCCTGGTCCCGGCTCAATCATTGGCCTCAACGACGCTGAACGCTTGAGCGGAGGCTTGACTCTGTTGTCGGGAACGGGTGTTCCCGCCGGTTCAGCAAGCTATCCCAAAGGCTGTAATGATAACCGGGTCATCGTCGTCAACCAGCAAGGCCAGATTGTATGGCAGTACGGGCAGGCTGGCGTGACAGGCTCTGGTCCCAACGAATTGAACGTGCCAGTGTTCGCGATTCAGTTGCCCAGCCGCAATATCATGATCGTCGATCAGAGCAACAACCGGGTTATCGAAGTCGATCGAAACACCAAGCAGATCGTCTGGTCGTATGGACCAAAGTCTGGCCCCGGCGCGCTCAACAACCCCAACAGTGCCGAACTGCTTCCTAACGGGCACATCCTGATTGGGGATGAGAACAACAATCGCATCATCGAGATTACGCGTGATGGCACGATAGTGTGGGAGTACAACCAGGGGCTGAGTGGGGCTGCGTTTGCCAGCCGGCTGCCCAATGGGGATACATTGATTACCAATTCGTCTCATAGCCGTGTTCTCGAGGTGACGCCAAACAAGAAGATGGTTTTTGAGTACTTCACCAATTCGGACCCAGGGACCAATTCTGCGCCTCTGCCGACCAATGCGGTGCAACTAGCGAACGGGGCAATCATAATCTCGGACCAGTTCAATAATCGTGTGTTGATCGTTGATCCAAGGGTTGAGTTCGAGTATGGGATGCTTAACGTGACCGGCAATGGGCCAAATCAGCTTAATGGCCCCTATACTGCCTACGTGATTGGCGATTACACGGGGCAGACTCCACCTCCGGCAACTTTCTAACCGCAAACGCTTCAAGAGGAAGATGGGTGTCTCTCCGAACATAGGATGGCGCATTGAGCGTGATACGATACACTGGAGTTCAATCGTATCACGCTCAATGCGTAGGTTGGATGATGGCATGAGATCTTGCTAGAAAGAAAAATGATACCAGGAAAGATGATACTGAAGGACATATACACGCGCAGCATATCCACCAGGTTCTGTCAACTGGTGGCAGTGGTTAGCATGCTGGTGTTGCTTGCTGCCTGTGGGGGTGGCAGCACTCCTAGCACCAGCTCTGCGACGACACCGACAACCGTTGCTAACACGCCTGCACCTGACCCAAACAACACGAGTTCTGTGACACCGACAGCAGTTCAACCGACGCCGACGCCAACGAAAGTTCAACTAACGCCTGCTAAAGGCTCTACGCAGGTCGTGAAGATCATTACCAATAGCGATGGGAGTTATGGCTTTAGTCCCTCGATGCTGGCAATCAAGGTCGGGACTACAGTGATCTGGAAGGATGTGTCGTCAGCTGCCCATACGGTAACAAGTGACGATGGGACGACGTTTGATAGTGGGACCGTTCCCGGCGGTGGCAGCTTTCATTTCACCTTTAAGACTGTCGGCTCATTTTCCTATCACTGTAACATTCACCCTTATATGAGGGCGACGATTGTAGTGGTATAGACCTGGTAAGGCAATTCTGCTGCATCCTTGACCACAAGACGTATAATTACAGGGGAACTTCTGCAATGCAGGAGCAAAGAACAGTGCTTAATTTTGTATGGAAATGTGGTCAAATGTGTGCTACAATACAAGTACGTGTAAACCTACCGCATGAGCGGTAGGCGTCCCGGTAGTGGCTTCGTCGGGACGAAAATTCGCTTGTGGAGGGTGGACCGCTCTGGCCTGACACGTCAGGTGAAACGACGCCCGTTGAAGCAAGTACTGAAGTGTGGTTACACACGTTTTACTGCATTTTAGAAAGCAGGAGCGGTTTCCCTGTGATGTGCTGAGTAAGTATGTTTTCAGACAAAATGGAAGGCAGCGTGACAATGGCCGAGAGTGTTTACAAAGTAATTGAGTTGGTCGGAACCAGCACTGAGTCATGGGAGAAGGCGGCGTCCGCCGCCGTCGAGCGGGCAACACAGAGCTTGCGCGATCTGCGTATTGCCGAGGTCGTGGAGTTGGACATGCATATTGAGAATGGGAAGGTGCTCGCCTACCGTGCCAAGGTGAAAGTCTCCTTCAAGTATGAAGGGGGCAGTTGAAACGCTAGACCACCCATCCGGTACCGTCTAGCAAGAGCTGAGAGCATTCGGTGACCGACAACCGGTGAACATCATCGGAGGAGGTTGCTGATTGCTCGGCGGCGCATATCACCACTATTGAAACCGGTGCCCGTAATGGCACCACTTCATTTTTGGTTGCCTTGCGAATGGGATGCTAATGAGACTACAAGACCCCAGACCAAGCAAGTGGCAGCTTTTTCGCATCTGGGCTAGCATTGGGCTACAATCCTTTGGAGGTGGGGCATCGACAACGTTCTTGATACAGCGTGAGTTTATAGAGAAGCACAGATGGCTGTCAATAGAAGAATTTATGCATCTTTGGAACTTATGTATACTGACTCCCGGTATAAATTTAGTCGCACTAACAGTTCTGATAGGAAGGAAATTGGGTGGAACCTGGGGTATCGTCGTCTCGCTCGCTGGTATGCTCTTGCCGAGTGCAATAATCACCTGTCTGTTAGCAGCTATCTTTAAACAAATAGAACATGTCGCGGCAGTCCAGGCAGTTTTACGAGGTGTGATTCCAGCGACGGGTGGCATTATGTTGCTCGTCGGCCTTAATTATGCGCTACCTCTGATCCGGAGAGGCTATAAAGAAGGGTTTCTCTATTTACTGACGAGTAGCGTTATTATCATTGCCTGTGCGTTTGTCGTCATTCTCTTGAAGCTGTCGGTGATTGTTGTAGTTCTCTGTGCTGCTTTCCTTGGTGCGCTCTTCTTTTCACCGGGACCGGACTCTCCTCTTCTTGAAGAAGAGCAAAGGGAACAGCAATGATCAATCCATTCATCTACTTTCTCCTTTTCCTGAAAGCCTCGCTCTTCTCAACTGGTGGTTTTAGCAATTTACCCAGCCTTCACCAGGATATGATAGCCAACGGCTGGGCCAAAGACTCCGACTTCGGACAATCTGTTGCCATCGGGCAGATCAGCCCTGGCCCTAATGGATTATGGGTAATTAGCCTGGGCTATCTCACATATGGCTTTCCTGGCGCATTCCTTGCATTGATTGCTATAACTATCCCTCCGCTCCTGGTACTTGTCGTCTCTGCCGGTTACGCACGTATCGAACATCGCGCATGGGTACAGGGTGCTATGCATGGTGTCTCACTGGCCGTTGTCGGTCTTTTGCTGACCGTCGTCTGGACTATTCTGCACCAACCTGGAGTAGACTGGAAAGGATTGCTGATAGCCGCAGGTGCCTTCGGGCTAGCTTTGAGCCGTAAGGTAAACATTCTGATTATTTTAGGTTTGGCAGGACTTGTGGGGTATTTACTGTATGGATGAGAATTCTTTAGCAGTAAGGTACAATGGTGGTGGATAGGAAGAAATTTTTCCAGGAAAGGAGTTGTTATGCTTCGGCAACCCATTACAATTAATCCCAAGCTTGTAGACGAGATTGTTAGCCGCGAGGAGGCCGAGTTCAGAAGGCGCACACCTAGCTCGCATGAGATCCATGAACGGGCGAAGGCATCATTGCCTGCAGGGGTCTCGAGTTCGTTCCAGGCAGTACCGCCGTATCCTCTGTTCATCAGTCGTGCAGAAGGGAGTCACATCTGGGACGCTGATGGCAACAGGTACACGGACTTTCATCTTGGCTTTGGCAGTCTCCTGGTTGGCCATTCGCATCCAGTATTGGTGGAGGCATTGCGCGATCAGCTTGGGAAGGGGAGTCTTTATTCGTTACCCAGTCTTGATACTGTATTGCTAGCTGAGGAGATGGTGCGGCGCTTTGCGCCGATTGAGCAGGTGCGTTTCTGCAACTCTGGCACGGAAGCGACGATGGATGCGCTGCGTGTGGCGCGTGCGCATGTTGGTCGTGATAAGGTTGTTAAGATCGAAGGCTCTTATCATGGACATCACGATACGCTGCTCATGAGCACGAAGCCTTCTGCCGAGGCGGCTGGACCGGCAGAACGTCCAAACACTGTCCCAGCGTCTAAGGGGATTCCGGAAGATGTGAAGAACAACACTATTATTGCCCCCTTTAATGATGCAGAAGCACTGGAGCGTATCTTGACCGAACACGAGGGTGAAGTGGCGGCTGTGATAACGGAGCCGGTGCTGATGAATGTTGGTATTGTGTTGCCGGAGGATGGCTATCTTGCAGATGTGCGTGAAATCACTCGTCGGCATGGGGTGCTGCTTATTTTCGATGAGGTCAAGACGGGAGTAACCGTTGCTGCGGGCGGTATTACAGAAATCTATCCAGTGGAACCGGACCTGATCTGCCTTGCCAAGTCGATTGGTGGTGGTACGCCTATCGGTGCTTTTGGTGGGCGAGAGGAGATCATGCGCCACATTACGAATTGGGATGTCTTGCATTTAGGGACTTTCAATGGTAACCCTATGTCGTCGCGTGCCGGATTGGTGACGTTGACGCAGATACTCACACCGCAGGCCCATACGCATGCGAACGGCCTTTCAAAGCAACTGGCGGACTCCTACACGGGGATCATTGAGGAGTTTGATCTGCCGATGCATGTTGCACAGATTGGTGCGAAGGGATGCGCGATGTTCTGTTATCCGCGTGCTCGTAATTATCGTGCGTGGTGGCAGATCGATATGCGCCTCTCTTATGGTTACTGGCTCTTCCTGGCGAATCGTGGTATCCTCTTCCCACCGGGTTTTGATGATCAATGGACGATTTCGATTCAGCACACGCAGGCTGATATTGATCATCATACGCATGTTTTCTCTCAGTTTGTAGCGGAATTGACGAGGTGATAGTTGTGATACCTTCTTTCGAAGATTGTTGAGTAGAATGCCGATGAAACGATGTGCAAGGTGAATTCGTTTCTTTTGAGCAATAGCAAATTATACCCTGCTGGCTTACCAGCAGGGTATAATTTGCTATTGCTCACGCCAGTTTTCGGGCGTTGTTACCAATTGGTATGTGCATGCGTACATAGAGTGGAATACCGATGAAACGATGTGCAAGGTGAATTCGTTTCTTTTTAAGGGATCAGGCCTGTAGTATTCGATTGCCGAAGAATGGGTCTTCATCATTTAGGTTAAAGAAAAGCCCGTAGGGGCGAGCGGGGTGTGGAGCGGCTGGGTGGGCCTTTATGGTCGCCCGTCGTGCTTTTGCAGCCATGAGAATGAACGCTTGAAGGATGGAGACCTCTGATCATTTTGCAGATAATAAATATGATGAATAGCCAGGACCTAACGTTTTCTTCACCTGAAGCTGCTTTAGATGTGAAGGAAACAGAAGACAGCGTTGGAACAGTTTCACAGACTTCCAATGATGAAGCGCCTAACAGAAGCAGGGTGCTCAAGAGGCTTTCGCCCAGGCTCAAGAGGCTGCATGATCGTTTGATTGAGGCTGGCTTGATTGTGTCGATGGCCTTGTATTACGTCGTCGGCAACCAACATCTTGGCGCAGGCCGTTTCTTTCATCTGAATCCGCTTTATACCCTTCCATTTCTGCTGATTTTTGCCATTCTGTGCTGGTATCGTTTGTCGTTTGCTGTGGCATTGCTACCCCTGACGCTCCCCTATTATTTACTACCAAAAACGGTTGTTGGCTCTTATGCTTTTAGCATGGCCGAGATTATGCTCATCGTTTGCCTGGGAGTAGCTCTGGTGCAGCTTCTGCTTCGGCGCCGCACGTGGCAGTACTGGCTATCCTGGTCAGAATTGCGAGACCGCCTGGGGCCATTTGTCATCCCGATACTTGTGTTTTTGGCAGCAGCGGTGCTTTCAACAATGATAGCTTTTAACCATCAGTTGGCCTTACGCGCTTTTCGTAAAGAGATGCTTGATCCAATGCTCTATCTGCTGCTGGTCCTGTACTGTTTACGTACACGTCAGGACCTGGTGCGTTTGCTGGGTGCCTTGTTGGGGACGGGCTTTGTGGTGGCGTTACTAAGCATTACGCAATATCTCTTTTTCAGGCACTATCTTGTAGTGGAAGCCGGGAACGTCTTGCGTGTACACGCGGCCTATGGGAGCGCGAATGATATAGGGCTGCTTTTCGACTATGTCTTGCCTGTAGGCATGGCGATGGTGGTGGCAAAGACGCCAAAGGGGGGTGTACTAAAGCCTGGGCTGTTTCGTGCTCTGGCGATTGCATTGTGCTTGCCGTTGCTGTTGGTGCTATACCTGAGTCAATCACATGGTGCCTGGCTCGCCATTGCTGCTGCGGCCTTCTTTATCGCTGCTCTTGCAATCCGTAACCGCAAGATATTGATCGTGTGTACGCTGGTATTTGTGGTTATAGCTGGGTTCGCTGTTCTGATCTTTCATACCCGCATCATCGACTTTCTGCTCGAAGGCCATGTGAATGCTCAAGGCATAAGCACATCGATGAGGCGTCTCTATCTGTGGCAGAGCGCATGGAATATGATTCAAGGTAGTCCCTGGCTTGGCTATGGTATGGACAACTGGCTATGCCACTACAGTAACAATACGCTGTGTCATACACATTTATTTCACTATATCATCAAGAATGATCCAGTTACAGGGGCTCCGACTGGCCTGCAAGATGAACCATTGCTGTCACATCCACACAATATTTTGCTGCATGTTTGGGTGAGTATGGGGCTTTTTGGCTTGTTGGCGTTCGTGACATTGTTGGGGCTGTTCTCCTGGCTCTTTGTGCGTATCCTTGCTTATCTTCGGGCAAGGGAGGATGAGGGTAATCTCCATCTGCAGTGGATGACGATTGGTGTAGGAGCGGCTATGCTGGCGGCTTTTCTGCATGGGCAGGTGGATAGTTCCTTTTTAGAACAAGACCTGGCCTTCTGTTTCTGGACGCTGGTTGCTGCGTTATTGTTGTTGCGCATGCTGTCGGGAACGCCCTGGCGAGGGCGTGTGCGGCAAGGTACACTACATTAACTCGGTTCAGCGGGACGTTTCAAGAGGAATGGATACAAGTATTTGAAAGGGATGTCATATGAGGTGTCCTCGTTGTGGCTTTGACGGAGAATTGATGAGCGGAGGATGCGCTCGTTGCGGCTACGGTCGTATAAGCGAATTTTCGGGACCAGTTTCTAGGAGAAGCAGCGCCTTAAGTGTAGCAGTTCAACGTTCATCTTCCACTATGTCTCTCGCTTTGAGTAGGCTAATGCGTGGCGACGTACTGCGCCAGGGACGGTACCGTTTGCTCGAAGAGTTGATGCTACCTGAGAATCAACAAGGACAGGGAACAGCATGGTTAGCAATTGATACCCAATCACCTTCTGAACGAGTGATCATACGTGAAGTGGCTTTCCCCGGAGGAACCCCAGCTGATAAAGAGCGAGTGGTACGCTCGATTGCGACACGCCTGGCAGAACTGGCACAACATCCAGGCTTCCCAGCCTTGATGGATGTGTTCGGTGAACGAGAGGTCTACTACATAGTGTTGGAGTACCCGGAAGGTGAGAGCCTCGCTTCTGTGCTGAAGCGCCAGGGAGGCGCCTTGCCAGAGCGGGTTGTGGCAGAATATGGACGGCAGTTGTGTGAACTACTATCTGTGCTTGCAGATCATCAACCGCCACTTGTGCATGGCTCTATTAATCCCGATACAATCATCGTAAGCCCTGGTGGGAATCGTGTATCGTTGTTACATGTGCCCTTCTTTCCACCAAGGGAGTTGCAGAACACGAAGGATAAGACATCACCCGGCTACATTGCGCCAGAACAAGCTCGAGGAATAGTTGAGCCCGAATCTGATCTATATGGATTGGGGGCAACACTACATCATGCCGTCACAGGCTTTGATCCCCGCGAACGCACGGCCTTCTTCCATCCACCGGCCCGTCGCCTCAATCCGACGGTATCGCCACGCATGGAAGAGATTCTTGTTCAGGCGTTGCGCTTCTCAGCTCCACAGCGATATGTGCGGGTCGCTGATATGGAGCGGGATTTAACCGCCTTAAATGCGCCATATCCTGCTCAACAGGGACTTCCCACGCCTGTCACTGACCCACTACGCCTGAGCGCTGCCCAAATGCGCGAGCGCAGCCGCAGAAGTAGCTTGCTTAATGTCGGCATTTTTGCTGCGGTATGTGTGCTATTACTCATTGTCTTCCTCTTTGCTATCATGCGTCCGGTGACGTCTATAGTCACTCCTACAGATCTCGCAAAGCAAAACGCAACCGCCACCAGCGTGGCGCATGCCGCTCCTGTTGTGTCGCAACAGCAGACCGAGGCTCTCAACGCAGAACTGGCATTAGAGATGCAGACCTACCAGAAGAAGGGCATAGGCATGAGTGACGGGCGTTTTGTCTTTGATACTTACCAAGGTCGCAGCGATGTTGATCTGAAGCAGCAAGCAGCACATGCCATCCAACAAGGGGATATGAGCAGTGCCGTGAATTTTCTCACTAAGGCAGTCTCTGCTGACCCGACTGATGGCGAGGCGCAGATCTATAATGAGAACCTGCATATTCTGCAGAGTGGCGTTCCCTATGTGACCATTGTCTTGGGGCTGGCTGTTGATAGTAGTGTGGTAGATTTTCTGCTTGGTCGTACTGAACTGCACGGGGCGTTTCTGGCCCAGCGCGAGATCAATAGCGGCAAGCTCTTGCCACATGGTCTGCAGTTGCGTTTGCTGATAGATAACTCAGGGGCAAATGATGCGGATGTGGCAACGGTGGCGCAGTTCATCGCCAATCGTGTTGCCAAAGTGGGCAACTTCGATCACATCATTGCTGTTGTCGGCTGGCCGTTTAGTTCGCAGACTATCAATGCACGCGACATTGTTGCTTCCGTGCATCTCCCACTCGTCTCTGAGACGGCGTCCAGCGTGAAGTTGAGCGGCAGCAGCCCGTACTTCTTTCGTGTCAACCCGCCAGATAATCTGCAGGGAAATACGCTAGGGAAATTTGCTGTCCAGCAACTCCAAGCCGAGAAGATCTTGGTGATGCGTGACCCCACTGATCCGTACAGCGTCTCATTGGCGAATGCCTTTACTGAGAGTGTGCGGGGGCTGAATGAGACGGCCATTAGTAACGATGCCGACAATTTTACCGAGGGAACAACCACAGTCGCAGAATATCAGAGGATTCTGGTCGGTGCACGGACGAAAAAAGTCGATACCATCTTCCTGGCAGGGTTGGATGTCGATGCTGTGCGACTGGCGCATGCAGTTGGCGCGGCGCTGCGGGCCAGACCTTACGACAGGTTTCTCACGAATCTCAAGATTCTGGGTGGTGATGCGGTCGATACGAACTTGCTGCTCGGACAAGGGAGTGGTCCAGATGCGACGATCGCGAGTAGTTTTCCCCAGGACATGCGACGGTTGACCTTTACTGCTTTTGCTCATCCAGACGAGTGGACGTTTCTCGGGTATCCAAAGCAGCAGCAGCCGGCGTTTTTCGCGAATTGGGTAAGTACCTACCAGAGTTCCACCTTAGCTGCCCAGAATGCGTCGGATCCGGGCAATGATGCCATCTTGACACATGATGCCGTGGCGGTCATTAGCGCGGCTGCCGGACTCGTCCGAGGTCCTCTAACGGGCCAGGCGGTTCGTGACGCCCTGGCTTCGTTGGGTACTGGCGATATACCGGCTTTTCAGGGTGTAAGTGGGCGTGTCCTCTTTGATAGGGAGGGAAATCCCATCGATAAAGCCATTGTGGTTTTACAGGTCAAGCAAGGGCACAATGGCAATGAGATTGACTTGATTCAGGTCGCTGGGGAATTCAAGTGATGGTTCTACCTCGCCGTGGGCTACGTGATTCGGCAACAGTTGCCAGATATTCAACGTTATCTGAGGATGCAGTCGATGTAATGCGGCCAATCGAGCAGGGCCGTTTATTCTTGTGGTCCCAAAACAGGAGTCTGGAGGCGTCTCTATCAGAAGCGAAGTTGGACATGCACGAACTTGCTATTGCTCAAAGTATCTTTGATGTCATTGAGGCTCGGGCAGCCGAGTGTCATGCGACGCAAGTAAAAGGTGTACGCTTACGGGTCGGTGAGGCCAGCGGTATCGTGACAGATTCGTTAACTTTCTGCTTTGAGATGCTGGCTAGCTTCGATCCGGTTTTGGCAGGTACCCAATTGTTGATCGATGTTGTACCGCACCGGGCACGATGCCGGCACTGCGCCAAGGAGTTTCCCGTCATGAACTTCATCGCGCAGTGTCCCACATGCGAAGAGTGGTCCAACGAAATTGTTTCTGGCAACGAACTTCAAATTCTTGATATGGAGATCGAAACTTCGTAATTACCCTGATCGCGTCCGTAATAAGGAGTATCACTCGTGCCCAAAGTAACCATTGCTCAGAACATCCTGGCGGCCAACGACAACATTGCCCAGGAGACCCAGCAGATGCTGGCAGCACGCCGCATTCGCACAATCAACATCATGAGTTCCCCAGGCGCTGGCAAGACAACCTTGCTGGAGCGGACAATTGCGCGACTCCGTGAGCGACTGAGCATTGGTGTGATCGAAGGTGATATCGAGACGAGCGCTGACGCGGAACGGATAGAGGCGGCAGGCGCGGAGGCCGTCCAGATCAATACGAGGGGAGCATGCCATCTAGAGGCACACATGATTCGTGACGCGCTCGAACACATCGAGTTGGACCGTATTAATCTGCTCGTCATCGAGAACATTGGCAACCTGGTCTGCCCTTCAACCTGGAATCTAGGGGAAGATATCCGGATTGTCGTCGTGAGTACTACCGAGGGCGATGACAAGCCAGCGAAGTATCCGCAGATGTTTGCAACCTCACAAGTGATGATTGTGAATAAGCTCGATCTGCTCCCTTACGTCGACTTTGATCTGGTGAAAGCCAAACAGCAGGCATTAGCCATCAATCCACACCTGCAGATCTTCGAGATGAGTTGCCGCACAGGTGAAGGACTCGATGCCTGGTGTGACTGGCTTATCGCATTCGCACATAGGAATGGCCTGGTACCAGGAGAGGCATAATTGAGTGGCATCTTTAATTGGCTCGAAAATTCAGCGACGGCACATCACCATCCAGGGCATTGTACAGGGCGTGGGCTTTCGGCCTTTCGTCTATGGACAGGCACTGAGGCATGGTTTGGTCGGATTTGTGCTCAACGATAGTCGTGGGGTGACTATCGAGGTCGAGGGTATACCAGAAGCTCTAGATGGCTTCGAGCGTGCCTTGCACGAAGATGCTCCGCCGCTGGCCCGTATCGATACGATTGCCACCGAACTGGTTCCGCCATGCCACGAGACCACCTTCATTATCGCCCATAGCCAGGCTGGGGCCGAGCGTCACGCACTCATATCACCCGATACTGCTACCTGCGACGACTGCATACGTGAACTTTTCGATCCTGTGAACCGGCGCTATGCCTATCCGTTCATCAACTGCACCAATTGTGGTCCGCGCTTTACTATCGTTCAGGATGTCCCTTATGATCGTGACAAGACGACCATGCGCATTTTCCCAATGTGCCCGGCCTGCCAGGGGGAGTACGAAGACCCACTCAATCGACGCTTTCATGCCCAGCCTAATGCTTGCCAGGTCTGTGGCCCGCATGTAAACCTTATTGATTGGGCAACGAGCTCGGATCTGGGCTCGATAAATCGGGCCCCTACGGTGTCAAATGCAAACCCAATTACTGCAGCAGCGCAGTGGCTAGCAGCAGGAGCAATACTCGCCATCAAGGGATTAGGAGGCCACCACCTGGCATGTGATGCGTTGAACGTCCAGGCTGTGCAACGGCTACGTCAAAAGAAGCATCGAGAAGCCAAGCCCTTTGCACTCATGGCCATCGATCTAGAGACGATCCAGCGACTCTGTTGGGTAAGTGAGGCCGAGGGGAAGCTGCTCCAGTCACACCGACGGCCGATTGTACTGCTGGCCCAGCGTCAAGGGCCCCTGCAAGTGGCACCAGGCGTTGCGCCAGCGCATAACACGCTGGGTATCATGTTGCCCTACACGCCACTGCATCATTTGCTGTTACACGCCTTCACAGCAGCCATCGAACCTGGTAGGATGGCGGTGCTGGTGATGACGAGTGGTAACCTGAGTGATGAACCAATCGCTTATCGGGACGAAGACGCACAAGCGCGGCTTGCATCTATTGCAGAAGGTGTACTGACACATAATCGAGATATCCACATGCGCTGCGATGACTCTGTGGTGCGCATCACTGCTGGTGGTGAGCAGATGTTCCGTCGTTCACGCGGCTACGCACCGGAGCCGATACCCCTCTCGTGGGATGTGCCTGTGCCATTGCTGGCTTGCGGCGGTCATCTCAAGAACACTTTCTGCCTGGGCAAGGGACGACGAGCCTTTGTCAGTCATCACATTGGCGACTTAGAGAATCTGGAGACGCTGACCTCCTTCCGCGAGGGGATTGAGCATTACCAGCGTCTCTTCGATATCTATCCCGAGGCAATTGCCTACAACCTGCACCCAGAATACCTGGCGACCAAATATGCCCTCGACATGGACATTCCGCAGAAAATCGGTGTCCAGCACCATCATGCGCATATTGCCAGTGTGTTGGCAGAACATGGGCTGGCAGGGCCGGTGATCGGAGTCGCTGTTGATGGCACGGGCTATGGGACTGACGGCGCAGTGTGGGGCTGCGAGATTATGGTTGCTGATCTGCTGGATTTTGAGCGCCTGGCGCATCTGACCTATGTGCCGCTGCCTGGCGGTGAGCAAGCAGTGCGCCAGCCATGGCGTATGGCAGCCATCTACCTCGCTCAAGCCTATGGTGACGCTTTTCTGGAATTAGATATTCCCTTTGTGCGCCAACTCGACCGGTCAAAGTGGCGTATAATGAAGCAGATGGTTGCAAAGGGCATCAATAGTCCACTGACTTCGAGTCTGGGACGCTTGTTTGATGCCATCGCCGCACTCATCGGTTTGTGTAGCGAGGTACTCTATGAGGGTCAGGCTGCAATCGAACTGGAGATGCTAGCGCGACCTGATCGGGGCAATGAAGCCCTGCGGGTGGGTGATCTGCAAATTGATGTGTACCCGCTTGCCATCGGAGGCCGGCAGGCAGGTCAGCAGCAAACGATGCTCCTCCAGGTGGCGCCGATGATCCGCGCCATTGTGAGCGATATTCAGCAGGAGGTGCCGCTACCACAGATCGCGCTGCGCTTTCACCGTTCCATTGCCGAACTGCTTGCACTGGCCTGTTGCGAGGCACGCGAGCAAAGTGGGCTGAACATGGTTGCGCTCAGTGGTGGCGTCTTCCAGAACCAACTGTTGCTTGAGCAACTGCTGGCACGCCTGGAGGAAATGGCTTTCCGGGTTTATGTAAATCGACGTGTGCCGCCAAACGATGGCGGTTTGAGCTTTGGTCAGCTAGCAATAGCTGCGGCACGGTTACAGGGCGATAATGCCCAGTAACAAAATGCGTAGGACGAGCGTAGGGGCCGATAAATCGGCCCCAGATCAACCCATGACATGGTCCGACGTATGTATTAACGTTCATAATCGGGCTCCTACGGATACTAAAAGGAGCTTTCAATAGTCGACAAATTCATGCCCTAATGTGTTATAAAGTACTCATGAAGAGTACATATAGCCCGCAAGAGTTTGGGCAACTCATTGGGCGCAAAACAAAAACCCTGCAAAAGTGGGATAGGGAGGGCAAACTGAAAGCCCATCGCTCTCCCACTACGAACCGGCGCTACTATACCCATGACCAATACTTGCAGTACCAAGGGTTAGTAGCACAGGAACAAGGCTTGACGATTGCCTATACCAGGGTATCAGGTACAGCGATGAAGCCTGATCTGGCTAAACAAGTGAAGGCGCTTGAAGCCTACTGCCAGCAGCAAGACATCCGGGTCAATGAATGGCTTTCTGATAGTGGCAGCGGCTTGAACTACAAGCGCAAGCAGTTTAACCGGCTCATGGAATTGGTTGAATTGGGGCAAGTCCGGCGTATCGTGATTGCTCACAAAGATCGGCTTGTGCGTTTCGGCTATGGCTACTTTGAAGCCTTTTGCCAGCGTCACAACACCGAGATCATCGTGATGAACGGTGAAGCCATGTCACCTGAGCAGGAATTGGTACAGGACTTGATTGCTATTATTACCGTGTTCGCTTCCCGGCTTCATGGACTCAGATCATACAAGAAGGTATTGAAAGATGCTGCTCTGCAAAAAGATCAAGCTTGAGGTGACACCTGAAGATGCTCGGGCGCTTGAGTTCATGCAAGCCAAGTGTCGAGGGCTGTACAACTGGTGGGTGATGAGACTACGCAACGGTGAGAAATGGCCCGGTGCGTATTCCGCCAAGAAGACGCTGCAAGCCTCAAAACAGCATGACCGGGAGCTTGAGTTTGTCTATGGGAAGCTCCTTCACGAAGTCTATTATCGCCTTGATAATGCGATGGCTGCCTTCTTCCGCCGTGTGCTCAATGGAGAAAAGCCTGGCTTCCCCCGTGTGCGTCCACGGCATTGTTTCTTCACGCTCTGCTATCCGGCGTTGTATCTCAAGATTGAGGGAAACGTGCTCATCCTGCCCACGGGCGGCAAGGGCAAGAACAAACGCTATCCCAATAGCACCGCCCGGCTCACAGAGACACCGCCTGATGGTTTCCGAGAAGTTGCCATATCAAGAGATGCGAGAGGCAACTACTACGCTTCCTTTTCCTATCGTGAGCAGGAACAAGAGCAGCAACAGGGGGAAGTCGTCGCCTTTGACCTGGGCATCAAGACCCTGGCAACGGGCGTGAATGAGCAAGGCCGTGTCTACCATGTGGGTGGCTTCAAAGGGTCCCGATGGTACAATAAGCAACTCGACAAAATCCGTTCCAAGCGGGATAAGTGTAAGAAGAAGTCTCGTCGGTATATCCGCTTGAGCAAAGTCTACAAGCGGGTTTCCGAGAAGAAATGCAACAAGCAGAAGGATAGTCATCACAAGGCATCCCATCTCATCGCTCACAAACTGGTTGAGAGAACTGTTGTGATCGGTGATCTTTCCCAACGCCAGATGGTAATGAACGAGCATGCAGAACGCAACAAGTATCTCAATAGGGCTGTATTCAATGACTGGGGTCTCTACAGCTTTGTGCAGATGCTGGTCTACAAATGCCTGCTCTACGGGAAAGAACTGGTGTTCTTAGATGAAAGAAATACGTCCAAGCAATGCAGTGGATGCGGGCATCTGCAACCCATGCCACTCTACAGGCGGACGTATGTATGTACCGAGTGCGGTTTGGTGCTTGATCGTGACGAGAATAGCGCGGTCAACATTTTAGCGCGGTACTTTGCTCGGCTAGAGCCACACACGGGCGATCCCGTGCGGTGTGCGGATGTTTTCACCGCAACTGAGTATGTTTGAGTACAAAAAGGAAGGCAGAAGCATATGTGTCTTGGTATACCAGGTCAGATCCTGGAGATCGTGGACGAAGCAAATTCGATTGCCAAAGTGAATGTCTCTGGTGTGAAGCGCAACGTGAGCGTCGCATTGGTGGGACCTGAGGGTATCGGACCGGGCGACTGGGTGTTAATCCATGTTGGCTTTGCTATGAGCAAGATCGACGAGAATGAAGCGCGGGAGACGATGGAAATACTTCATACGATGGGTGATGTTTTTACTGATGAGCTTAAAATGCTTCATCAGAGCCATATTGAATGACGAGGTTAATTGATGGAGGGGAAAGGACAGCCTGTACTGCCGGATTTGATGGAGCTAGTTACAGCGCGCTTCGAGCAGAGCATGTCCATACCCGAGGCGTTCTTCAACAGTGAAGCGGGAAAGATCGCTGAGGCTTGCTGGGCTATGGCGCGGCGCTTCCACCAGGGAGGACGGCTCCTGGCTTTTGGCAATGGAGCCTGGGCGACCGATGCACAGCACGTTTCAGTCGAGTTTGTGCATCCGGTGATTGTTGGCAAACGAGCACTGCCTGCCCTGGCGTTGACCAACGATAGCGCGACCATAAGTGGTCTGATGGCTGGGGGAAAGGCCAATATGCCCTTTGAACGTCAGCTCAGAGTGCTTGCCCGGCCTCATGATATGGCAATGGGTTTCTCGCCGGATGGGAACTGTGCCAATGTCGGGGCGGCGCTGGAAGTAGCAAGAGAAATGGGTCTGCTCACGCTGGGGCTGGCGGGAGGCGACGGGGGACTGTTGAGGCGAAGTGAAGTTGATTTTTGTTTCGTGGTGCGGGCAAACGATCCACTGGTGATCCAGGAGACGCATGAGACGCTTTACCACGTCTTATGGGAGTTGGTGCATATTTTCTTTGAGCATGAAGGATTATTGAGTGACTCTGAAACATGAATTGAAACCGATCAGCAATGCGAGCTGCGTCCTTGATGCAGCTGGACACTGCGTGACTTGTTCCGATGAGGCATTGCCTGCCAAAGTGCTGCGTGTCGATCAGGAAACCGGGTTAGCGCTGGTGACAGTTCAGGATGCGATGGAAGAGATTGATATAACCCTTGTGGAAGGCGTCGTCTCAGGCGATGTATTGTTGGTGCATGCTGGTGTAGCAATTGGTCACGTACCTACTACTGACGACGAAGGCGAGTGAGGAGGAATGATGCAGGAGTCAGAAGGATCTGAGTACGATCGGCTCTTTTATCCCTTTCTTTTCGAGGGAGGCAAGGCCAACATAGAGGATGTATTGGCGCAGGTGCGTCACTCGACACTGGAGAAGTGCCGCGAGGTGATTGCACTGCGTCGTACAACACTCGAACATTCGGGTGCACGAATTGTTGCCGCCGGTCAGATGATGGCGCGAGCCTTTGCTAATGGTGGGACCCTGCTGGCCTTTGGCAACGGTGGCAGTAGCACTGATGCTCAGGACCTGGTAACCGAACTTCTTAACCCACCCTTTGCTGGCTGGTCGTCTCTGCCGGCGATTGCGCTGACTAACGATATTGCTGTGGTCACGGCTGTGGGGAACGACGTCGGGTTTGACAATGTCTTTGCTCGCCAGGTCATCGCGTTTGGACGACGAGGTGACATCGCCCTGGGAATTTCGACGAGCGGTAACTCGACCAATGTGCTGGTGGCTCTCGAGCAGGCAAAGAAGCAGGGACTGTTGACAGTTGGACTGGCTGGTTACGATGGTGGGAAGATGATGAACTCCGCAGCGGTGGATGTGTGCATCAATTCCCCCAGCGATCATATCCCGCGTATTCAGGAGGCGCAGGCAACGGCCTATCACTCTCTCCTCGAAGTCATTCACGCTGTATTAAAGAGCGTTTAACAGTATTGAAAAACATGTGATACTATGGTAATATGTATGCATGGAGCATACTTATTCACCCAAAGAGTTGGGAAAGTTGATAGGCAAATCCGTGAACACGTTGCAAAAATGGGATCGGAAGGGCATCCTGCCAGCTTTCCGCACGCCGACCAATCGGCGCTATTATACACATGAGCAGTATCTTGCCTATCGGGGAATGATTTCCTCAGAGCAGGGAAAAGTAATTGCGTATGCTCGCGTGTCCTCTCCGTCTCACAAGAAGGACCTGGCAACACAGATGGAAGCACTTCGCGCCTACTGTCTGGACCAAGGGATACATGTCGATGAATGGGTGAAAGATATCGGCTCAGCACTCAACTACCAACGCAAAGGTTTTAACCAGATCAGTGAGCAAATCGAACTCGGTCACGTCAAACGGCTGGTGATCGGCTACCAGGATCGTCTCGTGCGCTTTGGCTACGATTGGTTTGAAGCGTTTTGCCAGCGTCATGGGACCGAAATCACGGTCACGGGTGGCGAAGCTTTCTCCCCAGAGGAAGAACTGGTAGCCGACTTGATAGCCATTGTCACCGTCTTCTCGGCACGCTTACATGGCCTCCGTTCCCACAAAAACGCCATCCGGGCGGCTGCTTTGGGAAAGGATGAGAAGGCATGATCAAAGCCCACAAAATCCGCCTGCATCCCACGCCTGAGCAGGCCGTGTATTTTGCCAAAGCGGCAGGGGTTGCCCGCTTTGTGTGGAACTGGGCGTTGGCGGAGTGGAATTGGCAATATGAAGCAGGCGAGAAACCCACGGCATTCAAGCTCAAGAAGCAGTTCAATGTGATCAGGCGGGAGCAGTTCCCCTGGACCTGGGAGGTGACCAAAAATGCCTCTGATCAGCCCATCCTGGATCTGGGCAAAGCCTTTAGCGCATTCTTTGATGGATTGAAGAAGGGGAAGCGACGCGGCAGACCCAAGTTCAAAAGCAAGAAGAGAAGCAAACCGAGCTTCTATCTTGCCAACGATCAATTCGAGGTGGGCGATCATCGGGTGCATATCCCCAAACTTGGATGGGTGAATATGGCGGAGAACCTGCGCACATCGGGAAAAATCACCGGGGCGCGCATTAGCAGGACAGCGGATTGGTGGTTCATCAGCATTACGGTTGAAGTCCTTGATGGAAAACCAGAGAAGAGAAAAGCAGCGGTGGGTGTCGATGTGGGCTTGAACCGGTTGGCGACGCTGAGTACCGGAGAGAAATACGAGAACCAAGCGTTTCTCTCTGCGGATCTCAAAAAGCTGCGCCAGGCGAACAAGCGCTTGCATCGGCGCAAGCCGGGATCGAAAAACCGGGAGAAGGCGCGGCGGCAGATCGCCCGCCTGCATTACCGAATCGCGTGCAGGCGCGATGATATGCTGCACAAGCTGACCACGAGGCTCGCGAATTGCTACGGGATCATCGGCATCGAAGATCTCAACCTGAAAGGCTTGCTGAAAAACCGGCAGCTGTCGCGCTCGTTCTCGGATGCCGCGCTCGGCAAACTGCGGGATCTCTTGACGAGCAAAATTGAGCAGCGCGGCGGGCAGGTCATCAAGGTGGGGCGCTTCTTCCCATCGAGTAAGACCTGTCATTGTTGCGGATGGAAGTGGGAAAACATGGACCTGTCCGATCGGATCTTTGTGTGCCAAAATCCTTACTGCGCATACCATCTTTTTCCCCAGGATCGTGATCACAACGCCGCGTTGAATATCTTACGTGAAGCCCTGCGCTTGATCGGGCTGGTAGATCAAGTCGTCACCGGCACTGGCTCGGACGAGGACGTAAACTTGGCTGTGGACGCGGGGTAAGACCAAAAAGGCACGCAAGCGTCTTCAGGCACCTACGGATGAAGCAGCAACAACGAAAGATGTGGTAGAGCTGTGCTTGCATTTGTTTTACGACATTAATCGGAGCAGCATGGAGAAGGAGACCTAAGATGAGCATGAAATATGTTGACGAATACCGCGATGCGGACCTGGCGAAGCGCATCTCTGCCGAGATAGCTAAATTGAGCGGTGACCAACCTTTCAAGCTGATGGAGGTATGTGGCGGGCACACCCATACAATTTATAAGCACGGCATTGAGGATGTGCTGCCGCGCAACATCGACTTGATTCATGGGCCGGGGTGTCCTGTCTGCGTCCTGCCGATGGGCCGTATTGATGATGCCATTGCCATCGCCCGTATGGACGGGGTCATCTTCACAACATTCGGAGATATGATGCGTGTGCCCGGCTCCAAGGGGAGTCTGCTGGACGCTAAGGCAGAAGGGGCTGATGTGCGCTTCGTCTACTCACCGCTTGATGCCTTCAAGCTTGCCCGTCAGTATCCCGATCGCCAGGTGGTCTTCTTTGCCATCGGCTTTGAGACAACTGCACCCTCAACAGCCGTGACGCTGCTACGTGCGCAGGCCGAGGGTATCAGGAATTTCTCGGTCTTCTGCAATCATGTGACTATCATACCCGCGATGAAAGCAATTCTTGACTCGCCAGACCTGCGGCTCGACGGCTTCATTGGCCCAGGTCACGTCAGCATGGTGATCGGCATGCGGCCTTATAACTTTGTCGCACGCGACCATCACAAACCAGTAGTGATTGCCGGCTTCGAGCCGCTCGACATTATCCAGTCCATCTATATGCTTGTGAAGCAGATCAGCGAAGGGCGAGCAGAGGTCGAGAACCAATATACACGAGTCGTGCGCCGGGAGGGCAATCCCAAGGCGCTGGAGGCGATGGCCCGAACGATGGAATTGCGGCCCTTCTTTGAGTGGCGTGGCCTGGGCTTCATCACCCACAGTGCGCTGAAGTTACGTGCAGAGTTTGCCGACTGGGATGCTGAGTTACGTTATGAGGTGCCGGGGCTGCGTGTTGCTGACCCCAAGGCCTGTCAGTGCGGCGAGGTGCTCAAGGGAGTCATCAAGCCCTGGGAATGCAAGGTCTTTGGGACTGCCTGCACACCTGAGACGCCTATTGGTACCTGTATGGTTTCGCCAGAAGGGGCTTGCGCTGCCTACTTCAGTTACGGGCGCTTCTCGATGGCGGCCGAGCGCAAGGGTCTCAATATTCTGCCGGTAACAAACGTGAAAGCGCAGTTATCATAGTTCGGATTTCTGCACGGGAAGGGTAGGAGGTATTCATGGACACACCGTCAACACGTGATTCAGAACGCATTGATGACGTCCTGAAGAAGATTGAGCGTACGAGAAAGGCGCGCCGCCACAAGTTCTATTTGCGCGATGAGAAGATCACCCTTAGTCATGGAAGCGGTGGCAAGGCAACTCACAACTTGATCGAAGGCGTCTTTGCGCCCGCCTTTTCGAATCCTCTACTTGATGCGATGGATGATGCGGCGATCTTTAGCATCAATGGGACAGGCCAACGCCTGGCATTTACGACCGATACCTACGTGGTAAGCCCGCTGTTCTTCCCAGGTGGGGATATTGGCAAACTGGCTGTCCATGGCACGATCAACAACCTGGCGATGGCGGGTGCAGAACCTTTGTATCTTTCGGCAGGCTTTATCCTGGAGGAGGGGTTCCCCATCGCCGAACTGCGCCGTATCGTGGCCTCGATGGCGCAGGCTGCGACTGAGGCAGGTGTTGCTATCGTCACCGGTGATACCAAGGTGGTTCAACGTGGCAAAGCTGATGGGCTGTTCATCAACACAGCTGGTGTGGGAGTTATACATGGCTCCTGGTTACTAGGGCAGACGCAGTTGCAGCCAGGTGATAGGGTGTTGTTGAGCGGTCCAGTAGGAGACCATGGTATCGCCATCATGATGGCTCGCGAGGCACTCGAGATCGAAACCGACGTCCAGAGCGATACTGCGCCACTTCATACGCTGGTCGCCTCAATGCTTCAAGCTGCGGGCGATGGTGTCCACTGTCTGAAGGACCCGACACGTGGTGGTGTGGCGACGGCGTTGAATGAGATGGCTCTTGGCTCGGAGGTGTCCATCGCACTAGATGAGAACGCCGTTCCTGTCCATCCCGAAGTACGTGGGGCGTGCGAGATTCTGGGTCTCGATCCACTGACGATTGCTAATGAGGGCAAGCTGCTGGCGATTGTCGCGCCGGAGGTAGAGGAGAAAGTACTGGCAGCCATGCGTGCTCATCCACTGGGACGGGAAGCGGTGGTCATCGGCACGGTCCAGGCTGAGCCAGCAGGATTGGTTTTCTTACGCACGGATATCGGCGGGATGCGTGTACTGGATATGCTGGTCGGCGACCCGTTGCCGCGCATCTGCTGAGCCATTTTTTACTCGCTTCGCTCGCTTACCGACAACGAATTCATACACCCGGGGTATAGTACCAGTAGACAACTGACCTGAGAATATGAGATACTCTCCTCAACATCCTGGGGGAATGTAAATAGAACACATCACCAATCAGTATGGAGGGGTTTCTCTATGTCCTCAATGTATCCACCCTACGGTGATGCTTCGGCCCGGCGTTGCCAGCGTTGTGGGAGGCCGCTCGCGCCCAGTGAAGTATATTGTGGTACCTGTGGTGAATATAATTTTCTGACATCGACAAATGGTGCCACCGAACGAGCACAACCTCCTGGCGCACCTTGGGGTGGATCTGCACCACAAACATTCTATGGTGGAGGCCAGCCCGCGGCACCGCCTGGTCCAAATACTTTTTTGCGTGGGAACTTTGCCCCTCCCCCGCCGCAGCAACAGCCAATCTATTCCAGCAACCCCTATGGAACGCCTCAGCAACCTCTCTACTCTACACTCGCTCCGCCCCCAATGGTGGGATTTCAGCAAAGCGACAAAAACGGCTACCATCCCATGGGTCTTCATCAGCCTCCTGCGCGGAAACGTGTCCCGAAAATTGGCTTGATTGTAGGCATCATTTTACTGATGATTATTCTCGTTGGTGGAGGAGTTGGCTATTTCTATGTCACAAGCCACCTTGAGAAAACTACGACGAATGTTCCTTCTGCATCCAGTCCAACACCTACAATACCGCCTCTGTTCAGTGATTTTTTTCAGAATAACAATAATGGTTGGGATCTCACAAGCATCTCGGGTAAATATTCTGTCAAAGTAGGCGGCGGGTCTATGGTCCTGGAGGATGATGATAACAAGCTGCTCTGGGAGTTAGTCCCTGGTACCAAAGTGTATAGCAACTTCAAGCTGGTTGTTGATGCTACCCTCTCGCGAGGTGACCAGAGCAACGGGTATGGTGTGTTTATTCGCGGCGCATCAAATCAAAACAACGAACTGGCTACCTATTACCGTTTTGAGCTGTATGGAGATGGCACCTATGCAGTATTCAAGGGAGTACTAGATGCCACTGGCAACTCTCAGAGTAACACGCTCGTAGATTACACGATGGACCAGGCTATTCAAAAACAAGGAAGTGTCAACCACATTGCAATCATTGCGAACGGTCCAAGTATGACATTCATCGTGAATGGGCAGACACTGAAAGTGCCCACGGACACCAGCTATACAGGCGGCTCGGTTGCATTGTTTGTGTCAAATCTCCCGGCTCCTACTCCTCCAGGTGCACAAGCAACATTTAACAATCTGGCCATTTACCCAGTGTGATAGTGCGACATCGTCAATGTTCTAGCAGCACCTGGGCATATATTACAGGGTCAACGTTGCCACCACTCACAATACAGCAGACACGTTTTCCCGAGAAGTGTTCGGGATGGGCGAGTAACGCACCAAGAGCAAGGGCTCCTGTCGGTTCGACTTTCAGGTTGACAAAAAGAAAATAGGATCGCAGCGCCTCTAGCGTTAGGGCATCTGGTACTGCAATAATGTCTGCCAGACCCTGGCGTAGTATTTCCCAATTAAGTATACCCAGGCTGAGAGTACGTGCGCCATCGGCTACCGTCGCGGGTTCTTGCTCGTTACGAACGAGGTGACCGCTTTGGAGGGATCGTGCGGCGTCGTTGCCCGGTAAAGGTTCCGCTCCAATGATCTCCGTTTTTGTTCCCAGGAGGTCGCGTGCTACTACCAGGCCTGAGGACAAACCACCGCCACCGACCGGTACCAGGACCACATCGAAATCAGCCGTGCTCAAGATATCCTTACCTAATGTAGAGTTTCCAGCGACGACGCGATAATCATCGTATGCCTGGGCTTGGAATGCTCCAGGCTGTTTAGCTAGCAACTGCTGTACGCGCTCTGAACGGCTGATTTTGCTCACATCGATCAAATCGACGATGCCTCCGTAGGAGCGTACGGCTGCGATCTTGACCTGAGCCGATGTTGATGGCATGACGACGGTGCATGTTTTGCCTAACAATTTGCTTGCATATGCCACCGCCTGGCCGAAGTTTCCCGATGAGGCCGCGACAAAAGTTTGCTGGGGAATGCTGGAGAGCAGGTTATAGGCAGCACGGAATTTGAAGCTGCCGGTGTGCTGAAATGTCTCGCTGGCAATCGTCACTTCGCAGCCAAGTTGTGCTGAGAGTGCTGGACTGGGTAACAAAAACGTTGGGCGTACATAGCGTGGGAGTGTCTCCCATACGGAGGTGATGTAAGCGCCGGTGAGTTCGGGTGCAGTGCTGTATTGTAGCATAGTGTGACTCCGGGTTTTGCGTAACATTGACGATCATGTCTGCATTGTACCATGCCTGACGTCGTGAAATGTGCTGGGTGATGTTTTGCTCGCCTAGGTTCACAGATTCTCAAGAGTCCTTCAATTCCTGTATAATCCACGAAACTCCTCTTCAGAGATGTCTGAACCAATTAACCAATGTGAACTATCACGTCCTGTGGAAACATGGGCGCTTGCTTTTCATATTGCTTTGGTACATACTTACTTTATACCCGATTTTAGTTTTGTAGCACTGATATCCTGCGAATTTAACAAACGTTCGTTAGCTTCTTATTGAAGAGAGGAGGAGTTATGCCTCGTTACCAGCCTGTTGATGCGCTACAGTCACCACGCTTCTGTGGAGTGCGTACATTTGCCCGTCTCCCGTTTGTCACCTCAACCGAAGAGGTTGATGTTACGGTGGTAGGCGTTCCATTCGACACGGGTGTGACGTATCGGGCAGGTGCCCGTTTTGGGCCTGCGGCTATTCGAGACGCTTCAGTACTACTGCGACCATACAATCCTGCGGTGGGAGTGGATGTATTTGGTACGCTTTCTGTGACGGATGGAGGGGATATTCCAGTTGTTCCTGGGTATATCGAGGATAGCTATGCACGTATTGAAGCAGGATTGGCACTAATCCTGGAGGCAGGCATCATTCCGATTTGCCTGGGAGGCGATCATTCTATCACCCTGGCGGAGTTGCGTGCTGTAGCACGTCGTCACGGACCCGTAGGACTAGCGCATTTTGATGCTCACAGCGATACCTGGGATGAGTATTTTGGCCGCAAATATAATCATGGTACAACCTTTAAGCGAGCTGCCGAGGAGGGATTACTCGATCCATCCCGCTGCATTCAGGTGGGCATGCGTGGTTCAGTTTACGGTGCTGACGACTATGACCTGCCGCGTAATCTCGGTTTTGCCTTCATGCCCAATGGTGAGATGCGTCGATACAGCATGGCGGAGGTTGCAGCGATTGTGCGTGAACGGTTAGGTAATAAGGCAGCATTTCTGACCTTTGATGTTGATTTCGTTGATCCTGCATTTGCTCCTGGTACCGGCACGCCGGAGGTTGGTGGTGTGACGAGTTGGGAAGCCCTACAACTGCTGCGTGGGTTGCAAGGGGCAAATTTTGTGGCGTTCGATATCGTTGAAGTTTTGCCTGCGTATGACCCATCACAGGTCACTGCTCTACTCGCTGCAAATGTTGCGTATGAGATGCTGACATTGGTCGCGGCCAACTCCAGAACCGCGAATTCGTGAAGATTGCTAACGAAAGAGAGGAAGAGTACGATGTTCGACAGCAATGAACTTACGGCGATGATCCGTGTGCGACTGAGCGCTAATGATGCTCATTATGGAGGCCAGCTGGTCAATGGGGCGCACATGCTTTCGCTCTTTGGGGATGTGGCAACGGAGCTTGCCATTCGCTGCGATGGTGATGAAGGTCTGCTCGCTGGTTATGAAAACGTGGAGTTCCTGGCACCATTGTACTCAGGAGATTATTTAGAGGTAACTGGACGTATTACCAAAACCGGGCGAACCTCGCGGCGTATAGAGTTCGAAGCTCGTAAAGTTATTACCGTGCGACCCGACATCGGAGATTCGGCTGCCGATGTGTTGGATCCTCCAATCGTAGTCGGGCGTGCCATTGGTACAACGGTTGTCAAAGCCGAGCGGCAACGCAAAACCCGCACGGCGTAGTTTCATGCCTTTCCCGTTTCTGTTAGAATGGAGACAAATCGAGAGAAAAGGGAAAGGGGAGAAGAAATGCAACCCGAAAACCGTTCGGCGCGAGAGAAAATTCTGCTTGCCGCGGTACAGTTATTTGCAGAGTATGGGTACCATGCAGCACCCTTGCGCGATATTGCTCGTATCGCAGGCATCCAGGCAGCGAGTATTTACTACCATTATACCAGTAAGCAAGCCTTGCTCATCGAAATCATGGAAACCTATATGCAGCGCCTGAATGCAAACCTGGAGCGCATTTTACGTGAGAAGAACGACCCACAGCAATGTCTGCGTGCAGCCATTGCAAACCATATTCGACTTCATACGAGCTATAAATCTGAGTTTTTTATCATCGACACCGAGATTCGTGCACTTGAAGGAGAGAACCGTACGCGCATTATTTCTTTGCGTGATCGTTACGAGTACTTGTTGCAGGAACTGCTACGCGATGGTATGGAGCGAGGCGTCTTTCGCCAGAGCGATGTGAAGGTTACTTCATACGCTATTATAGCTATGTGCACTGAAGTGGCTACATGGTTTCGGCCCAATGGACGACTGAGTGTGCAGCAGGTGATTGATATCTACACGCAGATGATTACCCAGGGATTGCTAGTAGCGCCTGGGACTGCTGAAAAGCGGGGGGGATCAGCGCATACTTGATGCCTTGTTTATGCAGTAAAAGCTCCGGTGCATCGTTCTGGTCATGTTTTGCCTTTGTAGGGGTAGTGCAATTTCTTATCGCCTTCCCAGCTCTCACGTATCCCTGGTGCAGCGAGGTCCCAATCTGGCCGGATCTTGCGTATGACTTCGCGCAAGTCCCGCCACAGTTCTTCGGATGAAGGTCTACCCCAGAACCAATAGCCATTATAGATTTTGTAGATGACCAGGCCCGGCTCAAGAACGAATGTGTGCGGAATCATCGGGTTGTGGTAAGGATCGGTGTACTCTTGAATGTCGAGGTCTTGCTGTACCTTGCGTCCAGAGTCCGAGAGGAATGTCCACTGTACCCCAACCGCGTCGCGAAACTCGTTGGTTTCGAGGATATTGTCCGTTGAAATTGTCACGATCTTTGTGTACGCAACTGCAATTTTAGGGTAGAATGCGGCGAGTTCGAGGTGTTGTTGGTGGTCTTTGGGGCAATAGTGTCCACGCGAGAGGATGAGAATCATGGGGTCGTTTCCTTGCAGTTCGCTCAGGCGACGCCGCGTTCTTGTGTGGTCGGTCAATTCGTAGTCAGGGAAGCGAGCACCGGGGACGATATCTGCGCGCATATGGTTTCTCCTTTTGTATTCTGTAGTAATTCTTCAGTCCGGAGCTTCTTGTGGAAGAACATGGGATACTGACAGTATCGTCATGAGAATAATAACAGCAAAATGACGTGTGGTATTCCTTTATGAGTGGTTGAGGGAGGGCTGAATTGATGAGAAGGACTAGGAAACTTCAGAAGTTGTTTTTTCTGTGGAGGGCTGATCACTCGTTGTTTGTCGTTTTTGTGCAAGACGCCAGCAGCAGGTTTTGCTGTGTAGGCAGTGTTCTTGCTCCTCCAGAGTAACAGGAGGTGTGCCTTTCATGCAAAAGACCTGGTACATTGGTTCGCCTGCCATCACGTCGTTGTCGGGAAACCAGCGCTCGCGATAGAAGGGGCAAGCATTTTTATGCTTGCGCCAATTTGGACTCTCGGATGGGTTTGTCTTTAGTGTGCCTGCCAATTAATTTGCCTTTCTTGAATTTTTCTATATAATAGCTGTAGGAAATTGTATGTTGGACATAGTATATCACAAATTATCTTGTATGAGGCTTTTTGGGATGGTTTATCTGATCCGTTGACGACCATGCAGGCCGAAAAGATGGTATGGCAAGAGCTAGAGGAGATTCTGCTCAACGATGAGTTTGTGTAGCAGAAGGGAAGATCCACATGACTGACCTGGACAACAGAGACGAGTTGGAAGCTGACTATGGCCCGCCGGCATCGTATGCAGAGCATCACATCGGTGAGCGGGTTATCTACCAGCAGCAAGGACGCCAACTCACTGGCACCATTGTCTACGCGGCCGCACCGCAAGTAATCGCCGGCAAGCTCGTTCCGACCACCTATGTGATTGTGCGCGATCATTATGATGGTATTCCCGATGAAGTGTTTCCGAGCGATATTCTTCAATCGGCATAGAGCACTATCTCCCCATTATGGAAACGAGCGTACGAGAACTATCACATTGAACAATGGAAGGTACAGTCGCGGTGCAGAGGTCCATGGGTATGCGTTCCTGCCTTTTTCCGTCTCTTCACTGCTATAATATTGTAGTCATATGATGATTTGGAGGGTTATTTGATCGAAAAGCAGCCTGACGAAACCCCCTGGACAATTCAGCAAACCTTCCTCGGTATCATTCTAACAATTGTGCCCTGGGTCTTGCTTACGTTAGTTCTTAATAGCGTAAGTGGACGGCCCGTTCGTAATACACCGCTTTCACCGCAAGCGGATTTAATGGCTGCACTTATTACCTTCATTTTTTCTTCTCTCGTTGAAGGAGCATTTCTGATTGCGCCATTCTATTTTGCCAGTCGTGCATTCCGCTCAGTTACAGCCCGTACCAGGCTAGCGTTAAAGGCATTGGGGTTCCGTCGTTTCCAAGCGGGTGTAGTATTTCCCTGGATACTGTTGCTTATATTCGTCATCCTTGGCGCGAATGCCCTTTATGGGTACCTGATACAAACCTTCCACTTGCCACTGCAAACGAACGATCAGGTCATCCTCATGTTTAGTAAGAATGCACCTCTCACCACCTACGCGACATTGATTGTCGCCGTTTTTGTTGCTCCGGTGTGCGAGGAAGTGTTTTTTCGCGGGTTTGTCTTTGCCGGTCTGTTGCGTGGAATGTCTGCTGTTTGGGCGATCATACTTAGCGCGCTGATATTTGCTGTGGCTCATGGTGATCCTGGCTCATTTGCAGTGCTATTGATAATTGGGCTTGCACTGGCTTTTCTGCGCTGGCGCACAAAATCGCTATGGCCTGGCATAATACTACACTCGCTGAATAACGGCATCGCGGCATTGGCGATTGTTTTGACGATGCATGGTAGGATATAGAGGAAATGCGGCATTCGTAGCGTACCTCTTGCAGATAACTCAAGAATCCTAAAGAAGTATTTGCTCATCTTATCCGCATCGAAACCAATAGCAATAGGTATAAGGACTTTCATGCCAGACGAGACTGATATAGTAATCGTAGGTGGTGGGCCTGCTGGCCTGACTGCCGCCGAGGCTGCTGCCAAGGCAGGAGTGCGTACCTTCCTCTTAGAGCGGCAGAACGAAATCGGCTATCCTATCCATACCAGCGGTGGTAGTTGGATCAGCGATATGCAGGCTCTGGCTATCCCTGAACAGTTCTACCATCCGGTAACTAGAGTCTATTTTGTCTCCCCACATCGTGAAGTGCTGTTGCACTACAATCCGGCAGTGGCCTGCGTTGTGGACGTGCGTGGGCTCTATCAACACCTTGCGAGCCGGGCAATTGCGGCAGGGGCCAAATTGCTTCTGCGTCATACGGTCAAACAGACAATTATGGAAAATGGGCGTGTGCTGGGGATAACCGCCAGGAACCACCTCGGCGAGCGTCTCAGTCTGCGAGCTGAGGTCACCATCGATGCCAGTGGCTTCTCGCGCCATGTGGGAGTGCGAGTAGACATGGGCAAGGCCTTCCATCGCTATGGGTATGGTGCCGAATACGACATGTTTGCGCCAAACTATCCGCAGGATGAACTATTTCTGATCATGGGAAGCAAATATGCCCCACGTGGCTATGCATGGGCTTTTCCGCATGGCGATGGGCGTGTGCGCCTGGGAGTCGGGGTACTTCACCCCGACTGTGATGAAGACGCGCGTATGTATCTAGATAGCATTATCCATGACCTACCCCAATTGGCTGACAAATTTCGCGATGCCAACCCCATTGAGTATCACACAGGACTGTTCCCATCGGAAGGGCCGCTTGAGCGTTTCTCTCGCGATGGCCTGCTGCTGGCTGGGGATGCAGGTGGACATGGTTCAACTCTGGTAGGAGAGGGCATTCGCTTTGCCATTTACTCTGGTCAAATGGCTGGCAACGTTGCAGCCGAAGCGGTCAAAGCAGGCGATACCTCAGCAGTTTTCCTTGGGCGTTTCGACAAAGCCTGGCGGGCGCGTTTCGGACGTGACATGGACATCGCCTATATGATTAACAAGCGCATCGCCAACTACAGTGACGAGCAGTGGGATGGCGCCCTTGAGCTGATGAAGCGCCTCACACCGGCGCAAGTGGCGCAAGCTCTGCGGGGCGATTTTAGTGCTGGCCTGGTTATGGGCGTACTTGCACGCAACCCTGGACTCATAGCTAGCGGTGGCAAAAAGTTTTTGAATATGATGTTGGAACGGATCAACAAACCATCCCCACAGGGAGGGCCAGCTTAGGGTAATGCAAACGATTAGAACATTATAAGCAGGAATATATTGTAGCAAATGCCTGTTAAAATACTTAGAAGTATCTATCAAAATCAAAGTATCCTCTAAGGAGAGTTATCTGTGTCACATTCTGCAACCACCCAAGAGAAGATCAAAATGTATGCCACTACCTGGTGTGGTGATTGTCGTATGGCGAAACGTTGGTTTGACTCACATGGCATCCCCTACGAGTACATCAACATCGAGGAGAACGAAGAAGCCGCCGAATTTGTTGCTCGTGTGAATAAGGGTATGCAGAGCGTACCTACCATCATCTTTCCGGATGGATCGATTCTTGTCGAACCCGGCCCGCGTGAGCTAGCAAAGAAGCTCTCGCAATAACGCTACATAAGATTACGCCCCCGCCTCAATGACGGGGGCTTTGTTACTTACCAAGGATATTTTTTATGGAAGAACACACGCAGTTTGATCCGGCACAGCAGCCTGCTGCGACCGGCGATATGGACTCGGAGGCTTTTCGCCGCTACGGACATCAAGTAGTGGACTGGATTGCAGATTACCTGGCGAATGTGAGTACTTATCCTGTGCTCGCCCCGACTTCCCCTGGCGACATCCGTCGTTCTCTACCTGGTCAGCCACCAGTACACCCTGAAGCGATGGAAGCCATCCTGGCAGATTTTGACCAACTGCTGGTGCCTGGTATCACCCATTGGAACTCACCGGGTTTCATGGCCTATTTTGCTATTACCGGCTCTGGCCCCGGCATCCTGGGTGAAATGCTCTCAGCCGCCCTCAATATCAACGCCATGCTCTGGCGCACCTCGCCGGCAGCAACAGAGCTGGAGCAGGTAGCGCTTGACTGGCTGCGCCAAATGCTTGGCTTGCCACACCCCCTGTTTGGCGTCATCAACGATACCGCCTCCTCTGGTTCCCTCTACGCATTGGCAGCGGCCCGCGAAGCCATCCCTGATGTACAAATTCGTCAACTGGGAATGTCAGGGCGAACCGAGGTACCGCGCCTGCGCTACTATGCCTCGCAGGAGGCGCATTCATCGGTTGACAAGGCTGGGATTGTACTCGGTGTTGGGCAGGCGGGACTGCGCAAAATTGGCGTAGATGATGCATTTCGTATGGATGTTGTGCAACTAGAGCATGCTATCCAGGAAGACATTGCTGCTGGCTGGCGACCTTTCGCAGTTGTCGCCACAGTTGGCACAACCTCAACTACCAGCGTCGATCCTGTCCCTCAGATTGCTGAAATATGCGAACGTTACGGTCTCTGGCTGCATGTCGATGGCGCCTATGGTGGCTCGGCTGCTGTTGACCCCGAAATGCGCTGGGTACTGGCAGGTTGCGAACGTGCCGATACCCTCATTGTCAACCCACACAAGTGGCTGTTCACCCCGATTGATTGCAGCGTTTTTTATACTCGCAAACCTGATATCGTCAAAGCTGCCTTCAGCCTCATCCCCGAATACCTGCGCAATGCCGAGAGTGTGGGTGATGAAGTCCCCAACCTGATGGATTACGGTACCTCACTTGGGCGCCGTTTCCGCTCGCTCAAACTCTGGATGGTGATGCGTTATTTTGGCCGGGAAGGGTTGGCTGCGCGCATTCGAGAGCATGTGCGCCTGGGTCAGCTTCTGGCGAGCTGGATTGATGAGTCGCCGCACTTTGAACGCCTGGCTCCCACACCGTTCAGCACGGTCTGTTTCCGCGCCCATCCCCAAGGCATAGATGACGAAGCGGAGCTAGAAGTACTTAACGAGAGTATAATGAACCGCATTAACGCTACTGGTCACTTCTTCCTCTCGCATACGAAACTGCATGGGAAATATGCTATTCGTGCAGCTATTGGGAATCTACGTACAACCGAGCAGCATGTCAGGAATTTGTGGGGGGAGTTAAAGACGTTATGATTCTGCCAGATGTATGAGCCATACATGGCCTGGAGCAAGCTTGCGTAATGCCTCCGCCAACCATCGCCTCCTCTGAATATTCAGTGCAGGCAGCGTGTACTGAAAATCCCAGCGATTCTCAGCACTCTCCAGATCGTTAGATTTGTAAAGCAACACAATCTCCGGCGCAAGAATCGGGAAGCCAGATGATGAGAGCAAAACAGCCTCGATCAATGGGTAGCAGATCGAACGATCTCGACGAAACAGGAACTGATCCTTTTCCGAATCGTTGAGTAATACTTCCAGGAAGTCAGGGTGATGTCGTGCATTTTGGCACCAGATCGTATGGATGGGCAAAGTGAGGAGCTCGTCTTCCTGGAAGGGAATGAGGGTTCCTTGCACAGCTTTTTCTAGTGACCAGCCCCGCTGGCGCAGGAACTCGAACACAACACGCTGGTCGGTTCGCAGAATAGCGACATCGACATCCTTGTGCGAACGGGTAATGCGGTTCAGGAAGAGGTCGATGGCCCATCCACCGCAGAATCCCCAGGGTACAGGAAGATGAGCGAGGAGTGTAGCGATGCTATCGATGGCAGGATCAGAGATCATACTGCAGTTTTCGTCCTCATGATTTTATGTTCAGCTAACAGCAAACCTGAGTATCCCTTGTGGGAGCTCAGGTTTGCTTCAATTCCAATTACTGAGTAATACTGTTTCACGATGAGAATGATATGTTATTGTGCTGTACAACGCTCCAATGGGCTAAGATCAACTACGCTATCATATCTTTTACCTCGTGAAACAGTAAAAGACGGTGCATACCGAGCTACTACCATTTCTTGAGCAGTCACCTGGCATCTAAAGCGTTTCCGGGCTCGCTGACAGATTGATTATTGTGGCGGCTACGGTGACGGCGTCAGCGGCGGACAATCAGGTGGCGGCCCAAACCCCGGTTGACACTGCGGCGGCGGTGGCTGCGTCGGCGGTGGTGGAGGCGGCTGTGTTGGTGGCGGAGGTGGCTGCGTCGGCGGTGGAGGTGGCTGTGTTGGCGGTGCTGCCGCTGGTGGCGGCGGCGGCTGAGTCGGAGGCTGCGTTGGTGCTTGTGTTGGTGACTGAATAGGCGCTTTTGTACATGTCCAGGTCACTGAAACCGGGCTGCCACCTTTCACCGCGAAGTTAAACGTTCCTTTGGTGCAGCTACTGCCGGGGATCGTGACCGTCTCCTGCGCCGATTTGCCCGGCGAGAGCGTCCCACTGGGCGGATTGAAGGTCACTCCACCCAGATTCGTGCTCGCCGACCAGTTCAGATCACTTTGCGAACTGGGATCTTCAGTCAATGTAAAGGTACACGTCCAGACGTTATTCGAGCTATCAAGCGGACAAGTATTCGCATCCGAGCTCCCAACATTCGACACACTCACCTGCAAGATCGGCGGTTGCGTTGGAGCCTGCGTTGGTGCTTGTGTTGGTGGCTGCGTCGGCGGTTGTGTTGGCGGTTGAGTTGGTGGTTGCGTCGGCGTCTGAGTTGGTGACTGAGTTGGCGCTTGTGTACACGTCCAGGACACTGGTACTGTGCTGCCGCCCTGCACAGCGAAATTAAACGTTCCTTTGGTGCAGCTACTGCCGGGGATCGTGACTGTCACCTGCGCCGAATTACCCGGAGAGAGCATCCCACTGGACGGAGTGAAGGTCGCTCCACTCAGGTCTGTGCTCGCCGACCAGTTCAGATTCCCCTGAGAACTGGGATCTTCTGTCAACGTAAGGGTACACGTCCAGACGTTATTCGAGCTATCAAATGGGCATGTATTTACATCCGTGCTCCCTACATTTGACGCACTCACCTTTAGGATCGGAGGTTGCTGTACCGGTGCCGCAGGCGCGACAGTGAAGGTCACATTGACCCTGGCCGTGGCAGAACCCAGCGAGAAGGTGAGCACATAGTGGTAGGTGTTGGGATTGAGATTGCCCAACGAGACCGTCACGGAGACATCTTGGGTAGCCAAATTCTCCAAATGGCCGTTCGCTGGGTTGAGAATACACGAACAAGTTGCAGAAGCTGTCGACCAATCACCTGCTGGGCCACAGTTGGTCAGTGTTACCGTTTGCGGCGCTGGATCACCTTGCCCCTGGGTCGCCATAAAGGTGAGCGAGTCTGTGTTGGCTTTGATGCATGGTGGTGTTGACTGTGGCAAAACAATGAGCTTGATCTGGATCACAGCAGTACTTGATCCGAGCGTAAAGGTGATCTGATCGTGGTACGTGTTCGGGGTGAGGTTGCCAGTGGAGACCACAACCATGACATCTTGGATGCCTTGTTGGGTGCTCTGAGCGTCCAAATGACCGTTTAACGGAGTTGCGTTGAGCCAAGCCGATCTATTTGTTGATGATGCCAACCAGTCGCCTGCTGGGCCACAGTTGGTCAACGTCACTGTTTGCGGCTCTGGGTCACCCTGGCCTTGCGTAGCCGTGAAGACCAGCATGTTCGTACTGGCCTGGATGCATGGATGCGTTATGGGTGGCTGCACAATGAGATTAACATCTACCAATGCAGTACTTGGTCCAAGCGTGAAGATGATTCGATCGTGGTACTTGCCCTGGGTAAGGTTGGCAATCGATACCGCAACCGTGACATCTTCTGTGGCTGAAGCTTCTAAATGGTCATGTGTCTGGTGGAAGCCGAGCCAGGTTGAACCATGTGCTGTCTTTGCCGACCAGTTGCCTGCTGGACCGCAGTTGCCAATGGTGACTATCTGGTATGGTGGGTCACTTTCTCCCTGTATCGCTATAAAGTTTAGAGACTCTGCGCTGGTCTGGATACACGCCTTGGGCGGCTGCACAACAAGCGTGACATCTACTACTGTTGAGCTGGAACCAAGCGTGAAGATGAGACGATCATGGTACTCGCCCGGATCAAGGTGTGCAGTTCTGGCGGCTACGAGGATATTTTTACTTGCTCCAGTATTCAGGTGACCATGTGTTGAGTCTACGCCGAGCCAATTCGAGTTATTTGCTGTGCTTACCGACCAGTCGCCATCCAGACCGCAGTTCCCAATCGTCAGCGTTTGCGGGTCGGGATCGCCTAGTCCCTGGGTACTGGTGAAGGAGAGAGACTCTGAGCTGGCCTGAATACACGGCTGCTGTTGCATCTGCTGGATGGTGAAGAAGACACTCACTATCGCCGTGCTCGACCCCAGCTTAAACGTAACTTGCCCTGTGTACGTGCCTATCTGCAAGCCAGCGCTTGCCACTGTGATAGAAACATCGCCGGTGGCATTGGCATCCAAAGTCCCATGAGCCTGACTGAGGCTGAGCCAGTTGGCTCCATCCGTCGTGCTCGTAGATGCTGACCAGTCGCCTAAACTCCCACAGTTGCCGAGCGTTATGGCTTGTGCTCCAGGGTCACCTTGCCCTTGCGTTGCTGTAAAGCCAAGTCCATCCGGGTTAGCAATGATGCATGCTTGCTGTGCGGGTGGCTGAACAGTGAGGATGACATTCACGGTCGCCATAGCTGACCCAACCTTAAATGTGACCTGTCCGGTATAAGTGCCTGCTACCATCATTGTGCTTGTGACTCTAATGGGCACATTCTGTGTGGCTTTGACCTGCAACGTACCACCATTTGAGCCGACACTCAGCCAATTTGCTCCGTCATCGGTATTTGTCGATGCGCTCCACGAGCCTGGGTCACCGCAGTTGGCGATTGTTACTGTCTGGGAAGCCGGATTACCTTGTCCCTGGGTTGCGATGAAAGAGAGTGCTTGCGAGCTGGTATCGACGCACGCCGTCGTGCTGGCTGCTCGTACGATAAACGTGACGTTGAGTACTAGCTTTAAGCTGCTACCTTGACTGCTGAAAGTCACAGTCGTCTGGTAGGTTCCTGCCTTCAACCCGGCCGCTGATGCGCTTACTGGCAGTTGTTGTGCCAGCGGGGCCTGGATTTTCCCTGAAGAAGTCAGTTGGAGCCACTGTGCCTGTTTCTGGTTCCAACTGGCTGTCCAATTTATGGCTCCTGAACCTGTGGTACAGAGTGCAAATGGTGCTGCAACAGGTTGTGCCTGGCCCTCAACCACCGGCCCTAACGTGAGCGTTGTTGTGGTAGTAGACCTGGAACAACTGGTCAGTGCTGGTCTTTGCGGAACAACGATCGTGAGGTGTGCCGATTGTCCACTGCTCTGCTCAGTCGCAACAAAAAGGTGGGAACTTCCCACAGGCCATGCGGGATCAATCCTGAGCGTGGCATCAAAAGAGCCATCACTCCTGACGGAAACAGTCGCTCCTGACGGAGGCCCGGAACCGGCCTGGTAAGCGTCCAGTGCGAACGATGCTAAGTTCTGAGTATTAGATGAACCCTGATTGCCAGAAGGACTGCTGGCTATGGTCGCTGGATGGCCGTCGACGGTAATGGTGATCGTTCCTCCTGGGGAGAAATTACTTCCATGAATGGATATAAGTCCTCCTGGCACAACGCTGCCATGCAGGATCAGTGCGGCGGGAGGTTGACCATGTCCTAGTATTGCATTCCTGAGGCTGGGTAAAAAGAAGACGGCAGCGACCGTCGCAATAGCGGTGACAAGGACCACACTGGTAACCGCAGTTGTCAAACAAGACGGACGGCACCCTCGTTGAGAGAGTCGTGATGCACGAGTGACTGCTGACGCATGGTGTGCTGGTGCAGAAGCAACCTGCTGATGTGTGACATGAGGACGAAGATGAAGCGGTTGCTGCTGATGATGAAAGCCCTGCTGATGAGAAGCCGGGTGAAGCTGGGAGGGTTGAGGTTGCTGCTGCTGATGATGAAAGCCCTGCTGATGAGACGGCTGGTCAGGGTGAGAAAGCTGGTGCTCATGATGTGGCAAATCATATCCGGCTGCACTGTCAAACGTCTGTGGAGTTCCTTGCACCGATGGAACTCCACCCACTTGTGGGGTACCATGTACCATCGGTACGTTTCCATGCGGTGGGCCTATAGATTCACCCAGGAGTGTCACGAATCCTAAATTCGGGTCGAACGGGTTCGCTCAGAGAAGGTGGAAACTCTACACCTGAGCCTTGCTCACCCACAGTATTTGCGAACTCCTGAATGGGGTAAATGGGCTCACGCAGAATAGGGGGTAACGTTTGACTTGATTCAGATACTATTGTCGGCTGTTGTTCATCATCGTAAGTCTTCTCGCCCATCACTCTTCCACATTGACCACAAAAGCGAGAACCGTCGGGTAAGTCAGATTTGCAGAATGGGCATTGGATCATACTTAACGGCTCTCCTTGTTGTATAGATTACCATAGAATATGTGGACGAATACAAGGTTAAATTTCTATACTGGCTTACACTCTAATACACAACAAGACACAGACATCGTATGGACAGTTATCGATTTACTCAAGTGTAGCATATTCTTTGTCATAATGCTGTGATTTCAGTCACAGAGAAAAGATAGCTGATTTCATCTTTCGGTATAATGATAGTCGCGTTTCATGATGGTATTTAGTGTGTTACAATGATGAAGACCTGCCAGTATCCATGCTCGTGTACAGTCGATTTAGAGGGAGTGTGCATGATACCCAAACCTCATTATCTGGGGCCCGAATATGCCAGCCGATTTCAAGGTCGTAGTTAGGAGAGTACATATGAATGAACATCCTGGCCTGGAAGATGGCCCTATCTACCTCGATTACAATGCCACTACACCGGTTGACCCAGCAGTCGTTGAGGCCATGCTGCCGTATCTTTCACATCACTTCGGCAACCCATCGAGCACGCACCACTATGGACAGGCAGCTCACCGGGCTGTAGACACTGCGCGTGCCCAGGTTGCCCAATTATTGGGTTGCATGCATACCGAGGTCATCTTTACCGGTGGTGGTTCAGAAAGTGATAATCTGGCCATTCGGGGAGCGGCGCTGGCACGGAGCAATCGTGGCATTCCTGCCCCCCAGACAGGGAACCCTGCCTGGGGGGCAGGTAACCACATCATCACACAAGTAACAGAGCACCCAGCCGTACTTAAGACATGTCGCGCCCTTGCATGGCTACATGGGTTCCGCGTTACCTATTTGCCGGTGGATGAGACTGGACGTGTCAATCCCGAGGATGTAGAGGCAGCGATTGGTGAAAAAACGGTATTGATTACCATTATGCATGCTAACAACGAAACTGGCACGCTACAACCCATCACCGAGATAGCACAGATTGCACGACGGCATGGTGTGTTGATGCATACCGACGCTGCACAGTCGGTAGGCAAGATTCCAACCAATGTGACCGAACTGGGTGTAGACCTGCTGACCGTGGCGGGACATAAGCTCTATGCACCTAAAGGTATCGGTGCACTGTACATTCGACGTGGTATACAACTCGAACCCGTGATATACGGTGGTGGGCAAGAAGCCGGGCTGAGAGCCGGCACAGAGAATGTCGCCAACATGGTTGCATTGGGGATAGCCTGTATGTTGGCACAGCAGCAACTTGCGGAGAGTCAATCGCGCCTACAATTGCTGCGCGATCAATTGCAAAAGCAACTGGAACAGTATCTCCCGCATGCTGTACACGTGAATGGGCATCGAACCGAACGTTTGCCTAATACGCTGAATATAAGCGTAGCAGGTATCGTTGGCGAAGAAGTACTGGCCGCTACACCACAGATAGCCAGTTCTACTGGTTCAGCCTGTCATGAGGGCAATACTGATCCTTCGCCAGTACTGGTAGCGATGGGTCTATCACGCGAACGAGCTCTAGGTGCCTTGCGCCTGACCCTGGGCCGTTGGTCAACAGAGGAAGAAATAGAGCGGGCAGCGTTCTTATTGGCGCGAACCATAAATTCTTCTATGGTAAATCGCTAAAATAGAGAGTACAATGTCAGGTATCGGTACAAAGGCGTCAATGACCTCCTCCTTCTCGGGGGAGGCTTGTAGGAGCCAAGCTCTTGCAAGCCGAATTGACCAGACTGAGCCCTAGAGATCGGCCAGCCGAGCAAGTGTGCGTCTGGCTCATCCGTGACAGGGCTACGATACGACGAAGCGTTCCTGTTCGGACTCTGCTGTGCTGCCCCAGCAGCAGACCCTCCAACCGCTGATTTAACCAGCAATGCGGTCAGTTGCCGTGATCAGCGGAAAGTACCGCGTCGTATCTGTGTCGAGGGGAACACTTGTACTCCGAAAGGAGCCTTACCTGATGAAGGTCTTTGTCTTGTCCCAGCAGGGGACACCACTCATGCCCACCACGCCCAGGCGGGCACGGCTTTGGCTCAAGGCCAAACGTGCGCGCGTACTCAGCCGTGACCCATTTACCATCCAGTTGCGCTTTGAGACCACCCATTATACCCAACCCGTCACCGTTGGCGTGGATACAGGTTCGCAGACGGTGGGAGTTGCCGCGACGACGGGAGGCTCGGTGATCTACCAGGCTGAAGTGCATCTGCGCGATGACATCACGAGCAAGCTGAAAGAGCGCCGACAGTCACGCCGAAATCGGCGGAGTCGCAAAACGCGGTACAGACCGGCACGCTTTGCCAACCGTCGTCGGTCTTCTGGCTGGCTTGCACCCTCGCTGCGCTCGAAGGCGGAGGCAACCATCAAGGCCGTGCGCTTTGTCACCACCATCTTACCTATCCAGCACATCAAGGTCGAGGTAGCAAGCTTCGATACGCAAAAGATGCAGCACCCTGAAATCGCGGGGATGCAGTATCAGCAGGGCGAGTTACAAGGCTATCAGGTGCGGGAATATCTGCTGGAAAAGTGGCAAAGGAGGTGCATCTACTGTCACAAGAGCGGCGTTCCCCTTCAGGTTGAACATCTGACGCCCAAAGCCAGAGGAGGATCGGACCGGGTCTCTAACCTTGCACTGGCCTGTGAGCCGTGTAATCGGCGCAAAGGCAAGCAGACCGCCGCAGAGTTCGGCTATCCAGAGATCCAGGCGCAAGCCAGGGCTCCTTTGCGGGATGCTGCCCATGTCTCGGGTGTGAAGTCGGCTCTGGTCTCAGCACTGCGCGAGCAGTTCGGGGTCGAGAGGATCGTGATCACCTATGGCTATGAGACGAAGTACAAGCGCATCCAGGTGCTTGCCCTGCCCAAATCGCATACCAACGATGCCGTGGCCATTGCCTGCGGGATGGGTGAAGCGGTCAAGCCGGGGTCTCTGGTCTATCAGATCCGCTGCGTTGCGCGTGGGAACTACCAATTGTTCAATGGGAAGCGCGGGGAACACCAAGTCTGGGCACCCAAGAAGCTGCATGGCTGGAAGTTGTATGAACTAGTCGAGGCGAAAGGCGTCAGAGGCTACATCGGTGGGAGACGAGTCAAAGGGGCTTTTGTCGTCAAGGACCTCGCCACAACACAAACCATGCTGGAAGTCACGCCGCGCAAACTCCGACGGCTTTCGCGCCCAACGCAGGGGTGGATCATTCAGAGAGAGGAGGAGCGCGCTTCCTCTCCCGTCTAAAGGCGGAGGTTCCCGCGCGCATCTGTTCATGGAACACGTTCGTCGGCCCATTTAACTGAAGAAGGGTACGTCAAACATGATCACTGACAATTCCAGAATGCAAGAACCAGTCCCAACCGCCATCGAACATCCAGATCTTGTGTCATATCGGTCAGAGTTTCCTATTTTACAACGGAAGACCTATATGAACAGTTGCTCTTTGGGTGCGCTCTCGCAACGTTCTATGCAGGGCATGATGCAGTTCATGGAGATGTGGAACGAATGGGGAGCGCATGCCTGGTATGAAATCTGGATGGGCCAGATTGCGAACATTCGGCAAAAGTTTGCTGATATTATCGGCGCACAAGTGCATGAAGTGGCGATTTCGCCCAATGTGTCTACGGCCCTTAGTAGTATTGCCTCTGCGTTTGAGTATGGCAAGCGCAATAAAGTGCTGCTTGCCGATAGGGATTTTCCCACCCTTGCCTATCAATGGCTGGTCAAAGAACGCCTGGGGGTTAAGTGCCAGTTCGTCGAAAGCCCCGACCAGATTTACACGCCGCCGGAACTGTTTGGGGAGAAGATTGATGACCGGACGGCCTTAATCGCTACCTCTCGGGTGTTCTATACGAGCGGCTACATTCAGGATATCCGTCAAGTAGCGGATATCGCCCATAAACACGGCGCGTATCTGCTGGTTGACGACTACCAGGGGACAGGACAAATACCCTTAAACGTCGTGACCCAGGATATAGATATGTTGGTCACTGGCACACTCAAATGGTTAATGGGCGGCCCCGGTCTTGCGCTTGTCTATATTCGCGAGGGACTCATTCCCCATTTACAGCCCACCATCACCGGCTGGTTCGGACATGCGGAGCAATTCCAGTTTAAGACGCGAGAGTTTGCATTCCGGCCTGATGCTGCTCGCATTGAGTTAGGCACACCCGCAATGGCTCCAATTTATGCGGCCAACGGAGGACTAGACATTGTGCGAGAAATCAGTGTGGAGCGGATTTGTGAGCGTACACGGTTTCTGACCAATGACTTGATAGCCCGCAGCCGCGAACATGGCTGGACAGTACACGCACCGAATGAACCGGAGCGGCGTAGTTCTATCGTGATGCTGGAACTCGAACAGCCAGAGGACATTGTGAAAGAACTTGTTGCTTGCAACATCGTAACCGACTCACGGCCTGGTCTGCTGCGCATATCGCCGTACTTCTATAACACAATCGAAGAGAATGCGATTGTGATTGATGCTATTGAGGAGATATTGCAGAAGCGAAAGAAAGGTAGCTGAGAGACGTAGAGACACACGCTGTTTCTGAAGGAGCTGAAAGCGCAAAGGAGAGAAAGTGAGCAGAGAGGCTTTACTACAGATCTACTATTATATGCGCCTCACTCGTGCCATGGAAAACCGCACCCGCACCCTCTTCTTGCAAGGGCGAGTCGTAGGCGGAGTGTATACAGGACAGGGGCATGAGGCCACAACTGTTGGAGCAGCGACGATGCTGAGAGTAGATGACTGCATCGTACCACAGCATCGTGATTTAGGCATGCATCTCGTACGGGGCGCCTCGCCGCGTGCCGTCATGGGTCAGTGGTTGGCTCGCGGCAACTCCCCCACGTTGGGACGCGATGGACAGCTCCATATCGGCGACATACATCATGGAGTCGTGCCGTCGATCAGCATGCTCGGTGAATCGCTACCAGTCGCCTGTGGTGTTGCCCTGACGATGAAGATGCGCAAGCGTGCAACGATTGTGTTAGCTCCTTGTGGGGATGGCGCGACAAACACAGGGCCGTTCCACGAGGCATTGAACTTTGCCGCGGTGCAGAAACTACCCATTGTCTATCTCATCGAAAATAATGGCTATGCCTACTCAACCCCCACCTACAAACAGTTTGCCATCGAAAATCTCTCTGATCGCGCCTTAGCCTATGGCATGCCTGGGGAAAGTGTAGATGGCAACGATGTCATGGCGGTGGTCGAAGCGGTCGGGAAAGCAGTGCAACATGCGCGCAGTACCCGGGGTCCTGCCCTCGTCGAGTGCAAAACATTCCGTGTGCGAGGACACTCGGAAGCTGACAAAGCCGACTATGTGCCGCAGCAACTGCGGGATGAGTGGCTGGCGAAGGACCCAATTGCACGTTTTGAAGTGTACTTGACCAAAAATCATAGCTTGACGTCGGCAGAGAAAGCCGAGATCGAAGTCAAAGTCAAGGCAACGGTCGACGACGCCGTAAACTTCGCCGAGCAGAGTCCCGCACCGGATGCCGGGACGGTGGCCAAGTACGTCTTTGCTCCCGATGGCCCCATAGCCATCATCGGAGAGCCGGGCGCCCAGGACCCGCGCTACGTCAACGCCCAGGATTCGCGCACAGGTCAACCGTTTAACACTATTGTCCAATTTAATTCGCCTGTAGAGGCCCAATTTATTGCGCCCGAAGGGGTGGTGGGACAACGATGAGTACGAGCTCAAAAAAAGTAACGCGAAATAAAGTTACATATCTTGAAGCCATTAGCCAAGCCATCCGTGAAGAGATGATGCGTGATGAAGCGGTATTTCTCCTGGGCGAGGATGTGGGTACCTACGGCGGAGCGTTTAAGGTAAGCTCGGGCATGCTTGAGGAGTTCGGGCCGGAGCGCATCATCGACACACCAATGTCTGAATCGGCTATCATCGGTTCCGCCATCGGAGCCGCATTAATGGGCATGCGACCTATCGCCGAGATGCAGTTCATCGATTTTATTACCTGCGGCTTCGACCAGATTATCAATATGGCCAGCAAGATGTACTGGCGCTCAGGTATACCTGTACCGATGGTCATTCGTGGCCCATCCGGCGGAGGAACCAAGGGTGGTCCATTCCATTCTGCCAGTCCAGAGGCCTGGTTCTTCCATACGCCCGGCATTAAAGTGGTCGTTCCCGCCACAACCTATGATGCCAAGGGCCTGCTCAAGGCGGCTATTCGCGACAACAATCCCGTGTTATACCTGGAGCATAAACTGCTCTATCGTATGCCGGAACTGCGTGAAGAGTTGCCTGAGGAAGACTATATCGTGCCGTTGGGCAAGGCGATTACTCGTCGAGAAGGTGAGAATATAACCATCCTGACGTACGGAGCGATGGTCCACCAGTGTCTGAAGGCCGCCCAAACGCTTGAAGAAGAGGATGATTTGCAGGTTGAGGTGATTGATCTACGCAGCCTGGCACCACTCGATCACGAGGCCATTACGGCTTCGGCCAAGCACACCAATAAAGTGTTGATCGTTCACGAAGACACATTAACTGGCGGCATCGGTGCAGAGCTAGCAGCTATTTTAGCCGAAGACCTCTTCGAATATCTCGATGGCCCAATTACACGGATAGCCGCACCTGATGCGCCATTTCCCTATGCACCAGCACTAGAAGCTGCTTATCTGCCGAATGCGGAGAAGATTCTTGCTGCTGCGCGCAAGCTAGCAGCGTATTAATAAAACTATCTATAGACCATGAACAAAGGAGTTCGCACATGCCAACGCCCGTGAAAATGCCACGACTAGGCGAATCGGTTGCAGAAGGAACCGTAGGCGCCTGGCTCAAAAATGAAGGTGATTGGGTCGAGAAAGATGAATCGCTGGCCGAGATCATAACCGATAAAATTAACGCTGAATTGCCTTCGCCCGTCGCCGGTCGCCTGGCAAAAATACTCGTAAAAACGGATGAAACAGTGCCTGTAGGCGCAGACATCGCCTTCATCGAAGAGAACGCCGATGTATCAGCCTCGCCACCCGCTGAGGCAGCACCTGGAGCAGACGCTGCTCCGGTGAAGAGTCCTGCACAAGCAGCCACAGCGGTTATTGAATATAAACGTGCAAGCGAGGGGAATGGGGCAAGCGCAGCTCCGCGTAGTCCTCGTGTTGACGAAGAGGAACGTCAGCGCATTTCTCCCCTGGCACGACGCCTGGCACAGGAGCATGGCATCGATCTGAATATGATTGCTGGAACAGGCGCAGGGGGACGCGTGCGTAAGGAGGATATCCTCGCCTACGTTGCACAACGCCAAGCAGTTCCTGCCTCCGCTCCACGTAGCACGATGGTCACGCCTCCAGTCGCTCCGGCACCCACGTTGCCTCGACCGATGCCAGAACCTGTCTATGTAACACCCGCAGTCTGCGTTCGCGCCTTCGACGACGGAAACTGGCGAAGATGTCGAGATAGTCACGCCAAGCCGCATGCGCCTGGCTATCGCTGAGCATATGGTGCGCAGCAAACGCACATCCCCCCATGCAACGACAGTGGTGGAGGTCGACATGACCAACATCGCTAAGTGGCTGGAGAAGAACAAAGAGGAGTTCCGGCGGCGTGAGGGTTATAGTATCAGCTATGTGCCGTTTGTGATGAAAGCCGTCTGCGAAGGGATTCGCAAATTCCCGACGATCAATTCAAGCTGGACAGAAGACAACAAGATCATCATCAAGAAACGCATTAACCTCGGTATCGCCGTCGCTACCGACATTGGCTTGGTGGTTCCGACGATTTATGACGCCGACAACTATACGCTTGCTGGCCTGGCTAAGCTAGTCAACGCCGTTGCGCAGCGGGCACGCGCAAACAAACTGACCATCCAGGACATGCAGAACAGCACCTTCGTCGTGAATAATCCGGGCACTTTTGGTACAATTATCTCAGTGCCGATTATTAATCAGCCCCATGCGGGTATTCTCAGCATGGATGCCGTCGTCAAGCGACCGGTTGTGATTGAAGACGATGCAATTGCAGTGCGCTCTATGATGTACTTGTGTCTCTCTTTTGATCACCGTATCCTTGATGGTGCCGGTGCTGGTGGCTTCCTGCAAGCCGTCCGTACCAAGCTACAAAGCTACGGACGAGAGATAGATGTGTATTAGCAAGGAAAATAACCATGGTAACTATCATTCCAGAGCGCCGTCCTGAATGGCTCAGGGTGCGACCTCCGAAAGGGGAAAACTACGAAAACCTGAAGCAACTGATGCGCAGTAAGGACCTGCACACCGTCTGTGAAGAGGCTCGTTGCCCCAATATTGGCGAATGTTGGGGGCATAAAACGGCCACCTTCATGATCCTGGGACGGGTCTGCACGCGCAGTTGTGGCTTTTGCGCAGTGGAAACTGGTCGCCCAATTGGGCTGGACTGGGAGGAACCGAAACGTGTAGCGGAAGCCGTACAAAAGATGGCATTGCGCCACGTCGTCGTCACCTCGGTGAATCGCGACGAACTAAAGGATGGTGGTGCTGCCATTTTCGCTGCAACCATTCGCTGGATTCGCCGCTTGAACCCTGAGTGTCGCGTCGAAGTCTTGACTCCTGACTTCAAGGGCGTATACGAGGCGCTACGGGTGGTCATCGATGCGAAGCCCGACGTCTACAACCACAACGTGGAAACAACCCCCAGGCTCTACAAGCGCGTGCGTCCCCAGGCCATTTACAAGCGTTCGCTCCAGGTGCTCAAGTGGGCTAAGGAGATGAACCCTGCTGCACCCACCAAGTCTGGTTTCATGCTCGGCTTGGGTGAAACATGGGATGAGGTGATCGAGGTCATGCACGACCTGCATGAGCATGACGTCGATATCCTGACGATTGGGCAGTATCTACGCCCATCGTTTCAACATCTGCCTATCCAGCGCTATGTTCCACTGGAAGAATTCGCTGCTCTCAAAGCTGAAGGCAAAAAGATGGGTTTCCGCCATGTGGAGTCCGGTCCCTTCGTGCGCAGTTCATATCACGCGCACGAGCAAGCTGACGGAGCAATGCATGAGCAATAGAGCGTTAGTCAACGATATCACTCTTGCCTACGATGACCACGGTGCAGGGCAACCGGTGCTCTTCCTGCATGCATTTCCTTTGAATAAGAGCATGTGGCAAGAGCAGATAACGGCTCTACTTGCTGAAAGTCGTTTTCGTCTCGTCGCTCTAGACTGGCGCGGTTTTGGCGAAAGTGGCATCACAGCGGAAGTGTCGACGATGGAGCAGTTTGCTGATGACATGGCGGGACTGATGGACTCGCTGGGTATTGACGCTGCCATTCTCTGCGGTCTCTCAATGGGAGGCTATGCGGCATTCGCGTTCCTACGTAAATACCCACAGCGCGTGAGCGGTTTGATACTGGCCGATACGCGACCAGGGGCAGATACCGCCGAGGCTCAGGCGAACCGTGAAATTGTGGCAAGCCTGGCCGAGTCGCAAGGAACATCGGCGATTGCAGACCTGCAGTTGCCACGACTCATCTCCGACTATACGCGCCAACATTCCCCAACGGTGGAGCGGAGAATCCGGCAGATGATTGCTGCTGCAACCCAGCAAGGAATCGCTGCTGCCTCGCGTGGCATGGCCCAACGGGCCGACTCAACCGACTTGCTGAGCAGTATTACATGCCCAACGTTGGTTCTGGTAGGCGAACAAGATGTCCTGACTCCACCACAGTTGGCACAGGAGTATGCAACAAAAATTCCTGGTGCGCAGTTTGTCGTGATTCCCGATGCAGGCCATCTCTCGAATTTGGAGCAGCCGCAGGCATTCTTGCAGGTCGTCGGTGGTTTTTTACGAGCTTGGTTTTGATATCGTTTGGACTATTTGGCAAGAAGGATTAGTGGGCACCTCCCACACATTCTGCTCAGGGGCGGCAAGCCCCTGAGATCTTCACCAGGTTCTCACTCCTATTCGTTCCAAATTAAGCGCATCCACAATCCACATAAAATTCTTACCCCTCCTTGAGCAATTCTTGAGAACTCTCTGCTAGACTATCTATCAGAAGATATACTCGTTTGTATCTTCATACTACAAAAAGAGACCTGTGACAACTCCCCACGGCGTCGTGCGCCGGGGGCTTCTCAGGCAACGCTGCACCCATCGGTGTACGTTAGCGCCTGAAGGCCATGCCCTGGCCTTGCACTCTTTAGGATATTCTTGGCAGCGTTGACATCCCGATCTTCAACGTAGCCACAGGAAGGACAGATATGCGTACGGACACTCAGCGATTTCTGGACGATCTCACCACACCGGTAGCACTTTTGCGAGGTGAAGCGGGGGTTCACTCGCATGACTTGATGACCAGCTCTTGCAGCCTTATCTTCAAGAATGTCGAGGAACGCGCCCCAGGAGGCGTCCATGATGCTCTTAGAAAGATGATGGTTCTGTACCATAGTGTCAATGTTGAGTTTCTCGACGGCGATATGCTGATACTGCTCAGCATAGGGCTTGGCAACCTTGAAATGGAAGTCTCGACGCTGACGAGCAATCTTCAGGTGGGTCTGTGCAGCGCTCTTAGAAGCTTTTCTACGTCGCTTAGAACCTTTCTTGCGGCGGGATATGGTACGTTGCTTACATCTCAAAGTGACTTGACTCTTGCGGTAGTAGCGGGGATTCTCAACTGTCTTGCCTTCACTGTCGGTGAGAAAGGATTTGAGACCCACATCAATGCCAATGTCAGGATGGGTACAGGTGCCAGGGGCATGGTCGGTATGGGGTTCTGTTTCGCAGACAATGAGAGCGTACCAGTGTCCATCGGCTCTCAGAACCAAGTGACATGTTTGCGGTGTTCCTTCGATCGGGCGATGCAGAGTAATCTTGATGGACCCACCCAACTTCTTAGGAACAGACAAATGCTTCCCATCAAGGGCAAGCGAGAAATCCGTCTTATGCTGCCTCAGTTGAATGGAGTGCCACCGATTCGGTTTCTTGAAGCGGGGAAAACCACCCTTCTCACCCAGTTCTCGCATCGCAAAGAAACGCTTGAATGCCTTATCCAAGCGATCTGCCAACATTTGTACCGTGGAAGCAGGCACATGCTCACCCCCACGGCCACGAAAACGAGCGGTCAGATCATACTTCATGAGGAATTTCCCTGTCTGCTCATACTGCGCTTTGGAGTCTGCCAACATCTCATTGTAGAGATTGCGAGACGCTGCCAAGCACGCCGTGAGCAAGCGGGATTGTTCTTTATTCGGATAGAGGCGATATTCAAACGTTCTCATGCCACGCATTTTACTGCAAGCGAATTAAATTGTCAAGAGGAAGTGGTACCCCGCCACCCCACTCCCATATGGAACGCCGCTTTCATCCCCATGTCTAAAGCGCAGGGGCTTTCAGCGGCGGAGGTCAGGTAAATGCGAGGTACCCGCATCTCAATCTTACATAGGCGTATACTATCCAGGTGACTATTCTGATTTCTCGCCGTCTGCGGCGGATCGCATCTTTTGTTGCTGCGGACATTGCCGCCGCGGGTGGTAATGTCCGCAGCAACAAAAAAGCCTCTTGCGAACCAGCGAAGGTGGTGAGGAGTCTTGAAGAGTTACCTATCCTTACTCAGTGATCGTGGCAGATCAAAACAAAGCGAGAAACAGACTTATGAGCACAGATAACGATATGTTTGATGAGTTTGGTGAGCCAACAGAGCCGTTATCCTTGCGCCAGCAGAGAATGGGAGCAGGCCAGGCGCAAGGAAATCCCTCCGGGCAGTCCACTATGGCTTCCTCTTCGATACCCCCCACGCAACCGGCGCGGAAGCGGCATATATCCCGCCGTGAGCTTTTTGGTGCAACAGCCATTGGGTTAGCCGGATTAGGTGCCGCTGCCAGCGGGGCTGCTTTGGAACAGTGGTGGCAGCATGGAGGGTTGAGGCATCTCTTTCATGGCCCGGTAGTGGGCAGCATGCAGATTGGACACCTGCTACGGCGTGCGGGCTTTGGTACCAGCCCCGATGATTTGGCCACGTACAACAGCCTGGGCTTCAACGGTTCCGTAGATCAACTGCTCAACTATCAGCAAGTCTCGGATGACGATATGGAGAGTCGTCTCAATGCCCTGAACCTTGATCTCAATAAGCCCCTTGACCAGATACGCTGGTGGTTGCTCCGTATGGCATGGACACAGCGACCAATGCTCGAAAAGATGACGCTCTTCTGGCATGGTGTGCTCACAAGCAGCTTTCGCAAGGTCGGTGGGCAAAATGCCTTGATGCGCGTGATCATCCAGAACCAGTTTTTGCGCAACCACGCCTTCGATACCTTCGACAATATCTTACTCGGTATTACCAGCGACCCGGCCATGCTGTTCTACCTCGACCTGACTCAAAGTAGGAAAACCGCCCCAAATGAAAACTACGCCCGTGAGCTGATGGAACTGTTCACACTCGGCCTTGGCCACTACACGCAGCAAGACGTGTATGAAGGTGCAGCAGCCCTCACTGGCTGGCATGTTCAAGGGCTGTCCTCGGTATACATACCGCAAGATCATAATGACCTGACCAAGACATACCTGGGCCACACCGGCAACCTTGACTATAAAGATGTGATCAACATCCTGGCAAACCACCCGGCGACTCCATGGTTCATCTCGCGTAAACTGTTCACCTTCTTTGTCTACGAAAACCCCAGCACCGACGACTTGAAGCCACTGGTCGATACTTATGTGCAGAACGGGCACAATATAGGTGCAGTTATGCGTACCTTGCTGCTCTTACCGCAATTCTCTTCGCAGAAAGCATATCGTAGTCGCATCAAGTCGCCCGTGGAGTTTGCTGCAGGTGCCTACCGTGCCCTGGGCATACAAGGTAACGGAGGCAACTTACCCTATCTCACAATATTGATGGGGCAGACACTCTTTGATCCGCCTAACGTCGCCGGCTGGCCAGGTGATAAAGTCAGCGCACTCTGGCTCAATAGTGGGACATGGATGACTCGTCTGAACTTCATCGATGGGCTGCTTGTGCGGGGTTTAGCGCAAGGCGGTACTCCAGCCCAGCCGTTGGACTTGCAGGGTATCGTTAATGCGAATAACATCAACTCGCCGGAGAGTTTTGTTAACTACTTCGCAGCGTTCCTTCTGGATGGTCAGATTGAGAGCAATCGGCGAGCGCAGTTGCTTGACTACTTCACAGCGCAGGATAGCAACAAGGGTGGCGCACAAATTACCTTAACCAACGGTCAGAGTTATCCCCTCAACCGCGTGCGCGGAACACTCTACCTGCTGATGGCATCACCAGAATATCAGCTTAACTAAGGAATGACCCGCGAAGGATTGAAACGCGCTCCGCAAGCTTCGCTGAGGGTCCTACAAGGAGAATATATATGAAACTTTCTCGCAGAGCAATGATTAAAGACGGACTATTAGTCGTATCAGCGGGTATGATCATGCCGACCATTTTCAGTCGCGGAGTAGCCTCGGCACATGCCCAGGTGCTCGAAGGTTCGCACTTTGCACAGGTAGCCACCGATCACACTTTGATCGTTGTGCAGATGGCCGGCGGTAATGATGGACTAAACACTGTTATCCCCTTCACAGACCCACTCTATCACCAGATGCGACCGACCCTGGGCATCGTTGATAGCCAGGTATTGCAGTTGGATACACGCCTGGGGCTGCACCCAAACCTGGTCCCGCTGAAACAGTTGTGGGATGCCGGCCACCTCGCGATTGTCGAGGGCGTAGGCTATCCCAACCAGAGCTTGTCGCACTTCCAGGCCATGGACATCTGGCAAACACTCGATCTGAATGGGAATGGCAGCGAAGGCTGGCTGGGTAAGCTCGTGACTGGCCTGGTAGACCAGCAAGGCCACCCCTTCAAATCCCTTGACATCGGAGTGCAGACAGCGCAAGCATTGGCGTCAATCAGCACGCAGGTACCAACGGTCGCCAATGTACAGAGTTACCGCCTCTACCCGGACCCGGCAGACAGAGATGGTGGTAATGCACGCTTGCAAGCGCTGCTGAACCTGTACAACTCGTATCCTCAAACAGCACCCTATGCGGCACTGCTGGATACCACGGCGTTGAGTGCACAGGAAGGATCGCGCCAGTTGCATGCTGCCGATGCGCAATACCAGCCAGCGGTAACCTACCCCAATGGGCCCTTTGCGGCCGGGCTGAAGGTACTGGCGGAGGCGATCGTGCAGGACCTGGGACTGCGCGTCGGCTACGTCACGCTCGGTGGCTTCGACACTCATGCCAACCAGCAGCAGACGCACGAAGCCTTGTTGACTACGCTGGCTAATGGCTTATCCGCCTTCTACACTGACCTTGCCAAACATGGCAAAGCCGATAACGTCGTAGTAATGACCTGGTCGGAATTCGGACGGCGCGTGGAGGAGAACGGCAGCCTGGGCACCGATCATGGTACCGCGGCCCCCATGTTTGTATTAGGTAATGCCGTCAGCAAGGGCATCTTTGGCGAGCCGTCGAGCCTGAGCGACCTGGATAACAACGGCAATCTGAAATATACTGTCGACTTCCGCTCAGTGTATGCGACAGTACTCGATCGCTGGATAGGCGCATCCTCCACAGACGTCTTGGGTGGCTCCTTCGGTTCGCAAAACTTCCTGCCTCAGCCGTAGCCATATCAACCGGCATGGGGAAATGAGTAGCAGAATACCTCCCGTCCGCAGGGTGGGGGGTATTCTGCTATAATATCTCTTGGTACTCATATGTTACATAACTGGAGCGCAAACACAACATGTCAGAAGTAAAGACAAAACGCCCTTTACTCTCACACCGAGCAAAGGTGATACTGGCCCTGGCCGTCATCTTCATTCTCGTTGTTCTCAGCTTTTTTGCGCCACCAGAAGGCGACTCCAATAATGTCACCGGCGATTCCCCGGTCACACCAACTGTCTCCATCACCCATCCGGTTGGTACCTTGATCGTCAACCACAGTGCTGTACTCAGCGGCGTTCGGATCACCGTGAGGCAGGTGCAAGAAGCGGCAGCATTCTCAGATGACCGCAAACATGGGGGAACACTTACGGTGCGTGTCTATGTGCAGACACTCAATGGAGGACAGGCCCCGGTCGGCATAGACTACTCTTCGCAAGTTCGCCTACTCCTCCCCGGCGGGCAGGTGATAGCGCCAAAATATGTAGCGGTAGCGCCAGTATCGCTGCCCAATCAGAAGCAGGATGGTTATTTCGACTTCCCTGTTCCCATCCAGGTTGACCTATCTTCGCTCATGCTCCGCCTGGGCAGCGAGGCAACGGTGGCTTTTGCTGGGTAAGGGGCACAACTACGGCTCTGATGGTGCGCCAACTCGTTCGATACGATGCTGAACATCGGCGAGCGCGCGCAGCCAGGGCATACGCTCTGCTTGACCAGGATGCGTACTGCTCTGCACCAGTTCTTCCAGACTGAGATAATACTCCACCAGCACGCGCTCACCACCCGCATGTACCACGCAATCCTCTAGCAGCGTCTCAGCATCTTCATACGCCTGCAAACGCTGTTGCGCCGCCGCAAGCGCCTGCTGTGCCCGCAGGAATGGAGTCTCCTGGCTCCGGCGTTCGCGGCGACGCGGCCTCACCTCCTGGAACTCAAGCACCATAGCCTCTTGAAGGTTTAGAGCTGCCTGGCCCACCTCAACGGTTGCTTCATGACGGTGACGCGCCAGCCAGGCACGTACTGCATGCAAGCGTACAAGCACGTTCGCACCTTCTGGCAGGCGCAAATTGTCCTCCGAAAGCAACTCGTCACTACCTACTTCCGTAGACTCTTCGTGTGTATTGTCTTTGTCAAAGTCCATGCTGCTTGTCGCCTTGCGCGAAGCCGCCTGAGCACCAGGTTCTGTACAATATCAAATCATCAACTCAAAGCTTCCCTGAGGGGCTCTTTGGACTCTATCGGTGCATACTCATAATCTGCTGGACTGGTCACATCCTTGCCAGACCTTAGACCAATGGTCTGGAAGATCGGCGTCAGCACCACTGCCAGCACAAGGTTCACAATCAGCGCAGCGAAAGCCGCGTAGACCGGTATGCCGAAAATGGGATACGTCTGAAGCAGCGGCGCTTTCGGTATACCCGCTATAATTGCCGAGAAAGCCATCAAGGTGCCGCTGATCATGCCTGCTGCCCAACCAATGAGCAAGGCCCAGCGATTGAACCAGTGTGTGTACAGGCCCAGGAACACCGGCGGCAACGTCTGGATAATCCACACGCCGCCAAGCAGTTGGAAGCTGATGATATTCGTTGTCGGCACGAAAATGATGAACAGCAGTGCGCCAAACTTGAGCAGGAATGACGAGATCTTCGCAACCTCAGACTCCTCGTGCTCCGAGCAGTTGGGGCGGAAGTACTCTTTGTAGACATTGCGTGTGAACAGGTTGGCAGCAGCAATTGACATCACCGCAGCAGGAACCAGCGCTCCAATAGAGATGGCCGCAAAGGCAAAACCCGCAAACCAGTCTGGGAAAATCTGTGTGATCACCGCTACCACGGCCCCATTGCCTGTCGCAGGTGGTTTCGGCAAAGCCAATGCCATGAAGCCAATCAGCGCCAGCAAACCGAGCATCAGTGAGTAGATCGGTAACAGTGCTGTATTGCGCTTAACCACATTACGATCATTGCTACTCAGCACACCGAGCATCGAATGCGGGTACAGGAACAACGCCAGTGCGGAGCCCAGTGCCAGCGTCGTATAGGCAACCATCGCTCCCGGCGTCTTCAGGAATATCGTGAATGCCGACGGCGGATACGTACCAGCAGCTTTAGCGGTCGTTATCGCTTTAGCCACCACCGGTTGATGAGCCGTTGCGACCGCAAAAATGTGCGCGAACCCACCCAGGCGTATCGGGACGTAGATGACAGCCACGACCACCAGGATCAACACCATAGCGTCTTTGACAAGCGCTATCAGTGCCGGTGCGCGAAGTCCACTGGTATACGTGTAGCCAGCCAGGATCACAAACGCAATGAATAATGGGACATCCGCAAAGGCTCCGGTAAGGTATTGCGGAGGAATGAGTGCCTGGATGGAGACCTGAATACCAAACATCTGCAAGGCGATGTAGGGCAGGGTCGCCAGGATGCCAGTAAAGGCTACGGCTAATGCCAGTGAGCTACTTCCGAAGCGATCTTTCACAAAATCGGAGGCGGTAATATAGCCACGCTGCTTGCACACGGTCCAGAACTTGGGCATCAGAAGGAAAATAAGTGGATAGACCAGCACCGTGTAGGGTACCGCGAAGAAACCAACCGCGCCTGAAGTAAAGACCGCACCTGGCACAGCAATGAAGGTGTAAGCTGTGTAGAGGTCACCGCCCAGTAGAAACCAGGTAACGACGGTGCCGAAACGCCGTCCTGCCAGCCCCCACTCATTCAATTGTCTGAGATCACCCTGACGCCAGCGGGCCGCTACAAAGCCAATGACCGTGATAAGAACAAAGAAGAAAATGAAAATAGAAATCTCCAACACATCAATCTTCATTGATGACAATCCCCTTTCTCAGGTGGTCCTTGGACCTCGTCGAACGATACGACAAAAAGGCCAACGTTCACCGGTTCACAAGCTTTGTGCTTATGCCCCTGCGAAGTAGAGTGACGCCGTCAAAATTGCGGTAAGCACGATGACGAGCAGTTGGAACCAGTAAAAGAACGGAATGCCAATGAACGATGGCTGATCAAAGTTGTAAATGGGGGGAATAAGCAGTACGATAAAGGGAAGTAACAGTAAGAGGAGAAGTGGATTTCTATTCTTCCTCTCAGGACGGCTAGCCATAACTTTTCTCCTTTCGACTGTGGTCGGGCATGCAAATAATACCTACGCACGATGAAAAAAGCACGACGGAACGGTTGCTCGTCTCGATAACACAATCGTACGCCATCTCGTAGTGGAATGTCAATAAAATTCATTTGCGTGGGAAAGTTGTCGCCCCGATGTACTGAAGTGATGAGCATATCAAGACACAATTACCCACCTGATGGTCAAAACCGTGAATTATTCCCCGCGCCAGACAGGACGGCGCTTCTCGATATGTGCCCGGACTCCTTCAGCGAAATCATGGCTACTATACACACGAGCCAGTACATCGTCAAAGGGAACGTTTGCAAGTCTGTCATCTTCGGCTGTATTCAAGCGCCTCAAGGCTTCTTTGGTAGCCCAGATGGTAAGGGGAGCAAGGTCACTGATCTGTTGCGCCACCTCGAGTACCTGCGTAAAAAATTGTGTTTCATCGATGATGGCTGTGAGAAACCCACTTTGCAGAGCTTCGTCTGCTGAGAGCAGTCGTGCCGTGAACAACAGCTCCTTCGTCCGCATGGAACCGAAGGCCTGGACAAGACGACGATAGTTTTTCAAACTCAGGCAGTTGCCCAGAGTGCGAGCCATGGGAGCCCCAAAGCGTGCCGAGGGAGTAGCGTAACGTAGATCACAGGCAGTTGCAATCATAAGGCCTGCTCCCACTGCGACGCCATGAACCGCTGCAATAAGAGGCTTGGGTATACTGTACAGGCGGTCGGTGAAAGTGTCCATGCACTGCTCGTAGGCAATACCATCAGCCCCCGAAAATCCCTGGAATTGTTGTATGTCGGTACCGGCAGCAAAGGCTCGTGGCCCATCTCCGCGCATGATGATTGCGCGTATCGTATCATCGGCGGAAAGCTGGACGAGATGCGCATCCAACTGCTTGTACATGCTCCACGTCAGTGCGTTGAGGGCCGCAGGTTGTGAGAGTGTTATGACTGCAACTGGCCCTGTACGTTCGAGTAGAATAGTTCCTTGTTTATGGTTAGCGGCACTGTCTTCGGTTGGCATAGATGCGCCTCTCCTTGCTCAAAATGTATGATACAGTATGGTACAACAATATTATAGAATCCAGGACCTGGAGAGCACTTCCTTAGAAAGAAGGAGAAGATTGCCTTGGCAACCGCACTCGAGGGCATTCGTGTATTAGACCTCACGCAAATCATGGCGGGACCGTTTTGTACAATGTTGTTGGCGGACCTGGGGGCAGAGGTCATTAAAATCGAAAATCCGCGAGGCGGGGATGATTCACGCCGCATGGTTCCGCCGTACTATAATGGCGAGTCGGCTGCATTCATAGCCGTCAATCGGAACAAATACGGCATCGCTGTAGATATTCGTACTGCACCCGGAAAAGAGGTGCTTTGGCGTTTGATTGCGACTGCCGATGTGCTAGTAGAGAACTTTCGTCCAGGCACGATGACACGTCTTGGCTTTGGCTATGACCAGGTTCATGCCTTGTATCCTACACTGGTATATTGTTCGATTTCTGGGTTTGGCCACACGGGTCCTGAACGGGACCGAGGCGGTTTTGACTTAGTAGCGCAAGCAATGAGTGGCGTACTGTCGGTCACCGGTTCGCCTGAGGAACCCGCCAAGGTAGGAGTACCTATCAGTGACCTCAATGCAGGATTATTTGCAAGCCAGGCTATTTTAGCAGCGTTATTTGCTCGCTCCCGCACAGGAGAAGGACAGTTTGTCGAAACCTCGCTTTTAGAGGCAGCGCTGGCATACACGATCTGGGAGTCCAATGAGTACTGGGCCACCGGAATTGCGCCTCGGCGATTAGGAACAGCACATCGCATTTCTGCACCATATCAAGTATTCGCAACAGCCAACGGCTGGATTGCCATTGGAGCAGCGAACCAACGCAACTGGGAACGTTTTGTCCAGGCCCTGGGTCGCCCAGACCTGCTGCAAAATCCACTCTTTGCGACCAACAGTGATCGCATGACGAACCTTTCGACCCTCGTGGATACCCTCACACAGGTCCTGAAGACGCGGACCACAGAAGAATGGCTGCAACTTCTTGAGCAAGCCGAAGTTCCGGCTGGGCCAGTACTGACTCTCGACCAGGTCTATCAGCATCCACAGGTCCGCGCACGCAATATGGATATCGAAATCGAGCATCCTCTTGGCGGGCGCATCCATGCTATTGGCTTCCCCGTCAAGTACTCTGGCACACCCGGGCGAATCTGTCGCCCGGCTCCAATGCTGGGACAGCATACGTCTCAGGTGCTCAGGTCGCTGGGTATAAGTTCTGAAGAGTGCAGCCAACTCGAAGCAAATGGGGTCATAGCTGATGCTCACTGGGATAGGGAATCTGTTGATTGAGTTTCAAGGCGACCAGATAAACTTATCCTTTTTGTGAGTTACTCGGCTATATATGCGTAGTATTAACAAGAGTAGTAAAGGTCATCAGTGAAGATGGCGAAGTTGCAGACAGCGCAGTTGCTCCATATACATGAGTTGCTAAGATTGACGGGCAAATAAATCTCGTAGGGCCTTCCTACAAAGGCGTCGTCGAAGGAGTGACCTCTTGCTCCGCAAAGAAAGGGTCTTTGAGACATTACAATTGCTGTGTGTGCAACGACCGGCACAAAGCGGTGTGTTGCGCCATCATCTTGGATTCAGCGCAGAAGAAGTGGCAGAATGGGCTGAGGTAGATCGTACCAACGCCAGCCGTGACCTCAACTTGCTGGCCCAGGAAGGGAAGATCGAGCGCATCCCCGGACGCCCTGTGCTGTTCGCTATCAAATTGCCTTCGACAAGACAATTAGATGAACATAATGGCAATAACGGAGCAGTTGCACCTTCCCAGTTCAAGGGTTCGCAAGAGGCAGAAGCTCCCCCGGCCTCTTTTCCTCTACCAGAGCGGAGCTTGCGGAGCGCGTTTCAATTTTCGCAGGAGCCTGGCAAACCATTTGCCGTCGCTGCCTCAATTCAGGTTGGGGCCATCGTCACTAGCTTTGAAACGTTGATCGGGGGAAGCCAGGGACTGAAAGTTGCCGTTCAGCAAGCGAAAGCTGCCATGCTGTATCCACCGCACGGCCTGCATACCTTGCTGTATGGACCTAGTGGTGTTGGCAAAACAACCTTTGCCCGGCTCATGCACGTCTTCGCACAGGAACTCAAAGCATTGCCTCCCGATGCTCCCTTCATCAGCTTCAACTGTGCTGACTATGCAGGAAATCCGCAACTACTGATGGCGCACTTGTTTGGTGTCGTGCGAGGTGCCTATACTGGCGCGGACCGTGACCGTGTGGGCCTCGTTGAGCAAGCCCATCGTGGCATTCTGTTTCTCGATGAAGTGCATCGTCTGCCGCCAGAAGGCCAGGAAATGTTATTTCACCTGATGGACCGCGAGCGGTTCCGGCGTTTGGGTGATGTCGCCGAGCGGCATTCGTCACTACTTCTGCTGGCTGCAACCACCGAAGACCCCGGCACTGCCCTGCTCCCTACCTTCCGGCGACGCATTCCCATGACGATCAATCTGCCTGGGTTGCATGAACGCTCCATGATGGAGCGATACGAGCTTCTGCGTGCCTTCTTCACCACAGAGTGTAGCGGTATCGGCGCGAACATTCAAGTTGCACCACAGGCGCTGCGTGCCTTACTGCTCTATGAATGTCCCGGCAATGTCGGTCAGTTACGTACTGACGTACAGCTCGCCTGTGCTAGAGCCTACCTGGAATATCGTACCAGTAACGCAACTGAGTTGTGCGTTGACCTGGATATCTTGCCAGATCATGTGAGCCGTGGCCTGTTACGCACTGCCGAACTGCATCGTGCCCTGGAACCAGTACTCCACCTGCTGGAGGCCACACACATCTTCACTCCCACAGGTCTGAGCCTGGATAGTTTACCCGAGTCAGCGCAAGACCTCTATGCAACCATCAGCCATGACCTGAATACACTGCGTAGGAGTGGTTTAGCGGAAAATGAAATTAGCAGGCTCCTGCACCTGGATATTCAGCGCTACTTTCAACGCTTTGCCGACCAGGTCACCCAGGAACGACCAGGAGCCGCGTCCCACCTGGTTGATGAGCGCATTGCAGAAATCAGCCGTCACATTGTGCAGTACGCAGAAGAACAACTGGCGCGCGTCTTCCCGGAGAAACTGGCGTTGGTGCTGGCTATGCACCTGACCAGTACGCTAGAATGCATCGCAAGTGGTCGGCAAATCGATGGACCAGTAATCCAGTCAGTGCGGCGCACCTATCCTATCGAATACGAGGTTGCGCGCATGGCCTTGTTGCAGTTCAGCTCTGCCCTTGGTATGCCGCTGCCGGAGAGCGAAACGGATGTGCTGGCGGTCCTACTTGCGAATGCCGACGCTCTGCTGAGTAGTGAGCAATCAACGGTCGGCATTGTTGTGGCGGCGCATGGTCGTGGCATTGCGCCGGGTCTTGCAGAACTGGCAAATACACTCGTTGGGGTCAATTCTGTACGCTGGGTGGAACTCACCCTGGAGCAATCACCGGAGGAATTGGTTGGGCAGGTAGCCGATTGGGTACGTGTTGCCGACCAGGGTGGTGGAGTGCTGCTGCTTGTTGATTTTGCCTCCCTGCTCTCCCTGGGTGAGTTAGTCACCCGGCAGACAGGCGTACAGGTGCGTACTGTGTCAGGCGTCTCTGCACCACTCGTGGTCGAGGCCGTGCGAAGAGCACAACGCCCCAGACATTTGACGCTCGACCAGTTGGCTGCGAGCTTAACGCTGACCGGAGACGAGCTCCGCAAGAGTGGTGCCTGGGAGAGTAGAGACGAGAAGTCTGTATTATTCCAACGCACTTCAGCTGAAGGCTTTGATGATACCGGCTTCACCTCTCTACGAACGCCTCGCGTCATTCTCTCTGTCTGCTTGACAGGCTTCGGCAGTGCCGCCAAGATTGCGGAGTTGATTGAGGAGCGTTTGCCTGGCCTTCGCCAGCAAGGCGTAGAGATTGTCTGCATGGATATTAGCCTCGTAGTCCCCCGATTTATCGTGGGGAATTCAACGCAGGCTGATGTCCAGCGCCTCATAGGGGATCGAGATGTTGTAGCGATCGTTGGCACCATTAATCCCCACCTGGAGAGCTACCCCTTTATCGCTCTCACCGATTTTCTCTTCGGCGATGGCGTCGCACGTCTTCGCACCCTACTCGGCGAAACGCTCATTGACCCTGCTTTGTTGCAACCTCCCTTTATTGACCATGACACGCTCCTTGCTGCCCCTTCTGCTCCACTAGAGGACGCGATAAATCGGGAATCCTGTCTGGGGGGCAAGTATCCTACGCCCACTGCCAATGAGCCTATATGCATTCAGCGTCCCGATCTGATGCGTGAGATAACGCATACGCTCAGTGAACACCTCTTGTTCCTCAATCCGGTGCAGGCCGTTCCATTGATCGAGCGCATGATCGAACTGATTGAGGTCGAGGTGGGCGAGACGTTTGACATTGAAGTATTGGCCGGGTTAGTGCTACACGTAGCCTGCATCATGGAGCGAGGTGTGCAACATGTAGGGCTGCTCGTCAGTGAGACGGTACGCACACAAGTAGGACAGCAGTTTCCACGTGAATTGAGCGTATGCCGCCGTGCATTGCAAGTGCTTAGCGCTCAAATGGCCCGTCCTCTCCCTGACGAGGAAGCCTACAACATCGTCGGCATTCTCAGGCAAGTAGACATTTTCATCAGCGATACACAGTAGTGTGCTACTGTGTAGCACACAATTTGGCATGATAATTGCTACATTTACCAGTAGGCTCAGCGAGTCTCGGATACTGTGTTGCAGTTCAAATTGCTCCAGGACTCGACATTCGAGACTTGTGGGAGACATCAGTCATGATACGGGTACTGATCGTTTGCAGTTGGGGCATGTCTACCAGTTTACTTGTGGATAGCATGCTGGCAGCAGCAGAAGCCCGTAAGTGTGAACTGACTGTTGAGGCCCTGAGTGCGGGTGAGTGCATAGCCAAGATTGATGCGTGTGATGTCGTGCTGATCGCACCCCAGATTCGTCATTTGCGCAAAAGTATTGAGAGACTGGCGGCATCGGCAGGCAAACCCGTCGCATTGATTGAGCCCTTTCACTACGCGACGATGAATGGTCAGGCGGTGCTGGAGCAGGTACTGCATCTGCTCTCCGGTCCGCAGGAAGGAATGCTGGCAACGTGAGCGTTATGATTGAGCGCAGTAGCGCCTGGTTCGAGCGCTATTTCGTTCCACCGCTCGGCGCGTTGGCGAGCAATGTTTACTTGCAAGCCATACGCGATGCCTTCATTATTTTCACTTTGCCACTGATCCTGGCGGGGAGCGTTTTTCTGATAGTAGCGAATTCACCGCCTATTCCTGGCTTGCAGGCGCTGGTTGCTCCCTACCGCAATGAGATCCTGGTTCCATTTGAACTTTCTTTTGGCATTATGGGACTCTTTCTCGCCTTTGGTGTGGCGTACAGTCTGGCCCAGTATCGTCGTACCGAGCCTGTGCAGCCGGGTATATTAGCGATGGTGCTCTTCCTGGTAGCGAGTATGCCTGTCCGAGACCTTACCACCTTGAGCCTTGGCGAGGTGTTGCCATACCTGGGAGGACAGGTGTTGCTCGTTGCCATCATGATTGGCATTCTGACCACTGAGGTCATGCGCTGGTTTCGTGGATCGCGCTTCACCATCCGGCTGCCCAGGAGTGTACCACCCAATGTCACCCGTGCCTTTGAAGCCCTGGTACCAACACTGCTGCTCTTGACAGTGGTCTGGGCGCTGGAGTGGTTCGTCAGTGCGCATATGTTCATGGGGATGGATGGCAAAATGCACCAGTTGACGCTGCCCATTTTGCTTACTCGCGTGATTTCGCCGTTAGTCGTTTTGCAGAATAGCTATCCCGCGGCATTGCTGGAGATCGTGCTAATGATGTTGCTCTGGTGCGTCGGCATTCATGGGATGAACATCGTGACCGCGATTGCGCTGCCATTCTGGGTGAGCACACTGGCAGGTAATGTGCCCGGTGGGCCTGGCCAGGGAATTGTGACCGAGCCTTTTTTCCACATTTTTGCCCACCTGGGTGGCTCTGGTGCAACGTGGCCGCTGGTGATCTACATGCTTCGCTCGCGTTCAGCACAGTTGCGTACTGTGGGCAGGGTAGCGTTGGGACCCGCCATATTTAATATCAATGAACCGGTGACGTTTGGCGTCCCGATGGCGCTCAACCCGGTGATGATGATACCGTTTGTGCTGGTCCCGGTCGTTATCGTCACAATCAACTATATCGTATTCTCGCTCGGCCTGGTGCATGTACCGGTTATTATGCAGCCCTTTACCGTTCCTCTCGGAGTCAGCGGCTTCTTTGCAACCGGAGGAGACGTTCGCGGAAGTCTCCTGCAGTTCTTCGATCTCGCTGTCTCCGCTCTGATATACTACCCATTTTTCAAAGCCTGGGAGCGCATTCTTATCGCACGCGAGGAGGCTGCTGTGCAGCCAGAGGAAAGCCAGGTGCGGACCCCGGCGCAGGCCCGTTAGCACTCATTTTAATCAGTGTGTAATCGGAGCCAGAAAGGAGGCTGTATCGACTGTAGTAGGCGAACCCACCAATTTGGTCAGATGTTGTATTGTTTGTACGTTAAGTTCAAGAATCTCACACCTCAGAGGTGAAGAGTAGAAGGAAGAGAACACTATGAAACTATTTGGTCAACGACGCAAAGGCTTGACCATCTTTATCAGCCTTGTATTACTCTCTTTGGTCATGGCGGCCTGCGGTGGCAGCGCTCCCACAAGCAGCGCGCCTGCCGCACCTGCCGCTCCGGTCAACGGCAAAGGATGCACAAAGGTCGGTGTCCTGCTGCCAGAGACCGCTACCTCAGCGCGATGGGATAGCGTAGACAGGCCAGATCTGCAGAAGGATATACCCCAACTGCTATCTGGTGCAACAGTAGACTACAATAATGCCCAGGGTAGTGCTGATACCCAGCAGACTCAAGCTCAGGCAGATCTCACCAAAGGTGATTGTATTCTGGTGCTTGCTCCTTCCGATAGCATCAAAGCTGCTGCGATCGTTTCGGCGGCAAAAGCGAAGAACGTGCCTGTGATTGCTTATGATCGCTTGATCTATAGTAACGACCTCAACTACTACGTCTCCTTCGACAACACGATGGTAGGCCAGCTACAGGGTCAGTGGATTGCTGATCACTACCAGAGCTTTGTCAGTGCTAATGGCACTAACAACACAGTGATGATCGACGGCGCCCAGACGGACAACAATGCGCTGCTGTTCGCTAAGGGGGCCCATAGTGCGCTTGATCCGTTGTTCAGTAGCGGGAAACTCAAGAAAGTCTATGAGAAATTCACGCCGGCCTGGGACAATCCGACTGCGCAGACGGAGATGGAAGCTGCACTGACCGCGAATCAGAATAAGATAGCGGTCGCGTATGTAGCCAACGACGGTATGGCAAACAATGTGATTGCTGCACTCAAAGCAGTAAAACTCAATGGGAAGGTGCTTGTCACAGGTCAGGATGCGACGGTTGCTGGTATCCATAACATTCTTGCTGGTGACCAGTCAATGACCGTCTACAAGGCTATCGCCAAAGAGGCCATGGCGACTGCCCAGCTCGTTGCAGCACTCAGCACCGGTACCGGTGCCTCCTCGTTGACCAATGGTGTGACGACCGCAATCCCTCAAACTGGTGGTGCCAGCATTCCTTCGGTTCTTGAGACGCCAGTTGCAGTAGACAAGACGAATATTCAATCGACAGTCATTGCCGATGGTTTCGTGACAGTATCGGCTGTCTGTGCTGGTCTTCCTTCAGGCACTGGTGGGATCTGTCCGTAGGGACGTATACCTGCCCCCCAGGCAGGATGCCTTGCGTCCGTCCGTGCCTTGTAACTTGTAGTATTACCTGGTACCCGGTAGCTCCCCGATTTATCGTGGGCGCATTGGTAGACCCGCTCAAGATCGGGGAAAAATCGGGACGTGCTCGATAAATCGGCACGCTACCGGGTACCAGGACTTCTCAAAAGTCGAGCAGGGATCTTAGGGACGGCAGTCCCTAAGCGGGGTGTGGGGTGTCCCCACTTTCTCTCTTCTCCCCGCTGCAGGCGGGAAAAAGAACTTTTGAGAAGCCCTGTACCGGGTACCAGGCCTGCTATCGGTTTGCCTGTTGGAGATGGTATACTAGAGTGCAAAGGACGTGCTCGATAAATCGGCACTCTACCGATTGATGGAACATTGACACCTTAAACTTGATTGGAGGGCCAGATGGCCGAAAATATTACTCCTGCGCTTGGTGAGATGTCATCTCCTCCACCGGAGCGACCACCGAGCGGAGAGCCACGGCTGCGTTTGCGCGGCATTAGCAAATCCTTTGGTGCAGTTCGCGCCCTTTATAAGGTGGATTTTGAAGTCTATGATGGCGAAGTCGTGGGCATGGTAGGCGACAATGGCGCCGGTAAATCGACATTGATTAAAGTCATTTCCGGTGTCGGGCCTGCTGACGAAGGTGAGATTTTCCTGGAGGGCCAAAAAGTCATTATTCCCAACCCACAGGCCGCAAATCGCTTGGGCATAGAGACAGTCTACCAGGATCTCGCGCTTTGCGATAACCTGGATGTTGTCGCCAATCTATTTTTGGGTCGCGAAGAGCGCTCCTTTCTACGATCTTTGGACGAGATCGATATGGAGAAGCAGGGGCTAAATGTACTAAAAACCCTTGAGGTAAAAATCCCCTCAGTACGCTCAGCTGTTGCTATGCTCTCTGGTGGTCAGCGACAGTCTATTGCTGTCGCCAAATCCATCTTACGCCAGGCCCGGGTAGTTCTGCTGGATGAGCCAACTGCTGCGCTGGGTGTGGCTCAGACACGACAGGTGCTGAACTTAATACGCCGGCTTCGCGATCAGGGATTGGCTGTGGTCGTTATTTCACATAATCTGGCCGATGTATTCGAGGTCGTGGACCGGGTGATTGTGCTGCGCCTCGGTAGGAGGATTGCCTCATTTGACATCAGAACCACCACACCTGAACAGGTGGTAGCAGCGATCACTGGAGCGGAATTTGGTAAATTAATGGAGACCAATGGCGTGACCCAGGATAACGACACGTCAGGAGGAAGATGACAGATGAGCGACATTATCGAGAAAAATGATTCTCCTGAGCCAACGGAAGCTTCCCAGGTGGCTGCGTTTGGTGGGAAAGAAGTTGCGGCAGCCTCAGTAGAGGTACCATCTTATATGCCACGCCGTACGGTGGGACAGCTGCTTCGTACTGATCTTGGCTTTGTTCCTGTAATGTTGACGCTGATCGTGGTTGTGGTCTACTTCTCAATCGTCACTCAAGGAATTTTTCTGACGCCGGAGAATCTCTCAAACCTGGTGGGGCAGATTGCCACTATCGGCATACTTGGACTCGGCGTCATCATGGTACTGCTGCTCGGTGAGATCGATCTTTCGATAGCTGCAGTCAGTGTGCTTTGTTCCGTGGTCATGGCGGTGCTTTCGGAGCGCTTGGGAGCGCCTGCCTGGGTTGCTATACTGGCTGCTCTGCTGGCAGGTGCTCTTATTGGCCTCATTAATGGTTTCTTTGTGGCTGTGCTGCGTGTTCCTTCATTTATTGTGACCCTGGCCGGGTCTATTGGGTATGCAGGACTTCTACTCAATCTGCTGGCAGGGCAGAGTACGCTGATCATCAACAATAGTTTTATCCTTGCTATTGCGGGTAGTGCTGAGAGTTTCCTACCTGAATACCTTGGCATTGGCCTGCCGGCTATAGCTGTCGTACTTTATGCCGCCAGCCTCATTTTTAACTATGTGAGACGAAAGAGAGCTGGCCTCAGGACTGGGTCGCTTCTATGGCTTGTTTTTCAGATTGTGATAACTGCCGTACTCGTTTTGGGGGCAGTGGCAGTTTTTGAGGGCTACCAGGGAGTGCCTTATACGACCGCAATCCTCTTTGGCTTGATCGCACTATTCTGGCTGATCTTGACAAAAACGGCATTTGGCCGTCATATCTATGCTGTCGGTGGTAACAGCGAGGCCGCTCGCCGTGCAGGTATTAATGTCGTGGGTGTACGCATCGCGGCTTTTACATTGTGCTCGACGCTTGCTGCCGTGGGTGGTATTATATTGGCTTCACGTGGTGACTCTGTGGCGAGCCAGATCGATCCGACGCTACTGCTTTCTGCAATCGCAGCTGCTGTGATTGGTGGTGTCAGCCTCTTTGGTGGTCGTGGATCGGTCTGGGCAATTGTACTCGGAGTGCTCATTATTGGTAGCCTGGTAAATGGCCTTGCCTTACTCAGTCAGGGGACGGATGTGTCAGAAATGGTTGAAGGGGCCGTTTTGTTGATTGCTGTGACTGTTGATGCTCTTGTGCGCAGAGCGCAGGCTCGCAGCGGCCGTTAATATGCTTACTCCTGGCGGGACTTACCCCGCCAGGCATTGCTGACATGCCCCCGGCATGTCGGGCGCAATCGCTTCGCGCCTGCTAATTTGAATAGTGGCTGAAGAAATCCCAGATCACCACATTAGCATCGATCACATGCGTGGTAAAGCCCGCGAAATTGGTTGCTGCCCCAGGCCAGTTATGACCACCGTCACTCACGCGATAATGAACAACGATGCTGTCCCCCGCGCAGTGCGTCCACTCTATACCGGTCACATCGCCTCGCTGGAAAAAGACTTTGCTCGTGCTATCGCAACCATCATGAGCGAGCCAGAGATTCAGGTAGACCTGTACTGCTGCCATCCCTGCTCCAGGGTTGCCTTCATAGGGAGCATCTGGGTCAGCCTGGCCATGAATCTCTAAAACTGGGATTGGACGTGAGGGATGGCACCCGCCGGGAGCATGATAGTAGGCCCCAGCGACCGTTGCAACCGCGGCAATCTGGTCGGTCAGCGTACAGGCGATGCGGTAAGCCATGCCACCGCCAAGTGAGAAGCCGGTGACATAGATACGATGCATATCAGTACAGTAGTTTTTTCCCATATAACTGATCAAATCGCGTGTAAACTGCACATCGTCAGCATCACCTGTGTTAATGCCCGCATTCCATGATGGCGGGTTATCGAGTCCCTGCGGAAAAGCCAGCATGAAGCCTGCTTTATCCGCCTCCGCAGCCATATTGGTGTAGCGAGCCATTCTCTCTGCTGTGAAAGTATAGCCATGATAGCTAATCACCAGGGGTTGCGGTTGTCTGCCATAGGATGGTGGCAGATGCAAGATGAATGTCCGTTTCACTCCAGCCGAGAGTATCGATATATCGCTATCCCCTGCATCATGCGGTGGTGTTTTACAAGTAATCGATGGCAATGTACTGCTCGGAGCCCCTGAAGTTGGTGGAGTGCTTCCTCTACCCAAACCTGGAGATGAGATTAGGTATATGTGGTAAGCGTAGAACGCGGCACCCAGGATAGTAATAAGCGAAAGAATGATAATGCCCAAACCCACAATACGACGTGGTTGACGATGATCATTGCGCTGCTGCATCTATCCTGCTCATGTACTCTCGTTTCTCGGTAGGCTCTCAACACCGTCGAGTATAGCATCAGTAGGCGGCTCGTTGCAAGTTGTGGCGTATCCGGGGTGCGGTTCAGATTGTTGCGTTGAGCCAGGCCACCCCAACTCCCCCAAGGGCGGAGGCAAGCTCACGCCCCTACTGTCCGCTGAGGAGCCTGCTACGTGGTTAGTAGGGGCGTGAGCTTGCCTCATTGGCACCGAGTAAATCATAACTTGAGTCGCTTGCCAGTCTTTGGTGTCTTGGGTGGGGGAGTAGGGGATGCTTCTTTAGAGAGGCGTGTCGTCTTGGGTTTGGGCTTGGAAGGCTTGCCAGGACGAGGTTGATACTCGAGATAGTGGGCTTTGCGAGTCAGCTGAAGGTCAGCAGGAAGAGGGATGAGATGCTCAGGCACAATTTGAGGAGCCACAACCTGCAGGCGCGTGCTCTTGCGAATGAAGCCGAGGTGCTTGCCGTGGGTGAGCACCCAGTCGATAGGGTTCTGGCGTTGACGAATGAGATGGGGCACAGACTTAATAAGCAAGGGCAAGGAAACATCGAAGAGGTCAACGTGGGCCTCTGCCGCGATTTCAATGCGCATGGCTTGCAAGAGTTGCGCGATGATAAGCACCACCCACACTTGTTGCACGATGAGCAGCCGCTTGCTACTCCACCAGTGATGCAGCCCCAGCAGCTCTTTGAGGGTCAAAAAGGCCAGTTCAATATCCCATCGTCGGGCGTAGAGCGCTGCGATATCGACCAGAGAGAGCTGTGCCGGGTCCAGGACGTTGGTCAGGTAGAGCCGAAGCTGCTTGCCATCGCCAAAGCGCACCAAGCGGACTGCATGACCGGCATGGGCTCCTTTGCTGGCTCCCAACCAGACCACGGCATCCAAGATCTCGTGATGGCGATAATAGGTGTGAATGATGCGGTAGGTTGTTTTCTCGCGCCAGCGGCAAATGTAGCAGTAACCCATCTGCGTCAGATAATCGAACCACGCGAAGCTGAAATAGCCCAAATCGAAGAGGATCAGGCTGCCAGGCATCAAGCCCTCCAGCAAGCTGAGCACTTCCACTTTGCAGTTGGCCCACACGTTGCTGCGATACTGCAACAAGTCCCATTGTTGCGTGCGCAAGTTGAACCGACCGGCGATCTTGCCCGCCAAGAGCGCTGCATCCCCCGCGGGGCGATGACGCAGCGGCTCCAACCAGCGCTGCACCGCATCCAGCGTACTCTCGTCGATGCTGACAATCTCGCGGGCCCAGGCCGCCAGAGGCGTTTGCACCAGCGGGGCCAGCCGCTCTGCCAGCAGCGTCGAGTAATAGCCGGCGAGCTGCTGGAGGGGCTGGAGTCCCCCTTGTTCCAAGCGGGTGGTCAAGGCATCCACACTCACGGCGATGGGGGCAAAGCCGCCTACCGTTTGGGTGCAGAAGAGTCGCCACCAGTCGGCGTAGCTTTTCATTCCCACGAGCACACTCCACAACAAGCTCACCCACAGATGCGCTGGCTGGATCGTTTGGGGACGACCCCGTTTCCCTTTGGCCTGCGTTGGCTCGGCCAGCGACGTCACCTCGATCCCTTCCAGCAGAACCTCTCGGGCTGCCCATATCTCGACTCCCATCTCTTGAGCGACTTTGGTATCATGCATCTGAGGACCTTCCTTTCCTGGTTCCAACCATGTTCTGAAAGGATTTTCCTCTTTTTTGCTGCTTTTGGCAAGTCGACAAATGATTTACTCGGTGCCAATGGAGCTTGCCTCCGCCCTGGGACTGGGTGGTTCGGCTTTGCTATCCTGTCCTGTTCACGGAATAGCGAGCTGTACCTGAGTCGCCGTAAACTGGGAGTTTGGACCGGATACCAGCAGAGCCGGTTGACCGCCCGTATATGGCGATGACGGATCGGTGATGCTTGGGCTGCCATTACTAAGCGGGACAGGCATTCCGTTGACCATGAAGGAAAACGTATTTCCTTGCACAACAGCCTGTAAAATATTACTTTGATTTAATCCGCTATGGAATGTTGATGGTAGTTGCGCACCATACAGAGGCGTTGGTTTAACCGGTGCATTTGGGTCAAATTTCCATACATGGTAATTGCCATTACTGTTAATGACAAAGGCGTAGCAATACACGTTGCCGCTATTGTCTTGCCTGAAGTGAAACACAAGTCCGTAAAAAGCGGATAGATCCCCCGCGTTTTGCGTCATCTGAACGGTCAGCGTGAATTTGTCTGGTAATGTTCCAACAGCCGCCGGGTTTGGATAGGAAAAAAGGTAGTCAATGGTGCTGACGTTGCCGTCGGTGGTCAGTAGATACTTGCCATTGCCGGGAGGGCTGGCCGTCAGACCGTTCTGGCTGGTCGCTAACCAGCCGCGTGTATTGTCATGAAAGTTCTCTGTGAATGGAGTTGCCATTCCCGCTGGTTGTGTACCAAGGCCTGAAAGGCCAGGGATAGAGGGATGCCAGATGCCAAACACGACAACCAGCACCGTGACTATCGCAACCATGATGTAACTCAACGGGATTTTACTTCTCGCAGGCGGTAAGGCAGGAGCTACAAGACTGCCTCTGCTCGCTGCACCAGTAGTCGTTGGGCGCAAACCGGATCCACCTGTCGATACTGCGCTGGGGATAGACTGCTGGCCGTAATAAGAGGCTACAGGAGGTGGAGGAGCAATGTCGGCGGGCAAACTGGCGGAAGGACGAAGAACCGTTGAGTAGTCTTCACGGGTCCCGGCAGAGAACGCACCGCTGACAGAGGGGGAGAGAACAGCCTCCAGGGCCTGTGCCATTTCTTCCGCCGACTGAAAACGTGCCTCGGGCGCCTTTGCCAGCGCTTTAGCCGTGATGCGTGCCAACATTTCTGGAATGTTCGGGTTGAGTTCACGTACAGAGAGGGGAACCGTGTGGATGTGCTGGTACATCAGGCCCAGGGCAGAGCTAGACTGAAAAGGTACCTGCCCGGTCAACATCTGGAAGAGCACAACACCCAGGGCATAGACATCGGTGCGTGCATCGACAGGCTGCATGTTGATCTGTTCGGGTGCCATATATTCGGCGGTGCCTACCATCTGGCCAGCGCTCGTGAGTCCCTGGCTATCTCCCACGATAAATCGGGGAGCTACGCCGCTAGAAGTAAGAGGAATGATCGTATCTTCCCTGCTCACATCGAAGAGTTTGGCGATGCCGAAATCTGAAAGCAGGAGTTCGTTAGGATCGCTAGCCGAGACGAGCATGTTCTGCGGTTTTACATCACGATGGATGATGCCGCGCATATGCGCATGGTGCAAGGCACGCGCCATTTGCAACGCATACTGAGCAGCTTTGCGTGGCGCGAGTGGTCGCCCGCTGCGCAACTGGTCGCGTAGCGTCCCGCCGCCAACGTATTGCATCACCAGGTAGGTCAGATTGCCACTTTGGCCGACGTCGTATACCCTGACAATGTTGTGATGCTCCAACTGCGCACTCAGTCTTATCTCTTGCTCGAAACGTTGTCGGAACCCCTCTAGTTCTGCGATTTGCAGCAGAACCACTTTGATCGCCACGTCGCGTAGCAGTCGTGGATCGTAGGCCTTATAGACCTCTGCCATACCACCTTCGCCTAACTTGTCCTGGATACGGTAGGCTCCTAGTTGCGTACCAATCAGTGAGTCATTCTCCATATATTTGCTCCTTGTGACTCGAATGCTGCCACAGCCTAATAGCCTAATGGTGGAGTGCAATTCCAGGCTACATTGACAGTATTTGCCGGTCCTACGAAGGTGAGTGTAGTGGGTGTTTGACAACCGTTTTCGGGTACATTGACCGTTACCTGCGCCGATGCACCCGCTGCGAGTGTCCCACTGGCTGGCGTAAAAGTGATGCCTGCCACTCCACTGCTTGATACAGACCAGTTGAGATCGCCCTGGACATTACCGGTATTGGTCACAGTCACATTGCAGACCCAGCCACCTGCTGATGAATTCGTTGGGGTGCCACAATCTCTGTTAGCGTTAATGCTGGTCGGCTGGACTGACAACGTCGGAGCCTGAACCGTCAGAGTTACATGCACTGTCGACTGACTTGATCCAAGCGTGAAGACGATATCATCATTATATGTTCCAATTTTGAGATTCGCCAGTGACGCAGCTATCTGCACCTGCTGTGTTTTCCCACCGCTTAATGTGCCATTCGTTGGATCAACTGTCAGCCAGGTTGCCTTGGGCGACGCGGACCAGTCGCCAGCCGTACCCCCACAGTTACTCACCTTTACCGTTTGTGCTGGGGGATCGCTGTTGGCCACAACGCCGGTAAACGTAAGCGTCCCTGGTGTGGTGCTCACACACACGGCCTGGACTGTGAAGTTCACAGTTAGTGATACCGTGGAACTGCCCGGTTGACTGCTGAATGTGACCGTCGTCGTGTATTTACCTGGCTTCAGTCCGTTTGCTTGGGCACTCACCTGAGCTTGTCCCTGCCCGGGTGCCTGTATCTGCCCGCTGCTATGATCGAGTTGGAGCCACGGAGCCTGATTATGGTCCCAGCTAGCCGTCCAGGTGAGCAATCCTGACCCGCTCGTACAGAGTGTAATCTTCTTTGAGTTTGGTTGGTTGGAGCCCTGGTTAGCCGCTAATGCAATCGAGGCTGGTGTGACACAGCTTAGCCCAGAGGCGGAGGTCGTCGGAGAAGATGGAGGAGGAGATGGTGTTGCTGTTGGGGAAGGCGTGTCGGTTGGGGTAGATGTGTCTGTCGGAGATGAGGTAGCGGCTGGAGATGGGGTAGGAGTAGGAGTTGATGTTTGCTGCTCTTGCTGAATGGTGAAGTTGAGTATTGCGCTGCGTCGGGTAATCTTCTCCTCCGCGCGAATTGTATGGTGACCAACATGCCAGTCTGAGCTGATATTGATAGTGATATTGAAGGTTCCGTTCGCGCTGACCACGACGGAATTTGTTGAAGTATTGATCTGGTCAATGGATGGTACGAGCATAGCTAGCCCGGCTGCGATGTCTGCGTTGGATGAGAGCTGAATTGCTGGCTCACGGCTGGTAAAGAAGAGTGGTGTTGTGCCATCGAGAGTTAGTACCACGCTGCTCCCTGGAATGAAGTGACTACCATTTAGATGGATAGTCTCTCCCCAGGTTACGTTTGTGCTGCCACTCAGTGAGAGGGCAGGACTCAGTATGGTAAAGCCTGCACCAATGATGCTGGCGACGATGAGGGTGACTGCGGTAATTGTAACGAGCCCTGCTCGTATAATCCTGCCTGGGGCTGACCGTTTCCTGTGCGAGGGATGAAGGTGACGTGTGGGTTGCGAAGAGATGTCCTGTGATTGTGTTGCGTGTTGAGGTGATGTGCTTGGCTGCGTGCCATGAGTCCGATGGGAGAAATCAGGTGTTTGCCCTGTCTGCGGCGTGCCCTGGACGGATGGAACTCCGCCGACCTCTGGCGTGCCATGAACCATCGCCACATGTTCACCTGGTACTTGCGCCATTGAGTCTGCTAACAGTGGTAGACCGAAACCTATCACTGCGGCACGGCGTCGCTTTTCCTCTTCGTCCTCATCCTCATCTGTACCAGGCGTGTTATTCAAACCTGCTGTTGGGTATTCAGTCACCCCTGTCAGTGCTTCTGCTGAATTGGTTGGTGCGCGCCCACAATACCCGCAAAATGTGGCGTGGTCGGGTAATTCCGTTGCACAAAATTCGCAATAGCGCATATCCTACATCCTCGCAATAAAGAGAACTATCTACTACTATTTCAACGAACATAATCAGCATATCCAAGGGTCAATAATACCTATTTCTCTGATTCTATGATCTGGTGGCTGAATTGAGAAGAGTGTAATGGCCCATCCTTACAAACTCAGGCATAGTCTATCATAGCTGCTGCGGTTTTGCAGTAATTCTTTACACAGCAATTTTGTGATGTATGTCATAGGGATTGGAGCGTGAAGGAGGAGAGTTCAATCTAGTTGGGCAAGATATGTAGGATTCCTTCGGCGTTTGCCTCGATCATGCTGCGCTCGAAGAGCATCGGATGATGTTGCACATGCAGCCAGGGCTTGATGAAGTCGGCGTAGTGTTTGCTGGCAAGGTGACCAGACTGGCCTGAGCATGGCCTGAAAGGGACGTTTTCAGGTCAGCCAGGTTCAAGATCTGGCGATACGAAGGCACGGTGATCACAGCTCCTGGTTGGTTGGGCAGTGTCGCTCCCATATTGACGGTATCAATGTCGCCGCCCAGCGGAAATGGCCCACGGTTGAAAATCTTGTCGAGTGGCTTGACCATTCCCAATGGATGGTTGAACGTCACCGTGTGGTTTGCACCATAGCGCCAGCCTATAATATCCTCGCCGAGCTTCTCGCGTAATTCCTCTACGGCAGCGTGGAACGCAGAAGCCAGAGCCGCATCCCACGATTTCGGGCCATTGAGGATGGCTGAGCCAGCAAACCAGCTATCGTCGTGCTCGTTCATTAAACGGATGAGCAACGGCTTGCTGCGGCTGGAATACCCATTCTGTAAGGCAAGGGTGGTTGTGCCAACGCCCTGGTAACCCTGGAGTAATGCCTCGTCATCGCCAAGCAGCGCACTGAAGACAATATGCTCCAACTTGTCTAGAAACGTGGCGTAGATGGCTGCGCCAATACTGTCAGGTGTAAGGTTATAGTTCCAGGTCTGGAGGACCTTCCAGAGCGGCCTTCTCTTGCGGAGCATCAGTCTGAATCTTCAGCATATGCGGCACGATATCGACGGCGGGAAGGGCGTATTGATCGGACTGGATTCGAGCCATGTCAGTCAGGGTCAGCTTGTCGACGGCAGCTTTGCCGGTCAGGAGGTCGCGAATACGCTGCGCACGGTAGCCATTGAGCCATTCGTTGGTGATGTAGTAGAGATAGTCGTCGTTCACGACGCGGTTATTGGCGGTAACGATGAAATGCTGCTGTGGATTGTACGTCTGGGGTAATTCATCGAATGGAATATATCCGGTCCACTCATACTCTCCTGTCCAGCCGGGCGAAGGCAGCACTGCCTGGCCTTTGGCACGAATGGGGATTGCCCCGGCCATGACGTAGCCGATGTTGCCCTCTTTATCAGCATAGATCATATTCTGTGGGGGCACATCCCAATCACGCAGCGCGTTACGGAACTCATCCCAGTTGCGGGCGTGGTTCAGCTTTTGCACCGCGGCGATGATATGGCATTGCTCCAGGCCGGTCCAGCGGAGTGCCAGTGGTAATTCGGCATTCGCTCCGTTCTGCTCTGCCGCATTGCCATTGGTAGTGCGTGGCAAGTTGGTCAAGATAGGGCCATGCCGCGTGATGCGTACTTCCTCAATGAAGGGAGTCTTGCTTCCCTTTACCTTAATCTCTTCGTGAACGACCCGTGCATCTTCCCACTTCCCCTGGTATTCATACTGGTGCGGGTTCTGCGGATTGAATTTCTCGATGTACAGGTCTTCGACGTCGGAGACGGCATTGGTAATGCCCCAGGCAATATGTTGATTGTGACCAATCACGATACCGGGAGTGCCAGGGAAACTCGCGCCGATGACGTCGATATCGTCTGCTACAAGGTGACACTCGTACCAGATCGATGGTACAGCCTGGCCCAGGTGTGGATCGTTACAGAGAATGGGTGAACCGGTAACGGTCATCCTGCCATCGACCACCCAGTTGTTGCTTGCACCCAGCATGCCGAAACCGCTCATTTGCTTGAGTAGCCCGTACTGCTCCAGCATACCCAGATTGATACCCTGGTATTCAACCCCCGGCGGGATAATCAATGGATGCCTGGGATCGTAGCCCGCCTCTAATTTAGCGGCGCGATCGGCACCCAATTTGGCGATGAGACGTGCGCGTATGAGTTCGGTCTCCCAGTTGCCGCCCAGGTTCCAGCCGATCATCTTGGCCCATTGGATACTGTCTGCGGTCTGCCAGGGGCCTGGCTTGAAACGGAGCAGGGTAAATTCGATGGGGAGATTGTTCCCGTTGCGCTGGATGAAGGCATTGACGCCACGAGCATAAGCGTCCAGAATGCGTTTGCTATGTTCTGTCAAGCGTTCTACCTCGGCAGAGGCGGCACGGTGCATACCCAGGCGGCGGCAGAAGCGATCGGCTTCAAGAGCGATCTCGCCAAAGATTTCGCAGAGCCGCCCGCAGCCGATGCGCCGGTTGAGTTCCATTTGCCACAGTCGTTCCTGCGCGTGGACGTAGCCCTGAGCGAAGTACAGGTCATCCTCGTTCTGGGCGTAGATATGGGGGACACCATAGCGGTCGGTGATGATCTCGATTGTTTCATGTGGTCTATGTGTTCCTTGCAGTTGCAGCGTGCCTTTTGTTTTAGGGAGCGGGCGCTGCAGGAGGATGTAATACGCTCCACCGACCAACCCTGCCAGACCGGCTGCCGCTGCTAAGGTTTTTTGCCACCAGGATGCCATAGGATGCCTTCTGCCTTTCTCTGCTTAGACCAGTTCTGTGCCCTTGGGGGTATCGCGTACTTCGAAGCCCAATGCTTTGAGTTGATCGCGTAACTGGTCGGATCGCTGCCAATTGTGTGCAGCACGCGCCTCGTCACGTAGACGTACTAATGCGAGTACTTCATCACTGATTTCACGGGGTAATTTGGCCTCAACGGTATCAAGACGCAATCCCAATACGCGGTCGAAATCAAGGATCAAGCAACGGCGCTCTGCAGGGGCGATCTTGCTGTCGCGAGCTACCTCGCGAGTGATACTCAACGCTGTGGGCAATTCCAGGTCATCGTTGATGGCGGTATGGAAAGCGTCATGCACACGTTGAGCCTCCGGCGACCAGGGTTGCTGGGCAACTGCATCTGGCGGCTCGGCGGTAGGAAGTGAGGCGAGGTCGGCCAGCAGGTTATTCAGACCGTTTTGTGCTGCTGTGATCGACTCTTCGATAAAGTTGAGCTTCGTGCGATAGTGCGCGGTCAGCAGCAGGTAGCGGAAGGCCATCGGGTCGAAAGCCCCATTCCTTCAGGGTGCTCAGCAGAACAACATTGCCTTTTGAGCGGGACATCTTGAGGTTGCCCCAATCCAGGAACTCACCGTGCATCCAGACTTGCACCGGCTGTTTGCCGCTCACACCCTGGCTCTGCGCGATCTCATCTTCATGGTGTGGAAACTTCAGATCGACGGCACCGGTGTGAATGTCGAACTGCTCGCCCAGGTACTTGGTTGCCATGGCGGAGCATTCGATATGCCAGCCTGGGAAGCCAATACCCCAGGGGCTTAGCCAGTTCATCTGTCGGCTTTCGTCACCGTGTTTCCACAATGCGAAGTCCTCAGGCGCGTCTTTATCTTCGGCAATCTCCATTTGCTGCCGTCCATGTCCACCAGCGCGTAGTTTCTCGACGGTATTGCCGGAGAGGGCTCCATAGTTGGGGAAGCGGCTGACGTCGTAATAGACGTTGCCGTTTGCAACGTAGGCCAGGCCACGTTCGATGAGTTGCTCTGTCATTGCGAGCATCTCTGGAATATGGTCGGTTGCCTTAGGGTTGAGATGAGCAGGCAGGATGTTCAACTCAGACTGCGTCTGCAAAGTATCGCTCGGTGTAATACTCGGCGATCTCATACGCGGAACGTCCGGTAGTACGAGCCTCGTACTCTATTTTGTCTTCGCCACTCTCATCTATGTCGTTCTGTAGATGCCCGACATCGGTAATGTTGCGCACGAGAAAGACATCGTAGCCGTTGTATTCGAGCATGCGGCGTAGCCAGTCCGCCATCATGAAGGTGCGGAAGTTGCCGATGTGGATGTCTTTGTAGACGGTGGGGCCGCAGGTATAGATGCGCACTCGCGGTGGTTTGAGTGGCTGGAGCAGGTCTTTACTTCTGGTCAGTGTGTTATACAGGTAAACTGGTTTGGCCGAAATGGTGGTCATGAGCATATCTCCTCTATTAGGTATGTAGTGTTTTAGTGTAAAAAGGTGAGGTGGTAGCTCAGACGGTGAGGACGTCCTGTAGGGGCGGGTGTGGTGCTGGGTTGTGTGGGGGAGCTTGTCTCCGCCCGTGTTACTGTTTGGCAGAAGGCACGTCGTGACGTTCGCAGAGGGCTGAGCTACTGGCGTTTCCTCTGCGAACGCTTGGACAGGTGCAATAGTGCGTTCGATAGTTCACGATGATCTCCAAAGTTGTTTGTGTCTGGTGATTGTTGTGAGTAGTATATCACATTTTCTTGTTATGCGATAGCGCTTTTGCCTCTCTCCAGACATTGGGAGATAAGGCCTGTCACCCCTTCGCTTCGCTCAAGGGCAGGCTCTGAGCACAGCGAAGGGTCTGGCTCGCCGGACGAAGAGATCCTTCGCTGCGCTCAGGATGACAGCCAGGACGCCTTTTTCTATCCTTTTAAGCTAAGCCTTCTCGTTGCATGGCGGTGTTATGCGAGATGCGCAGTAGGATACCTACTATGATGTAGTTGGCGAGGATGGAACTGCCGCCATAGCTCAGAAAGGGTAGGGGGATGCCGGTCAATGGGAAAAAATTCATGTTGCCTGCGGCGATAATTACGGTCTGGATGGCGAAAATCGAGGTCAGCCCGGCGGCCAGCAATTGGCTGAAGGTATCACGAGCCTCAATGGCAATGCGGAAACCACGGTAGATAAGCAGCAGGTAGATACCGAAGATGGCGAAGAGCCCTGCCAGGCCTAACTCTTCTCCGAGGGCAGTAAGGATCAGATCGGACTGTACAACCGGCACGAAGCCGGGATGCCCAAGCCCAAGTCCGGCTCCGATGATGCCACCACTCGAGAGTGCAATCAGCCCCTGTACGATTTGAAAGGCGCTATTCTGATAGAGGGTTTCGTCGAAGGCGCCAGGTGTGACGAGATTGATAGACAGGATGGCAAAACGTTGGCGAACGTAGCCGAAGAGGCCATAGCCGATGAAACCAAGCAAGGCGAAGAGCAGTAGGCCGCCAATGACGTAGGAGAGTTTGCCGCTACCGAGATAGATCATGCAGAGGAATAGGCCGTAAATGAGCAGAGCCAGGCCAAGCTCGCGTACCACCAGGAACAGTAAGAGTGCAGTGCCGAGCATAGTGAGGATGGGGCCGAGTTGACGTAGCGGTGGAAGGCGCAAGCGGCGTATGCTTGCCCCGGCAAGGATATCACGGTTCTCGCTGAGGTAGGCGGCAAAGAAGATGACGATAAAAATTTTCAAGAGTTCTGATGGCTGCAAGTTGAATGGCCCAAAGTTCAACTGGTCATGCGTCGGGCTGTCGAGGTTCACACGTAAGGCATGGAAGAGGGTGAAGCCCACCAGGATGATCCCGAGTACCGCCCAGGTATACTTGTAGCGGCTCAACCAGTTCATATTTCGCAGACTAAAAAGGGTGATAATGCAGACAAGCAGGCCAAGGAAGACCCATAGAAGTTGGCGTGAGCCTAAGTTTAGGTCGCCGACACTCGGTCCGAGGCGTGTTGCCATCAGCACGCCAATGCCGCTAAGCAGACCCACGAGCGGGAGCAGCACCTGGTCAGCTCTGCGGAAAAGGAAACTGAGGAGGATGTTTGTACCCAGCAGCACGGCGATGAGGCCGAGCATTGGGATGAGATCCTGGGCTGTTAGCACATTCCTGTACGTGAATGAAGCTGCTGGGTCGGTTTTCAGCTGTTTCACCAGGAGCAGCTTGTGTCGCCTCCAGGAGAAATATCATGAAAGGAATGATGAGTAATCCCAGTTCTTTCCATCGGTAGCGGCGGAATGCGCCAGCGGATCGGGTGGGAAGGCTTGCCATAAGATCTCCTCTACTGAGCCAGCTTGAAGCGGATGAAATCCTACCTGAACGATGTCGCCGGGCTTGGCGGGAAGGGCCTCGCGCGCGGGTTGATTGTTGAGGTATGTTCCATTGGTACTCCCTGCATCCTGTACATACCAGATGCCGTTGCGGTACGTCATGCGAGTATGTTCGGCAGAGATAAAACTATCGGGTAATTGGATGGTGTTGGTGGGACCTCGACCAATGGTGGTTTGTGGCACGAGGTCAAAAGGTGTCCCCGGAGCCAGGCTGCTAGGACCGCTATCGATCACGATCAGATGACCGACGACAGGAGGACTATTGCTGTCAACCGCGCTGACTGCGGCGGTTTTGCGCAGGTCACGTGTAATCGCAATCACTACCTGCATCAGGAAGAGGTAGAGTAGGACAATGAGTAATAAGCGCAATATCAACAAAAAGACATCTAATGACATAATCCGATGCCCTTACCTTCTCTCAAAGTAGAAGTCATAGTTGCCGATGGTAAAATGGTCACCACTGCGTAATGTGTGTTGGCGCAGATGGGGTGTGCTGTTCACAGTGATGCCGTTGGTGCTGCCGAGATCAAAGATGACGAACTGCCCGTCTGACTGATATTTGATTTGAGCATGATAACGCGAGACGCGCTTGTCTTCGACGATAATGTCATTACTGAGTTGGCGACCAATATTGACGACTGGTTTTTCGATTTGATAGGTTTGTTGACCTGCTTGAGGCAGGCGAATAGTGAGCCTTGCTGGTGGCATAGCCCTGTCGATCAGACTACTGGATGGGTTAGGAATGGGTGGGGCGCCCGTTGGGGGCGGATTTATCGTGCCTATATCACTGGACAATGGGTTGCCGGGAAGTTGTTGACGCCGTAGTTGCTCCATCTGTTCAGCACTGAGCGCCTGTGTTTCAATGACGGCACCTGCTGCAGCGGGATCAGCGCCTATATGCTGGCGATCAGCGAGTTCTGCTATGATGGTTACCTCGCCAGGGTGTAATTTGCTATCAGTGTGCAGCCGCAGGATTGGAACCGACCGCAGGGTGTAGTGCCGTTGACGTGCGACCGCTACCAGGTGGTCCTGTAACTCCTTGATCAGAATGGCCTGGCCTGGAGAGAGTCGCTGATGATCTTTGATGCTGAGGTAGATGTCATACAGATTGGGGGCCAGCCGTCGATCTACACTCTGGAGCAGGTTGTCCTCCATGGCGCGTTCCAGCCGACGGGCCAGCTCGACCGGCTCTAGCTTTGACGGAAAGAGACGCGCGAAGGGTGTTTCCACCACGCGCTGCATTAACGATTTAAATTTTGAGAGTGGATTTTGGCGAGCTTTCACGTTGCTCACCCTCCTGATTGCAATATCTGACGTGCATGTTGCACGTCAGCAGCGATTTGTACCTTCAGGGCATCTATACCTGCGAAGCGCTGCTCGCCACGCAGTCGGGCGATGAATTCTATCGTGAGACGTTTGTCATAAAGATCGATGTCTATATCAAACAAAACAGCCTCCACATGGCGTTCCTGCCCATCAAATGTCGGTTCGTACGCCTATATTCACGACGCCGTTATAGACGTTATTGGACTGATTGGGTGCAATCAATTGGTCCCCAATGTATATATGTGCGGCGTAGACGCCATCGGCTGGCAGGAGCTTGTGAGCTTCGGGTGCCAGGTTGGCGGTAGGAAAGCCCAACAGTCGTCCGCGATGGTCGCCATGCACGACAATTCCTGATATGGTGACCGGGTGCCCTAGCAGGTCGTTTGCCTTGCTCACCTGGCCTTCGCTGACCAGTGTGCGAATATATGTGCTACTGACGCGGGTTTGGTCAGCCTCTTCCAGGGAGATGATGCGTACCTGCATGTCATGTTCCTGGCCATAGTGTTGAAGGAAGGCCGTATGACCCATCCTATGGTGCCCAAAGCTGAAATTGGCTCCAACCACGATGCCGCAAATAGTAAAATGCTCACGTAAGTTATCCATGAATTCCTGGGCACTCATAGCCTTGACTTCGGGTGTAAAGGCTATGACGATGTTATCAGCGATGTGGCCATAGAGTTTTGTCAGGTTTAATTTCTCTTCCAGTGTCGTCAGGCATAGCAGGTCGATATCTGGCCGCACGACCGCTAAGGTGTGTGGCGAGAAGGTGACCAGGACCGGCTTACAGCCTCGTTCTTGTGCCAAGAGGCACAATTCGTGCATGAGGTTCTGGTGCCCTCTGTGAACACCATCGAAGTTCCCAATGGTAATAGCGATAGGTTCGGTTGTCGATAGTGTTGTCGTATATTCCATAATGTATACAGTATGTCTACCCTTGTCTTCAAGCGAGAGGTGAAACTCCACATCTCCTTACCACTTTTATATCTAGCTGGATTTCCTAGAGCATCTATGGCTATAGTACCACAGCTACCTCACGCTAGCAATAAGGCAGCAAAACCTTCTTTGGTTGCCACAAGCCTCGTTGCGCATCCCATTGCGCGATGGCGAGAAAACGTCCGGCTGCATCGTAGACACGAGCGAGGTCTGAGGGTGTATGTCTGTGTGGGTCATCATACTTGAAAGCGTTGCCGTGTAGCACACGTTCAACGGCGGCATCATCGAGCATAAGCGCAGGGTACTGGTGGAGCGCCAGGTCTGCGGGGTGGAGATACTCCTGCACTGTTCCCGCTTCAATTGCTAGCTCAAGTTCTTCAAGCGTGATGCTCTCTGAGAGCGTGAAGGGACCACTGCGTGTGCGCAGCAGAGCGCCCAGGTGTGCGCCACAGCCCAGCCGCTCGCCAAGATCATAGGCCAGGGAGCGGATGTATGTGCCTTTGCTGCACTCGATGGCAAGGGTCAAGCGAGAAGGACGCCACTGCAAGATTTCTAGTTTAGAGATGGTTATAGGACGCGGCTGCAGGGGTATTTCTTCTCCTGCACGCGCTAACTTGTAGGCGGGCCGACCTTGAATTTTGATGGCGGAGAACCGTGGCGGCATTTGCATCTGTGGACCAATAAATTGTTGTAGCGCTTCCTCGATACGGGTGCGATCAGGCCGATAAATCGGCGGTAGGCACGATAAATCGGCCCCTACGGATGACTCGGTTATTTCGTTAGGGTCATCACGCCGGTCTGTTGGGCTTGCGGTTCGCACAATGGTGCCCTGACTGTCGTAGGTGTCGGTGACAATACCCAGGACAATCTCTGCCTGGTATGCCTTGCCGCTTTCACTGAGGTACTCAGCGACCCGCGTCCCCTGCCCGATGCAGATGGGTAATACACCACTAGCAGCGGGGTCGAGCGTGCCTGCATGCCCGACACGCTTTTGCTTGAGCAGCTTGCGTATCTTTGCCACTACATCGTGGGAGGTCATGCCTATAGCTTTGTTGATGTTAAGGATGCCGTCCATTCAATTCCTGCTCAAGTTCTGCTACCACCAGGGCGGTGGCTTCTGCGATGGGCATATGCAGCGTCGCCCCTGCGGCACGTTCGTGACCACCACCGCCGAATCGCTGGCAGATCTCGGCGGCATTGTAGGGTGCTGCACAACGCAGACTGAGCCGGGTTGTCTCCGGGTCGTCATAGCTTTTGAAGAAGGCAGCAACTTTTACTCCTTCGATATCGCGCAGCATACCGGCAAAGTTGTCGTCCATCTCTTCATCAGCTCCTGTCGCTGCGAGCGTGGCATCGGTTGCCTGCGACCAGATCAGGCGTCCACCGCAAGAGGTATGAGCGTTAGCTATGACCATTGCCTGGAAGCGCATCAGCGCTAGTGGGCGTGTGCGATAGACTGGACGTACGATGGTTTCGGGTATGGCCCCGGCACGCAGCAGTAAGGCGGCCGCTTCTAACGTGCGTGGCGTCGTGTTCGTGAACTGGAACGAATTGGTATCAGTAATGATGCCAGTGAGCAGGCAAAGTGCAGCATCTCGGTCCAGTGGTAACCCGGCCTGTTGCTGGAAAAGCACGAGTAGTTCAGCGGTAGCTGCCGCTTCGGGGTCAATAATGTTTACGCGCCCACAGCCGCTACTACTGATGTGATGGTCGATGTTAAGGATACTGACGCGATCCAGAAACGCGCGATGCCGATCGTAGAGGGGGCCAAAACGTGCCAATTCGCCAGCATCCAGAGCGATCACCAGGTCAAAGTCTTCATCGCCTAACGTGTCTTGCAACATCTCTAGTCCTGGCAGAAATGCGAGAGTGTGTGGGGCAGGGTCTGCACAAGCTGGGATGCACACTTTCCCAAGTAGCATGAGCATGTGTGCTAAACCGAGTGCAGAGCCGATACAATCGCCATCGGGATGTTCGTGAGCTATCAGTGCTATGCGTTGGGCTGGATGGATCAATGCCATGGCCTGTTGGATCAATATGGGGCGAATGTATTGATCGAGGGCGTTGCTGCCGTTATTCATGGATATTTTCGCGACTCTCTTCTACGAAGACCCCTCGATAAATCGGGAGCCTACTGCTGTTCTTGCTCACTCTGGCGGATCAGTTCCAGGACATGTGCTCCCTGCTCAATGGATGTATCTAGTTTGAAGACAAGTTCGGGCATATAACGCAGGGTGAGGCGGCTGGCAAGTTCATGGCGCAAAAAGCCTGCCGCGTGTTTCAACCCCTTCATCGTGGCTTCCTGCTCCTCGGGGTTTCCCATCACGCTCACGAAGACTTTGGCATGGCGCAGGTCGCCGCTCACCTCCACGTGGGTGATGCTGGCGAACCCAACTCGTGGGTCTTTCAAGCGCATTCGCAACAAATCGCTGAGTTCCGCCGCGATCAATTCGCCCAGTTTCTCTTGACGATGTAAATTTGACATGTATGGGTTCCTTTTTGGAACAATACGTGACTCGGCATTCACTGCTACAGTGAATGCCGAGTCACGAACGGCGTTTAAGCTCCTGGTTTCACGCGCTCTTGTGAGAACACCTCGATGATATCACCGACCTCAAATTCGGTGAAATCTTCAAGCACAATGCCACATTCGTAACCTGAGGCGACTTCGCGCACATCGTCCTTACCACGGCGCAGCGAAGCGATCTTGCCATCGTACACCTTCGCGTTTTTGCGCAAGATGCGTGCCTGTGAGGAGCGTGTTATCTTGCCATCGGTAACGCGGCAACCGGCAATCACAGTAGTCTTGCCAGCCTTGAAGGTCTGCAGCACCTCGGCATGACCTTCGATAACCTCGCGTAATGTTGGCTCCAACATACCGGTGAGAGCGGCCTGGATGTCGTCTGTCAGCTTATAGATGACATCGTAGTAGCGAATCTCGACTCCTTCTTTTTGTGCCAGGCGCTGAGCGGCTCCGTCAGCCTTGACACCGAAGCCAATGATAACAGCCTCGGATGCTGCTGCCAGGTGGACGTCGGTTTCGTTGATATTGCCAATGCCTTCGTGGATCAGACGTACCTTGATGTTCTCTTCGCCAAGCTTTGACAATGCATTCTTTATGGCCTCGGCTGACCCCTGTACGTCGCACTTGAGCACCACATTCAGTTCTTTGGTCTTACCTTCTTGCATCTGCATATAGAGCGTATCGAGGCTGACCTGGCCAAGTGGCATGGTCTCGCTGCGACGCTGTTCAGAAACTCTTTGAGCACGTTGTTTTGCAGTACGCTCGTCGGGCACGACTTCCAGGCGATCGCCAGCCTGTGGCACTTCAGGCAAGCCCAGAATACTGACTGGTGTGCTGGGTGGAGCTTTCTGAATGCGTTTGCCACGGTCGTTGAACATGGCGCGTACCTTGCCGGCCAATGCGCCAACGACGATGTTGTCGCCCATCTTGAGGGTACCCTGCTGGACAAGCACAGTCGCGGTTGGGCCGGTGTTCTTCTCCAGTTTTGCCTCGATGATAACCCCGGTCGCGGGACGGTTAGGGTTGGCCTTGATCTCCTGGACTTCTGCGACCAGCAGGATCATTTCGAGTAAATCATCGATACCTGTACCCTTGCGAGCAGAAACGGGCACACAGATCACATCACCACCGTATTCTTCAATCACAATGCCTATTTCGGCGAGTTGTTGCTTGACGTGATCGGGGTTTGCGTTTGCCTTATCAATCTTGTTCAGTGCGATAATGATAGGCACCTTGGCGGCCTGGGCATGGTCAATTGCCTCGCGTGTCTGGGGCATTACGCCATCATCAGCCGCAATCACGATGACTGCGATATGCGTCACTTGTGCACCACGTGCCCGCATAGCAGTAAATGCCTCGTGACCAGGGGTGTCCAGGAAGGTAATTTTCTTGCCATGAACCTCGACCTGGTAGGCACCAATATGCTGGGTGATGCCTCCTGCTTCACCAGCAGCTACCTTTGTTTTGCGAATGGTATCGAGCAAGGAAGTTTTCCCATGATCGACGTGGCCCATAATCGTGACAACCGGTGGGATAACAACCATGTCATCTTCATGGCGTGTTGCCATCATGGCCTCGTTGGCCGATAGCCCTTTTTCTCGCTGTACGGCCGGTGCGACGGTAAGCGCGCCCGCCTGTGGTTCAAAGCCGAGTTCCGTGGCGACCAAAGCCGCTTTTTCATAATCGACAACCTGGTTAATACTAGCAAAGATGCCATGTTTGATGAGGTCGCGGATGACCTCATTGGGAGTCGCATGTAGCAATACGGCCAGGTCCTTCACGACAATCTGTGGTGGAATTGAAACAGGTCCCGTTGGTTTCTCTTTCACCGCTGCGCTGCGTCGCTCCTGTGGTCGCTGTACAGGTGTGCCAGGGCGAACCGAACCCGCAGGCCGTGCAGTGCTGGGGCGTCCCTGTGTGCCAGGACGCGCAGGAGCAGGGTGCCCCTGGTACCCCTGGTACCCCTGCCCGGCAGGACGTGCTGTCCCCGGCGATGCGCTACCAGGGCGACTGACGGGACGTGAAGGAACACCGGTACCTGGGGAACGCTGCACAGATGTACCGTCAGAGGAGGCAGGACGCTGTATGGACGTCGTGCCAGGGTGCCGCTGCGCGGGTGCCTGGAGGGGTATCCCTTGCGGGCGCGCTGCCGGGTGTTGGGTAGACATTGGACGTTGAGCAGGTGCCGATGGAGTCGGATGAGCCGACGGAGTACTCGTGGTCGTGCTGCGGCTGCGGGTCGTAGGTGGCACATCGGCAGCAGCTGGTGATGGAGTACTTCTATTGCCTACTGTGCTGCGGCCGCGGGTCGTAGGTGGCGCATCGGCAGCAGCTGGTGATGGAGCGCTTGCGTTGACTGCAGTGCTCTGGCTGCGAACAGCAGATGCCGCACCGGTAGTGGATGTTGTACGACGCTGGACGGTTGGGCGCGCTACTTGTTCCTGGCTCTGGCTGCCTTGTGTGGCACTTTCTGGCTTTGAACGAGCGGTTGCTCGACTTCTCGAAGTCGCCGGTTTTACCTGCTCGTTGCCTTCTGGAGTTTCGGATATATTTTTCATGATGAAGATGACTCCCTTCAATGATTAATCCGCCACAAGTGGCGGCGGAATCCCTCTTCACAGCCATAGAAAAGGACTGTTCCCGTCCCTAATTTGGGGAAGGGAGACAGTCCCTCGTCGGTGCAGTGCCAGGTATGTTTCAGTCTGCGCTTTCTGGCATGATTGCTATGGTTAATAGATCATAGCTGGTGCTCCGCAAACATTCGCTCGCTACAACTGCCCTGTAGACGGGGGGCTGTGTCTCTAGCAAAGGTAGAGATAAAGTAACTCATCGTTTCAATCCTCATCCAACCCAAAGGCTGGATGTCACTGATACCGCTGTGAGTGATTGTTATCCTCCAAAGGAGGATTGGGACGATATAAAAGTGATGATACTGTAGTATAGCCTACTGTGTTTCTCTTTGCAACACCGTTGCATCTGCTGTTTTTTTACGAGCAGGTCGTGCTTTCTGTGCGGGCCGGATGGGTTCATCCTTCGGAAGTGTTTCAACGAAGGTGTCCAGGCCAGCCCGGTCTTCCTCAGATAAGGTCAGTTCAAATTCTTGCTCAAGACGTTTCTTCTTCAAAGCGGTTTCCCAGCAAGAGAGTCGTGCGCAGAGATAAGCTCCGCGCCCAGATTTTTTGCCTGTGGCATCGATCATCACATGCCCATCGGGTGTACGCACAACACGTAGCAGTTCGCGCTTTGGCTTGGTTTCGCGACAGGCGATACAGGTGCGCAGAGGAACATGCTTTGGCCTTTTGGGCTGTTTACTTCCAGTTTTGGCCATGCTACACCCCCTTACACCTCATCGCCATCTGAGTATTGACTGCGCCTGCCACTTCCGCCTCCGCGATACTGATTTGTGCGTCGTGATCCTCCACCAGGGCTATCCCAGCGATCCCCACGGCCATGAGAACGCTCGCCACGGTGCTCGCCGCGTTCGCGACGTCCTGAGTAGGGGGCTGTCGACTCATGCCCGTTATCTACATGCTCTTCGAATACTTCACCTTCGGCAGGTTTGGTGACATCGACGCGCCAGCTCGTCAGCTTGGCGGCAAGCCGGGCGTTTTGTCCGTCTTTGCCAATAGCCAGGGAGAGCTGCCTCTCTGGTACTGTAACGACTGCGGTATGGTCAGATTCGCGCAGTTCCACGCGCAGGGGCTTCACCGGGCTGAGAGCATTAGCCACAAAAGTAGCAGGGTCAGAGTTCCACTGGATGATATCGATCTTCTCATCATTGAGTTCATGCACGATGTTGTTAATACGAGAACCTCGTACGCCAACGCAGGACCCAATGGGGTCCAGGCCTTCTTGTCGGGTAACTACTGCCACTTTTGAACGGCTGCCGGGCTCTCGTGCAATCCCTTTGATCTCAACGGTGCCTTCGTAGATTTCAGGTACTTCTGACTCGAACAAGCGACGTACCAGGTCGCGATGGGTGCGTGAGACCATAATTTGCAGACTACGGCCCTGGGTGCGACGCACATCATAGACATAGACCCGTAAACGCTGACCCACGCGGTATCGTTCGGATGGCACCTCTTCGCCGGGCGGCATCACGCCCTCTGCCTTATCAAATTCGAGGAGCCAACCTCGACTGGGGTCTTTGCGTGTGAGCGTGCCAAGACGAATCTCCCCGATCCAATCTTTGAGTTGCTCATAGAGGTGCTCGTGCTCGGCTTCGCGGATACGTTGCAAGATGACTTGTTTGGCGGTCTGTGCAGGAATACGCGCGAAGATGAACGATGAATCGACATCGATAGACTGCCCAAGAGCAGCTCTTGGAACAAGACGTTGAGCTTCTGCCAGAGAAATCTCCTCATTGGGGTCGCTGACTTGTGCCACCACTCGTTTTGCAGCCCACACTCGCACCTCGCCATTCTTATCCACTTCGATGCGAACATTTTCGCCGCCGCCGAAACTCTTACGGTAGGCGGATAGCAGGGCGGTGGCAACCGTCTCCATCACTACTTCGCGGGGTAATCCCTTCTCGGCAATCAACTGCGCGATAGCAGCTTGAAATTCGCTTCTCATGTGCCATGCTCCTCCCGCTGGGCGTCTGATTAAGATACGATCGACACGTACGTCATTTTTTCGAGTGCAAAGAAAAATGCCTCTGGCAAGCAGAAAAGTGGACGGGACGCCCACTTTTCTCAAAGGTTTCCTCTATTCTGTTCGTATTATATCACGTAGTTTGTCATTTGACTAGGGGGGAAATTTCCGCGACAAAATCACACCTGTATTCAACCCGACTGTGTGCAGGCCACCAAAGAAGCGGGCATGCTCAATTTTCATGCAGCGATCCTGCACCACCGTCAGTCCGTGCTCATGCGCCATGCGGGCTGCCTCATCGTTGCGAATGCCCAATTGCAGCCATAACACCTGTGCACCAATAGCAATGGCCTCCTGCGCGATGGGAGGTACATCCTCAGCGCGGCGGAAGACATCGACGACTTCAATCTGTTCGCCTGCTGCTTTTGCCTCGGTGAGCGTGGCATAGACTCGTTTGCCCAGGATTGTCTGCCCGGCATAACGGGGGTTGATGGGGATGATGTCGTAGCCTTCGGCCTGCAAATAGATGGCGACGAAGTGACTGGGACGATACTGATCAGCCGAGATGCCGACGATGGCGACGTGTCGATAGCGCTGCAGGATTTGCAGACGGTCGTACATATCAGGTGTGATATTATTCATATAGCCATAACCTACACTTTCTCGTGACTTGCCAGATCAAAACTACGCTGTGCCTCATCAACTATCATACGGGCGATTACTAGGGAGGAGGTGGTTGCTGGAGAAGGATGGCTTGCAAGGATTATTGCTCATAGGCTGGCTTTCTTTAGTGCCTGATTCAGGTCCCACAGGATATCCTCTATATTCTCCAGACCTACCGAAAGACGGATGAGATCAGGGGTAACGCCTCCTGCTAACTGGTCCTCCTCCGAAAGTTGCTGGTGGGTTGTGCTGGCGGGATGAATAATCAGGCTGCGAGCATCGCCGACATTAGCAAGATGGGAGAAGAGGCGCACATGGTTAATGACAGATTTCCCGGCTTCGTAACCGCCTTTGACGCCGAAGGTGAAGATCGAGCCAGCGCCACGAGGTAGGTAGCGTTGAGCTAACTCGTACGAAGGATCATCACGGAGGCCAGGGTAATGCACCCAACTGACAGCGGGATGCTCCTGCAAAAACAGTGCGACCTGGAGCGCATTCTGACAGTGCCGTTCCATCCGCAGCGAGAGCGTCTCCAAGCCCTGTAACAGCAGAAAAGAGTTGAAAGGGCTAATGCAGCCGCCGGTGTCTCGGACCGTCTCCACTCTGGCCTTCATAACGAAGGCGAAATCGCCGAACGTCTCATAAAAGCGCACCCCATGATAGCCAGGCGAAGGATCCACGATGTGGGGGAAGTTGCCATTATCCCAGGGGAATTTGCCGGACTCGACCAGTACACCTGCAATGGAGGTGCCGTGTCCTCCGATGAACTTGGTGGCAGAATGCACGATGATGTCGGCTCCATGCTCAAATGGGCGACACAGGTAGGGGGTAGCGAAGGTATTATCAATAATCAGTGGTATGCCTGCCTCGTGGGCGATGTCTGCGACAGCCCGTATATCCAGCACATCCCCACGTGGGTTGCCGATGGTTTCGCCGTAGAGGGCGCGTGTGCCAGGCGTCAGGGCACGACGATAGTTTTCGGGATTCGTGCTATCGACGAAAATGGTGTTGATACCCCAGGTGCGGAGGGTGAGGTCGAATTGGGTGTGTGTCCCGCCATAGAGGCTGCTGGAGGAGACAATCTCATTGCCAGGACGCAACAAGGTCATTATTGTAGCCATTTGCGCTGCCATGCCGGATGCAGTTGCCAGTGCGCCTGTGCCACCTTCCAGTGCGGCGATGCGCTCTTCAAAGACGGCGGTTGTAGGGTTCATGATACGCGTATAGATATTGCCGAATCGTTGCAAGGCAAAAAGATGCGCGGCATGGTCGGTGTCATCGAAGATATAGGAGGTGGTCTGGTAGATGGGGACTGCTCGTGCGCCGGTAGCGGGGTCGGGCCGCTGACCTGCATGCACGGACAGCGTGTCAAACCCGAAGACGTGATCGCTGTCGATTTCTGGCATGATATGTTGCTCCTCTGCTAGATTACCTATCCTCACAATATCCTAGCACATGGACTACTAATATGAAAGCAAGGGCCACCCTTCTCCTCTCTGCTCCCCTTGCCTCTACCATGAAAATGTGCAAAGATAGAGAAGGGAAGGTGTCAAGACAAGATGTCAAGGAAGGAGGCCGTATATATGGCTGGTGAGGAAAGAAGCTGTGCCGAAATCCAGGCAAACATTGACGATGATCTTTACGAGCTTCGGACACTGCGAATACAGAAATCCCGCACAAAAAATGCTGCAAGGGCTGCTCAAATCCAGCAGCAGATAGCGCAGTTGCAGCAGGAGATTGATGTCCTTGTGCAGAAAAAACAAGGCCTTGGCTGTTTGTGAGCAGGGCGCAGGCACGGACGGACGCAAGGCATCCTGCCTGGGGGCAGGTATACGTCCCTACCGCCCCTACGGCCTGGTAGGTTACTGGTCGAATACCGGATTCCACGCGCAGTGCCTGCAAGGTCCTGGTATCAAAGGGATTCTGTCCTGCTTGCAGTTTCTGAAATCCACCCGTTTCGTTCATCTACATAATGTTTATATTGTGCCTGCACATTTGCGCTTACTCCTTGCGCGTTCAGATATTGGTTTGTTGCCCATTGCATATAGAATTTGAAATCAGCGATGGCTCCTTGTCTGTCTCCGGTTAAGGCGCGTGCCACTGCGCGGCTATCATAGTATTGCCCGTTATATGGATTGAGAGAGACGGCCCTGTTGCATGCTGACAGGACCAAGCTGGCAAATTGATCGGTGCCTCCGGCAAAGCACACGTTGTTATTGAGAAAATCATCGTCGACGAGCGCTGCCTCTTGCGCTGCTTGCTTATAAAGCGCCTGCGCGTCTCCCGTTTTTCCTGCTAGAACTTCAGCGTGTGCTCGTGAAAGCTCATCTTGAGTCATGGAACTGTCGACCGGGAAATTGGCGCACACTTTCTGAGAGGGCTCGTCTCCTACAAACTGCTGCCACTCGCTCAATGTGAAATTGCGATTCACAATGCTACATGCAGCAGATTGCCACGAAGCCTGATCGATGTCCAACAATGTGACGGCGTAGTTTGCTGAAGAGGTATCCGAGATGATGAGGACCTGCCGCCCACCAGGACTGAACGTGACACCTCTGACATACGCGAACTCGTGCGCGCCCGGATTCAGGGGATCGTTCACAGGTATACGGAATGCCTGGGCAATACGTTCAGGTTTCGAAAGCGCCAGGTTCCATATGATCGCGAACTGGTAGCCACCGGCAGCCAGCATCTTCCCATCCGGGCTAAACGTCAGTCCTGTTTGAAACTCCACTCCTGTGTCCGTAACAGAATCAGTGTTCACCAGGGGCTGGTTTAGTAGAGGCTTCATCATGTTCACGTCCCATAGCATGACCTGGCTCATGTCGTCAATCGAAGCTAACGTATGTCCATCAGGACTGAAGGCCACGCTTTCAATTGTGGTCTGGTGTCCTGTCAGCAGCTGGCCAACCTGCTTGCCCGTGGCGACATCCCAGAAGATGACCTCATTGTCAGCGCCGGATGCGAGCATCTTACCATCGGGACTAAAAGCGATCGTGGAGCCTGTTCGACTGTTAAGTGTAGAATGCATCAGCCGATGCAGAACATGCCCTGTAGCGACATCCCAGAGCAAAATGGAGCCAGTGTCGTAGCTTGCTGCCAGGGTGCGACCATCTGGACTGAAGATGATCTCTCGTAAATGCTGTTCATCACGAAAATGTGTGATGAGGTGCTTCGTTGCGGCATCCCACAAGAAAATCATGCCATCAAATCTACCGGCTGCGAGTATGCGCTTATCCGGGCTGAACGCAAGACTTTCAATCGTGAGCGGGGTGCCATCAAGCGTGGTGTTTCCTGGGTTAAGCGGATTCTGTGCCGCATCCAGCGTAGCGAGCACGTTGCTCGTGGCTACGTCCTGGAGCATGATATTGCCCTGGTCATCACCTGCCACGATGAGCTTGCCATCGGGGCTAAAGATGGCACTCCTCACACGATTTTGGTAGTTGAGCGTTTGTTCAATGGGCCCTTTCGTTGCCATATTCCACAGGAGAATCGCGCCGCTGATATCACTCGATGCGAGCGTCTTGCCGTCCGGGCTGAAGGCAAGACTGGTGATAACATCGCTATGACCAAGCAGGGGCGCATCTGCTGTAAACCCTGTGGTGGTATCCCAGAGCTGCACTGAATTGTTTGTGCTGCCTGATGAGGCCAGGATCATCCCGTCTGGGCTAAACGCAAGATTCTTTACTTCATCCTTTGTGGTCAATGGGGATGCCGGGAGAGGCGAGGGGGCTTTCAAAAGTCCCGATGCTACATCCCATAAGCAGATGGATGTGTTCGTATTGCTTGCTGCCAATGTCTTACCATCAGGGCTCAAGGCAAAAGTTCCGATGCTTCCCTTGCAGTCGACGAAGTGAGGATTTAGTGCTTTGCCGGAGGGGACATCCCAAAGTTGGAGACTGCTATGCCCACTGTCTGATCCCAATCCTTCTGAACTGGCCAACAGCGTTTTTCCATCTGGACTGAAAGCAAGGCGAGTGAAGAGTGCGGGCCCGCTGACGAGCTGTTGACTGGTCGGTGGTGTAGATCCCCGATTTATCGTGGGAGGAGATTCCACAGCAGGAGGCGGCCTTGCGTACAGTTACTGGCAGCATCATACTTACTGCACCGGCCCGATGCAAGCAGAGTTCCATCAGGGCTAAAGGCGATAGGAGTAATGTCTGCGAGAGTGAGGTCGGAACTCTGGTTCGCTGGCTCCAATTGCGTAATTTTTGCTCCTGTCGTAGCATTCCACAGCCATAAGCCCTGGTCACTTGCACCGGCTACCATCTGTCCGTTTGGGCTGAGTACCCAGTTAGGTAAGGCCGGAATATTGCCGCGAAAATCGAGATGGACGGTAAGGCCTTTCCAGGTCTTCATGTCCCAGAAGGTGACCTCACCACCACTGCCAAAGGCTTCATCACTGCTTCCAATAGAGACGAGAGTCTGGCTATCGGGACGGAACACGACCTGGTTCACCGCCGAAAGCGCTCGTAGTATGCTGAGAAGACGTGGGCTGTACTCTAAGGCGTTGAGGAGGCTATCACGGGCATCAAACGTATTAGATGTCTGAGTAGCTTTGACGCTTAACAGCAAGGCTTTATCAACCTGGTTTTGCGTCAGCGCGTAGTTTGCTTGTGCTGCGAATGCGCGCGAGGAGGCGATCTGCGCTTGTAAGGTGGCCAGTTTCTGCTGGGCTTGAGCGTTTAGGAAATTTACTCCAGCTACCGAGGCTAACACGATTACTATGATAGAGAAGATGGAGAGCGCGCTAACAAGCAGGCGTAGACGATTTACCGCCCGGCGTTGCAAGTTCAATTCGCGCGCATGGCGGCTCAGTTCTGTTGCCTCCTGCTGCTGGCGCTCTGCCAGACTGGCCTGAATAAAGGCCACTTCGTTTGTGCTCGGTACGTTGCGCTCTGCCCATGCTTGCGCCTCGAGGAGTTGTGTGCCCCGGTAGAGTCGATCGGCTGGATTGCCACGACGTATCCACTCGGCTGTATCAGTGCTAACGGCCTGCTGGAGGGCGATGTCTTCACGCGCCTCACGCAGCCACTCTGCAAGACGTGTCCATTCACGAATAAGGGCTTCATGGCTTACTTCAATTGTCATGGTCCCGGCAATCTCATTGGTGGTGAGCAAGCGAGCCGCAATGAAGGTGTTGGCGACCTCCTGGATGATGCTCGTCTGTTGGGGATTGGGCAGCACAAGTTCCGCAAGGGATGCACGACGGCGTGTGGTGTCTTGCTCGGTCATGCCAGGATCGATCAAACGCAGGAATAGAGCTCTTGCCAGTCTGCGATGCTCGTTTGAAGGTAAGGATGCATAGGTGGACTCGGCATGTTTTGCCAATGCACCCTTCACCCCGCCGATTTCCTGGTAGGCCTGCTGTGTCAACCAGTGGCCATCGCGGCACTGGAATAACTGGTCCAGCGTGAATTGTAGCAGTGGCAATGCCCCGGCCTGTCCCTGTGTCTCGAATAACAGGTCACCGACTAGATTCCCCTCGAACGTCAGTTGAACATCGGGCAATGCTGCTGGCTGCTCGATGACCGCTCGCAGGTCTTGTAGCTCCATTGGCAGCACGACGCGGTGACGATTCTGGATCAGACGTCCCAATGCCGGATAGGATAGGGGTCGATCATAGAAGTCGGCTCGCAGGGTTAAGATTACTATAACCGGGCTATGTAGATCCGTTACTGCCTTGACCAGCAGGTTGATGAAGTGGCGCCGATCCTCTTCTCTCGTCGTCTGGGTGAACAATTCTTCAAACTGGTCCACCATGAGCACGACTTTGGTCCCCGGTTGTTTCACCAGTTGAGTGGTTAACAGGTACAAGCCACGGCCCGCTTCGTCTTCCAGGCGCTCGCGCACGGACTTCAAATTCTCAGCGGAGCTTGCGGAGCGCATTTCAATTTCTGGCAAGAGAGGTGCGAGTGTAAGTAGCAGAGATTTCGAGAGGACGTTTCCCCGGCACCATTGGCGGCAGATACACCCACCCTGCACTTCCTGGGAGTGCTCCCTTCTGCAATCGTGGGAGTAAACCTGCCATCACTGCACTTGACTTGCCCGACCCACTTGGCCCAAGTACTGCCAGCAATCGTGGTCGTCCTGACCCAAGCATACTCCTCAGGCTTTCCGTCAGTTCCTGAATCAATCCGTCCCGTCCAAAGAAGTCAGAGGCATCGTCTTTTGTGAATGCACGCAGTCCCTTGTACGGGTTGCGCGGTTCGGCTTGCGTCTCCGAAGGCAAGGGAGATGGTGGAAGGGGTGCTGTGGTTTCTTCTGCGAGAGAGGCTGAGGCTATGATCTCATCGAGCGCACGCTCGTAGCTTGCCTCGCGTGCATCAATCAGGTCAATTGACATCGTTCTGCCCCATTCTTCAGGAAGGACTGCTGAGATATCATCACCGTCGGCCCACACGAACACCAACCGCCGCTCGTACATACTGGCGATGAGCAGGTGCTCTTTGACTATTTGTGAGAAGGGGGTATAGGGTGAGAGCACGACTAATGCCAAACGCGCAGCGCGAAGCCCCTGTCTGGTCGTGTCTTCCTGACTGAACGTCTTGAGTGTGCTGTCTGATTGGCTATTCCAGATAAGCATCCCACGCTTCTCCAGATCAGCTTTCAGTTTTGTAACGAAGGCCTCGTCGGCAGAAGAAGCGGAGAGAAAAATTCTCTGGGCCGTCTGATCGGGACGGGTGCTCACTTGGGAAGGAGTTCTCTCCTTGAGTGCGGCAGTGACCTGTGCATCTTCATCGAAATCAAGGCCACTTACCTTAGCGGCGCGTTCTAATGCACGCGCAAAGGCTTGGACGCTAGCGAAGCGCTGCTGTGGCTCCTTTGCCAGTGCTCTCAGTACCACGGCTTCCACTTCGGCAGGTAGTTCAGGGAGGCGGTCACGCAAAGGTGGCGGAGGAGTAGAAAGGTGTTGGTCGATAATCTCCCAATGGCTTCCCTCGAAGGGACGCTTACCGCAGAGCCATTCGTAGGCCACGATTGCGAGAGAATACTGGTCACTGGCAAACGTAGGTTTACCTTGCATTTGCTCAGGAGCGATATAGGGTATGGTGCCGGTCATCCTGGTCCCCTGAGCCGTGAGCAATTCAGGCGACGAGGAGAGCACGGCAATACCAAAATCGCTGAGGAGGATTTGCTGGTCGGGACCAAGCAGCATATTCTCCGGCTTCACATCGCGATGAATGAGGTTATTGTTATGGGCATATTGCAGGGCTGCTGCTACCTGCTTGACGTAGGTAACAGTCGTTGTGAGCGACAGCCGAGAACCTCGCGGGTGTTGCTTGCGTAGTGTGCCTCCTGGGGCATAGTCCATCACGAGTACCGGTGTGCCCCGGTCCACGGCGAATTCGAGGACACGCACAATGTTTGGGTGTCTCAGACGAACCAGGGTTTGTGCCTCGGAGATGAACTTATCGATATCTTTGCCCTTGAGGGCGGTGCGTAGGACTTTGAGGGCAGCATAGCTTTTGAGATAGCGGTGCTCACCGAGATAGACTTCTGCAAACCCTCCGTGTCCCAGCAGACGAACGAGGCGATAGTTTCCCAGTTGTTGTCCAGTGCGATCTGCCATCACCAATACTCCCATTACTTAGCCTGGCGGGGGCTGTAGAGTGCCGATTTATCGAGCACGTCCCCGCCAGATCCCCCACATGACGCAATAGTCTGAAACACATCTAGCCCCTTGCAAAGGACCCTGTGGTTATCTCATCTACTATATCATATCGCAGCATTTAATCCTTCGCAATGCTCGCATTTTAACGGATAAACGGGTGGTGATGGGATTTTTTGCGTGAAGCAAGGGGAGGTAGGCAGCAAACTATGGATCGCTACATCCTGTTAAGGACATTTGTCTAGCGTGGTTTGTGTCTGAAGAGCGGCTATATCTTGCTGTATACCCGCTATCGATGTACGGATTTTAGCGGTTTGTGCGGAGTTGCTTGTGCCAGCTTCCAGTGTTTGTAAGGTTTGGATCTGACGCTTATCATTGTCAATATCACGTTGGATGCTGTTACAAGTCACAGGAGCACCCTCTTTTTCTAATGATTTTATTGGGGACGCTGCAAGGAATCCTAGCACTATCCAAACTGTGAGCACTGCAAGAACTGCGACTATTGCTGCAACGATCAGAAGCGGGTGACAGTTGGATGGTTTGTTGTCAACTTTGCTGTCGTCCGTGTCCATATATTTGGTCCTTCGCTGGCGTATTTCACTTTTGCTTGTGGGCTTCGCTGGGTATGGTCACTTTCTACTTTATGCAGATCGACTAATATTCATGCTACTGAAGATGAGTAGATCAAGTCTGCATAGGGCCCAGATGCCGTAATCACCGGAAGCCGAGCTACACTGAGAACTGCTCAACCGATGAGAAACGTTGAGCGGCATCTAAGACCATTGCATATCGTGGCTGTGGCTCTTTTAGAAGATTGAAGATTGGATGCAGTGGAAAAAATATGAAACCGGCTATATAATGTGCAGAAAGCCTAAAGAAGGTGGGGTAGGATTGATATGATTTGGATTGGCACTTCTGGCTGGATCTATCCCCATTGGGTTGGGCGTTTTTATCCGCCTGCTCTTCCTGCTCGTGAGCATCTGGCTTATTATGCCCAATACTTTCCTACAGTCGAGATCAATCGTAGTTTCTATCGTTTGCCTACCTATGCTCAGTTTCAAATTTGGGGCGAGCAGGTACAGCACTACCCTGGCTTCCTTTTTGCAGTGAAAGCAAGTCGCTATATTACACATATGAGGAAACTGCAACATGCGGAAGAAGGTGTGCAACGGCTCGATAGTGCGGCGAAAGGGTTGGGGGAGCATCTTGGCCCTTTTCTCTACCAGCTTCCTCCTCGCTGGCGAGCCAATGTACCACGGCTTGAGCAGTTTATTGCCTCTTTACCGCGTGATCGCCGGGCGGCATTCGAGTTTCGCGATCCTAGCTGGTTCCAGCCTGAACAGGTGCAAGCGCTTCGTCGCATTCTTGGTGAGGCGGGCTGTGCTCTCGTTATCAGTATAGGAGGTACCCTATCGACTCCTCCTGATATTTCTGCTATTGGTCCTTTTCACTACCTGCGTTTTCATCATGGTGTGCATGACGTCGGTTTCACTGATACTGAGCTTGCGTATTGGGCAAAGTATTTATCGACGCTTCATGTACAGGATCGTGACGCTTTTGTATATTTCAATAATGACCCCGATGGGCATGCTATCTCCGATGCGCTCAGGCTCCAGAGAATGCTTGACAGTTTAGCCGTTGTGCCCGGTAGATAGTTCCTTGGTAACGTGAAACATTTTCCAGATCAGAACCTGTACTACAAAATGAAGACATAGATCTTCTCTTGCGCGACCATGGTAATGTAGTCTTTAGCAGGAGGTGATTGCGACGGAACAGTATCCAACAGATCGCGCTTCGCTGGAACGCGATTGCGAAGTAGATTTCTTTATTGCCAGTGGGCCTGGTGGGCAACATCGTAACAAGGTTGAGACCGGTGTGCGCTTGATTCATCACCCGAGTGGAATTACGGTAACGGCCACCGAGCGGCGGTCGCAGTATGCGAACCGCGAAATGGCTTTTGAGCGCATGGCAGAGCGGCTCGAGAAATTGCAGCGCCGACGAACCCCACGCATCCCAACTCGGCCGAGTGCAGCTGGCCGTGAACGCCGACTGCAGACAAAGCGACAGACAGGTCTGATCAAACAACTGAGAACGGCTGCTATTCATCCCCCTGAATAGCTACTAAGTACATCGGAAATCTGCCATTGTACTTATGTGATATAAAGTATCGCCGGACCGACCTTCTCCTCTCAAGCGGTCAAAGCTCCGTGTAGGTCAATGCTGTTGTAGAGGAGGCTCCTCTGGATAGGCTATTTGCGGTTCCTCATATTGAGGCTGCAAGGATGGCGGAGAATACAACGGCTGCTTATACAGTTGCTCTTCAAACCTGGGGGCCGGGTCCTGATGCTCGGTCTGGGCTTGGTCCTGGTATCCCTGCTCGTACGAAGGAAATGATTCTCGTACTGGTGGTGGTGCCTGGTAGATCGGAGCAGGTCTCTGTGCCCATTGATAGATCCATAGCCAGGGACCTCTGGTAAAAAAGTAGACGAGGGCACCGAGACCGTGTGTGAAAAGGATAAACAAAACCCAAAGTCCTTTATGGGTTAACCTGTTATTTCTAATGCAGTCAATGAGCATCCACACCCAGAAGAGTGTTGTCAATAGCCCGATGATTTGCGAAGCATCTGGCCCTATGTCAAGAAAAAACATGATTTGCTCCTCGACCGTGATATCATGCTGCAAAAAACGTGTTGGCCGCGGGGCTCGCGGTGTCAGCCTGCGGAGAGACTGTAAGACCTGGGAGGGCACATGCCCGCTCAGGCAGGACTCGGTGAACCAGGAAACCCTTCCTGCGAGGGAAGGAGTCTGCCTCCTTTAGGGGGCAGAGGATGTCAATTTCTACCTATATCCTACCACATGGGTCTACATCCATGAGGATACTGCTGGCGAATTGCAAAACTGAGCGTGATCCGGAACTTCCATACCGAGATTCCAAGCTCGATATTTTAATTCGCCAGCAGTATCCATGAGGAGAAAGGGCCAACGAGGACGTTACCTGCCCCAAGGCAGGACCTCTGTTCCCCAGACTGCGCCCCTGCACCACACCATACCCGCTCCTACAGGTCCTGACAGAGCACCCGAATTTGTGCTACACTTCTACCGTAATGTACGAACGAGTTATTTGATCAGGAGCTGTTTTCCCTATGGCACAAACGATTGACAAGACCACACACTATACGACGGTTGGCAAAGCAACACGTCGGCAGGATGCCCCCGATAAGTTGACCGGACGAACTCGCTATGCGGGCGATATTTCGGTGGTGGGTATGCTGCATGCCCGGCTGGTACTCAGCCCGTATGCCCATGCACGCATCGTCAGCATTGACACTTCCGATGCCATGGAAATACCAGGGGTGAAAGCTGTCTATACCAGTAAGACGTTGGGTATGGCGAAACGAGGCAGTGCTTCACGTACCCAAGCACCCCTGGCAGAAGACGAGGTATTGTGGTCTGGGCATCCCGTTGCTATTGTATTGGCGGAGACGGAGGAAGCTGCTGAAGATGGCGTTGCCGCTGTCGATGTTGAGTATGAAGTATTGCCCGCTGTTATAGACCCCATCGCCGCGATGCAGCCTGGGTCGCCGCTAGCGCACCTGCACAATGGAGAGCAAGACTCCGGTATACCCGGGGGTGGTGCACATGCCGCCGTCTCAGAAACGGAACCGAAAGAGGAAGATACCGAACGACTGTCGCAAAATGTCAGTGACAAAGTACATCTCCACGCCGGTGATATCGAGGCAGGGTGGAGCGAGGCTGAGGTAGTGGTCGAGCGAACCTACACAACCAGTTTTGTGCATCAGTCCTATATAGAGCCGCAGTCAATTATGGTTGTACCCAGCGCATCAGGTCGGCAATTGACCGTCTGGCCCAGTTCACAGGGGATGTTCGCCGTTCGTTCGGATGTAGCTCAGGCTCTGGATATTCCTGAACGGCAGGTGCATGTCGAATTCTGTTCCGCTGGGAGGTGCCTTCGGCGGCAAATTTGGCCTGATTGAACCACTGGCTGCTGCCGCCGCTGCTGCCTCACGTAGACCGGTACGCCTGGCCTACACGCGCAGCGAAGATTTCCTGGCGGGCAATCCCGCACCACTATCAGTGATCACAGTCAAGCTCGGTGCGAAGCGTGACGGCACATTGGTGGCAATGCAGGCGAGGATCATCTTTGATACAGGAGCCTACTCTGCTGCCTTTGTAGTTCTGGGTGGTATAATTCTCGGCAGCACCTATCGTTGCCCCAACTATGATTTTCGCTGCTATGAAGTGCTGACAAACAAGGTGAGTACCGGGGCCTATCGCGCTCCGAATGCGCCGCAGGCTACGTTTGCCCTCGAATCTGCGGTAGACGAATTGTGTCATGCGTTAGGGATGGACCCGATTGCCTTCCGCCTGAAAAATGGCAACAAAGAAGGCGATCGAACCGTAGACCATCGCACATGGCCGCGAATTGGGCTGCTTGAGTGCATAGAGCAAGCGCAACAGCATCCTCTGTGGGCGAAACGTGCAGAACAGCGTACTATCCCTGACGAGTTGAAAGATTGGAAGATTGGCATAGGTGTAGCAGCCGGTAGTTGGCCCGGCGGCACCGAGCCTACTGCCGCAGCCTGTCGCCTGGAATCCGATGGCACGGTCACGGTAGTTGTCGGCACCGTCGATCTCACCGGCTCAGACACCTCGCTGGCGCTCATCGCCGCTGAAGGGCTTGGTGTAGCGCCCGCAGCGGTGAATGTAGCACACGACAACACCGATACCATGCCCTACAGTGGAGGCACGGGCGGCAGCAAGACCACCTACTCGATGGGACCTGCCGTCCTTGCGGCGGTGACGGATGCACGCAACCAGATCCTAGCGATTGCCGCAGAGATGTTGGAAGCTGCGGTGGCGGACCTGGAGATTGAAGGTGATAAGGTGGTCGTGCGTGGTACACCGGGGAAGAGTGTGGAGTTGGCGAAAATTGCTTCTGCATCGATGCAGTTCGCCGGGCAGTACGAGCCGGTGTACGGACGAGGGCGTGCTGCTATTAAAGAAAGTTCGCCAATGTTCACCGTGCATATCGCGAAGGTGGCCGTCGATCCTGAGACGGGTGAGGTGCGTGTACTCGACTATGTTGCCGTGCAAGATGTCGGCTTTGCAATCAATCCGGCGGCGGTCGAGGGGCAGATTCACGGTGGTGTCACGCAGGGCCTTGGCTGGGCGCTCTTCGAGGGCTTCGTATACGATGAGAATGGTCAGTTGCTGACGTCTAACCTGATGGACTATGCGCTGCCTCATAGTGAGGATGTTCCGCATATTACTCCCATTCTCGTTGAGGTCCCTTCCGGCCTTGGCCCCTTTGGAGCGAAGGGTGTGGGCGAACCTCCGGTGGTGCCAGTAGGCGCGACAATAGCGAACGCGATCTTCGACGCTGTAGGAGTGCGCGTGACACAGCTTCCTATCACGCCTGAGCGGCTATTCAAGGCAATGCATCATCTCTGACCACAAAGGAGCATGTGTTATGGCATCTGTTAATCCTTCGTCTAAACCAAACATGGCAACCTCGGGTGATACCACGCCGCTCGAACAAACCCCTGCGGATGTCGCTCCACCCGTAGGTATCACTCCACCACAGATACTGGCTGCGGACGCGGCTGCCGGTCGAACGTGGTGCAGCCTGGCGACTTTTGTACTGGATTATAGAGAATGATCCGCGTGCAATAGTTGCGGTCGCTTCGCTTGACGATGATCGTTTAGCACGACATTTGCTGGAATTTATCGCTATGGGAACAACATGGGCGGGTAAGCCGTTTGTTGTACCTGGGCCGCTGCGCTCCGCTTACACCAGAACTCGCCTGAGGACGCTCTTCCTGCCGGGTTCAGGTGTAGAAAGCATACGGGCTGAGCGTGTGTTATTATCGGCGATGCATGATAGTCGGCCTGCTATACGAGAGAATGCGGCAGGCATACTAGGCTTGCTGGGAAGCCCGACTGCGACCCCTGTCCTGGTCGAAGCCCTGCACGATCCTGTACCGGCTGTACGCCTGCAAGCTGCTAAAGCTCTGGGACGTGCGGGTGATCCATCGGCGGTCGCGCCTTTGCTTACCGCGCTGCAAAATGCTGATGAGCAGTTAGGGAGCCAGATTTTCTCCTCGCTGGTGCGACTGGGGCCGGCAGCGGTACCGATGCTCGTAGAAACGAGCGCGAGTGGTTCGTCGTGGATGCGCTGGCATAGTGTACGTGCCCTGGGAGATATTCGCGATCTGCGTGCTCTACCGGTGTTGGTGCGTGCGCTCGGTGACACAGACCATTCAATAGCCTGGATGGGAGCCAAGGGTCTCGTTCATTTTGGCAGGCAGAGCGTGGGACCGGTGCTCCGCTTACTCATGGCTGGAGAGGTGACGCCCTGGATGGTGGAGACGGCTTCGTATGTTTTGCGCAACCAGCATGACCCCAAATTGAAGCCTTACCTTGATCCGGTCATACAGAGCATGCAGGGTGTTGCGTTCCGTGTGGCAACTCCTCAGGCTGCACAGAAGGTTCTTTCACAACTGATCGCGGATGGGGTAATAGTGTCATAGTAAGAGAAACCTCTTCCTCTTTTCTTTCATATTGTCGCCCAATGTCATCCGCACGCGGAACAGGAGGTACATGTATGCAAGTGTGTGTTCTTGGAGTACCCATGGACCTGGGTGCCGATCGGCGTGGTGTTGATATCGGAGCGAGTGCTCTCCGTTACGCCGGCCTTAAAGACTCATTACAGAACCTTGGTTATGTTGTTCACGATCAGGGAAACATCAGTGTTGCCCAACCCGAAAGCAAGCCAGAAGGCCATCCTCGCTTGAAATACCTTGAACCGATTGTCCATGCATCAGAAGAGCTAGCCACCCTCGTTACAGAAGCCCTACAAAAAGGTGAGTTTCCTCTCGTATTAGGAGGCGACCATAGCATTGCGCTTGGTTCAATAAGCGGGGTTGCGCGTGTGCACAAAGATATAGGTGTCCTTTGGGTTGATGCACACGCCGACTTCAACACCGAGGAAACAACCCCCTCTGGCAACATTCACGGTATGATTTTGGCTGCCCTCGCTGGTCTAGGCAATGAACGCCTCACGCATTTAGGTGGATGGGGTCCGAAACTTTCGACCGCCACCATTGCTATCGTTGGTGCTCGCTCTCTGGATAGGGAAGAGCAGAGCCTGCTGCGTTCACAGCACATTCACGTCTTCACGATGTCCGACATTGATCAGCGTGGTATCTCCGCCATCATACGCGAAGCCCTGGCTGTTGTCAGTCCCCATGACAACCCCATCCATCTCAGTCTTGATATGGATGCCCTGGATCCACAAGAAGCCCCTGGCGTTGGTACGCCCGTACGAGGAGGTCTCAGCTATCGCGAGGCGCACCTGGTAATGGAGATGATCTCCGACACCCATCGTCTTATTTCCATGGATGTGGTGGAGGTGAATCCCATTCTTGACCGCGAGAATACTACGGCGCAGCTCGCAGTTGAACTGATACTCTCTGCGTTAGGCAAAAAGATTTTGTGAGTTTTTAGACACAGACGTCTCATCATGTTGTTTCTGGCTCTATTGCAAACTATGCTATTAGCAAGCCCAGGTGATCGTGTGCGTATTGATTGGCCCTCGGAAGAAGAATAAACCTGGTGTGCAGGCATTGAATGGTACTGTGATCGTCACCAGCACACTCTGACCGGGAGCAAGCACCCCACTTTGCGGACTGAAAGTAATATGTCCTGGTACATTTGTAAATGCAAACCAGTGTAGATTACTTTGAGCATTCGGTCTGGAAAGTACGCGTGCGAAGCAGACGTATGCTCCGTTTTTCTGACAGTCGAGATGCCCGACGATACTCATCGACAATGGCCGTAGGTCCAGGACTGCTGGCGCTCCTGTAAGTGCAGACGGAGGCGATGTCGGTACTGGTGCTGGTGGGGCCGATGCCTGTACTATTGCAGGTGCCTGTTGCGGCGCAGGAGCGGGGGTAGGAGTCGGCTTAGGCGTTGGCGCAAGAAAGGGCGTCGGAGTCGGCGCAAGGGTTGGTGCTGGCTTAGGCGTTGGTGTCGATTGCGCTGCTGAGGCTGTCGAGCCGCAGGCTGCAAGAAAACTGCCGACGATGACTGTACATAAAACAGCTACAATAATTCTCATGAGCGTCCCATTGCGGGAATAGAGCGTGGATAGCTTGCGAATCTGGTCGTGCGACATTTCAGTCCTTCCTGCTATTAGCTTTTAAATTTATTTGTTACGCAATACAATTAGATTTAAAATATCGAAAGTCATTGTAAAGGCCTTCCAGAGATACATACGTAGCAGGTTACTCAGGTATGATCGCGAGGTGATCTGGAAATGTCATATAATGGGCAGTAACGGATATTGGCAACTTGCTCCACAATAGATTTACAAGAGGATGGTGTTATGACAGCTCACAATGATATCTTCGGCGCGCGAACGAAACTAGCAAATGCCCTGGGCACAGTCAACTATTATCGCCTGGAGTCGCTCAGCGAACGTGGTCTGCAAGGCCTTGACCTGCAGCGATTGCCGTTTACCGTCAGGATTTTGTTAGAGAACGCACTGCGTCATGCCGGTGGTGAACTCGTCAACGAGGACGATGTTGTGTCACTGGCATGCTGGGTTCCCGGGCAGGCATCGAAGTCCGAAGCAGAGTACCCCTTTCTGCCAGCCCGCGTCCTGTTGCAAGACTTTACCGGTGTGCCTGCGGTAGCGGACCTTGCCGCCATGCGCTCCGCTGTTGCTCGCATGGGAGGCAACCCACAGAAGATCAATCCATTGGTTCCCGCCGACCTGGTCATTGATCACTCTGTCCAGGTGGACATGTTCGGCTCTATACTCGCATTTGCCCGTAACGTTGAGCGTGAGTACGAGCGTAACAGCGAACGCTACGCCTTGCTGCGTTGGGGACAGCAAGCGTTTCACAATTTTCGTGTCGTGCCCCCAGGCACCGGCATTGTCCACCAGGTGAACCTGGAGTACCTGGCCTCCGTTGTAATGACGAAGCAAGAGGATGGCGAGCTTGTTGCTTTCCCTGATACGCTCGTCGGCACCGACTCTCACACCACCATGATTAATGGTCTGGGGGTTCTCGGCTGGGGCGTCGGCGGTATAGAGGCAGAGGCGGTGTTGCTTGGTCAGCCATTGTACCTGCTCACTCCAGAGGTCATTGGCGTACGCCTCACCGGTTCGCTACCGGGGGGGTCGACCGCCACTGATCTTGTACTGACCGTCACGCAGTTGCTGCGCAAACGTGGCGTCGTTGGCAAGTTTGTCGAGTTTACGGGTCCTGGCCTCAGCTATCTGACTCTGGCAGACCGTGCTACCATCTCGAATATGTCCCCCGAATTTGGTGCGACAGCGACACTCTTCCCGGTTGATGCCGAGACGCTGCTCTACCTGCGCAGTACCGGGCGCAGCCCGCAACTGGTTGACCTGGTCGAGCGCTACACAAAGGCACAGGGACTCTTCCGCACTGACGATGCGCCCGAGCCGCGGTTCGACGACTCGCTCGAGCTCGACCTAGGCACTATCGAACCGTGCCTTGCCGGACCACGTCGCCCGCAGGACCGTGTTCCCATGCAAAATCTCGGCCAGGTATTCCGTGCAGCCTTCGCAGATCGTTTCAGGCCATTGGTAGAAAACAGGGTCACGGAGGATGCTCTAATCCGCCTTGGAACCGAGGGGGGACAACCTAACCCTGACCCTGTTGTTCAGAAAGAGGATGAGGAGAAGGAACTGGCTTATGGCCATGGTAGTGGTCGTGGCAACGGGCATCTCAAAGATGTCCTGGTGACCATGGGTGATACTCAGACGCACATCACAGATGGTTCCGTTGCCATCGCCGCTATCACAAGCTGCACCAATACTTCCAACCCTTCGGTGATGGTGGCTGCCGGCTTGCTGGCGAAGCATGCGGTGGAACGTGGCCTCTCCGTTAAACCCACCGTTAAAACCAGCCTTGCGCCGGGCTCGCGGGCGGTGATCGATTATCTGACCAATGCTGAGTTGCTGCCATACCTGGAGGCGCTGCGCTTCCACCTGGTAGGCTTTGGTTGCACCACTTGCCTTACCGAGGGAACGCCGGTATTGCTTGCCAACGGAACCTCGCAGCGCATCGAGCAGATGCCGAGCGCTGGCGGAGTCACGCTGCTCGCTCCCACTGCAGACGGCAGGCTGGGCAGAGCAACACAGGCCGAGATGATAGTTCAGGGCGAGCGCGAGTGCGTCTCGCTCGTCCTGCAAGACGGGCGCACGTTGGTCTGCACTCCTGACCATGAGATCCTCTGCACGGACGGTCGCTGGGTGCGCGCTGACCAGCTCGTACTGGGCCAGGATCGCGTCGTGGTTGGCCTTGAGGCCCCGTTAGACGAGCCTGGTGACGACGAAGCCGGTTACGCGCTGCATGTGGGCAACCTGACGTTCACGATGGACACATCGCATGAACGTCTGCGCACACTGGCATTCGCGCGCCTGCTCGGCCATCTGCTTAGCGATGGCTCGATCAGCCTCTTGGGGCAGGGCCGAATGCACGTTGGGCAGGCCATGGATCGCGAGGCGGTTCTCGACGATGTTGAGCTGCTTTCCGGCTATCGTCCTGCGGCAACACGCTACGATCAGAGGAAGTGGACCATCGTGCTGCCGAAGCCGCTCACGGACGCCATCAGCACGTTGCCCGGCGTGCGCACTGGGCAGCGCATTCAGCAGGCGCCGACGCTCCCGGCATTCGTGTTGGATGAAAGTTGCCCTCTCACAGTGGTGCGCGAGTTCCTGGGCGGGCTCTTCGGGGCGGACGGTCACGCACCTGTCTTGCACCGTTGGGGCGAGCGCGAGGAGGAGGCAACGCTTGAGCCGCCTGCCTATTCCCAAAGCACCATACCAGAGCATGTGGAGGTTCTCAAGCGGGTTATGGACGACGTGATCCGTTTGCTGGCGCGCTGCGGGGTGAAGACCGGTGGAGCCAGGGTCTACGAATATCTCACGCGCCATGCAACTTCCTCATACCCGCCAGCGCAGGACGGTATCCCTCGCGTGGAGGTTCGCTTGGAGCTTCCAGACGGCCTCTCGTTCGTGGAGCGCGTGGGATTCCGCTATTGTATGGACAAGGCCCTGCGAGCCAGCGCCGCGGCAGTGTATTGGCGTCTGGTGGACCAGATTCATCGGCAACGCCTCTGGATGTCGGACCGTCTGGAGGAGTTGCACCAAGCGGACTACGAGCTATCGTTCTCCCGTGCACGCAAGATAGCGGCGGTGGAGATGATGGAGCGCGAGGCAGTAGTCTTCCCTCACTACGCACTATTGGAGGGCCACGACCGCTTTTCGCGGCTGCCACAACCGATGGCACGTAAGTTCCAGCCACTACATAGGGATTCCTGCGACTTCCCGTCACCTGTCGAACTGTTAAGCAAGATCGGCGCGCGCGAGTGGTTTGCGCCGTTGCGCTCGCGTGCGGATGCAGAGACTTCGAAGCGCTACTGCATAGAGAAGGAAGCGCGCACGCTGCCGACACTCGCGCTCCAGGTAGTGGAACGACGGCCAGCAGGCAGGCGGGAAGGTGTTCGACCTGGCGGTGAACGATCTACATGCCTTCGTGGCAGGCACAATAGCGGTCCACAATTGCATCGGCAATAGCGGACCGTTGCCGCAGCCGGTTGCAGATGCGGTAGCACGAGAACGACCTGGTGGTAGCGGCGGTGCTGAGTGGCAACCGCAATTTTGAAGGGCGTATCCATCCGCAGGTGCGTGCAAGTTTCCTGGCTTCGCCTCCACTGGTTGTGGCCTATGCTTTGGCGGGTACTGTAGACATCGATCTGACAAAGGATCCGGTAGGGATGGATGTCAACGGTGAGGCGGTCTACCTGCGTGAACTGTGGCCCACGCCAGATAGAGGTGCGCGAGGTGATCGCGACATCGATCACACCGGAAGTGTTTGAGCAAAATTACGCTCACGTCTTTGAAGGAGATGAGCAATGGCGTGCGTTACCCAATACTGAAGGTGAACTCTTCGCGTGGGATCCCAACTCGACGTATATCCAGGAGCCGCCATTCTTCCAGGATATGCCACCCGAGCCTGCTCCAATCAAGGATATTCGCGGTGCGCGGGTATCTGGTGATGCTCGATGACTCAATCACAACGGATCACATTTCTCCCGCTGGCAATTTTTCAGCCACCAGCCCGGCAGGCAAGTATCTGATTGAGCATGGGGTTGAAAAGCGCGATTTCAACACCTATGGAGCGCGGCGTGGCAATCACGAGGTGATGGTACGCGGCACATTCGGCAACATTCGCCTGCACAATCGCCTGGTACCAGAAAAGGAAGGCGTATTACACCGTCCACCTGCCCGATGGTGAGCAGACAACCATTTACGAAGCGTCTGTGCGCTATCAGCAGGAGAGGTGTGCCACTGCTTGTCATTGCTGGCAAGGAGTATGGTTCTGGTAGCTCGCGTGACTGGGCTGCCAAGGGACCATTGCTGCTAGGTGTCCGTGCGGCTATCGCTGAGAGCTTCGAGCGTATTCACCGCAGTAACCTGGTGGGTATGGGTATCCTGCCGTTGCAGTTCAAGCCAGGCGAAAATAAGGAGTCTCTCGGACTGACAGGCCGCGAGGTGTATGATATCAGGGGATTGAGCAGGGTCTGAAGCCGCGCCAGGAGGTGACGGTGCAAGTGACTCGTGAGGGTGGCAGCAAGTTCTCGTTCCAGACGATAGCTCGCCTGGACAGTCCGATCGATGTGACGTACTATGAGAATGGGGGATTTTGCTTACGGTGCTAAGGAGGCTGATGAAGGAGTAGGTACCAGGCTTCACTTCGCCAATATATGTATTGCCAGCCCTAACGCGCTCTCGACCCCTTCTTGCAGCGCTTCACTCAGGCTGGGATGGGCATAGAGAATCTCGTCGAGGTCGGTGAGCGTTGCACCCATCTCGATGGCAAGAGCGACCTGCCCAATCAGGTCGCCAGCACACGGACACACCAGGGTTGCACCGAGCAGGACACCGTCATCCGCGTTTGCCACTACCAATGCAACGCCGTTATCGGTTCCCAGCGTCAAGGCGCGTCCGTTTGCTGCCAGGGGGAAGCGTCCTGAGATGACGTTATAGCCTGCATGGGTGGCCTCTGCTGCCGAATAACCGACGGTTGCCAGCTCTGGTGTCGTGTGAACAACGAGTGGCGTCACAAGCGGTGAAAATTGCACCCGCTGGCCAGCAAGCACCTCAGCGGCTACTTTTGCCTGCTTGATCGCGACGCTTGCCAGAGGACGGCCACCTGTACAGTCACCGATAGCATAGATATGCGAGGACGGACGCAAGGTCACGTCCCTACACTGCTGCATCGTGTCTACGGCGATGCCTCCATTGGGAGCAACCTCTATGCCCGCAGCATCGAGATGCAGTCCTGCGGTATGCGGACACACGCCTTGCGAGATCACAATAGGACGGCCAACGCGGGCGGAGATAAGCTCCCTACACACAGTCTCCCAGACTGCGTCCCCACTCCACTCCACTCCCGCCCCTACGGCGTTTTCGATGGTTGCCTTCGTCACCACCTGCACCCCAAGCTTACGCAAGCCTGCCTGTATGAGACGCAAGGCTGCGGGGTCAACGCCAGCCAATATCTGTTCACCGGGGGAGAAAAGTTTGACCTTGACGTTGAGCCGCGCAAAGAGCGTCGCCAGTTCCAGTGCGATATAGTCATCCCCCACAATGTTCAAGGTTTCTGGCAACTCGAGCAGCATCAATGCCTGTTCAGGGGTCAGTACGTGCTTGCCGTCGTATGGTAATTGAGCCATGGGAGCGGCATCTGCACCGACGGCAATGATACAATGCTCAAATTTGAAGCGGAGCGAGCCGTATTCCCCTTCTACGCGCACCTCCTGGTTGTTCATGAACCAGCCTGTGCCATAGATATACTCGACACGATTGCCTGTCACTAAACGATGTACACCATCGGCCAGGCGATCAACGATGCTCTGCTTCCATTTCTGCATGCTGGCCCAATCGAAGGAAACGGCTTCAGCCTGGATGCCCATAGCGGCCAGTTCTTCCTGGCGCAGCTGCTGATAGCGTTCGCTTGCAGAAAGCAGCGCTTTAAGCGGGATGCAGCCCTGGTGCAGACAGGTTCCACCCGGCGGTCTTGAGTCGATCAGTGTTACATGCTTGCCAAGTTGTGCAGCACGAATCGCTGCGACGTAGCCAGCTGGGCCTGCTCCAAGAACAAGGACATCGACTGCGGTCGTGACGTCGCCAACTACCATGTTTAGCCTCCTGCTAGTTTTATCTCATACCATATCCAGCATCAATTGCTGTGGATTTTCCACCAGGGCTTTGAACCGCGCCAAAAATGCACCCGCCATGGCGCCATCTATCAGGCGGTGATCGAACGAGAGAGCCAGTGGCATCATCGGTCGCGCTATGATCTGGCCCTGATGCACAACCGCCTTCTCCTGCAGCCTGCCCACTGCCAGGATGGCTACTTCGGGGTGATTGATGATGGGGGTGCCACTCCCACCGCCAAAGCTGCCCACGTTATTGAGCGTGAAGGTGCTGCCACTGAGTTCGCGTGGGAGAAGTGTGCGCTTGCGGGCCCCTGCAAAGAGTCGCTCGAGTTCGCTGGTGATGGATAGAAGTGTGAGACGATCAGCGTCACGCAGCACCGGCACAAGCAGCCCTTCCGGCGCGGCGGCTGCCAGGCCAATATGGTACGAGCGTTTGTAGATGATCTCGCGCCGCTCCTCGTCCATACTGGCGTTAAAGATAGGGAACTCTTTGAGTAGTGGCAGCAGAAGCTTGACAAGCAACGGCATGTAGGTGAGATGGACGCCGCGCTGCTCCGCTACAGATTGCAAGGCCTGGCGCAAGGCTATCAGCGCACTGCCATCGACCTCGTCGAAGGCGGTAGCGTGAGGAATTGTGCGCCAGGCATGTTCCATGTGCTCGGCGATGCGCTTGCGTAGCCCTGTCAATGGCTGGCGTTCCTCCATGGGAGTGGGTTGAGCGTCGTATTCATAGCGGGGGCAAGCCCCGCCACTACTATACTCCGTCGGAAGCGAATCTTCGTGTATAGTAGTGGCGGGGCTTGCCCCCGCTATGCTTGCTGGCGCTTTACTTCGTTCGGCATAGGCCTGGACATCTTCGATGCTGACCCGCCCATTTGGATTGGAAGGAGTTACTTGCTCCAGGTCAACGCCTAGCTCGAAGGCGAGTTTGCGTACCGCAGGAGCAGCCAGCACACGTTTTTTCGGAGAAGGAGATGCTTCTGCCGTTGAGAGGGAAGAAGATGATGCTCTTGCTGTTTGGGCGGCAGGATTGGTTGTTACACTCTTAGATGAGCCACTGTCGTTTGTGGATGGTTCGCCATGCGTCTCGAAGACAACCAGGACTTCGCCCACCTTTGCCACCTGACCCGCCTGCACACGAATGTTGCTGATGCGTCCTGATACTGGGGAAGGAATTTCAACGAGGGCCTTATCTGTCTCCACCTCGACCATCGGCTGATCAAGCTTGACGGTGTCGCCAGGCTTGACGAGCCAGCGGGCTATTTCTGCTTCTTGCATGCCTTCGCCAAGGTCAGGTAGCTTGAATTCTTGCATACGTTCGTAACTCCTGTGGGTTTGCTTCAGGGCAACCGCGAGGGCCCTCCCCGCACAACCCAGCCTCCCTTGCCCCTACTCGATGCGGCTTCGCGGCTCCCACAATCCTCATAATGGATTTGCGTCTAAAAACTCCTCGATCCAGTATACAATCTGTTCCGCAGCATCTTCTTGTAAGAAGTGGCTGGCATCCTCGATCTCACGAGTTATCGCGTGTGGATAGATACGCTGCCACATGCGCAAAACAGGTTCCGAAAGTACGGGGTCCTTCATGCCCCACACCAGGAGTGTTGGGGTACCGGCAAAACGCGATAGGTTATGCTCAATACGCTTCATCTCTGCGAACGAAGGGTCTGTTTCACTTACGGGTATATCGCGAGACCAGCACAGCATGGCAAGGCGTGACTCAGGGGTAGGAAAGGGTGCACGGTAGGCATCCATTACCACCTGCGTCAGGTTCTCGGCATGGAAAGTTGTTCCTAGCAGTGCAGGTTCGAGGTAGCCATTCTTCTCTAAAACAAACTTTTCCCCTTTTGTGGAGCGAATCATTTCCAATAGTCGAGGAAAAGGGCCACCTGGCCAGGGTGCGAACGCCCAGGTATTCATCAGGACAAGACGTTTGATGCGTTCTGGATGATGAGTTGCGAAGCCTAAGCCTACGGGTCCGCCCCAATCGTGGAGCACCAGGGTGATGTTGAACAAGTCTAAGTTCAATAAAAGGCTGTCGAGATTGGCGATGTGATGCTGAAGTCGATATGGGTAAGGCTTTTGAGGTACGCCTGACTTGCCCATACCCATGTGGTCCGGCACAATACAGCGATGGTGTTGTGAAAGAGTTGGGATAAAATTACGGTACAGGTAGCTCCACGATGGGTCCCCATGTACCAGCACGATGGGCTCACCTTTGCCCTCATCCACGAAGTGCATCTGAAAGCCATTGTTGTCGTGGTAGTGCGGTGTAAAGGGAAAGGTACCGTCAAACGTTTCGTCCTTAATAGTTATCAAGTATTACCTCTACCTTCTTATTTTTGCATCCATTTGCTAGTATCTCATCATAGCACGACGGTATACTTCCCAGTCACCATCCCACCTGATTCTATGGCTCCATCACCGCTTTAATCGCTGCCAGCACTTTTGCCGGTGTAGGCAAGTAATAATCCTCCTGTCCAGGCACGGGGTAGGGAGTGTCGTAGCCGGTTATTCGCCCGACGGGTTTCAATAGCGAATAGAGGCAGTGTTCGTTGATGATGGCGGTCAATTCGGCTCCAATGCCGCCGGCGCGTGGAGCTTCATGCACAACTACTGCACGGCCGGTTTTCTCGACGGAGGCGACAATGGCTTCTTCGTCGAGCGGCCAGACTGTGCGTAGATCGATGACCTCGACACTCGTGCCGTAGGGGCGTGAGCTTGCCTCCGCCCGTGCCTGCTTTGCTGCCTCTAACGCGACCTGCACCATCGCGCCATAAGCAAAGACGCTCACATCTGTTCCCTCTTAAATCGTCTTGGCCTTGCCAAGCGGGATGAGGTAGTGATCTTCGGGCGTCTCCTGGCGGAATGAGCGGTAGAGTTTGATGTTTTCAAGGAAGACCACAGGGTCAGGGTCAACGATAGCTGAGGCCAGCAGACCCTTCGCGTCGGCTGGTGTCGAAGGGATGACCACTTTCAATCCGGGTGTTTGCAAAAATATCCCTTCAAGGCTGTCTGAGTGCAGTTCCGGCGTCCGCACTCCGCCGCCATATGGTGCGCGCACAACCATCGGGCAGGTGAATACGCCTCCACTGCGAAAACGCATACGTGCCGCTTGTGAGACCAGTTGGTTCATACAGACAAAGAGGAAACCTGCGAATTGGATCTCGGCGACAGGTCGCAAGCCATAAACAGCCATTCCGACTGCACTGCCGATAATGGCCGACTCTGACAAAGGGGTATCGAAGACACGCTTTTCGCCAAACTTGCTTTGCAAATGCTCAGTGACGCGGAACACTCCTCCGTTGACGCCAATATCTTGTCCAAGCAGGACGACTCGCTCGTCTCGCTCTAGCTCGAGCGCGAGTGCATTATTGAGCGCCTCGATCATGGTCATTTGCATATGCTTATCTTCCTCCCTGTTTGCTCTGATCCGCGTAACGTAAGAGATCGCGGCGCTGCTCCTGCAGGCGAGGGGACGCGAATAGCGCTTGCGCCCGATGTGCTGGGGGCACATCAGCAATGTTGGCATATGTCCAGTCGAAGAAACTATCGGGAGCTGGCGGCGGCATTGCTTCGGCTTCACGAACGGCCTCGTTAATCTCCCCCTCTACTGCTTCGATAAGCCATTGATCCTGTTTCTCGTCCAGCAGGTCGCGTTTCATCAGAAAGCGTTTGAAGCGCAAAATGGGGTCTTTTGCGCGCCATGCTTCTATCTCTGCCGGATCACGATAGCGCGTGGGATCATCGGCGGTGGTATGTGCGCCGATGCGATATGTCAGCGTCTCCACGAGCGTCGGCCCATGTCCCGAGCGGGCATTTTCGATGGCCTGCTGCACGACATCGTAGACTGCGAGAATATCGTTGCCATCAACCAATACCGACGGTATGCCGAAACCAGCGCCGCGAGCGGCAAATGTTGGCGCGGCACTCTGCCGGTGACGCGGGACACTGATGGCCCAGCCGTTGTTTTGCACGACCAATACTACAGGAGCCTGGAAAACGCCAGCAAAATTCAATGCCTCATTAAAATCGCCTTCAGAGGTTGCGCCGTCTCCACACACACCGACGGCTACCACAGGGTCACCGCAGATTTTAGCTGCCATAGCCAGGCCAACGGCATGTAGCATCTGCGTGCCAATTACAATCTGAATTGGTAAGCAGTGTGTCTCCTTGGGATAGGGAGGTGTATAGCCACGAAACGAATAGGTGACGGTGGCAAGAGGAACGCCTCTGACAAACAAGGAGGCAATTTCGCGGTAGGAGGTCGCTAGCCAGTCCTGGGCCTGCATTGGAGCAGCTAAACCCACAGCGGTCGCCTCCTGGCCTACTAATGAACCGAACGTCGTAGCTCGCCCCTGTCGTTGCAGTGCGATGATTTTGTTCGAGTATGCCCGGCCCAGTTGCATAAAACGGTAGAGACTGAGCAGGCGTTCTGCGCCCAGGTCAGGCATCTCGCCTACCAGGTTGCCTTCGGTGTCGAGAATCTGGTGGGGGTTGACCATGCCCGGCTCGGTTTGTTGAATGGCCATACGGCGCTCCTTAAATATTTCATCAAAACAGCCAGGGAGCCTCTTGCTTCCTCCTCTGCTCATACGCCGCGATCTCGTCGCTATGGCTCAGTGTCCAGCCGATGTTGTCCAGGCCCTGAAGCAACGCCTGCTTCCTGAAGCCATCAATCTCGAAGTGCAACACGCGTCCAGTTGGAGTCGTCACTGTTTGCGCCGCCAAGTCAACATGTAGCGTATATCCTTCGGTAGCCTCGACCTCTGCGAATAGCTCCTGGACTATGGCGTCATCGAGCGTCACGGGCAAGATACCGTTGTTGAAGCAGTTGTTGTAGAAGATGTCGGCAAAGCTGGGCGCGATGATGCAGCGAAAACCGTACTCTCGAATGGCCCACGGAGCGTGTTCACGTGAGGAGCCGCAGCCGAAGTTATCACCTGTTAGCAGGATGCTTGCTTCCTGGTAGCGCGACTGGTTAAGCACGAAATCAGGGCTGGGTGTCTGGGCGGTGCTGTCAAGATAGCGCCAGTTGGCAAAGAGCACCTTGCCAAAGCCTGTGCGTTTGATCGATTTGAGGAAACGGGCCGGGGTGATTTCGTCGGTGTTGACGTTGACGCGGTCTAACGGTACAACCAGGCCTGTCAGTGTTGTAAATGGTTCCAATCCTTTATTCTCCTTATGCACTACAGATTTCGAATATCCACAAAATGCCCAGCGATAGCAGCGGCGGCGGCCATGGCAGGGCTGACCAGGTGGGTGCGTCCACCGCGTCCCTGGCGACCTTCAAAGTTGCGGTTGCTGGTCGAGGCGCAACGCTCACCTTCGGCAAGTTGATCGCCGTTCATGGCGATGCACATACTGCACCCTGCTTCGCGCCACTCGAAGCCGGCCTCGCGGAATATGTCGGCCAATCCCTCTTCCTCAGCCATACGGCGCACCTGCATCGAACCCGGTACGACCATTGCCCGTATGCTGGGTGCGACGTGTTTGCCCTTCACATACTGTGCAGCCATACGCAGGTCTTCCAGGCGCGAGTTGGTACAGGAGCCAATGAAAACGGTATTCAGAGGGATCTCGGTGATCTTCTGCCCTGGTTTGAGACCCATATACTGCAAGGCTCGCTCGTAGGCTTTCCGCTTCTCAGGGTCTTTCTGCTCGGCAGGGTCGGGCACGATGCTATTGACGTCGACGACCATGCCCGGGTTGATGCCCCATGTCACCTGTGGCCCTAAGCCATCAACGTTGATCTCATGTACGGTATCGAAGTGGGCACCAGGATCGCTGGGCAGTTTTCGCCAGGCAGCTACCGCTTGCTCAAAAAGCTCTCCCTTCGGAGCATATGGGCGTCCTTTGATGTACGCGAATGTAGTCTCATCGGGAGCGACCATCCCAGCGCGTGCTCCAGCCTCGATTGCCATGTTACAGAGGGTCATGCGTCCTTCCATTGAAAGGTCTCGCACAGCCGAGCCGGTGAACTCGATGACGTGCCCAGTGCCGACGCCGGTGCCCAATTTGCCAATGATGGCAAGTGCAAGGTCCTTCGCTGTGGCTCCTGAGCCTGGTTTTCCTTCAACGCGGATGTTCATCGTCTTTGGGCGTTGCTGCAACATGCACTGCGTCGCCAGCACATGCTCGATCTCGCTGGTACCGATGCCGAAGGCCAGTGCTCCTAGTGCTCCATGGGTAGAGGTATGCGAATCACCACACACAAGGGTCATGCCTGGTAGGGTGATGCCCTGCTCTGGTCCTATTATATGGACTATTCCTTGTCGTGTATCAGCCATATCAAAAAGGGTGAGGGCGAAGTCGCGTGCGTTCTGCTCCATAGTGGTGAGGCATAACGCGCTCTCTTTATCTACAACGTCGAGCATACGTCGCCCAGGCACTGTTGGTACGTTATGATCGAGTACGGCAATGGTAGCGTCGGGTCGATGTAATTTGAGACTCGCAGCACGCAGCCCGGCGAATGCCTGCGGCGAAGTCATTTCATGTACAAGGTGGCGGTCAATGTAGAGGATGGTGGATTCTCCAGGAACGTCTCGCACAATATGTGCGTCCCAGATTTTCTCAAACATTGTCTTTGGCATAGAGGTGTCTCCATGATGCTTATACACAAACAACACGTACTTGCATCATAGCACAAAAATCTATGTGATGGTGCTGTATCCAAGAGAGAAGCGACTATTCGAAAAGAAGCCAGAGAAATTGTCAAGTCACCCGCGATGTCTTAACAATTTCTCTGTACCTAGCTGCGCTCCCACTGGACGCTGAATGCAGTGCCACCGGAGAACATGTCGGATGGTTGAGCCTTGAAAGCACCAGCGTTTACGGAGAGCATGAATATCTCTGCTGTGGCAGGGCCTGCGTTGATGCGCCTACCGTTGGCAAGGCAACCTGAGATGGTGACAGTGCCAAATTTAGCCAGCGGCAATATATGGTTTGAAGTGTCTGAAACTGCCTCAACAATGCAATCGGCGGAATCCAGGTGCGCTCCTGACTTCTTTCCCTGGCGTGTAAAACTTCAGTGCTGATTGGAGTCATGCAACTGGAAATTGAATACCCCTTTCCTAACCAGGGTTACACTGGCACTAATGTGATCTCCAGGATTTACAGGAAGGTTGAGGGTTTGAGCAATGGCGGGGAGTATTTCGAAGAAGGCAAAGTACTGCGGATGAAGAGCATGGTTGCATTCAACCACAATGCCGTCCTGCTCAAGATCATTGCTGTGAGTAAGTCCGCCAATACCAACCCAGATGCCTAGTGCCTGCTTGGAGTTGCTACATTTGATAGATGGCACTCGCCACGAGCCTGCTGCTGATGTGAACTTACCATTACGGCTGGCGTATCCTGCATAATTCTGGCTATTGAGAGTTTGGAGTGCTGGTGCGGCATGGGAAGGCCTGGTTAAACTCAAAAAGACAACGGCCATGATAATTGCTGCAATCAGCGTCAGGACAATGGTCGATCTAATAAAACCTTTCATGCTTGGTACTCCAATGAAAATGAAAGTGGAGTTCACAGGGACAAAACGCGACAGCCCCTTGTGTGAGGTGGTAGGACGTTACCACGACTCCTTCTCCCCGATAGACTTTGGGTCTGCTGTTGAACTACTATCATTGTACCACGTAGCAATTGGGGGATGGCTATATCTGGAACGAGAAATGGGAGAGAAAGGCTATTGTCTGGCCTTCGTCCGTCACGTCCACATGACGAACTGGATAAATCCGCACTCTACAGTAGAGAGCCGATTTATCCAGCTCAGCAACGGTCTGGTCGGCGACCACGACCCGGGCACCCTCTTTCGTGAACAGCCGAGACGTTGCCTGCCTGATCCCGGAGCCCGCGGCGTTGATAATGAATGCCCCGCGATAAATCGGGGGACCACCCTAGGCGCGCTCGGTTCCGATCATCCGGGCCAGCGCCAGGGCGATCAGGATGACGAGCCCGTTAGCGGCGTCGATCCAGAACGTCTGGATCTGCGAAAGGATCAGGATGTTTTGGACCAGCGCCAGCAAGATGACGCCAGTGAGGGCCCCAACCATCCGCCCGCGGCCGCCTTCGAGGGAGATCCCTCCAATGACGGCAGCCGCAAAGACTGAGAAGATGAGGTTGTCGCCCTGGTTGGCGGTGACCGCCACCACCTGCCCCGCCGTCATCAGGCCGGCGAGCGCGGCCAGGATGCTGGCGACGATGAAAACGCCGATGCGGACCCGATCCACATGGATTCCCGCAGCCCGTGCCGCTTCCGTGTTGCCGCCGATGGCGTAGATGGCGCGTCCGACCCGGTGATACCTCAGGAAGAGTGCCGACAGCAAGAAGATCGCACCGGTGACCCAAACAGAGACGGGCACGCCAAAGAGGTACTGCGAGCCCAAATAAATGTACGCGTCAGGCAGGTGGTAGATGGTGCGCCCACTCACGATTTCCCACCTGAATGCCGGTCAGCAGGATCAGCATGGCCAGCGTCAAGATGAAGGCATTGAAACCCAGCTTGATCACCAGGAAGCCGTTAAAGGCTCCGACGACAAGTCCGACCAGCAGGACGATCGCGATCCCGATAAATGGGTTCCAATCGGTGCCCAGGCCCTGGCCATCCGGCGAGACGATCAGCCAGGCCCCCAACATCGGCGCCAGGCCGTACGTCGCTTGAAGGGACAGATCAAACTTGCCGGTCAGCAGGATCAGGGTCTCAGCCACCACGACGGCGCCTAACGCAGCGGATTCTTGCGCGACGTTGATGAAGTTACTCGCGGTCAGGAAGGCCGGATTTACAAAGGCGCCGACGATCAGGAGGAGGACAATCACTGGAAGCAGGGCGAGTTCCCGGATCCAATTGGCCATAATGTGTCGGCCATGGCGCCGCAGCGTTCCGGCGATCGTCTGCCCCGGCCGGTCGACCGGACGCTCTACTGTCGATTTACTCATCACGATTTCCCTTTACTCATTCCGATTCCCCTCGCGCGGAGGTCGGCTCGAGGCCCTCGACCGCAGCAATCAGTTCATGCCGGTCCCAGGGCGGCTGACGATACTCCTTGACCAGTCTACCTTTGACCATAACGAGCAGCCGCGTGCAGATGCGCAGGTCCTCCAGGTCGTCGGAGACCAGCAGCACCGCTGTGCCGCCATCGCGCGCCGCGCCGACCACGTTGAGGAGCGACTCCTTGGCGGCCACGTCAACGCCGACGGTCGGCGTAACCGCGACCAGCACCACTGGATGCTGGGCCAACGCTCGCCCGACAACGACCTTCTGCTGGTTCCCCCCACTCAGCTGCCCGACCAACTGGTCGAGGCCGCTGGTGACGATACCCAGCTGTTCCACCAGGTCGGCCGCGACTCGGTCGCGGCCGGAGCGCGAAACGATCCCCCAGCTCGATAGACGGTCGAGGATGCATACAGTCAGGTTCTCGCCCACCCCGAGGTAAGGAACGAGGCCGCGCGCATGACGGTCCTGCGGCACATACGCAACGCCTTGTCGGAAGGTTGCATGCACCTTGCCCGCATGCATCGGTTTGCCGTCCAGCCTGATCTCGCCTGATACCGGCTTCACCAGGCCGACCACGGCGTCCGCAACGGTCGCGGTGCCAGAGCCCTGCAAGCCGACTAGGCCGACGCACTCGCCCTGGCTCACCGCAAAGCTCACATCCTGCACCGGGCCCAACGTGGCCGGGACACGCAGGTGTGAAATTTCGAGCCGCGGACGAGCCGACGCGATGACTCGCATCGGGGCGGCGATCTCCGTTGCCCGTTGCGGGGCGACCCCGACCATAGCCTCGATCAATCGGTCCTGCTTGATCTCGCCGACCGGCGCGCTCAGCACACGCTCGCCGTCGCGCAGCACGGTGACTCGGTCGCACACCTCGTAGATCTCCTCCAGATGATGGGAGATGTAGAGGATACCAACCCCGCTCCCTTTGAGCCGGCGGATCCTTTCAAACAGGCGTTCGATGGCGGTCTTCTCCAGCGATGCTGTGGGCTCGTCGAGGATCAGGAAGCGCGCGCCGATTGAAAGGGCGCGGGCAATCTCGACCACCTGACGCTGCTCAACGGTGAGGTCCCGTGCGAGGCGGTTGACGTCCAGGTCGAAGCCCCAGTCGAGCATGACCTGGCGCGCTCGGGACCTCATGGCACGCCAGTTGACGATACCGTGGTCATCCCCTGTCGCGCGATTGAGGAAGACGTTCTCGGCGACAGTAAGGCTGGGTACCACCATCGACTTCTGGTAAACGCACGCGACCAGGCGCTGCCAGGTGGCGCGATCCGCCAGGGCCGGTGCAGCCTCAGCCCCGAGCCTGACAACGCCGCGATCCGGCCGGATCAAGCCGGTGAAGATCGCCACCAGAGTGGATTTTCCGGCGCCATTGCGCCCAACTAGCCCGTGGCATTCACCGGCCCCGACGTCGAGTGATACGTCGCGAAGTGCCTGGGTTTCGCCAAAGGCTTTCCAGACACCATGTGCCACGCCAACGGAGAGCCGGACTGCGGCCGACCCTCCGTTCACAGGTTCCGTCACAATTTCGATCCTCCGTTCACAAGTTCCGTCACGATCCCGAGCGCGTTTCTCTCAGGAGCCGGACTTCGCGTTACCCCAAAGGTTCGGGTCGTTGACGTTGGTGCTGTCCACAACAGGCGCCGGCAACGCATCCTCAAGATTGCCTAGCAGATTGACGATCGTGCTGTTATGGTCAGTGCTCTGGCCGGCTGAGTAGGTCTTCCCCTCGAGCGCCGCCCGCGCGTAGAAGATTGCATACTGCGCGTAGGAGTTAGCCGGCTGCGAAATACTCGCGTCGAGCTGGTGGGAGCGTATCAACGCGTGCTCATGCGGCGTGCCGTCGTTGCCGATCACGACGATGTGCGATGAGCTGCCCACCGGGGTGAACTTACCGGCGGCTTGCTCGGCCGCGAGAATGCCGTCCTCGGGTGCGCTCCACTCGACGTAGATGCCCCTCAGGTCCGGATACGTGCTCAGCGCCGTCTTGGCGTCGTTGACGGCGGTCGGCGTGTCCCATTTCGTTGCGTACTCGACGGTCTGGAATTTCGGATATTGTGACTTGATGACCTGGTTGCAGCCGTCCGTCCGGTCCTTACCGTTCACGGAGGCGAGATCCCCTTCCAGGATCGCGATGTGGCCGCTGGTGCCAGTTGCATGCGAGGCGATGAACTTGCAGGAGTTCTGGCCATACGCCACGTTGTCGGCGCGCACGATCATGAAAACATGGCCGCTGCTTGGCGCGACGTCCACGCTGACCACGGGGATGTTCTTGCTAGCGGCGTAATCGAGCGCGGGCGCGATCGCGGCGCTGTCCACCGGGTTGACGATCAGCGCCTGGGCGCCTTCCTGGATCAGCGTGTGGATGTCCGTGATCTGTTTGGCGGCGTCATTGTTGGCGACCAGCGGCCCGATCAGCGTGGCGTTGTACTGAGCCGCAAACTTTGTCTCATACGAGATGTAGTTGGTCCAGAAGTCGGTGTTGTTGAAGGTCAGCGAAACACCGAGCTTGAAGTTAGCACCCGGTGCGAGCGCACCTCCTGACGTCGGTGTAGTGCCTGACGTGGTGGTGCTTGGCGTGCTGCCGCACGCCGCCAGGACTGGGAAGATGAGGGTGACGAACGCGATGAAAGTTAACATCCGTGCAAATGGTCGCGACATTGCAATCTCCTTCTTGCTTGTAGATAAAGACAGAGGGAATACTGAGTACTTCCTACAGTAATATCAGGTCAAATACGGACTACCGGACGTTTTCTCAACCAGGGCGGAGGTTGTAGACGCGTAGCGATTGCGCCCGATATGCCGGGGGCATATCAGCAATCCAATTTATCGAGCACGTCTCACGCCCCTACGCGGCATCACCCCTTTCGCGCCAGGCGTACTATAACGGCTTATAATTGCCTTCAGAAAAGATATCTGCCAAAACGCCTTCCTTCGCATGGCGGATATGCCTGGCCAGGCAATCTGCTGCTTCGTCAACATTTCCAGCGAGCAGGGCCAGCAGTATCTGCTCGTGGTCATTTAGAGCAATCTCCATACGTTTAGGGTAGGAAGTGTCTTGCATTTGATACATGCAGATTTGGCTGCGCAACATGGAGAGGCTGTGGATCAGACGTCCATTGTTCGATGCGCGTGTAATGAACATGTGAAAACGGATGTCTACCTGGAGAAAATGTAAGACAGGTTGCGTGTCCAATTCAGCACGTACAGCATATAGAGCTTCAAGATGCGCCTTGAGATCCTCCTGGCTGAAACGAGGAGCCGCCAAGTGGAGGGCTAGCACCTCCAGGGCACCGCGCAGATCATAGATTTCGTGGATATCCTGAGCAGTGAATGTGCGTGTCCAAAAACCGCGCCGGGGATCGGAACGCACCAACCCTTCCTGAACGAGGCGCTCCAGGGCCTGGCGCACCGGGGTGCGACTTATCCCTAGATGTTCAGCCAGGGTGACATCAGAAAGCCTCTGCTCCTCGCTCCCACCGATCAGGATGACGCGCTTCCAGGTCTGTTCATAGGCGTAATCCACGACAGAAGGCATGGCCGTGCGCTCCTGCCCCCAGAGCAGGTTAAATAATTCTGCGCTCAAGCTTTCGTCAAATACCTCCGCCACTGTGCCCTTTTTCCGACTATCCGTTCCTGCCGAGGAGGAAGTCATATGTTGCTGCTCCAATCTGTGTTTAACGCCTTGTCACTGGTATATGCTCAACATGGTTTGTAGATGACCTCTTATTGCTCAGGCGCATACTATGATAGCAAATCCGAAGCGAAGGCTTGACTTTACAAAATGTATACTGTATCTTGTATACAGAATATAGTATACTCATTAAGCTCTGGGTAGTCAAGGGGTGTTTTTCCCGCCAGAAGTACCATTATCTAGTAGAATTCTCAAAAACGCTCGGAGTCTTTCTCTGGGGGAACTGCCGAGATAGTCAGTCAATATGCCCGCGCGCTAAGAATCTGGACTTCTTTAGGGTCCTGGCTGACGCAAGCATTGGCACGATCATTGTGGAACACAAAGACCGGGGCACGCGCTTTGGGTGGAACTACCTCACGACGCTCTTGGAAGTCCAGGGACGCCGCATTGAAGCGGTCTTTCCCGATGAAACCCAGGATGATTTGGTCAGTGATTTTGTGAGCATCATCACCCGTATGGCGGCTCGCATCTACGGCAGGCGTGGCAGTCGCCGTAAAGCAGAGCGCATTAAGCAGTGTGTTGAAGAAGTGATGAAGCAGGAGGTCTGATGACTGAATTTCGCAAAGAACAAGCGCTTGCTCGCTCTATCGAACTGTGGGAGCGGCGACATGCTGAGTTCGACCAACTCCCTGATGTCGAGGGCAGGGTCGCACATGGCGACTACGAGTTCTTTTCGAGCGTTGACATCGAGTTACGGGAGCTTGAGCAGGAAGCCCAACGAAACGGCTTTGTCCTTGGATGGAACTGGGACGGGCAGGACTTTGTCTACACCATAGAGCAGCTGTCTCCAGAAGACCATGCAGCTTTTTGGCAGAAGAGGAAGAAGTGATGCTGGAAGACCTGAAGTGGAAGTACTCGAAAGGATTTCTTCAGTCATGAAGGTTGTCAGAGGCTACAAGACCGAACTGGATCTCAACCACAAGCAAATCACGGCCTGCAAAAAGCATGCCGGGGCCGCCCGCTATGCCTACAATTGGGGCCTGAAGCGCAAGCAAGAGGTGTATCAGGCGGAAGGCCGCAGCATCACTGCCATGGAGCTTCACCGAGAACTCAACCAACTGAAGCAAACGGAACTGCCCTGGATGTACGAGGTCTCGAAGGCGGCTCCTCAAGAGGCACTGCGCGATCTCGATAAAGCGATGAGGAACTTTTTCCGCCGGGTGCAACTCAAAAAAGAGGGCCAATGGAAAGGCCCGCCTGGTTATCCCACCTTCAAAACGAAACGGCAAGGGCTTGGCAGTTTCAGACTGACCGGCTCCATTCATGTCTACGAGAAAGCCATTGAACTACCTCGTTTGGGCCGACTTCGACTGAAAGAATGTGGGTATGTGCCGACAAGCTCGGTGAACATTCTTGCTGCGACCATCTCAGAGGAGGCTGGACGATGGTTCGTCTCCGTCCAGGTCGAAGAAGAAGTGTCTGATCCGCCTGCCGCTACAGGTGAGCCGATCGGGGCAGATGTGGGGATCAATCGGCTGGCACAGTGCTCCGATGGTCGAGTGGTGGAGAATCCCAAAGCCTTGCGTTCCGAACTCAAACGCCTCAAATGTCTGCATCGTCGTCTTTCACGCAAAACCAAAGGCAGTAAGAATCGCGCCAAAGCCCGCATGAAGCTCGCCCGCAAGTACGCCCGCATCGCCCATGTCCGTCGAGATGCCCTACACAAGGGTACCAGCCTACTCACCCGTGCCGCTCTTTCCCCCGAAGAACGCGCTACCCGCAAAGCTGAGATTGCTGCTTCCTTACCAGAACCGAAAGCCAAGGTCAAACCAAGGAAAGGCAAGAAGATACAGCCAGCGGAAACGCCCTCGTTGCCAGAACAGGTAGCGCGAAAGGTCAAAAAGAAGCAGGTGAAACAACGGCTCCGGCAGGCTACACCAGCCAATGCGCATGTGCGTCCGGCAGTGGTCGTGTTGGAAGATCTCAATGTGGATGGCATGAAGCGGAACCGCAAACTGGCCCTCGCCATCAGTGATGTGGGTCTCGGCGAGTTCCGCCGACAAATGACCTACAAGGCCACATGGCAGGGAGAAATACTGCTCCTGGCAGATCGTTGGTTTCCTTCCACAAAGATGTGTTCGAGGTGTGGCAATGTCAAGGAGGATATGGACCTCTCTGAACGCGTCTACGTGTGCGAGAAGCCAGCGTGTGGTCTGGTCATCGACCGGGATGTGAACGCCGCGCTGAACCTGGCAGCGTTGACAAAGCCAACCAGTCAATCAGGTCCCTACCGGGAGTTCCTCGGGAAGGGTGAAACGCCTGTGGAGAGGGGAGCGCTGGCTGACCTGTCGCAAGATGGATCAGTGAAACTCCCCTCCGCGAGGCAGGAACCGGATACCAAAGATGGCTTGTCCATAAACGGGTAGATTCCGGAGAACGGTCTTCAAGCAAAAGGAGAAGGGCTTTGGCGCTCACAGTTGTTGGTGTTCATACATACGATATTCGTTTTCCGACGTCGCGGACCTTTGCCGGTTCAGACGCCATGAATAACGACCCGGATTATTCCGCGGCCTACGTTGTTCTGCAGACCGACCATCCTGTGGGTCTGGAAGGGCACGGCCTGACCTTTACCATCGGGCGAGGGAACGAGGTCTGCGTCGCTGCGATTCGGGCGCTGGCCCCGCTCGTCATTGGACGTACTCTGGAGTCGTTCACCTCTGATATGCGCGCCTTCTGGCGACTTGTCACGGGCGATAGCCAGTTACGCTGGATCGGGCCGGAGAAGGGAGTTATTCACCTGGCCACAGCCGCAGTGGTCAACGCGGTCTGGGACCTATGGGCCAAAGTTGAGGGCAAGCCACTCTGGAAGTTGCTCACCGATATGACGCCGGAGCAGCTCGTCTCATGCATCGATTTCCGCTACATCACCGATGTCCTGACCCCTGATCAAGCATTAGATTTACTACGCCGATGTGTCCCGACCAAAGCGCAGCGCGTGGCGGAGATGTTACAGTATGGCTTTCCCGCCTATACAACCGGTGCTGGCTGGTCGGGCTACAGTGATGAGCAGATGCGCATGTTGTGCCGTGAAGCGCTGAGCAACGGCTGGCGGCACTTCAAACTGAAGGTCGGGCTGAGTTTGCAAGACGATCTGCGCCGTGCGCGTATCATGCGCGAAGAGATCGGGCCCGAGAGCACCTTGATGCTCGACGCAAATCAGGTTTGGGAGGTGAACGAGGCTATCGCTGCAATGCGGCGCCTGGCGGCTTTCGATCCTCTTTGGATTGAAGAACCTACCAGCCCTGACGATATTCTTGGACATGCTGCCATTGCACGTGCAGTCGCGCCGATCCGCGTAGCCACCGGCGAGCATGTGCAGAATCGCATCATCTTCAAGCAACTCTTTCAAGCCAACGCCATTGGCATCTGCCAGATTGATGCCTGCCGCGTCGGCGGGGTAAACGAGGTCCTGGCGATTCTCCTCATGGCCGCCAGGTTCGGCATTCCGGTCTGTCCACATGCGGGCGGCGTTGGCCTGTGTGAATATGTGCAGCATCTCTCGCTCTTCGACTACATCGCCGTTAGCGGCTCGCTGGAGCATCGAATGATCGAGTACTCTCCCCATTTGCACGAGCATTTTATGTACCCGGTCATCATCAAAGACGGGCGCTACGTGCCCCCGGAAGCGCCAGGGTATAGTGTGACGATGTATCCCGCGTCGATTGCCGCATACTCATATCCCAGTGGTTCGGCGTGGGCAAGTGAGAGGAGTTAGTCATGCGCAGGGTTGGACAGGTCATAGGCTTGCAGCCGGATCAGATCGAAGCGTACGAACACTTACATTCCGCCGTCTGGCCTGAAGTGCTGGCGACAATTCACGCCTGCAACATTCGCAACTACAGCATTTTTCGCCACGGCGAACAGCTCTTTGCTTATTTTGAATATGTTGGCGATGATTACGAGGCCGATATGGCGAAGATGGCCGCAGACGCTAAGACGCGCGAGTGGTGGACATGGACCGAGCCAATGCAAGCACCGCTGGAGACGCGGGCACCCGGCGAGTGGTGGGCCTCGATGAAGGAAGTGTTCCACACAGACTAGCGACAGAAAACATTTCTTATAGCCTAAATGTAAGCTATCAGATGAAAGAAAGTCGTAACTCTTCAGCAGGGGGTGCAGGGGACGCAGTCCCCTTGCCGGAGCGCGAGGTGTCCTCGCAAAATCCCCTTCTTTTTTAAGGGCCGCCGCAGGCAGCGCGAGAAAGGTACCTGAATAGTTACAGAAAGTCTGGTAATTCTGGGTATTGAGAGCGTAACGTAAGGTTCAAATGAACGTGACAGTTCCTCAGCAACAGAAAGGTCCAGCCCTGTCATGCTGAGCGCAGCGAAGCATCTGGCTGCCGATCACGACAGACCCTTCGCTTCGCTCAGGGTGACACTGGGTGACTGTTCAAACTGTCAAGGACTCTTCTGCACAATTGAACCTTGCCTAACGTATGAAGGAAGGAAACAAAGATGTTTCGCTTGGACAAGAAAATCGCTTTCGTGACAGGAGCTGGGTCGGGCATCGGAGAGCAAATCGCGCGGCTCTTTGCGCAACAGGGCGCGCACGTCATTCTCGCCGATATCAGGCTGGAAGCGGCAGAGCAAGTCGCCGGTGAAATTCGGGCTGAGGGAGGGAGTGTGAGCGTGCAGCAGTTCGACGTGGCTGAGGAGTCTCAGGTCAAGGCTGCGATGGAGCGGGTTGCTGCTACCGAGGGACGACTCGATATCCTGGTCAACAACGCTGGCATTAGTCACGTTGGCACTATCCTGGAGACCAGCATGGAGGACTGGGAGCGCGTGATGCGTGTGAATGCGGGCGGCGTCTTTCTCTGCGCGCGCCAAGGGGTACAGCAAATGCTGGCACAGTTGCCCGCCGGAGGCGTGATCATCAACATGTCCTCGGTTGCGGCCACAATCGGCGTCGACCGGCGTCTGTCCTACAGTGCGAGCAAGGGGGCTGTACTGGCGCTGACGCGCTCAATTGCCATCGATTTCGTCACGCAGGGGATTCGCTGCAACGCTATCTGCCCCGGCACGGTGCATACGCCGTTTGTGGAAAGCTATCTGGCACGCCATTTCGCCGGCCACGAGGATGAAGTGCGGCAGCAACTCCACGCTCGCCAGCCTATCGGACGCATGGGGCGACCGGATGAGATCGCGTATGCTGCGCTCTACCTGGCCTCGGACGAGGCGGCATTTGTGACAGGCTCGGCACTAGTTATCGATGGCGGCTGGACGGCTAACTGATCCTCTCCCGCCCTCGGCGGGAGGTTCTTGGCCTACCCCAACGTTTCTAGCCTGCCTCTTCGGTAGACTAGCTCTAGTTGGTTCGGCGCAAGACTTTGAGGCAGACGCGCTCCGGCGCGGGGAATACCCACGCTTCGGGGCAAAGACTGCCCCTCATTCGCACGTTGTTGTAGAACCTCTACCGCTGCCCGCAGGCGCAGGTCCGCACCTTCCCATTCGTCATGGGCGATAGAGGGAATCGTGTTTGGTAGGTCAAGGTGAGCGGCAAGCCATGCCGAGTACAGGTCACGCTGGACGGGGCCGACTCCGCAAGAGCAATAATGCCAGCGTTGCGATAGGGGCTTTTTCTCATAGGTACCGCAACCATGACAGTACTGGGACAGTTTGGTGGTGCGCGTAGGAAACTCGCTCAGGATGCCGCCGGTGCTTGCAACCGTGCGTCTCAAATGGGCTATCAACATCCCTGGTGCAGCGTGTCCTACGCTCTTGCCATACTGCTTTTGCCAGCCTTTGTACGAGAGCTTTTCGGTACGAATGGTGTTCCCCAAGCGAACAATCTCATGGGCAAGTCGTCCATGCAGGCTTTTGCGATGGGCTGCTAGCTTGCGCTCCTGTTGGGCGAGGCGTCGCCTCGTGGCAAGATATCCCTTGCTGTTCTTCCAGACAAGACGCCGCTTGCCGCGCTTCCTGGGGCGGCCTTTCTCATCGTAGTTCTGTGGGTTGTTGGCGCGCCGCTGGCGGTCCAGCGGGGGGGGGGAGGCTTGCGTTCCTCGCACAAGGGTACCAAATGTGCTTCACCCTCGCATGGCACCATGGCGATGGTCGAGGGACCAAGATCGAGACCGATGACACCCGTTCCAACAGTGTGCTTAGGTTTCTGGTGCGCGATACCTTCCAAGATGAGTTGCACGTAGTAACGATAGCCCTGGCAGTCCGCCCCCTGCGCGTTCGGACTGGATGCCTTGCGCCGGATGAGCCGCGCATATTTGATCGGATGCCTGAGTCCATGATGCACGACCGGGTCATGCCTGTCAATCACTGCCGAGAGACGGTCTTTGCCCCAGAGCAGCCATCCCTGGTTGCCCTCTTCGGGAGGTTGGAGTTTGAAGCGCAATCCCGACTTGTTCCATTTATTTTCCACGCTGTCGAGGCCGCGCCCCTTGCTCAGAAAGCGGACCTTCTTTGCTTCGCCGAGACAAACCCGATTGGCGGCATGATAGGCGCGGGTTGCCAGCGTTTGTGCCATCATGAAATCGATATGATCGGCGATCCAGGCACAGTTGGCCTCTTTTGCGAAGGCGTGCAGGGCATACTCGGAGAAGCCATACGCTTGCCGCAGTCGGGCGAATGCTTCTTTCCGCTCCTGCTTCTGCGCCTTTGGAATGGCACGTGCCTCTTGCTATGCCGGGTCAGCGCGCATTGCTCTCAACCGTTTCGTCGCTTCACCCAATAACGCATTGTAGAGAGACCGCGCCGCCTCAAAATGCGCACGGAGACGTTTGGCCTGCCCCGCATCGACGGAGAGGGGCAACTCCAACAGAAAGGTCGGGGTTTTGCTTTTCTTCACTGAACGTCACCTTACTTTATCGAACGACTCGTTACTGCTGACAATCAGGGTATCTCATTGGACAGCGTGCGACTGCTTTTGCGGGGGTCCCCTTTCTGTAGAGGCACCCCCCGACAACGCAAAAACTGCCACGCGGGTACTGTGCCGATATGAGCGGCGGCTTTCAAGCCAGAGATGCTCAGGCATTCCCCGCGCTCCACCATCCGCGCATACGCTTCCTCCAATCGCTGCTGCTGTGGAGCGAAGCGTATCTGCGCGCGTTGTTCACTCTCCTTGGAGTGGAGCCGCACAAACACCCCAGCGGCCCGGTTATCCGCATGGGCCGCCGCGCGCTCAACATCTCAGAGGTAATGGGTTGCCCTTGCGCCTGCAGGCGGTGGTACGTAGCCTCCAAACGGGCTTGCTGCCCCCGATGACTCATAGACTATAATACACGTGGAACTGAGGTCATAGCGGCCAAGGTTCTAAACGGTTGAGGGTGTCTCCGTTGACAGCGGACATCCCTGACACGAACCATATGGAAGCGCTACAAGATGTTGAGTCCTTCAATGTCGCTTGGCCGTATTTCTCGTCCAAGCGCTCGGCCGAGGGCATCGGCTATCGCCTTTGCTGTACTTGCTTGAATAGGCTCACCGTCTTCTGCACGTTTGGCAACTGGATGAGATATGCCTGCCTCCTGCGCTAGTTTTCGCAAAGACCAACCCAGGTCAGTGCGATAAGTACGCAACGTCGTCATATATTTACACCGCCTACAAAAGAAATAGCGATATAAATATATTACCATCGTTTACCAAGGTTTTCAAGTACTTTCTATTAGCATGTTTTTGGATGCCATCCCAAATCTTGTGTAACGACGAGTGGTGAAAAAAGGCTCCAGTGAGCAAAAATTACAGGCAGAGATCGTCACTTTGACGTTCTTGGTTCAGTTCCCAAAAGGAGGACGCTATGCCTGTTCATCGTCAAAAGAAGGATACCACAACCAATCCACCTGGCTCAACACAGGAGCAACCAGCCCCCCCACTGCCTGACCAGCAGACTTTCCGCCAGTATCTGCGCGAACTAGCCAGAGCCAGCATTCGTGTGGTGTTGGAGGACGTGATGCGCGAGGAGCTCGACGCGCTCATCGGCGTGAGGTGGGGAGAATGTAGCCCCAAGCGCAAAGGGTATCGCAACGGCAGCTACACACGTGATTTGGTCACCTCTTCCGGGCGGCTCGAGGAGATCAAAGTGCCCCGAGATCGGGAAGGCCAGTTCCACACCCAGGTCTTTGAGCGCTACAGTCGCTATGAACCCCATATTGCCGAAGGACTGACGCAGATGTTCGTGGCCGGGACGAGTACCCAGAAGGTAGGAGAAGTGGCCCAAACCCTGATGGGAGTGGCTCCTAGTGCCAGCACCATCAGTCGCCTCAACCAGACCCTCACCCACCAATTTGAAGCTTGGCGACAGCGTCCGAGGCCTCGCCCATTGGCGTATCCTGTACCTGGATGGCGTGCATTTCAGCATTCGTCATGGGGACAAAGCGGATTCCACCATCATTTTGACGGCATTAGGTGTTGATTTGGAAGGAAACAAAGAGGTGTTGGCACTGCGAGCGTGTGCCGAGGAAAGCAAGGAGGGTTGGCTCTGCCTGCTACAAGACCTGCGCACCCGCGGAGCCACTCAGATTGAGCTGATCGTCACCGACGGACATGACGGACTCTTGGCAGCAGTCTCGGAACTGTTTGCGGCCACGCCTCGTCAGCGCTGTCTCGTGCATAAACAACGCAATGTGCTCAATGCTATCCCGCGACGAGAGCGCAGCGACGTCCAAGCTGAACTCGTTGGCATCTGGGAGCAACCGACAAAGCAGGAGGCGCTGACCCAATTGGCAGCCTTCAAAGCCAAGTACGCTCAACGCTATCCAGAAGCGGTACGAAGTCTGGTTGAGGATGAAGAGCACCTGTTGACGTTTTATGAGTTCCCGCAGTCCATGCACCGACACATTCAGACCACCAATGCCATCGAGAGTCTGTTCAGCAATGTGCGGCAGCGTACCGATCAGATTGACGTGTTCACAACCGAGACCAGTTGTCTCACCATTGTCTGGGCGACGATCCAGGACATCCGTTTGCACAAAATTTCGGTGTGAGCGTGGTGAATTATGAGCGTTTCTACTAAGCAAGCAACCAGCCATGATGGGTGGGCTAGGTGGGCTTCTTTATTTCCACGGGGTCTTGTGTCTTCTCAGCATGCATGTCATGCTGCTTGGTGATCTCATCGGTGTTCCGTCTGCTGGTTTCATTGCCAGTTGCATCGGTTCTGCTTCTTCATCCTTCCCACTTGCTCCGGCTCTGCTTCCCTCTTGTCTCGTGCTACGCTCTTACACAACATTCGCTATGGCATCGTTGAAATTTGTCGACAAGAGAATATCCCAGAATATGAATTCGTAAAAGTTGTGAGCAAGACAATATTTCATACTTCAGAAGACAATATTTTTGAAACATGTTCAAAAACCTGGATTTATGAGTCACTTCTGAATCGGTGCGATTACCCCAAGGAAGCACTCAGTCTACTGGGTTTATCTGCTCCAAATAACCAAAGAGGACTAGTGAAATAATTTCCGGGTTACTAAAACTAACACAGGCTACCGTCAACACGATTTTACAAAGACCTGTCTATAATTTGTTAAGCGTTGACATCCTGGATCACCTTAGCCCATACACTCATTTTCTCGGTCTTGCGATGTAATATCTGGCACATTTGTAAACACCATTACGCTAACGTAACGTTAAATGCTCTTGAGGAGGCTCCTCAGCTATGAACTACCAGTGAGTGTGTACACTTAAACGTCGACGAACACTAGACGCTTCAATACAGAGTGGTAGCTCATATCTTGATCTGCTTACCACGGGCACTTACGTAACGTTAATGGTTAAAAAGAGACAACAAGAAATGAGACAAAAACTCGCATGTTCAGAACGAGTCTGATATACTGAGTCTTAGAGCGAAATACTCATAAATTTTTGTCGAAAAAGGGCAAAAGGCACTAGATAGAAAAATGAAGGTTATTTACAAGATCACCTACCCAAACGGGAAGATCTACATCGGTCAGGACCGCACCGACACCATCGACTACTTTGGAAGTCCCAACAGCAAGCTCATCGAAAAAGACTTTACAAGAGAGCAGAGATGGAACTTCACCATCCGAAAAGAAATACTCTTGGAACTCCCTGACGCCACAGACAATAGCGAGGTTTCTCGCCATGAAATTGCTCTCATCATCAAACACGGGTCAAACGATCCATCCAAGGGCTATAACCGAACTCCTAAGTTCAGAGCTAAGTGAATTACAAGGAGTGCACCATTGCAGATTATTCGTTATAAATCTTCCGGTGGCATAACCCTCGGAGTGGCTCATAATAGCCAGCTCATTGGTTACTTTCAGCCCAACTCTGAATTACACGATCTCCTTCGTTTAAGGACCGACGAACTGCGCGTACAAATCGAGAATTGTAGGCCCCCCATTTATCGTGGGGTTCAGCCTGGAGCGGCTAACAATCTACCTACTCTTCTTCTCGCCCCGATCGACGGAGAGACTGAAGTCTGGGCCGCCGGTGTGACATACAAACAGTCTGAGCAAGCACGCATGGAGGAGAGTGGAACGCCAGATATCTACGCGAAGGTATATGCTGCGAAGCGACCAGAGTTGTTCTTCAAGGCGACTCCCCGACGGGTTGCCGGACCCGGCGCACCAATTGTTGTGCGTACCGACTCAACATGGGATGTACCAGAGCCAGAGCTTGTTCTGGCTGTCAACGCACACGCCGAGATTATCGGCTATACGATCGGCAACGACGTGAGTTCTCGAAGTATCGAGGGCGAAAATCCCTTGTACCTACCTCAGGCCAAGGTCTATGCTGGCTGCTGTGGCCTCGGCCCTGGTATTACTCCCGCCTGGGAAGTATCAGACCCATATAACCTCACTATCCATCTCGCTATCGAGCGAAATGGGCAAGTGTACTGGGAAGGCGAAACAAGCACAAGAGAACTTAAACGCCGCTTTGATGAACTGGTGACATACCTCTTCCTCGAGAACGACTTTCCAGATGGGGTGTTTCTCTGTACAGGTACAGCTCTCGTGCCGGAGAGACAATTCACCTTAGAGCCAGGGGATGTGGTTCAGATCGATATTGACCAGCTTGGTACTCTACGCAATCCAGTCATACGTGGCAAAGTTAAGTTAGAACAATAAAGGAAAGGAGCAGGGTATGCCCCCTCAGACAGAACCACTATCACGGCGCCCGCTGGGCTCGACGGGTCTGCAGGTGACGCCGATCTGTATTGGCACCGCCCCGCTGGGGAGTATGCCTGAGACTTTCGCCTACGAAGTCCCTGAGGAGCGCGCCCTGGACACGATCCGTTCTTTCTTCGCAAGGACCCACAATAAATCGGGGCACCCTGCCTGGGGGGCAGGTATCTACAACTTCCTGGATACTGCCGCCTCCTACGGCGATGGTGAGAGCGAGCGCCGCATCGGAGTCGTGCTCCACGAGCTTGGCGGACTACCGCCCGGCTTCGTGCTGGCAACGAAAGCCGACCGCGATTTGCAGACCGGAGTCTTCACTGGCGCACAGATGCGGCGCAGCGTCGAGCGCAGCCTGCGCCTGCTGGGACTGAAGCAACTGCAACTCGTCTATCTCCACGATCCTGAGCATATTTCCTTTGAAGAGGCGATGCAGCCGGGTGGTCCTGTCGAGGTATTGCAGCAATGTAAAGAAGAAGGGTTGATCGCGCATCTGGGTGTCGCTGGCGGTCCGATCGATATGATGATCCGCTTTGTTGAGACCGGCCTCTTTGAAGCAGCTATTTCGCATAACCGCTTCACGCTACTTAATAGGGAGGCTGAGCCACTCTGGGATGTGTGCACAAGCCGGGGAGTTGCAGCCGTGAATGCTGCACCATATGGGAGCGGCCTCCTGGCGAAGGGACCGAGCACCTACCCGCGCTATATGTATGGCCAGGCGTCGTCCGAACTGCTTCAACGCGCCAGGCAAATGGAGGAGACCTGTGGCCGCTATGGCCTACCGCTGGCAGCGGCAGCGCTGCAGTTCTCGCTGCGCGATGCGCGCATTACATCCACGATTGTTGGCATGACTCGTCCTGAGCGGCTCACAGAGACGTTGATGCTGGCACGATACCCGATTCCGAATGAACTCTGGGCTGAATTGGATTCCATCTATCAGTCCTGAAAAGGCTTGCCCTTCGCGAGGCGATGGCCTTATTGGGTCGTACATTGATCAGGAGAGAATCTGTCTATGAACGAGGCGCTTCCGATTGTAGACGCGCATGTACATCTCTGGAATCCCGAGCAGTTCAGCATGCCCTGGCTGATAAACATCCCCCGGTTAAATCGGCCCTATGGCTTGCAAGACTATCGCGAGCAGACGCGGGACCTCCCCATCGTAGGTATGGTGTATGTCGAGGTCGGCGTTGAGCCTCAAGAGACGCTGCGTGAGGCGAGCCACATTGCGGGTCTCGCCCAGGAGGAGCAGCGTTTGCAAGCGATCGTCGCTGCGGCGCCAGTCGAGCGCGGAGAGGCTGTCCGTGAGCATCTGGAATCTCTGGTAGCTATCTCGCCTCTCATCAAGGGGGTCCGGCGCAATCTGCAGGACGAAACGGAGCCCGACTTCTGCCTGCAACCCGACTTTGTCGCGGGGGTACGCCTGCTGACGGAGTATAACCTTTCGTTCGATATATGTATCAAGCACTGGCAGTTGCCGGGCGTCACTGAACTGGTGCGCCGCTGCCCGGATACAGCCTTTATCCTGGATCATCTAGGGAAGCCGGATATCAAACAACAGCAATTCGACTCCTGGCAGACAGATCTGCGCAGACTTGCTGAGCTGCCGAACGTCGTCTGTAAGATCAGTGGTATGGTGACCGAGGCCAACCACGAGCGCTGGCAGCCTGCCGACCTGGAACCGTTCGTCAATGTCGCGTTAGAGGCCTTTGGGGAAGAGCGCGTCCTATTCGGCGGCGACTGGCCCGTCGTCTTGCTTGCATCCCCGTACCACCGCTGGTACGAGGCACTGGAGACTCTCACCGCACATTTGCCACTTTTGACCAGGCGCAAGCTATGGTCGGAGAATGCGCAGCACTGCTATCGGATGAGCAGCTAAAAAATCAGAGCGCGCCTGATTAGTCTGGATGGAAGCGTCAGGACTGAGAACAAGCTCAGGGCGGAGAGCCTCCTTGTGGTATACTGACGATCATTCAACACATCTTTCTGAGGAGGGAACCATGAACTGCCCACATTGTGCCTCAACCGCAACCAAAGAACGAACCAAGAAAACCACGGGATGTGCGTAGACTTGACATTGCTCCGCATTGGATTTATGATCGGATCATCAATGGCACGATCCAAAATGCTAAAGACGATACTACCCATCTCGATTTGTTCCCTGCTTAAGCCGTTGTGCATTCGCAACACGTTTTAGGAGGATACCATGGCATCAGTTGCCGCGACCATCGCTCAAACACTAAAGGTCTACAATACGAAATACTTCTTCCAAGTGACCGGTGGTGATCAGGCACTATGGATCGCCCTGGAAGAAGCGGGAATCCAGATGATCCCCTGTCGAAGTGAAAAGGGTGCGGCTTATATGGCAGACGGGTATGCCCGCATCAGTGGCAATCCAGGGTTTGTATACGGACAATACGGGCCGGGCGTCTCAAACGTTGCCGCGGGTCTCGCCGACCCCTACTGGTCGATGAGCCCAGTCATTTCGTTCACCACCTCTATGCGCACGCAATCGAGAGATCGATATGAGTACCAGGAGTTAGACCAGTTGCCGCTGCATACCTCTTTGACGCGATGGAACAAGATTGTGGCTCGCCCGGAACGCGCATCGGAAATGCTTCGTGGGGCTATTCGCGCTGCAACGGGAGCAATTCCTGGACCCGTGCATCTTGAGATTCCATCGGATATGCTCCGCGCCGAAACAACTGCCGTCCCCATTTATAAGGAGCCTCCTTTTGGGCATATCCCGTCGCTACGCACTGCGCCACCTCCAGAGGCGGTGACGGCATTGACGGACGCTCTGCTCTCCGCACAGCGTCCGGTTCTCATTGCGGGAAACGGGGTGTTGCTATCAGAGGCATGGGATGAAGTACAGGATCTGGCGGAGGCATTCAGCCTCCCGGTAGCAACCTCAATGGGTGGGAAGGGGTCCATCCGCGAAGACCACGAGCTGGCTCTTGGCGTGATCGGCCGCTACTCGCGCAAGGTTGCCAACGACATCGTGCGTGAGTGCGACCTTGCCCTGGTCGTTGGATCTCGGCTTGGAGGGCTCGTCAGTGATTCGTCGAAGGTGCCTCCTCCTTTGACACGCATTCTCCATGTCGATGTCGATACAAACGTGCTGGGTGCCACGTATCGTGAGGAGATCAGCGTACAAGCGGATGCGAAGCTGACGCTCCAGGCTCTTGTGAAGGAAGCTCTGCACCGCAGCCTTCCCGGTGAGCGCACGGCCTGGGCACGGCAAGCAACTGAACGCGTGCAGGCCTGGAAGGAAGAGGTGCAGCGCCTGGCTTCCCGATCGCCGGAAGAGCCAATCCATCCGGCTGCGGTCATGAGCGCCCTGCGTGCAGCGCTCGATCCAATGGATATCGTCGTCGCGGATACAGGTTATATGGGAGCCTGGACCGGAGCAGCCTTTCCGGTCACTGCTCCAGGACGCCATTACATCCGAGCAGCAGGCTCACTGGGCTGGGCGTTCCCGGCTTCGCTGGGAGCGGCTCTGGGCGCGCCAGGCCGTCACGTTGCGTGCGTAACGGGAGATGGGGGGTTCGGATATCATTTGAGCGAACTAGAAACAGCGCTGCGGTGTCATATCCCGATCCTCGTCGTAGTCTTGAATAATCGTGCCCTGGCGTTCGAGTACCATGAGCAGAAGTACAACCACGATAACCACGTCATCCCCTATGTGAACGATTTCGTTGACGTTGACTACAGTATGGTTGCACGCGCATTTGGCGCTCATGGTGACCGGATCACCGATCCTCGGGAATTGCCAGGTAGGATGCGCGAAGCCCTGCAAACGGATGTGCCTACGCTCCTTGATGTGATCGTTGACAAAGAGGTATATGCACCGGTGACAACCTACGAACGTGTCTTGGCCCGAAGCATTTAATCAAAGGAAGGCAAATCGGTGGCGATCAGAACCGTACACGTGGGGACTAAGACCAAGTGGGATGTCAAGGAAAGAAAACTGGAGACAAAACTATGAGACGCAGCACCACGAGAATCCTGACCACCCACACCGGGAGTTTGCCTCGACCGGACAACCTGATGCAGATGATGATTGCCAAAGAGCAAGGGCAGCCGGTGTCGGCAAGCGCGCTTGCCGACACCGTACATAATGCTGTAGCCGATGCAGTCAAACACCAGGTTGCCGTTGGCATCGACATCATTTCCGACGGTGAGATGAGCAAGATCGGCTTCGCCAACTACGTCAAGGACCGCCTGACGGGTTTTAGTGGCCAGTCAATTCCCTTCACCGCACAAGATATCCTGGACCATCCAGACCTAAAAGTACACCTGTTGCGCCGCAATGAAGACGGCGGAGGTCGCAACTTTATCCCGGCCTGCACCGGCCCCATCAGCCTGCGCGACCAGGATGCTGTGCACCGCGATATCGCAAATCTCAAGGCCGCTCTACAAGAAGTGCAGCGTGAAGGGGTCTTCATGCCTGCCGCCTCGCCTGGAGCAATCGCCCAGGTGATGCAGAATAGCTATTATCCTACTCAGGAAGCCTATCTCTACGCGCTTGCAGACGCTATGCGCTATGAGTATCAAACTATCGTTGCGGCTGGCTTCTCGTTGCAATTGGATTGTCCAGACCTGGCCATGCAGCGCCACGTTCGTTTTGCCGAAGCCTCCATCGACGAGTTTCGCAGACATATGCAGCAAAGCGTGGAAGTGCTCAATTATGCCCTCAGTGGCATCTCACCTGAACAGGTACGAATCCATGTGTGCTGGGGCAACTATCACGGCCCACACCACCGGGATGTACCACTGAAAGAAATCATTGACCTGCTCCTGAAGATACAGGGCAATGCCCTCTCCATCGAAGCAGCCAACCCGCGCCATGAGCATGAGTGGAACGTGTTCGAGCAGACGCGTCTGCCCGCGGGGAAGATACTCATCCCTGGAGTGATCGACTCCTGCACCAATTATATCGAACATCCAGAGGTCGTAGCTCAACGGCTCGTGCGCTTTGCCCGCGTCGTGGGCCGAGAAAACGTCATTGCCGGTACGGACTGTGGCTTTGACACCTTCGCTGGGGCTAGTGCCGTTGCACCTAGCATCGCCTGGGCCAAACTCCAATCCCTGGCTGAAGGCGCTTGGCTCGCCTCACAAGAACTCTGGTAATGTGTCTGTAGGGGCTGAATGTTCGCCAGAGTTTGCGGCCAGCCAGACCTCTTCGCGTTCGCCAAGCAGCGCATAGCGAGCGTCCATCACCAGTTGTTCAGAAATGCCGGAGCGTCCCCGCATCCATGCCTGGCGCATCGTCAAGACACGACTGATGACGACATCGCCTATTGGCTGGAAACCTGCAAGGACAATGCCGCTTTGGGAGGGCAGGTTGTTAGTATCCGTGCCAATCCAGACGCGGTGCAGACCCCGATGATGCAGTTCACCGACTATGTGTACCAGCAGTGCAGGGTAGAGACGTTGCCCACGGTATGCTGGCAGTGTGGCACAATTCCAGATGTAGACTTCTCCGGCTTTGAGTCGAATGCTGAGACTCAGCTCGCCAATGCCTTCTTCATCAAACGTGACCCAGCCATAGGTAGCAAGTGTACCTTCGATCCTACCGAGATAACAATGCCGCCCGTTGTCAAAGCGTTGCAGTACCACCGCTTGATCATCGAGGTCCATGGCCTGCGCCAGTTCCTGAGCTACCTCCGGCCCGGCGCGCATGAAGACCACCGGAACCGGCAGTACGGGGCCAACCGGCAATGGCTGGCCGAGATCCAACATCCAGAGCGTGCTCTGAGGCTGCTCATCGGCCTCGGCGGCTTGCATCATGCCAAGACCACCTCCGATATGGGAATTGCTTTACGCTGGGTCAGTTCGGCGATGGCGTCGGCCAGGTGGGCTTCCTGGATATTATAAGCACCGGCGGCCACCCGCAGACGGTGCGCGGTGGCGAGTACCTCCGCAACGCTGTAGCCTTCTGGTGGAACGAACTTGTAACAGGCCATTTCGAGCAGTTGCCCATTGGGGTCTCTGAAGTAGATCGAATCCATGAACCCCCGGTCGATGTTGCCCGTATTCCAGATGCTACGCTCGTTGAGGCGTTGGGCGACCTGGGTGTAGGTAGCACGCGAGACGGTAAAAGCAAGGTGATGCAGGTTGCCAATTCCTTCGGGATTGGGATTGGTATCATTTACCCGCGTGGGGCGCACGAAGAAGGTGATCAGCCGTCCATCGCCTGCGTCGAAGTAGAGGTGGGTCTCCTCAGGGACATCGAGATTGGGTTGCTCCATAACTAATGGCATACCCAGCACTCCCTGGTAGAAATCGATAGTCGTCTCACGGTTGGAACCAACGAATGTGATATGGTGAACACCTTGAGCCTGGATTATAGACATGGTCGTGCCTCCACTCTAGGGATAGGTCTTTGGTGAGGTCGCCTCGGAAGGGATAGCATTCCGTTCCGTGGGGCGAGAGCGATAGAATGTGCTGGGTGGGGCCCTGTTCTGGGCGGCCACAAGAGTCCCCACCCCCTACGGACACATTAAGCGCCTTCCTAAAATTTCTATATCCTGAAGAACAGGTGCCGGATCTGCTCGATTACCTTGGGGTCTCCACTCGTCTCACCGCCTGGAAAGCGTTGATAGGTGGTGAGGACAAAGTCCGATGCACTCTTGAAGTGGAAAATGGCTTGCACGCCATCAAGGTTGTCGGCCGGTTTGTAGGAAAAGGTGCCGTCTTTGACGGTGACACGCCACTGGCCGCCCCATTCGCCATCGACCTTGATGCCAAACTCAGTATCTATGCCTTTGGCCGAGTCCTGGTCCACGGTATACTGCATGAGGATGAACATGTACGGCACAAGGACGCCAGCGGTGCGCTCGTCGAGTTTGCCACTTTTCTCGCCCAGGCCCCACTTCATATCCCAGGTGTGAACGCCGTAGTCCATGACCTGGAAGGCCGGATAGAAGAGCGTTGGCACCGGACCCATATAGGGATGAGTGACGTTGAAGTTCCCCCACTCTTCGGGTGTCAGGGCATCGAAAATAGCCAGCATGGTGTCCGAGTCAGTCTTGAGCCGGGAAATGGCTTCTGCGCGTGACAGGCTGCGGAATGCCTGGGCATTCTCGTTGAGTCGTTCGCTCATGAGCTGCAAGCCAAGCGCATCAGCGGCTTCACCCTTGCGTGCCATGTCCCAGCGCGAGAGATATCCCTCGGTGACATCAATCATGTGGCCGACGATATCGCGCACTTCCCATTCGCTGCAGCGCGTCTGGACGTACCAGTTATCTGGATCATCAACGATGTTGTAGAATTTCGCGCGCTCGGTGCGCACTACGTCGAGTACGGTATCTTTGCCGCTGTAATCCATTGGGTTGATTGGCATGGTAGTCTCCTTTCGATGTGTTAAACCTCGTCGTTTCAATCGTATCGGATGTTCTGGAACACCTCCCTTCTCTTACCCGTCTGCCCGCAGCAGTGCTTCGATCTGCGCGGCGTCAGAGGCATCTCCGGCTCCTGTTTTTATCAGCCGTAATATGCAGCCACTCCCTCAATTTACTTAGTCATCACGAAGGCCAATTAACACTGCTATAATATTATCACTTTGGTCAATATGACTGAAAGATCGTGGTGGGCGCTAGATTTTTGCATAAACCATGACGGGAGAGAATAAAGGGGAAGCTACCCTTGCCTCTGAACGAGTTCTATCAAAAACACCAGAGCTCAACGTATTCATTTTTGCAGTAGAGCCCTTGTCTACGGTAAGCACCACAATGCGTTGTTTGTCATCTCCTCATCTTCCCATGTTTAGAACTTCTTTCCTACATACCAGCCCTGGTCACACGCGACGAGGTGCCAGATCCGCATATACTCTCTATTAAGACAACCTTAAATGGGCAGGTTTTGCAGGATGGGAACACGGCAGATATGATCTTTCGCGTTCCCTTTATCATCAAGTACATCTCAGAGATTGTCACGCTCGAACCTGGGGATGTCATTATGACTGGGACGCCAGCAGGCATTGGCAACACACGTACACCGCAGGTGTTTATGAAGCCGGGAGACACGGTTACAGTTGAAATAGGGCATCTTGGGAAACTGACGAACCCCGTAGTAGCGGAGGACTAAAAGACCCAGGTCTTCTAAGGTGGCTAGTATTATAAAGAGCACGCCCAGTAGTTCTTCATATTATCGGGCGTGCATCGCTTGAGGGGTTTACGCATTCCCAAGTTCTACGACGGTGGTTGTCGCCGTCTGAGCGATATAGAGCATATCCATCTCTTCCAGCACCTTCTTCTTGCCGAGCAGAAGTTTAGCCATATCAAACGCCCTGTTTAATTGCTCCTTCTCTAGCTCGTAGCCCAGTTCGTGCATCTGAGCGGCAAGCGCCGCACGTCCTGAGAGTTTGCCCATATGCATACGCCGGTCAGTAGAAGTCAAACCAATGGATTCGGGCGTCATGATCTCATAAGTACGGGCATCCTTGAGTACGCCGTCCTGGTGAATGCCACCACCGTGGGCGAATGCATTGCGACCAACAATACTCTTGGTCCACTGCGGTTCCATACCCGACAGTTTCGCAACCAGTCGGCTGGTGGAGATGAGTTTCGTCGTGTCTACCCTGACGTCCATGTCCAGGTCGGCTGAACGGGTACGAATCGCCATCACAACGTCTTCAGTAGCAGCATTGCCTGCCCGCTCACCGAGGCCGTTGATGCATGTGTCTACGCGCTCAGCACCATTGCGCAGACCTTCCATTGCGTTAGCGACTGCCAGTCCGAGATCGTCGTGGCAGTGTGCGGAGATATGCACTCCGGGAAACTCACGTCGTACGTCGGCAACCAGTTGACCAAACTCCCATGGCAGCGCGAAGCCGACGGTATCGCAGAGTGTGACAAAGCGTACGCCTTCTTTGATGATAACTTCACACACCTCCAGGATAAAGTCGTGCTCGGTGCGGGTGGTGTCCTCCAGGGCAAAATCGACATTTTCGGTGTAGGAGCGTCCTTGCGCCACCGCTGCTTTTGCCAGCTCGCGAACTTCGTCGCGTGTCTTGCCCAGTTTTACCTTACGATGTAGTGGTGAGACGCTTATGAAAGGTTGAATGGCAGGATGTACGGCGATCTTTACCGCCTCCCATGCCCGCTCAATGTCGGCGGGGTTAGCTCGAGCAATTGCGCAAATCTCGGCATTCTCGACCTTTGAGGCGATAAGGCGAACTGCCTCAAACTCTCCTGGCGAAGAGATAGGGAAACCACAATCTAAGGTGTCAAATCTCATATCTGCCAGGGCCTGTGCAATCTCTAGCTTCTCCTCCGGAAAGTAGTTGACGCCGGGGGTTTGTTCACCGTCACGCAGCGTTGTTTCGTAGAATTTGATGATGCGTGGTTCTGCGGCCATTGTAATTCACTCCTTTTAGTAGTCCCCCGATTTATCGTGGGGACTTCCTTTTTCATTTCGCGCCCTTGCACAATGAAACTTCTAGATGACAGGAGTTGAGGAAACAAAAAGCTTACTGTAGGAGGCACTAGCAGGATGTACGTATGCCCCGATACAAAGCCGCCGTCCGAAACTCCTTTGTTTCGACTTTCCAGGGTTTTGATTTATTCACTATGAAAATTATACGCAACTTAGAAAAGGGTGCGCAAGACTGAATGCTCTGAGAGTAGTAGGAGTAGCTTATTGTGTATCCGAATGGCTCCATTAATGCGACTGCGGATTTCCTCATTCGGTATTTTACCCTTGGACGTTGTTGAGTTTGAGTTTGACTTGCTCCCGGTTGACCTGAGTATCGGATACTATGGTTTGAAGAGCAGGCATCCCTTGCCTGGTGACTTGCCCCAGATAGGACGCCACTTCTTCGAGTGACCACCCAGCCTCTCGTGCCCGGCAGGCGAAGTCGTACCGCAAGTCCTGGAAGGTGAGAGCCTCGATCACCTCCCGTTGACCCTTCGTCCCCTGAGCCTTGAGCGAGCGGAACCAGGCATAGATCCCTTCTTCGGTCAACCGCTCGCTGCGCTGCGACGTAAACACATAGCTACGTGCTGTGTCACATGTGGCTTGCAAGTACGCATAGAGGGGCTTGCGGGCTTGGTTCAGCAGATCGATATCACGCCCCTTGCTTCCCTGATCGCCCACATGGAGCCATCCCTCCTCTGGACCCACATGGGTATGAGCCATCTGCAGCCAGGAGACCTCGCTCACCCGGCAGCCCGCCCAGTAGCCCAGGGCGAAGAGGGTGGCCCCCCGTCGATCTCCTTCCTGCGTGACCAACGAGCGCAGGATCGAGCGCTGCTCTCCCGGGAGCGGTTGAGGCGCAAGCAGCGGCACGGGGGGAAGGTCGATCCCACGGGTCGGGTTGCGTTGAAGCAGCCCCTTCTCCTCAATGAGAAACTGGGCGAAATTGCTGATGGTCGATTTCACGCGCGCCCGGTGGTGCAGACTCAAGCCTTCCTGCTCTAAGTGACTCAGGTATTTCTCTACCGCCGTCTGCGTCAACTGTAGTGGCTGAAACTGACCCGCATTGCCAGGAAACTGAGCAATCCATCCGATCACTTGACGCGCCGTGCGCAGATAGGCATCCGTTGTTCCCGGGGCTTTGCCCGAGAGAAACTGCTCGTACTCGTCTAAAAGGGCACGAACCTTCTCGATGGCATCATATTCTAGAGCTGTCATGGCTCATTTCTCCTCCAAATAATTTTTGTGACGAGTGTTTCGGTCTCATGTTCTGAAAGCTGAGGCGTGCTGAAGACCAAATCCAGGTCTCGCACAAGTGAGCAACCTGCCCATTGAGAAAGAGGAAGCTCGGGCTTGTCTTCCCATTTGAGGGCGTAGGCGTGAGCGTGGCGCCAGACCCGTGATCGGAACGATCCTGCTCATTGATCTTCTACGAGGATATCTGCTATCATAGATACAGATATTTGAAGAGGTGGTATGGTTGCTCTTGTCACCCCCATACCACCTCACACAGGCGTTGACCCGCGAAGGGTACACCATCCCTATTTTAGTGTACAGGTATCTCCTGGGGAAGTCACTAGACATCATACGACATGTCACTTCACCTTACTGTACATCACTGTACTCCTGCAGGTCACGCCAGGAGCGCATGCCGATGAGGACCCATACCTACAGAGAGCGAGACTACGCCTTCGGTCAAGCCATAGTGACGCTGCGCACAGCGATGAGCCTGACGCAAGTGGAACTGGCCCAGTTCCTCGGTGTCTCACGGGGAGCGGTACTGGGCTGGGAGGGAGGCAGCAGTTATCCCAAAGCCGAAAGCCTCAAGCGCTTTATTGCGCTCGGTGTGCACCAGCAAGCCTTTGCTGCTGGGCGCGAGGAAGAGGAGATCAGCGCGCTCTGGCAAGCGGCGCACCAGAAGGTGCTACTGAATGAGCCGTGGCTCTCCAGTCTGCTGGGCCAACGGCCTCCCTCGCTCCCCCAAGTCACACCTCAGCCGATCGAGGGAACGAGACCAGTCGAACAGCCCGTGGCTTTGACTGCTTCCGGTCAACGGGTGGAGGGGCTGGATGTGCCGAGTTTCTATGGGCGCAAGACGGAACTGGCCACCCTGGAGCAGTGGATCGTGCAGGAGCGCTGCCGGATGGTGAGCGTGCTGGGCATGGGCGGCATCGGCAAGTCGGCGCTGGCGGTCACCCTCATGCACCAGGTGGCTGAACGCTTCGAGGTGGTGCTCTTTCGCTCCCTGCGCGATGCCCCTCCCTGCGAAGCGCTGCTGGAGGACTGCCTGCAGGAGCTCTCCCCGCAGCCGCTTGCCGAGGTGCCTGCCAGCCTGGAACGACGCCTCAGCCTCCTGCTGGAGGGCTTGCATGAGCGGCGAGCACTGCTGGTGCTGGACAACCTGGAAGCCCTGTTGCAGGAAGGAGAGAGCGGGGGGCACTATCGCTCCAGCTTTGAGGGGTATGGGCAAGTGCTGCACCGGGTGGGCGAAACGGCGCACCAGAGCTGTCTGCTGCTGACCAGCCGGGAGAAACCGGCCGACCTCGTGCTGCTGGAGGGCACACACTCCCGAGTGCGTGCGTTGCGCCTCGTCGGGCTGGATGCCGTTGCCTGCAAGCGGCTGCTTGCGGAGAAGGAGGTGGTGGGTACCCCGGAGGAACGGGCGCGCCTCGTCGAGGCGTACGCGGGCAACCCGCTGGCCTTGAGGGTCGTGGCAGAGACCATCGCCGACCTCTTCGCGGGCGAGATCGGTCCGTTCCTCAAGCAGGGCACGGTGATATTCGGCAGTATCCAGGAGCTGCTCGCCGAGCAAGTCGCCCGGCTCTCCGCCGTGGAGCAGACTGTGCTGCGTTGGCTGGCGATTTGGCGCGAGCCTCTCGGCCTCCAGGAGCTGCTGGCCCTGCTCGCCACGCCGCTGCCGCAGGGGCAGGTGTTTGCAGCAGTCGACACCCTGCGCCGCCGCTCGCTCATCGAACTGGGCCAGCGACCGGGCAGCTTGACGCTGCCATCGGTGGTGCTGGAGTACGTGACGGGGCTGCTTATTGGGGAGGCGACCAGCGAGCTCGAGAAGGGGAGGCTCTCGTGTCTCATCGAGCTTGGGCTCTGCCAGGCCGGAGCCCGCGAAGACGTGCGGCAGATGCAGGAGCGGCTCATCTTAGCTCCAATCCTGGCGCACCTGCGCAGTGTGTATCCGGGGCGCGCGGAAGTGGAGGAGCACCTGCTCGCGATGCTCGCTCAGCTGCGTGAACGAGCGGAGTATGCTCAGGGTTATGGACCGGTGAACCTGGTGGCGCTGCTGCGCCAGCAGTGTGGGCACCTGCGCGGCCTCGATCTGTCGCATCTTTCCCTTCGGGGGGCATATGTACAAGGGGTCGAGATGCAGGATACGACGCTTGCTGGGGCCGCCTTGCGTGACACCATCTTTACCGAAGCTTTTGATGCCACCTGGGCGGTAGCCATCAGCAGGAACGGGCAGTACTGGGCAGCCGGGAGCAAGCGGGGGGAAGTGCGCGTCTGGCGAGAGGCGGGCCAGAGCCTGCACCTGGTCTGGCAGGCGCATACCGACACGGTGTCGGCCCTCGCCTTCGGCCCGGACGAACGCCGACTCGCCAGTGGGAGCTGGGATGGCGCCATCACGCTGTGGGAGTTGGAGCGTGGTGCCCCGCTCTGGACGGTCTGGCAATCAAACAGCGTCCAAAGCCTGGCCTTTGCCCCCGATGGACGCACGCTTGCCAGTAGCGGTGGGAATGATGCGATCGTCCGGCTCTGGGACCCCCAGAGCGGCACACCCCTGCAGACCTTGCCGCATCCTGCTCCGGTCTTCGCGGTGGCCTGGAGTCCAGATGGGCGCTTGCTCGCCAGTGGCAGCTTCGATGGGCGCATTCGGGTGTGGGAGACGCAGGCAACACAACCGGCCACCTGCGTTGCGCGCCTTGTGGGGCATACCAGTTGGGTGCGGGGACTGGCGTTTGCCCCCTGTGGCACAAAGCTCGCTAGCGCGAGTTGGGATCGGACGGTCAGGCTGTGGGATATGGAAAGCGGGCGTTGTCTCCACACACTTGAAGGGCATACCGAGCGGGCACAAACAGTGGCCTGGAGCCCGGATGGGCGCACGGTGGCCAGCGCTGGCTTTGATGCCACGATCTGGCTGTGGGACGCGGAGGCGGGCAGCTATCGAGCGGTGTTGCAGGGGCATACCGCTCCTGTGTATAGTCTTGCCTTCACGCCCGACAGCCACAGCCTGCTCAGTGGCAGTGAAGATGGCACCCTGCGAGAGTGGGACGTGGCAAGTGGGCAGTGCGTGCGTCTCGTGCAGGGGCACGCGGTCTGCCTCTACGACGTGGCCTGGAGTCCAGATGGCACACAGGTCGCCAGTGCAGGCTCTGATATGCTGGTGACCGTCTGGGATCTCATCGACGGGATGCCGCCCAGGGTGTTGCGCGGACATCGCTGGACAGTGTACGGCGTGGGATGGAGTCCGGATGGGCAGTATCTGGCCAGTAGCGGGTGGGACAATGCCATCCGGCTGTGGGACCCGGCTACAGGGACCTGTGTCCAGGTCCTACGGGACTCCGACCGCCCCGACAACATCTTCATGGGCGTGGCCTGGAGTCCAGATGGGCGCCTACTGGCCAGTGGGAGCTATGTGCGTGGGGTACAGGTGTGGGACATGACAGTGCGCACGCACCGCTGGGTCGGTCACCCGCACCCGACTGTAGCCCGCCGCGTAGTCTGGAGTCCGGATGGCACGCGCCTGGCCAGCGGTGGCGAAGATGGCAGCGTGCGTATGCGGGATGCCTCCGACGGCACGCTACTGGCGAGGCTGCAAGGACATCATGGCATGGTCACTAGCGTTGTGTGGAGTCCGGATGGTACCAGGCTCGCCAGTGTTGGCGGGAGCAGAGGCAGTGGGGAATTGTTCCTGTGGGATGCGCACAGTGGGAAGTGCCTGCACACCTTTGCCGAATATCCCGGCAGTGTGTTGGCCCTGGATTGGAGCCCGCGCGGAGAGCTGCTGGTCAGTGGAGACAGCGACGGGATGCTCCGCTGGTGTGACGTACAAAGCAGGGAGTGTGTGAGGATGCGAAAAGCGCATCAGGGGGCGGTCCAATCGCTCAGGATCAGCCCCGATGGTCGTCGACTGGCCAGTTGCGGCGAGGACGGTACTATCAAGGTGTGGGACCTCGAGAGTGGCGAGCTGCTGCGGACGTTGCGACGCGACCGGCCCTACGAGCGGCTCAATATCACAGGAGTGAAAGGACTCACCGAGGCGCAGAAAGCCACGCTGCGAACATTGGGTGCGATTGATGAGATCGCACTTCCCCGCTGACAGAGCTGCTCCGTGCTTTGATAGCTGGCATGGTGAGAAGCTAGTGAGGTGTTCATCTATTCCTACGTTGATCATTGAGAAACTATTGCCTCCTCTTCTGCGATTCCGTCTGATCATCATCCATCCGTGCTGTGTAGGCCCAGAGATACGTACCTGTCGTTATTCACCTGGTCGAATGATCAGTAGCGGGAAGGGCGTAATGTGCAGTACCCGTTCAGTCACACTTCCCACCCAGCGCTGCAGTCCTCTGTGCCCGTGGGTGGTCATCGCAATCACATCACAGCCTCCGAACGCCTCAACTCCTTCGCTGTTTCCGATATTCTCGGCTACTCTGATGATTCCCTGGTCAACTTCATCATCGATAATCACCGATGAGGTGAGCACAAGGTTGAGATCGGCTATGGCCGGGTTCTCGGACCTGTCACGGATATGGTTTATCGTCGTATTCAGATACTCCCTGGCCATTTTCTGAGCCATTTGAGCGTCCTGAGCGTTGCGAGCCGTTCTGGTTGGTACATTAGCATTATGGGCAGGTTGGACGACGTGTGTGAGATGTAGGGCTCTCTGTCCAGGAGCGGCCAGGGCCGTAGCGAGATAGGCTGCTGGCACGAGCGCTGCTTTGGCATAGTCCGAGCCGTCTAGTGGCACAAGGACGCGAAGAGGCCGCTCACCAGGATGTCGCTCAGCTGGTACAGAACCGCCTTCACGTAGGATCAGCACGGGGACCTGTGCAAAGCGGGCCAATTTGGTGGCGACAGAGCCGAGCAACCACCAGCGTTTGACTCCGGTGGAGCCATGACTACACAATACAATTACATCTGCACGCTCGTCGGCTGCGACAGCAAGAATGCTGGAAGGGACGAGACCAATGGGAACCCAGGTTTGTACCGAGATGCCGGTAAGAAGATTGGACTCGGCCACCCCTCTCAGATAGCTCTCGGACAGGGTCCGGTCTGCCTCTCCAACTGTTTGGATAAGAATGGGCTTTGGCGCAGAAGGCAAAGACGCAGGGGCGGTACTCACCACGCGCACCAGAAGGATGGAGCTACCTGAGGTACGAGCCAGGCGCGCTGCAATTGGAAGCGCTCTCTCAGCCCGCTCTGAGCCATCAAGAGGAATGAGAATTCGTTTGAACATGCCTATGTTCCTTGACAGATATTTCAAGAGAGTTATCGTGTAGGTACGTGTACAATGTGCCAGTTACAGACCATGATCGAATAGGCTGGCTCGCCTGGTCGTTGCCTATGGCAAATCACGCAGCCGCCGCCTCCACAGATGAGAGCGGTCGGGCAACATACTCCAGCGACTGCCGTTCCGCATCGATACCGAAGAAGATCTCGATGACACCTGCAGCAGCCATCAACGCAGCGCCAATGATATGACCATAGAAGACATTCACTGGTTGCCCGGACTGGATAAGTACGCCAAACAGCAGTGGAGCCAGCGCAGCAGCCCCTGTGCCAATTGCGTAGAAGAAAGCGATAGCCTGGGCACGGATTTCCAGCGGGAACACCTCGCTCACCGTCAGGTATGCCGCGCTTGCGCCAGCGGAGGCGAAGAAAAAGATGATCGACCAACAGATGGTCTGCGTCACTGCGTTGAGTGTGCCCTGCACGAACAGCCAGCCTGTGATGGTCAGCAGGATGCCCGGGAAGATATAGGTGAAACTGATCATCGGTCGACGACCAATCGTATCAAACAGGCGACCAAGAAGCAGTGGCCCAAGGATATTGCCAATGGCGAATGGGATCAGGTACAACCCAACGCTACTATTCGGGATGTGATAGAATTTGGTGAGCACCAGGCCATAGGTGAAGAAGATCGCGTTATAGAGGAAGGCCTGGCCCACCATGAGCGAAAACCCGAGGAGTGAACGCGTGGGATACTGTCGCACCATGGTGCGAGCGATCTCACGAAAGCTTACTGTGCCGACCGGGCGGATCACAATGGACCCCTGCGGCTCTGGCAATGATTTGAGATGCTCCTCCTTCATCACCTCTGCCTCAATCATGCTGACAACCCGCTCCGCCTCGTCGAAGCGGCCATGCATCATCAGCTAGCGTGGGCTCTCGGGGAGATTGCGCCGCAGTAGCAGGACTGCCAGCCCAAGAATGGCACCCATAGCAAATGCCAGTCGCCAGCCAACGTTCACAGGGAACAGATGGGGATTGAGCAGGACTGTCGTCAAGGCAGCGCCGACGGCAGTACCAACCCACCAACTGCCATTGATCGCGAGATCCGTATGGCCGCGAACTCGCGCCGGGATGAGCTCATCAATAGCGGAGTTAATGGCTGCTTACTCCCCACCGATCCTTGTGCCCGGCAGGAAGCGGCAGGCCACGAACCAGACGAAGTTAAAGGAGAAGGCTGTGGCAACTGTAGCAAGAAGGTAGACGCACAATGTAACCATAAAGAGCATTTTACTCCCAAACTTGTCGGTAAGGCGGGCGAAGAATAAAGCACCCAGAACCGCACCAACCAGGTAGGCGGTGCCGGCAGCCGAGACCTCCACGTCGGAGAGATGTAGCGTCTGCGAGTCCGTGAGCACAGCGGCAATAGAACCAATGATGGTGACCTCAAGGCCATCGAGAATCCAGGTAATGCCAAGTGAAATAACGACAAGCCAGTGCCACCGACTCCAAGGAAGACGGTCCAACCTGAAGGGAATATTGGTTCTCACCGCTTTCGTATCGGGACCAATGTTGCTCCTCATTGCTTCCATAGCTCCAAGCCTCCTTCGAAGCTCTTCAAACTACCCCTGCTTGTTCCCTTATTGGCGGGGTTGACCTCCTTTTCTTCTTGTTGCTGCATCAATCATTCCATGCAGATGTGCTGCTGCATGTTCAATGTCATCATATTTATATTGTCCAGCTCGGCTTTCTGCAGCAAGCACTCCACAGCGGTGAACCTTTTCAAAATCGCTGTAGGGAAATTTATATCTCCCTTTGTTCTCTTCATCCTCATCTGTATCGATTCCTAAATACCATTTCCCATATTCACCAAAGCCATGCTCTTTAAGATATTCGTTCTCATCCTGCGCAGACGGCTGGTGATCACTCCACATATCTTTCTCATCAAAGACAAATGTTCCCAGCTCTATCAGTTTTTTTGCATGTTCAAATGCTTATTTATTCAGTTTGACTGCCATAGGTCAAATCTCCTTTTTGTTCCAACGAGGTCTTCTTGTATTCACCGTACAAAGTATACTTTGTATCCAGTGACTTGTCAAGTATTTATATTATCTCATCAACTATTACTATGAAACAAAATATATTTTCTATAGAAAAGATGCTGTGAGAGAATTGCATGAAGTGAGCGTTTTTTGAGCGTTGCGCGTCTGGGTTGAGATAAGCTCAAAAGCTATTTTCAAGTGGAATACGACTGATGGCGGCAATCGTATCTACTCTTAGGCCGTCTGAGCTGCTATCGCTTTTACGCGATGATGTTTCTTGCTATGTGCTCCACTGTACTCCAATGGCATGAAGGAGATCTTCCTTAATTTCAGCGGTTATGAGTGTCCCAAACAGAGAGGCCCCGCTGAGGTTGGTTTCGCTGAGGTCAGCATTGATGAGTTTGGCTTCGCTGAGGTCGGCATTGATGAGTTTAGCATTGATGAGGTGGGCTTCGCTGAGATCGGCCCCACTGAGGTTGGCCCCACTGAGGTCGGCATTGATAAGGTGGCTCTCGCTGAGATCGGCCCCACTGAGATTAGCTCCGCTGAGATCGGCATTACTGAGTTTGGCCATGCTGAGATCGGCTTCGCTGAGATCAGCCCCGCTGAGGTCGGCTTCGCTGAGATCAGCCCCGCTGAGGTCGGCTTCGCTGAGGTCAGCCCCGCTGAGGTGGGTCTTGCTGAGATGGGCTCTGCTGAGATGGGCCTCGCTGAGGTCAATTCCCTCTAAATTTTGACCACTCACATCTAGCTTGTTACTACCACCCACATTTTGAATGCGTTGCTCTATGTCTGCTCTTGTAAGAGGCCTATCTGCTCTATCTGTCGTGGCATTAGTGTTCAAGTTCAAATTTATACCTCATCCCTTGCGAGATCACTTCGTGTTTTCCTTACCTAAATGCTTTCAGGTTAATCATCCAGAGAATCAGTAGTAGAAGTCAGCATCAAACGTCTGGATGAGAAGCAGTATCACTCCCAAGATATCGAGGATGATCGCTACCATACTCATAATGATGATGTAGGTTGGCACAGCAAATACACTCCTTTCCTCCATTGGCAATCATCTATCTGGGTGGGTGTGGTCTCGGTCAAAATGGTGGTGGGCAGGTTGGGCCGATCGACAAATGGCAAGTTGACTCATTGCGTTATCCCATTTGTCTCGGCGCGCGTGCTTCACCCAGAAGAGGCTATCAACCCTCCGCTGTGAAACGAGATACTGCAGTGGATTAAGTTCCATCGCTTCAGCCTCAAGAGCCCCTATCCGATAGTCAATTTCCTCAATGTCCTGTGTAAAGCTTTGAATCGTTTGCATGAGAGGTTCGCAATCTGGTTGTAACATCGTTCCAATCCTTCCTGTTGTTTGTGCTCCCTAGTTCTTATACAATTCATGCAGCGTGACAGGACTCGTTGGTGTGAGTGTGATGAGAGGGTGCCCACCCAGGCAAGGATGCCAAGTTTGCCAAGCGAGCCCTCGCCCATTGCGGGGAAGGACTCGCTGGTTTGGAAATGCCCTCATCACTGCCAAGGGATCAGCTCGCTGGCAATCATGCAAGGATTAGACTGGGATCGAGATGGTTATACGGTTATCCACATCAGTGACACCCGGCGCGGACCAGGCGGTGTCCTCCGCCGCCTTTTTCTCAGCATAGGAACGTACCGTCCCATGCAGGATGACCTTGCTGCCTTGCGTTTCGACCGTGATACGACTGGCATCCGTCTGCGCATTGCGGACGAGTGCCTTCTCGATCTGCTGCTTCAGTTCTGATGGCGACACATGAGAAGGCACTGTGATGAGATTAGTGACTCCTTTGACACCTGTTAAGCGGTGGACGGCACGTTCTGCATCTCTCTTCTGGAAGGCGAATTCGACCTCACCCTTGAGTGTCACCCAGCCTTTGCTGACCGTCACATCTATTTTGCCAGTCGGGATAGCTGCGTCCCACTTGAGGGCGTTGAGCACGGCAGCGGCAAGGTCGGCGTCGGTGCGTTCGTCAGAGCTGAGCAGGCGCACCTCGATGTCGTTTGCTACTGCCTTGACGCCAGGAACACGATGAGCAGCCTCCTCGGCAGCTATCTTTTTCATATACGAATTGACCCAGCCAGTCAGCGTGACGATGCCATCTTTGACAGATACTCCGATTTCGTTTGGCCGGACGTACGCATTCCACTTCAATTCATCCAGGACGTCTTTCTGGATAGCTTCATCTGAACGAGTGCTAACCGCCATGTTGTGTGACTCCTTTCCAATCTTTGCTGTTTTAACGCATTCTTTATGCCAGGCTCATTGCCTGTCTTCACCGCACCAAGGATACACCGTGGAAGTTGCTTTGTCAAGTATTTATATTATCTCATCCACTATTTCTATCAAACAAAAATTAATTTTCTATGGATATTATCTCATCAACTATTACTATGAACCGAAAATATATTCTCTCTAGAGAAGAAGCTATGCAAGCATTTCAAACCTCCGCTCACAGGTAGGTTCATAGGAAATGCATCGGGTATGGAGTGGGTTGGCTTCCTGTTTAGGCAACTACTGGTGAGTAAGGTTTCTCTTTTAAAGGAAGTGAGCCTTTTTCATGCTAGACGGATGTAAAACAAGACTGAGTAGAGCGTATTAAGCGATGCCAGAGAGTAAGCCCACTCCACACCCCACGCATCTCTCGAGAAACATCCTGAGCGATAGTGCTTGAAATGCTCGCGAAGCCTCCCTTCTAGAGAGAATATATTTTTATTTGATAGTAATAGTAGATGAGATAATATAAATACTTGACAAATTAACAGATTCGACGTATACTGGGTGTGGTGAAGACAAGAAGACCTCGTTGGAACCAACGGGCAGCAATCTTTGAGTGTGTTGCTTCTTAGGAGCGATAGCTCTGAAGCGGTGTGCCTTAAGCCTGTCCCTGTATCACCGTCTTGTTTTAGCTGTGCAACCAAGCAAGTGGGGCGACTCGCTGACAAGGCGGGAGGAAATAGACGACAGGTATGCTGGTGCTCACAGGAGGACCGGAAAGGCAAGAGAAGATGCAATACATACAGCAGCACTGCGCACCGCAAGTAGCAGGAATACCTGATAGTGTCCTGGTAGGACAGGCCCGTGCAGGCGACGAGCACGCCTTTGAGGCCCTGGTGGGTCGATACCACGGCCCATTGCTTCGCTACATTCAGAGGTTTCTCAACGACGATGAGCAGGCCTATGATGTGCTGCAGTTCGTCTTCCTCCAACTGTATACCTCCCTGGCAACGCTGAGAACGAATGTGTCGCCCAAAGGGTGGCTGTTTCAGGTCGCGCGCAATCGCTGCTTTTCTGAACTACGTACGAGACGGAGCAGGCGCATAGTCCACTTCTCTGAGTTGGAGCGTGAACGCAGTGAGGAGGATCTCTCGCCGCTAGAGTTCATACCAGATTCTCAGCCGCTGCCTGAGGAGATTGCGGAGCAATTCGACCTGCAATGCACACTGCAAAGAGCCATGTTCGCGCTTTCGCCGAAGTCGCGCTCGATTGTGCACCTGCATTGTTCCAGGGAACTGAGCTTCAAAGAGATCGGGCGCATGCTCGAGATGCCAGTGCCCACAGTGAAGGCTTACTTTTATCGCTCACTGCCTCGACTGCGGAAGGCACTCATGGTACAGGAGCACAATTGTTCATGCAACTAGCCCGGATCGTGCAGAGCGAACACGTGCTATTCTCGCGGCTCACCATCCGCGAGCCGAGGATGCACAGGTGCCAGAAGGCGTCGTTTCTATGGCTCCCACGGCTTGAAACGCTACACCTTTGTGTTTTGGGGAAGGTAAGAGCTACCTTCCCCGCAGACCTATCTACCATTGAAAGCAGCTTAACTTCGTCTTCACGTGAGCAAGGATTGAAGCAGTTCTAGCCCAGGTATCGATGAATGAACAGAACGGCCATTGCCCCTTCGCCAACGCTGGAGGCGACACGCTTGACCGAGCCGTGCCGCACATCTCCGGCGGCGAAGATACCGGGGACGCTGGTCTCCAGGAAGAAAGGATCGCGGTCAAGCGGCCAGCCCTTTGGCGGCTGTCCTTTGTGCATCAGGTCGGGGCCGGTGAGTACGAAGCCCTTCTCGTCGCCCTTCACCATGCCCTTCAGCCAACTTGTATGCGGCTCCGTGCCAATGAAGATGAACAGCGAAGTCGCTGGGAGCGTCTTTTCCTCATGCGTTTTGTCATTGACGATCGTGATGCTTTCTAGATGGTGCTTGCCTTGCGCAGCCACGACGTGGGTGCAGGTCTTGACCTCGATATTGTCAGTTTGTTCAATCTGATCGATGAGGTATTTGGACATGTCTTTTGCGAGCGAATCGTCGCGCACCAGCATCGTCACATGGCGAGCATACTTCGCAAAGTAAATAGCAGCTTGCCCGGCAGAGTTCGCCCCGCCAACCACGTATACATCCTCATTGCTGCAAGACATAGCCTCTGTGATCGAGGCACCATAATAGACGCCAGCGCCGGTCAGGACATCAATGCCAGGCACATCCAGTCTGCAGTAAGTGACGCCGCAGGCTAGCAAGAGTGCGTGGCAGCGCAGTTCCGAGCCGTCCGCCAGGTCAACACACCGGAACTGGCCATCTACCTTTACCCTCACCGCCTTTTGCGGTGTGACGATCTCCGCGCCAAAACGCTCCGCCTGCGTCACGGCACGGCGCGCCAGTTCTCCTCCGCTCAATCCTGCCGGAAAGCCCAGGTAGTTCTCGATACGCGAACTCGTTCCCGCCTGTCCGCCCGGAGCTTCCTGCTCCACAAGCAAAGTGTGCAGTCCCTCAGAGGCGCCATAGACTCCCGCAGCAAGCCCTGCTGGACCGGAGCCGATGATAATCAGATCGTAAAAGGGCTTTTCTGCGTGTGTTTTGAGGTTGATCTTCTCGGCAATCTGGAGCACTTTGGGATTCACCAGGTATGAACCGTCGGGGAAAATCACGACTGGTTCTTTCTTATGGCCTAAACCCAGCTGCTCTAGCATGTGGTTTGCCTCTTTGCTATTTTCAACGTCCAGCCATTGATAGGGCACCTGGTTGCGAGCCAGAAAGTCCCTGATCTTGTGCAGCCTGGGCGACCAGCGATGGCCGATCACCCGCAATTCTGCGAACGGTGGGTGGTACAAGGCCAGCCACTCCGCCAATAAATCATCCAACACGGGGTAGAGGCGCTCCTCCGGCGGATCCCAAGGCTTCATCAGGTAGTAATCAATTAGCGCGGCATTGATCGCCTGGATAGCAGCATGAGTATCTGTGTAGGTGATCAACAAGATCCGTTTGGCCTTCGGGTACAGGTCTCGCGCATCTTTCAGAAACTCCGAGCCGTTCATCTCAGACATCTGCTCATCGGCCAGCAAGAGCGCTACTGGCTCATTGTGCAAGCGCATCTGCTTCAACTGATTCAGCGCCTGCTGACCCGAATCGGCCTCGATGATGCGAAAGTGTTCGCTATATTTCTGTTCCAGGTCGTTCTTGAGCTTATCCAGGACAGGGGGGAAATCATCAACGAAAACTATTGCGGGTTTGATCATATTTCTCTCACGACAGGATCCAGGTCAAATTTCCGCATATCCAGGGCACTTTTGCAGTTCGAGGTGGATCGTGTGGAGTGCCTTCTGGAGGCTCTCGATGATGTTGATGGTTTCTACTGGGTTCACTACACCTTCGCGTTCCTCTTCATTGACGCCTACTCTCAGCATATTTATTTCGTGGACAAGGTGTGCATGCAGACGACGCAATCGGGCACATGTATCATTGTCATCGTTCATAGTGTTCTTCTCCAGCTTGACTATTAGTACTCTTAGGCATTAATCCATGCCTGTCTCCCGGTTTCCCTGCCGTTAGTCAGCATTGCTCAGGCCCTGGATAACCTCAAACAGGAACCACTTACGGCGCTCAGTCTGGTCAAGGATCTCCTGTAACGCGTTGCTCGTGGCCGGGTCACGGTGCTGATCGCAAATGGCAATCGTCGCACGCATCATCACTGCCATGTGTGCGTTATCCTGCATGAGCCGCTGCACCATCTCGCCTGCTGGTACGAAATCGTCGTTATCGTCCTCGATGGTCTGTAACTGGCCGATGTGGCTGATACTGCGGATGGTCGTGCCCCCGATACGACGCACACGCTCAGCCAGTATATCGATCGATTCAAAAATGGCATCGGCTTGCTCATCGAACAATAAGTGGTAGTCGCGGAAGTGCGAACCGGCTAAATGCCAGTGGAAATTCTTGGTCTTGATATAGAGCGCAAATGCATCGGCGATTAGTGGGTTGACGGCTTCCGTGATGGCTTGTACTTCCTTGTGTGTCAAGTCTGTCACCGTTGCCAAAGGCGCTGGTGCAGGGAAAGACTGCACTTGATGCTTTCGTACCTGTCTGGTTGTCATACCTTCTTTCCTCCTCTGTCTGGTATCTATCGCTCAAATACGTACTGCCTGCTTCAGGCAGGCCGTTTCAGAAGGGTCGCTACGATTGAGCCAAGCTGGGATAATCGAGTAAAGCAATGAAGTGATGCTGAACCTGCTACGAGAGCCCCTGCAAGCAAACTGCACGTGTGTCATAACGGGGCCTTCTATTCTTCACCGTACAAAGTATAGGGTATGTTTGTTGTTTTGTCAAGTATTTATATTATACCAACTACTTTTTTCGATACGAAAATATATTTTGTATCATGAAAACAGTGGATGAGATAACATAAATACTTGACAAAATAGCAGATACGACGTATACTTTGTGCGCTGAATAAAACGAATGAGAGAGAAGAAGGAAACGACGATGCAACAGAAAACTCAACGACCTGCTACAGCCAGTGGGACATTTACCATTGGCGGCGATCTGACCGTGTATCGTCTGGGCTACGGTACCATGCGCCTGACAGGCCCAGGCATCTGGGGACCACCGGCCAACAAACATGAAGCCATCGCAGTCCTGCGCCGCGCCCTTGAACTGGGTATCAACCTGATCGATACTGCTGACTCCTATGGACCAGAGGTAAGTGAGTTGCTCATTGCAGAAGCGCTCTACCCCTATCCGAAAGATCTTGTCATTGCTACCAAGGGTGGCCTTTTGCGTCCTGGCCCGAACCAATGGGTCCCCGACGGAAGCCCCCAACATCTGCGTGAAGCTCTAGAGGGAAGTCTGCGCCGCCTGCGCCTCGATCACATCGACCTCTATCAATTCCATCGCCCGGACCCCAGGGTTCCATTCGAAGTCTCGGTCGGTGAGTTCGCGAAGATGAGACAGGAGGGGAAAATTCGCCATGTTGGGCTCTCGAATGTCACACTCGATCAACTTGCACGAGCCCAAGAGATCGTGCCTATTGTCACCGTTCAGAACCACTATAACCTGGCGGATCGTGAGTCCGAAAATATGACGGTTGCCGAGTCCGAAGCGATGGTAGATCTCTGTGCACGTCAGGGTATTGGCTTTATTCCCTGGTCTCCCATGGCGTTTGGAGAACTGGCTCGCTCCGGAGGACCCCTTGACCAGATTGCAAAGCAGCATAACGCCCAACCCAGTCAGATCGCGCTAGCCTGGCTCCTCAAACGCTCAAGCACGATGCTCCCGATCCCAGGAACCTCCTCGGTGAAACACCTCGAAGAGAACGTGCTGGGTGCAACAATCAAGCTCACCCAGGAGGAGTTTGACGCCCTCGAACGAAGCAGTAAGTGGTGACCTGACGGGGGTGAAGTTGCGCACCCGTTGGTAGAACGCTTGAAACCGATATCACAGCCTCCAGTTCATCGGAGGCCGGCTTCTATTCTATCCTTTTTCATTCTGGGTGGTGTACCCCCTTCATGAGCGTTTTGGAGCAAAGCCTGGTCACAATGTATCCAAGTAGCCCGTCAGATTCGTATGAATCTTACGATCAGTAAAAGAACACCCGAAAGGCGAAGAGGTAAAGTAGGGGTTTGATTATGCAATTTGAAAAATTATTGCGCCTGTAGGGCCTGATGTGAATGGAGGACTGCATGTCTGAAAACATGTGGATATCATCAACCCAGCCCCCGCCACGTCGTGGTCGAAGATGGCTGCGTGCCCTGCTGATTGGCCTGGGTCTCTTTATCGCCACGACAATTGTCATGTTGCTGACCGGCAACCTCAACCTGTACCCGACGGTCATCTTGATTGGGAACTTTCTGGTGCCGGTCGTCTTTGTCGCATTTTTGTACGACCACCAGCATATCAGCTCGCTCTCGCTTGACACGGTTGCGACAAGTTTCTGCATCGGTGGAATCCTGGGTGTGCTTGGGGCTTCGATACTCGAATCCCTCGTGCTACCCGTTGCGTCGAACCCCACTCAGGGTCTTTCCCTAAGTGGGGCGATGGCTGTTGGACTGATTGAGGAGGGATGCAAGATCGCGGTGGTGGCCTTTCTGGCACGGCGGATGATTCACACCTCGCAGATGGACGGGCTGCTGTTGGGAGGAGCGGTTGGCATGGGATTTGCAGCCCTGGAAAGCACCGGCTATGCCTTTACGGCGTTGCTGCTCAGCCATGGTCATATAAGTGCTTCGATCGCTGCGACAGTGATCCGGGGTCTGTTCGCGCCGTTTGGCCACGGGGTCTGGACCGGTATTCTTGGTGCTGTGTTGTTCCAACAGAGTGCACCACACCGCTTTCGCATCACTGGCCCGGTGATCCTGACCTACCTCTTCGTCTCCATCTTGCATGGTCTTTGGGACGGGTTTCCATACACTGTGAACGTCATCGTCCCGCCCGGCATTCCTCTCTCAGTGACCACGCTGATACTCGGTGTGATCGGCCTTGTTACGCTCTCTGTCTTGTATCGGCGGGCGATGATCCAACATATGCAGAAGCCAACATTGACACTTCCATAGGCCTTCAGCGTGAGGCGGCTTCTCTGTAACCGTTTCCAACTGAATTGTTTTTTCATACTCATTCAGTGAATTACAGCAAAGGAGCGCTCAGCCCAGGAGAGATGGAAAATAGAACCTTTCTTCACCGTACCAAGTATAGGGCATGTCTGTTGTTTTATAAAGTATTTATGTCATATCTCTACTATTTTTATGAATAAAAAATATTTAATATAGAGAAGATACTTTGTGAGCATATCGAGGCGTGAAGCTTTTTCGCAATCGGCATAACTAGACCTGAGATAGGGCTGCGTGGCAGTGAAGGAGGGGCCTCATCGTTGATAGGCAGCGGGCATGAACCACTGTGTCTGACTCTCGATGCATCAACGCTAAAAGAAGCTTCATGTCGTGAAATGCTCGCAAAGCTTCATCTCTATAGCAAATAATATTTTGTTTCATAGAAATAGTAGATGAGGTAATATCTATAGTAAATAATATTTTGTTTCATAGAAATAGTAGATGAGGTAATATAAATACTTGACAAAGTAGCGGATACGACATATACTTTGTGCGGTGAAAAAAAGAACTCGTTGTAACAACTGTGCAGTCTGCTTGCAAGGGGTCTTTCATTGCAGTTTCAGCATCACCTCATTGGTGTGCTCAGTTGTCCTGGCTGGTCTCAACAGGAGTGACACCTCTGGAGCGGTCTGCTGAAGCCTGTCCCTGTTTCACCGTCGTGTTTTCGCTGCATAACCAAGCAAGTAACCCGACTCTCTGCTCGGGAGATCGAAAGCATCGCTCGCTTTTTCTGCGGTCAGGATAGTGAGGGATGCAAGGAAACAACAGATGAGATAGCATACAAGGAGGTACAGATCTATGATTACACGTTATGATCCCTTCCGCGAGGCCCTGAGTCTTCGCCGTGCGATGGATCAATTATTCGAACAGAGCTTTGTGAATCCCCGTATGATGCCTGGTTCACCAACTCTGATGGCACCTATGGACGTCTGTGAAACGAATAACGGCTATGAGGTGGATGTTGCGCTCCCAGGGGTGCGACCGGAAGATATTGAGCTCACGGTTGATCAAAACACCTTGACAATTCGAGGGCGTTACAGTCATCAGAACGATCATGAGAACCAGCCCCAAGGTCAGACGGAGGGCCAGCAACAGCAAAGCCAGCAGCAGGATGGAGGACAACAGAAGCAGCAGTCCCAACGAGGCAGGACGGCCCGTCATCGGCAGGGACACAACTGGCTCTCAGCGGGAAATCGTCTCCGGCTCGTTTGAACGATCGATCACCTTCCCCAGGCCTATCGATACAAACAATGTCCAAACGAAGTTCCAGGATGGGATCCTCACCATTATGCTTCCCGTCAGTGAAGCGAGCAAACCGAAGCGGATCAGTCTCACAGAAAGCCAGAGTCAATCGCAGCAGGTGCCAGTCGGGGCAGGACAACAAAAAGGGTAATAGTCCCTTTACAACGCGCTGGGGGGCATCATCTGGGTCACACACTACGGATTGGGAGGCTACTTCCTCGGCGACAATGTGCATCGGCTGACAGGACCAATCGGACCCATTACGATCGTGCTCGGTCTCTTCATCACCATTGCGTCTCTGGTCTTCCTGCGACGCAACGAGCAGCGCCTGGAGGAGGAGGCCGAGCACGCTTTTCCCTGTCCATGCGATGCGTCCCAGCCTGTGGGCTGAGCTACTGAGGACCATGGACAAGTAGCACCCCGATCTCCCTGTCTGGGGGACAGGGATTGAGTGGGTGACTCCTTTTTTAAAATATGCAAGACCCAGAACGTCTTGGGCAGTGGAGATTAGAAGGATGAAGACATCAACCCGCATCTCCAAATTGCAGAAGTTTCATTTTGGCAGGAAGGTCGAGTGTTCCGACGGGGAAACCGGGAGTCTGGCGCACGTCGTTTTTGATGCCGCGGCCCATCGCCTGACCCATCTTGGCGTGAAGCAGGGCCATCTGTTCGGCAAAACGGTCGAACTTCCATATGACACCGTCGCTGAGGCGACAGGTGATGGTGTCATGCTTCGCATCACGTATCAGGAAGTGCAGATCTTGCTCGCTGAACTTGCTGCTGCAGGCGAGGCAGCCGTTGGAGGGGCAGTGCTCGATCACCGGTCTCTGGTCGAGCGAACTGGCTCTGCGGAGAAAGGGACACTGCTCTTCATCGCGGTGCATCCAGAAAACGGAGCATTGGCCTATCTTGTCGTTCACCACCTGCTTCCAGGGCGGGATACTTTGCTGGGCGAGCAGTACGTCACGACAATAGCGCCAGGACATGTGATGGTGACGCTTCCAGATGCAACACTGAAGGCGCTCCCGCCCTATCTTCCTGATGATGAGCTGCAAGATGAAGTTGAACGTGTCCTTTTTGATCTCACTCCCCTGCATGTTGATCTGAAGGGGATCACCATTCGAGTCCTTGATAGTGTCCTCTATCTCGACGGAAATATTTCCAGCCAGCTCCGTGCTGATATTGTGGAGGATCAAGTCCTGGGTGTTCCTGGGTTACTGGAAATCAAGAATAATCTGGTTGGGGATGATCGACTCGCCGCCGACCTGGCAAAGGCTTTAGCGCAGGACCCACGGACGCGTGATCTGCCGATTGGGGTTTACCCCCGTCTGGGGGAGGTACGACTGAGTGGGGCGGTGCATACGAGCCAACAGAAGGTCGTGGCCGAAGAGATCGTGCGGCACTTCCCTGGCGTGCGTTCCGTCATCAATGACCTGGTTGTTGAACCCAAGGCCGATCTGCTACCGGTCATGATTCCGACAGGCGTTGAAGCTGAGGATAAAGTGCCTGGGAAATACATCAGGCACACAAAATAAAGGAAGGTGTCATGCAGGATAACGGACAGGAACGGCAAGAGCGCAGAGGTCCGCAACAGTCAGCCGAACAACCAGAACGGGAAGGCGAGGCGAATTCCGCTGCCGTCTCGGCTCAGGTAGAAGAACGGCTTACTGCAGAGCAGCAGAAGGCGGAAGAGTGCCTGGACCTGCTGCGGCGAACACAGGCGGACTTCGTGAATTATCGGCGTCGCATGAGCCAGGAGCAGGCTGAGGGACGCATCGCAGCCCAGAGTGCGCTGCTTTCACACCTGTTACCGGTGCTCGATGATCTTGGACGGGCCATGGAAGTAGCACCACAGGAGTTGGCAACGCATCCCTGGGTGCAGGGCCTGTCGCTGGTTGCACGAAGACTCACGACACAGCTTGACCAGTTGGGCGTGCGACAGATCGGCACACCTGGAGAGCTGTTCGATCCGCATTGGCATGAGGCCATCACGACGGAGGCGCGAGCAGATGTGCCTGAAGGAACGATCCTTCGTGTTGTCCAGCCGGGGTATGTTCTGGGAGAACGTGTCATTCGTCCTGCACAGGTCGTGGTCGCACACGCTCCATCTCCGGTCAGCGAGGTGTAGGGGCAGCACGGAGACGGTCCCACAAGCTAATATGTGTTCACCCAGGCGAAGCACCAGAGTGCTCATCAGCGTGCGCTTGCCCGTGAAGGACTTTGACACTGTAGCACCCCGATCTCCCTGTCTGGGGGACAGGGATTGAGTGGGTGACTCCTTTTGTAAAATAAGAGCAATCGATCGATCGTCGTAGCACCCCGATTTATCGTGGGTGACTCCTTACAGGTCGTTCTGAGAGGAAGGAAGCGAGAAGTAATGGCAAAAGTAATTGGCATTGACCTGGGAACCACCAACTCGGTGGTGGCGGTCATGGAGGGTGGTGAGCCGACCGTCCTGGAGAACAGCGAGGGCTCGCGGCTGACGCCCTCCGTCGTGGCGATCACCAAGAGCGGTGAGCGCCTGGTCGGCCAGGTGGCGAAACGACAGGCGGTGACGAACCCCGAGAATACGGTTTTTTCGATTAAGCGGCTCATGGGGCGCAAGTACGATGACCCCGAGGTCCAGCGCACGATAAAGACCGTGCCCTACAAGATCACGCGAGCACCCAACGGTGACGTTCGTGTAGTGCTGGGTGGACGCGAATACAGTCCGCCGGAAATCTCGGCGATGATCCTGCAAAAGATGCGCGTCGATGCGGAAGCCAAACTGGGCGAGAAGGTTACCCAGGCCGTGATTACGGTTCCTGCGTACTTCAACGACGCGCAGCGCCAGGCGACCAAAGACGCGGGCACGATTGCAGGGCTTGAAGTTTTGCGTATCATCAATGAACCAACCGCTGCATCGCTGGCCTATGGGTTGGACAAGAAGAAGAACGATGAGACGATCGCTGTCTATGACCTGGGTGGTGGCACGTTCGACATCTCCATCTTGCAATTAGGCGAGGGGATCTTCGAGGTCAAGGCGACCAACGGCGATACCCATCTGGGCGGTGACGACTTCGACCAGCGCATCATCGACTGGCTGGCCGACGAGTTCCGCAAAGACCAGGGAATTGATCTGCGTAATGATCGCATGGCACTCCAACGCCTGAAGGAAGCGGCAGAGCGAGCCAAGATCGAGTTGTCCTCGGCGATGCAAACTGAGATCAACCTGCCCTTCATCACGGCGGACGCCAGTGGCCCCAAGCACCTGGTGATGACCTTGACGCGGGCCAAACTGGAGCAACTGGTCGGCGATCTGATTGAGCGCACGCGTGGCCCGGTCATGAAGTCGCTCGAGGATGCGGGGATCAAGGTATCCGACGTGAATGAGGTGGTGCTGGTGGGTGGACAGACCCGCATGCCTGCGGTGATGGAGCTGGTGCGCAAGATCTTCGGCAAAGAACCGCACAAAGGCGTCAACCCTGACGAGGTAGTGGCTGTCGGCGCAGCCATTCAGGCGGGCGTGCTCCAGGGTGAGGTGAAGGACGTGCTCCTGCTCGACGTCACGCCGCTTTCCCTGGGTGTTGAGACTCAGGGTGGTGTCATGACCAAGTTGATTGAGCGCAACACAACCATTCCGACGCGCAAGAGCGAGGTCTTCAGCACGGCGGAAGATAACCAGACAGCAGTAGAGATTCACGTGTTGCAAGGTGAGCGCGAACTGGCACGCGACAACAAGAGCCTGGGTCGCTTCCGCCTGGAAGGCATTCCTCCGGCCCCCCGAGGTGTGCCACAGATTGAGGTGACCTTCGATATCGATGCCAATGGCATTCTCAATGTCACCGCACGTGATAAAGCAACCGGGCGCGAAGCAGAAGATCACGATTACCGCCTCCAGCGGCCTCTCCAAGGAGGAGGTCGACCGCATGGTGCGTGAAGCCGAACTGCATGCGCAAGAGGACCGCCAACGTCGCGAGGAGATTGAGACGCGCAACCGTGCGGACAGCCTGGCCTATCAGGCCGAGCGGACGCTGCAGGATATGGGTGACAGAATCTCAATGAGCCTGCGCAGCGAGGTTGAGGAGAAGGTCAAGGCCGTACGGGATGCGCTTGCAGGGAGCGATCTCACGCGCATTCGCACTGCCGCCGATGACCTGCAGCGCACGATGCAGCGCATCGGCCAGGAGGCTTACAGCCAACCTGGAACAACTGCGGGGGATGGAACATCCGGCGCAGCATCCAGTAGTGAACCTGGGACAGTCGAGGGAGAGTACCGCGAAGTCTAGGCAGGTCCCGACGCTCATTCTGGAGGGGCCCCAGGGTATGGGGCTCTTTCCAGGGAGACGAGTGCATCAAGGAAGTTCGACATGCTCATAACTAAAGCACATCTCCTGGTTTTGCAGGAGCTTGCGAACAGTGAGGCCGCGGGACACGCTGTGCGTACGCTGGCAGAGGATGAACCGCAGGAACGCATCTATCGCGAACTTGAACTGCAGGGATTGCTGCTGCTCGAGGTCCCTCGGGCGTACCGGCTCACCGATGCAGGTCGAGAGGCCCTTGGCATCCTCGAAGCCATGCGCAAAGCAGCAGGGCAAGCGCAAGGCCCCTACACCCCACATCCACACCCCTTGCCCCTACAATTTGAAGAGCTTAAGAACGACTGGCGCTTTCTTGGCTCCGATATTCTGGCCGCATTGCATGCGGCACAGCAAAAGAAGGGACGAGTCGGTCCTCTGACAGCACAGGTGTTGAGCGCTCGTGGGTTGACTGAGAGCGTTCACGATACACTGGAAAAGCGTTCCTTTATACGCCTGAAATCAGCATGGTGAAGCATGGATAGACTTCGCCAACCGTCACCGACCACGATTGGAGATCACCGGTGATCTGGCCAATTCCATGCGTCGCATGCATCCGGGCTATACTGGCAGACCTGACATTAATATCCCAGATGAGCAAATCCCTCTGCTTGAAGTGATGGACCTGCTCACCTGGTCTGTGCCAGAAAGAACCATATATGCATTGACAGAACTGGGACGGGCCGTGTACGAAGCATTGCTCAAAGAAGGATATGCCCCGATTGACGCTGTGCTCGACGAACCAACCCTGGAGGTGCTGGCCTTGCTGGCAAACCAGGGCAGCGAAGCTCTCACATCTGAGCAATTGCTGAACCTGCAAACGCTGGGCTATGTGGAGCTTGATGAGACAGTGAGCGCCGCTGGACAGGCAGCGATGCGGGCGGATTCACTGCTTGTAGCTCCCCAATTTAGCGAGGGAAAGAGCCAAGAACAAATTCGTACCTTTGCGATTACTGAGCCTGAGATCGAACTTTTGGCAGCTGTAAAGCAGCTTACTGACCCCGCCAATAGTCCTCAACTGGAGGCCGATAAAAAGATGCTCCATCGGGTGCTTGTCGATCGTATGGTCAAACGCTACCAGGAATTAGTGGGTCGCTATGGAAGGACCTTAGAAGAACGGTCAGCCAAAAACGCAAGGCTGTAGCGCTGCTTGAGCAGTTGAAGGATCATGACGAGTGGTTCAACACGTTCTGGGATCTTGATGAATTGCTCGTGAGCCTGGAAGCCTTTGATCTTCTGCGGACTGAAGTTGAAGAGACAAAAGCCGTGTATCGGTTGACTCCGAACGGACACAAGATCCTGGCAGAGCAACAAGGAAGTTCACGAGATATTACGGCGACAGCTGTCAAAGTACTGACAACCGCTGTCACTCGCTTTCATGCCCCTGCGGACTCATGGGTAGAGCAAGCACGAGAGGAAGGGCTGATTGGCACAGGGGGAGTCAGCAAGCTTGGTCGTTTCTATGCTGATCTTGCAGAGCACTGTGTACGTATACCAGCGTTAACACGAGAGGAAGCCGAAGTGCTGGTGAATCTGCCTGAAACAGTGAGGGAGACAGGCTCATCACACCGCCTGGCCTCGACTTCTACAGCGAAGGATCAGTCCTCGCTCGATGAGGAAAAGCAGGACTGGGCACTCGAGAGGCTCGAAGCACGCGGACTGATTGAGCGACTGGTCGATGGTCAGATCATGCGTACAGAGGCAGGCCAGCTCCTGGCAAAGGCGGTAAGTGGTGCCATGCAACTTGGACACCCGGTCACGCCAGCCATCGTCCGCTTGCTCACAGCAATTCGGCAGGTGGGAACGCTCTATGTCAAGGAACAGAAGGTCCGCATGATGCCCCACAATTGGGCGGAAGAGGAGCGTCTGACGGGTCTGGGGCCGCAAGAGTTCAAGGAAGCTGTTCATATCGCGCGCATGGGGCATTACGTCGGGGAAGCGAATATTACCGAGGCTGGTTTGGACCTCCTGGCGGTCCTCGAACTGCTCAATGCAAGCCAGAATATGGTGTTGCTGAATTCGGAGTCTCACTAAGGAGAGCTGAAGATGAAACTGAACGTGATGGAAAAGCAAAGTATACATGACACCTTCGAGGAAGAAAGCTGTATTCAAAGGACGGGAAGAATCAAGCACGATGAGCGATATAGGGCTACTGATCTTACGACTGGCGGTCGGAGGATTGTTGGCTGGCCATGGATCACAAAAGCTCTTCGGCTGGTTCAGCGGACCTGGACTCAAGGGAATAGCTGGCTGGCTTAAATCTATGGGTCTGACACCGGGAACGTTCTGGGCGACTGCTGCCTCCGCATCCGAGTTAGGCGGTGGAGTGCTCACGACATTGGGCTTCCTGCATCCGCTTGGCCCCCTGGGCACGATGGGGGCAATGATCATGGCGACGGCCAAGGCTCACTGGGGCAAACCGATCTGGGGAACTAAGGGAGGAGCCGAGTTGCCTGTCATCAACATGGCTGCAGCCCTCGCTCTCACGCTCACGGGCCCTGGGCGTTTCTCGCTTGATCATGTGCTCGGCATCAGGCTGCCGCGTGCGCTGGTAGTCGCGATAGCAATCGTCGAAGCTGCTATGGTGGCTATAGGTATCGCGAGTCGTCCAACCCCTCCTCCTACACCTCCTACTGAAAAGCAAGTACCGTCGACCGTCGCAGCAGGTCAGGGTACAGAAAGGAATTAAAGGAAGCTGCTTCTATGGATAAAACGACGAGAGAATCTGGTCAGCAAGGACCAGGGTTCCTGCGCGGATGGTTATCGGCCAGCGATTCCCAACTACACGCAGACAAGCAGTCCGGTGAGTCCTCGCGTAGAGGAAACTCCCCCAGGAGATTACGCTTCTGGGTGCAGTGGCTGCTGCTCATTTTCCTGATCAACCTTTTATTTTACGGTCCACTCTTCTTCAGTTTCTTGGGCGGGCAGTCGACAACGATTGACCTGTCGTACAGTCGCTTCCTGCAGCAGGTGGAGCAAGGCAATGTGACCAGTGTGACGATCAACAGCGATAATTCCGTCACAGGCACCTTCAAAACTCCTGTCCGCCAGCCACAAACCGGGACAGCAAACGGCTCGGTGGCAGCGACCCATTTCACCACATTTATCCCGACCACGGGTGATCCCGGTCTGTTGCCCTTGCTTGAGAAAAAGGGGGTTGATATCCGTGCGCAGCCCGTTCAGCCTCCCTGGTGGCAGACGGTGCTGGTTCTACTCCTGAACGCGCTGCCCGTGCTCCTCCTGCTCTACTTCGGCGTGATGAGCTGGCGCGGCATGCGCCAGATGCAAGACATGCAAGGAGGTGGGCTCTTTAATATCGGGCGCAGCCGCGCCAAGCTGTACAAAGAAGAACGCCCAACAACCACCTTCGCGGATGTGGCAGGCGTTGATGAGGCCAAGATGGAATTGCGTGAGGTGATCGACTTCCTGCGTGACCCGCAGCGCTTCGTCAAGATTGGTGCACATATCCCCAAGGGTGTCTTGCTGGTTGGCCCACCGGGTACTGGTAAGACCTTGCTGGCGCGTGCGGTCGCCGGAGAGGCAGGAGTGCCATTCTTCAGTGCGAGCGCGACCGACTTTGTCGAACTCTTCGTCGGGGTTGGAGCCAGCCGTGTGCGTGATCTGTTTGCTCAGGCGCGCAAGAACGCCCCGTGCATCATTTTCATCGATGAGATCGATGCCATTGGGCGAGCACGCAGTGGAGCAGGATCCATTGCCAGCAATGATGAGCGTGAGCATACCCTTGAGCAATTACTCGTCGAGTTGGATGGTTTCGAGCCGCACGAGGCCATTATCGTCCTGGCCGCTACTAACCGTCCTGATGTTCTCGACCCGGCACTCCTGCGTCCCGGTCGTTTTGATCGCCAGGTGGTGGTAGATCGACCGGAGCGGCGCGGCAGAGAGGCGATTCTCCGTATCCATACCCGCAATGTTCCACTGGCTCCTGATGTGAACCTGGAGGAACTGGCGCGCGGGACCCCGGGCTTCTCGGGGGCTGACCTCGCAAACCTGGTGAATGAGGCCGCGCTGGTGGCGGCGCGACGGGGGAAGGCGCAAGTCGATCGCCACGATTTCCAGGAGGCGATCGACAAACTGCTCCTGGGTGGCAAGCGGGAAGCCTTGATGGATGAACGCGAGCGGCGCATTGTAGCCTACCACGAAGGAGGACATGCGCTTGTCGCAGCGGTTCTGCCCGATGTCGATCCACTCTATAAAGTCACAATTGTGCCACGCGGGCAGTCTCTCGGCGTCACCCAGTTTCTGCCGGAGGATGATCGGCGCAACTATCCACGTTCCTACCTTCTCGAGCGCCTGGCAGTTGCCTTAGGAGGTCGTACGGGAGAAGAGGTAGCCCTTGGTGAGATCACATCGGGTGCGGAAAATGATCTCAAAGAGGCAACGAAGTTGGCGCGTCGTATGGTGACCGAGTGGGGCATGGGTGAGCAGACGGGCGTGGTTGCCTATGACCTGGAAAGCGAGAGTCCTTACCTCGGTCAGCAATTAGTGGGAGAACCCGGCCGCTTGTATTCTGAGGTGACCGCAGAGCGAGTGGACGCAGAGGTGGAGCGACTTCTTGATCAGGCACACCAGCAAGCTCGTAGTGTGCTTTCCGAGCATCGAGCGGCACTGGATCGCCTGGCGCAGGCACTGCTTCAGGAGGAGGTGCTGGAACGCGACCAGGTTCTTGCCATCATTGCTGGTGCGCAGACTATCCAAAGGAGTGCAGTTGGTGGCGAGAGCAATGACGGCAAGCCATCCGTGGGCGTCGAGCACTAAGTCATCCGTTTGTGAGGAGGGATGGCGTTGCCGTCATCCCATTGCCATACCGACGATACCGCGAATACGTACACAAACAGGAGAGGGAAAGAGCAATGAACATTGAGCACTTTACAGAAAAAGCTCGCGAGGCACTCAGCGATGCAGCCCAGATAGCCAGACAGTTCAATCATAATCAGGTTGAAGTTGAGCACTTACTTTCTGCACTGCTTGGCCAGGAAGGTGGTGTGGTGCGGGAGGTGATTGAGAAGGTCGGCGGCAATCTTGAAGCAGCAGAGCGCGTCATCAACACCGAACTCGAGCGCATGCCACATGTCTTTGGTGGCAGTGAGCCGGGCATTTCGCCTCGCCTGCGCAAGGTGCTGGAAGAAGCCTGGCGCGAGATGGGCACCTTCCATGATGAGTACCTGAGTGTGGAGCACCTACTGCTGGCGATGTTCAATGTCAGCGATGGAGCCGTGCCGCGTGCATTGAGAGCCGCAGGGCTCACACGTGACAACGTTTTGCAGGCCCTCACCTCCATTCGCGGCGTGCAGCGAGTGACCGACCAGAATCCCGAGGGCAAATACCAGGCCTTGGAGAAATATGGCCGCAACCTCACGCAACTGGCAGCGCAGGGTAAACTCGATCCGGTGATTGGGCGCGACGAGGAGATCCGGCGCGTCATCCAGGTACTCTCCCGCCGCACGAAAAATAATCCGGTGTTGATTGGTGATCCCGGCGTGGGGAAAACAGCGATTGTTGAGGGATTGGCGCAGCGCATCGTGCGTGGCGATGTACCAAAGACCCTGGTCGGCAAGCAGGTGGTCGCGCTTGATCTGAGTGCGCTGGTCGCAGGGGCCAAATATCGCGGGGAATTCGAGGAACGGCTGAAGGCTGTCCTGAAGGAAGTGACGAGTTCCGAAGGGAATATTATCCTGTTCATTGACGAACTGCATACGCTGGTCGGCGCGGGTGCAGCGGAAGGGGCGATGGATGCCTCCAATATGCTCAAACCAATGCTGGCGCGCGGCGAACTGCACTGCATCGGAGCCACCACGCTGGATGAATACCGCAAGCACATCGAGAAAGATGCAGCCCTGGAGCGCCGTTTCCAGCCGATCCTGGTCGAGCAGCCATCAGTTGAAGATACGATTAGCATTTTGCGTGGCCTCAAGCAGCGCTACGAGGTCCATCACGGTGTGCGCATCCAGGATAGCGCGCTTGTTGCCGCTGCCGTGCTGTCCAACCGCTACATCACTGATCGTTTCCTGCCTGACAAAGCGATTGACCTGATAGACGAGGCAGCCAGCCGTCTGCGGGTGGAGTTAGATAGTACGCCCACGGAGATTGATGCGCTTGATCGCCGCATCCGGCAGTTGCAGATCGAGCAAGCAGCTTTGCAGAAGGAAACGGACCCGGCGAGTCGTGACCGGTTGGCCAAAGTCGAGCAAGAGATTGCGAACCTGAATGAGCAACTGCATGCCCTGAGGCTCTCGCTTGAGAGCGAACGCGAGCCGGTCGAGGCCATTCGCCTCCTGAAGAAAGAGCTAGAGCAGGCGCAAGTCGACCTGGAAAAAGCCGAGCGCGCATATGACTTTGGCAAAGCGGCTGAACTCCGGCATGGGACGATTCCACGGCTGGAGCAACAACTGCATGAGATGGAAGCGAAGCTCTCCAGCATTCAGGGTCATGGTGCTCGAATGCTTAAGGAAGAGGTCGATGCTGAGGATATTGCAGAGATCGTCTCGAAGTGGACGCATATCCCCGTCTCCAAATTGATGCAGGGCGAAGTGCAGAAGTTGATCACGATGGAGGATCGCCTACGCGAACGTGTTGTGGGGCAGGAGCAGGCGTTGCAAGCGGTCTCCGACGCAATTCGTCGTGCGCGTGCAGGACTGCAAGACCCCAATCGTCCCTTGGCCAGCTTCCTCTTCTTGGGACCGACAGGTGTTGGGAAAACAGAATTGGCACGCGCCCTGGCCGAATTCCTGTTCGACGATGAGCGGGCCATCGTGCGTATTGACATGTCGGAGTACATGGAGAAGCACAGTGTTTCGCGCTTGATCGGTGCACCTCCTGGCTATGTGGGCTACGAAGAGGGTGGCCAGTTAACCGAGGCCGTGCGCCGCCGGCCCTACAGCGTCGTGCTCTTCGACGAAATCGAAAAAGCGGCACCGGAAGTGTTCAATGTCTTGTTGCAATTGCTCGATGACGGTCGTCTAACGGACGGACAGGGCCGCACCGTCGATTTCAAGAACACGGTCATAATTATGACCAGTAACGTCGGAACGCACTGGTTGCACGAGTTCGATGGCATGGATGAGGACGAGATCCAGCGCCAGGTTCGTCAGCGTTTGCGGGAAGAGGACTTCCGTCCGGAGTTCATCAACCGCATCGATGAGATCATCGTCTTCCATCAAATCACGCGTGAGCAGATGAAGGACATTGTGGACATCCAGATTAATCGCCTGCGCCCGCGCCTGGCCGAGCGGCACATAACGCTGCAGCTCACTGATGCCGCGCGAGACCTGCTGGCAGTGATGGGCTACGATCCGCAGTTCGGAGCACGCCCCCTGAAGCGCGTCATTCAGCACGAAGTCGAGAACCGTATCGCCCGTGGCATTCTAGATGGCACCATTCGCGATGGCGATACGGTCAAGATCGACGCGAAGAACGGCAAGCTCGTCATGGAGCCCATAAGCGCACAGGAAGAAGCCCATGCACACTGATGAAGAGAGCAGGAAGGAGCACACGCGTAGGGACAGTGGCTTGCCCCTGTCCAAAGAAGCAGACGTGAAGAGGGAGAGAGACAATCTGCAGGGTGCATCGCCAGATGGTATCTTCGCCACAACTACCCTGAACAGGGCAACAGAGCATGCCCAGCAGCAACCATGGAGGACCGAGCCCGAGATTGAGATGGCACGTCAAGAACAACTGACCCGCTGTCTTGCGACGACTCCTGACGTCACACGAGGTATCTATCCCTTCAAAGGGATGAAACTGAGTCGTGCCGATATCGAGTGGCTCCTGGCAACAGACGAAAATGGACGTGGTCCCAGAGTGGGCAGCGACGGCCAACACCAGGGATTGGATCTTCGGGGTGCGGATCTGCGTTATGTGGACCTGCATGCCCTTCCGCTGGTGCGTTTGCGCGGTAGCCTCATCCGCGAAGAGTGGGATGAGGCCACGGCAGAACAACGAGCTGCCGCAGCAGTTCTGCTCACGGGAGCCGATCTGAGCGAGGCGCACCTGGAGGAGTCTGAACTCATCGGGGCCCACCTGGAAAAAGTGTCTCTGCACGAAACGCATCTTGAGAAGGCCAACCTTGCCAGGGCCCACCTGAAGCGAGCTTTCCTTGCCAGGGCGCGTCTGAAGGAAGCTAACCTTAGTGAAGCCCACCTGGAGAAAGCAGACCTGAGCGAGGTGCATCTGCAAGGTGCTACTCTCAGATGGGCCCACCTGGAGCAAGCCTATCTCAATGGGGCGCACTTAGAGAAAGCCGACCTGGGCGGGGCCCGTCTGGAGAAAGTCTACCTGAGCGAGGCGCATCTAGAGAAAGCAGTCCTCAGTGAAGCGCACCTGGAAGAAGGCTACCTTAGTGGAGCCTATCTGCAGGGGGCCGACCTGAGTGGGGTGCACCTGGAAGGGGCGTACCTCAACGAGGCGCATCTGGAGGATACCTCTCTGTACAAGGCTCACCTGGAGCGAACATTCCTCTACAAGGCGCACCTGGAGGGGGCTAGACTCAGCAAAATGCATATCAAGGAAGCGCAACTGAAAAAAGCCGTGGAAAGTGGTGAGCAGCACATTGGTCCTTCACTGGCAGACGCACAATGGGGCAACGTCAATCTTGCGGTCGTACAGTGGTCGGAGATGGACATGCTTGGTGATGAGTACGAGGCACGACAGACCACACGCGCTGGGAAGAGAAAAAACAGCGCGATCCGCCTGGAGGAGTATGAGGCAGCAGTGCGGGCCAATCGGCAGCTCTCCGTGGCACTGCGGGCGCAGGGACTCGACGAGGAGGCTGCTCGCTTCGCCTACCGTGCTCAACTCCTGCAGCGCATCGTCTTGCGGCGGCAAGGCAAGTTCGGACAGTATCTCTTCTCACTATTACTCGATCTGCTGGCAGGATATGGGTACCTGCCAGGCAGGAGCGTAATGGCCTATCTCGTCGTCATCTTCGGCTTCATGGGTCTCTATCTGCTCAACGCCCATGGTGCTGCAGCCCATCTCAGCTGGGATGAAGCACTGGTCTTGAGTGTGAGCAGCTTTCACGGACGTGGCTTCTTTCTACAGAATGTGCCACTAGGAGACGCCTTTGCTCGACTGGCTGCCGTAGAGGCGGTACTGGGCCTGCTGATCGAGATCAGCTTTATTGCCACCTTCACCCAACGCTTCTTCGGAAGATGAGGGAGGACCTGAACCATTGTCAGCCGCCCTCCTACAGCCTGGAAATGCCCCAGCAGCAACAGTTCTCCCATTAACGGGATATAATATAGCTATACGAGATGTTGTTCAAGCAGTGAAAACGTGTTCAAGAAGAGAGACATGTTATGAATGCAACGGATCTTGCGATAGCCGCGATGAGGGCCTGGGAGTCAAAAGATGCGGAGAGCCTGGATTCCTACCTGTCGGACGATTTTGTCTGTAGGGGTCTGCTTCCTCAACCTGCCCGGAAAGCGCAGTATATCGACTTTATGCAGGCGATCATGACGGCCATGCCTGATTGGTCATTTCACGAACACTTCTTGGATGAAGGCCCTGAAACGGAGAAAGGCGAGAGAGTATTCTTCGTCACGCAGATTACGGCTACGCATACCGGCGATCTCATTCTGCCGGATCTTCCCATTATCCCGCCCACGGGCACAAAAATTTCATTGCCGTATAGACACCTGGAATACTTTGTCAGAGTGGAGACCATCACAACGATCACGGCCGATTTCTCACCTAATGCCCTGGAGGAGATACTTGCACAGATGGGGATGGTGCTCCCGTCGTAACGTGCTCTGAGGAGAGAGCACGATGATCCAGCATGATCTGTGACAAACGGAAACCTTCAACAGTTACTCTTGGGCTCGTTGCTCGGCCTTGCACAGGCGGCGACTGAGAACGGCCAGAGGGAGTATGTGAAAGCAGAGCGCTATTAGTCCTTCAGTGAGGATGGACTATAAAGGCCTCCTTTGCCTAATTCTTCCCGAAACAAGTCTGCATGAATGGTCATCGCCACCTCGGCGCCATCTGCAACTGCTCCCGCTACCCAATGACTGCCAAAGACGTCACCAGCCAGATACAGACCAAGGACAATTGTTTTAGGATCTTCCTCAGAAGATGCGTCATAGCCCAGGTTGGCCGCCAGATCTATCTGCTGGTACGTTTTTGTGCGAAAGAACAAAGCACGGCGGGCAAGCAGTTCGCCTGTGGCAAAGAGAATCTGCTCTAGCTGCCCATCCGCTCCTCGTAAGCCAGCCAGGCGTTCTTCCCGCAGCACAATATTGCGGGAAAGGAGGATACCTCGCTCACGTGCGTTTAAGCCACCAGGGCCATCAGTGCACAGTACAATGTCGCGGCTCCATGGTAGGAGTTGCAGGGCCAAATCCCACCCTTGTTTGCCTGAACCATACACGGCCAGCGGCTGATCACGAACTTCCCACCCGTCACAAAATGGACAGTTGAAGACACTTGTGCCATAGAACTCCTCGATACCAGCGATGGGCGGTAACTCGTCAACTACTCCCGTAGCAAGAAGGAGTGCGCGTGATCTTGCGCGTTGATGATCCGCAAGGGTAACTGTGAAGGAATTGGTTTCACGTGTAGCATCAATAATAGCCATCGAACGGTACTCAATAGTGGGATAGAGGCCTAATTGCTCTCGTCCAAGCCGCAGGAACTCAGCAGGCGCTAAACCCTCATGGGTGAGCAGCCCGTGTATACCATGCGAAGAAGCATTGCGTGGCCGTCCACTATTACAGATCAGAACATGTCGGCGACATCGTCCCAAGCACAGTGCGGCGCTTAAACCGGCGGGACCAGCACCAACGATGATGACATCAAACAAGAGAAAAGACTCCTCTCTGCCTCGGCAGGTTGCCTCGTGATATGCTTCGGGCATTTTCGGAAGCATTGAGGGGAGCTAGAAGCGGCATGCACTGCTTCTAGCCAGCCTCTCAAAGCAACTCATATCTACAACATCACTACAAAACGACGATGTTCACTACAGAGACGACGGTCTGGATCGCGCTGGCCCAAGTCTTTGGAACGATGTCGCGCGTTCAGGTGACGAGCCTCTTTGTGCGCTACGACATCTGCAAAGCTGAACATAAGGAATGCGCTTCATTAGCAGCTTCGTCGATTAGTGGGGAATCACCACTCAAAACCATCCCCATTCTCTGCATCTCCCCCGCCTATCCCACCTCCTGCAGCGCTGCTGCCTAAACCTCCTCTGGTGCCTACCAAACCTGTCACCACAGCAACGGTCACCCCCGACCACCTCTGCCAACTCTTCGTCGGACAGTTCGAAGGCCCCAAGCTGCTGGCCGCTTGTTGACTCCTTACTTTCGAGTGCGAAATCGAGTTTCATCTGTTGTGTCCTTTCTTTACTCATGCAAAACAATCGAAACATCTATGGCAACGGCCTGCACGGCGAGCTGCGTTCCCTCTGAGCCAGTATAGGTGCCTTAGCGACACATGGAACCCATGTACATTGGGTTGTCTACTTCTCTCAGCATCATCAGGAAAGCCCTCGTGTGCAAATCCGGAATGCCCACCTGGTCATATCCCAGCTAGGTAAGCTTGCTGCTCACGGCTGAACTCTACTGCCACCTCCCCATAGGCTAACTGGCTCTGGATCAACCTGGCGTAGTGCCCATTCCTGGCCAGCAACTCCTCGTGGGACCCGCTCTCCACAAGCGTTCCTTCGTCCAGGACGAGGATCACGTCCGCGTGACGAATTGTGCTCAGACGGTGAGCGATAATGATTTGTGTACACGATAAAGCATCGAGGTTGTGCTCTACTCTCTGCTCGGTGAGCACATCCAGCGAACTGGTGGCCTCATCAAGCAGCAGGAGCGCGGAAGTGTGGGCGAGAGCACGTGCCAGCGCCAGTCGCTGACGTTGTCCTCCCGAGAGCGCATTGCCTCCTTCTGATACGAAGGTCTCGTATCCCATGGGCATCTGCTCGATCTCCTCGTGGAGCTCGGCTGCCTGGGCCGCCTTGACAATCTGCTCCATGGCCATATTCGGGTCGTTGAAGCCGATGTTTTGCCGGATCGAGCCACTAAATATTGTGGCCTCTTGCATGACGACCCCAAACTGAGCGCGTACGGCCTGATAGTTGAGGGACCGCAGTGGGAGACCATCGTAGTAAATCTCGCCTTCCGTCGGGATAAGCAGTCCCAGGAGCAGCTTGCCGAGCGTACTTTTCCCTGATCCTGTTCGGCCAACAATGGCGACTTTTTGCCCAGCTTCAATCTGCACAGTAATATCCCTCAGCACTTGCGGCGCTTCGGGATCATACTGAAAGCTGATACTCTCTAGCTTTATTCGCCCCGTCAGTTGGGGTGGTTGCTGTACACTCTGTACCTCTTGCTCTGGTTCGGCTCCCAGCACATCAGCAATGCGCTCGAAATGAGAGCGCACCAGCTGTAGCTCCTGCCCGGTACTGACGAGTGTAGCTAGCGGAGCCAGAAAAGCCGCAGCCAGTGCGTTCAGTGCCAGCATTGTGCCCAGTTGCATCGTGTGATTGAGCACCTCGATTGCTCCAAACCACAGTAACAGCAGCGGCGACAAAGCACTCAAGCTACTCATCAGAGTTTGGATGACTGACGAGAGATAGTTACGACGTAAAGTACTGTTGAGCTGGTTGGAGAAGAGATTCGACCACTGCTGAAATACATGCTGTTCTGCTCCCGCAGCCTTTAGCGTCTCTATTCCTACTAATGTTTCCGTCTCATAACCCTGAGCTTTTCCCTGGGCCTCCAATTCTCGGCTGGCTAGCGCACGCATCGGGCCAGTGCTACCGAGCAACATGACGACTTGAAGTAAGCCAATAGCGGCCACCAGGAGGCCAAAGGCAAGGGATTGTGATAGCAAAATCACCAGATAGACGATGACGAAACTGCCATCCAGGATCGTCGAAAGCAGTTGGCTGCTGAGCAGGTCAAATATGAAGCTGTTGCTCGCCAGCCGCGAGAGGATATCACCACTGGTATGGCGCAGAAAGAATGAAAGCGGAAGCGTTAGCAGGTGTTCAAAGCTCGTGAGCATGACGTGGGTATCAAGGCGGGCCTGCAGATAGATAAGCAATAATGCTCGCAGCAGCATGATTACCAGCTGGGAAAGCACGAAAATGAAGAGACCCGCTGCCAGATATGGCAGGATGGTGTTCATGTGGAAGGGAATCACCTGATTCACTACTACTGCGGTCAGGACAGGAACAGCCAATCCAAGTAGTTCGAGGAGCAGGGTGGCCGCTATGATCTGAACAAGCACCAGCGGTGCCCTTTTCAGGTAGTTCGTCAGGTAGGTGCGTAGCGTCAGCGGTAAAGTAATAGTCTGACGGTCGAACTGCGGACCCGGTTCGAGCATCAACACAACGCCCGTGAAACCAGCATCGAATTCGTCGGCAGATAGGCGCTTGCGTCCGGAGGCAGGATCAACCACATCAACGAAACCTGGTGACCAGCGCTCAACTACCAGAAAGTGGTTGAATTCCCAATGGACGATGGCTGGCAAGGTCACAAAGCGAAAATCTGTATGTTGCAGCGAGATGGCCCTGACCTGCAGCCCATAGCTGCGGGCCGCTTGCACCAGGCTCAGGGCCGACAGCCCATCGCGACCGACTCCGCAACGCTCACGGATCTCCGCAACGCCAGTTTTCCGACCATAATAACTGAGGACCATGGCCAGGCAAGCCGCACCACACTCGACTTCACTCAATTGTGTGAGTACCGGGACTCTCCGTCGAAACAAATTCCTGTTCATTTGCTAGTCTCCGATCAATTGCGCAAACCCTGGAAGCAAGGAAAGAACGCGTCGCGAACCAACTTGTACCTGGGCACTCACCACACTTCCCGCGTACATCTGATCTGAGATGGGAGGCCCTAACCTGGCTTCCACCGCAATAACAGGTTGGGTGAGCAGTTGCGAGACGCTGCTATCAAGCGCATAGCGTGTGCGTGCTGCACTTGGGCTGAGAATCCCTGGCTCGACCTGATCAATGTTCGTGGTCAAAGCGGGCCCTGTCGAGCCAAGCTGCACCTGAACTGGTAATCCTGCTCGCACCTGTGAGGCTGAGGAAGCAGGGAAGAAGATCAGGGCTATCGCTTCGCTCTGTCCGGATGTCGATGATGGTTGCTGCTCAAGAATGATGCCGGGTCCTGCCAGGTATATGGGTACCTGAGCTAGCCAGGCAAGAACTCCCATCGTCAGCAGGAGTCCAAGCATGATCCAGAGGAAGAGAAAGACGGGAGGGGATACAAGGTGAGGAAGAACGTCCTTGTCTCGCTTCTGAATATAACTTTTGATAGCCTGATCTCGAAAAATAGAGCGACCTTGCTCCATAAAGACAGTTTCCTTCAACGCGAAGATTATTTACTTTTGCATTACTAAGCCATGTTAATACGTTTGATATCATACAAATTTTCTTTATAAATCAACTCAATAATAGTTTGATGTTTAGACTAATTGCGCGCGAAGCGGCTTACAGATTGGAATCTTGTGCACTCTACTGCCGTTGGTGCGCTCTTATGCTATCAGTGGTTTATCTGTTGACGGAGAGGAAGACCCTTCCCTGACATGCATAAGCGTAGCATCGATTCATTGAAATTGTATTGGAGAAAAATTAGAGTTTTCTAAGGAGTACTTTGTCAAAGGGGAGACCATCACAATGATCACGGCCGATTTCTCACCTAATGCCCTGGAGGAGATACTTGCACAGATGGGGATGGTGCTCCCGTCGTAACGTGCTCTGAGGAGAGAGCACGATGATCCAGCTTGACATGTGACAAACGGAGACCTTCAACAGCTACTCTTGGGCTCGTTGCTCGGTCTTGCGCAGGCGGCGGCTGAGAACGGCCAGAAGGTGAAGTGCGATGTCCGGGTTGTTGCGAAGTATAACGCGGAATTCCCATACCGGCAGCAGGAGTGCTATGTTTGAGGATGGTCTTCGGGAAGCCGATCCAGCGCACCCCGGCCCAATTCAGTGCGGGAAGAAAGACCAGGAACCAGGCAACCGGAAAGGTAAGAAAAAACGCGAACGGCTTCACATACCAGCGCGTGCCGAGAAACCCGTACGCTGCCAAGACTGAAAGGGCGGTCGTGAGGAGGATACACAGGGCAGATTTCAGGGTAAAGTAGACTTTGCCCGCTCCCAAAGCCTCACGGTAGTGTTTGGTGAGGAAGAACTTCAGAGTGAATTTGTATAGGAGGTAGAAGAACGGGCCTGCTGCCTGCAATGCAGTGATGCCGAGTACGAGAGTAGCGAACGTATCTGACCGCCACCATTGGGAAGGTTCGGTGATTTGCTGCCACAGGAAGAAGCAGAGGCCAAGAGCAGCAATAATGAGCCTTCCCCAAAATCGCATGGGAAAGCTCCACGTTCGTGCCCGTTTGTGCCAGGCTTCGTAATAATCTTCGCTGCCGAACCAGGCTCGCAAAAAGGATAGGAAGAAGGTACCCATATGTTCCTCCCTTCGCGGTGACATTCGGGGGTTTGACTGTCAAAACTCCTCTCACCGCAGATATTCATTCAGGATGTAGTGTACTACCTGAACGTCACAGAGGGGTCACATCCGCAGGCTTTCCTCTCACGAAGCCGTCACAGTTTCATCTTTATCGAGCATGTGTCCCCGATTTATCGTGGGACCAATCCCCACTGTTCACGTAAGTGTCGCTCGACGGGAGCAAAGATCAAACTGTCGATTGCGACTCCCAGGGCGATGATCACCAGCATCACGGCTACGACCTGTGAGGCATCGTTGAGGTCACGCGCAGTCTCCAGTAGATTGCCAAGGCTCAGCGTGAAATACAGCAATTCGCCCGCCATCAATGACCGCCAGGCGAATGTCCAGCCCTGCTTCAAGCCACTTAGGATGGCCGGTAGCGCAGCCGGTAAAATCACCTGCGTATAGAGAGCCAGGCCCTGTGTACCTAAATTGCGTGCGGCCTTGAGGTATATCGGAGGCGTGTTTTTTACCCCTGCGCTCACTCCAAGCGTGATTGAGAACAGCGCTCCCATCACCACCACGAAAATGATGGCCTGCTCACTCAGCCCCAACCATAGGATCGCGAGCGGCAGCCAGCACACGCTCGGCAGAGCCTGCAGGCCCAGGACAAGTGAACCGACAGTCTCTTCAACTGCCTGGATACGTCCGATCAGCAGCCCGAGTACTGTTCCGACAATAAGTGAGATTCCATAGCCAATTGCGAGCCGCTGTAGGCTCACCAGGATAGCTGGGAGGAAAGATCCTTGACGGAAACCGGTAATCAGGGAACTCAACACATCGAGCGGGCCAGGGAAGAGATAGGGAGGCCAGATCCCACTGCGAGCGAGTATCTCCCAAAGGGTGAGTAACAAGGCATAGAATACAAGCCGCCGCAGCCACGCGGCTCGTATAGTGAACACCTGGCGATTAAGGAATACCCCACGAAGCATCTTTACGCGCTCCACTGCGTTCCGCTGTGGGCGGACGCGAAGGAGTTGAAACGCGCTCCGCAAGCTCCGCTGAGGGTCCCTACGCACGTTCATGCTCACTGACTGTACTCCTGCGAATTATCGCGGGGAATTCCTTTTAGCACTGTCAAAATTTCTGCTGCCTCGTCTACCAGTGCGTGGTCTTCCAAGGAACGTGGGCGTGGTAGATTAATGCGAAACTCACGTACAATGCGCCCTGGTCGTGGTGAAAAAACCAGTACCCTGTCGCCAAGAGCCACTGCTTCACGTACGTTATGCGTGACAAAAAGCACCGTCTTAAGCGTAGTTGCCCAGATAGCTTCTAGCTCGGCGTGCAGCCGGTCACGAGTCAGTGCATCCAATGCGCCGAAAGGCTCATCCATCAGTAGCACTGCAGGATCTATTGCCAGCGCTCGCGCAATGGCGACGCGCTGGCGCATCCCACCAGAGAGCTGGTGGATGTAACTTCGCTCGAAGCCTTGCAAATGGACCAACTCGATGAAGTGTTGAGCGAGGGCAGCCCGTTCTCGGGCGGATGCACCGGTCTGGCGCAAGCCAAACTCGACGTTGTGCTGAACGTCGAACCAGGGGAACAATGCGGCTTCCTGAAACAGCAACACGCGATCTGTACCAGGACCACACACCTCGCGTCCGTTGGCCCAAACGGTACCAGTAGTTGCTGTCTCCAGCCCGGCGATGATGCTGAGCAAGGTTGACTTACCGCAGCCACTTGGTCCAAGCAGGCACACGAACTCTCCGGCAGCCACTTCCAGGTTGACTGCAAGTAGCGCTTCGACCGTTTGCGTGCGCCCGCTGAACGTCTTGCTCACACCATCGATACGTAGTGGAATACCACCGGGCTGCTGCTCGTAGGATACCTGTCCCCCAGATAGGGCATCCTGCCTGGGGGGCAGGTAATCCGATTTATCGCGTCCGCGGGGTGGGGAATTCCTTCCTATGCTGAACTGCACGTCCAATGTTTGCTGCTGAGACATATGTGTTGCTCTCTCTCGTTTACGGTCCTGCTACGACCGCCAGTCCCTTTTTGGCCAGTACCTGATTCAGTGGTCCCAGGTAGTAGATACCGCTCAGATCAGGCTTGCTGGTTCCTAGAAATCCCAGCGCGTATGCTCTATCAGCCGACTGTAAAAGTGAGCTAGCAAGCGGATCGTAGGTGATAGTTAAGTGAGTGAAGGCCAGGTCGAGCTCGGTACTGAGTAGGGCTTGCCCGGTGATGCGCTTGATCTCGCTATTTACAATGCTTTTGGCACTCTCTGGGTTGCTCGCGATGTACTCAACAGTCTCTACATGAGCCTGTAGGAATTTGCTCACCAGATCTGGATGTTGATCCAGGAATTGTTTGCTAACGATGACATTGGTGGTGTCGAACTTCCCATCGGGCCAGAGTGTACGCTCATCCACAAAGACCTGGCCATTTCCCTCAATGATCAGGCGCGAAGCCCAGGGCTCAGGCACCCATGCCCCGTCAATCCTACCTGCCTTAAATAGCGTCAGGATGTTGGGGTTATCGGTCGGAATAATCTGGACGTTGCCACCTTTATCAGCCGTTTGCAGACCATGCTGCTGGAGGTAGTATCGGAGTGCCACGTCCTGTGTACCGCCGATTTGGGGAGTGGCAAACTTCTTGCCTGCTAAATCTTTGGGACTTTTGATATTCGCTCCCGGTCGCACGATAAACAGAGCGCCGCCACTTGACGCACCAGCAATGATGCGGAGTGCTGCGCCTTGACTTTTGACGTAGCCGTTGATGGCTGGATTAGGGCCGACATAACCAATATCGACTTCATTGGCAAAGAGTGCCTCGATCAGTGCAGGACCGGCATTGAAGATCCTCGTCTCCAGGTTGACATTCGGCCCCAGGGCAGCCTTAAACGTGCCGCGTGCTACTCCGACCAGCGCAACGGCATGCGTCAAATTGGGGAAATAGCCTAGCCGCACAGTGACTTGTCCACCATTGGTAGTAGGTGCTGAACCACAAGCAGCAAGCGTAAGAGCGAATAATATGGTGAGTGCGATAGCACGCGAAAAATGGGTAAACGGTGCTTTCATCAGATACGTCTCCTTTCCAGGGCGGAGGCATTAGCTCTGCGCCCCTACAGAATTATCCTGATAGGGACAAGCCCTTCGTACGGGCGTAAGTCATCACGCCCGTACGAACGTTCATCTCAGTGCAGGTTGGCGCATGGACTCAATGAGCACCTGCGCAACCTCTGGTCGTGAGAATTCAGGGGGTGGTATCTCACCAGCCTGTAGTAGCTGCCGCACCTTTGTCCCGCTCAACGTCACATGTTGCTCGCTACCATGCGGGCACGTCTTCGACGACGCCATGGCACCACAAATGCGACAGAAAAAGGTATGATCGAAAAACAGCGGTGTGATACCAAGTTTGACCGGGTCAAACTCTGAGAAGATGTGATGAGCATCGTAGGTCCCATAGTAATTGCCCACGCCGGCGTGGTCGCGTCCTACAATAAAATGCGAACAACCATAGTTTTTACGCATCAATGCGTGAAAAATGGCCTCGCGCGGGCCTGCATAGCGCATAGCAGCCGGTAGTACGCCAAGAATTACCCGCTCGTTGGGGTAGTAGTGCTTTAACAACACCTCGTAACAACGCATACGCACATCTGCTGGGATATCATCTCCCTTTGTATCACCCACCAGTGGATGCAGATAGAGCCCGTCGACTATCTCCATGGCGCACTTCTGGATGTACTCATGCGCTCGATGCACGGGATTACGGGTCTGAAAACCAACAACCCGCCGCCAGCCGCGCTGTGTAAAAAGCTGGCGCGACTGGGTTGGCGTGTAGCGATACTGCGCAAATGTTTGTTGCTGAAGCGCCACCACACGTACCGGCCCACTCAGCAGCACCTCTCCCTGTTGGTAGACAACCTTCACACCCGGGTGGGCATCATCCAATGTGCGGTAGACCTTGCTGGCCTCGAGTTGTTTAGCGTAACCGTACTTTTCCTGAAGCTTCATGATCGCTTGCAGTGTCCCAATAGCATCGACAAGTGCGACCTCTGAGCCTTCTTTGAGTGTGACTGCTTGCTCCGCCGTCGTTGCGAGCGTGATCGGCACTGTCCATGGGAGACCGTTGCTCAGGTGCATGTCGTTGACAACACTCAGGTAATCAGTCCGTGTCATGAAGCCGGTCAAAGGACTATATGCACCGATCGCCAGCATCTCTAGATCGGCCAATTGACGCGAATCTACCGTAATCTGCGCCAGGTCTTTGACACGTTCTTGCAGTGCCAGGCGTTCCGTCTCGCTTGCCATGTTTGTTATAAGCTGCCCACCATGAGGAGCAATTAAATCATCCGTCATATCGTTTGTTCTCGTTTCTCTATTACTCTGGGTGTACGTACGATTTTTGCGCAGAGGGATATCTGTCCCCCAGACAGGGTGCCCTTGTGGATCGACACTTGGGGACACTTGTCTCCATTGTCTCCATTGTCTCCGATGTCTCCGATGTCTCCGTGCTCAAAAAACCTACTCGTAAAAGCCCCAACCTCCCAGGGCGGAGGCAAGCTCGCACCCCTACTAACCCCGGGTTGGTAGGGGCGTGAGCTTGCCTCCGCTTTGGTCTGGGACTGCCTTACTCTGAGACAGGAACCCGGGTTCGAGATAACCCTGTTCTACAAGTCTGGCGAAGATATGTGCCACACTTTCCTCGACCGTCTCTTTGTCGGTCTCTACCACCAGTTCGGGATACTCCGGCTTTTCATATGGATCATCAACACCGGTAAAGTTCTTAAGCTTGCCCTCATCAGCGAGCTTGTAGAGGCCTTTCACATCACGTTCGCGACATACATCGACAGGACATTTAACATAGACTTCAACAAAATTGCCGATCTCCTGGCGTGCCCATACACGAGCTTCGAGGTAGGGCGAGATGGCAGCAGAAACACAGATCACATCGTTACGCGTGAGCAGGCTACACACAAAGGCGATACGCTTGATGTTGGTATCGCGATCTTCACGACTAAAGCCAAGCCCTTTACTCAAATGTGTACGTACAACATCGCCATCGAGTACCTCGACTTTGACGCCACGCTCTTTGAGATGTTGCTCAACGAGATGGGCAATGGTGCTCTTGCCAGAGCCAGAGAGTCCGGTCAGCCATATAGTACAACCTACTGTCATATCAACATCTTGTCCTTTCATAATTAGCGAATAACCCATGAGGGCTGTTAATGGATTTTCACAAATTCATCTGGACATGCCATTGGGTTTGCCTGGGGCCGATAAATCGGCGGTGGGCACGATAAATCGGCCCCTACCAGCGTTCTGTCCCCGTTCACGGTGTCCAGGGTATTTTGTTAATATCCATAATCGGCCCCTACAGTACATGTGCTTCGTATAGACGCCATTCTGGATCGAAATCAAAATGGGCGAAAGTCCTCTCACCCGATCGTCCACGGCGCAAGCTAAGGCGTGAATTTTTGCCGTCAACGAGTATCCAACAATTGTGAGTACCATCGTAATGACAATCTTGCAGCCAGTTTGTGCCAGCATCTATCTCTTCCTCGACATGACCTCCATTTTTGTTGGTCCTCACCAGTAAAGCTTTGCCATGAACCGTATCTGCTACTGTAAAGTAGTCCCCCGATTTATCGCGGGGAATTCCTTCATCTAGCACTCGCACGGCGTGCGGATGATCCAGTCCTTCCAGTACAACCTGCCATGCGCCAGTTTCACGGTCGATGACAATCACTGTTCCCTGGTGGAAAAGTGAGGCCAGAATTCTGCCATCTGGCAATTCTGCTGCTGAGTTTACGTGGGTGGTCTGGCTCAGCGTCCCATACTTGATCGTGCGATGATCCGCTGATTTATCTAACACTCGAGGGCGACCAGAAGGCGTCAACTCAAAACCGTGATCGGTAGCCCACCAGCTCCAGAGAATCTCCCCATCCCGGTTGAACTCCAACAAGAGGTCTAAGCCGGTGCTTGCTACAAGATAGCCTCGTTGAGTGCGGGATATGGAGTGCAGTGCATTGAAAAGCGGAGAACTGACCACATGTTGACGTATGCTACCCAGATCAGCATCAACTTCGTGGACACTGCCAAAAGAAGTTACAAACACGCCTTTCTCAGAAGTCACCATGCCGGCTGCCATTTTAAGTTCGACAGTCTTCAAGTAGTCCCCCTCAGCGGAACGCAGTGGAGCGCGTATAGATACTTCGCGGGGAATTCCTATATCCTCAATGAGACACAGCGCCCCTCCTAAATCTTCCTTGGGCTTCTCATAGCTTCCTAAAACAGTCAGCGGGCATTCGGTCCTGGTCTCCTGACCCGAGTAGGGGCGTGAGCTTGCCTCCGCCCAGTGCTCTTTGAGAACTGAATGTTTCGTTGAAATACAGCTGACCAACAATTTCATCTATTTACCCTTTCAATCGGAGTCACCCACTCAATCCCTGTCTGGGGGACAGGGAGATCGGGGTGCTACCAACTGGTTTGCGCTACTGTATGTCGCTTCGAACCATGCAAGAGGATCGCTTAGGGCGACAACCGCGCCGATAACCATTACCGCAGGAGACTTGATTCCGGCCGTTTTAGCATGCTCAGCGATGTTGACAAGTGTATCTGTAATCACACGTTGCTGTGGTACAGTCCCTTGTTGGATCACTGCTGCCGGCGTATCAGGGTGGAGACCGCCATGAAGCAAACGCTGAGTAATGTATGGCAGCGTAGTCACCCCCATCAAAATGACAAGCGTGCTATCTAGCCTGGCCAGCATCTCCCAGTTAACGCTGGATGATGTATGCGCCGTGTCCTCATGGCCCGTCACTATAGTGACGGAAGAGGCGTAATTGCGATGGGTAACAGGGATTCCCGCATAAGCAGGTACAGCGACGGCTGAACTGACGCCTGGCACAACCTCGAACGCGATGCCAGCACGGGCTAGCGCCAGGGCTTCTTCACCACCGCGCCCAAAGATGAAAGGGTCACCGCCCTTCAGGCGCACCACAAGGCGTCCCTGTCGTGCATGCTTGATGAGCAAGGCGTTAATTTCCTCTTGTTTCATAGAATGACATCCAGGTTCTTTCCCAACGAACACTCGCTCGGCTTGTATGGGTGCTTCATCAAGCAGAGAGAGGCTAATCAGACGATCATAGACCAGGACATCAGCCTTACGAATGCAGCACAGGCCTTTGAGTGTGATCAAATCTGGATCACCAGGACCTGCTCCCACCAGGTAGACCCTGCCGCGGGAAGATGGCGCTTGCCGAGGGGCGAAGATTTGAAATGCGCTCTGCAAGCTGCGCTCCATCACGCCCGTACGGAACCGGTCATCGCTTCCTCTCGTTTGCTCATCTATTACTATTGACATGCTTCTTCTCCTGCGGAGACCCCGCCATAAATGGAGGGTCTACTGATTCAAGACCCAGCTGAAGGACACTTGCCGGGACATCGATATCGTAATGGTGTAGTAGCGCTGCTGTTATTACCGTAGCTTGTGCGATATTCCCTGTCATGAGTTGGGTGAGCACATTCGAAGTAAAGAAGTCGCTGAAGAAGTCATCACGCCGCTCATAGGAAACGCCGTTTTTGCGTAGATAGGTACGTGTTAGTGCTGCTAAGCGCAAATATGGACCATAGGCAGGAGAAAAGATTTCTTCCAGGCTGTGGCGAATATGTTTGGCAAGGCTGGGGCTGGCTCCCTCTGTCGAAACTGCGATAGTCAGCTGCTCGCGTCGCAGGACTGAAGGCATAATGAATGAGCAATACTCTGGGACATCTACAATGTTGACCAGTTGCCCGCGTTCCTGAGTCTCGGCCCAAATGGTCTGTATGAGATGTGGATCGCTGGATATGGCCACTACAACAAAAGCGCCGGCTAAGTCACCGGGCTCGTAAGCTTTATGGCGCAGCGTGACGCTCCTATGCTCGGCCTGCAACAATAAAAGTTCATCGCAAAACTCCTGGCTCATCACATGCACCAGGGCACCGCTCGCAGACAGCGCTGCTGCCTTCTCTGCTGCCACACGATCACCACCAACCACGATGACTAAGCGGCCGCGTATATCGAGCATAATGGGATAGTATTTTGGCATGAAGTTGTCTCCTCGGTTGACCTGGGGGACTGTATGGCCAGCCTCTCTTCAAACAGGGCGGAGACAAGCTCGCGCCTCTACAGATGTCGCCGCATAGAGGTATTCCAGGCCGACACGGTAACAGAAATCGCCGAAACTCTCGCCAGGTATCCGCTCATCTCGCCACAAAGCTAACAAAGGACGTACAGTCGCGGCCAAATCTTTCAGATGGACAGAGGAGGCATAGAGCGTATTTAAGCGTGTATTGAGCATGTCACCGCCAAGATAAATGTTGTAAACATCCTTTGTGCGACCTACGATACCGATATCTCCCATATAGGGACGCGCACAACCATTGGGGCAGCCCGTCATACGTACGCTGAGGGGCTCATTAGCCAGGCCCAATGCTTGTAGGTCAGCCTCAATCTGTCCTATGATCGTGGGGAGTGCCCGCTCTGCCTCGGCCAGTGCTAATCCACAGGTCGGTAGGGCAGGGCATGCCAAGCGAAGCGGCGTGTGCCTATCTCAGCGAGATCTGTAGGTATGCCATATGAGGTAAGCAAGTCCGTCAATGGACCTCGCTGTGCTCCGGTCAAGTCAGTAAAAAGAATGTTCTGCTGCGGAGTCAGGCGAATACCGGGTCGAAATTCCTCGACGGCATGCCGTAGACCTGTCCGCATGCGTGCAGTATCGTTATCTATGACACGACCATTCTCAACAAATAGACCTAGAAACCAACGGCCATTGCCCTGAGCATGCCAGCCCAGGTGATCCTGGGCATCATGCCAGGTAAGTGCATGTGGGTCCTGCAAGCTGTGACCTAGCCTGCGCTCTAATTCAGTACGGAACCAAGCAATGCCGCGTTCCTCCACGACATATTTCATGCGTGCGTGCTTGCGATTCTGACGGTCGCCATAATCGCGCTGGATCGTCACAATCGTCTCCACAACCGGCAAAACCTCATCGGCTGTAGCGTAGCAGAGAGGTGTGGCCAGGCGCGGGAATGTTGCGGCTTTGCCATGGGTCATACCCATACCGCCGCCGACCAGGACTGTAAAACCAACCAATTCTTCGCCTTTGAGGCAAGCCACCAGGCCAATATCCTGTGTGTAAACGTCAATGCAGTTGTCACCTGGGAACGCTACACCGATCTTGAATTTGCGTGGTAGATAGGTAGGACCATAAATTGGCTCGGTTTCATCTCCCTCAGGTAATTTCACGGTCTCCAGTTGTTCACCATCGATCCAAATCTCGTGATAGGCATGGCTGCGTGGAGCAAGGTGCATGGCGATTTGATGAGCTATTGCTTGAACCTGTGCTTGTGCGCGATTGGATACGGGCGCAGGGCAAGCCATCACATTACGGTTTACATCGCCACAGGCCGCTAATGTGGATAGCAGGGCTTCGTTGATAGCATGGATAGCCGGATGCAATTCACCTTTGAGGATGCCATGTAGCTGGAAACCCTGGCGTGTAGTGATACGTAGTGTGCCGTTTGCAAAGCGTCCTGCCAGGTCGTCCTCGACGAGATACTGTTCAGCAGTCAGCACGCCACCGGGAATACGTGAGCGAACCATAAACTGGTACGCCTTTTCCATACCAGCCGCTTTATTTGTCTGGCGAACATCGCGATTCTCCTGCTGGTAAATGCCATGGAACTTGATGAGTTGCACCTGTGCTTCGGAGAAGCGAGTGGTATCTTGACCCAGTTCTTCGGCTATCTGTCCACGTAGGTGATTGCTTTCGCTCTTGACACGCTCAACCTTGCTTCCCACACCGGCCCCTAAAACATTCAGGTTATTCTCGGTATCTTCGTGATCGGACATATTGATTTCTCTTCCTCTGTCTCCCACGATAAATCGGGGAGCTACAGCATATTCCTGGCGGGTCGCATCAGCGAGCTAGCCCGCCCACGATAAATCGGGGCTCTACCGAAGTCGCTAACTCACTTCATCGTGAATGCAGCATAGGATACCTACACCTGGTCGCAAGATATTTCGTCTCCGTGCTCCAGGCGTCAATGCCTTTTAGTTCTTGCGTGGGGATGACCCTAGACTGTCTCAGAAGTCTCCTGGCCTTGAGGCTACGATGCCTCTACATACATGGGGGCCTGCTGTATTACTCCTTCAGGATCAGCAGACAGGATAGTACTTTTATTACTCGCCCCATGTTCTTACTCATGATGATGGCTCCGTAGTTTTATAAAGATTGTTGACCTAGTTGATCTACAATAGCAACTATACTTTAAATATACAGGGAGGGAGACGGTATTGTCAACCCCCCCTCGTGTTCGCTTCACCAAAAAATGGGATCGTACGAGATCAGACTGGACACCACGTGGCCTGCAAGTTTTAACCATATTACGATGAATAGCTCTGATGGCACATCAATGAGCAGTTTCACCTTATGAAATGGTAGTTTGTAGATATTTGTATAATGCTACATTCGCAAGAGGAGGATGCGCTTAAATTAAAACAGTTTCGGCCTTTACCGGAGGAGATTCAAACTTTCCACCCGGAGTGGAAGAAAATATCGCTCTTTTTTACTACGATGACGTGATTGTCCAAAGTGAGAGGGATCCAATCTCTCGCAGGCGGTCGAAACGCGGCCTCAATTGGGACCCATTCAGGTACCCATATCTTCATTAAACGAGAACCCAACTTTGACAGCAATTTGAGGCTAAATCAGCAACCGAAAGTTTTGCTGATTTACTTTGAGTACTGATTATGATATTATTTGGTAGAGATTCTGTTCTATATAACAGGGTAAAGGAAAATTCTGCGTAAATATAGCCAATGTTGCTCTTAATATTGGGATTAAATCAAGAAGTGACTTGGCTGCGGTGTTGGAGGTATTATGAGTGTCGTTGAAACCTTAACGGAAGATGCATAAAAGCTTGCAGATTTATCAAGGAAAAGGTGAAATTTATGCAAAACCTGTATAGCACAATAGAACAACTGACCTCAACTGCACTTTCCTCTCTCGCTAGTATAAGGCTTTTAAATGATTTTGCTGCTGAGCTTGGCTGGAAACCAAGTGATCATTTGGATGTCCCGAATGTTAGTGATATAGCAAATGCACATCTTATTGTAGAACATGGATTAGAGAATGCCGCAGTAATCTCGTTTTTGCAACGCTCCTGGCATACCTTGGATTCAAATTCGAGAAGAAACCTTTTTAACATATCTTATAATAATTTGGTTGATTGGCATATTCAGGTACAAACTGATTGGGTTTTCTTTTTCTTTAACCGGACAAATCCTCCGACTCTTGTTGAAAATTATCCGATTTCACAGAGTGATTACGACCTATTACGTAGTGAGGCTTTCGAACAAATATCTGGGAAAAGACCCAATCCCAACATACCCGCATTAGATGATGCACTGATTAAGACTATTTCACTTTGGAAACGAGACCTGGACACAGAACTTAGAGAGATGGGGCAATCAGTTTCAAATGATACATATTCTGCCTTATTCAATGCAATTATCTTTACCAGAGCGGTCGAAGATAATTACCACCGTACTTCCCCTATCCGTTCTCAATCCTCACGTTCAACCCGAACTTTACTTGCTAGTTGGAGCGAACCGAAAGAATTGGGAGAGCCATTACGGGTAGCTTTACGCTCAATCCTTGAAGACCTTATCAAAAGATCTGTTCCTGACTATTTGCTCGATGATAACAAACTACGTGTTTTTGACAACTTGCCCAGATCGACCGTACATGCTCTTTTAACTGATTTTTATCGCAACAAATATGCATCTTACTATACATATGATTTCTCCCTCATATCTAAACATGCACTAAGCCGCATTTATGAACAATACGTTACTGTACTTCGTCATGAAGAGCCAGATCAACCACCCCTCCTGCTTTTTTCACAACTGCCCAATGAAAGGTGGGAGAAATCATTTGGCAGTGTTTATACTCCACAGTATATCGCGCGGTTCTTTGCCCGTTATTTACGTGAACAGATGCCGCCGTCAGCTTACAAACGAATTCGAGCTATTGATCCAGCATGCGGCTCTGGGATTTTTCTACGTACTCTCTTAGAATTAAAGTGCGATCCAATGCAGGACGGTATAACGACGGAATCAATTGATAAAGCGTTTGAGACTGTTCAGGGATTGGATATTGATAGCAACGCTGCTCAAGCGGCCATCTTATCGCTTTCTCTGTTATACCTGGTTCTAACTGATAATTTGCCAGAAAATCTAAACATTGTCACATCAGAAGCCATTGAATATTATCAAAAGAATCCTCAACTAAAGGGATCTTTTGATGCCGTAATTGCTAACCCACCGTATGTTGATTGGGGTACGCAGAACACAGCTATGCGCCAGCATATTAGTGAATTCATGGATGAAAGTGCTAGTGGACGCATTGATATATATCTGGCGTTTTTACGCCTGGCACTTGAAATGCTTAAACCAGGCGGTTATGGAATGTTTGTGATTCCTCATAGCTTTCTGATAACTAAAAACGCCAGTAATCTAAGAAAGCTCATTCTTGAAACAAGTTGGATTTGCTGTTTAGCCGATCTTTCTGCTATTCGCGTCTTCGAAGATAGAGGTTCATATGTGGTTCTCCTCATTTTTCAAAAGAAAATCGATGCTGAACGTAAGGCCCCTCCTTCTCTGATTATTAGATGCCAAGATTTAGTAGGAATTGCGCTTCAGGATGCCCTAGCGGGTATCCAAGAAGAGACAAAATTCTACAGTATCTACGAAGTAGATCAAACCGCCTTTAAAAGGGATGAATGGATTATTCTGCCGCCCACCGAATCGTCCATCACGCGCAAATTCGAGGAATTGCCAACTATTGGAGATTTTCTAGATGTTCATGTTGGCTTTATTTCTGGAGCAGATGATGTCTTTATTATTCCCGCGGAAATACTTCCAAAGGGAGAGGAGTCACTATTTATTCCGTTTTTGCCCGATAAAGAAATGAGACTATACACCGTACCTGAAAAAACCAGCTCCTACTTCTTTTCTTCATATCTCAATGGACGGAAGTTAAAAGAGGAAGAGCTACAGAATAATTTTCCTAAAACCTGGAATTATTTGATGTCGCATAAGGATAAGCTTCAGTCTCGACCTCCAGTGCGTAAAGGGACTTTAGCCTGGTGGCAACCAGAACGTCCTCGACAACCTGAGGAGATGATGCGAAGTAAGATTCTAACTCCTCATTTGGTAATAGTGCCGCGTTTCTCACTTGATCGAGAGGGCAAGTATGCTGTTTCTCGCGCACCTTATTTATATCCGAAAGATAGAGGTGCAGAAGATGATCTTTTACGCTTTTTCCTCGCTGTACTGAATTCCTCTACTTGCTACTGGTATATATCAAAGTACTCACACAAGTATAGCGCAGGTTATACCATGTTGGAACCTAAAACGCTCAAACTAACTCCTGTTCCGGACCCAGCCAAGGTAGATCCTGTATTAATGCGCCGTCTGCTAACCCTTGTGGATATGAGATTATCAACTCGCGGCGCTTCTGCCTTAGAATACGAAAAGCAAATCGATACATTAATAGCTGATCTTTACAATTTATCTGATCAAGAACGGGCTGCCATTGGGATGGAGGAGTAGTAAAGAACGTAGATGCGTATTATTCAGATGAAAAGCAATGGCCTTAAATCCCGAGCTCAAAAAATCCGAATAATGTTGCGGCCAATTTCGAAACAAGAAGATGGTCCAGCCTGTGAGATAACGAAAGCTAGTTCAAGCGGATTGATTTTTGCAATCCATGATGGTGCCAGGCCAACAAGTGAGTATCGAGGCTGGAGGTTTTCGACAAAGGTCGAAAATTTTCCTGCTATGTACTTTGAACTTTGGAAGCGCAATGAGGAAGATGAAGAGCTATGGTATTTAGATAGGGCTTATCTTTCCATCTACCAGTTTATTAATAATCAGGAAAAGGAATTTTTATGCCTTCACTGCGATCCAAATATATCACCTGAATTAGAAGAATCAGAAAACAAGCAAGCAAAGATCAGCAATAGAGCTAACTTGAAGTTAAGTAAAAAGGGGTTAAAATCTGATAAAATTATAAGTTTCGCTAAAAGAGAAATCGATAAATTTGATAAACCCGAAAAAGAGAGATATAAGAAAGGTCCTCATTTACACATTAAAGCTGCCGTGGACCCTTTGCCTCACGCGCACTTTGCTCTGAATCTTGGGCACTTAAACGATGTTCTTGCGTCAGTAGAATTGCTTTCAGAAGCCATGAAGAATGGCATACTCATGCTTAGAGAAGAGGTATTAGATAGACTTTTACCCCCATAGGAGACAAATCCCTTGATAGACTCCTTTCTGAAAAGCGAGGTGCTCTTGCGATTGAACGGTTATGCTAGTACGTCTCGCAGTGGGGAGGGTTTACTATAAACACAGGTAAATTAATGAGGTAATGAGCTGTTTTGATTAACATTCGACAGCTCCTTCTCTCTTAGTGGGAAGATGAGCCAAGCACTGCCAACCTCACCTCCCACAGAGAAGCCATGAAGGAACGCTCCGCGTAATCACGTTGAAAGCGGCAACATCAAGCCGTGTTCATATGAGCAGCTGGCGCTTTACATCTGGCCATGGCTTTAGCAGCTGACACGGGGGACCAGTTGCCGGGATGCACATGAGCGTTCCCTTCCGCGACAAAGGCCAGCAACCGTTCTGCAGCTTGTATTCTACCATAAAGTTCAGGGACATGAGCCTGCATAAAAACAGGCTCGCGTAGCCAGCTACTCTTTTTTCAGTCTTGATTCCGCGGCTTCTGCTCGCAGCCTCCAGGTCAGTATCTCATCTTGCTGCGAAAGCCAGCGCTCCCGTTTCTCAGCGTGAGTTCGTTCCACTGCAAGAAGATGCTCTACTAAGGCCTCTTTACTCATGCGTAGATATCATTGACGAACCCGTTGCTCATCCCGGCCAGGCTTGACCACTACCGGCGAAGCAGGCAGCGCTCCGATGATCAACTTCGCTGGCTTTCTCGGCGAGCCTTGCCAGCTTCGATGTTGCTCGTAGTACGCCTTTGCCTCCTGATTATCAAGGATGGCACTTTCGGAAATACCCCGACGGTCCGGATCCAGCTCTTTCGACCTGGCAGCCACCGTAGAGGGCGAGACGCGTTGCTTGTCCTTGCGGAGCGCATCGACACTACGCTTGACCAAATCAAGGGTACGTTGTCGCAGTCGGGCATAGAACTTCTCCTCTAGCCAGGGATGGGGTTCATGGGGCTCGTCAGGACTGTTTTCGGATGCCATACCGAATGTTATGTAACGATGTACATCGAGAAAGTGCTAAATCCAGTCCAAGCCTGTTTTCCGGGCTTTTCCGTTTTGTGCGGTGTAGGGATAGGTAGGGCCTTGCGGCCTTTCCCTCCCTCCAAACGCAGCATGCGAGTTTCCCCGCACTGCGCTTTCCGTACTCGCCCCTGTGACCGGTATTCGACCCCCTAGCGATCTCGCTCATGAGCACGGCACAACCCGTTGCAGAAGGTCCCCCGCTGTGCCGGAGAACAAGGCCTTCCTACTCCTGGCGCTTTCCGATTTTAGTAGTCTACTTTGGTCGGTGGCTTTCCTGGCAGTCCTTAGTCATGTCCATCCCATTACAGGATGGCATTTGGCTACTACGCCGCCTCCGCCCTCTGTCCTGCACGCTGGCATTTTCGCGTCCCTTTCGGGTTAAGCAGTTGCAGAGTTCCCCAGTTCCGCATGAGCGTGTTCTCGCGACCGGTAGCTGTCCGCTATACGCCGGGTGTGTCATGGGAGAACCCTCACAGATGTGTAAGCCGTGAGGCACCTACACCAGCACCGTTTGGTCAAGTGTGTCAGCCGCTTTCACTTGTCCGAATTCACGACGCTTCAAGCACGGATTCCTCTCGTCAGCATGGGTCACAGGGGTAGCCCTCTTCTCCGTTTCGGCTCAGAGATATCGGTACATTGTCAGTGGGCTTCACACCTTGAGGCGTGCCGCGCCTCAACGCATGCCACTTCCCCCTCGCATCGTTCTCCTGATGGGCCTCTTCAGGCTACATGTATGGATTAGGCACATCATGACATGCTTCTCCACCCCACATCGGAGCACAGCAAGCGAACAGTCTTTTTAATTGATAAGCTTGAAAAAGCTCTTCCTGGAGAAGCTCTTCTCTGCTCATCGATCAGAGACGAGAGGGATGCAGAGCGAACCGAGCGCAGGTCTTCTCCTGCTGGCAGGCCCTGCGCCGCACGTTGAACAAGCCGCCCAGGATCGCAGAAGACAGCGTGAGGCATCATCACGAGTCGGACGCTCCTGATGCAGGCGTTTGATTCCTTCACACTCGACTTCCGGGAGACTCAAGCCCACAGCCGGCCCTGGGTGAACCTGGGATGGGTACGCAGATACTGCTGATACTCCGAGCGCGCCTCTTGCTTCATCAGCGCCACATAGTCCTGGAAGGGCATCGGCTTTCCATGCAAGCCCTTGATCGGGATCGACTTGATAGGTCCTGCCGGTTGCCAGATGTCGAAGCACTTCTCTGCTGCGTTGACCCAGCAGGTGACCCGCTGGCCGGCCAGACTCCGGCTCACATAATAGTCCTGACGGTTGATCGACAGCTTCCCATTGGCCCGGATGGTGCGAGCAAAAGCTTGCTGATGGACCTGGGAGAGCCAGCGGTCAGGGTCGACCGTCTTGGGAACGCTGGGCAACGTCGGGAAGGCCGGGCAGGCCACACGCGGCGGTTGGTTGCCACACGAGCGCGCCTGATTAGGCCGCTCGCTGTTGTAGTGGGTCAGGAACGCCTCGGTGAAGGAGACGACCTGCGAGAGGGTGCCTGGCTGATGCACCTGCAAGCATTCCTGACCAAGCGAGCGATGAAATCGTTCCACGTAGGCATTTTTGTCTGGACGATGTGGCGGGATCACGTTAGGCGTTACCCCCACACACCAGAGAAAGCGCACCAGCGCCGAGGGGAAATCGCGTCCGGAAGGGCTACCAACCAGGCGCGGGTCATTGTCAAAGGTGAGCATGCCGGGCAAGCCATGCTGGCAGAAAAACTGGGCCACCACCTCGAAGAGGGCTTCGGCATCGAACTCGCCGCCTACCTCGCGGTGTAACCAGATCGAGGTGCCCGCATCGACGAAGTTAGCAATCTCGACGACATGCTGGCGTTTGCCTTCTGGATCAGCGGGCACACTACTGGCATCTTTCAGGTCGAACTGGACTTCCTCCCCGGGCTCTCGCAGTTCTAAGGGCCTGGGCTTGCGGCGACGGTCCTGTTCGATACAGCCTGCCTGGCGCAGGATCTTCCAGATCGTCGTCTGGGAACGCGGCAGGCGAACCCCGGCAGCTTTGAGCGTAGGATCGCGGTGGAGGTAGTAGAGAATCGCTTCTGGCCCTGGAACGCGCTGCAAGTTCTCCGGCGGCTCGAGACGGATCTCCAGGATGCGCTGCACGACGGCAGGTTGGGAGGCGATGGAGGCTGGGGGCGTGTGCCGCGCTCGCGAGCGGGAATGCAGCGCCAGGACATCAGTGGGATCGGCTTGGCGTAGCCGCCGGAGCCACTTGCTGACCCAGGAGCGCGACATCGAGAGTGCATCGGCCAGGTCTTGATGAGTCCACTGCGGGTGCTGCTGCACTAGCCACCGTAACGCCGCCCGTTTGGCCACCAAATCCGCTTCCGAGAGCATGAGGAATCCCTCCTTTCACAGGGTGGATAACGTGATACCTGCTCCCATTCTATCGTCTCTGGCGCTTCTTCGCTCTTTCTCTCTGCTTACTTGCTGTGCCCCGATGTGGGATGGAGAAGCATGTCATGATGTGCCTAATCCATACACAGCTGGTACGTTAAACGTGAGAACAATGTTCTGCCTGTCCATCTCTGTATCGTCTCTCCTTAGAGTTCTTGCACCAACTATGCATCCTTGCGTTTTCTCACTGTGAGTATGTGTGTCTGAGAACGCAGAATTTCCCACGTCTTCCGTGCCACAGAGCCACCAGTTGCATGGCATACCTCTGTCAGTTTACCACAAATTTTGCCACACAACCTGTTTGCCGACTTGGCGGACCTCTTCAAGAAGAGGCACCACAGGTGATGCGTTACGGGGCAAGTGGTCACAGCGGTTGCGGATCAAATGGTCTCTTAACGCGTTTTGGCACATAAAGACCGTCTTCCCTGGCCTCTTCGCTGCCTGCTTGTAATCAAACAGCGTGTGAAGGGCTCTCAGAGAGACGGTTTATCGACTGGCGCACCCAGAGGGATTTGAACCCCCGACACCTGGTTCCGAAGACCAGTGCTCTGATCCGCTGAGCTATGGGTGCTTCAACGATATTGTATCATCGGTGTCAATCTGGCTCAATACTACATTTCCGAACTGAGATCCACTCATAATGCTTGTGGCGGGTCTCCGGCCCGCTTTGAGGGAAAAGAGAAAGCGAGGACACCTCGCGCTCCGGCAAGGGGCTTTGCCCCCTGCACCCCTGATTTATGGGCGGATTTCAGTTCCAAATACTTGACAGATACTCGGCTATTTGATAACTTGACCATACCATATTATTCTTGGGGTTACAAAATGAGTAAAATGAACATTCGTGGTTCGGAGTACCCGCTTAAGAAAATATTCAACGATGACTTTGTTTTTACTATTCCCCGCTACCAGCGTGCTTATGCCTGGACTACCGAGCAATCTGAGGAACTTTTTCAAGACCTGCTGAGGGCTATGGACGGCTATGAGAAGTCCATTGATGATTTGCCTCCCTATTTTCTTGGCAGTATTGTGCTGATCAAAGAAGACGATGCGTCAGATGCCCAGATCATCGATGGCCAGCAGCGACTGACCACACTCACGATGCTGCTGGCAGCATTGCGTAGCTTAATCAAGTCTGAATATGCTGAAAGCTTAACGTCCTTCCTTTGCGAGAAGGGCAATGTTATCATAGGAACGCCGAAACGCTACCGTTTGAGGTTACGCGAACGAGATGCGCAGTTTTTCTTGAAATATATTCAGGATGAAGGTGGTATCGAAGAACTGAAACAAATAGCTAGGCGGGAAAGTGCAGAGAAGACAACGGACACAGGTAATAATCGACATGGGACTGGATGCTCGCCCGCGTCTCCAGAGCCCAGATCTTGCAATCGCCCACATACAACAAGCCGGGCTTCTTCAGACACGCGCGCACGCGTGCGATGGCTGGCAGGTACAAGGGATCATCAGCGCGTTGGCCGGCAGCACCTCCGTGGCCAGCGGCAACCGCAGCGGGTCCAACGTCGCCAGCATCACTTTGAGTTGCGGCAAGTCCGGTCGATGATCCTTGCTGTGCCCCCACTGCAGCAACCCCTCCTCGCTCACCGCTGCGTAACTGCTGGCGGTTGTACTGTCCAGGCGCACACAACTGGGATCCACGTCATACACCCTCACCAACTGTCCTGTCAGTTCCTGCTCGAACTCCCGCCAGCGCCTATCGTCGCTCAAGTCTCGCAACACATCCGCCAGTCGATCATCACCCAGATCGCGCCCCTCCAGCCGCGCATGCTATTACAAGGATCACTTTTAGCAGAGAGTCAGAGAAATATCCGGGACAATACCTTAGGTTTCATTCGTGAACTGCGAAAACTTTCAGAAGAGCAGCTTATTGCGCTGACACAATTTATCGTGAATCGCTGCTTCCTAATCGTCGTCTCCGTCTCCACTCCTGATCTTGACTCGGTGTACCGCATCTTTTCAGTCTTGAACAGCCGTGGATTAGATCTCTCCTATCCTGATATTTTAAAGGCCGAAATCCTCAGCACCATTCCTCGAGACAAGCAAGACGAGTATGCGATAAAGTGGGAAGAGATAGAAACCATGCTCGGCAGTGAGACGTTTGAAGAACTTTTCTTTGACTTACGAGCGATATTTTCTCAGAAACGGCAGAGTAGAGGGATGATTGAGGAATTTCAGGAATATGTTCGTCCACAAACTTCTACCCCACAAGAATTTATCGATAAAATTTTGGATCCTTACGCTCGCGCCATGGATAACATCAAGAAGACCAACTACCAACATGGTACCTTGACGAAAGAGATAAATGGCATATTCAAATGCTTAAATCAGCTTGACCACGAACGATGGATACCGCCAGCGCTCTATTATTTCCATGAGAATTGGCGTAAGCCCCATCTAGTGTTGCATTTTCTCAACGACCTTGAGCGTCTCGTCATAAGCTTCATGATTTGCAAGGTTCCCCCATATAAGCGAATTGATCGCTACTGTGAATTATTGAAAGCTATCCATGATGGCAAAGACCTCTATGTGGCCAATTCCCCACTACAACTAACGGCTAGAGAGTGCGATGAAGTCCTTAGAATGCTCAATGGCGATATGTATCTTATGCATCATGTTTGTCGATATGTCTTGTTACGCTTAGATGCGAAACTCTCAGAAGGCACAGCTTCATATGATTATGAGGCGACCAGCGTAGAACATGTGTTACCACAACGCCCATCTCCTGACAGTAAGTGGGTCAAGTGGTTTCCCACCAGAGAGTTACGTGAAAAATATGTCAATCGCCTTGGCAATCTTGTCCTGCTTTCCAAAGTAAAGAACTTGAAAGCAGCAAACTACGATTTCGACGACAAAAAACAGAAGTATTTCAGGACAATTGACGGCATTTCCCCGTTCGTGCTAACGACGCAGGTCCTCAATTTTCAGGAATGGACACCGGCAGTTATAGAGAGGCGGCAGAATCAATTGATGGGTGCCCTGAAACAACTTTGGCGACTATGAAGGAACTATATAAGCCTCTCTGTGGGCAACAAACCAACATTGTGCCAGGAGGTCCCACCTATTGAAGGTAAGCCTCGATCAATAGAATTGGAGATAAAACACTCATGATAAACCAAGACCAATTACCTACTGTTGGCATCCTCATCTTTGACGATGTTGAGGTGCTTGACTTCTGTGGTCCCTTCGAAGTCTTTTCCATAGCTCGTCCAGCAGGGGAAAACAGCGACGAACATAAGCTTTTTAACGTGGCAACGGTTGCCGAAGAAGAGAAGATTATCACCTGTCGTGGTGGGTTGCTTGTGAAACCACACACCACGATTGAGAATCATCTCTTCTTTGACATTCTGGTCATTCCAGGAGGGCAGGGAACACGTCGCGAGCGCCATAATCAGCGGCTTCTTGACTGGATTGTACAGCAAGATCAGCATACACACTTGACGACCAGTGTCTGTACGGGAGCTTTTCTGCTTGCCGAACGTGGCCTCCTTAAGCAACATCGGGCAACAACGCATTGGGCCAGCATTGAGTGGATGCGCAGTACGTATCCCTCGGTAGAAATGGTCGCGGATGCACGTGTCGTCGACAAGGGGCATATCATCACTTCGGCCGGCGTCTCCGCAGGTATCGATATGAGTCTTCATGTGGTGTCCCGCGTGTATGGAGTCGACGTAGCCGTATGGACAGCAAGAAGGATGGAATACGACTGGGTGGCTCGAGACCGGGTGCTCATAGCAAATTAGATCAAAAGGTTTGTCCAGGGACAATAAAGTCGTATACTAGACCCGAAAAAGCGCGTCCTTGCGCGTTCAGAAGATAAGCTGGACACCGCAGCACTTCCGAGCGAAGCGATGGATAGGGAGTAGGGGCCGATTCATTGATAGGAGCCTTCTTCGTCGGGCACAAAAAGGTGAAAGGAAACCACCCATGCATCGTATCTGCGTCTTCGCAGGCTCGAACCTGGGCAACCGCCAGGAGTACCAACAAGCAGCACGAAACCTGGCACAAGAACTGGTCGCACGGGAACTGGGGTTGGTGTACGGAGGAGCAAGCGTCGGCTTGATGGGAGTCATCGCCGATACCGTCCTGGCTGCTGGTGGAGAAGTAATTGGCGTATTGCCTCGAGCGCTATTTCGCCGGGAGGTAGCACACCCGCACCTGACCGAGTTGCACGAAGTGGGCAGCATGCACGAGCGCAAAGCCTTAATGGCAGATCTCGCCGACGGCTTCATCGCCCTCCCCGGTGGGCTCGGCACATTCGACGAACTTTTCGAAATCACCACCTGGGCACAGCTTGGATTGCATACGAAACCCATTGGCCTGCTCAACGTCGCAGACTATTTCGCGCCATTGTTGGCTCTTGTTGCTCATGCCACCGCAGAAGGCTTCATCCCGCCAATCCATACCAGGCTCCTGCTACACGCGGACAACGCAGCCGCGCTACTGGATTCTTTATCAGCTTATGGGCCACCCGTCAAACCGTCTAATGAGTGGGTGGACCTGCCACCAGAGCCGTAAAGGGAGCGCTAAACTCACGAGAATACCCCTGTTATGAAAGAGGCAGAGGTCAACATATGGTTCCACAAACATTTCACGATTACTTTGTTGCGAGCAAATGAGAGATACTGGAAAATGTCCCCATGGAAGACTCAACTGATTGGATCATCGACTCTAACGGCTTCTACATTGCTACTCGCTCATTTCTGATTCGGCGTGGCTATTGTTGCGCGAACCAGTGCCGCAACTGCCCATATATAAACTGGCATAACTCCCCGGCATGGGAACCTCTGCCGGCAGAAGCGGTACATGCCACTGAAGTGTCGCCACAAGCGTTAGAGGGCGCACGAAAAGCGCTCACATATCATGAACAGCAGCTACAGAATGGAAGCCAGGTCGAAGAAGGACGTCACCAGGCAATGATCGCGCACTACCATTTGCTTTTGGAGCGCTGGGAACAATGAACAATGTTATATACTACTGCTATGCCAGATCATATCGATATGCACACCATTCAAGCAGACTTCGACCGGCTCGCCTCCCTAACAGGCGAGGGCTGGGACCACAACAGCCATTACCACAGCTTCCTCTTGCAACATATCCCACCGCATAGCAAGAAAGCACTTGAGATTGGTTGCGGCACAGGTGCATTTGCACGCCTCCTGGCGAAACGCGTAGACCGCGTCGTTGCCCTGGATCTCTCGCCGCAGATGATCCGCCTTGCCAGGGAGGGTTCGGAGCAGTACCCCGACATTGACTATCACATTGACGATGTTCTTTCGTGGGAATTTCCTACCGAGCAGTTCGATTGCATCGTATCCATTGCCACACTCCACCACCTGCCGATGGCGGATATACTCTCGAAGATGAAGGATGGGCTGAAGGTGAACGGCACACTCATCGTCCTCGACCTCTTCCAGGCAGAGGGACTCTCCGATATTCTCACCAGCGTTGCAGCAACACCTGTAAACATCGTCTTGCAATACATCAAGACCGGTCATGCGAGAGTACCTCGCAACGTACGAGAAGCATGGGCCGAGCACGGGCAAAATGATTTGTACCTCACCTTATCTCAAGTACGCCACATCTGTGCAGATGTCCTCCCAGGAGCGGAAGTGAGAAAACACCTGCTATGGCGCTATTCCATCATCTGGAAGAAGACTACTATCGCCTGATAAGACCTTTAGTTTCTACAGCGGCGTTCCCCATGACATTTATCACGTCCAAATCAGGATAAGCTTCACTTCCCACCACCCCGAAACACGACTATACTTTGAAGTAATATAGAACCTTTGGAGAGCGGGAGGTACTTATGTCACAAGGTAAAAGCACAGATAGAAAAGACTCTCTTCGGTCAGAGCTTGAATCAAGTCGCGTGGAGTTTCATACGCTTCTTGACTCTCTCTCCGATAACGATCTTAAGAAAAAAAGTCACAATGCTGCCTGGACAAATAAGCACATCGTCGTGCATATGGCGATGGGGCTCTTTATCCTTCCGAGTTTAATCCTGCTTGCTCTCGTGTTTGGACGATTACCAAAGCCAATCTCCAAACTGTTTGCTCTCTTGCTTATTGTCACGACCATTCCTTTTAACTGGATCAATGCGCTTGGTCCTTATATTGGAGCGACAATATTCACACGATCATCACTCAGCAAGACGCTTGATTGGTTTCATGCTCGAATAGTGCAGCTATTACGTTTGATGACTGAAGAAGAGTTGAAGCGTGGCATGTATTACCCAACACAGTGGGACCCTTTCTCGTTCAAGGACTATATGACACTTGAAGACATTTTTCGTATCCCGATACTTCACTTCACATTTCACTTGAAGCAAATATCACGGTAAAAATAGGAAGCGCCTCATTTCATGCTAATATTTCTGTGTCTGCTGGAGAATTGGTTGTTAGAATCGATTGCCCCTTTGCGTTGCCACCGTTGCCACTTGAGTTCCTGCTTTCTCAGCAACCCCCACACTGACTTGAGCAGCGCGTTAAATTCCACGATTGTGCTTAGATAGAACAGAAGCCAGCCCACGGGAGCTATCAGGAGGTAGGCAGGCTTGCGGGTCTGCTTATCGTCGAAGATCTGGATGAAGAACGTCAGTGAGACTATTATAACACCGGAGATGAATGCAGAGAAATCCTGCGTCAACAGCGAGAAAATGTAGAGCGCGAGCAGGAAAAACGGCTCAAAGCCCAACTGCAAATCACCAAAGATAGCCAATGGCAGGATCACCCATGTGAGGAGCTTATTATGCTCCTTCTTCAAACTGAAGAAAAGAGAACGATGCTCTCGGAAGGTTTCAAACCGCCCTCGTTTCCAGCGCAGACGTTGTTTCATCAGCCCTTCCAGGTCGCTGGCCCCTTCAGTATAGATAACGGCATCAGCGGCATACACAATGCGCATACCCGCCTTTTGGATCCGCACCGAGAGTTCAATGTCCTCCGTGATATTCTTTGTGCTGTACATCCCAATACGCTGGAACACCTTACGCCGGAAGGCTCCAGCAGCTCCGCCGATAATGTAGATGGTGTTCATGACCGAGTCGGCTTTCTTGAAGTAGAAGGAGAAGAGGTACTCCAGGTGCTGGATCATTCCGATGAGGGTCTTCGTGTTGCCAATCTTGACATTGCCGACAGCCGCCATCACCTCAGGATCAGCAAAGCATCGCACGAAGTGCTTCACAGCATCCCGGTGAACTATACAATCAGCATCAACCGAGATAATGATGTCTCCATGAGACAGTCTAATCCCTGTATTGAGAGCGGAACCTTTTCCACCATTTGCCTTATAATGGTACAAGAGTTTGGGAGCATCCTCGATCCCCTGCATGGTCTGGTTGTACTTAGCGACGAAATTCCGCATAATGGCATCAGAATTGTCGGTGGACCCGTCATTCACCACAACAATCTCCAGGTGGTGGTAACTACTCTCCAACAAGGTTTTTACTGTTGCAAGCAGGCCCACCTCTTCATTCCAGGCTGGGATAATTACTGATACGAGCGGATAATAAAAACCTTTTAACATTCGTACTTTTGACTTGCGCAAGTGCCAGAGTCCATACCAGGGACTGATCAGCATATAGACGGTATACTTGAGTAGGAGTGTAGAGGCAAAGAAGATGATCACATCCCTCAGAAAGCTCATCGCTGGGGATTCCACAGGATGAGACTTGAAGAGCACCAGCGATAAGAAAATCAAGATGGTGAAGGTATAGAGCAGGCTGTACAGGAATATCCTGAACATTCTACTTATGTGGATCATCTCGTCCTGCCTCCTTCTTTCCTCCTGGCTTAAAGGACTGCCGCAGCACGTTCAAGTAGGCTGTTGTATCAGTGATGGCTCGCAAATCAGGTGCGCTTTCCGTGAGCCGAGGCCGCTTGCCGCGTGCCATCTTCACCGCTGTCAGGTGAAGAGTTGTAAGTACCTGCTCCAGGCCAATGTGGTGGTAGACCCGCAATTCCTGGTTCAGGATATTTGAGAAGAAGATGATCAGGATAACCCAACTCACCACGAGATAAGTCGTGTACGGCAGCAAGAAGAAAGATACAACGCTCCCGATGATGAGGAAGGAGCTTACCACAATGAGCAGCCTGAAGGCCATTCGTGCTTTACCCCGTCGTCCTGGCTGTTGAGTGACGGGGCCCCCTGGTGGTGATTTCACCTCCAGTACGCGTAGTAACATCCTGCACAGGTACAGCCATCCAAAGCCGACCAGAAGTACAAATCCTATACTGCTTAAGAAACCGGCGATAACTGTCATAAACGGAAAGCTATCTTCCTGTGAATCCTGGGTTGTGCTTTGACTCGTGACGCCTGGTGTATTTGTTGGTGCTATTGTTGCGACAGGAGTTGGCTTAGCACTCTGTTGTGTGCTTTGTGTCACGACCACTGGAGGTATTACGATTTTTTCTGGGATTGCCCTGACTGCGGCCGTAGATGTAGGCATAGGTGAGGCAGTAGCTGTCGGTGAAGGTATTTCGGTAGGGCTAGGAGTCGGAGTCGGCGTTTTAGTCGGAGTAGGTGTGGGTGTTGGCGTTTTAGTCGGAGTGAGGGTCGGAGTCGGCGTTTTGGTAGGAGTAGGTGTAGGTGTTTTAGTCGGAGTCGGTGTGGTTGTCGGCGTTATGGTAGGAGTCGGTGTGGTTGTCGGCGTTTTAGTCGAGCTAGGAGTCGGTGAAGGTGTTTTGGAGGAAAGGCTCGAGCTAGTGGTTGAATGGTTATTAGCGGCGTCTGCGCTGGTAATCATTATGAAATTACCAACTATTGACAAGAATAGTACTACGAGCGGGAGTCCTCCAATGATAAATTTGGCCAGCCTGGTTAGCTTGTAAGTTCCCATACCCTAGGAGTGTAGAAGAAGGCGAGTTTATGTGTCAAGGGAAGGGGGTAAGATGTACTAGGGGCAAGCGAAACCCCTCATTTCTTGAAGAAGACAATCATTGTATGATCAGACCTTAATAGACAGAGGCCTTATATGACGGAATATCAGTGTAACCTGCACCCGTATTTTTCTTTTGGATGATCTAAGGCGTGACTATTGCGGTTTACACCTACACTCGGTTCGCACTGTAGCGTGTTTAGTATATTAGACAAAATAAATTTGCCTTATCACCTGGGCTTATAAAAGCATAGCGCCATAGGGACACGAAACATAAATACGCTTTAACCTAGAAAAATCTCTACTTTATATGAGTAGCAATAACAAAAGGACAAAAGTACCCGGATCTATTTTTCGTGACCAGGCTCTCAAGAGCTACATTGAGAGACGAGAGAAGGACGTTCTTCCTCAACTTGTGACTCCCCCCGTCTTTCTCTTCCTATGGATACTGCTTGGACTGCTCATAACTGCAGTATTTCTTGCGTGGTCTGAGCAAGTACCAGTCTACCTGGAAGGCACAGGCATCATTCTTGAACAACCACTACCATCGAGCTCTGGTCAGCGTGAAGCTGTTGCAGTGATCTTCTTCCCTGCTCTCAATACCCCAAAGGTGCGGGCCAGGTTACCGATCCAGGTGCAGGTTGGCACAACCGGCGCGCAGTTCACGGGCACCATTAGCATGGTCGAGCCAGGTGTTATCAGCCCTGACGAGGCCCGCCAGCGTTTTGCGCTTGACAACGCTGCGCTCCGGGTGGTGTCCGGACCTTCCGTGGCCGTGACCGTTCCCCTTGGGCATGCCTTCCCGGCACAGACCTTTGCAGGCAGTGTTGTCCATGCTCAGGTGCAAGTAGGGGCACAGCGGTTGCTCTCATTGCTCCCGGGCCTGGGCTCCCTGATTGGAGGGTAATGTATGAACACGTTCGACCCTGATGCTACGGAGATTCGTCCCGGTTCTCAGCGACAGCGCAAGGCGTTGCTAAACGGCATCCATGGCCCGCTCGACCAGGAGCAGAAGGTCCATCCGACCATGCTCGATCTGCAGACCGAGGCGGCACAAGAGCAGCTAGAGGAGACCGTCCCGCTCAAGTCACCAACTCCGCTCAAGCAGCCAGTGCAGTCGCCTATCCATCCCCACCCTCCTCGGTCAGCGCAGTTCCCTCAACGCTTCTTATGGGAGCGCGTCACAGATAGACTAAGGCGGCGGAGGGTGCCCGTGTTGCAGCAGTTGAGTATGTTGGATTGCGGAGCTGCCTGCCTGGCCATGATCCTCTCCTATTACGGGCGCACTACCAGCGTCTCCGAGGTGCTCGAACGCTGTGGGGTTGGACGCGACGGACTGTCCGCGCTCAGTATCGTCAAAGCTGCTCGCATGTATGGGTTGCGTGTGCGGGCTCTTGCTCTGCACGAGAACGATCTTCGTTGGGTGACGCTGCCCGCGATCGTCCACTGGGAGTTCGATCACTTTCTCATCGTGGAACGCTGGTCCCCTACCCACGTGGAGGTGGTTGATCCCGACCTGGGACGCCGGCGGCTGACGGCGGAGGAGTTCGATCAGGGTTTCACCGGCGTTGTGCTGATGCTAGAACCGGGTGTGCATTTTGACCGTCGTCGCAGTGCTTCGGAGATGACTTTACAAACCTACCTGGTAAGATTCCTGAAGCAGGCACCGTTGGTGCTCATGCAAATCATCGCAGTCACCCTGCTTCTTGAACTGCTTGGACTAGCATTACCGGTCCTCACCGAAGTGGTGGTCGATCAGATTATTCCCCACCAGATGAACATGATCCTGCCGCTTCTGGCAGCAGGCATCATCATTCTCGTGCTTTCCCAACTCGTGATCTTGCTCCTGCGTGCATTTCTGCTGATCTACCTTCAGGCACGCATCGATATACACGTTATGCTAAGTAGCTTTGAACACCTGCTGTCGCTACCGTTACCATTCTTTTTGCGGCATTCGAGCGGAGATATCCGCTCACGCCTGGAGAGCAACACCATCATTTTTGATTTGCTCAGCAGCCAGCTCATCTCGACGATACTGGATGGAAGTTTAGTCATTGTCTATTTGTTTATTTTGCTCTCACAATCACTCGTGTTCGGCAGCGTTGCACTGGCGATCGGCTTGCTCCAAGTCGTCTTATTGCTCTGCACCAATGGCCCGATGCGTGCGCTGGCAAGCCGCGAGTTGGAGGCTTTAGGAAAAACTGGAGGCTATGAGACGGAGGCGTTAGTGGGAATAGCAACGCTCAAGGCTGCCGGGGCTGAACAACATGTGTTTCGGCAGTGGTCAAATTTGTTCTTCAACCAGTTGAATAGCTCTATGCGCCGGGACTATCTCTCGTCAGTCACCGGCACCATCATGACCACCTTGAGTGGACTATCACCGCTCATCCTGCTGTGGTTAGGAGCAGTGCAGGTCATCAATCACACGATGCAATTGGGAACGATGCTCGCATTGAATGCATTGGCTGGTGTCTTCCTGGCTCCACTCGCATCACTTGTAAGCACAGGACAAACATTACAGGTGGTCCGCTCTCATTTTGAGCGCATAGCTGATGTGATGAAAACTGAACCAGAGCAGGATGCTGAACGTGTGCAGCAGCCACCTCGACTGACGGGGCAGATCAAGCTGGAGGGTATCAATTTTCAGTACGATGCGAATGCTCCGAAAGTATTGACGAATATTTGTGTGCACATCGAAGCCGGACAAAAGGTCGCCATCGTTGGGCGAACAGGATCAGGAAAAAGTACGCTCGGCAAACTGCTCCTCGGACTGTTTCTCCCGACAGAAGGTGAGATTTACTACGACGGCATTCCCCTGCGGTCCCTGAACTATCAGGCAGTCCGCGCTCAATTCGGGGTCGTCATGCAAGAGGCAAGTATCTTCAGTGGCTCGATCCGGCAAAATATCTGCTTCAATGCCCCTGATATAAGCATGGAGCGGGTGATCAAAGCCGCCCAAACAGCAATGTTCGATGACGAAATCGCGCAAATGCCGATGGGATACGAAACCTTCGTCTCAGAGGGTGGCAATGCCCTCTCTGGGGGACAGCGCCAGAGGCTGGCAATTGCCCGTGCTCTGGCGCATGCTCCAGCAATCCTTCTGCTTGATGAGGCGACCAGTTCTCTGGATGTGCTCACCGAGAGGAGAGTAGAGCAAAATCTCAAAGCCTTAGCGTGTACACAAATCATTATTGCTCACCGTCTGAGCACAATTCGTAATGCCGATGTTATTCTGGTCCTTGACCAGGGAACGCTTGTAGAGAGTGGTTCCCACGAAGAACTCCTGGCGAGGAACGGCTACTACGCACAGTTGATACAGAGCCAGGTGGCTGGTGGGGAAGGTAGAGGAAGTTAAGTTGCGAGAAGCCTCACCTTGCCGGGATATTACCAGGGTGGCTACCGGTTTGCATAGAGGACATTTCTGATTATGTAGTGAATCGTGTGAAATCCAAAGCAAATTGGGTTCATGTGTTTGTCAAACACAAATGCTGCATATGAAAGACGTTCTCTTGCTGTGCATTCCGTTGCCATAGATTTACAATTGTTTTGTACTATCAGAAGAAAGGACAGCAAATGAAACTGGACTTTACGAGCGTCGGGAAGGACGTATCAGATCATAACAACCTCAGCAGTGAGGAGAATCTGACGAGAGCCATCGAGCTATCCGACGAGGATCTGGCGGGCGTTGTTGGAGCAATGCGCCGTCGCCATGATCGCGATCGTGACCATCGTCGCCATGATCGCGATCGTGACCATCGTCATGATCGCGATCGTCACAACCGGGACAGGATCTGATCATTGATGGTGGCAGTGCACAATAGGATCACCTGTGCTGCTGCTATTGTGAGGAACGTTGTATTGTAGTTGAGTTACATGTATATGTGTTTTGAGAAGCTGGCTAGAGGCGGTGCATGCTGCTTCTAGCCGTCTATTTATGCTTTGGCTTCATCCAATTGAACAAGGGGGGTTGTCAAGTGTCTATAGCTGTTCTTCCGGGCTGTTGCATTCTCGGGAATAAAGAGAACTTTTCGTGAATATGAAAGGGTGAAGCAATTCCATTTCATCGACAAGCCAAAAGGGGGCGTGACTTTGCAACAGCAGTGCGCCACAACTGCGTCTGTACGTTGTATTGACATACACATGTATACACTGTACTATATACAGTGCATAAGCAGCAGTTTGTAAAAATGAGGATATGTGGCCTAGAAGATTTGAAATCCCTCTTGTCCCGATGCATGCTGCTTTACATCTGCTGAATTTGATCTTGTAACGAACAAAGGAGGCATACTATGGTCAGTCAAAATCCAAATCCTGCCCAGGCTAATGGCTCACCTGCATCTACATCTCCAAATGCTCCCTCTAATTCTTCCTCAGCTTTAAGCAATGATCCTATCTTTACCGCGATTCACAATGCCTTCTTGCTTGGTTGGAGTATCATGGAACTCAAAAGCCGAGTACAGATCACGGCATGTAATTTGGCGCTCGATGCCATTATCTTCAACCAGCAGAGTTCCTCTCTCGTTGCCAGTATAAATCTCCCTCTTGCAGGTGATAGCACCGGCAATCAGCAACCAGATGTGATTGATGCTTTACTGAAGAATATTGTATTGAAAGATGTTACAACAGTTCTACCCCAATTCACTGTGAATGGCTCTAAAGAACTTTCTACGAAAGTCCAATCACTTTCAAGCGAATTGAGGGATAATGCCTGGCTTACGAGCGTGATGAGAGAAATCTTCAGACGTATTGTAACGCTGCATCTACAACGTTTTCCCGATAGCGATACAAGCGATACCATTTATGATATCAACCCCCCTACTCCATCTGATCAGGCTGCTTCCGATTTTCCCTATCTCTATCTCTACCCTGGCAAGTTCGACTATGCCAATGTTGGCATCAGTATCATTAAACCCAGTGTAACAGGAAATGATACAGTGACCCCTTTTGTGCAGAAATTTAGGCTGTATGATGTTACACGGCGGGCGCTCAATTGCCTCACACTGTTGTGGACTGCTCCTGAGGAGGCGCTCGATCCTGCAACTATAGAATGCTATCAGAAGAGGTTGGTACCCGGGGTGCTCACTGTTCCCACGGCCACTACCACTCCAGCTAGTTCTAGTAATGTCAATGATCAGCCGGTTCTTGAAGAAAAAAGTTGTGACGAACTTCCTGTTCCGCCTGATGCCCAGGTGAAAGAGGCAATCAAGGTGCTCAGTAGTTTGGTTATTCGTTTACTAGAAGCATGGGACAGCTTTCTGCGCGAGAGCTTTTATAGTGATGCTGACTCACCAAGCAATGAGATCGAGTTGATCGCTTACGAAGCTGGCCGTTCGTTGGCCGCGTTAACATGGGGTGTCTCGGTCGCCCTTGTACCCTTGGAAAACTCACTACAATTAACCCCTGCGCAACAGCAGAACTCTGCTCTTGTGGATGTGTTGACGAATAAAGTCCGCAATATCTGGGTAAATGTCTTCAATGAGCGTGACGTTGATAGCCTTCAACTTCGAATCACTGCGCTAAGTAAAGCCCTGGATAAGATATCTGGTAGCGCCAACAAGAACACCAATCAACCAGGTGCGAATGGTGTCCCTGTGTCTCCTGATTTTCGCATGCCAGGTCAGGCAGTTCAGGCAGTGAACTCGAGCCTGGAATACTGGCAGCGAGCGGTGACGCAGATGTGCCTACCTGCCTCTACTACTAGAACGGTTAAACCGTTACTCACTCCAACATCAGCGACTTCTCAACCTCAAACCGGCAATGGTGAACCGCTTTTGCCTGTGAACTGGGGAAACTCGGCAAAAGCGCTACGCCTGGCGTTGATCAAACAATCATATGTGTGGCGAGCATTGATATTGGGCCAGCGGGATTTGCAATCCTTCAACATTGACAGTGTCAGCCAGAAAATCTTAAACGATTTCATGCAGGAACTGGAGCACGCTACAAGCAATGAGTTTCGGAGAATCCGTAAGCGTGGTATCAGTTTATTTCTGATTATCATGATTGTTGGTCTGATCGTCCTCGTGCTGGTAATAGCTGGCGCATTAGTACCTCAGATTCGCGCGCTAAACAACGGGCAGATAACCAATCCTCTGACGCTGATAGTCCTCCTCTGGGGAGCTGCTGCTGCTTTCGTGAGCAGTGTAATGGGCAAACTGAGTGATGCCTTGAGCAGGTTTGGCCCTGCTGGTACGGCGGTTGCCGAGTCCTTCGAACGTGGCTACGAGCACATCCTGCTCGAATTTGATTACCTCGATCATAATGTCGCTGTCACCTATCCTCTGATTGAGTTTTTTGCATTGGCGGACTTCAAGGTGTCGGTCGAGAATCCGAACGGAGAGAAGGTCGTGACCGCAATTAAAGATGGCTATGATTTCCTTGTTTATGTTTTCTGGACTAAAGAAGACCGTGAAGATGAGATAAAACAGGTTGCGCGTGCCGCCTTTGGCCCCATTGGAGCATTTGTTGGTACAGAGTTGGGGCTTGAGCAAGTCCCAAAGAGCGGTCGTTCACAGGGAGGAACACAGCCGCGCAAGATTACAAGCAACCCAAAGCCTAAAGGCTAACAGGGAATTATTGTTGATGTGGCGGCATAAAATAGAACATGCCGCCAGGTATTTGCGAATTAACTTTTAGCCTAAACACCGAACTGTTAAAAACAATCGTACCGCATCCCACACTTCATCGACTGTAACCCATTGCATGCAGGTGCATGCGGTACAGGTTTGCATTTTGCCAAGGAAGAAGCATGGTTGTGCGGTGGGCTGGTGCCAGATGGCTATGTGTTTGGGGTCATCGAGCGGGTAGGGGCCATACTCCTGGGGGCTGGTCGGGCCGAAGATGGCGATGACAGGGATACCTACGGCTGCTGCGAGATGCATGGGGCTGCTGTCGTTGCCGATGAAGAGGGCGCATTGTTCAAGTTGCGCGGCAAGCTGTCCGATGGTTGTTTTACCTGCGAGGTTCGTGATGGTCCCTGCTGGTACGTCGAGTTCTTCTAGCAGGCGTTGATTGAGGTCGATGTCCTCGGGTCCGCCGATGAGGAGTACTTCAGCGTCAAATTCGCGCACAAGTCTGCGTACAAGTTCCTGGTAACGGTCCAGCGGCCAGCGTTTGGCGGTTAAGTTCATGCCGGGGTTGCTGCCCCCGCCTGGGAAGACTGCTACTCGAGTATGAGTATTGTTGGCGAATTGGGCCCCGCCCAACCCCGCGGGCGCGATAAATCGGGCCCCTACGGCGTCGCTTTGGGTGGTGTTTGCCTCACCCTGCCCCGCGGGCGCGAAGGGATTGAAACGCGCTTCGCTTTGGGCCCCTACGACGTCGCTTCGCTCGTTTTGCGTTGGCTCGAAACGCATGCGGGGGTTGTTGATGGGTAGGCCGATGGAGCGGGCAAGGTTGAGGTAAATTGTGGCCTGGTGTTGCAGTTGGGTGGGTGAGGTGGAGACGGGTATGCGGTCGGTGAGCGAGAAGCCACGTCCCAAACTATCGGGGCCAACGCGCCGTGGCACGCCTGCCAGCCAGGGTAGGAGCGTGAGCATGGGTGAGCGGTCGGGGACGAAGGCCAGGTCAAAATGGTGTTTGCGTAATATTCCTATCAATTTCATATAGTCATAAAAGCTATAGCGACCAGGGATGCCTACGGTGCCGCTGTCAATGACCGTGTTGACGGCAGGATGGTGCTCTGGCACGACTTTTGAGTATGTCCCTGCTACGTAGGTGATGCTTGCCTGGGGATAGGCGTGACGGATGACCTCCAGTAGTGGGGTTGTCATGAGCAGGTCACCCAGGCAGCAGGGCTTGATGACTACGATGGATTGTGGGTGCCGCCTTGCTCGTAGTGTGAAAGGGCGTCGTATTGTATTGAGTGTTGCAAAAGGAATACGTAGGATGTAGCAGAGTGTGGTAATGATATACTGGCGCAGTTTTACACTCCTTCGGCTTTTTTTAGGATGATGGGTCGGTCATGGGCGGAGATGCCATGTTGCCTGGAGCCTGGGATGTTTCATCTGCCCGCACGGTCTGCTCTCCGCCCTGGTAAGCTAATTCCGGCATACCTGCTCGTGCGGTAGGTTGATGTTGCGAGTCGCTGTACTGTACGAGTGTCCCGCAGTTGTGACAGAAGGCGTGTTCGGGCTGAACTTCAGCATGGCAAGCTGGACACAGGCGTTTTTCCGACTGTGGCGCGGACGGTGTAGGAGGTGGAGGTGATGCACCCATCAGGACTGTATCTATTGCACTGATGGTAAGGGGTTCTACACCGGGAGGAGGTGGTGGCGTGACATCGCTGCTACTATCAAGGTATGTTTCATACCCTGGTGGAGGTGGTGCATACACGGTGGGCGGCAGTTCGTAGTTACTTTCCATTGGCGGAGGTGCATAGGGCATTGGACCGGCGGGCATAGTCGGTGGGTATGTGCCGGGTCCTTCGGGTTGACCAGCTGGTGTAACGGGCTGGCTAGCTTGAACTTGCCTCAGTTCATTTTGTGCATCGTCGATTTGCTGCTTGAGGTATGCCATTTCCTGACAGATGGAGAGGAGTTCACTTTGTGAGAGCTGTCCGTTGAGGAAGAGTTCCATGGTCTTGTTTACCAGGTTGCTGCTCTGTATGTTCATCTGGCGGGACAAGTTGTCAATTGTTGAACGCAAGCGTTGTATTTTGGCGATGCGCAAGGCTTCTTGTGAGGCTTTTTCCAGGCCGCGCTGTACTGAATCCCAGATTGGCATATTTCCCCCTCCTCTTGCTGTTCGTTGTCGCTTTTTTGTGTTGATTCTCGACTGCATTATTATATCAAAGTTGATCTCCCAGGGCAACCGCAAGGGCCTGCCCCACTCCGCCCCACCACCCTTGCCCCTACCATACTAGGACGTCACTGTCCCAGCCATTGTAGATAAGAGTTCATCCACTTTATTCTAACAGACTTCTGGATCGGTTTACAAACATGACATGACTTGGGGTTCTAGCCAAAATCAGCGGTCGGCAAACCTGGCAGCCGCAAGGGCCCCCCGCAGCATCACTCCGCCCCCTGCCACTACATTTTGAGCTTCCCAGCCCCCGGTTTGTGGTGGAACAACAACTTGGCAATGTTGGAACCAGAGTGAGCTTGCCCTCTCCGCCCTGCAAAATCGGGACACAAACGGGACAGAGCCTCATGACAGCGGGACGCCTTCTCCGCTACACTTCTAGCAGAGAAACAACGAGTGGACATGCAGAGGGTACTGATTGCTCTCTTGAGTGGCTCACCGCTCCGCATCTGCTCATGAGAAGTTCTGTTCATCTATTCTGAAGGAGAATATTACACATGCAAACACAACTACGCACGTCCAACAAGCTACTCGTTCCTGTTGTCCTCCTGGTCATCGATGGGCTGTTCAACATGCTTTCGTTCTTCGTTCCCCTCATCTCCCTTAAAACGGGGCACTTTGATGGGATAGCTCGGCCCATTCCGGTCATCGTGGTCGTGCTGGTCCTCGTAGTGGTGCTCTTGGTCGCTGCGTGGGGCCTGGGGACACGACAAAAGTGGGCCCGCACTGTCGGGCTGATCGGCACCGTCATCTTGTTCCTGCTCGCCATTGTCGGGATCATTATTCCGATGACGGGTGGCCAGCTTGACCTTGGTCCGATCATTGATATCCCCTTGAATATCGTTCTCCTGATCTTCCTCTTCCAACCCGCAGTCAAGCAGGCTCTGGCGTAGAGGACGAGTAGTGGCAGGAGATGTTTCCTTTGAGCGAACAGGCATCGCGAAGTTTCACGGGATGGGCGGTAGGAGGAAGTCATTTCTTCCAGCACATCCCGTGAGAAACAACCATGTTTCGGACCGAAGATATGGTAAGATAGAGGAAAAACCTGTGCCGCTCCATTGTGTGGCGGTCCAGGTCTCTGACCGGCAACGAACAAAGGAGCAGGCGATGGATCTGCATCAGCTATCAGCAGGGAGCAAGAGCAACGTGCACGAAGGGGCGCATGCCAGGCATGACGGAACGCTGCATGGGCGCTGGCTTGTCGTTGCACGGAGTGCATGGATTGCGCTCGCGCTGGTGGAACTTGCACTGTTCATCGGCGGGATCTTCGCCTACGCGACCCAACTACAGACAGTATGTGCGAATACCATACACACAACCTGCAACTTCTGGCAGCCCACCCCGGGCAATGTCCGTGCGCTTGCGCATCTTGGCATCTCGCTTGGAGCATATACGACCTACTTTCTCACCGTCGATATCCTCGTGTCGCTAGTGTTCTGGGCCGTTGGCGTGCTCATCTTCTGGCGCAAATCCGATACCTGGATTGGTCTGTTTGTCTCGCTCGTGCTGGTCATGTTCGGAGCAGCCGGTATCTCGGATACCCTGAATACGGCGTTCCAGGCGTTGTACGCCGAACCCGCGGTCGCCCTGCTGCTCGTCCTGCTGACCTACATCCAGTACTCAGCTCTTGCTGCCTTTCTGTTGACGTTTCCTGATGGACGCTTTGTGCCGCGCTGGTCGTGTGTCGTGATCGCGCTCTGGATCATTCAAGACGTTTTCTTCCAATTACCTTCGCCTTTCAATGTCTCGTTCTGGCCGCTGCCTCTGTTCGCTGCTGAGTTACTCCTCACCTGGGGCTCGACCCTAGCTATCCAGGTGATTCGCTACGTGCGTGTCTACGATATCACCAAGCGCCAGCAGACCAAGTGGCTCTTGTTTGGCGTTGCCATCTTCTTGCTGTTGGAAACGCTCGATCTGAGTGTGGGAAACCTGGTTCCTGGCTTGAGCGCTCCTGATTCCATCTACCAGTTGGTCAATGGAACAGTAACCGCGCTCCTCTTTGTAACCATCCCGCTTGCCATCGGCGTTGCTATCCTTCGCTATCGCCTCTGGGACATCGATCTCATTATCAATCGCACGCTGGTTTACGGTGCGCTCTCGGCCAGTGTGATCGGGATGTATGTGCTCGTGGTCGTCTATCTTGGCGCGCTCTTGCGCACGGGAAATAATCCTGTTATCTCGCTTGTCGCCACTGGTTTGGTGGCCGTGCTCTTCCAACCACTACGCAGCCTGCTCCAGCGGGCCATCAACCGCTTGATGTATGGGGAGCGCGACGACCCGTATGCGGTGCTCGCACGCCTGGGGAGCCGGCTGGAAGCAACGCTGGTGCCGGAGAAGGTGCTGCCGACCATCGTAGAAACCGTGGCATAGGCCCTCAAGCTTCCCTATGCGGCCATTGCGCTGCTGCCAGAGCAGGAAACGTTCACCGCAGCAGCAGCCGGGACTGCGGGAGCCATGGTCGTAGCTGGAGAACAGGAGGCGGACATCGTGGCCTCCTACGGCGCGCCAACGGCTGGCCTGGTGCGGGTGCCACTGGTATACAAGGCAGAGACGATTGGCTACTTGCTCCTCGCTGCTCGCGCTGGTGACACGTTCGGCAAGGCGGACTCGCGTCTACTGACGGACCTGGCACGGCAGGCGGGTGTAGCAGTCTACGCTGTGGGCCTGACCACCCATCTCCAGCGTCTCTCGATGAGCTTGCAGCAGGCCAGGGAGCGCCTGGTGACCACTCGCGAAGAAGAGCGACGTAGGTTGCGCCGGGACCTGCACGACGGACTGGGGCCGACACTGGCCAGCCTCACCTTCAAGGTCGATGCTGCCCGCAACCTACTCAGACAGGATAGTGAGCGAACGGATGCGCTGCTGGCTGGGGTGAGAGAGCAGGCTCAGGAAGCCATTACGGATATCCGCCGCCTGGTCTATGATTTGCGTCCCCCGGCCCTGGACGAGCTTGGCTTGATACCTGCATTACGCGAGCAGGCGATGTCCTACCAGCACCAGGGACTGAAAGTCGAGTTTAACGTACCGGAAACCCTCCCGCTCTTACCCGCAGCCGTCGAGGTGGCCGTCTATCGCATCGCGCAGGAAGCCTTGACCAATGTTGCACGCCATGCCCAGGCGCAGCACTGTCTGCTCCGTCTTTCCATCGATGACGATGCATTGTATCTGGACATTGATGATGATGGGAAGGGCATTCCCGCAGGTCATCGCATCGGGGTCGGGTTGCATGCCATGCACGAGCGGGCCAGCGAGTTGGGAGGAAACTGCGCGATCATGCGAGGTGCCTCCGAAGGGACGTTGATCCAGGTCAGGCTGCCACTGGCAGTAGCAAGGGATTCGTTCCCCTCTGCTCCCCAGGATCCGGGACAATCGGAGCAGGAGAGGCTCCGCACACATGACGTGAGCCTGGTGCGCCAGGAGGAATAAGGAGGAGCTATGGACCCGATTCACATCCTGATTGCCGATGATCACCCCCTCTTCCGCGACGGCCTGCGTGCGTTGCTAGAATCGGTCCCAGATATGCAGGTAATTGGCGAGGCAGCCACCGGTGACGAGGTGATTACCCAGGCAAACACATTGCAGCCCGATGTCATCCTGATGGATCTTAAAATGCCGGGTCTCAACGGGATTGAGGCTACCCGCCGCATCTTGCGAACGAGCCCGCACATGCGCATCCTGGTTATCACTATGTTCGAGGACGACGACTCGGTCTTTGCCGCCATCCGTGCCGGAGCACGCGGCTACCTGCTCAAGGGAGCCGTCCAGGAGGAGACGCTGCGGGCCATTCGCGCTGTTGCTCACGGTGAGGCCATCTTTGGTCCGGCTGTCGCAGAGCGCCTGGTGCTCTATTTCGGCAGCATGCGACCGACAGCAACGAGTGGACCCGCGCAGTTCTTCCCGGAACTGACGGATCGCGAATATGAAATTCTCACTTTGATCGCCCAGCGCAAGTCCAATGCCGACATCGCCGCTCGCCTCGTCTTGAGTCCCAAGACGGTGCGCAACCATGTCTCCAACATTCTGAGCAAGCTGCAGGTCGCCGATCGGACCGAAGCGATGCATGCTGCGTGGACGGCGGGATTGGGACAGGGGGATGGAGAGCGCACACATGTGGACAAGTGATAAAACCGGACAAGGTGAGCTTGGGTCAAACTACCTCTATCTTCCCTTCCACCACCGTATCGTCATGAATCAAAAATACCCTGGCATGGGGAGGCTCAGGGTAATACTGGTGGGAGAAAATAATGTAGTAGAGTTTATTGTACCTGGCAAACTCGATATCGCGGCGCGAAGGGTAAGCTTCAGATTGGGGGTGTGAGTGGTAATAGGCATAATCCTGGCCATCGTATGTATCGATATCCTCGAAGATACGCCGCAAGTCCTCTGGATCAATGATGGAGAAATCATCGGGGTGCTCGGCAGCGTTGGCGGTCGGGTAGTTCTTGACTACCTGGCCGTCCTTGCTGGCCAGCAGGCCGCAGGTCTCGTTGGGGTAGCCGGCTACCACGTGTGCGATCATCTCCGCATACATTGCCGCAGGAATACGCACGACAAAACTTGCGTCGGCTACCATAACAATTTCGCCTCTAGATCGTCTTCGAGTTGATCCAACTCGCGAGTCCACAGGTCTTCGCTCAGGTATTTCCAACCACCATCGGCGAGGATCACGACGATCTTGCCATGCTCCATGCTTGCTGCCACACGTAAAGCTGCGTGTAATGCCGCACCGCATGATGGTCCGGCAAAGATGCCCTCCTGATCCTTGAGTTGGCGCGTGCGGCGTATCGCATCTCTGCCCGATACCAGTATCTTCGCGTCAAGCAGCGATTGATCCAGTACAGGCGGTACAAAGCCATCTTCGAGGCTACGCAGACCCTGCACGCCATCACCCTGGAGTGGCTCGGCGGCGACAACTTTGATGGCGGGATTGTGTTCTTTCAAACGGCGAGCATTGCCTGTTAGCGTCCCGCCAGTGCCAAGGCCGGCGACAAAAACGTCCAGGTCGGGCAGGTCTTTGATGATTTCTACGGCTGTCCCCTCGTAGTGTGCGCGGGGATTTGCGTCATTGCCATACTGGTAGAGCATCACGTAGCGTTCGTCGCTGCGCGCCAGTTCTTGCGCTAATTTGACTGCCCCATTGCTACCGAGCTTGCCATCGGAGAGTATGATGTTTGCGCCGTAGAGTTCGAGCATCTGGCGACGCTCTTGCGTCACGTTGTCAGGCATCACTGCCGTGAACTGGTAGCCCTTCACACGAGCAATCATAGCCAGGGCGATGCCTGTATTGCCGCTGGTTGGCTCTAGAAGGATAGAGTCATGGGTAAGTTTGCCACTCGCCTCAGCCTCCTCGATCATCTTCTTGGCGATGCGATCTTTGACGCTGCCAGAAGGGTTTGCGCCTTCGAGCTTGGCAAAAATCTGCACGCCTGGGCGCGGGCTGAAGCTCTTCAACTCTACCAGAGGCGTATTGCCGATGGTGTCCAGTATGCTGCTATAGAGCATAGGTCTACCTTAATCCTTCTTTTGTCCGCCTGCCATTGCAGGCAAGAGCTGAATGGTATCCGCAGGGCCAACGTGTGTTTCCAGACCCTGCAAGTAGCGCACATCCTGGTCATTGATGTAGACATTAACGAAGCGACTCAGGCCGCCTTCTGGCTGAATCTGCTCTTTCAGGGCCGGATAGCGCTTATAGAGATCGACCAACACCTCGCCAAGGCTACTCCCTTCGGCATTGACTTGTTTCGAGCCACCCACCGTAGAGCGTAAGACGGGTGCAAGACGAACGATTGCCATGATTTACTCCTTTTTCTTTCCCTCATCAGATATCCGAATAATGCCACTAATGCGGGCGGAGGCAAGCTCCCTACACACAGACGCCATCTGGGGGATGGTTTGCCCCAGACTGCGTCCCTTCCCCGCACCACCCCCGCCCCTACGGGAATTAAATGGCGCAGACATCAGCGTAGGTCGGCAGGTTTTCTGGATGGGCGTGTTCGCCGCAGGCCGGGCACTCGGGGTCGCGGAAGAGACGCAGTTCGTTGAACTCACCGGCCAGAGCATCATAGGTCATCATACGGCCTACTAATGGATCGCCAATACCGAGCAACAGTTTGATCGTTTCGGTTGCCTGCAACAAACCGATGATGCCGGGCAACACACCCAGCACACCTGCTTCAGCACAGCTTGGCGCTAGCGCCATAGGAGGTGGCTCCGGGTAGAGGCAGCGATAACAAGGCCCTTCGTATGGCTTGAAGACTGTCAGTTGCCCTTCAAAACGGAAGACGCTGCCATGCACAACGGGTTTGTTGGCGATGATCGCGGCATCGTTCAGCAGGTAGCGCGTGGGGAAGTTGTCGGTTCCGTCGAGGATAACGTCGTAGTCAGCGATAATACGGGCGACATTGCTCTCATCCAGGCGCTCAATGTAGGTGATGACCTTCACATCGGGGTTCAGCGCCTCAATCGTCTCGCGCGCTGACTCGGCCTTGTACTGACCTATGCGATCTGTGTTATGTAAGATCTGACGCTGCAGGTTGCTCTCATCCACTACATCAGCGTCGATAATGCCCATGGTTCCTACCCCGGCGGCGGCGAGATAATAGGCAGCGGGCGAACCCAGGCCACCGGCACCAATGAGAAGTACACGCGAGTCGAGGAGTTTGAACTGACCCGCTTCACCAACCTCGGGAACAAGCATATGACGGCTATAACGTTTGGCCTGTGCCTCACTCATCAGTGCGCGGCTGCACAAATGGATAGCCATTGCCCTTCCACTGACCAAAACCGCCTGACATGGAAATGGCATTCTGATAGCCCATCTGCTGTAAGCGTACTGCCAGCCATGAGGGAGCGCACGCCACCGGCGCAGTAGAGCACGACGGTCTTTGATTTATCGGGAACAGCCTCTTCTATCTGCAATTCAAGGTAACCACGCGGCACATGGATAGCGCCAGGAATATAGCCCTCGTTCCATTCGTGCTTCTCACGCACATCTACAAGGACGATTTCTTGATTTCAGGATTAGCCTCATGCTGATGAGCTAACGCTTCATGCACCTGTGCTGGCGTCCATTCCGGCACTTGCTGTCGCGCCTGTCGCATGATTTCGCGGGATGCATCACCCATGTTTCATTGCCTTTCGCGATTGTTGACTAAGTCAATTAACTTACTATCTATAGTTACTAACAAAAGATTACCATGCATTTTCTAGTTGTCAAGGGGTAGTGTGTCGAAGGAAAGATTGTCTCGGTGAGCCAGATGGCTCAGGAAGGTTTATCTTCAATGCAGAGCTAACCTTTTGTTAGGACATTCATGATAGATAACATGCATATGCGCAAGATTATTCCAGTTCTGATTTGCCTTGCAATTTGTATTGCGGGCTGCTAAGCTGAAGGCAGAAGGGAGAAATAATCATGACCGAGACAGCCGACATGCTCATCATTGGTGGAGGGGTAATGGGTGCCAGTATCGCCTATCAGCTAGCTAAGCAGCACGGTGGGCGAATTATGTTGTTAGAGCGGCAGGCGCTGTGCAATGGGACTACGGGACGCTCTGGGGCTATCATACGGCAGCACTATTCCAATGAGTTCACCATCCGTATGGCGAAAGCAAGCCTCGCGGTTTTCCAGCATTTCGATGATCTCGTAGGCGGAGATTGCGGCTTTATTACTACAGGGATGCTGGTTATGGCAGATGAGCAAGGAGCAGAGGCATTGCAAGCCAACGTAGTGATGCAGCAAGAGCAGGGCGTTAACACAAAGCTGATCAACTCAGAAGAGATCAGCCAGGTCGCAGCGGAGTACAACGGTGAAGGTGTGGCGTTGGCCTGTTATGAACCCGAAACGGGTGTTGCAGACCCGATGGCAACAACCCATTGCTTTGCTAAACGGGCCCGCGACTACGGGGCAATCATACGTGAGGGAGTAACCGTAACGCGAATTTTGACGCAGAATGGGCGTGTGACGGGCGTGCAGACTACCCAGGGCGAAGTGCATGCTGCCATCGTTGTGCTGGCGGCGAACGTCTGGTCGGTGGGGCTTGCGCAGGCCATCGGTATTGCCTTGCCTATCATGGCGACCCGGCATCCTATGATCGCGCTACGCCGTCCAGATGATTTTGGTGGCCGCAAGGGTTTGCACGCTGTTGGGCTCGATTTGACGCGTCATATTTACCTGCGCCCGGACCTGGGCGGAGTGACGTTGGTTGGCTCGACCGAGGACGTGCGGGTCGCGAGCGATCCGGACAATTATGCCCAGGGGCTGACGGAAGAGGAAATCGCCCACTTCCGTAGCATGGCTGGGAAGGGCATTCCTGCGCTTACCCGCGCTGTGCCGCGCGGTGGGTGGGCCGGTATCTACGACGATACACCTGACTACCATCCTATACTCGATTGTCTCGCGGCATATGAAGGTCTCTACTGTGCGGTGGGCTTCAGCGGCCATGGCTTTAAGCTCTCGCCGATTGTTGGGCAGTGGTTGGCGCAGTTCATTCTGACAGGCCAGAAACCTGATGATATGCAGTACTTTGCCTATGATCGTTTCACGCAGGGCAAGGAGATACATCCACGCTATCCGTCAGGTGTGCTTGGATAAAGTTACCTAGTGGCCTCTTGAGCGTTAGAATACCCACCGAAGAAAGTATTTTTGTGAAAGTGTGTACGGTTTCAAGTTAAGCCCACTGGTTGGACAGTGGATGGCTCAGCTTTTATTGACATGAAATAAGCCCGACGATATGGAACATTTTGGTAACTACTCAGTTACGTCATCCTTAAACAGCTTGCCACACTTGCACGGTTTGGTTATCACTTCCAGAAGCAATACGTTTGCCGTCAGGCGACCAGGCAACAGACTTTGGCACGCCAGAAAGGCCGCGATAGGTATCAGGAGGTTGGTTTGCTATATCTACCGGTATCACATCGAAGGATGTGGGCTGGCTTGGAACAGCTTGCCTTGTCGGTTATATGGGATGAGAAGGCAACATATAGGCCTGTTCGAAAGCAGCGGCAAACGCCTGGATACCCTTAAAGCGCCCCTTTGGATCTTTGGCGAGCGCCTTCATGATAACCGCCTCAACTGCAGGAGGAATATTTGGTAGCCTCTCACGAAGCGGAGGTGGCAGCACCCCAATATGCTGAGAAATGATTTCTGGCAACGTACCCCTAAAGGGAAGCTCTCCGGTGAGCCACTCATAGACAATGATGCCAAGTGAATACTGGTCACTTTGCCGGCGGGGTTTGCCCATAATTTGCTCAGGTGCCGAGTAGAGAACGGTACCTGCATAGGCATCGGTTTTAATGGAATGTGAGCTAAGAGCTATGGCGGCAATGCCGAAATCACTAACCACGATCTCATTGTTCTGAACCAGTAGTATGTTTTCCGGCTTGAGATCACGATGGATAATGTTATGGTCGTGGGCGTTCTGCAACGCCTCGGAGATTTGCTTAACGTAACTGACAACTATTCCAGGTGGAACAATACTTCCTCTTGGATGCATGTTTCTTAAAGTTCCGAGTAGAGCATACTCCATGATTAGATAGGGAGCATTATCCCTACTATCAATTCCATAGTCGAGGATACGGATGATATGCGAGTGTCTCAGGCGGGCAATGGTTTCTGCCTCATGTAGGAATCCTGACCGATAGTTTTGAGCAAGCTTTGCATGCAAAACTTTAATAGCAACATGCAAGTTCTGTACAAGAACATGCTGTCCTAAATACACATCTGCGAAGCCTCCGCTCCCTAAAAACCCAACAAGGCGATAGTTTCCTAGCTGCTGTCCTATCCGTGGATCACGATGGCTGGAAGGGAGGCCATTATTTGCCTGAGGCGTCCCGGTTATCCTGGTATTTCCTTGCAGGCTACCGTCAGGCGTCCCGGCTATTAGAGTTTTCCCCGACATGCTATTGCCTCGCGATCGGCTCCAGGCAGGAGCACCGCTGGGAAGCAGGTTAGTGGCTGGCATCGGGGAGAGGTTTCTGCGCAGCAACATGAAACCAATAACGACCAGGACACTCATACTGGCCACCATACCAAGGCCAATGAAGATTGGTATAATAGGCGAATTATTGCCTGATTGCTCTGTGGGAAGCGTGCCGCTATGGGTAACGATAGGTACCACCGAAGGGGTCGGCGTCGGCGTATCGGTTGGTGTAGGTGTTGGCGTATCGGATGGTGTAGGTATCGGTGTATCAGGTGGTGTAGGTGTTGCAGCGAGCGGGGCAGGAGGATAATATACCTGCGCCGGCGGCTGTGTTGGGGCTGGCGCCGGCGCAGGTGGAGGTGCAGCAGCTTTCTCAATGATGGTAAAAGTGCTGGACGTTGCTGTGACTGCTCCATCTGTCGCGACCATCTCGACTGTCCCGATCGGACTGCTGGGTACCGCGTGGACCGTCGTAGAAGCGCCGGTTGCGTCGGTGGTTACCGAGTTAAACTTATGAGCGTTTGATCGATCGGTTGTTTGTACCGTCAGTGATACTGTCGAATTGGTAGAAAAATCACTGAGCGTCACGGCCATGCCGTCCCAACCGTGTAGCTCGAATTGTCAACGCTGACTGAGGCTGCGGCGTAATCGGGTGTCACTATGATTGTCCCTATGGGAAATAACGGAATCACAGCCATAAGACTTGGATTTTGTACCAAGGACCTGCATATGCGTGGGCCGGCGCAACTGGATCCGAACGAAACATCAGCAACGAAAACACCATACTGCGAAACAGGGCAGAAATATTGTGCCTACAGAGACAATTTTTAAGGGATTTGCGTCTGCTTTCATCTTCGCCTTCCCCCTATAGGATTGAGTTGATAGAGCAGGTGACATGACTTCCCCACCAAGAGTGTAAAGGAGTGTAGGTCTCAGCGTCAGGTAATGACCCCATTAAGATATTGTTGGCGAATTCAAAAATCAGGCTCGTTTTGAGCTAGAGTTCGCAATATTCTGAGCGTGAAAACCGAATTCGCCAACAATATCATTAAGGGGTGATAGGAACCCGAGTCGTCAACAGTTCTTTAAACGAACAGATGAGTTTATACTTGTAGAGAAGCACAATCCATCTATAGAACGCATGCTGGCTCTTTTTGTAACCAGGTAAGTACCTACTCAGTTACCTCATTAGGGGGTGGAAATCCACATCTGACCTGGATCAGAGTACTACATCTGAGCAATTCTACATGCTCTAGCAACGACAAAGGCATTTTCACCGTTTGTCTGTCGTGAACGTCGGCAGGACCTAAGTCCACGCTCCAAGGCCATTAATAGGCCCACGTGATTTTATTGAGAATGCAGTCTCCTCAAACCCAAGCGTCGCCTAGGTTCAGGAGTACCTGAGTAGTTACTTCAGAAAGACCATCTCAAAAAGTACTTTTCTGTCAGTGGGAAC
>CAVYFB010000007.1:0-147507 GCA_963767625.1 uncultured Chloroflexia bacterium
CGTTACCCGTCGTACTGCCAGCAGTCGGGCTGCTCTGGACTTCATCAACAGTTTTTGTAGTGTGTGGACCGCCTTCGTTTTGCCACAGCTTTCGGCTTTGAAGATGCGTTTCTGTATGCGGTAGACATGCTGTTCGAGCTTGCGCCAGGGCAGCTTGTACCAACTTTCACTCTCGAGGTCAAGCGCTGGCTCTTCCTTCGCTGCGCATCATATTTGCCATACTCTCATACCTCTTCATGCCATGAAACCGTGCCTACGTCTGCTTATCCCCTGGTTTCCCAAGGGCATTGGCTTCTTAGGCAATCCTATCAAGGGCTTGCGGATGGTTTCCTGCTCGTTGTATCGACCTGCAACGAGTGCGAGCTTGAGAGTTCTCTGTCCCGTTCTGTTGTTTTGTTGCTGCTTTGGTTCGTGCTTTCACCGGGTAGATGGGCGGGTGAAGTGATGATACTGGTCTGGGCATCATCGCGCCAGCTTGCAGGTGGCCCCGCTGTTGCGTCTCTACCTACCTTGCCTTTTGGTCAGGTCTATCCGGTTTGACTTGTTTTTGGTGACGATGGTTCAGTCGCACATTCGCATTGTCCAGCTTGGTAGCTGGACTGCTAACCATAACAGCCTGGCAAAGATTTCCACCACAGTCAGGCTCGTCGTGTACTTTCTCATCCCGCTTTCCTGATTGAGTTAAACTAAGCAAGAGAGTCGCCCCTCTTACTTGTCTTCAGAACCGTGCATGCTGATTTCTCCGCACACGGCTCCTCAACCATATGGTCTTTTTCATAGATACCTGCCTCGGCAAGCTGAGCATGCCGTTGATCGTGGCAATGGCGATGGAGGACTTGGAGATTGCCGATGGCATCGGTGCCACCATATTTCTTGAAGATCAGGTGGTCTATCTCCATGAGGTCTCCGTCTTTGAAGTACAGTCCACAGAACCGGCACTTTCCCTTTTGATCCCTCAGTAGTTTCCCTAACGTGCTGTGAGTCATGGGGTGATTTTTCAATCGTTGTGCCCAATACAGCAGGTTGCCATCATAGGGGCTTGCAGTCCCCCGTACTTTGGTATGGCGTTGGATTGCTGTCTTGCTGTATCTCCAGAGGGACATCTTCTCCGTTCCGAATGTCCATCCTTTGCCCTGGTTGAGTAACCAGTACCTTCTCACAATCCAGGCCATGTTCTTGTTCGGATGTCGACGTTTGGCCCATCGGCGCAGCTTATTGTAGAGAAGCGCATCACACTTGGAAAAGACCCTTTTACTGACGACCGTGCGGTAGTAGTTGGTCCACCCGCGTATGATGGGATTGAGATCGCGTATGAGTGTCTCCTGGGGAGCCGCTTTGAGTTCTCGTATCTTCTCTGCTACTTTGCCTGTGTGTTCTTTGATGGCTTTTTTGCTGGGCTTGATGATGGTTTTGTATCCAAGGGGTTTCCCATAGGAGTTTTTCCCTGTATGCGTTTTCCCTACCGGAAATTGCCGAATGGTGAACCCGACAAAGTCAAACCCTACATTTCCTTGATGGATTTTGAGGGTATGGCTGACTTTCGTTTTGCTTGGTTTCAATTCCAATCCCATGTCCTTTAGCCATGAGACGGCAATGGTATGAGCTTTTTGTATGCCCTCTTCGGTGGGATGCAAAATCACAAAATCGTCGGCATACCGTATGACTTGGGGTTCATCCTTGTCGCGGTAGGCCTTGACGATTGTCCCTTCTAGCCCATGGAGTGCAATGTTGGCTAAAAGTGGTGAGATGACCCCGCCCTGTGGCGTTCCAGCTTCGGTTGCTGAAAACTGGAAACCGTCGAGGACACCCGCTTTCAACCATCCTTTGATGAGCCTTCTCATCTGAGGATAGGTATTGAGCTTGCTTAAAAGGGCCTCATGACAGATGTTGTCGAAGCAACCAGCTATGTCAGCATCGAGGACATACTTGTCTTTGTGCTTAATACTGCTGTGTATCGCTTCAATCGCATCGTGACAGGAACGTCCTGGGCGAAAGCCGTAGCTGTTGCGTTCAAACTGAGCTTCCCATTGTGGTTCAAGGGCTTGTTTGGCCAGTGCCTGGCAGGCCCTGTCAATCATGGCGGGCATATTCACAGCACACTACCCCCTTTACCAAGGGATCTGAGGAATGGGTAACGGTGACCCACCCACATCATCCTCTGCACGGCCAGCGCGTGCAACTCATCCGTGTGCGACGAGGACCAGATCCTGACCTCATCATTCGCATGCCCGACGGCTATCACGGGGCCATCGCAGCGAGCTTGACCGACTACGGCGGGCCACCTGACCCCGATCTCTCCCCCATTGACCCACCTCTGCTCTCGATTGAGGGGTTGTGGCAGATTGCGCAATGGGTCAGGCAGCAACGCGAGAGCCAGCCGCAGAGAGGAGTCCATGGGATATGATAGAGCTATCTGCCTGTCAGGTGGTTTGGGCGCATCAAGGAGGTTGCTGCATGTTCCCACTCTCCTCTTCTGATCAGGAGCATCGGGTGCTGGCCCAGATCTGGGCCCACCTCTCTTCTGACCTGCAAACCCACGTAATTGGCCTCTTAGCGCAGTTAGCGTTGAATGTGGTGGTAGCGCGTCAAGAGAACCAGTCTGAAGGAGAGGAGGCTCGCCATGCCGACCCGACAGCAAACCCTCAAAATCCGTCCTGATCATTTGACCCGTCAAGCGGTGATCTATGTACGTCAATCGACGCTGCTGCAAGTCCGTGAGAATAGTGGCAGCACCACGCGGCAGTATGACTTGGTCAAGCGCGCGCACGATCTGGGGTGGGAACAGGCAGGTATTCAGGTGATTGACCAGGATCAAGGCCAATCTGGTTCCTCGACCATCGGGCGCGACGGTTTTCAACTGCTGGTCGCCGAAGTAGGACTCGGTCATGTGGGAGCGGTCCTGAGCCTGGAAGTCTCGCGTCTGGCCCGCTCGTGCAGTGATTGGTATCGCCTGCTGGAGATCTGTGCGCTCACCGATACGCTGGTCATTGACGAAGAAGGCGTCTACGATCCCGGATCGTACAATGATCGCTTGTTGCTTGGTTTCAAGGGGACGATGAGCGAAGCGGAACTCCATTGGCTGCATCAGCGACTGCAAGGGGGCAAACTGACCAAAGCCGAACAAGGAAAGCTGCGCTTCCGCCTGCCGAGCGGGTTGGTCTATGATCCGGTGGGCAAGATTGTGTTTGATCCCGATGAAGCTGTCCAGGAAGCTATCCGTTTGGTCTTCACTCTTTTCGAGCAGGACCACTCGGCGCTGGCCGTCGTGAGTCACTTCGCCACGCATCAGTTGGCCTTTCCCACACGGCATTGGGGCGGTGCACATGCTGGGGAACTGGAGTGGGTTCGCCTCTGCCATGGGCGGGTGTTGGATGTCTTGCATAGCCCGCTGTACGCGGGAGCCTACGTCTACGGGCGGACCCAGACGCGCCGACACGCCCTGCCTGGAGAAGAGCCGCGGGTCAAAGGGCGAACGCGTCGGGTCAAGCAAGAAGACTGGCCCATCGTGCTGCGGGACACGCATCCAGGCTACATCACCTGGGAGCAGTTTCTTCGCAACCAGCAGCAACTGGCCGACAACCAGAACTGCCCAGCTGATGCCCATCAAGGAGCGGTGCGCGAAGGCTCCTCGCTGTTGCAAGGCATCGTGTTGTGTGGCTCTTGTGGTCGTCGCATGAGCGTTCGCTATCAACGGGAAGGGTCCTTGCTGGTCTATGAATGCAATCAAGCGCATGCACAACTGGCGGTCAAAACCTGTCAGACCATGCGAGGGGATCGCATCGACCAGGCGGTGGCAGCGTGTTTTCTGCAAGCTATCGAACCCGCCCACCTGGACGTCGCGCTCTCGGCCTTGGCCCATCTGGAGGCGCGTGCCAAGCAGATCGATCAGCAGGCGCGACGACAAATCGAACGTGCGCAGTATGAGGCGGACCTGGCTCGCCGCCGCTACCGTGCCGTGGACCCGGACAATCGGCTGGTGGCACGGAGCCTGGAGCGGGAGTGGAATGAGAAACTGCTGGAGGTGGATCGGATGGAACGGGAATACCAGGTCTTGCCCAAACCGGTTGCGCTGATGTTGTCGGCTGAGCAACGTGAACAGATCCGTCAGCTCGCCCAGGACCTGCCTGCTCTCTGGGACGCCCCAACAACCACCTGGGCAGAGCGCAAACAACTCCTGCGTTGGCTGATCAAAGATGTCACGCTCTCCAAGCGCGGCAATGTCATTGGCATCGACATTCGCTGGCAAACCGAGGCACGCACAAGCCTGTCCATTCCGCGCCTCAAAAAGTCGTGGGAAGTTCGTCAAACCAGTTCGCAGGTTGTCGCTCGTGTACGGGAACTGGCCCCAACTCATACGGAGACCCAGATCGCGGCGTTGCTCAATGCCGAAGGGGCACAAGCCGGTATGGGCGGGACGTTGACCGCGAGCAAGGTAGCCTGGATTCGCCACGCCTACCAGATCCCTCTGGAGTGTCCAGAACGCCCATACGTCGCCTCTACGGGACAACGTGGCGATGGGCGCTACTCTGCCTTGGCCGCTGCAGAATTGTTGAACGTCAACGTCTCGACCATTGCTGATTGGTGCAATGGGGGACGATTGGAGTGTATCCGAGCGTGCCCTCGCGGTCCGCGCTGGATCACCCTCACTCCAGACATCATCGCGGAACTGCGCAAGCCGACCCAACGACACTGGAAACGTCGCCGGACTGGTCAACAGAGGCAGAACGTGGTAGAGTAGAACGATGAGGGTGGACTGGAGATTCTGGCCCACCCGGTTGGCGACTATCGGTATCCCGAACATCGCCTGGAAAGAGAGGCAGTATGAAACCCATATCGGCATACCAAGCGGCCTAGCTTGCCTGATTTCTTCGGGATGTAGACGCGTTTGACGGGAGTCCATCGCCACCGTTCTTGACGGATGAGGTCAATCATGGTCTTGATTTTCTCACGCGACATCCCATCCACGGTTTCTCCCGTGGTATCTGGCGTCATGGCTCCCTCATTGGAGTACAGGCGCGCATATGCCCGGAAGTAGAACTGTGGATTGTAGAGTTGTCGATACAGGTTCTTTAACGGTAATCCTCGTTCACCGCGATTTCGGATGATACTCAGGACTGTTGTGGCGTCCTGCAATTTCGCATACCTCGCTTTACTGAGTATCGAGGTCCCTGTGCCCCTTTGCCCTGTACGCCGCTTTCCGACGCTCCCTGGTGGGACGTGATCCCCACGACTCATATGGGCACTCTGTTACCCTAAAGGTCGCCCTTTGTAGGTAATCCCGTGGTACGTCTTTGAGATACGTTCTAGCCACACGTTAGGGCCTCCATTCATCTCTTGAATTGACCTCGTTGGTCTTCTTTCCCCTTAGGGATTGCCCCGGCCAACGGTTCAAGCCAAAGCAGAAGGTGACATCGGTTTCAAGCGTTCTTCCGATGGGTGCTCACGTACACCAAGTCGAGATTGGAGTTCAAGCAGTCTAGCTTTACCCGTGGTGGGCGAGCCATACGGCTGCCATGCTCTACAACGCCTTCAAGCATGCGCCGCTTCCCCAACATGCTGTTGTTCCGTTTGGCTTTCGCCGCCGGGTAAGTTGGTAGCTCAAGAACATCTCCCTAGTTCCTCCTGTCTACGACAGGGATATCTCAAAGCGCCTCACGGCGCACACCGTACATGATAGTTTCCCATCATACGGCTTTTCAGTGTATGGTCATTTGTGATTGATACCAGTAGCATGCACCCATTTCTCCGGGTATTTCGCATGCCTTTCGTCATGGCAATGCAGATGGAGTGCTACTTGATTTGATATCACATTGTTGGTGCGATTTCCATCAAGATGGTCAATTTCGATGCGATCTCCATCTTTAAAGCTCAGTTCACACCATCGACATTTCCCTTGCTGTTTATGGAGTAATTTCCCTATCGTCGTCCTCGTCAATGGATGTGTTTTTAGCCGTTTACTCCAGTAAAGCAGATTTCCATCATACGGGCTGGCATCTCCTCTCACCTTTGGGTAGGGACGGATGATGTGTGTTTTACTGTACGATCTGAGATACTTCTCATCGGATACGGCAAATGTTTGTCGTTCTCCTATTTTTCGCCAGTATTTTGCTGCCACCCATTCCTTTCCTTTCATAGGATGTTGCCAGGTTGCCCAACTGACGAGTTGGAAGTGGATACTATGATCACATCGGGCAAATATCCTCGATGCTTCTATCGTCCTGTAGTAATTAGCCCATCCTCTGATGATTGGATGAAGTTTCTTACTGAGTGCTTCTTGAGGGGCACCCCGAAGTTTCTTACTGTGTTGGCCTGTTTCTGTCGTATGCTGTTTCATCTTCTCTTTGCTCGGTTTGATGAGTGTCTTGAACCCAAGTGGCCTTCCGTGTGAGTCTTTTCCCGATAGGTTCTCATTTTTCGGGATTTGGCGTATCGTCAAGCCAAGCAAGTCAAAGCCTACATTTCCCTCGTAAGGGGTGAGTGTGTGCGTGATCCTCGTTTTCTTTTGGTTCAAGGCTAGTCCCATGCCCTTTAACCATTCTTCCACCGTGGTTGCTGCTCTTTGAAGTACTTCTTTGTCCGAATGGAGAATGACATAATCATCGGCATATCGTATGAGGACAGGTTTTCCAACCTTCTTGCGATATGACGATGCTGCTGCCTGTTCCATTCCATGAAGGGCTATATTTGCCAAATGAGGCGAAATGACCCCGCCCTGTGGCGTTCCTTCCTCTGTTGAGGCAAATACGTGTTTATCCAGTACTCCTGCTTTGAGCCATGCTTTGACCGCGTGTCTTAATGCAGCGTATGTTTGCAGTTTCTTCAGGAGGGCTTCCTGGTTGATATGATCAAAACAGCCCTTTATATCCGCATCGAGCACAAATTTTGGTTTGGACCTGATGTGATTAAAGATAGCTGCTATTGCATCATGGCATGAGCGTCCTGGCCGAAAGCCATAGCTGTTATTCTCGAAGACCGCTTCCCATTCTGGTTCGAGCGCCATTTTTACTGCTGCCTGCTTGCTTCTTTCAAGCATGGTAGGTATCCCCAGGGGCCGCTTTTCTGCTTTTCCTGGTTTTGGTATCCAGACACGTCGAACTGCTTTGGGTTTTTGATGCTTCCAGTGCTTGGGATGAATGTGTTCTGCCATGACAAGTCGATCTTTGGGGTGGACAGACTTCACGCCATCCACCCCGGCGGTTTTCTTGCCCTGGTTCTCCTGGGTCACTCGTCGCACCGCGATAAGTCGAGCCGCTTCAGATTTCATCAAGAGCTTTTGGAGTTTTTGAACGGTTCTTTGTTTGCCATGTTGTCTGGCTCGGTAGATGCGTTTTTGGATGCGATACGTATGTTGCTCGAACTTGCGCCAGGGCAACGCACGCCAAGCCTCACTCGTAGGGTCGATCTGTTTGTGATCGTCTTGCGGTGCTTTCCTTTTTGCCATCGTACTTACTCTCTACTCTCCATACAACCGTGTCCACGTCTGCCTATCCTCTGGCTTTCCCAGAGGCATTTGCTTCTTGGACAATCGCTCCATAGGGTGCATTGGTTGGCACCTACTCGCTGTATCGACCGTCAGCGAGAGCAGTCCTATGGTTACTCCGTTCCATCTCTCTGTTTTCTGCTACCGTAGATGGGTGCTATCCACCGAGCATCTTCTGAATGGGAAGAGGTTGTATCCTCTCTTGCAACGTCTTTTCCTACAAGAAAGCCGTCTGACGCGTACCTTTTTGGTCAAGCCTATCATCCTCTTTGGCTTGTCATGCTTCTTTCGATAGTTCAATCGCACCTTTGTTTGCTAACATGCTTCTGTTAGCTCCTCATCCTTTGTAGTAGCTCAGCCGATGACCTACTGTGCATGAGACTTGCTGTTCAGTCACTCTGTACCCCGCTTCTCCGTTTTGAGAACCAGTCTCCACTTCGGGGGTATGGCTATCATCCGCCCATTTGGATGGTTGGGGATTTTACCCAACGTCAGAGAGATAGTTGTCAAAGATTTCTTTGCCGCTCGTCTCCCGTATTGCTACGGTTTGGAGCGAACGGATCGCACTATAGGTGAGCATGTGCCTGACGGTTCCATGTGACCACTGATGGAGCTTCTGGTTATTCTTAGAGCCAACATCCAGGTCTTGCCGAATGTCCCGAACATCGCCAATGACCACGGTTTGCACGCCTTCTCGATGCAGCGTGGAAACGAGCCGTGAAGTTCCAAATGTCTGACGTTTGTGTGCTATACTTGACGTGATAGCTCTCGTGATGGTTTTCTTATCGAGAAAGAATGGACAAGATCATGTTCAATGAGTATCTCGACAAAGCGATGCAACACGCTCACTATGAGCAAATCGAGGACGGAACCTATTTGGCCGGATTCCTGGCTTCAAGGGTGTCTGGGCAAACGCACCGACTGAACAGCAATGCCGCGAGGAATTGCGTGAGGTTCTGGAAGGCTGGATACTCCTCAACATTGCTGATCACACACCCTTACCCATTGTCGATGGGATGACGTTGGAAGTAGGGAAATTGGTCTAATGGCCAAACTTCGACCGATCAAACGCAAGGATCTCCTTTTGTCTCAAAACGTTCATCCCTTCATAACTGCACCTGTTTCACTCGTTATAAGTTTCCTGATTAAGCTTGCTGCATAGCTCGCACTCGATGCCGATCTTATCTCCAAATGTCCAGCTGTCGGCTATGATGCGTCAATCCGTTTGAACGGAGCTTGCAGCCTCGCGGCGTTCGGGCTCGACCATCCTGTCATCTGTGCTCCTGGCGCGATTTCTGGGCCGTGTCTCAGCCTCCTTATGCAGGGCTACCCCACCTGCAACCAGGAGGATGCCTGCGATCTCGATCAGTGTTGGTATTTGATGCAAGACAATGATGCCAATCATGGCGGCAGAGGCTGGCAGTAAGGAGAGCAAGAGCGCAAAGGTTGCTCGCGGCAACCGAGCCATGGCGAGTTGATCACTCACATACGGGATGACCGACGAGCATATGCCGACACCAATGCCTGCGAGGAGCAGCAGTGGCTTGCTGATCGCGGGCAAGGCCCCGCTGATGCCAATGGGGGTAATGGTCAGCAAAGCGACGAACATCGCTGCTCCCAGCCGATCAATGCCTGCCGCGCCTCCATCCTGGGCGATCCGATGGCCGAGTACCACGTAGAGCATGAAGAAGGCACAGTTGGCAAAAGCGAACACAAACCCCAGCGGCTGTCCGCCGAAGCGCACATCCGTCAAGAGCCATCCGCCTGCGGCTGCCAGAAGCAGTGCGCCAATGTTCCGTGGGGTCCGCGCGCCAAGTGCAGCGAGCGTGATAGGGCCAAGGAACTCGATAGCTCCCACCGTTCCTAAGGGAATGCGGGAGATCGCCAGATAGAAGCAAGCATTCATCAGAGCGAGCACGACGCCCAACGCGAGCAGAATGCGTCGTTGTGCCCAGGATGCTCCGACAAAGAGGCGCCAGGGTCGACGCCACAGCGCAAAGACCACGGCAGCGCTGGCGATACGGAACCACGCCACCCCAAGCACCGAGACACTGGAGAAGAGGAGCACCGCGAATGCAGGCCCAAGGTAATGAAAGATGGCGCTCACGAAAAAGAATACATGTGGTGGAACCCTGGCCGTCACGTCCGCTGTTCTCATGTGAAACATATCGTCTCCTTCCGCTATTGCATCCTCTTCTATAGTACAATGGAAAGTGACGAAAATACATAGCAAGTTTAAGGAGATATTGACCATGTGTCTCGAGGTTTAAGGGAAAAAAGGATATTTACTTACAGCCTCTCTTATGAGGGTGTGGCGTTGCGCCTCCGGCATGGCGACCGCAAGGGCCGGGGAGGTTCATTGCGCCTCCGGCATGGCGACCACAAGGCCCAGCCACCCACATGGCGACCGCAAGGGCCCACCCCACCCGACCCTTCCTCCCTCGCCACTACGATACACGAGGGTCGTCGCATGTGACCTTTCCGTATGCGGGTGTGGCGTTGCATAGGCCTTTCGTCAAAATCCTGGCAACGCGCAACACCTTCGTAGTATCGTAGTGGCGAGGGAGGCGGGGTTGGTGGGGTGGCCCTTGCGGTCGCCATGCCGGTGGCGCAAGGATGGGAGGGCCTTGCGGTCGCCATGCAACCTACCAGTCCACCCATTCTGGCTACTTCGCGGGCTTTGTCAAGGAACTTAACAGAGATTTTACGCCTGCTCTGTTACACTACGATTGCAACCTGTTCAATAGGGTCGTCACCGTCTCAAATGCAAAGGTCTCGAACGGCAGCTTCACCTGACAGGCTTATAACTCTGCCAGGTGTGACCGGTTAAGATGGCTTCAGGGGGGCAGTACATATCACCCCCTTTCTCGACGCTATGTACAGGCTCTTCTACACTTCAGGTGGGGGAAACCATTTTATTGGCAATATCAGCTCGGTCCATTTGGGGAGGGCAACATGAAAACAGGCGTGAATTTATCAAAAATCGTCTCTACGAGCATAGCACTTATCGTGTGCTTTGCGATACTGGCGTTTGCGCTGACGGCGCTTGGTTGGGGTGCAGCTTTGCCTGCACTTGCTGCAGGTGCAGTTATGCTCATCACAGTGTTCGATTACAAGTTTTCCTGCATCGGGACCAGTTGGCACGCCGATCACGGTAGGTGGTTCTGGCATAGCGGATGGGACTGCGTAATAGTGGTACTCGGTCACCTTTTGGGATACAGTCAGTCTAGCTGCACCAGTAGCTGCTTCCTACTGTAGGTTAGCTCAGCATCATTTTCCGGGGGAGGATTTACTAGCGCTCCGTTCAACTGGCCGACGTCGGGAAATGCAACCACGCCGTATGCGATCTGTGTCACTATAACCATGGGCAGTGATACTCTAGTGCTGACTAGCGACAACACCTTCACGGTCACCTCAGGCACAGCAACAACTTCTACGCTGGTGAGTACTCCTACATCGGGTGGGCCAGGCACGACGATCACCGTGAGCGGTCCTAGCACATTAACATCAGTAACAGCCACTTTTGGATACAGTACTGATATTACCGACACCACCTGCAACCCGTTTATTCCAGAAAGCAGTTCCACAACTGAAACGGTGACGAACGGTACCTTCTCTGGCACGTTCAGCCTGGCCATCGGGACTGACAGTTGGCACTACGTATATGGTGTGCGCCGAAATCAATGGTGGTAACAGAGGCTGCCAGCGAGTTCGTGAACTCAACGTCGACGTCGTCATCGACAGGATCAGTCGACGTTGACAATTCGAGCTACACGGTTGGGGACAGCATGACAGTGACGCTCAGTGGTTTTCCTGCCAGTACGACAGTATCACTGACAGTGCAAACGTCAGGTGGATCAAACGGTCATGACCTTAACTCGGTAACCACTGACTCGACCGGCGCTTCTACGACGGTCCACAGCGCACCAAGCAGTCCGACCGGGACAGTGGAGATCGTGGCCAATGCTGGATCAGTCACGGCAACTTCTAGCACGTTTACCATCAATAAGAAAGCTGCTGCGCCTAAGCCAGCACCTGCGGCAGCACCGCCTGCACCTGCGCCGGTATATTATCCTCCTGCCGCGCTCGCTGCAACGCCTACGCCGGTGCCGACGGACACGCCTACCCCTATGCCGACGGATACGCCTATCCCAGTGCCGAGTCCGACGGTGGCGGCAGTACCCACGGCGGTCCCGGTGGCTGCCAATACTAACACAGCATTTCTGGGTGGGAAGCTGCCACTCGTACTCGCGATTGGTCTTGGGACGCTGATCGGCCTGGGTCTCCTGTTTGTGCTTGGCCGGCTGCTGCTGGGCAAATTCCTATCACCTTCGCCAGCCCCAAATATATCTCCCAGCGGAGCTCCCTGGATGGGCTCACAGGGTGACAGCCTGCAGGGAAATGCGATGATGAACGGGGTTCCTTTAGGACAGACAATGCCCTTCGATAGTTCCTTCCCACCCGTTAATGGAGGGTTTGCCCCCGGCTATGGTCCTCCGCAGCAGGTCCCCTTCGGGTCGGGCACCGGCGCGTTCGCCCCTGTTCCTGGCGACGGTGGGTTTGGTCCTGGTCCGGGCAACAGCCCGCAGCCGGTGCCTATGGGTGGACCCTACCAGCCCGGCACCAGTGGGTTTGCTCCTGTGAATGCGAATCAGCAGGAACCTTTCCCGCCTAATCCCTGGGTCGGTTCGCCCAATTAATGGGTGCTCAGGTGGGGTGCAAATCAACAATGCCAGTCCCCACCAGGGCGCAGGCAAGCTGACGCCCCTACTAACCACGACGGTCGTACCGATCGTTGGGGCGTCAGCCCTGGGGTGGTGGGTGTGGCTTGTACTGTACCTCACTCGGCAAGCGCGACGAGTCCCCACCAGGGCGCTGGCACGGACGGAGGCAAGCTCGCATCCCTACGATTGGTACGACCGTCATGCTTCGTGGTTAGTAGGGGCGTCAGCTTGCCTGCGCCCTGGGGCGGTGGGTGTGGCTCTCACGTCCTACCGCCCCTACTAACCACGACGGTCGTGGTTAGTAGGGGCGTCAGCTTGCCTGCGCCCTGGGGCGGTGGGTGTGGCTCGCTCTGTTACATTACTCAAATGCAAAGGTCTCGAATGGCAGCTTCATATGACAAGATCATAACTTTTCCGCGTGAAACCGGTTAAGATGGTTCACAGCGCCTAGTACATTTTACCCCCCGTTATTGACGCCAGGTACAGGTTTCTCTACACTTTCAGGTGGGGGAAACCATTTTATTGGCAAAATCAGCTCGGTCCTTTTGGGGAGGGCAACATGAAAACAGGCGTGAATTTATCAAAAATCGTTTCTACGAGCATAGCACTTATCGTGTGCTTTGCGGTACTGGCGTTTGCGCTGACGGCGCTTAGTTGGGGTGCAGCTTTGCCTGCACATGCTGCTGCAGGTGCAAGTGCAATCACAGCTGTACTGATGGGTCACAAGTGTTTACATTATCCTGCATCGGGACCGGCTGGCACGTCGGTCACTGTGAGCAGTGGTAATATACCGATAGCTAGTGATGCAGTACTTGTCTAATAGTGGTACGGTCACCTATTGGGATACAGATGCAGTCCAGCTGCACCACTAGCTCTCCTACTATAGGTTCAGCCAATCATTGTCCGAGTGGTTGCATTTACTAGACTCGTTCACCTGGCCGACGGGGGCAAATGCGACACGGCGTATGCGGTCTGTGTCACTGTAACCTGGGCAGTGATACTCTAGCGGTGACTAGCGACGGCACCTTCACGGTCACAGCCTCACCAGGTTCGATTACGATTAGTCCTACATCGGGCGGGACAGGCACGTCGATCAGCGTGACCGGTGCTAACATTAACTTAACGGCTACCCTACTGGTACAGTAGTCACTTATGGATACAGCCCGAACAGTAACTGCAGTCCTCTGAGCGGCGGCGGAGTTACATCGGTCTCGTCGACCGGCACCTTCTCTGGCACGCTCACCTGGCCGTCGGGAACGACGGTGGGTAGCACGTATTACGTGTGTGCCCAAATCGGCTCTGCATCTACAATTGTTAGCACCACATTCCAGGTCACAGCGGCGTCGTCATCGACAGGCTCAGTCGATGTTGACAATTCGAGTTACACGGTTGGGGACAGCATGACAGTGACACTCAGTGGCTTTCCTGCCAGTACGACAGTATCACTCACAGTGCAAACGTCAGGTGGATCAAACGCTCATAGCCTTAACTCGGTAACCACTGACGCGACCGGCGCTTCTACGACGGTCCACAACGCACCTGGCAGTCCAACCGGGACGGTCGAGATCGTAGCCAATGCTGGATCAGTCACGGCAACTTCTAGCACCTTTACCATCAAGGCGAAGTCGTCCAGTCCTCCGCCAGCACCTGCGCCTGCGGCGGCACCGCCTCCGCCTGCGCCGGTATATTATCCTCCTGCCGCGCAAGCTGCAACACCCACGCCTGTGCCGACGGACACACCCACTGCCGTGCCGACGGATACGCCTACCCCGGTGCCGACGGTGGCGGCAGTACCCACGCCAGTCCCGGTGGTCGCCACTCATGATAACTCGCTGTTTGCCAATCTGCTGGGTGGGAAGCTGCCACTGGTACTCGCGATTGGTCTTGGGACGCTGATCGGCCTGGGTCTCCTGTTTGTGGTTGGTCGGCTGCTGCTGGGCAAATTCCTTTCGCCTACTCCAGCGCCAAATACGTCTCCCAGTGGAGCGACTCCCTGGATGGGCTCACAGGGTGACAGCCTGCAGGGAAATACGATGATGAACGGGGTTCCTTTAGGACAGACGATGCCCTTCGATAGTTCCTTCCCGCCCGTTAATGGAGGGTTTGCCCCTGGTTATGGTCCCCCGCAGCAGGTTCCCTTCGGGTCGGGCTCCGGCGCGTTCGCCCCTGTTCCTGGTGACGGTGGGTTTGCTCCTGGTCCGGGCAATAGTCCGCAGCCGGTGCCTATGGGTGGTCCCTACCAGCCCGGCACTAGTGGGTTTGCTCCTGCGAATACTAATCAGCAGGAACCTTTCCCGCCTAATAACTGGTTCGGTTCGCCCAATTGATTGGGTGCTTAGGTAGGGTGCAAAAGAGTTCATTCCGTTTGGCAGTTCTAGCGTAACGCTAGAATTGCCAGGCTGATTTGTACCCTGCCTATAGGAAACTGGCGGGGTTCTGGAAGTAGAGGAGTATATAATGAAAACAAAAGAGAATCTAGCAAATATCGTTTCCAAGGGTACAGCACTTGTGCTCTGTTTTGCGATACTGTTGTTCGCCTTGCTGATGCTTTGGGATATAGCTACGCCAGCACATGTAGATGCATATCCTTTTCCTACAGGTTCACCGCCTCCGTTTCTTACTCCCACGGTGCCATTCTTTGGGACCGCGTTTCCTACAACCACAGTGACACCCATAGTGACAGCCACAGCGGCAGCCACAGTCAATGTTGACAATTCGAGTTACACGGTCGGGGACAGCATGACAGTGACGCTCAGTGGCTTTCCCGCCAATACATCAGTATCACTCACAGTTAAATCGTCAGATGGATCAAACTCTCATAGCCTTAACGCAGCAACCACTGACGCGACCGGCGCTTCTACGACGGTCCACAGCGCGCCTAGCAGTCCGACCGGGACAGTGGAGATCGTAGCCACTACTGGAACAGTCACGGCAACTTCTAGCACGTTTACCATCAAGAAGAAAGCTGCTGCGCCTGCGCCAGCACCTGCGCCTGCCCCAACACAGGCGCCTGCGCCGGCATATTATCCTCCTGCCGCGCTCGCCGCAACACCCACGCCGGTGCCGACGGCCACGCCTACTGCCGTGCCGACGGATACACCGACTCCTGTGCCAAGTCCGACCGTGGCTCCAGCACCCACAGCGGCTCCTGTCGTCACTCATACTACCAACACGTCATTTCTGGGTGGGAGGCTGCCATTGGTATTGGCGATTGGTCTTGGGGCGCTGATTGCTCTAGGCATCCTATTTTTAGTTGGTCGAGTGCTGATGCGCAAATACCTGTCACCTGCTCCGCTGCCAGATGTGTCTCCCAGCGCAGTGCCTCCCTGGATGCGCGCACAGGATGATAGCATACCGGCAAATACAATGGTAAATGGTATTCCTTTTGCTCAGACGATGCCATTCAATAGTTCCTTCCCGCCCGGCAATGGCGGGTTTGCTCCTGGTCCTGGCGATGCTCCACAGCCGGTATCCTACAATGGTCCTTTTGGACCCGGCAATGGCGGCTTCGCTCCTGGCAATGGTTCTTTCCCGCCTGGCGACGGTGGGTTCGCCCCTGGTCCCGCCAATAATCCGCAACCGGTGCCTTTGGGGAGTCCCTACCAGCCCGGCAATAGTGGGTTTGCTCCTACGAATATTCCTCAGGAGCCTTTCCCGCCAAATGACCGGTTCCCTCCGCCCAATTAATTGGGCGTTAAGGGAACCGGGCTGAGGTATGTGAGTTGGAGGAGAGCAAAAATGAAAACGAGCGAGAACATTAAAAAAGCCGGGGTGTATGAAATAGTTGTGGGCAAGCGAGCGAAGCGAGTGCGTAGGATACCTGCCTCCCAGATAGGGTGCCCTGCCTGGGGAGCAGGTATGCATTTAGCGGCGCGTGACCTGGCACCCACAAGGGCCCATCCACCCATCCACCCATCCCCGTGCCACTACATGTCGCCTGACCCACCACCCCGCTCGTGTATCCACCGCGCCGTCGCCTGGTGGGGCGGTCCCCCAAAATGTAGTGGCACGGGGCGGTTGGGTGGATGTGGGGGGCCCTTGTGGGTGCCAGGCCTCACGGTGCACAGCAATCTGTCTGGGGGACAGGCATCCTTCGCCCCGCCGGTTCCCATTACATCCAAAGAAATCGTCTCTTATCGCACCCTACTTGTGCTCTGTTTTGCGATACTGTTATTTGCCTTGCTGATGCTCCAGGGTAGAACTGAGCCAGCCCATGCTTATGTCTCCATACCTGCTGCTTCGATAACCAGTAGTCCTGCACAGGGTCCGCCAGGTACGACGATCACTGTGACCGCTTCTGGCGTACCGCAGAGTGCCACTTTTCCAACACCAGAAAAAGCCACTTTTGGCTATAGTTCGAGCCTCGACAGTTGCAATCCATTTATGACTAATGTAGGCAGCCCAAATCCAACCTTTTCGCAAATTGGTACCTTCACTGGCGGCACGTTCACCTGGCCATTGTCGGGAACTTCAATAGGCACTTTGTACACTGTGTGTGTCCAAATCAATAATGTCATTAATGCCAGTGGCGTAACTAATGGTACTTTAGTGCTAGCCTGCATGAGCTGCTTCAAGGTCACAGCGGCAGCCTCAGTCAGCGTTGACTCGTCGAGTTACAAGGTCGGAGACAGCATAATAGTGTCAGGTAGTGGCTTTCCCCCCAGCGCATCAGTAACGGTCAAGTTGCAATCGTCCGATGGAGCTACCACCACCACCCTCGGCAAAGTCACCACTGGCTCCGATGGTTCTTTTACGCATAACTACACGGTGCCGGCGCATCCGCTCAATTCCGTGGTCGTCATCGTCACGTATGGAAACGGACAACAAGCCACTTCTAGCTCCTTTACGGTTAAAGCTACAGCTAAACCCAAACCCACGCCTACACCCGTGCCTCCGCCACCTACGCCCATTCCTCCACCACCCGCTGTGCTCATCGCAACACCCACGCCTGTGCCGGCGGCCACGCCTACTGCTGTGCCGGTGGCTACACCGACTCCTGCGCCGAGTCCGACCATGGCTCTAGCACCCACGGCAGCTCCTGTGGTCGTCACCCATACTACTAACACGGCATCTCCGAATGGGAGGCTGCCATTGATTCTGACGATTTGCCTTGGGATGCTGGTTGCTCTAGGCATCCTGTCTTTGGTTGGTCGAGTGCTGATGCGACGATACCTGTCACCTGCTCCGCTGCCAAAGCTGCCTCCCAGCGGGGCACTCCCCTGGATGCGCTCACAGGACGACAGCGTGCAGCAAAATACCTTGATGAACGGAGTTCCTTTAGGACAGACGATGCCATTCGATAGTCCCTTCCCGCCCGGCAATGGCGAGTTCGCTCCGGGTCCATGGAATATTCCACAGCCACAGCCGGTGCCGTTCAATGGACCTTTTGGACCTGGCAATGCTCCACAGCAGCAGGTACCTTTCAATGGTCCCTTTGGGTACGGCAATGACGGGTTCGCTCCGGGTTCGGGCAATAGTGGGGGTGCTCCCGCGAATGTTGCTCAGGAGCCTTTCCCGCCGAATGATTGGTTTGCTCCGCCCGATTAACGCTAAGTATAGGGAACCTGGTGGGGGCCTATGAAAATGAAAACAAACGAGAATATAGCAAAAATCTTTTCTGCGGGCACGGTACTTGTGCTCTGTTTTGCGATAGGGTCGTTTGCCTTGCTGATGCTTTGGGACAGAACTGCATCAGCACATGCATATGTATCTTTACATCCTATGGACGTGTCGAGCAGTCCTTCATCGGGACCAATTGGCGCGACGATTAGCGTGAATGGTTCTGGCCTGGCGCCTGCTGGTGCGTCGGTCGTTTTTGGATACAGTACGAATGCCAACTGCGCTACAGGATTTAATGCCGCCAATACCTCGAACTCAAATCCGACGGTGCAAGCAAACGGCAGCTTCAGTGGTTGGTTCGTCTGGCCCTCGGAAACAGCAGTGGGTCCGTATACCGTGTGTGTCGAAATAAGCAGCGCTAGTAATACTATATACGCGACCGCCAGCTCCTACCAGGTCTTATCTACGTCGGCACCATCGGTGAGCGTTGACCATTCGAGTTACAAGGTCGGTGACAATATTAGCGTGACGGGCAGTAATTTCTATCCCTCGGGTACAGCAGTAACAATCAAATTGGAAGCGCCAGGTAGAAGCCATGCTTCCACTCTTGGCAACCCGGTTACCACTGACAAAAACGGTTCTTTTTCTCATGTCTACAAAGCGCCAGGTAGTCCGACCGGGACACTGGTGATCGTGGCCACGGGTGGCAGCGGATCACTTCCACCACTCCAGGCAACTTCTAGCCAGTTTGACATCAAAAAGATTGCTACAGCTACGCCCATTCCTCCTCCACCTGTACTTGTGGCCACGACTACGCCGGCTCCTGCGCTGACGGATACGCCGACTGCTGCACCGAGTCCGACGGTGGCTCCAACACCCACGCCGGTTCGTGTGGTCGTCACGCATACTACCTCGGCGTCCGGCAATCTGCTGGGTGGGAGGCTGCCAATGATTCTGGCGATCGGTCTTGGGACGCTGCTCGCTCTAGGCATTTTGTTCGTGGTTGGCCGACTGGTGCTGCGCAAATATCTGTTGCCTGTTTCGCTGCCAAAGATGCCTCCCAGCGGGGCACTCCCCTGGAGCCGGTCACGAGAGGAGAGCTTACACGGAAATACGATGATGAACGGGGTTCCTTTAGGACAGACGATACCCTTCGATAGCCCTTTCCCACCCGGCAATGGCGAGTTCGCTCCCGGCCCGGGGAATGTTCCTCATCCGATGCTCTTCAATGGTCCCTTTGGATCCGGCAATGGCGGGTTCGCTCCCGACCCGGGCAATAGTGGGGGTGCTCCCGCGAATGTTGCTCAGGAGCCTTTTCCGCCGAATGATTGGTTTGGTTCGCCGAATCAATGAATGTTAACAAAAACTTTATGCTCACTCTGATACGCTTATGATAGAAAAAAGACAAGGCTGGGAAAAATTAGTGAGATTGTTAGTCGTTGAGGATGAGCCAGACCTGGCTCAAGCACTGGCAAAGGGACTGCGCCACCAGGGATATGCCGTAGATATCGCCTTCGACGGAGTACAAGGATGGGATTTGGCCGAGACCAATGAGTATGACCTGCTCATCCTGGACCTCAACCTGCCAGAGATGGATGGACTTGAGGTATGTCGTCGTCTACGAGCCAGCAGGCCTTCATTGCTTATCCTCATGCTCACAGCCCGCAGCGATCCTGAAGAACGCATAGCCGGCCTTGACCTGGGTGCCGATGATTACCTGGTCAAGCCTTTCCACTTTGCTGAATTGCTGGCTCGTATACGCGCGCTTCTGCGACGCGATATACGAGTGCGCACACCCCTGCTGCAATACACAGACGTGAAATTGGATCCGGTGACGCGAATTGCATGGCAGGGCAACCGCCGACTAGAGCTAACGAGCAAAGAATTGGGCATCCTGGAATACCTCCTGCGTCACCAGGGCGAGATTGTCAGCCAGGAAGCTTTGCTCGAGCACGTCTGGGATATGCAGGTAAACCCGCTCACGAATACAATTCGTGTCCACGTCAATTCGCTACGCCGCAAGCTGGGAGATATGGCAGAGATGCCACGCTATATTGAGACAGTAGTCGGCCAAGGATACCGGCTGGGCGTACCCGACCACCCGGAGGGAACCTCATGAAATTTGTGCAACTGAAACGTCTCTGGCCATGGAAAACGCGCTTTCCGCTACGACTACGGCTGGCTCTCTGGTCAGGAGCATTGATGCTCGTCCTCAGTTTTGGCCTGGTCCTCTTCATAAATACCGTAGCAGTAATCAGCGTCTACAGGCGGGGAGTGCCTGACCCTCGGGCGATCGTAGGCGTCCTAAATACATCACCGCAAAAGGACTCTATCCTGCTTCATGACTTCCCGCGTGGGTTCGGGCAAGATGCAAGATTTCCACCACACAGGATCAATCGGCCCGACCCCCTGCAACGCTTTTGGGATGCCGTGTTGCTTCAACTGCAAAGTGTCTCGCTGATCGGCCTGGCAATCGTCACTGTGCTGGGTGGAGCAGGAGCATACTGGGCGGCAGGCCTGGCACTGCGGCCGGTACAACGAGTTAGTAAAGCGGCAGAGCGCATCAGCGCAAACACGCTTCATACCCGCCTGGAGCTGGATGGTCCAAAGGATGAGATCAAAGAGCTGGCCGACGCTTTTGATACCATGCTAGGACGTCTGGAACGGACCTTTGAACTTCAAGGCCGTTTCGTTGCCGATGTCGCCCACGAACTGCGTACCCCTCTGGCCTCACTGCGCACCAACCTGGAAGTAGTCTCGGATGATGCATATGCCACACTGGATGATTATCGTACAATGGTTGCTACACAGGATCGTGCGATCGCCCGCTTGGAACGCCTTATAGCCGATCTGCTCATTCTGGCGACAGGTGAAAAGCCGCTACCTCAGCACGAAGTGACCCTGGGCGCGCTGATCGAAGAAGTCTTCTCGGACCTGAAGCATGCCGCCGATGCCAAGAGGATATCGTTATATCTCAACAACGAAGCCGAGCCGGTGGTGCATGGAGATGGATCGCTGCTCGCCCGTACCTTCAGCAACCTGGTTGAAAATGCCATCCATTATAATCGCCCCGGCGGTAGGGTTGCCGTCAACATTCATCGTAAAGATTCCTGGGCGGTGATAGCTATTGCTGATACCGGCGTAGGCATTGTTCAGGAAAATCTGCCCCACGTTTTTAATCGTTTCTATCGCGTGGACTCTTCGCGTGCGCGGCACAAGGGTGGAGCGGGGCTTGGGCTTTCTATTGTTGCCACCATTGTGCAACGGCATGGCGGTCATGTGCAGGTCGAAAGCATTCCCGGCACGGGCAGTATCTTCACCGTGTTGCTTCCTCTTTAAATCCCAGGGCGCACCGAAACATATCAGGGTGACCTGGCACCCACAAGCTGTCAGGGGTAGGTTTTTTGGAGCGTGCCCATCCTATCCGTAGGGGCGAGCGGGGTGTGGGGCGGATGGGAGGGCCTTTATGGTCGCCCGCCGTCCCTTTCTGCGACGTTCACCCACCCTGTCTTCACCCATACCGGGCTACGCGGGCGACCATACGCGAAGCGCTTGCGCCCGACATGCCGGGGGCATGTCAGCAAGGCCCTCCCAACCTCCCATCACCACCCTCGCCCCTACGGATCAGGGCCCTTCGCAGGTGACTTCCCCCAAAAGAACCTACCCATGAAAGGCACCCACAAGGGCCCCCCACATCCACCCAACCGCCCCGTGCCACTACATGTTGGGGGACCGCCCCACCGCCAGGCGACAGCGCGGTGGATGCACGAGCGGGGTGGTGGGCCAGGCGACATGTAGTGGCACAGGGCTGGGTTGGGGGTGGATGGGCCCTTGTGGGTGCCAGGCCTCTCGACTCCCTACTCCACTTGCCCCTACTCGATACGGGAGCTTAACAGGGATTTTATAAAGGATGAAGGCATTTCCTAGCTCAATAGTAAGAAAAAAGTACCAAATCCAAACATAATTTTACATTCACTCTCTCCTTCTATATAATGTTATTAAATCATTGCAAATAGGAGATGCAGAGCCACTTTTCTTGCATAACCAGCATTTGTAAGCAATTTTTAATTGTAAGGTTTTTTCAGATTGAATATGAAAACTATATTCATATATAGAAATATTTTCCTTGTCTTGCTGGCAGTTATCGTGATGGTGAGCGCTACCCTGGTGTACCTGTTTACTGCAGGTCATGCACTTATCCAGCAGCTATCAGGGAGCGTGACACCGGCAGCCAACGTGCCGTACACCCCCATAGCAGAGTTGCATCCATCTCAACCGTGCAGCGCGAAGCAGCGGTATTTCCAGATGGGTGTTGCCTTCCCACAGTGGAGTCCAACGGGCTACGGCACTGCCGACACAAAGTGGCTGACAGAACTGCAAGACATGCGTACACAGACCGGTGCGTGTTGGGTAGAGATACCGATCCTATTTTTTCAGTCCTCTCTTACCTCAACAACCGTCATGCCAGGACCGAGCACTCCTTCGGTCTCGTCGTTCAACTACGGCATCCATTTTGCCCATGCCATGGGATTGCATGTTTTTGTCACGCCGCTCTTACAGATCAGGTACCCAAGCTCCCTGAAGGGAGCGGGCTTGCAAGCTCCTACTTGACCAGTTCCCTGTTGCGGACTGACGCCTCAGGAGCCGTTTGAGAGAAGTGCCCAGGTTCGCACTCCGGGCTGACCGGTCCAGGCCCGGACCCTGCAACTTCGGTGTTAAACAGCTCTGGTGGGAAAGATCAGTGCATCGAAGAGATGGCCGCTCTCAAACCAGGACGAGGACCACTTCACCTTCTCGGCAACGGGAAGCGACGCCCCATTAACGGGGTCCCTCAACGAGGGAAGAAAGGATCACGCCATGTCACGGATTTTCATCGTGGATCAAGAGCGGAGGCCGCTCATGCCCTGTACGCCTGCTCGCGCCCGTATCCTGCTCAAGCGAGGCCAAGCCGCTATCTTGCGCCGCGCCCCTTTTGTCTTGATACTCAAAGAGAGCCGCCCTAATGCGCTGGTTCGACCGATGCGAGTCAAACTCGATCCTGGCTCCAAGACCAGTGGGATCGCAGTGGTCAACGATACCACCGGAGAAGTGCTGTGGGCGGCAGAACTGACCCATCGCAGTGCGGATATCCGCCAGAGGCTCACCTCCCGTCGGGCAGTGCGCCGCAGCCGACGAGACCGCAAAACGCGCTATCGTCAAGCGCGGTGGCAGAACCGACGCAGAGCGGTAGGGTGGCTGGCCCCCTCCCTTGTGTCGCGCATCTTCCATCTGCTGACCTGGGTAGCTCGCCTCTCGCACTGGTGCCCGGTTGGGGCTCTCAGCCAGGAGTTGGTGCGCTTCGACACCGCGGCTCTGCAAGATCCCTCTCTGGAAGGCTCAGCCTATCAACGAGGCACGCTCTTCGCGTGTGAACTCAGGGAATACGTCCTGACTAGATTCGACCATCGCTGTGTCTATTGTCAGCGCACCGAATATTCCGCTCCAACTGGATCACGTCATCCCTCGCTCTCAAGGTGGCTCGGATCGCCCATCGAATCTGGTGAGTGCGTGCGAAGCATGCAATCAGAAGAAGGGCAACCAGGAGTTGGCCATCTTTTTGCACGATCGACCTGCACTACTGGCGCAGATCCAGACACAGTTAAAAGCATCTCTGGCCGATGCTGCCGCCATCAATAGCACCAGGTGGCAAATCTACGAGGTCCTGCAAGCGACGGGGCTTCCCGTTGAAGTGGGAACAGGGGGACGGACGCGCTGGAACCGCACACGACTGGGTCTTGCGAAGAGTCATTGGGGGGACGCTGCCGCCGTTGGAGCTTCGACACCGCAACGTCTGCGGCTCAACCACGTTCGTCCCTGGTTGATCGAGGCGACGGGCTGGCAACGACGGCAGATGTGTCTGATGAATGCTCATGGCTTCCCGCGGACGCGTGCGAAGCAACAGAGCCGGGTCAAGGGGTTTCGCACCGGGGACCTGGTGCGAGCAGAGGTCAAGAACGGGAGCAAAGCAGGCATATACCTGGGACGGGTGGCGGTACGTGCGACGGGATCCTTCAATATCAGGACGGACAAAGGGACCATCCAGGGCATCCACGTCCGTTGGTGTCGGCTGCTTCAGCAGCGGGATGGGTATCAATATGCACAAGGAGTGCGGGCTTTCCTCCCAATCGCGTGAAGGTGATGGGTGTCCAGCCCGCATTTTTTATAAGAATAAAAGTAGAAAGATGGGCGGCCATGTCAAAAAATTTTCAGAATCCACCACCATCCTCGCACAACGTACAGTCCCAGATACAGCAAAATGGCAACCCCTCAACGCCTGATCCATATCCATCTCATGGAAAGCGCCAATTTAAAATACCTTTCTCACCCCGGCTTTCTGAGCAGCAAGATGAGCAGATGCAGCAAGGTGAACACTACTCAATGCCTGGCGTGCCTCCTTCCAAAGGAGCATCGCAATTTAGAGCGCCTACAACGCCGTTTTTCGATGTACCAACAACACCTATGTCGAGTATACCGGTAACTCCTCGTGTCTCCATACAACCAGCCATTGGTGATCCGCGCATACGTGAACATGTGGAGCGATATGCCCAGTGGTTGCAAATCAACAACAACCTGCCGACTTCCCCACAAAAGATGCAGGCGTATCAGGATGCAGCCCTGGAGATCAACAAGGTAGGTAAACGCGAGGTTTGTACCTTCGCACCATTTCAGGAGCGCACCTCGGCACTGCATGTCCTGACTTCAGATCAATTCACCATTCTCGCTATACTGGCGATCTACTGGAGCTTAGGTCTCTTTTTCTTACACCTGGCTATGCTTGCCATTACATTGGGTATCATCACTCTGCTTTACATTTGTGAGTTTGTCACCAGTGGCATGCTGGCAACAAAATCATTCAGTAGCAACTCTGGAGAAAAGATCGATGAGGGAATCATTCATGCACTCGACCGGCTAGGCGTCGAGTGGCCAACCTACACCATTCTTTGTCCTCTTTACAAAGAAGCACCTATCGTGCCTCAATTTGTTGAGGCCATCAAGGCGCTTGATTATCCAATGGATAGGCTTCAAGCGCTCTTTCTGACGGAGGAAAATGATCACGAAACGCGAGCTGCATTATATAGTATGCATCTTCCCGCAAGTTTTACCATTCTTACGGTCCCCAAAGGCACCCCACAGACGAAGCCGCGTGCATGCAATTTTGGCTTGCTGCAGGCAAAGGGCCAGTTCGTTGTGATTTTCGATGCTGAGGACAAACCAGAGCCTTACCAGTTGAAGAAAGCTGTGCTGACCTTCGCGAACCTTGGATCAGAAGTCGCCTGTGTTCAAGCCAAACTAAACTATTATAATAGCGGGCAGAACCTGCTGACACGCTGGTTCACTGCCGAATACAGCACCTGGTTCGACATCATGCTCCCGGGCTTGCAACATATCGGCTTTTCACTTCCACTTGGTGGAACATCGAATCATTTTCGCGCAGAAGTATTACGCGCGCTCGGGGGGTGGGACGCCTTCAACGTGACCGAAGACTGCGACCTGGGGTTACGTATCTCCCAGTATGGTCTGAAAACGGCGGTACTGGATAGCACCACTTACGAAGAGGCGACATCCCGTTTCAAAACCTGGCTCTTGCAGCGTTCGCGTTGGATTAAGGGCTATCTTCAGACCTACCTGGTGCATATGCGTCATCCTGTACAAACACTACGGCAAGGTCAGATGCGCAAGTTTTGCTCCCTGCAACTTATCGTAGGAGCCTGGACGATCGTCCTTTTAATCAATCCTCTCATGTGGGCTTTGACGCTCCTCTATATTCTGTTGCGTCCAGTACATCTCTATAGCATCCTTTTCCCCGGTCCCATCCTGTATATGGGCGCCTTTTGTCTCATCTTTGGAAACTTTTTTTATATCTATATCCAGCTCATTGGATGTTTACGGCGTCAAGAATATGCCCTCATGAAGTGGGTGTTGCTCATCCCCTTTTACTGGGTGATGATGAGCGTCTCTGCCTACATCGCCTTCTATCAACTCATCGTGAAGCCGCATCACTGGGAGAAGACCCAGCATGGTAGCCACCTGGTGCGGGCAGCAAGAGCGCGGGTCCCTACAGTTATTGCCAGGTTTAGAGCCGGAAGGACAAGCTGTAGCTGCCTCTATGCCGACTACGCGCATCTTTGCAGTGACGGTCGGTCGAGTCTTCAAACAGGTGGCAGCTCCAAATACGCTTGAGGCGACCACGCAGAGGGTGATAGCACTGCGCAGGATACTTGCCACACAAATAGGGCAACGCAGGGTCCGCCGGCAGGAGCATCTGCCACATACTCGAGACCTCTGGCTCGTTGCAACCGTCATCATAGCTTGTATTACCAGTATTAGCGCCTGCTGGTACTATTTTCAGCAGCGTGAGGTATTGCTCTATGATGATGCTTATTCTCATTTACGGATAGCGCGAAGTGTATTTGATAGTGCGACTCCCGGATTGGCACAGTTGGGGTCAGTCTGGTTACCACTGCAGCATATACTGATGTGGCCATTCATCTTGAACAACTATCTGTGGTATAGTGGGCTCGCAGGCAGTTTTGTGTCGATGCCATCCTATATCACTGCTGCGATCTATCTCTTTCTCTCGGCACGAAGGTTAACACGCAGCAGTATAGCCAGTTTCATTGGTACACTGCTCTTCATCTTTAACCCAAATGTGTTATATTTACAGTCCGTTCCTCTCGGCGAGACAGTCTGCATGGCTACCCTCACTGCGGCAGGCTATTACTTTTTATGCTGGACTCAGGATGGGAAACTCAAGCAATTAATCTTTACCGCGGCGTGGACATTTCTTGCAACTCTTGCCAGGTATGATGGCTGGGCGCTGTTTCTGGGAGTATTTTGCCTCATTCCTCTCGTCGGCTTGCTGAAACGCCAGAAGTTGCGGCAAATTGAATCTGACATTGTTGTCTTTGGCGTTCCTGGCGGTTTAGGCATTGCGTTATGGCTTATCTGGAATAAAATCATCTTTGGAGACCCTTTGTACTTCAATGATGGACTATACTCGGCTCGATCTCAGCAACTAGTAGTTCTCCAAGAGCACTTATTATTTACTTATCATAATCTCTTGCAAGCATTGCGTTACTATACGATTGACACACAACAGACAATAGGATCGATCCTCTTTGTACTAGCGTTTGTTGCTTTTCTATGGTTTCTTCTTCGCAACCGTTTTGCCCCCAGTACGTTTGGAGCATTGGTCTTTCTCGTACCTTTTCCCTTTTACGTTGCAGCCCTTTATAACGGAAATGCTGTTATCTGGTTGCCAGGAGCCAATCCGCCAGGTGCTCACATATATATGTTCAATGTGCGCTATGGAGCACAAATGGTAGTACCTGCGGCACTCTTTCTATCCGTATTGATAAAGACAGTAAGTACTATCTCTTTCCCGCGCTCCCTGGGCGAAGGCATGCAATCCTGCCTGGGGGGCAGGTATCCCCACTCTGCTCCGCTCCACTCCCGCCTCTACGTTCGAGTCATGCTTATGGTTGTGATTCTCGCACAGAGTGCTTTGATCGCTTCTCAAGGTATTATCACTCTCCAGGACGGTGAATATAACTATGCTTGCGGCTCGCGACTAACTGTCGGAGCCATCGTTGACTATTTAGCTGAACACTATGCTGGTGGGGAGATTTTGCAAGATATCTACACTGCAAAAGTTGACCCGGCGGAATTTGGAGTCGACTTTAAGGATATCATCTATGTTGGATCAGCTCAATTGTGGTTGCAAGCTCTACGCGATCCAGTAGACTCGGTGGAGTGGATTATCGTTAATCCCGATAACAAAAACGATCTTGTGGCTCAGCACATTGATGTGAAAAGCCCAATCTTCTTGTCACAATTCATGCTTGTAGCACGGGAAACTGATGGTTTGCTCCTTTACTATCGTCGAGGTGACCCACCTTTGCCAACACGACCAGCTCCGCCTATCTGGAAAGATGAGCATTATCCTTGTTAGAAGACACAAGGTGGAACAGGCCCTTATTGACCAGGTTTTTACGCTTCGGCCTGGTAGGGACTCTCAATACCATAGTAGATATCGTGGTCCTCAACATATTACTCTGGATATACCCTACGAGTGATACCTGGCAAATTCTCGCTTTCAACTCTCTGGCCTGTAGCGTGGGTGCGTGTAACAGTTTCATCTGGAACAAAATTTGGACGTTTCAGGATCGTGAACCTGTTACTACTCAGCTTGTGCTGCGGTTTGCAGGAGTATCCCTTGTTTCAATGCTGGGAAATGACATCATCTTGTGGATATTGCTTCAGTTGTTGCCTTCTACCCTGGCCAGTGCTGGTCTGGGTGCGACCTTGCTGAAAATAGCGGTCGCGGCGACGATGATGTTCTTTTCATTTGTCGGGCAACTCACTTTTGTATTTGTAAGGAATAAACAAGAGACAAAAAAGCTGGCGGCAGTACGGATGCAACCTCGTCCTTTATACTACCCCATCAGCATTTCTGTCGTGTTGCCAGCCTATAATGAAGAGACGGTGATTGCAACAACGGTTGCGAGGGTCTTCCAGGCTCTTTCGCGCATGGTTGCGGACTTTGAGATCCTGGTGGTCAACGATGGAAGTAAGGATAGGACAGGAGCCATTGTTGCTGCCATGGCGGCGCGGCAACCACGCGTTCGCCTGATCACACACCAGGTGAATCAAGGAACTGGAGTGGCCCTGGTAAGTGGTTTTATGCGGGCGACGAAAGCATATACCTTCTATATGGATTCAGATGGACAGTTTGATATTTATGATCTTGCTCGCCTTTTGCCCTATGTGGGTGAGTATGATGGGGTCTTTGGCTATCGATTCAAGCGCCATGATCCATGGATACGCAAGTTCAATGGATGGTGCTGGAACCTGGTGGTGCGCTTTGTCTTCAACGTTCGGATCAGAGATATCGATTGCGCGTTTAAGCTATTCCGGACGGATTACTTTCGCCAGGTTGTGTTTGAAGCGCACGGAGCGTTGTTGCTGACAGAGGTAGTGTATAAGTTTGCTCGTGCGGGCTATTCTTACACTGAGATTCCGGTGAGACATTTGCCCAGGGAGGGTAGTCAGGCGAGAGGCGCTAAACCCAGGGTGATTTTGCGGGCCCTCAAAGAATTGTTTGTCTATGCCTCAAAGTGGTATGGCGAAGAGAATGGTTTGTCTGTGTAAATTTCATCTCAGTTTATTTGAAGAGGGGAGGTAAAGATGGATCATCAGCGCTACAATCCTGATCGGTTTACCAGGAAAAGTTTGCGATTGTCTCAGCGGGATTACGCAGCTGCCGGCGCTTATTTTGTGACTATTCGCGCGCTGCCGCCGGATCCAATATTTGATATACCGAGGCTGCGCTTTATTTTGTTGGATGTGTGGCGGGATCTCCCTAAGCGCTTTGCTCATGTGACGCTGGACGAGTTTGTGATTATGCCAGATCATGTTCATTTCATTCTGTGGTTGGATGGCACGCGAGGGAAGAAGCTTACGCTGGGGAGTGTGGTTGGTGTGTACAAGTCGTTGACGACGGTGTTATGGCTCCAGCATCTTAAGTCTGTTGGGAAGGATATGCGTTATGCCTGTCGTATCTGGCAGGAAGGGTATTATGAACGTGTGGTTCGTGTTGACGAGCTGGAACAGACACGTCAGTATATTCGCGATAATCCAATGAAGGGGAGGCAGGAGACAGCAGGGGAGTAGGGGCCTGGCACCCACAAGGTTGCGCAGGGTAGCCCGCCCTGGCAAGTGAACGCACAGGCTGACCTGGCACCCACAAGGTTGCGCAGGGGCAAGTGAACGCACAGGGGAGCCTGGCACCCACAAGGGCCTATCCACCCCCAACCCAGCCCCGTGCCACTACATGTCGCCTGGCCCACCACCCTGTTCGCGTGTCCACCGCGCCGTCGCCTGGTGGTGGGGTTGGTCCCCCGAAATGTAGTGGCACGGGGCGGGGCGGGGTGGGGCGGGGCCCTTGTGGGTGCCAGGCCTCACTTGCGACATCCTGTCTCTCTCCCTGACATATTTCGGTTCGCCTTGCACCTGGCACCCACAAGGGCCCCATCCACCCCCAACCTCACCCCGTGCCACTACATGTCGCCTGGCCCACCACCCTTTCATGTGTCCACCGCGCCGTCACCTGGTGGTGGGGTGGTTCCCCCGAAATGTAGTGGCACGGGGCGGTGGGGGGGTGGGGCGGGGCCCTTGTGGGCAATACTCTCACTTAAGGCCAAAAAAAGGAAAAACAAGACAAGAAAGCTCCCCATCTGGCATACTACCAGAAAGCAAAACAACAAGGAGCTTTCGATGTACAGATTACGCTAGATGGATGTCGATGACAAGGTATGTGAACAGGTCAGTATGACGATGTTGAGTGAAGTGTACCCCAAAGCAGTGATTGAGCGGTGTGTGCAGCAGAGTGAACCCTGGTCCACCAAAGCAGGGCGGATACGGGCGAGCACGGCCTTGGCACTGGTTCTGTTTGTGATCGGCATGGCGCTGTGGAGCCGGCTGAACCAATGCCAGGTGTGGCAAAAGCTGGTGGGAAGACTCAGTGATCTGCATCCCGGGGAGCCGGAGAGCCCACTGAGCTATTCGGGACTCAGTGGACGACGCCAGGCCCTGGGCAGCCAGAGCTTGCAGGCTCTCATGCGCGAGCGCTGCCAGGTGATCGCCCAGCCCGCGACCATGCCGGGTGCCTTCTTTGGGCGCTATCGACTCATGGCCATCGATGGCACGGTGTTTAACACCCCTGATAGCAAAGCCAACGCGACGGCCTTCGGGCGCAGTAGCAATCAATATGGGCCCGGGGCCTATCCGCAGGTGCGCTGTGTGCAGTTGGCCGAGTGTGGCAGCCATGCGGTGGTGGGGTTGGAGATCGACCGCTACGACGTCTCGGAAGTGCATGGAGCGCACCGCTTGCTGGAGGAGGTCGGCCCCAACATGTTGGTGATGGTGGACGCCGGTATCACCTCGGGCGGATTTCTGGAGCACGCCCGCAAGCAGAGGGCGCATGTGCTTGGGGCCTTGGAAGCTGGGGTGTGGGAACAGCCACGCCACCAACGCCGCCTGGCCGATGGCTCGCTGCTGGCCTGGGTGGGCCCGACGCACCCAGGGCATGCGCAGTATCCGCTGCGTCGTGGCATGTGGGTGCGCATCCTCTCCTACCGCCTGACTGATGAGCGTTTAGGCGAGCCAAACCAGGTGTATCGCTTGGTGACCACCTTGCTCAATCCGCGCCTGGCCCCGGCCCTTGAGCTCATCGCCTTGTATCATGAGCGCTGGGAAATCGAGTTGGTGCTCGATGAGATCAAAACGCACGAGCGCGCCCAACGCAAGGTCTTACGCTCCAAGACCCCTGAAGGGGTACGCCAGGAGCTCTATGGGATCTACCTGGCTCATTATGCGGTGCGCGTCCTGTTGGCACAAGCCGCTGTGCAGGCCAAGTTGGACCCTGATCGCCTCAGCTTTACGGAAGGGCTCTTTGAACTGACCGAGATGATCTCCCTGGCGCTCACCCTGGAGCCAGAGGAGGCGACCACGCCGCTGCTGGAGCGCTTGCGGCACAAGATGGCCCAACACGTCTTGCCCGCACGTCGCTTGCGCATCAACCGCCGTGAGGTCAAGCAGATCTATAACAAGTACAAACCCAAGAAGCGCCAGGTGCCTCCCCCTGCGCCCTTTGCGCCTGAGGAGCAGTTTCTCGATTTTGTCGACCTGCTGGATCCTCTGGCCTCTGCCCTTCCCGGGGGAGGTCCTTAAGTGAGATGTATTGGCCCTTGTGGGTGCCAGGCTACCCCCTCTCGATTTGGCGCCTGAGGTATACTGGTAAAGAGAACCCGCGGGTCCTCTCTCGTAGAGGCGACCATCGCGGTCGCCCCGTCATCCCATCAACAACTTGTATATCGTAAAAACATCCCCTACTGGTATTCCTGGCCCCCAACCTCACAATGTACCCTCACAAAACATGTCCCCCATATCGTGCAGAGACGTACACAACCCCGCCAGGAAAGAAAGGCAAACAAATGGTTTCGAAATTAGCTAAATTAGTTCGCGAGCAAGAGCGAGCAGACAAAGAGCGAGATCGCGGCGTCGAAGAATACCTACGCAACGAATGGGCCACACGCCTCGGCTCTATCGCCGTGCTCATGCGCAAGAATGGTGCAAGTGAACAATCCATCCAAACAGCACTCAAAGGATTGAACGAACACCACAAGTGGACATCTCCTGTAAAAGATCACATGCTAGACCCAGGTAAACTGGCGAATCCTGAACCACCACCTGCTCTGAGCAATGAGGCACCAGGTGTCTTACTCTCAGAGGTTGAAACACAGCCAATCGATTGGCTATGGCCAAAGCGTATACCGCTAGGAAAAATCACCATTCTTGAGGGTGACCCGGGCATGGGCAAGTCTCTGCTCGCCGTCAGCGTTGCTGCCTCCGTGTCAAAAGGCCGATCAATGTCCGGCGGAACGCCGGGCAAACAAGGCGGCGTCATCTTGATAGCCCCTGAAGACAGCGCAGGAGATACCATCAGGCCACGTCTGGAAGCAGCAGGAGGTGATCCATCCCAGGTGCTTCTGCTCAACACCCTGGTAACCCTGGATGAGAAAAAAATTAAGCTATACGATCGTCCCATCTCGCTCTCACACGACCTGGATGCACTGGAAGAGCGTATCAAGCAGATGAAAGCTGTCCTGGTGATCTTAGACCCGCTTACGGCCGTGCTAGGAAAGAACATTGACCAGTCTCGCGACCAGGACGTGCGAGAAGTCTTTACCCCATTGGCACAATTAGCCGAACGTACCGGCTGCGCGATACTGATAATACGGCACTTGAGTAAGAGTAGATCTGCCAACCTCCTCTATCGCGGGGCCGGTTCCATCGGCATTATCGCTGTCGCCCGTCTTGCATTGATCGTAGCCCCACATCCCACCGATGCCAATAAGCGCATCCTCGCCACTACAAAAAACAACCTGAGCAAACAGGCCACCAATATCGCATATCGAATAGAGGAAAATGAAGTTGGGGTGCCATACATCCAGTGGTTGGGGGAAGATCATCACGACGTCAACGCTCTGGTTAGCAACACACCCCTGTCAGCCCAGCGGCAGGCCATTCTCAGAGTCTTGAACAACAGCAAGAGCCCACTCGCTCTGAAAGACATAGCAGACCGTACAGGGCAAGACTACGATCGGCTACGAAAGACAGTTCATCGCATGCTTGTGGCTAAAGAGATTGCTTCTCCCGCTCGAGGCGAGTATACGACCATAGATCATCCATGTATGACCAAACCAACCGATGACAACCACGATGTCCCAGCGGAGACATCGGAGACATCGGAGACAAGTGTCCCCAATTGAGAGAGTTCTACCTCGGTTCATCGCTCTTGCAAAGGTAGGTTTTTTGGGTAAATCGCCTGGGAAGGGGCTTGATCCGTAGGGGCGAGAGCGGTTGGGATGAGTGGAGTGGGCCTTTATGGTCGCCCGCGTAGCCCGGTCTGGTTGACGACAGGGTGGGTGAACGTCGCAGAAAGGGACGGCGGGCGACCATAAAGGCCCACCCATCCGCCCCACACCACCCTCGCCCCTACGGACTCGATGGGCACGCTCCAAAAGCCTACCTTTGCAAGGTTCATCTCCCCCTTTTTGGCTACTTCCTAGCCTTGTCAAGGCGCTTAACAGGGATTTTATACCTGCTCTGCTACACTGCGATCATCTGAATAAAACAGAGGAGGAATATCCCTATGCGTACATACCAACTACTCAGTCGAATGTTAGGTAGCTCAATCCTGCTGGTCCTGCTTGCAGTGCTGGTAGCGGGCTGCAACATACCCTACATATCTTCGTCAACCTCGTCAACCACTTCTGCTACGGCTTGTCCGTCGCCGGTTCCTTTTCAAACGACTAGCGGTACAATCCAGAGCATCAATGGGACGACGCTGATGATTGCCGCTGCGAACGGCAGCACCGTCACCGCCACCTATACGAGCACAACTCGTTTCACGCGCCAGGCCAGGGTGACGTTAGCGGCGCTGCAAAATGGCGCGTTCGTGTTCGTTGCCGTGACCCAGAATGCCAATAATAGCTACATCGCGACCAGGATTTCTCTCTCCAATGCTGCTAATGCGGGCTCGCGCCCCGGAGGAGGATTCGGAGGCTCCGGAGGCTCCGGAGGTTCCGGCCGGAGAGGTGGAAACGGCTCAGCCTGTGGCGGCAGACGAGGCACTTTTGGCGCTAATGGAGGCCAGGACCTTGCGGGCGGAAACGGCAGCACGCGTGGTATTTCAGGGACCGTCAGCCAGCTCAAGGGGGATACGCTAACGGTAACAGACACGAATCAGGCAGACTATACTGTCACCTTGAACTCGACCACGCAAATCATCCAGAGCAGCCAGGCTGCTGCGACTTCCTTGCAGGTTGGATTGAAGGTCAACCTGGTTGGATCGCGCAATGCGCAAGGGGTGCTTACGGCGCGGTCTGTGACGATTTTGCCGTCTGGTTCGGGCAAGTGAAGCGAGTTTTCTCTGCCAATACCAGGAACAAGCACTTTTAGGTATTCTCGGAGGATGTAGTAATGAAACTCGAGCCCCTGAAACTGAAACCACTGGTGGAAGACGAGAGCACTCATGTAGTACCGGTCACACAGAAGCTATCGCCTCAACAGCCGCCATCACGTCTCAAGCCGCCACCACGTCGCCGTCGCCGTCGTCGCAGCTGGTTAGTTGTATTGATCATCATCCTGCTAGCAGGATTGGTCGCCGGTGGTGTACTTTACCAGAGAAGTAAAAGTCAATCGCAGGTGCAGTATCTGCAGGCGTCTGCAACCACCGGCAACCTGAACATCAAGGTTTCGGCTACCGGCCCGATTGCTCCCGGCGCCGAGTATGATATGAGCTTCCCCGTGGCCGGGCAGGTAAGTGCAATCAATGTCCAGACGGGTCAGAAGGTGAAAAAGGGGCAGGTGATCGCCGAACTCACAATCGATAAAACAACGCTCCAGGATAGCATCACCCAGGATCAGCTCGCCGTGAATGCTGCGCAAAGCAACCTCAGCGCTGCCGAGCAGAATCTGTCTAACGCGAAGGCAAACGAGACGAAGTCGGTAGCAGCGACTAACGCCGGGTCAACCGTAGCCAGTGACCAGGAGCAGAAAGCCATCGATGCCTGTGTGCAGGCAGCGAGTACTCCAGTGCCATCAACAAGCCCAGGTGGCACAGGTATTACACCAAGCGGAACTACTACACCGGTTGCTACACCAGATACAGTCGCTACAGTGGTGAGCGCAGAAGCTACGGCCCAAACTTCGGCAGCGGCTTCGGCACAAAGCGCAGCAACTGAAGCGCAATGTGAGCAATTAGCCCAGGACCAGTACTCCCAGTCGCAGGCTCAGGCTGATCAGGGCAATGCTACGGCAAAGAATACGATCACTTCGGCACAGCAGCAGGTCACTTCGGCACAGAACAGCTTAAAAAATGCAGAGTTTCAACTTCAGGCCGCTGTAAATGATCTGAACAGCGCCTCCAATAACGCTATCCTCACAGCTCCTGCCGATGCGACCGTGGCGGCCGTCAATGGCGTGGTAGGCCAGACCGTCGGGGCCGGTTTAGGTAGCACCTCATCGAGCACCTCATCGAGCACCTCATCGAGCAGTAGCTCATCATCGCAGGCACTGATTATATTGACCGACTTGAGCAGGCTTACTATAACCTCCGAGGTGAACGAGGTCAACGTTGGTAATGTTCAGATGGGCCAGTCAGCGCAGTTCACGGTCACCGCCTATCCCACCCAGACGTTTCGCGCTACCGTGACGACCATTGATATGATTGGGCAATCAACCTCGAATGTCGTCAGCTATACGGTCCAATTGACAGTGGATCAACAGAGCTTGAATGGGATGCACCTCTACCCAGGGATGACCGCGACGGTGAATATTACCACTGCTGAGCGCATCGGAGTATTAGTCATCCCGTCGGCCGCGCTCAGCTTTCCAAGCACGGCTTTACAGTCCGGTGAGGTGAGCCGGGCGGCGCTCACTTCTTTGTCCAGAGGAGAGGACAGGGAAACAGCGCGGGACAGGGAAACAGCGCGGGACAGGGTACCCAGCACATCGTGCTAGAGCTGCAAAACGGCAAGCTTGTTCCCGTAACTATCATGACGGGACTGACCGATGGGACGAATACCGAGGTGCTCTCGGGACTGAATGACGGTGACGAGGTAGTAATAGGTCAGATTGGTGGCAATACGACTAGTAGTTCCACTTCAAGTGGTTCCCAGCGCAATGGACTGGGTGGCGGGTTTGGCGGTGGCGGCGGTGGATTCGGCGGCGGTGGCGGCGGTGTGTGGCGGCGGCGGCGGCGGTGGTGGCGGCGGCGGCTGCGGCGGTACTGGCGGCGCCCGTCAGGTAGGACTGGAGGAAGGCGCTCCCTAGTGCAGAAATGCAGGTTCTCCGTCCTTCCAGGTGAACAAGAAAGGTAATGAAATGGGATTATTCGTACGGGCGTGATGCAATCGCGCCCGTACGCATCAACCTCACGCCTGGGAATGCGAGAGGAGGTCGGGTGATCCGTAGGGGCGAGGGTGGTGATGGGAGGTTGGGAGGGCCTTTATGGTCGCCCGCGTCGGCCTACTGGCGCACTGCCCAATCACACCGTCGGGGAACAGAAGGAAAGACGGCGGGCGACCATAAGGGCCCGTCCCCGCCCTCCGCCTCCCTCGCCCCACGGATGGTGATGGGCTTGTCGTTAGGTTCATGCCCATTGAGTGTGATATATCACGCCCGTACGAATGGCTTGCATTAGAAGGGATAGGATAGATGGAATACAACCAACGGCCAGACAACATAGCAGGAACTTTCCCTGTCATTTGCGTCCGCAAGCTGGGCAAAGAGTATTACCTGGGACGTACGATTGTGCCAGCCCTGGTCTCCGTTGACCTGGATGTATATCGCGGTGAGTTCGTAGCTGTGATGGGGCCATCGGGCTCTGGCAAATCAAGCTTCATGAACATACTGGGTTGCCTGGATCGTCCCACCAGTGGCGAATATCTGCTCGATGGTGAGCCTGTGAGCGAGATGAGTGTCAGTGAGTTGGCCGATGTGCGCAATGAGAAGATTGGTTTCGTTTTCCAGAGCTTCAACCTGTTGCCCTGGATGACTACACTCGAGAATGTCGAATTACCGATGATCTATGCAGGCGTAGCGACGGAGCAGCGGCAAGAGCGCGCGCTGTGGGCATTAGCAATGCTAGGCCTGTCCTCGCGAGCTGATCACAAGCCAATGGAACTTTCAGGCGGACAACAGCAACGTGTTGCTATTGCTCGTGCTCTTGTCACTGCCCCATCAATGATCCTGGCCGACGAGCCAACAGGTAACCTGGACAGCCATACAAGTGAACAGATCATGAGCATCCTGCAACGGCTCAACATGCAAGGTATCACGATCGTACTCGTGACACATGAACCCGATATTGCGAGCTACTGCCAGCGCAAGGTCGTGTTCCGCGATGGGCGCCTGATCCACGATGCTATCAACCCTACTCCCGCTATCGCACAGGAGCATTTGCAGCAGCAACCCGCGCCAGAGGAAAGGATGCTTATACAATGATGAATATTCCGGGACCCTATGCGAATGTCCAGCCTGCACAGCAGTCGCTTGAGCCGTTGGAGTTGCCTCCGCTGGAACGGCGGCGCGGGCGAATGTTCGGACTGCTGTCAATCTTTCAGAGTTGCAGGAGTGCTATGCGGGCGCTGCGAGCCAACAAATTGCGCTCGTTGCTCACCTCGCTAGGCATTATCATTGGTGTTGGAGCGGTGATCCTGATGGTTTCGATCAGCGAGGGAAATGATGCCTCCATCAACAGCAGGCTCTCTACCCTGAGCCCGAAATCAACTCACAATCACCTCTGGCAGTTCCAGAGGCGCTGGAGGGGTGAATCAAGGAGCGGGCACGCAAGAAAGCTTGACACAGGCCGATGCCGATGCTCTCGCGCAGGTACCGCATGTCGCGGCTGTGAGCCCGGTGATTGGCGCAAGTGGGCAGATAATTTACAGTAACCAGAACTGGTCTACATCAGTACAGGGGGTCTACCCGAGCTATCAGCAGATTGGTAGTCGTCAAATTCAAGAGGGCGCCTTCTTCTCGCAGGGCGATGAACAATCTGCCAACACCGTCGCGGTTATCGGCCAGACAGTTGCGGACAACCTCTTCACACCACTGGGTGTTGACCCCATCGGCCAGCAGATTCGTATCGGCAGTGTGCCGTTTACAGTCATAGGTGTGCTTGCCCCCGTAGGTGCGGCGGGTCAGAGCAACGCTGATGACATCACCTTCGTACCGTTCAGTACAGCGCAGCAGCGGCTGAGCGGAAGCCAGAACGTCAGGACCATTTATGTGATGGTCGATAATACAGCGAATGTGAACGATGCACAAAATGCCATTCAGCAGTTGCTTGAACAGCGCCACGGTATCTTCAATTCGCAGCAGGATAATTTCAACATCCTCAATCAATCGCAATTACTTCAGACCGTTCAAAGTACCCAGCAGTCATTGACGGTGCTGCTCGTGAGCGTAGCAGCCATTTCGCTGCTGGTGGGCGGCATCGGCATCATGAATATTATGATGGTCTCGGTGACAGAGCGCACACGCGAGATCGGTATCCGCATTGCTATTGGTGCACGTCCCCCGGATGTCATGGCGCAGTTTTTGATCGAGGCGCTCGTGCTGAGCGCTCTGGGTGGTGTCGTGGGGGTTCTGCTGGGAGTCGCAGGTGCGTTTATAGATGCAACATTCTCAAGCACACCCTTCGTACTTGATCCGCTGGCGATGCTGCTGGCTTTCGGCTTCTCAGCATTTGTCGGAGTCGTCTTTGGCTTTTACCCGGCGCAGCGCGCTGCACGCATGGACCCGATTGTAGCCCTGCGAACAGAATAAGTAAAAATGCGCGGATCTTGATGGTTAAGGAAATGCCTCATAGATCATTAAATCTCAACCAAATCTTAACCAAATCTTAACCTCGTTGCTCCGCAATCCTCCTATACTGCATGTGGTTGCTTGGTTGTCTTTAATTGATGACCTTGCATATATCAACGTTGATTTCGGGACAGAGTTCATTAGTAGGAGGACTTAGTGAGTCACTTTAAGCATATCCGGGTGATCGCACCCCTCACGGTATTTCTGGTTGTGCTGACTGTCCTGGCCACTGCCGGTACTGCTCTGGCACACGCCAACGCGACCAAGACAAAACTTGTCACTGTCTCCGCCGCCGTAAGTCCCTTCACCGGTTGTTCGACCGCCGACCAGCCGGGTACCGTCTATGTGAATGCTGAGGTTGAGCCCCAGGTCGCCGTCAACCCGCATACAGCAGACAACATCATCGGTGTCTGGCAGCAGGACCGCTGGTCCAACGGTGGAGCTCAGGGCATAGTCGCAGGCTCCTCATTCAATGGTGGAAAGACCTGGAGCCGCACCAACTTGCCCTTCAGCGCGTGCTTTGGCTCCGGGGCGATCCTGGACCCCTTCACCGGGACGCCGTACAACCGGGCCTCGGATCCCTGGGTCTCCATCGGGCCTGGCGGGCCTGGCCAGCCTGATGGGATCGCGTACACCGTCAGCCTGCTGGCGACCAATACCACAGCCGGCGTCAGCGGCGGCAACAACGACACCGGCGTCGCGGCCCTCACCTCGACCGATGGCGGCAAAACTTGGGGCAACCCAAACCTGATCAAGTCCGACCAGGGGACCAGCCCCGTCTTCGAGTTCACCCAATTCTTCAACGACAAGGAGTCCGTCACCGCAGATCCAATCAACGCCGGCACGGCCTACGTCGTGTGGGACCGCCTCAAGTCCCCGAGCCACAGCCCGGATGCGGACCTCCGCGCTCACGCATTCCTCGGCCCGGCCTGGTTCTCCAAGACCACCGACGGCGGCAAGACCTGGACGGGCACCCAGGCGATCTTCGATCCCGGGCAGAACAGCCAGACCATCGGCAACGTGATCGTGGTCGATCCCAAGACGGACGTCCTCTACGACTTCTTCGAGCTGATCCAGACGACCGGCTCTCCCAACTTCATACCGCGGGGCTTCAGCATCGGCGTCATCTCGTCGTCCAACGGCGGCAACACCTGGTCGGGGCCGACAACCGTCTCGAACCAGGTGTTGGCGAATGACTTCGCCACCAACGGCGCACTCCTTCGTACCGGTAACGGCCTGCCCTCGGTCGCCATCGACCCGAGCACTGAGCAACTGTACGTAGTCTGGGAAGACGCTCGATTCACCGGCGGAGCAGTCAACCAGGTTGTGCTCTCCACGTCCACCAACGGCGGGAAGAACTGGAGCGCACCGGCCGTGGTCAGCAAGTCCCCCACCGGCATTCCTGCCTTCACGACCACCGTAGCCGTCAAATCGGGGGGCACAGTCGCCGTGACGTACTACGACATGCGCAATCCTGATAACATCCACACGGGGCTGCCGACCGATTACTGGCTCGTGACGTTGACCGACCATGGCGCGAGCTTCGGTAGCGAGGTGCGCATCACCCCGACATCCTTCGACATGTCGATAGCACCCAATGCTGGAGGCCTCTTCCTTGGGGACTACGAAGCCCTGGGAGTCAATGGAACAACGTTCTTGCCGTTCTTCGTCCAGACAGTAAGTCAAACTAATCCGACAGACGTGTTCACGAACACTGTAACTCCTTAGTCGCATCTCAATGCGTTAGTATCAAAGCCGCGTCCACTCCAGGGCGCGGCTTCTTCAAATCGGCCCCTACGTCGCTCGCCTGCCAACAACGAATTCACAAACCCTTACATAGGCCAGCGGTTGTCATCTGGTATCCCAAAATGCTATAGTCAGAGTATGACAAGAGATCAGTAATGATGGGCTTTCAGATGACGCGCCAACCACCTTATGATCCGCAACCACATGACGAGCCGAGACCATATGAGGAGCCTCTAACTCCTTATCCTGGATCGTTACTGCAACCGAGCGTTCAGTTCCCACCATTCCAACAGACACAATACCCGTTGCCTACAAAGCCTCGACGCCGGATTCCACAGCGGTCCCTTCAACCTCAGTCTCCTCCAAAGAGACATCGACCACGCCGTCCTCCGCTGAGGCAACAATCACATAGGACGGGTCTATTAGAACGATCTGTCATTCTGACCGCGGTAATCATCGTGCTTGCAATCATGGTTGCTCTTATCGGGAAGCAGAACGTCACTACGAATACCTCGATATTCGATACGTCCTCGACAAATGACACACTCCCAACTGCTACACTAACGCCGACCCAATCTTTATCATCTCATGGCATCGAGCAGGATAGTCTGCTCCTTGTACGACGTAGCGGTGCATCGGAGAGCTATCTCTCCAGCTACTATGACTCTAGGAGCAGGAGCCTTGCGATTACTGAAACGATAGGGCCGGCCGAGATTGGCGCGAGAACTATTCTCACCGATTGCTTCGACACCGAGAAAGCCATCTGGCAGGGAAAGATCCCGAACCTGAAGACGGTGACAGTGAGTATTGTTGTGCCCGTTGGCAATGACGTTACGAGCACTCTCGCCATCTGCACGCTCAACAAGAGCACAGAACAGCACTTCGACTGGTATACTCTGACCCCTGGACTAGTGTGGGAAGCATATGACTACACGTGGATACTTCCCGGTTTGATCCAATAGACTGAGATCCACTCAGAAAGCGGGAATGCAAGGGGCGCAGCCTCTTGCCAGGGGCTCGGGGGTGTCCCCCGAACTTCTCTCTCCCCTGTGTTTGCCTCCGCAGGAGGCAAGTTATGAGTGGATGTCAGCAATAGACTCTTGCCTTTTCTCCTTATATGTGGTACAGTCTGACACGTGGTACGTCATATTGATATGAAGACCCGACACATATGTTCATCAGGTGATAGGGAAGGCTGTTTGAAGGGTATTCCGGTGTATATTCAAAAAGATATGTTTTAACAGGGTGTATCCTGTAAATGGGACACACATACTAAACCTATAACAAGAAAGTGAGAAAAATGAATGCGTATATCCAATAGCCTCAAAGTTACCTTTGTCACCATCTTTTCCTGTTTGGCGATCATGCTCGGTCTGTTTTCCTCGACTGGGATTGCCTCAGCACATAGCGCAAATGCTCTCCAGAGTCAGACGAGCGCCAGCCAGAGTGCCGACCAATGGCAAAGGCAGAGGTGTTTCCGAACCATCGTTGTGAGGAGAGTCTTCGTGCGTGACTGGCGGTGGGGCAACCAATGGGGCAACCAGTGGGGAAACCGATGGGGCAATGGGTGGAACAACCACATCCCACAAAATCAATCCTTCCGATTCAATGACAATGGCGATAACTTCTTCTTCAATCCGAACCAATTCGGGTTCTTCAATGGAGGGAGTCCATTCGGCGGACACTTCGTCTTCCAAGTGACCGTTATCAGAATTTGCGGGATACACCACGACAGTCGTAACTTCGAATTCCAGCATTGATGAGGTGACAGGACACCTTTTAACAGCTTTTCCTGCGGGCCTGGCCTCGAGGAACTCAACTTCCTGAGGCAGCCTGATCAACTGATGAACGAGTAATGCCAGTGAAGGAGGGTTCCTTCACTGGCATTTAACTATTTAGGGCTCCTTCATTTTTGTGCTATCCTAAGATAAGATCAAGGCCCTACGTTAAGGAAGAAGCCTGGTAGCCGTAAAGTAGATAAGTGCGGCATAGTCTTTGTGGTTCGTGATGGGTGGCCCTTGGGGAACAACAGAACTGGGAAAGCACGTTAAGGGACCAATAACCTGAGCAGAAGGTCATTTAGTTAAGATTTAATCATGGTCAATACCATTTTGAAAGGTTCGATAGCCTTAAGGGCATGGGGACTGTTGGCAGGCATCAGTAGTATCTCACCGGCATTCATTTCATGTTTTACCCCTGAAACAATAATTTCTGCCTGGCCATCAATTATCATTACTAAAGCATCATACGGAGCGGTATGTTCGCTTAAGCCTTGATTTTTATCAAAAGCAAATAACGTTATGGTGCCAGTTGTTTTACGGATAAGTTCGCGGCTAACAACAGAATCTTCTTGATAATGAATAGCGTCTTTTATCGATTGCGGAGTCATTAATCTCTTGTTTGATGGTTGCTCTTTGTTCATGGTAAACCTCCCCTTCAAGGCCTCACTTAGCGGGATGATTACATATCACTACAACTTCCCTTCTTTTTGTTCGTCTCGTAGAGGTTGGGTGAGTGTTAGCACCTCTTCTCTGCTTCTTCTTCCCGCTCTAGCTTGATTCGCCTCTACACCTCTTTGCCAATCGCTGTCTCCAGGCTTTTCCTAATGGTAGTTGCCTGCGGTGCATGGTATCTTCTGCATCGGTCAGGAAGTGAAGCAATCATTCTAAAAAGGACTCATGGTGTTAGGTCTGAATGCACACGGGAGGGCGCCCGGCGTTGCCTCTTCGCTGGCCGCGGGTAGGAGCTCGCCGTACGAGCGTCAATCGCGCAGGATATGTCTGCTTACTGATGGGCAAGGTCACCATCAGCACGCCATTACCATAGGTGACATTGGCACACGCAGCATCGACCGCGACTGGGAGTGCTAGTTCGCGGTGATAGACCCCAACACTCCATTCATCAAGCAGGAGATCCTTGACCTCCTTCAGCATGCTGCGTAGGTTCCCGTGGAGAAGCAGGCGACCATCAACTGTGACTTCAACCGAAATGTTCTCGGGTTCAAGACCAGCCATCGGTGCCGCAATCATCAAGCGCTCGTCCGTCCGGTAGATCTTGACAGGAATGTGCTGCTGCTTCAACTGCTCTTGCATGCTCTTTACCTCTCATCCCTTCGTCGTTTGGCCTCTCTCATTTTTCACAATCACATCGAATCATGAAGAGAAAAGCTTTTTCTCTTCATGATGGTGGGTGGTGAGCTTGGCCTCTCTGCTGTGACCTTCCTGGATCACATGGCTCACCCGTTGAGAGAGGAGCGATTTCTCCTCTGATTTAGATCGTAATGCGATCTACTATCATACCTATTATACCTCAAGAACCACCAAGGGGGGGCATGATAAACATCACAAATCTGTCACAATCAAAACAGGAACGCTGGCACAGAGAAAACTTGCAAGAGGGGGGTGCTGACACGTGCATCATATCAGGGATCTAAGGCGTATCAGCGTGCTTGGCTTGTTCGCCATCGGGGCTGGCGTGAGCCTGACCGCCGGCTCTCCCTTCTGGCAATCGGGGGGGGCGGCAGATGCTCCTCGGCATGCTGGCAGCGGGTATCACCTTTGGCCTGGGCAGGCTGATCAGTTCGGCCGTGAGGTAGGGACTTGACAGAGATTTTATACTTGCTCTGTGGCACACACGTGTAAATAAACAAGTGAATACTACAGAGGAGTTATACCACTATGCGTGCATACCAGATACTCTGTCGGGTGGTGGGTAGCTCAATCCTACTGGTCCTGCTCGCAGCGCTGGTAGGAGGCTGCAGCCTACCTTTTCTACCTTCGTCAATCACTTCTTCTTCAGCGACGGCCTGTCCGTCGCCAGTTCCGTTTCAAACGGTCAGGGGTACCATCCAGAGCATCAACGGGACGACGCTGCTGATTACCGCTACGAATGGCAACACCGTCAAAGCCACTTACACCAGCACGACCCGTTTCACACGTGAGGCCAGTGCGACGACGGCGGCTCTGCAAAATGGTACGTTCGTGTTCGTTGTCGTGACCCAGAATGCAAGTAACACCTACCCTACAGCTACCAGGATTTCTCTGTTAAATGCTGCTCCAGGCTCGCGCCCCGGGGGAGCATTCGGCGGGGGCTCTGGCCGGGGAAGCGGCTCGGCCTGTGGCAGACGAGGTCTGCGCGGCGGTTTTGGAGGCCAGGACTTTGCGGGTGGAAACGGCAATTCGCGGGGGATCGCAGGAACCGTCAGCCAACTCAGGGGGAGTTCGCTCACGGTAACAGACATGAACCAGGCAAATTTCACCGTCACTTTGAACTCTAGCACACAAATTGTCAAGACCAGCCAGGTCTCTGCTAGTTCTCTGCAGGCTGGCACACAAGTCAACCTGATTGGCTTGCGCAATGCACAAGGGGTGATTACAGCCCGGTCTGTCATGATTCTGCTACCTGGTTCGGGGGCATAAACAAGGTTGCACCCTTGACCTTATAGACACAGGCTGAAACAAGGTGAAACTTTAAGCCCTTACCTCCTGTTCCTCCCAGCATTTTTGCAACACAACCTGAAATTGTGACGGTCGTGTGATGAAAAACCCCATGATTGTGACGAAATGGTGAGGCTCGTGTTCTATACTTCCTTAGATGGCGCTATCGTGGTCCTCAGAATGATTGAGCTCTCTGCCCCGTGAACAGCAAGTAATAAGATGGCTAAAGTAAAGAGTTACCGTGTCTGTACTATCGTTATCAGTTGATACGTCTCAAAAAGTGGACATGTAGAGTCTCTTGTAGAAAGTTTATATCAGTTAGCCAGATTATAGAAAAAGGTTGATATACCTTTTTCTTCCATTAGAAAGTGAGAAATACGCATGTTGTCGACACATTTCAAAGTTGGCTTAGTGGCGTTCTTTTCGTGCCTGGCGCTTTTGCTCGGCATGGTTGCTTCTACAGGCGTAGCATCGGCTCACAGCTCCCAGGCTGCCCATACTCAGACGAGCCAGGTGAGCGCAAGTACTAAGGATCAGCAGTGGTGCAGAAGGGAGTGGGTGCAAGATTGGGGCTGGAATGGTGGTGGCTGGAATGGTGGTGGCTGGAATGGTGGCGGCTGGAATGGTGGTGGCTGGAATGGTGGCGGCTGGAATGGTGGCGGCTGGAATGGTGGCGGCTGGCATCAACGAGGCCACTGGGAGTGGAGATGCCATCATAACCGGTGGGATCATTGATCTCGGTTGATGAGCTGAGAGAGGCTATCCACCTCCTGAACGCTGTATAGAGAAGTACACTCTTTGCTTTTGCCTCTGACGCAGGGCTGTTGCAAGACCGGGAAAAGGACTTTGCAATAGCCCTGGCCTCTGACGAATGTATAATGATACTGGCATTATGCACACCCCCAGAAGATCGGAAGTTATTTCTTAACGACTCCTTAGTGTAAACACACTACGCGACTCGCCGGTAGATATTTTCATGAAGACAAGAAGACCCAAATATAGCGTGTTCTAATCATGCATTTTTGTTTCCTGGACACTACACTGGAGGCAGGGATCAGTCGAAGTCAAACCCACCACTACCAGGCTTTTTTGCATTGAACAGAGTTTACCGTCTTTATGAAGGGAGGGTCCATCATGTCTACAATCAACGAGCAGCCGACCAAGGACGGTATCATGCTGACATCCCCCACCATTCTCTGGCAGAAGCGCTTCTATTTCGTGCTGACGATCCTGGGCTGGCTCACCTTCGCAGCCGTGATCATCTGGGGCATTGGCTTGATTATTACCCCGCTAGTGCTCATCGGCTTCTCAGCTCTGCTTGCCTACCTCATCTATCCCATGGTGCGCTTCTTTAACCGCCACATGCCGCGCGTCCTGGCCATTCTCGTCAGCATACTGCTGTTGCTGGTCGTGATGGGCTTCGTCATCTTCTTTATCGTCGCGGCCGCCGTACAGCAATTCGCACTGCTGATCAGCCTTATCCAGAAAGCCTTCCAGCATCCAGAGAGGTACCCGCAATTCCTGGCCTTCCAGAACGAACTGGCCAGGCTAGGCATTTCCAGGGACCAGTTCCACATCTCAGGTCAACAGGTTGCGAGTTTTCTGCAGAAAGCCATCGGGGGCGTTGTCCCGGTCCTCGGCAGCATTTTCCTCTTGGTGATCTCGCTGCTGCTGATCGCGACCCTCGCAGTCTACTTTATGGTTGACGGCGAGCGCATCAACAACTGGCTGCGCCATAAAACACCCTTGAAGTACCGCGGCTTTATCAATTCGTTCATGGATGAACTGGGGCACTCGCTGGGAGGTTTTGTGCGCGGCCAGGTGCTGATGGCCACGATCATGGCCGTCATCGTGGGCATTGGCGCCTTCATCATCGGCGTGCCCTATGTCTTCCTGCTGGCACTGATCGTGTTTATCTGCGAATTTATTCCGCAGATCGGCTCCTATATCTCAGGAGCCATCGGGGTACTCTTTGCCCTCACCAATGGCTGGCAGGTGGCGCTCATCTACCTGGTCTTTGTCACCGTGATGCAGGCAGGGCTGGATGGGCAGATCTTATCCCCGCGCATCCTTGGCCATTCGGTCGGCCTGCATCCCATTCTCTCCGTGTTCGCCCTGCTGGTCGGCACCGTATTATTCGGCCTGCTGGGAGCGTTCTTTGCCTGCCCGGTGGCAGGGATCATCCAGACCTTTGTGCGGGATTACTGGAGGACCTGGCGCGAGCGGCATCCCGACCAGTTTCCAACTGCAGAGCCGGAGCAGAAGCCTGTGGAAGTGGCAGGTCACGATGCATATGATCAGACCGTGGCGAGTATTTAAGCGAGTGTACTCTCACCGCGCTTCACTGGCTTTCAAGGTAGATTGGAAGAGATAATGCATATCCCTGGCATGCACCATCTGCAAGCGCGGGGAGTCATAATTACCACCCATGCCGACCCACGGGATGCAACGCTGGATGGAGAGGTGAGGGGTCAGACCCCCATGTATGTACATGTTGCTCACGAGCGGCTACAGGTCATGGTCCCCAGGTAATTAGCCAGCTACCAGCGGCGACCGCAAGCCCACCCGACCCTACCCAATAGGCATCAACCTAAGCCAAGGAGAGCGGTAGGAGGCTGGGTGATCCGTAGGGGCGAGGGTGGTTGGGATGAGTGGAGTGGGCCTTTATGGTCGCCCGCGTAGCCCGGTATGGTTGACGACAGGGTGGGTGAACGTCGCAGAAAGGGACGGCGGGCGACCATACGCGAAGCGCTTGCGCCCGACATGCCGGGGGCATGTCAGCAAGGCCCTCCCATCCGCCCCACACCCCGCTCGCCCCTACGGACGTTGATGGGCTTTTCGTTAGAAAGACCCCCTTTTTCGGCGGTGACAGATATGATATGCTAGGGTTTAGAAGTATGCTTCCGGTGCTACTCACTGCTCACAGACAAACCGTTTGCCTGTTGTTTTAGGGAGGGTGCGCGTCCGCTCCCCCAGAAGCCATGAGCTCAAGCAGCATACCAGCAAACGCCTGAAAGGAGGAACGTATGTCAGAAGAGGAGCTAAAGGCACTTGCCGAACAGAAGGAAGAAAGTGATCAGCGTTTTCGCCTTCTCGCAGATGGCGCACCGGTCATGATCTGGACATCAGGTATTGACAAGCTGTGCACCTACTTTAATGCTCCCTGGTTAGCATTTACCGGCCGAACAATGGAACAGGAACTGGGGAATGGATGGGCAGAGGGCGTCCATCCAGATGATTTGCAGCGATGTTTTGATATCTACAGCTCTTCGTTCGATGCGCGGAAACCGTTTAACATGGATTATCGGCTGAGGAGATTTGATGGGCAGTATCGCTGGATATTGGATAACGGTATCCCTTTCTATACTCCTGACGGGAGATTTACGGGCTATATTGGCTCGTGTATTGATATCACCGAGCGACGTAATTTAGAGCAGCAACTCCAGTACAGCGAACGCAAGTTGCGCTCGCTGGTGGAGTCCAACATCTTCGGGGTGGTCGTGTCCGATGGCGCTGGGCGCATCTATGAAGTCAATGACCGCTTTGCGCAGATGGTTGGCTACAGCAAGGAAGAACTACTCTCCGGAGCGATCAAATGGCGCCAACTGGTGCCACCGGACTATCAAGAGATGCAGGCTCAGAATGATCAGACGCTTTTTTTGACAGGAGTTATATCGCCCTGGGAAAAAGAGTACCTGCGCAAGGATGGCAGTCGCGTGCCGGCGCTGGTGACGGGAGCCATGATTGATCAGGAGCGAGATCACGCGCTGAGAGTGACCCTCGACATCTCCGACCGCAAAGCGGCGGAGCGACGCAAGCAGGAGTTTTTGAGCATGGTGAGCCATGAACTGCGGACGCCGCTCACGGTGATCATGGGCTCGATTGATCTCGCGCTGATGCAGATCAAGTTCCGCCCCAGGTCCTTCCCGCCAGAGGCAGAAGAGCTGCTTGGCCAGGTCGAGAAGGTGCTCAAGCGGGCGAACAGGCAGGCGGAGATCGAAACCCGCCTGGTGGAGGAACTGCTGGAGGTGTCCCGGCTGGAAATGCACAAATTTGAGCTGACGTTGCAACGGGAAAATCTCGTCAACATCGTTGAGGAGACGGTCGCCAATCAGCGGCAGGCGGCACGCGCGCGTCAGATCGAGCTGGTCTTGCCGCCTGGCGAGGTGGTGCCGGTGATCGCCGACGCCGGTCGCATCGGGCAGGCGCTCACCAATTACCTGACCAATGCCTTCAAGTATGCGCCGGTCGACCGGGTGGTATCCGTGCGCCTGGGGGTAACGGGAACCGTCGCGCGGGTGTCGGTGCGTGACCAGGGACCAGGGTTGACCCCAGAAGAGCAACAACGAGTGTGGGAGCGTTTTTATCAAGTAGCAGCGCCTGGGCTCCAGGGGCCAGACGGAGGATTGGGACTGGGATTAGCCATCACCAAGGTTATCGTAGAGCAGCACCACGGGCAGGTGGGGGTCGAGAGTGCTCCTGGCCGGGGCTCGACCTTCTGGTTTACCCTGCCACTGGCCGATGGGCTGATCCAGGCGTGAGGTTGAGCGCAGCGGCTAACTCCGATCCTGTACTATTGGGGGCTTGCTTACACTGATCCTTTGGTTTTGCGTACAGCTACCCTCTACATTGCACAAAGCGCATTGGATAGTGGTGTAGCGACTCTATGCCCTCGCGGGTCACTCGCAACAACTCCCCCACCTGCACACCCATGCGCTCATCTTTGGTAATGATATTAGGCTGTACAACGATGGTCATGTTCTCCTCAAAGGTAAACGGCTCCGCCGACCTGGCGCTGGTTTGCCGTGTACGCAGTACAGGAGGCAGATACCCTCCCCCATAACTATGCATCAGATCGTCGTAAATTGTAAATCCGGCTTTGTCTATGTATTCGGCAGCGTCGAGGACCTCCTCGGCAGTTGCCCCTGGACGGATCACGCTCGTGATGCGGTGAAATGCTTCGACCGCCACATCGTAAAGCCGCTGGTAATCAGAGGTAGGCGGTCGACCAATGGCAAAGGGTCGCAAGATCTGACCAGGATACCCAAGACAGTATTGTGCACTGATTTCGGTGATGAGCACGTCGCCCGGCTGTAGAACCCGATTGGAGTGATACTGTGCAGGAACACAGACGCGTGGATCACTCATCGGCGTCGTGGCCATGAAGTGGATGTTGTTTTTTCCACCAAGCCCCAGGTATGCGTTCTCCACAATCGCCGCTAGCTCATGCTCGGTAAGACCTGGACGGGCCTCGCGTTCCAGTGCCTCGATTGCCCGGTCGCTGAGTTCTGCACCTTTCCTTTGGAATGCGATCTCTTCTTCGCTTTTGACCAGGCGAAGCTGGCGGTACGCTGATGTGAAGTCAATGAATGTTGCATGCGGCAGCATTTGGCGTACTGTCTCATGGTACTCGAAAGGGAGCTTTCCTACAAAGCCTAATTTGGCTCTGTCCAGGCCCCGTTCCTGTAAAGTCTGGGCTGCCGAAGCAGCGAGATCTGGTCCTCCCCAACGTACATCGGCAATGCTTGCGATCTGGCGTGCATTTGGGATATGATTATACAGCTCCAGGTGCAGGGTCGGCTCACCTTCCAGAGGAAAGACGAGGAATGATTCCCACGTCGTGGGGAAGTTTGTCAGGTAGTGGACTTCATACGGCGAGCTGATCGTACTGAATAGAAGGAGTGCAGCGAGATCTGCTTCCTGCATCAATGCGCGCACAGCGGAGAAACGCTGCGCCAGTTCCTCGACAGAAAAGCGAGGATAGGGTTCTGTTATAATGGTCATGGCTTCATTTAGTAGATTGTAAAAACACTATGCTCATTTTACGCTGCATGCTGTTCGACTGCTCTGTTATTCATGCCTCTGATCTCATACCCCGGAAAGGGTCCCGCCAAAGAACAGGTGGCCCATCTCCGGATCTTCGCGAACGATTTCAGCCGGGCCTTGCATGCGTACGAGGCCACTTTCCATCACCACTGCGTATGTGGCAATGGAAAGCCCTTCACGTACGTTTTGCTCGACGAGCACTACTGTCGTACCTGCGCTGTGCACTTGCACAATGGTCTCAAATACCTGATTGAAGGTCTTTGGATCCAGACTCATCGAGGGTTCATCCACAAGCACGAGCACTGGATCAAGCATGAGCGAACGAGCTATCTCGATCTGGCGTTGCTGCCCGCCTGACAGGCTCCTTGCCTGTTCTTTCGCACGTTCCTTGACGATCGGAAACCTCTCCTCGATCATGTGCAGGCGGCGCTCGATATGGCTCTTATTGCGCAGGAGCAGCCCACCCAGCTCCATATTCTCTCTGACAGTCATGTCGGGGAACAGGCTGTGCTCCTGCGGAATTTGCGCTATGCCCAGTTTCAAAATGTGGGGTGGTGACATGCCGACAATGGAACTGCCGTTAAAGGTGATCGTGCCGCGGCGGGGCCGCAGCAAGCCACTGATGACCCGCAGTACCGTTGACTTGCCCGCCCCGTTCGGTCCAACAATGCAGGTAAGCGATCCCTTCTCAAATTCGAGATTCACCCCCTTGAGGACATCTCCCCCACCATAACCAGCGACGATATTTGCTAACTTCAGCATGATTCAGGCTCCTAAATAGGCTTCCAGTACCGCCGGGTTCTTGCGTACCATATCGGGTGGCCCTGCAGCGATTGCTGTCCCGCGATGCATCACGTGCACTCGATGGCATAACCCCATGACAAACTCCATGTTGTGTTCAACGACCAGGAAGGTAATGCCCTTGTGTTCGTTGAGTGTGCGAATGAAGCCTGCCAGTTCGTTGATCATGGTGGGATTGACGCCACCTGCCGGCTCATCTAACAGGATCATCTGCGGCTCGATCACCAGGATGAGGGCGAACTCCAGCAATTTCTTCTGCCCATAGGAGAGATTGCCTGCCGGCTCATCTTTGAGCGTGGTGAGGCGCACCAGGTCCAGTAAGTCCAGGGCCTGGCGTTGCTCTTCTGACGGCCCCCAGTATTTCAGTAACCCGCGGATGCCCTTGCGCGGCATGGCGACATGCATGTTCTCAAGCACGGTGAGGCGGGGAAAGACGCGTGTCAGTTGAAACGTCCGGCCTATGCCCAGGCCGAAAACCTTGTCGGGTTTCTCCCCTGTGATGACCCTTCCATCGAAGCGAATCTCGCCCGAGTCTAGGGGCTCGTACCCGGTGATCACATTAAACAGCGTCGTTTTGCCTGAGCCGTTGGGACCAATCAATCCTGTGATGGTGCCCTGTTCAACGGCGAGCGAGCAGGCATCAAGCGCCTGAATCCCCCCAAAAGCTTTGGAGACAGCTTGCACTTCTAACAGGCTCATGCGCTTATCCCTCCCCTCCTCGTTCTGCCAGCTGGTTGCTCCTGGCTTGCAGCGGGTGTGCGATCAGCCAGCCATGTTTGGCGCGCTGCCCTCCAGGTCCGCCACCGTTCCTGCAACGATAGCACAATGCCTCGTGGAAGCAGCAAGAGAATCGCCAGGAAGAGCGCACCATAGATCAAAAGGTTCACTCCCTGGCCCCCAAATTGCAGATCCAGCCACTGCTGAAGCGGTGTGACTAGCAGGGCTCCTACAAGCGGGCCGACTACCGTCCCCATACCGCCTAAGAAGCCCATGATGGCAATCGTGATATCGACTGCGGGGTTGAACCCTTGCTCGGGGTAAACGCTCCCCACGTAGTATGCAAAGATGGCCCCCGCCATACCGACAAAGATGGCGGAGAGGACGTAGGCGGTCAGCTTGAATGGGGCCGTCTTTACGTCTAAGCCGAGCGCCCGGTCTTCATCGTCGCGGATCGCGAGGAGCCCCAGCCCGAATTTGGAATGGCGTATCCACCAGGAGACAAAGACTGCCACGAGCAGCACAGCAAAGGCGACATAGTAGAACGGGAGGTCGGCATACGGTGCTACCCAGGGAGTCAAAGGCATAAACACCCCGTTTGAGCCGCCGGTGATCCCTCGCAGGTTATAGGCCAGCAACTGGAAGATAAAAACCCACGCGATGCTAATGACGGTAAAGGTGCGTCGCTGCGTGCGGAGCCCGATCCACCCCAGTGGAAGCGCAAAGGCCCCCGCGACCAGCCCCGCCAATGGGAGGAGCAGGAACGGTTCCCACCCCCCAGGAATATGCCAGTCCAGACTAGCCAACCCAAAGGTGTAGGCTCCGAACCCATAGAACACCGAGTGCCCTAACGAGATGTAGCCGGAGTAGCCCGAGAAGATGTTCCATCCCACGACTGCAATGGCGCTGATCAAGGTAAACACGGCGATCGTATTGACGGTATCGTTTGGCGCGATGACCACCGGAAAGATGCCGATGAAGGTGACGAGCGCGACAAGCGCAAGCGGCCGAAGGAGCCGAGAGAGTTGGGCGGGCTTCATTGCTTCCTCCCCTCGAGCCTCCCAAACAGTCCTTGCGGGCGAAACACCAGCAGGATCACCAGGAAGACAAAAAACACGGTGCTCGCCCAGATGGGGTCGAAGGCCAGGACGACCACGTCGCTGATCACGATCATGATCAGCGATCCTACCAGCGTGCCCCATAAGCTCCCCATCCCCCCCAAAACGATAATCACGAGCAGGCGCGAAATGAGGTCGTAGGAACTGGCCGGATTGAATGCATTGGTCGCACCGTAGACCATCCCCCCCGCAGCTGCCAGTGCCGTCCCCAGGCCAAAGGTGATCGCCTGCACTCGCGGCACGTTGATGCCGATGAGGGACGCCGCCGTGCGGTTCTGCATCGATGCCCGCAGGCAGCGCCCGAAGGAGGTACGGTAGACGAGCAGGTAGAGACCTCCTAACAGGACCACACTCAGGATGAACGCGTAGATATAAATGACGGGCATATAAAAATTGATAAACGACACATACACCGATTGGTCTGTGTACCGGGCCTGCAAAGTCACCACGTTGCCCGTGAACACAAACGTCAGGGCACCCTCAATGACAACCGCTATCGCAAAGGTCACCAGGATCGACAGGTTGATGCGGTCCCATTTGAGCCTTCGGATGATGGCCCACTCGATGAACACCCCGAGCGCGAACATAGCCGGGATGGTGAGAAAGAGCCCTAGGAAGAGATCAATATGAAACCGCTGCTCCAGCCAAAACGAGAGATAGGCCCCCAGGATGACCAGAATGCCTTGAGCGATGTTGATAATCTCCAGAACCCCGAAGACCAGGGTCAACCCCGATGCCATGAGAGCATAGACTCCGCCGCTCAGGATGCCGAGGACGACCCCTTGGAGAATGAGTGTAGCGATGACGGCTCTCACTTTCTTCTTCGCACCACGACCGCCGCGCGTCTGTTTCGACAGATCCTTCGCAGCTTATACGTTCGGTGGCCGTGCTGAACCAGGGGAGGCGAGGCCGCCGACTGTTCGGCAGACTGCCTTCTCTCAGTCAGAATAGACGCCTTACGATGTAGTCCAGTTAGGCTTGGGATATTCCACGTTGGCCATGGCCTGTTGCTGTGGGAATACGGGGACTAAGTTTCCGTGTTGCCACTGGAACAGGTACGCTACGGCCAGTCGGTTCTGCCCGGTGGAATCAAACGCTACCGGACCCTGCAGGCTCTGATACGTGTCGGTTCGCAGCACATTTATCAGAGCCTGGTTATCCAGGCTCTTCGTTTGGGCCAGCGCCTGCTCGAGGACCTGCCCTACGGAAAACGCCTGCACTTGATCGGAGCTGATGCCGTCAGCTCCGATCTTCAACTGCTGCTCGATAAAAGGGACAAATTCGGCGTTCTGGTAGGCCGTCGATTGCGGCCACCAGCCGTCGTTCGGAACGAGCAGTCCCTCGGCATTTTGTACGCCAACAGCCTGGACAAAGGCCTGGCCCTGATCAGGGCCCGCTGCGGCGATAATGAGCTTTGGGTTGTAGTGCTGTTGTATAAACGTTTTCAGGTGGGCCACACAATCCTGCAAGCCTTGCGTCCCCAGGAGCACGATGTCTGCATGGGAGTCCACAACCTTCTGCGCGGGCCCCACGGGGTCCGCATTTTCCGCCGAGTAGACCTCGTAGAGGGCTGTTTTGATTCCCCCCTGCTCCAGGAGCGTTTTGGCGTGATCGATTTGCGGCTGGGTGAAGCCATTGTCCGAGGTGGCATAGGCTGCCGTCTGCGGGCGCATAGCGGCCGGAAGGGACAGGATATAGTGCGCAAAGCTCGTGAAATAGGCTGTCGCAGACAATGAGACCGCAAACAGATTCGTCAGCCCGTGCGTGAAGACCTCAGGGCCGGTACCAATGCCCTCCAGGAAGGCCATGTGGTGCTGGGCCGCGACCTCCGCACCTGTAATGGTCTGGGGGTTGTCAAAGGGGCCTATGATGAAGCTGACCTTGTCGATAGTGATCAGCTTCTCGTAATTCGCCCTCGTCTGGTCCGTCTTGGTCCCGTCATCGTAGTAGACCATCTGCACCTGATGGCCGAGCAGTCCTCCATGGCTGTTGACGAAGGCTGCCCAGACATTATAGCCCTGTTGCGTCGCCTGCCCGTCAGCCGAATCATCTCCTGTCAGAGAGAGCGACACCCCGATCTTGATCGGTCCGGCAGGTATAGTGCTGCTGCTGTTGCTGCTGCTATTGCTTGTGACGCAAGCGCTCAGGAGTAAAAGAATGACTGCTCCTACAAAAAAAATATGAATTAATGGGTGACTTTGTTGCTTCATGCTTCCCCCTTTGTGGACCGGGATTAGAGGCGCGTAATAACCGATCATCACACACCAACGAAGATGTATGATACATTCCCCTGTACGCATAGGATGGCACAACGTGTACTCGAATCGAGAAATAAGCAAGTACGCATCCTAAATGCTTCTTAAGAAAGACAACTCCAACTGGTGGGTCACACTACAAGTAAATAGGCATTCGCCAGAGGCAAAATTACGACATGGACAGCTTTTGGCGAGTTCTCAATTCCTTTCTACTCAAGATTTCAATCCACCGATTTAATGCACATTGTGCTGCTCTGCTGGTTGACACAATGGCATAAACCTGCCTTACCTCAAAACACCAGTGAGTTTGTTTATACAATGAACGAGTTCCCTCGTATATTGTACAGCATACACTGTACCAGAAATTGACGGGTTTTGCAAGACTACGTCCCCGGGAAATCACAGCCCATAGTAAGGTGCCATTGCCTGTTCTCTTTTCCAGTATGCCTGGTCATTCTCCCGGACGTCTGAATGGTGAGGGGATTAGTTGGTGCCCCTGCTGCGTAGCGTCAGTTCCTCCTTGTTGCTGCCATTGAGGATTGGGAACGGCTGGCCAGCCGTTGCCGTACCCGGGTCTTCCTGCTGTATAGGCAGGTGTTGGGGGATAAGGGATATTATTGACTCCAGCAGAACGGCCGGGGCCGGGTATCCCTGCTGGTTGAGCTGTCGCGGTAACGGTGCGGAAGACCCCGCTGACAGTGAGTTGATTCTGATCCTCGTTCTCCGGAGTAAACGCAACGCTGCCGTTTGAGGCATAATAGTTCACATTCTCATTCAGCTTGAAGGCTTCCACAGAAGCCAAAAGTTGCTCAGCCTGGCGTGCGAGGCGCTCCATGTTTTGTGCGACTATGCGCGTACCGTAGCTACTATCGCGGGTCGAGTTAGAAACACCTTGCATGATTTGCACAATGTCACTTGAGGACTGCAACTGCCGCGTAGCCATCTGGTTGATGGTTTCAATTTCCTTTGCCTGACGCTCAACGACACCAAAGATTGATTCGAGCGAGCTACCGGCTTCCTGTGCCAGTTTTGCGCCTGCCAGGGTTTCACGTTCCGTGTCGCGCATCGAAACTGCCACAGCTCCGATATCTTCACGGATGCTGCGAACGATGCGAGAAATATCACTCGCTTCTTCTTTAGCTTTTTCCGCCAGCCGGCGGATGTCGGCAGCGACGGCGCCGAAGCCTTTGCCGTTCTCGCCTGCCATGGCGGCCTGGATGGCGGCGTCTAGCGCCAGGCGATTCGTCTGGTGCGAGATAGTGGAGATGGCTTCGACAATGTTGTTGATTTCACGCGAGCGGTCACCCAGCGTCTGCACCTTGCTGGACGTATCCTGTACATTTTCATGAATGCGCTCCATGCCTCCAACCGTCTGCCGTACGGATGAGCGCCCGGTTTCGGCGGTCTTGCGTGCCTCACGAGCAATACTATACAGGCTCTGCGCTCGCTCGGCTACCTGCCGGCTCGTATAGGCCATATGTTCTACTTCAACCGCTGCTGTAGCAATCTGTTTGATTTGCATATCAGCAGTTTCCACCAGTTGCGTCATGTGCTCAAAGGTCATGGTCGTGGAGTTATCGACTTCTTGCGCCACCATCTTGACGCGCACCACCAGGCTGCTTAGTTCTTCAACCATGTAGTTGAACAAATCGGCCAGCACGCCCAGTGCATCTGCCGTGACCTCTGCCTGGATACGTAAATCACCCTCACCGACACCACTTACCTCACTGACCAGTTTTTCGACCTGCGCTTGCAGATTATCGCGCTGGGCCTGCGCACTCTGGATCAGGCCCACAATATTGTCCAGCATCTTGTTCATCGAAGCTGCAACTATGTAGATTTCGTCACGGCCTACGACCTGAGCACGGGCGCTGGTATCACCCCTGGTAATACGCCTGGTGAGCCCGGCCAGTCGGCTCAGTGGCTGCGAAATGGTGAGGTTCACGAGCCAGGCGATAAAGACAATGATGAAGAAGGTAACGACCAGAGCGACAACTGTGGCAAACACAATGGGTTGCGTTTCAGAAGGCCCAACTGTCGTCACAGTCTTGCCCATAGCCACGGAGTCGTCCACCACGTGCTGCCAGCTATTATTCAGATTAGTGAATACGAAATTGGCATGCCACAGGATAGCGTACGCCTGATTGTATTTCAAAGTTAAAAGGCTCACAGGAAGCGTGGCCGGATGGCCTGGCACTGAGGGGTCGAGCGAGTCAAGGATAACGACCTCCTGCTTTTGCAGTTGGAGATATTGGGGCCATAAACCTGTCATATTTGTATCAACTGAACTAAGCGCCTGTTGCTGGTCAGCGATGATGCCAGGTCCAGTCTGAGGGTTATCGTTGATGAGGATGGACCGGATGCTGGCCATGTTGGGCGAGGTGGCCAGGTCGTAATTTGTTTGATAAGTCGTCACAGCCTGGTCAAAATCAGCTTCACGAGCCGCTATGTCGGCACCCACCAGCCCACCTGCGTTGGAGAGGGAGGGATCGGTCACCTTGCCCTGGAGGCTAGCCACGATCTGGTCGAAACGGGTCTGTAGGAGCGCGTTCATACGCTGCAAATTGACCTGCTCCTGCGAGGCCAGGTTCTGGGCGTCAAAGCTCGTTTGTACTGCCTGCTCTCGTGTATACAGTGAAGTAAGATAAACGTTACTCAGCAACACAATCACAATGCTGGGTATAACCAACAATACGGCAAATACAATAAAGAGGCGACGGAAGATAGGCAAATTGCTAAGAAATTTGATCATGTCAGCTTCAATCCCTTCTCAAGCAGGAGACGGCCTCATGCTATGCACTGATCCAGTGACCACGAAGTGTATAACTCGGATCCTCAGAGATTAATCCCAGTACAGTATACCTCACTATTGGATAAGAAATGACAATTTGGGTAAGAACATACCTTTTTGGGCTATGCCCTTCATCGTTACTGATGGCAATTATAGCAGGGGTTCCCGCACCGAGCCATTAAAATCACGTTAAGATTGCAATCCCATTTCTTCACATGACGTTGTTACAGCAGTTGCCGTTTTCCCCCAATTATCCTATTAGAGAGCGTTTACTCTTGCTTATAACGTCTGAGCCAATTATTATACTTATGTTGTGAAGGTGTATTGCAGCTCTTTAGTAGTGGTGTGCAGAAGTATTGAACCATGCATATGCGGAAGAGATGCATCTTTGGGTCAGTAAATCTAAATATTTGGATGACTTGATCTTTCTGAACACTGCTATAGTGGTGGAAATGCATCCTCGCCTCGATCGAATAGATAAAGGAGAGCCCAGTTGTTTTTTGTTACCTGGTTTACTTCAAGAGAACTTCAGAGCATCTGGGGCTATACAAAACAAATGAAACGCTTCAGTACCCTGGTAATGTTGGCCATCATTCTTCTCTTCGCCGTAATGTTTCCTATTTTGATCGGAGATGCGTCTAGTGACTCCATGGCAATTGAAGTGCTGCTCTTGATAGGGGCAGCAGTCGCGTGGAACATATTTTCTGGCTACACAGGTTACATCTCTCTTGGACATGCCACCTATTACGGCCTGGGGGGCTTTACACTAGCACTGGCATGTCAGAGTTGGAATATTCCAGGGGGATACGGACCCTTTCTCCTGCTTCCATTGGCAGGTCTGGTCGCTGGCGCTTTCTCTATTCCTCTTGGGTGGCTTGCGCTACACACGCGGCGGTACACATTCATGGTCATCACTATCGCCATATTCTTTATCTTCCAGTTGCTGGCCTATAACCTGGGGAACATTACCGGTGGCGCTACAGGCATCTTCCTGCCGCTCCCACCCTGGAGCGCTGATCTCGCTGACATACCGTTCTATTACGTGGCGCTTGCACTTGTCTCGTTGGTCATCTTTGTCTCGTGGAGGATACGAAATGCAAGCTATGGTCTGGCACTCCTGGCGATCCGCGACGACGAGGACCGGGCTCGTGGCCTTGGTATCCGCATAGACCGGTACAAGCTCGGAGCGTACGTGCTCTCAGCGGCCTTTACCGGCATGATTGGCGCTTTGGCCATCTATTTCGCAGGACTCATCACTCCCTCCTCTGCTTTCGATCAAACCTTTGATATCTTCATTATCACGATGACGTTCTTTGGGGGTGTTGGGAGTGTGATGGGTCCGATTGTAGGAGGCTTGTTGCTAGGGCCGCTGCAAACATACCTGGCCCAACAGTTCGGTTCCGCCGCGTCCGGCATCAACCAGGTTCTTTTGGCTGTTTCCTGCTAGTGGTCATCCTGCTCTTCCCCCAGGGCATTGTCCCCCCACTACACAAGCGCTGGTCCCTATGGAGAACTGCGCGTACCAGGCCAGATACTATATGGATGCCGTCCCCTGCATTCGAGGCTACACTCACTCCTTTGTCAGAGGACTCTGGTTCCATGCTTCCAGATGCGATGCCCATACAGAGTCGCTCAATCTTGATGCCGTCCCCTGCATTCGAGGCTACACTCACTCCTTTGTCAGAGGACTCTGGTTCCATGCTTCCAGATGCGATGCCCATACAGAGTCGCTCAATCTTGATGCCGTCCCCTGCATTCGAGGCTACACTCACTCCTTTGTCAGAGGACTCTGGTTCCATGCTTCCAGATGCGATGCCCATACAGAGTCGCTCAATTGAGCGACGGCCCTACCAGACTCCCCTGGCTATTCCTCATTTTACCAGGGAACAGCCCGTACCTGTGCCTGCATTACCGCAAATCACGCAAAAGTTCAGGGCACAGCGACTGGTGCCAATTGCGCAAAGTGCATCTATAACTCTCTCAGGGCAGGTGGCAGCTTCTCCGGTCGTAAGTTGGAGGTGCCCTAACTGCCGCAAGCCTTTCTTACTTAAGGACAATAGCTGTTACTGCCCGCGATGTGGTTTCACGAGCCCGCTACCTAAATTGATAAATACCTCCCTGGATCATAGAGCAAATGGGGCCCAATAGGCATCAACCTAACGAAAAGCGCATCGGAACCTGTAGGGGCGAGGGTGGTAAGGAGTGGCGGGGTGGGCCTTTATGGTCGCCCGCCATGCGAACGAAAAGCGCATCGGAACCTGTAGGGGCGAGGGTAGTGAGGAGTGGCGGGGTGGGCCTTTATGGTCGCCCGCCATACGAACGAAAAGCGCATCGGAACCTGTAGGGGCGAGGGTGGTGAGGAGTGGCGGGGTGGGCCTTTATGGTCGCCCGCCATGCGTACGAAAAGCGCATCGGAACCTGTAGGGGCGAGGGTGGTGAGGAGTGGCGGGGTGGGCCTTTATGGTCGCCCGCCATACGAACGAAAAGCGCATCGGAACCTGTAGGGGCGAGGGTGGTGAGGAGTGGCGGGGTGGGCCTTTATGGTCGCCCGCCATACGAACGAAAAGCGCATCGGAACCTGTAGGGGCGAGGGTGGTGAGGAGTGGCGGGGTGGGCCTTTATGGTCGCCCGCCATGCGTACGAAAAGCGCATCGGAACCTGTAGGGGCGAGGGTGGTGAGGAGTGGCGGGGTGGGCCTTTATGGTCGCCCGCCATACGAACGAAAAGCGCATCGGAATCTGTAGGGGCGAGGGTAGTGAGGAGTGGCGGGGTGGGCCTTTATGGTCGCCCGCCATACGTACGAAAAGCGCATCGGAATCTGTAGGGGCGAGGGTAGTGAGGAGTGGTGGGGTGGGCCTTTATGGTCGCCCGCCATACGTACGAAAAGCGCATCGGAATCTCGTAGGGGCAAGGGTAGTGAGGAGTGGTGGGGTGGGCCTTTATGGTCGCCCGCCATGCGTGTAGCTGGAGATCAACGCATCGCTTACAAGAAAAGGGGGACAATGATGGACCATCGCAGCTTTGATCCGAAAACCTATACAAGACGGAATTCCACCCGTCTTCCTTCCTATGACTATCGCTCAAGCGGCGCCTATTTTATCACCATCTGTACCGAAAAGCGTCAGCGCATCCTTGAAATACCAAGCATCCATACAGCATTGCTAGAAAAGTGGCAGCAACTTCCTCAGCGGTTCCCAACGGCTCGCTTAGATGCATTCGTGATTATGCCTGATCATGTGCATGGCATTCTCTGGCTTGATGGGACCGTGAAGGACGCACCCACATTAGGGAGGGTGATTGGGGCTTTTAAAGCGTGGGTAACCATCGCGTGGCGGAATCACCATAGGGAGGCAAATATGCCCTGCCTCAGCCATCTCTGGCAGGGAGATTATTATGAGCATGTGATTCGTAATGAGGATGATTTATTGCTGACACGCGAATATATCTTGAACAATCCTCTCAAAGCGTTGTTGAGACAAGAGCAGAGAGACGAAGAGTTGAAAAGAACGATGAGGAAGGGGGACAGCGGGCGACCATCAAGGTCCTCCCAAATGCATCATCCGAAGCTCGGGGGAAACAGCAGGAGGCCGGATGATCCGTAGGGGCGAGCGGGGTGTGGGGTGGATGGGAGGGCCTTGATGGTCGCCCGCGTCGGCCTCCTGCGCATCCCCAATCACCCCGGCGGGGGACGGCAGGAGGGACGGCGGGCGACCATCAAGGCCCTCCCAGCCCCTACGGACGTTGGTGGGCTTAGTCTTCGGGTGATGCCTGGGAATGCGGGAGGAGGCCAGATGATCCGTAGGGGCGAGCGGGGTGTGGGGTGGATGGGAGGGCCTTGATGGTCGCCCGCGTAGCCCGGTATGGTTGCCGACAGGGTGGGTGAACGTCGCAGCAAGGGACGACGGGCGACCATCAAGGCCCTCCCAACCTCCCATCACCACCCTCGCCCCTACGGATCACCCAACCTTCTTCATCCCCGAGTAAGGGAGTTATTCAGTGCGCAGCGCATCGATGGGATCGAGTCGCGAGGCTCGTACCGCGGGATAGAGGCCGAAGACGATCCCGATTACCGCTGAGACAATGAAGGGCATCAGAATCGAGTTTGCGCTGACGACGAATGGCACCGCGAAAGCGTTAGTGACAAAGTAGCCAACAATCAAACCAAGGACCATGCCAATGACCCCGCCAATGAGACTCAGCGTCAGCGCCTCGATCAGAAATTGATTACGGATATCGCTGCGGCGCGCTCCTATCGACATGCGAATGCCGATCTCCCGTGTGCGCTCGGTGACCGAGACAATCATGATATTCATGATACCGATGCCACCGACCGTCAGCGAGATGCTGGCGATGCCGACCAGAAGGAACGTCAGCGTCTGCGTGACCTGCTGCGCCTGCTGCAAAAGCTGAGCGGAACTCTCCGTTTGGAAATCATCGGGTTGGCCCTTTATGATATGGTGACGTTGCTCAAGCAAAGTGGTGACGTCTTGCTGGACCTGGTCAACAGTGCTTTGATCATCAGCCGTGACCAGAATTTGATCAACGAAGGGCGAACTCTTGAGACGATCGAGAGCAGTGGTGTAGGGGGTGTAGATGACATTATCCGCGTTAGCGAAGCCCCCCGCCCCTTTGGCCTGCAGGACGCCTATCACCTTGAAGAGTTGATTGCCGATACGGATCGTCTTATTAACAGGGTCGGTCCCGGTCGGAGTAAAGAGATTCTGCACCACCGTCTGCCCAATGATGGCGACCGGCTTGCCGGTCGCCTGGTCAGCGCTGCTAAACCATAAGCCTTCGGCCACCGTCCAATCCTGGATCGTCTGATAGTCGGTACTGACCCCACTAACAGGTGCATTCCAGTTCTCGCTGCCGAAAACCACCTGTTCAGTTGTAGAAACGACGGGACTGATATAGGTGACATGGGTTACCTGCTTACTGATGGCATTGGCATCGGCCAGCGTCAGTGATTGCACGGTGCCGCCAGCGCCGAAGGCTCCACGAGCGTTCGCCGTGCCGTTGCGGAGCTGAATCGTGTTGACACCCAGCCTCGAGAAACGTCCAGTGATGGAGGCTCCCACGCCCTGGGTCAATGTGAATGCTGCGATCACGGCTGCCACACCGATGAAGATACCCAGGGCGGTCAACAGCGAGCGCAAGCGATTGGCCCAAATGGCCTCTAACGCACTACCAAAATTAGCGCCAATCAAACTGCCGCGTCTGAACCCACGCCCGCGAAGCTGCGGGAGCGCACTTCGCGCGGGGGGCAGACTTGGCGGTGATTTGGCCGGAGGGATAGCTGGTACCCCTGGCTTTGGTGAATCGCTCACTGCGTTTCCTCCTTGACCTGTACTGTGCTCTTGAGGCTACCAGATTTTTTCTTGGCTAACATCGTCCATTCATTTACTGCGGAGCGCGGAGCCAGGACGGGCTCATCTTGTATGACACGACCATCGCGGAATGCCACCTGGCGTTTTGCGTAGGCGGCGATATCTGGCTCGTGGGTCACGAGGATGATCGTCAATCCCTGCTGGTTCAAGGCTTGCAGGATCGCCATGATCTCCACGCTGGTGCGACTATCCAGGTTCCCCGTTGGCTCATCGGCCAGCAGCAGTGAAGGTCCGTTGACCAATGCGCGGGCAACAGCCACACGCTGCTGCTGACCGCCGGAGAGCTGCGATGGCTTGTGATCCATGCGCGATCCCAGTCCGACGAGCTTGAGCACTCTACGAGCGCGGTGTTCGCGCTCTTCCTTGGAAAGGCCTGCATACAGCATCGGCAAAGCCACGTTACTGAGCGCACTTGCCCGGCTCAGCAGGTTAAATCCCTGGAAGACGAAGCCGATTAAGCGATTACGTACATCGGCAAGTTCATCGTTGGACAGGCTACTGACGAGCCTGCCGGCAAGCCGGTACTCACCCTCCGTCGGGCGGTCCAGGCAGCCGATGAGGTTCATAAACGTGGACTTGCCTGAACCCGATGGGCCCATGACGGCGACGAACTCACCAGGGTAGACATCCAGCGACACTCCGCGCAGGGCATGCACGCGGGTCTGCCCCAATACATAGGTCTTCTTCAAATTGCGTACAGAGACGACCGGTTTTGCGCCAGGCATGGGAGGTCTGCCAGGCGAGGCCGGTTGTGAGACTACCTTGGTGGGTTTGGTCGACTGCCCATCTAAAGCGGACTGCCCATCTAAAGCGGCCGAATTCATTTTTACGACAGATGTGACGGGTTTCGTTTGCTGCCCATCGATTGCAGATGAGGTCACCTGTTCCCCAGGTTGCCCTTGTTTGCCATCTGCGGACAGCTTTGGGTCATTATTAGTCATGCGATAATCTTTCATTTTGCTCGGTCACTTTATAGTATCTCATATCTACGTATATAATAGCAAATGGCGGCCGCTCTCGGAGTGTATGAGATACGTAGGGGCTCCTACGGCCAATCCGTTCCCGTTGGCTTGCCCACAAACAATTTATAACACCCCGATTTCCGGGTGCGCGTACGATTTTTGCGTACGGATACGAATTTCGCGTACGGGCGTGATTATGAATTTTAACAAAATACTTGGGATACCACGAAAGGGGACGACACGCCTGTAGGGGCCGATAAATCGGCCCCCGGCAAACCCAACGGCATGTCCAGATGAATTTGTTAAAATCCATTATCGGCCCACGGTACCTACAGAGCAGAGAGGGATGGGACGGTCCCACCCTTCTCTGCTGGGGAAGGAGGAAGGGAGAAGCAAAACCCTACAATTTGTCAAAGGATGGTTCAGCAACCGATACAAGTGACATTCATATTCTAACTCAGAAAGATGAGAAATACATGTGAAAACCTTCAAGATTTGCTCAAGATGAGGAGGCCGGGTAATCCGTAGGGGCAAGGGTGGTTGGGATGAGTGGAGTGGGCCTTGATGGTCGCCCGCGTAGCCCGGTCTGGTTGACGACAGGGTGGGTGAACGTCGCAGCAAGGCACCGCGGGCCACACAATCCCCCGGATTGCGTCCATCAAGGCCCTCCCCGCCCTTCCCGGCCACCCTCGCCCCACGGACGTTGTCTAGGCTTTTCGTTAGGGTGATGTCTATTGGGCCTAATTCACCACGCCCGTACGCAAAACCGTATTCGTATGCAAAAATCGATCCTGTTGGCGAAATGGCATCTTAATCCGTAGGGGCGAGGGCGGTGAGGAGTGGTGGAGTGGGCCTTGATGGTCGCCCGCGTAGCCCGGTCTGGTTGACGACAGGGTGGGTGAACGTCGCAGCAAGGCACCGCGGGCCACACAATCCCCCGGATTGCGTCCACGCCCTTCCCAGCCACCCTCGCCCCTACGGATGCTGGTGGGCTTATTCCTCGGTTGATGCCTCTTGGGCGCAATAAATCAGGATACCTGCCCGGGGGCAGGTATCCTCCGCATTCGCTTCGCTCGCTTGCCTGCAAGTAGTTCATACACCCCCGAGTAAGGGAGTTATTCAGAGCGCAGCGCATCGATGGGATCGAGTCGCGAGGCTCGTATCGCGGGATAGAGACCGAAGAACAATCCGATAGCCGATGAGACAATGAACGGCATCAGAATTGAGGTCGGGCTGACGACGAATGGTAAGGTGGCAGCGTTGGTAACAAAGTAACCGACAAGCAACCCAAGCAGCATGCCGATGGCTCCACCAACGAGACTGAGCGTCAGCGCCTCGATCAGGAATTGATTACGGATATCGCTGCGTCGCGCTCCTATCGACATGCGAATGCCGATCTCCCGTGTGCGCTCGGTGACCGAGACGAGCATAATATTCATGATACCGATGCCACCAACCGTCAGCGAGATGCTGGCGATGCCGACGAGCAGCAGCGTAATCGTCGAGACGATCTGGTTCGCTGTCTGCAACAGCTCAGCGGAACTCTTCCGATCGGAAGTCATCGGCAGTACCCTTCCCGATATGGTGACGTTGCTCGAGTAGGGCAGTGATATCCGACTGTGCCTGGATCACCGTGTCCGAACTGTCGGTCGAGACCAGAATTTGATCAACATAGGTCGAACTCTTAAGGCGATCGAGAGCAGTGGTGTAGGGGGTGAAGACGACATCATCGGCGCTGGCGAAGCCTCCGGCCCCTTTGGGCTGCAAGACGCCTACCACCTGGAAGAGTTGATTGCCGATGCGGATCGTCTTATTCATGGGATCGGTCCCGGTCGGATTGAAGAGGTTTTGCTTCACTGTATCACCGATGATTGCGACCGCCTTCCCGGCTGTTTGATCGGTGGCGCTAAACCATGAACCTTCGGCCAAGGTCCAGTCTTCGATCGTTTGATAGTCGGTACTGACCCCCTGGACGCCTGTATTCTCGTTCTCGCTGCCGAAAACCAATTGTTCACTTGATGAGACGACGGGGCTGACATAGCTTACATGGGCCACCTGCTTCCTGATGGCATCGGCGTCGGCCACTGTCAGTGATTGCACGGTGCCGCCAGCGCCGAAGGCTCCGCGAGCGTTCGCCGTGCCGTTGCGCAGGAAAATCGTGTTCACGCCTACACTCGAGATACGATTGTTGATCGCAGCTCCCACGCCCTGGGTCAAGGTGAGTGCAGCAATAACGGCTGCCACACCGATGAAGATGCCAAGGCCGGTCAGCAGCGAGCGCAAGCGATTGGCCCAGAGGGCCTCTAACGCGCTACCAAAATTAGCGCCGATCATAGCGCCGCGTCTGAACCCACGCCCGCGAAGCTGCGGGAGCGCACTTCGCGCGGGGGACGTACTTGGCGGAGATTTGGCCGAAGGGATAGCTGGTACCCCTGGCTTTGGTGAATCGCTCACTTCGTTTCCTCCTTGACCTGTACTGTGCTCTTGAGGCTACCAGATTTTTTCTTGGCTAACATCGTCCATTCATTTACTGCGGAGCGCGGAGCAAGCACAGGCTCATCTTGTGTCACACGACCATCGCGGAATGCCACCTGGCGTTTGGTATAGGCAGCGATATCTGGCTCGTGGGTCACCAGGACGATCGTCAATCCCTGCTGGTTCAAGGCTTGCAGGATCGCCATAATCTCCACGCTGGTGCGACTATCCAGGTTCCCCGTTGGCTCATCCGCCAGCAACAGTGAAGGTCCATTGACCAATGCGCGGGCAACAGCCACACGCTGCTGCTGACCGCCGGAGAGCTGCGATGGCTTGTGATCCATGCGCGATCCCAGTCCGACGAGCTTGAGCACTCTACGAGCGCGGTGTTCGCGCTCTTCCCTAGAAAGGCCCGCATACAGCATCGGCAAAGCCACGTTACTCAGCGCACTTGCCCGGCTCAGCAGGTTAAATCCCTGGAAGACGAAGCCGATTAAGCGATTGCGTACATCGGCAAGTTCGTCGTTGGACAGGCTACTGACGAGCCTGCCGGCAAGCCAGTACTCACCATCCGTCGGGCGGTCCAGGCAGCCGACCAGGTTCATAAACGTGGACTTGCCTGAACCCGATGGTCCCATGACGGCGACGAACTCACCGGGGTAGACATCCAGCGACACTCCGCGCAGGGCATGCACGCGGGTCTGGCCTAATACATAGGTCTTCTTCAAGTTGCGCACAGAGATGACCGGTTTCGCGCCAGGCGTAGGTGGCTTCCCAGGCGAGGCCGGTTGTAAGACAACCTTGGTGGGTTTGGTCGACTGCCCATCTAAAGCGCCCGAATTCATTTTTACGACAGATGTGACAGGTTTTGTTTGTTGCTTATCGATTGCAGACGAGGCCATCTGTTCTCCAGGTTGCCCTTGTTTGCCATTTGCGGACAGCTTAGCGTCATTATTAGCCATACGAACATCTTTCACTTTGCTCGGTCATTTTATAGTATCTTATATCCTGGCACCCGCAAGGGCCCATCCACCCCCAACCCCACCCCGTGCCACTACATTTCGCCTGGCACCCGCCCCCCTTGTGTGTCCACCGCGCCGTCGTTTGGTGGTGGGGTGGTCTCCCAAAATGTAGTGTCCCAATCCACCAGGTTCACCGTGCCGCGCCTGGCACCCACAAGGGCCCATCCACCCCCAACCCCACCCCGTGTCACTACATTTCGCCTGGCACCCGCCCCCCTTGTGTGTCCACCGCGCCGTTGTTTGGTGGTGGGGTGGCCTCCCGAAATGTAGTGGCACGGGGCGGATGGGTCGGGCGGTGGGGCCCTTGTGGGTGCCAGGCCTCACGGCTACATCTCGCCTGGCACCCGCCCCCCTTGTGTGTCCACCGCGCCGTTGTCTGGTGGTGGGGTGGCCTCCCGAAATGTAGTGGCACGGGGCGGGGTCGGGCGGTGGGGCCCTCCGGCCCTACACGCCTGGCACCCGCCTGTGTCCACCGCGCCGTTGTCTGGTGGTGGGGTGGTTCCCAATGTAGTGGCACGGGGCGGATGGGTCGGGCGGTGGGGCCCTTGTGGGTGCCAGGCCTCACGGCTACATCTCGCCTGGCACCCGCCCCGCTCCTGGCAGTCTAGTATCAACCACCGCCGCCACCACCACCACCGCCACCACCACCGGCACCACCGGCGCCTCCGCCGCGTCCAGCTCTCGCCCCGACGATGATCGTTTCACCATCCTTAAGGCCGGTCAGTACCTCGTAATTCGTTCCATCGGTTAATCCTATCACGATAGGTTTGGCAATGACCTGGCCATTTGACTGCTCAAGCACAAAGGCCGGGGTCGGGTTATCTGCTATGATACTCGGGTTCTGTGTCGTGAGCTGCTGGAGCATCGTTTGCGCTTGTGTCGTCGCCGTGTCAGCCTGCGCCGCAGTGATCAGCGGCACACCGCCGGTGGCTGCACTGGCTGCGGTGCCTGAGCGCGCAAAGTTCACAGAATTTACCGGGATGAGCAGGACACCGATACGTTCGGCCACATTAATCGTGAGATTGGCTGTCATGCCTGGCAACAGGTTGGCACCTTGCAGGTCAGTCTTGTCAACGTTTATGTACACCGGGAACGTCACCACGTTGGAGACCGTCGTCCCGTTAGGCGAGATCGCGGTGACGACGCCGGTAAACTCGCGAGAGCCATAGGCAGCGACGGTAAACTGCGCGGTATCACCGATCTTCAAGTTCGTCGTATCTGACTCGTTCACATCTGCCACCGCCTGTAGAGTCGTTAAATCGACGATCTGTATGAAGGTGCCACTGGTACCGGTAATGCTGGTACTGGCATTGGCGGGCACGCCAGGTGTACCGCCGACGGTGCCATTGATCACAGTAACGATGCCAGGGTTTGGAGCCGTGAGGGTCGCATTTTGCAAATTATGCTGGGCAGTATTGAGCGCCGTCAGCGCCGAGTTGGCCGAGCTCTCGGCGCCGCTGATTATTCCGCTCGACGACGTGTTACTGAGATTGGCGCTGGCTATGGCCGTATTCAGGGCCTTCTGCGCCGCGTTGATCTGCGCCTGCGCCGTGGCGTTGTTCGCTGAGGCGTTCCTCTGTGCCACGGTCAAGGCACTCTGTGCGTTGTTGGCCGTCGCCTGGGCGCTGGTATCGTTTGCGTTGGCCGTTGACTCTGCCGTGTTCAAGCCCGCCTGTGCGGCATTGACAGCAGCCTGCGCCTTGGTGACAGCGGAGTTTGCAGTTGCCTGCAGCCTGTTGACACGTCGCCTGCGCTGTAGTGCACGCCGGTACACCGATGCAGTAGGATTATTTGTAGTGATAGTAATGCCAGTGCAAGCCCAAGTATAAGTAGTAGTACCAGCAGCAGCACCAGTACCGATAGTAGATCCAGATATAAGCGTACAAGCAGCAGGAGCAGTTCCAAGATCAGTAGTAGTTTCAGTACAAGACCAAGTATAAGTAGTAGTGCCAGTAGCGGTACCAGTACCGGTAGTAATTCCAGATATAAGCGTACAACCAGACGCAGGAGCAGTTTCAGAGCAGTAGTAGTTGCAGTAGTAGTACTAGGAGTAGTGAATGTCGTCCCCTCCAGTCGGCAAGGGCCGTATTGACGCTCGCCTGTGCTTGTGCTTGTGCGGTAGCCAGCTGTGCCTCTGCATTAGTGAGGGTGGTCTGCGCGGCGTCAACGCTGGCCTGGCCCTGCGCCTCGGTGGCAGCCAGCTGTGCCTGTGAATTCGTGACAACGGTCTGCGCGGCGGCAACGGTGGCCTGTCCCTGCGCTTGTACTTTAGTCAAGTTGGTCCGCGCATTACTCAGGGTGGTTTCCGCCGCCGAAATATTTGCTCCGCCCTGCCCCTGGGTTGCGCCGGAGTTGGCTAAATCGCTTTGCAGCGTCGCCAGCGCGGCATTGTAGGCTGACTGCGCCTGGTTGACCGCGTCCTGCAACGATACTGGATCGAGCTTGGCGACAATCTGGCCCTTGTTGACATGCTGCCCCACCACGACATCGATCTGGGAAATCGTGCCCGTGCCTTTGAAGTTGATGTTATACGTGGCGCCTTGCAACGGCCCGGTCGCGGTAATCGTCTGCGCCAAATTACCGGTGGTGACCGGCTGTGTCGTGAATGTCACCTTTCGCTTGGGAAAGAGTATCCCGGGGAGAAAAATAATACCCAGGATGAGCAGTACTAACAAGATAAGGGCAATGATTGCGCCGCGCCTCCGCCACCATGGGGGGCTTGGCGGTAGCGCGGCCGCTTCCTCTTCCTCTTCCTCTTCATCACCAAGACCGGGTAAGGCTAGAAGTCCCCCTGTGCCTGGTTGCTGTTGTTGTGACATGAAGGCGAGAAAATCCTCTTGAGGAGTTTGTTGTTCTTGTGTCTTAGCGGTTGCAAGGTCTTCTGGGGGGCTTTGTTGCTGTTGGTGTGTCATATAGGCCAGAAGATCTTCTGATGGGCCCAGAAAGTCTTCTGGACGGTTTTGCTGCTGTTGTTGTGTCATAGATGTTCAGACTCCTCTGTATGCATGTTTGAGATTGAAATATAGTTATGCGCTGTTTCAGGATGCAACACATTTAGAGCGCCAATTTATGATAAATACCTTTTTTTCTCTTCGACATATACGGATGTCGATGGGATAAGTTACATTGATGCTTTCTTAAACAGTAACTCTTCAGATGCCTGATTCCTCGCCGCCTGCGGCGGCTCGTGAATCTTTTTTACTGTGGGCAGTCCAGCCTGCGGCTGGACTGCCCACAGTAAAAAACCTCTTGCGAACTATCGAAGGTGGTTCGCAGCCCTGAAGAGCCAGCTTAATCGTCGCGAAAAAACGTAGTATTCTGCATACTAATGAGTATAGACGTACCACTCGTCAAGTCCATCAGGCAAGAGGGCTAAGAATGCTTGCCCTTTCGGGCAAAACATAATACTGTTGGCGAATGCGGTGCGTTGGCCTTGCCCCACCCTGCGGGCGTGATAAATCGGGCCCTATACGCATCAACCTAACGCCAAGCCCATCAACATCCGTAGGGGCGAGAGTGGCTGGGAAGGGCGGGGAGGGCCTTGATGGTCGCCCGTCGTCCCTTGCTGCGACGTTCACCTACCCTGTCGTCAACCAGACCGGGCTACGCGGGCGACCATCAAGGCCCTCCCAACCTCCCATCACCACCCTCGCCCCTACGGATCACCCGACCTCCTCCCGCATTCCCTGGCTTAGGTTGATGTCTATTGGGCGCGATAAATCGGGCCCTATATGCATCAACCTAACGACAAGCCCATCAACATCCGTAGGGGCGAGAGTGGCTGGGAAGGGCGGGGAGGGCCTTGATGGTCGCCCGTCGTCCCTTGCTGCGACGTTCACCCACCCTGTCGTCAACCAGACCGGGCTACGCGGGCGACCATCAAGGCCCTCCCAACCTCCCATCACCACCCTCGCCCCTACGGATCACCCGACCTCCTCCCGCATTCCCTGGCTTAGGTTGATGTCTATTGGGCGTGATAAATCGGGCCCTATACGCATCAACCTAACGACAAGCCCATCAACATCCGTAGGGGCGAGAGTGGCTGGGAAGGGCGGGGAGGGCCTTGATGGTCGCCCGTCGTCCCTTGCTGCGACGTTCACCTACCCTGTCGTCAACCAGACCGGGCTACGCGGGCGACCTTAAAGGCCCTCCCAACCTCCCATCACCACCCTCGCCCCTACGGATCACCCGACCTCCTCCCGCATTCCCTGGCTTAGGTTGATGTCTATTGGGCGCGATAAATCGGGCCCCTACGCACTCGACATCGCTTCGCTCGTCGTTTTTGGACAATTCGCCAACAGTACTATACATCAGGCCAAACTAGATGCTGATAAGACGATCGCGCAGCGCCTTTGCTACTGCCTCAGCACGATTCGCAACGCCGAGCTTCTGAAAGATGATGGTGGCATGGAACTTGATCGTTCGCTCGGCGAGATGCAGTTCATCCCCAATAGCTTTGTTGAGAGACCACGGGCGATGCAGGTCAGGATGTCACGTTCACGGTCGGTGAGCGACGTTGGTACCTTGCCGCTGCGAAGCATGCGCTCCATCGAACCCAGGAGACGCTGCGCCACCTTCGGTTCTAAAAGAGAGCCACCCCTTGCCGCTACTCGGACCGCGTGCAGCACTTCATCAAGCCCGGCACCTTTGAGCAAGTAGCCTTTAGCACCGGCGCGAACAGCATCGAGGATGCGTTCGTCGGTTCCATAGGCGGTCAGGATAATGACGCGCACGTCGTGAAAATCAGCCCGCACACGTTCGAGCACGCTCACCCCGTCCAGGTCGGGCATCTCCAGGTCCAACAGCACGATATCCGGCCGCAGGAGTACAATCTGGTCGATAGCTTCATTGCCGGTACCGGCCTCACCGACCACGCACATATCTGGCTGCGTACCCAGCATGCTAGCCAACCCTTCCCGCACGATGCGGTGATCATCGACGAGCAGAATGCGTATCGGCTGCATCTCTACGATCTCCTTAAGGCGGGCTCGGCAAGCTCTTCGATTGCTCCCAGTGGTATTATAGCAAAGACCTGCGTCCCCGCGCCAGGAGCGCTGATTACTTCCAGCTGCCCGTTGAGCAGGCGCATACGCTCGCGCATGCCAATAATGCCGAAGCCTCCTTTGCCATCTTGCGGGTAGACGGTTGCAAGATCAAAGCCGGCGCCATCATCGGTGACGGTGAGACAGAGACCATCGGCTTCCATGCTCAACTCTATATCGGCATGATGCGCGTGCCCATGCCTGGCAGCGTTGCTTAGAGCCTCCTGCGCGAGACGATAGCAGGCTAATTCGACGGACGGCGCAAACTGTGCATCTTCGGCAATGTCATTTGCGCGAAAGGTTGCCTTGCCATCAATCGCACCTTCCCAGGGTTGCCAGGCGGCAGCCAGCGCGGCGAGTGACAGGGGAAGAGATTGGGCATCCAGGGCATCGGCACGTAATTCGAGGATGGAGTTGCGGGCCTCGGCGAGATGCTCGCTTGCCAATTTGCGCGCGCGTTCCATATGCTGGCGGGACAGGCCGGGTTTTTCGTTAAACACTGCGCCGCCGGTCTCAAGGTGCATCACGATAGCCGCCAGTCCCTGCGCCAATGTATCGTGGATTTCACGGGCGAGCCTGGTGCGTTCGCGCATGGTAGCCAGTTCCTCAGTTCGTTCAGCATCGGCGCGCAACTGCTCATGCGCCAGTGTCAATTCCGCTAGTAATTTCTCACCGCGCAATCGTGCAGTGCGCTCTTGTGTCCCCAGTTCGGTAAAGGCATAGACGAAGAGCAACCCACCGAGCCAGATACTAAATTGCAGCAAAGTGGTTGGCAGCTTTATGCCCAGCGGCAACCATGCCATCAGTGTGACATCGAGTAGAAAGGCCAGCACGAGCACACCGTCGACAAGCCAACCACCAATTCTGCCAAAGGCGACACGCGCATGGGTGGCTATGCCATACATGGCAATGTACCAAAGGAGACGGATCGGCGGAGGCCCGAAGAGTCCCAACGCGAGGGTGACAACAAAGAGGGCAATAAGGTAAGGAACACGGCAGCGCGGCCAGGGGAACAGCCGTGGCTGTACGACGGCCAGGAGTATAAAGAGCAGAATTGCAACCAGGCCAGGCAGTGGGAACGGAATAAGTGCTGGCGGTGGCCTGAAATGCTCATCATCGAAGTGACTGGACCAGCGCTCAGACCAAATTGCAAATAGTTCGAGCGCAGAGATGCACACCGAGACGGCCACAAGCCCGAGCGCTACCCAACCGGGAACGGCTGCATCGATGCGCTTTACTAGCCGCCATTGCGGGGTACGCGCTGCGAGAAATGCTGTCACTCGTTTGATAATGGTCGTGTTGGCGGCGGGATGTGCCGATTTCATGCTGCTCTCCCCCAGATGATGCAGATTAATGACAACTCCCCATGCTGGGACTGCTCAAGCCAGCACGTTAAAATAAGGATCCTATTAAATTAGAACGCACTAACGCCACTATAGACAACAATCAACCCTATATGGCTACCTGGTGAGGACATTGAACAACCTGGCACCCACGAGCCCCCGCACGTCCACCCAGCACCTGGCACCCACAAGGGCCCCGCCTTTCACGGGTAGGTTTTTGGGGGGGAGCCGCCTGCGAAGGGCCCTGATCCGTAGGGGCGAGGGTGGTGGGGATGGGCGGGGTGGGCCTTTATGGTCGCCCGCGTAGCCCGGTCTGGTTGATGACAGGGTGGGTGAACGTCGCAGCAAGGGACGGCGGGCGACCATAAAGGCCCTCCCATCCTCCCCACACCCCGCTCGCCCCTACGGACTCGATGGGCACGCTCCAAAAACCTACCCCTGACAGCCCCACCCCACCCCGCCTTTCACGACTTTGTTGGCGAATGCAAGAAATACTGGAATGGTACAATAGGAGGAAAAAGTCATCAAAGAGAGCCTGAGTAAGGAGGAGAGCCATGTCGATGTATCCACAAGAGTTGGGAACCATTCCAGAGGAAACGGCGCGTGTGGCACGAGCAGCGTGCCCGAAAGGGACCTTGGCCATGCGGCTGCGTGACGCGCTAGGCGAATTGTATCAGGACGAGCAGTTTGCGGTCCTCTACCCAGTGGAAGGGCAGCCCGCCTATGCACCTTGGAGGCTGGCGGTGGTCACGGTGCTGCAATATGCGGAGAATCTCACGGACCGCCAAGCCGCCAATGCGGTGCGCGAGCGCATTGATTGGAAATACAGCTTGGGGTTGGACTTGACCGATCCAGGCTTTGACTTCTCCCTGTTGTCCGAATTTCGCCTGCGTCTGGTGGATGAGGGTGCGCAGACGCTGTTACTGGATCGGCTCCTGGAGGTGTGCACGCAACGGGGCTGGCTCAAAGCCGGGGGCAAGCAACGCACCGATTCCACCCATGTGCTGGCACGGGTGCGCTCGCTCTCAAACCTGGAATGTGTCGGCGAAACGCTCCGCACCGTCCTGGATGATCTGGCCACCCTGGCGCCTGAGTGGCTGGTCAGCCAGATCAGCCCGGACTGGTTTGAGCGCTACAGCCACCGGGTGGAGAATTATCGCTTGCCCAAAGCCGAAAGCCAGCGCACAGCATTGGCACAGCAGATCGGTGCTGACGGACTGCATCTGTTGCAGGCGCTGGAAAAGCCCGACGCTCCTGACACACTCAAGAACGAGGCCAGTGTCCAACTCCTGCGCCAGGTCTGGCAGCAGTATTACGACCTGTCGGGAGGCAAGGCCAAGTGGCGGGCAGGCCCGCAAGCCAGTGAGAGCGAAGGCATCATCCGTTCCCCCTATGACCCAGAAGCACGAACGGGCAAAAAGCGGGAGATGACATGGCTGGGATAGAAAGCGCATCTGACCGAGACCTGCGTGGCCCTGGAAGCTGCCGGGACCATGCCGCAGTTGATCGTGCAGGTGCAGACCACCGTGGCCAATGTGCAAGATGTGGAGGTAACCGACACCATCCAAGAGGACCTGGCCCAGCACGATCTGCTGCCTGATGAGCAGTTCGTGGATACTGGCTATGTCGATGCGGACTTGCTGGTCAGCAGTCAAGAGCAGTATGGGATCCGATTGCTGGGTCCCGCCTTGTCAGATAACAGTTGGCAGGCCAAAGCAGGCAAAGGCTTCGATGTGGCACACTTCCAGCTCGATTGGCCAAGCCAGCAAGCGACTTGCCCGCAAGGATACCAGAGTTCCCGCTGGAGTCGAGCAGGCGAGCGTCTCGAAGTGGTCTTTGCCCACGAGGTGTGTGCTGGCTGTCCCGTGCGTAGCGACTGTACGCGGTCCCAGACAACCGGTCGGGTGCTGCATCTGCGTCCGCAGGCGGCGCATTCGGCCTTGCAGGTGCGACGACAGGAACAGCAGACGTCGGAGTTTCGCAAGCGGTATGCCCTCCGAGCAGGCATCGAGGGGACGCTCTCGCAAGGTGTGCGCGGCATGGGGTTACGTCGGGCCAGGTATGATGGCCTCCACAAGACCCATTTACAGCATGTCTTGATAGCAGTAGCGATCAATCTGGTGCGCATCGATGCCGTCCTGACCAAGACGCCTCGGGGCAAGACACGTCACTCCCACTTTGCTTGCTTGGCCTCTCACCCTTCCTGGCAAGGCCATGCGTGTGCTTGATCCCGACTCAATTCCTACTTTCATTCGCCAACAAAGTCTTTCACGGGTAGGTTTTTTGGGGGGAGCCGCCTGCGAAGGGCCCTGATCCGTAGGGGCAAGGGTGGTGGGGATGGGCGGGGTGGGCCTTGATGGTCGCCCGCGTAGCCCGGTCTGGTTGATGACAGGGTGGGTGAACGTCGCAGCAAGGGACGGCGGGCGACCATCAAGGCCCTCCCATCCTCCCCACACCCCGCTCGCCCCTACGGACTCGATGGGCACGCTCCAAAAACCTACCCCTGACAGCCCCACCCCGCCCCGTGCCACTACATTTCGGATAATCGCCCAGCCCCAGGCGACGGCGTGATGGGCGTGAATGCGGGGCCAGGCGATATGTAGTGGCACGGGGCGGGGTTGGGGGTGGATGGGCCCTTGTGGGTGCCAGGCCTCACGACGCGCCATTCGATGCGCCGTCCCGAAAAAATGTCAGGGGGAGAGACCCCACTGCAAGGGATATCGTATTGTGCCGGAACAAGCAGAAACCCACCAGGTTTTCTAGTGGGTTTCTGCTTGCTCTTCAATCCCGCAAGGGATGACTGCCTCCATACCGCTCTCCTTCGCGTGAAGAAATCAGCGCCGGAGCAGGACCTCTTCCTGCGGCTGGTGAACCAGTGGTTGCTCGTCAGACTGGGGCAGTGGAGACGCTTCGTACTGCCGCTCGGCCTCTTTCATCTGAGCCTGCTTCTGCGCGATACGCCGGCTTCCAACGATCCAGATGATTGTCACCAGCAGAAATAGAGCGAGCACGAAAACGATCATCCCCAAGAACATCACGCCGTTGAATGTCATGGTGGAATGAAATCGGCGGGATAGGCAACATCGTATGCATCATGGCTTGTATCTTCCTTTCACACTATTTTTCTTCTGAAAGAGTGTACTCCCTTGTACACTCTTTTCTGTGCTACCAGTAGTATGGCTTCTACCTGTCGCATTCCTATCACAAAACGCGCCTCGCATAGAAATACTCTCAAATAGGACTCAACTCACAAAACGCGCCTCGGCATCACGAAGTACTCTCAAAGCGGATTTAGCATGTAGTGTGAGAAGGCCGGCAACCGCCAATGTACGATACAGGGGGACTGTGAGAGTATTGTGTTCATGATGCTCTGTTCTGTGATGGCATCGTGAGAAGTCTATGCTATATACCTCACAAAGGAGGTATGAATATGAGCCTTGTTATTGGAGTTGTTATTCTCGTTGTGGTTTACGCTGCCTGGTTCATGTTAGTCCGTAGCTGGGTGTTGATGCTCATCAGGCATCGCAGTTCCGAGCAGTACCGTTCACCTATCTCCTTGTACAGGCGTGAGCAAAGGCATGGCGTTACACCCTGACGTGATGATCGAAGCGCAGATACCACCGCCCACGCCTGCTGGTATTACCAGGGTGTCAGGCCACCAGTCGTTTTTGCTGAATCGCAGGAGTAACCTTCCTTCGTACTTCTCTATAGAACCATCTCGCTTTAGGATGAGTTTTCAGCAACAGGATAGCTTTGAAGGACGAAGGAGGTTTTTCATGCACCCGTTTGTGTCACTGTCCAACCAGCGTTTCAGGCCGTTGTGGGCTATTTTGACAGTCATCGTCGTGCTGTCCCTCACCCTGGTTGCCTGGGGTGGAAGTACCACCCCAGCGGCAGCGTCGACGAAGGCACCATCTCTTGCACTCAAGAAAGGTCACGTCGTCCACACGGTGAACATCATGGAAAAGAATGGGAGATTTTTTTTTCACCTGCAACCTTGACCATCAAAGTGGGAGATATCGTAGTCTGGAAAAATCTCACCGGTGTACCCCATACGGTCACCAGCAACACGGGAGTGTTCAACACTCACAGCTTTCTCACGATAAATCAGAGCTTCAAGTTCACCTTCAGCCGAACAGGGACCTTCAAGTACCACTGTAACATTCATCTGTATATGCATGCCACCATCATCGTGAAGTCGGCTCTCTCAAACAATCAGAGCAACTCCAATAGCCCAACTCCCACCGCTACACCGTCCATGTCCAAACCAGGGGGTGGCTCCGGGGGTGGGGGCTCCGGGGGAGGGGGCTACTAAGTAGGAAATGCCCGCTTGGGCGTCAAGCAACTGGATCGGTGCATCTGGGAGGCGATCGTTCACATTCCACAAACACCGTTTGACAACACACCAATCCAATGGTACTCTTGAGGGAGCCCGCCGCCCGGATCATCAAGCCGGGAGGCTCAAAGATAGCATCGCGGGGCAACGTTCTCGACGATGAGGGATTTCCTTCGATTGGACCAGGGGGTAGGGTTCATGAAGCGGGTCACCAGGAACATCGATCCCGGGTGCGCGCGGGATCTGCTCGAACGGGTTCCTCGCGCATGCATCGCCTTTGCCAGTGACCACGGGCCGCGGGTTCAACCGATTGTGTTGGTGTGGCATGACGATCGCTACCTGGTCGGTATCCCTGAGGATGCCGATCGCCGACCAGGCTCCGGCCACGAGGTCGTCCTCCTCATTGACGAAGGGGTCTACTGGTTCGACCTCCGTGCCATCTACATCCGTGGCCGGGTCAAGCCCGCTGAGGCTCCAGGTGGTGCGCCCTTCGGCCGCACGTGGTTCGAGGTGGTACCTCTCAAGACGGTCGCCTGGGATTACGGAACGCTACGAGAGGTGAGAGATGAAAGCTGACGATCCCGCCGTGCTCGACGTCATGCGGCGGTCCATGGTCGCCCGCATCGCCACCCTTTCCCGCAACGGGCGGCCGAGCGTCAATCCGCTCTACTTTGTTTACCTGAACGGCCATATCTGGCTCGGCACCGTCGATTGGACCCTCGCAGCTCGCAACGTCAAGGCCGACCCTCGGGTGAGCGTCCTCTTCGAGGTGGAGCAGGATCCGAGTGACCAGCGGGTTCTGCGGATCAGAGGCCGAGCCAGCGTGCGAACGGACCAGAAGGCACAGCGTTCCTATAACCTTCGAGTGGCACGCAAGTACCTCCTGACGCCCGGCGGAATCCGCAACAACCTGGCACATATGCGGCAGCTCCCGCTCAGACGCACCTATCACGCCCAGAGTGCGGAGAAAGGCCAGCCCTGCGTCATCGAGGTCACCCCTGAGCAAGCTGAGTTCCTCAACGACGATCAGCGAGGCTGAGGCCTACGCGGCGTCGGTATAAAGGGGACCGCCCTCTTTCTTTTCGCTATTCCGACTTCCTGTTCCTTCCTACCAGCCGCAAACCCCGACCAGTGTAGGTTCCTCTTGCTGAGACTACGCTCTTCTTGGTCCCTTGAGGCTCTCTCTGCTCCTCACTCTCGTTGCGCACCTGGTGGTGAGAACCTTGTTTTGTGACCCCGTTGTGAGACGCTGCACCCGTTTTGAGAGCGACCTGTGAGCAGGAGAGAGTACACTGTGTATAGACTGCCGCAGGTTGAACATGTTTTGCAGGATAAGTGATAGCGAGTTCAACAACGTCACCTATCCTCTACTGATCCTGCTCATGCTCCAATCTGGCCGCTCCTGTCTCGATTGAACCGCGAAAATAGTAGAATTTATGTGGTAGCCTTCCCTTCATTGTCAACTATGGATTGATCGGCTGGGCACGCCGAGTTGCCCGGAGGCGGCCTTATGATTCCTCTTCTTCGAGTACAGCAACTGGTCAAGTACTATTCGCTGGGTAGCGTCATCGTGCCCGCACTATGCGGCGTCGACTTGGAGATAGCCCCTGGTGAGTTCGTCGCTATCATGGGACCATCAGGCTCCGGCAAATCAACATTCATGAACCTGCTGGGCTGCCTGGATCGGCCTACCAGCGGAACCTACTTCCTTGATGGCGTGCCGGTGAACCAGATGAGCGCCGATGAGCTGGCCGATGTACGCAACCGCAAGATTGGTTTCGTCTTTCAGAACTTCAACCTGTTGCCACGAATGAGTGCATTTGGCAATGTGGAGTTGCCGCTGCTGTATTCAGGTATCTCAGCAGTGCAACGTCGACGGCTGGCATTGCAGGCGCTGGCGCTGGTTGGGCTGAGTTTACGAATGCACCACCGGCCGGCGCAACTTTCCGGTGGGCAGCAACAACGTGTCGCCATTGCCCGTGCGCTGATTACGAGCCCAATCCTGATCCTGGCAGATGAGCCAACCGGTAACCTGGATAGTCGTACAAGTGCTCAGATCATGGCCATTTTGCAAGCACTGAACGCGCGCGGTATGACGATTGTGCTTATCACACACGAGACGGACATCGCAAACTACTGCAGCCGCAAGGTCGTATTCCGCGATGGGCAAGTGGTCAGCGATATGATCAACGCTTCTCCTGGCGGCACTCCCGCTCCAGTTGTCGTCACCGCTGTGCCACCGCAGCAACTCTTGCAGCCCACATTCCGCAGTTAGAATGCATACGTCGCCATCGCTTGCTTCTTCTGGAAGGCTTGTCCAGACTATGCGCAGGTATCCGTTGGTCTCCTTCTTTCTCCTGGCCTATGCTGTCACGTGGGGATTATGGCTCCCAGTGCTGCTCTTGCGCCTGCCCACGAGGCCGAGAAGGCGTGCCGAGTGCGATGCTGATGAGTAGGGTGAGCGAAGACGTTCAGAAGCTAGTTTCGATACCCCATTGAAAGAGGTGACCTATGACTCTCGCGATGAAAGCGCTGTGAGCAAAATGTGACAAGGCAAGCCCTTTTTGTGATGAGATTGTGACTAAAATGTGTTAAGGCAAGCCCTTTTTGTGATGGGATTGTAACTCCAGAGTGCTATCATCCATAGTGGAAGCTAACCAATGGCGGTGAGCTTCCAGAGAACGTTCCAAGATGGAACGAAGGAGAAAAACGATGACGTTGATTTGGCGAGATCCATTTGATGCGATGATGCCGCTCCGCGAGGCCGTTAATCGACTGTACGAGGAGAGCTTTATCGGGCCGCGCTTTGAGTTCCTGACCCCGCGCACCTTCCCGGTCGACATTTACGAGTCAGAAGATAAGCTGTACTATGTGCTTGAGGCAGGTTCTGCCAGGCTTCAAGCCGGAGGACTTGCACATCACAGCAGTCGGTGACACCCTGACCATTTCTGTCGAAAAGAAGGAGGGGAAACTGCCGAAGGAGTTTTACGTTCGCCACGAGCTCTATTGGGGTGAGATGACGCGTACCTTCACGCTGCCCACTATGGTTTACGTGGAGAAGATCGAGGCCGTCTTCGAGCATGGCTTCCTGAAGCTCTATATTCCCAAGGCCGAGGTAGTCAAGCCAAAGGAGATTCCTATCAAGGTCAAAGAACTTGCTGGAGTCCGCTAAGGCATGGGCAACGGAAGTCGCTTGACATTCTGAGCGAAGAGAGACGATAGGCCGAGACCTCGATCTCCGCCTATCGTCTTTTTACACGAGCTTGGCTAGTGCTCTCTTCCTTCTCGGCATGGTCTGCTCCTTCCTCGATGACAACCTCTCCTCTGTCTTTTATCACCTTTTATTGTTCGCTTACAACGGGAAACCCCATCATGCTCTTCAATGCAAGAGTAGACGTTATCTCTTTGAGAAGGTTTTGAAGCTCCTGAATATTGAGGGGTGCGGCAGCTTCCGTGATCTTTTTAAGAGCAGTAAGCAGAGCAGTGATAACGCGCATATTCCCTCCCGTATAGTGACTAATCTCCAAGAACACCTCAAGATACTCCTGAAACGCTGGTTGCCGGATCTCCAGGAGACTCGCTCCATTGGCCAAATGGAAGATGCTGGGCTGTGGTTGGAGACGCACCAAACGCTCAAAGACAGCTTGCAAGTACTGGATACAAAGGACTGCCGTCGTTGGGTCATTCACCGCAGGAGAGAGGGCACGCAGTGCAATGTCGGCAAGTTGCCGAATGCCAAAGCGGGCATCCTGAATGACATCTCGCTCGCGCTCAATTGAGATACAGTGGAGGATGGCTCTTCGACAAGTCGCTTCAGCCGCTTCAGCAGGAAAAACCTCTGCAATAGCCGTTTCCTCTGTCACAAAATCACCTGGACAGACGAGCAGATGGAGGGAGAGTCCCCGGCGTTGGAGATCCTTGACAAGAGAGGCAAGCGCTATTCTTTGGATATAGCCTGCATGTGGCGCACGAAGGCAGGCTGGGACTTCCTCTCTGTGCCGTGGCTGGATGAGAAGGGTAGCCCTCCTCGAGCGATTCGCTCATCCATGCTTGCGACTGCAGATCAATGGCCCGCATCGTCTGCACGGTCAGGTGTGCAGTAATATGCGCCACCTGAATCACAGAGCCAGCATGATGAATAAAAATGAGGAGGAGCACGAGCCCGAGGAAACCAAGACCCATAGCGACAGTGATACTGAGAGCCGGAAAAAAGCTCTGATCAGGGGAGGAAGAATCTTGGATGGTCGTGAGCACGATCAGGCAATAGGCCGAGATAGCAGCGAAGCCCCCGGCCACAACTTGGGTGAGGCGGTCTCGCAGAAAACTACGCAAGGCACGCGGGGTATACTGGCTGGAGACCAACTGCAGCACGACAATGGTGATCGAAAAGGTCAGACCGACGACGGTAATGAGCGAGCCTGCAAGCGTAGAGAGAATGGTACTGGCCTCCGCAGCGCCTCCACTAAAGAGAAAGAGATTCTCTACTCGACCAAGATGATGATCAAGGGTCAGAAAGAAGAGAGCAAGGAGCGGCCCAAGGAGAGAGACGAGTCCGGGGATGAACCAGAACACGTTGAAAAGATTTCTCCAGTACTTTCTGAGCACCTTGTTGTAGTGAGCTAACATCTCTTTCTCTTTTTCTAGACGAGCGGATCCATGCTCATCCTCCAACGACTCGTGAGCCGGTTGGCTTGTTAATGCCTTGCCGCGATCAGGTTGAGCAGAGCATAGCATCTGCATATCTCATTCTCCTCACACTAGCTGATGCCGCCATCACAGAAATCTCACATAATACTGGCCTCTGAGGAATAGTGGATACTGTTGGTAAATGTTCTAAAAGATAGACAGGGGTAGATACAAGTCGCCTGGTCACTTGGGATGGCCGCGCAGCATGTGGGGGTAGTGGAGCAAACATCTCCGGAAGAGCTGGAACGGCAGGTAACTATGCAGATGTGGACGCCACATTACCCGCGCCTGCAATACAAAAGCGCAAGAGAAGGCAACTCGGCCACTTACATGCAAAATATGAGATTGTGATCACTTTGTGATATTGTAGCTCATTTTTGTGAGGAGATGGTGAGGTCAATGCTCCATACTATCTCACATGACATGTTGCAGCAACAGTCGTTCGTCTCCCACTATTGATCGATCCGCACCAGTTGAAGTCGGTGCGTCCCAGGGAGAACTGTCAATCTGGTAGCGTTCATCGCAAGCTTCGGGATATGTTTTTTGAGCGTTGGTATCTCGATACCACTAATTCTTCTAGTAGAAAGCGAGAAGCACACATGAAACCATCCCCAGGTATGAAGGTAGGAATTGTAAGCGTTTTCTCCTGCCTCGCTCTATTGCTGGGCCTGTTCTCTTCTACGGGCATGGCATCAGCTCACAGCACGCAAATGCTGCAAAATCAAACCAGTGCGAGCATGAATGTGGACGACCTGAGTCAGGCCAGGTGTCGAACAGTCATCATCAGGCGTGAGAGGTTTAGCGGATTCGCGCGCTGGGACAATGGCCAATTCTTCTCCACAGGTGGTAACACGGTTTTCTTCCATAGTCAGCGTGGCTTCTTTCGAGTCGAGAGGCATAGGCGGGTATTCCACAAAGTGGTCTTCAGATCCTTCGAAAGAATAACCATCGTCACCATCTGCGGCAAGCACCGCTCCCAGACGATATCCATTCGCCCATTCTCATTCTCAAGCTAGTGAATTGATGAACCTGTTCCCCTGGAGGTGCGGTAAAATCCGCACCTCCGGGGTATACTGCCGACGGTTTCTAAGAACAAGCAGAAACCCACTAAATAACCTGGTGGGTTTCTGCTTGTTCTTCATCCCGCGTGGGACGACTACCTCATATTTTTCTTCTGAAAGGTGTGCTCTCTTGTACACTCTTTTCTGTGCTACCAGTAGTATGGCTTTTACGTATCGCGTTCCTATCACAAAACGCGCCTCGTGCATCACGAAATACTCCCAAATACGATGTAGGTGCATAGCCCCGGTTACGATGTGGGTACTCTGTACAGCTTACCCACAACTATTTCATACGCCCTCAAAGGCGACGGGAAGAGCTCTCTGATACCACTCAGAAAGCCAAAAGGACTAGGAACAGCACAGGCCTGTTACTGATGCTCTCTACTTGCGTCGCATAAGACACAGCTAGCAAATAATGAATAGGGTATAGAAGGGGCATATCATGAGTCAGCAGCCTCCACCGCAGCCACAGCAGATACCATATGGGCATCCTCAATGGGGACAGCAGGCACCATCTCCCTATGGTAGTGCACCAATTGGGAACTCACCACTGCCACAGCAGCCACCTCAGGGACATCAACCCTCCAGTCAAGCCCAATGGGGACAGCAAGTACCGCTACCATCAACCTACGGTCGAGTGCCAGTTGGGAACCCGCCACCACAACAACAGCCATTTCCATGGACGGTGCCATATCCAGAAGCATTTCAGCCACCATCCTCCTCACCAAACACGAGTCCTCAAAGCAACCAACGTGATCTCCGGCCGTGGTACAAGAGACAAGGACGAGGAGTAAAGATAGGCCTGGTATGTGGCCTGCTCGTCGCCGTTCTCCTGCTGGGATACGGCCTGACAATAGCATGGGGGAGTTTACATGGCTCAACGCCACCGGCCTCTCCCTCTCCTACCGGGCAGAGAGCCGCAACAAGTGCTACGACAACTCCTTCGCCCACTCCCACGCCCACGCATACACACAAGCTAAAACCATCAAAAACCGTGATTATCGTCAGCCGTGCTGACTTCAGCCCTGCTACCCTCACGATCGCGGTAGGCAGCACTGTGATCTGGAAGAATACGTCGCAGGTCGCCCATACGGTCACCAGTGACGATGGGACATTCGATAGCGGGGACCTGCCGGCCGGTGGCACCTTTCGTTTCACCTTCACTACACCAGGCACATTTGACTATACTTGCAACTATCATCCCTGGATGACAGGGACCATTATCGTGCAGCAGAAATGATGTCTTGTGCTTCACTCCACCGTTTGCAATGCAGGTTGTGCGGGGAGGTCCGATGGGGTGAAGTCATCGGCGACGCAAGAGGACGGTGCGACGAGATCGGAGAGGTTCTTGTTGGCAAACTGCTCGATGGCTGCAATCACGTCCCCAAGTTCCTGACCTTTTTCGGTGAGATGGTACTCGACGCGCGGCGGGATCTCCAGGAAGGCCTGCCGCTGCACAAACCCGATCTCTTCCAGAAGCTTGAGCCGTTGTGAAAGCGTCTTCGAGCTGATATGTCCCATCGACTCTCGCAAGGCGTTAAAGCGCATTGGACCTCGCAACAGGTTAATGACGATCAGCAGAATCCACGCATCTCCAATGAGACGAATGGCACGTCCCATAGGAGCGGTAGCACAGGCTTCGGGCATTTCAGTAGGATGTTCCTGGTCGGGTGTTTTCATAGCATAAGTATACCATGTTATTCTGGGAAAAGCAACACTCTTGACAAATCTAACTTTCTATGTTACTCTTACTTTCATAAGGAAAGTTTGGAGTACCTGTATTGAGTTTCTCGGTACCATGTCAATGCAAACACTGATGAACTGTTGAAAGGAACATAATTTATGGCTGTCACAATAAGTGTGGCTCTCCTCATTCTCCGCTTGATGCTCGGCCTGACGCTGGCCGTACATGGAGCGGAAAAGCTTTTTGGTTGGTTCGGCGGACCTGGTTTCGCCAAGACGACTCAAGGGTTTCAGGCGCAAGGGTTCAAACCCGCGTCGTTCTGGGCAGGTCTGGGAGCCCTGGGTGAGTTGGGCGGGGGCCTTTCCCTGGTGTTTGGGTTCTTGACGCCCCTGGGAGCAGCAGGGGCCTTCGCCGCCATGCTGATGGCGGTGGTCAAGTTCCACTGGAAAAATGGCTTCTCGAATGCGCGTCACGGTTTTGAGTATCCGCTGTCGCTGCTGGTCGTGAGCATCGCCATCGGGCTCATAGGGCCCGGGAGCTATTCGCTGGATGCTCTCTTTGGGATTGCTCTCCCAGAGACGCTGCTGTTCGGCGTGCTGGCTGTGGCTGCCCTGCTTGTCGATGTCGTCGGACTCATCATTAGCCGGCCGGCAAAGATCATCCCTTCTGAGGGAATGTCAAAAGCTTCCTGACACAGAAGAGAGGTAACGAGATGATAGAAACCCCTGAGCGCGAGCAGCTCCTGCGCATCTACGCCGAAACCAGGACTATCGCGGTGGTCGGTGCCTCGGCTGATGTGTCGAAGGCAGCACACCAGGTGCCGCGCTACTTGCAACGTCAAGGATATCGTATTGTGCCGGTGAACCCACGCGGCGGCGAACTCTTCGGAGAACCTGTGTTTCGGTCACTCGCTGAGGTTGATATGCCTGTGGACGTAGTGGATGTGTTCCGCCCCGCTCAGGAAGCTCCCGAGATCGCTCGGCAGGCCATTGCGATCGGAGCAAAGGCGCTCTGGCTCCAGCTTGGAATTGTCTCGGAGGAAGCCCGGCAGGTAGCAGAAGCAGCAGGGCTGACTGTGGTCATGAACCGGTGTATGGGTGCCACCCACGCGCTGCTTGGCCTGGGACCAGGACCTGGTGCTCACGAATGAGACCTAAAAAGAACGGCGTTTAAGGTGCGATTGCCCTTGGAGAAGCATGGCTACGTACTTGACGTGCTGAATGCAGCGCGTACGTTGTGGTCAGCAAAAAGATAGACCAGAATGACGATCGGAATAATGAGGCTGAGAATTCCTGCTATAATGGCCTCGTGCAGGACAAACACAACATACAAGCCAAAGATGACACGGATTGCTTCAATAATGGCCGTTGTCCAGTAGGCCCAGGGTCTCAATGTCCATAATCCCCATGCGAGCGCAACCTCGAAAAATCCCAAAATGAGAGCGCCCAAGAGAGCTAAGCTAGTAGCTGAAGTCATTCCAGCACCCAAGCCAAGGGTACTGATGTGATTCAAACCGAGGATGAGAAGCAAAATAGCAAGGATCGCTGAAATGCCTAATATCGCAGCAATGATAGTGATCCCCAAGGGACGTGAACGATCATTATATGTTTCCATGGTGCCCTCCAAAAGCAATATAACCTCCTTTCGGAGTGGGAAGTTGCTCATTTCTACTAGTTTACTCGCCTGGAGGCGAAATGACATCTTCAGAACACACTATTTTATGAATTGCGAAAATGGTCAGGAGCGTGATATGGACGATCGCATAGTGTGTTTACACTAGTGAACCGGTTGCCAGGGAGAGGTGCCTGACCAGCCCATTAGCACCAACTTAATGCAAAGTCAAGAGACCTGTTAGGTAATGGGGGTGCAGGGGGCGAAGCCTCCCTGCCGGGGTTTGGGGTTTCCCAAATTTTCCTTTTCCCTAAAATGTTGGTTGATTATGCATTAAGGAGGAAGATGACAAAGGGAGGCCCGATCTGAAATGATAGATGAGATGGAGAACCAAGCCCTGATAAACAAAAGAGAGGTGACGAGATGATGGAAAACCCCTGAGCAGGAGCGGTTCCTACGCATCTTCGCCGAAACCAGGACCATCGCGGTGGTCGGTACCTCGGCTGATGCGTCGAAGGAGATATAAAATGAAGTAAGGAACCTGGGCTGTGACAATTGCTGAAAGACGTATTGTGTTCGCTTATTCTGCGCAACTCTATAAACTTTTGTGTTTACTTAGAGTGTTTTGTCCTTCCCCTGCGTCACAGCCCAGGTGATATGTCGGTTGTCAGTCTGGCATATCCTCCTTTCTTTTTTTCCCTTCCACCCCTCTTCTTCCACCTGCTATTAATATACAACACGAGGATCACATCACGATCACGAATACAGCCCACAATATCACAGAGTGATCACACTGGGAATAAACCTCGCTATGAGTTATAGGATTCGCCTTGGAAACCGACACGGTCGCTGGCTTCCCCAGCCCCAAGGCTGCCGGTACGGGCAAAGTGGTATGCGTTGGGGACGACGGCACCCTCACCACGGTGGCCTCGGGCCTGAAGTTCCCGACGGGTATGACCTTCGGTCCGGACGGAGCCCTGTACGTCTCGAACATCGGCTTCGGGGTTCCCACGCCCGGCGCTGGACAGATCGTGCGTATCACTACAAATGGCATTGACTGCGATTGATCTCTGAGGCGGCACCTGCCCTCCTCTTTCACATACTGTGGAGGGCAGGTGCCGCCTCATGCTGCCTGCTGCATCAAAGGAGGAGTGAGCGTAGCTGCGCCGTTCCCTTGCCAACAAGTATTTCACACACCCCTTGCTCATTTAGTTGGAGCGAGTTGGTTGAACGCTCAGGAGAATCTGATTGCTCCAGGGATCATTGACGCGAATGATGTCTTCCTGCTCTTCAAAGGGAACCTGATGGGCAACCAGGCGCTCTTTGACTTCCTGCAGTCCTTCACGAGAAGGAATAGCGATTACATAGGTTTGCAAACCGGCAGCGTTCGCGGGCGTGGGTTTCGCTCCACGCGAGTGCCAGGTGTTCAGACCGATGTGATGATGATAGCCACCAGCGCTGACGAAAAGCGCTCCGGCGTGTGATAAATCAGCGGTGACATCGAAACCTAAGATGGTGTGATAGAAGTGTCTGGCCTCTTTGATTTCTCCTATTTGCAGGTGGATATGACCGATGCGGGTCCCCGCTGGTATCACTTCCCATGGTTCTGCGTCGCGCTGACCCTCTTCGACCAGGCCGCGGATATCGACCGGGTCGGTGGCCATCTGGACCACGCCGTTTGTCCAAAGCCATTCACTCCTGGGACGGTCGCGATAGAGTTCGAGACCATTGTCATCGGGATCAGAGATATATAGCGCTTCACTCACCAGGTGGTCTCCCTGACCAACCTGCAAACCTGCTCTGGTAACACGCAGTAGTTCGCGACCGAGGTCTGGTCTTGTTGGGAAGAGAATAGCCACGTGATAGAGACCCGTTGCCCTGCGTGGCTGAGGCGCAGCTCCTGGAACCTCAATCAGTTCCAATAGTGGCTGTTTATCCTGACCACCAAGGACAACCTTACCTGGTGTTTGCTCGATAGGCTGGAAAGCCAGTATACCTTCATAAAAACGTCGTGAACGTCCAAGGTCAGCGACGCGTAGCGTAACCAGGCCAATATTCGTACCAGGATGGATCGAAGTGGCCGCTGACGATGCTTGTTGTTCTGTGGACATGAAATTGTCTCCATTCTCGCAAAATATGCGATTTTTTACGGGCGCTTGTCTATAAGCTATGCCCGTGCTGTAAAAGTATCTTTCTATAATAGACTAACAAAAAGTAAGTGAATTATCATCCCTGCTATCTATTGGGAACGGCTTTTTGTTTGTCTATCCCAAAGACGCATAAGTTTGACTGATTGTTGACAAGTCCATCAATGTAATGGTACGCTTTTGCTGAGCTTCTTCTCTGCTCCCATTGTTCCTGTAAGCTGTTCTTCCTCAACACGACACAACGTCTCCAGAGGCGCTGCTATCATTGTTGGGTGTCCCTCGCTTCTTCATGCCTCATGGAGCAGTGGTGAGAGGGACAGCGAGCAAAAGTGCTGGCGAGTTGTAACATATGCTGATAAGGAGGTTTCTATGGCAGTCGATATTTTTGTGATCATCACCGGAGAAAAGCAGGGGCTATTCAAAGGACAGAGTCTGGATCAAGCCTTTCAAGGGAAAGGGGCAATGGAGGTCCAAAGCTTCACCTTTGGCTTTTCTAATCCGAGAACGATCGGATCGGCGACAGGAGGAGCCGGTGCTGGGAGACCTACCGCATCGGAGGTCGTTATGACACGAGCGGTGGATGTCGTCAGTACTCAACTACAGCAGGCTCTGCTGACAAATGAGGACCTATCCTCAGTGCAAGTCTTCTTTCGCAAGGCCGGAGCAGTAGGAGGGGCAGGGCAGCCCTACATGACCCTCACGTTGACTAATGCATTTATCACGGCTCTGCAGATGCACAGTGATAGCGGGAGTGAGGTTCCTGTTGAAGAGATCCATTTGGTTTTCGAGCAATCTAAGTTGGAAATACATAACATAGATCCGAAGACAGGGCAGGTTACAGCAGGGAGTACTACAGTTAGTTATGATCTGCTAAAGGCGACTCTCATGTAACCGGGATGCACGCAGAGTGGCGTTGTTAAACAGAGCAAGGAACGAGCGTCCATCACGGTGCGCGCTCTGGAGCCACCAGCGGAATGGTCACAAAGAAGGTGGTTCCCTCTCCTTCTCTTGACTCAAACCAGAGCCGTCCAGCGTGTTGCTCGACGAGCGCGCGACACAGATACAATCCCAGCCCCGTCCCACTGATCCCGGCGGCCCGCGCATTGTCAGCGCGCATGAAGCTTCCAAAGATGCGCGCCTGTTCGTGGAGAGGAATGCCGATCCCACCGTCCTGTACCCGGATTTCTACCGCGTGATCAGCGCCATCTTTTCCCACCGTCACGACGATTGACCCGCCCTGCGGACTGTACTTGATCGCATTGGTGAGCAGGTTTGAGAGCACTTGCTCCATCCGTTGCAGGTCAATCGTTGCTTCCAGGATCGGATGTTCCGCGTGGAATGCAAGTTGGTGCCGCGTCGTGGTCTTCTGGAAGCGCTCCACCAGGCACTGAACCAGGGAGACCAGGTTGGTGGATGCGCGTTGCAAGACCAACTGACCGGCCTGCAATCGCGAGACATCCAGCAGGTCTTCGGTCAGGGTGTTCAGCCGGTCGGTTGCCTGCTCGAGATCCTCTAACATCTCTTGTTGCCACTCAGCAAGCTTCGGACCATGCCCTCGCGCCGTTTGCAGCACCAGGGTTCCCAGCGCTGCTTTGAGCACTGCGAGCGGCTGACGCAATTCATGGGCCGCAATGCTAGTGAACTCGTTTTTGGCATATTCCGCCTCTTTGAGCATACGGACATCTTGATGGATCACCAGGGCCAGTGGCTCTCCATTCCGCGGTGACGGGCCTTTGCCCGGCTCGTCTGCTACGCCCAGGCTCCGCCAGTGGGGAGAGGTCAGTGGCACTGCGTTGACCAGAATCGGCAAGCTCGTGCCTCCTGGCTGGCGAATGATCTCCTGATGCTGCAACACGGTTTCGCCATCCAGCAACGCTCGCATGGTGGCCCAGGCTTCCGGGGGGACAGCGCGTCCCGATGCCTCGACAATGCGAATGTGATGCTCCTCCAGGAACGCGCGCATCGGCTGTCCAGGAGACCACTCCGCTCCCCAGCTACTCGCTGCCGCGTGATTGGCCAGCACCAGGCGCGCATCGCGTCCATGGACCACGTAGATGCTACTGGGTAAGGCATCCAGCAGCTGCTGCAAGAAGGTGCGCTGGGCCAGCATCTCGCTATGGACGGCGGTTTGCGCCTGTTCCCATTTCCGGCGCTGGGTGATATCCCGATTAATCTCCAAGATCGCGCTTGCGGCTCCTCGCTCATCGCGAATGAGCACCTGACGGCTTTCGACCGTGACGACAGAGCCATCACGCTGGGTATGCAGCAGTTCTCCTTCCCAGCATCCCTCGCGCTCCAACAGTGCATTGAGCGCCGCGCGGCTCGTGGGAAAGCGTGTCTTGAGCAGGATATGGCTGACCCGTCCCAGTGCCTCCTTCTCGGTCCAGCCATAGAGTGCTTCTGCGCCATGGTTCCAGGAGAGCACCCGGCTAATGGGGTCACGAACCAGGATCGCATCATGGGCCAGATTGATGAGGGTACTTTGCAGGACGAGGCGTTCCGCCAGTCGTACGCGCTCGCGTTCCAACAACCGCTGAGCGGTAACGTCACGAATGGCTCCCACCATGTGGAGAGCCTGTTTCAGGAAGACCGGGCGTAAACTGATATCCACCGGAAATTCACTGCCATCCTTGCGTCGTCCCACCAGGTCGAGTCCCACCCCCATTGGTCGAGGGCTAGGCATGGTCACGTACGTGCGTCGATGAGCCACATGCGCCGTGTGGAAACGCTCCGGCAGCAGCACCTCCAAAGGCTGACCGTCCAGTTCGTCTTGACCGTAGCCAAACAGAGTCGCCGCCTGCTCATTCACCAGAACGAGTCTCCCCAGAGAATCGATCATGACCGCTGCATCAGGGGAGAGATCCAGGAGCGTTCTCGCCTTGGCCATCGTGATGGTGGGAAGGGCCGATGCTGTTGTCCGTTCGTCCTGGAGCGGCTTCTCCGCTCTCGCCTGCTGTTCCAGGCGGGAGGAGCGGTCGTCTTGCTCAGTGCTCATCGAGATATCGTCCTTGTTCTGGGTGATAGACCCACAAGAGCAGATTCTTTCGTCAGAACCCAGGCGCAGGTCAATCTCCGAAAAATCGTTTGCCTCATTCTATCATATTTTCGGATGTCACTCCTTCCGGCTTCCTGAAGGGTGTGCTCCATGACGTTCTTTCTCCTCATGTGCTCCGCTCTGCCTCTCGTTCACCGACAGGATAAGGAGGTAGGCATATCACATCAGCGGTCACATCATGACGAGCTCTTTTTCAGCTCGTGTTGGTTATGGCTGCGCTGGAACGGGAACAGGCAGTCTATGCTTGGGACGCTCAATCGCGCTAAGCCCGCCCCACCAGATTGTTGCCAGCAGTGCCATACCCACAACAACCAGGCCTACAGTGGACAAGACATACCCTGGACCGTAGAGCGTCGGGGTGACGAAGACATAGACGAGGCCGCCTACGAATGTCATAGAGGTGCCGATGATGGCTGTCCAGCCAATCCAGCTAGAATGGCCACGCTTGACCAGCAGCTCAACAGCAAGCATCACCAGGACGATGGTGGGCAACCATTCCGATTCTTTCTATCACAGAAACTTCACAGGCTTTATCCTTCATCCATAGCAAGCAGTTGTCAGCATGGCACTTGACATTCATTGACTTTCGGGTTATAATAATGACTGAAAAGTCAAAAATAATGTTTGATAAGTCAACTTTCCATTCCGAAAGTTCACAAAAGTATCTTTATTGTCACATACTATGCGTGGAGGGATTCAGATGTCAACGGAGACACCCCATCGCTTGCTGAAAGAGAAACAGCGCCAGGAACGGGCAGCGTTGATTCTGCAAGCAGCTGAAGAAGTGCTCGCAGAAAAAGGCTATCACGACACGTCCATGGATGAGATTGCAGCCCGGGTAGGCGTTGCCAAAGGCACGCTGTATCAGCATTTTCCCAGTAAAGAAGACCTGGTCTTTGCCCTCTTCGAGCGTGAACTGGAAAAGACCCTGCAGACGGTCAAGCAGATTGTCGCAACCGCCTTGCCTGCTCGTGCCAGGTTGGAGCGCATTCTTCGCCAAATGTATGGCGAACTGCTTGGCAAGCGCGTGCAGTTACTGTTTTCTATCCTTAACGATGTAGATGTACACAAAGGCCTGATTGCGAAGAAGTTGCAGATGCGTGATCGCATGCAAGAGTTGGCTAAAGGCCTCAGGGCTGTGCTGGAAGAAGGGAAAGAGGATGGCTCGTTTGATCCGGCCATCCCAACGGTAGTGATGCTCATGACCTTTTTTAGTTTGCTCTCTCCGCATGGAATTGAGCATTTGGTCGCCCAGGAGCAACTGTCGCCAGAGGAACTGGTCAGCTCTGTCGAACGCATCTACTTTACAGGGATTAATGCCAAGAAATAATGGGCCTTACTTTTATGCTGGTAAGGCATAAGATGCGCCCGCCTACACCAGCCCCCTGTTTGGTGTCAACATCGCGGTGATTGGCTTTATGGAGACCGGTTATCCCGATGTCGAGACAACAGCCTAACAAAGGGCATGCGGGCTATCGCACACTATTCCATTTGAACAATCCTTCAACACATGGTAACTATTCAGCAGGGGGTGCAGGGGGACGCAGTCCCCTTGCCGGGGCGCGGGGTGTCCCCGCTTCCTCACTTCACCCGCCGCCGCAGGCGGCTCGAAGAAGGTACCTGAATAGTTACAACACATGAATATGAACAACAATGAGAAAACAGGAAAGGAAGAATATCATATGGCTTCTCCGATCAATATAGCATCATCAGCAGGGGTTACTTCTCCTCGTATCGTCAATGCTGACAATCATGGAAAACCGGTCATCGTCGTCCACAATTTACGCAAAACCTACTGGTTGGGACAGACGCCCGTGCACGCGCTGCGGGGCGTCTCCTTAGAAGTCGCCCCCGGCGACTTTGTCGCCGTCATGGGACCATCTGGCTCGGGCAAATCCACCTTCATGAACCTGATCGGCTGTTTGGATCGTCCTTCCCAGGGCGAATACCTGCTGGCCGGCAAACTGGTCAGTCACATGTCAAATCAGGAACTGGCCACGGTCCGCAATCGCCTGATCGGCTTCGTCTTCCAGGGCTTCAATCTGCTGAGCCGCGCCAGTGCCTTACACAATGTCGAATTGCCCATGGTCTATGGTGGTCTGACCAAAGAGCTGCGTGAACGTCGGGCCAGGCAAGCGCTCCAACTCGTAGGACTGGGAACGCGCATGGATCATCTGCCTTCTCAGCTTTCGGGAGGACAACAACAACGCGTCGCCGTCGCGCGAGCCCTGGTCAATTCGCCTTCGCTACTGCTGGCCGATGAACCGACAGGTAACCTGGACAGCCGCACGAGTATTGAGGTCATGGCCATCCTGCAGGCCTTGAACCAGCAGGGCTTGACCATCGTCCTGGTCACCCATGAGCCTGATATCGCCGAATATACCACACGCCGGGTCACCTTTCGCGATGGACGCCTGTTGCGAGATGAACCAGTGCTCAACCCACGTGATGCGCAAGCCGAGTGGGCAGCTCTCGCCCCTCAGGACCCTGAGAAGGCCCCCGCAAGCGAGCAAAGAAGGAAATAAATCACATGCGCGCAACTAATCTTATGGAAGATGTCTCCACTGGAGTTGCCAGGCCAGCACAAAGCCCATCCCGCAAGAAACGAGGGATGCTCCCTCAACTTTCCCCTCGCGATTTCGACCGGGTGGGAAAGCTGGGGTCCAATATCAGCATCGCATTAGAAGGCATATGGTCCAATCGTCTGCGCTCAATGCTCACGACCCTGGGGATCTTCATTGGCGTTGCGGCGGTCGTCGCGGCGTTGATCTTGACCCAGGGCGTGAGCGCGAACATCACCAACTCCATTACCAGCCTGGGAACCAATGTGATCACCATTGCCCCGGGAGCGGCCACCACCAGAGGTGCGATTGCGCCCGCCGGGACGACGCAGTCCCTGACGGCTGCCGATGCGACGGCGGTGAGCAAACTCGCCGATGTTACAACGGTCAGTCCCATCATTTCCGTCAACCAGCAAGTCGTCTTTAGCAACCAGAACTGGAATACCCGCATTCAGGGAGTGAGTCCCAGCTTTCAGACGATTCAGAACTGGACGATCGCGGAGGGAGCCTGGTTCAGCGCCGGTGACGAGCAGAGCGCCAGATCGGTGGCCGTGATTGGGCAGACCGTGAAGCAGAAATTATTCGATCCGCTGGGCGTGGACCCGGTCGGCCAGACCATCCGCATAAACAATCAGCTCTACCGCGTAGTCGGCGTCTTACAATCCAAGGGGTCGGGAGGCTTCGGAGGGAGCCAGGATGATGTCATCTTTGTGCCCTTTGCTACCGCCCAGGATCGACTCAAGAACTCGACCTATATCGATCAAATCGTGGTGCAGCTAGATGACGCCAGCAATACGAACACGGTGCAGCAAGCCATTACCACGCTGCTGGAGCAACGGCACCGGATTCTAAAGGGAGCCCCGGATGACTTTAATCTCATCAGTTCTCAGCAATTGTTGCAGACGGCCAATCAATTCACCTCGATCCTGACCATCCTGCTAGTGGGAGTCGCTGCCATCTCGTTGACGGTCGGAGGCATTGGCATCATGAATATCATGATTGTCTCGGTGACCGAGCGCACCCGTGAAATTGGTATTCGGGTGTCCATTGGAGCACAACGCCAAGATATTCGCAACCAGTTTCTGATCGAGGCGTTGATCTTGAGCCTGCTTGGTGGGCTAATCGGGATGCTGATCGGCTTACTGATTGGGTATGGGATCACCAGTCTGACCGGGCTGCCCTTCGTTATCACGTTGACCTCGTTGATCATGCCTTTTGCGATTTCGGCAAGCATCGGGGTGGTCTTCGGTCTCTACCCGGCGATTCGAGCAGCGCGGCTCGATCCCATCGAGGCTCTGCGCTCATTATAGGCTGATCATGAGAATTTGCTCATACATCTCCAATAATATTCCCATCTTGGGGATATACAATTACGAGTGTTCCCCAGGTGGGAATGTACAGATAGCAGAAAATCGTAACTATTCAGCAGGGGGTGCAGGGGGACGCAGTCCCCTTGCCGGGGCGCGGGGTATCCCCGCTTCCTCTCTTCACCTGCCGCCGCAGGTGGCTCGAAGAGGGGACCTGAATGGTTACAGAAAATCGTAGGGTGTTCCCAAGTGTAGGTAGTATGGTTTGAACAAAAATAGTTTCAATCAGATTTTTAATGTTATCGGAGAGCGTCTATACTGTATTGCCAGCTCTCCCAATAAAGAAAGTGACAAAAAGACAATGTGGCGATTACCTTTTGTGAAAATTGGCTTCCTGAGTGTAGTGGGGTCGTTCCTGCTCATGCTGGGTGTGCTGGCCTTCCCAGCGACCGCATCAGCCTATTCGGGTAACAATGTTGCCCCCCAACGCCCGCAACTGAGCGCCTATGTGGTTGGCCAGGCGGGGCAGGCATCTTCCGAGGTGCGTGTGTCCGGGTATGGGTTCCGCCCAGGCGTGGTGTTCCTGTCCGCTACTGTTGGCGGGCGTTCTGTATTCGTGCAGCCAATGACGATTCGTACCAATCGCAATGGGACCTTCTCGCAAGTGGTACGCATCCAGCTAACCACTCGGCTGTACCCGATGCAAATTGGCCAGTTGGGTTCGCGTGCGCGTTTTACCACGCTCGTCCTGCACGCAACCGGCCGGTTTGGTCAGAGTGCCACTGATGTGCTCTTCCTGGGCCAGCCCTATCAAGGCTTCCAGTACAGTCAGCCCTATCAGGGATTCCAGAACGGTCAGCCCTATCAGGGATTGCAGTACGGCCTGATCCGGTAGGCGCAGTAGATACTTCTGGTTGATCAAGACGACCAGGAAAGCAGAGGAGCCAGTGAAGAGTCATTCTTCACTGGCTCCTCTTTGATCATTTTTGAGCCACGATAAAGAACTGATGTATGAGTTAGAGCAAGCTTAGATCACCGCTCGCTTGTTGCATTTCTTGCGCTTTTTGTGTACGCTCTCTCCATGGAGAGGTGCAGGCCATAGCAGAAAGTGAGAGGTAGCATGAAAACATTTGAGGATCGAAGCGACGGTGGAATGAGCATTATCGATAATCAGACACACATCCAACTGACATCCGATGAAGCCTACGCTTTATGGGAGTGGCTGTCCGTTCGTCAGGACGCCTTCCGGATGCAATCGAGTGGAAAGGAACTGGAAATTCATCTGTATCAAGAGGACCTGAGTCACTTAGAAGATTTGAAAGCCGCCATCCCTGGCCTGCACGAACGTGGGCCCATTGTCAAGGTACTCGACGCACGCTGGGAGACCGTTTCTGAGCGAGCATTACAGTTACTCAAAGCCTACCAGATCGAATATCATATTCATCCTTTGCTTGAAGACAACGAAACCTATGCTCAAGGGTAGACATCAGCCAACGGCAACATAAACCAGAAGGTGGCTCCCTGACCGGGACGGCTCTTGACGCCCACCTGTCCCTGGTGCTGCGCTATAATGGTCCGCGCGATATATAACCCGAGTCCCAATCCTACATCGAAGCCTCGTTGCTTGACGGCTTCTGCCTGTTCTGCCTGGTAAAAACGGTCCCAAACTCGTTGCTGATCTTCTAAAGTTAACCCTGGCCCCTGGTCACGAACGGATATCCGCGCCATGAACCCCTCCACGGATAGCTGTACCCAAACTACCTGCTCGCATGAGGAATACTTGAAGGCATTTGTCAGGTAGTTGGTAAGCACCTGTTCTATACGATCCGCATCCGCTACCACCGGCACCAGTGTTTGAGCTGGCAATGCCAGTTCAATGCGACGAGTGGGAGTCACTTGCTGTTGATTGGCAACCACCTGCTGGACAATCGTGACCAGGTTACACTCTTGCAGAGACAACTCAAACTTCTGCATCTCCATACGCGACGTGTCCAGGAGTTCGGCTACCAGGCGGGTTTCTATCTCTGCTTGCCGCTGTGCCTGCTGAAGCATGGCTTCAAGATTGCTCAGCAGATCACTCATGCCCGTTGAGGAGACGCTGGAGAGGCGCTCGACACACATGAGCGCCAGTTCCAGGAACCCCTGGATAATGGTGAGTGGCGTTCTGAGTTCATGACTCACCATCCCCAGGAATTCCTCTTTGCGCCGCTCTGCTTCCCTCCGATCGGAAATGTCAAGCAGCATCACCAGAGCACGAGTGCGCTCCTGATTAATCGTGGCTGCTGCTACCAGGGCGGGAAATCTGCTCCCATCTTTGCGCACATAGACCTTCTCCTCGGGGAGTGAAGCCCCGTGAGCGATTAGCGTCTTCCAGGCCCGCGTGCGTGCCGATTGATACTCTGGCAGAAGCAAGTCCTTCACACGGAGGTTCCCTTCGAGGAGTTCATCCTGGCTATAGCCCATCAGTTGCACTAATCGATCATTGACTTCGTACATTCTCCCTTCTTGATCGGTTACCATCAATCCAACAATGTTGGATTCGACGAGCGAGCGGAACTTGCGCTCGGCATCGATGATTTGCTGTGCGGTCTCCTCCAGGGCCGTGGGCTGTTTGCACTTCGTGATGTTGCGAACGGTGCATACAATCGCGCCAACCTGCGGGTTATCCAGTAAATTGGTAGCTGTACCTTCTACCCAGCGCCAGCTGCCGTCTTTGCAGCGCAAACAAAACTCCAGAGAAAGATATTCCTGCGCATGCTCGATCAGGGTGGTCAATTGCGCTCTCAGGCACCCCTGATCGTCGGGGTGGAGAAGAGCAAAACTATTCATTCCCACTATCTCCTCGGGTGCATAACCTGTGATATGTGCGATCGAAGGATTGACATAGGTTATAGTGCCATCTGGAGCGATCAGCATGATGGCGTCGGGACTGTGTTCGATTAGAGCACGAAAGAGCTGTTCATTGTGTATGAGTGCTTCTCTTGCCATGAGTTTGCATCTTTCTGAAGATCTACACCATAAGTGGGGTGTGCCCACGAGGATTGTTTGCCCCCCTCGTTGAATACCCCTTCTGTAGTATAGTTGCAAAAACCTGTACCAAATAGTGCATTTGGCAAGATTTCTCCCTTAACCTACGTCCGTTGAAGCTTCAAAGAGGCCCAACTGGACGGGAGGTTGGACTACGGCCAACCCATATGTCTGCTTCCACGCTTCATGCCGCCAAATCAGGAGGGTCTTGACCTCCTTCTTGCCCTTGCACGCTGCCAGTTCGTTGTCCCCAAACCGGCTGGCCAGATTCTGTGAGGCATTGCAGTCGGCGTGAGTGCCATAGCCACAGACTCTACACAGAAATGTCTGCTGGTTAGGCCGATTGGCTCGATCCACAGAATGGCAGCAGCTGCACTCCTGCGAGGAGTACGCGGCTTTGACAGTGTGCGCCGCCATCCCACGCTTGGCTGTGGCCCAAGCAATCTGTTTGGGGATGTGCGCCAGGTTGGAAGCATAGAGGTAAGCATTCATGGAGCGAGCTTTAAAGCGCATGGAGGCCACCGAGAGTTCCTCGTAAATGATGCGGGCGTTTGGGTGGTCCGCGATCATCAGATTGACCGCCCGGTTGATCTCCTGCCGCACATGGCGACCGAGACGTTGGCCACTGGCACTGCTCGTCGAAGGGAGCTTGGTGATCCCCTTTTTCTTGAGACAAGCCCGCAGCTTGGCCTTCCTCCGGCACTTTTCCCGATCGAGCTTCTGCCTCCGGGCGAGCTTGCCATGAAAACTGCCATACCTTTTTCCCGTTGAGGTGGTGATAAAGTTCGCGATGCCCACGTCCGCTCCCACGCGAGGGGCAGATGGCTCGGTTTCGAGTGGAACGTCCAGATCGAACGAGAGAGTGAGCCACCAGATGCCCTTGCACTTATGGAGCGTGGTGGAGGTATTGAGCGTGCGACCTTCGAGGGTTTTTTTGTGATAAGAGGCGAGTTTGACCGGTACACGCAGGGGGGTGCCTTTGTCCAGGGTGGAGATTCGTAGCCAGTAGTCGAACGTCGAGTTCGCTGATTTCTCCACCACCACCACGTTGGCATTGGCTTGAATACAGGGAACACGCAGTTCTGGCATATTCCATTCACGCCATTGGGGTTCCTTGCATTTGGGGTCAAGGGGCACTCCCGAGGTCTCGGCTTTGACCTTGGCAGTAGCGTAATTCGCCAGGTCTTCCAGGTAGGCATCATAGGCAGCTTGCCGATTAGTGCGCCAGGACTTGGCGATGCCTGCTGCTTGCTGTATGCAGACCCGCTGCCAGCGTTCGGAAAGCTCGCTCTCAAAAACGGGGTCTGCATACTTGTCTGGGGAAGTCTCGGTCGTACAGAACAGAGTGACGTACTGTTGGCAGAGGGCGGCAAACACCACGACGAGTTGATCTAACGCATCCAGCTTGCCTGAATTCGCCTCAATGAGACGAATATGCGTGACTGCGTGGGTCAGCGCCTGTTTCGTCTTTTTCTTGCGCTTGCGTTTCTTTTTGTCCTCTTCAGTGGCTTTCCCTGGCTTCTGACTCACCTGAAGGTCCTTTCTGCTGCAAGGCAGCCAGCACTTGTTCCGTCTTCCGCTTCGCGTAGCTCGATAACTTCATGAGGACAGTCTAGCACATCTGTTCCCGTGCTGCAAGAGATGATGATACTTCTGATACTTTGCAATGCCTAGTTACAAAAAATGAATACATAGGTGATTACCGGCAGCCACCGCAACCTTTAGCTCTGCTCGGCCAGCTCACGTAGCTTGAAGCGCTGAACCTTGCCGGTCGCCGTCCTGGGCAGTGATTCGACGAAGTGAAATGCCCGAGGCGTCTTGTTCCCACCGAGGAGCTGCCGGACATGCTGTCTCAGCCTGTCCTCCAGTTCCTGTCCACCTCTATCACCGGCGAGGACGACGAACGCCTCAAGCTTGACGATGGCGTCGCGGTCCAGCACTCCCACCACAGCACACTCCACCACACTTTCATCCTCGCTGAGAGCCTCCTCGACCTCGTAGGGGCTGACCCACATGCCTCCTACCTTGAGCATGTCGTCGATACAACCTTGATAGAAGAAGTGACTAGACGCGTCCTTGACGTAGATGTCGCCTGTCTTGAGCCACTCGCCAAGAATCGTCTCCTTCGTTAGTTGAGGCCGACGCCAATAGGAGGCGCAGATCAAATCGCCTTTCACCATAAGCATGCCAGGCTGGCCGACAGGCACATCCCGTCCTTCCTCGTCGACGATCCGTGCCTCGTAGCCCTGGACCACGGTACCACTGCTGTCCGGACGGACGTCATGCATGCGGTTCGAGATAAAGATATGGCAGGACTCTGTTGAGCCGATGCCGTCCAAGATGTCGATGCCTGTCCTGTCCTTCCAACGCTTTAGCACAGACCCCGGCAGCGGCTCTCCTGCTGAGACGCAGACCCGGACGGAACTGAAATCAGCCGACTTCCAGCTGGAGGCAGAGGCAGCCAGGACATTGGCAAAGCTGGTGGGAAAAGCAAAGTAGATGGTGGGACGGAAGCGACGAATGGCTTCGAAGATCAGCCGAGGCAGGGCGGGTTCAGCAACGAGCACGCTTGTTGCACCGGCTGCGAAGGGGAAATAGAGGCCGTTGCCGAGGCCGTAGGCGAAATAGAGCTTGGAGGCTGAGAAGGTGATGTCTGAGTCGTTGATGCCGAGCACATGCTTCGCATAAGCTTCATCACAGGAGCGCATGTGGTGCTGGAGATGTACAACACCCTTCGGCCGGCCCGTCGTACTTGAGCTATAGAGCCAGAAGCAGATGTCGTCTCTAGTCGTGTTTGCTGGTGAGAGCTCCTTCGCGGCGTCTCGCGTGATCTCCTCATAGCTCAGCTCTCCACGGGCAGCCTCTCCAACGATGACCAGGTGCCGTAGATAGCTGCTTTGGTGGCGGATCTTGCGGAAGGCGTCCGCCACAGGTTCGCTCACGACCGCGATCTTTGCTCTGCTGTCGTTGAGCAGGTATGCATACTCGCCCGAGGACAGGCTAGTGTTGACGGGGACGGGCACGGCACCGAGTTTGATTGCACCGAAGAACGTCGCGGCGAACTCCGGCGAGTCTAGAACCGCCATCAACACGCGGCTCTCCACCTCCACCCCCAGTTCACGAAAGGCGTTCCCAGCGCGATTAGCGCTGGCGGCCACGTCCGCATACGTCCAGTCACCCAGCTGTGTTCTGATCGCCACTTTGTGGGAGCGGCCCTGCTCAAGATTGCCGTCCAGGAGGTCCGTGGTCGCGTTGTAGTGATCGGTCCGCCAATGCCGTCCGGGATGGGGTTGTGCGAGCGGCATGATCGGATGTCGGGTGTAGAACTCGATCATCAAAGCCGCCGCTCCCGCTGGCTGTTGCATGTGCAGCAGATGCGTTGCCCCGTGCAGAACGACCGTCTCGGTCTGGGGCATCCACTGCTGGATTTGGTCGCGACACTCTACATAGAGCACCTGGCTCTCGCTGCCCTGGATGAATAGCAGTGGTTGCGTGATTTGCTTTCCATCCGCCTCAGTGAAGTGCCACGCTTCGTGGGCGGGCACTTCGATGCCGAAGTAGGTGTCCAGATCCCGAATTGCCTGCTCCAGGCCGCCAGGAACGTTTCTGGCCACGACAGCTCGCTCGGCAGGACTGCCGAGGAACGCGTCCACAGCGGCTTCCCAGTCACCCTGCCGATAGCGCTCAGTAGTCGCGGCATTCAGCTCGCGCACGGCTTTCCAGTGAGGAACTGTGGTCAAAGCAGCTTCCAGCAGGACGAGCGAGTGGACGTAGGTTGGGGCATCGGCCGCGAGCTGCAAGGCAATTGATCCACCATAGGAGTGTCCGACTATGTGCGCCGGGGACATGTGTAGGTATTCCAGCAGTGCCCGGGCGTCGGCTGCCTGGTCCTTGATGCTTATCGGCCCCCTCGCGGGCGTGCTGCCAAGGAAGCCTCGACGATGATAGCGGATGAGCGTGTACTTCTCTGTTAGCGACGGCTGCGCGAGCAAGGGCAGAAAGGAACGGCAGATGTGGCTGCCATGGATGAGCAGTACTGGCTCTCCCGAGCCCTTCAGTTCGTATTCCAGCTCGATGCCATTAACTCTGGCTCGTTCCATCGCTCGCCTTCCCTTCGAGGTCACTTTCTGCCTGCTTGGAGAGCTGCTCGCGTAGTAAGTGGTGTTGTCAATATAGTATTATAATCAAAGTGTCCTGTCAATTGGCGAGAATGATGTGCATAGTACCAGCTTCCACTAAGCCTGGCGCTGCACCCGCTTGCGAACCCAACGCACTGGTGCTGTTACCTTGTACATTACTGTTCGTATAGCTGCATTGTGCCAGATGTTGCCGGCCTGCGACCACTGAATTTTCGGGTCCACGCAGATCACTTGCGTCTGCACAGTTACATCTGCACCGAAATGGGCCGCAAGAGACTTCAGCGTATGCTGCCAGAAAACATCCTCAGACTTATGGCCTCCGAATCGCAAGTCAACCTCATACATTGGATCGTTGGCACGCATCAAGACCTGGGCCGTCGTACAATCATCCTCCTCGAAGGAGCTGAATGTAATCCAGCCTGCAAACATGTGGCCCTGCGGGGTCATGAGCGTAAACGACTCGTCGTCGGCATAGAGCACCAGCACGCCGGTGGAAAGCGCCATACCACCGGGCATAGACAGGTTCAGAAGAGCAACCTCACCAGGAGCGATGCCGGTCAAGGACCCATAGAAATGGTTTCCTGCCGGCCAGAACTTAGGAAAATTCTCCTTCCAGACTTTGATGACCTCAGTCGGTTCCACCACAACACCACTCAGGTGAACACGATAGGTTTTCTGCCACATCTGACCGAAGCCTTGCAGTGGTCCAACAGCCTGGCGCCCCTCCACATTCAGGTTCAAAGCTCCTGTCGGGGCATGGCCTACCTTCAACGATGAAACGCGCTGCGCCCAGTACGTGGCATCACGTGGTTGTCCGTCGCCAGATGGCGTAGAAGAGGTAGTCATAGCTTCATTCCCTCCTGATATTGGTCTATCCACTCGCAAGAAGTATCACCTATTCTCTGGATCGATTATGCCGAGGCTAGAGCTTCGTCCTCAGTGTCATAGATCCTGATGGCATCATTCAACCTGGTCAGCTCAAAGATGTGTCGATAATGCTCGTTCAGACCGTGGGCCAGCAGGCGCTGCTTCTGACGGTTGACGCGGATAAGAAGGGTTACGATCAGCCCGATACCACTACTGTTCATATACTCAAGCTCACTGAAATTCAGAATGATGCTACGGGTGGTTGGTGTACTCGCTTCTGTAGGAGAATGCGCCAAAATCTATGCCGACTGGAGTCTGGCCGCTCATCATCGAGGACAGATCGAACAGGCGTCGAAGCTGGCTCACCAGGCACTGGATCTGGCAGAAACTGTTCACGATACACATGCTCTGTCTCAGTCACATAACATCCTGGGTATCCTTGCCAGCAGCCGGGGCGATGCAGAGGGAGCACGCCACCATCTGGAGCACAGTCTGGCCCTGGCCTACGCTGCCAATGGAGAACTCGAGCCAGCTCTCTCATTTGTCGAAGCAGCCCTTACCTTGTGTGCTACGCAAAGTGACCGTCATCGCGAGGCAGCACTGTACAACAACCTGGTCGATATACTCTATTCTGCCGGCAGAGCAGAGGAGGCTATGTCTCACCTCAAACAGGCAGTGAGTATCTACGCCGAAATCGGCGTAGAGGCAGGGAATGTGCAGCCAGAAATCTGGAAACTAGCGGAGTGGTAACGGGTGTTATGAAGTTGTCGTGGGCAAGCCTCCGGCATGGCGACCGCAATGGCCCACCCGACCCTACCCTTCCTCCTTTGTATGGGTTACCCACCTCGTAACCCCCAAAATGACAGTACATCGTACCCTTCTAGGGGCCGTGTCCCACCTCCCGCTGGGGGGTACGATGTGATGACACAGATCCGGTTACGAGGTGGGTACTCCATACAGATTTTGCTGGACACTGGGTGGGATGAGTGAGCCGATAACCAATATTCCTATCATTATTCCGAGCGCCGCCGTTGCTCCTAAGATAATCCACTTCGTCTGTTGGCGCTGGAGCGGAGTGGACACGCGTCTGTAGCGGTAGATTTGCGAAACGAGGATGGCTCCAGGGATAACGAGAGTATCCAGCAGCTTGAGCCACGCCGGCCAATTCATAAGGCCGTCATCCGCAACCCAGTGCAGCCTAGTTTTTATAGGCTCTGACAAGGGACGTCACTACTCGTTGCTTTTGATGCATCTGGTAGGTAACGATATCTCTAGGTCATGGCTATCCCCTGCTCTTGATCATCTTCATCACCCAGGACAGACGCAACTCACCTGTGATCATGCCCAGGACGATGCAGCCGCAACCAATCCAGGCAAAGAGGCTGAGTTGCTCTCCTGCCAGGGAGCCAAGCAGACCTACCCAGACCAGTTCAAGGGCATAGATCAGGGTGGCGTGGGTGCTACTGACAAACTGTTGCACTCGATTCTGGACGGCCAGAGCAAAGGCGGTTGCCACCACCCCCATGAACAGGGCCGATCCCCAGACAGGCAGGGGCGGCAGCACGAATGGCTCTCTGGCAATGGGCATGGCGATCAAGCTGAGGACGGCTGTGAGCGCAATCTGGACAAGAGCAAGGTTCATGGCATCGACCTTTGGGGCAAATTTGCTGATACAGATCACATGCAGTGCGCTGGCGATGGCACATCCCATAACCAGGATTTCGCCCAGGCCAAAGGTGAACTGGAATGAGCTATTGACTGAGATGAGTGCCAGTCCTGCCACGGAAAAAATGACACCGAGCATACTCCCCAGGGTTGGTTTCTGGCGCAACATTGGCACTGCCAGGATGGCCACCAGTGGGACATACAAGCCGGTGATAAAGCCTGCTTTACTGGACGTGGTGTACTGTAAGCCTGTGGTCTGGAGTGCATAGGTGCCAAAAAGGAACAGGCCAATGAGTGAGCCAGTGATGATCTCGACGCGTGTGATCTGCGCCAGCCGTTTATGGAAGATCACTGCCAGTACCAGGGCTCCGATGCCAAAGCGCATGGCCAGAAAGGTAAAGGGACCTGTGAGCCTGATGGTCTCCTGGACGATCAAGAATGTGCTGCCCCAGATCATGCTGACAAAAACCAGGAGAGCGTTGACCTTGACGTTGCGCCAGCGTTCTGACTGGGCAAGCTGGGAGCGCAGGCTGGTGGTGCGTTTTACTTCTGTCATGGTTTATCCCTCCTCTGGTTTTGTTCTATTGATCGCGGGTCTGACGGTCCCCCTCTCTTTGAGTGTTTCCAGCGCAATCGTGGTGACGGTACGCGTGATTCCTGGGAAGCTGCGGATGGTCATGAGCAGTTTCTGGAGTGACTGCGTGGAAGCGGTACGGACTTTGAGGAGGTAACAATCCTCTCCATCAACATCATGACACTCCAAAATCTGTGCTTCCTCTTGTATAAACCGCTCGAAGACAGCACTCTCATAATCAGGTGTCTGAGTAAGAACACGGACAAAGGCGGCCAGTCCACGTCCTACCTTTTCAGGGGCGAGCAGGGCCGTGTAACCTTTGATAATGCCTTCTCGTTCCATGCGTTGAACACGTGCATAAACGGAAGGGCCACTCAAGTCGGTTTCTTTGCCGATAGCCGTGTGAGAAATCCGCCCATCCTGGAGCAGCAAATCCAGGATTTTCAAATCAATGTCATCAAGGATCATATTGTTTTAATCTCTATGCAATAATGCATCTTAACTTTCATATCTTAGATTATATCATAGAAATAGCTAGAAATCAATGGTGTTGAAGATCGTATGGAGGTTCATATATGAACGTGACAAGATCAGGGGTTCTGGAGGGGCAGTGGCAACCAAATCCAGAAAGCATGGCAGCACTCCCTTGTCGACGGCAGGCGAAAGGTCAGGTACCTGCTCATGTAAGGATGGAGGAATCAACAGTTCACGATACAAACTGCGAAGGGTGAACAACTCGGCATGCATCTACATGCATACCCATCAGGGGGATCAATCAGTTGGTGGCGTTGCTTATGGCTCCGCAGGGATCGTCACTGGTCCCCGGGCGGCGAAGGCTTGCTCAGGTGTCATAGTACGTCCCTCGGCCCACGCAACAGCAAGGGCTTTCCCCCCAAGCTGAACGCGTGCGGAGGCCACCGAGCGTTCATAGTCAGCGCGCTCGACAGGTGGAAGTGGCGCACCAATCGCCTCGCGCAGAGCCGCCGCCGCTCCCCAAAGCCGTGCCGCCCATGCTGATGCCCCCTGCGCCAGGATGACGCCTGCCAGTCCCTCCAGGCACGAGGCCATGATCAGCTTGTTGCCCAGTTCCATAGTGAGTATTAAGCTCTCTTCGTAGAGGACACGTGCTGCCTCGTTGTCCCCACGCAACGCAGCTGTGCGCGCCAGGTATGAAAGAGACTTGGCAGCGCCATGACGATCCCCCACTGCTCTGTGGATCACCAGGCTCTCCTCGAACAGCTCATGCGCCGTCGTCTCATCGCCGCGCTGGAGGGCTAACTGCCCCAGGAGGCTATGCGAGTAGGCGGTGCTCGGCTTGTTGCCTATCTGCTTGGAGATCGCCAGGCTCTCCTCGAACAGCTCATGCGCCGTCGTCTCATCACCGTGCCGGAGGGCTAATTGCCCCAGGAGCCTGTACGCGCGACTGATGAAATCCTGGTCGCCTATCTCTCTGGAGAGCGCCAGAAGCTCCTGCGCCAGGGCTTGTGCCTGTACGGACTCCCCCTGGTACAAGGTCACATACGCCAATCCGTGGAGCGCCCAGGCAATGCCCGTCTTGTTCCCCGTTTCCCTCCAGAGCGCCAGAGCCTCCCCATAGAGGGTAGAAGCTGCTGTGTGGTTGCCTCTCTCTTTGGCTAACCACCCTAGCAGATCGAGCGCATCAGCGATGCCTGCTGCATCTCCCAGCTCCCGATACAGCGCCAGACTTTCCTCGCCCAGCACCTCTGCTCGATCATAGTCGCTCTGGTAAATGGCCAGCCACCCAGCGTCGTCGAGAGCCTTCGCCCGTACAGGCGCCGTGACCCCCTCGCTTCTCGCCAGTGCCCGCTCCAGAAAGGTCCGCCCTTCACTCGCGTGACCTCCTACTTGCCAAAAACTCCCCAGCGCTCCCCCCAACCGCAAAGCCAGTTCTATGGTATACGCGCCTTCCCTGATCTCCCCCTGTTCCACCAACCACTGCAGGGCTGCGCGCACGTTGTCATGCTCCTGCTCCAGCCGTTGCAACCATGCCGCTTGCGGTTTCCCCCAAGGTTCCGGCTTGCCCTCTTCTGCCAAAGCCAGATAGTAGGCAGCATGAGACCGTCGAGCACCCTCTAGCTCCCCGCTCGCGGCCAGAGCCTCCAGTCCATACTCACGGATCGTCTCCAGCATCAGCAGGCGTGGCTCCTCCCCTTCTTGCTCGCTCTGTTGCAGTAAACTCTTGTCGACGAGCGAGGCCACTCCATCTAACACCGATCTCGTTGCGTCTCCATCGCCAGGAGGAGCGCAGACCGCTTCTGCTGCCTCTAGTGTACAGCCACCGACAAAGATGGAGAGCCGCCGGAAGAGCCGCTGCTCATTTACATCTAACAGTTTGTAACTCCACTCGATGGTATTGCGCAGCGTCTGCTGCCTCGCTGGCGTGTCTCGTACGTCGCTCGTCAAGACAGCCAGCCGCTGGCCCAGCCGAGCGAGGAGTGCCTGTGGTGGGAGCACTTTGACGCGTGCTGCCGCCAACTCGATCGCCAACGGCAACCCATCCAGGCGGACGCAGATTTCTGCCACGGCTGGAGCGTTGGCAATGGTCACCTCGAACTCCGGCCTCACCGCCTGGGCGCGCTGGATGAACAGGGCCACCGCCTCGTACCGCGACAGGGCCACCAGATCGGGTAGATGCTTAGGATCAGGCAGGGTTAATGGTGGGACGGCAAACTCCTGCTCCCCGCGCACATGCAGCACTTCCCGGCTCGTCACCAGCACCTTGAGCTGGTGACAGGCGGCCAGCAGCGCTGTCACCTGCACCGCTGCACCGACCACCTGCTCAAAGTTGTCCAGCAGCAGCAGCACCTGTTTCTCTCGCAGAAAGGTTTTCACGAGGTCGAGCAGTGCTTGACCTGCGACTTCTTTGACCTCCAGCGTCTGGGCGATGGTCGGCACCACCAGAGCGGGATCACTGATGGGAGCCAGGTTCACGAAAAACACGCCAGTCGGGGAAGACCTCGCTGAGTTCGGCTGCGACCTGTAAGCCCAGTCGCGTTTTGCCCGTGCCGCCGGGTCCGGTCAGGGTGAGCAGACGCACGCCATCGCGTTGCAGCAGGTGCTGCACGGCGCTGACTTCCTGCTCGCGCCCGATGAACGGGGTGAATTGGACGGGCAGGTTGTTGGGGCGGCTCTCGAGGGTCCTCAGGGGCGGGAAATCAGCAGGCAAGCCAGCGATGACGAGTTGAAAGAGGTGGCTCTTCTGCTGTAAGTCCTTGAGGCGATGCGCTCCCAGGTCCTGAAAGCTCACTCCGCCAGGGAGATCATGCTCCACCAGATCGCGGGTCGTCTGTGAGAGGAGGACCTGGCCCCCATGGCCAACACCCATGATACGTGCCGCGTGATGCACGTCCAGGCCAACGTAGCCTTCTGATGTCAAGGAGGGTTCACCTGTGTGCAAACCCATGCGCACTCGTAGCGTCGTGCCTTCGGGCCAGGGATGGCTGGCGAGAGCGCGTTGGGCGTCAACCGCTGCCGAGACGGCATCGGTGGCGCGAGCAAAGACCACGAAGAAAGCATCGCCTTGCGTGTCGACCTCGTGGCCGCTCCAGTGCTGGAACGCGGCACGCAGCAATTGCCGGCACTCCGAGAGTACGCTGGCGTAGCGGTCACCCAACTGCTGGAGCAGCTCGCGTAGACCCCTCCATGTCGGTGAAGAGCAAGGTAACTGTTCCTCGTGGGAGATCATGTAGGGAGGACTGCCTTTGTCCCGTTGCGACGCCCTGTTCCGCGGGCCCGAAATGTAGTGGCACGGGGTGGTTGGGTGGATGTGGGGGGCCCTTGTGGGTGCCAGGTACCTGGTAGGCGCGTTCCAAGGCAGTGGCAAAGTCCTGCACGCGGACAAAACGCTGCTCGGGCTCTTTGGCCAGGGCTCGCAGCACCACCTCTTCGACACCAAGCGGCAGCTCGGGCACTTGCTCACGCAAGGGAGGTGGCTGCGCCGAGACAAGCTTCACAGCCACCTCCAGGAATGGACCCTGGAAAGGCGGCTTGCCGCAGAGCCACTCGTAGACCACCACCCCCAGGCCGTACTGATCACTGGCGGGTTGTACCCTGCCCCGAAGTTCCTCAGGAGCCAGGTAGGACGTGGTCCCCGCCAGCGACTGCTCCATGGGTTCTGTGGCATCTGAGGAGAGCAGGTGAGGTGCAAGCATGACCAGGCCAAAGTCACTGAGTAGGATCTCGTAATGGGAGTTGAGGAGCATATTCTCCGACTTGATATCACGGTGGATCAAGCCCTGGTCATGGGTGTACTGCAACGCTGAAGCCACTTGCTTGACGTAGGAGATGATCACGTCAAGCGGCAGCCGCGTTCCCCTGGGATGTCGCTGCCGGAGGGTGCCATGAGGCGCATACTCCATCACCAGAAAGGGCAACCCGTCCTGCAGGGCAAAATCGAGGACACGCACGATATGCGGATGGGTCAGGTGAACCAGGCTCTGCGCTTCCTGTAAAAAGACTGCTCGCTCTTCGTCTGTGAGCACGGTGTGGCGGACTTTCACTGCCGCCTGGCTCCTAAGGTAGATGTGCTCGCCCAGGTAGACCGACGCCTGACCACCTTCTCCCAACAGACGAAGCAAGCGATAGTTGCCAAGCTGCTGTCCTACGCGGTTGTTCATCCTTTATCTCCTCATAGGGACATTCCGTTATGTTCATTCATGAGCTAGAGACGCATCCTGGTGATGCTACTGGTGAGTGTCTCTTATGCTAACTATACGTTACTGTGTGCAGAACTTCAACTTCCACGTTATTCAGGTGTATGAATGATACAGTAGAGAAACGTGTGAAGCCGCTTTCACCCTAGCTTTGTCTTCTCGTAATGCTATATGAATACTGCTTGCTTGTTGCATTTTTTTATATTTTTGATGTATACTAGTATCATAGGATTAAATATATTCCTATTATAGCTGATTTTGCTATTCTCGTTTTTGAAGTAGAATTAACGATTCCCCCGCTTTGGGGGCAAAAATCAGATATATATATGGGAGGCTGGTGTCTTTACGCACTTATCTCCTGTAATTAAGAAAGTGAGAAAAATCTCGTGACAACACAACTCAAGGTAGGGTTTGTAACTATTCTCGCCTGTCTCTGCGCTCATGCTCGGGCTTCCTGGCTTCGACAGGGGTTGCATCGGCCCACAGCACACAGGCGCTCCAAACTCAAACGAGTCAGACGAGCGTAAGCACGCTTGCGGACGATCGGTGTCGAATAATCAGGGTGAGGAGATTTGAGAGTTTCAGCCCCTTCGGCTTCAACAATGAGTTCAGGAACGGACGCTTCAACAATGAGTTCGGGAACGGACGCTTCGTTACCAGATTCATCATCGTCTGTACTCACCACAGAAGATAATGATTTCGATTGATGAGGCTCCATCCGCGTAAAAAGTGTGTGGCAGGCAATGACAGCAAGAGGGCGACTATCTCCACGGTAGTCGCCCTCTTGCTGCCCTGGGGACAGAACTATTCAGGCGTGCCCCGTAGGGCTCGTCTCACTGTTTCATCGAAGGAGCACCCCGTATTAGCTGTGCAGTTGAAGGCCTTGTTGGGGTCACCATATTTTTTTCGGGAAAATCCTAATGACGAGCTTTTTCCTTCGTGCTCTTAATTTTAGTATGAATAAAAACAATATTTATTATGTATTTGACAAATATTAAATAATTGTGGTATAATAGAAATAGGTCAAGAGTAACCCCGGTTCTCTTGCTTCCCACGGGAACAGCTTCGGTATTTCCCTGCTTCTGTCGCATCCCAGTAATGCCACACAACGTCCCCTAGATCGACTTGACTAGGAGCCAGGGAGAGGACCTCGGTGCTCTGACATGTCAGAGACCACACCAACATCCCTGACTTATCACACAGAAGGAGGAACAATCATGGCGAATTTTGTACTACTCTACAGCGGTGGTAGCATGCCCGAGACGAAAGCCGAACAAGCGGCAGTCATGCAAGCGTGGCAGGCATGGTACGGTGGACTCGGCAGTGCTGTCGTTGACGGAGGCAATCCCTTTACCCCGAAAGCCAAACGGATCGCGAGCAACGGAACCGTCAGTGACGGCTCGGTGGGGACGATGGCCAGTGGCTACTCCATTCTCAAGGCCGATTTGCTGAGCGCGGCAGTCGAGATGGCTAAGGGCTGCCCAGTCTTGCACGGTGGTGCCCAGATTTCGGTCTATGAAACCTTCCCGGTGATGTAGGCAGAGTCTCTCTCATCGACAACAGCCCCAATTTCCTGGGGCTGTTGTATTTTCGAAGGGAGTGCACAACGCCACACTAATCGTGCTCACGGGAACCCGTGCATCTGAACGTACAAAGTCGCTAGCTCGCTTGTGCGTATCGAGCACACACATGCACGACACCAAAGCGTGTACCCGAATCCCTCTTGTGCAACGTTCATAGCAGCAAACTCTCCAGGTACCTCCTCTCACAGAAAGGACAACTAGATGAACACTATCATACGTCGCATAATTCGAGAGAATTGGCGTCCAGAGCGCGCAGCTCTAGCGGGTCTACTTGCAACAGCGGCCTACAGCCTGGCAATGGAAGGGGACATGTATATCACAGGCAATCGGTACAGTGACGTGCGCTTCATCCAAGGCCTACTAGATGGTAAAGCTCCACGACAAAATAGGTTTCCCTTATTCGCCTGGATTATTCATTTCCTCAATGGCGTCATCCTGGCCGAACTCTATGCTGCGGTCTTCAAACGGTTCCTACCTGGCCCAAACTGGCTAAAAGGGGCCATTTTTGGTGAAATGTTTCTTGTCTCTACGTGGTGGTTGACTCCACTTGTCGATAAATATCACCCTCTGACCAAGAGTGGGGAACTCGCCAAACTCGCCACTTGGACCTCATTTTTCCAAAATATCGTCCGTCATCTAGTCTTCGGTTTGTTGCTTGGACTGCTCTATCGGGACTAGAGGAAACCTGGTGATGGTTATGGCTTGTTTTTTGCCAGAGCAGGTGTCGCTACAAACCATTTTCCAAAAAGTCCTTCACCCTATGTTGGCGGTGGCTCTAGGACATTACCCCAACGTGTTATAATACACCTCAGTTCGGAGGCAACATAGTGCTGTCGATTTGACAAGGAAGACAGTTTCACGTTTAAGAGGAAGAGAGGAGAGTAGCAATGAATGATGAACTCTCTGAGCCGATGCAGGTGGAGGTGTTCGCAGCATCGCTGCGCGCCGATTACACAGATGTCAAGGCATTTTTAGAGGCTCTGGCCGTCAAGTTAGAAGGGTCGCTGCCCAACAATACCACGGTGACACGCCACAGTAGCCTCTTCTCGCGTGAACACCCGGTGAAGGAGATTGCTGTCTCGCTGGGCGAGTATCAATATCGTATTGGCAAGGAACGACAGGGGCCGCTGGTGGCGCAGCGGGCGAAGATAGTGCGCGGCATCGTGCTCAAGACGGAGCAGATACCTGTGGAGCAGTGGATCGAAGAGCTTGCAGAGGCATTGGCACAATTTGCGGCACACAGCGCACAGGCCCGTGCCGCCCTCGAGCGGTTTCTGATCTAATTACCGCTCAAGCCAGGGATCAGGCAAATAAGGAGGCACGCATGCCTTTCTGGAAACGAACGTCGCCGGAGGAAGAGCAACGGCGCGTGCAGGCACGGCAAGATGCAGAGGCCAGCCAGCGCGCGTTGGAGGCTGGTGGTTTACCGCTGCAGGCGACGCGCCGCTTGAGCGAGGAGGTAGCAGCAGGACACCCGATCTTCAGTAGCGATTTGAGCACCAAAGAGTTCTCGCTGACGCGCAATCTGGGATACCAACCGCTGAGCCAGGTGATGGGCAGCTCGATCTTCCAGGTGGGCTGGCAATACACGCGCACCTACTCCATCAATCCAAGTGCGCAGGAATTGACCACTGTCTCCCAGGCACACCAGCGAGCTGCTCTACTCGCCCTGGGAAGGCTGGAGCAAGAGGCTGCATTGCTGAAGGCTCATGGCGTCATCGGCGTCCGGCTTACAACACGCGACTACGCGTGGGGCGCGAACATGTTGGAATTTACGGCAATCGGCACGGCCATCAAGCTGCCCAACACGCCCTTGCCGCAGCGTCCTTTCCTCAGCGACCTCTCCGGCCAGGAGTTCTGGACCTTGCTCCAGGCCGGTTACTACCCGGTTGGCCTGGTGACGGGCTTCTGTTCGTACTATATCGCCCTGGGTAGCAGTTTATCCAGACAATTGAAAAGTTGGTTTAACTGGACCAATCAGGAGATTGTCCCATTCTCTCAAGGCATCTATACCGCTCGCAACCTTGCGATGAGCCGCCTCCTCAGCATGGCTAGCAGTCTCAAAGCTTCCGGCGTTGTCGGCATGCATATCAACTTTGCTCGGCAGGTCATGGAGTACGAGACAGAATACAGCGGGTCTCATCTTGATTTATCCGTGCGGTTCTCAGTCGTTGGCACCGCCATCACTGCTCAGAGGCCAGATCATGTCATTCCGTCGCCAAAACCAACGCTCAGTTTTACCGATCTGCGTCCTGGGCGATACGGCCAAACACAAGAACTTACGATGGGAGTATAAGGTTTAATTTCGGATTTTATTTTGATTAGGAGGTGAGCATGCTTTTCTGGAAACGAACGTCGCCGGAGGAAGAGCAATGGCGCGTGCAAGCACAACAGGAAGCAGAGGCCAGTCAGCGTGCGCTGGAAGGAGGTGGTCTGCCACTGCAAGCGACGCGGCGCTTGAGCGAGGAGGTGGCAGCAGGACACCCACTCTTTTCCAGCGATTTAAGCACTAAAGAGTTTTCACTGACGCGAACTCTGGGATACCAACCGCTGAGCCAGGTGATGGGCAGTTCTATCTTCCATGTGGGCTGGCAATATACACGCAGCTACTACAGCTACCCGAATGAGATGGAACTGACCACCCTCACCCAGGCGCACCAGCGAGCTGCTCTACTCGCCCTGAGCAGATTAGACCAGGAAGCGGCATTGTTGAAGGCTCACGGCGTCATCGGCGTGCGACTGACGACACGTGGCTACGAGTGGGGCAGCGATTTGCTGGAATTTACGGCAATCGGCACGGCCATCAAGCTGCCCAACACGCCCTTGCCGCAGCGTCCTTTCCTCAGCGACCTCTCCGGCCAGGAGTTCTGGACCTTGCTCCAGGCCGGCTACTACCCGATTGGTATCGTGACCGGCTACTGCTCATACTATATTTCCCTGGGTAGCTTCATCACCGGGCAGTTGCACAATTGGATTGGCTGGTCGAACGTGGAGATCGACCCATTCTCGCAAGGCGTCCATGCTGCTCGTGACCTGGCAATGAACCGGCTTGTCAGCATGGCACGCAGTTTGAATGCTTCCGGTGTCGTCGGCATGCATATCGACTGTGAAAGAGAGCCGATCGAGTACGAACTCGAGCAGGAGAATTACCCTACCCAGTACTTTATGGATTTTGCCGTGCGCTTCTCAGCCATCGGCACCGCCATCTCGGCCCAGAGGCCCGATCATGTCATCCCACCGCCGATACCCACGCTTACTCTGACCGATCTGCGTCCTGGGGGATACGGCGAAACACAAGAACTCACGTTGGAGGAATAACCCAGGCTCGACTTTTAGAGCGATCAATGAACATTTTACAGCGTAGTGGCGATCCCTCGCGGTCGCCAGGCTCGACTTTATGGAGGAGAACATATGTCTCAGCAAATGCCACAACCTCAACAGGGCAGTGACCTGCCAAGCCATGCCCGCGAACGTCTTCAGATTATGCGTGGCGATGCCACCCATCGCGCACTTTTCACTAGCGACCTGAGCGTTAACGAATTTTTGCTCGTAGCGGAGGCCGGATTTGACCCGGTTGGTTTGGTAATAGGTAGTTCGATCTATCATATTGGCTATCAACAGGCGAACTGGAGGCAGAACCAGGAGATGAACGTGCTGACCCAGGCGATGTACCACGCCCGCGAATTGGCGATGACTCGTATGGAGGAGGAGGCCAACGCGCTGAGTGCAGATGGCATCGTCGGCGTGCGGCTGGAGGTCACCCGTCACGAATGGGGCGAGGCGCTGGCGGAGTTTGTGGCCATCGGCACGGCGATCCGCTCGCGACGGGGCCAATCCTATCGCAATGCCCGCGGTCTGCCATTCACCTCAGACCTTTCCGGCCAGGACTTCTGGACCTTACTTCATGCCGGTTACCGGCCCGTGGGTATGGTAATGGGTAATTGTGTCTATCATGTCGCTCACCAGGGTATGGGCCAGTTTCTCAAGCAGGTCGGCCAGAATGTGGAGATGACTAATTATACCCAGGCGCTCTACGACGCCCGCGAACTGGCAATGGAGCGTATGCAGGCCGAGGCTATCAGTCTAGGCGCGCAGGGTGTGGTCGGTACGCAGATCAATGAGCGCAGCCATGGGTGGGGTTCGCACATCATCGAGTTCTTCGCCGTGGGCACGGCAGTGATCTCGATCTCAGACGATCATAAGATACCACCTCCGTCACTCTCGCTCTTGCTCAACGACTAAGCCAGAGGTCCCTGGCGACCCTTGCGGTCGCCAGGTTGTCCTCACGCTGGATGCAAAAATGACCCCCCCATAGTCCTGCTTTCCTATTGATCTGCATTGATGTGTGCTATACTAGCGTCGTTTGGAGATAATGCCTGTCACCCTGAGCGCAGCGAAGGGTCTGGCTCGACGGACGGAGAGATCCTTCGCGGAGTTTACCCTGAGCGCAGCGAAGGGCTCAGGATGGCAGCCAGACTCACAGCTTGAAGTTTAAGGCAAGGACGGATTATTGAGCAGGCCAAGGCAACCACCTCTGTGAACTCGGCCCGAATGCGCACGGCAATTGGAGGGAGTCTAGGGTATGAACGTTAATACTAGTGGTCCACATCTTCTTTTTTTCGAACGTAATCAGCAACTGATAACATTGCTGACCAGCGAATTTCAACTGACTGGGTATGAATGCCATGCAGCACGCACAGCTGTGGAAGTATTTGATACGATTGCGCATCATCCCGTGCGACTCGTCCTGGTAAACCTGGCACAAGCCGCAGCGGGTCGACGTGAGTTCTGGGTAGCCCTGGATGCGCAGCGCAGAGGACGTGGTGTGCAGGTATTTACCTATCGCTGCATGAACCTTGCAGGCTATGGCGCAGACGACCCTGATGAGCGCGGGCATGGAGCGCAGGCTGACATAGAAGTAGATGGCATGCTCGGCGTCATGAACCTGGTTGATGCCGTGCGTGCGCGTATCCCGGCATCGCCGACAGGCTCACTATCACCAGACTCACTATCAAGGGTTTCGGCTGCTCCTGTTGTTGGTGGACAGGCGCCCCGCGTGGCAGGAGCAGGCGAAGCGTCGATGGCAACACCTTCGCTTGCCGCTTCGGTGACCTCGCCGTTCTCTGCAACGACATCTCAAAGTGCATTGTCCACCCTGGCTTCCTCTTCTACGCCTCCTCGTCAGCAGCCGCTGCCAACTGCCCCACCATCAATGGCACCAGCGAGCAAAACTACGCAATCGTACACAGACAAGGTCCGCGCAATCATCTATCCAAGCCAGACGACATGGAATCCTCCTGGCTCTAGTTCGATGAACTCTCCCGGTTCGGCGTCAGCTATGCAATCCATGCAACCGACTTCGTCCGAAAGTGGAGAGGAATCCAGCCTGTCGCAACTATCGCGCCTGTTGCAGTTGCAGTATTCGCCTATGCAGAATAATGTGGCACGAGAAGTGAGACCAGAGCCACAAGTGCGTCAAGCCAGTAATAGTGGGCAAGTGGGAGGAGATGTATTACCCGCTGCCTCCGCACCCATCAGTTCACAGCCCCTACGTGCATCGCCCATTCAAGATCTGCCCATCGAACGTGTCATCACCGGACAGAGCGGCGGGAGTGGAGCAGGAGAGCAACCGAGAAAGCCTTCATCGTCGTTTGCAAGGGAAGATTACGGCGATAGCGACAACAATTTGGCTCTTTTAGAGCAGGTCCGGGCAAGGCAGGAAGCGCTTCGCCGGCGAGAGGCAGAGATGAGTGTAGCATCTGACAATACCCTGTTGGACATTGTACAGAGTCTTCCTCCCATGCCTTCCCCACCCGCCCAGCCGCCTGTGCTGAGTGGACGCGCAACTCGTTCACTGGGAAGCGTACTGCTCGAAGGTCATCTCGTCCCTCATAACCGTCTGGAAGTCGCGCAAAATGTTCAACGTATGCTTCGTGGTGTAGACCTGAATTATCAACTTGGTGAGATTCTGCTCATGTTCAAGCTACTGACACCGGACCAACTGCTGGCAGCGAGCCTGGTCAGTTACGGGTTGATCTCGACGTCGCAGATCAGCGCTCTTGGTCGTATCCGCCAGGAACTGCACTCCATTGGCCTGGAATACGACCTGGAGAATCTGCTCATCCTCTTCCGCATCCTCACTCCAGAGCAGTTGCGCGAGGTCCTCTCAACCTGGTCGTGATAAAGAGCCTTTCACCACCTGGTAGTGACGGGCCTTTGCCAGAATCTCTGGGGGAAACTTCATAAAATCGGTGGCGGTAAGCAGCACCTGTTCATGCTGAAGTATCTGCTGCAACAAGTACTCACGCCGCAGGTGATCGAGCTCGCTGAACACATCATCAAGCAGCAGTACAGGCTCATCGCCCGTGCTCGCATGCATATATGCCAGTTCAGCAAGTTTAGCTGAGAGCGCCACCGTGCGCTGCTGACCGCGTGACCCGTAGGTGAGCATACTCATGCCATCGACCAGGAACTCCACATCGTCGCGATGCGGCCCCAACAAGCACACCCCCTGCTGGATCTCTTTGCGCCTGGCCCCGCGTAACTGCTCGCGGTAGTGTTCTTGAGCCTCCAACGTATCCCAGGCTGCGTCAATAACGAACGAAGGACGATACTCCATCTGGAGTTGCTCGCGCCCACCACTGATGATTTCCTGGAATGTACGCGCTTGCTCATCCAGTGAGACCAGCATACGCCGCCGTTCAAACATAATCATGCTAGCTTGCGTCACCAATTGCTCATCCAAATAGTCCAGCATGGACGGGTCCTCTTGATTTTCGCGAATGCGCTTCAGAAGAGCTGCACGCTGCGTAATCACCTTGCGATACTTCTGCCATGCCTGGTAATAGCGTGGCTGCATCTGGCAGAGGCTGCGGTCCAGAAAGCGCCGCCGCTCCTCGGGCGAACCATCGACCAGGTGCAGATCAGTAGGGGCAAACAACACAACCTTCAACTGTCCTACCAGTTCAATGGCCTTCTTCGCAACGCCGTTGACCTTGATACGCTTGCGCTGCGCACCGGCCGACATCTGCATTGGCCGGTATGAATGGTTGTTGCTCTGCGGGGAAGGTGGAGTGGGATCGAACACGACAATCTCAACCTTCACGTCCTCTTCCTCTTTGTGATGCCTGATGCTGGCCGTAATGCGCGCGAGGTGATCTTGTGCCTGCCAGTTCACGACCTCGCGGTCGGCTCCCGCATGAAATGAGTTGCTTGTAGCCAGCATCGCGACGGACTCAAGCAGATTCGTCTTGCCCTGGGCATTGTCTCCGGAGAAGAGAAAAAGACCTGGACCCAGGGAGAGATCAAGGTGGGTATAGTTGCGAAAGTCGTTTAGCGAGAGGTGAGCAAGATACATCCAAATGTCCGTGGGCCAGGCGGGGCGCGAGCTATCGCGCCCCGCTATTGCTAGCGATTGATGTGCATCGGCATGATGACGTACGTGTAATCGGCTGGGCCGACAGGCCTGATGACACCGGGCTTGGTGGCCGAGGTGACCTCAAGGGCTACCTCGGGAGTGTCGATCACAGCCAGGACATCCGCCAGGTACTTCACATTGAAGATAATCTGCAGTTCAGGTCCGTCAACTGCTGCATTGATGGTGCCAACGTTGTCGCCCAGGTCCTCCGCGGTTGCCTCCACGGTGACTGCACCAGGCTCCAGGCCGTCACTGCCGCCCGGATTAACCTTGATACGAGTGATGTTGGAACTATCACGCGCAAACAGGGCAGCCGACTTGACAACGCCCGCAAATTCCTTTGTCTCGACTACGGCACGCGTTGTATGCTCCTTCGGAATAATCTGGCGATAGTTGGGAAAGGAGCCCTCGATCAGGCGTGAGACAAGGTCAACTTGCTCTGTATGGAACAATACCTGGCTGCGGTTAGGGGTCACGATCATCTGGACCGGCCCTTCAGCAGGCAAGATGCGCCCCAGTTCGGTCAGGGTACGTGCCGGGACCAGGATGTCGCCACGCGGGTGATCATCGCCAGGCAAAGGTGCGACGCGTACCGCCAGCCGGAAGGCATCGGCGGCAGCAAACGTCACTTTTTCTTCGCCGACCTGGACCAGCACGCCGGTAAAGACCGGGCGCGAGTCATCATCGGCAGCTGCAAAGGCGACCTCAGCGATCATCTCCTTGAGCAATGCCGCGTCCAGCAGCACCGGTGACTCACCACCCTCTGCGCTGGGAATCAACGGAAACTCAGCGGCATCCATGCCCTTGATGTTGGCGCTCCTACCGACAACCTTGATGTTGAGTGTATGAGATTCCTCTGCTACCGTCATATCAACCGGAACCGGTGGGAGACTGCTGACAAAGTCAGTGAGCAATTTTGCCGGAACCGTTGTCGCTCCCTCTTGCTGAATCTGTGCATCTATCCAGCAATTAATGCCGATCTCCAGGTTGGTGGCGGACAATTTCAAACGATCATGTTCGGTGGCCATTAAAATATTGGCGAGAATAGGCAGTGTACTGCGATTCGAGACGGCATGGCTCACGATGGAAAGGCCACGACTCAAGTCTTGCTGTTTGCATGTTATCTTCACGGGTCTCTTCCTCCAAACGCATCCTACGAAAGTTCTAGGTTAGTATACCGTAGTCTGGGGAAGTTGTAAACTAGATATATAATGAGAAAGATATAAATGCATCTTGTGTTATCGGCATCATCTCTGTTATACTGTTCCTTATCCAGTTCCCTATAGAGCCTGGTCCTGTGTTGCATGAGTCTCTCATAGAGGGGAAGGTTCACCTATACCCTGCACGGCCTCCAGCACTGTTGCAGCACGCTGGTTTCGCTGCTCACCACAGAGCGGTCATCGGAGCGACCAAGAGACATGAAACTACTTGAAATGCTTTCACTCGATGTCCTGGAGCGTGCCTGCGTGGTCGCGGGTGCGGTCGGCCTGGAAGTGAATGTGGAGACCTGATGAGGAGATATGTCTTGTGAGACCCTTTGGTATTGCCGGCATTCAAATGTATCTCAAGCCGGATCCCAGTAATATCGAGACAATGCGACACCGCCTGGATCTGCTCATGCACCTGTATCCCTGGGTACAGATGGTGATGTTCAGTGAACTAGCACCCTGTGGACCACTGCTCAAGTATGCTCAGACCATGCCGGGTCCAGCCGAGGAGTCCTTTCAGGAGATGGCCGCACGCCATCGCATCTGGCTGCTGCCTGGATCGATGTTTGAGCGGCATGATGGTGCAATCTATAACACCGCCTCCGTCATCAATCCACATGGCAAAGTCATTGGCCGATATCGCAAGTTGTTCCCGTTCTACCCTTTCGAATCGGGAGTAGCAGACTGGGAATGAGTTCCTGGTGTTCGACGTGGACAGTATCGGACAATTCGGGGTGTCGATCTGCTACGACATGTGGTTTCCGGAGACGACGCGGACGCTTACCTCGATGGGGGTAGAGGTCATTCTCCATCCGGTGCTGACGCACACGATCGATCGAGATGTCGAGGTGTCGATGGCCCATGCTACGGCAGCCATGTTTCAGTGCTACGTGTTCGACATCAATGGCCTGGGCACAGGCGGCAATGGGCGTTCGTGCGTGGTCGATCCATCAGGAAGATTTCTGCATCGGTCGAGTGTCAACGAGGAGTTTATCCCAATTGAGATCGACCTTGAACAGGTCCAGCGGCAGCGTACGAATGGGCTGATGGGGGGGCTCGGCCAGTCCTTGAAGAGCTTCCGGGACCGCGAAGTGGATTTCACAGTGTATGACCGCCACGCCTGGGACCATCCCTATCTCCAGTCACTTGGCCCGCTGATCCAGCACAAACGCGGGTCGAGTGCCATGCCGGAGAAACCGGCGAGCGGCAGTACGCACAAAAGCAAAGGCCATGCCTGATGTCGGTTCCCTATTCGCTTCAACTCACATTTCGTGCGCTTGAGGAACTCCAACCAGGAGCGGAGTTACAGGAACTGTTCAGACGTTCCTGGCCTGCATACCGCAGATGGTTTCTGCGGGAGGGCAACGCCGCCCGACCGTCATATGCCGTGTCGCTGCGTATGCTGCGTCAGCATATGCCGGAATTGGTGCCGACGTATGAGCGGATGGTCGAACTTGCCGATGGCGGGGATATGGCAGCACGATTCCTTGCTCTGTATTGCCCGCCTCCGTTTCTTTCTGGCTGTTCGCAGGCAGTCTGGACACGCGATCAGATCGCGCTGATTCGCAATTACGATTACGTGCCGCACCTGTTCGATGGCTTGCTGTTGCACAGTGCCTGGACCGGCACGCATGTAATTGCCATGTCCGACTGTCTCTGGGGCGTCCTTGACGGGATGAACGAGCATGGCCTGGGGGTCTCGCTGGCCTTCGGCGGGCGTGCGGTGGTCGGCAAAGGCTTTGGCATCACGCTGGTTCTCCGCTATCTCTTGGAGACCTGTCGGACCAAAAGGGAGGCGGCTGAGGTGTTGCGCCGCGTTCCGGTACATATGGCCTACAATGTGGCCATCGTCGATCGGGAGGGCGACTATGCCACAGCGTTCATCGCGCCAGACCGGGACGTGATCATCACCCAAACGCCTATCTCTGTCAATCACCAGGGCCGGATCGAACTGCCCAGGCATGCGAAAGAGTGGAAGACCGCTCGTCGTGAAAAAGTCCTTGTAGGGTGTTTCCAAGACCCAGGTCGGACGCTCGATAGTCTGACACGACAGTTCTTACAGCCGCCAGTGTACCGCACACCCCGCGCCAACGACTGGGGCACATTGTACACGTCGAGCTATTACCCTGAGACTGGCGAGATCGAATGTCGCTGGCCGGGCGACGTGTGGAGACAGTCATTCACCGCCTTCACCAAAGGCGAACGCACCGTGCGGTACTGCAAGTTGAGTTAAGACCCAGCAGGCGCTGCAATGTCCAGCATCGACACAAGGAGGAAACAATGGCACAAGCACGCCCCAAGCTCACCGGGCTCTCAGAGATCTTGACGTTTTTCCGCCAGAACGAGACACCGCTCTATCTCGTCTCTCCAACGGCGTATAACCTGCTAGGAATCGACCGGTGGGTGCGCAACTTTGAGTACATCAACTACTATGACTCCTTCGACGGGTATCACCCACGTGTGTTTGTACCGCAAGAGAATGCCCCACGTGACTTCCGCTCCATGGAGGAGATTGGTAACTGCCTGCTAGGGCATAAGGAGGTCATCGACCGTATCCACCGGCGCGGCCCTGGCGGCAAGGTGATCCTTGTGATGTTTGACGAAGAAACTGAGGAACTTGCACGCGAGCTCGGCGTTGAGATTGCACTGCCGTCGGCAGCGCTGCGCAAGCGGATCGACTCGAAAATCGTGACGACTCAGCTTGGCAACGAGGCTGGCGTCGCGAGCGTGCCGAACGTGCTGGGTTGTGCCAATAGCTATGCTGAACTCCGCTCACTCTCCACGGAGGCCAAACTGGGAGAGGACCTGGTCGTCCAGGCCGCCTACGGCGATTCCGGCCGGACCACCTTCTTCATTCGCAACGAGCAGGACTGGGACACCTATGCGAAGGAATTGGCCGACCAGGAACTCAAGATCATGAAGCGCATCAACCATATGCCGGGGACACTGGAAGCGTGTGTGACGCGCTACGGCACACTGGTCGGACCGCTGATGATGGACGTGACTGGCTACGCTGAACTGACACCCTACAAGGGGGGCTGGTGTGGCGACGACGTCTGCCATTCACCCCTGCTAGACAAGAAATCGACAACCGATCCACACCATGGCCCAGGCCCTGGGCAAACGCTTGTCCCAGGAGGGCTATCGCGGGGTGTTTTGCCTGGATTTCCTGCTTGACACCGACACCGGCGAGGCCTACCTCGGCGAGATCAACCCGCGGGTGAGCGGCGCATCTCCGCTCACCAATCTCATCACCGCTACCTACGGAGGCGTACCGCTGTTTCTGTTCCACCTGCTTGAGTTCATGGACGTTGACTACCAGGTCGACCTCGAAAAGATTCAGGCCCATTGGGCCGACTTCGCGCCCTGGAGTCAACTCATCCTCAAGCAGACCGGGGACGCCGTCGAACTGATTACCAGGGCACCGATCTCCGGAATCTGGCGCATGAACGACGACGGGGGGATCAGCTTTGTTCGCCGTGAACGGGACTGGCACAACGTCACCGAGGAGCATGAGGCTTTCTACATGCGTGTCTATGGAGCGGGGGAGTACCGCTACCACGGCTGCGACCTGGGCATTCTCGTCGCGCCGGGCCGCGTGCAAACCGATGATCGTGCCCTGTTGGAGCAGGCTCGTGCCTGGGCAGCGGGCATTATAGCACAGTTCCAGAGTATACCGCCTGCGCCTGAGATGCCGGTCGTTCCGCCTGAACCCACGATATACAAGATGTTCTGAACTCGACTTTGTACAAGACTTGCCGTTCTCCCATGCCGTGGCGGCGAAGGGTTCCTGCGCGGCGAGCCGCTGCGCCGTATCCACGAATGTACCTTCGCTGTGACGGCTATCCTTTTTAAGCTGTATTAGAGGAGCGGCGAAACAGAAATCTCAGTCCACCTGTCGCTCCTACCTCGCCCCCTGTACCAAGAATGGCTAAAGTTCCTTTCCCCGTGATTTCGGCGTACACTTCGAACTCTTCAAACTGGAACTTGCCCAACTTCTCTGGTGTCTTCTCCAAAATACTGCCCATCTGCTCAATAAACAGGTTGACGTTCACGGATAGCTCATCAACCTTGAGAGGCTTCACCCCGCCACCTCTCGTTGACACAGCATCACCTGTAACAACCAAGATGGTATCTTTGTCCATTGCTGCTTCTCCCTACTGCTTAGTTTGAGTTTACGATTCTGATAGATGGTGACGAGTAGAGTGCATAGGCAAGCCCAAGAGGATTATGTTGTTCCTGCCAGAAATAGCGACGAGTCGTCAGAAGCGCCTCACCGATTGGCTTGCCGGACAAAAAGTGCTTGTACAATTCCTCCGTGAAAGCGGCTGCAAACCAATCTGGCACATGCAACTCCGTAGCCAGCACACCTCTCGCGCCACGTCCCCAGAAGAGAGCAGCCCAATTCGACGTGTACAACGGACTAATGGTGCCGGTGAGGCAGGCATTGAGAATGATGAAAGGATTGTGCTTGATGACAAACTCTTGCACGCCGAAATCCTCTATGCTGATGTCGAAGTTATCGGAGACAAGTAGATAGGATTGGCTCTTAGGCTTCTTTTCGCGAGCGTGACAGGCGAGATGGATAATCTGTAGCTCCTCTTCACGCAAAAAGCGACCCAGATATTTTAGTTCCTCATAGCGCTGATCAACCTTCAATGGACGTAGGAGTAAAAGAGAGATGCGTTTCTGCTCATGAAGCGCCTGAAGCGCCGGAATCTCTTTCCCGACAACATCCTCCAACTCCCTGTAAGCAATCAGTCCTACATGTGGACATGCTGACTGAATGACGGGTGAGGCTAAATCACCTGGACGGGCCTCCTGAATCAAGGCTCGTGAAACAATATACTTCATTCCCCAAAAGCAGGAGACATCGACTTGAGAACCCAGTGGGCCATCATAAAGTAGTTCCCATGGTATGGCAAAATCCCTGGCAGCAATTTGGACAGTTGCACCCGTTTTGAGGGCATTCCTAATTGTCTCTCTTGGTACGCCTTCTGCGAAGATGCGCTTAAATGCGAAATTACCCTTCTGAGCGAGGCGTGTGAGCGCCTCACTACTAATGCCATTCTGCTCGAAGCTAGCCGCGGCTAGCTCAATCGCATCTTGCAATTCTGCGTTGAGTTCTTCAATATCTTGCGGCGTGAGTCCGATACGAAAACAGTGAAACATTCCCAGATCGGCGCAGACATAAGCGGTATACTCGCTGCCATTTGAGAAGATGCTCATCTGAACCTGCACCGCAAAGTTGTCGGCAAATGGCAAGCTTGTTTTTTGCTCAAGTAACATACTGCTACCCCTCAGCCGAAACACTCGCGGGCTGCGATTGCTCAATGGCATCAAATTCAAAGTGAATAGTTCTCAGCCAACGACGCTCGTGGTAGAAATTGATATCTAGAGAACTGAGCCCTAGTGCTACTACCCGAAACGTGAACTCAACAAGCTGTGGTTCTGGACCGCGTGAATTATAACGGAGACGCTTCTGCCATTCTGTAAGTAGTTCTATATTCTTACTAGCATGTAGTAATATATCGAACGATATAAGTTCGGCAGTGTTGGGTACAGGTAGATCGAACGGCTCACCCTCGAAATTTTCTGGTTTGCTCTGGGATATGCCAGCTTGGACAGAATAAGACTTACCGACGAATGCTCTGTCATCTTCTTCAAGCATAGCGCGAGCGATTGCGAATAAAGATAATACTTTTGTTACATCCCGACTGCTTGCATCCCTACCATGCAGTGATGTTTTTGTGTCTGTATCCTTAGCTACCGTGGCCGGCACGGCATCGGATGGGACAGAAATCGTTGGAAGATCCTCCACACCCATCGAGCGATGGAAGATCAGCTCATGTTCGCCGATGCCGATATGATCTCCATCTTTGAGAATGCGCGAGGTCAATACTTCCAGTCGGGCCCTTCTCACCTGCGGATCACGCTCTATAAGCGGGGCAGGGACAAGCACGCTATCCTGTCGTTGTAACATCTGATGGCGTTGGGCAGAAGGACGGGCTGCATGTTTTTCTCGTTTGAGACGAGCTCGATAAGCAGCATGCAAGATGTATTCAGCAATGCTGAAGACGTGACGCGGCACGCGGCCAAAGCTGGGAAAGTCGTTGATATCAATCAGTATCAGTCCTTCATCCGTCTGCACGACATCGACACCATACAGATCAAGGCCGAATACCCGTCCTACATCGCGTGCCAAGGTCAACATTTCAGGGGTCGTCGGTATTTCACGCTCGGGTACCGGGCTATGCAACACTGAGCCTTTGACAATGGCATGCACCTCCTGGCCTGTGACATAGAGTTTGATATCGAAGCCGGGATTCTCGACGTAGTGCATTGCAAGGTAGTAGGTATCCTTTTCAACCCTGAGCCGTGCCATCTCCTGCGGCGTTCGCACAAGATGAACCCCTTGCATGGAACTGCCATTGGTGGGCTTGATGACGACGGGGTAAATATCGTGGGGAACATTGGCCAACGCACGAGGGTGGCCCACAAAGTAGGTGGGGGGAACGGGAAGCCCGCAGGCCTTGGCATAGGCCACTGCTACCGCTTTATCGCGCACCAGGCGGATGGCGCGTGAGTTATTGATGGTCGGAATGCCCACCGCTTCAGCAGCTTCCAGGATGGTTAAACCAGGCCCCTCCGAGACCGTCTTCAGCACATAGGCATCGTAGGTCGAGAGTGAGAGGTCGGTCAGGTTGGTCACCGCAGTATAAGGCTGGAGTACATCAATCTCATGCCCCCACTGGTGTAGCTGATCAGCCACAACCATTGGCATGGGTTCATTGGCATATTTCTCTTCCAAGATAAAGCAGAAGCGCATAAGTGTCCCTCTTCCAAATCCAGACTTCGGCGAATGGGTCAGGGAATAGGGGCCCGCTGCCCGTTGACGAAAGTACCATTGGTACTGCGCTCATCAATTAACACATAGTTGCTTTCTTGGTAGCGAACAACGGCATGGCGACGTGAGGTCAGTTTGTCCTTCGGGAGCAGGATGTCGCTGGTGGGTGCGCGGCCGATGACGGTTTCGTACTTCTCTACATGGTGTTCTTGCAAAACATTGCCTTTGTCATCACATACAATGAAACGTGCAGGGTTCTCAATGGTATTCAGCGTTGCTTGTACGGTAGGTAAGGTATCTCCTCCCACTACAGGAGATTCTACAAGTGGTCGGTCACTGACTTCTGATGCTAAAGGTGGGCTAGGAGGCGCAAGCGGTGTGGACCAATTGTTTGAGCCTGGAATGGGGGTATCGCCTAGTGAGGGAGTGGCTGGAAGCAGGCGATTGCCGCAGTTCAGATAACAATTATCTCCTGGCCGTATTTCTGCACCACAATAGGGGCACTTGTCCATAACGTAGGTTCCTCCCTAAAATAAGGTAGTTGCCAAGCTGTTGTCCTACGTGGTCAGCCATACTACACTCCTTTGGGACTGGAGATTGGGATTGAGGCAAGTGGAAATTTGCCGATCAATCTTCAATCTTAACAAGAGACATCTGTATTGTAGAACATCAAGTAGAACGGGTCAAGCAGGCATTTAGGAAAATGAGGCACAATAACGACTCATGTCTAATGGGACTGAGTTAGTGGTCATCCTATGTTATAAACTCCCCTAAACACTCATTCTACCAGCCACTTCTATGCGGCTATATCCTCCCACGCCACTCTCGAAAGAGACGGTCAAAGTTATTCGTCGGGTCCTTATACCACGCATCGGCATCAAGCTTCAGCGGCCCAATCGTACGTCGAGGAACGCCTTTCGCAACAAGCTGTTCCGCGAAACTGCGCAACGCCTCCCCAGAAGGCTTCACCCTACCGTCGTAGCGTGTCAGGCCAAAGAAGCGTTCATGGACGTGTGTATCAAACGGCGGCTTATCCCACAGCACCGGATCATAGTCTGAGAACATCCAGCCGAAGGCACCTAGCGCACCGCAGCGTGCCAGCTTTGCCAGCACCTCCTGATAGTAGCGACCACCAGAGGCATCATCGGCAAAGTATTGGCGTTTCTCGCCGCCGCCACGACGAACCATCCTGTGTTCGGAGATATCGCCACGCTCTGAACTGGCATACCCAAACTCCTCGAATAGCACACGTTTCCCGCCGAGTACCTCTGTGACAAGGCAGGCTAACGGTACCACATCGCTGTTGAGGGGATCATCCAGTTCGGTTAGATGGTAGTAGATGCTGTAAGCGTGCATGGAGAGGAAGTCGTTGCTGATTGCAAGCCGGTCGGGACGGAAGCCGTTATAACTGGTGATGGTTGGCAGATGCATACCTGCGCTGATGGGTAAGTTGGAGTACTGGTGTACCACAGCGGCAAGTGCCTGGCTCCAGACAGACCCGGAGGTGTAATCTGTGGGCAGATAGAACAAATCAGGCTCATTCGAGAAGTTCCAGGAATAGACAGCGTGGTGCGTGCCGTAACGCTGGCACACTGCGGCGACCAACTGGCACTCAGCTCTGAGCATGAAAGGGTCTGAGTACGGATCACGTCCCTGGCGTGTGGTGTACTTGCCCTTGCTGATACGCAAGATACCTTTGGGGTCGTCTTTGTTCGTCAACGCCCATGACGGCCACCAGTTGATGCCCGACATATGGCCGGTGAAGAAGGTAGGCATGACCTTGATGCCCAGAGCATGCGCTACATCGAGGACTGTTCCGAGGTCGGACAGGGCACGGTCGCTTACTCGATCAGATTTGGGTTGAAAGTCTTCCCAGAGTAAGAAGATGCGCACCACCTGTAGCTTGAGGGCAGCGATCTCGGCGAACTCGGACTCCACCTCCGCACGCTCAAAGTCTTTCCACCAGTACATAGCTTTCTTGCGCGGCCAGTAGTTCACGCCCAATGTGAAGGTGTCTTGTCGTCTCATGTCCAGTCTCTCTGCCAGATATACAGGAACGGGGCTCACGTTTCAATGTCACAGTTATTTGTAGTACATTCTATACTGCGAGGACTTCCACCTGCAATCTTACAATTTAATCATGATTCATCCCCTCCTCTCACCTATCTTGTAGATGCCCGTTTATCTGGTATAATGCAGTGGCAACTGTAACTTCAGACACAGGAGGTCGTTATGAGGATGTTTGACGTACACGAACTCGAAGATCGTATCACCGAGGTACTGCAATCGGTGCAGGAAACAGGCGAGACTGTCGCAGTAACAAAAGGAGTTGCCCATGAACAGGGCCATTGCAAACTTGGTGACCATCCAAGTCCAAACAACATTGCCCTGATCGCGGATCATGATATACTCATGATAAGCAAAGGAAAGAGAGCAGAGAGAGATGATCTCTGGACTAGAGAACATCATGATAGAACACTGAAAGAAGCATTTCACGAAGTCGCACAGATTCCTGATGACGAGCAAAGACACATTGTTGAGATGATCGAAGGCTATCGCTTAGAAAGCGTTGCACTAGGGCCAATTTGATCGTCTTGTCGCCGAGATGTGGCCGAAGCTTCAGAGGGCCTGGAGGAAGTGTAAATCGTTGTGGATAGCTGTATCGCATGAAGTGAGACGTAACTGTAATATGCGCAGTGTTGTAGATGCTAGCGCTGGGCAAGATGGGTTAATAAGATCGTAGATGTTTCAACCAACACTTCACATCCAAGCTCGCCTTTAAGCAAGTCAGCGCAATGGTCCATTACCGAAGACGGAAGTTAAACATTGCGCTCTCGTGATTGTGACCAGAGAGCAACTGCAATGAGTTCTAGAGGCCTTATCGCAACATATACCCCCGACGACTTACCCTTTATAAGAGGCTGTACCAGAGTGAAGCAACGAAGTAGAGAGAACGACTTCCTATCGAGTTCAACCTTCCCTTCTCCTATGTTATAATCTATCCAGAACAATCGTTCTTATATTATGGAAAGTATCTACCCATCGGAGAAATCATCTTATGCCCATACACCAGCTTGACCCCGATGTTGCCGCCAAAATCGCCGCAGGCGAAGTCGTTGAGCGGCCTGCCTCCGTCGTCAAAGAACTCATCGAGAACAGCATCGACGCTGGCGCGACACAGCTTCGCGTCGACCTGAGCAACGGCGGCCTACAGCTAATCCGCGTCACCGACAACGGCAGTGGTATACCAGCCGGAGAACTACCCCTGGCCCTGGCACGGCATGCCACCAGCAAAGTTGCCCAGATTGACGACCTGGAACATATTCGCTCACTCGGCTTTCGTGGCGAGGCCCTGGCGAGTATTGCCGCAGTAGCAGAAGTCGTCCTGCTCAGCCATCATCGCGGGGATTCGCAGGGCGCCCAGGTAAGTGCCAGCAACGGGCGCATCTCCGACGTCAGCGCAGCAGGCTGTCCAGAAGGAACCATTGTCACCGTGCGCAACCTCTTCAGCGCAGTGCCCGCCCGTCTGAAGTTCCTCAAGAGCCGCAATACCGAGGTCAGCCACTGCCATCACCTGCTTGAACAGTACGCGCTGGCCTACCCCGAGATTCGCTTCAGCGTCTTCAGCGAAGGTCGACAGATTTTCGCCACAGCGGGCGACGGTCAGCTCTCCAGCGTGCTGCTCGAAGTATACGGCTTGCAGATCGCCGAGCAGATGGTCCCAATCAGCAGTCTAGATGGGAAAGATAGCGATCCGGAGCGCCCCGTTGCCAGCGGCTACATCAGTCTCCCCAGCTGTTACAAAAGCACTCGCCAGTATCTCTCATTCTTCGTCAACCGGCGCTGGGTGCTCAGCCGCATGCTCACCTACGCTGTGGAGGAAGCATATCATTCGCTGCTGCTCAGTGGACGGCATCCCATCGCAGTCGTCAACATTCAACTTGACCCGGCATTGCTGGATGTTAACGTCCACCCCGCCAAGACCGAGATACGTTTCCTCAAAGAGCGGCGCGTCTACTCAGCCGTACAACGCGCCGTACGCGGTGCGCTATTACAAGAGGCCCAGATGCCCCAATGGCGAGGAAAACAGGGCAACGAACATCTCACGGGCACCAGGCAACCACATACACAACCCACAGACGTGGTGGAGGAAGACCCTGACCTGGCGAATCTCTTGAACGATGAAACCCAAAATGTACTGGCGCCCCTTGCGGGTGCCAGGGAGGCGGATACCGACATCCAACTCCCCCAGGACAACCCCTGGCTCACCGTCACAGAAGAAGAAACCGGCACCAAACCGCCAATGTTATCACGCTTATGGCAAAGCCACATACCCAGACCCGAACCCACCGAAACCCAAATTGTACTGGCACCTCCTGCGGGAACCCTATCTGGGGGACAGGTATCCAGGGAGGAGGGTACCAGTCTGCCATCCTCTATCGATGATGCACCTTCGCAAGCCAGCCAATCAGGCGAAACCCAAAATGTACTGGTGCCCCTTGCGGGTACCAGGAGAACAGATACCAGCAGTGCGGACGCCAGGGAGACGCCTGCTCGTCGCCTTCCCCCCCTGCGCGTCCTCGGCCAGCTCTTGCAGAGTTATATAGTAGCAGAAGGGCCGGATGGTATGTATCTCATCGACCAGCATGCAGCGCACGAGCGTATCCTTTTGGAGCGCATGGTGGCAGCATTGCAGGCACGTACCCCCATCTCACAACTGCTCCTGACCCCGATGAGGCTTGAGCTTGCCCCCACGGAGTTGGCAGCGATTGAAGACCATATGCAACAATTGGAGCACATTGGCTTTGCCCTGGAGATACTCGACGACAATGCACTTCTGGCACAAGCGGTCCCTAACGTTCTCGTCAAACGCATGAATGCGCATTCACTGCATGACCTGCTGGCAGAGTTGACCGCACCTGAGCATGGAGGTCATGCTGAAACCTGGGAGGAGCATGCATTGGCGAATGTGGCCTGCAAGGCTGCGATCAAAGCCAACTACTTCCTGACCGTGAACGAGATGCGCGAAATGATCGAACAGTTGGAACGAACCAACGCGCCCTACAGCTGCTGTCATGGTCGCCCGACGATGATACATTTCAGCCTATCAACGCTTGAGCGTGAATTTGGGAGACGCTAGTGCCAGTGCTCGCAGACGTATTGACCTCCGCCGCCAGTTGGCAGGACGAACATCCATTGCTCACCTACCTGGTACCCAACAAACTCCAGGCTGAGCTATGCACTGGTCAACTGGTCGCCATTCCCTACGGTGATCGCCTCGTCGAAGGAATTGTATGGGCTATCCGGCAGGAGCAGGACAGCCATGATGGGCATGACGGGCATGCAGAAAACGACAAAGCGTTGCGCCCGATCCATACCATCCTGGACCTCGAACCTGTTTTGTTGCCCCACCAGCGTAAGTTGGCAGAGTGGATAGCCGGATACTATATAACACCCCTGGCGCAGGTGGCTCTGATGATGCTCCCGCCAGGCCTGATGCAACGCTCGAAAATTGTGCTGCGTTTGGCAGAGAATCGCGAATTGAAGGACGCTGATGGTGAGTTAGGGGGTGGCGTACGGGCCCTCAGCGAAGCGCGTTTCAATACCCTCGCGCCCGCGGGGGCGGGGTGGGGCAAATGTCCGGGCGAGGCCTCCCCACCCCAGGGCGTGAAAGAATTGAAACGCGCTCCGCAAGCTTCGCTGAGCGCCCGTACGACATCTTCTGCCCAATCCCCAGATACAAACACCCAACTAACCACTCGTGCTCTGATTGGGTTGCTCCTGGCGGATGGCGAGTTAGATGTTGAACGGCTGAAGGAGATGCTTGGGCCGAAACGGGCGAAGGAAGTGTTAAAGGAGGCGACTGCCAGCGGTCTCATCGAGCGCGAGGCACAACTAGATGCTCAGCAAGCACACGCACGTCACAAGCGTGTTGTGCGCCTTGTTGCCCAGGGTGAAATGCTGGAGCTGTGGCGCCAGCTTATGGAGACCCAGTTGCGCGAGAGCCTCTCCGAAGCTCCGGCGGCAAGCATGGCTCCTGACAATGTACGTCGCCGTCCCAAGAAGAGTATACCTGACCCCTGGGCTATTCCTGGTGTCGCCGATGCTCTCACGCTCAAACCGCAGAGTCGTGCCGGCCTGCTGGCCCAGCGTCAACTGGCGGCAGTCGACCTGTTGCAACATAACAGGAGCGAACGACTGAGTGAAGGCTCGCTGCAGTTTTTTGACCAACCCTACTGGACGCCGGGTATGCTCTGCAAAGCCAGTAGCTTGACGCCGGCACAATTGCAGAGCCTTGTACGTGACAACATCGTTGCCATCGAAGAGATTGAGATCCGACGTGACCCCTTGCTCGGTCGCACCATCCCAGCCAGCAGCCCACTGCCGCTAACTCCCTATCAGCAGGCAGCCCTGGACGAAATTCTCAACCTTCAACCGGGGCAAGCCCCGACCCTACCATACACATCTGCATTGCCCACCACACAGGAAAATGATGGGGAGACTGGGACGTCATATGGTCTTTTACAGGTAGGTTTTTTGAGTACAGATACAACGGAGACATCGGAGACATTGGAGACATTGGAGACGAGTGTCGTCCCACAAGGGCACCCTGGGCGCCCCCGACTTATTGGTGGTGTCACGGGTATCTCCCCCATCCTCCTCCACGGCGTCACCGGCAGTGGCAAGACGGAGGTCTATCTTCAAGCGCTGGCAGCCATGATAGCGCAGGGCAAACGCGGCATTGTGCTCGTGCCAGAAATAGCCCTCACTGCTCAGACTGTCCTGCGTTTTGCCAGTCGCTTCCCCGGGCGTGTCGCTATCATTCATAGCGCCCTGAATATGGGGGAACGCTATGACGAATGGCGGCGTATTCGCGCGGGCGAGGTCGATGTGGTGATTGGGTCACGTTCAGCTCTCTTTTCGCCGCTACCGGACCTGGGCATCATCATTCTCGACGAAGAGCATGAACCTGCGTATAAACAGGATGAGCGCAGGCCAACCTATCACGCACGCGATGCAGCCATCACCCTTGGGCGTATCCTGCACATTCCGGTGGTACTGGGCAGCGCTACACCATCAGTAACGACATTCTATCATGTCGAGCAGAAGGCCTATCGCTTGGTTGAGTTGCCGGGACGCATCGGGGCAACACTGCCGCCCGTCGAGGTGATCGACTTACGCAGCGAACTTCATGCGGGGAACACCAGTATCATCAGTCGCCGCTTACAGAGCGAGCTTGAACGTGTGCTGGGTATGGGTCAGCAGGCCATCCTTTTCCTCAACCGGCGTGGAGCGGCAAGCTGCGTGCTGTGCCGTGAGTGCGGCTTCGTCGCGATGTGTGACCGCTGCGATGTGCCCTTGACGTATCACTCGACCGAGCGTATTCTGCTCTGCCATTACTGCAGCAGGCAGAGCGAGGTGCTCCACATCTGCCCCAGTTGTAACGGTATGAGTATGCGCTACTTCGGCCTGGGTACCGAGAAGGTGCAGCATACCATTCAACGCAGCTTCCCTTCGGCTCGCTTACTGCGCTGGGATCGCGATACGGCCCGCAACCGTCGTGCCCACGAGCAACTGCTCGACCGTTTCGCCAATCGCGAGGCCGATGTACTGATTGGTACTCAGATGATTGCCAAGGGACTTGATCTCCCGGGTGTGACGCTGGTGGGCGTGATCTCAGCGGATATCGGCCTGATGTTGCCCGATTACTCTGCCTCCGAGCGTACCTTTACGTTACTCACGCAGGTGGCTGGTCGTGCGGGACGCGGTGAGGAGCCTGGTAGGGTCATTATCCAGACCTTCAACCCGCAACATTTCTGTGTTGATGCCGCCTCGCGCCATGATTACCACGAGTTCTATGCCACCGAGATCGAGGCTCGTCGCCGCTATGGGTATCCGCCTTTTCGCCGCTTCGTCAAATTTACCTACAGCCATGAGAACAGGTATCGTTCACAGAACGAGGCTTTGCTGCTGCGCGAGCGCCTGGATGAGTGGATTGAGCGTCTTGGCCTGACACAAACGGACATAGTTGGGCCTGCCCCAGCGGTGATGGAGCGTGTACGCGGTAAGTACCACTGGCAGATGATCGCCAGAGGTCCCGATTTGCACCCGTTGTTGCGCGTGATCGATACTCCCGGCTGGGAGGTCGATATTGACCCGGTGAGTACGTTGTAGCCTGTAGCGACGTGGTTAGTAGGGGCGGTAGGGACGCGAGCTTGCCTCCGTCCGTGCCTCCGCCCTGGGGTTGGGGTGGCTGGCTTCCCCGGTAGCCCCGAACGCGCTTCTCTTCCAGGTGTAGCATTTAACCCAGGAAAAAGGCGGCGAGTAGAGCGACGAGGCCGACAATACGCACGCTGTCTCCGACATAATTCAGAAGCAACGGGTCAAGCGTAGTAAACTGCAGCGTGTAGATGACGATGCCCCAACTGATCCAGAAAAAGGCAAAGCTCATGAGGAAACTAAAGCGGGTTGCCTTATTGAAGAAGATAGACACATAGTGGAAGAAGATGATGAAACAGACCAGACCGCGGGAACCACTGAGCGCTGCTTGCACAATGCTATCGGGATGCGCAGGTATCACTGGTGTCAGCAGCAACAAGAGCAAGAGGAATCCCGTGGCGATCACATGCCAGCGCTTCAGCCCCCGTCTGTAGTGCTCTGATCCACCAAGTGCGCTCAAGAAAATAAATAGGTATCCGACGGTTTGCCCGATGTACCTGAACCAGAAGGTATTGAAGGTCCCGCCAAGAAAAATATCGCTCATCAACCCAATTATGCCACCTAACGCAATCACACCCATCGACAAGCCAAGAGTGAAGAGCGTGTCGTCCTTGGTCTGGGCAAAGAGAGAGAAAGCGCGGAGTGAGATGAACAGAGTAATGGTGGCCTGGATCACCAGGAGCATGTCGGTGATCTGGGTCGAATTCAAGCTTTGCCTCCTTATTTAAAACAACACTTTGATCCTCCACCCGAGTGGTTCCCTATTATTCCCAGAAGTCAAGCTCTGCTTCCTGTTCCACCAGCCAGGAAGGCGCTGATTCGAAAGTCGTCTCCACGAACCGTCCTGCTGAATCATACAGCTCAATAAAGTGCTCTCGGAGTAGCATGCGCAGCACCTCGGAGACGTCTTTTGTCCTCAGACCGGTCAAGGTGGTGAGTTCGGCTATCGTTTTCCTACCATCGATGGCCACGTAGAGCCGGCGGGCTCGCTCATCTCCGGTGACAGGGGTGCGCGCAAAGGGACTGCTGGTGCGCATCGCTTCTGTGTTGGGAATGCGCCGGGGAATGAGCTCCCACAGCACCGGGCGTGGTGGGGTGTAAGAGAGCGGGGGGGAAACGGCCCGACGAACGGTTGTCGGGATCCCTTCCCAGACTGCCTGGAGGAAGGTCTCCTCAGTAAATGGTTTGGGCAAATAGCGGTCAGCCCCCTGACGTAGCCCATAGTGCTGATCAAGCGGCGAGTCTTTGGTACTGATGAGGATGATATAAGGCATCTGTTGCCGGAGACGCTGGCGCACGTACCGACAGATTGTATAGCCGCTGATGTCTGGCAACAATACATCCAGGATGAGACAGTGGGGATGGAAGGTCATGGCCTTCGTGAGGCCATCATGCCCGTTGAGCGCGATATCGACATTGTATCCTCTTTTCTGGAGGGCAGAGGCAATCAAGAGACAAGTCGAGGCACTATCATCAACCACCAGCACTCTTGGGTGACTCATCCCTGGTTCGGTGATGTTTCTCATTGCTTTCTCATACCTCCGTTCACTCAAATTCTTGCTGACGGCATCTATTAATTCATCAAGATATACGCTGAGAAATGATAACGTTTCTGTTCGCAAAGTCGCTAGAATCGTACCATATGTCTTCTCTCGATCCTGCTTACCATGCTGGTCTTATGACAATAAAGTACCAGACGTAGGGGAGGATATCTTCACCAGCGGGCAGGGCAGCCGATGCTTTGCTTTGCAGACGCAAAGATGGCAGACCCGTTGACACTGCGGGAAGATCTGGGCCTTGAGATCGATGGGCCATCTTCAAGGTCGAGGGCTAAGGGAGCTTTTCCTGAGCCGGGAGGCGTTCAATCGCCAGGCCGATAATCAGGGCGAGCGATCCCAACGCGTCGAGGTAGACGGTGGGCAGCGGCTCGCGGGCGAAGAGCGCCAGGACTCCCGCCACGCGGTTTTCGACCAGCAACGGATAACCCACAAAGACGCTCATTCCCTCGCGCTGTGCCCACGCCCGCTCTTCAGGGTGCAAGAGCACGTCGCGTTGCGCCTCCTGGCTCAGTAAGCGTTGCCGCGAGGCGGCGATCTTCGCCACAGTCTGTGCCCCTACCGGCAGGTCGTACTCGCCGTCATGCGAATTCAGAGCGCAGGAAGCGCGGGCCAGCGGGACGAACCCGTGTCGACCCGGCTCATACAACCAGATACCAACCCAGGCGAGGGGGATATGCGCCAGGAGCGCATCGACGCAGTGGTGTAGGAAGGCCCATAAGAAAGGCTGCCTGGCCAGGGCCAGGCTCACGTCGGTGCACAGGTTGGCAACCTGCGTTTGCTGCTGCAGGCATTCGGTGAGGTGTTTAATCTCGGTGAGGTTGGTAGGCAACTCCGGTGTTGCCTGCCTATCCACATCCATGAACGGTTCCTTCCTTGCTAGCTCCTGGTCGTGATAGCTTTGGGGAAGGAGAACCAGGAGCCCATTTTGTTTCTATTTGTTCCTTCTGAATAGATATTATACGATTTACTCGTTAATAAGTTTCATGGTAACTCTTCAGGTACCCTTTTCGTGCCGCCTGCGGCAGGTGAAGAGAGGAAGCGGGGACACCCCGTGCCTTTCACCGGGTAGGTTTTTTTGGGGGAAGTCGCCTGCGAAGGGCCCTGATCCGTAGGGGCAAGGGTGGTGATGGGAGGTTGGGAGGGCCTTTATGGTCGCCCGCGTAGCCCGGTATGGTTGACGACAGGGTGGGTGAACGTCGCAGAAAGGGACGGCGGGCGACCATAAAGGCCCCCCCATCCGCCCCACACCCCGCTCGCCCCTACGGATAGGATGGGCACACTCCAAAAAACCTACCCCTGACAGACACCCCGCGCCCCGGCAAGGGGACCTCTCTCCCAGACACTTTTTTTACAAGCGCGTGATGGAAGAAAAACGTACCTATTTGGGACAAGGAGGTGAAGAAGAGAACACGAGATCGTCTCACAAGCAGAAAAACAACAGCTGTTTGGAGGACGACCTCAATGGATGCATCTAGTGTACTCTGGACGAACTGGCATGAGCAACTGAAAGAACTGTTGACAGGAATCCATGGGCATCAGAAGAAAACGCTGGCCTTCTTCGTGCTGGGCATCGTCTTGTCGGGCAGTGCAGTGATGCAACGGGTGGCCGAAACCTTGAGTGAGCGCGGACTCAGCGAGGCCAAGATGAGCAGTATTGAGCGGCGCTTGGCACGCTTCATCGCCAATGAGCGCATCGTGGTGCCGGTGATCTGGAAGCTCTTTTTGGCGCAAGTCTTGACGCCGTTCCGTGGACAGCAGCTGTACTTCGTGCTGGACAATACGCCCTTTCGGGATGACCTGACGATTGTGTATCTGGGATTGCTGGTGCATTCACGGGTATTGCCAGTGGCCTGGGCGGTGATGCCAGCCCAGACCACATGGGACGAGGGCCAATGGCAGATCGTGGGACGGTTGTTGGATCAGGTCCGTGTCCATCTGCCCGACACGTCCTGTACCTTGATGGCTGATCGAGGGTTAGCAGGCATGCCCTTGGTCAAGCTCTGCACCGCTCGCGGCTGGCATTATCTGTTGCGCGTCTGTGCAGAACATACCTGTCGGCGGTATCTCAACGGCAAACTGGAACAGTCGTGGAAGCGCTTTGAGCCAGATCGTGCTCAAGCCAGGCTATCGCTGGTATGGCAAAGCCAGAGTCTGGCAAGAGGAGACGCTGGAGACGTACGTCAGTCTCGTGTGGGACACAGGCTGTGAGGAGCCATGGCTGCTCATCAGCGATCAGGGTGCTGGACGCCGACAAGTCCAGGTCTATGCCTGGCGCATGCGCGTGGAAGCGACGTTTCAAGATAGCAAAAGTCGTGGCTGGAACATCGAAGCCAGTTGGATTGTGGATCGCACTCACTTGGATCGCTTGCTGCTCGCGCTGTTTCTGGCCATGTGGTGGGTCTCGCATCTGGCCGCAGCCTGTATCCATCATGGGCAACGCCAACGCTTTGATCGGGTGGATCGGCGCGATAAGAGTATCTTTCGGCTGGGACGGCTCTGGCTCTTAGACATTCTGCGTCGGGTCCATAATCGAGCCTCCTTGAGGCACTGTTTACCGTTTCAGAAGATGAAAACAGGTGGCGCTTTGCCTTACGCTTCTAACATCGAGGGGCGTTTAGGCATTGTCAAGCGAGTTTTACTGCCTGCTTGTTCAAAAGTGTCTGGGAGAGAGGGCAAGGGGACTGTGCTTCACACCGTGTGTCTGCTGTGACTTGAGGAGGACGAACCAGATGCCTCTCGAAGCCATTGTGATCTTGCTCATTGCAGAGAGTATCACACTCGTCGCGTTGACCCTGCTGTTGCTGCGCACATTTTATCGGGAAGAGGAAAGGACCCGGTGGTGAACCGATTACCTCTCGTCGCCAGATGGGTGTGCAGCCTTCCCTTCTATGAGCAATTCGTTGTGCATGGCAAGCAGTTTTGGAGGAGCGATGCCTATGGATCTTGTGCTTGCCCTGGAACTCCTACTGGTAGCAGGAAACCTCGTGCTCATGGTCACCTACGTCGTCATCCAGATACGGACCATCACCTGGCTCAGGCGCTGCGGCAGGCCGGTGGCGGCCTACGTGACGCGCAGCGTCCGGGGGAAGACCCGCCTGACGAGTGGCACCTGCTTCATCACGGCGGCCTGGACAGACCCGCGGACGCTGCGCACCTACACCTTTCACGGGGTCACTCCCAACCGACCTGCCGAGGAAGCCTTCGTAACGGTCCGTGTCGACCCGAAGCATCCGCGCCGCTACCTCCTGGACGCCTAATCGGGGCTGCGTGAGCGAAGTCCCCATCGCTCACCGGAAGCGCCAGAAGCCGGCTTATGGAGGTGCCCCTCACAAGGCCCCTGCTCAAGGGATGCCTCTTGTCTACAGGTGCGTGGCATGCTATACTAGGCCCTCAGTTAAGGAAGAAACCATATAGCCGCAAACCGGATAAGTGCGGCGCGGTTTCCCACCTCGGCTCGATTGATAACCTGCCTTATCGGCGCAGTCTATGTACAGATCGGGCTCGTTATCGGCAGAGTTAGCACTGCTATCTCGCCAAAGCTGAGCCGATAAGGCAACTGGACCGATAATGGAGCCAGTTTTTCAAGCTCAGTCTGTAAAACTGGACCACAGTTATCTACTTTGCGGCAAACATGCCGCTATCTTAACTGAGAGCCTATACGATGCTGCAAGCGACGAGGAGCTTCCTTCTGGAAATTGCTCCACAGAGTCAGGCGCTGCTCTTGACCGTCATCCCGGTGCCCTATGAGACGCCCTCCTCGCTCGGGCGCTTCCGCGGGCAGGCGCCTTCCCTGGCTGCAACGTCTGTGCAACGAACGCAGGCCAGATGCACTTTGCAACGTGCGTGGGCCATATTAGTGCAAGCTGGCATTGCGCCCGGACGGCTGGAAACGCAGGTGCATGAGGGCATGCCTGTCAAGGAACTGGTGAAAGTGGCATGCGCTCGGCAGGTGGCCTGCATCGTCCTGGGATATCGCGGCGCTGCGTTCCGGCAGCGGGTGGCGGTTCCTGCTAGGAAGTACAACCGCGCAGGTCTTGCGCAGGGCTCCTTGCCCGGTCCTGCTGGTGCCTGTGCCTTCGGGTCCCACCGACCTGGTCGCCTGGTATGAAGAGGCGATCACTCGCGAATTGTCCGAACACGCCTCGGGTTTGTCCATCTTCACCCCAGAGGAGGTGGTTCCCGCTTTCCTCCTCCGCACTGCCGCACGCGCGTCGCAAGGAGGTGGCGGCTGCCACGAAGGCCTTACAGCAGCTCGAAGGCCGGGTACTCATCTGCCAGCAGGTCAAGGGAACCTGGCAGTGTTTCAATGACTGAAGGAGGCGCAAGGGCACCAAGGGCGAGCCGAACGGCTTCATGCAGAGGTCCTGGGAGCCGATCTGAGCCGGCGTGGGAGCGGCTTCACACCAGAACAAGAGATCTACTCCTGTGAGCGCATATGGTCGTCTTTCGTCAACAAGACGTGGAAAGGCAGAAAGGGAGGGCCTATGAGCACGGCCACACTGCCCGCGGTTCTATAATTAGTACGGTGCGAAGAGGCATACACTGGTCAAATGATCCTTAACTTAGAGGGTGGAGAAATCGCTGGAAGAAAATTGATGGCGAGCCAGCACAGAGAGCTCTAAGAAAGAGAGAAACCAGCATATTCCCTGCATGTTTTATTCCAGACCATGCAGCACACCACGGTCAAGGATCACACCTGATCACGTCTGTTTTGGTCGATATCACGGTGACAGAGAGGCTCTCTGCCAACTGTATACGCTCGATCACATGGTGAGTACATGCTTACCAGTTCGACTTCATCATCGAAATTGGCGCGCGTGCCAGTATGGTACGACTTCCTTTCTGATCTTTGACAGTTTCAGCGAATTTCTTGAGCGTTTTTTGAGCACCTCACAGGCGCTCATGGTATATCATGAGGTCATGTCTGACTCGGACAGATGGTGCTGTCTTTGTTTAGAGGAGTTTGTATGGCAAGCAAAGGAGTGCCGGACGCGACTGGCACGTCGAAGCCGACTACCGAGATGTCCCGCAAGAAAGTCATGGGTTACGACGCGCGGTGAGCGTCTGGGGATCGTACACCTGGGGGTATGCTGATGTGGGGGCCGACGTCTACGTCGCGCTTGGCATCGTCATGGCTGCGGCCAGGGCGACAAACGTCGCCTTTCTCTTCGCCGGACTGGTCTATGTCATGGTTGGCCTTGCTTATACCGAACTAGCTGCCGCCTACCCGATGGCTGGCGGCGGTCAATTCTATGTCCTGCGCGGCCTGGGCGATCTTTTGGGCTTCGTCGCAGGGTGGGCAGTCTTGCTGGACTTTACCATCGACATCGCGCTCTTCGCCTTAGCATCGGCGGGCTACCTCAACTTCTTCTTCCCCGTGCTCAATCAGCATGTGGACGTCACTCTGCTCGGACTCTCACCTTCCTGGCGTCCAGCCGATCCTGATCCTGGAAACTACGATCCTCGTGATCTTCCTGACGACTCTCAACATCCTTGGTGTGCGCGAATCAACAGATTTAATGAGATTTTAGGTGCACTGGACATCGTCAGCGAATCGGCCATCCTGTTCTTTGAATTCCTGTTCGCGTTCAACCCCACCTTTCTCATCCACCAGATGACGACGGCCTGGCCCGGTCCTTTCAACCTGGCGTATGGCGCATCGCTTGCTATCATCTCGTTTGTCGGCCTGGAATTAATCAGCCAGGCCAGCCAGGAGACGATTTGCCCAGGCAGGGTCGTGCCGCGCACCTCGATCGCGCTGATTTTGACGGTGTTGATCTTCGCGCTGGCCTTTTCAAACCTGGGCCTGGCGATGTTGCCGTGGCAAAGTATCGTCGCACATCAAGGTGACCCCGTTGCCTGGCTGGCCAGCCACATTCCCATCCTGGGTCTCTTCATCGGGCCATACGTTGCCTTGCTCGGTGCTACGCTCCTGCTGATTTCAGCCAACTCCGGCGTCTTTGGCGCCTCGCGCATCACATATTCGATGGCCAGGTTCAATTTGCTGCCAAGCTGGTTTGCCAAGGTCCACCCGAAGTTCCGCACGCCGGTGCGCACACTCGTGGTCTTCTCCGGTATCGCCCTGGTCGAGCTCTGGTTGGCCGGTCTCTCATCCAATGTCTATGATGTCTTAGCCAACATGTATGCCTTTGGCGCCGCCACCGCCTATATGCTGGTGTTCGTTTCGCTGCTCGTGTCGCGTTTCAAGGACCCATGGACTCCTCGCCCGTTCAAAGTACCGCTCAATATAAGGCTGCGCGGCAAAGACGGCGGGCTCGTTGCTGCCGATAGCCGGCGTGCTCGGATTTCTGGGCATCAGTAGCATTCTTTTTCTCGTCGTGCTCACCCACAGCATCGGGCGGATTGCCGGGCCTAGCTGGATCGCACTGGGGCTCCTCATTTACTTCTTGCACCGTCGCAGAATCTTCAGGAAATCGCTCAACGGGATCGGACCAGGGAACAACTGCTCGTCTACGAGGATGCGGGCGAATATGATCTTGCAGACGAGTTCCGCGAAAACCTCGCACGCAAACGTCGTCTTCACCATGAAAGCCGAAAATGAGAGCGTCCTTCCAATTGGCACGAAAGTCCTTGATGTACCCATCCCTTCCAACCAGAGCAAGAAACAGCGCAGTACGAGCAAAGGGAACGGCAAAGGAGGCAGGGCATGAAAGGGCGATCACTGCGCCAACGGTACCGTCTGCTGGTGAGCATGCTCATCATTCCTCTCGGCCTTATCATCGTCGTACGGGCCTCGCTGGTCGGCCTTCAAGCCTGGACCCTCATCCTGCTCGGGCTGGCCTTTGTTGGGCTGGGGGTGGTGCGGTATCGGCTCTCAAGACAAGGAAAGCAGACGCAGCGTTCAACCACGTGCAAAGGAAAAGGGAAGTGAGCGCTATGTTGTTCATGATCGGAGTGCCGAACAACGAATCCGTTGCAGATCACTGCCGTCGGCGTCGTGATCGCCTTGCTTTTTCTGAGTTCAATTGTGGGGGTGCTTGGGTGGATGCTACGCCTGCCCAAAGAGACGGAACAGAGACGCACCACGACGAGAGCCGTTCGTTCGGTGAATAAGCTCGTGCACATCCTTGTGCCCCTCTTGAGCAGGAATGAGGCGACAGACCGCATCGTCGCTCTGGCCGCACAAATGGCACAGCAGCGGAACGGGACGGTTGAGGTCCTGGCGGTGATTGAGGTCCCTTTTACGTTACCGCTGAATGCCCAGGTGGAAGACGATGAACAGGCCGCACTTGAGGCCCTCGATCGAGGCCAAATCCATTGCCGCGCAAGGTGTCGCCAGAGGAACCAGAAGTGGCTTCAGGCTGAGCAAGCGCATCCTGAAAGCGCGCGATAGGGGACAGCCGTTGTGCGTGAGGCGAAGGAGCATGTTGTCGACCTGATCCTTCTGGCCAATACCCCTGTGCGTGTCAGAGGAACAATGCAGCAGATCGACCCGACGGTGGACTACGTGATGAGAAACGCGCCCTGCGAGGTGCTGGCGCTCAGCCAGGGACGGGCAACCAGGCGTAGTGACGGTATGGAGGCGGGAGGAACAGGGAGCAGGGCCTCTGGGGCAGCGACGGCCCGGTGAGTTGGAGACGGCCTCTCTTGAACTACGTGTAAATGCAAACTTTAGACGGCTCATACCAAATTTGGGGGCAATGATGAGTTTGTCGAGTGGTTCCACCTCAAAGAGTTGGCAAGAAATCTCTTCAATTATCCGTTGCCCCCAAATTGGCCATGAGCCAGCGGGAACTCGACGCGATACATCTGGGTGGAGATCAGGGATGCGTCAGAGTCTGTTGAGCCCTGAAGGATCATATCCGGGGGATCAGACAGCGAACAACCACATGTCTTCCAAGACGTCCCCATCCGGCCCCCGGACATGTGTCAGGTCTATGAAATCGTCCACGATCTCGAAGCGAAATCGGCCGCCCCGTGGAGGTTCGAGGGACGTCGAAGCTTCGGCAACTGAGACCGGATCTCTTCAATCAGAGGGTTCGAGCGAGTGCGTTCCTGTTGTTTGCGTTCCAGCCGCATGCTTGGGATTGTCTGGAGCGCCTCCCGGCCCTCTTCTTGGGAGTGTGGGACCGCGGCGTGGAAGCGCGATCTCGTCATACGATACTGACTTTCCCCAATCGTGCGTACAGGAGCGCCCTGGCGCCCGCGACACGAGTCGGATGGCCTGCCACCCATGATAGATCGAGTAGTAGATCCTCTGGCGATGTTTTGTCCCAATCGCTCGTGTCTACACCAGCGAGTGATGACGATTGAGACCGTCACCGATCTGGTCCTCCTTTACTCGGCCGACCAACGGCGCGGCGGATAAGCTGCGCCCCACGCTTGGCGCAGCGCGAAACCCCGACGCGAAGCAGAGTTTATATAGGATGGTCTCCGCTTCGCTACGACGCATGCCTATCTGTTGGACCTGGTACATTGGTCAAACTCTCTTGTTATCCGCGTCGGGCGAGCCGATGAGATCGTGCATCACTTTGGCCTCGTAGAAGGCTTGCCAATCTTGTTTCGCTCTCATCCACTCGTAAAAGGCTTGCGCCTGCGCGTGGGTCAAGACGCTGGTTTCTTGTGGCATGAGCTTGTTCCTTTTGCTCCCCGGCGTGGA
>CAVYFB010000008.1:0-433917 GCA_963767625.1 uncultured Chloroflexia bacterium
GCAAATCAAGGCGATGGCGTTTGGCTCCGCCGATCAGCCGTTCGCCGGGCGCTGCTCGAAGCCCAGGGCCGCACCATTCACGTCGTCGGGCCGCGCGTCGACGACTGGATGGGCGCCGACAAGGTCGAACTTCTGATTGACGACGCGGCGGCGGCCAACTGACGCCTACATCCGCGCGCGCTTGCGACGCGGCGAGCTGGCGGTGGGCGGCCGAGTTCATACTCGACATCATCGAGAAGACGACGGGTTCGCCGGTGGTGGAGACGGCTGGGTCCCCGCGGCCGGCGGCCGGTGGGCGGACGATCGGGTTCGATCGCGGTCGCCGTGCCCAAACCGATCGCCGGTTTGGGCACGAACATCTGGCCGTAGCGGATTTTGTTGTAGAGACAACTCGCGGCGAAGGCGATGGCGTAGAGCGCCAGCACGATCAGGAGCATGTCGGCCAAGTGCCGATGTGCGGTGATGGCAACCACCGGGACAACGGCGGTGCAGATCAGAACGACGATGGATAGGGTCTTCCAAACGGCGGTAACCAGAGGCTCTCCACTTCCAAGCGGACGCTTGACTGCGGTGACCATGGCAGGCCCCCTCCTAGGGCCGGCGGCCTTGCCTTCACTGAGGAAGGTTTCTTAGGCCGTCATGATGCCATTTGCGCAGACAAAGATGGCGGATTGTGGGCGGGTAAAAGTGCGCGCGCGCCGATCTCCGCCATCCCCGTCTTCACATCGTCGTGAGTTGCAAAACCGTCATCGCGAGCCGCGACCGCGGCGTGGCGATCCAGACGGCGCCGATGCCTGGATTGCTTCGTCGTCCTTCGGCCGCCTCGCAATGACGGGGGCAATGACAGTTCGGCTGCTGGGCTAATAGCCCTGTTCGGTGAACTGGCCGAAGTAAAGCTTGATGAAGTTGTCGAGGCGGGGCTTGCGGGGTAGTCCGCGAACTCCTTCGGCACCACGAACTCCTCCTTGATCTGCTCTTCGGTCTTGCCCTGGGCGATCATCTTCGAGACCGCGTCGCGCATCACCAGGAAGTAGCGCTTCTGCTCCTCGAGGTCGGAACGCCGCGGCCGATGTGAACCGGGCCATGGCCGGGAACGTAGGTATCGACCGGCAGTTGCGGTTGGATGTTGTCGAGGTGGGCGACCCAATCGGCGACGTTGGCGAGAACACTTCGCCGGATTCGCTCTGGCCGGGGTGGATTTCGGTCCGAGCAGATCGCCCGTCACGAACACGCGCTTCTGCGGCACGTACATGGTGACGTCGGAGGTCGAGTGGCCGCGGCCTTCCTCGGTAAGCTGGAAGGTGAGGCCGCCGAACTGCAGGGTCATGGCCTGTCGAAGCCGATGTCGGCGCGCACCAACTCGGCGTTGTGGTAATGCGCGCATTCGGGATCGTTCGAGGCCTTGCGTTCGGCGAACTCCGCGCCTTCCTGCATGAAGAAATCGTGCATCTGCCGGCGCGACGAGATGTAGATCGGGTGATCCTCGCGGTAATGCCAGGCGCCGGTGGCGTGATCGCCGGCCGAGTGCGAGGTGATCAGATACTTCACCTTCTTGTCGGTGAGCTTGCGGATCGCCGCCAGGACCTGATCGCCGGTCTTGAGATCGGCGTCGAACACCAGGACGCCGTCGGGCGTGATGAAGAAGGTCGAGTTCGAGGAGCCGCGGTCGTTGACCATGGTGTAGACGTTGTAGGCGTCTTGTGCTGGACCATGGTGTCGGCCTTCGCCAGCCAGCGAATGCAGCCAAGCCCAGGCAGGCGAAAAGGAAACGACGAGTTGTCATGGAAATCTCCCCCAAAGTGCGTGTTTTTGTTGGCGGGGAGTGTAGGGGAGGGAGCGGCGGCGGGAAAGGGGCCCGCACCGCGGAAAATCGCGAAAAGCCCAAGGAATTTCCCGGTGGTTTCGCCGCCCGAGCGGCCGTCCATGCTTGATTTTCCGGGCGGTGGCCGGTACACCATGCCCGGCCCTGCGCCGCACCGCGCGGCCCGGTTTTTATTCCGGGTCCCGCCTTTGCGTCCCCATCGTCTAGAGGCCTAGGACACCGCCCTTTCACGGCGGCGACACGGGTTCGAATCCCGTTGGGGACGCCAATTTCAAAACGCCAGTTCTTATCGTTCTGACCTGACGTGCTCTTTCTTGTGCCAGGCAGTTTGTTAGAACCTGACTTGGAAAGGCGTTTTGTCTTTTCGACTTCAGTGCGACGGCACGGCGGCTTTCATGCCCCAGCGCGCGATCCAGGCCAGCGCCGTGCGTCCAGCCTTGCGCCATCGGCGCATCGAGACCAGGAGGAGCTTCGCGAACTCGGCCGCCAGCAGGACATCCTTGTTGAAGAGATTGGGTGCCGGCTTCGGCACCGCATGTCCTGTCTCGACCGCGAACAGCTTGCGCCATTGAGAGACCAGCGAGCCGTGTTCTTCTGCTTCCCATCATCTCGAAGAAGGCTTGCGGCGCGATGCCGCCAGCCTCCGCCATCTGCACCGTCTCGGAGAGCAGGACGCGGCTCGCGGTATTGTCGGAGAAGTTCTTGGCCAGCTTGGCGATGTTGCCGGTGCCGGCACCGAAGTAGTAGATGTGCCCACCCAGGGATTCGAGATAGGGCCGCACCTCGGCCACCAGCTCGGCTGGCCCGCCGACGAGGAAAGCCGTATGGCCGTCGCGGACACGTTGCGGTACCGACGTGATCGGCGCGTCGATCGTCCGGATGCCGCGCTTCGTGGCTTCCGCTGCGATGCGGCGCGTGGTCTCGGGCAGCACCGTGCTGTGCAGGATGAGAATAGCGTCGGCCGTCATCGCGCCGACGACGCCGTTGGCAGCCAGGGCGGCATCGATCATCTGCTCGTCGCTGTTGACGAAAACATGGACGTAGCGGGCGTCCCGGGCGGCTTCGGCCGCGGAGCCCCGGAGAGCTGCGCCGAGCTTTTCGGCAACGCTACGGCTATCGGCGCTGATATCGAAGCCCTGAACATTGTGCCCCGCGAGCTTGAGGCGGGTGAGCAGTGCCTGGCCCATCGCGCCGATGCCGATGAGGCCTACTGTGTACGCCATGATGATATCTCCCTTCGGCGCATTCTCCCGCGCCGCCATGTTCGTTTGCCGCTGCAGACGGCAGTGCGAACGGATTTTAGCAGCATCGTCCCTGGGGCGCTCCAGCGGTTTGTCGGGCCCGCTCGTGATTTTCCGATATTTGAAAAATTTTCCTATTTTTCGCATCGGTGATAGCCTTGAAAAAAGCCCACAATAAGCGTAAGGCAAGCCGGATGCGGCTGCCCGGCGAGTAAAAACTCCGGGCCGGTTTTGGGGGGAATCGATGGCGACCGTGGAAGCGACGCAGCGCAAGAAAGTCGGTGTTCAGAACAATCTGATCATCGGCCTCAATCACATCTCGATTTTCGTTCGCAACGTCGACGAAGCGACCAAGTTCTGGATGGATATCTTCGAGGCCGAGCCGTACCGCGACTTTCCCCCCAAGCAGCTGTTTCACGTCAAGCTGTCCGGCGTCGTGCTGGCGTTCTTAGACTCGCGCAGGAAAATTGGTCGATCCCACATTCGAATACCCGCACTACGCCTTCACTGCATCCCCCGAAGGCATGCGGGTAATGAAAAAGCAACTCGACGACGCTGGCGTCAAGACCCATCCGTTGTGGACGCGCAACCGCGAAGAGGCCTTGCTGTATTTTCGCGATCCCTCGGGCAACCTGTTCGAACTCTCTTGCCCCCAAGTACGATCGGGTCGCCGAGCTGCAAATCGGACTCGGCAAGGTCGGTGGCGATTTTCAGCCGCCAATAGGCGACCTCATGTACGACTGGCCGAAGCGCTAGCACTTTAAAAAAAAGTCTCATCGCGCTGGGCGCCTGTTCAGGCCCCTGTGCGATGCGCTGGCGAAGGGAGTCAACGGCTATGCGCATGATTTTGAAAATCGGAACGATGGCGGTCGCACTTGCCGTGGTTGGTGAAATGGCCACCCCGATGGCACGAGCCGCGGATGCGGTGTCGTTCGCCGGCAAGACGGTGACGATGACCATCGGCAATGCCGCCGGCGGCGGGACTGACCTCTATGGCCGCGTGCTCGGCAAGTATCTGGTCACCCATCTGCCGGGCAAGCCGACGCTGGTGGTGATCAACCAGCCAGGGGCGGGCGGCGTGATTTCGCTCAATCTGTGGGTGGTACGCGCCCCGGCCGACGGGACCGCGGTGACAATCGGTGCCCAGTCGCAGACCGATCCCGCGACCCTGATCGAGACGCAGGCCAAGTACCGCCCGCGCGACCTGACCTATGTCGGTGGCGTCGGTTCCCACAGCCAGGCCTTATTCGTCGGCCAATCGGCGATCGGCCGTCTCACCGATCGTTCGGCCGTGCCGGTTGTCACCGGTATTGTCGGCTCGGTCCCGCGCAGCGGCATGTATCAGGCGTTCTGGGGGGCGGCCTTTCTGGGCTGGAATATTCGCTGGGTCCATGGCTACAGCCAGTCGGCGGAACTGCGGCAGGCCCTCGAACGTGGCGAAGTCGATATGACCGCGTTCGGTTCGGTGACCGATATTGAGCAGTTGCTCGCCAGCGGTAAGTTCACCGTTGTTGCCCAGACCGGCGCCGTGAAGGGTGGCAAGCGCGAGCCTGCCGATGCTGGGCGATACGCCGATCATGGCCGATCTGATGGCGGGCAGGATTAGCGACCCGCTGGTGCAGAAGGCGTTCGCGTACTGGGACAATGTAACGCAAATCGGCAGCTGGCTGGCGTTGCCGCCGAAAGTGCCGGAGGCGATCGTCGCCACGTATGTCAAGGCTTTCAGCGACACGATCAAGGAGAACGCGAGTACCGCACCGCCGCGGATCAGATTGCACCGCGACTCGCCCGATGTCAGCCGTACGGAGTTGATCGATTTGGTAGACAAGCTGAACGGCGTGTCGCCTGAGGCGCTCGAATACCTTCAAGAAGAATTGAAGCGTCAGCGCTTCTGAGACCGGCAGGATGGCGGGGTCAGGTAGAGAGCCCGTTTCAGTTCGAGACTCTGCCTCGGGAGGCTTGCGGCTCTATACATTGAGCTAGGGTCGCAATAAAAAATCGGGGAGGGAGAAAACCATGCGATCGGGGTTGCGCCGTCTTTCGGCAGTTGCGGCGGCATTGCTTTTCATAGTCGCGCAGAGTCAATCCGGCCTCGGCCGATGACGCCGCCGCTTTTTACAAAGGGCGCTCCGTCGACATGATCATCTCGACGCCGCCCGGCGGCGGCTACGATGCCTACGCTCGTCTCATGGTCCGCCACCTCGGGCAGGCACATTCCGGGAAATCCGAACCTGATCCCAAAAATATGCCGGGGGCGAGCGGCACCAAGGCTCTCGAATTTCTCTACTCGATCGCTCCTCATGACGGGGCCACATCGGCGCGATCCATCCCGGCAATCTGCTGGAGCCGATCTTGCGTCTCAGCAACAAGCGGGTCGAATACGATTCGTCTCGCTTCCTCTATCTGGCCAGCGCCAACGTCGAAACCTCGCTTTGCATTTTGCGGGCGGGCGCGCCGGTCAAATCGTTTGCCGAAGCCAAATCCAAGCAAGCCATTCTCGGCGCCTCGGGCACATCGACCTTATTCTATCCCGCCTCCCACAACGCTTTCCTCGGAACCAAATTCAAACTGATCGTCGGTTACAATGGAACGGCGACGCTCAATCTGGCCATGGAACGGGGCGAGATCGACGGTTTTTGCGGCCAATTCTGGTCGAGCGTGAACACGCAGAACCCTGGAATGGATCGGCAGCGACAAGTACAACATCATCGTCCAGGAAGCGATGAAGGGGAATTCCCACGCTCGATCGCATGGGCGTTCCCGTGGTCTACGATTTCGTCAAGTCGAGCGACGATCACCAGGCCTTGGATCTGCTCTACGGACCGCTGGTTTTCGGCAGACCCTACGTCAGCCCGCCGTCGACACCCGGCGATCGAGTCGGCGTCCTTCGCGCCGCCTTCGATGCGGCGTTGCGCGACGAAGCGCTGTTGGCCGACGCGGCCAAGATGCGGCTGCCGATCCAACCGATGTCCGGTGCCGACGTGGAGGCGCTCGTGATGCGCCTGCTGGCGACGCCTGCGACGATCGTCAAAAGACTCACCGATGCTTGCCACGCGATGAGTGAACCAAGCAAAATAGTAGAACAGGGAGATGAGGTTGACGTTCACCCGCATTATCGATGCTGACGGTCACATCTATGAGGATGAGGCCGGCATCTTCGAACATATGGATCCGGCCTATCGCAAGATGTCGGAACGCCCCGGCAATCGTTCCGCCGCTGGATCACCTGCATTCGGCGAAAGCCATGCAAATTCCTCCGCACCGCGACAAGCGGCCGAAGGTGGGCCCGGAGGGATGGCTCAACTTTCTCGACGAAGTCGGGATCGAATGGACCGTGCTCTACCCGACCCGGGGCCTGTCCTCGGGCAAGATCGTCAGTCTCGACTACGCCGTGGCCGCCTGCCGCGCTTACAACGACTGGCTCCACGATACCTACATCAAATTCAATCCGCGGTTCCGCGGCATGGCGATCCTTCCCGTTGCAGGATCCCGAAGAGGCCGTGAAGGAACTGCGTCGCGCGGTCACCGAGCTGAAGATGCAAGGGGCGATGATGCCGACCAACGGCCTGCCGCTGCCGCTCGGCGCGAAGATGTATTGGCCAGTGTATGCGGAGGCCAATCGTCTCGGGTGCTGCCTCTCGGTTCACGGCGGCGTCCATGATCGCTTCGGTCTCGATCATATGAACATGTACGTGCCGGTGCACGCCCTCGGCCATCCCTGGGGCTTGGCCGTCAACTGCGCCAGCATCCTCTACAACGGTGTGTTCGATCGGTTTCCGCGGGTTCGCATCGCCTATCTGGAGGGCGGCGTGGCGTGGCTTCTGCTCTTGCTCGAGCGGCTGCACGCGTCGCACGAAACCCACTTCAAGTACATACCGGCGGGCGAATATGGCATTCGCGAAGGCGAGGAGCCGACCGACTACATCAAGAACCTCATCACCACAGGCCGGTTCTATCTGGGGATCGAAACCGAGGAATTGACGATGCCATTCGCGATCACGACAGTGATGGTTCCTCAGAGGATGCTTCGTCCTCCTCCAGGCAGGCCACTAGCTCATCGAGAGCCTGCTCATAGTGTTCCTCGCAAGCATCAACCAGGTCAATCTGAACCGTTTTACCCCATTCCTCGGGAAGCACATCTGTAATCTCCTCGCCGATTGTCCATATGAACACCAATCGTCGCTGGTAGAGGCTGGCGATACGCAAATGCTCTTTGACGGTACGTGAGGAGCGGGCATGGGGCGTGACCACTAGAAACACGACATCGGCGGCACGGATCGCCTGGCGCACCACGTCTTCCTGCTCAAGCGTGTGCTGGGTGCGGTCCGGGTCCTCAATGCTAGCGGTGATCCCGCGTTGCTGCAAATCCGCCGTAAGGCGTGCCACGAAGGTGTCATCGGCGTGCGAGGCCGAGACAAAAACCCGCCTGTGGGTGACAGTGGAGATGACCGATGGTGTAGAAGAAATGGGACCCAAAGGGGCAGTCACCTCGGTACCGGAGTGCAGATCAAGGGGATTCATTCCGCTGGCCAGTTCTAGCGCCTGTGCGAAGAGTTGTACGCTCGCATAGCGATCCTTTGGGTCTTTCGCCAGCGCTTTGAGCACGACGTCTTCGACCGCCTGAGGCAAGGAAGGGTCCTTCTCACGCAAATGGGGCGGCAGGTCCGACACTTGCTGATAGGCAACCTGCCAATGGGGTCCTTCAAAGGGACGTCCCCCGCAGAGCCATTCGTAGACAACGATGCCGAGCGCGTACTGGTCACTGGCAAAGCCGGGTTTGCCACGAATTTGCTCAGGAGCCATGTAGGGCAGGGTGCCTGCCATCTCCTGGGTACTCAACTGTTCGGGCGACGGGGACAGCAATGAGATGCCAAAATCGCTGAGCAGCACTTGCTGGTCCTGGCCCAGTAGCATATTCTCCGGTTTGACATCGCGGTGGATCACCTGGTGGTTATGAGCATATTGCAGGGCTGCAGCGACTTGCTTGACATAAGTCACCGTCGTTGCGAGTGACAGGCAGGTACCACGCGGGTGACGCTGCCGCAGCGTTCCGCGAGGCGCATAGTCCATAGCCAGGAAGGGTGTCCCCTGCTCCACAGCAAAGTCGAACACCTGCACAATATTCGGGTGGGTCAGGTGCCCTAATGTCTGCGCCTCGGCCAGGAACTTGTTCACATCTTCATCTTCGAGCGAGGTGTGTAGCACTTTGATGGCCGTGCGACGTCTTAAATAAACATGCTCGCCCAGGTACACCTGTGCGAAGCCCCCTCGTCCGAGCAACCGCAGGAGGCGATAGTTGCCTAACTGTTGACCCACGCGATCTGGCATGGCTGAAACTCCTAACACTGGCTCGAGCGCTCATACCTGGTGGAACACCCCATATTCTATAGACGCTGCCTCACCTGTTTTTTCTCGCATCAAGAAAACGATCTAGCTCATCTATTAAAGTATATCATACAGAGTGCATGGAGACCGAGAGGGCAACCAGGACACGAGGGGCGCAGCATCGGAGAAGCACCTCAACATTTTTCGCTGAAGATGTGTTATACTTCTGTATATGCCAGTCATCTTGAGTCAGACGAGGAGGCACCCCGTGGAGCAGAAGCCGCATGCTCACTATGACGAATTTGCAGAACAATTTACGTGTGTGCTGCATGAGCATTGGTCAGATATCCTCCAAGTTGTAAATCGTCAATCTCCCCGTATTGCTGCATTGTTGCGAGTGGCAACGCCTTCGGGTTTGCAACGTGTGGATGGGGTCTGGCGTATACATGTCATGGCGGGGCGCGTGGCGCAACGTGAAAAATTGCACCAGCCTCGCGACAACGAAATTGTGGCCCAGGGGATACGATCTTATTTCCATCAAGCGGCGCAACTCAAGTTGCCTCGTGTGACTGTCGAGTTCGAGTTGTAGTCCCTGGGTCTTAGAAGGAGCCCTGTATGTCTACAGCCCAACCTAAAGCAAGGCGACGTTTCCCTGGTTTAGATCCAGCAGCTCTGCAACACCCCTATGACCGGGCTGCACTGGGAGCTCTACAAAGAGTCCCCGGTCTGGATATCGTCGTGCGAAAGTTTATTGAGCTTTTCCCCGAACGTGTGGCCTATATCCAGAATGTTGCCCAGACTGTGCGTACGTCCAAAACCCAATGTCCGCGACTCTATGTACAACTGCGCGAGGCTTGCGCGATCCTGGATATGCGCGAGCCGGAACTGTATGTTGCTCAAACTCCAGTACCGAATGCCTGGACGAGTGGTCATAACCATCCTTATATCATAATAACCACCGGTCTGATTGATCTGATGAGCGAGGATGAAGTGCTGGCTGTGATTGCCCATGAACTGGGTCACATTAAGTCAGGACATGTGCTGTATAAGACGATGGCGCGTGGCATCAGTTTCTTGATCGCTATCGTTAGCGATTTGACGCTCGGTATTGGACGCCTGGTTGGAATGGGACTGGAAGCGGCATTACTGGAATGGGATCGGAAGTCGGAGTTCTCGGCTGATCGTGCCGGGCTACTCGTTGTGCAGGACTCACAGGTGATGCTGACGTTGATGATGAAGCTGGCAGGTGGCACGCTCTTTCAACGCGACCAGATGAGCGCGTCGGAGTTCTTGAAGCAAGCGGACCTCTATGAAGAGGTAGATATGAACTTGCTCGACCGCATTTACAAAATGCTGCTGGTAACTGCTGTGAACCATCCTTTGACCATAGTGCGGGCGCGTGAAATCGTCAACTGGTCGGGAAGTGGCGATTACAACGATATCCTGGATGGCCGTTATTCGCGCATGAGAGGGTCTGAGGATGGCAGTGCGAATGGTAACGGTAATTTGCAGTCGGCGGCTTCCGCATGGTCTGAGACGGTGCTGATAACCTGTCCGCATTGCGAACGCGAACAGACGAATCGGCGCTACTGTAGCCTGTGCGGCGGGATGCTCGCATGAGCACTGAGAGGCAGGTTGCTAATCAGCGTCTCACGGGTTACCTGATGGTGATCACTGCCTCTTTGCTCTTCGGATTCAACGGTAATCTCTCACGGTGGCTCTTCGATAATGGTGTTACGCCCGTCACGCTGGTTGAGTTTCGCATGCTGATTGGCGGGGCATGTTTGTTAGCGGTGCTGGTGATGGGGCGGCGGAGTGAATTGAAGCTGCAACGCCGCCACTGGGGCTGGGTTGTAGCCCTTGGTCTATCCGTAGCACTGGTAACCTATACCTACTTTGTTGCGATCAGCCGTCTCCCAATTGCCGTGGCGCTGGTGATACAATTCACTGCGCCAGCCTGGATGGCGCTTGGAGAGGCAATCTGGTATAGGCGCGTACCTTCAGTCTACGTGCTGGTGGCACTGGGACTTACTGTTGCGGGTGTTGTGTTGCTGACGGGTGCCTGGCGGCAGAGCCTTAACGGTTTGGACCCGATAGGGTTACTCTACGCCGGACTTGCTCTACTGGCTTTCATCGCCTACCTCTTGCTTGGGCGGCGTGTCGGTCGTGACCTGCCTTCGCTTACTTCTACTGCCTATAGCGCGGTGGTGGCCGGCGCATTCTGGTTGATTGTGCAACCGCCATGGGCGATTCCAGCCGATACGTGGACGACACAGCATCTCCCCTGGATCGTGCTGGTGGGGATTGTGGGCATGGCGATTCCTTTTTCGCTTGTTTTTGCGTCGTTGCGCCGCATTGATGCTACGCGTGTGGGCATTGTTAGCATGCTGGAGTTGGTGGCCGCCGGTGTGATTGCTTATTTCTGGTTGGGGCAGCATTTGGATGTGTGGCAGATTGCAGGGGGTGTGGTCGTGCTGGTGGGTGTGACTATTTTGCAGATTGAGGTAAGGGTGGGATAAGGGAGTGTGCTAACCAACAGAGCCTGGAAGCCCACCTCCTACACCCAAACAACACATGACGTTCACCCGCCACTGACAGTAAGGATCGGTTTCGTAAAGGCGACTATGCCCAAATCGCTCTCCTGGTTCACGCATTGCACTAAAATCCGTCCACCGGGACCAAGAAAAGCATCAACATTATGCGTACTGAAGGGTGAAGATGGGGTAAGCGTAATAGCATCCCAGGAAGCGGTTTGCCAGTTATAGAGTGCCAAATGTGCCGGATCGTTGAGTGACCTTCCTGGACTCGAATACGGCTGTGTCGAGCTATCCGCCGGTTGGCTGAGCGTCACAAGTTGAATATGTCCCTGTCCCAAAACGGGCACACTATATTCAAACGTCATTTGGCCCTTCATCAGCGCAAAGGAAACCGCCGATAAGCGGCGGATGAACACAGCATCTGCGTCCACCAACTGTCCCTGAGATACATCGGCTGGCAGGTTCACAGAGGCAGGGCCATACTTAATATCGAGTGGAGATAGTAGCAGCGTCTCATGTACCCCGCCTGGGTGGATTCCGTTGAAGGTAAGGGTGCTCACTGTGTCTAGCGGCTGATCCGCCCAGCCAATCAAGGTAGCCGGAGATGCTGAGGCCCCTAAAGGCGCGAGGTTACATTGTAGCGAGTTGAGCAGGAACACGAGAAAGCTCACATGGCGTTGCCTTTCGCTCAATGATCGGTCTATGTCGTGATAGAACATCCGATTGTACCCTGCAGGCAGTCCACCACTGCTCGTTGTCACCTGGCTCACCAGTGACCCACACGCTGGCAGACTGGCATTGGTCGATGAAACAGGCAACGGAAGCATGACACTGCTGGTATGGCCTGGACCCAGGGTACCGAGACGCATAATGCTGTGCGGCATCAACAAGTAGACATCACTAAGGGCGGTGGGCAATGAATTGGTCACGGTTCCTACGAGTGCTCCATGCACTAGCATCAAATGAGAGGTGATTCCTCCTTGCACAGGAAGATCTTGCTCCACCTGGAACGCTTCTAACGCGCTGAGGTCTACACCTGGAAGGTTCACATCCGTCCCATCTGAGCTGGCCGAGATAGTGGCCGGTTCCTGGTGCAGCACATAGTCAGCAAAGGGCTGGACAAGGGTGTTATTGGGAAAATGCACCTGGACAGCCCCGTCCGCGGACACAAAAGGTACGTAGACGCCAACGTAGGAGGTACTATGAGCAAATCCCCCACCAGGGTCAAGCCGGATGATAGAGAGGCTATTGCTGAGCATGGAAGTTCCTTGCTGGTAGAGTGCTAGCCCGTAATTGAACAGGGAGAAGATCACAATGGCACTCAAAGCAATACGCCAACTCCAGTTTCTGCGCTTGTACTTGCGAACAATGAGAAAACGCACAGGTCCAAGGATCATCATGTAACCCAGGAAGACCAGAACAAGAAACCAGGGAGTAGGAGACGCATAGGGCAAGAGCGCATGCTGCAATTTTGCCAGGGCATATGATGTGCCAACGCTGGGAGCAGGACCTATGTCAGAAGGCACAATTTGCTCGCCGAGGGAGCGAAGCAGCATGCCTTTCCATAGAGCCATAGTATCAGACCAGCCAACGATTGGCTCAATGGTAGGATCGAAAGCGAGATAGCAGATGCTGCCCTGACCGTGCTGAAACTGAACCAGTAAGGGAGTGGTGCCAGCAGACAGAATTGTTCGCGCACCTGATTGTGCCGTTGCCGTACTCACCGTGACGGATGCCTGCAGCGTACCGGTGGCGGTATGAGACCCAGAAGCTTCAGTGGTCGGACCGCCGATAGGCAACAACTGCGTCCCGGCTGACAGGGTGCTCGTCCCATACATTTTGACGGGCAACAGATCAGCGGGCAGGGGGCCGAGCGTGCGTCGCCACTGAGAGCCACCAATTTCGATGAGTGCTCCTCCTTGATTCACCCAAGTTTGTAAGGCTCTCACTTGTTGATGCGAAAGGCTGCTGGTCGTGAAGTTATCAAGTACAATCAGGTTAAAATTGGCCAGCACCGTTGCCATGGCTGGCATTGTCTGTGCGTTGAGGAATTGGACCAACAACGAGCCACCCTCGCTGGGCAACGAAAGAGCCTGCAGAGGACCAAAGCCTGTCGTCGGATCCGAGAGCAGACCCACAAATACATCCTCTTGCTGGAGTGCGTGCAGGGAAGCAGATTGCGACTGGATGACGTTCCCATGTTGGTCGAGTAACTGCACCGAAATGCTGACAGTACCGAAAAGCGTATTGATGGGGAGATTCATGGTAACCTGTTGCTGTGTGTCATGAGGCAACGTGATGGGCTGCTGATACGTTGAGACAGGGACTGCCGTGAAACCCGCGGCTTGCATGACCTGGCCGAGCGGATTACTGGTAGAGAGGGTACCACTGAAATCGGCCCCATTATTGCGCAGGGTAATGTGAATGGGCACCCAATCTCCATTGCGATAACGCCCATCGAAGCCAGCGTTGACCTGCAACACAGGGATGCTTGTCATCCTGGAAGCATTCGATGCCAATGTCGGCTGGAAGGCCAGTGCAGTGTCAGGAAACAGCAAAAAGCCTATAGTGAGCATCAGAGCCAGGCACAGGCTGTCGAACCTTCTAGCTGCACAACATAGCTGAAGCCAGGTATGTGTTATTGTCTTGATTCTCTTTTCCTCATGTCTCATGTGTGAGACCTTTCATTTCCTGTCCCTCCAGGGAAGGTTCTCATATTCTCTAGTATAGCAAGTTAGAGAACAGATGTCACGTGTTTCCGCCTGCGGGCGGCGTTTCACCCCCCATAGCTAAAGCTAGGGGCACTCACGCCGCATTTAGGGTAGCAGTTGACTTCAGAATTTGATACAATACATGTGTCTACGAAAGAGTCAGCGTGAGCCTGATCAGATGAGCGTTGGCGTCAATTTCGCAGAACAAAATCAGGAGGTAAGTACCGTGGCAAATAAAGAACAGAAGAAAACGCAGAAGGCCGCACCTAAGTCGAACAAACAGAAAAAACAGATGCAGAAAGAGAAAAAAGCCGCGAAAGCAAACTCTGGTGGCATTACGCTGAAGAAAGAGTAAAGTTCCGGAAACTCTTGACATGCTTGCTACAATGCGGGTAGAATGCCTTCCAAGATCGTACACACCTACTCATCACAGCAAAGTCCTACGCCTTGCCAGGTGAGGAGGCTGAAAAGAAATGGGGGTTTGCATGCTGCCAATGTCTCCCGATGATGCAAACAGGCGCGAGATTGCCACACACCAAAGGCATGAAGCCAAATCAGATGTGTTCGATCAGCAGGAAGACCAATGGGCCGTACTGCGGCATGAGGTGGAGGTGGAAGATATGAAGCAAAAGCACGAGCAAATTCGGCTGGGCCCCGGGCAGCGAGATACTGAAGAAGACGCCATTACTCCTCAATCCCCTGTCTATCCCCAACAACAGACACAACATCATGTCGATATCGTGGTTGCTGGTGTCGGTGGTGGGGGCATGAACGCTGTCAATCGCATGATTAGCACAGGAGTGCGAGGAGTACGTTTCATTAGTATGAACACTGATGTGCAGGTGCTTTCTCTTTCAGAAGCTCCCACGCGCATCTGCCTGGGGCAGCACTATACGAGGGGTCTGGGCGCAGGTGGCAATGCTGCGGTAGGCACACGCGCAGCAACCGAAAGCGAAGACGAGATTCGAGCTGCATTAGACGGCGCCGATCTCGTCTTTATTGCTGCCGGAATGGGTGGGGGCACAGGAACAGGGGCAACTCCAGTCGTCACTTCCATTGCTAAAAAGCTGGGTGCGTTGACTATTGGTATTGTCACACTGCCATTTCCATTTGAGGGAACTCGACGACGGCACATTGCAGAAGCCGGTATAGCGGAGTTAAGCGCAGTGATCGACGCTCTTATCATCGTCCCCAATGACCGCTTGCTCTCAATTCCTGGGCATGATCGCAGTCTGGCAGATGCCTTTAAGCTTGCAGACGATGTGTTACGTCAAGGAGTACAGGGTATTGCTGAGGTTATTAATGTGCCGGGTCTGGTGAATGTTGATTTTGCCGATGTGCGTAGCGTCCTACAAGAGTCTGGTACCGCATTGATGAGTATTGGACAGGGACAGGGGAGAAATCGGGCCCAAAGAGCAGCTGAAGAAGCCGTCGCAGGTGGTTTTCTCAATGTTACCATTCGCGGTGCGCAGCGCGTGCTCTTTAATATTAGCGGTGGCGAAGATATGACGCTCTTTGAGGTCAACGAGGTAGCAGAATGTATTGGCAGTGCCGTTGACAATACAGCCGATATCACTTTTGGTGCGGTCATCGACCCGACTCTGCACGATACCATTCGTGTGACGTTGATCGCTGCCGGTATGGAAGAGCGACGGCTGACTCGTCGAACACACATGCAGGTCAGTCGCGCAGATCAATCGCGTCCTGTGCCAGTTGATTCGACCCAGCTAACGCAGCCAACATCGTATATTGCACAAGTACCCACGCCTCCGGTGAAGCCTGTACCCTCACCCGTTCCGCAGACGCGACTACCTGTTCCACCAGCACGCCCACAACGCAGCTTGGACGACCTACGTGGTATCCTCAGCCTGGGGCGTCATAAGGAAACACCGCAGGCGAAGCAGGCGGACGAAGAGGTAGAAAAGGTGGATGTGCCACCCTTCTTGAGGAAATTTAAGTGAGTTATCCTGGCGGGGATTGGACCGCCAGGCGAAAATGGATCATACAAGGTCCCACTTACTTCTTCTTAGCAGCGGCGGCATCATCGCTTGAGGAGCGACCTCGCTCACCGCCCTTCTTACCAATCCTGGAGTAAAATTCTGAGCCCTGCTGGCGCTTGGTGGACTCACCACCCTTTTTACCAATTTCGGCATAAAACTGCGGGCCGCGGTTCTCCTTGACCTTTTCTCCGCCCTTTCTGCCTATTTTGGCATAGAATTCGGGGCCATACTTTTCTCGTACAGCTTGACCACCATGCTTTGCCTTTTGCGACCCTGGTTCTGGTCCACGTTTATTGTTTGCCATAGAAATCCCGCCTCTCTAATGCTCGTACATCCACATTTGCCCAACATACACTGCGGTGAGACATTCTACTTAAGAGAACATCTCGCAGCATCCCTACTGGGACAGATGCTCCTGCGCCCGCGCTAGGCAGACGCTTACAGCATCGAAAAAACGCGGCAACATCCTCGCCGCCTGGTTCATAGCCAATCGACACAGGTAGCCTGATGACAGGGACTGGTGGGAGTTTTCTAACCAGTTACAGTGTAGCACAGTCCTACGAAATGAGCAAGCCAACAGCTAGCTGATTACCTGTCTATGATATAATGTATCTACGCCAGGAATAACCGCAACTCAAGCGCAAGTTGCCCAGCTTGTGGACAAACAGCTATTCGTTGCCACGGTTGACGGTGTCACCGAGGATCCACTCAAGCGATATGTGGAAGGACAAAAAGGCAAGTGAGAAAGGCTTTCAAGTACCGGCTCTACCCCACAAAGAAACAGGAGCAGACTTTGTTCTGGACGCTGGCCCGTTGCCGCGAACTCTACAATGCTGCATTGTCCGAACGGAAAGACAGCTACCAGGCACACCAACGCACCACGATTTTAGCAGGTGAAACACGAACCGTAGCCGCTACGATGGTTGCCCCACAGCGAGTAAGAACCGTCAGCTACTACGAGCAAAAGCGTGTTCTCGTCGAGATCAAGAAGGAACTCAGGGAAGAATACCAGGAGATCCATAGCCAGGTCCTACAAGATGTGCTCTTGCGGCTGGATCGAGCGTTCAAAGCGTTCTTCCGACGTATCGCCAACGGTGAGACCCCTGGCTACCCCAGGTTTCAGGGCCGCAATCGCTACAGCAGCTTCACCTATCCCCAGGACGGCTACAGCCTCACCCGCGATAGTCGATTGACGCTTTCCAAGATTGGCTCCATTAAGATCACGTTCCATCGGCCAGTAGAAGGAACCATCAAGACAGCTACGATCAAGTACGAAGCAGGGCAATGGTATGCCGTATTCTCGTGTGAGGTAGAAGCGCCTGAACCATCGCCAGTGGTAGAGAGTGAAGTAGGCGTAGACCTGGGCATCACCCACTTTGCCGCACTCTCGGATGGGACGTTCATCGAGTCACCCAGGTACTACCGTAAGGCACAAAAGAAGCTGGAGAAACTCCAAGCTGTCCTATCGCGCAAGAAACGTGGTTCGCATCGGCGCGAGAAGGCACGCAAAGCCGTGGCAAAGGCACACCGCAAAATCAGGAACCAGCGTCGAGACTTCCACCACAAAGAAGCCAGGAAACTGGTAGAGAACCAACAAACCATCGTGTTTGAGGAACTGGAGATCACCAATATCAGTAAGCGTGCTAGACCCAAGCAGGATGAGAACGGCACGTATCTACCCAATGGGGCAGCAGCAAAAAGTGGACTCAACAAGAGCATCCTGGATGCAGGTTGGGGGCAATTCCAACAGATTGTGACGTACAAGGCAGCATGCGCCGGTCGTACGGTCTTCCTGGTAGACCCCAAGTATACCTCTCAGGTGTGCTCGTCATGCGGCACGGTTCGTAAGAAAGACCTCGATGAACGCTGGCACTCGTGCGAGTGTGGATGCGAACTGGATAGGGATACGAACGCGGCCATCAACATACTCAGGCTAGGAAGGAGCCAACGTGGGGCAACCCGCGTAGAAGCCCCTTGTCTTTAGACAGGGGGTACTTCACTCGATAACACATGAACAGTTCGCGCTATATACTATTCAGCGGTTTATTTGTCGGGATACTGCTACTCCTGGCGGCTTGTGCTCCGCTTGCTAGTTCGAACCAGGTACAACTGCAACCGACAGTGACCATTAACCCGTCGTTTCAGTCACAAATTTCACCTATACCCACCGTGCCTGAGTACCGTTGTGGGGCCTGGTCATCGAATAATGCTCCTGGACCCAACTCCACCATTACTATTTACGCCCGGCTGACCAAAGATATCGCAGGCGTCAGTGGTGCGACTGCCAGCGCTGTCGTCCATTTCCAGCAAGGAGACCAACCGCTCAGTCAACAATCCACGAGTGATAGCGGAGGATACGTCTCATTCCACCTGCCGCTTCACGGGCGCCAACCGGTTGGGGTTCCAGCTACAGTGGATGTGACCTTCACCAACTTCTCGGGTGGTACGCTGCAATGTACGCCTGCTTTCTTTACCCCGATGTAAGTTTTTGGCATCCCGGACAGAAATGAGTGCTCCGTTGTGATACGGTGATTCGCTCAATTGGCGTGCCGCAACGCACGCAGGGTTTTCCATGTTGGTGATAGACACGCACATGATTATAGTTATCTCCAGCTTCACCCCAAAGATCGCGGTAATCATTGAACGATGTCCCGCCATGCTCTATACCGAGCCTCAGGATCGAGATAATCCCCTGATGCAAGAGGTATACCTCGCAAGGTGTGATTGAACTGGCACGACGCAGAGGGTGGATGGCAGCGTAGAAGAGCGCTTCATCGGCATAAATATTGCCCATGCCCGCAACAACTTCTTGAGCTAAGAGTACCTGTTTGATGGCGCTTTTACGTCCCGCGAGGGCTTCTATCAAACGCTCTACAGTAAAATCAGCGCTCAGGGGTTCCGGGCCTAACCCTGCTAATGCTTTAGCTTCAAGTTCGCGTGGCCACAGTTCGATACGCCCAAATTTGCGCGGATCGGTGAAAAGCAAAAGCCGCCCATCAGTAAGATGAAAGCAAACCCGGCAATAGGAGAGGAGAGTGGTATCAATGTTCGGGGCCTGGTCATCCTCTATCTTCTTAAAAAACGGTCCTTTTGTCCTCCAAGCCACAGGATCAGTCTGCCGCAGACTCGTATCAATCTTCCAACCAGGCGGAAGGATGAGTAAGTTACCTGTCATGCGGCGGTGGATGGTCAGGAACAAATCGCCAGCCAGATCGAGCAGAAGGAATTTGCCGCGCCGCCGTACCCCTTCGATACGTCTTTCAGCAACTCCTGTTAGAAAATCTGGGAGGGCAGGATAGCCAATGGCACGCTCCCAGAAGACCTGCGCTTCACGGATGGTCGCCCCAATGATGGTTGCACGCAACTGGCGGGCAGTGTACTCTACTTCTGGCAATTCTGGCATAACAAAGTGATCTCCCAGACCTTGAAGCCTGTCTCCGTGTCTTCTACCAACACGGACTTCGGCTGCTGTAATAGCTTCATGGTGCCTAATACATCCCCAGCCGCACCTGAGAAATTGCCTACCGTGGCAAAGATGGTATAGGAGGCAAGTCCAGGAGAGAGCAGCGTGAAAATGATACCAACCAGCGTGATGATTACCAATGGAGCCAACCCCACCACTAGATACTGGTTGCGATGGAACAGTTGATTTTTCGCACCACAGTAGAGCGCTAACGGCAACTTTGCCCCAAAATAGGGCTTACCACCCCAAAAAGCGAAGGCTGACCCGTGAAGCAGTTCATGAAGGGGTAAGATGACAAGATAGCCAATTATGTTGATGACAAGCCACGTAACCAGACCCCAGCCTCCTATCCATCTGCCGATTGCTTGCGTTTGCCAAAGGTATGCAACGAAGTTCAGTCCGCCAAAGACCAATCCTCCTACCACCAGCATGAGCAGGCTGAGTCGAGCCAATGGAAGTAGCTGTTCTGGCTCCAGCAAGGCTATTTCGTCACATTTACGTAATTGTCCAGCATCAATCGCTGTTTGTAGTTCGCGGCGCAAGTGAGGATGGAAGCGATCTATTAGAGTTAAAGGCATTATGCACCTCGGTTGGATCACTTTCTATGATACCACATCGTGACTGGTACTTTCTACTGCGGCGGCGTCAACAGAAAACTGCTGCCGTTGTTGTACAAGACGATATTAATGCTCATACCTTCTACATGGACAATCAGACAGTTCTTCACGCCGTCCACATCGGCAACTGACAAGGTGATGACTGGAGGAGTGGAATAGGTACCCACAAGGGTTGCTGTTTTGTAGTATTTGGCATGCTCCATGCTCTCGTTTGGTGCTTCAATGATAATCACCTGGCGGTTGAGGACAAAGGCAAGAAATGTGGAAGTGCCTCCATGTCCAACGTCTGCATCCATTCGGGTAATACGGCCTTGTCCATATTGCCACTGGTCTTCAACTCCCTGCCACCAGGGAAGAACAAACGCATTCCACACAATATACAGGACAAGGAAACACAGCATGCCGATACCAACGAATACAAGAAAATGCGGGCGGTTGTGGGTTCTCAGTGGCTCGGTGTCGATTGGTCGGGTTGGTCGGTCAGTACCATACGTAGGTTGCTGCGGTTGGGTGAGGCTTGCGCGCCTTTTGATTGGTTGCGCTGCAATCTGCTGTTTCAAGCTGATCTGCCTTTCTTGACACTTGGAGTTCTCATGTGCCTTGATAGCAGATGAGAATATAACGGACTTTTACAACGGGTCTGCTGTTCTCACTTTTCCTGGCTCTGTCGTCTTGCACACGGCAGAGTCAATCTTTACGCACTTCACTTTCTTTTCGGAATATCGTGTATTATTCGGTACAAATATGAAGTATGCAGTATAACCTGTAGCTTGTCAACCGTTACGGAATGATTTGACGAATTTCGCCGTTACTCGTATAATCGCTACAAAACATAGGAAGGGTGGTATCCTATGGATAAATCAGAAGATAGAATGCTCACAGTTAAGGAAGTTGCTGAAGAACTGCGGGTAAGTGAGAGACTTGTAACAAAATGGATTACTAAAGGGGAATTACCAGCAATTGACTTAGGGAAGGGATACCGTATCTACAGAAGTGATCTAGATGCCTTTATTGAAAAAAGACGCACAAAAAGAGCCGACTAAATTTGCCTCTCTGCTTATTTCTATCCTGACAGTGATCTCAAAGAAAACACACCAGGCAAGCTTACCTGGTGTGTTGCAAATAACTGGTTTGTAGTTTATCTGCTTAAAATAAGCAGATAAACTACGGTTAAGAGGCTGTGTGAGGATTGACGGGTAGTAGGATACGAGAGAGACGAACGGGAAAACATGGTTTTCGGTGGTATCCTTCTTCTGACGATGAACAGGCATAGCATCCTCCTTTGGTGACTGAACCTAGAAGTGTCTGTATCGTGTTTCTTGCTACTATGCTCACCATGACGCAGAAGCAGATTGCTCCTTTGACCGTGGCATTAGTGGCCTTCGTTGTCGCTATTCCTTTGCTCGTATGCGGATTTATATTCGCTTCCTACAAAGTCAAACCTGTTCCTGGCTTGCTTGTATTAAAGGCGTTCATTATAACTGCATGGATTGCTGAGGGATTTGGTGAGCTTGCCGTCGCTGTGGGCGTGTCTGCGGTCATCTTCCACCTCAGCCTACTTGCGTTTAATGCTTTCATCGCCTCAATTATCCTCGCCTCTGTGGGAGTGTTTGTGCTAGCCTTCGTAGGCCTCATTATCTACGCTATACGTCAGTCTCGGCTCGAACAGCAACCGCCGACTCCGAGTCAATCTGCTGATCACAGCACGGCAACTACGGATAAAAATCCTACTATGATGGAGTTGCCACCGCAAATATCAGGTAGTTAGTCGATCTTTACTTATGATGCGGCGATCTACAGATCACCACTCCCTATAAAGTTAGCGTTTCATCGGCGGGTTTCTGCGCTTTCTCAACACATTGTAAATAGTCACATCAACGTAACTTGCAAGGATGATCCCAACAAGGGAGCCACTTTGCGTGTTTTTCTCCTCTCGTGAGAACCTTGTTACTGCGGCAACATTTGAGGGTTCCAAACAATTTCCCAGAGATGACCATCTACATCTTTGAAATACCCTGAGTAGATCCCCCATGGTCGCTCGTGTGGTTCGCCAGTTACAGTAGCCCCGGCAGCTTCTGCCCGTTTCATCAGTGCATCGACTTCTTCTTTGGTTTGCACGAGATGACCAAGACTGAACTCGGTGGGACTTGCTCCTCCAACAGGTTCTTTGGCATCTTTAGCTAATTCAGTACGTGGATAAAGTGCAAGAATTACCCCATTTTGGAGCTCAAACATGACAACTGCTCCTGACGGATGGGTTTCATCACCTTTGAATTCGGTGCCTATAATCCCAGTTGTTTGCAAGCCTAAGCCATCACGATAAAAAGCAAGTGATTTTTCCAAATCGTTTACCCCCAATGTAATCACAGAAATGCTTGGGTTCATACGGTGATTGGCCATGGTTCCTCTCCTCTCTGCTGACGCATAAATCTTACACATACTAGCAAAGAAATATCCAAAGAGCAAGGTGTCAGCGTCTCATCGGCGGGTTTCTGCGTTTTTTCAGCGCATTGTGAATGGTCATATCAAGATACGTTGTCGAGTCGGTTTTCCGCTTGCTCCTGGCCGTGCTTCAAAGGCTCATTTTCTTTTCTGATAATCTGCCGAATTTGGTTTAACTCATCTGTGGTCATACGCTGTGATAATAGCAAACAGATAGTTTTTTAGCAAGCCGCAAATTGGTCTGGTGAGTGATTGAGTTTTCTCAGTTTGTCGTAAAATCGTCTAGAGATGATCTTTCGTCTCGCTCTCGCCGACCTCCGTTTCCTGCTGCCGTCGCCGCATCTCATCGGCACGCTGGCGCACGCGACGTCCATAGGCGAGCGTAAAGGCAATCGCGGCAATCGTAATGCCATAGAAAATGATGGGCGAGATGGCCAGGAATTGGGCAATGGACAATGTGTAGACCAGGACCAGGCGGATAGGAAACTCGACCACATAGACGAGGCCCCAGAAAATGGTGACGTTGCGGATATAGGTGCGGAAGTGCGGGTACTGCCAAGCAGTATTGAACACCGCAATCTGGTCCTGCTTGTTGCCGGTCGCAAAGTAACGGATGATGTAGAACCAGATGGGCCTGGGGAAGAGCAGCGACACCAGACAGATGAGGCCAAAGAGCACGGTGAGCATCGACTCGCGGATCTGGAAGAGCTTGGGATCTCCCGTTATGAAGGTGAGAAGGATCGAGACGGCAATCGTGATCAAGGCGAATGCGCCCAAGACGTCTACCTGCCGCTGGCGGAGCAGGCCGACGATGGTGAAGATCATTGCAGGGATCGCTGAGATGACAAGCGCCACGATATCAGAGGCCGAGGTAAAGTGTTTGACGAGCAGGTAGATGACGAACACCAGGACGCCGTTGACTACGATGCTGGGCAACAATCCTCTCACCATGGCGAGTAAGGAAGGCGGCTGTATAAGTTTCTGGGCCATTGTTTTGTCCTTTCTCTGCGCTCAAGGAAGCCTACAAGTCAGGTGCAGAGATTATATCATGGGTTTCCGTTTCTCTGTTTGATTGCGCCTGCATATGTTCTCTAAACCTCTGATAGATGATCTTTCTGCGCTCTCTGACTGCCTCTAACTGTTTCAGGCGTTGCTCGCGGGCTTCCTGCACGGCAAGGGATGGCAGTAGTGCTGGTGGGGTGAGATGATAGTTCGTCATCGGTTGCCTGGATAGTAACAAACAAGATCAGAAATAGCAAGTCGTATGATCTGTTGCGGCTGCTCGGCGGGGAGTGGAAGACAGGTCGCGCTCCGACCTGGCGGGGTATACCTGGCAGAGAGAGTAGAGGGAGTGAGTGAGGATCAGGGGCGGAAGCGGCGTGAAGCTGTACTACCTTGACCATGTGCTAAACTCGCAGAGCGAAACGAATGACCGAAGGGGAAGGGCTGGCGTCAGTCGTGTCGGTCGTTCGTTTCGGTGGGAAGCACTTTAGCACATGAAGTCAAGGTGGAGACAGTAGCCGCGTGGTGGGGTGGTCTAAGATATGCGGCGGTAGCCGCTCCTTATTGTCCTGGTGGTTTGCTGTTCGTTGTGCCTGATGTATCAGGTGGTGGTGTTCCCAGCCTTGTTGTTGCTTCAAGCAGTCCTATCTGCTCGGCTGCGGGCTGTTGAGCACCATAGAGCAGGTGGTAAAATTGTGCTCCGGTGAGGCCGTAGCGACGGGTAATCCATTCCTGGTGTGCTGTCTCCACAGTGATAGCAAAGACAATGGTTTCATCGAGAATGGCTTCAAGATTTGCCCGTAAACCGCCGATATAAAAACGCTCCTTATCGTAACAGGCCATACGCACAGGGTGGTGGTCTTCTCCTGCAAAGAGAGTGATTGCATACTCCTGATCTGTTTCCTGGGAGGATGGTTGTGGTTGTCGCTCATGGATTGTCATAGGGGATTTCCTTCCTGGATGGTAGCTATTTACCTCTTCCCTGTCAAGGTATAATGGGGTACATCTGCGGGTAACTTCTCATTCGTTTTTTGTTTGGCAGGTTCGGGTAGAGAGATGCCTAAGAGAGTCGCCAGATCGCGGGTAACAGTTTGTATTCTTTCCAGGTTCATGGGGGGTAAAGGACTGGGCATACCAGAATAATTGGTGATAGAGTAGGAAGTATGTAATGATCGATATCTGTTTGCTTGGAACATGTGGCATGATGCCTATGCCTGGACGCTGGCTTTCATGTGCCCTGGTGCGTTGCGGAGCGACGCTAACGCTCTTTGATTGTGGTGAAGGCACCCAGGTTCCCTGGAAATCATTGGGATGGGGGTTCCGCCAGCTTGGGGCCATCTGTCTGACCCATATGCATGCTGATCATGTAGCAGGTTTGCCGGGAGTTCTATTCATGGTAGCACACGCGGGACGAACCGAGCCTTTGGACATTTTTGGGCCACCCGGCACGATTTACGTCGTCGAGGGGCTGCGTCGCATTGCCCCTGAGCTTCCCTTCCCAGTGCGGATGCACGAATTGAAAAGTGGCGAGCAATTCGACCTTCCTGGTGGATTGCGTGGTTCCTGTGCTGTGGCCTCGCACGGTATTCCCTGTCTGGCCTATCGCTTCGAACTAGGACGCAGGCCCATCTTTCGTCCAGAGCAAGCCCAGGCACTGGGGGTGCCGCTACAACATTGGTCGCGATTACAGCGAGGGGAAACGGTGGAACACAACGGCCAGATCATCACTCCAGCGCAGGTACTCGGAGCTGCCCGACGCGGCATTTCAGTGGCATTCATTACCGATACACGACCGACGAGTGCTCTAAGTACGTTTGTGCGGGATGTTGACCTGTTGATCTGCGAGAGCATGTACGACGATCCTGAGGATTTGCCATTGGCGCAAGCTCACGCGCACATGTTGGCTGAGGAGGCTGCAAGGTTGGCCCAGTTGGCCGGTGCTCACGCGCTGATTCTGACACACTTCAGCCCCAAGATCAACGATGTGACCATTGCGGAAAAAACAGCACAGCGTGTCTTCACCAATACCCGTTCAGCCAGGGACGGTGTGATCGTCACGCTCGATTTCTCTTGAATGCAATGCCAGACTTAGAACGACTAGCTGGCCTCTGACAAATTGCGGATAAGGTCGTTATTATTCTCATCTGGTGTTTCCTGCTCTTCGGATGAGTTCGGCACCAGTTTAAGACGTGGACTCAGCAGATGGAGATCGAAGAAATCACTGACTTTTTTTGTGTATGCATAACGATCGGCGAAGTATGCACCGCAGTGATCAAGGCCAGGAACGAACCAGAGCTCTTTCGGTTCTTTCGCAGCCTCGTAGAGCAACGATGCATCATGTGGGTCAACGATAGAGTCCCTGGTGCTATGAATAATCAAGATGGGCCGTGGCCTGATACGACTTATGTCGCGCAGAGGCTCAACCTGACGAAAATTGTATCCTGCCCGTAGCCCCAACAAGTAGTCCACAAGCCAAACAAATGGAGCCGATGGCAAACGGAGGATATGGCGGAAGTTGTAGTCGAAGACGCTGCGGTGAGTGGCAAAAGAACTATCAACCACTAGCGCTTCGACATCATTGTTCCTGGCACAACTCATGATAGCTACTGCGGCACCCATAGAATAGGCTATGACACCTAGACGGGCTTGTGGAGCTCGCTCCTGCGCATAGGCTACCGCTCCGAGGAAATCGTTGACCTCACGATATCCAAGCGTCACCGATTTGCCAACCTCTCTGCCGTGCCCATAATATTCAAAGACCAGAACGCTATGCCCGGCGCGCCAGAGATGAGCGGATATGCCCAAGGTGTCAGACATCCCCGTGCGATAGCCAGGACAGACCAGGATAGTTGTTGTGGCTTGGGGACATGGAATGTACCAGCCGCTGACGTGATAATTACCATGCAACGGGGGAAAAACAACTTCCTCAGCAGGAAGACCTAACTCAAAAGGGCTAAACGTGAAGAGGTCGCGGAACAGAAGCTTTTTCTTGGGGTGTATTATCAGTTCAACAACATAGAGAGCCACCGCACATACAATTCCTAATAGGCCGATACTGCTTCCCAAGCCGCCAAACACGATTTGTTTTAATGAAGGACGAAACTGCCTTAAATGTTGCGATTTTGACATTCAGATCGCCAACCTTTCTAGCTACGATTGGCAGGGATGTCCCCTTCTTTGCAAGTATACATACAATATACAACGCAACATGTCGGGGATTTATGCCCGCCTTAATATGTAATACGTTGTGGATGAGAGACTGGTGACGATGCAGATCACTCCCTCTGAACCCCTGCTTACATCCTTGAAGAAGATGTCGATTACCCGGTTACGGGCCTCTCTCTTGGTGGGAAACCCGAGATGATCGTCAGCAAACATAGTCTCTCTGAAGTTACGGATATTCTCGGTGTTCAGTGATTAGTAGCGATAGGCCTTTTCTCGTCTCTACTGTATCAACCCACCATTCTCCAGAATGTGCAGGTTGGGACATTGTGACACTCCCGTCGCCTAAAGGCTGACGGGCTTCTGAGCAACTTCCACGGTGTGGCCTGTCCCCACAGGGACCTGCTGAGTCAGCAGTGGTTGACCCGTAGACTCACTCAGACAACGTTGGGGCGTGTCTGCCCTCCTACTACTCCTGGACGGACCAGGGCGTAGATACGTGAAGGAACGAGGAAACTCCACTTGAATCCCATACGCAAGCTTGTGCATATTGATACTGCCAACTAGGTCTCGGTGGCCGATAAAGCCACACACACGACAACGCCACACCCTGCCTTTGGGTTTGTGCTTCTCTCCACATCGGGGACACTGGCTACTTGTTCCTCGTTCAGAGCCAGTGAAGCTCAGGATGCGGGCTTGTTTCGCTTTGTGGGTAAGGTAGTCAATGTCTTTGCCATACTCCCACAAGGCCATGCGTTGATTATGGTGCCTACCACGATCACGGTTGCGTACGCCGTGGGGGTTGCCGATGAAGAGACTTCCCACCTCGTTCTCAACACAGAAGTCAATCACCTGACGGGTGGCTTTGTGCCTCATATCTCGGATACGGCGTTCAGAGCGCCGACATACCTTATTCTTGGCACGCTGCAACTTCTTCCAGCGACGCGAGTACTTCTTGCAGTGGGATTGCGACTTCGCGAACTTACCCATATGTTGGTTACGTTGCCGCTTGAGACTGCGGATACCGCGCCCTGTGACAATCATGGCCTTGCCCGTATTTGTGCTAACAGCGGCCAAATGGATTTCACCCAGATCAACCGTTGCGTGGACATTACCAGGGGAAGTTTCTGCTTGCGGGACTTCCACGCACACATGCAACTCAAAGCCATTGTTCCAGACCAGGGTACAGGCACCTGCTTCTTCTGGCAGATCGAGAGGCAAAATGAGAGACTTTCGCCCTTTGCCCATTGGCAACACCACACGCCCATGTTCACGGCTCACGGCCTGAGCGGGCCACATCACGGGATAGAACCGCTTGGTTTTCCAAGGATACTTCATCTTGGGGTTGGAAGGCTTGAGTTGCCGTGTGGCCAGGACATTGGCAAGGAAGGCATGCACGATCATTTGGACGGACTGGCTATGCAGGGCAAAACGTCCCTTGGTCGCCTTTTGCAACTCGGTGCGACCAGGCCATTTTGTATGCGCTACGCGTGCTGTCTTGTGCAGTTCGCAACAGGTATTCCACACCTGTGCAGCTTCCATCTGAGCGGCCTTGAGGCGCTGGAAGAGCGTATAGGAGGGTTGCAGTCTATACACACGTACTGTTTTCATGGTATGATTCTAGCATGGAAACAAGTGGTTTGCAAGTGGGTAAAACCAGATATGCCCACTATTCAATTGCCTATCATCTGGTATGGATTCCCAAGTGTCGCCGCAAGATACTCACAGGGGAGGTACAAGCGGAAACGAAACGCTTGCTTACGGAGTGTTGTGAGCGACATGGCCTCACCCTGCTGGCACTGGAAACGGACATCGATCATATCCATGTCTTTGTGAGTGCGCCACCACGGTTTAGCCCTGCGATGATTGCGAATCTCTTGAAGGGGCATTCATCGCGGTACTTGCGGGAGAAGTTCCCGCGTCTGAAGAAAGTCTGTGGAAAGGACCATCTCTGGACGAGCAGTTACTACGTTGGGACGGCTGGTGTGGTCTCGGCGGAGACAATCAAGCGATACATCATGGAATGCCAAGGCAAGTAGTGCGCTATGGGCGGGGTCGCTTTCATCCCACCCCCTGGAACAGGGCGGGACTTCCCGCTCTCTTCGTTAAATAGCCTCAGAAAATCCCGAATGCGTTCATCGCGTGTTCAAGACAAGAACGGAGGAGTCAATGGTTATGTATCATCCACAAGTGGGAGATCCATTGGGTGCGCTCGATACGCCATCGATGATTGTCGACCTGACGTTGATGGAGGGAAATATTGCCAGGTTGATGGGACGTTTCCAAGGAACGAAGATTCATGTCAGACCTCACCTGAAAACTGTCAAAAGTCCGGAATTGGCACACAGATTGCTCGCGGCAGGTGCAGTCGGTGGTTGTGTCGCCAAGGTGAGTGAAGCTGAAGTTATGGCCCAAGGAGGGATAGAGGACCTGCTGATTACGACTGAAATTGTGGGAAAGCCAAAGCTGGCACGGCTCGTCACGCTGGTGCAACAGTATCCACGTATCAAGGTCGTTGTGGATAGCCTGGTCGGGGCACAAGCACTGAATCAGGCAATGCATAACGCTCGGCTGAAGATCGAGGTGCTGATCGATCTCAATGTCGGACAAAACCGCTGTGGAGTGATGCCGGGGAAAGAGGCTCTCATGTTGGCTCAACACCTCAGAAAGATGAGTAATGTGCACCTCGTTGGTGTGCAGGGATACGAAGGTCACTTGCAGCACCTGCACGATCGAGAGGAGCGCACAGAGCGTTGCCGCCAGGCGATGCACGAACTCACTGAGACTGCTGCGCAATTGAGAGCGGAGGGCTTTGCCATCGAGATCGTGACAACCGGAGGAACGGGAACCGCTGAGATATGTGCCAGCTGCGACGGTGTCACTGAAGTACAACCGGGCTCGTTTGTTTTCATGGATACTGATTACCGCAATGCCCTCGGTCCAGTCTACTCCAATGCGTTGACCATTCTCTCGACAGTGATTAGCCAACCAGTCCCAACCAGAGCAGTGGTAGATGCCGGTCTCAAGTCGCTATCTATCGATAGTGGCATGCCTGAACCCAAGGGACTACCTGACATAGAATACCGGCCAGGTGGAGATGAACATGGTATTTTAACTTGGGCGAAGAGCGTAGAACCTGCGACGGTGAAGCTTGAGGTGGGCGATCGCATCGAGTTGATTCCCAGCCATATCGACACGACAATCAATTTGCACGACTTCTACTATGCCTACCGAGATGGCAAACTGGAGGCTATCTGGCCAGTTACAGCCAGAGGGAAGGTACAATAAAAATGACAGGGTCGTTTGCTCTCGGCTCTGTCAAAAGGTTTCTTTTTGCGCTTGTAGACCTATTATGGAACTAGTGCATCACTACTACTGATGCGGTTCCTTCTGCTTTATCCTCGGGAGTTTGCATACTTTCTGCACTTCTCTTGCCACCACGGAGTGGGATCTCCTCCAGGAAGAAGATGGCCACAAATCCCACGCACATGAGCACCGTACTCAGAACGAAGACATTGTGTACGCCGTTGGTCAGTCCCACCTTCACTGCCTCCATGAGTTGGGTGTACAATACTTTGCCCTGGGAACCCAAGGCGGAGAATTTCGCAAGCAACTGATTGCGCAGGTCCTGTGAGAGCAGGACATTCGGGTTGTCGAAGACACTAAGGACCTGAGCGGGAACGTGTGCTTTGACCTGGGCCGAAAGGGCATTGTGAAAACCTTGTACGTAGGTTGAGGTCAAGATCGAACCCATTGCCGCTACTGCGATGGTGCTCCCAATTGAACGGAAGAAGATGAGTCCGGCTGTCGCCTGACCGATCTTCTGTGGGAATGCGTTCTGCACGATCACCGTGTAGAGCGACATGCTGAACCCCAGGCCAATGCCCAACACAACCATTGCGATGATCAGATCGGTCGCAGTCGAGTTCACATCCAGACGTTGCAGGAGTAACGATCCGCCGATCGCGATCGCCATACCGACAAACGCGATCCACTTATACTTGCCAAAGCGCGATACTAACTGTCCAGAGATGACGCTGCTGACTACCAGGCCCATCAACAAGGGTGAGAGGATCAGACCACTATCTGTGGCTGAGATGCCCAGGACGCCCTGCGCATACAGCGGTAAGAATAGGATACTGCCAAACATAGCCATGCTTGTGATCATGGTGATCAGCACGGATACACTGAAGATACGGTTCTTAAACAGACTGGGATCGATAATTGGCTGTGCGTTCCGCCGTTCCAGGCGAGCCTCATAGAGGAAAAACACGATCAGGAACACAATTGCGGCTGCAAACAGACTGATGATCTGCCAGGAGAGCCAGGGATATTGGGAACCGGCCCAGGTGAAGCCCAACAGGAGCGGTACGGTACCGGCAATCAAAAAGAACGCACCTAAGTAATCGATCGAGACTTTACCGGTATTTTTTCCACGGAGCGGCGGCATCAAGAAGATGAGCACCAGGAGCGCGGCGATACCAACCGGCAGGTTGACATAGAAAACCCAACGCCATGAAGCGTTATCGGTAATCCAGCCGCCGACTGTCGGACCAAGGACAGAAGACAGGCCGAATACAGCGCCTGTCGCGCCTTGCCATTTGCCACGTTCGCGCGGGGTGAACAGATCTCCAATAACTGTGATAGCGATTGGCATCAACGCGGCAGCGCCGAGACCCTGGAACGCGCGGAAGGCGATCAACTCATTCATAGTCTGTGATGCCCCCGATAGCGCGGATCCTATCAGGAACAGCACGACACCGATCAAGAAGATGGGCTTTCGTCCGAAGATATCGGAGAGCTTGCCATAAATAGGCACCATCACAGTTGATGTCAATAAGTACGCGGTCGTTACCCATGTGTAGCGATCGAAGCCTTGCAAGTCAGCGATGATGTGTGGCATCGCCGTACCGACAATCGTCTGATCGAGTGAGGCGAGCAACATCACGAGCAAGACGCCGGCCATAGTTAAGAGGGTCTCACGACGGGTGAAGTGTGGTGTATCTATGTCCTGGTATGTAGAGCTACTCCCTATAACCGTGTCGTTTGTTGTTGATTCTTGCAATACTGGTTTCATGAAAGAAATCCTTCTTTCTGAAGAATGTGACATTCGTTATGCTCACTACCTATACAATACGATTCTCGTGTTTCATTTGATGCAGTGTAGTGGAAAATTCATCGGCTAAAACATCGAAACGAGAACGTCTACATGGTAGCTATTATATCTCAGTGGTTCTCAAGACGATGAAAGCAAGGAGGGTTCACATGACTCGGACCTTTTCCCCTCATGAGGAGAGACGAGTATTGCGCTCTCAAGGGCATGGTACTGGTGAGGAAGGTTGGGGTATCAGATGATCTACTATCGCTTGGCCATACTGGGGGGTCAACCACCCACCTGGCGATGGAAGTCAAGCGTGCTTCCTTCGCTTCATGAAATATTGTGCTTGCTGAAAATGTATGAAAGTGTCCCAAAGGAACGCTTCCGTGTGTTCTTATCTTCCTCTGCTGAGGAGACGGAGGAGATGCTCACGCGAGAAAACCAGGGATTACTCTCAACCGCTGTCACGGTGGATCAACTCTGGGACAAGCAATACGTGAGTGCGTTAGAGGTGAGACGGTTGGAGTTAGAACTGTTTTCAGGGAAAGATCATGATTGTCCCTACACATTTACCATGCCCACCTCTACACCACAAGTTCTGGCCTGGACAAGACTTCTCACGAAGGTACGCCAGGATGAGCTACAGCCATAGACTAGACCCTGTCTTCTTCCTTTTTGGAATTTTTCCTCTGGAAGTCTCCCGATAAGGAAGGGCACCGATCTACAATCCTAAGGTGTACAGGTAGCCATCCAGATTGCCCTGAAACACCATCCCTTCTGCCACCGCCGCTCCGCTGAAGAAGGTTGAGCCACGCCTGGAATCGGTGAAAGTGAAGAGCTTGTTGCCGGTTGCCGCGTTGAACATATCGATCTCGGTCCCCTGTGCTACCATTACCACTCCGTCGATCACTGTGACCGCACCGAGCACAGGCCCGTTGTGCAAGCAGTCCTGCCAGAGAGATGCCCCTGTAAGAGGATTGAGCGCTCGCAGGCTGCCTTTGCACCTGGTCCCATTGATGGTCGTATTGCCTCCAGCCACGTAGAGGGTCGTGCCGTCCCAGGCACTGGGAGAGATGCTACCATCACCGCACGTTGGACAGTCGGCGCGGTCGTTAGCGATTTCTGACTTGCCAGACCGGTCCTGCACCGATATGCATCCGGTCGAGCGTGTAGTAGATGCCATTCTTGTTCGCGACGCCGACGAGGTACTGAGTGGTCGACCTCGTGGCGACATCGAAGACGGTCGGCGTTGAGCCGAAATCCTTATCCCCGCTTCGCTCGTTGAGCGGCGGGCGCCAGGAGTCGATCACTGACAGATCGGAGGCTCGTAGCTCGACAATGGCAGGGGCATATGGCGTATCGCTTGAACAGGGACCTGCGTTCCCGGTCACAATATAGATCATTGCGCCTGACCTTCCCAGTGTGGGGCTCCCCCACACGCCACCTCCCGTGCAGCCAGTTGGTACCGCGTTAAAGGTGTGCCGGATCGCACCGGTCGAGGCATTGAGTTGGACGAACTGCCCTTGTACCAATGGTCTATCGCAAAAGGACGCCACACCGATATACACGCTGTCGTCGACTATCAGGGGCGAAGCCCAAAGAAAGTGAGCGGGCGAGGATCCAAGGCGCGTTGACCAAATCACCGCACCCGTCGCAGCGTTAAGTGCGTAGAAGGTAGCGTTGCCTCCAGCCACGAAGATGGTCCGGGTGGAACCGATATCGCCAACGGCTGCCGCACTTGTGATACCCACGCTCTGCGGTTTGCAAGCGGGGGCGAAGGTCCGGCCAATCTGGGTGTCCCAGAGATGCGCTCCGGCGGTCGTAAAGGCATGTTCGGAGCCATCCCAGGAACCCCAGTACACGATGTGGTCGGCTACAACGGGTTGAACCGTCACGCCGTCTGCCGCGAACTGGGACCACTGGAGCTGTAGGTGCGCGACGTTGCCGGGTGTGAGGCTGGACTCGACGGCGTTGAAGCCGGTACGCAGTTTGTTCCCGAGGTAGGTTTTCCAATCGTCAGAGGGCACAATAGGGGTCAGCGCTCGGGAGGAGGCAATGGAATGAGCCTGAACTATGTCGACCGGGAACGCCTGCGCGAGTAGCGCGACCGTCACTGCCACGGTCAGTAAGAGGGGGAGACTTCTGCGGATTGAGGCCGGTTGCTGCATGAGAATGATACTCCTTTCACGTCGGCAGATGCAGAGATGTGCATCGCTCTCTTGTGCTGCTTTTCACCACGAAAGATTGTAGGGCGTGCGTATGGAGTAAGCGTGGGTATAGTGCGTTGGGACAGGACCCTTAATTGGGAGCGCCAGGCCAGTTGGAAGGATGTTTTATAACGGTGTGGTTCCCGCCCCTTATTATAAGCGTACCATGTATTGTCAAGATTTTCAAGAGGAGTTATTTGAAATCCACTCATAAAGGGGTGCAGGGGACTGCGTCCCATAGGCGCGAACTTAAGAGAACAATCATAGGAAAAAAGGAGGAGAAAAAACAGGTGGCAAGCCGTCTTGTGGTACAGTCAAAAAAAACCTTCTAGAGGTACCAGGAGAAACGACATGCCACGCAAACCTTATGATACGACAGCGCACGAGCCGTTGCAAGCGACTCCCGCTCCAGCCGACGAGTGGGCCAGGGAAGTGGTGAGCCGTCTGCCAGAGCACACACAGCAGCAAGCCCGCGTGCTCAAAGCTTTTGAGCGCAGCCGCCAGATCCGCTCGGCAAGCGATCTGTTACGGGGACTGCTGGCCTATGTCTACACCGTGCATTCGTTTCAGCACTTGAGCATCTGGAGTGTCTTGGTGGGAGTCGCCGATGTCTCAGCCAACGACTGGCGCAAACGCCTGCAAGGAGCCAGCACCTGGCTCACGTGGCTCTTGCAAGAAGTGCTAGCGGCCTCGACAGCGGTCTCGCGCCTCTCTGCTACGAGCAGGGTGGCGACGCATCTTGCTCATCGATGGGACCCATTTCACGTGCCCAGGTCCTCTGGGCATGGTGTGGCGGGTGCATACCGCCTTTGATCTGTTGGCCGGTCGGCTGACCCAACTCAAAGTGACGGATCGGCAGGAGGGAGAACACCTGGAGGTCTTTGAGCTGCAAGCAGGCGACCTGGTGATCACGGATCGGGCCAATGGCTTGCGCGCACGCATTGGCTTTGTGCTGGAGCAAGCAGCCGATCTGCTGGTGCGCTTCACGCCCCATAATCTGCCGCTGGAAGATGAGCAGGGCAAGGCCATTGCGGTGGTGAAGTGGCTCAAAGGACGCCATGCGCCGGCAGGTCGAGTGCTGAGTCGTCGGGTCTGGATCACGTATAAGGGAAGCCGCATCGGCTTACGCTGGGTCGCCTTGCGCTTGAGCCAGCAGCAACGGGAGGCGGCGCAACGGCGCAAGAAGCGGACGGCGACCAGGAAACAGCAGCAGGTGCAGGCCGACACGTTGTACCTGGCAGGCTGGGTGCTGCTGGTCACCACCTTGCCAGTTGAGCAGTGGAGTGACCAGCAGGTGTTGTGCTTGTATCAAGCGCGTTGGCACATCGAGCTGGTCTTCAAACGCATCAAACAGTTGCTTGGGCAGCACCAGTTGCGCTGCACGACCGCGGCCACCGCCCAGCCAACGCTGACGGCGCTGTTGCTGGGATGGGCCTTATTGGAAGAGGAAAGCAGCGCCATCCGCCTGGCGCTGCGCGAGGCGATGGACTGCACGCAGCAGGCAGCGGAGGCCGACCAAGGGGAACAGGAGGTCAGGCAAGCGTCTTGCTGGCAGGACGGGTGCCACGGTCCGCTCAGTGAGTGGATGGTGGCCCAAGTCAGTGTGGATCTCTTCTGCCAGCAGCTTCGAGGGCACTATACAGCCGCACGCTATCGGGCGTGTTTGCCGCGCTTGCAACGCTTTTTGTGTCTGGGGCATCGGAAAAGGCCCCATCTCTACAGCCTGGTCTGCCGCTGGTTGGGGATGCCTGCAGCGCCTTTGGGCCAGCGAGTGGGGGTCTCATGATCCGATGCCATTTGGGGGAAGGAAGCTCCCTAAGTTCGCGCCTATGGGACGCAGTCCCCTGCACCCCTTTATGAGTGGATTTCAGGAGTTATAACTGGCGACCCGCTGTAACTTCCTCTTGCCGAGAAGCATCGCTCCGCCTCTGATTCCAGCCCGGAATGGGAATGGTATGCCGTTCACAGGTTGGAACCATGCGCCACTCGCGCTCAGACACCTCATAGGCGATGGCGACCGTGGCTTGTCCATCACAGTCGTGGTAGACACACGGGAGGGGTGGATGGATCGTGATCTGTCGAAAGTTATCATTCATTTTTTATTCCTCACTTTCGTGAAAAGACTTCTGTCAAAATGTACCAAAGGATGCCTTGGGTCCTCTCCCGAGAGCGGTTCAAGCAACGGTAAGCAGGCATCCAATCGATGGGTCCCTGTTGCCACCATAGCTGGTGAGTGCGTTGTAGAGCGTTGCGTCATTCGCTTTTTGCTGTGACAACCCGTTGACAACCAGTCCCATCGTGCAGTATACTGCACTATCATGATAGTAACACGAAGTTTCGTGCAATGTCAAGTTTTAATGTGCAACTCTAAGGGAAAAAATGCAATGTTGACAGCAGAACGACGACGTTCAATTATGCAAACTCTACAGCGTGAGGGCAAGGTGTACTCATCAGATCTGAGCAAGACCATGCACGTCTCAGAAGATACCATTCGGCGTGACCTGCGCGAACTGGCCACGGCTGGAGCACTCCAGCGGGTGCATGGCGGAGCCCTGCCACGTTCACCGGCCACCGCCAGTTTCACAGAGCGGCAGCAGCAGGCAGCAGGGGCCAAAGCCGCCATCGCGCAGGCAGCTGTCCGGCTCATCCGCCAGGATCAGGTGATTATCCTGGATGGAGGCACCACACTATTGCAGGTGGCGCAGCATCTGCCGCCTGATCTTCGCGCGACAGTGATCACGCACAGCCCACCGGTAGCGCTGGCCCTGGCAGAATATCCAGAGATCGAAGTCATCGTGATCGGCGGGAAACTCTACAAGCATGAGCTGGTGACTGTTGGTGCGGCGACCGTTGAGGCATTTCGCACCATACGGGCCGATGTCTGCTTTTTGGGAATTGGCAGCGTGCATCCCGAGGTGGGGATCAGCACACTGGATCTGGAAGAGGCTTATGTGAAGCGTGCCATGATCGCGAGTGCGGCGGAGGTGGTGGCCCTGACGTCGGCAGAGAAGTTAGGTACGGCGGCACCCTACATCGTTGGACCGCTCAGCGACCTGACCCACCTGGTGACTGAACGCTCCGTGCCTGACGAGGTGCTGGCGCCATACCGGACGCTGGGCATTACCATTGTGCGTGCGTGAGGTGCATCTGGCTACTTCTTGCCATGAGCGGGGGAAGAGGATATACTTCCCTTCAGAAGAAATAGGTCCCCAACCACACGCACTAAGGGTAATAAGTATGGTCAACGAACAGAGTTCATCGAAGCAGATAGTGTGCGTTGTCTTAGCCGCGGGTCAGGGCACTCGTATGGGCAGCCCCGTCAATAAAGTGTTTCTCCCCATCAACGGCAAGCCCGTCATCATCTATGCCATCGAAACGTTTGAACGCTGTTCAGCAGTGGATGAAATCTTGCTCGTTGCTGCTGCTGGCGAGGAGAAGCGGCTTGCCACACTTGTTCGCGATGCTCGCTGTCTCAAAGTACGCCAGGTTATTCACGGAGGCGCGACCCGCCATGCGTCTGAACAATGTGCCCTGGAGGTGCTGCGTGCGCGTATTACGAGTGGTGAGGTTGAGCTAGTGCTGATTCACGATGGTGCGCGTCCCTTTGTTGCTGTCGAGAAGGTGGAGCAACTTATTCGCGGGGCGCGTGAGGTGGGTGGCGCTATTCTCGCAGCTCCTTTGCAAGCGGGAGAGCGCCTGGTGCAGGTGGGTAGCGAGCAAAGCATCCAGAGGAGCTTCGAGGGACGCCTGGTATGGAAAGCACAAACACCTCAGGTGTTCCAGGCGACGTTGTTACTCGCAGCTTACGATCAAGCGGAACGCGATCAGTTTTACGGTACCGATACGGCTTCCTCAGTGGAACGCATTGGGGGTCATGTGGCGGTCGTTGAAAGCGATAGTACGAACCTGAAAATCACGACGGCCCAGGACCTGCTCCTTGCCGAGAAACTGTGCCGGTACCGCCCCGCCCCTGGTTCCAGCACCCCATGTGTGCGTTAGAGGCCAAAGGCGTAGAGGTTGCCGTCCATGTTGCCGATGTAGAGCACCCCATGGGCAATAGTTGCAGCACCATAGAAGTCCGAATCATCCTGGGAGTCTTTATAGGAAAAGAGGGTCTTCCCCGTAGTCGCGTTAATCACCCTAAAAACGGGGCCTTCCTCAACGATTACCAGCCCCGGAACTGCTGTGACGGCTGCCAGCACCGGACCATCCAACAGGCAGTCCTCCCAGCGGGCTATACCCGTAGCTGGATTAAGCGCACGCAAGCTTCCCTTGCATTTGGTTTCTCTGATCTCTGTGTGACCGCCGGCTATGTAGACCGTGGTACCATCCCAGGCGCTAGGTGAGATACTTCCTTCGCCATTCTCCGGGCTACTCCCGCCTTTCGCTACCTTGAATTTCCACACAGCGCCTTTGTTGATGGCTGCGCGATCGAGAGCATAATAGATACCATTCTTGTGTGCAACGCCCACCAGAGCATGTAAGACGCCGCCTATGTTGGCCGTAAAGAGGGTCGGTGAAGCGCCGAAATCACCATCGGCGAGTCGTTCAGATTGGGGAATGCGCCAGTAGCTAATCACAGTCATATCTGATGCGCGCAGTTCGACCACGGCAAACGAATAGATTTCCTTGTGCGGGCACGATGGCGGGTCGGAGGCGCTTGAGGCCAGGAAGAGATTGCCGGTGCTTGGATCTATCGCCGGTGTACTCCATATGCCAGCGCCTAAACAGCCATTAGGCACGGCGTTGAATGTGTGTTGAATAACTCCGCTTGCAGCATCCATCTGGAAGAGTTTCCCCTGTACAAGTGGGCAATCACCGTAAGAGGATATTGCGACATAAACGCTTCCCTTGTAGAGGACCGGTGAAGCCCAGAGGAAGTTGGCTGGCGAGGCACCTAACGCGACCTGCCAGAGTATCTGCCCGTTAGAGGCATTGAGCGCATAGAAATGGGCGTTACCACCACCGACGAAGACCACTTGAGTCGTGATACCATCGATGGTCACGGGCGCAACTGCTGCAGTGCTGGCTACACCTATCGTTGGATTACATTGTTTGTAGCTTGTGGTGCCCAGATTGACGGACCAGACCTCGTGACCATTCAGGTCGGACCCGTGTTCCAACCCGTCCCAGGAGCCCCAAAAGATCATGCCATAGGCTACTACCGGTTGAGTGGAGATGGCACCTTTGGCGTGGTACACCCAGTGGAGTTTCAGCCGGGGTGCAGTTGTCGGGTTGATGGTGGTTTCGGCTTTATTGAAGCCAGTATGTTCGTTGTCCATCAAATAGGTCGACCAGTCGCCTGGCACGATCGCGGTAGACACTCCTGGGATAGGTACGGCTCTTATCTCGGTGAGAGTGATGGACGAGGGACTGCATGCCGCGAAAAGGAGGGTGAGTATGGATATTACTGCCACTGGCAGTGTCTTTTGTTGTGCTCTTGTTCTTCTCTTATGTTTGTGCTCTCGCCTCATCCTGCTGCCTTTTTTTTGTAACTACTCAGGTATGATTCTTGTGCAACCTGCGGCAGGCGAGGAAAAAGAGAAGGAAGCGAGGACACCTCGCGCTCCGGCCAGGGGACTGCGTCCCCCCGGCACCCCCTGCCTTGCACAGGTAGGTTTTTTGGGTAAGCCGCCTGGGAAGGGGTTTGGATACCAGGCACGGCGGGCGACCATAAAGGCCCACCCATCCACTCCACACCCCGCTCGCCCCTACGGACTCGATGGGCACGCTCCCAAAAACCTACCCGTGACAGGCACCCCCTGCTGGGTAGTTACCTTTTTTGTTTGGTTTCTATACACTCTAAGAGACGAGTCATGGGGTTGATGTTAACTGTTGTGGGAGCATTGATAGGAAACAATGTTTGCTACGGTTTAGGTCAGGACTGTTTTCATTTTCCTCACGCCTTCCTCAATCTCCTCAATCGTCAGATTTCCATAGCCGAGGATGACCTTATTCCGGTGATATCCTTTGCGTATGGCGTGAATCTCCACCGGGTAGATGCGAACTCCTGCATACTTCAAATCCTCCAAGGCTTTTTCAGTGAACTCCTTCCCAGGAAACTCTGCGACGAGGTGCAGTCCGGTAGCATCACCGTGAATATGAAGTTGATCGGGGAAGTGCATTGTCAGCGCATTGATAACTGCCATTCGTCGTTTACGGTAGATTTTTCTTGTGCGCATAATATGCCGTTCCAGGTGGCCCTCTGCGACAAAACGAGCAAGAGTGAGTTGTTCCAGCGATGGAGAGTGCAGATCGGTGAGCCGTTTGAGGCTGCGACAACGCTCTATCAAGGAGGGAGGAAGGACCAGGTATCCAAGCCGGAGCGCTGGGGAGAGAATCTTGCTGAATGTGCCGACGTAGATTACCCGGTTCGGCTCCAGCTCTTGTAGTGAGCTTACGGGCGTTCCTTCATAACGAAATTCGCTGTCGTAGTCATCTTCTACGATAAAACAGTCAGATGTCCTTGCGAACTGAATCAATTGGATGCGCCTTTGAACAGGTAAAATTCCGCCTAAAGGGAACTGGTGAGATGGAGTGACGAAAACGAAACTGGGCTCCTTGTCTGCAGGAATGAGGTCTGTACGCATGCCATGTTCATCGACAGGTATGGGATAGAGAGAAGTGCCGGGCGATGAAAAAATGGCTTGAACATCGTACGTTACGGGGTCTTCGATGATGACTTCATCACCTGGAGAAAGAAGTAGCCTGGCGAGAAGAGAGAATGCCTGGGCAGCACCTGATGTAATGACAATCTGGTCGGGGTGACAACGGACTCCTCGCGTTTTCAAGAGGTAACGAGATAGTACGGCCCTGAGTTCGGGACGCCCTTCTGGGTTATCGTAGCCGAACACAGCATGGGGAGATTCTGTGTAAACACGTCGGGCGAGTTGTGCCCATATTTTGCGCGGAAACAGGTCTAGAGCGGGAATGCCTGAACGAAAATCGATAGTATGGTTCATCTCCTTCTTTAAGTCAATCAGTTCATGAGAATGTGGCGGGCGTTCTTCACCGGCTTCTTCAAGATAGGTACCTTGAGCGACATATGTGCCTGATCCCAGGCGGCTCTCGATATATCCCTCTGCCAGTAGTTGACCATAGGCCTCTATGATGACGATGCGTGAGACGTGCAAGTCTGAGGCCAGTTCACGGCTGGAAGGAAGATGCTCCCCTGCCTTAAGTTCGCCACGCAAGATGTGCATACGTATCTGTTCGTACACCTGCCTTATCAAAGGTTTGCCTGAAGACCGATCAACAGATATCCAAAGCATGGTACTCGTTGTCTCCTCTCACAACTGGTATTACTGGAATTGGCTAGAAGTGGCACTACTCAAGACCAGTTTAGCATGGTATGGTACAGCTGAAAAGTGGAAGATTTTTGTAACTATGCGGAATCTGACTCTCGCCGCCTGCGGCGGCTCGCGTAGTTTATTGCTGCGGGTGCAAACTTGCAGCAATAAACTCTTGAGAAGGATTGTTGTCAATGAGCGGAAAAAAGCTAAGGGCGTATTTAGAGCTGAGTTCGGCGATGATTATTGTTGGCAGTACTGTCGTCGTAGGCAAGGTGATAACATCCAATTTTCCTGTGTTTCTGGCTTCTGGATTACGATTTGCCATCTCCTCGGTTATTTTGCTGCCTATACTGCTGAAAGCGAACAACGGTTTCCCTACGCTAAGGAGGAAAGATGTGAGTATTCTATTTTTGCAATCATTCGCAGGAAATTTTTTGTTTAGTATCTTCTTGCTCTATGGTCTAAGATTGACCAGCGCCGCCGAGAGTGGGATTATCATAGGCACAACTTCTGCCGTGATAGGACTTATCTCGTTCCTCTTTCTAAGAGAAAGGATGACGTGGAATGGCAGTGCAGGGATTGTACTGGCTACTTTTGGAGTAGTAGTTATCAATATTCTGGGAAGCTCATTGGGTATGGAGCAGGGTTCAAACCCCGTTCTTGGGAATCTGTTGGTGTTGGGAGCCGTCATTGGCGAGGCTTTGTGGACCATTCTTGGGAAAGTGGTGTCAGGGAAGGTAGCATCTCTAACCATTGCCAGCCTGACAAGTTTGTTCGGGTTCTTGATGTTCTTACCGTTCGCCATTTACGAAGCTAGAAGTTTTGACTTTTCGGTGGTGCCTCCTGCGGGTTGGATTCCCATTGTCTACTATGGTATTGCTACGGTCGGGGCCTACATTCTCTGGTATCGAGGAGTGGCGAAGGTGTCTGCAAGTTCGGCGGGGGTGTTTACTGGCATCTTACCTATAAGCGCGATCCTATTGTCATACGTGGTATTGAAGGAGCCAGTTTTATGGTCTCATTGGGTGGGTATCTTGTGTGTTCTCGCAGCGATAGTTCTTATGTGCCGTTCCCTTTCATAGTGACTGGATTATTTTGTGAAAGTTGATCATTGGGCCTCTACGGACTGGGCTTCGTCTTGTCTCTATTGCGTTTGGCCTCTAACAACTTTCCTGTCAGCGAGGCTTCAGGTTGCTTCTTTGGAGACTGACCAGGTTTAGTCACTGGCGTTTTCTCCTGCTTGGCGGACTTTCCGTGACCGGTTGAAGATGATCGCTTTGATGTTTCATCGGCGGAATCTTTCGATTTGAAAGTGGAGAAGCGACTGCGCCGCTCTTCCCGTCGTGAACGCAAGTTGCTCAAGACTAGATTATCTGTAGCATGCTGTGCTGCTGTGCCTTCGGTTGCCAAAGCTGCCATGCGCAGGCCAAGACGGATGGCCAGCCAGCGGTAGCCCACGACCAGGAACTCCAGGCTGGAAAGGCGACGTAGTGCGATATCGATGGGCAGCAGGAGGGCTGCCAGGGCGAACAACCAGAATGTTATCGATAGGGCGGCATAGACAGGCAACAAGTTTGCGGAAAAGGCGGCCGCGGCGTCATTTGGGCCGAGTATGCTCCCCTCGCCAGCCTGGGCGAGCAGCTTGAGGAAAGGTAGGTCTGTTCCTGTGTTGAGATATTCAGGCGAGTAGGGGACCACTAAACCGGTGGTGGTGGTCAACTGGCTGGTAGCATTGTTGCCACTGCGTGCCTGCCAGATCACACGCAGCAGGTAGGCGCCAACCTGTGCAGAGGGGAAGTTCCCTTCCCAGCGGCCAGGTGCGGTAGGCTGCAACGTCAGCATTTGCTGCGATAAATCAGGTGCGATGATCTTGACCTGTACTTGCTGCTGGCTGGCCGAACCCACCGGAGTGCCAGAAGGAAGATCTACTATGACGTGCCCGCTTCCATTGGCTATCTCCCCGTTGACGATGAGCTGGCTGTCGGGTGTGGGTAATGTCCAGGTGACCAGGTTGGCCCACCAGCGGGGTGCATCGCTCCAGCGCAGCCAATCGGCCGTCCAGAGACCGAGAGCGTCACTTGTCCAGGCCGCAACACGTCCAAGGCCATATTGCCAGACGGCAAGAACGGGATCATCTTCCTGGCTGATCAGGACCAGTTGAGCCGCCGTTTTGGGGGTGGTTGCCACGTAACCCTCTAACTGTGGGAGTGGGCCTAAGCCTGTCAAAATCGGGTGGGCGCCAACAATGGCCGGAATAAATGGTTCTTCGACGATGGCCCGCCGGGCAGCCTGCTGCGTCTCCTTGAGCAAAATTTGTGGGATGACGTTGGGGTTATTAGCCAGGTAGAAACGTCCCTTGCCCAAAGAGGCGATCTGTTGCATCATCGCTAAATCCTGGTAGGAACCTATATTGGTGCCGACGACTGAGATAGAGATATGTTCGCTTGCCATCTTGAGCACTTGTTGAGTGTAGTTGTCACTGGCGTCCCCATCGCCAAGGAGGATCACGTGCTTTATTTTTGCGTTGTTATGTAGTAGCACGGATTCCGCGTTCACCAGGTCTGGCATATAACTGGGGGGATCGTCAGGATTCATGGCATCGATAGCGTGATCAATCGATGCTCGATTTGTGACATGCTGCATGGGAATGACGAGCTGGCCAGATGCATCTGAAATGCCGACCTGGTCGCGTGGAGTCAAAAGATTGATCACGCCTTTGGCGGCCTCTTTAGAAATATTTACTTCTAGATCGCTTTCCAGGCTCTCGATGATGAGCACGACCGCGATAGTCGGCGTATCCTTATGCTGAGGAATATCCATTTTCAGCGGGAGCGTTTGTTCCAGTGGTGTGCCAGCGTAGCCTCCCACACCGTAACTGTTGTCACCTCCACTCACAACAAGACCGCGTCCGAGATCACGCACGAAAGCTTGCAGCACCAGCATACGGGTTGTGCCTAGCGCCAGGGCAGGTACATCAGCCAGTACAACCGTGCTGTAGCCGGCAAGTTGGTCAAGTGTGAGCGGCACATCGAGAGGAGTGCCAAGTGTGACGTTGATGTGTGTAGCCTGAAGAGCAGCGACGATGTTATGGCCAGCGCCGGGCTTGCCCTCGACAACGAGTACATGCGGAGGCCCTTGCACATTGACAAATGCGGCGGCTTCGTTATTCTGGCCGGTGGTATCGAATGGTGCATCGAGCGTAATGCGGAAGGTATGAAAACCCGCTGGCGGAGTCAGGAGGCTGAATGAGACGTCCTGTTCGCCAACTACGAGGTGCAACGATTGCTGTAGCAAAAGCGTTTGATCGAGGTAGAGGCGAAGCGTGACCTGCTGAGCTACAGTGCTAAAGAGCCTGGCATGGAGGAGAAAACGCTCATTAGTGTGCAGTTCGGTTGGTGCCGAGAGATCATCGATGCGCGCCTCTGGGCCATTGAATGTGGGCAAGGGTACGACGTCCAGCTCGAATCCCCTCCTGTTGCAACAATTGTGCTTCCTGTAGTGCATCTCCCAGGTTTTGTTGACCGTCACTTAAAAGCACGATGCGCCGCTCGCTGTCCGTTGGCAGAATGGCTGCAGCGAGTCGGAGGCCAGCGGCAAGGTCGGTGTAACTGGTGTCGGGTGTGGACTCGAATTGAGAGAAATCAATTTGTGTTCTGACCGATTGCTCGACGAGCGCATTGCGTCCTACCGCGACGATGCCTACCTGGTCATCGGGGCGCTTGTGGCGTATCGCGTTGTTGATCCATTGTTCGATGAATGCCCGTTGAGGCGTTGTGCTGGCAGAGATATCGCCAACAAATACGACCGCCTGGCGTGAAACTGGCAGGGACAATGACGCGCCGGCCAGAGCAGAGACAATGAGCGAGAAGAGGGCTAAGCGGCACGCCAGGATCATATAGCGCTGGGTTTTGGGGAATGGCAGGGACATGCGTCGCCAGGCGAGAAAGACCAGCAAGCCGATTGGCAGTAAGATCAGTAGCAGCAAGGGCTGCTCAAATGTTAGCATTGCTCTTTCCTTTCGCCTTTTTTTGCTTGCTCTTTAGAAGTTGGTTCGCCAACCCCACGGGGGGAAGAAGGAGAAGGTGGGGACACCCCACGCCCCGTCAAGGGGCGGCCGCCCCTTGGAACCCTGCCAGGTATACGATTTGCGGAGGAAGAAGGAGAAGGTGGGGACACCCCACGCCCCGTCAAGGGGCGGCCGCCCCTTGGAACCCTGCCAGGTATACGATTTGCGGAGGAAGAAGGAGAAGGTGGGGACACCCCACGCCCCGTCAAGGGGCGGCCGCCCCTTGGAACCCTTCTACGGATACGATTTGTCATCTTCGTGACGCGCTTAATGACGATTCTAAAACGGTCCTCTACCTGGTTCTGTAGCGCAGCGATTGCACTGAGTTGCTTGCGCTGCTGAAGACGACCTGCTGTGCGTGCATACGCTGATGGTTCAACGCTTGAAGTGCTGCGTGGTATGTAATTGCGGCCAAAGACCCACCATTCCGCGCAGAGTATAAGGAGCAGGAAAGCGGCGATCCAGGGCCAGAGTTCGAGTAAAGCTCGTGGCAAAGTGGAACTGCCAGCGTCGAAGGGCGTGCTATTAGCCACCGGGAGCTGCGCAGCAGGAGCCAGTTGGGATTGCAGCGGGTCAAAGAGGTTAACGGCGAACGCTCCTTGCCGCACCTGATCGTGGACATGTTGTGTCACAAAGTAAATGCCGACTGTGCCCGTTCGGTTGAAGGTTGCCACAGGGAATGGTGGTGCAACAGTGACAGCTTGTTGGCCTGGCGCGGCAATCGTTACCCGATCTGCACCCGGCCATGTCTGGATGGTGACGGACGTGTCTGGTGCGATCTGTCCGTTGCCTGGGACAGGCGGTGGCAGGAACCAGTTGATCAGGTTAAACATGAGCAATGGAAAACTCGGTTGCAGAGGCAGGTCGGACTCGTGTAGATCGAAGCCCAGGGCCGCTATGCGCCTGTTACCGGTCTCCCCGGCGATCAACAGTGGGGTTTCGGGTGTAATGATGATGGGTTGTGCCCAGGATGCGGGGATGAATTGATGGCTGACGCGCAGCACATGGATGCTAGTGAGATCAACGTCGTTCAGTAATCCCGCGGTGTCGCTGCCTGTGCTGATGTGACTGACAGTGATCTCCGGACCCGATGTGCCGAAAATATACGATCCCTTCGGCGGGTTGACGAAAAATACGTCGCCAGCAGGCAGGATCGCAGGGACAAAACCATCGAAGATTGTCAGGTCAAAATTGCCAAGGTCCACATACTTATCGGGGGTTGTTTCAAAGAGGTCAATGTTGCGCTGTAGGCGCAGAGCTGCCTCAAGGAAGCTGTTGCCTTTAGTCACCAGCAGCGCACGGGCAGGCATCGACCCACCAACGATGGCCCATGCTTCGTGATCAACGGTCATGGCGTCTTGAGCGATAATGCGTGCATGCAGGAAACGGGTTGCCGGGGGCAGGGGGCCCCATTGTAATGCGCCACTCGCTTCTGCTGCCAGGTCAATGGTTTGCACACTCACCAGTTTGCCGTCGGCGTACAGTTCGACTGGTATTGATCGCTCCTGGTGGCTATAATTGGCGACCTGTGCCAGGGCTACCAGATTGCCCTGGATGGTGCGCGAGGCTAGTGCCAGCAGGGCAGTATGGGGGGCGTCGGTGCCGATTTGTAAATAGTGGACGGGGAAGGGGACCACAAGTGGTTGATCCGGCTCCAGAACATGGCCATCGCCGATAACCAACACCTGTATATTGGTATGTCCTGCGGCCAGTGATGCCGCCAGTGAGAGAGCCTGTTCGAGGTCGGCATCCTGGTTTGTGACCTTCGCACGTTGCAGCGCGGCTGTGAGTTGTTGCTTATCTGACGAGGCTGCGATCAAGACTTGTGGTACACGTGCCATAGCAATCAAGGAGAGGTGGTCATTGGGTCCAAGCCCGGCGATCAAGTCAGCGATGCGACTTTTAGCTTCCTCAAATCTGTTCGGAGCTACATCGGTGGCCTGCATGCTGGCTGATGCTTGTAAAATGATAATACTATCGCCGCCAATAGGGCTGCGGATAAAGGTGGCCGGGCGCGCGAGCACCAGTACAATGACAATAGCTGCAAGAATCTGGAGCAGGAGAAGCGGTGTGACGCGCAGTCGCTGCCATGGACGGCTTGCTTGCAGGTCCAGTAGCGCCTGTTGCCAAAGCAGGATGCTCCCAACCACTCGCTCTTGCCGTTTCGGACGCATGAAATAGAGCAGCAGGATGATAGGTATGATAATGCTAAAGGCCAGTGCCGCAGGAACAAGTAGACTCATTTGACGATTTCAACCTGTCTGAGTAGTCTTTGTACAACCTCGACAAGGACGGTATCACTAGGGATCATCGCATACGTCATGGCATGAGTATGGGCAAATGAAGCCAATTCATCCATATATGTGAATAGTCGTTGCCGGTATGCCTGTAGGACAGCGGGTGTGCTGCTCACGTCAACACTGCCAACTCCCTCGCTGTCACGCAGGCGCCAGTCACCTTGCAGGTCCGGCTCGATCTCATCTGGAGCGAGGAGATGCAAGAGCGCCACTTCCTGGCGTAGCTGGCGCACTGCGCGTAGTCCGGTCTGGTACCCTCCTGGTGCCAGGAAATCAGAGATTACGATGGTGAGGCCAGGCCCGGTCGCTACTCTGCCGAGGTCATAGAGCGCTCGATTTAAATCGGTTGTGCCGGAATGTGGCAGGCGATTAAGAAATTCACCAATTGTCCAGATGGCATGTTTGCCGCTGCTGGTACGCCGGTGTGCTGCCAGGCGATCGGTCAGCGCACCGACGATAACGTTATCTTCGCACCGGAGGGCGACGTATGACAAGGCAGCCGCCAACGTGATCGCCAGCGAGGATTTCGGCGGTGTGCCATGCTGCATCGAGTCGGAACAATCGATGAGCACGGTTACCGTCAGATTCTCCTCGGCTTCAAAGACACGCAGGAAGAGCCGCTCCAGGCGCGCATATGCTCGCCAATCGATACGTCGGAAGTCATCGCCTGGAGCATAACGACGATAGTCTGCAAACTCCATCGATGAGCCAGCGAGCGGAGAGCGCCTACGTCCGGGTCGTCCGCTCGCCATCGCTTTACGTGTGATGAGCGTCAGACTGTCCATGCGCTGGAGCGTTGCGGCGTCCAGTGGAAAGCGTGCTGATCCGTTCTCATTGGTCATTGTGATACCCCCCCTATGATCGAGGTCGATTGCTCACTGTGTCTCGGTCTCCTCGATAATCTCCTCGATCAATTCTTCCGGCGTCACTCCATCAGCAAGGCCATCAAAGTTGAGGATGATGCGGTGACGCAGCGCGGGGAAGGCCACGTTTTGCAAGTCTTCTAGCGAGACGTTGTAGCGACCTTCGAGTAGGGCACGCACCTTACCGGACATGATGAGAGCTTGCAAGCCGCGAGGGCTGGCACCGTAGCGAACGAATTTGTGTACTTTTTCGGGTGCGTCCTCTTGGTCTGGATGGGTTGCCAACAGCAAACGTACTGCGTACTCTTTGACGTGCGTTACTACTGGAACGGCACGAGCAGTCGCAATCAAGTGGAGCAGTTGCTTGCCCGAAGCGACCTCTTTGGCCCGGTAGGTCTGCGTGCCAACCGTGGTATCGATAATGCGCATCAGGTCATGTGCATTAGGGAAACGAACGAGCACTTTGAACAAGAAGCGATCCAGTTGCGCCTCCGGCAAGGGGTAGGTGCCTTCCATCTCCAGCGGGTTCTGAGTGGCCAGGACGAAGAATGGGCTGGGCAAAGGGCGCGTGGTATCACCGACACTCACCGTGCGTTCCTGCATTCCCTCGAGCAGTGCTGATTGGGTCTTTGGGGTGGCCCTGTTCACCTCATCGGCCAGGACAATGTTGGCGAAAATGGGACCTGGTTGAAAACTGAAAACGCGCTTGCTTCCTGTGGCATTGTTATCTGATTGTTCGCTCACAATCGTTGTACCGACGATGTCTGCCGGCATCAAATCTGGTGTAAACTGGATGCGCGCAAATTTGAGTGCAAGCGCGTCAGACAATGTGTGCACAAGCAATGTCTTGCCAAGCCCTGGTACCCCTTCCAGCAATACATGGCCACCCGCAAGTAAGGCCAGCAGTAACTCGCGGATAACACGTTCTTGACCTACTACGATTGAGTTGAGTTCATCCTCCAACTGCTGGGCGATATCCATGAAAGACGCGATATCGGTTTCACTGGGACCCTCATTTCTATTTTGTGTCCTGACCTCTTCAATCGCCGCTTCGGTTTCTGCCTCCTGCGGAGGGGGCGCGATAAATCGGCCCTCTACTTCCGAATTTGCCCCCCAGGCAGATTGCTCCCCATTTATCGCGGGGTGCTCGCTTTTGCTTGCCATCTGTTAGTGTTGCCCTTCTAATGTATTGAAGTAGTTTTGAACGAGATCTTTCTCATCGGGCGGTATATCGCTATTGTCGATGGCATCGTGGGCCATCTGATTGTACGCCGCGATCACTTGGGAATAGGGGACTGGACTACCAGGCTGAACAACGCCATTGTTGCCATTGCCAGTTATTGTACTGGTGCCTGGGCCCACTTGTCCTGGAACGTATACCTGTTCGGTCTTCCCCGCCTGGTTCCCAGTTCCATTCGCTCCGCCAGTCCCATTGGTTCCTTGTCCATGACCCTGATTCTGTCCCTGTCCCTGACCCTGGCCTTGTCCCTGCCCCTGACCTTGGCCCTGCCCCTGGCCCTGGTTCTGTCCCTGACCTGGATTCTGCCCTTGACCTGGGGTCTGGCCCTGCCCTGAGGTCTGCCCTTGTCCCTGGTTTTGTGCTTGTCCGCTGGTACCATCTGTCGATGCGGCCAGCGTGTTGGCCACATTTTGCAGTGTTTGAGAAGCTTGATCGATGCTGCTGGCATTGGACTGGTTGGTAGTATCCTGGGCGGAAGCAGCTTCAACGGCTTTGACTGCGTCGGAAACCTCGCTTGGGCTTCCGTCGGCAACCGCCTTGGCGAGTTGGTGTAGGGCAGAACTGAGTTGAGGGTTTTGGCTTGCCTGGTTAGCCGCCTGTTCAAGCTGTTGTGCCAATTGTGCTCGCTGTGCGGGAGTCATGCCGTTTACTTGAGATGCAAGCTTTTGCAGCGCGGCATCGAGGCCCTTGCCATCGCCATTGGCGAGTGCACGGCCTGCGGAACTCAGGTTGGAATTTGAACTATTCTGGAGTGCTGAACTGGCTGCTGCCTGGGCCTGTGCTTTATTAGCTGCCTGCAGGTCGCGTAGTTGATTGAGCTTTGCCTGAGCCTGAGCAATGATCTGTTGAGCCTGTGCCTCGTTTCGGGCATTTTGTAGTTGGGCTGCGGCCTCGCGCAAGATTTTATCGATCTGTGCGCGTTCTTGCGCCGATGTGGTTGTTTGGCTATCGATTAGCTGACGAATACGATTGATGTCTGCGACCTGCCTGGCTATGCGGGCTTGCAATGCTGCCTGCTGCTGAAGCACAGCCGTCATCGGGTTGGGCAAGAAGACTAAAAGCGCGAGAGCGATGACAACAACGGCAAAGAGAATCAGGAATGAGCGTCGTGGCCGCAGGGAGACCGCTGTGACAGGCGTATGTTTGCCCAGTTGTTTGAGCGCATCTCGACGTTGTAAGGTAAGCAGCGGCGCTGACTCATCACGGAGTTCCCAGGCTGTGCTCAGACGATCATGCAGCGTCAATCGTACATCGACGAGCCGTGCAGTACGCGTAAAGGAAGGACGGTACCAGAGTGCAACTCCTAATGAACAGAGCAGGCAAGCCATGCCGAGCGCGATGGCCCAGGATGGAGCGCTGGCCCAGGGGATGAGACGTGAGATGAGTAAGAGGAGGCATGCCAGCAATATGCCCACAATCAATCCAGTGCCAGTCCAGTGCAGCATCTGCTGCATCCATAGCCGCCTGCGCCACGGATATAGGGCTTTGGATAGGCTTTTCCTATCGGCTATCCCTTGAGTTACTGGACGCGACGGTGCTATGGTTGCCATAATTTCCTAACCTTTCATAGCTAAGGGCGCGATAAATCGGGCCTCTACGGACGGTGACTGGGTCAAGCTGTTACTGTACCTTTCTTTGATGGTGTGAATCTCTTCTTCAGTGACCGCAATCGGCCAAGAGGGTTTGGCTTGACAAGCACCATACTCAGGAGGAATAAGATGATCGTTATGAGTAAGCTCAGGAGTATGTAAGTTTTCAATGGTGAAACGAAGGCATTGGGATTAGGGAGTGGGAGCAGGTACAGCCCAATCCCATTCTGCCCATTAGCGAGCGTATTCATAAGTGCTGATATGGGATTCCAAACAGACAACGACTGTATCAAGATAAGCCAGCGAGCATTGCCATAGTATCCGCCTCCTAAAGACAGGAGGAATGCGACCCAGGGCGCGAACATCCAGAGCACACAGAAAGCATAGGCTATGGCCGTCGATACAGGAGGACGACGCACGATTGTCGAGCAAAACAGGCTAAACATGCCAGTTACTATAGCAGTGACCACAAAAACAAGCAGCGCCTTGAGAACTTCTACTGGGGCTACTCCTCCGAAGAAAAAGACCAGGCTGAAGAGAGGAATAGATGCCGCGATCAACAACAGTGCATTCGCTATGCCGGCAACCAGTTTGCCGGCGAGCAGGGAAAAGGCAGAAAGCTTAGAGCACAGGAGCAGGTCAAAGGTTTGCCGTTCCTTCTCGCCGTTGATGGCCGTAGATGTGAAGGCGGGCACAATAAACACAATCAAGAAGAGTTGCACAAATGCGAGTAAGGTGTAGAGGTTTGTGCCGATCTGGCTGAGTAGATATCCCTGGTAGCCTCCACTAAAGGCACTATCACGCTCAAGGTAAGTAAAGCCGAGCAAGCCCATCACCAGTAAGTAAATGACGATAACCCAGACCGTGCGTTCGCGACGCAGGCGTAAGCGCAGTTCCTTGGTCAACAGAGCTGTAAAAGTCATGCGGCGTTCCCCTCCTCGGTGATGCTCATGAACACTTCTTCAAGACGGCCACCGCCACTGCGTGGCGCGAAGGAAACAACGGGAATGTCTCGTGCCATCAGAGCCGCCAGGATCCGATGGAGTGCTCGGTTATCACCATTGAATTCAGCGTGAATGAGTTCTACATCGCCATTTTCATCTAACACATTGCTGATCTCAGGCATGTTCTTGAGCAGCTCTTTAGCCTCTGTGAGGCGTTCCAGCAGGCGAATTTCAAGTTGGCGCCCCCCATCCAAACGACGCGAGACCTGCTCGACATCTCCTGCAATGACCAGGCGTCCTCCCTGTATAATGGCGATGTCAGTACACATTTCGGCTAGTTCGAGCAATATGTGTGAGCTGATCACGATGGTTTTGCCCATACCTTGTAAAGTCCGCACCAGTTCACGCAACTCCACCCTGGCACGCGGGTCCAGCCCGGAGGCCGGCTCATCAAGTAGTAGTACATCGGGATCATGAACTAAAGCGCGAGCCAGGCATAAGCGCTGTTTCATACCACGCGAGAGTGTTTCAACCAATGAATCCCGCTTCGAGGTGAGATCAACCAGTTCGAGGAGATCAGCAACGGAGCGGGCACGCTTCTTGAATGACACGCCGTGTATACCGGCATAGAAATCAAGGTATTCCGCGGCAGTCAGGTCGGGGTAAACGCCAAAGAAGTCCGGCATATACCCGACTCTGCGCTGTATTGTTGTAGGGGTATGGCTCACTTCTTCATCGTCAAACCAGACCTCGCCTGCACTAGGCGGGATTAATGCTCCCAGGATACGGAGTAGAGTTGTTTTCCCTGCTCCGTTGGGACCAATCAGTCCGTAGACTGACCCTTGCGGCACCTCCAGGCTGAGGTCTTGTAGTGCTCGAACGGACCGATATTGTTTAGAGACGTGCTGAATTTTGATCATAGATACTCCTACAAAGGGCGCAGGCTCCCACGATAAATCGGGGAGCTACATGCCCCTACGGACCCAATGCAACACCTTGCAGGTTCAGGGAAGGCGTGCTAAAGATGAGAGTGCCAAGTGAACTATCCTGGTTGGCGAGTTGCAACAAGACACGGCCTCCAGGACCAATGTAGGTAGCAACTTTCGTTGTTGTAAAGGCGTTCTGCTGGAGCGACACCGAATCCCAGGAACGAGTGTGCCAATTGTATAGGCGTAGTGGAAGTGGGCTTCCATTTGCGGCTACAGCCCCCAGTCCAGGTTGATAGGCGTTGGGAGGTTCGGTAATCGACAAACCACTCACCTGCAGATTAGCCTGGTTAGGTATGGCAAACTCGAAGGTCATGCTGCCGGTGGTCATAGCATAGATGCCGGGAAACTGAGCTTGCACATTGTTACCTTCTACATCTATCAAGTGTCCTGAAATAAAGTAGGGCGGCAGGTTCAATGTACCGGAAAGATTGACAGTGAGCGGAGCCTGGACTAGTGTCTCGTGAAGGCCTGTCGGGCTGATGCCATTAATCGTCACACCGTTCGTGAATGGTTTCTCTGCCCAACCGATGAGCGTAGCAGCAGAACCGGGAACCAGCAATGGGTCGTTGTCGCCGGTCATTGGTATATAGGGTCCGCCGCCAGAGAAAGATACGGAAGGTAGACCGCCACTAGATGATACCAGGCTAGAAATGGTTATACCACTACCTGTTACGAACACGTTGCTCGTTCCCGAAGCTGAATTGATCGGCACTGGAAGTATTGGCAGTATTGGCCTAATGGGCCCGATGCCGGGATTGCCGAAGTATTCTTGCCCGTCGAGGGCCATCAGAATTGTCAGGTGACGTTGCTGTTCGGTGAGACGTTGTGGTCCAGAGTCGAAGGGGTAAACACCGTAGGGATAGGCTGAACCACTACTCTGGACGATCAGGTCTGCCAATGTCTCACCGGGAGTGGATGTTGAATTGTTCAATTGAAGCATGACCTGTTTGGTTTGACCTGCTGCCAGTCGCCCGATGCTGAGCACATTGTAAGGCATCAGCACATAGGCGTCGCTAAGTGCATAGTTGAGCGTATTGGTTACCGTGCCTACCAATGTGCCATTATTGATGGCCAGATGGGAGATAAGTCCCTCCTGTGCGGGTCGGTCTTGATCTGAGAGGATGGAATGTAACGTCCCGAACTCGACGCCTTGCAGGTTCACATTCGTTCCATTTTGTATAGGCGTAACAATAGTCGGCGATTGGTTGCCTGAATTACTGGGTCCAATCGAATAATACGAATAATACGAATCTGGTGATGGCTGTACCAGGCCATTTCCAGGGATGTAGACCTGGAAATCTCCCTGGTTAGGAGCGAAAACGCCCAGGTAAGTTGTAATATGTGCCGGTGAACCATCCTGGCTCAACCGGACAACTGAAACACTATTGCTTACAACTGATGTACCTTTCTCCTCAATGGCAAGTCCATAGGCAAGGCCAGAGAAGATCACAATACTGCCCAGAACGATGCGCCAGCTCCAATCGCGACGCTTCAACCGTCTTAGTACCAAGAGGCGAATGGGTCCAAGCACGAGTATGTAGCCGACCAGCAGTATAGCAAGTGTCCACGGCGAAGGAATTGTGTTTGGCAGGAGAGATTGGAGCAATCCACTCATCCGACTTGCCAATAGCGATTGCCCAGGTCCACCATAGTATCCAGGGCCGGGGTAGGAATTGGGATTAGAGAGAAGTTGATCTCCCAGGCTACGGAACAGGAGGCCTTTCCACAGGGCACTGGCGCCGGACCAGCCGACAATAGGTTCAAGGGTAGGATCGAAAGCAAGGTAGCAGACAGTACCCTGACCTACGTTAGTCTGAGTGATGAGGGGAGTTGTAGCAGATGCAAGTACAATCTCACTCTTGCCTGGGTCTCCTTGCAAAATCGCTGAACTGGCTGTTACAGAGGCTTGTACTGTATCAGCCATGCCACTTTGCCCCAGGCGTCCTGCGTTAGGCCCACCGAGAGGCAAGAGATGGGATCCTGCTGCCAGTGTCGTCGTGCCATTCACCGCTACCGGCAAGAGACCTGTCGGCAGCGCGGCGAAGGTGCGATGCCATTCTGGGCCGCCTACCATGATCAGCGCTCCACCTTGATCGACCCAGGTCTGCAATGCGGTCAGTTGGGCTGCACTCAGACTGCTTGTCGTGAAATTATCTAGTATGATGATATCAAAGTTTTTGAGTACTGCAGCAACGACAGGCATAGTGCTCGCATTCAGAAACTCTACAATGACCGAATTGCCCTGATTGGGTAGAGAAACAGCGTTTAGCGGACCAAAACCTGCACTTTGGTCGGAGAGCACACCAACCAAAGTGTCGCCAAAGTTTAGTGGGTTGAGTACGCCATCCTGGCTACTTACGATGTTACCGCTGCTGTCGAGCAACCTCACTACGACATTCTGTACATCGAAATAGATTGGCACATAGATAGTTACCTGCTTTTGAGCACCGTTGGCCAGGGTAATAGGCACCTGGTAATGTGATGGTGTGCTTACATTTCCTGATCCAATAAAAGGGCCATTGTCGGTAGAGGCATTGATAGACAGGGTGCCACTGAAGTCGGGACCATCATTGTGTAGTGCGATCTGAACTGGAACCCAGTTCCCGTCCCGGTAACGTGTCTCGAACCCCGCATTCACCTGCATCGTTGGTCCACCCTTTGCTGTGTAGGCAAGTACCTGTATGGGGAAGGTGAAGGAGAGCAGCGCAAGCAAAAGGAAGGACCCAACCAGAGTCCTGGTGATTTTTATCAAGCTTTCTTTCAAGAGAGACCCCCTTAATAGATATTACGCCTTACACACTATGACGTTCTCTAAGAACATTTTGTTGCGCTCTATTTATTGCGACGAACCTGAAATGGGCCGATTTAAGCTCAATGTTGGTTTGCTAAATGTGAGTACTTCAGACGAACTGCTCTGATTAGCCAAACGTAACAACACACGACCATCAGAACTAGTGTACGCCTTTGGGTCCACTATTGTAAAGGTGTCCCGGTCGAGGGTAATCGTATCCCAAGAATTCGTGCTCCAGTTGTAGAGGCGAATCTGGCTGATGTTTGCTGACTGACTCAAGAACGTTTCGCTAATGGTCATGCTGTTGATCTGTGCGATACCTGACCCCCAGGCAGGGTGCCCTGCCTGGGAGGTGGGTAGGACAAATTCAAAAGTCATACTGCCCGCAGCCATGTTATATACGTCGGGTGCAGTGGTTTGTACATTGTTGCCTTGCGCGTTGATCACCTGTCCTGAAATCAGATCAGGTGGCACGTTTGCTAAGCTAGAGAAGTTGATGTTTAACGGTACCTGTACCAGATTCTCGTGGGTGCCATCAGACATGGAGCCATTAACGGTCACAGCGTTGATTGTACCCAATGACTGGTCTGCCCAGCCGATCAAGGTCGCGGGTGCACCAGCGACCAATAATGGGTCGTTGCCGTCTATCGGGTTCACCTTTGGCGCGCCGAAAGGTGGAGTGACGATCGTATGTTTCGTGACTATAGCATGTGTACTGCAAGGGCCAGAGCAGGGGTAGAAGGGAAACCCCTCTCCACTCAGAGCTGATAAGATAGCTAGATGGCGCTGGAACGTAGTCTGCGGCTGCGCACTGTTAGCGTAGGGAAAGTAGGGCGCAGGTAAGCCATTGCTGCTGGCGATCTGGTCTGCCAATGTTGTGCCAACATTGGATGCTGAGATGGGAATGTTGACTTGTTGGGTTTCTCCTGCCGGTAAATGGCCAATGGAGGCAAAACTATGGGGCAGCAATACGTACACGTCGCTGAGAGAGCTGTTAAAGGTATTCGTTACTGTTCCTACGAGCGTGCCCTTCTGAAGTGTGAGATGTGCGACAATTCCTCCTTGTAGCCGCTGATCCTGCTCTGAGATGATTGGATGTAGTGTCCACGCGCCGATATCCAACAAATTCACATCAGTCTCATGTTTTCCAAGTGTAACCGTGGCCTGTTCTTCGTCGGTTAGCCCTTCCAATCCATTGGGAAACAGTGTATCAGGTATTGGTTGTGCAAGGCTTCTGCCAGGGATGCCTACTTGGAAATTGCCTTGCCCGGGTATAAAAACACTCAAATACGTTGTCACATGTGCCGATGATCCACCCTGATTGAGCTGGATGAGGGAGATGCTGTTGACGGTCGCAGTCCTCAGAGAGAAGGCGAGTGTATAGGTGAGTAGAGAGAAGACGACTGCGCCACTGAGTATGATGCGCCAGCTCCATTGCGGCCGTTTCAGTCGTCTCACAATCAAAAGACTTACGGGTCCAATCAGTATGATGTAGCCGAGCAGCAAAAAGACAAGTCCCCAAATGGGGAACAGTGTCTCTGGTTGCAGGATTTGAAACAGCCCATCACGCGCGTTGAATTGCCCCGGTCCATTACTAAAACTGGGGGCAGCATCGGGAATGAGGAACTGGTCACCAAGAGCGCGAAAAAGTAGGCCCTTCCACAATGCAATGGCTCCGGCCCATCCAGCGATAGGCGCAGTTGCAGGATCGAAAGCAAGATAGCAGATAACCCCCTTTCCTTGATGTGCTTGTACGAGTAAGGGGGTCGCACCATACGCCAGAACAGTCTCAAGATTGGAAAGTGAACTGCCATCGCCTGGCCCGGGCATAGTCCCAGTGCTGACAGTGATAGACTGCTTGAGGACATCCGGCGCTGGCAGTTGGCCGCTGTCCGCTATAGTAGGGCTACCGATGGGTAAGAGGTGGGTGCCTGCGGGGAGTGAATCCGTTCCGTATACAACTACCGGTAGCAGTTCGTGTGGAAGCTTGCTGAGAGTACGTTGCCATTGTGTTCCACCGATCTCAATCAGGGCGCCACCCTGGTTGACCCAGGTCTGCAAAGCGGTCAGTTGCCCAAAGGTGAGTGTGCTCGTTGTAAAGTCATCCAGCACGATGACATCAAAATTTCCCAGCATCTCTGCCATATCTGGCAATGTGCTTGCGTTCAGTGTCACTATTTCGATTGATCTCGTTGGGCTGGGCAAGGTCACAGCACCCAGAGCGTCAAATCCTGTGCTCAGGTCAGAGAGGATGCCGATGAAGATGGCTCCTTTTCGTAGGGAGTATGGCGTTTGGGTTTGGGTAAGGATCACCTTATTATGACTGTCAAGTAAGGTTGCTATGATGGCTCGTGGAATAGAGGGACTCTCGTAGAAGGGGACATACAGATTGACCTGTTTCTCTGTACCATGTGGTAATGTAACAGGCTGCTGGTAACTCCATGGTGAGATGTCGCCTACCACCGCTCCGGACAGGAGTGGGCTGGTATAAGTGGTGGCCGAAAGCGTGCCTGAGAAATTGGCTCCGTCGTTGCTGAGGATGATCTGTACTGGTGTCCAGTAACCAACCCTGGAGTCATCTTCAAAACCTACGTTTATTTGTAGCGTTGGTCCATTCGAGGTGGCAGTTCGCGTATGGGCAGATGCCCCTGCAGGAAAGAGGAGAAAAGTAACGAGCAAGAGTGCCAGACATAGGCCAAAGAGAACTTTGCAGGCCACACTCGCCTGGTGCCGGTAGATACTGTTCAGCATGTTGCTGGCTTTCTCCTGCCCCCCACGATAAATCGGGGGGCTACAAATACATATTCATCCATTATACGCTCTGCTTGAGGGAAAGTAAGCGTTGGCACTTTAAGATGTCATGTTACATTATAGTGATTTATTGAACTTTTATCCAGGTACCTATCTCTCTTCACTTATCGGGTATGTTCAAGGATACTGATACTCACATTGGGCCATGAAAGGTCTTGCGCTATCTCCCTCCGTAAGCTAAACTGAAGGAACCAGGAAGCTACCTGTGACCAGGCTACCCACAATCTACGATGGACGTCGTAAGGGAAGGGAACACATGAATGGACTAGCTACTTTGTCTCCGGTTCAGGTCGTTGCCAGCTTTCAGCAATCGGTTATTGATCGTTTTCAGATAACGGTCGATACCCAGCAATGCAACTACCAGCAGTACTTGACCATCCCAGAGTCTAAGCGTAGCGGGGATGAAGCAAACGCAGTTGACCAGCAGTTTGCCCGTTATGTTCTCGAATGGCTCGGCTTTAGCGCCACCGATTGGACATACAATCAGCCTCAGTCGGGTCAAAAAGCCAATCGCCCTGATTATCTTGTCAACGGTCCGGTTGGTACAGCCTTCGTCTGGGAAGACAAAAACAGCACGCATAACCTTGAAGAAGAAGATCTGAAACAGATGCAGCGCTATTGTATTGGCACTGCTGGCTATGCGGCCTGGTGCAACATGCGCCGGATACTTGCTGTGCGCTTCCTGCCGAGTGATATTCTCAGATATGAGACATTGGTAGATGTGTTGGTAGAGCAGCTTTTTGGCGAAGAGCAGAAAACACAGGCCACTAATCTCGCGCTCTTCCGATTGCTCTTTAGCAAAGAGCGTTTCACGCAGTTTACTCAGCTTGTAACCAATATCTGTGTTGATGAAGAGGCTTTCGAGAGGAATGCTATAGCGCTTGATAGACCACAGGTAATGCAAAAATTTATTAATGGAAGTCGCCAGTCATTGGATCACCTGCGGCTGGCTGCCCTATCGCAAGTTCGGCAAGCTCTAGGTCGTCGTAATAGACTCGTCAAGGAAGATGCAAACTTGCGCGAGGAATGGGAAAATGCACGAGACGAATTTATAGGCAAAATTAAATTCAGTGCTAGCGGCCTTGATATTATCAGTAAGCGAGTGTTTGAAGCGATAGAGCAACTCACGCCTCGGCTTGGTGAAATAGAATTGCACGAAATGCGCAAGGTGAAGGAGATCATTGGGCAAACGATAGGAGTAGCTAAACTTCCCGCCTCTTTGTCACTCAATTTTGAAGTCTGGCTAGAGCGAGCTATACGTATCAATAGTGCTTTGCTGTCGCAACGCTTTGAAGCTACGGAACCCTTCAGAATTGCCGAGGCATACCATGTCTGGAGCGAGCGCCAAAGCGATCAGGAGGATGTAAACCCTGAAACCTTCGCTGAGCAGGTAGCATATGTTTTCTTTGTTCGCTTGCTATTAGTGCGTGTGCTGGAGGATAAACACATATTGCGTCCTCGCTTCATGAGTAATGGCGGTTTTCGAGACTGGAGTGAGTATATCAGGCGACATTTCAAGGAACTAGAAGGCACTGGTGTCCTGAACGAAAGCTACTGTGATATCCTTGCCCGTAAAGCTGGTCACTACTACCTGCATTTCTTTCAGCAAGCCATTTTCGATTGGTTCAATCCCGATGATTTTCTGTTTGTTGAGACGCTTGAGTTTTTGTGTCGTTATAACTTCCAGAACATCACAAGCGATATCATCGGCTTCACGTACGAGGAATATATCGATCGTAATGCTCGTAACCGCAAAGGTCATTTCCTGACCCGCCATGATATCGTCGAATACATGCTGGATTTGTTGGAGTATACAGGGACGCATGTCATAGGACGGCGTATCCTTGACCCTGCTAGTGGTAGTGGCAGCTTTCTCGTACATGCCGCTCGTCGATACCGGCGGGTATTGGTAAGCTTCTTTTGCAATCTTCATGGCTTGGATGATAACGAAGAAGCTATTTCTAGCAATCCTGACTTACGTAAGGAACTGGCACAGCGCTACCTGAGTGATCTGACGACCCTCTTTTTCGGTATGGAACTGAACCCTTTTGCCTGTTATCTCGCGGAGATGAACATGCTTATTCAAGGTTTAGATGATTTCTTTGTGCTCCAACAAGCGGGAGATGTGTCGCCTATTGAACGTTTCCACATTTATAACACGAACAGTCTGGATCTGCCGCGTGAAGTCCTGGATAGTACCGATGTCACCGGAGCAGCAAGGGGAATACATGTTCCTGACCGCCTGAGTGATCGGCTCACCGATGAAGCTCATCCTATGAAGGCGAAGTTGGATGACTATGCAGAGGGTTTCTTCTATGTCATCTCGAATCCACCGTATGTGAGTAGTAAACAAGAAGAACTAGACGTGAATCGGTTTAGAAATGCCGGATTTTACCGATCTGTTCTTTCAGGCGACACGAACTTATATCTGCTTTTCATACGCTTAGGCTTGTATTACCTGGCAGAATATGGGCAGATGATCTATATTGTTCCTTTAACTATTTTTGGTGATAGAAGTGCCAATGCTGCACGTAGACTACTCAAAATACCACCGTTCAGTCCAGATATAGCTACTCGGTTTTATCGAGGAGATATACTCTTTCCTGGTGTTGACCAAGCGGTGGGTATTATTCGTGTGGGGCGTTCGAGGCCTAACACTTCGATACTCGTCAGTGGTGGTGACGATATTCAGGAAGTCAGAGCGGCTCAATTCAGTACAGGTATAGCGAAAGTAGTAGATGCCGTGCCACAAAATGACCTGTGGCAGGGAAGTTGGTTGGTTTCAAACAATCAGATAGGCCTGGATATCTGGCAGCATGTAAAGCAAGCCAGTGGTAACTTTGCTACACGTTTAGGAACCCTGGTGGATGACACCTTTGACAGAAAGCAAGGCGATGTGAATGCTACAGCTTTGAATCCATTAAGGCTGGGTGAAGACAAGGGCAGCTTCTCACATGGTGACATCGCTATTTATAAGGGAGAGGACGTAAATGTATTCGCCCCATTACCAACTTTCCCTTCTGATTGGGCCAGAGCCTTACAGGTCACTAACGGCAGCAACCTGCCGAGAGAGGCGTTACGGGCATCTCAGATTTTAGAACAGCTAAAGCAAATAAGCGATAAAGAGAAGGGCATCGTACTGAGAGAAGTAGCCCGTCTGAACACGCGGGAGCGTTTGATAGCTACATGGTTTGAAAGAGATTTGAGTTCTCCTAGAGCCTTTACACATGAGCTTTGGCGGATGGTACTCAAAGATGGAGTAACGGAGGAAAATGGTAAAGCCTTGCTTGCATTGGTTAATAGCAAAGTTACAGCCTACCTGATCAATCTATTTTCCACTAATAACCATATCGGTAAGGACGATTTAGGACGTGTTCCCATACCGGACCCACAAACCTTACCAGTCACTCAGTTAGCAGCCCTAACGAATGAACTGATCAGAGAACGAGCTAACTTAGAGGAGAATTTCGTAGTAAAGTACCAGGCGGAACTTCCAGAGTTTGATGATGGTCAGGTCTACATACCGCCTTCTGCCGTGCTGGCTACCAGTCGACTGCCCAGGCTCAGGATGATGGATCTGGTGGGACGCGGTGAGGTCAGAAATCACGGCGCTGCGAATGGGCGTATAAAGGCGCTCAAGGCCAGGAATTTCATTGTTTGCACTGCTGATCCTACCAATCCGAATATGGCAAGCTTTACTCAGGTGCTCGATCTATTTTTGAGTGAACCAGATCGAGAGAATAATACCTGGAGCCAGGCGCAAAGCTGGCAACTGCCAGAGATGGTGGCTGCTGCAACCTGGCTCGATACCTATAGCACCATTGTTCAGCAAGCCCAGGCCAGTTGGGATAGATTTGTGGCGATGCAACGACAGCTCGATGAAGTGGTCGCAGATTGGTATAGTTTCGATGCTGCTATGCGTGCTGCAATCGCCGTAGGTTTGCCCTGGGCCAGGCGGCGCAGGAATAATCATCGCTAATTACAGATCGTTTGCTACTCTAAACATCTCAACATAATCCCTTATACCAGCCTCCAACGTATACTGTGGCTCGTACCGCAGTTGCTGGCGGGCTGCACTCAAATCGAGCACACCGCGTGCCTGCATATCATTTTGCTCTAACTCGCTCAGACCTGCACCAATCTCGATATCGGCGTTGGGAAGTACTATCCGTACCGTTTCAGCCACCTGCACTGCACTGTGCATCGAGCCGGAGCCGATGTTAAAGACACGCTGGGTGAGCGAAGATGCGGGCACGTCCAAAGCCTTGATTACGGCCTGGGTGATATCCTTCACGTGGGTGTAGTCGCGACGCATGTCACCGCCTGTCGCAAAGCGTGTAGGCAGACCGCGTACACCATTCTCCACCATTGGCTTGATGTACATTGGATAGCGCATGCCATGGCCGTAGATCGCCGAGTTTCGTAGAGCAACGAAGTCGATACCGTTTGTACTGTAATAGGTGAGGCCGACGATTTCGGCTGCGGCCTTCGAAGCGCCATATGGCCCCAGGGGATTGCCCGCCGATGGCAGCGAGATAGGATGGCGCTCATCGATGGGTTCGTATTGACGCGGTGCGTAAACAGCGATGCTGCTGCTCTGGACGACTCGCTGCACCCCCAAAAGACGAGCCGCCTCCAGCACGTTGATCGTCCCAGTGACGTTTACCTGAAAGGTAATCGCTGGCTCGTCTAAGGAGTAAGGTGGATCGTAGAGCGCGGCGGCGTGGAAGATACGCTCGACCTTGTGTTGTTGCACAGCCCGCAGCAGGCCGGCCAGGTCCAGTATCTGGCCGCGCACAAATATAATCTGCTGCTCGAAAGGAGCGGTGAGCGCGGCAAGTACCGGCGCTGGCCCTACCGCATCGAAGATGATCACGCGATCACCTCGCTCTGCCAGACTGCGCGTGACGTATTTCCCCAGGAAGCCGGAACCACCGGTAATCATGATCGTTGCCATAGCTTGCTCCTTCTTGTCACTCAGGTGGTGATGATTTTCATGGCCTGGCACCCGCAAGGGGTGCCACTACATTTCGCCTGCGGTTCAGGTGGTGATGATTTTCACGGCCTGGCACCCGCAAGGGGTGCCACTACATTTCGCCTAAGGACTCCCTCACATGGTGATGATAATGATTTTTGTCTCACTCATTTCCTCCATAGCGTAACGTGGTCCTTCGCGCCCCATGCCACTTGCCTTCACACCACCATAGGGCATATGATCGGCGCGGTAACTTGACACTTCATTGATATGCACACCACCGAAATCAAGGCGTTCTGCGGCATGTAGCGCTGCCTTTAGGTTGTTGGTGAAGATGCCCGCTTGCAACCCGAAAGGCGTACTATTGGCTAGTTCAATGGCTTCATCTAGTGTGTCATAAGGAGCGATGGCGACCGCGGGACCGAACAGTTCACTCTGGCAAATCTGCATCGTTGGAGTCACACCAAGTAGAACCGCCGGTGTAATGCACCCATCGGGGTGTAGTTCGCCGCCGACCAGCAGTTGTGCCCCCTGTTCCTGCGCGTCTTGCAGCACTGCCAGGACACGCTGGGTCGCCTGTTCGCTGACCAGTGTGGAGCTATCCGTCGCAGGGTCTCGTGGGTCGCCGGTGCGCAACTTCCCTACTTGAACTGCCAGGCGCTGCGCAAACTCCTGGCAAATGGTGCGCTGAGCATAGATGCGCTGAACGGCGATGCAAGCCTGCCCGACGGCATAGTAACCTCCTGCTACCGTGCGAGTAACTGCACGCTCCAGGTCGGCATCGGCCTCGATAATGAGTGGTGAATTATTGCCGAGTTCGAGTGTGACACGCTTGTAGCCGGCAACTGCACGTATATGTTTCCCCACTGCTGAACTGCCCGTAAAGGTAATCATCGCCACTCGTTCGTCGCGTACCAACTGTTCACCGATGTCATCGCCGCCTGGTAGCACGCTCAACGCACCTTGTGGAGAACAAGCTTCTGCGAAGATCGCTGCCAGTTCTAAGGCAGTAATCGGCGTTTCCGGTGCTGGTTTGAGTATGATAGCGTTGCCTGCAGCCAGTGCCGGAGCGATCTTGTGGCAATCCAGAAGCAAAGGGAAGTTGAAGCCGGTGATACCGGCGATTATGCCTAATGGGCGACGCACAGTGTAGGCAATGCGACCTTCGCCGCCTGGTACGGCATCCATTGGCACAACCTCACCGTGAATGCGCGTGGCCTCCTCTGCTGCCAGATGTAACGCAGACACGGCCCGTGCAATTTCGAGGCGAGCATCGCGAATTGGTTTGCCGACCTCATACACAATTAATGAGGCGAAGTGTTCTGTACGAGCGGCAAGCAGGTCGGCGACACGATGCAGAAGCGCGGCGCGACGATGCAGTGGCCAGGTGGCCATTGTGCGAGCTCCCTCTCTCGCCAACTCCAAAGCGGCGTCAACATCTTGCCTGCCTGCCCATGCTACTCGCCCAACCAGAATGCTGCGATCATAGGGGAAACGAATTTCGATGTGCTCATTGCTCTCCACCCAATCACCAGCGATGAAAAGGCGATGCTGATTCCCAAGTGGGAATGGAAGTTCGGTATGTTCAATGCGTGAAGTTGAGGTTTGCATCATAGTGACCACCTGTAAAAACTTGTTTTGCTATATTCACGAAATCCGATGCGTTGATATACAACCAGTCCTAAGTCCGAAGGTGAGAGCATTGCTACACAGTACCCAAGCGAGCGAGCTTTGTTCAGTGGCTCCAGCGTCATGGCTGCTCCAATACCTTGTCGACGTGCCTCTGGGATGGTAGCGACGCCGTAGATGCCTGCTACGCCTGCGTACAGGAGCAATGAGGATACCGCAACAGGCTCATCGTTGAGCCATCCGATATAGTGATGCCAAGGCAGATGGGGGCCAAAGCCCATGTTGATGTAGGCGTCATAATAGACTTTAGCATGATCGCCGGAACTCCCAAAGCCTTTATCTGAGACATGCCGCCATAACTTCAGCGTCTCTAGATCGTTAACCTCCTCGATTCTGAGATTTGGGTGTGTCGGAAAGTACTCGTACATTGCGCGTATATCGAGCACCATCGCGGTATTAGCGCCGAGATAGGACAAGCCGTGCGCTTCCAGATACGCTCCCAGATTGGCAGGTTGCGATGCCTGGCTAACAGCCCAGTCCATCGGTATACGGCGTGCCTTGAAGTGGCTGAGGATTGCGTCAATTTTCCTGTCGATATCCTCCGTCTTGCCTGCCGCGTCTGTAGTGAAATGGGTGCGGAGGACGCCATTGAACAAAGGGTATGGCAGACCCGTGATGAACCATTCTACCTCTTCGTTATCATGCAGTTCTGCCCCTGGCAAGTAACGGCCAAAGACTGCCATTTCCTCAGCAAAGTTGGCTTCAACGGCGAGCATCAGCGCTGGCTCCGCGAAATCCTGCAAAATCTGGCTCATCAATGTCTTTCCATACATATTGCTCTCAAGCAAGCGACCACATGGGTCCCCACCCAGCCAAACCCAACTCCCGCCCCTACGGGATATATACTCCTAATAGATGCGCCGTAGCCAACGCCATGACTTTGATGGAGGTTAGCAGGTCATCGATGGCGAGCGACTCGTCGGCGATGTGAGATTGGGTAATTTCGCCTGGGCCGTAGATGATGCACTGTTCAATGCCGGCGTTGTTGACGACGAAGCGCTGGTCGTCGGTGCCAGGGCTGCATACGTAGCCAGGGGTTTGTCCCAGCACATCCTGTATGGCGGTAGCGAAGGCTTGCACGAGGGGAGTCTCGCTGCTCACCCAGGTGGGTCTGGTAGCGTAACGCTCTGAGTAGCTATAACGGAAGTCGGGCTGGGTCCTGGTTCGCCGGTCTAGCAGTTCGCATAACTCAGTGCGTGCATCTTCCAGGCGCTCGCTCATCACGAGCCGGCGGTTGAAGGTGACGGTGCAGCGTTCTGGCACAATGTTGAGATATGTGCCACCTTCAATAGTGCCGAACGCAAGGCTGGCGGCGCTTGCACTCGCCGGTACGATAGGGACACTGTTCAGTCGCTGCTGCAGGCGCGGCCTCAGTTCGCGTATCGCCTCGGCAATGAAATCGGCCATGTGCTCGACAGCATTCACGCCTCGTTCAGGTGTACTGCCATGCGACTGGCGGCCAAAGGTGGTGATCTCGCCCCAGATGGCACCGCGATGCCCCAGGCAGATATTGTTAACATGCAGAGGTTCGGTGATCACCACATAATCAGTGCGATCAGGCGAGATGTATCCCCGCTCGACCAGCAGCCCCATACCGGCGTTGCGATTGCCCGTACTCTCCTCATCAACGACTCCGCTCTGCTCAATAGTGCCCTGCACCTGCAAGCCTGCTCGTCGAATGGCCTCAACGGCGTAGATTTGCGCTGCAATACCGCCTTTCATGTCGGCAGCCCCCCGTCCGAAGATGCGTCCATTGCGCACCTCCCCACCGAACGGATCGCAGGACCAGCCGAGGCCCACCGGCACTACATCCATATGCCCGTTAAAGTGCAACACAGGTGACAGCTGAGAACCATGCAGGCGACCAATAACGTTGACACGTGGCAGGCCCTCGCCATAGGGAGCTAGTTCCGCCACTTCTGCGGGGGTTAATTCCACGTATTCGATAGCGTAGCCAAGTTCATGCAAGCGCTCGCCGATGTAGCGTGCGCATGCGGGGTAGGCTTCGCCTGGTGGGTTCACCGTCGGGATGCGGATCAGACCTTGCAAGAATGCGACTGCCTCGTCCAGCACGGTTTCAGCCGAGTGTAGGATGGCGTTTTTTTGTTCAAGTCTCATGGTCTCTCTCATTGGAGATGCTCTTTAGAATGGTGCAACGAAGTTCACTATGAGAGTCACGATGCAAAAAACCATGGTAAAGACGAGAGCCAGGATATCGGAGCGGTTGAAATGCAGGGCGCGGCGTTTGCTGCGTCGCCAGCCGCGACGACCAGCGCCGTAGCAGCGGGCTTCCATGGCGATAGTCAGTGCCTCAGCCCGGCGGAAGCCATTGAGGAAAAGCGGGATCAATAAAGGGCCGAAATTGATGGCACGCCGGATGAAGTTGCCCTGGTCGAAGCGCACTCCACGGGCAGTCTGAGCTTTTATTAAGCGTTCTACCTCAGTAATAAAGATAGGCACGAACTTAAAGGCGATGACAAAAACCATCACAATATAGGTTACTGGTAGGCCGATTTTTTCGAGTGGCGAGAGCAATACCTCCGAGCCGTCGGTGAGGTCTACCAGTGAGGTGGCGAACATCAGCATGGAAGCGAAATAATAGAGGAAGAACACACGCGCCATGATCAGTGTACTACGAATGATGCCTTCGCGGGAGACGGTGAAAATACCCCACTGCCAGATGATGCTTGTGTGCTGTGTCGGTGAGTAGTAGAAAACGATCTGAATGATGTAGATGAAGACCAGCAAACCAAGGAAGGGTTTGAAGCCACGCAGGGCATACGAGAGCGAGATGCGTGATGCCCGTTGTAAGATGATGCAGTAGAGCAGGCACAAGGCAAATGCGGTGAAACTGGTAACGAAGGAGACAAGGATAATAAGCAGAACCGCTGCAAGCAGTTTAGTGCGGGGGTCCATGCGCGTAAGCGCTGAGCCATTATTGATGTATTGGCCAAAGGTGATATCTCTTGAGAGTTCGATCATCCCGGTACCCTCACCAGTCCTGGCACCCGCAAGGGGTGCTACTACATTTCAGATTGCGTTTGGTCATCCGTGGTGATTGTGGCGGTGCCCCTTACAGGTGTGAGATCCGCAGGTGCTGGGCTATTTTTCACCTTTGTTATCTCATATTCCAGTTCTTCCAGACTTACCACATCAGTACGAATAGTAGGAATCATCCCATGCAAGGTCAAGGCGATCTGTGCTGCTTCTGGTAGGGAAATATCCAGCGCCGCCAGTTGATCTGCGTGTAGCAGAATCTCGCGGGGTGCCCCGCTTAGGACTGTGCGCCCCTGGTCGAGCACATAGATCATATCTGCAAGGCCAATCACATCGTCCAGACCACTGGAGGTGTAGATAATGGTGAATCCTTGCTGCTGCTTTAGCCCGGCAATCAACTCGAGTAGTTCACGGCGTCCACGCGGATCCAACCCTGCTGTCGGCTCATCAAAAATGATGATCTTTGGTTGCAGGGCAAGCACACCAGCAATAGCTACGCGGCGTTTCTGTCCCCCGCTCAGGGCATAGGTGTAGCGTGAACGGAAATCCTCGTAGGGCAATCCTACTGCTTCCAGGGATTGCTGAACCAGACGTCGTGACTCGGCTAGAGGCATCTTTTTACGGCGTGGACCAAAGGAGACGTCTTTGCCGACTGTATCTTCAAAAATTTGAGAATCGGGTGACTGAAAGACGACGCCTACAATGGAACGGATGCGCTCGATATTGAAGGAGGGTACACCAACGTCGTCATTTCCGAAGAAAAATGTGGCTGTCGCCGGTTTAATCAGACCGGCCAACATGTCAACGACCGTGGACTTACCTGCTTTGGTTGGTCCTACTAACGCTGTGGTCTGTCCCTCTAAAATAGAGAGCGAGAGTTCAGTGAGTGACTTCACGGCGAAAGGTGTTCCACGCAGATATGTATGGTGGACATTTCTCAGCTCAAAGAGCGGTGTAGGATTGGCCCCGCCGCACCCCACGGGCGCGATAAATCGGGCCCCTACGATATCACTGGATGTTGAGATGTTCGCCGACCCGGCGGGCCGAAGTATTGATACGCGCTCCGCTTCGCTTCGCTGAGGCGATGGGCGCGATAAATCGGCCCCTACGGTATCCCCCACCCCGGCGGGCACGCCGGATTCTTTCAGTTGGTCGCTGGAAAGTACGACTTCCGGTAGCCTGGACCATCCTTGTGCTCGTAGATGTTGACCCAGGCTGGTGACCATTGGTACGTCCAGACCAACTGCACGCAACTCATTGGTACGTGCGAAGATATCCGCGGGAGTGCCGTCCATCAACACGTGACCCTCGTCCATCACGATCACTCGCTTGAAGGCGCTTACTTCGTGCATGAAGTGAGTAATGTGAATAACGGTAATGCCGCGCTCAAGTGCCAGGCGACGGACGGTTTCCAGTAACTGGCGCGCCGTGTGACCAGAGATCATCGTGGTTGGCTCATCCAGGAGCAGATAGCGTGGGCGCATTGCCAGTATGCCTGCAATAGCCACCCGTTGTTTCTGGCCTACTGACAATTCACTCACTGCCATCTGCGCGTATGCTTCCAGTTCGAGCAATGCCATCGCCTCCTGGACGCGCTCTTCAATTTCAAAGCGTGGCAGGCCCAGGTTCTCAGGTCCGAAGGCAATCTCATCAATCACGGTGTTTGCCACCAGTTGATCGTCGGGGTTCTGAAAGACGATACCGACACGCTGGCGAATCGTCCAGAGGTCTTCGCCATGGGCGGTGGTGTTGAGTCCATCAACCAACACCGTGCCGCTCGTGGGCTTGAGAACGGCGGCTAACAGCTTGGCCAGAGTGCTCTTGCCAGAGCCATTGTGGCCGATGATCGCTACTGTTTCACCAGCGTCGATGCGCAGATTCACCTCACGTAGTGCTGGGGGAGTGTCCTGCTCCCCTTCGCTATACCTAAAGGTGACAGTATTCACTTCTAGCATAACTAATATGGCATCTGGTCGCGGGGCTTCGTGTCGGGTGCGCGCACCAGGCGTGCTCTTACGATGTAGACGGCGCTGGCGATGAGCGTTGTCAGGATAGCTGCGATAATTGCTTCTACGACGGCCTGTGGGATGATGGGAACTACTGCTATGAGAGGGAAGTAGCCACGAAGGACCGCAATGCCGAGTACGAAGACGGTATTGGTCGCAGAGCCGATGAAACCTGCGACGGCTGCGGCTGCAGTACGATTAAAACGGTACAAAGCGGCGAAGGTCGCCCAGGATGTCAAACCAATCAGGATGCGGGGAAGGATCGCCACCAGGGGATCCTTGAAGAGCGGTATTGTGGCACGGGTGAAGCTGAGTAGACCAAAGGCCAGGCCTGTGACCATGCCTACAAGGGGACCTTCGAGAACACCACCAAGAATAGTAGGTATGTGTTCAATAGTAGCACTGCCGGAAAGGTTAGGAATAGGGATAAATCCAATGCCTGGGATGACGCCTAAGATGATAGTAATGGCCACCAGCACGCCTGCAGTGACAATGCGCCTGGTGGTGAGCGCCCAGGGACCAGGGGCTGAAACTTCAGATGTAGCTTTGCTCAAGGTGGATCCTCCTGTGTAGGGAACTCAACAATTACGTTAAAAGCTGAAGGCCATACGGGACTTCGGGAGGGAAAGCTGTAGATGAAGGACGTTTGCACCTCCTCATGATGATGCTGAGGACGTTACATTATGCTTCAAGTATACCTGCTGGATTGTTTCATGTCAAGGAATAGCGCTCGGTTGCTAGGTCGATCGAAATAGGTAACAATAGCTACTTCCATTCTTCTCTGGTGTTCTGTCAATTGTTCATAAATTCTATTACACCATACCATATATACGCAGCAATGCCAACCACAGGCAGAACATGTCTCGGCCCTGATCCCTTACTGATCAACGACTTGCTTCTATTGCTCTGAACCCTTGCAACTTTTTTTACAGCGGGAATGGGGCATATGCCCCATTCCCTCCTGGGTAACCTTGACGTATACTACCTCCATAAGTCAGGTGTGCTATAAAGAAGTACAGGTCCTGATGTGCAAAAAAACGAGAGTACGAGGTGATGTGATGAGCAGTGAAGCGCAAGAGCACACGCAACAAGCGGCCACCACACCGGTGAGCAGGAATGCTGCACCCGGCAAAACCAGGCGCAGGCTAGGCAGTATGATAGCGCGAGTAGCGCTCGTAATGGTGTTCGTGATAGGATTCTTCCTCTCGGCATTTCCCGTGGGACGGGCTACACTACGCACTGTGCTGCTCTTGCCGACGTTGCTGATGGCCTCGGAGCCTGCACCACTAACGCTGCTCGACGAGTCGGTGCGTCGCACACAGATGACCATCTCCTCGGCTAGTGGCCCTGTCTACGTGGATGTCTACGCGCCTACGACGCCTGCGCCGCCAATCCCCGGCACACGCGGAGGCCTGATCATGATTCCTGGCATCGGTGACAATCGGAACGTGCCGCAGCTCGTCAATCTCTCGTTGGCCTTCGCGCATGAAGGCCTGGTCGTGATGAATATGACGACGACGACACTTGCCCACTACAGCCTGTCAGCACAGGACAGCGATGGAGTTGTGCAGGTCTTCAAGGTCCTGGCCCACTGGCCCGGTGTGAGTGCACATCGCATCGGGCTGGTTGGCTTTAGCGGCGGTGGTCCTATCATCTGCTTTGCCGCGGCTGATCCGCGCATTCGCGATCAGGTGGCGTTCGTCGCGCTCTTCGGCAGCTACTTTAATGCGACCAGCCTGTTGCGCGCGGTTGGTCGGCGTGCCCTGACCGTGAACGGCCAGACGCAGCCCTGGCAGCCTAATCCATTCCCTATTCAAGTCCTGGCTAATGTCATTTCTGGCACGCTTCCTCCTTCCGAAGGCTCGCGCCTGCAAAGCGCATTTACTCCTGGTGGCAAGCCGTTGACCGCTCAAGACCTGGCACGGTTCTCGCCGGGCACCGTTGCAGTCTATCACTTGTTAGCGGGCGATGAACCCGATCAGGTAGATGCCAACCTCGCTGCACTCCCTTCGCAGGCGCATACTTTGCTCGACGAACTCTCGGTAAACAGGGTCATCGACCAGATTCGCGTACCAATCTACTTACTCCATGATCGCAGTGACACGTCCGTCCCCTTCACTGAGTCACGCGACTTCGCGGCTGCACTCAGGGGCATCCATCATCCTTACGACTTCGCTGAGTTCGGCATTTTCCAACACGTCGAGGTACGGGCAGACCTCGGCATAGGTCAGATACTTAGCGATAGCCCACGACTCTTTCGTATTCTCAACGAGATATTGCTTCCCAGTTCGTGAAGGAGGTTCGTGATGCTCATTCTCTCACTCTTCTGGCTCCTGCTGGGCATCCTCATTGGTGCGCTAGCGAGTGCGACGAGGTTGCGGCCCGCGTCATCTTCCTGGGGGCATCGCGGATGGCTGGTTATGCTCGCTGTCGGTGCGCTGGCGGCGTTGATTGGAGGCTGGCTTGGTGCACTGCTGCTAGGAAGGTATGTTGCTACAGCCGTGGCGCTGTGGGTTGCTGTTCTCGGCGTTGTAGTGTTGCCCTGGTTAGTGGCGTGGGTACGCACGCGCTTTCGTGCAGGAAATTCTGCACATGGTAGTTGATCTATGCCTCTTCTACAGAAGTTGAGGGCATGAGGGGCAAGTTTTTTAAGGGCAGGCAGGAGATTGACTCCTCGTCCCTACTCAAAAGACCAGGAGGTTTAGAAACGTCTCCAGGAAGTGAGCGTTGCACTGACAAACCTGGAGTGAGAGACTCAACGCGCCCTGATTTGCTTGACCCCTTCCGGTCCCCCAATTAGCGCCCGTTCCGCCATGTTGAGAAACAAGCCACTTTCGACTACTCCGACAATGTGCCGGATGCTAGCTTCTAAGTTTGCAGGGTCGGCAATGCCGTTTGGGAAGGAGCAATCCAGGATGATGTTGCCATTGTCGGTGAGGAAAACCTGGTTCGATCGCTGGCGCACCTGGACCGAGGCTCCAAGTGCCTGCAAATGCCTGCTGACAGGGGTTACTGCAAAGGGGATAGCCTCGATGGGTAGAGCTGCCTTGAGACCCAATTTTGTTACCTGTTTTGTGACGTCCGCGATAATAACGAAGCGGTGCGAAGCCGAGGCGACGATTTTCTCGCGCAGGAGCGCCCCGCCTCCACCCTTGATGAGGTTCAAGTGGCTATCGATCTCATCTGCACCGTCGATTGTGAGATCAAGTTCAGGGTGGGTGTTGAGGTTGGTCAGCGGGATGCCGAGACTGCTGGCAAGTTGTTCGGTTGCTTCTGAAGTGGGTACCGCACCGATAATGTGCAAGCCAGCCTGGATGCGCCGGGCCAGCGCCTGTATCATGTAGGCGGCGGTCGAGCCTGTGCCAATGCCTACCACCATTCCTGATTCGACCAGTTCTGCTGCTGCTTCTGCTGCGAGGCGTTTCCAGATGTCTTGTTGGATTTCGTGTTGCATGAGATGGCTCCTCTCAGTTGCTTCAATCTCGTACAAGTGTATCATACTAACACGTAACTTGTGAATGATCGTATTTACCTGTCCCCTAGATAGGATCCTGCAAGAGGGCAGAGACGTGCATCAGGCGCAGAAACGAATACTAGAATGTGCTATTTACTTGTCATTCCAGCAGCATCATGGTACACTCATCGCGAGGCGCAACACAACACCAAACCAGAAAATCTGAACGACTCATATTAGGACAGAATACTCGATGATCACTTCAGAGAAGATAGGTGCGATGGCATGGGCGGAGACGGCCTACTTGCTGACAGACATGTACTGGCGCATCTGTTTTGCAAGTGACGCTGCTGGACTCCCTTTTGGCGCATCGCCAGGCGAATTGGAGGGGCGTACCCTGCCGGAACTGCTGGGGCACGAGGTATTTGACGAATTGCGGACCTGTCTCAATGTCGCTGTCACCTTCAATGGGGCGGAATATGTAGTGTCCGTGCGGCAGATGCAGGTGCAGGGACTATCCATGCGCGTTGTAGAATTGCGTGAGGCGGAAGCAAGTCTCACGCATGTTATCTCGCAAATTATCCATGAACTCAAGAACCCACTCTCGGCGATGCAAGCACTGGTGCAGAGCCTGGAAGAGGATCTCAAGGATGATAGCAATGCACGGCAGTACACCAGCCGTTTGGTCAGTGAGATTGAACGCTTGAGCCGTCTGCTGTCATCGATGGCGCGCTTCTCTCGTCTGAAATATCGCCCGACGAAAGTATTCTCATTGCTGACGTTGATGCGGTACATTTCAGACCTTTTCGAGCATGACTTTCGACGCCGGAATGTCAACATGCAAGTGATCTGTGCGCAAGCGGATGTGCAGTTTCGGGGTGATCCTGATCAGATGGCGCAGCTTTTTGTCAATCTCATCACCAATGCCATTGACGCCATGCCCAATGGTGGAGTGATCACCGTCAATCTCATCACCAAGCAAGATGGAGCCGTGGGTATAAAAGTGGCGGATACGGGCGTTGGTATGAGTAAAGAGGAGGTTGAGCGCATTACAAAGTCGCTCTATAGCTCCAAGGCCGAAGGCATGGGACTGGGACTCTCTATCGTGCGCAGTATCGTCCGCCATCATGGCGGCAGAATATCTATTTCCAGCAATGAAGGACTTGGCTCTGAAGTGACAATTACTTTCCCGGCATTCGTCCCGTGAGTAGGGAAAGGGAAAAGTGGGGGGCAGGTATCCCCCACAGCCTGCTTAGGAGCTGCTGCCCCTAAGAACCCTGCAGCCCCTTAAATTTTCATAGGTGGTGGCAATCATGTCTGATCAATGGCGCATTCTCGTTGTTGAGGACGAGGAGAATCTCAACTGGAGCATTGTCAACTCGCTGCGTAAGGATGGATACTTCGTCCAGGGCGTCATGAGTGGAGTAGAGGCTATACGTAGACTCTGGTCGGAAGAGTATGACGTGGTCATCAGCGACTTGAAGATGCCGGGATCCGATGGCTTTGAACTGCTCCAATGGCTACGCATGCATCGTCCAAGGACACGCCTGATAATGGTGACTGCCTTTGGCTCTGCCTCTACGCGTACCCAGGCATTAGAAGGTGGAGTTGTCAGCTATTTAGAGAAGCCGTTTGATCTCCATACGCTCAAAGAAGAATTGCGCCGTTTGCTGCAACAAACAGGGTTTTCTGCCAACCTGGACTCATTCGATCTACTGGATGTGATTTAGATCATCACCATGAGTCGAAAGAGTATCGCCCTGCTAGTCAATACAGGGCTGGAGGAACGCGGAGTATTGGGTTTTCAGGGAGGAGAGTTGATCTGGGCGGAGTATGGCTCGCTACGTGGTGAAGAGGCATTCTTCGCACTGGCTGCACATAAAAATGGCGTTGTCATTCATCAGCCCTGGAATGAGCAGATTACAGCAAATGTCACACAGCCGCTTTCCCGTCTCATTTTTCAAGCACTCCAGTACCGGACGAAGTATGCTGCCAATCAACAGGACTCCAGCGAGCACGAGGCAGTTAGTTGGGTGCCCGCGTTCCCTATGCAAGAGCAGGATGATGATAGACCCTTTATGTACCTGGCGGAATCGCGGGAGCCGCAGGAATCACAGGCTGAATCGGATACAGCAAACAATTCTGAGCAGCAGGCCGCTGAGACCAAGGAGTGGTGGCAGCAAACTGGATGGCTTCCCCGTATGGGTACCGGTGAACGGCGGGTTTCTCAGGTAGATACTCGTGGTGAAGGTCGTGTCAAAGAAGAATTGGTTGCAAATAGTGCTAGCGGCGATAACAGTATTCCTTCTAGCGGGCAGAAGACGCCAGTGAGCCAGCGTACCGACTTGCCATCATGGTTGACAGATCAGCCAACTATGCGTACCATGCCTGTCCTGCGCCCTTCATCGCTCAACTCAGCAGAAATGCCGGTTGCTAGATCATCGGCAGCGGAATGGCAAACGCCAGCAACGCCACCGATGGCAAAGATGACAGAACAAGCAGTTCTTAGGCCGACACAGGAACCACAAGCAGACCCTGCCACGAACACCATATCACACCATCCCAGTTCACCTGAATGGCAGCAATCAGAGCCTACCAGCCAGCAGCGGTCACCCAGTGGGTCTCTTAAGAGCCTGGCCTCATCCAGGAAGACTGGTAAACTACCCGTTTCCGATGAGCGCCAGGAGGATAGCAGATTGGCTTCTGTGGGGTCGGACAACCCAAAAAGGGCGTTGAAGCGGAATTACTCAACGCTAGTCTCGAGTTTGCAAACGCTGGGATATTCTATACCTGGCTTTGTTGCTACTGCGGTCGTCACCCTGGATGGGCATCCTATTGCCCAGGTGGCAGTAGATGATCTAGACATTTCACCGCTCTATGGGTACTTCAGCACTGTTCTGCAAGGGGTACTGTATTCCCTGGAGCGAGTAAATTGGGGTGACTATGAGGATACCGTTATAACCAGCGCCAACCGTTGTATCTTGCTACGCCTGGTCGGGAATGATAGCGAAGCGTTCCACGTTCTCATTACTACCCGCGAGGCTGACCCCTTAGGAAGCCTGGAAATGATGGCCAATGTCGCGGGAGCTATTGCTGCTGCTCTGCGTTGATCTGGAAGGACAGATCTATGAGAAAACGCCATCGACAGAAGAGGATTTGTTATTCTACTCAAGTAACTTTTTCAGATCTGCCACATCTTTGGGTGTTCTTGTCGGCGCAGCAGGCTTCCCTTGTTCTGGCTCTGCTGTCCCGCTTCTAGAAGGGCGTTTCTTCACTGGCTCGCCTTCCTGTGGCAGAGGATGCAAGAATGGAGAATGCTGTGGGTTTGCTTCATGGAGCAGTGGTGGCTCCTGGGTAGAACGCTTTTTTGCTTTGAGTTCGTGCAACTGGCGTTCGATCACCTGCTCTGCGGAAATATCGTCGAGTTGGACATCGAGATCGCGCTTATGCAAATCTGCCAGGGCATGGGCGCGAGCCTCGGCCTCTAGTACGGCATCACGGGCGCGAGATGTCCGTACTGTGTCTTTCTGTGTTCCTGTCTTACCCAGGGTATCGAAAACACGCTGTTGCAGGAGTGCACTGCGCTTACGTGCAATCAGCAGATCAATCGTTGTCTCGACTTCTGCTAGCTTTGCCTCAAGCCTGCGCAGCGCATTGCGCATTGTCACTACCACCTGTTCCTGTTCTTTCTGTTGTTGCTGGTAACGCTGTGCCTGCTTGAGAATATCATTGTAGCGAGCAAGTGCTGTACGGGCGGCATCATCACTATTCTGCTGGATGGCCTGCTCTGCTTTGCGCATCCACGTCTCGGCCTCCGCTATCTTTGCCTTACTACGGCTTTGCAGCTTGTGGCTTTCAGCGATGGCCGTAGCAACCTGCGTTTTGACCTGCACGAGCTGGTTGCGCATATCAAGTTGAAGTTGCTTCAAGACCTTCTCCGGGTCGTCTGCCTTCTCAACCATCGTGTTGAGGTTGGCACGTACCAGGGTGAGCACACGTTCCAACAAATTCATGTATTATCTCTCAACTAGCCTTGTAGGGCGACCACAAGGGTCGCCCCTACAATGAACGAAATGGGTACCTTTCCCCGCCTCCTCAGTCCGTCCAGGCCCCACAATCCCCCAGATTGCGTCCGCAAGGGTCGTCCCTACTCGGTGGTTGATGTAGCATCAACGGTGGGGCCGGTACCGTTGGCTTTTGTGCTGTCCGAACCGCTCTGGTCGCCCTGATTTGCCAATGCGGGGACACGGCTCATCAGGTCACCGATGCGAGTGCCGCTGAGCAGTTCAAAGAGAGCAGGTACTTGTGCCACCATGTTCACGATGTCACCTGTGAGACGGCTGGCACCGATCCCACCATTAGGGCCGTTACCGCCACCGGTAGAGACGATGGTCACTTTATCCACCTTGCTCAGAGGTTCAGCGATGGCACGCACGATCTCAGGCATACCAGTGAGCAACTTATCCAGCACGGCGGCTTGATTGTACTCATGGAACGCGGCAGCCTTGACCTTCATGGCATCGGCCTCGGCTTCACCTTTGGCGCGGATTACTTCGGCTTCCGCCAGACCTTTAGCCCGAACAATCTCAGCTTCGGCGAGGCCACGCGCACGGGTCGCCTCGGCATCGCCGATACCACGTGCCTTGGCAGCGTCGGCCTGACCTTGCGCTTCGAGGGTCAGGCGCTGGCGTTCGGCCTCGGCAGCAGTTTCGACCCGGCGGCGTTCGGCCTCGGCGGCCTTCTGGACCGTTGCCTGCAGTTCCAGCTCGCGACGTTGAATTTCGGCCTGCTGCACCTTGATCTGTGCGTTCTTCTCGACCTCGGTCACTTTGACGGCCTCGGTGACGACCTGCTGCTGCATCAAATTGGCCTGGATGTCGTAGGACTTGTCGGCAGATGCTTGCTGCTTCTTGACCTCGGCGTCAAAGGCGGCTTTCTTCAGTGCCAGGTTACGCTGTGACTCGGCCTGAAAGCCCAGTGATTCGGCCTCGGCCTTCACCCGCTCCTGGTCGGCGGCAGATTTGGCGACAGCGGCTTCACGAGACGCGTTGGCTTGCTGAATCTGGGTGTCGCGTAGCGCCAGGGCTGCGGCGATGTCTGCTGCTTTTTTAATCTGGGCGATCTGCGGACGGCCCATGTTGGTGATGTAGTCGTTTTTGTCGCGTACGTCTTTAATGGTAAACGAGATGACCTCCAGGCCCATCTTCTCCATATCGGGGGTAACAGTCTTGAGCATCTTGGAACCAACGTTCTCAGGGTCCTTTACCAGCTCTTCAACAGTGAGCTGACCAACGATACCGCGCAGGTGGCCTTCCATGACCAGGCGGATCAGATTTTCGCGCACGTCCTGGGGTTTGCTAAGAAACTGCTCCGCGGCGGTTTTTACGCTCTCTTCGTCAGACCGCACTTTGATTTGCGTCACGGCCTCGACATTGACGGCCACCCCCTGTGTGGTGTAGAGGTCTTGTGGTGGCGCGACATCGAAGGACATCAATTCCAGGGAGAAATCCTGGGCCCGCTGGTACAAGGGAACCACGAAATGAGAACCTCCCGTGATGACTTTGGTACCGCCTGACCCATAGACGATGAGGGCCTGGTTTGGCCCGACCTTGCGCAGCAGACGCCCGTAGGTGTTTATGCCAAAAAGCACCACAACGACTGCGACGGCGACAATGATAAGTATGATGATCAGCGACATGAAGTTTTACTCCTTTTGTAAGTCTTTGCGCACGACCAACTCTGTGTCTGTCTTGCCTGGCTCTTCAAGTAATGCACGCAGTTTTGCTAGTTCATCGGAATCATGGGCAGTAGGAGAGGCGGCTGCAAGATGCAACTCCTCCTCGCCAATGAAGTGATCCCAGGTGTCAACCTCTGCAACTCCGTGCTGGTAGTTGATGATAACTACCTCCTGATCGCGATCGAGTCGACGCCCATCAACACTCCGTGCGGGGATACTTTTACGCATCCCACCTGGTGAGGTGTAGATGACCTCGCCCAAACTGTTCTCCTGGATTGTTGTGCTGACCTTCCCCACTATGCCTGTGCGGTCTGAAACATCTTGCACTGTCTCCCCTTCACTATTACCGAAGAGGCGGTTGAGCAAGAGCAGCAAAAGCACCGCAATTACTATACCGCTCACCCCTGCCAGTCCTAGTGCGAAGAGAGCCACTAATTGGACCACATTGTGGAAGAGGTAGCCGAAAAGGCCAAACCCAATCAGGAAGAAGACGATGGATGTGAGATTGATGTTGGAAAGCAACGACGGGATATTTCCCTGGGGTGTGGAAGTGCCGCTCGTGCTATGCGCACCCGCAGCGTGTCCTGTTGTGTGGGCTGGTCCGTGAGTGGCTGCATGACCAACACTGTGGGCCCCACCAACGTGGCCGCCTATATGCACCGGACCGTGATGTGCAACACTGTGTGTAGCCCCATGACCAAGGCTCCCCAGTACGGCCGTCACGATGAGGAAAAGCAATCCAAACAGAAAACAAGCGATGAACACAAGGGAAAGCGGATCAGTTGCGATTAGCATAACTATGCTCCTTTGACTGCACAAACACTCCAGACTGCAGACGCTTAGACAAGTAGCAATCAACCTTCTCGATGAGGTAGATGATGCTAGCTAGTATACCCGATATACCCAGCACCAGTGTAATCAGCAGGCATAGGTTGGCAGTAGGCACACCAATCACTGCCAGGGCAGGAAACAGTCTGTCTGCTGAGAAACTGGCAATGAACAGTCCAACCGAGCCTGCTAGCAGGAACACAGGCGTCAGCACTGGATGTTGCTGTAGCAGACGGCTCCGATGCTGCACAGGCAGATACTGCCGACCAGGAAATTCAGACGAGGCTCGGATCATGCGTTGCTCCTCATTCATACACATATAAACGCTAAAGCGCGATAAAAATACAATATTAGCCGGCATTACGTTCATCATGTTCGTTGAAAGCACTCACGATGGCCTCGAGTTCTTCTAGCGACAGATCCATCAACCGCCGCAAGAGCGCTAGATAGCGACGCGGGTCCTCGACAATGGCAAGATGCTCAAAGAAATCTCGCACGGATGGCTCGCTGTGCCACTCTTCGGCACATGCTACCAACCAGGTACCGAGACGATCATCTGCCCCATTCTCCATATCAGTGAGTAGATCAGTACTGTAGTCAGGTGGGTCGCTGACCAGGTACCCTGGATGTACTTTGAAAAAACGGGCCAACAGGTCACGACTGGAAGCTGTCAAATGGACGCGCCTCCCACTCTCAAGTTGAGATACATATGCTTGACTGAGACTCTCGTGGAGTTCTTCGCGCATGGTTGTGACGACTTCCATCTGCGTCATGGGACGATTCAGGCCACGTAGGTCTCCTTCAATTTTCCGCAGATGCTTGAGTTTCTCAGCAAGGTTCATCATACTCTCCACATAACTATTTGCTATATGCAGTATAGCTATTTGTTATCTCTTTGTCAAGAGGAGTTTAATACCGCCACTGCTTTCGGAGCCAAGACATTTTTCCTTCATTCCCAGAACAGGGACTCTCCTTGCCTAAAACACGATCGTTTTGTTTTTATAGACCAGCACCCGATCCTCTGTGTGTAACCGCACGGCCTCAGCCAGCACGCGCCGTTCCACATCCTTTCCTTTGCGTACCAGGTCTTCAAGTGTATCGCGGTGGTTGCAATGGATAACATCCTGGGCGATGATTGGTCCTTCGTCCAGGTCATCAGTTACGTAATGAGCTGTTGCCCCGATTAACTTGACGCCACGCTCAAAGGCTCGTTCGTAAGGGTTTGCTCCAACGAATGCCGGCAGAAAACTATGATGGATATTGATAATCTGGTGTGGATAGGCCTTGACCACGAATGGCTCCAGTATCTGCATATAGCGTGCAAGCACCAGGAAATCCACCTTGTCTGAAAGGAATTCCAGGATGCGCTGCTCGTCCGCGCTGCGGTGTTCTTTCTGGATAGGAAAGTAGTAATAAGGGATACCGTACATCTGGGCCAGCGATTCCAGGTTCTGGTGGTTGCTGATAATGCAGGGAATCTCCATCGCCAACTCACCGCTTTTCCAGCGCCAGAGCAGATCCGTGAGACAGTGGTCGAGTTTAGACACAAAAATACCAACCCTCTTGCGGTGCTGGGAGTAGTGGACGTTCCAATTCATATGGAATGTCTCAGCAATTGGAGTAAATGCCTTGACCAGCTCAGCCTGGTTCAGAGTAAAACTATCCTCTGCAAAACTGACGCGCATAAAGAACGTGCCATGATGCAAGTCTGTGGAGTGCTGATCGGATTGGCAGATGTTCCCAAGATGCTTAAAAATAAAGCTGGAGACGGCCGCTACAATACCTGGCCTATCTGGGCATGATATCAATAGCGTAATCATAGTGTCTTGTGTAGACATATATAGCTCTCTTATCCTTTTGATGTGATATTGGCCTGCGGGTAGCATGTGCAATTCCTAATCTGGTTCTCCCAACAGACACCGAGGTGCAGTATAGCGGTACTACAATGCTGAGTCAATGCTCTTTCCCCGTGGATTGATAAGATGAACCCGGCAATGCTACAATGAGGCGGCTAAACTTAAAAAGAGAAACACCCCTTTGGAGAACGGAGATAAAACACCATGACCAACCCACAGGTAGCGCCATACGGTTCCTGGAAATCGCCCATTACCACCGACCTGATGCTCTCTGAAACAGTCCCGCTTGGGCAGATCGCGATTGATGGACAAAGCACGTATTGGACTGAGATACGTATTGCTGAAGGTGGACGCTATGTCATCGTGCGAAGAACGCCGGACGGACAGACGACAGATATGACGCCGTCCCCGTTCAATGCTCGCACAACCGTCCACGAGTATGGCGGCGGCGACTTTACGGTCAGCGACGGCACGATCTACTTCTCGAACTTCGTCGACCAGCAGCTGTACCGCCTGGTCCCCGGTGCGGAGCCACGGCCCATCACCTCAACCGAGAATATGCGCTACGCAGACGGCGTGGTTGATCGTCGGCGGAACCGCATCATCTGTGTACGCGAAGATCACAGCATACCTGGACGCGAAGCAGTGAATACCCTGGTTAGCCTCGCCCTGGATGGCAGCAGTGACGTTCAGGCGCTTGTCTCTGGCAATGACTTCTACTCCTCGCCACACCTCAGCCCTGGTGGCTCACTCCTGGCATGGTTGACCTGGAACCATCCGAATATGCCCTGGGATGGTACTGAACTCTGGGTCGGTGAGTTCCAGCCTGACGGTTCGCTAGGTCACAGCGAACGAGTTGCAGGTGGTCCCGACGAGTCTATTTTTCAGCCCGAATGGTCGCCGGATGATGTCCTGCATTTCGTCTCTGACCGCAGCGGTTGGTGGAATCTCTATCGTTGGCGTGATAGCCGCATCGAATCTCTCTGCGAGATGGATGCCGAGTTCGGCCAGCCGCAGTGGATTTTCGGTATGTCTACCTATGGTTTCGTGGCAAAGGACCACATCATCTGCAGCTACATGCAGCAGGGAATCTCACACCTGGCCAGCCTCAATACGGTCACGAGCAAGCTCGGTGCGATTGAGACGCCGTACTCCACCATCTGGGGACTACATGCAACTCCTGAGCGTGTCGTTTTTGAAGGCGGTTCGCCAATAGAGCCGGAGTCAATCGTCGAACTTGATCTCAATACTTTTGGCACCCAGGTATTGCGTCGCTCTAGCTCCGCCACTATCGATGCCGGATACCTCTCGATACCACAGCCTATCGAATTTCCAACCGAACATGGCTTCACCGCACACGCCTTCTACTACCCGCCACGAAATCGCGATTACGTTGCCCCAGCCGGTGAGCGTCCTCCACTCATCGTTCATAGTCACGGTGGGCCAACAGGTGCAACCTTCGATGTCTTCGACCTGGACGTCCAATATTGGACCAGCCGTGGATTCGCAGTGCTCGATGTGAATTATGGAGGCAGCACCGGTTATGGTCGAGAGTATCGTCGGCGGCTGGAAGGTCTGTGGGGCATCGTTGATCTCGACGACTGCGTGAATGGCGCTCGTTACCAGGTGGAACGCGGAGTAGTAGACGGCAATCGGCTTTCCATCGCCGGAGGCAGTGCTGGCGGCTACACGACGCTCAGTGCGCTCACCTTCCGTAATACCTTCAAGGCAGGCGCGAGCTATTACGGGTTGAGCGACCTGGAAGCCTTCGTCAAAGACACCCACAAATTCGAGTCACGTTACCTGGAGCGGCTTGTGGGTCCCTATCCGCAACGGCGTGACCTCTATTACGAACGCTCGCCAATTCATTTCACCGACCTTTTTTCGTGCCCGGTGATCTTCTTCCAGGGGCTTGATGACAAAGTTGTCTTGCCCAATCAAGCTGAAGTGATGGTCGAAGCACTGAAGAGGAAAGGCTTGCCCGTTGCGTACATCGCTTTCCCCGGTGAGCAACATGGCTTCCGCCGTGCCGAGAACATTAAGCGTTCTCTCGAAAGTGAGTTGTATTTCTACTCGCGCATCTTCGGCTTCCCTCTCGCTGATGCGATAGAGCCGGTGCCCATCGATAATCTCTAGTGCCGAAAACTGATCTACATTGATGTGAAGAAGGCTTGAAGTTCCGTGAAACTGCACAGGGTTGTTGCAAAGTCCTTTTTCCTGCCTTCGGTGCGAGGAGAGGAAGAGGGAAAAGTGGGGACACCCCACACACCCCGCCAAAGGACTGCGTCCCTTGGAACCCTGCTCTCGGTGACATTGCAACAGCCCTGTGAAACTGCATGATATCACTTGACATTGCACGATATCGCGTGATATTATCATATTAGATGCAGTATATTGCATGATGATACTGATTGTCAACGATTATGGCTGCTCAGAGCAATAGATGAAGGAGACTGTTCCCAAGTTAGCAGCCGTCGGGGCAACAAGGAACCATCGAACGAAGAAACGAGAACAGCCATCTATCCAGGTTCAGAAGGAGAAGATGATGAAAAGAATAGTACATATCGTTGGGCGCAATGGCGTGGCATACGCGGTCCCCATGACGGCAGAACAAGCTGCCTTCTTTTTGCGGTTGGCGGAATTCAAAGCCAAAACGGATCCAGGGATCACCTTCCATGAAGTGGTAGCCGACTGGAGAGAGAAGCAGTTGCTGCGCCACTAGCTCGTGGCGAGAAGAGCGGGGAAACGATCGTTTCTCAATGAACAACCGGCCAATAATCAGCATGCAAACTACAATGGAGGAATATATATGGACGGTATTAAAAATTATCTGGTGGATATGGATGGGGTCCTCGTGCATGGGGCGACGCTTCTTCCTGGAGCGGCAGAGTTCGTGCAGCGTCTACGGGCGCAGGGGACTCAGTTTTTGATACTGACCAACAACTCACAGTACACCCAGCGCGACCTGCAAGTGCGGTTGCACTATCTGGGGCTGGATGTGCCACCAGAAGCGATCTTTACGTCCGCGCTGGCAACTGCACAGTTCCTGCACGATCAGAGGCCGGGTGGGCGGGCGTATGCCATCGGAGAGTCTGGGCTGACCACGGCATTGCATGACATCGGCTATGTCCTGACCGATCAGGAGCCAGAGTATGTCGTGCTAGGGGAAACGACCACCTATAGCTTTGACCGCATTACCCGTGCCATCCGTTTCGTGAGTGCTGGGGCGCGGTTCATTGCCACCAATCCGGATGTGATGGGACCCGGTGAGGGAGGAATCGTCCCAGCGACCGGCGCCGTCGCGGCCTTGATCAGTGCAGCGACCGGCGTCAAACCCTACTACATCGGCAAACCGAACCCGCTGATGATGCGCACAGCCCTGCGCACCCTCGATGCGCATTCAGAGGATTCTGTGATGATCGGGGATCGCATGGATACCGACATTGTCGCTGGGATCGAGAGCGGCCTGCGCACCATCCTGGTGCTCACCGGCGTCACCTCCCGTGAGCAGGTGGAGCGCTTCCCTTATCGTCCCACCTGGATACGAGACTCCATTGCCGATGTGGAGGTGTAAGATAATGGCCTATGAAAACAATCCGCAGAACAGAAGGAACATAGAGTAGAGAAGATCAAACGCTCCATGGCTTAAAGGTTTGAAGAAAGGCGGTCACTCTCTCTGCCCATACGGTGCTTGATCTCGTAGTGAATGATGAAGTCCAACTCCTCTTCGCTGAAACCATAATACCGGGCCAACACACGATCGATCTCATTGATAATCGGCTTCGAGAGCTTCGGATAGAACTCATCGTACACGACCCTGCCCGTCGTCTTATAGACATAGGCGCGTTGCCTGGACTTGTTCTTATAGTCATACATAAGGCGGTCGCTGATACTGGGCAGTACATCGCACCATCGTTGTGCAACTTGATCAAGGTTGATAGGAAAGCCACCTATCTCCCGTTCGGTCAGGTGATAGCAGTCTGAGTAGAGCAACCAGAACCAGAAGAACAGTGTGCTATTGATGATACAAACGGCAGCATCACGTAGCTCTTCGCTTAAGAAGGTGATCTGGCGAATCTGAGAAGAAACCTTTATCCCGTCTCGATCACTTTGAAAATGAGGCACGAACGTTGTTGCGCGAATCCAATTGACCGGGCAGTTGTGGTAGTAAAGTGCCTTATCTCCGCGATCCATAAAACTACGAAGTAGCGGCTGCCCTGTCAATTTTTTCAGTATGGCTAATTCAACATCTTGCCCGACTTTCGGGAGGCTACCCTTGATAATGGCGTCGGTGCTTTGACAGTACTGAAGCGAGCTAAAGAGCGTATCTCGTGCCTCAGCATACCAGCGAACGTACCTGGTCGAGTAATAGGTAAAGTACGGGAGCTTATCTCTATGCGAAGATACTGGGGTAGCGTCATATAGTACTGGCGAGGGTGGCGTGGTAGAGTTGGGACGCAGTCTGGGGATACCTGTCCCCCGGACAGGGTGCTGTGTGTAGCTCTTGCGGTCGCCATGCTTGCTAATCTTCGCAAGCCCGATACACAGGCGGAATTTGACGCCTGCAAAGAGTTTTGAAGGGTTGGCGTCGCCTGACAGGAAGCTCAGATGAAGGCACGACGAATGTTCCATCACAAGCTGTTGTAAACAATGCATTCTGTTGGTTGCAAATCCACTCAGAGGGACAATCATTCCCCACCTTCCCTCGTCGTTAAGAAGCTCAATGGACCTTTCTAGGCAATAGGCATAGAGATTGCCACAAGTACTCGTTTTGTAGGTGTCAACCGGCAAACGATAATCAGCTTTCACCTCAGAGTACTCGACATATGGCGGGTTGCCGATAACCACATCAAATCCGCCATTCTGCATAATCTTATCGAACTCAACACGCCAATGGAATGGCCGGTGGCTGGTACGCCACTGTTCAAAAGCTGCTGCATTGTTAAGATCAATACCGTATTGTCCTGCAAGAGCGTGGTCCAGTTGAGTACGTTGTTGAAGAAGTGTTAAATGTTCGTCTAGTGTGGAGGTCTGTGGCTGGTGCACCCCGCCTCCCTGACGATCAAAAGGGTCGCCACTACAATTGTGGGTCATGACCTCGCCGGGAGTGGCAAAACCTACCAGAGCGTTGCCTACACGGATATTACGATCGATGTTGGGAAGCGACTCAATATCCTCTGCGCATTCAATGCAAGCCATGAGTTTGAGTAGAAAGCGCAGCTTGCAAATCTCGATAGCCTCGTTGCTAATATCTACACCGTAGAGATTGTTGAAAATAATGGATTTGAGGATGAGGTAACGGCGACTGCCGCCTCGCTCTTCCCCAGGGCGGGGGCAAGCCCCGCCCCTAGCATACACGGCTTCGCGAGAGGTTCCCGCATTGTGTAATAGGAACGATTCGGTCGTATCTTGTAGGGGCGATCCCTTGCGGTCACCTGGGAAGATGTGGTCGTCTTGGAGGGTGGCAGTTATGCCAATGCGTTCGATGCAGCCTTCATAGAGTGGTTCCAGCACATTGAGCGCAGCTAGAAGAAATGCTCCGGAGCCGCAAGTAGGGTCCAAAATCGTCATTTGCTGGAGGCTCTCATAAAAGGCATGCAGAAAGTCTGCCTTCTCGCAATTCTCGATCACATCCTGGGCAATACGACGGATGTCGAGGTTGTAAGTAATACAATCATTGATGGATACTATCTTACCAGCAAGCAGTCTAGCTTTGATCTCAGCATAGCGTTTACGCCTGGCCGCATATTCTTGTTCGGTCTCGGCCGGGAGATGGCTCTCATAGCGAACTGCTTCATAAATGTAACGGTCGGAATCCTGTCGTAATAGTCGCCAGATAGGCCCGTTCTCCTTAAAGGCGGTAGGATATTTTTTCTCAGCATCGGCGAAGAGAAAGGGGATAATAGTGTTTTGAGCGATGTACTCACTGATGTCCTCTTTCGTGTAATATGCTCCCATCTGCTTCTGGTTGACGTGCTGCTCGAATTGTTTTACTGCCAAAGTGAATGGTCTCCGGATTGAAGATCAGTTTGACATGTTAGAATGGTGATGATACCCTCTGGAACGAGGGCATGACGAGGGCTATGTCCCGATACATATGTAGCATCCTTACCATGCGCTCGTCAATGCTCACCTCAGGTTCACACGTCTTATAGTACATTTGTACAGTGAGTGAGTTATCGTTATGCTCGAATGTACGAAGGAGTCTGCACTATGGCCATGTTCTTCGCCGTGCGCCTCGTCACGCGCTACTCTGCCTTGGGTCTGCTCGCGGTAAGTATGTTGTTTGCTTTAGTGGTGATCAATGTCAGTGCAACGCCATCTCACCTGGCATTTGCACAGACACTGGCGGCATTGCCACACTTCAACCATATTGTCGTTGCAGTTGAGGAGAATCATAGCTATACTCAAGTTATCGGGTCAGGTAGTGCCCCCTATATCAATTCGCTCGCGAGTCAAGGCGCTCTGTTTACCGATTTACATGCTGTTTCGCACCCGAGCGAACCCAATTATCTAGCACTGTTTGCAGGCTCGACCTTGGGTATATCGAGCGATGCGTGCCCAGAGCATTTAGCACAATCGGACCTTGGAGGCGAACTGCTAGGGGTTGGGGATAGTTTTATAGGCTACTCCGAAAGTATGCCCAGTGCAGGATTTACGGGTTGCTCCTTCCCCGGATCGGCCCTGTATGCCCGCAAGCACAATCCCTGGGCTGATTTCTCCGATGTGGCAGGTAAACAAACCAACAAGCCCTTTTCAAGCTTTCCTGGTACCTTTTCTGCTTTACCGACGGTTTCCTTCGTCGTTCCGAACCAGCTAGATGATATGCACTCTGGATCGGTCTCGACAGCCGATAACTGGCTGAAAAATCATCTTGACGGCTATGTTCAATGGGCAAAGACGCACAACAGTCTATTCATTCTGACCTGGGATGAAGATAACGGTACGTCAGCGAACCACATCGCGACGATTTTCGTAGGTGCCCATGTAAAGATCGGTCACTATAGTGAGTCCATCGATCACTATAATGTATTGCGCATCATCGAAGCTATATACGGCCTGGCCTTCACACGCAATGCCGCAAACGTTGCGACGATCACAGACGTGTGGATGTAATCTTGCCAGCACGGTTCAGCAATGCTACAATGCCTCTGTAAAAGTGCAATTGTAGCTTACTCCCACTATTGTACTGAAAGGATGCATCATGGACACAAACGCACAAGTCGGACAGGCTAACATGAGCGGGACAAGCATTGCAGGATCATCTTTCGAGTCCGCTTTCTATAAAGTGGACTCGATCAATGAGGTGAAATTGGTGGAAGGCATCAGCGCACGTTTCGTTACCGGAAGTCGTATCATGTTCTCTTTCGTGCACCTGGCACCGGGCGCTATCATGCCCGACCACAATCACCCCACGAACAACTCGGCTACGTGGTCGAAGGCTCGATGGCGCTGAACATGGCAGGAGACGAGCGCAACCTGCAGCCCGGCGATGCCTATGCCATTCCCGGCGGTGTCCCGCATCGAGCCATTGGTGGCCCCAACGGCTGCCTTGTGCTTGACGCCTTCAATCCTCCGCGCGAGGAATATCTTGAACGGGCAGACAGGCAGCGAAGGCAGAATAAGCGAATATCATTGAAAGGTGGGGAGCAAGATGGATCTCGGATTGCACGATAAAGTAGCGATTGTAATGGCGGCCAGCAAAGGACTTGGACGTGCATGTGCTACGGCGCTGGCTGCGGAAGGGGCGCGGGTGACAATTGGCGCGCGTGGCACTCAGGCACTGGAGAAGACGGCGCAGGAAATCCAGGAGGCTACAGGCAGCCGCGTGCTGGCCGTCCCTACCGACGTGACTAAAGCGGAGGATATGGAGGCAATCGTTACTGCGACGGTACGAGAGTTTGGGCGTGTTGATATCCTCGTCAACAATGCGGGAGGGCCACCGGCGGGAAAGTTTGAGTCATTTGGCGATGCCCAGTGGCAGGCTGCGTTTGAACTGAATTTACTCAGCACAGTGCGGATGGTGCGGCTGGTATTGCCGCATATGCGCAAAACAGGCAACGGACGCATCATCACCATCGTGAGCACATCGGTGAAACAGCCAATCGACGGACTGCTCCTCTCCAATGCTATCCGTTCAGGCGTGGTGGGCCTGGCAAAAACGTTATCTGTTGAACTGGCTCCCGACAACATCACCGTGAACAATGTCTGCCCGGACGCATCCTCACCGATCGTTTGCGCCAGATATACCACATCAACGAAAGGGTGCAGCAAGGGGTGAGCGAAGAAACAGTGCTCAAAGAAATGGCGCAGGGTATCCCTATGGGCCGGGTCGGGAAACCCGAAGAGTTGGGCACGTTGGTTGCTTTTCTGGCCTCGCGGCAAGCAGCTTATATCACCGGAACAACCATCCAGATTGATGGCGGCCTGGTACGGTCGTTGCTGTAGTGTCTGCAAATGATCCTGGTACCCGCAAGGGATACCACTACATTTTAGGAAATGAATGCTGCTGACTATCACAACGACCTACCAGCCAGCGACGGATTTGGGGTTCCTAGGAAATTTCATAGGGCTGTAGCGATTTCATGAATTTAAAGAAAGTAAGAACCATTCCTTGTTTAGCAATATGAAGATTCTTGGCTTTCTACTATGCTACTTTCTCAAGGAACTCATCAGATTGGGACCAGTAAGCAATATCAGATATATCCTCTACCAATCGGAAGTCTGCCACGTCCCATACATCCAAGGTGTCATCGAACAGAGAGATGAATTTGAAGGCCTCTTGTCCCACCGTTAGATAACTCAAGTCATGCCACATAGCTGACGTACGAGCCACCAAGTCGCGCGTCGCTGCACGACTTCCCGTACTAAGTACACGTACAAGTGCACTGTGTTTCTTACGCCTAATCTGAAAATCTGGTCGCCAAATTGTTGCTGATCGGCCTGAAACACGTGGGCTACGCTCAAATGCAATTTGGTGTTCTCGTAATAAATCCTCGACTTCGTCAACGATTGATTTGCCAGCTTTATTTCGGAACGTAAACCACAAATCGGACACTCTTAATATACCTTGAGACAGCCTCATTACGGCACCCGCCAGATCTTCAGATCGTCTTACACGTGTTGTAAGCATCCCTCGGTAAAGTTCTATGTTATGATTGAGACATATATCAACGATCAATTGGCGCTGCCTGGGAGACTTTCGTTGGGTAACAGTTTGCATTCTTAGCCAGCGCAATGTCTCACCAAGATCCGTTAATGTAACAGCATCTCCTTCTGCCCTGTAAAAGATATCGATAACATCACCATCTGGATAAAGAAATGGCGTTTGAATTCTAATATACTGATTTACAGGCGAGCAGGAGAAGAGCAAGCCTATTTGTTCGGTAATCAATTCGCAAGGTGTGATCATCAGAACAACTCCAGTTGTAACGGAGGTGGTGGATACATCACTCCGCTGTGTGTAAGAAGCGCTTCGTTACAAAACTGTAACCAAACCTCTACAGGATCACTTACCAGAGCAGTAATATCATCTGGCACATAAGCCTCTTTATCATGTAGAACTTCGCTCCAGCGATGCTTATGCTTTCTACCAACATTAGAGCACGAAGGATTGTGATGATCTTTACCCAAATCTAGTGCATATAATCTTCCAAAATAACGATGAATCAAAGCATAAGTGAGCGTTTGAGCGGCTAGATTATAACTTCCCTTCACAAATATAGGATACCTTGCCTGGGAAATCACATTGACACGAAACTCTACTGTCGGGGAATGATCCTCATCCATCTCCCAAGTAATATTCTCTTTTATCTGTTTTGTTGTATCAGCCAATAGTGCTTCAAAATCCTGCTGTTTCATTTCCTGGCCTTAGCGTATAGTCTTAGGTACCTCAAATAATACCATATTACACGAGATCATAATAGTGCTAGTATTACCAATATTACCTCGTGCCGGTCTGATTGGCCGTAAGAAAGCCGAAAAGGTCCTAGGGCAATCGCATCTAACATCCCACGATGCTTGCAAATCTCTGTCTTACATGCCACAGCAATCACACTGCAAGTTAATTGACTTGCTTCAATTACGGAGAACTACGTATTATCTATGGGCCGGAGTACCGTGTGCCTGAGAACCTGGAGAGGATTCTGGCCATTGGAGATCAGTGATCTTGCTTGGAAATAAGGGTGAGGCCACGTTTTTCGGAGATGCGAACCATCGTACCGCCTACAAGTACGCAGACGCTGACAACTATTGCAAGCGTGAATAGAGGCAGACGAAAGTTCACCCCATAGAGGAATGTCAGCCCTATTGACCCAATGAAAGCACTTGCCAGGCCAATAGTAGTATACATCCCCTGCACTCTCCCGCGAGCATCGGGAGGTGATGAGGCGGCAACGTGTGCATCGACGGCCGGCTGTACTATGGCAAAGATGGTACCATGAACTGCATACAGTCCAATCACTAGCAGAATCGAGTTTGACAGGCCATAGCTGATGTAGAGTGGCACCATTCCCAGGCCGAACGTCAGGATCAGCACTGAACGGCGTGAACGGTCGGCAATACGCCCACTAATCGGCGATAAAAGAATGATTGGAATGGCCGATATCGCGAAGATCAAGCCAATGACTGAGACTGAAGCGCCCAGGTGATAGTGTATCCACAACGGTAATAGCGCGAGTTCAAAGCCAAGGTACAGGTAGTCGCCGAACGCCAGGATATAGGCACCCACCAGGGGAAGGGTAAAGAGCGCCCGGCGTGGTACTGATGCTGCGCGCTCCCGTGTCACGGCACCAGGCCGATGTTCAGTGCGTATCATCATGATCACAACAGGAACTGCAACCAGGCGAAATATGATAGCGCCAATAAAGGCTGTGGCATAGCCGGTGGCGGCTAACAGACCTCCAAGGGCCGGGCCGAGCAAGAATGCAGCGTTGAAGAACGAATTGTACACTCCATAGGCCTCACCGCGCTTCTCAAGAGGCACAGCGTCAGCAATCAGCGCACGGGCCGGCAGCAGGACGGCTGCGCCTGCTATCCCTTCTAAGAAACGTACGAGTACAAACGATAGTGGGTCTACAAGCAGCAGATAGGCTAATGAGAGAGCTGCCTGGACGAGTAGTCCAATCAAGATAAGCTGCTTGCGCCCCCAGCGATCTGCCAGCCAACCGACAGGATACTGAGCCATGAAATTCGAGACGAGGTAGGCCGAGGCCATGGCACTAATGATGGTCAGTGAAGCTCCATGCGCCTGGGCGTATAAGACACGCACAGGAACGACCATCCCAATCCCTGTATAGGCCGTGCAGACCGCTAGCGAAACGGCAAACAGTGTCCGATTCCGCAGCATGATACTATTGAAGACAGGCGCAAGCACTTTGCTGGCTCTCACGGTCTTGATAGTTCCCTGTAGGGCGTTATCGAACCTGAACACTGTTACCTTCTTTCGTAGATGCAGACCCGAGGTGTGCATGATTGCAGGGGAAATGAGGAGTAACTTATATTTATCTCTACAGTTCTGAGACGACGAACCTATTATATACTCTACGATTACATCACTGCAAGGCATTGCGGCCACCCGGTTTGTGATATTCTTTATTCACGTCTGCTTCCAATGAGAAAAAGGAGGATAAAAATGGCGACGAACGACTATCACTTTATCACACACTGGTGTGTGGAAAGTACGGTAAAAGAAGTAAATGAGGTTATAGGCGATGCAACTGACCTGGTGCGCTGGTGGCCTTCGGTTTATCTGGATGTGCAGATAGTGGAGCCTGGTGATGAACGTGGATTGAGCAGAGTAGTCAGCTTGTATACGAAGGGCTGGTTGCCCTACACGTTGCGCTGGAGCTTCCGCGTCACCGACGTACGACAGGATGGTTTTACTCTAGAGGCCTGGGGCGACTTTGATGGACGCGGCATCTGGACCTTTGAGCAAGATGGGCCATGGGTCAACATCACCTATGATTGGAAGATTCGTGCCGAAAAGCCATTTCTGCGCTATTTCTCTTTCCTGGTCAGGCCTATTTTCGAAGCAAACCATCGCTGGGCAATGGCGAAAGGGGAGGAAAGCCTGCGGCTTGAAGTTGCGCGTCGTCACGCGGCAACAGCAGAGCAACGTTCTCTCATTCCCGCTCCACCTCAGCCTACGACAAGTTCTATAGTTCCGCTGCTGCTTGGCACAACAGCAATCGTTGGCGCTCTGGGAGGTCTCTTCTATTTATTCCAGAGGTCGCTAAAAGAATAACGTATTGTATGGCCCTGCCTCTCCTGGCTCATTGTATACTACTGCTAGCGGCGCGGAAGCTATGCCCGGCGTCCGCGCCGCTAGCGCTGGTTCTAGAGTGTCAATTCTACCAGGCTAGCTGAATGGAATAGGGTCGGTGCTCAGAACCATCTGCACTCCCTGCCGTTCCATAGCGGCAAGCTCGGTTTCGGCCAGCGCATCGAAGTCGATACTTGGATGCTTCACGGAACTTGTGCAGTCCCTGAGGAAAAGTAACCTTTTTAGTAGGTCTGGTTGGTCGCCGAAGCGGCCAACAAGTTGGCGCTCGGTTTCTAGCACGCAGTGAGATTTCGCCTCGCCTGCAACGTAGACCTTGTCATGCTTCATCACAGCATCAAGTAACGTCACATTCAGGCCACTACTGGGATCATCGGGGTCTGGCACTTCAGCGCCAAAGATGCCATAGTATTCTGTGCGGATCGTTCGGCCCTTGACGACATATGTTGGCTGTGCCTGTCTTGCTGCGCTGTGCCAGGCAATGGCTTCACTGATAGGCGCAACCAGCATATGACCAAGGGACCCTTCCATGGTATGGTAAGGCCAGATCATCAGGTCCTTCTTTGCCTGTTGCTGTAGCAAATGCACATACTTGATAGACCAGTCCGGTTGAAACACCGGTACCCATCTCATACCGGTCACATCATCCACGGTAATCACAGTGAACGGTTGCGGATGTTCCCCTGTCTTGGGATCTTTCCACCAGGAACTGTAAAAAATCTGAAAAGGGAGATGTGTATCCAGAGATGCGTAAACGGAGCTTATTCTGTGTGCATTCGTATAGAACCATGTGAGGAGACGCGCTACGTCATCCTGTGAGCCAGGGACATATAGTGTGCCGGTAGGATCAACGAAATCATGCTGGTAGTCAACGAGCACAAGGGCTATTTTCTCGCGATCCTCATGCGCTGCAATGAAACCAGCTTTTCGTCCCGCTTCCGTAAACTCCTGGAAACGAGCCGGATAGGGACCCTTAAAGGCGTCCTGAACACTGAAGAGTGCAGGTGCAGTAGATAGGTTGACCATCTAAGGTGTTTTCTCCTTTGGTTATGGCGCATTTACTTCGTAGGTGTGGAGCGTAACTGTATTATATACTTTTTCCCTTGTAGTTTTGTCTTCCTCCAAGCAAGCGTACGCACACTTACTGATGGAGCTAGTAAAACACACCTAATGCTTGTACCAGTGTAGGTTAGGCAGGATGAATGGCTGATGCATCCTTTCTCGCTGGTTAACCGTGATATAGGTGGCGGATCAAGCCAGTCTGGGGTACAATTACCTGAGCAGGCTTTGTTATAGTCTGCGAATTAGTGGAACAAGAGAGAAGGAAACGGAACTCGTGAGCGAGCAAGAGCAAAATAAAGTAGCCATGGTCATTTTTGCCCATCCAGATGATGCAGAGTTTGGCTGTGCCGGTACCGTCGCCTTATGGGCGCGTGAAGGCTGGGATCTCTACTACGTCGTCTGTACCGACGGTGCTGGTGGTGGACCCGACGATGCAACCGACGTGAGCATAGAGGCGCAGCGCAAAGGTGTCGAGACTCGTAAGATCGAACAGCGAGCGGCATGCGAGATACTGGGCATCAAGGACGTCGTCTTCCTCAATTATCCTGATGGCGAGCTTGAGCCAAGCATCCCACTGCGACGAGATTTAGTACGTGTCCTGCGCCGCTATCGTCCAGCGCGAGTGATTTGTCCATCACCGGACCGTATTTGGTCACCAACCATCATGGTCAGGCGTTACCATCCAGATCACCTCGCCGCAGGAGTAGCGAGCCTGGCCGCTATATATCCCGCTTCGCAAAACCCCTGGGCCTTTCCCGAACTCATGGATGAAGGTTTGCCGCCTCACAAAGTCTCCGAAATCTATATCATGGGTGCCCCTGCCGTCAACTATGCCGTTGATATCACAACAACCATTCAGCAAAAGCTCGACGCCATCGGTGCCCATGCCAGCCAGGTCAGTGGCCACTTCGGCGAGTTGCAGCAGCGCATCCTCAAAAACGCTGCTGACCAGGGGGCAAAGTATGGTATGCCATACGCTGAGGAGTTTCATCGCGTAGAAAACGTGTGAAGCCCTGGTTATTGTAGCCCCATATGCTTGGATAATAAAAACGCACTGAAATCGGCCACACTCTCTACGTCGCCTTCGTCGAGCATATTGACGATTTTTTTTACTGCCAGACGACGTGGTTGGCCAGGAGTTGTAGGTAGCACAAACCCAATGGCATTGGTCATCTGCGGCTCGCGCTCGCTGCGAATCTCCTCTGCCATGAACTCCAGCAAGTCGGCTACATCCAGTTCCAGTGCGCTTGCCAGGCTCTCAAGAACCTTTGCGGAAGGGTACTTCTGTCCCCGCTCGATCTCACCTACATAAATCTCGGAGAGACCCGCTTTATCACCCAATTCCTTTATTGTCAGGTGCTGGTCCTGGCGTTCTCGCCGGATGACTCGCCCGATAATTTCCTGTAAATCTGCCATTTCCTATCCTCTTTCCTAGTAACTATGCAGGTACCTTGCTGACATGCCCCCGGCATGTCGGGCGCAAGCACTTCGTGTCTCACGCCGCCTGCGGCGGCCCTGGAAAAAGAAGGGGATGTTGCGAGGACACCTCGCGCTCTGGCAAGGGGACTGCGTCCCCCTGCACCCCCTGCTGAGTAGTTACCTCTATGTCGCACATCGTGACCCCTGTTAGGTACCCACATCGTACCCTCTGATGACCTGTGCCCTACAAGGGATACGATGTACTACACAGCGAGGGTCACGAGGTTGTATCCATACACCCCCTGAATGGGTTAGCCACATCGTACCCTCTGGATGAAAGCCGCTGCTGCACCTACAAGGGATACGATGTACGTACACAGCGAGGGTCACGAGGTTGGTACTCCATACACCCCTGCTGAGTAGTTACCTTTCCTATGCTCGCAGCATAGCCTGATCAAAGTATATGCTATCAGCATATTATATCTCTATTAGTATAGGCTATCAGCATGTTATATTCAAGTGGAGAGGACTGGCAACCTGAAATCAAAGGAGGAAATGTGTTTACAACATCATTATACACAAACAAGCATTTGTTGGAGCAACCGGAGGTTCGTCGTCCACTATCGGTGCCGATGGTGTACGAGCGCGTGCCTATGGAACCGGCAAGTTGGGAGTACTATGTACTGACCATTGATGCTCGTGAAGATGCCATGCCGGATGTGACCCAGTTGAATGAGCTAGGTCGTCAGGGCTGGCTCATGGTTGGGGTGTTGGACCAAGGGGCGACCGGCAGGAGTTCGCTGGTGCACTACTACTTTGTACGACAGCAAACGAAGTGAGGATTGCTATGTCATCAAGTCTTGTTGTGCCGACTGTCATTGAAACGACGGGGCGCGGTGAACGTGCCTATGACATTTTTTCGCGTCTTTTGCGGGAACGTATCATCATGATCAATAGTCCGATTGAGGAAGGAATGGCTGGCCTGGTAGTGGCACAGTTGCTGTTTCTGGCATCGGAGAGTACCGAGCGTGAAATCAATATGTACATAAGTTCGCCAGGTGGCTCAGTGGCTGCTGGATTGGGCATCTATGATACTATGCGCCACCTGCCATGTCCGATAGCTACAACCTGTGTGGGGTATGCGGCCAGTTTTGGTACGGTGTTGCTGATGGCGGGCGATCGTGGACGACGTCGTGCTCTGCCGCATGCTCGCATTCACATCCACCAGCCATGGGTGCAGAGTGGCATTGGCGGGCAGGTCACGGATATTGATATCCATGCACGTGAACTGCTGCATACTCGTGATACGCTCAACGAGATTATCCAGCATCACACTGGGCAACCTCTCGAACGCATCAAGCGCGATACGGAGCGAGACTACTTCATGAGTGTGCAGGAGGCCATCGAGTACGGCATTGTCGATGAGATACTGACGTTGGCTGAGAAGTAATCACATGGTTTGGACTCCGCTGTTCCCATGTGCACAGATGTGTATTGCGGTATACATCTGTGCGAAGCCTTTGCCGTCAGATTAGCTGTCTCAAATGCCTGTGCTGCACCTTCATGATGTTGCCTCCTGCTGTGCGAACTTTGCACGTTGCGCAGCAAACCATTCGGGAGAAACGTCGGGATAATTAGCATCGTCATGGGCGATGTTTTCGCCGAAGGTTTACCTACCACGCTTCTTCTTACGCCTCGCTGCTTCCTGCCTGAAACGCTCCCCAGCTTACTCACCACGTTCGCCTACTCGGTGCGGAAGTTCTTGAGAGGAAACTTCTATCTCCAACATTACCACAGATCGTGACGCCTTTTTCGCGTCGTATAGCGGTCGCTGCTACATGCTCCACTTCATTGACCCAGCAACGGGAACAAGTGCCAAGTACGGCAAAAGCGGGCACTATTTGGGAAGCAGCACAGACATTGCTTGCAAAATCACTCGTCATCGACAAGGTGATGGTGCTTGGCTCGTGCAGGTCATCACCGAGGCAGGATTATCCTTCATCGTGGTTCGCACGTGGGTAGGAGGGGAAAGCCTCTGGAGCGTCGGCTCTTGAGAGCAGGCTCCGTTTCTTCCACCTGGGTACTTCTACCCACTCCTCTCAGCAGACGACCTCACGCGATCCACTTTCACCCCTGTGCAAATGGGTAGTGAGAATGTGTAGTTCTACAGATGTGCCACGGCATTGCACAGGGTAAACTAACAGCAGTGAATACTTCTCGTTGCGGAAGAACCACTCAAACGCACGTTGCGAACTGAGAAACCTTCTTGGCTGCGGGGACGAGAACACTGCAATCAATTCTATGGAGTTTGAACGATATTCTTGCCAGACAAAGGGAGAAGCTACACATACCGCATGGTGTGGATACTGTGTAAAGCCAAACCAGAAGGGACTTGACACGAAGCTCGTCCAAACTCCAAATGAAAAACAACTATGGATGAAACACATACCAAAGAAAGAGAGAATAAACCGTGTTCCGCATGACCACTCTGAAAATGAGTCTTTTTAGCGCGCTTGCCACCTTGTTCCTGCTGATCGCCATGCTGGCTTCCACCAGCATTGCCTCAGCCCATACCGCCAGCAGTCAAACCCCTGCCCTCCAACCCCACATCACCGTTTTCATGGAACAGCCGATTAACGCAAAGTGTAGAGGAATGTTTCTACAGGGCACTGGCTTCGTTCCAGGTCCAGTTCATTTGTCGGCCATTGGATATACATTTCCCCTCAAACTCGGTCCTAATGGCGTTCCCACCAAGGCCAATGGGAACTTCTCACAAGATTTAATCATCTGCGGCACAGAATTCGGCTCGCCACATGCGCACGCGATCTTATTCGCGACAGGCTCCGATGAAGCAGTGTCCAATAAAGTCCCGGTGTGATAAACTGACCGACCTGCGAGGCTCACAAGCCCGCTACAGGAAGTGAAGTGGAGTGGCAGACAAAGATACCCTTTTCAACTGGTTCAGAAGTATCGCCGATGGAGAAATGGCTCTCCAGATTGCCCTGGTGAAGCTGCAAGGTATGCTGGGCTACAACGAGCCGCTTCCCGATGAGTTGATAGCAGAGACAGGGCAAGCACTCGCACAACTGAGAGCCAGTTGCACAAAGTTGGAAGCGTTCTTGTTCACACTCGGCGAAACGCCCTCTGAGCCATCGTAACGCCACTCGTCACATCCGCCCTATCTGCACTCATTGCAGGTAGGGCTTTTTTTGTTGAATATTTGTGCTAATTTGGCTTCACGTTTGCGTGGACAAGTGTTCAAAAGTTGACAGGAGTGATACACTCTGAGTACAAGATAACTCTAATTTTGTTGTATTCATATTGTTGAAGGATGTTTGAATGATTATGGAGATTTTATGAAGTGGGCGAGAAATGAAATTTTGGTAGGCGTTTGTTCTCTGGCCTTCTTGGCATTTCTGTCGGTGCTGGTCTTATGTATTGGGGCAGGCTCCGCTGATGACACCATTGATCTGCTTGTTTTCACTGAAAGCGCATTCGGCATAGGAATGACTGTCATTGCTCTTGTCTTTTCATTGGTAACGGTCAACCAGGTGAAAGAGATCGACAGTAGGTTTGCTGAAAAGAGTAAGGAGATTGATGGGAAGTATTCAGTACAGGAAAGAGAACTAGGGGAGGATGTTGCAAAGGCTCTTCAGCGCATAAGGGAAATGAATGATAAGATTGATGGAAGTTATTCATCGCTACGGTCTGACTTTAGTGATGCTTTCGAAGAGGCTCGTGTCAATATTAGAAAAGATGCTATTCAAGAGGTACTTCGTGGTGCTGGCTACTCTCTTCAGCAGGTAAAGATTCTGCGATGAAGCGAGCGTATAGATAAGCATGGCGCTTTGATAGAATCGCTCAGGCAATTAATTCAAGCATCTTCTCCCCTAAAGAGTGATGATAATGCGTGATCTGACCATCTACACTCTGCAAGAGTCGATACTACCGCCAGGGACCACTGATGAGCAACTGATCGCTATGTGGCTGCATGACAAAGCAGAGTTGACCCAGCAGGAGTACACCAGGGATATCCAGCAGTTCCGTGAATATGTGTTCGTCCCACTGCAACGGCTCACACTGCCAGACCTGCAAGCATATGCCGATGAACTGAAATTGCTTGATATCAAACCTGCAACCATTGCTCGCCGTCTGAAATCGATCAAGAGCCTGCTTTCCTTTGCGCAGAAGACCGGCTATATCCGCTTTAACATCGGCACAATGGTGAAGGTGCCAAAGTTCAAGAAGACGTTGGCAGAGCGCATCATGAGCGAGGAGCAGGTATTCACAATGCTGGCAAAGGAAACGAACAAGCGCAATCATGCGCTCTTACGACTCCTCTACGCATCGGGTACCCGCGTCTCCGAGGTGTGCGATCTACGATGGAAAGACGTAGCCACAAGGGGCGACACTGGGCAAATCACGGTGTTTGGCAAAGGTGGGAAGACACGAACGGTTCTGCTGAAATCAGAAACCTACCAGGAGTTACTTACACTGCGTAAGGATGCCACGCCCGATGCACCTATCTTTCTCTCGCGTGGCGGTGGGCATGGCAAGGCTGGCAGACACTTAGACCCTTCACAAGTGACGAGAATTGTTGAAGCAGCTGCGATACGAGCGGGCATTGCAACCTATACCGAGACGATTATTCAAGATGGGAAGCAGGTTCAGCGTAAGCGTTCACGGGTGTCACCTCACTGGTTACGCCATGCTCACGCCAGTCATGCGCTTGATAATGGCGCGTCTATCGCAGTCGTCAAGGAAACGCTTGGGCACGAAACGATAGAAACCACGGCGGGCTATACTCATGTGAGACCAGGAACTAGTTCTGCACAATACTTAAAGATTTAGGAGTGATACTGGAAGGAAGTCAGTGGTGAGTCAAAGTAACACAGATAGGAGGTTTCTTTTATGATGAGGCATCGCGAAGAACATTAGAACTTTTCATTAGAAAGGCAGAACACCTGCGATACTTAGCAGTATCGACGGAATAATTTTCGCGGTTTGTATGGAATTATTCGTGATGCAGAAGGGCAGGAGTGGCGTTTTCATCCAGAGCTAGATGGCTCTTTGCTTACATTCCGTCTGTTTATCCAAAGAGGTGAAAGAATAGCACTTTACTTGCGAGACTCACGAGGCCGAAAAGGAGAAGCCAAGTTTATTAAACCTGCCAGATACGTCGGATGCGTGGCGCGAAAAAGTTAAGCAAGCTTACGATTGGATTGACATGCTTCTTGATGCTGAACTTCCAGATCTTAAGTATGATGACCAACCTGTCACACGCTGGAAAGTGCTCGAAATCATTTCTCTACGGCCGACTTAGCACATACTACTCGAGCATGAGACGTATAGACCAGTGGCAACAGGATCGAAAATTATTTGAAGATCTTATGCATCACTTTATGGGTACGGTTCAATTCATGTTTGGTCAGATACAAGAGGTTGCAGAAGCGAGTAGGCAGGAAATGGGCCTGCGATGAAGACCTGGAGCGGCATAAGGAGTGAGTATGGTCGCAATGAGGTGAAGGCCCTTGACGGTGGGAGTGAGAGTGCGGTGATCGGCACATCGGCAGTCACCATCACGCTCAAAAAGAAGACGGCCATCGCTGCCAGCACTCAACCGAAATTCATGCTGAATGCTCAACCGCAATTTACAACTGAGAAGCTAGTTCCATCAATATTTGCTTGTTTGCGTATTGAACGCAATATACCTACATGCTATACTCTTCCAAGCACTTCCAAATACCTCAGTGCAGGAGTATGCTGTTGTATGACACAGAAAACACAACCAAAGCAGGAGACATTTCAGTTACTTACCTATGAGCAAGTTGCTGCAAGACTTGTCATTGAACCCAGAACGGTGGCTTTCCTTGTGGCTCAAGAAGGGTTGCCAGTGGTGTATTTGCGATCACGGAACCCACGTATTGATGAGTCCGATTTGAGAGCATGGATTGAGAAACGGAAAGTATCATAAAGGAGAGTAAAATGGATATCGCTGATATCGTTGGCATGATTGTCGGTGCGATTGTTGGAGCTATGGTTACACGTTGGCTTAAGAAGAAGGGCAGATGAGCAGGCGTCACTCACATCACGCTGAAGGCTCGGTCTATGAACTGTCCAATATCCGTTTTCTTGAACATGAGCAGAAGGGACAATAAGAGAGCCATCCTTACATCAACAGATGGGCGCTTTGTTGCTCTATGCTCGGGCACGAAAATGGCTGATGATATCGCTTAAGAGCACTTCGTACAATGGATCTCCATCGACGCCATTCTCTCTGACTTGCACACTCAACCTCCCGATGCTCTACTATGACTCCATGGTACGGGCCATCGTCCTCTGTCCTGGTCTGCAACACCATATTGTCCCAGGCACGCCAATGCCTGGCGATAGATGATACGGTTGTCCTCGTGCAGATCAGTGCTCTTCATTGAATTCCTCCAAGAATGCTGTGAGCATATCCAAGCGAGCAGTATTCGTGCTCAAGACTGGCCAGGCTTCAGTCCCTCTAAAATATGCTTATGGCATAGGTTCATTACCTGGATGTAAGAGCAGCATCCAGTTTAGTAAGGTATGCCAGATGCGCCTCAGAGTCCAGAGGCGCAGCACTGAGATATATATGCTCCTCTGGCCGTGTTCCTACACGTATCCCTAGTGTGAATGCGTTGCTATCTTCAGGTTTCGCTAACTTTACAATTTCCTGATCTGCTGGATGGGCTTGCAGAACGATACTTGACACTAACACAGATTTTTGGCTGTTTGTTGTGGTAAAGGTTTCAGCAATTAATCGGCGCAGAGGTGGCACAAGTAACGTATCCAAAGCTAATGGGAACTGGGCACTGACTGCAGAGTAGTCAAGCACACGTTCGGGCTCACCAACAACCGGTGAACCATCTGGCGCCTGTAGTTCCGACAGAAAATGCCGCAGTTGCTCATAGATAGCCGTGATAGCAGAGGAAGGGCCAGCCACGTCAATAACGATTTACGGGGTTTAAAATGAAGGAGCCGAATTGGTACGATTTGTTTATCTTCTGAAATCCACATACCCATATTGAAGACAAACCCCGGGGGATAAGTGGCTGGAACATCTCCAAACGTTGGCATCGGTGAGCCCATTACAGCTGCTTGAAATTGGAAAAACCGTTGAATTTGTTCCTGCATCGGTTTGACACTCAACGTTGTGAACCGCAAGGCATCAGTACCAAATTCATACGCTCTGCGACTAACAAGAAGTTTCACTTGTTTGAGCATTTTAAGCGGCCACCCTATCTTGGAAACTTGCTACATGAGCAGGTCTCAATTGTGTTTGGGAAACAGTCGATATTTGGGAAAACGAAGTCGTGTTTGTAGCTCCCGGGCCAGCCAATTGTCCCAATAATTGGGAAGCCTGACACCAGTACTGTTCCTTGAGAGGTTGTTCATAGATTAACCACAAGATTACCTTTTAAAGTCGACTCTTGAGTGGGCCAGGCGAGATTTGGAGCAACAGTAATTACTGCTTGGAGCGTAAGAGCATGCTGTGGAACCGATGTAGGCTCAGAACACTTCTGAAGCCAAGCATAGTAGCTATATGGCGTCTGTGGTCCTTCCGGGTGATTGATGACAAAATCGCGGACAGATTTCTACTGGCTCAAGTATCATATTAAGCGGGACTCTGCCACAGGCTAGAGCGAGGTCAAAGTATTGGCGAAGAGACATCTTCCCCTCTGTGTCGGCTTCCCACCGTGCGATAGCCTCCTGTTTTTTGCCTAACTTTTGAGCAACCTGTTCTTGTGTAAGACCAGCTTGTCGACGTGCATAGAACAGCGCATCTACTGCCGCTGCCAGAAAATCTGCTTTGAGGTAATCTCGTGCGAATGCAAGGCCATTCTTTTCGTCGGTCAGCTCACGGACGATAACATCTTTGGTTGTTCTCCCTAGTTTGGGCATCCTGATAACTTTTCATTATGAACTCCTTGTGATTTTATTCCAGCAATCCACTGCATGTGATTTTGCTAGTCTGATTTCTCTAGGCGGCACTTTTTGCCCGGGTTTCTTAAATAAGTGTACCCAATAAGCGTCCGTTCGCCCATTTGGAAACATCACAAAAGCCCGATACTTATGACCCAAATGGAGTTCGATAAATTTCCACGGATCATCAACCTCATAAGGTGTAAAGTCGAAACTGGCGGGGATATCCTGATCGGCTCTACTGTTTCGCCAAGCTTGCTCAAAACGATTTGCTGAACTCTGTATCTGTGCCCGTATGACCTTATCATCTAATGATTTATAGATTTCTACAAACCCAGGTTCCCAGGAAAATCTTGTTTCACTTCTCGAACCCACAGGGAGGCCATCCTTCCACACGCCACAGATCCCCTTTATATGTAAGATATCGACGTGGCAATTTGTTGGGCAGCATCGGTACCAGCCTCCTAATTAGAATATAACATACAAGTTATACTTTGTCCACTTATGGAGACGAAATAAGATAGGTTCAGTAACACCAAACAACTCATCCCCGCCAAATGATCTCTACACCTACCGCACCATACCATCTGCACCAGCCTAACAAGCCGCATGAAAGAGAGTACCGTTGCAATCACCTCGCCACCTCAGCTTGCAATCATTCATGAGGCATGTGCTATAATAGCAAGCAATAGAGCAAGCGTTCTATGGCACGGCAGAGCCAATGTGAGAAGAACCGAGGAAGACAGCTTATGCAAAGGACTTCATTACCGCCGCGGGACGAAAATACGATTGAAGCAAGCGTGACGATCCAACGCCCAGTAGAGGAGGTTTTCAGGTTTTATCGGGATTTTAAGAATTTGCCTTGCTTCTTGGGGGACGTTCTGGACATTGAACAGATCGGTCCAGCAACTTCTCGCTGGACAATTCAGGGTCCCCTGGGCATTCGAGCGAACTCGACAATGAAAGTGACTGAGGAGCGCACAAACGAGTTGATTTGCTACGAAACGGTCACTTCACCTCTCCTGAAGACCTACTGGGAAATCCATTTCGCCCCTGGATCTGAGGCTGGTGAGGCGGAAGTTCGTGAAGTGATGAAAGTACCTCTCGGGAGACTAGGACGCGCTGCACTTGCCCTGGTTGGAAAATTCCCGGCCGAAGAAGTGGCTACAAATCTGCACAGGTTGAAGCAAGTAATGGAAGTGGGAAGAGTGACCGACAAAAGCTATTCCGTGGCAGGGAAGTTTGCTGGGGACACTCCGTCACATGATGCTTTATGCCCATGGGCAGTCGTTGTGGGCAAAGCTGGTAGTGTTCAGAAGAGCAAAAACAGCCTCCTGAGCCAGATACTATGGTGTCTCACTTCAATTTTTTTGCCCAGACGTTGTGCTCACGGGCGTCAACGATCCTACAGTGAGGTGTCTGCTCAGCGTCTGAATCGACACGAATTGAAGAAATAAGAGCAACGATGAACAGTGCGCTTCAGAGTAAAGACCGCAACTCTCGATGAATAGGGGGTGACGACAATTTTGGCAGTGCGCCGCTTCAGCGGCAGATGGAGAGTGCAACTGAAGTTGTGAGAACTGATGGAGAGTTCTCTGCACGCTCCACTTACCCCGACCCTCGAAAGAGGAGGGCGTCATCCACTTCCAAATTGGGGATTGTGTCACGTGGCCACAAGAGAGAACACGATTTAGGTGACGTTGTCGATACAATCCACGCTCCCTACCTGGAGCGGAACAACAAGCGAGTACTCAAATCTCCCGCATGCAACGTACATAGTAACGAGAGACGCATCATGGAAGATGGCACCGGCTGGAAGAGCAGCGAAACTCTCCAGGTACCTCCTCTTTGATGTGTCTCTACTTATTATGACATGATGCTGATGTAATTTGCAGTGAGCAATTACACAAAAACGACGGAAAGTCGCAGTGCCAGCCTGCTCTCTGGTGTCTTGCGTGATTTTCTTGTATAGTGGCGAGAAGCTCTTTCCAAGGAGAAACCTGTTTCATTCTCCACAAGCCTGCGGAAAATCAGAAAGGTGAATGTATGCCCGATTTGCACTTTACCACCCTCATCGAAGGTTCTGCTGAAACCGTCTTTGCGCTGATCGCCGATCTCGCTCATTATGATCGCTGGCTCCCCGGTTCCAAGGCGTTTGGGGCGATCACGCAGATCTCTCCTCTGCCGGTCGGTCTTGGGACTACCTATATTGATGCTGGACCGGCTGGCACGAGGCACGGCGAGGTCACAGAGTATGATCCGCCGACGCGTATCTCCTTCCATCAACCCATGCAAGTGAAGCAGTTTTTGCTGACCGGGACCATAGACATCCATCTTCGCCATACCCTTGAGCCGCTGGAACAGATGACACGCGTGAACCGCGATCTCACGCTTCACATCCATGGCCTGCTGAAAGTGGTACAGCCCTTCGTCATCGCCGCGTTTCGCCAGGAGAATGAGCGGATGCTGCTGGCTTTGAAGCGGTATGTGGAAAAGGGAACCTGAGCAGACCTGCCCGGCAGATTAGTGCTGGTCGATCCTCACAGAGTCCAGTTCAAACCACTGTGGCCCACTCGCCATAGTGCCAAAGCGCAACACGCCACGGGGCGTTGCAATTGCATACTGATTATCAAGCCATGCAACGAAACCCAGGGGGCGCGCCGGTGGGTGTGGTGCCTGCAATTTTAACTTACCATCGACCCAGAAGAGTGCCTGGCTATAGTTCCATTCCAGTACATAGCTGTGCCAGGCAGTCATATCGACGTTGAGCAGCACCTCATGAGCTCCGCTCAGACGTTGCATCCAGCGTGCAGCCGGTTGCGTCTCCCCTGTTACTACTGCCCATGCGGCTGATAGAGCCATTGGACCGGTAGCGGCCAGCGCACCCAGGCGCATAGTGTGAACTACCTGTGCCTTCCACCCCCAGCCAGGAACGTTGGGAACCAGTGCCATATTAGATGGTGGTGAAGCGTAAAAAAACCAAACGGCCTCGGGCAGCATAAGAATGTCACCGCGAATGGAGAAGGGATAATTCCAGAAACCGAAGCCTGCTGTGCCGCGCAAGATAGCCGTACTTTCGCTTGTGCTGTTTTGCGTCGCTGCCGGTTGCGACGAGCGAGCGCGTACTTCCATGCGCAGTGGTGGTCGCCAGGGGAAAGCGGACCGGGCTCGTCCGGTGCAATCGTCGATTTGTGCGTCAGTGTACTGTCCCTGGTCTGCTGATGCGAACGTCATGCGGAGCGCTGAATCGCTGATGTGTAGCGAACCTCCACCAATGCATGTTTGGGTCCAATGTTGGTCAAGTTGGTTGAAATCATCGAACATTGAAGCTCTTTTGCATATTGTTCATGCGTCTGTTTCGGACGAGAGTTGATGGCACCTACCGCTTTCCTCTGGCTTCGCGGGCAAGGGTTGCTGTGAGGGAACCTAGTACGGCGAGAATTAAAATGATGCCCGAAGCCGGGCTAAGCGAACTCAGTGCGCCGACGAAGTTGATCAGCGCCAGCACAACCACGGCAATGCTAATGCCGATGAGGATAATCATATCGCCCACGAGAAAGTTGTAGATAGCCTTAATTACCTTCATAGGGGGACCTCCTCATGTGTAGTGGAGGCAGCGTTCGCGCTTGCGAGTGCCAACTGTCGTCGTTTACTCTCTTTGAGCCAGAGAACAAGGAGAAAGGATGCGGCGAGATAGAGGGCTATCAAAATGAGGATAAACGCATCGGCTAGTGGCCACTCGATTTTGAAACCTTCACCAGCCCAGAAGGTACCAAAGGATGTGAGCATGATACCGACGACAAACTTTAACGTATTCTCTGGTACCTGTTTGAGTGGTGCTCGTACCAATGCTCCCAGGAGGATCACCAGTATACCGGCGATAGTTGCCCCGATTGCAGCAGAACTGATGCCACAGGTTCTGTTACAGACGGTGGTGACCGTGCTGCTGCCAAAGGTAATCACGATGAATGCAACCTCGAGTCCTTCGAGTAGCACCGCTTTGTATGATAAGACCACGCCAAAGGGTTCGAAGCGCGGTGTAAGGATTTCCCCGCGTGCACGCAGTTCGGCCATTTTCTCCTCGAAAATGGCCTCTTCATCGTGTAGTGCTTTGAGTCCGCTATAGCGTAGAATAGCCTTTTTTAGCCACTTCAAGCCGAAGAGAATCAAGATAATGCCGACGACGAGGCGTAGGATGCCGATTGGGACATATTGAACCAGTGCCACTCCCAGTGTGGCGACGATCAGCGCCAGAGTACCTGCTGCAGCAAGAGCGCCTGCCAGCGAACTGCGCCAATTGATGGTGACTCCGACAACCAGCACAATAGTAAAAGCCTCTACAAATTCAACTGCGGAGGCCAGAAAGAAGAGCACGCTATGCCTAGAACGTGCCCATTGCATGTGATACTTCTCCTATCATGTCAATAGCGGTCAGGTTTCTATTGTATCACATTGGTAGGCTGCCCTGTCATCAGGCCTTAGTGGCGATAATCTGTAACCATGTGCGGGGTACTTCTGTTAAGCCAAGTTCTTCCCCTGCTTGATAGACGGCGACTTCTAGCGCGGCTGCTCCCACTGCCAGTGGTACGCCTGGCAGAGCACCTTCAATGAAGAGCCAGTACTGCCCCAGGTCTTTCCAGGCTTCAACTGAAATTGGGGCACTTTCCTGGTTGGCTTCTACATCGCTGAAACCACTCTGCTTGAGCAGATTGATATATCCTTCGGGGGTAAGCCACTGCATCGCCATCGCTTTCTCATCGCGTGACACGCGTATATCGGGGTGTTCCTTGCGCAACCAACCCACAGCGCGCCGGGTCCATTGTCGGTAGAATCTCTCCGTTCCCGGGACGTAGGTGCCCTCGTAGAAGGCACTATTACAGGCAAAAATGCCTCGAGGGGCAAGAATGTTGGCTACTTGCCTGAATGCTGCCAGTTTGTCGGGGACGAGATGGATCGCGTTGCAGAAGAAAACTGCATCAGCGTTGTGAATAAGATTGGGTAGATCGGCGGCCTCGCCCTGCACGAAATCGGCTTTCACTCCAATCCCGGTCGCCTCCATGCCCCTTTGGGCACGGCGAAGGGCCTCTGCCGAAGGGTCAACGCCGATTAGATGCGCCTGGCGTCCCTGGCGAGCCAACTCTTCGGCGATCAGTTTCGTAATAGCGCCTGTGCCACAGGCCATGTCTACAATAGTCAGTGCCGCATTAGCGGGTCGTGTTGCGAATGATGCAAGCGCTTGTCGAACGAGTGAATGATTGATATCCCTGTAAAATGTGTGCGCTGCGAACGGCTCAAAGGTAAATTGGTTAGTCTCCTCTGTTTCAATCATGCCCATCGGTATGGCCTCCTTCGTCGTTAAGGACTTTAAGGATTTAGAGGAAAGCCAGGCTCAAATTGTTTCACCGTTTAAATGTGCATGACCATTCCTCCGTCGACGCAAAGGATTTGTCCCGTGATGTAACCTGCTTCTGGCGAGCAGAGGAAACCGATAGCTGCAGCGATCTCTTCGGCGCTGCCAAAACGGCCCATTGGCGTGGAGTCGAGCACAAACTTGCGCTGTTGCTCGGTAAGGGTGGAGGTCAGTTCTGTGGGAACGAAGCCCGGTGCGACTGCATTGGCTGTAATGTTGCGGCTGGCCATCTCACGAGCAGTACTGAGCGTCAGGGCAAATATACCTGCCTTGGATGCACCGTAATTTGCCTGCCCTGCTGGGCCCACTAGACCTGCTGGTGAGGCGACATTGACGATCCGTCCCCAGCGTGCTCGCATCATATGACGTAATGCCGCTTTCGTACAGAGGAATGCTGAAATCAGGTTGGTGTCTATCACATGCTCGAAGTCGGCGAGTGACATCTGTAAGATAAGTTTATCGCGTGTAGTTCCCGCGTTGTTGACGAGTATGGCTACCGGGCCAAGTGCCTGGCTCGCCTCGGCAAAGAGGCGGGTTACCTCTTCTTCCTGGCTCACATCGGCCTGAACTGCGATACAACGTCTCCCAAGTCCCTCGATGGAGGCTCGCGTCTCAGCAGCCGCGTTGGCATGACTACGATAGTTAATAACGATATCGGCCCCAGCTTGCGCCAGGCGTTGTGCTGTTGCGCGGCCGATACCCTGACTGCTTCCCGTTACTAATGCGACCTTACCTGCAAATGGCAAATGCTGTTCATCGTTCATGACTTGCTCTCCTTAATGGTTCCACTCTACTCAGCTCTGCCCTACCCCTTGCTGTCAGTATAGCACATTAGGAATGCGCAAGACTGTGTCGTTTGGGGAGACTTAAATAACTGAGCAATGCCAGGAGTGGCATACCGAATGTTGCAAGGCACAACATGACGTACGAGGTCACATAGAGCGGGAGAAACAAGGCAACGCTGACATAGTAGTAACTCAGGAAGGCCGAAGCCGAAAAAGTCAATGCCAGGACGATGAGGGCACGTCCTGGTCGGTCGTGTGCCTCGGGCAGACACACAGCAGCCAGACCCACCAGCCAGGTCACGTACCAGGAGAGAAACCAGGGGGTTACCAGCAAGAATGCTGCCAGCACGGCAAGTGTAGCTAGCGCGACGGTATTTGTGGTCGACACTCGACGCAACCAGATAGCTCCTATCCCCATGGTCAGGAAAAAGGCGAAGATCGTGATCGCAACCCATACGCTTCTGCTGTTGAACAGCACAAGAAAGGTCGGTAAACCGTGCGCGTTATTCCAGACTCTTATCGCGGCAAGGATGGAGTTGAATTGATAATGCGCGGTTGGTTGTGAGGAAAAACTGGTGAAAATCTGCTGGATGCTGTAGCCTAGCCAGAACGGGACATAACAGGCAAGTGCAATACCAACGCTGATTATGCTAGCGAAGAAAGCTGCAGACCAGGCAGTGCGCCAACGAACTGCCTGATCCGGTTTGCCTGCACCAGCGGTCGACGTTGTCGTGTCGTAGATACTCCAGAACAATTTCAGGATGAAGAAAACGATAATGGGGATGGCGGTCAATTTGACCAGTGCGGCCAGGGTGAAGGCTACTAACGCTGGAATTGCACCTCGCAGGCGGGTCGCGCCGCTGCGCTCTGCTCGCGCACTGAAAAGTAAGCCGAGTAACAAGAAAGTAACCATGAATACATCATTGTGTCCGCCCAGGCTGCTCTCGAATAGGACGAGCGGGTTCCAGGCGTAGAGCAGGGTACTCAGAGCGACGGTGCGGGTGGGATGCCCCAGCGTACGTAAGGTGGCGGTGACCAGCCAGATATTGAGCAAGTGCGCAACGAAGGCACAGAGGCGAAAGCCGATCAGGTATCCCAAACGGTCAGGACCAGAGACCAGCCCTACCACGGCACTGATCACGATCCACAAGGGTCCGTAGATGGAGACGGTATCTTTCCAGTGAACCAGTTTAAAGGTGGGGTCATGTGGGTAAGCTGATGGAGGGATCACATAGGGGCTGGCATGATGCACGCTCAAGAGGCGACCATAGCTGGCATAGGAGTAGACATCATCTGAGAATGTGGCCGGAGTAAAGAGGTAGAGGCAGCCACTCACCAGGACCGTGAACCAGATCAGGCAAAGTGCAAACGTGTAGTCGGTTTGAGTTCCTGCTCGTTGCAGGAGATAGACACACAGCCCAGAGATGGCGAAGGCCAGCAGCATCAGTAGCAAGAATTCCAGGAAGCTGATCTGTTGTTGTGAGATGTAATGATTTGCCGTCAGGCCCAGGTCAGCAGGAAGATGCAGCCAGTCGGCAGCATTGATGATGGCATTGCTGATCCACAGGCGAGTCTGGATTCCAACCATTTTGTAGAGGGGAGCAATCGTTGTCAGGATGCACAGGACATAGGCAATAGCGCAGCATACGAGTACACCTTTCCATATGATTGGTGCCTTCTGTTGTGCAGTTGTAGGTTCAAATGGTCTGGCGGGCGCGGACGACTGAGTTGTCTCTACAAGTACGATTTTTTTCATTACATGATCTTATTTCCTTTTAGTCTTGTTTTGTTGCTCGTTTGCCGTTATGTTTTCGCCTGGGAAGGGCTGTATCAGATTCTCCAGGACCTTTACTTTCTTGTCTATCTACTAGCAGATCTGCTACCTTTGGGTCGAGCAGGCTATCACCTGATGTTAGTGATGACAAAGGAGCCTGTTCAGCCGTCTGTTGAGTAAACGATGTCATGTCAGGCAGGAGCGTTTCAGAGGACAGCTCAGATTGCCTGTCCGACGTGTCAGAAGGAGCCAAAGGTTCTATATTCGTTGGTGTAGCGGGTATTGATGCATCGATCATTGGCGTAGCTGAAGGAGCTGGCTCGTCCTGCGGTGTTGGTACAACAGCTTCAGTCCGAGATGCGGCAGAAGGTTCAGCCAGGTGCTGGCTGAATGAAGTTGTGTAAGCCATGATTGGTGAAGAGAGTTCTTCCAATTGCGTATCCGGCTCTGCCGGGACTGATGTTTCTTGCTCTGTAGCGGGTGTAGATGCCTCAGCGAGAACAGGTACGGGCGTGACGGGTAACGAAGGTATGACAGGACGAACAGCCTCCATATGTGGCGAGGTTATATCGTTTCCTCTGTGAATCTTCTGTATACGTGCAGGGGTGGCATCGATCTCAGCGTCAAGAAGCGTAGTACTATCGTAGATAGCGGAGTGGAGTTGTTGCATCGTGAGGTTGCGAACTCCAAGCAGGTTAGCTCCGGTCAAAACAGTATTATGCAGATCCGCAACCATGAGATTTGCGCCCGTGAGTATTGCACCGTGTAAGTCAGCACCAGATAGGTCTGTGCCAGATAAGTCAGCATTGGATAGGTCAGCGCCAGATAAGTTGGCCCCGGACAAATTCGTCATGAAAAGAGTCGAACCTACCAGTTGCGCCTCACGTAGGTCAGCGTGCCCGAGATAGCGATGAGACAGGTCAAGTTTATGCAGATCAGCCTGAGATAACATGAGCGGTCGCCAATTGACAATGGCAGGTTGGGTCTGGCCGTGCGCGTCGGTGCTCAACGGAATGTCTTCAATTCGTGGGATGCGAGCCAGTTCGTGCTCTAAGCGCAACTGTGTGGCTGCCGCCTGGTAATCTTTCGCCAACGCCTCTAGCCGTGCGACGTCCATTGTCTCCCACTTTTGCCGGGCCTCTTGTACCTCTTTGAACTCTGCCGTGAATCGTGTCTCCAGGGTGGTGATGCGTCTCTCCTGCTGAGTCTCCAACGAACGCAGGTGGCTTTGCTGGGCGCGTTCCCACGCCTCTTGTTGAGCTGCTGTTTTCTCGAAGCGGCGGCTTTGAATCACCAGAGCTAATACCGCTACGATGATGGCCAGCAGAGCAATGATCAGTGTAAGTATCGACATATTACTTGTCTCTTTCTCCCCTACAATACAGTGGTAAATAGATATGAAATGGTATCATGGAAGGAAAGTATATATGATAAATGCACAATATTCAACAGTGTTGGTGAGCAATATCAGCTTGCTTTGAACTGGGCATTTGTCGGGCTAGAGGATATAATAATCTGTAAAGCAGCCTTCTAGCCTTAGAATGCTTGATGGCAATCATCGATACTACTTATCGTCATGTCTACATTTTTCAAGAGGGATATATTCTAGATGCAATACAATCATCCGTCACCGACATCGTTTTTGCTTGATGAGGAGAACCGCAAGCTCATCCTCACGTGGAGCGATGAACACGAAAGTATTCATAGTTGGGAGGCGTTACGCTGGGCCTGTCCCTGTGCGTGGTGCGCAGGCGAAGGCGGCCAACCCGGCATGCTACACAATAAACAACGCCTGAGCGTTGAAGAGACAACGCTGGTGAACATACAGCCAGTAGGGCGTTATGGCTTGACACCCATCTGGGAAGATGGGCATAAGACCGGCATCTACACCTATGAGAAACTCCGCGCCAGTTGCGAATGTGACCAGTGCCAGGCTGCCAGGAGAAAATAGGACTTCTCGCACCATTTGTTAACATTAGGCATGTCTCTCGTTATGCATTACAGGAATTGAGGTGCAGGGGTCAAAACCTCTTGCCAGGGGAAGGGGGCAAGTAAGCCTAGAGGGTGCAGTCCCCCGAAACTTCTCACCTTTTCTAGAAAGCTGACAAAGCATATAACGGAGCATATTGTATGGTTACAAATGGAATAACTGCGTTATTGCGCGCAACGATAGCACCGCAGCGCCGGTTCAGTATCATTATTTCAAGTTTCACTGTGCGGCTACTGATCGCTTTTGCCATTAGTTGGCTGATTATACTCGTCTTCTTCGCGTCGGGGGCGGTCTCACACTAATTTTCTGCTGTCTCCTCAAAGCGAACCCCATACCGACCGCTCAAGTAATCGTACATGTGGTCGGTGAAACGACGTGGGTCCGCAAAACCACGGTCCTCCTGCTTGATCTCTGAAAGTTGGATCATCAGTCGTGTATTGCCATTGCGATAGTGGCAATACAGTGACCAGCGTTCGTTGCGTTCCAATAACGTGAAATCCGATGCAATCGAGCCAGAACCATCGGTGACCCGTTCGCGGCGTAGTAGTGCGTGATGAGCCAGGTGATGGTAGGCAGCATCGAGGTTGTCGACAACGAAACCGATGTGATGCCAACGACTGGGCAACCCATCAGAAAGAGGCGCTTTCTCGGCATCGAAGCAGAATAATGCTGTATTCCCTGTAGTCAGCACCGTCTGATGGCGGTCATCGCGCACAATCTTCATGCCCAGCACCTCACTGAAAAAGGCTTTGGCGTCGGCGCGATCTGCCACTGTAATAGCCAGGTGGTCAAAACCAAAGTTCGTCCATGTCTGCTTGCCAGTCCTTGCCGTCACGTCGGGCAATGGTTTAGCCTCGACATGAAATGTGGAGGTCTTGAAGTGTGCCGCACTCTCGCCTATAAACATATCGGGGAAAACCTCGTCGCCATCGGGTGTGCTGATACGTATACGATGCCCACTCAACAATCCCGGCGGTAGCGCATGTTCGAGCGCTTCGTGGAAAATCTCCTGCGGTTGCACCTCCGCCTCGTAAGGTTGGCTGTTGACGACAAGGGTCAGATGTAATGTATGTGCTGTACTCCGTGTCTCCGAGGTTTGTTGTGCCTGGTTAGTCATGACGCTGATCCTTTCGTGTTTGACTTGTCTACTCCATACTATAATATGAAATGACAATATCGGTGGTCGTCTCCGTGTTGAGAACGATCTTTATGCGGAAGACCAGTACAAAAACACGGAGCTAACATGGCAATCACAATTCTCGGTATTGGCGGAAGCCTGCGTACTGGCTCTACAGCTACGCTTGCGCTGCAAATTGCGCTCGAGGCGGCAGAGGAAGCGGGTGCTTGTACGCGATTGCTCGACCTGGCAACGTTCCAGTTGCCGCTCTTCAATGGCACCTATAGTCTTGACGGGTACACACCGGAGGATCGCCGGGCGATTGTAACGTTACTCGATGCCACGCGCGAGGCGCGAGGTTTCATCTTTGTCTCACCGACGTATCATAACACGATCAGCGGCTCGCTAAAAAATGCGCTTGATTTTATGGAATTGTTGAAGGATGACCATCCTCCACGGCTAGAAGGCAAAGTTGTTGGCATCGTGTCGGTACAAGGGGGCACCTCTGGCACAGGAAATAATGCGCTGACGACAATGCTGCTGGCGGCTCGTGCAATGCGTGCCTGGGTAGCACCGACGATGGTGTCGATTCCCGGCAGCCGTGAAGCTTTCGACGAAGATGGCCAGGCGCACGATCCTACCATCAATCAGCGTTTACGAATGTTGGGTGCCGAAGTTGCACGGGCTAGTGCGATGTTTGCAGCTCATTGGTCGGTTGGGTAAAGAGAACGTTAGAGCCCGAAGGCGTAGAGACCCCCGGTGTAGCTTCCTATATAGAGAACCCCGTTGCAGACAGATGCCGGGCCCTTGAACTGCACATTCTTGGCGGAGTATGTGAAGAGCGTGCGTCCATCTTCTGTAGCGATAGCGAGGAAAGCGGTGCCATCCGAGACTATGGCTATCCCCGGCACCACAGTAATGGCTCCATCGACCGCACCAAAGCTCAGACAGCGTCGCCAGAGGTAGGTGCCTGTAGCGGGGTCCAGAGCACCGAATGTACCAGCGCATTTCATCCCCTGAAGTTTTGTTCCTCGACCACCCAGGTAGAGATGTATCCCATCCCAGGCACTGGGGGCAACCGTGTTCGCACCGCCGGCGTGAGCTGTCCAGACTGGACCACGGCCGATCTCTGAGCGATTGAAAGCGTAATAGATGCCATTCTTGTTCACCGTTCCGACCATCTGTATCTTGACCCCTGCGATCGTGGCATCAAAAAGCGTCGGTGTAGCTCCGAAATCACTGTCGCCGATCTGGTTTTTCTGCGGCACCTGCCAGGCATCTAGAAAAGAGAGGTCCGAGGCACGCAGTTTGATCAATGCAGGGGCATAGGGCTCTGCTTTTGAGCAACTCCCGGGATTGCCCGTCGAGACATAAATAATACCGGCTGCTGTATCAATGGTGGGTGAGCTCCAAATGGAACCACCCAGGCACCGATGGGGAACTGTATTGAAGGTATGGGTAATTACTCCTGTACTGGCGTCCATCTGGACAAGCTTTCCCTGTACCAGCGGGCAGTCGTCCAATGATGACACGCCTTCATACAGCATGCCATTATAGATAGTCGGCGAACTCCAAAGAAAATGAGCCGGTAGTGTGCCTAGCAACGTATTCCATATGATGGCGCCGGTCGCAGCATTCAGAGCGTAAAAAATGCCATTGCCGCCTGCCACGAAGAGGACCGATGTGCTTTTCCCGCCAAGCATCACGGAGGCCACAGTAGCTGTATCAAGGACGCCGTTTATGTTGCTGGGGTTATTACTACAGAGTCCATGTGATGCCCCCAGGTTGTCCATCCAGATTTGATGGCCATTCAGGTCCGTCGCATGCTCGAATCCATCACCTGTACCCCAGTAGATCAGGCCGTTGGCGACCACCGGCTGCGAGAAAACACGACTGTTTCCAGGCGCGATCCAGTGAAGCTTGAGCTGCGAAACGGTGCTCGGATTAATGATCGTCTCCGTCGGATTGAAGTTTGAACGATCGCTTCCAAGCATATAGCCAAGCCAATCACTGGAAGCGGCGGTGGCAGTATGCTCTAGTGCGAGCGTTGCAATTGAAGGGACACATGAGGCTAAGAGCAAACTGAGTAAAGCGACTATCATTAACAGGGTAACATGTTGCAGTATGCAATATTTATTCATCTAACTTCTTGATATTTCGTACCATCAAACAATTGCCGACGGCTTCCCTGCACCGGGCCTGATTCTTGCCACGGTGAGAGAGGTTGCCTTATTCGTAGGAGTATCCTAACCCCTTTTACCTCTACTGTCAAGAGAAGAAGTTTATGTTAGTGCCCCACGGCTTTTATTCGTTGTGGACGTCTGATGAAATAATAGATGACAGAGCCAAACAAAGGGACGAAGAGGATGATAAGTATCCAGATCAATTTGTCGTTCCCTTCAGATGACTCGTTTGAGGCACAGTCGGTGAGCATCCAAAGCCAGAAAATCGTTACGGCAAGCGAGATGAGTACGCCAAAGGTTGGAAGCGGTAGAAAGAAGGGAAAAGGAAGACGTGACATGGTTGTTTTCTCCTTAGATGTTAATATTTTCCTAGACTCTTTGTGTAGACAATTCGAGGCTAACTTAATTCCCGCCGGGAGGAATGGCACCAGGAGGAGCGGGACGAGGATAGGGACCAGGAAGAAACAGTGTGGCAGTCATCTTATCCAGTAGTTGAGGATTGTCCTTGAGTTGTTGTATCCCTTCGTCGGCCTGTCGCTGGTCGATGTCACCTGCTTTGACCGCTTCGTCAAAGGAATGTGCAAAGGCTTTCAATTCGATATTCCGTAAATCGGTTGCAGAAATCCCCTGTGCGGCTGCAATCTCGGTCATACTTTTCCCCGCTTGCAGTTGTGTTGTGATCTGCTGGGGATCAAGGCGCAGCGCATTGGCAATATCATTCTGCGCAATCCAGTTATATTTGGGAATCTCGAAGGAAATTATCTTTACCGGTTCTGGATGGACTCCTATCAATTGCATCTGAACAGGCATCAACCACATAGTCATGCCGCTACCTAGCAGGAAAAAGAGAATCGCGGTAATCGCTACCACAGCCCACCAACCCTTTCGCAGTCCACGTCGAGGAGGTATTATCTTTTCTCCACGTGAAGACGTTTCCTCGCCGAATTCATAGGATGCATATTCCTGTGGAGCATATACTTGCACCTGCCCACTGAGAGATCTTTCGGAGTTCCTGATGCCTTCAAAGCTGCCATCTAAAGCATCGTATGGTACGGTTTCAAAAGGGGTGCGACTTTTTTCGCTATTTGAAAGCGGGGTATCATATCCATTATGTTGCATTGTTTTTTGCTCCCTTAGCTGCCCATACGATGCAGATGTTCTTTCTTCAGTAGAGCGCCATTGCAGAGCCAGCCTGGCAGCCTCTCGTACTGATCCATCTGTATCATGTAGGGCGGTTGTTAATACTTCGTGAGGGACACGCTGTCCCTGTTTTCCTAGCGCAAGCACAGCCAATTCACGCACATGCCAATCGGCATCATGTAATGCCGCGACCAGCCGATCGAAGGGTGCCTGCTTCCCTAGATTGCCCAGCACATGCACTGCCGCAGCTCGTACAGACCCATCTTGATCATCCAGGGCAAACACGATCAGTGCTACGGAGGCAGCAGTATCCAGTTTCCCCAGAGCACGCACTGCCACTACGCGTACCTCCCAATCGTCACTCGTGAGCCTTACTTTCGCATCGTCGAACGATAGTTCAGAGCGAGCCTGCTCGGGTGGGAGGCCAAGACGATGCAGTACGGTCTGCAAGAGAGAAGACGGAACCTGTGCATTCCCCGCTGAACCTCTTGGGTTGTTATTATTCAGGCTGCTGTGCCACTCGTTCTGTTTATCTTCCATATCAGCCTCCCAATTAGCTCCGTTGCTGTGTTTTTACGGATTTGCGCAAGAGCAGTATCCCACGATGCACATTCGATTTGACCGTACCAATCGGTTGATTGAGCAGTTCGGCTATCTCAAGATAATTCATTTCTTCGAAATAATAGCAACTGACCGCTACTCGATACTGTTCTGGAAGCCTGGAGAGCAGTGTTTCAAGCTCACGCAGTTCTTCCTTATCCTCCAGTACTTTCTCTGGCTGCTCGCGCTCATCGTCCTCTATTTCGAGGAGTGCATTCTCTTCTGAGAGATCAAGTGGCAGATATTCAAGCCTGCTGCTACTCCTATGACGATAGAAGATATGCAGTGTGATTTTGTACAACCACGGCTGAAGCTTCATCATGCGTATACGCTCTGTGGGATAGTCTGCCAGTGCATGATATGCACGTATGAAAGCCTCTTGTACGATATCCTCTGCATCCTGTACACTACCTGTGTGGCGCAGAGCAAACGCATAGAGCCGCTGTTGAAAACTCAACACCAGTTGTTGGAAATAGCGATCCAGGTCAGTCGCCAGCAGTTCTCGCACATCTGGCAACAGCTCACCACGTGGCTCCATATCTTCCTTTCCCATAGGTGTGCAGGCTTCTGTTTGGTGCTTCTATACAGTAGAATACAAAAAGCTTGAGTTTGGTTGCAGATATTTAATTGGTTGTAATGGTGTGAGCGCCAGAATAATATTTCCTCTGATAATTCGCAGTCCCTGTTGCTCAGGGTGCTCTATCAGGCCATGGAAAGCGGCCCTTTGCTTCGAGTTGCATATTCAGCTAATATTTCTCTCCTCTGTCGTCAACGACCACCTGGACTCACCTTTCTCCATCAAATAACGTGTAATAGCTAACTCACGAAAATGCACGGGCAGGAGTGGCATGACCGTTCGTATACTCCATGTCGATAGATCGAAGGCGCGTTGCCGCCAGTTGCCCCATTCCAATCCGTAAATGGCGCGAATCGGTTGTGGCAAGAGCGCGCAGGTCATCTGTAGATTGAGATGCAAAAGCGGGCGGATGGTCCTAGGAGCCGGGGGGAAGAGGACTTGTTGTGCAAGTCGTCTGGCTTGCGGAGTGGCCGCCAGGCGATCACTGTATACCATGTCGTTGACATACTGTTGTAAGTCCTGCAGCGTCCTGGGCATGTAAGCTGGAGAAAGACCAAGCATGCGCCCACTAGCTTTCGACTCTTGATAGTACTGCTCTTGCTCGGTGGCGCTGAGAGGACCAACGAGGAGAGGATACATGAGCAAGATTGTATCGATCAAGGTCGCGTGAACCCAGAGCAGCAGTTCCGGGTCACGAGCATCGTAGGGCGTTCCTCCGGTATAGACTCCCGCCGGTGCCGGGAGTGTGCCATGGACATGCTTATGCAGGTGGTTGATTGTTTGCGCAGCGCGCAGTGCAGTCGCTGTTGAACCGAAGGTGAGCATCTGGCCGAGAAGAAAAGTATTCCATGTACGACCAAATGGATCAGACATGTATGCACTGTGCTCGCTCACTCCCATCGCGACGAGCGGGTGCGCCAGTTGCATCAGTACTGCACGTGCTCCCCCAAACAGGATAGCGGTTTCGCGACCGATCTTCCAGGTAACGCTTTCTGGACCGTAAAAGCCGTAGTCATGCATGTGTGTTTTGACGCAACTCCTTTTAGGCCTGTTATCCTGATTCCTGCATCGTCCGGCAATAGAATGCCTCTTGATCTTATCGCCTTGTGTGGTTGCATGTCAAATGCTGACGTTATGTTATAATGGCGAGGCAAATAGCTAGCTATTTTAGAATGTTTTGGAGGTGTTCTCAGGTATGTTGTCGCAAACAAAAAGTATCCCATGTATCATCATGTCGGTGTCCAGCAGCATCTTGCTCGTACTCCTGTTGGTCGCTTGCAGCCTGGGTGGGGGTGCCACTACTGTACCAACGCCAGGGTCTGCCTCGCCATCGGCTCCTACTCCCACTCCCACGCCCAGCCTGACCACTTTCACAGGAGCTGGTTTTACGGTTGGCTATCCCCAAGGCTGGAAAGTAAGTAAAGCAAGCAATGGAGTTGTGACATTCGCTGATCCCCAGGGGGATATGAGGCTGACTATTACGGTGATTCCTGATCCTAACGGCATAGTTTCAGCCGCTAATCAAGTGAGTGCTGGCTTGCTATTGTTCAAGTCCCAGTCCAATAATTACCAGCAAGTCAACATTGCTTCAACCACAATGATAGGTGGCGACACGTGGAGTCAGGGGTCAGCCACGGGTACTCTCATGGCCAAAGGCCAAACGCCTATTACGGCTGGTAAAGTAGTGGTCGTTGCCGATGACCATCCAGCAGCATCGCTCAACACGATGGCATATACGATTGCCTATGTGGTAAGCCAGCAGTCCTACGACTCCGCAAATACCATGTACTTTCAACCAATGTTGCAATCGTTCAAGTTCTCGTGAAAACAAAAAACTGGCGAGGGCTTCGCCTTGCAGAACTCCCCGCCAGGTTGATGATTACGTACTGTGTCGGCTAGAATATCCGTATTCTTCATAGTAGCTTGTGGTAAAGCTCCCGCTGCCGTTCTGCTGCGCGTCGATAGATTGCACCACGAGCTGCATCGGGTATAACAGGTGGTGCGAGGTCGGGCGTAACCTGCGCCATATCGGTTATAATATCCAACGCTTCAAGCGCCAGCAATGCCACGCCGCGAGCTGACGCCTCAGGCTCTTTCGAGGGATAGAGCGGCACTCCCAGCGTATCAGTAATTACATGCTGCAGCATGGGTGAACTCAGCAACGCTCCGCCACTTCCGATCAGCTTGGGAGCCGCCTCGTGTATCTGCAGCGCCGTGTTGAGTTGCTCGAATACTGCACCGAGTTGATAGGCCAGTGCCTCGATGCCTGCGCAGAAGATATCTACAGGCGATGTATGCGTACCGATGCCAACTATCGCCGCTCGTGCTTCTGCATGCCAGCCGGGGCTGCGCTCGCCGGACACAAATGGCAGTATTGTCAATCCGTGGCCATCTGGGGGCAGGTTTGCAACAAGCGGCTCCGCCTCCTTCAGCGGAGGAAGTTGTAGTGTACTATCCAGCCAGCTAATCAGATTGCCTCCTTCACTGAGTGCTCCTCCAAGCAGACCACGGTGCGCGTCCAGCAGATAGAGCCACAGCCCTGTAGGTGGGACGATGCGATCCGGGGATACAACTGCACGGATCGCGCTGGATGTGCCGACCGTAAGTGCCCAATGATTCTCGGCTACGCAGCCAGAGCCGACGTTAGCTGCCGCCCCGTCACCGACGGCAGGGAACCAGGGAATGTCGCGCAGCGCCGGCCAACGCGAAGCAAATGAAGGTGTCAGTCCACGTATGCTGTCTTTCAAGTCACCCAGTGGAGGTAGTTGTTCAGCTTTTATGCCAAGCTGCGCCGCCAGCTCTGTGTCCCAGGCGCACTCGCGTGTTACTAGCAACCCTGTGCCGGAAGCCATCGAGAGGCTACAGACGGAGCGTCCCAGCACTTTGCGGTGCAAATATTCACCGAAGGAGAGCCATTGTGCCGTATGTGCGAACATCTCCGGCCGCGTCGTTTCCAGCCAACGCAGCTTCGCAGGCCAGTAACTCGCATGCAGCCGCGCACCCGTCCTCGCATGAATCCCGTCTCATCTAAGAGTGCGCGTAATTCTTCGGCGGCATGCAATGGGCGAGTGTCCTCCCAGGTGATTAAGGGTGTAACAGCGTTGTTGGAAGCATCCACGCCGACGAGGGTATGCCAGAAGGTATCTATCGCTACTGCCCCAATGTGTGCAGCCAGCGGACCCGCCTCCTTAAGCGCCTCATCAATGGTCTTGACGACTGCATCAACGAGCGTATCGGCATCAACCGAGACTTCTCCAACGTTCGATGTGGTGAGTTTGTAAGAAAGCTGTGCGCCGACGTCCGGCACGGTGGTGCCAGTGGCGTCGAAGAGTAGCGAACGTGTTGAAGAGGTACCTACGTCTAGCGCGAGAATGTAGGGAGGTTGTGCTATTGGTTTCATGTAAAATCTCCGTCAGGGCTATGAATTTCCTGGCACCCGCAAGGGGTGTCACTACGCTTGCCAAGTAGCCAATGTAGTTGTTCTGGCGTAGTGGCACCCCTTCCCACGCCAGCAGTAAACCCAACCCATACGATACTCTCTCACCTGAATTCAGCCCAAATCGGGAAATGGTCAGAGGCTAGCTCAGTTTCTGCTCCGGTCACGATATCACACCTATGTAGACGCCTGGCAAGAGGCGCGGAGGCAAAGATATAGTCGACCCGCAGTGCTGGATGGGTTGTGTGACTCGTATATCCTGATGGCATTGGGTGTAGCGCACGGTAGCAGTCAACATATCCAGCTTCCTCTATCGTATCCTACCCCTTTGATGTTATAGTTTCAATAGTAATGATACCACTGACGAAAGGAAGGATTAAGGAGTCTTTTCTATGGATATTTTTGGCAAGATACAATCTCTACGATCGCCAAGGCCGGAGGTTGACTTGAGCCAGGGACATAGCATCGCTTATTCACGTAGCAAAACCGTCCGCCTGATGGATGTGTTGGATGCCAACGGGCGAGGCAACGTTCACGGTGGGGTGATTATGCGCATGGTGGATGAAGCTGCGGCAATTGTCGCAATCAAGCATTCGCACAAAGGAGTAGTGACTGCTCGTGTAGAGCGCTTCGATTTCCTGGCACCTGCCTACATCGGCAATGTGGTTTCCGTGAATTGCTCGCTGAACTACGTTGGCCGAACGAGCATGGAGGTTGGCGTAGAGGTTACAGCAGAGGATTTGATGACCGGCGAGGTACGCCGCATCGCCAGCAGCCAGGTGATCTATGTGGCGCTCGACGAGAACGGCAAACCTACCCCTGTGCCACCGCTCGTCCCTGCCGATTCCGAAGAGGAAGCGAGGGTAGCTAAGGCTCTCGCCCGCCGCGAGCATATGAAGAAGATCGAGGAGGAACTGGCTAAAAAGTTCGCTGTAACATGAATGCACAAGTTGCAGGAGGAAGAATGGTTTCAGAGAGAGTAAAGTCGTACACGGAAAACATCCGCGCAAAGACAGAAACAGAAATAGCCGCATTCATTAGTCATAGTATAGTCATCCTCACTAATAAAATACAAGGAATGAATCAGAACGATAGCGGCTCTTAAAGCTTGCTAACTTCGGAGCTGACAACGACGAAGCGAGAGCCATTCCAACGATAACTGGTTTTGATGTGTAGATCAGGGCAACAATGGGGGGCCGTAGGCGTATAGCCTTTTCCATTCAATTGAATAATACCGTGGTCAATCGTCACCGTATCGACGGTTCCCCCATTGTTTGAGCCTGGCGACATCAACGACAAATCTCCGAGCAATACAGGCTTACTTGCATTGCCAGTATAGACGAAGACACTCACTCCACCAAAGTCCGCAGCGGAGCAGCTATAGGGTATAGCAGCCGCCGGCTGCCCAACACCTGTCAGGTCACCGTAGACCGGGTTGTATACCTGGAGATGGATGCCGTCGACTACTCCTTCGCCATTCCTGACGACAAATTGCTGTGGCTTGTCGGAGTAGCACGAACTCGTGTAAATGAAGTTTCGCCAGTCAACTGCAGTGAGGGGTGCTGCTTTTATAACGGTGCTGGTTGGCACAGCTTGCGCCGGAGAGTAAGGCGTAGTCGAGGCTGATGGTGATGCGCTGGCGCATGCGACGATGGCTGAGCCAACTAGCAAGAGTAAGAAAAGCTTTGAGATGAAAGACGAGTAGGTTCGATACATCTATGGCTCCTGGACATTATAGTTTATAGTATAGCACAGATGATATTTTCTCTGGGGGAGTACAGAAGCACAAGAGCCAATCATCTATCAGGAGAGAGAGCCATTTCTTTTCACATCCTCCGTCAGCAGACTCACAATCCCTTCCTGGTAAGCCCACAACTTCTTTTCCTGCATCACTGTTACTAGATGGAGTGAAAACCTCAGGTAGCACACTCAAAGCGGCCAACTCAACGCTACTAGCTGCTACTCCTCCAGCTCGCAGGGCAAATGCATAAGACTCAACATCAAAACGCCAGGGGTAACAACGCCCCGTATAGCGCGCCATCAAGCTGGCGGCAATCTGCAAGCCTTTCAAGTCAAAGTCACCGCTATAGTAGAGACGAATGTCTGGCGACTGATCGACTAACATCTGCAACAGTTTGAGCGCTGCTGTGCTGGGCCAGCCAGACGTACAAACCATTGTAGGCGGCCTATGGAGTCGTCGTCGTATAGTATGGGCGGGGGGAGCTAACCACGCAGGGGTAGGTTTTGCGGAAGGAGGTCATCGTGTCCGTAGGGACGGAGCGAGGTTGGGTGAGGAGGGCAATCACCTCCTCGAACACCTGGGGGTTTTCGAATACGTAAATATCTGATTGCGAAGGCATAACACTCTGCCACTCCAACAGTTGGCGTAGAGGGAGCAGCAACACACGCTCACCTGCGGTCTGCATTAGCGCATCAGGCGTACCATCGTGATACATGGCTCCTGCCAGGTGGAAAACTGCCACGTTGGATGAAATCGTATCAACGAGCAAGCCCGACATCACCGTATAACCGCAGCGCCTGCTCACGATCTTTGGGAACTTCACTACTTGCGTCGAGATAACTATCATCAGTATCGCCGCTCTCGGACATGGAGCTTGCTGCATCTCTTGCGAGGTCGGTCAGGGCGTACAAAAAGAGGCGGCCAGCACTCTATCAGCGTCGAGTGCATGCGGATCACCGCTGGTACGTTGCGCGAAGAGGGCCAGCCGTTCTGGTGTGTCTGCTTGTGGTAACTGATCGAGCGCATGAGCAATATAGCGTACCTGTTCAACTTGTTGCTCTTGCACGTGTGCGGACTCATTTTTGTAGCGCGAGAAGAGCCACTCTAGCCCGTGTTGTCCGTGGAGTAACCAACGCCGTCCTCGCGACCCTTCAGGGAGGTGGTCAACGAGAGATGCTAGCTGCTGGTGAAAGGCGTCTTGGCGAGCTGTGCGGGATGCTCGTTGATCCTGGCGCGTCACAAGAGGTTGGTCGGGAAAATAAGTGTTGAGCAATGCTGGTAACGAACAGGCAAAACTATGTGTGATGGCCTTTTCAACATCGGCTACACGCACCTTGAGGTTAACATCGCTGGAGAGAGGCTTGCCAAGGAAACTGGCAATCGCCTGGCGTTCACTGGCTGTGCTGTTCTCTAAGATGATCTGCCCGCCTGCTCTGCCCAGTTCGATGTACTTTTCGCGTAATTTTTCGACCAGGCGAGATAGGCCTGCCTGTTTGAAGAAGGCGACAGCTTTTTGAAGGTCTGGGGTAGTAGATTTGTCTTGCATTTGTTGAATTTCCAAGAGGCCGATAAATCGGCGATGGGCACGATAAATCGGCCCCTACTGATTGCGCGTATTTCGTTAAACCTTGCCATGGGCTCATTCTTCCTGGAGCAGCTTACTACCATACCAGAAAGAAGCAGAAGCGGTTGCTACAGGAGAGCCCTTTTCGTGTATCATCAGATAGCGCGCACTCACCGGTACAGGCGAGCCTGTGCCCGTGATCTGTGGCCCGGTCATAATCCATTGGAAATCCTGTGCAGTGAGGAACTCCATGATGTGCTGCGTATTGGCAATACTTGCTTTATCGAACGCTTCATCTAACGCCAGCAGTCGTGGCGCACCGTGCGCGGCATTTGCGTAAAGGGCAGCCAGCGCAGAGAAGAGCGGTATATAGAGCGCAAACAGTTGCTCAGCGCCGCTGCGTGCCCTTAAAACTCTTTCCGTCAGTTGCTGGCGTTGGCTGCCGGGAGGCGTCACGAACACCACAAAATGGAACCATTCGCGGTAGTCGAAGATGAGTTCCAGCGTTTCTGTAAAGTTCATGCCAGGGTCCTCTTGCCTCTTGAGTCGTGCCAGCGAGATCTCCTGGCGGAAGGCATTCATCAGGGTATCCATCTCCTCAGCGGTCAACGTTTGCGACTGCTTGCGCAGCAGCTTGTAATGCCGAGCCAGATGGCTTCCTGGTCTCGTTGGATCATACTCGGCGAGTGGCTTCCACTCCAAACTGTAGCGTTCGCCAACCATAGGCATGTTGCTCAGTACCTTGTTAATGCGCTGTACCCATGTCTCGGCCTCGAAGATGTGCGTACAAATCTCCTCCGCAATCTCCTGGATCAGAAAATCCTCGAACAACTTTCTCTCCTGCGCATCGAGGAGCGTTTTTTGTACCTCAATCTGTTCGCTTAGCCGCTCAAGCAGCTCGACTGGGCTACTTTGATTGTCATTTGCGAACAGAATGTGACCTTGAATGTCTATGTTGGGACCATACTCTATCAGGATATGGCTTTCTTTATTGTATATCTGCAGAAGGTTGTTGTAGACATTGTTGCTCTCCTCCTGTAAAGCCTCTTTACGTGTCTGAAGCTCATTCTCACGTACCGGTCCTTCCAGGAGCCTGTGAGCTGAACCTACATAGTCCCCATCTTTAGCGACTTGCCGGGCCTGCGCCAATTGCGCGACAGGGTATGCCACCAGCAGGTTCATAAAGTTTGCTCGTTGTACTTCACACGCTTCCTGAGCCTCCTCCAGATGAGACTCGACACCAGGGCGCTGGCTTTCCAGACTACTGACACGTTCATCAGCGCGAATGTATAGTTCGTTGGCCTGCAAGAGCGCGGTGGCGAGTTCCTTGCGTCGCGCCTGCAAATTGCCTAAGCGTTTGTTCAGGTCCTCCACGTTCTCAAGTTGAGCGATACGCTGGAGTTCCTCAAATTCCGCCTGCACCTGCAAAACGATATTCCTGGCTTCCTCGTACAGCCTGGAAACCAGCTCTTCGTTCGTCTCTGCTTCAACCAGTGTGCTGCGATCTCGTTGGTGCTCCTGCCAAACGTCGTTGATACCTGCCAGTTGATCCTGCAGCGCCGCATGTTTATTGCTCAGTGTTTGCATCCCTCTCAAAGCTTCTTGAACGCTGGCTGCATTACCGGCGAAAGCATCAAAACCCCGGCACTCCTTCTCCAATTGGGCAACGTATGCGTTGTATTTCTGCTGTGCCTCCTGCGTCTTCTGGCGTGCTTGCTGGTACCTCTCCCACGCTCTATCCAGGGCCTCCTTCGTCTGCGAAAGAGTTGTTTGTGCCTTTTCCATCCCGCTAGTGGTCAAAGCTTTGCGCAACTGCCTCTGTACATCCTTCAATTGCCGCTGCCTGTGCTCTTCCCGTGCAATCTGCTCCCGTAGTTGATCCAATTCGCTATTCAGCTTTGCCATCTGCCCATTCAGCTCGTCTATTTCGCGCTGCCTGGCGCGCAAGCGTGTGGCCTTGCCGATGAAGCGAGCATTGCCGCCAACAGCTCGACCCGTCAATAAACCATGTTGCCAGCTACCATCGGCGTTCATTATGCCGTAGGGACCGTTTGAGTAGCTTGATGTTCTAGCATTATCTGTTACATTGCTGGGAAACCGCAACGCCCCTAACACTGCCGTGATCGTCGCCTCCCACTTCTTATAGCCATCACCTATATCCGACTCGACTGCTGTGTCGAAGCGCAATAACTGGCGCAAGTGTGTCTCTTCATGTGCAACCTGCTCATCCCAGGGCGGAGGCACGGACGGGCGCAAGGCATCCTGCCTGAGGGGCAGGTATACGTCCCTACCGCCCCTACTAACCAGTTCCTCCACTCGCAGGCGGCAGTCGCTGAGATCTTCTGCAGCAAGCAATGCGTCAGCAGCCTCTACCTGGGAAGGTGCCACAACCAGTGCATTGAGTAGACCAGTATCTTCAAGCATACATTCGAGGCGTCCTGCCTCCCCGCTCTTACTATCAATGCAGGGATCGAAGTCGATGAGGGCGTAGAGAGGTATAGCCTCAATACCTCGCTCAGCCAATCTTGCGCGCGCCGTGATCCAGCGTGGTGGGCTGACGGGCGCGATCTCAGGCTGGGACAGTTTCTGTTCATACTCGGCCTTTATCTCAGCGAGACGTTCTTGTTGACGCTCCCGGCGTCGTTCTATTTGCCCCAGCTCAACCCGCAATTCGGTCTCAGTACCCTCCAACTGCTGGTCGAGCGCCTCAAAGGTCTGCCGGTATGCTTCCACGCTTGCAGCAAACTGTGCCACCACCTGGTCCGCAGGAGATTTTCCTTCGAGTGTCAGTTCTGCAGCTGCGACGTCTGAACGCTGGAAGGGTGCTATGCCGAGGGCTTCGCTACGGGCAATGAGTTGATCGATCTGCACGTCTAGACGCTGCTGCAAGCCTTCGGCGCTGTCTTGTGCATTCTGGAAGCGATGGCGAGACTCATCAAGTTCGTTCGAGCGTATATCTTCGACGTTACGCGCGTTCTGTACCTCGTTCGCAGCGTTCTCCTTGTGACGGTGTAATGCTTCGAGTTGCTGCAGCCAGGCAATACGCTCCCGCGACTGAATGCCTGTTAGAATGGTCACAGCGAGTGGGATGTTCAGCCTGGAGTCCTCCAGGGAGATCGTGCTGATTTGGGCATGTGCCGCCTCCAACTGCAAGGTGGCCGTCTCCCAGAGCGCCTCTTCAGAAGCGATGCGCTGCAACTCGCGCAGTTGCGATTCAAGTGCCTTCTTTCTCTTTGCAAATGTAGTTTCTTGCTGTTGCAGGCGTTGGCGGATGCCTTGCGTTGCCCGGTGGGTCGCTTCCAGGCTTTGCTTCTGGTTGTTCCTCTGTAGTTGGGCTTCCTGGACGCGCTCTCGTGTAGCGATGAGTTTTTGCGCTACTTGTAACCCTTCACTTGTCTCTAACGCTCGAATTTGACCATCGATCTGGTTGCTCTCAGCTTGCAGTTCGTTGCGCTGTGATTTAGCGCTTTGACGTTCATGCATTGCTGCACGCAGCTCGTTGTGCAGCTTCGCCACCTGGCTCTGCGCTTTGTCTTGCGCCAGTTGTCTCTCGAGATACTCACATGCTGCCACTTGTGCGCGGGCCAGCGCCAGCTTTTGCTGTTCATCGTGCAGATGCTGGGCAACCTGGAATTCCTCTTGCAGGCGTTTGATCTCATCCTCGATGGTATCGATCTGGTCGATGATATCGATAGCCTGACCGGTCGTCTGGCTGGAGATTTTACGGAGCGATTGCTTGAGGTTTTCATGCACCTGCGAGAAGCGCAACTCGGTATTCAGGTTCGGGCGGCGTAACAAAAGCAGGAAATTCATCAGGTTGCGGAAATCCTTCACGTCGGGAAAACCAAAGAGGTAGTGTGATACGAGCCTCTCGTACTCATCCTGTGTGTCGCAGACGATGCCGTGGCCTTCCAACTGTTGCTTAAATTTCGCGTGATCGTATGCACGCTTTTGCTTGTCGTGGGTCTCGACGGTGTGCAGGTTGTATCCAAGCCGGGAGCCATCGGTGATTAGAAAGAACAGGCGGCGAATGCGGTTGCTGTTATTTGCGTTCCCGGCCAGGCTCAAGCCAATGGTCAGGAAACGTGTCCTCTCACGCTCGCCGTTTTCCCAATACCAACGTAGCTCCTGAGCGATGGGAGGACGTTCAGGGTCGCACCACTCGAACTCCAATGCAATGTACGATGTGCGCTTCTCGAAGCTGAAGGGAGTTGCCGATTCCTCGCTGCCTAGAACGTAGTAGTCGACGTGTCGCTCACGCCCACCAAAGGTATCGAGACGATGGGGGCGTGTGTCGCCATCGATGGCCAGGGGCAAAGCCGCAGTCAGCACCGTTGATTTGCCACTTGCGTTCTCGCCGGCAAGAAAGAGTCGCCCATGTGGGATCTCGAATTCCTGTTGTCCGTAGAGCCAGAAGTTGGTCAGGATGATGCGGCGCAAGCGATAGCCATATGGCCCCCCGGGGTATGTTTGTAACATGTCGGCGGGATGAGTAGGTTTTGCGCCGTTCATCGCCATATATTCGTCAAACAAACCTTGCATGGTTGTTCTCTCTTTTCCTCTCTAAGGCCGATTTATCGGCCTCAATAGGCATCAATCTAACAAGATGGATCCGGGTGATCCGTAGGGGCGAGGGTGGTGATGGGAGGTTGGGAGGGCCTTGCTGACATGCCCCCAGCATGTCGGGCGCAAGCGCTTCGCGTATGGTCGCCCGCGGGTGGGGGGCGGTTGTGTTCCCCTAAGGTGTGAGCCAAGGGAATAGGACGCGGGCGACCATAAAGGCCCTCCCCGCCACTCCGCTCCGCCCTCGCCCCTACGGAGTATGATGAGCTTTGCGTTAGATTGATGCCTATTGGGCACGATAAATCGGCCCCTACAGGGGGCATACATATAGTGTGAAAGATCATTATCGCACATCTATGAGTTTGATTTATTGTCTGTCCAATCAATGGTGATAGACTCCACAGACGCCTTTGCAGTACGCCTGGAGCGCGTTCTAGATGTTGGTGTCACTGCCTGCATTTCGTCGTAATAGGCAACGCTGTAGCGAGCGGCAGGCGGGAGCACGAGCATATCCCCAGCTGCGTCAGGGCCACGTAAGAGGCCGACCTGGCGCATCTTTTGATAGACCTCGGCCAGCAGCACATCGAGTTTCTTCTCACGCGCCTGGCTTCCCCAGTTCTCCCCATACTGTTCGCGCAGGTGCAGGAACAGTTCTCGCATATCTCCTGTCGTCACATGCAAACAGCCGTATTCGTCAGGTGTGGGCCATGCACCGGATGCGATCTGACGGCGTATAGCACCACAGAGCAGGAGAGCAATCTGATCGCTGGCACCCGTCAGGCTCAAGCCCATCACAGGACCTGTTGCCGTGCCGCTGGCTCGTACGATACAGGCGTAGTCGCGGTCGATGTGGAGGAGCCAGACAAAGGTCTCGCTTAACTCGCTGGCGACTTCGCTGGCATGCATGGCAAGGGCAGCAAAGGCTTTGGGATCGTCATAGCGCAAGAGGATAGGGCCGATGAGCAATGCACGCCAGGCACGTGCCAGGTCAGATGTTGTCTCGGCTGTATAGGTGAGCAACGCTGGTGCGAGTATCATGGAGTTCTCTTCCAGGCGTGTCGCGACGTCCGTCAGGGTCTCTGGACGGAGAGCAGCGACAAGTGAACGTGTGACGTCGGTAAACTCATAGAGGACATCGGCATCGCCCGTTTGCTCAACCCATTCTTTCGTCTGCCCGGCTACTAATTGTAATCCACCCAAATCTTCCATGTACTTCAGTGCTCGCCGCATGCTGTAGCGGTCGCTCTGCTTGAGAAAGTCGAGCTTCGCCTCGCTGTATGTGACGTTCGCTGACTGTTCTTGAATACGTTCTGCCAGCTTCGAGAGCAAAAATTGTTGATCACTGCCGCGCCCGCTGTACTGGCGGCTCTCGGCGTACCAGAGAATCCAGGCGAAACATGCGAAATCGCGTGGCTCTTTCAACTCTTCCGTGACATAGCCTGATGCAACTGTGCTGGGATGCCGCAACAAGCGGATAACGGTCGAGCTACGCCGGATATGCCAGCCAGTGTGCTGGTCGTGCCAGTCTTGCAACTTGTGGTAGTAGTGCTTCACCAGGCGGAAGAGATCGCCATCCTTTGGCTGGATAACTTCCTTTTCCATAAGCGCCACATGTGCCTTGATCAACTCCGCATCTGCTGTCGAACGGCGCATTTGCACCAGGTGTCCAACGGGATTGAAGGGGGCAGGGGTGATCCCCACATCGCTGTCGAGAGGTGCAGATGTGGTCGGGGATGACCTGGCAGGGGCAAGCCCTGCCACTACATTGTTGTCATGGTCTTGTTGCATAATTTTGCGTTAGCGTTTCCTCTGCGGTGCCGTCCTCGTTGGTCGCTTGTCGCTGGTATTGCAAACGATAGCGTGGCAGGAGTAATGACCCGTCGAATGAACGGAGTTGAGTATAATTTTGCTCCTCGAAATTGAGCAGGGTCACCAGCGAGCCGTCGGGAGCGTGGTATTGATGATAGGGATCGCTCAAGCAGCTGTCAATCACCTCCAACAGGACTGCACGTTCAGCCGGTGTGATGCTCTCGATAATGCCGATATCGAGTAGTGTATCGTGAGAGAAAAGGCGTGCGAAGTGTTGCTGCTGCTCGAGCAGTTGAGTTCGGTGTTGCGTTTTCAGATTGCGAATGGCTAGCCGGTGGTCTACGATCGGATCCTCCAAAATACGCTCGCCACGATTTCCGCGCCCGATGGGGCGTAGTGGCAGCGTGACGGTGGATTTCCTGTGCCAGGTCGCTTGCTCGTTCGCACTGTCGGCGACACTAGGTGTGCCCGCAAGGCTCTCCGGTAAGTGGATGGGTAAAGCGTTGGCAAAGGCCACGGCGAAGAGTTGTCGTGCCGTCTCAGTATCCCTGGCTGTGAGCAATTGGAGTGCCAGAGCGTGCAGATTGGCTGCGTAGTTTGCATTCGGGCGTGCTGTGTTGGCAAATGCGGCTGCTCTGCGCACGACTTTGTCCACCTCGGCGAGTGCGTTATGGCGGAACGTGTCGGCATTTTTGCCTTCAGCGAACCACATGCTAAGTGCTTCCACCTGGTTACGAGCGTCCCGGCTCAACTCTGCGAGCGTGCGCTTGCTCTCTGTGACGAGAGCGAGTGAGACGAGATGCAGCGCAATGATCTCGATCAGCCTGTCTTTCTTGCCCGTCACAGACCAGCGCGAGAGCAGTGTACGAATATCCCGACTGTATTGTGACAGTGTGTGAGCGAAGCTCTGCACATACGTTACGACAGCCAGCTTATATGCGTGATATGCTTCGAGATCAGACCAGCTCTGCTGGGCGTTGTTGCTGATATTGGCGAGGTATTGTGCTGCGTCACGCGCCAGCCCATTCCAGGCATCGAAGGCGTGCTGCCACTCCTCTGCAATTTTTCGGGTATACTCACCGTGCTCAGTGAGGTCGGAGTGGCCGAAGGAAACTTTTGCCAGCTCTTCGTCCAATCGTTGTAGTGTCTCCCACAAAAGTGGCAAGTCGCTCTGGCGCAACGCTCCACTGCGTGTGATTGTTCGCGCCTGCTCATCGAGAAACGTTTCGATGGCGATGGCCTCGGGCGTGGCCTGGTAAAGCAGCGCGGGCGAGCGAAAACTGGCGATAGAGGTAGCCCGGCTGGAGTTGTAGGTAACCGTCAGGTTGCCCCAATCCCGCAGTGCCGCAAGGTCACTCTGGCACTTCTCAAGCGTGTATTCGGGGTCGAAGGTCTGGCGTACTGCATCACGCACCTCTTGGTCTGTGAGTTGATAGCGATACTCACGGTGACACTGGTGGAAGAAGCGCATAATTGTGCGATACCAACCTACACGATCAGACATGGTGAGGTAGCTGAAGACGGGGATCCGTCCCGTCAGATTGAAGACAGAAGGAGCGGTGATGCCATCAGAAATGGTATCTGTGCCCTTGTCCTGACCATCGCGAGCGTTGAGCATCTGATATTTCCCTGTCGAAGCTACATCCATTGTTGGTGTCGTTGCATGAATCATGCGTCGGGGATATTCTATCAAATGTTCTATCGATGTCAAGCGCACTCGCAAAACCTTAATGCCCATTTTTTAGAATGCAGGTAACTGCTAAGGACGCATTACCACCTTCGGTGGTGCACAAGAAGTGTTTGTTGGAGGTGGCGTCGAATGAAGCACCTGAAGATTTACGAGCGCAGGGCATTGATTTTGTGACAACTCCCCACGGCGTTACGCCGGGGGCTTCTCAGGCAACGCTGCACCCATCGGTGTACGTTAGCGCCTGAAGGCCATGCCCTGGCCTTGCACTTTTCAGGATATTCTTGGCCGCGTTGACATCACGATCTTCAACGTAGCCACAGTGAGGACAGATATGGGTACGGACGGAAAGCGACTTTTGGATCCTCTCACCACACCGAGAGCATGTTTGCGAGGTGTAGCGGGGGTTCACTCGAATGACCTCATGTCCAGCACTTTCAGCCTTGGCAGTGAGAATATTGAGGAACGCGCCCCAGGAGGCGTCCATGATGCTCTTTGCGAGATGGTGGTTTTTCACCATGCCATCAATGTTCAGGTCTTCAACGGCAATATGCTGATACTGTTCAGTGTAGTGTGTAGCGACCTTGAAATGAAAATCACGGCGTTGCCGTTTGATCTTCAGATGGGTTTGCGCCGTGCTCTTAGAAGCTTTTCTATGCCGCTTAGAGCCTTTCCTGCGGCGTGCAATCGTGCGCTGCTTGCGTCTCAAGGTAGTCTGACTCTTGCGATAGTAGCGCGGGTTCTCTATCGTCTGTCCTTCCGAGTCCGTCAAGAAGGACGTAAGACCGACATCAATGCCGATATCAGGATGCTCACACGTGGAAGGCAAATGATCATGTTGGGGTTCAGTCTCGCAGACGATGAGCGCATACCAATGCCCATCCGCACGCAAGACGAGATGGGCTGTCTTTGGAGTGCCAAGGGTGGGACGATGGAGTTTGATCTTGATCTTGCCACCCAACTTCTTGGGGACAGACAAATGCTTCCCATCAGGCTCAAGCGAGAAATCCGTTTTGTGTTGCCGCAGTTGGATCGAGTGCCATCGGTTGGGCTTCTTGAAACGCGGGAAGCCTACGCCAGCAATACTGTTCTCTTTGGCGGCGAGAAAGCGTTTGAGAGCCTTGGAGAGCCGATCAGAGAGCATCTGCACGCAAGAGGCAGGAACAGCCCCACCACCTCTTCCCTTAAAGGCACCATTCAAATCATATTTGGAAGGGAAGGTGCCATCTTGCTCATACTGCTGTTTCACGGCTGCCAGCATGTCATTGTAGAGATGGCGCGTTTCGATGAGGCACTGTATGAGCAGATGAGATTGTGCTTTATTCGGATAGAGACGATACTCAAACGTTCTCATAGGTTCTATTTAACGGGACGGCCAGTAAAATGTCAAGTGGTTGAGGTATCCCAATGCCCCAACCCCAGCTAAGGAACGCCGCTTCTATCTCTAGGGCTGAAGCCCAGGGTTTTACCCAGCGGGTTGCTAAGAATACTAATTTATAATATTATGTATATTGATGAGAGGAGAGCTTTTTGTGAACATAGACCCGAATGCAGATATAGAAGCTTCTCTTTATGAGGCTACGCATCATGGAGAGACGATGCCCATAAGCCGGGACTCTCCGGTCCCCCTTCATCATCAAGTGCGGAACTACCTGCTTGGCTGTATTGAACGGGGGGAATTGCTGCCGGGTCAAAAACTACTACAAGAGCGCGAGTATGCCGCCCGCTTCGGCATTAGCCTCGCGCCCGTCCGGCAAGCCATCCTCGACCTTGTCAAAGAGGGGTATTTCTACCGCGTGCCTGGTCGCGGGACATTCGTACGTGAGCAGAAGGTCGAAGAGAAAATCAGCATTCTCGCCAGTTTCTCGGAGAGTATGCGAGCTAAGGGTCTCAATGCAGTCCTACGCGTAGTTGAGCTGCGTGTTGGCATCGCCCCGCCTACTGTCCGGGCTATGCTCGAAACAGAAGATCAGCAATTTGTGTTTCTCCAACGTGTAGCTTTGGTCGAAGGTAAGGCAATAGCTCTACTTTCTTCGTATCTACCAGCGCGGCTTGTAGCGGGAATTGAGACGCTAGATTTCAATGGGCGATCACTCTATAAAACATTGGAAGAGCGCTACGGCATTGTACTGGCGCGGGCCGAAAGCACAATTGAAGTGGTGCGCTGCCGTGGCACTCAGTCAACGGTGCTCGGTATTCCTCCAGGAACGCCGATGCTGCAAGTGGAAGGAAAGACATATGATGTAACAGGCCAGTATGTAGAATTTTCGCAGGTACTCTATCGAGCCGACCGTTTCCGTTTCACCATTGAAAGCTTCCGGCGGGATGATCGTGTGTTGCACCTCATCGGCGCGCCGGACATACAGGAGGGCGTACGACCATGAGTAAAGCTTCTTCAGCCATCAGCGAAGGCGGGATGTTTCTGCGTAATGCGACCGGGCTAATACGGGAAGTATCAGTGCTTGACGCTTTTATCATGAACACCTTCGGCATGAATATTGCCGTCGGTGCCGTTTTTCTCTTTCTGCAGGCCCCTGCGTTTTTCCCACAGGGTAATATGCTGGTTGCAGTGATCATCGGCACCTTGCTAATGGCTTTTACGCTTTTGTGGGTGTACTCAACGTTTGCGGCTGCCATGCCCCGTTCTGGCGGTGACTACGTGTTCGTAAGCCGTACATTACACCCTTTTCTAGGCTGGTTGTTGGGTTGGAGCCAGGGTATGTGGCTCATCTTTTTCTGGATAGGATTTAACGCCTGGTTTGCCCTCACGTTTGCCGTACCGGTTGCGCTCGACAGCATCGGGGCTGCTACCGGGCAAAACGGCTGGATTGATTTGAGCAACAATTTGCTGGCATCTTTCCCTATCCTCGGTATCACAACGCAATGGTGGGTGCTCATCATCGGTACACTCATCAATATTGGCTTCGCTGTCCTGCTAATCCTGGGTGGTCAGAGTTTCTGGCGCTGGCAAAAGGTGTTCTTTCTCTTCGCCGGTGGTAGTATCGTGCTGGCGCTCCTGCTCCTGGTATTTGCCGGCGGCAATATCGCGAATGTCTGGAACAGCTTTGCCATTCAGCATAAGGGGCTGCTGTTCAATCAGGTAATCCCGACTGCCGTGAAGAACGGCTATGTATTACCTGGTGGTTTCAGCCTGAGCCAGACATTGCTCATGCTGCCCTGGGTGTTTTTCGTGGTGGGTTATGCACAAGGCTCTGCCCAGATCGGCGGTGAGGTCAAAAGAGCCTCCCGCTCCCAGTATCTCGCTATGGTCGGCGGGGTGCTAATCAACGGGTTGGTGCTGGCGCTCCTGGTTATTGCCTTCACGCAGGCTGTTGGCGTGAACTGGATTGGCAGCGTTGGTTATCTCGCCAATAACAATGCCAGTCTTCTCAACTTGCCGGGCAACCTATCACCGAGTTTCAACTTCATCGTCAGTTTGCTCACGGGTAATGTGCTGGTTCCACTCATTATCGGCATCGGCTTCATTTTTGGGCGCTCATGGGGACACCTCTCTCCGAACTCCAGGCTACGCGCTATATGCTGGCCTGGGCGGTTGATCGTATGATTCCAGCCCCATTAGGTGATGTCAGCGAACGTTTTCACTCCCCGGTCAAAGCTATCATCTTCTGTACGGTGACCGGAACGATCGCGCTGATAGCACTGGTAACCGTGCCGCAGGCCAGCCTGCTTGGTGCTCTGCTGGCGCAGATTGCCGCTTTCATCCTGGTTTCAATCGCCGGCATTGTCTTCCCCTATCGATTGCGGCATGTATGGGAGGCAGCAGGCAGTCACAAGCTCCTTGGCATTCCTTCTGTCACCCTGGCCGGTATTGGTGGGGTGATCGTCCTCGGTGCTCTCATGCTGATGTTCATCTTCAATAGTACGATCAACTCGACATTCGGTGTGACGGCAAGGCTGTCTCTCTTCTTCATGATCGGTGTCGTTGTTGTGGGTATCATCTGGTATGCCGCTGCTTACTTCTTGAATCGCAGCCAGGGCGTCGACCTCGGCCTGACGTACCGCGAGATTCCACCGGAGTGACAACTCCCCACAGCTAAAGCTGGGGGCTTCTCAGTTCAACCGGTTCCCCATCGGGAGCCGTCCCTGAAGGCCGTGCCCCGGCCTGGAACAAGATATTCTTAGCGGCATTGACATCACGGTCAGCCACATAGCCACAGGAGGTGCAGATATGGGTTCGCACACTCAAGCTCTTTTGAATGAGTGTGCCACACTTGCTGCATGCCTGTGTGGTGAAACGCGGATTGACTCGAATGACTTGATGTCCGGCACTTGCAGCCTTGGCTTCAAGGATGTCGAGAAACGCGCCCCAGGAGGCGTCCATGATGGATTTAGACACACGATGGTTCTTGACCATGTTGAGGATAGCCAAATCCTCAACAGCAATCCGATGATAGGACTCGCTGTACTGTTTGGCGACCTTGAAATGATGGTCCCGACGCTGGCGACTGATAGAGAGATGCGTCTGGGCAATGCTACGGGCCGCCTTACGGCATCGTTTGCTTCCCTTCTTGCGTCGAGAGAGTTGACGCTGCTTGCGTCTGAGGATTTTCTGCGAGGTGCGATAGAAGCGGGGATTCTCGACGGTGTTGCCTTCGGAGTCCGTCAAGAAGGATTTCAACCCGACATCAATGCCGATATCAGGATGCTCACACGTCGAGGGAAGATGTTCATTCTGTGGCTCGTTCTCACAGGCAATCAGCGCATACCAATGCCCATCGGCACGCAAGACGAGATAGACCGTCTTGGGAGTTCCCTCGATGGGACGATGCAGCTTGATCTTGAGCAGCTTGCCGAGTTTGGCAGGCACATGAAGATGCTTGCCATCCTCAGAGAGCCAAGCATCACGCGATGTCCCGTATTGCCGCAATTGGATAGAGTGCCAGCGGTTGGGTTTCTTGAAACGCGGGAAACCCACATTGGGCAGTCCCAACTCTTTGGCCGCAAGGAACCGTTTGAGAGCATTGGTGAGCCGATCAGCAAGCGTCTGCACCGTGGTGGCTGGCACATGCTTCCCGCCACGGCCTTTGAACTGCGCGGTCAAATCGTACTTCGAAGGAAAGGTGCCATGCTCTGCATACTGCTGCTTCATGATCTCAAGCATCTTATTATAAAGCTTGCGAGACTCGATCAAGCATTGCATGAGTTGAGCGTGTTGCTGCTTATTCACAAAAAGGCGATATTCAAACGTTCGCATGGAGGCATTATAATTTAACGGACTAGGATTTTCAAGTAGAGTGCCGATTTATCGAGCACGTGAAGGTGGGCCTGCGGCGGCGGCCTTTCACCACAATGCGTGAACGCTGGGGCCTTAAGGCTGCTTTAGATTAGGATGCGAAGCGATGGCAACGAGCGAGCAGCGCGAGACACACAAGATAGATGCAGCACATCCACGAGTGATCGTTGTGGGCAATCTGACCATTGACGACGTGGTACTGCCCGATGGTACAACGAAGATGGCCAGCGTGGGAGGCAATAGCCTGTACACAGTGCTTGGCGTGCGACTCTGGCAGCCGCGTATCGGATTGGTGACGCGCCGGGGTGAGGATTTTCCAGGTGACCTCACAACTGTGCTGCATTCCTTCGGCGTTGCCACGAACGGGGTGGTCGATATTCCGGGGCCTACCGTCCGCAATTGGGTAATCTATGAGACCAACGGTGAGCGGCACTGGATCTATCGCACTCCACGGGAGCGGTCACGCGAGGTGGCCATCCAGCCAGGTGACTTGCCGATCGAGTGGTTGGAGATGGAACTGCCACCCGTGGTGCATGTTGCGGCTATGCCTCTGGAAGCGGCAGAAGCTATCGTGGACACAGTGCGACGCATCTCTCCCCGCGCTATCATCACCTTAGACACACACGAGGATTATGTCGTTGACTATCGGCAGCGATTGCGAGCATTGGCAGCGAAGGTGGATGCCTTCCTGCCGAGCCGCTCGGAGCTAGCGGACCTGGTGGGTTACGATGACCCGCACCGCGCTCTTACGAGCCTCTCGGCGCTTCCTACACCGATGGTCGTGGTCAAGATGGGAGCGGAAGGTGTGCTGGTCTGGGATAAAGCGCATGGGACATTGCACGAGGTGGGTGTGGCACATGGACCGGTGGTGGATGTCACAGGGGCCGGCGATGCCTTCTGCGGTGGCTTTGCTGCCGGGTTGTCGCTTGGATATGGCCCGGTAGAGTCGGCCCAGCGTGGCACCATTTCTGCTTCTTATGCGGTGGCGGGTTTCAGTTCCATGCGCTTGACTGATGTTGATCCCGCCGAAGCGCAGGCTCGCATGCTCACCGACCCTCCAGTGGTGCGTCTCCTGCCAGCAATCACTCCGCTCTCGCAAGCTGAGGTTCCGGGGGCGGATCGAGGGATCAGCAGCTCTGTGGACACGATGCGCGAAGAGATCGCTATGATCCCGAAGCTTCTGGCAGGACAGCTTGAGCTGATGGCCGGGTCGCTCCATGACCTGGCTTGCGAGTTGCACGCCGCAGGCATCGAACACCTCTACCTTGTCGGGTGTGGGGATTTCGGCCTTTGCGGGTGCAGCAACGGCTCTCGCCTTCCAGAAGCACACTGGCATTGATGCTGAAGGGATACATGCACTTGATCTGGCTCGTTACCGCGTCCGCTATCTACCAAAACGTAGTGCGGTTGTATGCATTTCCTTTTCCGGTATAGTTGGTAGGACTATTGAAGCGGCTATACTCGCGAAACGTTTCGGTCACCGGGTGCTTGTTCTCACAGGCAATCCGGACTCGCCATTAGCGCGGGAGGCGACCGACGTCATCACACTGTCAGTCCCAACGTTGGGTTACTCTCCGGGAACGAGTACCTATCTTGCCATACTGGCGGCGTTGCTTGACCTCGCGATTGCATGGGGCCAGGCTCGTGGAGGTAATACGGCCAGGGCGCGGACACAGCTGTTGAGTGTGCCCGAACTGGCCCAGCATACGCTCGAAGAGGTGAATGAGCCTGTACAGAGATTGGCGGAGCGGATGACAAAGCACAATTGGGTGATCTTCCTGGGCGCCGGGCCTAATCTGGCAACGGCACACTTCGGAGCTGCCAAACTGTTCGAGGGGCCACAAAAGCTGGGTGTGGCTACTAACATCGAAGAGTGGGCGCACGAGGAGTATTTCGTGAGCCGTGCAGAGACGCCAGTCTTCCTCATTGCCCCATCAGGCGCCTCATTCGACCGCGCCGGTGAGATTCTCTCTGAGCTGAACTTCATCGGTTCAGACCCGGTGTTCATCAGTGACACGAGGCCGCCGAGACGCGACCGGCACGTTTATTCCCCTCGCACCAGGCCTGCCGGAAGAATTCTCACCGCTCCTGGCTGCGTTGCCGCTCAGCCTCTTTGCCTTCTACCTGACCCGCGCAAGCGGCCAGAAGCGTTTCGAGTTTCCCAGTCCAGAAGCAGCACAGGAACACTACGAGACAATTCACCGCGTCACAGAAGGAGAGCCAGCATGAATGATAATCTGCAAGTGAGTGATGGCAAGCCACTCGCAAGGGATGAGTTAGAGGTCGGTGTCTTAGGCTCTGCACGGCTGACAGAAAACGACGACTGGTGGATACAAGCCCACAAGTTGGGCATGCTGCTTGCAGCAGAAGGTTTTGTCGTCGTGACCGGCGGATATGGTGGTCTCATGGCTGCTGTCAGTCGTGGAGCACACGAGAAGGGCGGTCGAGTAATAGGGTTACCTATGCAGCACTGGGCAAGCATAAAGCCGAATCCATGGAATATTGATTTGCGCTGGTCCGGCAACTATGGTACTCGCATGAACCACATCCTGTACTGCGACGCAGTCATTGCCCTGCCGGGAGGCGTTGGCACGCTCTCAGAAATGGCAGTAGTTTGGGCGGCGAGCCAGACCGAAGAACGTCCCTTACCGCTCGTCCTTCTCGGCGATTGCTGGCCGCCGGTCATCAAATCCATTCGCGAGCACCTGGTAGTGGGCGATGTAGACCTCAACCTCCTGCGCTTTGCCGGAACTCCAGAAGAAGCGATACAAGAAATACGAACCGGATTGCAGGACAAAAACCGCATCGGTCCTGGACCATACGGGTAAAAGCGAATTCATACAGCCCGATTTAAGGAGTCATACCTTGAGCTTCAAGTCCTTTTACGCCTCCGACATTCATGGGTCGGACATGCTGTGGCGGAAGTTTATCAATGCTGCCCGTTTTTATGGAGTAGAGGTTCTGATTATGGGTGGGGACCTTGCCGGCAAAGCGGTGGTTCCTATCGTGCGCCGGGAAACTTCCTATTATGCCCCGGCAGTCGCAGGCGAACAAGCATTTACAGAGGACCAGTTGCCCGCTCTAGAGCGTCGCATTCGCGATCTTGGTCAGTACCCGTATCAAACGACAGAGGATAAGCTGGCGGCAGTACAACATGATCGGAGTACCATAGATGCGCTCTTTCTTCAGATTATGATAGAGACGCTGGAACGCTGGCTCCGGTTGGCCGAGGAGCGATTACAAGGTACAGGGGTGCAACTTTACGTCATGTTGGGGAACGATGACGAGCCTGCACTGCGTGAAGTCTTGGCGAGATCACCACTTGTAGTTGATCCCGAGGACCGTATCGTCGAACTGGGTGAGGGTTTCCAGATGCTCTCCTGTGGCTTCGCGAACCCGACCCCCTGGCATTCGCCACGTGAGATGCCAGAGGAGGAGCTACAGCGCCATCTTGAGAATCTTGCTGGTCAACTTATGGAACCGTCCAGGTCTATCTTCAACCTGCATGTTCCTCCTATTCACACCCCCATTGATACCGCACCAGTCGTTGATGAGAATCTGAGTCCCGTTATCCAGGGCAGTTCTATACTCATGGGACCTGGTGGGTCGAAAGCTGTGCGCGCCGTGATCGAGCAATATCAGCCTCTGCTCGCGCTGCATGGTCATATTCACGAGTCGCGCGGCACCGTCAAGATCGGAAAGACGGTGTGTATCAATCCAGGCAGTGCATATGGCGAAGGAGTCTTACACGGTGCCTTGTTTGAACTTGACAGAAGAAAGGGCTTGAAGCGCTATCAACTGACATCAGGATAGTTTCTGCTGCTCGCACTCTCAACAGTAACAGGGATGCCGTTCAGAATAGCATTGCCCGACAGCGGGTCCATGCCCTCTTGATCGGTCAGGATGTTCGTATTCACACCTGCATGTTCTGCGGCAACGCGCATCCTCGTCCCGGCCAGGTTGTGTCCCCAACCGTGCGGTATACTGACCACCCCTGGCATGATCGTATCCGTCACTTCGATCACAATCTCCACGGTGCCAACACGGGAAGTGAGACAAGCCATCTCGCCATCATCCAGCGCAAGGGAAGCCGCGTCGTTGGGATGCATGTGGAGTGTACAACGCTCTTTACCTTTGGTCAGGACATGGAGATTGTGCATCCAGGAGTTATTTGAGCGCAAGTCGCGCCGGCCGATGAGGAGCATTTGCCCATTCGCCCGCTCCACTGTCTGGACTCCTTGCGCGTGCAATCTCTCTGTATCGACTATCATGGCCTGGGGAGCCAGCTCGATTTTGCCGGATGACGTTCGAACACCTCTGGGATGCGCGGCTGGAGCGGACCAAGGTCAACGCCATGTGGATGAGCTTCCAGGACAGCAAGGCTCAAACCATCCCTTTGTGCACCAAATCCATCACCATAAGGGCCGCTACGCAGCATAAAGTCGAGGATACGTTCCGGTCCACGCCGGGGTTTGAGCGCAGCGAGGAGTTCATCAGGGGCACGACCTTCAATAGGTGATCCTGGGGTCGCTACCTCGCGCTGGATATGCGTTGCCATGCTCATATCATCAAGAAGGTTAAGATCGGCGCTTGATCCTTGAGGCTATAGGCTTTGGGACGGATATAGCCATGACTAAAAACATCCTGAGTATCACCGCGGATGGAAATGATCTCGCGTCCGCGCGTGACAATCTCTAATCCGCAGGTTGCTTCACACAGAGGACAGGTTGTGTAGCTGGTTGTCGTCGGGGTGGCCATGTAACTCTCCTTTGAAGGAATTCCCCGCTCAATCCCTGTCCCCCAGACAGGGAGATCGGGGGAGTACAATGAAGCGAATTATCCCGGCAGCGCAACAAGTGCATGTGCGCGGCCAAGTCGGAGGCCTTCAGGCCAGCGAATAGGCACCATTTCCCAAGTGGAGCCAGCATCTGCTGAGCGGAAGACTCCCTTGTTGTTCGCTGCATAGAAAACGCCCGGCTCAGCCTCATCTGCCACCAGCACGGAGGCTAGCAATCCACGCGGCCCAGGGAGTCCGTCGCGCACCCGTTGCCACTGGCTGTCACCAGAGCGGCGATAGATCGCCGACTCCGCATGCTGTGGATTATGTGCCTCCTGAGGACCATGGGCTGCCGAGATCACCAGAGTCATGGGGTCGCCAGGGTCGGCAGCTACACTCCAGAGGTAATGATGCTGGAGTCCTGTGTCGGGCCGGTACCATGTCTCACCGCCATCATCACTTACTACAAAGCCATTGCCTGGCCGCATGAAGCCATCGCCGGCCGCTGAATAGAGCCGGTTCGGTGCCAGCCGATGCATAATTAACGTATGGGTATCGAAAGGCCCACCGGGCTTGCGGTCCTCCCACGTCTGACCACCATCCAGGCTGCACACCAGCGCACCTGCCTCGACGGCGGCGAAAACACGGCCAGACACCAACGGGTCGGGCGTAATCCAGCGGATATGGCTCGTGTATGGCCGGGGAGGAAAGCTCCACGTAGGTGCTGAGGGCAACTGGCGCAGTGCCGCGAGTTCTTGCCAGCTGTTGCCTCCGTCCTCAGAGCGGAAGAGTGCGCTTGGCTCGGTGCCCGCGTAGACCACGCCACGACTGCTCACACGTTCCGTCACGCTGACGGCTACTGCCATGACCGACTCGTGTATGATGCCCGTACCGGCATGCTCCCAGGTGTCGCCTGCATCGCCGCTACGCCATAGCCCCTGATCGAAGGTGCCGCAGTAGACTTGCTCCGGACGCAATGAGTCCACGGCTATGCACTGTGGCCGGCTGCCCACCAGGTGCAGATCTATTATCCATTCTCCGTTGCGCTGGCAGACCACTGCCAGCGCCTCGTCAATCGCAATATACAGTTTTGTCACTGCGTGCTCCTTATTCTGTCTGAGGATCTTTAGCTGTAGCAGTATATCATACTAGGAGACCATTCCATTCCGGTGGCAAACTGAACGCTTGCTGAAAAAAGCATTATCCTTTTGTTCTGCATGAGACTACTCCCAATGGTGCTTGACTCTCGGATGATCACTCTTCCCTCTCGAGGTCATTGCAAACAAAGCAAGCTATTTCCCCTCGGAATGGAATGGTCTCCATGTAGATCCCACCAGTTTCATCCCAAATTTACAAGGATGTCCCTCAAGATGATCTGATACAGGTCGTCTCAGAACCAAAGCAGAGGAATGCTGGTTGAAAGGGGGATGGACACTATCATGGGATCACAGATCCATCGTGAACAACAAGATGTGGTAGTGGCACAAATTAGCAGGATATGGTAGCCTGTAAAGGCCAATCAGTTCTAAAAAAACTGGAACCTTATCGGCTGTGGTCGTTTGTGCTCAAAAAAGCCACCGACTCCTGGATTTAGATGGCCTTCTGCCGCCAGACGCGGCAAGTGGTTACCGATGCGGTTGTGGATCGAAGCAAACAGACATGTCAGCGGTTGGGGAGGCCATTGCAGAGGGATATCGCCAGGGGCATCGCTTCACCGACTTTCGCATCTTCTTCCCGACTGCTCACGCTTGCTGCTCCCAGGTGCGAAAAGAGCACCGCTGTGCTTGCATACGCTGGCTGCACTATCCTTCTTTTGAGTCATAATCTCGCTGGCTCATTGCATTATACTGTTTCTTAGCAAAAGATGAAGTGGCCCGGAGAAGCAGGAAGACCTGCATACGGCTCGGGTAATACAAACATATCAATTCTGGACGACACCCAGGCGAGGATTGTACCCGATAGTGTAAAGAGAAGGAGAACTAAGGAAAAGCTTATGAGCAGTCAGGAAGTCTCTCGCAATCAGAAAGAGTACCAATCTAAGAACCCCCTCACTACTGCACTGGAAATTAGCCGCAGGGACTTTGACAATCCCGCGTTAGAGTGGAGGCGCCTGTTCTCAGAGTTCCTGGGAACATTCCTGCTCGTGATCGTGGCAGCCGGTGGAGGGACCATCAACTCGGTGAGCAACGGGGCCATCGGCCGGGCCGCAGCGGTGACCGCGCCTGGCCTGATGGTCTTGGCCGTGATCCTCTTCATGGGAGCGGTCTCTGGTGCCCATCTCAATCCTGTGGTCAGCATTGCATTTGCCGCTCGTGGCGATTTCCCGTGGCGGCGCGTGCCCGGTTATCTCATCGCCCAGTTGGTTGGAGCCACCCTCGCGTGCCTGCTCCTGGCGGCATTGTTCGGCAGGGTGGGCATGCTCGGCGCCACCGAGCCAGGGCCGGGCATTAGCGACTGGCAGGCATTGATTATGGAGGTTTTGCTGACGAGCGGACTGGTGAGCACGATCCTGGGGACGGCCTCCAGAGCGCAGAACCTCGGGCCGATCTCGGCGTTCGGGGTGGGTGCGTACATCATCCTCGCAGGGCTCTGGGCAAGCCCGATCAGTGGGGCGTCGATGAATCCGGCGCGCTCGTTCGGCCCGGATCTGGTGCTGCTCGACTTCTCCCACTACTGGGTATACGTCGTGGGTCCGATTGCAAGTGGGCTGCTTGCTGTTGGCATCGCCTATATCCTTCGGGGCCGCGGGGGAGATGTGTCCGCTATCCAAGCAGCGCAAGGAAGGTTGGAGGAGATTTTGCCTCAGTCCGCAGATCAGCCAGATGGGAGTGCCGAGACCAGATAGAGTTGGGCGAGGGCGGAGCGCCTGTCATCTCAACCTCCGCCCAAATGATCAACACTGATCAGTTCTAGCAATGATGAGGGGACGCGAAAGGGGCTTTCCATTAGAGCGCGACCAAATAAACCAAACAAGAGAAAGGAAATGGAAAATGACTGTAGTAACCTTTTCTGAAGGGATCTCAGTCAAATTTCTCTTGACAAAACTATCTTCATCATGTTATGCTTTATGCACACGATTGCATAACCTGAACGAAGATTGTTGCACTGAATGATGCACACGTGAGCATTAACTGTACCGTTCCTAATCATGCTGATTCCTTAGCGAAGGAAGGTGAGTTATTTGCGTCGGCAAGAGATATCAATTGAAGATATCGCACGAGCTGCTGGTGTCTCACATTCGACGGTCTCGAGGGCTCTCCGCGATAGCTCGCTGATCAGTGTAGATGTACGAGAGCGCATCCAGCGCCTGGCACGTGAGATGGGCTATACGCCCAATGCTATTGCGCAGAGCCTGCAAACGCGGCAAACCAGCACGATTGGCTTAGTAGTGACATCGATTGCCGATCCATTCTGGGGTGATGTTATGAAAGGCGTCGAAGAAGTGGCTCGTGCATCCGGCTTCAGCGTGTTCCTTAGCGCATCCCACAATGACCCCGATCAGGAAATGGCGATCATCGAAACCTTCCGCCGTCGGCGCGTTGATGGAATCCTTGTCGCAGCGTCCCGTATTACCAGTAACTATAAGGAGCGCCTGGACCATATACAGGTACCCACGGTGCTGATCAACAGCCAGACCGAGTCAGAAGCGAGGTTGTTGCACTGGGTTTCCGTAGATGATCGTATGGGTGCCCAACTTGCAGTAGAACATCTCCTACAATTTGGTCATCGTTCAATTGGCTATCTTGGCATTAGCAGCCGACCGAAATCAAATCATGAACGACTGCTGGGATATCAGAGCGCGCTGGCGGCAGCAGATGTACCATATTGCGATGCATGGGTAGCAATCACGCCTGGCGATGAGGCCTCGCATGAGGAAGATGTTGCTGCTGGACAAGCTTCGTTGCCTCGTTTGCTCGACGCCGGGGTTACGGCGGTATTTTGCTACAACGACATGACCGCGCTTGGTGTGCTGATGGCTTGCCGGGAACGGGGCATCGCAGTGCCAGGGGAACTGAGCGTCATCGGTTTTGACGACATCAGAATGGCCAGTTACGCAACGCCTCCACTTACGACCATCCATCAGCCGAAAGTAGAACTGGGACGCCTTGCAACACAGGTAATGCTTGGCTTGTTGAACAATCATCCAGGGCAAAATCACCAGTTACCGCCAACGCTTATGCTACGCGCCAGCACGGCCCCGTTAGCAGAGGGCGTCAGCTCGCCTGCGCCCTGAAAGGAGACTTCTGCCTATGTCCGCTCCACTCAAGCTGGGAGTGATCGGCCTTGGGAGAATGGGCCAGCTCTATATGCGCATACTTGCGACTCAAATCTCCGAGGTTCACCTGTACGCGGTTGCGGAAGTAAACGAACAAGCGCAGCGCCTGCTGGCTGATGAACTCAATGTGTCTTACTCGCTTGCCGATGCCCTTGAGTTGATTGCCCTACCTGAACTGGATGCTGTTGTTATTGCTACGCCGACCAGTACGCACCCCGACCTGGTTATCTCTGCTGCTGCTGCGGGCAAAGCGATCTTCTGTGAAAAGCCACTGGCTTTAACCCCCGAAGAGACTCGAAAGGTGCTGGAAGTTGTCGCAAGAGCGCAGGTGCCCCTCCAGGTTGGCTTCATGCGCCGTTTTGATGCTGCTTATCAGAAGGCCAAAACACTGATTACTGGCGGCCTGATCGGGTCCCCGGTCACCTTTAAGTCGCTCAGCCGCGATCCGTTCTGCCCACCACCTGGCTACATGGACCCCGCCAAGAGCGGTGGATTGATTCTCGATATGGCTATCCACGATTTCGATCTAGCTCGCTGGCTCATGGGCAGCGAAGTGGAACGCGTAACGGCGGAAGGAGCTACCCTCGTTTGCAAAGACCTTGAGTCAGTGGGTGATATCGACAATGCCCTGGTCAATATGCGCTTTGTGAATGGGGCACTTGGTAATATCGAAGTAAGCCGCAATGCCTACTATGGTTACGATATTCGGACAGAGGTTCTCGGCTCTGAGGGTGCGGTAATAGTCGGCGCTCACCAATATACGCCGGTGGTTCTTTTGACCCGAGCCGGTGCTCAGCACGATGTAACGCCATACCTGATGGAGCGTTTTGGTGATGCATACCGTGCTCAATTGCAGCACTTTGCCGATTGCCTGCGTAACGGTCAGTCTCCATCAGTCAGTGGTGCTGATGCGCTCGCGGCTTGCGAGATTGGTGTTGCTGCTACACGTGCCTACCAGATGGGTCGCCCGGTTACTCTCAGTGAGTTTCGACAGTCATCAGGGGAATCGAATGACGAGCTGGATAAAGAGGTATAACAAATTAATCAGGGTATGTGGTCGATATGCCGGAGGCCGATAATGAAATTTAACGACCAAAACCGGTAGTGTCATGCTGAGCGAAGCATCTGTCGGCCCATCGAGACAGACCCTTCGCTTCGCTCAGGGTGACAAATCATTCCCGATCTTGCTTGTTAAATTTCATTATCGGCCCCTACGAGTGTACTATACTCGTTCACGATACCCTGGGTATTTCGTTAAGGTTCATAACACATCAAGTTTCACGAGGAGGTTATGTATGCGCAAGTACGATGTGAATAACTTGATTGTCCATCCTGGCAACTCGACCGACTCCAATATTATCATTGAAGTGACGCCAGAACTGGCGGGCTGGGATTACGTCCATTTTCAGTTGCGCCGCCTTGACGCACAGCATTCCTGGACTTTCGCTACCGGCGATCACGAAATGGCGATCGTACTCATGAGCGGCTGTATTCGTGTCGAGTCGAACCAGGGACAATGGTCACACATTGGTGAGCGAGACAGTGTCTTTCATGGTTTGCCATATGCGATCTATCTCCCCCGGCGTACATCATTGATTGTGAATGCTGAAACCGCCTGTGAGTTTGCTGTTGCCCTGGCGCCGACCGATCAAGATCATCAACCACGGCTCGTCACGCCAGGGGACATCGAGATCGAGATTCGCGGGGGCGATCATGCTACGCGGCAGATCAACAACATCATTCCGCCCGGTTTTCCATGCCAGCGATTAGTCGTTGTGGAAGTCTACACCCCTGGTGGCAACTGGTCGAGCTATCCTCCACACAAGCATGATGTTCACAAGACCAATCCAGAAGGCAAGGTAATGGAGGCCGATCTTGAGGAGATTTATTTCTACAAGTTAGATCGCCAGGAAGGATTTGCTTTTCAACGTATTTACACCGCTCCGGAGTCGCCGCTGCAGCGCGCTGGTTTTCCCATCGATGCGATGCTATTGGCAGGGAATAACGATGTTGTGCTCGTACCCGAAGGCTACCACCCGGTGAGCAGTCCACCAGGCTACACAACCTATTACCTGAATGTCCTGGCCGGCAGCGCCCAATCGCTTGCCAACAGCGAGGACCCGCGCTACACCTGGGTCAAGGAGAACTACCAGTCGCGAGATCCACGGGTGCCCATCTACGAAATAAAAACAGGAGTCAGGTATGGATAAGATCGACAAGTCATACGATGTGATCACTATGGGGCGGTCTTCAATCGACCTCTACTCCAACGACATTGGCGCTCCGTTTGTGGAAATCACCAGCTTTGCGGCGTATGTCGGCGGCTGCCCGACCAATATCAGCGTCGGCACGCGGCGGTTGGGCCTGCGATCGGCAGTGTTGACTGCAGTTGGGGAAGATCAGGTGGGTGACTTCATCCTGCATTTTCTGCAACAGGAAGGAGTGGATACACGTTTCATTCCGCGCAAAGCGGGGCATCGCACTAGCGCGGTCGTGCTGGGCATTGAGCCACCGGATCGCTTCCCGCTGACATACTACCGTGACAACTGCGCAGATATCGAACTAAGTGTCGATGATGTTCTGGCGACGCCGATCGCCGATAGTCGCGCTCTGCTGATTACCGGTACAGGACTGAGCAAGGAGCCGAGCCGCAGCGCTACGCTCTTCGCTGCCGAGATGGCGCACCAGGCTGGTACGCCGGTGATGCTGGATATCGATTTCCGCCCCGATCAATGGCACGACCCTCGTGCCTTCGGCATTACACTTCGCTCGGCACTGCGCCTGGTCGATATTGTGGTCGGCACGGAAGACGAAATTAATGCTGTCATGCTAACCGACCCGAGCCAGGTCAGCTTGACTCATTCTCAAGTCTCGGACGCGCGCGTCAGCGGCGACATCAATGTCGCGATCCAGGCACTGCTTGGCCTGGGGCCGCAAGTGCTTGCGCAGAAGCGCGGCGCAGAAGGCACAATGGTCCATCTCGTGTCAAATGACGTAGGAGGACAATTTCCGAGGGCCGATAAATCGGCGGTGGGCACGATGAATCGGCCCCTACGCACCACACAGATCGAGGTACCTGGTTTCCCGGTAGAGGTGGAAAATATCCTGGGCGCTGGCGATGCATTTGCCTCGGGGTTGCTGTACGGTTTCGTCAACGGATGGGATTGGTACAAGGCTGCCCGCCTGGGGAATGCCTGCGGCGCAATCCTGGTCACCAAGCATGGTTGCGCCAACTTCATGCCTACCTACGATGAGGTGATGGTGTTCATTCAAAACCACGGCGGATTGTAGGGGCCTTCAGCGGAGCGCGTTTCAAGTCATTGAGCCCTTGTAGGGGCGTGATTAATCACGCCCGTACGGAACGATTGAGAGGACGAATGTGAATAAGCAGGCAACAAATCGCATGACGATGGCTCAAGCCATCATCGCATTTCTCAAGAACCAGTACGTGGAGCGCGATGGGAGAGAACAGCCTTTCTTCGCCGGGTGCTTTGGCATCTTTGGTCATGGCAATGTCGCCGGCATTGGTCAGGCGCTGCAACAAATGCCTGAGTTCCGCTACTACCAGGCTCGCAATGAGCAGGCAATGGTGCATATCGCCACGGCTTATGCTAAAACCAGGAATCGCTTGCAGACGTTTGCCTGTACATCATCGATCGGCCCTGGCGCGACCAACATGGTAACAGGCGCTGCTACCGCCACGATCAACCGCCTGCCGGTGTTGCTCCTGCCGGGGGATATTTTTGCCCGCCGCAATGTCGCCCCCGTTTTACAACAGCTTGAGTCCGAACACACCCAGGATATTTCTGTCAATGATTGCTTCAAGCCGGTGAGCCGCTACTGGGACCGTATTATGCGCCCCGAGCAATTGCTGACTGTCCTGCCCGAGGCCATGCGTGTGCTGACCAGCCCTGCCGAGACCGGTGCCGTCACGCTGGCGTTGCCCCAGGATGTGCAGGCAGAGGTGTATGCGTATCCAGAAGCCTTTTTCCACAAGCGCGTATGGCACATCCCACGCAATCGACCGGACCGCGCTGCGCTGGAGCAGGCAGCAGCGTGGATTCGTGCCAGTCGGCGACCACTGATTATCGCCGGAGGCGGGGTAATTTACTCAGAGGCGATTCATATCTTGAAGCGCTTCGTTGACCAGACCGGCATCCCCGTCGGCGAGACGATGGCCGGCAAAGGGAGCTTGCAGTATGAACTTCCGCTCAACCTGGGAGCAATCGGCGCCACCGGCACGTTCGCTGCCAACCGCATTGCGAAAGAAGCTGACCTGGTGATCGGCATCGGCACACGCTACAGTGACTTCACCACAGCCTCAAAGACCGCTTTTCAGCACCCCAACGTGCGCTTTATCAATATTAATGTGGCAGAGTTCGATGCCTCGAAGCATCTGGCCCTGCCCTTGGTCGGCGATGCGCAGGTAACCCTGGAAGAGCTACTTGAGCTGCTTTATGGCTACCGCGTCGAGGAGAGTCATTTCTTACAGGCTGTCGAACTCCACGCTGAGTGGGACATGGAGGTCGAGCGTATCTATGCGATCCGCCATACTCCGCTGCCGAGTCAGGGTGAGTTGATCGGCGCGGTGAATGAGCTGAGCGCTGCCGACTCCATCATGGTGAGCGCCGCTGGCAGCCTCCCTGGCGACCTGCACAAGCTCTGGCGGGCACGGAATCCTAAGAACTACCACCTGGAATATGGCTATAGTTGCATGGGGTATGAGATCGCCGGTGGCCTGGGAGTCAAGATGGCAGCACCAGACCGGGACGTGTATGTGATGGTCGGCGACGGCTCATACCTGATGATGAACAGCGAGATTGTCACTTCGATCCAGGAAAACTACAAACTCATCATCGTCCTACTTGACAATCATGGTTTTAAGAGCATCGGCGCGCTGAGTAGATCACTCGGTCAGGATGGCTTTGGCACGCGCTATACTTACCCACGCGACGGCGTATTGCCAGGCGACAACGCGGGGTCTGATGTGCAGACTCTGCCTGTTGACCTGGCAGCAAATGCGCGTAGTCTGGGTGCGCACGTCATCGAGTGCAAAACCTACGCGGATTTTGTGGACGCGCTCGAGAGGGTGCGAACAACCGATCGCACGTCGGTGATCTACATTCAGAACGATCGCTATGAGAGTGTGGCCAACTACGAGAGCTGGTGGGATGTAGCGATTGCTGAAGTCAGCACTATGCCCCAGGTGCAGGCTGCCCGTACCGAATGGGAAGCTATGCGGGCGCAAGAGCGCTATTTTCTAGGGGAATAGGTTGCTCTGTCTGCCGGTGCCAGACAATACATCGAGTAAGGAACCACGTGTTCCAAGAAAGGAGGGAGCTAGCAGGAAGTCGTCAGCTCCCAGGGCGGGGGCAAGCCCCGCCCCTACTATACACGTATCGGTCACCGAAGGTCGTGTATGGTAGGGGCGACCCTTGCGGACGCAATCCGGGGGATTGTGTGGCCCTGGAGGGGGACTACACCGCGATTTATCAAGACATGTGATATCGAATCCGCGTAGAGAGTGTATCTATGGCCTGCGGGGTTCCAAGGGGTGAGGGCGTGGGGATGTCCCCCACATCTCACCTCCTCAACCGGATTTGATAAGATCCTCGAATCAATTGAACGGATGGACTTGTATTTTCAGCAGGTAGAGAACTACTGCTAAAGGAGACTAAAGTGCACAAGCTTTTCAGACTCTTACCGGCAATACTATTGCTTTTCGTACTGGCTGCCTGTGGTGGCAGTGGATCATCCACCACCACCACCACGTCGACATCATGTCCCCCGTCACGTGCAAACATCAAGATCTACGTGATCACACATGGTCAAGCTTCGGACCCATTCTGGTCGGTGGTCAAGAAGGGCGTTGACCAGGCGGCCCACGACATGTGTGTCACGGCGATCTATGAAGCGCCCCCCACATTCGATATGGTAGCGATGTCACATCTCATCAATTCTGCGGTGGCCGCCCACCCGGATGGGCTGGTCGTCTCGATCCCCGATCCTAATGCCCTTGGTCCCTCGATTAAAGCGGCTGTAGCGGCCGGAATCCCGGTGATCTCGATCAACTCTGGCTCCGATGTTGCGCAGAGCCTGGGGGTGCTGGTTCACATAGGACAGACCGAGGAACAGGCTGGCATTGGCGGCGGTCAGAAAATGGGTGCTGCCGGTGTCAAACACGCCCTCTGTGTTAACCAGGAGGTCGGTAACGCCGCTCTTGAACTGCGCTGCAAGGGCTTTAAGGAAGGTTTGGCGATGACAGGCGGCACAATTACTGAGATAGGAGTCAACCTGAACAACCCGACTCAGACCCAGCAGACCATCGAGGCTGCGCTCCAGCATGATCCCACTGTCGATGGCATCATGACGCTTGGTCCTACGGGTGCTAGCCCAGCCATCAAAGCGCTGCAGGACCTGAACAAGTTAGGGCAAATCAAGCTGGCTACCTTCGACCTGTCGTCTGATGTGCTGAATGGGATCAAGGGTGGTCAGATACTGTTTGCCATTGACCAGCAGCAGTATCTCCAGGGATACCTGCCCATTGTCCTCTTGACGCTGTACAAGACGAACCTTAATACCGTCGCGAACAGCGTTATCCTGACCGGCCCCGGCTTTGTCACATCGTCTAACGTAGCCCAGGTGATCGCGTTGACGGCGCAGGGAACGCGCTAAGGTCGCGATAAATCGGGATCCTACAGGGTTGGGGTCAACAAAGCACCATGGCTCCAACCCCGGCTCTTAATTGGAGGGAAATATGAGTGTTATCACGAGCGAACGTATGTTGCGCGTCAATCCACTCCGCCGGCTCCTGGTTCGCCCGGAAGTGGGAGCTGTTGCCGGTTCAATTGCTGTGTGGATCTTCTTCGCAATCGTCGCGGGAAGCAGTGGTTTTCTTACCGTGAGAGGCACATCGAGCTATCTGAGTGTCGCAGCTGAACTGGCTATCCAGGCAGTACCTGTGGCTCTGCTCATGATTGGCGGGGAATTTGACCTGTCGGTTGGTTCGACGGTTGGCGCGACCGGTATGATCATTGCACTCTTAAGCGCTCAGTACGGATGGAACATCTGGGCGTCAATCGTCGTAGCGCTGATCTTTGCGGTGCTAGTTGGCATAATGAACGGCTACCTGGTCATGCGTACTCGCCTGCCATCGTTCATCGTCACGCTGGGCACCTCCTACATTCTCCTCGGAGTGACGACAGGTGTCACTACTCTTGTGGCCAACGGGCTGACCGTGGTGAGCGGCATCGACCAGGCTCCAGGGTATAGCGTAGCCAAAGCGATCTTCGCCAGCAGGTTCAATTTCGGCATCCCGAATTTTCAGGGTTTTCCCATCGAAATTCTTTGGGCTCTGGTGTTAGTAGCGCTGGCAACATGGCTGCTCCTGAGCACCTCTTTCGGGAACTGGATCACCGGCGTGGGTGGGGATGCCAACGCAGCACGCAACATTGGCGTACCGGTCGAGCGGGTGAAGATTCTTCTGTTCGTAGGCACGGCTGTCGCCTCCTGCCTGCTGGCGATTATCCTGGCTGTGTCCACTACCGACGCGGATGTCTTGCGCGGCCAGGGCAACGAGTTCTATGCCATTGTCGCGGCGGTCGTTGGAGGAGTATTGTTAACGGGTGGGTATGGTTCGGCTATCGGTGCCATGTTCGGGGCACTGGTTTTTGGCATAGTAGAGGAAGGCATCGTCTTTGCGGGCATAGATGCTGACTGGTACAAGGCCTTCATCGGGTTAATATTGTTGCTCGCTGTGCTGCTTAATAGCTATGTGCGCAAACTGGCAATGGAGGTGCGACGATGAGAACAGAGATAACTACGGAAACCGTTCCCTTGCTCCAGGTACTAGATGTCTCGAAGTACTTTGGCAGCGTGATTGCGCTGAAAGATATCTCCATGACTCTGCACGCGGGTAAGGTGATGTGCCTGCTCGGCGACAACGGCGCGGGCAAATCCACGCTGATCAAAATCCTGTCCGGAGTGCATCAGCCCAGCGAGGGCCATTATCTGTTCGAGGGAAAAGAAGTGCATTTTTCCTCGCCGCGCGATGCGTTGAGTGTGGGTATTGCTACCGTCTATCAGGACCTGGCGATGATTCCTCTGATGGGCATTTCGCGCAACTTCTTTCTCGGCTCGGAACCAACACAGGGCTGGGGACCGTTTCGCCGTTTCAACGTGAAGTTCGCCGACCAGGTGACGCGTGAGGAGCTGGCGAAGATGGGTATACGGGTGCGTGAGATGTCGCAGCCAGTGGGTACGCTGTCCGGCGGTGAGCGCCAGTCTGTCGCGATTGCGCGCGCGGTGTACTTTGGAGCGAAAGTGTTAATTCTTGACGAGCCGACGGCGGCACTGGGCGTCAAAGAGGCTGGTGTGGTCCTGCGCTATATTGCCCAGGCACGTGCGCGCGGTTTAGGGGTCATTTTTATTACGCACAACCCCCATCACGCCTACCCCATTGGTGACCACTTCACGGTCCTCAATCGTGGTCGCAGCTATGGCACGTTCGCCAAATCCGCAATCAGCCGCGAGGAGCTGACAGGGATGATGGCCGGAGGCGAAGCGCTGGAGGAACTGAGCCACGAGCTGGCCGAGTTCGCACGAACAGATGAGAAGGCACACGCAGCACTGGCGGCGGCAGCGCAGGAATTTGAGGCGGAGGCGAAAGGCCTACATGTTGAGCAGCTTCCGTCGAAATTTGTGGAGGCGGAACAGCAATTCGCTGATCAACCGCCACCAACAGATGGAGAAGTTAAGCTATGATACAGGATGGACCAGGGCGGAGGCTCCCACGATAATGAATTTTAACAATCAAAGCCGGTACTGTCATGCTGAGCCCTTCGCTTCGCTAAGGGTAAACTCCGCGAAGCATCTCTCTGTCCTTCGAGAGAGACCCTTCGCTGCGCTCAGGGTGACAACACATTGCCGATCTTGGTTGTTAAAATTCATTATCGGGGAGCTACGTGCCCCTACATCTAGATGGGGAATGTAAACAATGATACAGGACGGACAATTATTGAATTATATGGAGGACCTGGAGGCGCTCGCGCGCAAGCGAATATCTCGACGTCCGTAACCCTGCGACCGCCGAGACGATGGTGCGCGTACCGCTCACGCCGCGTGACGAGGTGGGCACGGTAGTCCAGGCGGCTCAGGCGGCCCTTGCTGACTGGCGACGCACACCCCCGACCGAGCGCATTCAGTACCTCTTCAAGCTCAAAAGGTTGCTGGATGAACACTTTGACGAGATCGCACGCCTGACGACGCAGGAATGTGGCAAAACGATGGCCGAGTCGAAGGGCGAGTTGCAACGTGGCATCGAGAATGTCGAGGTCGCGACCGGCATCCCGTCATTGATGATGGGCTACAACGTTGAAGACATCGCACGCGGCATTGACGAACACATGCTTCGTCAGCCGGTAGGCGTCGTTGCAGCGATCACGCCGTTCAACTTTCCCGGTATGATCCCGCTCTGGTTCCTGCCATATGCTATCGCCTGTGGCAATTGCTTTATTCTCAAACCTTCAGAGAAGGTGCCAATGACGATGAGCCGTGTTTTTGATCTGATCGATCAGTTGGGCCTGCCGCCTGGTGTAGTCAGCCTGGTAAACGGCGCGAAAGAGACCGTCGATGCCCTGCTTGATCATCCAACTGTGCACGCCATCTCCTTCGTCGGCTCTTCCCCGGTGGCAAAGTACGTCTATAACCGGGCGGCAGCCAACGGGAAGCGCGCCCAGTGCTCGGGTGGGGCCAAGAACCCAGTCATCGTCTTGCCTGATGCCGATATGGAGATGGCCACCCGCATCATCGCCGACTCGTCCTTTGGGTGCGCCGGACAGCGCTGCTTGGCGACATCGGTCACGATCACGGTCGGCGAGGCTGGCTCCCCTTTCAAGGAGCATATCGCTAATGCGGCAGCGACACGCAAGATCGGTTACGGGCTGGACCCGGAGGTCGAGATGGGGCCGGTAATCACCGCCGAGAGCAAGCAGCGCATCGAGTCCTTGATCGGCAAAGGCGTGAGTGAGGGAGCCAGGGTACTCGTCGATGGACGCAATGCATCGATCCCTGGCTACGAGCGGGGCAACTTCATTCGCCCTACAGTCCTGGACAACGTAGATCCGCGTAGCGAAATCGCCGGTATCGAGATCTTCGGGCCGGTACTCAGCTTGATGCATGTGCAGACAATTGATGAGGCGATTGACCTGGTGAACGCTACCTCCTACGGCAACATGGCTTGCCTATTCACAAGCAGCGGTGCTGCGGCACGGAAGTTCCGTTATGAAGTGCAAGCGGGGAATATCGGCATTAACATTGGTGTGGCCGCGCCAATGGCCTTCTTCCCCTTCTCTGGATGGAAGGAAAGCTTCTTCGGCGATATGCATGCCCAGGGGCGTGACGCCATAGAGTTCTACACCGAAAAGAAAGTTGTGGTCGAGCGCTGGCCGCGGGAATGGTCGCGCAAGTTTTAAGGAGCTAGGCGGCAAAAAGACGGAGGAACAAAATGACAGACATTCGAATTGCCAACGCACCCTGTTCATGGGGGGCGCTTGAATTCGAAGGGCTGAGTGGTGAAAGTATTGCCTACGGGCAGATGCTTGATGAGTTGCGCGACACTGGTTACGTGGGCACCGAGCTTGGCGACTGGGGTTACATGCCTACTGACCCAACTGATCTCCGGGAGGAACTGGAATGGCGCAACCTGGTGATGGTTGGCGCGTTCGTACCGGTAGCGCTGAAGTACCAGAATAAACATGCCAGCGGTGAGGCCGATGCATTGAAGGTAGCGCGATTACTTGCCGCGGTAGCCGATGCTGGAGGTAGAGCCCCGAATTCATCGTGGGCTATTGCCTCTTGTCATTCTTGCCGATGACAACGGCACAGATCCGGTGCGCACACAATATGCCGGTCGCGTCAGATCGGAGATGGGCTTGAGCCCGGCGGAGTGGGAAATATTCGCCCGCGGAGCCGAACGCATCGCTCGTGCTGTGCGTGACGAGACCGGGCTCCCGGTGGCTTTTCATCACCATTGCGCAGGCTATGTCGAGACGCCAGAAGAAATCGCCCGCTTGCTTGACATGACCGACCGGGACCTGCTGGGACTGGTGTTAGACACTGGCCACTATCTCTACGGTACGGGCCTCGTCGACGGCCAGCGCGTCCTGGATGGACTCGATCGCTTCGGCGAACGTATCCGGCATGTGCATTTCAAGGATTGCCAGCCGCAGATCGCCCAACGTGCTCGCACGGAAGGCTGGGACTATTTCACAGCCGTGCAGCACGGGGTGTTCTGTGAGCTGGGTCTGGGCGCTGTTCCTTTCGCTGCTATTGCTGAGTGGCTGGGCGTGCGTGGCTACCAGGGATGGATCGTTGTGGAACAAGATGTCCTACCCGGCATGGGCAGTCCAAAGGCGAGTGCCGAACGTAACCGGGCCTACCTGAGAACCATCGGTCTGTAGGCATATGGAAAGGAGATGCCCCTTGCATGGACGTTCGTTGAAGATTGGCCTGATCGGCGCCGGGCGTATCGGTCGCCTGCATGCCGAGCACCTTACCACTCGTATTCCGTCAGCCGACTTGATCATGGTGGCAGATGTATTCGAGGAGGCGGCCAGGCAGTGTGCAGAACTTTACTCTATTCCCTACTCCACGCAAGATTACCATGCAGTATTGGACCATCCGGATATCCAGGCGGTGGTGATCTGTTCGTCCACCGACACCCATGCTCAGATCATCGAGGAAGCAGCGCAGGCTGGCAAGCACATCTTCTGCGAAAAGCCGATTGCGCTCGATCTCCAATCAATCGATCAGGCGTTGGATGCCGTGGAACGCGCTGGCGTCAAACTGCAAATCGGCTTCAACCGGCGCTTTGATGCCAATTATCGCCGTGTACGAGAGGCTGTTGAACGGGGAGAGATTGGTCGACCGCATATGCTCCATATCATCAGTCGTGACCCAGACCCACCGCCGATTGAATATATCAGGGTGTCTGGTGGCATCTTCCTTGATATGACGATCCATGACTTCGATATAGCCCGTTTTTTGATCGGGAACGAAGTGGAGGAGGTCTTTGCCCAGGCAAGCGTCATGGACGATCCTGCCATCGGTGCGGTGGGCGATGTGGACACTACGGTCGTCACGTTGCAATTTACTAACGGCGTGATCGGTACGATCAGCAACAGCCGTCATGCCGCCTATGGCTATGACCAGCGTGTGGAACTGCTGGGCAGTGCAGGGGTGATTTGCACTGATAACAACTATCCGAACAATGCCGTCATCAGCGATGGCAACAGTGTTAGGCGCGATCTGCCGCTCCACTTCTTCGTAGAGCGCTATGTCGAGAGCTTTGTGACTGAGATGGCTGCCTTCGTGGATGCCGTACTCCATGAGGCACCGGTTCCTGTCACTGGGAACGATGGGCGTGTCCCGGTGATCATGGCATTGGCGGCGCATAAGTCTCTCGTTGAACACCGGCCAATCCCTCTCAGCGAAATCTCGTAGGGGCGTGATTATGAACTTTTTTTCCGGATAAGGGGAACACTTCACCCGGAGGCCGATAAATCGGCCCCTACGGACGTGTCGTCCCCGTTCGCGGTGTCTGGGGGTATTTCGTTTACCTGAGTGCCGGTATCACCGACGAGGTGTTCTGCGAGATGCTTGAGGTAGCTGCTGAAGCTGGAGTACATTTTTCGGGGGTACTGTGCGGTCTATGCGAATGAGGGTGTCGCGGCGCTGGATCGCTGGCTCGAAGGCCGGGGTGTGCAGAATATCCAGGACATCAACAAAGTGCTGGCACACGGCGCGACACCTTGGTGGGATGTGTACAGTGGCAGAGAGAACATTGAGGTGATCGAGTGAGGCCTGGCACCCACAAGGGCCCAGCCACCCAACCCCGCCACCCCGTGCCACTACATTTCGCATGACCCACCACCCCACTCGTGTGTCCACTGCGCCGTTGTTTGAGGGCTGGGCGGTCATCGGGGTCCCGACATTTTTACCCCCCCCAATCCCCGCTAAGGATTTGGAGAGCTGATGTTGCTGCAGAAGCTCTCCGCTAAGCGTTGACCAGGGAACGGCTCGTTTCATCATCGCCTCTCTGCGTTCACCACATATCTATAAATTGTATATCTGCTTCTGAAAACTGTCATCTGCATAATTTCTTGAGCAGCAGGGTGAGTTCGGCCACGTCAGGCGCGACGAGACAGAACAGAGACGCGAGCACATAGACAGCAACTCCGATGAGCAAGGGCCGACGCCGCCCGAGAGCATCACTAATGGGCCCGGCGATCACCTGGCCCAGCGCCAGGCCGAGGATACAGGCACTCAAGGTAATCTGTATCTGCGACATCGTAGCGCCCAGATCGTGGCTCAGAGTTGGGAGAGCGGGCAAATACATATCGTTGGACAGCGGCCCAAACGCGCTCAGTCCGCCCAGGATGAGCCCGGATAGGGGTCAATGTCTCCAAGCTCTCCTTCACACGCTGCTCAGTTCCCGTAGCGGAGGGGGAGAGTGCTGCTTCCTGATTGCTCTCTTGTTCTGACGAGAAATCCGATGTGGACATGTTCTCTCCAATCTTTGACTACTATAGGACAATTGAGGCATCCACTCTCCTCGTCCATCGGGCAGGGGGTCGAACGGGTTCCACCCTGCTGTGAAAGGAAAAATCGCAGAAAGCGTTCTAATCCGCTTCTGCCGAGCACGCAGCGGCTGGTCACCTGGATCGTCCCGCTCCCTCAGTTGCATGGGCGCCTCCCCCGTTACATGCCTGCGCCGCTCATCGGGAGCGCAACGGGCACGACGATCACGAACGCGCCGTAGAGGATCAGGACCAGGGCTGCGAATTGGGCGATGCGCACCCCCAGTGGGAAGCATTTTTCTGCGAAGATCAGGGCGGTGAGGAGCGCCATTGCCGTGATGTTCATCATGCCCAAGGGGAAAAGAAGCACGAAGAGCAGCCAGTTACATCCCAGGCAATAGATGCCATGCTCCAGACCCATGCGAAAGGAGCCAGAGTAACCCTCACGCCAAGAAGGGAGGATGAAATCCAGGGGCGTGCGGCATTTCGCCAGGCAGACACGTTTGAGCGGGGTGAGCTGGTAGATCCCGGCCAACACGAGGATGCCACCGCCGATGCGGGCCGCGTTCAGCATGATCCAGGGGACCTGTTGGGCCAGTCCCGAGGCGGCGTTCGCGCCGAGATACGAAAGCCCCCCGAAGAATGTCCAGATCAGCAGGTACGCGCCAATGAAGACCCACGTGGGCCCAAAGGCGCGCCCGAAGCTTGCCCGGTCACGCTGGGCCCGCGCGAAGACCAGGATCATTGGGGCAGTCGTGGGAAACATCATCGCGATCATCATCACGACCCAGATTGTCAGGAACAACGCGGCTCCCATTCCTATGGTCAGACCCATGCCCATCCCGTTTGCTGTCCTGGACTGCCAGACCAAAATCACCCACGACGCGGCGGCCAGGACCAGCAGCAGCGCCAGGATAAGGATACGTTCTCGTTGCAAACTCATACTGCTCCCTATCAGTGTGACGGAGCCGCGCCCCTCTTCCACGGTAGCTCCCAAATCTGTGTCCATGCGCTCAGTCCTGGTATCGGTCGTGATACCGGACCCAGGCCTGCGGATCTTCCAGACCCTGCTCATCCCGTCCCTTGGGAACCAGGTCGAGGTACTGGTAGGTGGCATTCATCATATCGATGCCCCGCGCGTAGCACGAGTAGGTGTGAAAAATCGCGCCGCTCTCGTCTTTGTAGAAGACGCTGATGCCCTCACGGTCCATCATGCCGGGGTCCGTTCTTGCATAGTTGAAGAACGCCGCTCCACTCTTGACTTCCTCCGGGGTAAAGGAGGCCTGATAGTCAAAGTTGAAATCGCTCTGGAACGAGGAGACCCACTTGAAGCCCCATCCCATCCGCTGTTTGAACAGCTCGATCTTGGAAAGCGGGGCCCGAGAAATGGCCACAAAGCTCACATCACGATGCGGGAGGTGAACGCTGCTCCCGTTGAACGAGTCGGCCCAGAACGAGCAGTGCGGACACCCTTCGTCATCCTCGGGTGGGAACATAAAGTGATAAACGATGAGCTGGCTGCTTTGTTCGAAGAGTTCGGCCAACGTCTCCTTGCCGTTGGGTCCATCGAAGACGTACGGCTTGTCCACATTCACCCATGGGAGCTCGCGCCGCTGCCGGCTCAGTTCGTCTCGAAGCCGTGTGAATTCCTTTTCCTTCGCAAGAAACGCCGTGCGCGCGGAGAGCCACTCCTCGCGCGAAACCACCTGATGGTCTTTGATACTGCTGCTGCCGTTGTTTGTCATACACTCACCTCTCCTCGCAATGTGCGCAATAGTGGTAGGAGACAACCATGAACGCTCTTGAATGGATTTTCCGTCCCTCTGCGGGCAGAGGAGGGATCATCTCCAGCAGGAGTGCGCCTGTGGTTTATCTCCTTTGTACTTCAGCCCATAATATTCAACCAATAGGTGGAATATACCCGATCCAAAACTATTTGTCAAGCTGCCGCAAAAGAAGAACCTGTTCAGACCTGACCTCAAGAAGACCAGCATGCTGAGCTCATCTCCCTCCCCCAGTACAGCTCTGGTTAACTCATACTGCTTTGCCAAGCTTGATTTGAACGTTCGCCCGCCTTCCGCGAGGTTGAGGAAGACGCCAAATGAACTTTGACAGAACACTATGACGGGACTTGACAAAAGGTTCAGTATGGAGTATATTCAACTCAATGGTTGAATATACTGACACTTTGGACAAGACCTTTCACGCGCTTGCCCATCCCATTCGCCGGGAAATGCTCGCGCACTTAACACACAAACGCTTCACTGTTCTGGAGATGGCTCAATTGTTCGATCTCTCGCTCAATGGTGTCTCCAAACACTTGAAAGTGTTGGAGCAAGCCGGGCTGATCCATCGGGAAATCCAGGGACGGACGCATTACTGTTCCTTGGAGGCCGAGCGGCTGCGCGAGGTAGCAGAGTGGCTCGACTACTACCGTCACTTTTGGGAAGGGCGGTTGGATGCGCTCGAAAGTTTTCTGGAAAAGAAAATGGTTGAAGGAAATGCTATGTTTCATGCTCAAAGGGATCCTCGGCATACGCTGAAAATGAGCAGGACTATTCCTGCTCCTCGAAAGGAAGTGTTTGAAGCCTGGACGACTGCGGAAAGTCTGAAGCAGTGGATATGCCCCGAAGACTCTTTTGTTTCGTTCATTGAACTCGATGTGCGGGTAGGTGGAACGTTTCGGATCGAAATGCAGCACGCTGAAGAGGGAGAGATGGTTCTTACTGGGGTCTACCGAGAAATTCGCCCCCCGGAGAAACTGGTCTTTACCTGGGTTTCCAAGCATACCCACTACCGAGACTCCCTCGTGACTCTCGACTTCTTTGCCCGTGGTGAGGCCACAGAACTGATTTTACTCCAGACGCAATTGCCAGATGAGGAAGCCGTAGAGCGGCACACTGCTACCTGGACGCACCTGTTGGAACACCTGACGGTTTCTCTACAGAAGAGCGACCGGAGGCGGCTTCAGTGAACCTGACAGCCAGAGTGTCTGAGGGCGATGATTATTGCTGCATGCGATTGTCGCTTGTTTGATAATGCACATCCAACGGCAATAATAATCGTCGCTTAACAGCCAGAGAAAACAGAAATGAGGTTACCAATCTTGACTCGACGGTCGTCTTAACCTTTCAGAAGAATCTAACGGGAGCGGAGATTCACCTTGTGCAGGCCAATGTCCCTGATTACAAAGTCCATATTCCTGAAACGGGTGAAATCGGCTTACTGGGTTCGATCGTCAACACCCACTGGAACCTCCTCTATTGGGAGCCGATGAAAAGGTATTTTTCAAAAACGCTTTGAAGATAGCTAGGGTTCACTGCTGTCCACTCGCTCCCTTCTTTGTGGAGGCTTGACAACCGATCTGAGATCGAGAAGAAAGGACAAACTTGTGTATGCAATGACATCCATGGCTTTATCAAAAGGTAATGAGCTATTGGGTAGCACCTGTGGGTAGCATCTGGACATGTATGTAGGTAGCACCACGGAGGAGGAGGCCCATCTAGTATGCCCAAGGCTGCTCCATATCGTTTGACCTGGAACCCCCAACAGAAGGTCTATGCACTCCATGACAACTGCAGCGAGCGAGTACTCTCCATGGCCTCAGAAAGTCAGGAGTGGTTCGCTTTGCTGGCAAACATCCCTTCTTTCGCCTTTAGCGGTCAGCACGGTCAACTCACTGTGCGCCAGGAGGCCAAGTCTGGTGGAGGGGTGTATTGGAATGCTGTTTTTCTCGCACTCTCTGACCCCACACGTCGGGCCATTTTAGAACGTCTCGCGCAAGGAGAAGCCTCTGGGACAGAACTGGCTCAGCCGTTCTTGATATCCGTCCCGGCGATCTCGAAACATTTACATGTGCTCGAACAGGCGGCTCTCATCGTGCGCAGGAAGGAAGGACGCGTCCACCGTTTTCGCTTGGCCGTCAGGTCAATGAGAGAGGCTGCAACGTGGCTTGAGCAATACCGGCAGTTTTGGGAAACACAATTTGATGAACTGGCAACCTATCTAGAAGCGACTTCTGAAGAGGAGAAAGACACTGATGATCCCTCCAGCATTTGATGGAACCACAATACTGACGGTGCGGCGCACGTTTCCAGCAGCACGTGAACGGGTTTTCCGCGCATGGACTGAAGCCGAGAGGCATTGCTACAATGGTTCAGGCCAAGAGGAATGGGAGTGATCATCAGCAAGCTAGAAGTGCAGGTTGGTGGTTCATTCTGTTTCGATTTAGCGGATGGAAGCGATTCGCTGGTTGGAACCTATCTGGAAATCGTTCGACCCGAAAAACTGGTCTTTACCTGGTCGTCTGCGGCTACCTATGACAAGGAGACAGTGGTTACAGTCGAGTTTATCGAGCATGGTCTCGTGACGCAGGTCGTTTTGACCCATGAACGACTCAGCAGCAAGGAAATGCGTTCGCTCCATCAAGCTGGATGGCAAGCACTTCTGGATCAGCTCGACATCAGTTCTCTCCACCACTCTTGAGAACAGAACTCGTTTCAAATGAGAATCTCGCGCAGATCGTCTCCTTGACAGAGCACCCGGCAGCATGATAAACTTAATCAACTGGTTAAGTTAATTTTGTAGCAGCTAAAAACTGCATTGAGAAGGAAGGAATGACGATGTCAGATATTGTCCAAGAACTGACGATTGAAGCAACGCCGGAGAACGTCTTTTATGCTCATACCCTGCCAGATGGGATCACTGGGTGGTGGTCGAATCATGTGACTGCCGAGCTAAAGGTTGGCTCTCTCACCGAAATTCGCTTTGAGAATGGAGGGGTCATGAAGATGGAGATTACCGACCTCGAAGTCGGAAAGAAAGTGCATTGGAGAGTGAGGCTTTCCCCACATGATTGGGAGGGGTCCACGATCACCTGGGATCTCACGCCGATCTCGAAGGGGACCAAGCTGCTCTTTGGTCAGCATGATCTCATGGTGGGTAATACTGGCTATAGCATTGAGCAGACGCGCGCAGGCTGGGAATACTTCCTCTTGAGCCTGAAGTCCTACCTTGAGACAGGGAAAGGCACTCCCTATGTGTATTAGCGGAGAGGAGGTGCCCCTTTCATGAGTCATCTACCCATCACGCCAGAAGAGCGTTTTGCAACGCTTGTCGAGGAGTTCCTCGACAAGCCGGAGGTCACCCTCCCATCGGATGGGAAGGGGTTCGGCGCGTTGGGACTGAAATTTCGGCAGAAAATCTTTGCCATGCTCGTCAAGGGCAAACTCGTTGTCAAACTTCCCAAGTCTCGGGTGGATGCGCTCATCGCCTCTGGAGACGGGGAACTCTTTGATCCCAGGAAGAATGGCCGACTCATGAAGGAGTGGGTCACCGTAGAACCAACGTCTGCAGAGGGATGGCTGTCTTTGGCGAAAGAAGCGATGGAGTTTGTGGCCTCAAAACGTTGAGGAGCCCATACGACCTTGATGAAGGAGACGCATGACAAGAAAACGACCACGTCCAGCGGCAACGAGGCATGAGCAGCTCGTACCCCAACACGACGTGTGCTGGCACTGTGGTGGAACACTGTGGATGGCATACCACTCTACACGGACGATCACAACCCTTGATGGGCTGTGTCAACTTCTGCTCATCATCCGTCGTTGTCACAATCCTGCCCGGCGCTCGATACCATTACCCATACCGCGCCTCCAGAGGAGGGACGCTGGGCATTACCACATGGGGAGTTCGGACTTGATATCATCACACTCATTGGAACGTTGCGGTACAAAATGCATCACAGCGTTCCAGAAATGCATCAAGAACTCTGCAAACGAGGAGTTATCATTGCGGAACGGACGGTCACCAATTTACTGGCCCGTTACGAAGAGTTAGGGAAGCAAAAAGAATTAAGTATCCGGTGAGGGAGACGGAGTGCAAGAAATATCGAGAAACCATCGTTCAAGGCCGATCAAGCGCTGGATGTGGGTTTCCACCTCTCTGGCGAGCACGAGTTTGTGGTGCCACCCCTCTCGCTGCCGGACCTGCGTGACCTGCCGCCGCCCGACCGTCTGATCCAGTACGGGGCCATCCGCCTCTTCGTCGAGCGTGCGCAAGCGGTCAAATCCGACTTTGCCTTCACGAAGGAGAATGCCACAGCCATCGCGGCGATTTGCCAGCAGGTGGATGGCCTGCCTCTGGCCATCGAACTGGCTGCTGGGCGCAGCAAGCTCTTCTCCCCCAGGCGCTGCTCCCACGCTTGAGGAACCGGCTCAAACTGCTGGTCGGGGGAGCGAAGGATCTGCCACTGCGCCAGCAGACGCTACGCGGAACCATCGCCTGGAGCTATGACCTGCTGGAGGAGGCCGAGAAGACACTGTTCCGGCGGCTCGCGGTCTTTGTCGGAGGTTGCATGCTCGAGGCAGCCGAGGTTGTCTGCAATGCTCAGGGAGACCTGGAGGTCGACGTGCTGGACGGCGTGGCGCGACTGGTGGACAAGAGCTTGCTCCGGCAAGAGACCGGGATCGATGGCGAGCCACGCCTGCTGATATTGGAGACGATTCGGGAGTATGCGTTGGAGGCCCTCAAAGCCAGTGGAGAGCTGGAGGCGACCCGTCGGGTTCATGCGGCCTATTATCTGGCATTGGCTGAGCAGGCAGAGGCCGAGCTTGAATGCCCACGACAAGTCAGGTGGTTGGAGCGGTTAGAGGGGGAGCATGATAATTTGCGGACAGCGCTACGCTGGTCGTTAGAGCAAGGGGAAGCTGGACACAGTATGGAGTTGGCCTTGCGATTGGGTGCAGCGCTGGGGCGTTTTTGCATCCTAGGTAGTCATTTCAATGACGGGTGGTCCTTCCTGGAGCGGGCACTGGCCGAAAGTCAGGGCGTTATGGTATCGATCCGGGCAAAGGCTCTCATAGCCGCCGTGTGGTTAGCTCTCAATCGGGACGACATCGACTTGGCAGAGACGCTATGCGAGGAGAACTTGGCGCTGAGCCGGGATCTCAGCGATAAAGAAGGCATCGCAGACACCCTTTATGGACTGGGGCACGTTGCCATGAGGCGAGGTGACCTTGACGTGGCCTGCGTGTTGGTGGAGGAGGCTATGTCACTCGCCAGAGAGATGGGCGACCGGTGGAGGATTGCCAGCGGGATTCATGACCTGGCCTGGGTGCGTCTCGAGCGAGGCGAGTATGCCAGAGCACGTGCCATGTACGAGGAATGCCTGGTGGTTTTCAGGGAATTGGGGGACAAGTTCGGCATTGCCGCCTCGCTCCATCAATTGGCACTGGTACTCTTTTTGTCTTTGGATGATCAGGTGAGGGTAGGCTTGCTGCTGGAAGAGAGTCTTGCGCTCTGGAAGGAGATGAGCAGTAAGAATGGAATTGCTCGCTGGTCCTACCTCACAGGACAGGTGGCTCTCTGTCAGGATGACGCTACCCAGGCACGCTCGCTCCTCGAAGAGAGCGTGGTGCTCTTCAAGGAGATAGGGAATCGAGAGCACATTGTCCGGTCGCTCTCCGGTTTAGCGAAGGTGGAGGCTGTCCAGAGCAACTATGCGACTGCACGTACCCTCTATGAAGAGAGCTTGGCGCTTTGTAGGGAGGTGGGCGACAAGAACATCGCCTCTGCTCTCGAAGGATTGGCAGGCGTAGTGGCGGCACAGAGAGAGCCAGCATGGGCGGCACGGCTCTGGGGTGCAGCAGAGGCGCTGCGCGAAGCCAGGAGAACACCTCTCCCGCCTGTCTATCATGCTGACTATGATCGTTCGGTGGCTGCTGTCCGCTCCTCTCTCGGAGAGAAAGCCTTTGCTGCCTCCTGGGCCCAGGGACGGGCCATGACGCCAGAGCAGGCCATCGTCCAGGCTTTAGAGACGAAAGACGAACTCCCAACGGATGCGAAGCCCTCACAGGAAAACCAGAGGGATGCTTCATTCTTCATTCTACCTGGTGCCCTGCCTTCTCCGCCATCCCACCACTTTTGCCACGGCGCGCGCTACAGCAGCACTTTGGCGGGCTGACCGTACGTGAGCACGAGGTGGCGCGCCTCGTCGCGCAGGGCAAATCCAATCGCGCCATTGCCGACGAACTGGTCGTAGGCGTGAGCACCATAGAGGCGCATATTACCCATATCTTCACTAAGCTCGGGGTTTCCTCGCGCGCCCAGATTGCTGCCTGGGCAGTCGACAAGGGGTTTGCCCAGGTTCCACAAGACATGGGGGTCCCCAGGCAGAAGCACCAGGTCACAGTCAGTCTTGTCTGCTTCCCATCTACTTCTTTTGCAACCGAGCCGCAAGAGTGCTATTATTAACTCTACGAGCAACCGGAATTGGTAGCAGAAAACACTAGAGGGAAAGGCATGATTGAGACAACTTTACCGGCTGGCCTGGAACGGCGCAGAGAAGATTACAAACTGATCACCGGAACCTCTCACTATGTCGATGACCTGAGGCCTCCCAAAGGGCGACCCGCAGCCTTTCACATGATCGTTGTGCGCAGCCCGTATGCCCACGCCGAGATCAAGAGCATTCAACTGGACGCAGCGCGAGCGTTGCCGGGCGTGGTAGCAGCTTTTGCTGGCGCAGAGTTGGTGAGCGGCATGCGCACAATTGATACGATCCCGGCACCAGGGCTGAAGAAGCCAGAACGGCGACCGCTGGCTTTGGGCCGCGTGCGCTACGTGGGTGATCCAGTGGCGGTTGTGCTGGCCGAGAACCTCTACGCCGCCATGGATGCTCGCGACCTGGTTGAGGTGGAATACGAGCCGCTATCTGCGGTGGTTGATCCTGAAGCGGCGCTAGCCCCCGAGGCACCCATCCTCTACGACGAGCTTGGCTCGAACGTGGCTTTCCGTTCTCAGGTAGGCGGTGGCGACATTAAGGCTGCTTTCACGAGCGCTGACCGTACTGTTCGACTGCGGGTAGTGAACCAACGGCTCGCACCCAGTTCGATGGAGCCACGCGCCTGCATGTTTGATTTTGACCCGTCCAGCGGTGAACTGACAGCCTGGGTCTCTTCTCAAGCAATCTACCGGGTAATCGACGCTCTGTCCGCTTTCCTGGGCATCGAGCGCAGCCACATCCGCGTGTACAATGCCGAAGTGGGAGGCGGTTTTGGCAGTAAAACCGCCTTTATGGGTGAAGAAATCGTGGCGGCTGCGCTGGCCGTCAGGTACGGACGCCCCGTGAAGTGGATTGAGAGCCGTAGCGAAAATTTGCAGGCACAGACCCACGGACGCGGCCAGGTGAACTATATCGAAGCTGCTTTTCAGAATGACGGTCGGTTGCTCGGCCTCAATGTGCGCACGATCGGCGACCTGGGCGCGTTCCTCGCCATGTCTACGGCGTTGGTACCCAGTGGCACGCCATTTATGCTCAACGGCCCATACAAGATGCAGGCAGTGGACTGCTCGGTAGTGGGCGCTTTCACCAACAAAGTGCCCACGGGTGCCTATCGAGGCGCAGGCCGACCGGAAGCGGCCTATATCCTGGAACGCACAATGGACCGCATCGCCGACGAATTGGGCCTCGACCCTGCCGAGGTGCGCCGCCGAAACTTTATTGCGCCAGATGCCTTTCCCTATCAAACGGTGACGGGCATGCAGTACGACAGCGGCAATTATCAGGCCGCGCTCGATAAGGCGCTCGAATTGGCAGACTACGCGGGCTGGCGAGCGAAGCAACGAGAACGCCGTGAGGCAGGCAGTCCCATGCCATTGGGAATTGGCCTATCTACCTTTACCGAGATTTCGGGTGGTGCCATCGGCCCAAATCGACCGGGGATACCGCAGGAGGCCGCAACGGTACGTATCCGCCAGGATGGGACGATCCTGGTGCAAAGCGGCGTCGCTACCAACGGCCAGGGTCACTTCACTGCTTTCGCTCAGATTGCGGCGACAACCTTTCACCTGCCCCCTGCAATGATAGAAGTGCGCATGAACGACTCGGCGCTGCCGGCCTATGGCATCGGCACGTTCGGCAGTCGCACCATTCAGGTATCCGGTTCTGCCGTGCTGCTAGCCGCTGAAGCGGTACGCGAGAAGGCGTTGCAAGTGGCGGCACGGATGTTGGAAGTGGCCCCGTCAGACCTGGTACTGGAGGACGGGCGGGTGATGGTGCAGGGCGTGCCTGCACGGGCGTTTGCATTGGGTGAAATAGCTCGCATGGTCGAGGAGAAGCCTGACCTGATCGAACGGGAAGCATCCAACCCGGCCAACGGTGTACCTATCGAAGGATTGGCGGCCTGGCGTGACTTTATCCCGTCCAGCGCAACGTTCTCCTCTGGAGCTCACCTGGCCGTGGTCGAGGTGGACACCGACACCGGCGAGGTGCATATCCTTACCTATGTGGCGGTGGATGATTGCGGGCGAGTGCTCAATCATTACCTGGCCGAAGCTCAGGTACACGGAGGACTGGCCCAGGGCATTGGGCAGGCTCTCTATGAAGAAGCCATGTATGACCAGAATGGCCAGCTGCTGACAGGCAGTTTGATGGATTACACTATGCCCAATGCCGAGCAGGTACCGAATTTTGTGACGGCTGTGGTCGAGACTCCCTCACCTATCAATCCGTTGGGTGCGAAGGGTGTGGGCGAGGCTGGTTGTATCGGCGCGCCGCCAGCTATTGTCAATGCCGTGTTGGACGCTCTCGCTCCGCTGGGTATCAAAACCATTGACATGCCACTCAAGCCTGAGAAAATCTGGGCGCTGGTTCAGGCTGCTCGCAACGGTACACTCATACAATCCGACCCTACTCCGCCGCCTGTCTTCAGTTCAGGTGAGAAGGAGCAGGGAGGTGAAGTGCCGGATTTTGCCTGAAGTTCCACTAAAAACTAGGGGCTGGGAGACCCAAATTGTAGCACCCTGTCTGGGGGACAGGTATGCAGGGGGTGGCTGTTTCACCCTGATGGATGGAGAGCTGCAACATTAATGGAGGTATGGCTATGAGTACCGAGGAAGATACGATTGCAATCCGCACAGGCGAGGAATTCGATCTGCAAAAAGTAGAGCAGTACCTGCGCAAACATATCGCGGGGTTAGGAGCGGGGACGCTACACGTGATGCAGTTTCCTTCTGGTGCCTCCAACCTGACCTACCTGCTCCAGATAGGTGATTGGGAGGGGGTCCTGCGCCGCCCGCCGTTCGGGCCCGTGCCACCAAAAGCGCACGACATGGAACGCGAGTCCAGCCTATTGCAGAAAATTCACCCCGTCTTCCCATTGGCACCGAGGCCTTACCTCTTCTGCAACGACCTCTCTATCCTGGGAGTGCCTTTCTATGTGATGGAGCGACGCAAAGGAGTAGTGCTGAATAACGCCTTTCCTCCAGGAGTAACGCCAGACGAAACACTCTGCCAGGGCATCTCCCACATGGTAGTTAATACCCTGGTTCAGATACACGCTATTGACTGGCAGGCAGCTGGGCTCAGTGAATTCGGCTATCCCGAAGGCTTTCTGGGTCGTCAGGTGAAGGGCTGGATTGAACGCTACTTCCGCGCCCAAACCGACGAGATCCCCCAGGTGGGTCCGCTCACCCATTGGCTGGCTGAACACATTCCAGCAAGTCCACCGACAACACTGATTCACAACGACTTCAAGCTGAACAACATGCTCTTGAGCCAGGAGGATCTGACCAGACCTGTGGCGGTGCTGGATTGGGAGATGGCGACCATCGGCGATCCACTCTTTGACCTGGCCATCTCGTTAAGCTATTGGGTCAATGCCGACGATCCTGAAGAGTTGCAGACAATTCTGCCGCTGGTGACAACTGTGCCAGGCTTCATCAGTCGGGAGAAATTTATGGAACTATATGCACAAAAAAGCGGTCGGGATCTCTCTTCCATGCACTTTTACATGACGTTTGCCTACTTCAAACTGGCGGTGATCCTGCAGCAGATCTATGTGCGCTGGAAGCGCGGCCAGACACAGGATGAGCGTTTCGCTATCTTCGGCAATCGCGTCCAAAGCCTGATTTTGCACTCAGCCAGGCTCGCCGAAACGGATGTACTGTAGGGGCGGGGGTGATGTTGGGTGGGATACCTGTCCCCCCGAGAGGGTCTTGCACAGGTAGGTTTTTTTGGGTAAGCCGCCTGGGAAGGGGCATGGATACCAGGGCACGGCGGGCGACCATAAAGGCCCACCCATCCACTCCACACCCCGCTCGCCCCTACGGACTCGATGGGCACACTCCAAAAAACCTACCAGTGAAAGCCCGAGAGGGTTCCCTGTCTGGGGGACAGGTATGCCCGTCGTATCTCGCCTTAACCCCACCAGAATGAGACGGCTATAATGCCATATAAGCCGATCAGCGCCAACCCTTCAAGCCATGTCAATTCACCATCATAGATAATGACGGTGCTCAAAATGGCCGTAAGCCCCAATGCGGCCACAAGTAATGGTGGCAGCACAAGCGTCAGGTGCGCACCACCTACGAAAAAGCTAAGTAACACCAGAACTGGCGTTAATCCTAACGCAACCTGCAGAGAACTATTCAGGATGACGCTAATCGCATAGTCCACTTGATTGCGGGCTGCGAATTGGATACCGACGACGTTTTCTACCGCGTTACCAGCCAATGCTACTATCACGAGACCGGCAAAGGTAGGAGAGATGTGCAGAATGTTGATGGCTGGTGTCAATGCCGCCACAAACCAATCCGAGACGAAGGCCGCACCAACACCCGCACCGACCAATAACACTATCGTGAGCCGGATCGGCCAGGAACGGAGTGATGCTGTCGGATCTTCAGGAAGACATGAAGGGCCACCCTGCAGAGATACTGGAATGCTTGCGACAAATACTGTCAGCAAGATGACTGCACTTGCAATGCTAAGTCCCTCTTCATGCCCTGCAGCAGGAGTGTGTAGCCCATGAACAAGCGTCGGCACTGCCAGTGCTGCAACAGCCAGCATGGTAAGCACCGCTATCATTCGTGGCGCTTGAGAGGAAAAAAGCTGGGCACCATGACGCAGACCTCCTACAAAGAATGCGAGACCGAGTACGAATAAGCTGTTTCCCAGGATAGAGCCGACAAGAGCGGCCTGAACAACTTCAATCAGCCCAGCACGCAACGCAAAAATGCCGACTAAGAGTTCAGGGAGGTTGCCCAGGGCAGACTGCAATACACCTGTTGCACCCGGCCCAAGGCGAGCGCCAAGCTGATCTGTGCCCTGTCCCACAAGCGCGGCGAGAAGGGCAATTGCTCCTCCTGCTACGATAAAGATGAGCACGGCATTGGCATGAAACGCTGTGAGAATGCCAGCCAATACACTGATGGCAAATGATCCGCCGACCAACAGCCATTCTCTAGGGCTCAAGAGGGCACTTATGTTCTTTACGTCACTGCGGGACATCAATTTTACTCCTACTCAAGGATATTAAGCCTTGCACACCCCATCTCAGGGTCACAATGTAAGTATTATAATAGCAGCAACACGCTTTCTGTGTATTGCTATGGCTATGATAGAATGTGGTACTAAACGGAGCTAAACAGGAGAAATTAGTTTGTGAAAGCAGTCTTATGTAAAACATATGGTCCGCCCGAAAGCCTTGTGCTCGAGGATGTCGAGCCGCTCAAATCAGGTCGGGGACAGGTGGTCATCGGCGTGAAAGCGTGCGGGGTGAACTTCCCGGATACGCTGATCATTCAAGGCAAGTACCAGTTCAAGCCACCGATGCCTTTCTCGCCCGGTAGCGAGGTCGCTGGCGTTGTCAAAGAGACCGGTGCAGGTATAGAGCATGTAAAGGTGGGTGACCATGTGATCGCATTCACCGGCCATGGTGGCTTTGCCGAGGAGGTTCTCGCCGAAGCGGTACAGCTCATCCCGATGCCGAAGGGTATGGATTTCACTATCGCATCCGCCTTTGTCCTGACCTACGGCACTTCCCATTACGCGCTGAAGGACCGGGCACAGCTCAAGCCCGGGGAGACACTGCTCGTGCTCGGTGCGGCCGGTGGCGTGGGCCTGGCAGCAGTGGAGATCGGTAAGGTCATGGGTGCGCGTGTAATTGCGGCAGCATCGAGCGACGAGAAGCTCGAGGTGTGCAAGCAGCACGGTGCCGACGAGGTGATCAATTATTCATCGGAGGACCTGCGAGAGCGATTAAAGGAACTTACCAGCGGGGAAGGCGTGGATGTGGTCTACGACCCGGTGGGCGGGAATTATTCGGAGGCAGCGTTGCGTGGTATGGCATGGGGCGGTCGCTTCCTGGTTATCGGTTTTACCACAGGCGAAATCCCGCGCATCCCGCTCAATCTGACGCTGCTCAAGGGTTGCTCAATTGTTGGTGTGTTCTGGGGTTCGTTCACGGCCCGTGACCCTAAGCGCGGCCAAGAGCACTTACAGGAGCTTCTGACCTGGTTTGAAACGGGAAAGATCAAACCTCTGATCTCGGCTACGTACCCGCTAAGTCGTGCAGCTGATGCGCTGAACGATATAATGAACCGCAAGGTGACGGGCAAGGTGGTTTTGCTGCCATGAACGGTTCAGAAGTGTTCAGGAAGAATATCTGACATTTATATCCATTGTTCTCTTAGAACATTGACAATGTCAGGTGAATAACTTATACTGGCATCAGAAAGAGTTGCCGACAATGGCGTTATGTGAGAGGAATTCACCGGAAGGGACTTACTCGTTTTGAATACCAACATTCTTGACACCATTGATATGCGCGAACTAGGGAAGGAGCTTCAGCAAGCACGCATCAAGCGAGGACTCACACAAGAAGATGCCGCCAGAATCATCGATGTTGCACGCACGACCATCACAGCAATAGAGAAGGGTGAGCGACGTATCAAGGTAGACGAGTTAATCAAGCTCACCCAGGCCTATGGTCGCCAGGTCAGTGATTTTGTGCGTCCACTTCCACATGTCGAACCATTCCAGATCCAGTTTCGTGGACCATCGATGCGTATCGAGGAAGACACGGCAAGTCTTGCTGCTTCTATCGATGAGCTTGAACAGCTATGCCGCAATTATCTGGAACTTGAACAGATCACTGTCTCGCCGCTGATTCGCAAGTATCCACTTGAGTATGAGATCACTGGGCTTGCAGCAGCACAGGCCGCGGAGAGTGTTGCCATCGAAGAACGTTATCGGCTTGGCTTAGGTGATGGGCCTATTCCCTTTCTACGTGACGTGCTTGAACAGGACGTGGGTCTACGCATCTTTTATCTCCCACTGCGTCCACCGAGGTTTTCAGCCATCTACTCCTATACTGACCAGTTAGGAGGCTGCATGGCGATTAATAGCCTGTTTCCGGCAGAACGCCAGCACTGGTCATTAGCACGCAATTACGCTCATTTCCTGGTACATCGCTATCAGCCGATCGTGCTCTTCGAAGAAGGCTATCAGCGCTTGCCAGAGAACGAGCGCTTTGCCGACTTCTTTGCACGCTCCTTCCTCATGCCAACCAGTGGCTTGACAAGGCACTTCAATGATATCCGACGAATGAAAAGGAAAATGACGCCCGCCGATCTCTGCACCTTAGCCCATTACTATGGTGTGTCCGTTGCAGCAATTACCCTTCGTCTTGAGGAGATGAAACTCCTTCCCACTGGTATCTGGGAGAAGCTGCGAGAAGGAGGGTTGAAAGTTCGTGAAGCGCAACAGCAACTTGGCCTCGAAGCTATTCCCGCACGAGATGAGCAATTACCCATACGCTATCAGTACCTCGCCGTTGATGCATTCGACCGGGCGCTCATTAGCGAAGGGCAATTTGCCAGATTCCTTGGCGTTGATCGGCTGGAAGCGCGGCGTCTTGCTGAACTCTTGCGACAGCAGACAACGGATGACACCACCATAGACCTTGATATGACGCAATCGTTAGGTGCGTAGGAGGGTGGATTTGACGGCTGGAGTTGTTTTCTTACACGAGTGCATTATCCTGGACGCTTGCTGTATCATCAATTTATACGCATCAAGACATTTCGGTCACATCCTCGAGGCTCTTCCCACATCTGTCGCTATCTCAACCTATGTTCAAGAGAAGGAGGCACTTAAAATCTATGGCGGACCCGACGAGCATGTGATGCAGAGAGAAGAGCAGATCGACTTGCAGCCATTTATTGATTGCGGCTTACTGACGGCTGTGTCACCTGAATTTGAAGCCGAAAATGTGACCTATGTAAACTTTGCCGCTTCTCTTGATGATGGCGAGGCGATCACCGGTGCCATCGCTGTGCATCGGAATTGGGCGATTGGCAGCGATGATCGTAAGGCCATTTCCTTTTTTGCAAAAGCAGCTCCTCACCTGCAAATGCTGTCCACGCTCGAGTTGATGAAACAGTGGGTGGACACGACAGATGTACCAGCGGATATAGTTCATGCTGCGCTACGAAACGTGCGCACCAGAGCGAAGTACGCACCCCACTCCAAACATCCTCTCCATCATTGGTGGCGAACATATCTGGAGAACTCATATCCATCAGGCGACAAGAGCCTCTAATCAGTCCGCATTACCTGCATCTACCCGACATCCGCTCAATGTTCACTGCAAGTAATGCTCGACTATCTTTGGATCGCGCACCCTGGCCTCATCCGGGTTGAGACCAGCCGCTCGCCGTGCACGACGTTGGCGTAACAGGTCCCAGCACTGATCCAGGCTGACTTCGAGGGCGCGTACGCGGACTTGCTCCTCTTCGCTCAGGCCGCCTTCTTGTGCAGCCATGTTTTCCAGTTCGTGTTCCTCGTCCACCAACTCTGTAATGTGTTTCAGAATTTCAGTGTCGTTCATTGATTGCTCCTTATGGTTTCACGCACAAATGCACCAACCCGTTTCTTTCAGAGGTGAGTTATGCGTTGCTTGCCAGGTTACCTGAAGCTTAGCCACTTCCCACTCTTTTTATTATATAATATTCTCTAATCCGAACAGTAAGTCATACCAACAATTCAGGAAAGGACAGACATCATGGCATACAACTTCGTTGCTAATTATCCTCAAGCAAAGGTCATGGCCGTGCCAGACGCCTGGCCCTTTCCAAACCGCTCAGGATATACTGGCCCACTCTCAGTAGTCGTACACAAAACGGCCAGCCCTGGCAATCCATCTGCCGAAGATATAGCCCATTTCTTCCAGCATGACACAGCGGGTATGAAGTCCGTTCACTACATCGTTGGGCGAGACGGTGAAATAGTGCAGTGTGTAAGTGAAAGGGACGGAGCAGGCGGAAATGGCATCCTCGATCCCGGTCACGACTCCTTCTGGGACCATACCGGGGTCAGCGACCCGAACCTCTGCACGATCTCAATTGAGCATGTAGACAGCGACCCCAACAATGGGACGCCTGTCACCGACGCACAGAAAGCAGCAAGTTTTGCGCTTATCGGGGACATCTGCAAGAGACACTATATCCCCCCAGAGCGCATCTTCGAGCATCGATCACTGCAACCGATCAACCGCGCACGTTGCCCAGGCAACTATCCAATGGATGAGTTGCGCCAGCACGTTGCCACTGTTTTAGCAGAGGCCGCGGGCATACCGCAAGGCTGGAGCGATGACGGCACAACCCTGACCGCCCCCAATGGACACAAAGTCGTTCAAGGATTCCGAGCTTATGTGTTGAACAACCCCTGGAAAGCTGAAAATGTCCCTATTGGAGAAGCATACAACGCTAATCCCATAGAACAAAGCAACCCCCAGAGCGGTGCAGGCACACGCCAGGATTTCCGCTACGCCTCCCTTGGCCAGACACAGCAGTTGGGCGTCTATCTCATCCCGCTTGGCGATGAGCTAAACTGGTATAAAGATGCGCTGGCAAAGGTGAAGAACGATGTGCTGGCAGTACAACGGGCAGTTGCCACACTTGTCCAGGACGCGGGGCTATAACGTATGTGGTAATATGTTGCATGGCGAGTCGGCCCGGCGACACTTGCGGAGGCCTGGCTGCGTTCAGCGTATCATTCAGGTTTGTTCTCTGTGTCTTATCATCTCAAAGGAGATATTTATGGGCATGACCAATGATGGCCTGTCCTACTGGCAGGCGGAAACTGAAGGGCTAGAACTTCTTGAAACGACGCTTGGAAACCTCTTAGATAGTCGCGCCGACGAGATTCCGGCGCAAGAAGCCGTTGTCTATTCCTGTTATCCCGAGTTCGGGGGTGCACTCGATATTCGTTGGAGCTACGCAGAGTTTCGTGAGCGAGTCAACGCGGTGGCGCGTGGCTTGATGGCGCTGGGTTTGCAGAAGGGAGAGCATATCGCGGCCTGGGCAGCAAATCTACCAGAGTGGGTCTTGCTCGAGTTCGCTGCCGCGAAAGCTGGGCTGGTGCTGGTAACGGTCAATCCTGTCTATCGTGCAGCCGAACTGGAATATGTGCTCAAGCAGGGTGATGTAGTGGCGCTGTTCTTTATGGCGCGGGTGCGCGATCATGATTGCCTGGCAACGGTGCGCTCGATGATTACCCCTGGCGCAAAGAATGGCGAGGTAAGTAGCGAGCGCCTGCCCAGGCTGCGCTATGTGAGCCTGATGGGCGCGCCTCCTGCGGGCCTGTTAGAGCAGGAGGGCTGGCGACCCACGCTCTTCCGCGAAATGGTTGTCGATGGAGCTTCCGTAAGCGTAGATGCGCTGCGTGAGCGACAGGCATCGGTGAAACCGACAGATCCAACCCTGATCCTGTATACCTCCGGAACGACGGGTTTCCCCAAAGGCGCTATGATCACTCATCGCAGCGTTATTAACAATACGATGATCGCTATGCGCCGCGCCAGCACTATCGCGGGACCGGGTGATCGCTATTGTTTGCCGCTGCCATTTTTCCATATCGCCGGTGCAGGTATTGTTGTGGCGATCTTCGCGGCGAAAATGACTCTACATCCACTGCTCGCCTTTGATCCATTGAAGACGCTACAAATCATCAAGCAGGAAGGCTGTGCCCTGCTCTTTGCTGTCCCCACTATGCTCATCGCCATGCTCCAGCATCCAGAGTTTGAGACCTACAGGCCCACAACGCTGAAGGCGGTCTCAAGCGGTGCAGCACCTGTGCCCGTAGCATTGATGGAGCAGGTCAAAGAGCGCATGGGCTCCGATGTGGCGATTGTCTTCGGTCAGACCGAAGCTACAGGAGGAATTACTCTCACCCTGCCGGAAGACTCTTTTGAACGAAAGTCGGAGACGGTGGGTATTCCGTATCCATACGTGGATGTCAAGATCATCAACCCCGCGACAGGTGAGGTCGTACCCGTTGGAGAACGTGGTGAACTATGTTGCCGGGGCTTCCTGGTGATGACCGGCTATTACAAGATGCCCGAGAGGACGGCCGAGGCCATTGATAGCGATGGCTGGTTGCATACAGGCGACCTGGCGACGACGGATGCTCAGGGCTATGTTAATATCGTCGGACGCCTGAAAGAGATGGTGATTCGCGGCGGTGAGAACATCTTCCCACGTGAGATCGAGGAACTATTGATTCGTCATCCGAAGGTTGCCGATGCACAGGTTCTAGGAGTGCCTGATACGTTCTTTGGCGAAGAACTGCTGGCAGTGGTGTTGTCTAAAGAGGGAGTAGAGATCACGGAGCAGGAATTGCGCGACTTCTGTAAAGAGCGAATCGGTTACCAGAAGATTCCACGCCACTTCCAGTTTGTGACTGCCTATCCTATGACGGCCAGTGGCAAGGTGCAGAAGTTTGTGTTACGCGAACAGGCCATCAAGATGTTAGGCCTGGAACAGGCAGCGCAAATTCGCACGGCATGACAAGCTGCGCATCAAGACATCCAGCGTGCTTGTTGCCAGCCGAGATGGCTATGGCTATTCACAAGACGTACCACAGGGGCTTTCTGTCGCCAATCTACGACGCTGATAGTGGCAGGATCGAGGAAGATGCGGAAGGCAGACAAGACAGGGGCATCCAGGGCAGCACACAGCACTGCTTTGATTGGCCCGACATGAGAAACGAGCACAATGGTCTGATCTGGATGCGCCTGCGCCAGACTTTCAACGGCAGCAGAGACACGCCTATGCATGGCATCCAGACTCTCTCCACCAGGAGGCGCTATCGCAGTATCGCGTTCCCAGGCGTGCAAGCGTTCGGCATCCTGCGTACTGCTTGCCAGGACTTCGGCACGAGTCAGTCCTTCCCAGGCGCCAAAGCCGCATTCGCAAAGAGCGTCCATGACCTGCACGACCAGGCCATGACGGGCCGCGATGGGTAACGCTGTATGATAGGCGCGCTGGCGAGGGCTGCTGTAAATGGCGGCTATGGGCAGCGTGGATAGGGCTTCGGCAAGCCCTCTAGCTTGTGCCTGTCCATGCTCGGTAAGTGCATCATCACGAGCGCCGATATAACGAAATTCACGGTTCGCCTCGGTCTGACCATGGCGTACGAGGATGAGACGAGTAGTGGACATGAGAGCATCTCCTCTCTTTATCGGGTATAGTTCACATTTTTGCGTCGAGCCAGACCACCCCAACCTCCCAGGGCGGAGGCAAGCTCGTCCCTACCGCCCCTACTGTCACTTGAGGAGCCAGCTGCGTGGTTAGTAGGGGCGTGAGCTTGCCTCCGCCCTGGTTCTCTTCATGGGGTGTTTCTCCTTTCAAATCCTTCATAGGTTCTAGCAATTATCGGCAAATGCCGTGGTCGGGACGAGTGCTGGCACTTCTGACTCGCGGAGCAGCTTATTGAAGGCCGCTACATCGGTCTCCATGACCTCTTGCAATCGCTTGAGTTGTACGTCGATACGAGCTACGAGGTTCTCGAACAGCTGGTATTGCGGGCGTGTGGGTGCGGTATCGGCACTTGCAACTACGCCAGAGAGAGTTGCCAGCTTGGCGTTGAGCTTGGCCGGGAAATTTAAGGTATCCTGTCTGCTCTTTGCCTTCGGCTGAATGAGTTCGTTTTCGATGGTCGAGAGTTTCTCTTTCAGCGATTTGCCAAGCTTCATGATTGATTCATGCTCCTGCCGCTCCTGTGTACGCCGCTCCCAATCTTCTACCTGCTGCCGGATGTTTCTGAGCAGGTTGATGGCGTCGTGAGTTTCCGAAAGCTTGTCACGTATCTTGAGTCGCAAGGTGAACTGCTCCTCCAGGTCTGCCTGTGTAGCTATTACCCGTGGGTCCTTATGGATTGTAAAGGATTCGCTATAGCTCGCATCGCCAACGGTCAGCCGGACCTGGTAGGTACCGGGAGCTACGACCGGCCCAGCCAGGGCGCTCTCGGCCGCCACATAGCCATCTACCGGCTTTGCAACGGCATAGCGCATACTCCAGACGAAGCGGTTCGACCCCTGCTCTTTGGATACACGTGGCTCCTTACGCTTCTCTTTCCCTTTCTCAGTCGGTGCATCCTGGACATTGGCAGGAGAGCTCACAATGGCTCCCGCTTCACTTCCCTCCGCTACCTCTACCCCTACAGGCTGCGCCTCGCTGGAGTAGGTTCTGATCTCATTTCCCTGAGCATCGAGGAAGGCCAGTTTCACCTCGCCTTCCGGCTTCTGCTTGAAGTAATACGTCACAATCACTCCGTTGGGCGGGTTCTGCCCGGCATCAATGTTATAGTCTATCATTACTCCGCCTGGCTTCTGCTTGCGGAGAGCGGTTACCATCTTGCCGCCGGTGTTACGGTAAAACTTGCCGGAACTCGGCGCACGAGAGAAACCCAAACTGGTCATAAAGCGTGTGGCGGGGCGCGGCTTGAACAAATGGATCAATTCGTGCTGGACCTCCTCGCTCACCTGGCGTAGTGGCGTCACGTCATCCAGAATCCAGAACGAACGTCCATGCGTCGCCACGACCAGGTCGTCGTCCTTGATGACCAGGTCATAAATCGGCACAACCGGCAGGTTCAACCGCAGCGACTGCCAGTGCTCGCCATTGTCGAACGAAACGTGGATACCCGTCTCCGTTCCAGCATACAGCAACCCGCGCCGCACGGGGTCCTCGCGGATCACTCGCGCGAAGTCATCGGCACGAATCCCGCTGGTAATCTTCGTCCAGCTTTGCCCGTAATCGTTGGTCTTGAAGAGATACGGTTGATAGTCGTCCAGCTTGTAGCGGGTTGCCGCGATGTAGGCGGTTGCCGGGTCATGTGGCGAAGGTTCAATGATGCTAATGAGAGCCCATTCAGGCAACTCGCTGGGAGTTACGTTCTGCCAGGTCTGCCCTGCATCTTGCGAGATATGAACGAGGCCATCGTCCGAGCCCACCCAGAAAAGTCCACGTTCGATTGGTGACTCGGCAAAGGCGAAGATCGTCCCGTAGAACTCTGCGCCCGTGTTATCCTTGGTGATCGGGCCGCCGGAAGGCTCCATCTTACTGACGTCGTTGCGGGTGAGATCGGGGCTGATGATTTCCCAACTGTTGCCCTCGTCCGTTGAACGAAACACATGGTTGCCTGTGATGTAGAGGGTGTTGGGGTCGTGAGGTGAGAGCAGAATTGGGAATGTCCACTGGAAGCGGTACTTCTGATCTTTAGCGCCCCAGCCCGAGGCCAGTTCGGGCCAGACCGCAATGTTGCGGGCCTGGCGATTGCGATGGTCGTAGCGAGCAATATATCCCTGGTAGTTGCCGGTATAGACGATGTTCGGGTCATCAGACCGCACGGCAACGTACCCACTCTCGCCGCCTCCAACCTCATACCAGTCGGACTCCGTGATACCGGACATGGATGAGCGACTGGCCACACCGATCGTCGAGTTATCCTGTTGAGCACCATAGACGTGGTAGGGGACCTGGTTATCGGTGGTGACATGGTAGAACTCTGCGGTTGGCTGGTTATAGATGCTGGACCAGCTATCGCCACCATTGAATGTGATGCAGGCACCACCATCGTTGCCTTCGATCATACGCTGAGGATTGCGCGGGTCTATCCACAGGTCGTGGTTATCGCCGTGCGGGATAGCCACGTCGAAAAATGTCTGTCCGCTATCGATGGATTTCCAGGCCTGGACGTCTAGCACCCAGAGCGTCTCTGCGTCCAGTGGGTCGGCATAAATATGCTGGTAATACCATGCCCGCTGGCGGAGATCCCGCTCTTCACAGAGGCGCCGCCAGGTCTCGCCCCCGTCGTCCGAACGAAAAACGGCTCCATCTTCGGCTTCGATGATGGCCCACACGCGACCCGTCTTCGCAGGTGATACGGCGATGCCGATCTTGCCCAGAATGCCCTTCGGCAGCCCTGAGTCGCGATCCGATTGAGAACTGTTCTGCAAGTTGCGCAGATCGGTCCAGGTATCACCACCATCGGTTGACTTGAAAATGCCGCTGCCCTCGCCGCCGCTGATGAGCGTATGTGGCATGCGTTGAGCCTCCCAGAAAGCAGCATACAGGATGCGCGGGTTGTTGGGGTCCATCGCCAGGTCAATCGCTCCAGCTTTATCACTGCGGAACAGAATGTGCTGCCAGGTTTTGCCGCCATCTTGTGAGCGATAGACTCCACGTTCTGGATTCGGTCCATGGGCATGCCCCAGCGCCGCAACATATATCAGATCGGGATTGTGAGGATGGATACATATTTTGGCGATATGGCGTGTTTCCGCCAGGCCAAGATTCACCCACGTCTTGCCACCATCGGTCGATTTGTACACGCCATCCCCATGAGAGACGTTGCCACGGATGCATGTCTCACCCATGCCGACGTAGATGACGTTGGGATCGGCGGCCGAGACGGCAATAGCACCCACCGACGCTCGCTTGAAGAAGCCGTCGGAGACGTTTTCCCAGTAGAGGCCACCGTCGGACGTCTTCCAGACGCCACCACCGGTTGAGCCGAAATAGAATACTTGCGGATTCGCCGGATCTCCGGCCACCGCGACAACCCGGCCACCGCGATAGGGGCCGATCAAGCGCCACTCAAGCGAGTTCAGCAGAATGGGGTCGATGGTAGGTTTTTGCGCGTCATGCTCATATTCATGTTCCATGTGGCATAGTTCTCTTTTCCAAAGAAGTGACCCGCAATAAATTGGGGTCCTACTTTCGATATCTGCCCCCCAGGCAGATAGCCCCCGATTAATTGTGGGGTCTCCGGGTTCAGGTTGGCAATCGGTATACCGACTTGCAGATACGTCATTTTATCATACTCTGCTTTATTTGGGACATAGCACAGCAGAACATCATAAGAGTGACCCGCTCGACGCCCATCCACAACTGTGCTAATATACGGTGTGTCATTTCCAAAATCGTGCAGTCGAATAGAGAACTGCACCTTACCGGTACCCGTCCCAATAAATGGAATAGTTTCCTATGCCAACACTAGAAGGCTCCGTTGAGAGCATCGTCTTTCGCAACGAAGATAACCACTACACCGTCGCGCGTTTTCGCACTAACGACAACGGGCGACTATTTCGCGACGACCTGACCACGATCGTCGGTACCCTCCCCGGCATCCACACCGGTGAACTACTTTCGGTCGAAGGCGAATGGGAGAAAGACCCCAAGTATGGCCGTCAACTGCACATCACAAGCTTCACCCAACGCCTGCCCGCCTCCATCGAGGGCATCACACGCTACCTCGGTTCTGGCTTAATCAAAGGCATTGGACCCAAAAAAGCCAAACTCATCGTCGAGCACTTCGGTGAACAAACCCTCGCCATTATCGAACAGCAACCAGAGCGATTGCGCGAAGTGAAAGGCATCAACGCCAGGGACCGTGAGCAGATTGCGAAATCCTGGGCCGAACAGAGCGAAGTCAAAGAACTCCACCTCTTTTTGCAGTCACATGACGTGTCAGTGAACCTGGCAACGCGCATCTATAAGCAGTACGGCCAGGACTCAATCAAAGTCATTCGTGAGAACCCCTACAAGTTAGCGCAGGATGTCAACGGCATTGGCTTTCGCACCGCCGATGAAATTGCCGTCAAGCTTGGCCTGCCGCGTGACAGTGTACCGCGCCTGGCAACCGGCCTCAAACATGTGCTCACCCAGGCCGCCAATGAAGATGGCCATTGCTTTTTACCGGAACACAACCTGCTGCATCGTGCCTCCATCATATTGCAAGCTCCCTATGAAGCTCTGCCGGCGGCAATGGAGCAACTACGCAGTGAACGGGACATATTTATTGAGCCTCCCCTGCCCATGCCTATCCAACAGCCTGTACAGGTTGCAGCGCAGCCACACCTTGCGGAAACTCGTTTCACGAGTGTTAACCAGGACGATGAACCGCCCATTGAGTGGAGCGATGTAGAGCCATTCCTTGAAGATACCCAACCGCAGCAACGTGTTTATTACGGCCCATTCTGGCATGCCGAGCATGGTTCGGCGCGCCTCTTGCGCACCCTGCTGCGTTCACCCAGCATACTTCCACCCGTAACGCAGCAGCAATGGGACGCCGTATTTAACCACCTTTCCCAGAAGCGCAACATGCATTTGACGGAGAAGCAACGAGTAGCTGTGCAGATGGCATATAAGAAAAAGGTAAGCATCCTGACCGGCGGGCCAGGAACGGGGAAATCAACCTCGATCCGCGCTCTATTGATGTTGCTGCGCAGCCGTAAGATCGATGTTGCCCTGGCCGCGCCTACGGGACGGGCGGCCAAACGACTCTCCGAAGCCACCGGTGCCCAGGCAAAGACACTCCACCGTCTGCTGGAGTTTGCACCACATGACAACACCTATCAGCGCGACGAAGCCAATCCACTCCCATACCAGTTCGTCATCGTCGATGAGGTCTCGATGATCGACATTCTGCTCTTCTATCATCTACTGAAGGCACTGCCAAAGGAGGCGCATCTGCTGCTGGTGGGTGACGCCGATCAACTCCCGCCGGTTGGCCCAGGCAACGTCTTGCGTGATCTCCTGCGCAGTGAAGCGTTGCCCACAGTGCGCCTGACCGATCTCTTTCGCCAGGCCCAACAAAGCAAAATTATCGTCAACGCCCACCGCATCAACTCTGGCCAGGTACCAAATCTGCAACTGGATCGCACGAGTGATTTCCTCTTCCTCACCGAGGAGGATCCCGTTCGTGCCCAGCATCTTGTCCTTGATCTCGTGCAGCGCCGTTTGCCTGCGCGTTATTCGCTCAACCCCATGACCGACATCCAGGTGCTTTCACCCATGTATCGTGGGCCAACAGGTGTGAACAGCCTCAACGAGGAACTGCAAGCACATCTCAACCCCAAAGCAGCCGCAGAATTGGAATGGGGTGGCCGCACTCTACGTGTTGGTGATAAGGTAATGCAGGTGCGCAATAACTATGACAAAGCTGTATTTAACGGCGACGTAGGCTGGGTACGCAGCATCAACAATGAAAACTCCAGCCTCAAGGTCGAATTCCCAGAAGAGTCGGGACCCCTACTGGTGAAATACGAATTTCACGAACTCGATGAACTGGTACTTGCCTATGCCATTACCGTGCATAAAAGCCAGGGCAGTGAATACCCTGCAATTGTCCTCCCTCTCGTCAGGCAGCACTCCATGCTACTCCAGCGCAACCTGCTCTACACAGCCATCACACGCGCCAGGCGGCTGTGCGTACTGGTGGGTCAACCCTACGCGTTGGAGATAGCGGTGAGGAATGACCGTGTCGCTTTACGCAATACGGGTTTAGCAGAACGACTCTCTTCAGCCAGCAAAGTGTCGATGAACGTTCTATGAGTGGCCGGTTTTTAGGAGTGGCTATATGTCCATTGAGATGATCATCCGTACTATTAGCCTGATCCTGGCTCCCGTCGTGATGATTACCAGTTGCGTTCTTCTCCTGAACGGGCTGCTTACCCGTTACGAGGTCATCAGTGCTCGCATGCGCGCCATGCATCGTGAACGCCTCGAACTCTTGCAAGCCATCGGTTACAAGACTGGCGATGGTGAACCTACCCTTGGTTTCAGCACCCAACGTGTCCAGGAAATCGAGACACAACTGCCCCCTTTACTGTACCGACATAAGCTGATTCGCAATGCCATTCTCGCCGTTAATGTGGCCATCTTGATCTTTATCTTCAGCATGTTTATTATTGCGCTAGCTGTGATAACCAACGCTCCACCAACAGCAGGGATCGCCTTGCTTGCTTTCCTCATAGGGACTGGGGCATTGTTGGTTGGCATCGTGATCACCACCCTGGAACTCTACCGATCACAGCGCGAAGTGGCCTATGAAATCCGGCACGGACTGAGTTTGAGAAAAGAGGACCTACTGCAGCAGAATAGAACCTGACTGCCCCCTTGCCTAATCCTGACCTGCGTGGTAGGATATAGAAAGATTGAACTTGCTGCAGAAGAGGGAGCGGCCTTTTCCCGGGCTCCAGACTCTACGAGAGGCCGGAAACAATCGGAGAATTCACCATAAAAATCCTTTCTGGATGCACACCTGCTGATCACGGCGGTGGAAGGAAAGAAAGGCACCGAAGGTGGGAAAAACCTTCCCGTTGCCTCCTTTGTACATATGCGCTATACTGTGCTTGCTGCCTGAAGACACTCTGATCTCTGACCAACCATTGTTGGCAGATGGGTTTCGGCCTCGAAACCCTGAGAGAGAGACAGTTGGGGCATCACCCGCCAAAGCTGCAATTTGGTTCCTGATGAGTGGAGCAGAGATGCTCCCACGGCCAGGGTAAAACAGCGTATCCATACCAGACGTTCCTTCTTCGGCAAGTTCTGAGGAAGGACGGGCCAGTTGTCAGATGGCCCGGTGGAGCAGCAATGCTCCCGTGATGTAGCGTGCTATGAAACTGAAGCGGTAGGTGCATGTTGGCCTACTGAATTGAGGTAGAGCACAGCTACAAGCTCATCCCGTTCTACGGGATTGAGTATCTGACATGTGTTGAACAAGTATTTGGTTCAGTTAGGAAGGGACATTTGTTATGTCAGGAACAGAAACAGCAACGTCCGGCATGAGTGCAACGTCAGGTTATGCTCATCCCGAAGTGTTGGTCGAGACCAGTTGGGTCGCCGACCACCTCAATGATCCCAACATTCGCTTGATCGAGGCAGACGAAGATGTTTTGCTCTACGAAGTCGGCCATCTGCCCGGTGCCGTCAAGCTCGACTGGCATGTCGATGTGCAAGACCCCATCGCCCGTGACTTCGTCAACCAGCAAGCGTTTGAGCAATTGATGAGCCACTGGGGCATCAGCAATGACACAATGATCATCCTCTATGGGGATAGGAACAACTGGTATGCCTGTTACTCGTATTGGTTGTTCACCATGTATGGGCACCGCAACATGAAGATCATGAATGGCGGACGCAGCAAGTGGGAGGCCGAGTCGCGCCCACTCACCAAAGAGGTTCCCCATTTCGAGCCCACCACCTATCGTGCACAGCCTGCCGATGAGACGCTCCGCGCGTTCCGTGATGACGTGTTCAGTGGGCTGAGAACCCCCGAACGCCGGTTGATCGATGTACGTTCACCGCAAGAGTACACGGGTGAATTGCTTCACATGATCAACTATCCCCAGGAGGGTGCCCAACGCGGGGGGCACATTCCGGGGGCCAAGAACATTCCCTGGGCGACGGCGGCAAATGCCGATGGCACATTCAAGTCGGCAGAAGAATTACGTCAGATCTACGGAGGCAAGGACGTGACCCCAGACAAGGAAGTCATCGCCTACTGCCGCATTGGTGAGCGCTCGGCGCACACCTGGTTTGTCTTGACGCGCCTGCTTGGCTATCCACGAGTGCGTAACTATGACGGCTCCTGGACCGAATGGGGCAGCCTGGTACGCGCCCCTATCGAGAAACCTTAAACCACATGCCTCATCCCCCTCTGGGAGGGGGGTGAGGATATTCAGAGAAAGAACACATGGATCGTCAAGAAGCAATTGAATTTTTACTGGACCATTATGAAAACCCGCGCAACTATGGGCCACTGGACCATGCTGACGTGAGCCTCACTGGTGGCAACCCAGGTTGTGCTGATATTATCACCATGCACGCTTGCGTCGGCGAAGATGGCAAGCTAGAGGCGGTCAACTGGGAGGGTGAGGGTTGTACCATAAGTCGTGCAGCGGCCTCCTATGTAACGGAAATCACCCAGGGCATGACAGCCGAAGAGGTTGAGGCGATGACCTTTGAGGACCTCATCGAGCAACTCGGTCGCGAACTGGTGATGACCCGCCCAACCTGCGCCACACTGGCACTTGGCACCCTGAAACAGGGCGTTCACGAATATGCTATGCACAAGAAAGCCGAAAATACCACATACCGTTAATAAACTATTGCCTACGAAACAGTATGATAGCATAAGCAGCTACAACCCATAGGTCACCCGCCAGGTCGCCAGCAGTCCTAGCGCATGTTGATGAAGCTTCAGGTGCTCTGGATCATTGAGCCAACGACTGATCCCTGAAGGATGTGGCAGAGGCAGAAAGAGCATCCCATCACGTTCTTCAAACGTACCGATGATATCCTCCAGCCTCCCCTTACCAAGAAATGTCTCAATGGCCATACTTCCTACAAGCAACGCAACCTTCGGCTGCAGCAGTTGCAGTTCGGCTTCCAGATACGGTCGGCAGAGAGCCACTTCTTGTGGAGAAGGACGTCGATCCCCATCACCTCGCGGGTTTCGTCCGGGATCGCAGCGTGTGAGCGAACTCAGATAGGTGTGATCGTGCAGATAGCCGGGCGGAAACCCCGCCTGCTCAAGCCATTTTTGCAGAATACTACCACCCGGCCCGCTGAACGGGCGGCCTTTCGTCACTGATCGGTGACCGGGAGCCTGGCCAATCACCATCACGCGGTCGCTGCCTCGTCCACTTGTGATCGGGCGTGCTTGCTGGATATAGCCACGTTCCTCGCAAAGGCGACAGGTAAAAATACGCTCTTGTAGCAAGGCAATGGCAGTATCTTTGCCTATCTCCTGGTGGTCAATCGGTTTTTTCATTGTAGGATGCTGCCAGGCTAGCTCGCTGATAATCGCGGGCAAGGTGGCGGTACTGGCCTCGATAGTAGGCAAGAGGCGCCTTCTTATCCTCTAGCGGCACGTTACCATTACTCCCAATCAAATTGGCATGTTGTTCGTCAGCTTCATTGGCAAAAGCCACCTGACCGCCAACTCCCATCGCTTCAACCTGGGCTACAAAGATCACGTGGTCTCCCCCTGGGTACTCAGCGACGACACGCGTATCGATGAAGGCAAGCGCGCCATCGATAACGGGCGAACCGGTAGCAGCAACATGGTAGCTGGCATGGCAGAAACGCTCGTAGCGTTCTAAGGAGGTTGTCGCGAAACAGCGTGAAAGATCCTCTTGTTGATCGGTCAGAATATTCACCACGAATGTGCCACTTTCACGAATGTAGGGGAGCGTTTGACTGTTCAGAGCGACGCATATCAACACCAAAGGTGGATCGAGCGAGACCGAGCAGAACGAGTTGACCGTCAGACCCGAAAGCCCCTCCTCACTTCGCGTAGTTACCACAGTAACGCCGGTTGCAAAGTGACCCATCACCCGCCGGAAAAAGTCTTTTTCTATAGCCATCAAAATCCTTTCTGGATACCCACCTGGCTTCAGCCGGTGGGAGGAAAGAAAGGCTGCGTGAGCTGCACATCCCTTGCGGGAGCGCGTTTTTGTGTGGGAACGCGCAAACCCAGGGCTATAAGCCCACGCTACGAGGTCGCCCCCGCAGGTAAAGTGATCCTCGGCAAAGTTATCCAAGGCTTGTGTGTGCAACGCACTGGCTTCACCCCGCTACGCCTGTTTAACGCTGCACCGTAGTGCGTCGGGCTGGATCGGTCACCCGCAATTAGCTCGTGTGAGGAGCCGGTACCTATCTATTCTTGGATAACGTAGTTGCCACTAGACTGATTGTATCCAGGCTATATGTGATAACTGAGCCTGGTCAGCTTGAGCTTGTGGTGAAGACGGGAAGCCAATCAACCCATCTCCGCAAGCCCGTCCCCTTCAGGGGACAGGGTCACTGACCTATCCATGTATCCTTTGGTTGGGAAGTGCATATGTATACTAAATGGCAGGGGGGCCGCTTGTCAACTGTACAAAGGTTCAGGAAGATTTTTATGTCATGAATTGTAGATTCTCGTGGTATACTTGCCCTGACACCTGTATGTTAGGAATACTGCTTTGAAACTAGCGACACGCAGCACACAAATTGAACCACGTTTGAAAGAACATGTGCGGGCATTGCCAGCGTCTCTCATCCTCTTGCTGTTGAGTGGGGGCCTGCTCGCTGCAATTCTGCTGGCTGTGAGCTTCGGCTCGGTCCCTATCCCCATCGGCACTATTGCGCAGAATTCTGCTCAACGGGACAGGCGTGTTCCATTTTGCACGGCATTGGGACCCTTCAGCTGAACTCATTGTGTGGCAGGTGCGTATGCCAGTGGTGGTAGGTGCAGCCTTCGTGGGCGCTGGCCTCTCCGTCGCCGGCGTCCTCTTTCAGGGCATGCTACGCAATCCCCTGGCGGACCCATTCCTCATCGGCACATCATCGGGAGCAGCGTTAGGAGCGGCAGTAGCATTTGTATTACCGTTCGATACCATCTATGGCACGTTTTTCCCTCTGACCCCCGTGCTGGCCTTTGTGGGGGCCGCTGCCGCTGTATTGCTGGTATACGCTATCGCTCGCGCTGGTGGTCAAACGCCTGTGGTCACCCTGCTATTGGCAGGCGTGGTGATCAACGCCGTATTAGAGGCACTCCAAACCCTGATCCTGACGCTCAGTCCGCATGCACAGTTTAGCGCGACGGCCCTCTTCTACTGGCTCGCTGGAGGCGTGTCGATAAACAGTTGGCCACCGGTCTTCGTCATTGGCTCAATCATCTTCGCGGGTGTTGTGTTCTCTCTCAGCCTCTCCGGCGTACTCGATGTGTTTGCGCTGGGAGAAGAAGGGGCGGCACATCTGGGAGTACATGTCGAGCGGCGTAAACTCATCATCATTTTAGTGGGTTCACTCCTGACCGCTGCGGCTGTCTCCATCAGTGGCTTGATCGGCTTCGTTGGACTGGTCATACCGCACACGATGCGCCTGTTGCTAGGACCACAGCATCGTTTGCTGCTTCCCGCCTCTGCTCTCGCTGGAGCTATTTTTCTGACGCTGGCCGACCTACTGGCTCGTGTTGTCATTGCGCCTGCCGTGTTGCCTGTAGGTGTCTTCACCGCGCTCGTGGGCGCACCCTTCTTCTTGTTCCTCCTCAGACGCAGTAAGCGAGAATACCGATGGTGACAGATGCTTTGATAGAAGCCCAAAGAGTGACATTCGGCTATGGACGACTGGCGACCATAAAGGCCCACCCGTCCACTCCACACCCCGCTCGCCCCTACGGACTCAATGATAAAAACACCACTCCCGTCCCTACGTTGTATGATGTGATTGTGCAGGTACACGCGGCCGAGATGGTCGGATTGTTAGGACCCAATGGGTCAGGTAAAACGACCCTGCTGCGATTATTGAGCGGCGTCTTGCTCCCGCAGCAAGGGAAGGTGTTGTTGAAGGGGCGCGACCTGCGCCAGTGGCGACGCCGTGGCGTTGCCCAGCACATCGCTGTCGTCCCACAGGATTTACATATGCCTTTCGCCTTTACGGTTGAGCATATGGTGAGCCTGGGACGTACCCCCTTCGTCAGCTTCTTTGGTTCCCAGACAAAATGTGACCAGGAGATTGTGTATAATGCCATGAGCACCTGCGATATCACTGCTCTTGCTGGGCGCGTCTTCAATGAATTGAGTGGCGGCGAACGGCAGCGCGTGATGGTGGCTATGGCGCTGGCACAGCAACCAGAGTTGCTGCTGCTGGATGAACCTACCTCTCACCTGGATATAAAATATCAGATCGAGATACTTGAATTGGTACAGCGACTCAATCGAGAGCATGGCGTTACTGTGATCGCTGCCATGCACGATCTTAATCTAGCAGCGCGCTACTTTCCGCGTCTCGTGCTATTCCAACGTGGCATCGTGGCTGATGGGCGACCCGCTGAAGTATTGGAGCCAGGGCTGCTCGGTCGCGTGTACGGCGTTCACGTGCAGGTAGGGATTTTGCGCGGCGCAGAGCACTTGAGTGTCTTACCTCCAAGCAGTGCAGATGGGGAACGCGAACAGTCAGGTCGGCCAAAGCCGCAGGTACACGTCATTGCCGGTGGAGGCGCTGGCGAACTGATGATGCGCGCGTTGGCCGATGCGCATATGCCGTTTGTCGCGGGCGCGCTGAACATCGGTGATAGCGACCATACTCTGGCGCTGCGCCTGGCCGACGAAGTGATTACGGAGCAGCCGTATGCACCGATCGCGCCCGAGGTGTTGCAGCGCGTGCGCCATAGTCTCATGCAGGTTGGCCTCTTAATTATCTGTGCAGCGCCAATCGGCCCTGGCAACGTTGGCTTATGGCGAGAGGCGTTGATAGCAGCCCAACGCGGGCTACCAATACTCTTACTCGTCCCTGGCGTTGCGGACTCCGTGTGTATACCTGATGAACCAATAGCCACCAGTGATGGACTGTTACAGCGTAGCGGCATGGCGGCGCGTGACTATACAGGTGGCGAGGGCCTCAAGCTGATGCGCGAGTTGCTACATGCGGGTGCTATCATCGCCGGGTCGGTAGCGGAGGCCATAGAAACGACGAGGAGATATACTGCATCGACGGGAAGGTTATCGTGACAACTCCCCACGCATAAGCGGGGGCTTCTCAGCACATCCGTCTTACGGCCTTGATTATTCCAGACGAGCGGATTAGGTGCTGAAGGCCGTGCCCCGGCCTGGCGTTCATTGCAATCTCGACAGACGGCTTGGTTTCGCTCGTCTATGTCATTGATTGGCACCTGAACACTTGATACGCTAGTGCTTTTACCGTGCGCCGCTTCGGCATTCACTGGATTGCCTCATAGAGGCAGGAGGTCGAGAGAAAAGAACCTTTTAGGACAACACCTTACTTAGAGGGGAAACCCAAAGAGGACAACAGCATGGTGTTAAAGCAGATAAAGCCTGAAGATATGTAAGGTAGTAAGGTCTGCAAGTCCTGTACGCAAGAAGTCTCGCAAGAGATAGAGGTGAAACCTGAATTGGCTGAACCCAAGTTTCCAACGGAGTAAGCACTCTCCCGTCGCAGCATACCTGAAGCGGCGACACCGTAATACGCACCAGCGGGTAAAGGGTGCGGAACACTCTCTACGGTGAGTGACCAGTAATGAGCTGGTTCAAGGAAACGAACTGGGCACCTAAACGTACTGAACGTCCAGTGAATGCAAAGGCGGGATCACCTACGGGTGGAAACACCTATGGTGACGGAACCCCCATAGTAGGGCGTGCTGCAATACTTCAGCACAAACGAAGGGGCAACCCTCGAAGGAGGGTAAGAGCCTGACAAATCGGAGTCAGGCAGGGTAGGTATCGTAAAGTTCAGAAGGTACGGAGGCATGCGGAATGCAGAGCACCAAAGTAGACTTGGAACTTATCCATGAGCGAGGCAAGAAAGGACTACCTCTCGAACGGGTCTACAGACAACTGTTCAACCGAGAGTTGTACCTGAGAGCTTATGGAAAAATCTATCGAAATGCAGGAGCCATGACACATGGGGTAACGGACGAAACCCCTGACGGCATGTCGCTAGAAAAGATTGATGCCATCATTGAAGCATTGCGATATGAGCGGTACCAGTGGCTTCCAGCAAAGCGCGTCTACATCCTGAAGAAAAACGGTGCGACCCGTTCCCTCTAAACCGTGGAGACACGGGGGACGAGGGGCAAGGACTTTGACAACTGATCTTCTGACGTTGGGCGCAATTCCCAACCTACCAGATGGGCGATGATAACACATCTCTCCGGTAGCGACTGGACAGTGCGGCTCGTTCACTTGAAACCATGTCCCAACACGGGGGAAAGTGACGAAGAAACATCTCTTCGATAACTGAGAAGGTGACGGAAGGCGCAATTCCTTCCCCGTCAAGGAGGGACGGAGAGCAACACCCCTACGGGGCGACTGGTTCTCAAACCGTAAAGCGGGGGGTAACGGGGAGAAGCCGTAAACCTGATACGGTGACACCTCTAGCTGGCTGTCATGGCTAGGAGCACGAATGCACGACAACCGTCGTCACGCTAAACAGGTCTACGCAGGTTAGCAGACCTGGTCCAAAATGGACAAGGATAACAGATGAGCAATTTGGCCATTGACTCATTCCTCCTCAGAACAAACCCGGCGGAAAGTGCAAGCCTAAAACAGCGCAAAACACCTTCTCGGAACGAGATAACCATCAGCAGACTCTCATTGGCGGTCGATCCGGTGAGCAGGTGCCAACCGCATGTCGCTGATGTTGGGATTGTCTAAGAAGCCGGGTCCCGGCAGACGTAGACACGATCATATGGAAGAAAGAGGAACAAGAAGCATGAAGGGCAATCCGTCGGCTCAACCGAATGTGGCCTGGCAACGACTCCCCTGGAAAAAGCTAGAGGCAGCCGTTTACCGCATGCAGAAGCGCATCTTTCAAGCCAGTCAGCGTGGTGATACCAAGACAGTCCACAAAATCCAAAAGCTCTTGATGAAGTCGAAAGCGGCAAGACTGTTGGCTGTGCGACGAGTGACGCAAGACAACCAGGGGAAGAAAACTGCCGGTGTCGACGGCGTGAAAGCTGTCCCACCAGCCGAAAGGTTCAGCATGGTTGAAGCCATTCACCCGAACCAAACGAGAAAGCGGAAGCCGAAACCTCTCAGACGAGTGTGGATACCCAAACCAGGCAAAGAGGAAAAGCGCCCGCTTGGTATTCCCGCCATGATTGACAGGGCCTGCCAGGCACTGGCCAAACAAGCCCTTGAACCACAATGGGAAGCTCAGTTTGAACGCAACAGCTACGGCTTTCGCCCAGGACGTTCCTGTCACGATGCGATTGAAGCGATACACAGCAGTATTAAGCACAAAGACAAGTATGTCCTCGATGCTGACATAGCTGGTTGCTTCGACAACATCTGTCATGAGGCCCTTTTAAGCAAGCTCAATACCTATCCTCAGATGAGAAGGCTCATCAAAGGATGGTTGAAAGCGGGTGTCCTCGACGGTTTCCAGTTTTCAGCAACCGAAGCTGGAACGCCACAGGGCGGGGTCATCTCACCACTTTTAGCCAACATTGCACTCCATGGGCTAGAAGGGACAATCGTCAAGGCCTACCGCGACAAGGATGAACCCCAAGTCATACGGTATGCCGACGATTTTGTGATTTTGCATCCCACCGAAGAGGGCATACAAAAAGCTCATACCATTGCCGTCTCATGGCTAAAGGACATGGGATTGGAATTGAAACCAAGCAAAACGAAAGTCAGCCATACCCTCAAAATCCATCAAGGAAATGTAGGGTTTGACTTTGTCGGGTTCACCATTCGGCAATTTCCGGTAGGGAAAACGCATACAGGGAAAAACTCCTATGGGAAACCCCTTGGATACAAAACCATCATCAAGCCCAGCAAAAAAGCCATCAAAGAACACACAGGCAAAGTAGCAGAGAAGATACGAGAACTCAAAGCGGCTCCCCAGGAGACACTCATACGCGATCTCAATCCCATCATACGCGGGTGGACCAACTACTACCGCACGGTCGTCAGTAAAAGGGTCTTTTCCAAGTGTGATGCGCTTCTCTACAATAAGCTGCGCCGATGGGCCAAACGTCGACATCCGAACAAGAACATGGCCTGGATTGTGAGAAGGTACTGGTTACTCAACCAGGGCAAAGGATGGACATTCGGAACGGAGAAGATGTCCCTCTGGAGATACAGCAAGACAGCAATCCAACGCCATACCAAAGTACGGGGGACTGCAAGCCCCTATGATGGCAACCTGCTGTATTGGGCACAACGATTGAAAAATCACCCCATGACTCACAGCACGTTAGGGAAACTACTGAGGGATCAAAAGGGAAAGTGCCGGTTCTGTGGACTGTACTTCAAAGACGGAGACCTCATGGAGATAGACCACCTGATCTTCAAGAAATATGGTGGCACCGATGCCATCGGCAATCTCCAAGTCCTCCATCGCCATTGCCACGATCAACGGCATGCTCAGCTTGCCGAGGCAGGTATCTATGAAAAAGACCATATGGTTGAGGAGCCGTGTGCGGAGAAATCAGCATGCACGGTTCTGAAGACAAGTAAGAGGGGCGACTCTCTTGCTTAGTTTAACTCAATCAGGAAAGCGGGATGAAACAAGGGTGACTTGAACAGAAGCCTACTCTGGGAAAGGTCACCCGTTGGTTACGATGATGAACAGTGTTTCCAACCGGAAACATGAGTGAACGTGTGAAGGAACCGCCGTAATTGGGTACCAAGCCGACGTAGGATGACAGGCTTGACCAAAATGGTAATGGCACCGCCACAACTGGACTGAGGGGAAGGATCGTTGGCCTTTTCTCTGCTCATTCAGGAAGGTGCCCGGTGGACAGGCACGCATCTAGAGTAGCGCAAAACAGAAGATCGGAACGGGGGAACCGCAGGAAGACTCTCGCAAGACAGGTCGATTGAGCGAGTAGGTGCCAACCAATGTTTCCTGCGAGACGATGGTCCAAGAAGCCAATGCCTCTGGGAAAACCAGAGGATATGCTGACGTGGACCCTGCTGTACGGAAGGTAGAAAGTCAGTCAGATGAAAGAGAGGAAAGCACCGCCAGAGCCGAAAGGCCCGACGAGTGAGACTTGGAACAGCGTGCCCTGGAAGAAACTAGAGCAACATTGCTTCCGCATCCAAAAGCGTATCTACCGAGCCAGTCAGCGTGGCAATCAACGCGCAGTTCACAAACTCCAGAAACTGTTAATGAAATCGGAAGCCGCACGATTACTGGCGGTACGACGAGTGACACAGGAAAATCAGGGCAAGAAAACGGCGGGTGTAGACGGCGTCAAATCCGTCAAACCCAAAGAACGCTTGCTCATGGCACGCCACATTCACCCAAGATACTGGAAGCACATCAAAGCGCAACCCGTACGCCGAGTGTGGATACCCAAGCCTGGGAAGAGCGAGCAACGGCCTCTAGGCATTCCCACCGTGTTTGAGCGGGCGCGGCAATGCCTAGCCAAGCTCGCGCTCGAACCAGAATGGGAAGCCCGTTTTGAACCAAACTCGTATGGCTTTCGACCGGCAAGATCAGCTCATGATGCCATCGGAGCGATTTTCAACGGTATCCGGTTCAAAGCGAAATATGTGCTGGATGCCGATCTGAAAGCCTGCTTCGATAACATCAACCAGCAAGCTCTTCTGAACAAACTGCATACGTACACCGTGATGAAACAGACCATCAAAGGCTGGCTCAAAGCGGGGGTGCTGGAAAATGGGGTGGTCGCTCCTACCGAAACAGGAACACCACAAGGTGGAACGATTAGCCCATTACTGGCGAATATTGCGCTTCATGGAATGGAAGAGGTAGTTCAGAGTAAACGGAACCGGAAACGCCAGGAGCAACCCATCCTGGTACGGTATGCCGATGATCTGGTGCTACTCCATTCAGACTTGGAGAAACTCAAGCAAGCAGAACAGAAACTGGTGGACTGGTTAGCTGAGATGGGGTTGCATATGAACCCAAAGAAAACAAGAATTACGCATACCCTGACTCCCTACGAAGGGAACGTGGGATTTGATTTTCTTGGGTTTGCCGTTCGTCAATTCCCCGTAGGTAAAACACATACGGGAAAGAACACGTATGGCAAACCACTGGGGTTCAAAACCATCATCAAACCCAGCAAGGAAGCCATCAAACGGCACATCCTGGCTCTCAATCACCGGATGAAGAAGATGCGATCATATCCGCAGTGGAAACTGATCAAAGAACTCAATCCGGTCATTTGGGGATGGTCACACTACTACCGAGCCGTCGTGTCCTCAGACACCTTCTCAGCGTGTGACCGTCATGTCTGGTTCCAGCTTCAAAGCTGGGCAAGAAGGCGACATTCGAGGAAGAAAAGAAGCTGGATCGATGCCAAATACTGGAAACAGGTTGACGGCAGAGACACCTTCTGTACTCCAATAGGAGCGAAACTTCGACTGCACCGAGACACGATGATCCAAAGACATGAAAAGGTGAGAGGAACAGCCAGCCCGTACGATGGAAATCTCCTCTATTGGAGTCAGCGCCTAAAAGCCCATCCATTGATGCATGCGAGGAAAGCGAAACTCCTTCAAAAGCAACAGGGGAAATGCCGATGGTGCGAACTGACATTTCGAGATGAAGATATTCTAGAGGTTGACCACATCGACCACGATCACAGCAATGATAGGCTGAGCAACCTGATGCTTCTCCATCTCCATTGCCACGATGAACGACACTCAAAACTGACGAAAACAGTCATCGAGCACAAAGCGCCCAGGAAACCGAAGAGAAAATCTGAAGGGACACTACCGGAGGGATATTCTCAGGAAACATGGGATGCAGAGATGACGGTTATCAAGGAGCGTATTCGGAAGTTAGAGCAAGAAGGTATCTCTATCAAATGAGACCGTACACTGAGGAGCCGGGTGCGGAGCAATTCGCATGCCCGGTTCTGGATTGGCGGCGGAGAGGGCGACCTCTTCGCCGACCATACGGGAAGAAAAGGCCACTCGGCATGCCGATAGTTCGTTCATACTGCCCTCCTTACCGGGTACTTTCGGGATTGCGTTGTCAGGGTGAGTCAGCTGACCTGACTCACGTTGCTTCTACTGTAGCATATTTTCTTCGTGTTGACGAGTGCGTCGTCGTTTCCAATGGCGCTGAACGGGCTTGCGTAGTGCTGCGATGATCTCTGGAGTCAGCGTAATCCATCGTGGTCCATGCGTTCCGGCTCGAATACTTTCGAGTATTCCTGCGTTGCACCAATCTGCAATGGTCGAGACATTCACATTCAACAGTTCGGCTGCTGCGAGCGCAGAGTAGCGTCCATCACCTCGTTGCCCACCAGGACAGAACCCAGGCCCTTCGGGGCAATCGAGGGCAATGCCATACTTGCTACGAATCCAATCGACTTTGCTGGCCGTGAACCTGCCTCCCAGTCCTGGACGCAATCCCTCTTCATTGAGCTGATCGGCAATGCGCGTCGCAGTTTGTGTGGAGGAGAGTTCACGAACCCGAGCAACAACCTGGAGATCAGTGCGGCGTACATCAGCCACCAGCTTGGGTCGAGCAACACTCACTTCGGTCAGAGCTTCCGTTTGCCACCGGATACGCACTTCAATCACCTGCTCTCGTTTGGTCAGCGTTACATCCTTGATGAGATACCGTAGCAATTGTTTGCGCTCAGCTTGACTCGTCGTCGAAGCATTCCACACGGCAGGAACATTGTGAGCCAGTGCCAGAATGCGTTGTCGCTCCTGAGACGTGATGAGCAAGGCTGTGGGCTTGGGGAGAATGGCATATTCCTTTTGCAACTGCTCCACAGCTGTCAGTTTCTCATTCCAGTCTCGCTCCAGACTGCGAGCCACGAGCCGATTCTCTGGATCGACCACTGTGTAGCGACGGCGAGCCAGGTCGGCCTCATACTGCGCTCGTTCCAGCCGCAGTTGCCATTGGCGATCAATCTGCTTAGCACGCGCTTCCAGATGATCGAGGGTGGAAAGGGAGACAGCAAGATGTGCTGGCTGAATCGCTTCCAAGAAACAGGTGGTAACGGCTTGATCGATCCCATCGCCCCGCATCGTTTGACAGGTCTTCTCGGCCAGTTGAGCGTGGGCCTGCCTACATTCGTAGCTGGGGATAGTGCCATCTGAGAGATAGCGCACATTCATGCGTCTGCCGCAGACTCCACACAGCACGATCCCTTGCAGCAGTGCTGATCCTTCGCGGACGGCTCCACGTCGTTCGTCTGGTCGCCACGTCCGATTGTCATCGAGAACCTGTTGATTGCGCCGAAATTGCTCCCAGGTGATGTAGCCTGGGTGAGCATCCAGCAGCACAATGGGCCAGTCCTCACGCTTCACCTGCCGGGTGCGCCCCTTGATGCGGGGTTGCTCACCGGGAAGAGCATGCCTGCGCGTTTTGGTTCGTCCATACACATAGGTCCCTGCATAGTACTACAGTTGTAACTAAGTGACAGAAGCCAAGTGGCGTTGGTAATGGCAAAGGCGAGCGATGGCTTGATGAGCTCGTCGCCAGAAGGACCAGGCCAGGCGGTGCAGCAGGGAAAGCGGCCTCATGCCCACCAAAGAATAGAAGAGCCGTCGCACTTCGGGCACACTCAATGGCACCATCACGGGCAAGTCAGCCCCCGCTTGCGCTTGAACTCCACGAGCGAACTCGGGTGCGGCGGCAGTGGGTGGTGCGTCAGTTTTTTTCCCTCCTGTTGGGCTGGGTCTGGCTCTTGCCCTGTGCTCTCGGCTCGCAGCACCGTGAGGAAGGCTTGCGCCAGCATAGAGAGCGTGATATGACGATACCAGCCCTGCCAGGAGCGCACCTCATACTCGTCGAGGCCGACCTCGCCTTTGCCCACCTCAAAACATTGCTCGACCGTCCAGCGTGCGCCGATGACCTGGACCATCTCCTCGAGCGTGGTTCCTTTGCGGGCAAACACCAGCATGTAGGCCAGTTTGGGCGGCTTGGCTCCCACGGCGATGCTGCGCCGGATAACCAGCCAGCGCTCCCAGCCTGCGGGCACCGGACTCGAGAGCTCCAGACGTGCCCAGTCATAGCGTCGGGGTCCTTTGCTGCCTGCTCCCGCACTCAGCCGCTGCCAGGCCTCTGGGGCCAGCACCTTGGCCAACTGATCCACCCGCTGCTGCTCTCCCGCCACTTCAACGTGTTCTTGGCACGAGACTGCCAGGGCATAGGCCTGTTCGCGCGCTTCCAAGCCTGCTCGCAACGGCCGGTGACTGCCATAGACCGTGTCACCAGTGACCCAGGCAGTTGGCACACCTGCATCCAGGCTTCGCCACAGCATGCGGGCGGCCAACTCCGGCTTAGTGGCAAACCCCACCGAAGCCGGCACGTCGGCTTCCCGGCAGCGGGCTCTTTCCTGGGTCCAGCTCTTGGGTAGATACAGTTCGAGGGTCCTGTCAAGCTGTGCCCCTTGTGGCTGGCATACGTCAAGAAGACACCCAGTTGGCAATTCTCGATGCCCCCAGCCGTGCCGCTCTACTGCCGCTGCACCCCCACCGACTTGGTGCCTTTTTTGACAAAGCCGGTTTCATCGATCACCAGCACGGCCTTGGCATCCCCCAGTTGCTCGCACACATACCCGCGCAGGATATCCCGCAGACCCTCGCTCTCCCAGCGGGCGCGATCCAAGAGGTACTGCATGGCATACGGCGTCGCTTCTCCTGCTTCTTCGGCCAGCTGCCAGCCATTTTTGCGTTCGACGGGACTGAGTAACCCGCGTAGGTAGGCCTGCGCTCGCTCTCGGGTCTCCGACCGCGCAAACACCGGACCGATCCGCTCACACACCTCCTCGAAGGCCGCAGCCCAGACGGCTTCGGGCGAGGGGGCAAACGACGAGGAAGACAACTGTGCTCCCATGGACTTCTTTCTCCTTTAGCGACGCTGACCTTCTTTGCTTCTCCCCCTATTCTGGTACGGTCGACGAGGGAATCACTTCCCTCGCCTCCGCTTCAAAACCGTGCTTGCGATGTTAACCGCACACGGCTCCTCACTCAGAGAGCCATTGTCAGTGGCACCAGTTTCCTGGCTTGGAGTGTGTGTGTTGGATGCCCTAGCGACACGCTCTATGGGCACGGCACAACCCGTTGCATGAGAACCCCCGCTCTGCCGGAGAACAAGAACTCATTCCCCACGACGTTTTCCGATCTTAGCCATCTACTGACCCCACTCCTTCTCTCTGAGAGTGCCCACGTCAGCGTATCTGGAGCATTACCCCCAGCATTGGCTTTTTAGGCAATCCTCCCAGCCATGCCATGCGGTTGACACCTTCTCAGTTCCCCAAGAGAGCATGGCTGGTTCCCACGTTCCTGTCTTTCGTTTTGCGTCGTCTTAGGCTGGTCCTATACACCGGGTTTAACGGGAGTGAACCCTGGTCACTATGATACTTGCCAGGCCCCTATCCTTCACCTTTTGGTCAAGCCGATACTCCACGTAGGCTTGTTTTGTATGACGATGCTTCACATAGACCTTTGCTTTCGCTAGCCATCACGACCTGGAGGCGTCGGATAATCCCGTTGGAGTCGGGACGCACCCGCTTCTCTTCCCGCTTCAGCAGCTTGAGAGTCAATCTCACCACTGGGGAAGATGCATTTCCCTGTTCACAAGGGGTTGGGAATTGGCCTTATGCCTCACCCAACATCAAAATTCAAGTTATCAAAGATTTTACTCTTTGTCGGTCATCCCCCGATAAATACCGGTCTCGACCGAACGTGTCGCACACCACAGTTACAACTGTAGTACTAAGCAGAGTGTCTGAGATGCTGACAATACTCAGACAGAGATGAAATCACTACATACTTTTCAGTTGTACTACCTACGCTTTATGTGTCAGGTCGACAAGTGGAAGTGAGGATCAGGTGAAACAGGTCTATAGTCATGAAACATACGATCAGGCACATGCGAAACTCATTAAGATATTCCGTTATCTTCAGGCATTCAACCAGCTAAATAATCCCGTCCAACGAGAAATTAGAGATCAGCCATGGGTGATGTGGTTTTATGAACTGCCTGATTATCCATGTATTCGCCGTGGCGCGGTAGCAAGTACCATTAGCGACGTTGACGAGGAAGATACAAATAATCTCGCGCGAGCAACAAAGGATACTTCAAGTCCTGACGGGGATTTTCTATTGAAGGTGAGTCGCCCTGAATTGACGGATGCACCCAGGCCACCCGGAGAGGTCACACCTTGGCTACAAAACGGCTGGCAGCATATCGACGGGAAGGTTATCGTGGAACCTGCTATCGAGACTAACGTGAGCGAGCAGAAACGTGTGCTCAGGTTTGACGATGACCCACGAAGGCAACAACTACTGGAAGAGTGGAAGGTGCGACGCAACAACTGGGTCGAAGACTGAGCGCCCAGCACGACAAGCAATGACTATTTTCGAGGACCTCTATAAATTGCAAGCCCAGATCGAGCGAGAGTCTGAGCGCCTGGAGCTTATGCTAGGTGACGGTGTGCTCACCTGGCAAGGTAGTGACGGCAGTAGTCTTCATCATCCTGTTTTGCTGATGCGTCTGCAGTTGCTCTTTGATGCAGAGGTCCCCGAGTTCACGCTGGTTGAGACCGAACAACCTGCCGAGCTTTACACGGCTTTGTGCCAATGCCTACCCGATGCCAACGCGACAGCCCTTGGGTATTGTCGTGACGATCTCGACAAAAACAGCTGGCACCCACTCGGTGGTGAGGAGACCAGCAGTTTCCTGAGGCGGCTGGTCACCCATCTCTCATTTCGAGGAAAGCTGGTAAGCGGAACCGTGCCGCAGCGAGACAAGGACATTCCGTACCTGGAGCGTTCCCCTGTATTGTTTTTGCGCCGTCGCACATTGGGACTTAGCATCGCTCTCGATTCTATTCTGGAAGACCTGCCAGACCATGAACATCTGCCTTACTCTCTTACTAGCATTGTCGGTATCGAGCCTCCTATGAACGAAAGGCAAAGCGAGGGAACGAATGCGCCAATAGACACTTCCCCAAACGGAGAGGACGAAGACATATTGTTCAGTAAACCCGCCAATGCAGAGCAGCTAGAGATTGCACGCCGCCTGGAGCGGCAAGGGGCGGTTCTGGTACAGGGACCACCCGGTACGGGCAAAACGCATACTATTGCCAATCTTCTCGGGCACCTACTGTCAGAGGGCAAGCGAGTACTTGTGACGAGCCACACAGCCAAAGCGCTCAAGGTACTACGAAATCAGGTAGTGGAGGCACTGCAGCCCCTGTGCGTCAGTGTACTGACGGAAGATAATAAGCAGATGGAGAGCACAGTCGATGCGATCAGCGAGCGGCTTGCATCCTCAAACCCCGATACACTAGAGCGCGAGGCAGCAATACTCAAACGGGAACGTAGTGAATTATTGCACCAGTTGTGGGAAACCCGCGCACGATTAGGGGAGGCACGCCATGATGAATATCGTGCCATCGTGGTAGCAGGAGAAGAAATCCCTCCGTCCCAGGCTGCACGATATATAGCCACTAAGCGAGAAAGCGCCGGATGGATTCCGGCACCGGTACAACCTGGTGAGCCACTGCCTTTGTCGGTGAGTGAGTTAGTTGAATTGTACCGTTCGAATGCGGCAATCACTGCCAAGGATGAGCAAGAAATGACGCTGTCCCTGCCTGACCTAAATAAGCTCGTTGCACCGGGCGACTTCGAGCGTCTAGTCACAGAGCGAGCGCAACTGCTGAAAGAGAAGCGGGATTATCGTGACGATCTGTGGCAGGATATACCTGCGAACCATGCTGCGGAGGCGCTTGAGAAACTGGAAAAATTGAAAAAGCGTCTTATGCAGGAGATCGGGTGGATAGGCAACGCTAGTAGGTGGCAAATGGCAACGACTGAGGCTGGGCGTGAGGGTGGGCCACGTTATCAGGCCTGGAACGATCTCATCGCCGACATAGAGGGCACCTATGCCCTGGCAAATCAGGCACAGCCTCTGCTCTTCAAGTACAATCCCTTGATCCCTGAAGATTGCCTTGCTGGCCGCGAAGTATTTAAACGCGCTCCACTGCGTTGCGCTGAGGTGCTCAGCGAGATATTGGCACAGCTGAAAAGTGGCACGGACGGAGGCAGGACGGAGGCAAGCTCACGTCCCTACGCGTCCCTACGCGGCTTGACCTTGCTCCTACACCCGGACTGGAAAGCATTGATTGAACGGACACGGGTGAACGGGCAACACCCCGAAATACTGGAACATTTTGCCGCGCTGCACATGCTAGTGCGTCTGAAGGGAGCACGTGCATACCTGGTAGAGCGGTGGCAAAGGCAGATGAGCGTATTGGACGCACCCGACGCAACTATGCTCGGACCTGAACCGGAGAGGGCCTGCATGCAATACACCAACGAGCTGCGCCGATGCCTGCAGTGGTTCCCGACCACCTGGGTAGCGTTGGTAGGCGAACTGATGCAGCATGGCTTGCGTTGGGACGTCTTCCTGGCAGAGATGCCGGTTAGCCTGGCTGAATACGGTGAGATTCCACGACTCCATGTTGCTGTGACTGAGCGACTTCCACCGATCATAGCTGCTGAGATACAGCGCAGAGTATATAGACAGAATAGGGCTAAGCTTATCGATATATACCGCCATCTTGAATTGATCGGTGGGAATACAACAAAAGCCGAGATAGTGCAGCGGATGCTCACAGCCGTTAAGGGGCTAAATGTGCAGGCATATCGTGAGGTATTCAATAATCTCGCCTCTCTTTATCCACGGCGAGAGACGTTGCAACGCCGTTATGCGCTACTGGCGAAACTGGAAAAAGTGGCACCTGCCTGGGCAGCAGCAATTCGCCATCGGCAAGGCATGCACGGCAAGCCTGAACTGCCTGGCAACCCGGAAGATGCCTGGCGCTGGCGACAACTGCACGATGAATTGGAACGGCGGGGGCAGACATCCTTGGAGGAACTACAGGAACGCATAGCGCAGAAGTATTTAAACGCGCTTCACTGCGTTGCGCTGAACTGACTTACAGCGTGTGACTGCAAGCTTAGTGGAGAAAAAAGCCTGGGCAGCACAGGTCCGACACACCACTCTTGAGCAACGGCAGGCTCTCCAGGGGTGGAAGGCGCTGATGAAGAAAGTTGGCAAGGGTACGGGGAAAAGGGCACCACGACTACTAGCCGAGGCCCGCAAGCTGATACCTATTTGTCAGAAGGCCATTCCTGTGTGGATTATGCCACTAAGCCGAGTTATGGAGAGTTTTGATCCACGGAATATCCAAAGTTTAGTTTGCGCTTCGATGTGGTTATCATTGACGAAGCGAGTCAGGCTGATCTCACTGCTTTAGCAGCAGTCTACATGGGCCGACAGGTTGTAGTGGTAGGCGATCACGAGCAGGTCAGCCCGGTAGCTATTGGACAAAAGTTGGATGAAGTACGGACGGAGGCAAGCTCACGTCCCTACATCGATGAACACCTTCAGGGTATCCCAAATGCGGCCGATTATTTAAAGATACTACGACGGGAAATTCTCTATCTACGAGCTAGCGCAAACTACATTTCCACCCGTCTGTTTGCGGGAGCATTTCCGCTGTGTACCCTCAATCATCCAATTCAGCAACGCTCTCTCCTATCAAGGGAAGATCAAACCATTGCGTGATGCCAGCGAGGTACGGCGTCTCCCGCCCACGGTGGCATATCGCGTGAAGAGTTCTGAGGAAAGAGGTCATATTAACGAGGAGGAAGCTCTGGCCGTGACCTCATTGTTGGTGGCAGCCACCGAGCAAGCTGAGTACAGGGAGGCCACCTTCGGGGCTATCTCGATGGTGAGCAACGAGCAGGCCATGTATATTGACACTTTGCTGCGGCGCTACCTGCCAATAGCGGAATATGCGCGGCATCTCGTGCAATGTGGCAATGCAGCTCAGTTTCAAGGAGATGAGCGCGACGTTATGTTCTTATCGCTTGTTGATGTGCCGAAAGGGGATGGCCCCTTGCCGCTACGTGGCGAAGGCGCAGATGACATCTACAAGAAGCGATTCAATGTAGCTGCCAGCCGAGCGCGGGATCAAATGTGGGTAGTTCATTCTGTTGATCCTGATACCGACCTGAAGCCAGGTGATTTACGCTATCGACTTATCCAACATGCGAAAGACCCAGGTGCATTGATGTGCCAACTCGATTCACGAGAGCAGCACACAGAGTCCGAGTTTGAGAAACAGGTGTTACGGAGGTTAGTACAGGCCGGTTATCACGTAACACCTCAATGGCCGGTAGGTGCATATCGCATAGATTTAGTGGTTGAGGGTGCTGGCAAGCGGCTTGCCGTGGAGTGTGACGGTGATCGATGGCATCCGAAAGAGAAGTTAGAGGAGGATATGGCTCGGCAAGCAATTCTGGAACGTTTGGGATGGCGATTCGTGCGTATTCGTGGCAGTCAGTTCTTCCGTTACCCAGCGAAAGCAATGGAAGCTGTCTTCTCGCGCCTGCAGGCGTTCGATATTCCACCAGTGGGAGTCGAGGTCGCAGAAATCTCAAGAGGTCAAGCTGGAGAAGAACTAAGGATGCGAATCGTGCGTCGAGCAGCCGAACTTCGCCGGCAGTGGGTAGAGGCTGGCGACTACAGGCCGCTTGACGCGAAATTTGTCTAAACACCAATCATCCACACGCGCATAGCCGATATCCCACGATTAGACCAGAGATAGTAGGGAATCGCCTTCAGTCTTGCAGGATACATTTCTGGACTCTCCGTACGATACAACGTATGCTCCCAACCAGATGTATCGAGAGCCAGAGCATCAGCAGCTACCGTAACAACACCATCAAACACATTGCGCTCGAAGTCAGCCTGCAAGCTAGAAGTACGCGGGAGGATGATCTTATGGAGAGGGATAGCATTATCAACACTTTCAAGACAGTATACAATGGGACCGCGCTGCAGAGCGACAAGCCCACTATCAGCCTCTATATCTGGATGGGCATACATACGTACGGCAGGCATAGGGAGGTGTAATGAGATCGTGTCCGCATGCTGCCATGTTCGTTCTAGCTTGACATAGCCACGCTCACTCATTGGTTGAATATCAATTGGCTCATTATTCAGCGATAATGTTGCCTGCGAGCACCAGCCAGGGATACGCAACCTTAGAGCAAATGTAGCCGGCTGTGCCAATGCTACTGTGAGTGTGACCTGCCCATCCCAGGGATAGAGTGTTTCCTGTCTGAGTATGAGTTGTTGTCCCTGTATATGTACATGAGCGGCACTTTGCACATACAAATGTATAGCGACTTCTCGCACGCTCTGTGAGTACACATAGTGCCCAAATGATGCTAACAGACGCGCAATATTGGTTGGACAACAGGCACATGCAAACCATGCTTGACGAGACAGATCACCGTGGCTTGCCAGGGGATTGACATAGAAGAAGGTTGTCCCAGCCTGAGAGACACTGCTAAGCACACCATTATAGAGTGCTCGTTCCATCACGTCCGCATAGCGCGCATCACACTCTAACTGCAGCATACGGTGACTCCAAAGAACAAGTCCAACTGCTGCGCACGTTTCGGCATACGCCGTATCATTGGGCAGGTTGTAGTCAGAAGAGAAGCCTTCATTATACCTAGAAGAGCCAATCCCCGCTGTAATGAACATACGTTTGGAGGACAAATGATCCCAGAGGCGCTTGCAGGCCTGTAGAAGCGTTTCATCTTCTGCTATATAGGCGAGGTCAGCCATAGCACTATAGAGGTACATCGCACGTACCGCATGCCCTACCACCTCTGTTTGCTCGCGCACAGGCAGATGCGCCTGGTGATACTCTCTACCTAACTTATGCATATCAGGCGTTTCCTCTATATCAAAGTAGCATGGCGACCGTCCACGCTCATCAATAAAATATTGACTCAGACGCAGGTACCGTTGATTGCCTGTGACACGATAGAGTTTGACGAGGGCAAGCTCGATTTCTTCATGCCCGCAGTATCCGCGTTTCTTCCCGGGTTCCGTGCCGAATACCGTATCAATGTAATCAGCATAGCGGCATACGACATTCAGTAGTGTGAATTTGCCGGTAACTTGAAAATGAGCAACTCCTGCTTCTATCATGTGTCCTGCACAATACAGTTCATGTCCATGACGTAAGTTTGTCCAGCGCTTGTCCGGCTCAACAAGCGTATAATGAGGATTCAGATAGCCATCTTGCTGTTGCACCGAGGCAATAAGTGCTGTGACGGTATCGAGCAGTGCCTCCAGTGCCGGATCAGGAAATACTGCCAAACTATAGCTAGCTGCTTCAATCCACTTTGCTACATCGGAATCCCAGAATTGATGAGGCGTTTTCTCCATCCCAGGTTTCCATTGCAATCTATAAGCGTCGATGCGGCCGGTTTCTTTGCACATAGCATAAATATGTGGAATAGTCTTTTCGTGGTTGATGCGTAAACGTGGTGCCCAAAATAAATCGTTTATTGTCACCTGAGAGAATGGCACAGGTTGAAAGCCTTGAGACTGAACATCATTCATCTTTGATGTGCTTCCTTTCAGTATTCTCTTTAGGAGGCAGCCCATCTTTCCCCCTCCCCTTCATTCTATCACCTCGCTGCCCTCTTACAGGGAACGCCTGGACTTTAGGCCCTTTTCAGGAACAGCAGTATTCTGATTGTGCCGACTACAATGGAATAGTTTTCAAAGATAGAATGTTTTGCTTTTTATGGTGGCCATACAAGCGCTACCTGCCTTCTGACCTGATGCTTAGAGGAGGAGATTTCTGTGAGCGATACATTTCCCAAAGAGCAACAACCGGCTCCTGATTTTACGCTTCCGTCTGTGGGAAGCGATGATGTGGTGAAAAATGGCCAGGTGCACCTGGCTGACCTCAAAGGGAGAACTGTTGTCCTGTACTTCTACCCAAAAGATGATACCCCCGGCTGTACAACCGAAGCTTGCTCGTTCAGCGACGCCGATCATGAGCAGCAAGAGGAACGTACCCTGGGCAAGCCGCTTCACATCTGAGGCATCAGCATAAAATGTTGTAAATAACCCCTCGCGAGCTCCCTCGCGCGCCCTTGTCGTCTGGATATCGTCTTTCCAAGGCTGCTCGGCGAACTGGCTGATACACGAGAACAGTGAGACAGCACGACAGGCAGAACGAGGATTCATGCAACAATCTCACATCAGCCTGGAGAGCGGTTCTTTCTGGCTCATCGGCCAGCGCTTGCCAGAGCCTCTTCCCGCAGCCGTTGCACGTCGCGCATCGGCGGGACGCCGAAGAGGCTTTTGTACTCCCGATTGAAGTGGGAGGCGTCGTGATACCCCACGCGATAGGCAGCACTTGCCGCGTCGAGGTCTTCGCCCAGCATCAGACGACGGGCCTCCTGGAGCCGTAGCCGCTTCTGGAATTGCAAGGGGCTCATCGCCGTGACGGCCTTGAAGTGGTGATGCAAACCCGAGACGCTCATTCCCAGCTCTCGCGCGAGGCTCTCGATGCGAAGAGGCTGGTCGAAGTCTCGACGTAGTAGCTCGACTGCTCTGGCGATGTGGGGAGTGTAGCCCCCGAGGGTTGCAAGATGACGGAGTCGGCCGCCCTGCTCTCCCACCAGGAGACGGTAGATAATTTCCCGCGTGATCAGCGGCATGAGGACCTGCGCTTCGGCAGGGGAATCCAGGAGCCTGACGAGCCGCACGAAGGCGTCCAGCAGGTTCCCATCCAACGGGCTGACGTCGATGGCCCTCACATCAGCATGATCTCTCGGCGAGGAGTGACCGGCTTCAACCAAGACCAAACTGACGAGGGCAGGGTCGAGTTCCAGGCGGAGACTGAGGTAGGGTCTCTCTTTCGAAGCTTCGAGAACCTGGCTGACGCGGGGCAACTCGACGGTAGCGAGCAGGTAATGCGAGGGATCGTACTGGTAGCGGCTCTCGCCTAGCAGGACCTCCTTGCTGCCCTGGGCAATCACGCACACGGATGGCTCGACCACGCTGTGAACAGGCTTTAGAGGCAAGGAGCGGCGGGACAGGTGAAGCCCTTGGAGCGGTTGGGCGGTCCCATCTTCGCGCATGGCCCGCGCGATCCGCTCAACCAGCTCCTCGCTGTGGGCTTGCATCAGCTGTGCCTCGCGTTCTGTCGGCTGGAGGATCATCACATTCATAGGAACCTCTTCACTGGTTTCACCATTGCTCATCTGGAACATTTTGCAGAATCAGACAATCATTTGCGATAATCATTCTACCATCCTGTGCTCCAGGGTGTCTATAATGAGGAGTCGTTAAGAAATACCTTCCTGTCTTCAAACACGAGCGAGCTGTCGTATTACCTACCAGTAACGCGGAACGGTATTTTTTACCAAGCCCTTACCCTAGACAGAGACCATGCCTTTCTGCTTGTGCAGGCATGGTGGAGGAATTCAGAACATGGACATCAAAAGAAGTGGCTCGCAACCTTCCGGCAAAGGACCGGCCGAGTATTTTACCGGCGCGGTACGCATTGACCCCCTGTTCGAGGCACCCGATCCGGCACGCGCGGTCGGCGCCAGTGTCACGTTCGAGCCCGGCGCTCGGACCGCATGGCACAGCCATCCGCTGGGCCAGACCCTGATCGTGACGGCTGGCTGTGGCCGGGTCCAACGCTGGGGTGGTCCGATCGAGGACATTCGGCCGGGGGACGTGATCTGGTTCGAGCCGGGTGAGAAACATTGGCACGGCGCCACGGCAACCACGGCCATGACGCACATCGCCATTCAGGAACGTCTCGACGGCAAGACCGCCGACTGGATGGAACAGGTCAGCGACGAACAATACCAGGCCTGATCGTGGAGAACGATCGTTGCGACCTTTACTCAAAGACAGGAGACAAGACGAATGCAGAAGCGCACACTTGGAAACAGTAACTTGGAAGTCTCGGCCCTCGGGCTCGGCTGCATGGGAATGAGCTTTGCCTACGGTCCGCCTGCAGACAAGCAGGAGATGATCCGACTTCTTCGGTCGGCCGTCGAACGCGGCATCACATTCTTCGACACCGCTGAAGCGTACGGCCCATTCACCAACGAAGAACTCGTGGGCGAAGCTCTGTCCCCCTTCCGTGGGCACGTGGTGATTGCCACCAAATTCGGGTTCAAACTTGGTCCCAAGGGGGAGCAGACGGGCATGGATAGTCGGCCAGAGCACATCAAGCAGGTCGCCGAGGCCTCGCTTAAGCGACTCAAGGTCGATGCCATCGATCTGTTCTATCAGCACCGTGTTGACCCGGACGTGCCAATCGAAGACGTGGCCGGAGCGGTGAAGGATTTGATTGAGGAGGGCAAGGTGAAGCACTTCGGCCTTTCTGAAGCGGGAGTACAGACGATCCGGCGCGCGCACGACGTCCAGCAGGTCACGGCACTCCAGAGCGAATACTCGCTGTGGTGGAGAGCCCCTGAAGCGGAAGTGTTACCGACGCTCGAGGAACTCGGAATCGGCTTCGTTCCATTTAGTCCTCTTGGGAAAGGCTTCCTCACCGGAAAGATCAATGAAAACACGACGTTCGACAGTTCCGACTTCCGCAACATCGTTCCTCGCTTTACGCCGGAGGCTCGAAAAGCGAATCAGGCCTTGGTTGATCTGCTTGGCGAGATCGGGAAACGCAAGCAGGCGACTCCCGCGCAAATCGCGCTCGCCTGGCTGCTTGCCCAGAAGCCGTGGATCGTGCCAATTCCGGGTACCACGAAGCTCTCTCGCCTGGAGGAGAACATCGGAGCGGCTGCCGTCGAACTGACGCCCGACGATCTCAGTGAGATCGAGAGCGCCGCCTCAAAGATCACGGTGCTAGGAGCTCGTTACCCCGAAGAGTTGGAGCGAAGGACGGGTCTCTAAGCGGCCGTCACGGCAAGCAGAAGTCAAGAGTATGAGCAAGAACATCGCAGGAAAAGTCGTCGTCATCACGGGCGAGAGTAGCGGGCTGGGCGAGGCGACCGCCCGGCTGCTCTCGGCTCAGGGCGCAAGCGTCGTGCTGGGGCGCAGCGTGGGAAAGCGCTGCCTCACGGTGAAACACTGACTTGAAGAGGAGGAACACATGAGAGCAACCGTTTATCATGGACCCAGAGATATGCGCATCGACCAGGTCCCCGATCCCATCATTGAGGCCCCAACCGATGTGGTTGCCCGCATTACGCATGCGGGGATTTGTGGCTCGGATCTGTGGTCTTATCGTGGCATCGATCACCGTGAGCCGGGAGATTGCATGGGACACGAGTGGATGGGGATTGTCGAGGAGGTAGGGGCGGAGGTGCGCACCCTCAAAAAAGGGGATCGCGTGATCTCCCCTTTCTTGATATCGGATGGCACCTGCGAGTTCTGTCGTGCATGCTTGCCAAGCTCATGCGTGCATGGAGAGCGCTGGGGCGGTCCCAATGATGGCGGCCAGGGCGAAGCTATTCGCGTCCCATACGCCGACGGCACCCTGGTGGTGGTTCCCCCCTCGGTTGAAGGCGACGAGCATCTGCTCAAGGCAATCCTTCCCCTCACCGATGTCATGGCGACAGGCCATCATGCTGCCATCACCGCAGGGGTCAGGGCAGGCAGCACGGTAGTAGTGATCGGCGATGGAGCAGTCGGACTCTGTGGAGTCCTGGCCGCCAAACGTCTGGGGGCCGAACGCATCTTTCTCATCGGACATCGGGAACAGAGGCTGAAACTGGCGCAAGCATTTGGGGCTACCGATGTCATCACGACGAGAGATGAGCAGGCTGTGCAGGAAGTGCTTGAGCAGACGCATGGGGGGGCCGAAGCGGTCCTGGAGTGTGTCGGCACGCTTGATGCCATTAACATGGCGATTCACATGACCCGACCGGGGAGATCAGTGAGTCTCGTTGGTTTTACCCATGTCAGCCAGACTCCTGATCTGACTCACCGATTGTTCCAGAATATTACCATCACCGGCGGCGTGGCACCTGCGCGCGCCTACCTGCCAGAATTGTTGCAGGATGTGATCGCAGGAAAACTTGAGCCGTCACCCGTCCTCGACATGACAGTCGATCTGGATGGGGTTCCTGCCGGATACGCGGCGATGGATACTCGTGAAGCCATCAAAGTGATGGTGATTCCGTAGAGACCAGCGTTATTCTTCAATCAACAAACGATGAGTTCGAATCACCAAAGTTGAGCCAGATCCGAAAAGTGAGCACTTGATGCGAATGGTGAGCAGTCGTGAGCCATCGGAGGTTCGCATGGCTCACGACTCGGTTTGCGTCACTCGACAGCGGGTACATGCACAAAGGAGACCTTTATGGCACAGACAGATTTTCGCACTGCCCTGCAAGGCAGCAATGAAATCGAGATCACCGTGACCGGTCGAACGTCCGGTCGATCCCTTACCTACCCCGTTTGGTTCGCCCTGGAAGGCGACAAGCTCTATCTGATCCCGGTGAAGGGATCAGATACCGACTGGTACAAAAACCTGCGCAAGACCCCGACCATCCGCCTGGAGGCGCGTGGGAAGACGCTCACCGCGAGCGCTCGTTTTCTCACTGACGAGGCGCAGATAGGCAAGGTCCTTGAGAAGTTCCGAGACAAGTACGGGAGGAACGTGAAGTCCTACTACCCCAAGCTCGACGTGGCCGTCGAAGTTCCACTCGAGTGAGGTGCCAGCTCGGTTGTGGCATGTCGTTTAACCTACACCTCGCATGACGTCCTTCGTTGAAGCACAGAAACGAACACATAGCTACGCTAAACTGAATTGATGGATCGTGACAACCACCTCCTCTGTGGGATGGCCGTCCGCTTCTGCAAGGGAGAACGTCATTTTTACAGGTGTCCAATGGTCCAAGGCTGATACTCCTGGCTGCACCAAGGAGGCCTGCTCTTTCCGTGATGCAAACCGCGTTCTGCAGCAACGTGGTATCGTTGTGCTAGGTGTCAGCACGGACAGTATCGAGTCTCACCAACAATTTGCGGACAAGTACGCTCTCCCCTTTCCTCTGCTGGCCGATACAAATGCGATTGTTTCCCAGCTCTATGGTGTCTGGAATGAGAAGAACCTGTATGGCAAGAAGTTCATGGGCACCAGCCGGGAGACCTTTCTGATCGACAAAGAGGGCATCGTGCGCAAGATTTGGCACAAGGTCAAGCCAGAAGAGCATGCCAACGAAGTACTGGAGACAGTAGAGGCTCTACATCTCTAGCTCTTGTTACTGTGGATTACGGCTCGCTTCAGGAACCTCCTAGGCGAACGGTTGGCCCCACCGTTCACGGTGAGCGATTTCGCCAAGAGGCTTACGATCCTTCTGGCCCTTGCCGATTGCTTTGTCTGGATAGCCAAAAGGAAGGAAAATAAGCGTTACGATTGTAGTTTGCCAATCCTGACGAGAAACTTGAGGAACTCCAGATAGCGGACCAGGCCTATGCGATCACTTCCTCCGTGTTGATACCACTCTCGAAGCCGCAGCAGGGATGCGATCTCATCCCGCGTGAAGCTGCGCTGAACCAAAGTTTCTGTTTCCTCAATGGAAGATTGAGCATCTGTTATTCTGTCTAATGAGTGCGTATTCATAATCGTGTCCTCCTGCCTTTCTCTGCAGTAACTAGTAAAATCTATACATGCAATTTACAAGTTTATGTATGTTGTCATGGGTTAGTAAACAGGCGACGAGGAGTGTTGATCCTCGCCGCTTGCATTTCGCGATGGATTACGCAGCCACGGCAATAGCAGCCTTTTCCTCTTCTTCAGCAGCGATGGGGCGTTTGAGGATAAACAGCATTCCTGCCGTCACTACGATCCCGAAGAAGATCGCTAGAGTGAAGAGGGGCAGGTTGCTGACCACACCCGGGATTAACATCACCCAAATACCACCATGGGGAACGTGCAGCCCAATCCCGAAGAGCGCTGACAACGCTCCAGCCACTGCGGAGCCGACCATAATGGAGGGGATCACGCGAAAGGGATCTTCTGCGGCGAAGGGAATGGCTCCTTCAGTAATAAAGGACGCGCCCAGTACCCACGCCGCCTTGCCCGCTTCCCGCTCATCTTGCGTAAAGCGATTTTTGAACAGAACGGTCGCCAAGGCCAGGCCAAGCGGGGGCGTCATGCCGGCGGCCATCGCCGCGGCCATGGGCAGAAAAACAGGATTGTGGGGGTCAAGCAACAGCCCGGTTGAAAACGCGTAGGCCGCCTTATTGACCGGTCCACCCATATCGAATGCCATCATCAGGCCAATAAGCAGGCCCAGCAGCGCCGCGTTGGCTCCCTGCAACCCCTTCAACCCGTTGACCAGGGCCTGGTTGAGCAGGTGGACGGGCGTTCCGACTACGTAGAGCATAATGAGGCCGACGATGAGCGAACCGAGCAGTGGCAGAATGAGGACCGGCATGATACCAGCCAGGTTGCGCGGCAGTCGGATCGTTCGGTTGAGCCAGTAGACAAGGTATCCCGCGAGGAACCCGGCAATGATGCCACCCAGGAAACCAGAGCCGGTGATACCCGCCAGCACCCCGCCGATCATGCCTGGAGCAATTCCTGGGCGATCAGCAATGGAGTAGGCGATGAAGCCTGCCAGGACTGGAACATAGAGCAGGAAGCCCGCTTTCGCCCCAATAACGAAGAGCGCAGCCCCCAGGGACTGGAGGGGATTGGAGGCGAAGCCCGTGGTCAGGACAGTGATATCCGAGGTATCGTAGAAGGCAATGCGATAACCACCGATCGCGAAGGCTAGAGCGATCAAAATGCCGCCAGCGACGACGAACGGGATCATATAGGAGACGCCCGTCAGAAGGTGCTTATAGGGGCCACTACGCGCTTTGGTCCGGGCCGCTTTCGCTGCCTGCACCTGTGCGACATAGTCGGTTTTGGTAGCCTGAGCAGCATGTGCTGCCACGTAGGCCAACGCGTCTTTGACGACGGCCTGGCCATCCTTGATGGCTGCATTTGTCGAGGTTTCGTAGATCGGTTTGCCGCTAAAGCGGCTCATCTCCACTTTGGTGTCGGCAGCGATGATAACCAGGTCCGCTTTCTGAATATCGGCCTCGGTCAAGGTATTTTGCGCGCCTACGGACCCCTGGGTTTCCACTTTTATCGCGTGTCCCAGCGCTTTCGCTCCTTGTTCGAGTCCTTCTGCCGCCATAAAGGTGTGAGCAATACCCGTTGGGCACGAGGTGATTGCGACGATGTTCGCCATGTTGGTTTGTTCCTCCTTTGTGAAGAAGATGCTGTTGCTTGCATGTTTCTATGAGAGCCTCGCGCTGGATGCCCTCAAACTCACTACAAAGACACACTACGAGGAACACCAGCCAGGAGATGGACGCTCACTTGCTGGAAGTACGCCTGAATTGCCCCGGGAGCAGGGAGGTTGTGACCGGTACTGGTGATCGCACCAAGCGAAAATGCTGTGGCTAGCCGGGCGCAATCAGCAAGGCTCAATCCTCGCACCTTACCTGTGATGAGTCCCGCTACCATCGCATCGCCAGCCCCAACCGTACTTTTCAATGGCACTGAGGGAGGAACCGCGATCAGTGTGGTTGCCGGATCGACAAACAATGCACCTCGCTCGCCCATAGAAATGGCGACCAGTTGAATGCCACCATCCAGGAGTTGGCGAGCAGCCTGTTCAAGCGCGAATTCATCGGTGAGTGATTGCCCGGTCAACTGTTGCAGTTCGTCAACATTTGGTTTGACGATGGTTGGGCCTGCCAGCACACCTTCGCGCAGGGCATCGCGGCTGGTGTCCAGCACGACCTGCTTACCATGTCGCCTGAGTTTGGTGATGAGTGTGGCATAGGTCGTTTCAGGCACTCCTGGCGGGAGTGTCCCCGACAACACGAACCAGTCGCAGGAGGCAGTGAGCCGTTCAATCGCCATGAACAACGCGTCCATTGCCTCTTCGGTGGGAGCCAGACCTGGCATGTTAATGTCAGTCGTCTGCTGGCTGACCTCATCGACGATCTTCACCCCTATGCGAGTGCGTCCAGGGATACGAACAAACTGGTCGTCAACGTGCTTGCTGGCAAAGAACTGCTCGAAAATATCGGCATTGTCCCGTCCGAGAAAGCCAGTCACAGTGGGAGTGAGGCCAGCATCCGCCAGGAACGAGGCGACGTTGATCCCTTTACCGCCTGCATCGAAGTGCATCGCCTGCGCGTAATTAACCGTGTTCGGGCGGAAACAATCCACCCGCACCGTCTGGTCGATCGCAGGGTTGAGCGTCACGGTTGCGATTTTCATAGACTGTGTACCTCCGCCGCCGTGCGGCACTGCAATGCCCGCTGCGCTTTGTGCTGCATCTCTGCCAGGGAAAGGCTGCGAATGTGCGCCTTGATCGTTGCAATGCTGGGTATAGCTACGCTTAATTCCGAGACACCCAATCCTGTCAATATCACCGCTCCTTGCGGGTCGCCGGCCACTCCCCCGCAGACGCCAACCCACTTGCCTGCTTTCCTGGCAGCCTGGACGGTATTCTCTACCATGCGCAGCACAGCCGGGTGTAACCCATCCGCCTGCTTCGCCAGTTGCGGATGCAGACGATCCATGGCCAGTGTGTACTGGGTCAGGTCATTCGTGCCGATGGAGAAGAAATCGACTTCTTGTGCGAACTGGTCCGCCAGTATAGCCGCCGACGGCACTTCGATCATGATGCCGAGCGGGACCTGCGGAGCGTTCAACTCCTGCCGCACCCCTTCGGCCATATCGCGTGCCTGGCGCCAATCTTCGAGCGTCGCAATCATGGGGAACATGATATGAAGCGATCCGTAGGCGGCAGCGCGATAGAGTGCGCGCAATTGAGGGAGAAACAGGTCGGGCCGCGCCAGGCAGAAACGAATCCCGCGTATGCCAAGAAAGGAGTTATCCTCTTTGGGGAGGTTGAGATAGGGCACCTCTTTGTCGCCGCCGATATCTAACGTGCGAATAATCACCGGGCGACCATCGAGCGCCTGCACCATATCGCGATATGCCTCAAATTGTTCATCTTCTGAGGGAACGGAGGTACGTTCCAGGAACAGGAACTCTGTGCGCATCAAGCCCACGCCCTCCGCGCCTGCTTCGACAGCCTGAGGCGCATCTGCCGCACGGTTGATATTCGCGGCCACCTCGACGCGGTGCCCGTCGCTCGTGATCGCCGGGGCAAAGCGGGTCATATTGGCCGCGTCTTGTTGGCGTTGCAACTGCTGCTGCAATGCCCTCGCAGCTTGCACGTCGGCTTCGCTCGGCTTCAAATAGAGCCTGCCATTCGACCCATCCAGGATGCTTGGCGTTCCATTGGAAATACTGAGGATGGCGTTGCCCAGACCGACGACAGTCGGGATGCCCAGAGAACGGGCCAGGATCGCCGTGTGCGAGGTAGGACCACCCTTGACCGTACAGAAGCCCAGAATAGTATCGGGGTCGAGCGCGGCTGTATCAGAGGGAGTTAAATCTTCAGCGATGAGGATAATGGGCATCTCAGGTGCAACTGCTTGTTCCTCCGGCATCCCGATCAGGTGTCTCAGGACGCGCTGTCCGATGTCGCTCAGGTCGACCGCACGGCCAGCCAGCACAGGATCATCAAGTTTCTGCATCTGGCTTACTCGCTCGTTGATAACCTGCTGCCAGGCCCACGCTGCGCTGTGCCGCTGGTAAATCAGCATAATGGTCTGCTGGATGATCTCGGCGTCACCCACTAATTCAGCATGGACACGGAAAATGGCAGCTTTTCCCGAACCGAGGCGCGTTTTCACCTCCTCATAGAGGCCGTCTAGTTCACCCTGTGCAGCATTGAGGGCCGCTTGAAAACGATTGCCTTCTGTGAAAGGGTCTCCTGGCTCATCTTCTACAATGAGTGTACGCGACTTGTTCTGACAGGTAACACCAATGGCCATGCCGCCCGACGCGCTCACACCGCTGAAGGTTTCACCAGCTGCCTGCGGCATCCAACCCTGCGTGATAGTAGCAGAAGCCGGTCGCTGTTGTTGCTCTGGCTCATCCCCAAGCCCGCTCGCGATGGCGGCGCGTAACGCATCGAGCGCAGCAGTCGCATCGGGGCCCTGGGCAGAGACACGAATAGTCGAACCGGGAGTGACGCCCAGTTGGAGCAAGGAAATGAGGCTTTTCCCATTGGCAATCTCATTGCCGTACCGCACGTGGATGTCAGCCTGGAAGCCTTTTGCGAGATCAACGAAGACGGAGGCGGGGCGCGCGTGCAGCCCGGTTGTGTTGTGAACCACCGCATCGAAATAACTGGCGTACTCAGCCGTGTCCTTGCTCTGCACCGGCGCGGCTGGCCGCTCTCCCGTCAACGCTTCGATGATGTCGCGCGGGTCGGTTGTCTGCGTCAGTCGCGCCACCTGCTCCTGGTTCCCCAACACGCGGGTGAGTCGTCGCAGCACTTCGATGTGTTCGTCGGATTTCGCGGCAATACCTACGATGAGCTGTGCTGTTTCACCGGGATTCCAGGTGACGCCTGCCGGGACCTGTACTACCGCTACCCCTGTACGCTTGATAAGATCGCGATCTTCGGGGAGTCCATGTGGAATGGCGATGCCATTGCCAAGATACGTGTTGGCAACCTGTTCCCGTCCGAGCATACTGGCGATGTAGCCTGCTGCGATACATCCACTAGTTTCCAGTAGTTGCCCTACCTTGCGGATCGCATCCTGCTTATTTGTTGCATGAGTTTGCACCTGAACCTGTTGTTCTTCAATCGTAATCATCGTTGTCTCCAGCCTCGTTGCACTGAGCAGCGTTACAATCTCACCGTTTCGTTGTGAATATTGTAAACGATTACAATAAATTTGTCAAGTGTTTCGACCATCAATTTCAAATGCTCGGGAAATATACCAGAAATGAGCCTGAGAAGGAGCAATTTATGAGCGAGAAGATCGTTTAGATGAGTAAACGTTTACAATTGTTATGGCGTTGATAGCGAAAATGTGATATACTTAGGTAAAACGTTTACAAAACCGTTCAAATGAGTTAAACATAAAGAGGTTGTATGGCCAGCATTAAAGATGTTGCACAAACTGCCGGGGTATCTACGGCTACGGTCTCGCGCGTCCTCTCTAACGGTGAACATGTTCGGCCTGAAGTTCGCAAGCGGGTAATGGAAGCGGTGGAGCAACTCGCATATCGCCCGAATCTGCTGGCTCGGGGTCTTCGCTCCCAACAGACGACAACCATCGGACTGATCGTTTCAGACATACGCAACCCCTTCTTTACCTCCATTAGCCGCTCCGTCGAAGATATTGCCTATGAGCAGGGGTACAGCCTTTTCCTCTGTAATACCGATGAAAATCCCGAGAAGGAAGTTATTTACCTGAATTTGATGCGCGACGAAAACGTTGCAGGGGTGATTTTCTCGCCCACACGACAAACCGCAGCGCATTTCACCTCCTTCAACCTTTCTTTTCCGACTGTGATTGTAGACCGCTCTGTTGATGATGCTGAAGTGGATATGGTTTTGCTGGATAATGTCGATTCGGCTTTTCGTCTCACCATGCATCTTCTGGAGCAGGGCTACCGCCGTATTGCCGCCCTCTGTGGCGAAACAAGTACGACCGGAAGTGAGAGATATAGAGGCTATGAAAAAGCGCTGAGCGCAAATGGCCTTTCACCGCTTGCCGAACACGTGAAATTCATCCAGCCAAGATCCGATGCGGGGTACGCTGCAACGCTGAAGCTGCTCGATGCGTCTCAACCGCCTGATGCGCTTCTGACCACGAACAGTTTACTGGCGACAGGAGCCATGCAGGCTTTTCGTGAACGGAATCTCACCATTCCCGATGATATCGCCCTTGTCACCTTCGATGAAACCACGTGGGCGTCGCTGGTTCAACCTCCGATTACGCTCATTGACCAGCCAACTTATGAGATTGGCCGGACGGCGACAGAACTCCTCTTACAACGCATTGCCGACCCTGGTCGCCCCACACGCCGGGTGATTCTGAAAGGGCGGTTGCTGGTACGAGGGTCGAGTGCCCCCCAGCAGCGTGGGGCCCGATGATATTCTGACTCGTTTCTCCTTTTTCCTTCTGATCTTGTGCTGAGTTTCGTGTCGGCCCTGAGCTTGTGGTATACTCAATATAGTGCTCGTTTACCGATACTTTTAGGTAAAAGGATGGCGAACGGACTCCCTCTTTGGCTTTGTGATCATTCATGCCCTGGATTTCACTGCTGCGCTACTCTTCATCGGCCTGGTGCTGGCCTTCACCGGCGCTTCCACAACCTGGCGCTGGTAGCGGTCCAGCGCTTCCGCTTTGATATGGTGCCATTAGCCCTGTTGATGGCCATTGTCGTGACAGGCTTGGCGCTGACAGCCGACAGTGCCTGGCTAGGCGGCGCGTACTACTGGTACATTTCGCTCACCCACGAGACGGTGGTCGTGTTGTGGCTAATCTCGTTGCCTTTTGGCAAGTTCTTTCACCTGGTCGAGCGACCCGCGACGGTGGGTATCGAACTGCATCAGTATCGGGTTGATGTCTGCCCTGGCGCTCATTACCAGGTCGCCGTTCATCTTCCCCTCGCTTGGGCCGACTGTTTTCCTCATTTTCTACACACCGCGCGCACCGAGCGCCTCGCCGCGCAATTCGCTGATTGGTCACACGATCGGCGTGCTGGCGGGCTACTTCAGCCTGGTGGTCACAGGCCTGACGGCAGCGAGTCCGGCACTGGCCGTCGGGGTAACCTGGCCACGCGTCATCGCTGCCGCGCTCTCGCTCGGCCTGACGTCGGGTTTGATGGTACTCTTCAAGTCGCCGCATCCCCCCGCCGGGGCAACGACGCTGATCATTTCACTCGGCATTCTGACCAAACCCTGGCAACTGCTTTTGCTGCTCGTTGCCGTGGTGCTGCTTACCCTGCAAGCGCTTGCCATCAACCGGCTGGCGGGTATCCCCTATCCTCTCTGGAACCCGATCAAGGAAAAAGAGGGAAGCTCAGGATAGGAAAGATGAGAGACTTTTGTCATAGTGCGTAAGAGGAGCTTCGTTGTATGCTAGATGCAAGCGATAATTCTCAGGAAGGAGATCATCAGATGCATACGACAACGAATGGGAAAATCACGCCTCCTCCGATGCCGGAGGAGATGCGCAAACAGGAGCCGTTCTCGCGTGTTGCCCCCATTTTGAAGACAGCGCTGCTCATGGGTGCTGGCGGCGGCTTCCTGTTGGCAACCATATTGACCGTAACATACGCCTTATCCATACCGCTCGGCGCGTGGTGGGAAGCTCTGGCACAGGCGCACGGGCATCTCCAGTTGTACGGGTGGGCGGGACTGTTTGTGCTGGGGGTCGCATTGCATTTTCTCCCACGATTACGCGGAACGCCATTAGTCGGTGCGCGTTTCGTTCCCTGGCTGCTGGGGGTTCTCATCGTGAGCCTGGTCTTGCGTGCCGTCAGTCAACCGGTGCTGTCGATCTATCCTGCGAATGTCTGGCGCATAGGGCTGGTGAGCAGCGGCATTCTAGAGGGAGCGGCGTATGCTTGCGCCCTCTCTCTCATGGTGCTGACCGCACTATCCGGCCCTCGTCCAACGACACGTCCGGCCTATTGGAGCGTCTTTCCCTTCTTCGCGGGCGCGTTCTGTTCGCTGGGCATCGCCAGTATCATCAACCTGGTGAATATGGCGCAAGCGGCCCAAGGAAGCGGGTTGGTGCTGGATGCGAGCGATACGCTGAATGTGACACTGGGTCTTTTCGGCTTTCTGATGCCGACGGCGCTGGCCATGTCCGCCCGCTCGCTGCCCATGTATGCCGGTTTGGAGGGCTTTCCGCGCCGGGTGTTGTGGCCTCTGGCAGGTGTCTACTTCGCAGGGGTACTGCTGCTGTGTGTTAGTGTAGACGGTGGCCCGTTGCCCGCTCCGTGGGCCGGTTTCATCACTGGCCTGGGCATGGCGCTGCTCGGCGCTGTTGTGCTGCTTTTCGTGGGCATTTTCCTGAACTTAATGCGCAGGCGAGGCCAGTTACCCGAGCGCGTGGCGAAGCTTGCGCCGGAGCCTGTGACCCTGGCACAGACCTATCAAGAGCATGTGAAAAAGGAGCAAACGCATTACGGGCCATTCGTGGGGTTGGTGGCAAGCGCCTATCTCTGGGCGATGCTCGGCGCTCTGCTGCTGCTGATCGATGGGTGTAGCATGCTGGCAACAGGCAACGTGCTGGTTGCCTTTGATGCTGTCCGTCACGCTTTCGCCATCGGCTTTATCACGCTTCTGATCTGCGGCATTGCTCCGCGCATGCTCTCAAGCTTCTCCGGAGGCAAGATAGTCTCGCCTTCGCTGGTGAGCGCGACGCTCTGGCTAGGCAATGCCGCCGCCGTGCTGCGCGTTGGCTCACTCCTCTTCGCTCCGCTATTTGCCGGTACACAGGGAGTTGCCATCGATACCATCCTCTTTAGCCTTTCCGGCCCCTGTGGCTTAGCCCTGGCGGTCTGCCTGGCGATCAATCTCTGGCCGGCATTGCGTTCCTCTCCTCGACACGTTGTGTGAAGCAACGGCAGAGGAAAGGCCAAAGGGACCCTTGCGGCAGCCCTGGTTATTAGGTCATACAGATATTGCGACGACGACAATCTATACCAGGGTTTCTGCTGATGATCTTGCTCGTATGATGGGCATGCCTGAATCACGCTTCGAGAAAACTGTGCCGCACGTATCTCCTTTGCAGTTCCCAGGCTTCTTCCTTAACGCAGGGCCGTAAAGGCAGAAAGAGAAAAAACAGGCTGTAGGCTTAGCGTACGTTTTGGTTCTGTTACTACATTACCCCAAGTAGCCACATTTCCATCTCCTAGTGTATTCACACTAAGTTTCAGGTAGACACTGATGCTGAAACAAAAGTAAAAATAGAGTGTTCTTAGGATGTATTTTTACCCCTGGCAGGCTAAACTGAAAGAGGTAAAGAGACTCTCACTGCGAACGAGAGGTAGCTCAATCTGTTGCATACCGCTGTGACACAAGAGAGACAAAATGGTATCTCGAGTAGTCATGACCGTCGGTCACAAATCAGGAGTATTCCATCTTCGCAAAGCACATGAAAAGGATGGAGACCTCCTTCTACAGAGTAAGAAGCATGGGTAAGGAGGAGAACTGGCTATGATTCGGATTTTGATTGCCGATAATCACAGCATCTTCGGTGAAGGACTGCGGGTGATCCTGAGACATGATCCAGAGTTGGAGATTGTTGGCGAAGCGGCCGATGGAGCAGAGGCCATCGAGAAAGCGCGCTACCTGCGCCCAAACGTCGTCCTGATGGATCAATGCCTTCCAAACTTGTATGGAATACAAATCACCTCAATGATCCGCAGCGCCGCCCCAGAGACGCAAGTGGTAATCCTGAGCAGCGCTCTCTCGAATGCCTCATCGGTGGAATTCATCCGAGCGGGAGCCAGCGGCTATCTATTCAAAGATGCGCAGCCAGCAGAACTACCAACTGCGATTAAAGCGGTTGCCGCTGGACAAATGTATATCTGTCCCCAGGCCAAGTCCCGGTTGCAGTGCATAGTAGCAGCGCCACCGCATTCCAGACTCTTGACCGAGCGGGAGATGGAGGTACTGCAATTGCTCGCGCAGGGGCATTGTAATAGAGAGATCGCCTATACTCTGTACGTCGATGTGAATACCGTCAAAACCCACGTCCACCACATCTTGAACAAGCTCGACGTGCGCGATCGCACTCAGGCGATCCTCGCAGCTCTGCGCCTCGGACTGCTGGAAAGTGAAGCAATGGGCGTCGCATTGTGGACAGCGTGAACCCCTGTATGCTTTGTTCACCGGTGAACGACATATCCCATGCGGCCGGTTCCCCGCTCATCGTCTCTGATGCTTCTTCCAACGCGTCATAGAGATGATCAGCACAACATGTTAGGCCTCTACCCTCAAAGGATCTCGCAAAATCAATCTTTTGGTTGATGTATCACTGATGTTTTTACTTTATACTCCCTTAGGTGGCACAGGAGAATTAAGCGGAGCACTGTTATGGAAATTCCAGAGAATAGGAATGATCATTCCTGTGGTGATCCTGCTTTACTTGTTCGTCGATCCCAATGTTCGTGCTGCGTTTCGCATTTAGTGCCTGTGCTGGTTCAATGTGAAGTTCTGATCTCAAATGAAAGTAACTATAGTTGATTACGTTGGTACCAAATTTTTAAGGAGGATAAGCAATGAGCTACGATTATCAGCAAGATCCCAACCAACAAGGTCAGGGCCAATTTGGACAACAAGACCCCAACCAACAAGGCCAGGGTCAGCAAGACCCCTATCAGCAAGGTCAGGGCCAATTTGGACAACAAGACCCCAACCAACAAGGTCAGGGTCAATGGGGACAACAGAACCCTAACCAGCAGTATGGGCAAACTGGTTATGGTCAAGACCCTAGCCAACAGTACGGACAGCAGGGTAGCCAGGGCGGTCAGGGACAAGGAGCATTTGACCAGGCACGTCAAATGGCTGGACAGCAGGCTGATCAAGCTATCGATCAATTTGCCAATAAAATTCCTGGCGGCCAACAGTATAGTCAGCAAGCCAAGGATGCGGCAGGCGGAGTCCTAGATAACCTGGAGGGTGAGGCTGAGAAACGAATGGGTAATCCCGGGGGCCTGTTCGGCGGGAAACAGGGCGAGTAAAGTAACCAAAAGAGCCTATAGCGGATCTTACAAAATCAATCTTTTGGTTGATGTATCACCTGATGTTTTTGCTTTATACTCTCTTAAAAGGTATCTCTTAAAGAAGCGCAAAGCGAGGAAAGAACGTATTCTCGTTCTCATTTAGCCGGCTTTGTAGGTATATCTTCATTGAAAGTACCTGCCACAGCGTCACTGCGGAAGAATAGGATAAAAGTGCCAGGGAATACTCCGGCTAAAAAGGAGAAGATCTATGGTACAGTTTACTTTGCGCACACTCGCAATGCTCATCGGCCTCTTAGGTGTGGTCATTGCCTTTATCATCAACATCTTGTACTCCTCCTTCCACGTCTTGGGCCGAGTCGCCGGGATCACGAATAACCAATCGCACTTCTTTTTCGGGTTGCTTGTCATCCTGATCGGGCTTGTCGGCTCAATAATGGCATTGTTCTTTCCCATCGTGGGAGCGGTGCTGCTGGCGGTGGCGGGCATCGCGTTTTTCTTTATTGCGGGCTGGTGGGCGCTCCTAGCTTCCCCTTTCCTTCTGGTTGCGGCCGTCCTGGCCTACAGACACAGCAGAGCGAAACAACAACAGATGGTCAGTCAGTAATAGCATGGTTTTGTTCAAAAGACCATGTAGGGGCAACTTGGGCCATCTGTTCACAAAAATAGACTTCCCCTTATCTTTTTTCAAAATGGAAGAGCATTGAAGTAAAGAGTTTAGGGCTTGATAGCCCTTTGGTCACACCTCGTGCGGAGATAGTAGTCCTCTTTCACTACCAGGTATATACTGAACTTATCTGGCATACTTTGACACACGAAGAAGATCACCCCGGCAAATCCGTAGGGATCTGTGGTTACCTATCTCCCGGATAGGGTTCCCTGTTGGGGGGCAGGTATGCCTGTGTAGGCCTGTTGCAAGAAGGCTTCCTTGAAAGAGTTCAGTACTTGAAGAAAAAAACCGCAGCATTTTGTCTAGGTATACTGCTCGGCCTGGCTATCATCGTGACGAATTTGACCCCCTTACGCTTTTTGGACCACGCTGAAATCGAAGTTCTATCACTGGCTCCTCAACAAGTTCCTAACGCAGCACCAAAAGTCATTCCCAGTCTGCGTGAGTGGCAAGGAGGTAGCGGATTCTTCACATTGAGTTCAGCTTCTCGCATAGCCATCGATCCCACATATACTACGCAGCTAAAGAATACGGCGAAGGTATTTCAAGACGATCTCTTCGCTGTGACGAAACGCACCCTTCCTTTGATCACAACAATTTCCCCGGCGGCGGGAGATTTTTTCCTCACCTTACACAATGTCGATACTGGTATTGGCAACGAAGGCTATCTCTTCCAGGTGGACGACAAGGTTGTGATCAGTGCACATACACCTGCAGGAGTCTTCTACGGCACGCGCACCGTATTGCAAATTCTACTCCAGGACCCCGCTAAAACGCATATACCCAGAGGCATTGCAAGAGACTATCCACAGTACGCAGAGCGCAGCTTCATGCTCGACGTCGGGCGCAAGTTTTTCTCCATCCGTTCCCTGGAAGACTACGTGAAATTCATGGCGTGGTATAAAATGAATGATTTTCACCTTCATTTCAACGACAATGAACCCGGTGGTGGAGAGAGCCCCGATTGGATGCACAAATATGCTGCCTTCCGTCTCAATAGCGATCGCTTCCCTGGCCTGGCGGCTCAAAGATGGGTCTTATAGCAGGCAGGATATAAGTGAATTGCAAGCTATTGCCAGAACCTATGCCGTCACGATTACACCAGAAATTGACGCACCGGCTCATGATCTGGCCTTCACACAATATCGCCCAGACCTTGCCAGTCCGAACTCCTCAAAAGAGTTTCTTGACCTGAATAACCCTAACACCTACACCTTCATGAATGCTATCTGGGACGAGTTTCTTCCGTGGTTTGATAGCAAACAGGTAGATATCGGCGCGGATGAGTACTTGCCAAGTGATGCCGACAAATACAGGCAGTTTATCAACACCTATGATGCTTACTTGAGAAGCAAAGGGAAGACCATCAGAATGTGGGGCTCCCTGACCAAGATGCAAAGTGACGTCAAGGTAAGACCCGATATCGTCATAGACGACTGGGATAATGGCTGGTCCAACCCCGTGGACATGGCGCATGAAGGATATGCTATCATTAACGCGAATGACAATCTTCCTCTACATCGTTCCCAAAGCCGGATACTACCATGACTATCTAAATACACAAATGTTGTACGAGCACTGGGAGCCGACTATTTTTAGCCTTTCCGACCCAAGTCTCAATTTGCACCCAGGCGACCCACACCTGTTAGGTGGCATGTTCTCGGAATGGAACGACAAACTCGGCAGTGTCATCAGTGATGCCGATGTCTATGCCAGGGTCAAGCCCGCCATGCAAACGCTGAGCCAGAAACTATGGAGTGGCACAACTGCGGATATGTCCTATGAGCAGTTCCAAAAGCTCGCTCAGATCATTGGTGAGGCTCCAAATACACATCTGCCGCAAACTACATCCTGGTAATCAGGCATACCATCGCTGAACGAAGGAGTACCTCACCTTCGCTCGTGTCGCTGCCTCTTCGTCTGTCTCACTCAGTGTTAGTAGGGGCGGTAGGGACGTATACCTGCCCCCCAGGCAGGATGCCTTGCGTCCGTCCGTGCCTCCGCCTTAGGACTTCGCCTGTATGCTACAATAGGGCCATGCTAAGAACGATTACAGTCACTCGCTATGTCACACCGCTGCGGGAAGGTGGCTCGCTGCCGGCCATCGTCGAGGCCGATGACGATGGCCTGTACGTGTTGAAGTTCCGTGGCGCAGGCCAAGGGGAAAAAGCCTTGATCGCCGAACTGGTTGTGGGAGAGCTTGGCCGTGCCCTAGGACTCCCTGTTCCTGAAATCGTCTTCATGGAACTTGATCCAGTGCTAGGCCGTTCTGAGCCAGACTATGAAATTAGGGCCCTGATCAAGGCAAGTGCAGGACTCAATTTCGGCCTGGACTACCTTCCCGGAGCTCTCTCCTTTAACCCACTGGACGTGAGCAGACTTGATCCTCTACTGGCCTCTTCAATTGTGTGGTTCGATGCTTATGTGACCAACGTAGACCGCACACTGCGCAATACCAACATGCTCTTCTGGCACAAGCGGCTGATGCTCATCGACCACGGTTCTGCGCTCTACTTCCATTACAGCACTGGGGATTACCTTGCCCGCAGTCGCAGCCCGTTTCCTCCTATCAAGGAGCATGTGCTTCTTACGGCGGCGAGTGCCCTTGAGGAGGCGGACGCGCTCCTAAAAGGACTTCTCACGTCAGAGGTAATTCAGCAGACAGTCAAAGCGATTCCCGACAGCTGGCTCGACCCCGACCCGTTCTTTGCCGACCCTGATTCGCACCGCGAGGCCTACCAGGCGTACCTGCTCGACCGCCTGGCAGCTTCGCATTACTTCGTGGAGGAGGCCTTGCGTGCTCGAGCTCAGCTCCTATGATTATGCGCTCATCCGGGTCGTCCCCAACGTCGAGCGTGGCGAGTGCCTCAACGTCGGTGTGCTCCTCTTTTGCCGCACGCTGGGCTTTCTCGGAGTACGCATTCACCTGGATCAAACACGAGTGCTTACTCTGGCACCCGACCTTGATCTTGCCACCGTCCAGCAGCAACTGGATGCCATTGTGCATATCTGCATGGGAGCACCAGAAGCAGGGCTGCTGGGCAAGATGTCACAGTCTGAGCGCTTTCACTGGCTCATATCTCCGCGTAGTACGATCATCCAGACCTCTCATGTCCACGTGGGTCTGTGTACTGATCCTGAGGCGACTATTGAGCACCTGCTCAAGACTATGGTTTACCGCTAAGATGGGGAAGTGTTCCTGCTGGACTGTCCCGCTATGGTATGATCTGCGGTACGCAATAATTCGTATTCGTGTCCCTACGAACGCCGGGCAAGGCGCACAACCAGTTCTCGCTCTTCCCTACCGAACCAGGGAGGTTCGCCGGCGGCAGCATTTGTCTCCATATGCTCGGCATGGAATGTCGCTGGTATTGTGACATGGCAGCGCGAATCGCTCAGGATCCATTTGAGCAGCGCCTGCGCCCAGGTTGTCACCCCAAAAGGTTCGAGCGGTGCCAGGTCGCTGCGAGATGGTGGCTGCCGCATCAGCGCCCCCTCGGCAAAGGGGCGCATCACTACCACACCAAGCCCCAGGTCGGTGGCAAGCGGCAAAATGTCATGTTCAACCTCACGCTCGAGCGGGTTATAGGGAATCTGGATGGCAGTAATACGGCCCGTCCGCATCACCTGACGAAGGTCTCGAAAAGCAGAACTGCTATAATGTGTAGCTCCAATCGCTCGTACGTTTCCTGCATCACGCAAGCCTTCCAGCATATCCAGATGTTCCTGCCAGTTGAGCAGGTTGTGAATCTGGTAGAGATCGATGTATCCACCAAAAAACTGCAGCGCGCGCCTGACCTGTGCCTTTCCCTCCCTACTCGTCGAGGCCCATACTTTTGTAGCGACCAACGCCTGCTCGCGGCGTCCTCGTAAGGTTTCACCAAGTACCTGTTCTGCCGCTCCATACATAGGCGAGGAATCGAAAAAGTTCGCGTCCACTTTCAACGCTGTATCAACAATGCTGCGCGCATTCCTTATTGTGGCATCTCCCCACACATTAAAGGTCTGCCACGTTCCCATACCAACAACGGGAACCTGTAAACCAGTGCTCCCCAGTGTACGATGTTCCATGTCGATCTCCTTCAGATATGCCATGAAGATAAGCCTGCTAGCCCCTTTATAAATCTTAGCATAACTGCGGAAGCTTGACGCACTCCCCATAGTTTTCTATAATGAGCAAGGTCATCTTCCCAAACTGAGAACCGATCTGTGACAACTCCCCAGGGATATTACCGGGGGCTTCTCAGTTCGTCTGGACTCCCAACGGAGACCATCCCTGAAGGCAGTGCCCCTGCCTTTAACAAAATGTTCTTTGCGGCGTTGACATCACGGTCGGCCACATAGCCACAGGAGGTGCAGATATGGGTACGCACACTGAGGGACTTTTGTACAAGTTCCCCACAGTGACTGCATGCCTGTGTGGTGAAGCGGGGGTTCACTCGGATGACCTCATGCCCAGCACTCTCAGCCTTGGTCGAGAGGATATCGAGGAATTGACCCCAACCCGCATCATGGATACTTTTCGAGAGATGGTGGTTCTGCACCATGTTGGTGATCTGAAGGTCTTCGACGGCAATGCGCTGATAGCCTTCAGCGTAGTGTTTGGCGACTTTGAAATGATGGTCTCGGCGTTGCCGTTTGATCTTCAGATGTGTCTGAGCGGTACTCTTAGCGGCTTTGCGGTAGCGTCTGCTCCCCTTCTTGCGGCGGCACATTTGCCGTTGCTTACGTCTAAGTGTCTTCTGACTCTTGCGAAAGGTTCGTGGGTTCGCAATTGTGTGGCCTTCGCTATCCGTGAGAAACGATTTGAGTCCTACGTCAATGCCAATGTCAGGATGTTCGCACTCAGTCGGTTCATGGTCAGTACATGGCTGGGTCTCACAGACAATGAGGACATACCAATGGCCGTCAGCACGCAAGACGAGATGAGCCGTCCTGGGTGTACCTTCGATAGGACGATGCACCTTGATCTTGATGGAGCCGCCCAACTTCTTGGGAAGAGACAAATGCTTCCCGTCAGGGGCAAGCGAGAAATCGGTCTTGTACTGTCTCAGTTGAATAGAATGCCAACGATTGGGCTTCTTGAAACGCGGGAAACCGCCTCGTTCACTCAGTTCTCTCATCGCAAAGAAGCGTTTGAAGGCCTTATCCAGACGATCCGCCAACATCTAGACCGTGGAAGCGGGTACATGCTCACCCCCACGGCCACGAAACTGAGCGGTCAAATCGTATTTCATGAGGAATGTGCCCGTCTGCTCATAGTGCTCTTTGGAGGCGGCCAACATTTCATTGTAGAGATGCCGCGACGCGATCAAGCACCCCATGAGGGCTTTGGCTTGGGCTTTCTTCGGATAGAGGCGATATTCAAACGTTCTCATGGCAGACATTTTGCTGCAAATGAATTAAGTTGTCAAGAGGGAATGGGGTCCAGCCGGCCGGCGAGTGAGGCCCCAACGCTGTTTTCATCCCCATGACTCAAGTCAGGGGCTTTTAACGGCGGAGGTCTGTAAACTTAAGGAGGTGGTCGTGGCAGATCGTGTTGGGCAATTGCTCGGCAACTACCGCCTGGTTCGTTTGTTAGGGCTAGGCGGCTTTGCCGAGGTCTACCTGGGCGAACATATTTATCTGGATACTCCAGCTGCCATCAAGGTCCTCCATACACAACTGGACACTGAGGATGTAGAGCAGTTTCGTATCGAGGCTCGTACGATCGCTCACCTGATACATCCACATATCGTGCGCGTCCTTGATTATGGTGTAACGGAATCAACTCCGTTTCTCGTGATGGATTATGCCCCGCATGGCACCCTGCGAAAGCGGTATCCCAAAGAAGCTTCACTTCCACTTTCGACCGTCGTCAGCTACGTCACTCAGCTTGCCGATGCTTTGCAGTATGCCCACGATCAGAAAGTAATCCACAGAGACGTCAAACCAGAGAATATGCTACTGGGTCGCCACCACGAAGTGTTGCTCGGCGATTTTGGCATTGCCATGGTGACCAAGAGTTCGCACTATTTCAGTACGAAAGGAATACAGGACCTCGCGGGTACCATTGCCTATATGGCCCCCGAACAGATACAGGCTCAGGCATGCCCGAATAGTGACCAGTATTCCCTTGGCGTCGTGGTCTATGAATGGCTGAGCGGGACGCGGCCTTTTCAAGGGACATTTACTGAGGTAGCCGTGAAGCACACGCTGGTATCTCCACCTTCGATACGTAAGATGGTTCCAGCGATTCCGCCAGCAGTGGAAGAAGTGATCATGAAAGCCCTGGCCAAAGACCCTACACAGCGCTTTGCCAGTGTACGGGACTTTGCTATCGCCCTGCAACAAGCATCTGTAGCTCCCCTCAGCGGAACACAGTGGAGCGCGTATAGATACTTCGAGGGAGAACCGGCACCTCTTGGGCAACCGCAAGGGACCACCCCACCATTCCCTGTCACCCTTGCCCCTACATCTGATACGGCAGCTTCGCCAGGCAAGCCGCCTGTGCAAGAAACAGCACTCCAATCAAAGCAGGATGCAGCAGCCTCGAAGGAGCATCCCCCTTCAGTAGCTCCCCGCTTTATCGAGGGAGAGACCCTAGCGTTGGATCAGCCGTTCGCAACTCCACAGCCACCCCAATTACCACGCCGAGGCATATCCCGGCGAACACTCTTGTGGGGACTGGCCGGGGTGGCCCTGGCAAGCGCAGCAGGCGGTGGGATTGTTTTGCTGAAATATGCTCAAAGCGGGGGTCAACCTGTCTCTCCTCCGTCCCCTGTTATCAAGGTGGGTACCACCCTCTTTACTTATCACGGTCATACCGACTGGGTATGGTCGGTAGCTTGGTCGCCTGACGGCAAACGCATTGCCTCAGGCAGTGGCGATGAGACGGCGCAAGTTTGGGATGCAACGAGCGGTGATCATCTTATCCGCTATACCGGCCATTCAGATTCTGTCTACTCCGTATCTTGGAACCCTGTCTGGAGGACAGGAATACCTGGTGGCGAGCGCATCGCTTCAGCGAGCTACGATAAGACGGTGCAGATCTGGGATCCAACGTTTGGCGATCACTTTTACACCTATACTGGTCATACAGATTGGGTGTGGGCGGTGGCGTGGTCACCTGGCGGTAAACTTGTCGCCTCGGCAGGGGGCGACAAATCGGTACAGGTGTGGGATGCAGCGAATGGTGGCCATGTCTATACGTTTCGAGGCCATTCGGCCCCTGTCCACGCAGTGGCCTGGTCCCCCGATGGTAAACGCATCGCCTCCTCCAGTGCAGATGGAACAGTGCAAGTCTGGGACGCAGTATACGGTATGCACCTCTATACCTTTCAACCATACTTCACATCAATCTGGTCGGTTGCATGGTCGCCTGACGGCAAGCGCATTGCCTCGGCATGTGACAACAAGACTGTGCAAGTCTGGGATGCCGCCAATGGCGATCACCTCTATATTTATTACGGCCATACCGACTTTGTCTATGCCGTGGCCTGGTCACCGGATGGTAAGCGTATCGCCTCGTCAGGTGATGATAAGACGGTACAGGTCTGGGATGCCACGAATGGCACACTCTTCTCCAAGTATACTGGCCATTCCAGTAGCGTGCGAACGGTAGCCTGGTCTCCCGACAGCAAGCAGGTGGCCTCTGGCTCCTGGGATAAGACAGTGCAAGTCTGGCAGGCAGGATGAGAGCTAGGAGCTACATGAAGACAGAACAAAGCGACGATAACATCCCGGCTGCTTCTCTTTCTTCTATGGAGGATACACATGCGGGATCATTTCGCAGTGTCTTGAAGAATCGCTCGTTCTTACTGCTCTGGTTAGCACAACTGCTTTCACTGATCGTCTTTAATGCGGCCAATTATGGTGTCATTGCCCTCGTGACGGAGGTCACCCACTCAACGGCGATGGTCGGCTTTGCAATCGTCTCGTTTACACTTCCCGCTGTGCCGTTTAGCTTACTTGCAGGAGTCTATGTCGATTACCTGGACAAACGACTCGTGCTCTGGGTATGCAATGCTGCGCGAGCGGCTTCCACGGGACTCATCGTGCTAGCGCTGCTTTTGAACCCAAATACGGTCATTCCACTCTACTTCCTGGCATTTGCCATCTCACTGATTACACAGTTCTTTTTGCCGGCAGAGGCATCGGCCATCCCATTGCTCGTGGACAAGAACAGCCTGGTACCTGCGCTCTCGCTGTTCAACATTACGCAAACCATCGCGCAAGCTGTCGGCTTTTTAGTCGTTGGTGGGCTCATCACTTCACTCTTTCAACCCTTTCAGCTCTCACTCGGCTTTATAAAAGTGCAGGTCCTATCTTTTGATATCCTCTTCACGATTGTCGCTATTGTCTACATTATCTGCACCTTCCTGATCCTGGCGATTCCCGCACATGCTTTGCAGCAGGAGCAAAGTGATGAACCGGTGCTGTTCAGATCGCTTGGGAAGCAGACGTGGAAGATCATACGACACGATGTGAGAGAAACGTGGGCCTACATTCGTGAGGATCGCAAGTTGATGCTCGCATTACTCCGCGTCACGTTCTTCAGCATCTTGCTGCTGGTGATAGGCGAACTGGTGGGGCCATTTGTCGTCATTGTCTTGCACCAGCCCGTCCAGGAGATGCCCCTCATCTTAGCTCCAGCGGGCGTTGGCCTGGTACTTGGCGGACTGATCATGCCCTACTTAACACGGCTGTTGGGTTTAAGCCGCAGCATCACCCTGGGAAGCCTCTGCACTGCTGCTTGTTTGATTCTTATACCTCTCAGTCGCTACATTTGGTCGTTGCTTGCTCTACCTGCTGCTACTATCCTCTTTTTAGTGGGTGCGATAACGTTTGTCATGGGAATAGCGCTGGATATGGTGAATATTCCCGCGCAAACGGTGATGCAGGAGCACGCGCCCGAGGAGGAGCGGGGTCGTGTATTTTCCTTCCAGTTCATGTTTTTTAATGCTGGCTCAATTCCTCTCCTACTCTTTGCCGGCGTGATTGCTGATACCCTGGGGATCGAAACAGTCATACTATTGTTAGCAGCAGCAATTCTGGGATTCAGCTTATGGGCAGCATGGTATAGCCATCGCTCACATATTCATGTGAAATGATGATAGCACATATCTGGGAAGGGGAACTGATATCCTCATTCTCTCTAAAGAATTCCCTGATTAGTATATTGTACACGCTCGCTGCGTACGTGCGTATTGACAAGCACCAGCATTCCGCCTACAATAGCGATGACTTGCTACTACCACAGCAATGACTAAGGTAGAGCAGCAAAAATAATTCTCAATTAGGGGGGTTTATACACATGAAGCAAAGTATTCCAATTGGGTCTGAGAATAACACGGCTGCCTTACTCCGTGTTCCCCAAACACGTTTTCGCCGTCAGGCACACAGCATCACTAACGTTACAAACACACACGGTTTTACAGCATCCTCACTCAACAATTGCTCTCCCCTCCTCTGTTGCTCTTCCACACACAACTTGAGTTGTTGTCCTCTTCTCTAGTCTCATCGCAAGCTAACCATCACTGTCACTACTGCATGGCTCTAACGCGGTACCGTTTACCCGCATGTTAAAGCGCCATGTTCACCGCGGTGTAGCACCCTGCCTGGGGGACTGTGTGCCCCGATTTATCATGAGGGATTCATTATCAAGAATCTAATGCCCATGCACATAAGGAGAAAAGAGAAGTATGACTTCCATCTTATACGAAGTCTTTCCTGTAACATTGCTTTCAACACAGGCTGTGCTCATTCGACATCACCAGGAGGAGAAGTTTCCTCCCTGGTTAATCCCGAATCTGCCGCACATCCACCCAAACGATATCGTTGTGCGCTACATGGTCTCCTTCTTTGACGACGCCTTTGATCCACGTCTAGCAATCGTCCACTCGACCTCGTGGCGATATGAACACGACTGTGATCATCTGCTCCTCACGTACCTGGCTGTACTCCCTCAAGGACAATGGGTGGATCAATGGATTGCGTCCGAACGTATCTCGGTTGAGCCGATAGGAGCATTAGAGACACGATACGGTCATCATCTTTTTCCCCCAGAACAAATTGAGCGGCACTATGTACTGGCCCACGCACTTGATCATCTGGCCTCACTGAGTACATATGACATGGCCATCCAGGCAGTGCTCGAACCTGAATGGAGAGAAGTTCTGCAGCGGAGATCTCCAAAACCGGCTGGGTGCCTCCAGGGTTACTCTTCTATGTTTTCGAGTTTCGGAGCAACACTGGGATATGCCAGGTAGCAAGCATGGTATACTAGGCATATGGATCGGCTACTTCAAGAGGTCAAGAACCCCCGCCTGAAGGCGGAGGCTTGTAGAGATGGGGTGGCTTTACATCCGTCTTCTTTATGGGCCTGCTTGACTAGCCTGAGGTACTTCATACAGTCTGGATAGAATCAGCCTGGAAGTACCTACGTTCGAGAGGTCACGATACCTACGGACGCTTGTCCTAATCCGTAGCTCTATCGCTGGTGGTTAAAAGTTCTAAGGGGAGGAGCGGTGCTGCCAGCATGACAAGCCTCTTGAACCTTGGCGAAGGGCGCCTTACGTGTGTGCGGGCACGGGCTGTAACTTGATTGCAACCACCACAAACGGGAGACCGCATTTCTCTCGTTTCCCCACAAGGGGTTCCTGCCTGCGGGCAGCCAATTTTTCCCGGCATCGCCTGAAGGAAGTGGGTATCCAAATTGGAGGATTTCATGAAACTGGATGCGATGAGAAAACAAGAATTTGTAGCACCCTGCCTGGGGGCAGGACGCAGTCTGGGGGACTGTGCGCCCCGATTTATCGTGGGGAATTCATTAAAAAAGAGGAGTGTGCTATGGATTCATCATCCATCATTGTTCGGCCACTGGCTTCCCCTGCTGAATACCAGTTGCATTTTCAGTTCGCAGATCAGGAATTCTCATCTGATCCGTCGCCTGCCAACGCTCTGCGTTGGCAGCAGGTGACAACTACCCATCCTGGGTATCGCCCAGAGCAACTACGTGGAGCTTTCCGTGATGGTGAGCTTGTAGGAAGCTACATCATTCATGAACGGATGCTGCTTATGGGGGTTGCACAGCTGGCTACAGGATGTATCGGGACCGTCATGACCTATCCTGCGCATCGCTATCAGGGAGTGGCTACTGCATTGATGTATGACGCCATAGACTATGCTCGTGCACACCATCATGCCTTACTACTGCTGGATGGCATTCCCAAATTTTATCATCGCTTTGGCTATACTGATATGTTCGATCAATCCGTCCAGGATATTGACCGTGCCGCGATCCTGGAGCAACCGCAAAGCACGCACGAAGTACAAGCGGCCACCAAAGAGGATGCAGCTAGCGTCCTCGCGCTCTACAACCGCCACTATGGTCCCTTTACGGGCAGTTTCATGCGCACCATAGAGCAGCAAACCCATCGGTTACAGCATCGGCAGTCAGATAATCCACTGTGGCTGGCAGTCCATCCTGATGGTTTCCCTGAAGGATATCTATCCCTACGCAGTAGCGCTGATCGTTCACAGGCGCTGGAGATGGCAGCGGATAATTGGGCAGCAGCACTAGCACTGCTTCGGCACCATGCTCAGTTACTGGAGGGTCCTGCTGCACTTTCCACCTTGCGCTACCGCTTACCACCCGAAGCTCCAATCTTACAGTGGATGATTGACCATCTGGAGGTCCTCGATACTTCGCACTGGAAACATCCGGCGGACGAATGGGTCGTACGAAGCCAGTCGTTCCATCACCGTGACGCAGGATGGATGGCGCGCCTCGTCAACTTGCCGACTTTCTCTCAAGCGATGCTCCCGGAATGGCAGGAGCGCTGGCGACGATCCCTGTCCCACTGGTCAGGCAATGTGCTTTTGACGGTCGGTGATGAAAGCTGCATCCTGCATTTTGAAGGCAGCGATCTTCGGCTGGTTAACCAGATAATCGATGCAGTAGAGGTTATACAGTTGACACCTGAACTCTTCATCCAGGTCGTGTTCGGCTATCGTCCGGTTGGCTGGGCCGTCCATCAACATGGAAGTAGTCCCCCTCAGCGGAACGCAGTGGAGCGCGTAGAGATGCTTCGTGGGGAATTCATTAACAGCGATCTGCTTCCTGTACTCAATGTGTTGTTCCCTGAAGGCCATACCTGGATTCCTGCCTCAGATTGGTTCTGAGGCAAATATACCCTTGACATATACTTGTTCTCTCAGTATACTTTGTGTAAGCGATTACGGAAGCGCTTCCGTAATCGCTTACACAAAGTATTTTTCGCAAGTAGAGCCCCGATTTATCGTGGGCTATTCCTTATCGTTTTCTACACCCGTCAAGTGAGAAGGAAGCCCATGCCAAAGAAGTCTACGATCGACGATATTGCACGCCTGGCTGGAGTATCCAGGACTACTGTCTCGCGTGTATTGAATCACAAACCGGATGTAGACCCTGCAACACGGGAGCGCATCCTTCGTATCATTGAGCAACAGAACTTCATTCCTAGCACTACTGCCTCTGGTCTAGCAGCCGGCCGCAGTCGGCTGATAGGCATGCTCATCCCAGCGTGGGCCTGGCCGCTTATCCCTGATCTCACTCTTGGAATTGTTGAAGTTGTAAAGCAAACACCGTACGAGCTGGTTCTCTACAGCATCAATGACGAAGACATCGAAAGAGACCGTAGTGAGGTTATCAACCGTCTTCTCGGAACACAACTAACTGCTGGCCTGTTAGCAATTTTCCCCGACCGAGCATCCCAGCATTTGACGCGACTCTACAAGCAAGGATTTCCCGTCGTGATTATTGATGACCAGGAAGTACAGGTCACTCCATGGGTTGGAGCTGATAATACTACTGGCGCCTACGCTGTTACTCGTCACCTTATCAGTCACGGTCATCGGCGTATCGCACATATTCAAGGACCACCCGAGTACCTTGTCTCTCACGATCGCTACAATGGCTATCGCCAGGCGCTGCTCGAAGCGGGTATCACACCTGACCCGGATCTCGTGTTAGAGGGAGACTTCTTGCCACCCTCAGGGCGTGCCTGTGCCAGTAAGTTTTTTGAACTCCCGCCGGAAAAACGACCTACCGCCATATTTGCAGCGAGCGATCAGATGGCGTACGGCGTCATGGTGATTGCTGAGGAGTATGGCTTATCTATCCCTGGGGATGTTGCTCTCGTTGGCTTTGACGATGATGCTCCTTCTGCACATACCCGCCCTGCACTTACTACCGTCAGGCAACCTTACTTCGAGATGGGACGACAAGGTATCGAATTACTGTTGTCAATGCTCGATGCACCTCAAGTTCCTACAACTGGCCGGTGGAATCCTTCCAGTGCAAAAAGAACATCCAAAGAGTTGGCTGAAGGATTGAACACGGACGCCTCGCCTGTCCGCATTCAACTTCCCACAAGCCTCGTAGTGCGTGCATCCTGTGGAGCAAACCATCATATTTCGATCTCAGCTTCGGCTGGGAATCCCACGATAAATCGGGGATCTACGTTAAACGATTGATCCATTCATCTAGTAGCCCCCCGATTTATCGCGGGGGTAGGAGGTACTCAGTGACTCACAATGCTTTATTTGCACAGAGGAAAAAGGCAGCGATGATGCTGCTATCATTGCTGCTGCTCCTCTCGATGGTACTCGCAGCCTGTAGCGGAAGTAATAGCACGACTACTTCTAAGAGGCCCGCGCACCCAAATTCGCTCACTATGTTGGCGAATGAACAGGATGCCTATACCCAAAACTTTAATCCTTATTCCCCCGGTGTGATCAGCGGTACGCAAGGCTTGATCTATGAAACGCTGCTCGATGTCAACCGCCTGGATGGTAGTGTCAAGCCGTGGCTGGCTTCCAGCTACGAACTGGCGAGCGATGCGCAGAATATCACGTTCCATTTGCGCCAGGGCGTGACCTGGTCGGATGGGCAGCCTTTGACCAGTGATGATGTGGTCTTTACGCTCAAGCTGATCCAAAAATACCCCTCCATTGATCTGACAGGTATTGATGCGGCGGTCAAAGATGTGAGCGCGCCCGATGCCAGTACGGTCAGGGTGACGCTGAGCAAGCCCTTCAATCCCATCGTGTGGATTCTGGGTGGGCAGGTCTATATACTGCCCAAACATAGCTGGTCGGGCGTCAAGGGTGATCCGTCACAGTATGCCGATCCCAACCCCGTTGGTACCGGCCCTTATATCGTCAAATCATTCACCCCGCAACTGGTCGATCTGGTCAAGAATCCTAACTTCTGGCAGCCTGGCAAGCCGCAGGTGGATGAGGTCAAGATCCCGGCCTATTCCTCCAACGAGAGCGCGCAACTGGCGCTGCAAAAGGGTCTGATCGACTGGACGAACCTGTTTATTCCTAACCTCAATCAAACCTATGTGGCTCTGGATAAGCAACACAATCACTACTGGTTCCCCAGCAGCGATGATGTGATGCTCTACCTCAACCTGACCAGGGCCCCTTTCAACGATTTGCAGGTGCGCAAAGCCATTAGCCTCGCGCTCAATCGGGAGACCATCTCGAAACTTGGCGAAGATGGCTATGAGCCCCCGGCCAATCCGACCGGGCTGGTGGGAGAGGCTATTCAGAGTTACATTGATCCACAGTATGCCAATATGCAGTTTACGCAGAATGCCGCCCAGGCGGGTCAAACGCTAGAGAGCGACGGTTGGACCAAGGGCGCCGATGGCTACTACGCCAAGAATGGCAAGCAGTTGGCATTTAGCATCATTGTGGTCAGCGGCTATACCGACTATGTGGCGGACTGCCAGGTGATGGTGAAGGATTTGCAAGCGGCAGGCATCAATGCCACGGTGAATGCCATGTCCACTGACGCCTTTAACAATGCATTGTTTAACGGGCAATATGACGCCGGTATCCTGTGGACCAACCCCGGTCCCACACCCTACTACATCTACGATGGCCTCTTGCGCAGCACCAACTCCGCCCCCATCGGTCAGTCGGCTCCTTCCAACTACGAGCGCTGGATGGATCCGGCCACCGATAAGCTGTTGGACCAGTATGCTTCGAGCACTGACCCACAGGTGCAGAAGCAGGCGCTAGATGGGCTGCAACAGATCATGGTGGATCAGTTGCCCAGCATCCCGCTGACGGCTGAACCCTACTGGTATGAGTACAGCACCGCCAAGTTCGTTGGCTGGCCCGATGCGCAACACCCTTATGCCGCTCCTGGGCTGGTCTATCCAGACATCGAGTATATTCTCTTGAACCTGCAACCGGCTCAGTAAGCTGCTGGATTGCTGATCTTGTGGTGTAGGTGGAGATGACCCTGAAAGTCATCTCCACCCATACGCCGGGATGAGAGTGACGATCCATGGAATCAGCGTAACTATTCAGCAGGGGGTGCAGGGGGACGCAGACGCCGTCTGGGGGACGGTGTGCCCTTGCCGGGGCGCGGGGTATCCCCGCAAAATCCCCTTCTTTTTCCAGGGCCGCCGCAGGCGGCGCGAGAAAGGTACCTGCATAGTTACGAATTAGCAAAGATTCCGTGGTAGTGTAGAAGCAGCAATTTGTAGGGGCGAGGGAGGTGTGGGGCTGTGGGGTGGGCCACGTGCTCGATAAATCGGCACTCTACCGGTTGCCCTTCTGGAAGGGGATAGGCATGCGTTATCTGCTCCGTCGAATTGGTTTTTATCTTGTTGCGCTCTGGGCCTCGGTTACAATCAATTTTCTCGTTCCCCACCTGGTTCCAGGTGACCCGGCGCAAATATTTATTTCCCGCCTAAGAGGGCATGCCTCGCCCCAAGCGCTGAACGCACTAGAGGTCTCGCTGGGGGTGAGTCATGCCCCATTGTGGGTCCAGTATGGGCAGTATCTCAATAATCTCTTGCATGGCAACCTGGGCGTCTCCATCACGTATCTGCCTGCTCCTGTGACTCAAATTCTGGGACAGGATATTCCCTGGACCCTTGTCCTGGTTGGGATGTCGCTGGTCATTAGCTTTATTATCGGGACGATGCTGGGAGTGGTCGTCGTCTGGCGGCGTGGCTCATTTAATGATGCTGTCTGGACTCCGTTCTTTGCCTTTATTTCCGCGATCCCCTATTTCTGGCTGGCGCTGGTGTTGCTCTATATCCTGGGTGCACAGCTCGGCTGGTTCCCTCTGCATGGCGGATATGATACCGACAATACGGTGCCAGGATGGTCCGTGGATTTCATTTTGAGCGCAGCCCAGTATGCCATCTTGCCTGCTCTGACTATTGTCATTGGCTCTATTTCTGGTTGGATGCTTGGTATGCGCAACGCCATGATTACGACGTTGTCTGAGGATTACGTCTTGATGGCCGAGGCGAAGGGCCTGAGGCAATGGCGCATTATGTATCTGTACGGGGCACGCAATGCCATTTTGCCGAATATTACCGCGTTCGCGCTCTCGTTGGGGTTTGTGGTGAGCGGCTCCTTGCTGACCGAGATCGTCTTCTCGTATCCTGGCATCGGCCTGGCGACCTTGCAAGCGGTTGATAACCATGATTACGCGCTCTTGCAGGGAGCCTTCCTGGTGATTAGCGTTGCTGTGCTGGCCGCGAATTTCCTGGCAGACTTTCTGTATGTTCTGCTTGATCCGCGCGTGCGGCTAGGAGGAAAATAGCTATTATGGATATTCCTGTAGATACATCTATACCTGCAAAGACCTCTTCTCCCGCTACGCAACGCTGGCTTGACCTTTGGCGGGTAATTGCGGGGAACCGTAAGGCAAGCGTAGGCTTGATCGTTGTGGGCCTCTTTATCCTGCTGGCCATCTTTGGGCCAATCATCTTGCCGCAGGACCCGCATACCTTCACTCCAGATATCTCTGCAGCCACCATCGGCCACTCACTGGTTTGGCACAACGAATTTTGGAGAGGACGTGTTCGTCCAGACGGTGGTAGGAGCGCGTTTCTCGGTTTTTATGGGCCTGGGCATTGGCCTGGTGACTACAATCGTTTCGGTCATAATAGGCCTGGCTTCCGGCTACTTTCTCGGCTGGGTGGACGAGGTTCTCTCGCTGCTCAGCAATGTGTTCCTGGTGCTGCCGACGCTGCCTCTGGCTATCTTGCTGGCAGCCTTCTTGCCTAATAAGGGACCGGTAGCAATTGGATTTATCTTGACGATCACGGGCTGGTCCTGGGGAGCGCGTGTGCTGCGCTCACAGACGCTCTCGCTGCGCAACCGGGATTGCATAGAGGCGGCCCGTGCTTCTGGTGAGTCAACGTGGCGCATCATTTTCTATGAGATCCTGCCCAACCAGACATCTATTGTAGCAGCCCAGTTCTTTGGAACGGTGATCTATATAATCCTGGCCGAGACAGCCCTGGAGTATCTAGGTCTGGGCGATATCACCGCCGCGACCTGGGGCAATATGCTCTTCTCGGCCTCCAATAACTCCGCTCTCCTGCTCGGTGCGTGGTGGTGGTTCCTGCCCCCTGGTCTGTGCATTGCTATATTGGGCGCCGCGCTCACCTTCGTCAATTTTGGCATTGACGAGATTTCCAATCCGCGCTTGCGCAAGGAGCACGGGCCAAAGCGGGCGACCACTGCCGTACACAGTCCCCCGGACCGCGTCCCCACCCAACCTCACACCACCCCCGCCACTACGGAGGCAGTAAAATGACTACCATTCATCAAGAAAATAAGCCTTCCGACATTCTGTTGGAGATCAACAATTTGAGCGTGGATTATTATGCTGCCAGCGGTACTGTCCACGCCTTAACGGATGTGAGCATTACCTTGGAGCGTGGACAAATCCTTGGCCTGGCTGGTGAGAGCGGCAGTGGCAAGTCTACCCTGGCCTATGCCATTACTCGTTTACTGCGCCCACCTGCTGTCATCACCAACGGGCAAATACTCTATTACCCACGCCCTTCCACAGAAAGCAGCATTACAGTGCAAAGCATCCCACGCTCAAAAGCAAACGCAAATCAAGCTGATAAAGCTCAACCAGACGAGCACCCAGTACCTATAGATATTCTCGAACTCAATCCTGCGCAATTGCGTGCGTTTCGTTGGAATGAGCTCTCCATCGTCTTCCAAAGCGCCATGAATGCACTCAACCCGGTACTGGATATTGGCGCTCAAATCTACGATGTGCTGCGCACTCATCGACCAGCGATGGGACCGGATGCACGGCGGCGGCATGCCATCGAACTGCTGCGGCTAGTCGGCATCGCACCTGATCGTATCCGCAGTTACCCCCATGAATTGAGCGGCGGCATGCGCCAACGTGCAATCATCGCCATTGCACTGGCCCTCTCGCCAGAACTCATCATCCTGGATGAGCCGACGACCGCACTTGACGTGGTGGTACAGCGTGAGATTCTCACAAAAATCATAGGGCTACGCAACGATTTCGGTTTCTCCGTCATCTTCATTACACACGACCTCTCGCTGTTGCTCGAAATTGCCGATAAGATCGCGATCATGTATGCGGGACGCATCGTTGAGAAGGCAACGAGCCGGGAACTACACCGTCAGCCGCGCCATCCGTATAGCTACGGGCTATTGAATTCATTCCCTACTATACATGGGCCGCGCCGCCGGATGACCGGCATTCCAGGTTTCCCGCCCGATCTACGGGCTGTGCCGTCAGGCTGTGCCTTTCACCCGCGCTGTCCATGCGCCTTTGATGCCTGCACCACCCGCTTACCAATTCTACTTCCCTCTACACCCGAGACACCGGAGCAGGTAGTCGCCTGCCATCTCTACAATTCCAGGCTCAATTTTGGGGGATTACCAACCAATGCTAGTTTCGCTGAGCAATATGAAGTCAGGTATGAGGCCATACAAAAAGCGAGGAAGGTTTAATGAATATCGAAAATCTGGAATCGGGTACTCCATTCAACACGACCAATGCAGCTACTACACGAGCAGTCCTGGAAGCTGTCCATCTGCGCAAGTATTTCCCTTTGCGCAATTTTAACCTGTTTGGACGGCAAACGGTGGTACATGCGGTCGAGGATTCCTCGCTAGCACTGTATCCTGCTCGTGCGCTGGCACTGGTGGGAGAAAGTGGCAGCGGCAAAACCACGGTTGCCCGTATATTAGCTCGCCTCTACGAGCCTACTGCGGGCTCTATCCAGTTCCGTGGGGAGCCAGTCAAGACCCACAATACGGCCGATCTGCGTGCTTACCGCCGCCATGTACAGATGGTGTTCCAGGACCCATTTTCTTCGCTTAATCCGGTGCATAATGTCCGTTATCACCTGAGTCGTCCCTTGCGCCTGCATGGTCATGCGCATAACACAACCGAAGAGACAGAACAGGTGCTGGCTTTACTCAATCGCGTGAGCTTGAGCCCTGCTGAGCAGTTCATCACTAAGTTCCCACATCAATTGAGTGGCGGGCAGCGCCAACGGGTTGCCATTGCCCGCTCTCTGGCTGCTCGACCGGAGGTGCTATTGGCCGACGAACCTGTCTCCATGCTGGATGTCTCGATCCGCCTGGATGTGCTGAATTTGCTGTTGCGTCTTAAGGATGAAGAGCGGCTCGCCCTGCTCTTCATTACCCATGACATTGCCAGTGCTCGCTACTTCGCTGAGGATACGCTCGTGATGTATGCCGGGCAAACGGTCGAAGGAGGACCGAGCGAGGAGGTAATTCAGCAGCCCAGGCATCCCTACACCCAACTGCTCATCTCTGCCGCACCCGACCCTGATCGTCCGGCACTCGTTGGGCGCAACACGACAGCTATGCAAGCTCGTGGAGAGATTCCCAGCCTCATTAGTCCACCTGGCGGCTGTCGCTTCCACCCGCGCTGTCCGCACGTTATGCCGGTGTGTCGTGAACGCTTCCCAAAACGCACCGACCTGGGCGGGGGTCACTGGACACACTGCTTCCTCTACGGTGATGGCGAGGGCGATCTCACTGATCCGCAAAAACATAGCTTATAAAAAGTAGGTCCCGCCATGAATGGGGGGACCTCTGAAGGAGAGTGTAGTATGGCACGTATAAAATTAGCATACATTGGAGGGGGCAGTACCCGAGCCGCCGGCACAATGGCCTCATTCGTCCAGCAGGGGAAAAATTTCGTAGGTTCGGAGGTTGTTCTCATCGATCTTGATGCAGAACGCCTGGGTATCGTTCAAACCATTACCCAGAAGATGGCACGAGCCTGGGGGATGGATTTGATCGTCACGACCACCACCGATCGACGAGCAGGTCTGAGCGAGTGTGACGCAGTCTTGACGAGCTTTCGACCTGGGGGCTTTGAGGCCCGCTATCTCGATGAAAGTATTCCGCTCAAGTACGGCGTGATTGGTCAGGAAACACAAGGGCCTGGTGGCTTCTTTATGGCATTGCGCTCGATCCACGTCATGCAAAGCATCATCGCAGATATGGAAGCGGTCTGTCCACAAGCCCGGCTCTTCAATTATACCAACCCCATTAATATCGTCTCAGAAGCTGTCACCCACCATACCTACATTCCCACCATTTCATTTTGCGAAGGACCAATCGTCTGCAACCATGAATATGCGGAACTGATCGGCCTGGACCCCGATAAGCTGGATGCCGTCTCGATAGGTCTTAATCATGGCTCCTGGACAGTGCGCCACTTGTATGATGGGCAGGACTTCATTCCTCTTCTACAAGATGGGTATGAGCGGATACGCCATAATCCCGAAACACCGCAAGATGGAACTACGCACCTGATAGAGTTGGCATGCCAGATGGAGTCGTTGCCGAGTTCCTATTTCCAATACTACTACTTCAAGGATGAGATTCTTGCTGAACTCCAGGCCAAATCGACAACGCGGGCGCAAGATATTATGGCACGTGTGCCGGACTACTGGGCGCATTACCGTGAACAGGCCGCAAGCGATATTCCCGAACTTGATCCTGCCCGCTCACGCGGAGGTCTGCATGAGCTGGAACTGGCAATCGATGTAATGGATGCCATCTATAACGACCGTAAAGAGGTATGGTATGTCAACGTCCCCAACCATGGGGCCATTACAGACTTTACCGATGATTTAGTGGTCGAAGTGGTCGGCTACGTTGACCGCAACGGCGTCGCTCCTCTCGTACAGGGACATATGCCGCGGCACGTGCTCGGGTTATTGCAGATGCTCGGCGAGTACCAGGCTTTGACGGCAGAGGCAGCATGGAGTGGCAATCGTAGAGATGCTATTCGCGCACTGGCGAGCCACCCGCTTGTCTTCTCACTACATAAGGCGGAGGCCATTTATGACGAAATGGCTGCTGCACATAGACAATATCTGCCAGAACGTCTGCTTCGGTAGTAGGATCGAGTGCACCACAATTAGGAATTCCCCACGCTAAATCGGGGGACTACGTTTTTCAGGAGGATCGTATGCATTGCGTATTGGCCGTTGATGGAGGGAACACGAAAACTATCGCACTTGTAGCCGCCCTTGATGGAACGATCCTGGGAGCTGGACGTGGAGGATGTGGTGACATCTATAACGCAGAAGCGGGCACAACATGGCCAGATTCTGCTTCTGCCGCCCTTGCTAATATCGAGTACGCGGTGATGAGTGCGTTACAAGCCGCACATGTCAAGGCATCTGATCTGGTCACTTCGGTGTTCAGTATGGCTGGCGCTGATTGGCCTGAAGATTTTGCCTTTCTTCAAGCTGCAATGGAGGCACGTGGGTTCGGGCGCACGATCATTGTTCAGAACGACGCGCTCGGCGTATTGCATGCGGGCTCATCTGACGATACTGGGGTCTCGGTAGTCTGTGGGACGGGAGCGGCTACCGGAGCACGCGCACCAGACGGACGGACGTGGCATTCGGGCTGCTGGCAGAATCAGATACAGGGGAGTGGTCACCTAAGCCAGAAAACATTGGATGCTGTATTCCGCTCGGAGCTTGGCATTGAACCGCCAACAACGCTCACTCAGCACATCCTTGGCTTCTTTGGCCTGAACACGGTCGAAGAGGTTCTCCATCTTTTTACCAGGCGTGTGAATCCGGTATTAAAAGTCAGCGATGGCCTGACGAAGATTCTTTTGGATGAAGCCAACGCAGGTGATCTTCTTGCCCGTCGCATAGTCCAGGGACATGGCTACGCACTCGGCGATTATGCGCTGGCGGCGGCACGGCATGTTGGAATTGAAGAAACGCCTTTCACACTGGTTTTAGCCGGTGGAGTCTTTCGCCACCACTCTCCACTACTGGCAGATACGATCATTGAAAGAGTCCGAACAACCTCACCAGCAGTGAGACCTACACGGTGCCGCTTTGAGCCGATTGTTGGTGTTCTCTTCAATGCGCTAGAGGCAGCGGAGGTTGCTGTTGATGATGCTCTTCTAAAGAAACTCGTTCCAACTATTCCGGCCCCGGCACTGTTTACAACTGTCCTTGAATCCCACGATTAATCGGGGAGCTACGATTGAACTGGTCTATACATAACCAGTTTTGATGCTTTTTGATCCCACGATTAATCGGGGAGCTACGGTGGGGCGCTCGCGCCGCAGACGTGGATCAGCGATTTCGTCAATTCCAAAGTTGATAAGTGACAGGCCAGCGCAAGGAAAGGTGTGCTCATGGGCAAGTACACAGATGGAATGACCCTGGAAGAACAGATTGGTCAAGTGCTGATGGTTGGTTTCTCGGGAAGTACTCCTTCAGAGGAAATTATGGACTTGATTCAGCGCTTTCATGTCGGAAACATTATTCTGTTTTCGCGCAATGTTTGCGATGCCCAGCAGGTCCTTGAGCTTACTCATAGTTTGCAGGTGATAGCGAAGGATGCCGGACAGCCTTATCCGTTGCTCATTGCCATTGACCAGGAAAACGGCATTGTGCAGCGACTGGGGGAGGCAGTAACCATATTTCCAGGCAACATGGCATTGGGGGCTATCGGTTCGGAGGAGGTTGCGTACAAGGTAGCATTGGCGACAGGACACGAACTCAAAGCACTTGGTATCAATATGAACCTGGCTCCGGTGGTTGATGTTAATAATAATCCAGCTAACCCGGTTATCGGCGTGCGTTCGTTTGGCGAAGATCCGCAGCAGGTTGCTCGTCTCGGAGCCGCGATGGTTAAGGGATATCGTTCAGCAGGGGTACTCTCCTGTTTAAAGCATTTTCCCGGTCACGGTGACACCGAAGTAGACTCGCACCTGGCGCTGCCCACAATTCCCTATGCCCTTGAACGGCTCGAAGCGCTGGAACTGGTGCCTTTCAGAAGGGGCATCGAGGCCGGGGCTGAGAGCGTGATGGTAGCCCATATCTCCTTCCCTGCTCTGACCCAGCAAACTATGTTGCCCGCCACTCTATCCCCGGCCATCATACAAGGATTGCTTCGCGAGCAGCTCGGCTTCAACGGTGTAATCCTCTCTGATTGCATGGAAATGAAGGCCATCGCAGAAACGTTCGGCACGGAACGAGCAGCTGTTATGGCGCTACAGGCTGGCATTGACCTGGTACTGGTGTCTCACCACTACACGCGACAGCGCGGAAGCATTGAGGCCATACAGGGAGCGGTGCAGATACACGAACTTTCCCCGCAAGCGGTTCAACAAGCAGCGGAACGTGTGCTGAGGCTCAAAGCCCACCATCTCTCCTGGAATGAATTACCGGGTTCGGAGGCAAGGGCGGAGGCAAGCTCCCCATCCCTTCCCTTCACCACTCCCACCCCTACGGCGTGCATCGGATGCGAGGCTCACGTACAACTACAGAACCAGGCGTATGAGCTATCCATCACCCTGGTACGAAACGATGATGCGCTCCTGCCACTAAACCCAGACTCAGGACAGCGCATCGTGGTACTCTCCCCACAGAGAAACACCATGACGATAGTGGAAGATCGATATTATTCAGATGTTGTGCCGGCGGATATCATAGAACGCTATCATACTCCTGTGAGGGTCCTGTCTATTGCTCCAGGTACAGTGGAAAGCGCTTGCGAGGAGTTATTACAAACAACCGGTGAATCAGATATTTTCGTTGTAACGACAGTGAATGCACACCTGGATGAGGGACAGGCGAAACTTGTGAGATACCTTTTATTGTCAGGTCGGCGCGTCGTTGGAATAGCTGTTCGTAATCCATATGATCTACTGACATTTCCACAACTTCGCACCTACCTTGTCACTTATGAATATACCAGGCCGGCCCTGGTTGCTGCTGTACGTGTACTCTTCGGTGAGAGACAGGCACAGGGACATTTACCTGTTAGTCTGCATCTTCGGATTCCTCTCAGGGATGATTGAAGCCCAGCGTCGACTGCTCATCTCTCCGCTCTCCGGCGGAGTTCGGTCACGAACTTGTAACGGTCACCTCGATAGAGGGATTTGACGTGTTCAAAAGCTCGACCATTTTGTTCATACGTCACGCGGTGCATGAAAAGAAGCGGCGTTCCGGGCGCAACGTGCAGTAACAGGGCCTCGTATGGTGGAGCAAGTATCGGCTCAAGACTCTGCGTGGCATGATCCAGCTGGATACCCCAGCGCTCTGTTAACACCTTATACAAGGATTGATTTTCCAAATCTTCCTGGCGCAGACCTGGGCAGATAGACGCTACCAGCGATGTCGTTTCAAGGGCCATCGGTTCTTCATCCGCCAGCCGCAGCCGTACACATTCAAAGACTTTCTCTTCTGCACTCAATCCCAGCGTCTTACGAATGGTAGGGTCGGGTAATATCTCCTTGAAGGAGATGATACGACTGCCAGCCTTCATGCCGCGTTGTGCCATGTCTTCTGTAAAGCTTGTCAGGCTATTTAATGCCTGTTCAAGCTTGGGGGGAGCAACAAATGTGCCAATGCCCTTACGACGAACCAGAATACCTTCGTTTACTAACTCTGAAATAGCCTGCCGGATAGTCATGCGGCTGACTTGATAGGTTTCAACTAGTTCTCGCTCCGGCGGCAAGGCATCGTCAGCCGTATATTCGCCTGCGGATATCCGTTCGCGCAGTTGGTTCATAATTTGATAATACATAGGGATAGGACTATTCTTGTCTATACTCTCGCTTTTTCTTAAATTGTCCAATACCATGTGCTATGTTCCTTTCTTCCCTAATTTCTGGCGTATATCATGACACGTTTTTATCTAGAAGTCTAGATATCTATTGCTCAGTGAACATATTGAAAGCCAACAATGATATATAGTGGTCTAGACATCTTGACAAAGTTACTAAGAACAGTATATATTATTTTCATGAATTGTTTCAAGTATTTTTTGGCAACCGTTATCGCATGAGTAAAGGAGATTTTGCGATGAGTCTTGCTAACACGTCATCCGGTACCCCAGTTACTACACCAACCGCTCCCAGTGGTTTTGATCGTGCACTGGGGGCACTGCAGAGCGTTGGACGCTCATTGATGCTTCCGATTGCCGTTCTTCCTGCTGCAGCGCTACTTCTGCGTTTTGGTCAACCGGAGTTGCTTAACCTCCCATGGATGGCTGCTGCGGGGAACGCCATCTTCGCCAATCTGCCGATGATCTTCGCCGTCGGAATCGCCATCGGCCTCACCGGTGGGGAAGGTGCGGCGGCACTCGCCGGTCTTGTCGGATTTTTAGTGTTTATTGGCGTCTTCAACACACTCATCCCACAGGTGAAAGGAGCACCCGACCCAAGTATCAACATGGGTGTGCTCTCGGGTATCCTCATGGGCTTGGTCTCGGCCGGTCTCTACCGGCGTTTCTACGATATCCGACTACCAGACTACCTCGCCTTCTTTGGTGGGAAACGTTTCGTCCCCATCATCACCGCCTTCGCCGCGCTCATACTGGGGGCTATTTTCGGTTTAATCTGGCCTCCGATCCAGCAGGTGGAATTCGCACTAGGTACGGGGATCGTGTCACTTGGGCCCCTCGGTACGGGCATCTATGGGTTCTTGAACCGCCTGCTAATCCCTCTCGGCCTGCACCATGTGCTCAACTCCTACGTCTGGTTCCAGCTCGGCACCTATCATGGGCCCCATGGGGTCGTAACTGGCGACCTGAACCGCTACTTCGCAGGCGATCCTACCGCCGGAAACTTCATGGCCGGTTTCTTCCCGATCATGATGTTCGGGTTGCCCGCGGCGTGTTTTGCGATGATCCGCCACGCAAACTTCCCCAAGGTTGCAGCCGGTATTCTGATCTCAGCGGCGTTGACGTCCTTCCTGACTGGGGTCACCGAACCCATCGAGTTCTCCTTTCTCTTCGTCGCCCCTGTGCTCTTTCTCATCCACGCTGTCCTGACGGGTACATCGTTGGCGATATGCACTATCCTCGGTATCAGGATCGGCTTTGGCTTCTCAGCGGGCCTCACCGACTACCTGCTCAATTTCAGGGCGCCAAACACGACCCATCCCTTATTGCTCCTCGTCGTTGGGCTCGTCTACGGCGTCCTTTACTACTTCATCTTCAGCTTCTTCATCACACGTTTTAACCTGGGGACCCCTGGTCGAGGTGAATCTTCGACTGGCCTGGCTGCTGACTGGATTCTGCCCGAGAGCCAGCGTGGACCCAGGCCCGCGAAGAAGGTGGCTGCAAACGGAGCCGCAACGACACGAGACTCTGACGACATACTGGCCGATGAGGTACTTGCAGCTCTTGGTGGGAAGGCAAACGTGCAGAGCTTAGAGGGTTGTATTACGCGCCTACGGCTCTTTGTCAATGACCCTGCTCAGATCGACGAAGCGCGTCTCAAGAGCCTGGGTGCCTCCGGTGTGATCAAGCGAGGCAAGATCGTCCAGGTCGTGATGGGTACACAATCCGACCGTATCGCTACTCGCATGAATCGCATCCTGAAGGACCGCAGCACAGCTGAAGAGGTCACTCAGGAGAGCGAGAAGGTGGAAGAATAATGGTAAAGATAGACGTGCTTGCGCCGCTTGACGGCACGGTCGTCGATCTGGAAGACGTCCCTGACGAGGTATTCGCACAGAAAATGGCGGGCGATGGCGTTGCCATCGCCCCGTCGGGACGGTTGGCTGTGGCTCCGGTAACCGGCGACCTGGTCAAATTGTTCCCAGGTGGCCACGCCTTCGGCATCGCTATGAACGACGGCGTTGAGCTGATCGTGCATATTGGGCTCGATACGATTGAGCTCAAAGGCGCGGGCTTCGAGAACATCGCCACTGAGGGCCAGGTGGTCAAGGCCGGAACCCCAATCGTTCGTTTTGATCGTGCTACGATTGAGCGTTTGGGCAAAGTGATGCTCAGCCCGGTCGTTTCCAGCGGTGCCGGGACAATCGTGCACCGTGCGAGTGGGACCGTGCGGGCAGGGCGTGATGTTCTCTTTGTCCTGGAAGTATAATCTAAATATTCGCGCATGGCGTTGACCAGGCTCGACGCTATGCAACACTCGTGAGCACGGGGGGCATTACCTGTCCCCCAGACAGGGTCCTTTTACAGGTAGATTTTTCGAGCACGGAGACATCGGAGATATCGGAGACAAATGTCGTTCCACAAGGGTGTCTGGGGCAGGTAATCCCTCCCCACCCAACCTCGCTCCGTCCCTACGGACACGATGACCTCCTTCCGCAAAACCTACCCCCTGAGAGCAGACAGGGTCTCCCGCCCCTACCATATATTGTTGGCTTCCTGTTTGTGAAGGATAGGGGCGACCTTTGCGGAACCCTGTCTGGGGGATAGGTATGCCCTGGTGCAAGGAACAAGGTATAATTGGAGTATACGATGGAACGAACGGTCATCCTTGGAAGCAAGTCGGGACTGCATGCACGGCCAGCTGCTGTCTTTGTACAGCACGCGAAGAGATTTCAGAGCCAGATCACGCTGTCCAAAAACGATAAGACAGTCAATGCAAAGTCCATGCTCTCGGTCCTCTCTCTAGGGGCTGAGCAAGGCGACCAGGTCGTTCTTAAAGCCAATGGTGAAGATGCTGAACTCGCCGCCGATAAACTGGCGTCATTATTAGAGGAAGATCTGGGATGAAGTTTCTGCACGGAATACCCGCGTCCCCCGGCCTGGCCCTCGGCTCTGCTCACATCATCCGCCCGGCTCCACTCGTCGATATCACTGAGCAGCGCACAGCGGACGCAACAGGCGAGATATCACGGCTGGAACGAGCGATCGAGCAGGCCATATCCCACCTGGATACACTAGGGAGCGCTGCAAGAGGGCCAACCGCCGACATACTCGCAGCACAGCGAGAGATGCTGGACGATCCTGAGTTAAGACAAGGGGCTGATGCCTTGATCGAAACCGGCTTCACTGCCGAGGCTGCCATCACACGTGTCACAGCCGACTATGCCGCACAGCTAGCGAGCCTCCCAGATCCGTACCTGGCGGCTCGTGCAGAGGATGTGCGCGAGATCGGCCGTCGCATCGTGGCGGAGTTGCGGGGAATATCACTTGAGGTACGCCTTGATCGTACCGCGATTCTTGTCGCACAAGACCTCGCTCCCGCCGAGACGGTTGGACTTGACGCCGCGCTCCTGCAGGCTATCATTACGGAGACAGGATCAGCTACAGGGCACCTTGCTATCGTGGCACAGGGCCTGGGCATCCCCGCCGTCGTTGGCGTTACCGGTGCGCTCGGCCAAATCGACGAGGGCACGACACTCATCGTCGATGGTGATCGTGGGATGGTTACAATCGACCCGGACGAGGCGAGCCGTAACGAGGCGGAGACGCGCCTGGCTACAGCGCTGCGTGACAGGGAGGAACTACAGGTCTTCCGTGATCGACCAGGCATGACCAGCGATGGAGCCAGGATCGAGGTGTTTGCCAACATCGGATCGCTTGCTGAGGCGCACAAAGCCGTTGAGATGGGTGCCGAGGGAGTCGGCTTGTTCCGCACGGAACTTATCGCCGCAAACGGTCTCCCGTCAGAGGAGGAGCAGTATGCGATCTACGAGAAGGTAGCCGCCACTCTACAACGGCCTCTCATTGTGAGGACATTTGACATCGGAGGTGATAAACCGGTTCCAGGACTGGATATACCGGCGGAAGCAAATCCCTTTCTGGGCTGGCGTGGCATTCGCCTGGCCCTCGATAAGCCGGAAGAGGTCTTCCTGCCCCAGGTACGAGCCATTCTGCGTGTCGCCGCTAGCTATGATCTGCGCATTATGTTGCCTATGGTGACCGTGCCGCAAGAGGTTGAGGAAGCTCGCACGCTCATCGAAGAGGCCATCAAAGACCTGGAGCGCAGAGGACAGCAGGCTCGTCGCGTCCCGCTTGGAATCATGGTCGAGACACCTGCGGCGGCTGTAACACTCGATCAATTCAGAGGGCTGATCGATTTCGCATCGATCGGAACGAATGACCTGATCCAGTACACTTATGCCGTTGATCGTACAAATCCACGCGTACGGGAGCGTGCTAAGCCGTTAGGGATGGCCACATTACGCATAGTCGAGCAGATTTGCCGCGCAGGTGTGCCTGTCGCCGTGTGCGGACAACTTGCCGGCGATGAGCAGGCGGTTCCACTGCTGGTAGGGCTGGGAGTACGCGAACTCTCTGTTGCCCCCGTGCATATCCCTAAGATCAAGCGCCTGCTCTCCACAAGAACGCTGGCTGAGATGCAAGCACAGGCACAACAAGCTTTAGAGGTATAAAATGCTTGTAGGGGCCAATAATGAACTTTAACGAAATAACCCGGACACCATGTAAGGGGACAAAACGCCCGTAGGGGCCAATTCATCGTGCCCACCGCCTCAGCGAAGCGAAGCGGAGCGCGTATCAATACTTCGGCCCCCGGCAAACCCAACGGCATGTCTAGTTTAATTTGATAAAATCCATTATCGTGCCCACCGCCGATACATCGGCCACCGGGAGCCTACAAGCATTGCATACACCCACAACGCAGAGCTCTTAGAAGTAAGGTATTGAACGATGCGTGATTCTATACAGGCACAGCAGGGCGGAGGCAAGCTCGCGCCCCTACGAGTACTGGTGGCAGGGAAGCTCTACGCGCCTGAAGAGATAGCAGGACCAGTCGCTGTTGTTCTGGAGGGAGCAACGATCCGCGACATCTGGCGGGGAACGGACGCTGCTACAGCCAGGCGTCGTTTAACGGAGCACATGCCCGGCGCAACCGTGGAAGTGACCGATCTTGGCTCATGGTGCCTGGCTCCAGGCTACATCGATCTCCACACGCACGGCTTTTGTGGGTATGACGTCACCACCGGCTCGCAAGAGGACGTGGAGGCTATGGCTCGTGAGCTTCTGCGGACTGGGGTGACCTCTTTCTTTCCCACCATCGCGACAACCGGGCGGGCGGAGACAGTACAGCAAGTGCAACGGGTAGCTAATGCCGCAGAGAACCAGAGGTATCCCTCATCCGCCGAGATCCTGGGCATGCGCCTGGAAGGTCCTTTTATTAGCCGAGCGAAGAAGGGAGCACAATACGAACCAGGCATCCGTCCACCTGATCCCACCGAGATGGAGGAACTGGCGGCGGTGGGCCGAGGCTGGGTCCGCATAGTTGATTACGCACCGGAAGAAGATGAGGAGGCTCGTTTCCTGGCAACGCTTGTTAGGCTCGGCATATTGGCATGCATTGGTCACACGGCAGCAACATACGAGCAAGTCATCCGAGCCGTTGATGGGGGAGCACGCCATTCGACGCATCTCTTCAATGCTATGTCGCCGCTCAATCATCGAGCGCCGGGAGTCGCGGGAGCCTTGCTGACAGATCGCCGGGCGACGACAGAGATCATCGCCGATGGCATTCATATACATCCCGCAATGACCAAACTGGCCATTATGGCTCGCGGATGCCGCGACGTCGCTCTCATCACCGATGCGGTAGCACCGGCGGGGCTGCCAGAAGGAGACTATGAATTCGTGGGGCGCAAAGTCACAGTATGCTGTGGAGCGGTACGACTGGCCAGTGGATCGCTCGCCGGAAGCATTCTTACGCTTGATCGTGCGGTTAGAAACATAGTCAATTTTACCGGCTGCGGATGGTCTGAGGCTATAAGTATGGCAACACACGTACCTGCCACAATCGCTGGCGTTGCACATCGCAAAGGCAGAGTAGCGCCTGGAACGGATGCTGATCTGATTGCCCTGGACGACCAGGGGTTCGTGCAGCGTACATGGGTGCGAGGCCTTCTTGCTAATAACGAAATAACCAGGGCATAAGGAGTATGTTCATGGCAGAGAAATCTCGCCCTACAGAACCAACACACATGCTGAATGAGATTTGGGAGCAGCCAGCAGCACTACAACGCACCCTGAACAATACAGCAGAAGCAGCTCGCCAGGTTGCCTTAGAGGCGAAACAGCGTGATGTGGACCTGGTGATCCTCGCAGCTCGTGGGACGTCAGATCATGCTGCCCTCTATGCCCAGTACCTTATTCAATACCTCAACCGTATTCCCGTTGCTCTCGCTACGCCATCGCTGTATACACTCTATGGTGCCTCGCTCAAGCTTGGGCGGGCCATGGTCATCGGTATCTCGCAATCTGGCGAATCCACTGATATTGTTGAAGTTGTTGCACGGGCACGCGAGGCAGGTGCTCTCACCGTGGGTATCGCGAACCAGGAAGGATCACAACTGACAACAACTGCCCAGTATACCTTGCTCTGCCATGCTGGTCGTGAGCAAAGTGTCGCTGCCACCAAGACTTACACCACCACCTGCGCGGTACTCGCCATGCTTGCCTCATTCATGCCCGGAGGTGAGCCACTCCGTGACAGCATCGGGCAAATCCCAGCGCTCGTGACAGCTGCGCTTAAAAGTGAGGAGACCATTGCACGTCTTGCCGAGCGCTACGTCTATGCTCGTGATTGCGTGGTTCTAGGACGCGTCTTCCAGTACAGCACTGCTCGCGAGACGGCCTTGAAGCTGGAAGAAACCTGCTACGTGGTCGCAACCCCCTTCTCTACCGCCGATTTCCGCCATGGCCCTGCTGCACTCGTCGAGCGGGGCCTGCCCATCATTGTCTTCGCGCCTCCGGGCCGCACCTCCACCGATTCGGTCAAGTTACTCCAATGGTTAAGAGAGCAAGGTGCGGATTGCCTGGTGGTTGCCGAAGAGGAGCGCTTGCTCGAGCTGGCCACAGTTCCTGTTCAACTCAAATTGCCCGCGCACAAGCTATCTGCGTACGGGCGTGATGGAGCGGAGCTTGCGGAGCGCATTTCAAATCTTCGCCCCTCCCCTGGGACAGGCGGAACGGAAGGCGAGAATTATGCAGCGAAAGACGCGCTAACGAGCATAACTGAACTGCTTGCGCCAATACCCTATATCATACCTGGTCAGCTCTTAGCCAACTACCTGGCTCTCGCTAAGGGGCTGAATCCCGACCAGCCACGCAGCCTGACGAAAATCACCCGCACACGTTAAGGACAATGAAAAGGTGACCCTATGCCTGAACAACCATCCATCGGGTTAGAGCTCTTCTGGCAAGAGGCATTCAAGGTGCTCGAGCGCATTCGCCAGACCCAGGCCGAGGCTATCAGTCGCGCCGCTCTTCTCTTTGCCGATTGCATCGAGAAGAACGGGGTCATTCAGGCCTATGGAACGGGTCACTCTCGCGCACTCGCTATGGAACTGGCAGGACGTGCAGGTGGGCTTGTACCGGTCAACAGGATCGACCTGGAAGACCTTGCGCTACGTGCCCGCTGGCCGCTCGCACGAGTGAGGAAGCCTGATATTGAGCGCAAATTAGCAGCGGGACAGGCAATACTGGGCTGCTATCGTATCGAACCACAAGATGCCTTTCTCATCGCCTCCAACTCAGGAGTGAACGCTGCTATTGTTGAAGTTGCACTGCAAACGAAAGAGCGAGGGCATGTGCTTGTAGCAGTGACATCGCTCGAACATACGCAGCGAACCGAATCGCGTCATCCCTCCGGGAAGAAACTGTATGAGTTCGCTGACATAGTGATCGACAACTGCGGGCCATGTGGCGACACATTGCTTGAACTCCCAGGAGGAGGTAAAGCCTGCTCTATTTCATCGCTCAGTGGAGTTCTCATAGTGCAGATGCTCACCGCCGAGATCATTCGCAATCTCATCACACGGGGTATAGACCCTCCCGTCTACATTTCGACCAACGTTCCAGGCGGCATTGAGCGATGGGAAAAATTGCGCCGGCGTTATGAAGGACGCATCAACTAGCGCGACTCTCCATCCTTCCCGTAGGGGTTGGGGTGGTGTGGGGAAGGGTGGGAACCCTTGTGGATGCAATCCGGGGGATTGTGTGGCCCGAGTAATCTGTTTCACACTCATGGATATAGATCCCCAGCGCTAGAGTTGTTTGCGAGGCGGTATCTCGCAAAAACCCGCGGTGCTCCAACCAACCGTGACGCCGACTTCACCTGCTTTTTCGCACAAGTAGTGGTACAGTCTATGCGCGTGTGACGTCACCGCCCATGTCGGCTCAGCCTGTGCAAAAGGGCTTCGAGCAGTGCGCTTTCCACCAGAACCGTCTCCATCCATCATCGTATCGACGATCAGCCGGTGCGCACCACTGTGAAGCAGTTCCTGGCCGAACTCCTCGACCGAGGTGTAGGGGAGACACGGGCTAATCGTTATCTGGGTACGCACACCAGCGCTGCTGGCAGCTCGTACGAGTCCCCATCTCCTCGACAGCAACGGACCTCCCTTCAAGCTCTTGAGATAGGCCTGGTCGTCGGTCTCGATGGTGATTGACAACCACGCATAGGGAATATGGAGCAGCAGTGGAAGGTCACGCTCAGCGAGTGGCGCACGTGTCTGGACAACCAGCAGATCAAGGTCCTGGTAACACGCGAAAACTTCCAGGCATTGGCGTGTGACCTGGTATGTACGCTCGAGCGGTTGATAAGGATCAGTCGTGCTGCTCATGAAGATGCGCAGCTTTTGGCGCTCGGCTGGCTTCATTGCACGAAGTGCCTTATCCAGGAGTTGAGCTGCATTCATTTTGACCTGCACAGCCTGACCCCAGGGCGCAGAAAAGCCGCTGAATGTCCAATTGGGCAGAAACTGGGCATAGCAGTACAGGCCGCAGGTCGTTTGCCCGAAGCCGCATCCAACATAGCCTGAGAGGGCATGTGTGAATGGGTACGGTCCGGAGGCAAGGAACCCACTATGCTGCGGAGTCAGGATACTTTTAGCCTCTTTTACGTTGATTTCCATGCTCTAATCGCTGACTGAATATAGTACGAACGTACGTACTATACCACTTCTACTTTTCGCAATCAATTAGGACTGATGGCTTAAGAGAAGTTGTGGTACAGTTCATTCGACGTGTAAAATGTAGCATCCTGTCCGGGGAACAGGTTGAGCCCTTGCGGACTTAGACGCCATCTGGGACTGTGTGATCAGGTCTCCACCTGTCTAACGAGCGGTAAGAAAGCACTAATCAGTACAAGAGAGGAAACCGCACAAAATGAGCAAACAAGAATTTGAAGTCACCTTAATAAAACCGGAAGATATAGACGGAGCATATTTTCTCGTCCCTTTCAATGTCCAGGAAGTCTACGGTACAAAAGCCCATGTCAAAGTACGGGGAACAATCGACGGATACCCTTATAGAGGATTAATTGCTAATATGGGAGAGGGACACTGTATGGTTGTGAGAAAAGAAATACGTCAGGCTATAGGTAAATCCGCTGGGGATACAGTCAAGGTAGAAATACCAGTACTGTCTGATCGCACGGCCGTTGTCCCCAGCAAATGGCACAAGGAGCAAAGAATGCTATTATAAGCTAGCTTTTCGTCCAACTACCAGCAACATATGCCCATCTCTGTTCTGCAGCAGGGTTTCCATCAGCTTCTTGACGAAACGGCTCCGCAGTTGAAATGCTAGCCACCGGTACAGCATAACCTCTTCGAGCAACAAGCGGTCGACGTACGTTGCCCGGGCCAGGTCTACTGAGAAACCGGCTTTCTGAAGATAACCCGTAAACTCCCTCTTGCTAAAAGCATACTGAAAGAACGGAAGATCTGGACGCTCTTTATCATAAAGGGACAACCAACTTTTCAGCATCCGTATCGGTCCAAAGTATGGCACCGAAATGATGATCTTCCCTCCAGGTTTGAGAACGCGATAAGCCTCAGCAAGGAACGGTTCGGGCCCTTCAATGCGATGTTCAACAACGCCGAAAGACAGATAGGAATTGTAATGATTAGCGGGGCTATCAATATTCAGCGCATTTCCCCAGCGAACCGGCAGCTGCGGATACACCGAATGTACCAGGTTAACAAGCTCCTGCACATATTCGATGCCCTCGATCATAAATCCCTGCCGCCTCAGCGCAGCAACCCAGTATCCGACTCCGCAACCGGCTTCAAGATGGAGTCCACCTGGGCGCATTTCTTTTAGCAGCACCTTCCCCAGTTCATCATTAACTATAGGGCGCGCTTCAGCAGCAACATAATAGTTGGCTTTGAGACGCGCTTTCCAGTAGTCGTACCAGTATTGCTCATCAGCCGGCTGATCATACCAGGCTAAACGACCGTCTAAGACGTAACGATGACGAACTCGCCTGGGGTACTGCTTGAAGATGCTCATGACTCCTCCCTTCATATGGTATAGTGCATATTGTAATCAGGAGAAAAACGTATGAGCGAACGCATTGACTATGAGAACATCTTCACTCCCCAGGGCATGCTCGGTCATGTCTCCAAAAACCCTAACCTCGATTTCCTCATGAACATCTTCAACATCCCCAGGGTGTATAGCGTCTCGGGCTTTGGCACCTGGAATGTTGGGCAACACACTATGGCCGTCGCGTTCTTAGCACTCTACTGGTCCGCGTTTAACTCATACCCACAAGAAAAACGTGACCGGCTCGTCACCCTGGCCTTAGTCCATGATGCGCATGAAGCAGTCATTGGAGATATCCTGCCCTTTTTCAAAACCGCGGCCGTGAAGGAGGCCATCGATACCATCCAACAGGATATTCTAAATGCGTTTTCCATTGAAGAAGACCAGACGCTTCGCGATGAACTGAAGCTGCTGGACATGATAAGCTTTCTTTACGAAATCAGCCAATCCTCCCCGAAGGGCATTGATCCTTCCAAGCGCAAACTGATCAAGCAGATGTATGACCGGCAGAAAGCGGCAATTTTAGCCTACACCGAGAAGGTGAACATCGACCGGCAAAAGGTGAGCGAATTTCTCAAGCACATGAAGCTCTAGAAAGGAAGGCTTATGCTCAACGATCCCGTTCTCCTCAACGACTGGCATGTGGTAGCGTATGCACCTGATCTCAAAGAAGGCAAACCTATGGCCTTTCGCCTGCTAGAAGAAGACCTTGTTCTCTGGCGTGTTGGCAACAGCATTCATGCCTGGCGCGATCTCTGCCTGCACCGGGGAACGCGACTCTCGCTGGGAAAAGTAGAGAACGACTGCCTGGTCTGCCCCTATCATGGCTGGACCTACAACGAGGAAGGGCAGTGCATCCGCTTTCCTGCGCACCCCAACCAGAAACCGCCGGCCACGGCGCGGGCCAAAGTCTACCAGGCTCAGGAACAATACGATTGGGTCTGGGTCACGCTCGGCAATCCAGCACAAGACATCCCTCCTTTTCCGCAGTGGGACGATCCAGCGTTCCACAAAATTCATTGCGGCCCCTATGACTTTCATGCCAGTGGACCTCGAGCGGTAGAAAACTTCCTGGATGTGACGCATTTCCCATTTGTCCACCAGGGGCTGCTCGGCGACCCGGCGTATCCAGAAGTGAATGACTACGAGGTGGAAACCACCCCAGAAGGCGTGACGGCCAAAGATATTTCCGTCTGGCAGCCCGATCCCGATGGCTCAGGCAAGGGGGCACGGGTCACCTACACCTATAAGGTCGTGCGGCCACTCACGGCGTACTTTATAAAATCGTCAGCGGGACCCAGGTTCGCCATGTATTTTACCATTACTCCGGTCAGTGAGCGCCATTCGATTGCCTGGACCTATGTGGCACGGGATTATGGGGACATGAGCGACGAGCAGACCAGGCAGTTCGAAGATATGATCACGCTGCAAGACATACCGATTGTGGAATCCCAGCGGCCTGAACTCTTACCACTCGACTTGCAAGCGGAACTGCATCTGCGCTCGGACCGCACTGCGATTGCTTACCGGAGGTGGCTCAAGGAACTGGGGCTGAGCTTCGGGACAGCATGAAACACGCAGGTTTTTTAGTCCAGACGGTTAAGGATTAGTAAAGAACAGGAGGAGGAATGCTAGAAGCACTCCCCTCCCATAAAATTGACCGTTTGCTTGCGACAGTTAGATGTTTCGCTCGCCCTTTGTGTTGGCGGGACGTGGCTGGGGCTGTGTAACATTGGTTCCAGGAGGAACATTGGGATTATATGTCCCTGGTGCAACATTAGGATTGTTAGTTCCCGGTTGAGCATTGGGATTGTACATTCCTGGTTGCGCATTAGGATTGTTAGTTCCTGGCGCCATAGTCGGTTGTGTTGTTCTCAGGCGAGAAGCAATATCATATGCCCCGCTCTGACGCAGGATGCTGAGGGCCTGCTCTGGACTACTAACAGCTTTGAGAAGCACGATGCTGCGACCTGCATCAAGTTCACTTTGATAGTTGCGTGCATCCTGCTCCGGCACACCTATTCTCATCCAATCATCAGCCGAGTTTGTACTGGTAGTTGTCTGGCTTGTAAACAAACTCTTGAGGCTCTCGATAAAACTGTTCGCTCCGCGATCAACTAACCTGATCTGGTCATAGCCAAATCCAGCGCGACGAAGGTTATCGATGGCCTGATTCGCTTGATCGCGGTCTGCAAAAACGGCTATCATTGTTGAGCGTTCCATTGTTGTTGTCATATATTGTTTCTTCTCCTTTCACAATGGAGAGAATCGTCTGTCTTCTTCTTCTCTCCAGGATTGTCAATCATTGACAATGATTGGGATATCCACCTTGTTGTTCCTCTCCTTTGAGGACAATGGGAGAGATGTGATTCCCTCAACTTTTTCTCCCTTAGGCCTTCTCCGAACACGCACAAGGTACGCAAAAGGTTTCATATCCACCCTGGGCAAATGTGACAACAGGGCAGCTTAATGCCATAGCTTCGATCTAACCATGCCCAGGTGATAACGCGCCGCCGACCACCAGAGCAGATTGTAAGCAACATTGATCACAACAAAGATACCGGCATAGACAGCACAGGCGAGAGCCGTAGGGGCGGGAGTGGAGCAGAGAAGGGATGGGGAGCTTGCCTGCGCCCTGAGTGGTGAGGTACGCCACCGCCAGCGATGTGGAAAACGGAACAACAGTCACTAACAACAGCAGCAAGCCATTGGCGAACAGGAAAGGCGTACTTGACCTATATACCAGCTTGAAAATGTTATGGTGACCTACCCACATGATCAAAATCGTAGCAAAACTCGTAACAAACGTAAGGTAGGATTGGCCAGCCTTTGAACAAAGCCATGCCCAACGCCTCCACCGAGATTTCCCCTTGAGGCAATTGTGGTACCTTCAAATCGAACACCAGCAAGGTAATCGCGACGGCAAACACGCCGTCACGAAAGGCTTCGATGCGGCGGGTCTCTTTTTCGACGGCCACTTCTCGCTGCCCACTTCTCATCATCATCTCCCCCTTTTCCCTCCTTTAGCTCCCGGAGCGCCTCCTCCACAATCCGCTCCGACTGCGGTTCAACTCGCGCAAGCAGGGCTGTGAACTGTTTTTCTCCTATGCTCTCACGCAAACCAGCTATCCACTGTACTTCGCGATCAACATCAGAGGGACTTTGTACCCGCTCAAAGAGCGCCTTGGCAAGCAAAATACACACGAGGGCAACCTCATAACGGCCTTGATCGGAAAAAATCATTCCAATTTTGTGGAGCGTGACACCTTCCCCCCTTCGGTCCTCGATTTCCCGTCTGATGCGCAAGGCTTGCTCGAAGTAGAGCAATGCCTCTTGCTTCCGATCCAAGGCATTGTACACACTGCCCAGGTTGTGGAGCGCGACACCTTCCCCACCTCTATCCCCAACTTCCCTGCAGATGCGCAAGGCTCGCTCGTAGCATTCCAACGCCTCTTGTTTCTGGCTCAAAGCATTGTATACACTGCCCAGATTGTTAAGCGTGACACCTTCCCCCCGACGATCTCCAACTTCTTCTCTGAAAATGTGTAAGGCTTGCTCGTAGTACTGCACCGCCTCTTGCTGCTGGCCCAAAGCGTTGTACACGACGCCCAGACTGTTGAGCGTAGTCCCTTCCCCACCACGATTTCCGACTTCCCGCCTGATCCGCAAGGCCTGCTCGTCCCCGACGACGCGGAGCAGCGCCGCGCTCTCCTCGAGGAAGGAGCGTGCGGCTACAGGGTCACCCAGCTCTCCAGTTGCCTTGCCGAGGAGACACAACCCCATGGCAATGCCCCACGCTTCCTCCATTTCCTGGTACACCTGCAAACTCCCTCCCGCCAGCTTCTTCGCGTCGCTGGGGTTGCCTTGCAACAGCGCCACATTGCCCAGCAACTCCAGTGCGTGCGCCAGGTCTCGCTTGCCTGCTGCGCCCACCTCGCGGCCGATTGATACACTCTCATCGAGCAGACGGTGCGCCTCCGGGAAGTCGCCCTGGAAGAACGCCATAGTCCTGCTGCCCGGAGTGAGCTCGCTCTCGCTGCTGTACGCGCCCTTGCACCTGGTTGCGCCAGCACCTGCTCGCACCAGCTGCGCCCCTCACGCGGATGATTGCAGTTTCGCCAGAACATCAAGAGCGCACCCGCCAGCCGCAAGCCCATCTCCGCCTCCTGGCGCTCCAGTGTCCAGCGCAGGGCTGACCGCAGGTTGTCGTGCTCGACCTCCAGCCGCCTGCGCCAAGTGGGTTGCTCGGCGTTGCGCAGCTTCATGTCTGACTGCTCGGCCATCGCCAGGAAGAAGTTCGCGTGCTGCCGCCGGATGGCTTCCGCCTCACTGCTTTCTGCGAGGCGTTCCAGCGCGTATTCGCGAATGGTCTCCAGCATCAGTAGGCGTGGCTCGCCGTCGGCCTGCGCCTCTTGGCTGGGCAAGCTCTTGTCCACCAGTCGTGCCGCTGCTTCTAGCACATCTTCCTCCAGGTCTCGGTCGGCATTGCACACAGCCTCAGCGGCCTCGAGCGTGCAGCCTCCGACAAAGACCGAGAGCCGCTTGAATAGTGTCTTTTCGTCCTTGTCCAGCATGTTGTAGCTCCAGGCGATAGTCCCGCGCAGCGTCTGCTGGCGCAATGGCAGATCCCGCGCTCCCCCGACCAGCAGCTTGAGCCGGTTCTTCCAAGCGTGGGAGCAGGGTCTGGGGCGGAAAGAGCTTGCTGCGCCCTGCCGCCAGTTCGATTGCCAGGGGCAGGCCGTCCAACCGGTGGCACATCGCGGAGATGGCAGTGGCATTCTCCTTCGTGATGACAAAGTCGGATTTGACCGCCTGGGCACGCTCGACGAAGAGGCGGACGGCCCCGTACTGGGTCAGACGGTCGAGCGGTGGTAGGTCCCGCAGGTCTGGCAGCGAGAGGGGCGGCACCACGAACTCATGCTCGCCGGAGAGGTGGAGCGATATCCGGCTGGTGACCAGCACATGCAAGCGGGGCGCTGCCAGGAGGAGTTGGGCTACGACCGGTGCAGCTAAGACGACCTGTTCGAAGTTGTCCAGCAGCAACAACAGGTGCCTGTCTCGCAGGTGGTCCTTCAGGCTATCCAGCAACGGCTGACTCGCTTGTTCTCGCACACCAAGTGTCTGGGCGATGGTCGAGGCCACCAATTCCGGGTCGGTCAGGGGTGCCAGGTTCACGAAAAACACGCCTTCGGCGAAGCGTTCACTCAATTGCACCGCTACCTGTAAGCCCAGGCGCGTTTTGCCTGTGCCGTCGGGACCGGTCAGGGTGAGCAGGCGCACATCCGGTCGCATGAGGAGTGCTGTGATGGCCTTCACGTCCTGCTCGCGACCAACAAAGGAGGTGAGGCTGGTCGGCACCTGCCACAGCGGTCGTGCGTGGACCGGCCCTGCTGGCATTGTGGCCAACGAGGCGTTTCTCTCGATGGCAAGGGCGGGGTCGACTTGAGGCTCATCGGCAGGGGACAGCTGAGCGCTTACTTGACCTGCAGCAGAGAAAGGTCAGGGGGATCAGCCGCGACCGTCGCCTCTCCTCTGGATGGCGCAGAGAACACGCGGGGGGCGGAACAGGCACGTTCGAGTGCGAGAGCGAAGTCCTGCACGCTCGCAAAGCGGCTCTTGAGGTCTTTGGCCAGGGCTCGCAGCACCACCTGCTCGACCTCTGCTGGAATTGTTAGTACGCGCTTCCGCAGCGGTGGGGGCGGCATACGTACAGTGACCCTACAAGCGTCCGTCTTTGCTCGAGTCATCTGCCTTAAATCCATACTCCAGAAGCGTTGGAAGAATAGCCCAGTGACAGATACAAAGCATCCACCAGGCTCTGGCCTCGCTCGTTGAGACCCAAACCCTCGCCCATTCTGTTCATGACATACCCAAAGGACATCCTCGCTGCCGGATCAGCAAACCCAATCGCTCCTCCGAAGCCTGGGTGACCAAAGGCTTCTTCCGAGAGAATCATGCTATCATTTTCGGTCAACAAGGGTTCACGGCGATTGTCTATTGATTTGGCGTAGCCCAGCGATAACCGCGTGGGGGCCAGCACCGAAGCGTCCAGACCGCTCGCCGAGGAAACCGATCCCATGCGTGCCAGGCTATCCCGGCTTACCAGAGTAACGCTATTCAGGCTACCACCGTTGGCAAGTGGAGCATACATTCCAGCAAGTACCCGCGCATTCGAAATACCACCGGCCACACCGATTTCGGCGGCATGTGTAGCCTGTAAGTTGAAACCGAACTCTCCATCTGGTCCGGGCAGCATTTGCCCGCCGCTATTGAACATCAAAAGTGTTTGCAGGGAGTTGGGGTCTGCCATTGCCGTGAAAAAGGGGGTGAAAGGTCCCTCTGGGCCAGGAGGAGGCGCGGGGATCATTTGTCTCGCATACGCTCAGCAGTGAATAGACCGCGGCGCTACATATCATAGCACATCTTCTTGTTCAAACCCATGGAGTGCAATATACTATCTTTAGTGACAAACCGCAAATTCGTGAAAGGCATCTATGATCCTACATAACCCATTCTTACTACTCATTTCCCTGGTCGGGATCATCCTAATTGTTCTTATAGCCATATTGACCGCTAAGCCACTTGCGCTCAATGCCTACCTGCACGCCGTACGATCAGCGCAAGAGCCCTATCGCAAGCTCTATTTACCCTTCTACGTCCTGCCTGAACCTGAACAAGATACACATCAACTTATCCTTGGCGAACCAGGTGCAGGGAAGACGACAATGCTGCGTATGTACCAGTATGCAGCCGTAGCCGCTCAAAACCGCCGGGCAATATTGCGTGGACGCGACAAAATTCCAGTATATATCTCTCTCAAACATTATAACCTCTTCCTCAAGACGCGCCGACAGGTTTCGTCTCCTCATGATGTGGCAGATGATTTGGATACTGCTGGCGTATTCCCCATGAACGGCGATCAAAGCGATCCTGTAGGGGCCGATTTATCGCGCCCAACGCCGATTTATCGGCTCTCAGCAAACCCACTCCATATCGCGCCCACGGGGCAGAGTGAGACCCACATCCAACCAGGAACACCCGATTCGCCGGGTGAATTGACGAAGAATGTCACATTGATCGATTTTCTGTGTGAAAGTGACCTGCCGGGTATGCGCCACCTCCGGCGCTATCTCAAAAAGCTAGTGATGCAAGGGCGAATCGTGTTCCTTTGTGACGGTCTGAATGAGATCGATCATCATTACCTGGATGTTGTGAGTGCAGAACTGGCGTATGTGTTGCTCTGGACCAGGAACCGCCTGCTAATCACCTGTCGTGATGTGGATTACCATACGCAGCCTGACCTCAAACGCCTGGTTGATGACGGCCAGTTGATGTGTACAGAACTTCAGCCACTTCAGTCCGAGCAGATACGCGAATGTGTTGAGCATTACATTTCAGAGCAAGGCGACCGGTGGACATATATCCCAGAGCAGATTTTGGAGGTGATCGACCGCAGTCGTCTGCGCTACCACTGTACCAACCCGATGATGCTATTCACCTTGCTGGAAATCATCGATGGCATAGGTGTCCAGCGTGATAGGCAGATCGATACACGCGGCCGGTTATTGCGCGAATTTATATCGCAATTGATCGAAGGCGAGCGCAGACAGGCGAGATGGAACGGCGAAGCCCCGGCAGAAAGCGCGGTACTGAAATTCCTCGGCAAAATTGCCTGTGCAGCCCGCTGGACCAATGATCGGAACGCCATCAAACTTCCTGTCTCTATGGTGAAAGGGAATGTAACCAGAGCACCATATGGAGAAGAGTTGACCGAGGCATTACAGGTGTGGCTGGACGAGCATCCACGACAAAGTCCGTTTGCGATAGAGGCGGAGGGCGCAGGTCAGGGTGGAGACCAGGGCGCAGGCAAGGGTGGGGGCCAGGGCGCAGGCAAGCTGACGCCCCTACTAACCACGGAGCGTGGGGGTGTGAGCCTGCCTGCACAAGCCAAACTCCTTCAGTTTGCGCAGAGAGCCGGGTTGATCGATGTTGGTGCTGACGGTGTGTTGAGCTTTTGCCATGAACTGATTGCGGCGTATCTGGTGGCAGCGTATTTCACCACACTGGATAACGGAGAGCAAGCGACATTGACCTTTCGCGAGGAACTGCTGGCGGACGCCGCACGTTGGAGTGACGTTGTTGCTATCTGGGCGGGCCTTTTAGATGATCCAATGCTCCTGGCTGAGCGCCTGGCGATGTGGGGACGTGGTAATCCTGCCTATGTCATGGAGGCGTTGAGCTTGAGCCTTGTCTGCATCGGTGTCTTATGGACACCCCCACAGGCCGATCAGCAGCATCCAATAGTATTACCATCTAGTATAGAGGAGACACTGGTGGAAGCTCTACAAGATGCCGAAGCGCGAGAGAAACTGGCGCACATCTTCACACATTGCGCCGAGGAAGGTGGACAGGAGATCTATCATGCGCTGGTACCCCTGCTTGCGTTTGAAGGCATTGATAAGTTGCTGGTCCTGCTCGATGAGACCGTTGTCCCTGATATGCTTTTCAACCATCTCGTTGCCGTCGCCGATGATGCTGCTTATGAAGCTCAGGTCAAACGCTTGATACCAGTGCTGGGAAAGTTGGGCGGTGCAGCAGTTGAACGTGCCGCCGAGTGGAGTCGGTCTGAACCTGGGCGGAGTATACGTCTGCGTGCCGCTATGGTCAACATCCTCGGCAGGACCAATGAGCAGGGTGCCGTAGAGCCACTACTTGCCCGCTTGAACGACCCTGAGCCCTTCGTTCGGGGGCGAGCCATCAACGCACTGATCCGTCTCGGACCGGTATACACGTTACCCCGTCTCATTCAGGAGTTGGAGCACTACGTAGAGGTCGATGATCCACGGCAGTTGGTCCATTTGGCAGTGCTCATGGTCCTCGACCGTTTTCTCGATGAGCACGATACCCTTCGGGTAACACCCGTTCAGCGTCAGCAAATCCTGGAAGCGATCATACCCGTCCTCACATCCGATTATGCCGCAGAAACCCAACAACAGGCCCTGGAGATACTGGTTCGTAACGCTATCCAATCAGCCAACAGTGCCCAAGTGCTCGATCTACTTGTACACAATCTCTCCTCCGAGAACGAAGAGATCAGGCACAGCGTTGCACAGGCATTACAAGTGATCGGCCCCGTCGCTACTCCAATGCTCCTTGCGCAGTTGAAGCGTGAGCCGTCAGATATTGTGCGAAAGCATATTATAGAAGTGTTTGAACGCATGGATGTGCTCGACCAACGAGTCTTACCCCATCTACTGCACCTGTTAGCCGATCCGTCACCGATCGTGCAACAGCAAGTTGCAAATGCTCTACGTACCTATGCTCCCAACAGTATCCCTGGCTTGATAGAACTGGTGTTGTTTCATACCGATGATGCAGTTGCCACCAGGGCAGCGCAGGTACTGGGAGACATTGGCGAAGAGATCTTTGAACCTGTGATGCAAGCCCTGCCGCAACTTGTGCCTGGGCGTACTCGCCTTCTGGTACAGGTGCTGGAACGTGTGCATGATACGCAAGCCATTCCCGCACTCATCACTCTTTTGCAAACGCCAGGTATTGAGTCACTGCTAGCCGTATCGATCATCCAGGCTCTCAGCCAGGATCCAGATACGCGAGTGGTACCGCCCTTGCTTGCCGTTCTGGCTAGTTCCGATGTGCAAGTGTATGAAGAGGCAATCAATGCGCTCAGTTACCTGGGCGAAGTAGCCCTCCCCGGCCTGATCGCCGCACTGGAAACCGAGGCTGTAGGGGCCGATTTATCGCGCCCATCGCCGATTTATCGGCCCGCTGGTCCCCAATCGATCCTACCCTCCAGGGCCGATGCTCCGACAAGAACATCTCGCATCCGCCGTGCTCTGCTCGGCATAGTACCTTTCCCCAGCGAGCAGTTGATCGATGCGTTAGCCGTTGCAAGTGAGACCCAGGCAGAGCAAATCGTGACGGTGTTCCTGGCAAAGGGGAGTGATGCCGCCAGGGGGCTGGTCACGCATCTTGCGGACTCCGACAATCGTGTGCAGGGTTACGTTCGTTATACGCTCACCGGTATGGAAAGTCATGTAGTCGTTACGGCGCTGTTGGAGGTGCTACATAATCCCACTCTACGTCCTGCGGTTGAAGAACTCTTGCACATGCATCCACAGGAGGCCGTACCCCAATTAGTTAGCTTGCTTGGTGACCCCGAACGCGGTGATGCTGCCGCCACCATCCTGCTAGACATCGGCCCGACAATTTTACCATTGCTGGTACTCGGGCTAGATGATGCTAATGTCGCTGCCCAAGAGCGGGCGCAGCGCATCATTGTCGATCTGGTACGCCAGGCGCTAGAAATCTTGCCTCAAGTTGTGCATCTCTTCAGTTCGTTCTTGCCACAACGTGCTCGCGAAAGCTTGCTGGAGGTGCTGACAAACGAACTTGCAGACGTAAGCATTCCTGCTTTACTCGATGGATTAGAAAATGCGTACCTCATAGAAGGCGTCTCTGAGGCGTTCGTGCGTTTAGAGCAGAAACATGATGCGCAAAGTGAGAGCGCATTGCAAGGGCTCTTTGATGCTTTGCGCATGGAAGAGCGGCAGCATGGTGCGAAGATCGTCCTGGTGAATGTTGGCGCGGAGGCTGTACCTGGTCTCATCAACCTGATTGCTGATCCTGACCAATCGCTGGCCCAGGCTGCGCAAGAAATTCTGCGTGATATCGGTGTAGCTGCCTTTCCCGCTATCTGGGCAGCATCGAGCGATGTAAGCAATCGCGTACGCCGGGAGGCTGCACTCAGCACCTTCCGCAGCATGCCAACCATAGAGATAAAAGATGGGTTAATTGAGCATTTACTGAGCGACAAACTTGAGAGTATCTCGATGGCCCTGGGTCTCCTCTTAGAGCGTATTGCTAGTGAAGCTATGCTGCCTCGTGCTGACCAGGAGATGATACGGGCACTGCTGGAACACGTGCAGACCCATGCCGTAGGGGCGGGAGTGGAGAGGGGAGGGGATGGGGAGCTTGTCTCCGCCCTTGCCACGCGGCGCATCATCGCCTTGTTGCTACTGGTTGGTGGCAGCGATGTTACCAATCACATCGCCTGGGGCCTGTATCATTATTATAACCAGCCAGGGCACCAGGAACAACTTACTCAAACGTTCCTATTGCTGGGAAAAGAAGCAGAAGAGGTTCTTTTAGAGATGATGCACTATCGTGCTACCCCAGCGGAACTACTTGCAGAGGTTGTAGGGATACTGGGTATGATGGTGCCCCACCAGGATGTATATGAGTATGCCAAAGCCATCGGCTATCCCGGCCTGCCAATGTTTCAGACCAGCATGACCTATCCCGAACGCCTGGCGGTTGCTCTGCGTGCCCTGGGTGGTTTGCTCGCCGGAGGTCATCTGAATAGCTCCACGCTGCAAGATCGGCAGGCGAGTAGTCTCTATGGCAGCCCAGAACATGAACTCTACAGCATCCTGCTTGGCAAGCCCTATGGTCCGCTGATCACAAAACTTGAAAATGACCTGCGAAGCGCAGAATATGAGTATGAGAAAGCAAGGCGACAGCTTGCTATCCAACTTACCCTGATGCAGCGGGAGAAGGAGGAGCTGGAAGAAGAAATCCGCCAGTTAGAAGCAAAGAACCAACAATTAGAAACGACAATTCGGCGGTTGCAAGATATGTTACGCCAGGTACCCCAGGCTTGAAAAATACTTTTAGCCAGGTGTACGGGATCGGCCTTTTTTCAGACAGTCTTTCATCTCTTTGGCTTGCCTCGCTAGAGGATTCCTCTACGAATTGGCTCTTTTTGCCCTGTGAGGACCTGGCTACAATGAGGTGTAGGGACCCGATTTATCGCGTCCACGGGGTGGGGCGGGGCTACACGCTCGGCTTAAGGAGGGTAATCCTCATATGGAAGCACGATTGCTGGCATTTCTCGGCATTGCGACGGTGATCACGGTGACCCCTGGCCCCGACATGGCCCTGGTGGCACGGGTAGTGTTCGGGCGAGGCCGAGCGGCGGCATGGCTCACTTCGCTGGGTGTCGTCTCGGGGCACTTGCTTTGGGGCCTTGCTTCGGCAATAGGAGTAGCCGCTGTGCTTAATGCCTCGGCAACGCTCTACACGATCTTGCGGCTCATTGGCGCAGCATACCTCATATGGCTGGGCGTACAGGCACTCTTCTCTCGCAGTACTGAGCACGAAGAAACGACAGCACCCCTGGAGACAAACAAAGTCGGCGCATATCGGCAGGGGCTGATCAACGACCTGCTCAACCCCAAGATCGGTGCCTTCTACACAACCCTTCTGCCGCAGTTCATCGGCCCTGGACAGCCAGTCTTCCTGACCTCGATCTTGCTGGCCGCTCTTTTTGCCCTGATCGTCACCATCTGGCTTGCTATCTATGTCCTTATTTTAGCCAAAGCCGGAAAGATTTTTCGTCGTACGGCGGTCAGGCGCACAATGGAGCGCATCACCGGTGTGGTGCTGGTAGGCTTGGGTATTCGTCTAGCGCTGGAGCAGCGCTAAGTAGCCAACGCTGTTGCTCACTTGACAGCCGCCAGGCACTCTTTCATCTGCTCGAAATGGCTCGTCAGGTGGTGTGTCACGAAATCCTCAATGTACCACTCAAGCGTCTGATCGCCAAATCTGGAATGGTGGCCGGTCAACGCCAAATCATCGTCTTTCAGTGTACTCAACACCTCTTCAAGTCGGGCATAGCTGCCGGGTAGCGCGGCACGAATTTGCTCCAGGTTGTCCGAGCCGTGCTCACTTATCGCCTGCAGACGCCCTGCATGCTGCATCGTGCGACCAAAATTCTGTCCTGGCGCTGCCACTAGCTTCTCAATTTCAGCGGCCCAGTAGGGCATAAACTCCACAATGTGAGCAAGGCTCTCCATGATTGTCCACTCGTTTTCGGCGGGCCGCTGATAGAGCTTGACCGGGTCTAACGTCACCAGTGCCTGCGCGATGAACCGATTTAGTTCATTGTAGGAAGATTGCACGCTGCGACGAATCGCCTCAACCTTCGGGTTGCTCGTTGAAGTAGTCATGATTGCTCCTTTCCTTATTTCTCAGGTTTCCTCCAGTGGCGGGACCGGCATCAGGATTCCCTCGTAGATGAAATCATAGCAGTTTTGGGCCACAATCTGTGGATTGACACGCAGGCGAGCCACTCCGCTGTCCATTGCCGCCTGAGCCACTGCCTCTGCCAATGCGGGAGCAATATCGAAGCTCATCGCCGGTGGAATAATCTGGCCATCCTGGCGATCTTTGTCGCTCACCATCGCTGCCAGTCGTTCTGCCGCCGCAAACTTCATCGCCTCGTTGATCACGCGAGCGCGTACATCCAACGCACCCCGGAAGAGTCCAGGAAACACCAGCGAGTTGTTCACTTGATTGGCGTAGTCCGAGCGACCCGTTGCTACCACTCGTGCACCCGCGGCTAATGCCTCCTCAGGCATAATCTCTGGCACCGGGTTCGCCAGGGCAAAGACAATGGCTTGCTCTGCCATCGTTTGCACCATTTCTGGTGACAGAATCCCTGGCGCGGACACCCCAATAAAAATGTCTGCCTCAACAACTGCCTCAGCCAGTCCGCCGCTTCTACGCTCAGGGTTAGTATGGGCCGCCAGCTCTGCTTGGATGGGCGTCATGCCGTCAAGGCCTGGCCGCAGGATGCCAACGCGGTCCACCACCAACAGCTTGCCTATCCCCCAATCCAGCAGCATCTTGGCGGTCGCTGTGCCAGCAGCCCCCACCCCCACGAGTACAACGGTCACATCCTGCTTCTGTTTCTGAACTAAACGTAGCGCGTTTATGATGCCAGCAAGAATCACAATTGCCGTACCATGCTGATCGTCGTGGAAGACAGGAATATCGAGCAGACTGCGCAGCCGCTCTTCCACCTCGAAGCAGCGTGGCGCAGCAATATCTTCAAGATTTATCCCACCAAAGGCCGGAGAAATATGTTGCACAGCCGCAACAATCTCATCTACATCCTGCATTGCTAAGCAGATGGGATAGGCTTCGATGCCGGCAAAGGTCTGGAACAGGATGGCCTTCCCTTCCATGACAGGTAAGGCGGCACGTGGGCCAATGTTCCCCAGTCCGAGCACTGCACTGCCATCTGTGATAATCGCTATACGGTTGCTCTTACCCGTATAGTCGAAGACGGCATCGGGTCGAGCGATGATTTGGCGTGTGGTTTCGGGAATGCCAGGAGGCAGATAAAATGAGTTGAGAACGAGTTGATCACGAATCGGCATCTTAGGCAGAATTTGCAGCACACCTTGATAGCGGTGGTGCAGTTCAAGTGCCTGCTCCTGCAAATTGGCATAGCGATGCGATGGTGGCGGGACTGGCCGGTGTCCTTCATAAAGGGTTGCTCGCGTCTGTGCTTCGATCTCAGCCGGGTCCCGTTCTATGCGAGCAACGCTGCTCTGTCTTGCTGCTTCAGCCACTGCCCTGGCTACTCGCGGAGACACCGCGTAATCCATGATCGAAGGCACGATCTGTTGCGCAGAGAGACCATCTGGCGGCACAAGCTCGGCAATGGCATGCGCAGCAGCAATTACCATTTCCTGCGTCATGTGCGTGGCACGAACATCCAATGCCCCACGAAAGATGCCTGGCAATACCAGCGCGTTCGTGATCAGATTGGGGGCATCGGTCCGCCCGGTCGCCACAACAGCAGCGCCAGCCGCAATCGCTGCTTCTGGCGTGATTTCCGGGTCTGGCACGGCCAGCACAAAGAGAATAGCTCGTTCAGCCATTGAGGCGACCATCTCTGCTGTGACCGTATTTCCTGCAGAAAGTCCGATGAACACATCAGCGCCGCGCAAGGCATCACTCAGTGAGCCTGTGACACTGGTAGAGTTCGTCTGGCGCGCGATGTCCAGCTTTGCCCAGTTCATATTGTGCAAGCGATAGCGGTCAAGGATGCCTGCACGGTCACAGACTAAGATGTGCTGGAATCCGACGCGAAGCAACAGTCGGGTAATACTAATGCCACCTGCACCCGCTCCATTGATTACAATGTGCGCAGTCTCTTTTTCCTTGCCAACTAGTTTGAGGGCATTATACAGGCCGCCCAGGATCGCGGCGGCAGTCGCATCCTGTTCAGCGTGAATGACGGGGATATTAACAGCACGCGCCAGGTGGTCCGCGATCATAAAACAGCGGGGTGAAGTAATGCCACTCAGGCAGAGGCCGCCAAAAGTTGGCGCAAGTGCCATGCCTGTGGCGATAATTTGCTCAATATCTTGAGTATTCAGACTGATGGGAAAGGCGTCTACACCGCCAAAGGTTTTGAAGAGGATACAAGCATCTTCGAGCATAGGCAAGGCCGCCATTGGGCCATGGTTGCCGAAGCCGAAGCCCGACGAACCGTCGGTGACAAGCGCAATGGTGTTACCGCGTATAGTGTAATCAAAGGAAGTGAGTGGAGACCGGGCTATCTCAAGGCAGGGTGCAGCAACGCCCGGCGTGTAGAGCAGGCTAAGGACAGAGCGATCCTTGAGCGGCACCTTACTGGCTACACCAATCATTCCACGGAATCGCCTGCGATATGCCAGAGCTTCCTGCGGCCCCAGACCAAATGTGGGGGCGTTCGTAGGGGCGTGATGGAGCGGAGCTTGCGTAGCGCTTATCAATTTCTCGCCCGTACCAGGCTTTGCACTCGTTTCGAGGGTATCTACGATGGATGCCCCTATATGTACGTTTATTGGCTTGTCCATTTGCATCCCTCCTGTGATGTCGTTGCAAGCAGCGAGGGCGCAGGCAAGCTGACGCCCCTACCAACCCGGGCGTAGGGGTGTCAGCTTGCCTGCACCATGCGCCCCTTAGAGATGGGGAGTTATCACCCCAACAAACTATACGGGTTTTGTAGCAAACGCTTAACCTCCTGTAAGAAGCGTGCGACCGTCGCTCCATAGATGATACGGTGGTCAGCCGAGAGGGTCATGGTCATCAAGTCGCGGACCGCTGGCTGGCCATCGATCGGCACGAAGCGCTTGCGTGTAGATGCCACCGCCAGAATCGCCGCCTGGGGAGGATTGATGACCGCAATAAATTCTGTCACATCCATCATGCCCAGGTTCGAGACAGAGAACGTACCACCATCCAGGTCAGCCTGGCTCAGCTTGTTGTTACGCGCCTTCTCGATCAGTACTTTGGACTCGCGAGCTATGCTACGCACACCCTTGATATTGGCATCGTGGATTACCGGCACCACCAGTCCTGCTGGGATGTCCACGGCCATGCCAACATGAATGTGCTTGTAACGCACAAACTGACCATCCTTGAAGGAACTGTTGACCTCGGGGAACTTTTCCAGCGCGAGAGCACAGGCCTTGACAATCAGGTCGTTGACGCTAACCTTTATGCCATCCTCGCCAGCACTCGCGTTGAACGTCTGGCGCATTGCCAGCAGATCGGTCATATCCACCTCGCTGCTGACATAAAAGTGTGGGATGGTCTGCTTCGACTCGGCCAGGCGTCGAGCGATGGTCGCCTGCATACGCGAGAGCGTGCTGACTTCCATATCCGGCGTACTCACCTGTGCAGTTACTGTGGGCGCAGGTGCTGGAACCTCTTGTGGTGGAGCAGCAGGCCCGGGTGCAGTTGGTACTGTAGGGGCCTTCGTAGATGGGCGCTGCTCAAGATAATCTTCGATATCATCGCGCACGATGCGACCCCCAGGACCGGTACCTTGCACCTGGCGCAAATCGATACTATGCTCTTCAGCCATATGACGTGCCAGCGGTGACGCTTTGACTCCTCTGCCATCGCTGCTCTCCGCGGTCTCAGGACTCTTTGCCGGTGTGCTCACACGCTCCGGCTGTGCGCTTTCAGCATGAGCCGCGACTGCTGGTGCCACTTCTGTCCTGGCTGCTGTCGGAGCAGGTGGTGGCTGTGCTTGTTGCTGGCCATTCGTGGGTGCAGGAGGTGCAGACGCGGGCGTAGCGGGCGCGATAAATCGGGCCCCTACGCCACTCGTGCCGCTGCCAATGATGGCTACAGCCTGACCAATGGGGACCGTCTCGCCTTCCTGCACAAGAATTTGCTCAAGCGTTCCTGCCTCGTAGGCCTCAAGCTCCATCGTGGCCTTGTCTGTCTCGATCTCAGCCAGGATATCGCCTTTCTTGACCTCATCACCTGCATGCTTGAGCCAGCGCGCAATCGTGCCCTCTTCCATAGTATCGCTGAGTCTGGGCATCGTTATTTCAACATTACTTGCAGACATGGCTTACCTCCTACGACGTGGCTTAAGTTCATCAATCGCTTCCATCAACTGTTTAGCTCCGGTTAGCGCGGCTCGTTCAAGAGGCTTAGAGTAGGGCAGCGGTACTTCAACGCTTGCCACGCGCTTGATCGGTGCATCCAGGAAGTCGAACGCCTCTTCCTGCAAGGTCGCAGCAATCTCCGCGCCAACGCCGAAAGACCGCCAATCTTCTTCAAAAACGATCGCCCGGTTCGTTTTCTTGACCGAGTTGACGATGGTCTCATGGTCAAGTGGCCGCAACGAACGCAGGTCCACTACCTCCACGCTCAGTTTGTTTTCTTGTTCCAGGCGGCGGGCGACATCCAGGGCTATCGCCGACATGCGCGAATAGCTGATGACCGTCAGATCAGCCCCTTCTTTGGTCACTTTCGCCTGGCCAAAGGGGACCGTATAATCACCATCGGGCACCTCACCCTTAGTATTGTAGAGGGCCAGGTTCTCCAGGAAAATCACCGGATTGTTATCTCGCACAGCGGTACGCAACATACCTTTGGCGTCGGCTGGCGTGGATGGAGCAACGACCTTGAGGCCCGGCACATGAGCAAACCAGACTTCCAGGTTCTGCGAATGGGTGGCAGCAAGCTGCTGCCCACCACCTCCAGGCGTGCGAATAACCAACGGGATAGGGCATTGCCCGCCAAACATATAGTAGATTTTCGCGGCGTGATTGACAATTTCATCCATTGCCAGAACAATGAAATTGATCGTCATGATTTCTACGATGGGGCGTAGTCCAAGCATGGCTGCACCAGTTGCCATGCCTACGAAGCTGTTTTCGCAAATGGGTGTATCCACAACACGTTTGGGGCCGAACTCCTTCAACAAACCGGCAGTGATTTTATATGATCCCTCGAAGTTGCCGATCTCCTCGCCCAGCAAGAAGACATTATCATCGCGTAAAAGTTCCTCGCGCAGCGTATCATGGAGCGCCTGTCGATACGTGATTTCTGCCATTATTCTACCCCTTCCACCGATGCATCTTCTGGTGCATATATATAATCGAAGAGTCCCTCCACGGCAGGATTAGGGCTTTCATCGGCAAACTGAACGGCTGCATCGACGTCTCGCTGCACCTGCTCCTCGATTTCATGGGCACCATGCTCATCCAGCAGACCAGCCGACATCAGGCGTGCGGCGAAAGCAGAGATAGGATCATGCGCACGTCCTGCCTGTACTTCCTCCCGGTCTCGATAGCGATCAGGGTCCACAACGGAGTGACCACGGAAGCGATAGCTGACAGCTTCAATCAGGCCAGGCTCATGCTGTTCGCGTGCGATCCTTGCCATCGTGCGCACAGCATCTCGCACGGCCAGCACATCGTTGCCGTCCACACGCTCACTGCGCATGTCAAAGGCGCACGCCTTCTGGTACAATTCGCTCACCGCCGAGCCTTTCTCGACGCGCAGCCCCATTCCATACAGGTTGTTGACAACAAAATAGATGATGGGCAGTTGGTAGATCTTAGCCAGGTTGAGCGATTCGTAGAATGGCCCACCATTGGTAGTCCCGTCGCCCATTTGACAGGCAACCACCTCATTGGAGCCGCGATAGGCGATGGCAAAAGCTGCACCCGTAGCCAGGGGTATCTGGCCACCTACGATGGCATATCCGCCCATAAAGCGCCGTTCGATATCAAAGAGGTGCATGGAACCCCCACGCCCATGTGAGCAGCCCGTTTCCTTGCCAAACAGCTCGGCCATGACTGCATTAGGCGAGATACCGCGTCCAATGGCATAGCCATGCTCGCGATAGTTCGTGTAGACATAGTCACTCGGTTCGAGACCGGCGCAGAAACCGACAACCGTGGCCTCTTCGCCGAGATTGAGATGGCAGTACCCGCCAATTTTGGCTTTGGCGTACATCTCAGCGGCCTTTTCCTCGAACTGGCGGATAAGCACCATCTGGTAATAGTAGTGGAGCAGGGTATCACGGTCTTCATCTCTGGGTAATGGAGCGGGCGGAGGCAAGCTCGCGCCCCTACTGTAGACGGATGCACGAGACGCTGCATCTGTTTCTTTCTGTGTGTCCAAAATGTCTCCATATCCTTTCTGGTCAAAAATGGGCACTCTTGATAGGGGCCTCAGCGAAGCTTGCGGAGCGCGTTTAAATGCTTCGAGCCCATCGCTTCAGCGAAGCTTGCGGAGCGCGTTTCAATGCTTCGGCCTCCGGCACATACCCGTGATTAATTTTTTAAAGTCCGTTATCGGCCTTTGGGCTTACGATCCAGGGACTACCGGTTCAGACGAAGCAGTAACTCCTGGCGCTTGACAACGGGGGCAGCGGTCCGGCTCCTCCTCGCTATGCGTTAATTCACCGCATACATAGCAAACCCAGCGCGTCGCTACCTCTTTAATCAGGTCAGCACGACTCACGACGCCAACCAACTTGCCCTGGTCAAGCACCAGCAGACGCTTGATGTGCTCATGAACGAGAATACGGCTGACCTCTGCCAGATCGGTCTCAGGGGTAACGCTGATGACACTGCGGGTCATGATATCGCCGATCGTTTGCCCTTCCTTGCCGATGATGTCAAACTCGGTAACAACACCAACTGCCACACCATCATCGTTGACAACGGGTAAGCCGCTAATGCGATATTGAGATAGCAGGCGCGCCGCCTGTTGCCTGGTTTGATTTTCTTTGACCGTAATGAGCCTGGTCGTCATTACATCCCGAACTCGCAACTTGAAAATGAGATCTGGGGAATTGTAAATAGACACTTCTTAATCCTCCGTTCATCGCTTGACAATAGCCATACTTAATAATATCACGCAAGGAGGTTAAAGAGATGGGACAGTTGGGACAGGTAATGGAATGTTTGTGTTGAGACAGGACACATGTTGCTTTTTAGCTTGGGACTTGCGACAGTTGGGACAGGGGCCATATTGCTTTCTGATGTTGGGACTTGCGACATTTGAGACAAGGGATTGTGTGCTTTCTAGTTTTGGGACTTGCGGCAGTTGGGACAGGGGTTTTACGCTGTCTCTCTGGCGGGAGAGATACAAGGCTTACGATGAATGTGAAGCGGAGGTTGGTTGCTTCATTGATAGTATAACAAGTTGGTTGGTGAGAGTCAAGTCCTTTCAGAGCTTCACAGCTTCAGGATTCACAAAGAACTTGCACAAGGGGTGATCTAGAATCAGATACAAGTGATATATCGGAAATATGGGTCAAATGTCACTTGGGTGGAGCACTACCTCTCCAGTAAACTTAGTATAAGCTAATACAAAAGGTAAAAGCTCATATGAGACGTCATTTGGTTTGCGAACAACGTTATACATGCAGCAAGAGAGTTCAAAAACAAAAAGGACCCCGGCTTTGATTTCTCCGTCCTGAGTGAATTTCGCACTTGTCTGGTCGAGAGCGAACAAGGCGAACGGGTGTTGACAGCCCTGCTGGAGGAGTGTCGGCAACGCGGCTGGCGGCATCCGCCCGTGGCAAGCAACGCAGCGATTCGACGCAGGTGCTGGCGGCCATTCGCGCGAACAATCGACTCGAGTGTGTCGGGGAAATGCTGCGATTTACAGAAAGGCTGAGACAATGAACGAACAAGAGCAACCATCACCGAAGAGATCAAACGTTGGCTTGCTGCACTGTGACTGTTGTGGCCTGGTCATTCATGGGCAGGCAGGGGAAGACTGTCCCAGCTGCGGCTATCCAATCAGTCCACCCAAAGAAAAGCGTTTTTTAACGTCGGTCATTCGTGATCTCCAGCGCGTCGCCACTCATGGCGGGGCGAACATCACCGTCGCCGGTCTGATCCGTCGCTATCAGGCACGTCTGAACTACCTGAACCAGTTCGACGTCGCCCCAGCGCCTGCGAGCTTACCAGTTGTGCCTCCGAGCAAAGTTGCGCCTGCTGAACGGATAGCACCTGCTCAATCGCCTGCCCTACCAGAGGAGAGACCATCGGAGATCGTCCCCGCGTTGGTCTCGCCGTATGAAGCAGACAAATCCCTGCCGTATATCCCGTACGCTGAGGTAGTCCCGCCTCCCCCACCCGCCTCGGCGGTGGCAAAGCCATCTGAGGTAGTGCCTCCCCCTCCATCGGTCGCACCTGTAGGGAAATCGCCTGAAGTTGCACCGCCTGGCCCACCTGCTCCGCCAGTGGTACCACCAGCCAGGGTAGCTCCTGCCAGACAACCCACTGTGCCGGTGAGGCAACCAACGCCCGCCGCACCTGTACGAGAGTCTCCGAGCATCCGTGAGGTGGTTTTCTCATGGGCAGCGTTCTTTGTAGACAATGCCATCACGGTCATCGGTTTGCTGGGAGCATTTCTCATCCTGCTCGGGACGCTTAGCTTCGTTTATAGCAACGCCATTGCGCAGTCTAGCAATCGCCTGGGATCTTTCCTCGTTGTCTTCGGTGCCCATGCAATCTTCGGTATTCTGGGGGTCATCGCCTACCGTTTCCCCAACTTCCGTCTCATCGCACGCATTTATAGTGTCATCTACGCCCTCCTCTTACCACTGGCTGGCTTCACCGGCTATAGCCTCATAGCAGGCCACCTGATACCACTCTCGATCCCAGTCCTGATTGTGATTGCCGCCGCCTATGCCACCATCGTCTACGGTTTGCTGGCTATCTACCAGGGTTCCGTTCCCTTCGGCTACCTGGGGGCTGTAGCTCTGGCGGTGGTGGACCTTGCCATGGCCCAGGCGCTTGGTCTTGGCTACCAGTGGTGGCCGAGCATGCTGATGATCCTGGCCTTGTCCGCCCTCGTCACCCTTGCGCGTTCCTCCGGTGTCTCTATTGGCGAGCGAATTTTCGCCGGTCGCCTGACAGTGTTGCGTGAACCGGTACGCATGCTCATGTTTATCATCGTCGGCGTCTGTGCCCTGGGTATCGTCGTTGTTACCTTCTATTCCTTTGCGCTCGGCGGCTTCAGTGCTCCGGCAAGAGAAATACGTTTCTCGATTCTGAGTATGACACTACTCTTGTCACTCTGGACGAGCCTCTACCTGTGGCTGACCAGGCGTACAAAATGGGTGCTCGTCCTCGTTGGCCTGTCCCTGGCGAGCGTGCTGGCGTTCTGCTACGCTTTCAACTTTGAACACGTCGGCTACGCGCTGGCTTTGACGGGTGCTGCGTTGCTCTACCATGGGCTGAGTCGTTTTGCCAGACGTCTCCTCCAGCCTTTTGATAAACTCGGCCTGCGCTTAGACATCCTTGCGCTGCTGCTCGTCGCTGGTGTGCCTCTTATCAGCAGCCCTGTGTTACCACTCCAACTCCTCGTCAAAGTGTACCTGCCATCTGCATTGGGAAGCTTCCCCTTTTTCGCCCAGACGATCTGGGAGGTCGTTGGAACGCTTCTTTCCGTAGGTGCTGGGTTCCTGCTCACGCTCAGTGTGGCGTTCAGCCGTGCAGGTCTGCAAAGCATGCCCGGTACCCGGCGCAATGGCTGGCCCTGGCTGCTCCTGCTGAGTAGCGTGTTACTCAACTGGGAATACAGCGTGGTTGTGCTGGCGTTGCATGTTCCACCTGTTTGGTGGTTCCTGGGCCTCACGCTAGCGCTCATGGCAGGTACGGTGGTTGTGCGACGGCGTTTTGGCTCGTACTGGGCAAACCCTCTGGACCTGCTGGTCATCGCTGAGGCCATCTTCACGCTCATCTTGAGTCTGGGTCAGGTAGATAGCCTCTGGTCCTTGCTGCTCCTCTTCGCGGTTCTTTCCTACGGCGTGCTGCTCTACCAGCGTCGTCAGAAAATGCTCATCTTGCCGTTTATCTCTGCATTGTTAGCCTTACTCACTCTCGCGCTCGTCCCGCGTCTGCAGGTGATCCTCCTGCTGGGCATAATGTTGCCACTCGCAGCGGTGGCCATCCGTCGTCTCATGCCTGCGAATCTGGTAACGTTGGGTTCTGGAATTCCAACCACCCAGCGCGTGATAGTTGGCTGGGAGTGGTCGCTGCTCGTGATCGCATTACTCAGTGGTATCATAGTTTCCTCCTTTGACGTCGTCTCATCTGTAAGCACGGTACATACCTGGTTGGGGGTGCCGTTCCCTGTGGCAGTGGAGTTGGCGACCTTCTCCCTGGCCTGGTATGTGTCTGCGGCGCTGGCACGGGTCAAATGGTGGCTTTTGCCGACAATAGCCTTCGCTATTGCCGCCTTGCTGCTGCCATCCAATCCTTTCTGGGTCTTGTTTGGAGTAACAATTGTATCCTCTGTGCTGGCTCTGGGCATAAGCCGCTTTGCGGGCAGAGACTGGGCAGCGCCACTCTACATTGTCACTTTGCTCGCTGCCGTGATGACGGGCATCGCCGGACATACTCAAGATCACCTCTTGTTCACTACGACCTGGGTTTTGCTCGCCTTCGCTGTGCTGGTCTATATCATGGGTGTCGTAGAAGACTGGACGCCGTGGTTGTGGATGATGCCGGTCTTCGCCACATGGTCGCTGATTGACTCTGCTGCTCTGCTCGGTGATCTTTTCCGCCCGCCACTGTTTGTCCTGCTCTGTGCAGCAGCGGGTGTGGCGATTGGTGTGCTCAACCTGTTCGCCCGCCGCAGGAACAGGTTTGTCAGGTATGTGCTGCCATTTTATACGACGGCCTTTGTAGCTGCCGTATTGACAGGCGTCTATGGTACGCTTGCTGGGGTCAACGATCCCTTCCCCGGAGCCGTTCCTGTTGCCCTGCTGGTCTACGCGGCGGTGGCCTACGGCGTGGTGCTCTTTGAACGTCGACCGTGGTGGCTAGGGCTGGTGGCCGGTTTTGCCACCTGGGGAATCTTGCTGGCGACGCGCACTGCCTCCTATCCTGTGTTTGGTACCGAGATTACGGCAGCCTACGACGTACTGGCTATCGGCATTGCACTTGGCATAGCAGGCCTGCTGCTCAGTCGTGTTGTAAAGCTGCCAGTGCTGAATGCTGTTGTGTCAGTATCCGGCTACAATCTTGTCAAGTTCAGCTGGGGCTGGCCGTGGTACGTGACTGCGCTGGTGGCCGCCATTGTCACGGGTGTCTTTGCCCCTCTATCAGTTGCTGCCTGGGCATTGCTCATCTTCGCGGTGCTCTTCTACATCATCGGCGTGGTGGAAGATCAGATGTCCTGGTTGTGGCTTGCACCAATCCTCGCTACATGGTCGCTCATTGACTCTGCCCTGGGGATTGATCTCTACCGTCTGTTCGCGGTCACCTTGATAAGCGTCGCCCTGGGGGCAGGGATTGGCGTCCTCAAGCGTTTCGTCCCCGCCTTCTCCGACTCAGTGAGAGGGAACAGGTTGCTCAGGTATGCGCTGCCATTCTATGTGACAGCTCTCGTCAGCGCCGTGTTGACGGGTATCAATGTCACGTTCTTTAGCATCCATCTTCCCTTCTACGGAGCGTTTCCAGCGGTCCTGCTACTCTACGCAGCGATTGCCTACGGCGTGCTGCTCTTCGAGCATCGACCCTGGTGGCTGGCGCTGGTCGCAGGGTTCGCCATCTGGGGGACGTTGTTGGCACTGCAAACGAGCGTCTACTACGTGTTCGGTATCGGCATTGTGGCAGCAATAGCAGGCTTGCTGCTGGGGCGGATCATCAAGCAGTCTACGTCAAGCACAGTAACACTACCATTCATGCAAACGCTCACCAAGCTCACCTGGGGTTGGCCGTGGTACGTGACCGCGCTGGTGGCCGCCATCGTCACGGGTGTCTTTGCCCCCCTATCGGTTGCTGCCTGGACGTTGCTTGTCTTCGCGGTGCTCTTCTACATCATCGGTGTGGTAGAAGAATTCACACCGTGCCTGTGGCTCGCGCCCGCCCTGGTCACATGGTCGCGCATCGATGCTCTCCTGGCGAATGATCTCTACGGCCTGTTCGCGGTCACTCTGGCAAGCGTTGCCCTGGGGGTAGGGATTGGCATTCTCAATCGCCTCGTTCCCGCATTCTCTGACTCAACCAGAAGGAACAGATTTGCACTGCCCTTCTATGCCACCGCTCTCGTCAGTGCCGTGTTGACAGGCATTGATGGCATGATCGTTGGTATCAACCAGCCCTTCCCTGGAGCTATTCCTGCCGTTCTGCTGCTTTACGCTGTGATTGCCTACGCCGTGCTATTCTTTGAGCGTCGACCGTGGTGGCTTGGACTGGTCGCAGGGTTTGCCATCTGGGGGACATTGTTAGGACTGCAAACGAGCGTCTACTACGTGTTCGGTATCGGGATTGCGACAGGAATAGCGGGCTTGCTGCTGGGACGGGTCATCAAGCAAGCTCCATCGAGCACAGTAACATCGCCGTTCATACAATCGCTCCTCAAGTTCAGCTGGGGCTGGCCGTGGTACTTGACCGCGCTGGTGGCAACTATCGCCACAGGAGTCACTGCCCCCTTGCCGGTTGCAACCTGGACATTGCTCATCTTCGCGGTGCTTGCGTATGTCATCGGGGTGGTGGAAGACTTCGCTCTGTGCATATGGCTCGTTCCAGTTCTGGCCACCTGGTCGCTGATTGACTCTGTCCTGCAGCCTGATTTCTCGCGTCTCCCAACGGTTGCGCTAGCATGCGTTGTGGTAGGTGTGGTAATGAGCAGTCTCAGACGGTTCATCCCCTCGCTCAGGGACTCGGCCCTGGGGAACAGGTTGCCCAGGTATGCGCTGCCGTTCTATACGACAGCCCTGGTGGCAGCCGTGTTGACGGGCATCGATGGCATGCTCTTTGGCCTCAACCAGTCCATCTACGGAGTGATGCTTGTCCCCGGCACTGTTCCTGTGGCCCTGCTGCTCTATGCCGCAGTTGCCTATGGAGTGTCGCTCTTTGAACGTGTGCCGGAGGCGCTGTTGGTTCCTGTTGTGCTGGCAGCCTGGGCCATCGGGCAAACCCATATGGCTCTGTGGCAGACTGATGGCCGCCTATAGCTTGCTCTGCGTGCTGATCTTTGTCTCGCAGTTTATCTGGAAAGTCATCCCTCCTGCTACGAACTGGCTACCGGCGGCACTGTTGCCTCGCATTTGCGGCCTGGGTGGTCAGGCACTGGTGGTGCTGGCCATTCTCCTGCAAGGTGGGCCTTTTGCCGACTCGGGACCGTTGGCGCATGTGGGAGCCGGGGCACTGCTTGTGCTGGCAGTGTTGCTCTTCTGGTATGGACGCTTGCAAAGCACAGTAGCTGTGCAACGCTGGTGTGCTTATGGTGCCGGTGCGCTTCTTTCCCTGGTGGTGCCGTGGGAGTTGCTGGCTTTCGGGCAGATGAACCTGGACCTGCTCACGCTGGCCCCGGCCAGCTACCTTGTGGTGATCGGGCCATTCCTGATGCGCGAGCAGGGCTTGCCAACACATCGTCGTGTTGGACAAGCTGTTACAATGCTAGGGGCTGCCTTGCTGCTACTGCCAACGCTCTGGCTGAGTTTCAGTTCGGGGAACAACGGTAGCGTGCTGTATACGCTGATCTTGCTGGGCGAATCTCTGGTCTTGCTACTGCTGGGTCTTGGCTTGCGTGTACGCATCCTCGTCCTCTCTGGAGCCAGCTTGATCGTCGTCGGTGCTCTGCACGCGCTCTTCCTATCAACAAGCTCCACTCCCTTGGCCCTAGCAGGATTAGGGCTGATCCTGCTGCTTGTTGCTACCGGTCTGACCCTGGCTCGTCACCGGCTACAAGCCGCCTGGAGTCGCTGGCAATAATGCCTTCCGCACCCCAGTGCTATGCAAAAGTTGCAGACCAGGCGGCAGGACGAGGGAGACAAACGTCAGAAAAAAGAAGAAACGAAGTAATCATCTCACATCCGGTGAATCAATGAAGACAAGGAGTTGACATGAACGAGCAGCAACCAACGCCACAAAAGAGATCGAATGCTCTCCTCGCTGGACGTTACCACGTCATCGGCATGGTCGGCAAAGGTGGCTTCGGCGCGGTCTACAAAGCAGAAGATGTGCAGCGTAACAACGCACTCGTCGCCATCAAAGAGATCAACCTGGGCGGCCTCAGTTCCCAGGAGATCATCGAGGCCACCGAGACCTTCAATCGCGAGGTGCGCTTGCTCTCTGGCCTGGAGCACCCCAACCTGCCGCACATCTACGAGCATTTTACCGATGCCGAGCACTGGTACCTGGCGATGGACTTCATCGAAGGGGAGACGCTAGAAGAGTATCTGGACCACACAAAAGGAAAGCATGTGCCTGTTGCAGAAGTGCTCGACATTGGCATGCAGCTCTGCACCGTGTTGCATTACCTGCACACACGTCAGCCGCCGATCATCTTCCGCGATGTGAAACCCGCGAATGTGATGCGCACGGCGACGGGACAGCTCTTCCTGATTGACTTTGGCATTGCTCGTCACTTTACGCCAGGGCAAGGCAGGGATACAAGCGCGCTTGGTTCGCCAGGTTATGCTGCTCCTGAGCAGTATGGAAGAGCCCAAACCACCGTGCAATCTGACATCTACAGCCTGGGTGCGACGCTGCAAACGCTGCTGACGGGCAGAGATCCGTTGGAGCCAACCTTCGGCTATGCCTCGCCGTATGCAGAGGATGTGCCGGAAAAACTTGAATTGCTGCTGGTGCAGATGCTCGACCTGGATGCCGATAACAGACCGGCGAGCATGGAGGCGGTGAAGCAAGCGTTACAACAGATAAAAGAGGAACCTCCGCCGAAGGTGCCCGCTACGCAGCAGCCTGTTCATAGTTCGGGCTATGCCGTTGTAACAACACAGAAGACAGCTACGCCTGCCGGAACAACGGGACAGACCTTGCAGCCACCGACGGCATCTCCTGCACGACGTGGTATCTCACGACGCACGGTCTTACTAGGTATTGCTGGCTTGGCCGTCGCTGGTGGTGGGATTACCTGGTGGATACTTACACCACATCCACTCTACACCTATCGGGGGCATTCTGATTGGGGGGATCCGGTAGCTTGGGTGGATGCGGTAGCCTGGTCGCCCGATGGCAAGCGCATCGCCTCGGGGAGCGGTGATCAGACAGTACAGGTGTGGGATGCGGCCAATGGGGGCAACGTCTTCATCTATCGCGGGCATTCCAGTTATGTGTATGCGGTAGTATGGTCGCCCGATGGCAGTCGCATCGCTTCGGGGAGCTTTGATAAGACAGTACAGGTGTGGGATGCGGCCAATGGGGGCAACGTCTTCATCTATCGCGGGCATTCCGAACCTGTGGATGCGGTAGTATGGTCGCCCGATGGCAGTCGCATCGCTTCGGGGAGCTTTGATCAGACAGTGCAGGTCTGGGATGCGACGGATGGTGGGCACGTCTACACCTATCGTGGGCATTCCGATCTTGTGAGTGCGGTGGCGTGGTCGCCCGATGGCAGGCGCATCGCTTCGGGGAGCTATGATAAGACGGTGCAGGTCTGGGATGCAGCTGATGGAAGCCATGTCTTCAGCTATCGTGGGCATTCCGACAGTGTGCTTGCGGTGGCGTGGTCGCCCGATGGCAGGCGCATCGCCTCCGGGAGCGCTGATCAGACAGTGCAAGTGTGGGGTGCGGCTGATGGAAGCCATGCCTACACCTATCGGGGGCATTCCAGTGATGTGCTTGCGGTGGCGTGGTCGCCCGATGGCAGGCGCATCGCCTCCGGGAGCGCTGATCAGACAGTGCAAGTGTGGGGTGCGGCTGATGGAAGCCATGCCTACACCTATCGGGGGCATTCCAGTAATGTGGATACGGTGGCGTGGTCGCCCGATGGCAAGCGCATCGCATCAGGGAGCAATGATGAGACAGTGCAGGTGTGGAATGCACCGTGATGATGGTGGGCAACGGAGTAACTTCGACATTATTTGGGTTTGATCCAGCATCAAGAGTAGGCCTAGAGCTACAGGCCTTTCAGTAGTTTTCCCCCATTAACTCGACCATGCCGCTATAGAACTAGGCAGTAAGCCGACCCATGTCACGTAGAAACATTAACAACGTAAACGACGTAACGCCTGAAGTAGCCTGTAGAGGGAAACGAACGTTGGGGAAACGTAGAAATGTCAACGTTCATAACGTAGCAAAGTTCTACGTTGTGTACGTTCTGGTCTCTCCAAAAAGAGTGTCGAGATAACGCCCGAAAAGATCGCATGTGCCAGATAACTAGCAAATGTATAATCCGTTGGTATAGGTCTCTCTGGAGGATGCTGCCAGCGCCGTTGCACCCATGCCTTACACTCCATAGACAAGCAGATAGAGGCTATAGGCCAGGACGGCACTGACGATGACGGGTACAATGAGCCCGACGAGGTAAATTGTGAAGAGGCCCCATAAGGCGCCCCTTCACTCAGCGTAACGCTCTGCTGTCACAGAAACGGCAGCCGATGTGGAGTGTGACCACATCAGCGCTACCCTGACTCATTCACAGCCATCGAACTGTAACTAAACAAGAGTGTAGCGTCTGCTTGCTATAAAAAGCAGAGAGCTGGATGAGAGCGGAAAGCCAGGGAGTGGGAGAAACGAAGAAATCATCTCAAATCCGGTGAATCAATGAAGACAAGGAGTTGACATGGACGAACAGCAACCAACGCCACAAAAGAGATCGAATGTTCTCCTGGCCGGGCGCTACCACCTCATCGGCATGGTCGGCAAAGGCGGCTTCGGCGCGGTCTACAAAGCAGAAGATGTGCGACTTGTCTAGATTCGGTGCATACGGTTTGCTTGCTCTGCTCTCTCTTTAAGGTGTGTTGAGAGTAGCAAGCGACCTATTTGCACCAAGAATAGTCGGCTCATGGCCCCCATTCTGGAATGGTCTCCACGCTCACCCAGGGTTACTCATGGCATCGGTCCACATCTGCTGGAAAGCACGGGTAATCTCAGCCGGGTCAATAGGTAGTAGTTTACGGTTCAGACGCCATTGCGGCCTGAATACGCGGTAATAATGGGATGACCTGTTTCTTACGTGAGACCAGGTCTTCTACAATGACTGAATGCCCATCTGCCTCCAGAGGCACCTGGAATACTTCCGCTACCGCGCGTTCCCCACCGTAGATCAGTAAGTGGCAACGCATCTCGATGATATCGACGATCATAAACAGAAACACGCTATAACCATGCTCTATGGCAAGGCGCTGCATGGTCGCGAGTAATTCTGGTATACGTTTCTCGATGATTGCCGGGCTGGCTGTCTCAACCGTGCCAACTGCAAACTTGGTCCCGTTGACCATGAACTCTTTGAAGTCGGTGGTAAGCAAGTCCTCGGCAGAACGCTCACCCAGATTGGCGGCAGCCGCAGCGAAAATCTGTTGTCCGTACTCCTCGATCTTTTCTCCGGCGATCTCTGCCAGTTCGTCTGCGACACGTTCATCACGTGCTGTGCAGGTTGGAGAACGCAGAATCAACGTATCGAAGAGCAATCCCGCCAGCAGCAGTCCGGCCGCTTCGCGCGGGATGGCAATACCAGCTTCATGGTATAACCCGGCTATAATCGTGCCGGTGCAGCCAACTGGATCGGCCCGAAACATAATGGGCTTGTTAGTATGCACATCGGCAATACGATGGTGATCTATGATGCCGAGCAGTTCAGCCTCATCGATGCCGTCCACAGCTTGGGACTGTTCGTTATGATCCACTAAAACAACACGTTTCGGTCGCGCATTAAGCAAGTCTGTACGCGAGAGATAGCCCACGAGCTTGCCTTCTTCATCCAACACGGGTAAATAGCGGCGACGTGCCAGTTTGCGTTGCACCTCACTCATCTGATCTTCAGGGTGGCAGGAATCAAAATCTCGATACATGATATCCTGTGTGCTTATACTTAGATTAATCAGGCGCACCACTGTAAACGTGTGATGTGCGGTACTAATGACCATCACGCCTTGTTTGCGTGCAGCTGCCAGTGTCCGTTCAGAGACCAGCAGATCGCCGGTAACCACCAGTGCAGCAGCGCCACGTTCCATGGCCCGCAGTTGCGCATCTTCGCGATCGCCCAGCACGACCAGGCAACCAGGCTCGACGTAATCAGCCATCGTTTCAGCCTGCATTGCTCCAACAAGGACACGATTCCCCAGCTTGCGGCGTCCTTCTACCAATACCCGCCCCTTGAGTACACGCACCAGGTTGTCTCGCTGTAACGGTATGCGGTTGACAGCCTGTGGATCGAGGTCTTTGAAAAATAGTTGGGCGAAATCTTCAACAGCGATAGTACCCTGTACTTTGTTTTCAGCATCTACTACTGGCATTGAACGCCGGTTATGTTCCTGGAGCAGTTGCCCGGCCTCCAGTAATGGTTGGTCAATACGGGCAGATATCACACCCCGTCGCATCACATCGCGTACCTGCAGGTACACGTCCTCCAGCGCTTCCGGTGCTTCCACCTCGTAGCGCTCAAGCACAAAACGCACCTCCGGCTTCAGATCACCGTGACGGGCTGCGATAGCCTGTTCTTCGCCTTGCAGTTGTAATAGTCGCGCATAGGCATATGCCGAGGCGACAGAGTCCATATCGGAGTTTTTATGTCCAATGACATAGATCGGTCCTGCCATGATGTTGATCCTTTATAGGGCGATTCCTAGCCCTTCAGTATCCCAATGCCATGATAACCCCATTGCAAATAGTATCATATCCTTACGCCCCTACGGATGTAAATAACTTTGGCTACTGTTCTGAACGCAACTCCAACCAACTATGAATCTTCGGCCAGAGTTCCTTCTTAGCCTCCGAACCCGTCAGCAAGCCGACATGCCCGGCGTCCATTACGAAGAACTCCTTATCCTGGCTGCTTATGAGCCTCATCGTGGCTTCGGCTTGCGGCAGGGTACAGATGTGGTCCTTTTTCCCCGCGATATTGAGCACAGGACAGGTGATATTCGCGAGATCAACCCTGCGCCCACGCAGCTTGATCTCGCCCTTCACGAGCTTGTTCTGCTGATAAAAATCGCGGATCCACTGCCGGAAGGCTTCGCCGGGGAATGGGATGCCGTCATTCACCCACTTGCTCATGGCTAACCAGGTGTCCATAGACTTACCGTTCATGATGCGGTCCCACATTGTGACATAGGAGCCAACGTAGTTGGTAACGGGCTTGACCAACCGGTTACCTGTATCGATGAGTTCGCCTGGAACGTTGCCGAATGCCTCCACAATCAGATCAGGGTTAAAATACTTCTCACTGGTCCATACACCATACAGTCCTATCTCATCTGGTGTGAAGTCGATGGGCGAGGTGACGAGCATCAAGTTTCTCAGAGGTTTGCCTGGGAAAAGTGCCGCGTACATGGCGCTCATCGTCCCACCCATACAATACCCCACAAGCGTATACTCCTCGGCATGAGAAGCCCTTAGCATCTTCTTCACAGCGCGCGGAATATAGTCCAACACATAATGTTCGAATGAGAGATTTTTATCCTCGTCACCAGGTATGCCCCAGTCGAGCATGTATACATCAAAGCCCTGACGAACCAGGTACTCTACCAGGCTATTACCAGGCATCAGATCCAGCACATAGGGCCGATTGATCAACGCATACACCAGCAAGATGGGAACCGGGTAGCGTTTCTCGACCAGCGGTTCATAGCGATAGAGTTTTGCCTTGTTCTTAGTCCAGATCACCTCTTTGGGAGTCTGACCTGTCTCGGCTTTAGCTCCCTCCAGAATGATCTGCATACCCGTTCTGTACCTCTTCAGGGCACTTTCGAGATCGGATACCGGTGGTATGGTATTTTCCTTAACCATATAAACCTCCGTGCTCAGCTTCTTTCTTTATGCTCTCACTTTGCGGGTTCGCGTTTTTCTTTGCTGCCTAACAACGCTCCGTATTGGTGAGCTTGCTGTATTCCGCTTGCTCTTTGGCTTCAATCTTCTTTAGTGTCGCAAGAACTTTATCTAGCTTGCTCTCTACCTGGTCCAGCCGTTTTGCCAGACCCTCTACAGCCTTGCTCTCAACTCGCTCCAACTTTTCTCCAAGACCCGCTACGGTCTCGCTCGTTGCCAGGTGAGCATAACCGTCCTCGAAATCCTCAAAGGCATCCTCTATACGGTCAACTTTCTCTTCCAGGGCGATGACCAGCTCCGCCACGCGGGCTACATCTGAGCGCGTGGGTAGTTGCAGGTTTCTAAAATACTCTTCGCTTGTACGACGGAACGTCCTATGGAAGCTCGTGTAGCTTTCTAAGAAGCGACTGACACCCTCCATGAACTTCTCTGTTCCAATGACCTCTCCAATTGCATTCGCCCACGCCTCGTTTGTGGCATCGTACCACTGCTTAAAGAACGTGAACGGGTCCGCTGGAAAGTTTCCTTCAGCCTGCATTTTTGCACGAGCCTCTTCCATCATCTCCAGCATGTGCGTCGTAATCCCTAGCGGATCCGCACCCATTTGTGCAGCGCTTCGCCACTCCTCTGTCATACCGTCAAACCACCGCTGCCAGGCCTCTTTGGGGTCCATCACCCCGAAGAAATTGGCCTTCATCTGCTCCCGGGCTTCTCCCATAGAATTGTGCGCGACGGGCACCCATCGCCTTCAGGCGATCGGGAGGAAGTCGCGTCCTCCTTTCTGGTAAAGATAGCCGTCTCTCATCTGAAGGCGGCAACAAAAGCGAGCAGCGATGTCGGTGATCAATCCCCACCTGATCGTCACGTTGAAGGAACCCCTTGCGCGGATTGCCACACGTCCCAGGTACGTGCCAGCTTTGCTCCCCTTGGGAACGACTGCACACACCTGATCGCCAGTTCGCAACCCCTGGACCCGGCTCGACCCTTTCGTGCGTGTACGCGGGAATCCGTGCTTCGACATGAGGCACATTTGGCGACGCTGCCAAAACCCTGTCGGGTCATTGGGACTTTTATCATTCGCTTCCTCTGGCATTTCAAAGGCTCCTTCTGCCAATGCAGGCGATCTTGTTTCCACCCCAACTCACTCAGCCTGATCCACATCCTTACTGTACACAAGATATCACAAAATGAGAAAGGTCGGGGTTTCAATACCGACCTTTTGTAACTGGAAATGAAGCATCAACGCACTAAATGCAAAAAAGGGTCGAGGCTTACGCTCCGACCCCATCTAGCCTGCTCCAAATGGAGTTATGCAGTGGCCTTCTGACTCTTCTCTTTAGCCTGGTGAGCAACCTTCTGATAGCCATCTACACCCTGACGGGTAATGGTCTCGCTCATCTCAAGAGCCCGTTCGAGGTACGTGGTCGGTGAAGTGAAAAATTTTCCATACGCTTCAATTGACTCCTGGGCCAACGTCCGAAACGCCTCTCGCTGGTTCTGCGATTGCTCGAGTAAGGTATGCGTCAAGCTGCGAGTGCTCTCTGCATGGCTCTTGAGGACTTCAATGCCATTCTCGAACACGCTCTGGGCAAACTGGATGTTGCGCTCCTGGGCAGCAACAGCACTGTCCACTACTGTTTGGAACACTTCTCGCGGCTTAGGCCCGACTTCCTGCATTAAGCTGCGAGTGCTCTCCACATGGCTCTTGAGGACCTCAATGCCATTCTCAAACACGCTCTGGGCAAACTTGGCATTGCGCTCCTGGGCAGCAACAGTACTGTCCACAATTGCCTGGTTTGACTCACGAAGGGACTCGATCAGACTCCGCGTCGCTTCATTTACTGTATTCTCAGCCATTGTATCTTCCTTTCCTTCCTTGTCTAGTCGCTACCCACTTGAGTAGCTCTTTGACCCTATACTATTTCAACTTTTCGCACCTATATGCTCTCCGTTTAAATACCGGAATAGCATCTATATGCATTTTACACCTATATGCAAGATTTGTCAAGAGGTAAGGCTGAGATCCACTCACAAATCGGTCACAATTGTCGGGCAACTTCGTGCAGAAGTGGATTTCGTCCCGATACCCATGCCAGTTACAAAAGGCCAACAGGGCGGCATCGTTGATTTATGAGTGGATGTCAGGATATGGCTACTTTTTTCAGGCCTGGGAAGATTTCTCTTTTTTGGCGGATGCGAAACCTGGCGGAAATGCCCTCGCGGAGGGACCACCCATGAGGATAATTCACTGCTCGTCCTTCTTGTCCGGCTGTTTTGGTTGACCAGTGTAGAGCCGGAAGAACGTATTCATCATCCTCTGGTACTGATCCAGCGACTGCGCCCAGAACTTCAGGTAGGATTCGCCCGCCTCGGTGATCGAGTATACGCGTTTTGCCGGTCCTGCCTCTGAGGTGTCCCAGGTAGAACTAACCATGCCATCCTTCTCCATCTGCCGTAATGTGCGGTAGAAGGTGCCTGGGTTCATGGCGCTTAGTCCGAAGGTCGACAACTTCTCCATCAACTCGTAGCCGTAAGACCTCCACTCTCGTAACATCAAGAGCAGAACAGGAACAAGCCAGTTTCTTGACCAGGCATCAGTAGCTGCATTTTGTTGTTCTTCGTTTTCTTTGTTTCCTTCTGCCATTTTCGCACCTGCTATCCGTGTTGATTTGTCTCTTCTATCTCTTGAGATGGTGAATGAGCGCTATATGCATTTTACATTTAGGCGCACTTTTCGTCAAGACTTGACAAGCAAATAGCTATCTGTTATATTGTACATAACAAATAGCTATAGTAACTATGCAGGTGCCTTTCTTGCGCCACCTGTGATGGCCCTGGAAAAAGAAGGGGATTTTGCGGAGATACCCCGCGCCCCGGCCAGGGGACTGCGTCCCCCGGCACCCCCTGCTGAATAGTTACAAAGAACACCATAGTCCTTACCCGTTCCTGAAGGAGGAACATTGGATGCAATATCGTAATCGACGAACCCGTTGGGGAGCACGAGGTTTCCCCTGGATACCGTTCTTTTTCATCCTCTTCTTCACCCACTCCTGGGTTGGGTTTATGATCAGCATAGTGATCCTTGTGCTTCTCTACATCATGATGCAAGCCTTCTTTGCAGCGTCAGCTGGCATAGGCAATCAGTATGCAGCACCGATGGCAAACCAGCAGCCGCAGCCGCATGAAGAGCCATATCAACAACCCTACCAGCCCTATCAGCAAGGATACCAGCCCATGCCGGTGACATATCACGAAGGTGAGCTGCAATCTCAATACCCCCGACCTCAGCCAGAGTACGAGCAGCCGCAGGTCTCCTATCCAGAGGAAGAATTGCCACCAATGGAGCAATAAACCTGTGGTGATATATTCAATCACCTGCGCACAAGCGGTTGCACTAGCTCCACAATCTCCCGGTGAACCTGCTGCGGTGAGCGCAAAGCATCTACTACCTTAATACGATCGGGATGCGCGCGAGCAAGTAACCGGAAACCTTCCTGCACGCGGCGATGAAAGGGTTCTGCTTCTTGATCAAAGCGAGTCTGCTCTTCACGCAAACCGCTTTGATCAAGAGCAGCATCGGTCCGCACATAGACTTGTCCGGGATCAAGGTCAAGCAAAATAGTCAGGTCCGGCACGTGTCCCTGCGTTGCCAGCAGTGAGAGTCGCTCCACCAGCTCGACGCCAACCCCGCGTGCAAAGCCCTGGTAGGCAATACTAGCATCCAAACAGCGGTCTGTGATAACGAGTGTCCCAGCCTCAAGCGCAGGCAGCACCACGCTCGTAAAATGTTGTGCGCGGTCGGCCTGGAAAAGCAATGCCTCTGCCAAAGGCGTGATCTCCAACTCAGGACGATTGAGCAGTAGTTGCCGTATCTCAATCCCTAGCGGCGTTCCTCCTGGCTCACGTGTGCGCAGATAGTGAATATGCTGCGAGTCCAACCAGCGACCCAGCAATTCAATCTGAGTTGTCTTACCGGCACCATCAAGCCCCTCAAATGAAATCAGATGTCCTGGGTCCACAATCCACCTCTACCGTCAGTACGATACACATCGTAATCCCAATCAAACTGCGGCTTGGGCAACATATCCTCCGGCGTCCAAATCTGCTCAACCTTGCCATATTTCCCATGATACTCTTTGAGCGTCTCACCGACATACTCAAACGTCATCTGGCAGATGCGGAACCCCACGGGCACCCAAATCGTAGTCTGCGTATGATTGCTTATCTCCATCGTCCAGCGGCTGATATAGCCAACATCACCGACACCCGCACAACGGCACACCGACAAACCCGACCGTGCCACCGTACTGCGTGAATACATCTTCGCCAGGTACCCATTGTGGCCACCAATGATTTCTTGCGTATGCGCCAGAATAGTGGTACCGGGACGAATAGCAATCTTCCCTTCTTTGGCTTTGCGTGGCTCTCCCCAGTAACGCCGGATCTCCTCCGGGTTATCTAAATGCATCACTTCTACATTAGCATCCCCTACGAAGTAATACTCTCCAAGTCTGCAATCATAGGAGTTGGTGCCTAGATGCCGTGGATCAAATGGTTCGATGACAATATTGCCTCGCTCCACCTCTTCAACAATCCATTTGTCAGAAAGTAACATGTCGTGCAGCCTCCTTACGAAGCTGATCCATTGCTTAAATTAACCGGGTCTGTTTCGTCTATTAACGCACCGCTCAGGTTAGCCCCGCTGAAGTTAGCTCCTCGCAGGATAGCCCTACTCAGGTTGACCCCTCTCAGGTCGGCCTCACTCAAATTAGCCTCACTCAGATTAGCCTCACTCAGATCAGCCATATACAGATCTGCCCGGCTGATATCTGCTCCACTGAGATTTGCCCGGCTGATATCTGCTCCTATGAGATAGGCCCCGCTGAGATGCGCTCTGCTCAGGTTTACCTCGCCTAAATTGGTTTCACTCAGATTGGCCCCACCCAGGTCTGCATCGCTCAGATTGGCCATGTACAGATCTGCCTTGCTGAGGTCTACCCCGTCGAGCTGTGCTACATGCATGTCTCCTCTACTGATGCCTGCTGCATTGAGGGTTGCCCCTTCCAGATTTACCTTACGCAAAGGCGTCCCATTGAAGTGTGTTCCATTCAGGTGTGCCCCGCTCAGGTCTGTTCCGCTCAGGTTGACAGCGTAGAGATTCGCTCCGTTGAGCTTCGCCTCCTTAAGATCTGCATCACTGAAATCTGCCTCACTCAGGTCTGCTCCCTGGAGACGTGCCTGGCTCAGGTATGCCTTCCTGAAATCTGTGCCGCTCAGATCTGTTCCTCTGAGGTCAGCCTGGTTGAGGTGTGCCTGGCTCAGGCATGCCTTCTGCAGATCTGCTCCCCTGAGGTCTGCCCCGCTGAGGTTGATCCCGCTGAGGTTGACCCCGCTGAGGTTGACTCCATTGAGCTTCGCTCCACTGAGGTTGACGCCGCTCAGGAGTGCTCCGCTTAAGTCTGCCCCGCTCAGGTCCACCTGGTACAGGTTCGCTCCGTAGAGATTCGTTCCACGGAGGTGTGCCCTACTCAGGTCTGCTCCGCTCAAGTCTGCCTGATACAGGTTCGCCCTGGCAAGATTCGCTCCGCTCAGATTCACTCCGCTCAGATGCGCTCTACTCAGGTCTGCCTGATACAGGTTCATCCCATTCAGGTCCACCTGGCTCAGGTCTGCCCCACTTCAGATTCGCTTCATAGAGGTTTGCCCCATAGAAGTTCGCTTCTCTCAGGTCTGTCTTGCTCAGGTTGACTGCGTAGAGGTTTGCTCTGTAGAAGTTCGCCCGGTAGAGGTTTGATTCGCTCAGGTTCGCTCCGCTCAGGATTGCTTCGCTCAGATTGACTGCTTCCAGGTTCACTCCCCTCAGGTGTCCACCGCTCACATCTGGTTGTATCTCAAAATGTCTCTCTCTCCAGATATTCCAGGTACGTGACCCCTTCTTGAGAAGATTGACATGCTGCTGATTTGCCATAGGATCTACCCTTCTTGATGATCCACAACTCTATCCCTCACAGAAGCTAAACCAGAAAGTGTGTCGTGAGGGGACCATCACCTCATAGTATATCCTCTATATCGTCAGAAGCAACCCCCACTGGTAGTGGTACTATACGGGCAGCATCTACCTCAACCCACAGACGTTGAGCCAGCAGATGCGCCTCATCCTCTTCTTGCAGGGCATGCTGGAAAGGAAAGAAAGCTCGTTCATCGCTGTGGCGGTGTATCCAACGGCTAATAATATTGATTTGATCCACCTCCGCCTTACCCACAATGCCCGGCGGCTCTCCCAACTCAACAGCTCGCGCCAGCAGCTCACGTATTGTAAGCTTCATCCTCTCCGGCTCATGCGGGACACAGCGTTGCTCCACCAGGCGACCATGACAAATCAGGAACAGCTCGTCGCACTCCTCTTGCGCAGATGGGTAAACAATGAACAGATTATTTGCTTCGACCGCTCCCGTAATCAAGCGCTGGCCAATCAACACCTCATCTGCGCTCCGTATCGTATCACGCAACCACGCAGCCCGTTCGTAGTTCATCTGCTGCGATGCTTCCAGCATTTCACGGCGCAAACGGTCAAGCAAGTCCTCCCGTTCACCTCCTAAGAAGGCGCATACCTGCTCTATCGTCTTATGATACTCCTGTGCATCAGCTCCCCCCCGGCAAGGACCGGGACAGCGCCCCAGGTGTAGGCGCAGGCAGGGTTCAGATGGCTTGGCCTGTGGCGGCAGCGAACGCGTACAAGTGCGCACAGGAAAGACCTTTTGCACAAGTTCAATCGTCAGATCAACGATACGCCCGCTGCGAAACGGACCGAAATAGCGTGCCCCATCGGCTGCCACCTCTCGCGTAGCGTAGACACGCGGAAACGGGTGTTGCACATCGATCTTGATAAAAGGATACAGCTCGTAGTTGCGCAACTGCACATTATATGCGGGCTGCAACTGTTTAATCAGTTGCGACTCCACCAACAACGCCTCCAACTCAGAGCCAAGCACGCGAATCTCGATCTCCTTCACCTCCTGCAACAACCCATCCATTTTGCGTGTGTAACCCAGCGGTTGAGTATAGTACGAAGCTAGCCGATCCTTCAGCGACTTCGCCTTACCGACATAAATTACCTGCCCATGCTCATCCTTCATCAAGTACACACCTGGTTTGGCAGGAAAGTCGCGCCTCCAGGCCGGATTGAGAAAGAGGCTCCCTGTCAGGCGCGGAATAAGCTCAGCGCGCGAAGAAAGTTTGCCATCTGCACGCAACAACTCGCCTTGTTTAGACATCGAAGCCTGCGTAATATCCCCGCTCCACGCGACCGGCAACTGCAGGCGGCGGTGCAAATGTCCGAGTGTGTGGATTTCCTGCTCGTGGGCACGTTCGAGCAATTTTGCAAAGGCTGCGGCCGTCACCCTGGCATCACCCAGAGCGCGGTGGCGGTTCGCTACCACAATACCCAGGTGTTCCGCCACCAGGTCGAGCTTGAAGCGGCGTAGACCAGGCAGAAAACGTCGCGCCAGCAGAATAGTATCCAGACCATCTAGCGGAAAGCTATTCCCGAGCAGTTGTGCCTCATAGGTCAGGAAGCCAATATCAAAACCAAGATTATGCCCAACCAGCGTTGCCCCATTGATGAAACGTAGAAAACCAGGAAGGACAACTGCGGCACTCGGTGCACCTGTTACCATCTCCTGGCTAATGCCCGTAAACTGCACGATAAACGGTGGCAGACGCCGCCCAGGATTCACCAGGCTCTGAAACGAGTCAATCGCCTCGCCCCCACGCAGTCGGATACCTGCAAGCTCAATCACACGATCAGGGCCGGGGCGCAATCCGGTCGTCTCGGTGTCCAGCACGACAAACTCAACCTCGTCGAGATGCTGACGTGTAACGCGCCACACCGCAAGTGCCCACTCGTGTTCGTCAACCCGCTCAAATAGCGCAGAGCTTCCCAGCGTCTGGCGCAGCAATGCCTTCCAGACAGCATTTTTGCCTGCCTTCCCAACAACTCCAAACAGGTGTTTAATGAGGAGCTCTTCAGCCAGCGGTTGCCCCGCATGCTCCAACAGTTCGTGCGCACGGCGCAGCAGTGCCCCTTGTTGCGGTAACGGGTAAGGCGAGGCATCGCTTGTGTCGCCAACGTTCTCCTGCACCATAACAAAAATCCCCCTCATGATCCCAGATACGTGCTAGATCACGTGTACCAGAATAGCATGTGGGGCAGAGGTTTGGCAAGAGAAAATGACTATGAGCTCTATCCCGGATGCGAGATCTCAGAGGTTAGCGTCCAAAGGCGTAGAGACCACCAGTGTAGCTTCCAATATAAAGGATCCCGTTGGAAATAGATGCCGGTCCCAGGAAGCGCGCCTGCGTATCAGTGTATTTGAAAAGCGTCTGTCCAGTGGCAGCCTCGATTGCGAGAAAATAGCTTCCTTCCGAAACAATGGCGACCCCGGGCACCACCGAGATGGCTCCAACGACTGAACCATCGCCCAGGCAACGTTGCCAGAGGAACGCTCCTGTAGCGGGGTCCAGGGCCTCGAATGTCCCGGCACATTTCATTCCATCCAGGGTTGTCTCTCGCCCCCCCAGGTAGAGATGGATTCCGTCCCAGGCACTGGGGGCAACTGTGTTCACTCCGCCTGCCGGGACGGTCCAGACAGGACCATGGCCGATCGCGCTGCCATCAAAGGCATAATAGGTGCCATTCTTGTTCACCAGACCCACAAGGTGCTTCTTAACTCCTGCAATCGTGGCATCAAAAAGCGTCGGTGTGGCTCCGAAGTCGCTGTCGCTGATCTGGTTATTCGAGGGCACCTGCCAGGCATCCAGAAAAGAAAGATCTGAGACACGCAATTTGACGAGCGCAGGGGCATACGGCTCTGCTGTCGAGCAGGGACCCGGATTGCCCGTCGAAACATAAATAACGCCGGCTGCTGTATCAATGGTGGGTGAACTCCAGATGGACCCCCCCTGGCAGCCATTGGGAACCGTATCGAAGGTATGCGTGATCACTCCTGTGCTGGCATCCATCTGGACCAGCTTTCCCTGCACCAGTGGGCAGTCTGCCAATGATGACACTCCTTCATAGACCTTCCCGTTATAGACTGCCGGTGAACTCCACAAATAATTATCCGGAGCTATGCCCAGCATCCTCTTCCAGATGATGGCCCCAGTCATAGCATTTAAGGCGTAAAAATGGCCATCCCCGCCACCCACGAAGAGGACCAGGGTGCGTTTCCCGCCAAGCATCACGGAGGCCACGGAAGCTGTATCAAGGACACCGTTTTTGTCGTCGGCATCATTATCACAGATTGCGTGTGATGCTCCCAGATTGGCCGTCCAGATGGTATGGCCATGCAGGTCCGTCGCATGCTCAATCCCATCTCCCGAACCCCAATAGATCAGGCCGTGAACGATCACGGGTTGCGAGAACACACGGCTGCTGCCTTGCGCGACCCAGTGGAGCGTAAGCTGCGAGACCGTGCTGGCAGTAATAGCCGTTTCTTTTGGATTGAAGCTAGTTCGATCATTCCCAAGCATATAGCTCGGCCAGTCACCTGGCGCAATAGTGGGTGCGACCGTGGGGATCCGCTCGAGTTCGAGAGATGTAACCGCGGCAGCACATGAGGCAAAACATGCGGTGAGGAGGGCAATGATCGCGCACAAGGGGGTATAGTGCTGTATCCAGTCTCTTTTCATCGGTTTCTGTAGATCTCTTTCTCTGCTTTCTTGGTTGTTCACAGGAAGTGAGCCGAGACATCTGTTTTGCCGAGAGTACTTTGGTTAACCTATGCTATGATGCACTACAAGACGTCCTACAGCTTACATTCCGTATCAGTTAACGTAGCATCCCTTCATTAGAAACTCATGGGAAAAAAATGTGAATGTTCCAATTTCCAGTGGCTCGCATCTTTTTGCTGCACAGCCCGCAGCAAAAAGATGCGAGCGACCAGAGGTGATGAGGAGTCCTAAATAGTTACTTTTTTTCTTTGTGATAAAGGATGATGTCAGGTAGCTTATCGTGGGTAGTGATTTGCACACCTAGCTGCTCTAACCGCTCCCGCTCATAAATCACAGACTTGTTGGCAGCATCACCAAGATAGAGTACGGTGGCATCTGCGGCATAGCGTGGGCCGAAATTTTCGATAACAGCGATTTGTAACTCGTTGTGCTTCCCCGGTGTAAGATAAAGTTGGTTGCCGTCAGCTAATTTTAGCGGTAGGGTCATGGTTTGGCGGCTGCGCTGGTAGTGTTCCCAGAAGGGCACCGTGCTGTTCCAGAAAGTGTGTGACAGCATCTTCCCAGGTTTGTGTACCAAATTGAGTAAGCACCTGAAGGACATCCTCTGTCAATGCATAACAAGTATTAGGACTGTTAGTCGGGCGAGTAGGGTCATCTGGGTTACGATCCACTATGCGGGCCTGTTCAAACTGATGAATTACCTGGCGGCGCACGACCTCGCGTGTATTTTCCGCATAGGTTCTACCATAGTGCCGTCCCATAAAGCCCATCATATTGTGGACAGTGATAGGCTGCTGTGACGCTTGCGTCCAAGGAGTCGTTTCATGCAAATTACATAGTGCGAGCAGTGTGAGAGCGCTAATCTCGTTTTGCTGTGCAGGTGGCAGACCAAGATCGCGCAAAATACGCTGCGCCTCCTGAATTTTACCCATCGATATCCTCGAATCCTTAAGAATTGGGAGCTGGAGGTCGTCTTCCTCACTGCCTACGATTAAATCCTCTGCAAGTTCCTCCATAATGATACGTTCCATGGTATCAAAATCCTGTTCATCTTGCAGATTGGCCACTCGTTCGCCTATGCGAGTGAGTCGTTCCCAGGGTGGCAAAGGAAGTTTCCGCAGTTCAGTAGCATTGACTTGAGTATTGCCGTTGGTGATACGGAAGTAGCGATCAACAAGGGTACTATTAAGAAAAGCTGCAATTCCCATGGCCTCTTCATAGGAGAGTGCTCCACCGGGACGATACACATAATTCAGATGATTTTCTAAAGCAATCAGGTCTGTGCCAAATGCGCTATCTGGCAAAACTGCTGCCGTAATACGGCGTGGCTCTTCTTTAGCACTGAAGCGCCTTAGAATGACTTGAGAGGCGTTTTTAACGAGGAGTTTCTGACCTGCCTGACGAAGTACTCCTTGTGGCTTATCGAAGCGCATAAGCGGCCACTCGACACGCATACGATGCACATGTTGTAACCATAAGAGCGGGACAGCTTCACCCCGCTTGACATGCTCAATAGATGTTAGCATGTCAGAAGAGCGGAAAGGTACCACCGGTCCTGTCGATATTTCCAATCCGTAGGTTGCCAAAGAGGTATTCCAGCGCCTGAATGCTTGTAAAAGATGGGTATCGATATCGCTTACTGGAAGGTGCAGGACAGAGTCTTTCTGCTTGTCATTGATGATGAAGCGGGGTGGTGCTTGTTGGATCAATGGGTGAGCCAGGTTGTCTAGCCCTTTACTGCGCGAGATGGTGACAGACGGCGGGTCTACTGAAGTTACGCCCTTTTGGACACCGGTCAGAATGATATTTTCTTGCAGCACCTGTGCATCTTCAAAAGCAGCACGTCTCGAATCAAATAGGTGAATTACCTCAGGTGTGATCATATCAAAAAACTGACGACGAAAATGGCTAAAATATGCGCCGGAGGCGAAAGAGCGGGGAGTGATTGATACATAGCGTCCTCCTGCTCGTAAAGAAGAGGCAGCTAGAGACATGAACATAGTGTACATATTTGTACGTCCATGCACAATATCCTTGACGAGCCTGGCTCGAAGGTTGTTCTGATTTACCTTGAAGTAAGGAGGATTGAGGATAGCGAGATCGAAGGGATGCTCAGGTCGCAGGTTGTTCTGACCAAAGGGATGTTTGCGTCATCTGTTCGGACATGGCTTCAATAAAATCCTGCTGGTGCAGTTCGATAGATAGCTCAATGCCATGCTCATGTAGGATGTCGCGAGCATAGTTGAGTGTAAAGAGGCAGAGTGCATGCAGTATAGGGTCAGACTCATAGGCGACGATAGAGAGGGCAGACAGTCGTTGTACCACAGCAGACTCACAGATAGCGCAGGATAGTATACCGACACCTGCGCCTGGATCAAGTACATGAACCTGGTTGTGGAGCGTCCCGGCCAAATTCGCCATGTAGCGAGCAACGATGGGGGGAGTAAAGAATTGTCCCGACTCTCGGCGTCGTGCATCACTACTGTTGGCTACATACCAGTCACCAACAATCTGACAAACTTCAATGGGTGAAAGATCAGGGGAGATAGTGGGCGTGTCTCTCCAGAGCATATCTGGTGCCAGGTTGCGCAGTTCTTGCAAAGGTAGTTCGTAGGCTTCACGCCTCCACTCTTGCTCTATTGCCATTACTTTTCCTCATCTATGTAGAACGGGTGCTCATAGCATCTCACATGCTACCATCTCTTGTACTGCTTAGCAATAGTCTCAGTTTTCATCTTTTTAGACTGCTGGTTCGGTCAAATGGTGACAAGACCGTGAAATTGCGGTAAGCTGTTCTCAATACAGCTTTATCCGTGATGACGCCGTGGTCACGAAAGATTGCAAAGCTAGAGTTCACCAAGACACATCTTATAGCATGATGACATGCTAAGGGAGTCATGATGGCGGAGATAGACCTGCAGACGATGATAGATGCATTTCGAGCGTTCGTCCGTAGTAAAGGATGGTCAGTGGTTGCCGAAAAAGAGATTGCCTATGGTTATCAGCTTGTGGTAACTGATGGGATAAACAAGACACCAGTTGATCTCTTCAAGAGTGGCAAAACACTTATTCAAGGAAAACCAAGTGTATTGCAAGCCGAGCTTCGATCATGGTATCGAGCATCTCCCACAGCAACAGCAGCTACAGGTGTAGGAAGAATTGGGTTAGATGAGTCAGGCAAAGGAGACTACTTTGGCCCACTTGTAATAGGCGCGGTATACGTGGACGGGCTGACTGAAGCTCAGTTAATCACTTTAGGTGTGCGTGACAGTAAACTTTTATCTGACCATCGTGTCCTGACAATGGCCGAAACCGTCAAAGGCACCTGTCCCCACTTTGTAGTCTCGATTGGGCCCAAAACATACAACGAGATGTACGAAAGGATGCAGAACCTGAATCAACTACTGGCATGGGGACACGCACGGTCTTTAGAAAAGGTACTGGAGAAGGTATCGTGCAATCTCGCCATCGCTGATCAGTTCGGTGACGAGTCCTACTTGATCAAAGCATTGGGAGAGAAAGGTTGTCAGATCAATTTAGTGCAGCGACCACATGCTGAGGAAGATATTGCAGTAGCAGCCGCATCTATCCTGGCACGTGCTGATTTCGTGAGACGAATGGAGCAGTTATCGAACCGGATAGGAAAAACGCTTCCAAAGGGTGCCTTTGACCCTTCTATTATCACGATAGGACAAGAAATTGTTGCGAAGGGCGGTGAGAGTGTATTAGCGGAGGTAGCAAAGTTGCATTTCAAGACGACACAAACGGTTCTTCAGAGCTAACCAAGGAACAACGTAGTGAACCTACCATTTGAGACCGAGACCGAGCTAGAAAAAGACATTTGTGCAGACTTCGAGTGGCAACAAGGTATCATCTGGGGCATACCACGCACTGGTCACCTCGAAGGCCCCGTCATGTACCATATCGTCGACGTCCTGGCGAACGTTGACCGACACGCCACCACAGAGGAAGAGCGTCGTGCCCTACGGCTGATTGCTCTCGTCCACGACGCCTTCAAATACCGTGTTGACCAGACAAAACCTAAAATCGGTGAGAATCACCACGCCTTCATCGCCCGCAAATTTGCCGAACGCTACATCCACGACCCAGCATTGCTAGAGATCATCGAACTGCACGACGAGGCTTATAACAGTTGGCGTCTAGGCGCTCTGAGGGGCATGTGGGATAAAGCCGAGGACCGGGCAAATCGCCTTGTCGCCAGGCTCGGCTCATCATTGCCACTCTACATACGTTTCTTCCGCTGCGACAATCAGACAGCATCGAAGGACCACGCCCCAGTTGCCTGGTTCGAGCAGTTTCTATGCAGGAAAGGCTTTGACGTTCCACCAGAGCCACAAGATGTACCAAGCAAGGAGTTGCTATGAAAGTTGCATCCTACCGCACCCTCATCCCCTTATTCAAGGAACTCCGCAGCGAACGCATCATCGTACGACCGTACCGCGAGAGTGACGCCCAATCACTCTTCGAAGCAGTAGCCGAGTCCCGTGACCACCTGCGTCCCTGGCTCCCTTTCGCCGACGAGCACCAGACAGTCGAGGACAGTCAGGACTGGATCATTCACCAGGTAGCCAACTGGGTGCTCCGCGAAGACCTGATGCCTGGCATCTGGGAAGCAGCCACCGGTCGCTTTCTCGGTGGAAGCGGACTCTATCCCCGCAACTGGGAAACCAGATATTTCGAAATTGGCTACTGGCTACGCGCCTCCGCTACAGGTCACGGCTACATCACAGAAGCCGTGCAGCTTCTCACCGGCTACGCCTTCACAGCGCTTGCCGCCACCCGCGTCGAAATCCGCTGTGATGAACGCAACGTACGCAGTGCGGCAGTCGCACAGCGTCTCGGCTTCGTTCAGGAAGCGCGCCTGCGCAACGAGCAGCTTGCAGCGGATGGCGTGCTTCGCAACACACTCATCTTCGCCCTCATCCCGACTGACCGGACCTGACATTGTAAACCACATAACATGAAGCTAAACCGGAAGGAGAAACGTATGTCAACCCAACCAGCACCACTACCAAACCTCGAATTTCAGCCGGTAACCCCCGAACGCTGGCAGGACCTCGAAACATTGTTTGGCAAACGCGGAGCCTATGGCAACTGCTGGTGTATGTGGTGGAGAATGCCGCGCTCCGAATTTGACAAGCAAGCGGGCCAGGAGAAGAAGCAAGCACTGAAAACCGTCGTCGCTTCAGGCGACGTTCCAGGCATTCTCGCTTATGCCCATGCTCAGCCCATTGCCTGGTGTTCTATAGCCCCCAGAGAAGCATTTCCGGTGCTGGAACGATCCCGCACCCTCAAAAGAGTCGACGATAAGCCCGTCTGGTCGATCGTCTGCTTCTTTATCGCCAAACCCTTCAGGCGGCAGGGACTCATGATCAAGTTGCTACAGGCTGCCATCGAGTACGCCAGAGAGCATGGCGCACACATCGTCGAAGGCTACCCGGTCGAACCGAAACACAGCAACCTGCCTGACGTCTCCAGCTTCACCGGCATCACCTCCGCATTCACTGCAGCAGGATTTGTCGAAGTCCTCAGAAGGTCAGAGCATTCGACCAATCATGAGATACTTTCTGTAACTATTCAGGTTCCTAATTCCTCACTGCCTACGGCGGCTTGTGCCTGTTTTGTTGCGGGCTTTGCAGCTCACAGCAAAACCAATATGGGTGTTTGAACTACTTGTAGGCAAGCGAGCGAAGGACGTGTGTAAGGGCCGGTACCTAAACCAATTCATACGCCCACCAACATCACTCCCTTGACATTTCTCCGTCTCTCTCCTATCATGCGGGATATGATTTAACTTTCCGTTAACAAAATTTTAACACAGGCTTATTCTATATTGAAAAGCGGAGCGAGAGTACCGATCGCCATGTCAAAGCATTATATTGGGCATCTGCCCACCCACGACCCACTCCATCACTACCTGCAACATGATATACTGCCACAGATAGGGCAGAATGGCTATCCAGCCAATTTTCGTGTCTTTCGCATGCATGGCAGCAACGAGGTCTACTGTTACGAAGAGAAGCACAGCCTGGTGCAGATTGTTGGAAAGTTCTTTGCAAGCAATGGTAACTCCAATATAGAATCGGCTAATCAGCGCATGGAGCAGGAATTTCACAACCTACACCTTTTACGCAGCTACGGGTTGGCCGGTCATCCACACTACGTCGTACGCCCCCTGGGTTGCAATAGCTGGCTTAACGGTCTACTCGTCGAAGAGTATTGCAGTGGGCAGTCACTGAGCAGCGTTATTACAGCAGCCATCTCCCATGGGCAGCAAGACGAACTCTTTGCAAAGCTCACTGCCCTGGCATACTTCCTGGCTACCCTTCATAACCGCACCGCCAACGGCTACGGCGTTGATTTTAACCAGGATTGTGCCTATCTCGATCGACTGGTGCACAAGCTACACAAGAAACAATTCATCAGCTGGGATGAGGTGAACGAATTCTACTGGTTGCGTGATCGCTGGCGCGAACAGCCGCGCATGTGGGAAGACCAGCAAGTCCTGGTCCACGGCGATGCAACCCCGTCTAACTTCCTCTTTGGCTATGGACTGGGCGTCATCGCTATCGATCTGGAACGCGTGAAGCGGGCCGATCGCGTGTTCGATATCGGGCGCATCACCGGAGAACTCCAGCACTTTTTTCTGCAAGCCACTGGAAACAAATATGCCGCCGAGCCTTTCATCGGCCACTTTCTTTGGGAATATGCTTGCCACTTCCCCGACCGCTACAGTGCCTTCCGCTCCATCACTGGCCGTGTAGCCTTCCAGATGGGCCTTACACTGCTGCGCATCGCCCGTAACTCCTGGGTCAACCATTACTATCGCTGTCGCCTCATCGAGGAAGCGAAAATCACCCTGAGGTCTTTTTAATGGATATTCGCGCATTGCTTTTCGATGTGAACGGTACACTCATCGATATTGAGACCGATGAGGGTTTAGAGGAGATTTACCGTGCCATCGCACATTTCCTCACCTACCAGGGCATTTCACTGCACCGTGGAGAAGTTCGCGATCTGTATTTTCAAATTATGCAGTATCAGCGCGTGACGAGCCCTGAGACCTACGCAGAGTGGAATGCCGTCGAACTCTGGCGCGAGATTCTGCTACGTAATGCCAGTGATTACACACGCTCTTTACCCACGGAAAAACTGCAACAACTCCCGTTATTTCTGGCCGAGCTGCACCGCGCCATTGCCCGCAAACGCCTGCGCCTCTATCCTCAGGTGCGGGAAATACTTGACCTGTTGCGCCTGCACTACCCGATGGCTATAGTTACCGATGCCCAGAGTACCTACTCCGTTGCCGAACTGTACGCGGTGGGTCTGCTGGGTTACTTCGATCCGGTCATCATTTCCGGTGACTACGGCTATCGCAAACCGGACATCCGGCTCTTCCAGAAAGCCCTTGATGCCTTGCAAGTCGAACCACAGCAGGCTCTCTTCATCGGTAACGACATGCACCGTGACATCTATGGCCCCCAGCAACTGAACATGAAAACGATCTTCGTCTCTTCCAACCAGGGGGAGAAGTATTTTCCAGGGGTTCAACCCGACTATATCATCAACAATTTCGCCGAACTGCCCCAGGCAGTCGACTTCTTCGTAACGCAAAAAGAGCATTGAAACCTGGAAAGAGGAGGCTGAAATTGTACACAGAAACCGGACATATCACTCCAACACCCCCATTCGACTTCGCTAAATCGCTGCACTTCCTGGGCCATTTCGCCCCCATGCAGCACGAGCAAACACTTTCAGTGCACACGCTCACTAAAGCAATCTTTGTCGAAGGCCAGATCATTGTCTTTCAGCTCACCTCGACCGGTACCATCGAAGCGCCACAACTTGAATACACACTTTTCTCCGAACAGCCCATCGGCGCTCTTACCAGCAACGCCGCCATTGACCGTATCACCTTCTTCTTGAGTCAGACTGACGACCTGCAACCTTTCTATCTCGTCGGTCGCACCGATCCCGACTTTGCACCGATCATAGAGCAGCTTTATGGCTACCATCAGGTCAAGTTCATAACACCTTTCGAGAGCGCTTGCTGGGCTATACTATCGCAACGCAACCTGTTGACCGTTGCCCATAAGATGAAACAGGCTCTTCTAGAGCACTTCGGCGGCAGCCTGATCGTAAATGGAACTGTCCACTGGGCCTTTCCCGAACCCGCTCCCTTAGCTATCGTTAGTGAAGGAGAATTGGCCGACGTGATCCGCAATGTGCGCAAAGGCGAGCAACTCGGCACCGTAGCCAGAGCCTTCAGCGAAGTGGACGAAGCATTCCTCAACACCTGCTTCCTCGGGCTGGTCGAGCATCGTGCGGCAAGTGGCCTTCACCTCCACTGCCTCTCTTGTCGTGGCTTTGGCTGCCTAGCCAGCTCACCGCCCTGATCTCATCCGCACTCCCAAACGCGTCTTAGCTCATCTTTGGGAGGATTCCCCGTTTGGAAACGCTCTCACGAGACGTTTATCTGGCCCACATTGATGCTCTGGGCCGCGTCAGTCCCTGTCCAACTCAAGTAAGGCATGTATAGGGCGGGACCATAAGGCGTGGTATGAGCCGTGGTGACCTGATTGTGTAGGTTCTGGTCGCCTTCGTAGATGGCCAGATTGATATGGGCATCCGTGGCCGTGCGCCAAGCCACTATGAGGTCCTGCGCAGGAACACCTGCTGTGAAAAGGCTCACGGGAAGCGTGCTGGTCGCGGTCGTGGTGACCACCGCATTCAAAACCGGTGGATTCGACGGATCATATTGTGCAAACACAAGATGCGAGCTGGCGCTCGTATCTTCCCAGGCTACAAACAGGAAAGCATTGGCCGTCTGTAGCGTCGGGCTGGTCGTGACCGTCGCGCTAGAGGTGACCTTCGTGTCGAAGGTGCTGGCATCGGCAGAGGAGATGATGTTCAAGTGACCGTCGGTTCCTCTCCAGCTCAGGTAGAGGCGACCATTGAAGGCAGCAATCGAGGGAGCCTGGTTTGAGGACTCTCTCAAGGTCACTTTGTTAGCCAGATGCGTCGGATCCGCCGGGTTATAGCGACCAATATTGAGCCGGTGATTGGTTCCCATCCATGCTACATAGAGATTGCCGTTAAAGACGGTCAAACTGGGTCCTGAACCCAGCAGGGTGGTATCGGTGAGCACCTGGGCCGGACCAAAGGTCTGGCTGCTCAGGTTGTAGGTCATCAGGTTCAGGTTGTGAGCCTTATTCCTGCCCGTCCAGCCCACATACATCGTCCCGTTAAAGGCGATCAGGGCGGGAGCAGAGTCGGCCTGTTGAGTGGAAACGGTGGTCGGCCAATTCACAGCGTATTGCTGATAGCTAGAAAAGGAGGGCTTGTGGACGCCCAGATACTGATCGCTTGCTGAACCCCCGGTTTGCAATCCGAAAGTTTGATTCGCTTCGGGGATATCCTGAATATTTAACCAATACGCATTCTTCACATAGGTCGCTTCCTTAAATGCGGTGTAGGCAAGTTGTAAATTTTGGGCCTGGACGGATTGACTTACGGCTGCGGTCTTCCACCCAAATTCTGTGACAACAGTGTTTTTGGGGGTTGCGGATCCTTCAAATGCTACGTAGGCTTGTCTGACCGCATTGAGATAGTTTGTTATTTTACTCGTAGAGGTGGTTCTTCCTTGGTCGATATACAGGTGTTGACCAATCGCATCCAGTGGATAACTGCCGAGTGTTTGTTTGACACTACTCCAGCCTGCTTTGGCCAGCCCTTGATTATACATGGCAGTGATATAATCAGAGCCACTGCTAAAAGAACCTCCAATGTCATGACCAAGAATACCGCCTGATACAAAGGTTAAACCTGTTATCCCAGCATTTCTGGTGTCCTCGTAGATATGGCGCAGGAGCCAGGCAAAATTCGAGGGATAGATATAACTGCCTCCGGTATACACACCCGGGCTAGGACTGGAAGTCCAGGCATTGGGCTCGTTCCAGACTTCCCAGGCATTGATGGTCCCCGCATAATGGGTTGCAAGAACAACGGCTGCATGGAGTGATAGAGCTTGCAGATAGGCGTTATCACCGTTGCCAGCGGTATGCTCGGCGTTATTTTCTGTCCATGCTGTTTGGCCACCGATCCAAGATTCGTTATTGATCAAACCGAGAATTTTTAGTCCTCGGCTGAGGGCATCATTCACCACCTGATCATACTGGTGCAAGGCCGTCAATCCATTGCATCCATTGCTTGTCCAATCACTATAACAACTCCCCAATCTGAAGCCCATGCGTATCCATCCAGCACCAGCCTCTTAAATCAATGCGAGCTGATTTTGCAGTGCATGAGGGAAATTTATCCCGCCACTATCACTGATCACCCATCCTCCTTGCAGGCCTTGATTTCCTAAGGGGATGAGAGCTGTCGCCTCAATCAATGTGAATCTCCTCTCTCCCACGGGTTGCGCAACCCGTGGGCCGGATGAATATTGCTTTTGCTAGCTTGAACTATGTGGGATGGCTTTGTTTGTTACTGATCTCGTGCTAAGAAACTAAAGCAAGTAGCCACACTGACGGGAGCAGCTTTTGATGATCTCCTTTTTGTGGCGCAACCGTTCTTTGGCTTGAATGAGTTTACGATACAACTGATTTGCGCCGTTCTTCTCGCCAATCGGCTTTCTTTGGTGTTCCCATGCCTCCTATCGTATCACACTTGACTTCCTTCTGCCGAGGTCAGTAAGTCACTTGTACAGTTTGCTCCAAAATGGTACTCTGGCTTTGGTGTCCCTTTCGGAGAAACATTCCGCTCAAGCATTTTTGCTTGAGCGTTGCTCTTCGTACCTGTTCAAGAGACCGGGAACTGGACATAACCACGCTCTACCCTGGGCAAGTGTCGTATTTCACCAACTTATTGCCGGTTAAGCAAAGCTGGCCGGAAGGAGATGAAAAGGCACATGAAAGCTTTAATCATATACGATTTAATGTATGGCAATACTGAGAAAATTGCTCAAGCCATTGGTAATGGTCTGACCGGTGAAGTGACCGTAGCGCGTGTCGGTGACGTGAATGCCTCCGAGCTGAAGACGTTTGACCTGCTCATTGTCGGTTCACCTGTTCATGGCGGCAGGGCCACCCCGGTTATTGACACGCTTTTAAAGCAAATACCTGCTCACGCTCTTGAGGGTATGCGGGTAGCTGCATTTGATACGCGGTTTGAGGTAGAAGAGCAGGGTATCGGACTTCGGATCTTGATGAATGTTATTCGCTATGCAGCAGAACGGATCGCAAAAGATTTGGTAAAAAAGGGCGGGAAGCTGGTAGCAGAGCCTGAGGGCTTCATCGTAGAGAATAAAGAAGGACCATTGAAACAAGGCGAGCTTGAGCGAGCGAGCAATTGGGCAAAGGGAATGAATGGGTAGAAAGCGAGCGGTTTTCATCACACTTAAATCAGCGAATAGGGGAGCATCCGGACAAAATGGCCGTTCTCGCGCAAAAAGCTTGCAACACAGGTAAGGATGGCGCTTAATCGCGGTTTTTTGTCGGTTTGACAGATGAGCACACCGCCTTTGGGGAGGTTGTTGGCGATCCGCTGGTACTTGCCCCTCCGGGGGAGAAGAGAGGCCGGCACCAAAGCCACATTATCCAACCGTGCCTGTCTCAGGGCTCGTGGTGCTTGTCCTATGCGGTAGGGAAGTGGTAGTTGTCTTCTGTCTCGTATTATTCTCTTCATAATAATGCCTACAAGCTGGTTTGCTCCATCAGTTGTTTGGCGTCCCGTGCCAGGTGGGTATAAATCATGGAGGTTTCCGGTCGCTCATGCCCCAGGAGCGCTTGCAGTTCAACAGCGCTGTAGCCTTTCACAGTCTTATAGGTGGCACAGGTGTGGCGCAAAGAGTGGCAGCTAAACTGTTTGGTAATGCCTGCCAGAACGCGGTACTTTTCCACCACATCCATCACGCCACGCACTGACAAGCCGTTACCCTGGTAGTTTAAGAACACGTGCTGATCTGCGCTGTGTGGCCGCTCCTTGAGATAGGATTTTAACGCTTGGGTCGCTTTCTTCTCCAAGGAAATGGTGCGCTGCTTCTGGCCCTTGCCGTTTATGAGCATGGTGCAAGCCTCAAGGTCAATATCCTGTATGGTCAGCCCGACCAGTTCCGCCACCCGGATGCCGGTTTGGAGGAAGAGTTGCAAAATGGCGTAGTCGCGGGGATTGCCGACAGCAGCATTGAGAAGCTTCATGTATTCATCCACCCGCAGGAACACCCGCTGCTTGCGCTCCTGTTTGGGTCTGACAATAGTCTCAGTGGGGGAGGCGGGAAGGATTTTCTCATTCACCAGGAACTTGCAGTACTCCCGGATCGCTGCCAGCTTGCGCGAGCGGGTGACACCGGATCGCCCTAACCCGGCTAAGTGCGAGAGGTAGTCGAGAATATGTGTCCGGGTGATCAGGGAGTTGCGGTAACGTAGAAAAGCGCGACTAGACAGCGACAATGTGTGGTGGTAGACTCTGAGAAAGCCCATTGGCTGGACCAACAGATGAGGAGGACTACCGCGATGCAACCAACGGTTGCCCCAGAGCAGCGCCAAGCGGCCAAACGTCAGATGATCAAGCAGATTGAACAGGGAGCCTCGGTGCAGCAAGCCAGGAGCCAGAGTGAGGTCCCCATGCATCGTGCGACGGTGTATCGGCTCCTCAAGCGGGTGCGAGCCGAAGGAGAGACGGCCTACACAGACGGGCGGCATGGTCACCCCATCAAGCTGCGTGGTGAGGGGCGAACCTTTCTCATCGAGGTGTGCCAGGCAACCCCTTCGATATCCAGTCCCGTGCTGCAACAAGACATCCAAGAACGTTTCGGTCTTTCCATCAGCGTCAGTCAACTCAACCGCGTGCGTGCCTCTCTCGGACTGAGCCGCCGCCGCATTCCGCAAGAAAAAAAACTCATCAGCCCCCCGACCGAGTGAACCAGAGTGGCAAGAGGGTGCAGGAGGCTTGTTGCTGCGGGCAGCAGTCACCGAAACGAAGCTGATCGCTCAGTTGTGCGAAGCACTCCCGACCGAGAGTGCCACTGCGCGTCCTCCCTTGGCGGGCAGTTCAGCGGCACTGCGCCAAAGGCTCCTGCTCACCTTGCTCTTTCTTGGGGCTGTCGGTCTGCACCGCACCTGGGATCTGCGTGGATACACCGCTGATGGTTTAGCCCTGCTGACCGGACGTAGGCGGGCGTATGGATACCGCTACACGGAAGCCTTTCTCTCGCAGGTGGCCCATTCCGATGGGGCGGAACGCTTGACCGATGCCTTGGCACGGTGGACCACGCAGCTCTGGCAGGCAAGCGACGAAACGCCTGCGCCGCCCAGGTCTCTGACCTGCTACATTGATGGCCATCGCAAGCCTGTCTACACCGACGCCCTCATTCCCCGAGGACTCGTCGGGCGTTTGAGTACGATCCTTGGGTGCCGTGCGCTCGTTCTGCTTCACGATGCGCAGGGTCATCCCTTGCTCGTGACGACGCAGCGTGGGGATCAGCATTTGACGATCGGATTGCCCCGCCTCATCGCGCACTATGAACAGACCGTCGAACAGGTCCAGGTGAGCCGGATCATTGTCGATCGTGAAGCCATGGCGACCGAGTTCCTTGCCAGCTTGCATGCCGCCGGGCGAACGGTGGTGACGGTCCTGCGAACCGACCAGTACCAAGATCTGGCGTCGTTCACCCAGATGGGGGAATTTCTTCCGCTGAGTACTGATTCTCAGGGCCAGACCGTGCGAGAAGTGGCTTGCGCACGCATCGCGTTGCCACGGCCTGATCATCCGGGCGAAGTCCTTTCCTTACGGGTGGCCCTGATTCGCGACCTGCGCCGTCTGGTTCCTGTGCAGCCGAGTCCTGAGGATGCAGAACTGCCGCAGCGCTGGGATGCGGATCTGCCACGAACGGAACGGCAGTGGTGGGAAGAGGGCTGGCAAGCCATCGCTGCCCCAGCCACCCAGACGACCCCCAAGCTGATCCCCATTGTCACCACCGCAGACACCATGGATGCAGTCGAACTGGCACAGACCTACATCCACCGTTGGCCTGCGCAAGAAAACGTCATCAAAGATTATTTACGGCCCTTGGGGTTGGACACCAATCACGGTTTTGCCAAGACCCCCGTCGAGAACTCGGAGGTGTCCAAGCGGCGAACCGCCCTGGAAAAGCGACTGGGAGCGCTGAAACGATGGAAAGATGCCGCAGGCAAACGCAGCCAGCAGGCCGGGAAACGACATGATCGCCTCCAGCAGCAACTCAACGCCCGTTCCGACAAGTTGTATCGTGAGCTCAATCATCGTCAAGACGAGTTAGTGGCACAAGGGATGGCCGATCATCTGCTGCGGCGTGAGATCAAAGAGCGCAAAGCCGTCATTGATGCGGAGCTGGAGCAGATACGAGTCAAAGAGTGGCGGGCCTACGAACAGTGCAATCAGGAGTTTCGCAAGCAGGAACGCTACTGTAAAGAACAACGAGACGTGCTACGGGCATTGGAAGACCTGGAGGCCAAAGAGCGAAGCATGTACGAACTGGATCCCCGCAAGGATCAGGTCATGACTGTGTGCAAAGTGGCGCTGGCGAATTTAGGGATGTGGGTGCGTGATCACTATTTCCCTGCTTCCTATGCGCATGCGACTTGGCTACGGTTGGTTCCTTTTTTCCGACTCCCTGGTCGCATCATGCGCGACGCCACCACAGTCCATGTGGAACTGCGTCCCTTCAATGATCGCGCTCTCAATCGCGACCTGGCGCTCCTTTGTGAGCGGGTCAATGAGGCTTCTCCTCAACTCCCCGATGGGCACTTTCTCCGTTTTACCATCAGTTCTCCTTGTCACATTCTTCCCGCGCAAGAGCAGCGGGTAACCTGACTCCCTGCTCAGAACCCTTAAATTCGGTGTCTGCTAAGGTCATTGCCTCCTTAACGTTGTTTTTCGTTCGACTGTTCCTCAGAGGCCAAGTTACTGTTGCTTATCATCCTGCTGTCCCCTTCGTACTTTACCTAATTTAGCTTCCTCATAAGCGGGACTATTTTGACCTTTACCATACAGATATATACCCTTATCAACAAGGGTTCCCTCGTTGGTCAACTCCAGTCCTCTATCCATGGCCTCCATAGAGTTTTTTTTAGGAACATTACCCCCAGTAGAAGTACCATCATCTTGCTTTCGTAAAACTTGTAACCTAGATTTCAATGTTTCCGCTAATGCCATATTTTTCACCTCCCTTCTTCTTCATAAAAAAAGCCCTTCCGTATTGTGGAAGGGCAGTATCGGTTTGCTTTATCGCTATCACCTACCTACCTCTCCGCTTAATGCGGGTAATGACGAGATACTTGATAGCAAGCCATGAAAAGCTGTTCATAAGGTTTGTGTGTGACCGCTCACGTATAAGCAGGCATGAAGCTTTTCGGTAATGTTGAAGCAATAATTCTTTTTCCGTATGTGTTGGTTGGGCAAAGGCTATCACACCAAAAGTGTATCACCTCTGTCAAGCACAACTTATTCCCAGTCCTGGAGTAATGGTAGTTTTGTTTTGGGTTCGCTATAAAAGGCCAGTATCATTTTATCAGAGAGTCACGGTATCTCTCACAGGACGCATGAACAATGCGACACCGGGGCCATTGCCCTGCTGAAGTCGGAAGGGCTATGTCGCAGATCAGATACGCTGTTTTTTCTCTTACCGTGACACCCTGGTGATCTTCTCCGGGCTGGTCACGTTGACGTCGTTCTCCGTCAGGAATGAAAGGAATTGCACAAGATCAGTGCGGTAGGCAATTGCCGTATGTTTGCTGAGGTTTCTGCCCGTCAAACTGCTCAGGTACCGTTCGAGTGATATGTAAGGCTCAGTTTGTGTGTCCATAAATATGCTCCTGTCAATTTAGCAGTTTCCCCGGCGCTGCTGCTAACTTTGCCGGGCCGGGTGTATTTTCCTGTCCCCATTCTGCCTGATGCCTCCCGGTTTCGCAAGCGCAAAATTTTATAAAAACTGGTTCATATAATCATGGTTTTTCTCCGTTATATTGAACCAATTTTGCCAAATTTTGAGCTCGCTTGTCAAGGGGATGGTAGATATAATCCAGCATTATACGAAGCTACGCACGAAAAGCCGAAATTTGGACTTAGCGTACATGTACGTAGAAATCGGGGCGGTACCCATTATATCGCTACATTATGATAAAATAGGGGGTAAATTGCGTGGCTGCCTGTGACAGCAATGTTGGTACCCCATGAAGTAGCAATCTCAAAAGGAAGACGTCATGCTGAAACTCATTTCGTGGAACGTGCACAGTGATTTAAAGAATGTTTCTAAGCAGGTAGAGACTCTTAGTAATCGAGATCCACATGTTGTCGCCCTCCAAGAGGTCACTGCTCGCTCAGCAGTACTCTTTGAAAAGGAGTTAGCTCGTATTGGTCTGCCACATGTAGCTCACACCTTTCAAGACACCTCCGAAAAAGAACCTTCAGGTGTTCTCACAGCGAGTCGCTTTGAACTAAAGCAACTACCACAATTGCCCGGCTCAGAACTCTGGCCCAGCGGGGTACATCCGACCCGATAGTGATAGGGATACATTGATAAGGCACTGGGCAAAACGGACGCTTTTTATGACTATACTGACCATTTGGGGCGAAATAGACCTCTACAATGTTCACATTACTCCTTTTTATAGTAGTGCCCGTTTACCTGATGGGCGTCCTTATCATCAAATCAAGCTTGAATTGTTGGCAGGTGTCTATCAAACTCTTTCCTCTTCTACAAGCAGGCTTCGCATCCTCTGTGGTGATTTTAATACACCGCAAGAAGAAAAAACCGATGGGGAGGTTATTACATGGGGGTATAGAAAGAAGCATGGAAGATATGTCATTACTCCTTCATTCCAAAGCCAGCATGAAGTAGAGTTTCAAATTCTTCGTGGCCTTGGTGAAAACTACGATCTACCCGATGTCTACCGTCAGCTACATGGGTATGAGAGCAGTGGAGCAGAGCAGGCTTTCAGTTATATAGGGTGGGGGGACACAAAAGGGCAAATTCCGTTACGATCATGTTTTTGCCTCAAAGGCATTGGGCGCAAAGAGTGCCGAATATCTGCATCCATTTCGAGATGAGTCTAAGCTCAGTGATCATAGTCCCATCGAAGTTGTTTTTGAGCTAGAAAGCTCATTGAAGACGGATGAGCAGAGAACGACATGAACGACTTTTTCGTTGTTCGGCTCACGAGGAGCCAGTGGCGAGTTCCGTCAAGTGTGAACGAAGCGCGTTCAAATCGGTGTGCTGGTCAAGGTGTTTCAGGAGATTTATCTTTGCGTGTGGGATCTGGGGGTGGGTGGTACACAGAAGTACGAGTTATGAGAAACCAGGCACACCAAAGGGGTACTAAAGCATGTTAGTTTGCAATCGCTATGGCTGCGGACAGTACGCCAGCGCGTACGCCTGTACGGCCTCTCGGTTCTCATATACAAAAGCAAATTAGGGTTTAAGCCGGATGGCCTCATTAGCTGCTGCCTGAGCATCCTCCTTTCGGCCCAGTCTATATAGAATAGAGGCTTTACGGTAGTATGTATTAGCATCTTGGGGAGCAAGCCGGATGGCTTCATTGTATGCTGCCAGAGCATCCTCATATTGGCTAAGGTTTTCTAGAAGAACGCCTTTACGGTAGTATGCAATAGCATCTTGGGGAGCAAGCCGGATGGCTTCATTGTATGCTGCCAGAGCATCCTCATATTGGCGCAACATTTCTAGATCTAAGCCTCTATCAAGGCATGCTATAGCACTCTCCTTAGTCCGTTCCATTTTTGTTTTATCATCTTCGACCCATCGTCGGCAGTTGAGGTTTACGTGTGTAATGTAAAAATCAAATGAGGTGCCGAATATCATGCTCATTATTGTCTCCTTACGTTTCCATCCAACACGCCGCGCTTGCCAAAGACGTACGGGATCGATCGGTTCAATAGGTTCCCATCCATTCGGAGTGATACGAGCCAATAATCCTTCCACGCCTCTTCTTATCGGATCTACTATGTCATAAGTCGGTATCGGTGTAGTGCCCCAGGCGTTATTCCAATCCTGAACAAGACAAAAAAACGACTGGTTCTTGGTATATTTATCCAAGTACTCAGTAAACTCCCTATACTCCCAATGTCCGGACATGTATGTCCTCCTCTCACAGCAAAGCACACCATTATCTGCTTCTCCTGTTTGAAGGGTAAAGTATTGGTCTCACAGCGCTGTCACAGATTGTCACCTCATTATCACAATAAAATCTCAATTCCTGTCACACTACAGTAGCACTTGTTTGAAGAAGCAGAAAGCTGAATGTAAGTTTTCATTAAAATGTTACACTTGTTTCCAAAATTTTGTTACAAGTTTAGGCACGATTTTGTAACATTTTATTGGAAAACCTTGTAACAAAACGGTGAAAACTTACAATATAGTAACCCTTGCTTTGGCTTGATTTGACGGCTTTTCGCTAGTTTACCTTTTCGGTGCGATAACTCGACTTCAAAAGAACACCCAGCTTATCAACGGATGAAAGACGAGATCAGCTCATACCGAGTTGCAATGGGCTGTCGAAAACAAACTGATACGCCTGTCTCGCTGCCTCAGAAACCTGTGCCCAGTCAGGAAGATAGAGGACATCCTCTTCGAGCACCTCCCGTGCTTCTGCGGGCAACTCGAAATCTGGTCGGCAGAGTTTGACGATGATATAGCTCGCCACGAAAGTCTCAATGAATAAACCCGTTACTATTGCCACCGCACGACCCTCATAGATTGGTCCGTTACTTTGCCAGAGACTGGTATTATTAAACAGTGGCCGCCCGTGTGAATACTTGCTGAGCTTTTGATACAACTGGCGCACCCAGCCACCTGGATATGCCTTACCTCGATGGGCTTGGTCTACAAAACCAAAGTGGACCGCATGAACGAGATGATCGTAGAGCTGCTTCGTTTCCGGAGCGCCGTGTAAGCCTATAGCAACCTCATTGAATTTCACCTCGACATTACCATCTAACCAGTTCTGTAATAAGTCACCTTGTGCTGTGAGTTGACAATAGGCACCGATACTCACCGAGTCAAGGATGATCCGTAGGGAGTCGATCGCCTGGCGGTAAAATCCCACGAGCATGTTATAGAGAGATGCGTCAGGTTCGTTGATAACTTCGATCATTGCCAGCCCAACGGGATCAGGGTGCTCGCTATCTCCCACGCATACCGGCCACGTACCGCCTAGTTGGTTCAGGATGTCAAGCAGTGTTCCGTGTCGGTTCGAGGTGCGCACAGCCACCTCATCGGGCAACATCGTGAGATGGAGCCAAGTATCCTCCGGGATCAAGTCTGATGGTGGTGGCTCCGGAGTACCGGAAGATACGGCATAATCATTCTCCTCTAACACGGTACGGACGGCACGAAAATCGTCCAAGGGCATATGCTTCGACATTACTACGTCCTTTCAGTCAATATCACCTTCGCACCTGAGATTTTCCCATACAGCGCACAAGATCGGTCGCGCAGGTTGAATCATCTGCAACAGTAACGAGCCTAGGCATAGGGCTGTCAGTAGTCATCATCATGGGTGACGGGAATATAAACGGCTTTGTCCATAAAGAAAGTAGGCTGATTATAACATAGGTTGTTTATTAGTTTACGCTCTGGCTCGTGGTTGCTTCCTGCCACATCGCAAGCTCGTGCCTGGCTTCCAGTACGCTACAGATGCCACAAATGAGGGTTTTATTATCCCGTCTGCTGCGGGCTGGCTCTCCGTATATTTCCTGGCTACAATACGCACAAATTTTAATTCGCTGCTGCATGGTGGCCGGATTATATTGTTTTGCTTATCAAGTGTCAATGCAGAAATAGGTAAGAGGCGAGGGACTGACAAAATATTTCGTACTTTTTCAAGCTTAGCGTATATTTTCGCACAAATCGGGGTGGTACCCTTATATGAGGGTAAACAGCCCTTGCTTCTCATGTTTTCTGAACAAGAAAAAGTGCAAGCAAGTAATGGCTGCAATAAGCGCGAGTATTGCTATTGGTTGCCATGTTTCGTAGTGCATAGCAACAAGACCCCAAGCGCCACCAAGAACCAAAGACAAAATGATTCCCACTGGGTTATTAACGTTAAAGAGCCCCCATACAAATAAGAGTAAGGCGAGGGGGATAAAGAGCCATGCAAATTTTAGTGAGCCAAGCCAGTTTCCGATAAGCATTGATAGGGCAAAAACATCGGCTAAGAAATATAGCCCTAAAGCAAAACCTGAGTTCTTTTTAGTACACCTTTCAAATTCTTGAGAAGAAAAAGCTCGTGCTATAAACTGTGGAGTGTTTTGCCGTGGGCCTCCTTTTAACCCTTGCGTGGTGTCATTGCCAGGCGTTCTCCTTCGTTTGGTAGGCAAACGCTTTTTAACTTGTGGTATTTCGTATACACCCGTTTCAGCCAGTGTTCTTTCACTACCATTGGCAGGATGTTTGTTAGATGTAGAAGCCCTCCTCGTCCGGGTTGTACTTGGCGGACTTTGCGGTTTCTTGGCAAGAGCGGATAACGGCTGCATCTCACCGGTTTCGATCAGCTGCTGGAAATCAATATATTGCTGCACTACCTCTCTGATGCCCTTGGCAACTTCCCGAAAGGCTTCATCTTGATTATGCCAATACCTGCTGGTAACTGGCTGCTGATTTTTCGGCAGAACTTGATATTCGCTGAATGAAAGCTCCTCCCAATCACACGGACGAAGCAGAATGGGAATGATGGTAGCCTCATTTGCTTTACCCCGCTGAATAGCACGGCTTAATTCAATACCATAGCAGTAGTCAGAATGAATGAAGTTCTTGCTAATGAGCAACAAAATAATTTGCGCGCTATTCAAATAGGTATCAATTTCGTGCTTCCAGTCTTTCCCAGCGCTAATATCACGATCATGCCATTGTTCGATGAGTCCCTGTCGTTTCAAAGCCATGAGGTGCTTTTCTAGCTCATCCCGAAGTGCTTTGTCTTCATGGGCATAGCTATAAAAGACCTTGATAGCCTGCATAGGTTCTCCTGATGATTTGTGATACTCAACTGCTCTCAGAACAAGTATAACCTGTAAAGCATTGAATTATCAAGGCTAGGGACAATCAATTATGTAAATGAAATATCTAAAATGTAATGGTTATTGAAACATTTGTTTTAAACTTTAACTGTGTATACTCATGCAGAATAAGTGGCGGCTGGTAGTGGCAACATTGATACTACCCCGTGTTAAGGATCAAAAACACTGCTCTAGATTAACTGGGAGCGACCACTCAATCGGGTTAGACGAGCAATCACCTGCTCATCCATGTGGCTCCATTCGATCTTCTTCTTCTCTAGAAGTAATGCTGTCATTAAATCCCATGCTTCATGTATATCAGCGCGGCGTAAAAGCAGAGAGGCATCAGACCGAGCATTTTGCCAAAGTATCGTAAATTCCTTCGTCCTTCCAGCTTTATTAACAATCTCTTTGGCAGAGACAATATCCTGTTCTGCCTGGATTTTCTCATCAATATTGTCTATCTGCCAACCTTTCTCCGTTACAATTATTTCTTCTGCTGCAATACCCGCCGCTAGCGTTATCAGTTCGTCCTTAATTGGCAGTTCTATTTTTGCCTGTTGAGCGGCAATTATTGCATTCGCTTTTGCCCTCGCCTTGGCAAAGTGTTCGTTTATATCTCCGATAATGCCCCTCATGTCTCCAGGCTCAGTTCCACCGACGTTAAAGCTACGTACATGTGTTACTCCGTTATAGCTTCCATCATCCCGCGACAAAATCATTACTTCATCAAACCTTCTTCCTTTTGCTGCATTGAGTACAACATGAGCAGCCTCATGGCGTGCTGCTAGATATTTTTCTTTTTCATCAAATGCTATATTATCCACAGTCCGCCACCTTTACTGATTGTCGTATTAAATGTTGATGTGCCTGCCTTGATTATTGGCATTGAGGTAGACCTTTCGGTAGTAATGGAGAAATTTCGGGCGCTAAGGATTTCTGCATCATTGATCTTCAGCGATTTTCCTCTGGGATGGCCGGTGAGGCTTGACTAGAAGCTTTCGCCGGATGGATGCCTTTGGGCACATAATCGAAGAAGCGCTCGGTAACTCCGGCAGTCGTCCACTCAGCACGCAGCGTGGCCCGACGATCAATCCGTCGCGCGGCTGACAGCAACAGTCGGTTCAGATCACGGGCACTCGTCCCCTCCATCACACCCTTAATATGCAAACCTTCCTCAGTCGTGGTGATGGTACTCTTTGGGATGAGATCCGCCAGCAGTACCTGTATAGCCGTTTGCTCCGTCGTACGGATCTGCGCAGCCAGCAAGAAATGTTTATCATCCATACTCCTCACCTCTTGGGGACAATTCCCTTTACTACGCCATTCTACCATACCGTAGTCAAGTCAAGAGGTACAGGGCCTTATATACAGCTAAGCTCAACAATGCACATTCTAAGACGTAAGGAGGGGATTAAGCAGCTTTGAGAAATTGCTCTTCCGTGATACCGGCTTGCCGAAGGATGCTCCGGAGCGTACCGGCTTTTACTTCTTTATGGTGGGGGACAACACACGTTTTTCTCTTTTTCTCATTCCACCAGATTTCATGTGTCCCTCCTGTTGCCCGTCTGAAAACAAACCCTAGCTTTCTCAGCTTCTTTATGACTTCCCGGTAGGGAAGGGGATGGATATGAGACATACTTAGTCGGAAGAGACAATCAGGGGAAAGTTTACCGTAAAGCCTTTCGGTTCTTTCTTGGTTGTGCTCTTGAGCTTTAAGGGAATTGTCATACCTTCCTCTTTGTACAATTCAATCAAGGAAGAGGCAACATAAGAGATTTCATTGATTGCTTCCTCAATAGTATCTCCCTGTGCATAGCAATCCTGCCAAGCTGGACAGGTGGCGATATATGCGCTGTCTTCTTCTTGCAAGGCAATTGGAAGCTCGTATTCTTGAATATTGAGCGTTTTCTGTTTCATAGGCTTGTCTGCATAATAGCGAGCGGTCGGTAAAAAGTCAAATGCGAGGCTGAAAATAAACTGAGGTCGTAAAAGCCGTTATTGTGCCGACATGAGAAGAAGGGATTATTTTTGCATGTTCATATTACTTTCAATTTCTGCCTTACGTTTCTGTAGGGCATCCATTCTTCCCATGATATCGTTCATCTCTTTCTTGATCGCGCGTAATTCAGCTTTGTTCTTAACAGTCATCAAGTACTCGTTTCCAAGCTGATCCGAGATGTACTTTTCAAGTTGGCTTCTCAACACCCGTAGATAAGGATTTCCCCACATTGATCCCTCGCGATATTCAAGATGTCCTGAAGCAATACCTTTGATAATGAAATCCCTGCTGATGCCGTATTCTTTCTGTGCGGTTACATCACTCAGGGTTGCTCCTTTTTTATTCCATTCTCCGTACTCTGCCATATCTTTTATGCACCTTGAATAGTCCTGTGTGATAATTTGCTTATTTATACTATGCCAATTTTGTGTTTTGTCAAGCTTTATCAATCGAGCGCATATCGGCCTTGCTGTAGTACGAGAAAAAAACAACGCCACGAAGCTAACGAAGCCCAACAATGCACAATTTACGGCGTCTGAATGAGCCTGTCAGGAGTATAACTGCTACATAACGTCCTGGAGTAGTTGTGCTCCACTTTGGGTCTTTACAAAAACGAGCTAATGTGTCCTCCGAACAAATTGGAAGCGAAAATAATTCCATAACAGAGGCAGCAGGTGATTTCCAATGATATAATATGCATATGTTAGTACGTATCAGCATCTGTTCCAGCTACTGCAACTGCTATAGTTGTTACGCTTTTAATAATACTCCATTTGTCATATACGATGATAACAAAACAAGGAGAAAACAGCTTAGATTAGCTCTATAGGCTGATCCGTTTTCTTATCACATTTAAGGAACAAAGCACTAGAAAATATGAAAGAAAGACATGGATTGACCAAGGGCAGCGTGGAGAGCCATAGTCAGGCTGCAGAAAAGGATAAAACACTTAGCTCAAAGCAGGGAACTGACTTTGAATTGGAACGCTATAAGTACATTCTTCAGCAAATTCATACATTAGATGATAATGTCCATAAGTATTTAGCATTGTTTCAAACCCTTGCTACAGCAATTGTGGGAGGCGGCATTAGTCTTTTTGTTAGCTGGAAGACCTTACACATCACTGCTGATATTGTGAGAGCAAGTATTCAAGGATTACTAGGGTTACTGGTCATTCTGACATTGTTTGTCGTCATATCTATTATTGGAGGTATTTTTTCTTGGCTTGATTATCGGCGGGAGGAGGTAGAATTATTAAACGAGATGGTGAAACCAGGATTCCGCAAAATACCCACTTTTAGGAACTTTTGGCGATGGAATGAAACTTATGTCATCTTGTTCATCATCGTTTGTGTTTTAATCATAGCCATTTATATTGAAAGCCAAATCATTCCATTGATAAAGTAAAAATCTATACATTCCTTAGTTTCTTTGTAAAATAAACATATCTGAAGTAAGATCTATCCGCGGTGGGTTAAGCTCCAATGGTAATTGAGGTATTTTATTCCAACCTTCAAGATAGCGTTTCAATTCTGAAAGTTTATATCCAGTATAACTTGTAGGATCCTCAAGCAGAGACATGAGCTGGATAAATTGTTCGTATCGTAGACCATTCTGATTCAGCTCACAAGCATCTTTTATCCGCATCAGCCATTGAACAAAGGGATTACTTTGATTGAGTAAAACAAGCTGACGTGTATCGGAAATCGTTCTATGAACTTTAAATCCAATAAGAACTGTCTCATCCAAAGTTATGAGCATTATTGGTGATCCTACTAGAGGTTGATACCAAACGCTCTCTTCTTGGTTTAATGACCAATCGAGGGCTATATGTTCTTGGGTAAGCCATCTCAGATGAGAAGCTTTACGATTTACAAAGATGTTTCTACGATGTGCTTTTGATAACTTCAATAGGTCGCCTTCAGTCAATGCGGGTACATTGCTATCGTTTGGTAGAATTATCTTTTGAGCCTTCTGCTCTTCATTAGTAGAGGTATTAAGAAATGATCCATCTTTCGAAGATGCATTTATGGACACAGTTATTATTTTTTTCGAATCTGCTTTCATGGTCACTGTTATTACTTTCATGGTAAGAACTTCATTTAGAGACATTAGGCATGGTTGACCATTGATATAAAGTTGAATAGTCTCGGGAGCGGTAGCCCAAAACGAGTACAATGGGAAATACTCGATCAGCTTTTGTTTGTAAATCCAAGCATCTGTTGCGATAGCTCTATGTGATGTCGCTAGGTGCTCCTCAAGAATTTCCTTCCAACGTAACTCTATTTCCCTATTTTGATCAATATCTGTAACTTCGAAGTCTTGAGAAGATTTCCTTGAGAGTATAAAATTATGTGTATCTTTGCGAAAGTCTATTCGAGCACACTTTGGGGAGGGTATAGATAAACTTTCATTCAAGGTAATACCATGCAGACAGATCAAATCATGGGGAAAATTCGGTATGATTGCTTGAGGGTGTCTTGTAGGATAGATGTATCTAGCCCAACTCCACGAGCCCCAATCCTCTCCTCTTTCATCAATCCTAGCAAAGACATATAAATTACCCTCGATCCCATGTCGATTGACTGGAAAGGCACGAATAATAAACTTCGCTCCTTCTTTAGTGACATCAGGAACTTCACAAGTGAATTGTTCTGAACTCTCGGAGACAATTATTGCCTCATCACCGAGATCATCAACTATAACAGGAACCTCTACATATCGACACCAGTTTGTAACTAGCTTAGTAAGCTCTCCCTTTGCCATCAGCTTACGTAGTAAAACATCAATGCGCGTTCCAGCAACATGCCGATTGCTCTGTTCTATAAGTAGATAGTTCCGAGGACCAGTAAGCGTGAGGCGAATTGGACCATCTTGGTCCAACGAACTTGGCTTAAAGGTTTCCACTGTTACATGATCACTCACCGCAAACACCGAAAGAAATCCTAATCCGAAGCGGCTGGTCGGAATGAAACGAAAGGTTTTCCTGAACTGTTCAGTCGTATAATAGGAGCGACCCACCTGCAAAAAGTAGCGTTGTATAATGTCGTTATCCATGCCGATACCGCAATCTTCCACTGTTAGCACATGTTGTTTTTCCTTTTCCCCTGAAAGGGGATTCTGTGTTTCTCTGGCTTTCAAGCTGATTCGGATAGGATAACGATTACGGTACTCATTGTTGAACTGTGTAGGAAACTCAGGTAGTTCCATACCCTCCCTCTGTCCGTCTAAATACATTTGGCAACGATTGGCATCTAGAGCATTTTGAATCAATTCTCGGATGAAAGTCGCTGGGTCATCGTAGACATCATATACAAGGCGCTGAAATATTGCGTCGTGGTCCAATTCGAACTTCCAGCTCAATGGTTTATAGATTGCACTTCGGGCAGGTCGAATCATAATTGATGGATTAGTACCCTCAAGTGTTGCTTCCGGCGGGGTCCAATCTCGGTGCCGAGCTGAATGTATCATCGTGATCTTAGCATTTCGAATTTCATCGAGGAGCCATTGGCACCAATCTTGTAAAAACCGATGCTCGTCTTGAGTGCTACATTCAGCGGTCAGTTCAATTTTATCTGGAGCCGTCAATCGATGAGTAATACATTGATATTGTGACCAGTGAGCAAGGCTCTGAGCTGGTAATGGACAGGCAGCATTCAACAACAGTGGACAAGCTCGGTCATACGACATATCAAGGAGATCACCAAGCCTGAGAAGAATGGCTAGAAAGCGTATATTAACCCTCTGTCCTTGGATGTCGCGTCGATCAGGATAACGCTCTCGGTCCTGAAGCTCATCCCGCTGCAAGCCGTGGGCTACACATACATCGGAAATAGTGCGGAGCAGAGTCGGGTCATCGAAAGCAAACCGACCTAAAGCTGCTTGATGTTGTGTTATTATTCCAACAACTCGTAGATGATGCGAACGTCGAATAAATTCCGCAATAAGAAAACGCGTCTGAATGTCAGCCAAAAAATTGCGGATCATTTCATCAGCAGGTTCTTGACCATGTCGAAAGGATTGGATTTCGTGCCATCTTTTTGCACCACCGTTGTCTCCTGATATCCAACTATTCCAGTCATCTGATGCAATGATTTCTAACTTTTCCTTATCAGGCACAACCATACCTGCATCATGAAGATAAGCTGAAGCCGCTAGAATATAGGCTTCCACTGGAGAGAGTGTTACTGCTTGTTGCTCTGGATCATCAGGGAAAAGCAAAAGAGAGACTTGAAGTATAATCTGATCACTATGTTCTATTGTATGTCTGGTATAGTGCGGGAAAGAATGCGGAATGTAAGCCAACCAGCCTCGCACTGCATCACGAAGTTCCAGCACCTTGCTATAGTAACTAGTACCCTTGCCTTTGAGATAGGCCATCAGCGCTGTCTCTTGCAAATTCACATCCATTTCATTCCCTATTTTCGGTTTGGTTGTTATAGTCGGTATCTGTGAAAGTTAGGATGAATTTCAAGCAATCATACGTTGCATGGGATTACTATGTAGTTTGGCTCGTATGAAGCAATACGTGTTATGTCTACTCTAAAGTATATTACTACAATCTTATACATAGGGCAACCGAGGTCGCACAATTGATGCTTTCTGACGTGGGGAAGGAACCGGCTATGTTTCACCGGTGAGCGGTGTAAATTTGCCGTAGAGGGCATTCGGAGTGCTTTTCGAGAGGAGCGCCGTGAGCTTGCTGTCAATTCGTTCATCAGACAGGTTATCAGAGATGAAAAGAATGCCGGTGGCGCGGCTCTTGATTGCCAGTGGCTTGAAATCATCCCCGTTGAAGGTCAGGATGAGACGTTTTTCCGTTTGCGCAAACTCATAGACACCTGGATCAGGCATGCCGGTGATATGGAAATCATCCCGGAGATGTTTCAGGTCATAGCGGCTATTCAGCCGGGGGAACTTTATGCGGGGAGGCATGTTCTCATCCAGCAGCAACTTAAATTTGTGAAACCTTTTTGGCATGGAGCGTGTGTTTAATCACTTCGATTACTTCATCAATCGCTCCTGCAAGGGTGGCCAGGGGAATGTGGGGGTACTCTTCATGAATAGCCTCAAGCGTGTACCCTTCTTTCAGAAGAAAGAGTATACGAGAAATCGGGACGCGCGTGCCGGCAATGACCGGTTGGCCGCTCATAATTCCGGGGGTTGAGGTGATGTATTTGGTCATGGTAAGGCTATTATACTAAATCACTGTCTGTTTGCAAGCGGGGCGTTTTTGCAGATTTTGTATAAAACCTGCAAACACCTTTCGGTCTTGCAGGCGGTTTTAGTATATCTACTATAGCAAGTAAACGATAAAAGTCAATAATCCCTTCGTGTTTTGCCGGTTTTGCAATCAGCTGTTTTCCGCTCCGGCTCCGGAGGATAGTAGATACTGCTTGGATTTATTCCCCGCGCTACAGCGCACTACAGACCGTATCAATCTGTATCATGTTCTAGAAAGAGCTTGATTTCACGATGTTTTTGCGGTTCTGCCTCATCCGGTACATCTCCGCTCGCCGGTGTCCGGTGGTTTTAGGTGGCGGTTGGTCATAGGGTGCCTGGATAGAAGCAAAGAAACGAAGACAGAGCAAGCGGTGAGCGTTCTTCCAGTACATTAGAACGCTTTTCCGAATGCGGCTTTGGCGACCGGCTCATAGCCAAGTGAGCGTAAAAAGGCCTGGTACTCCTCTATTGTTTTTGCAATCGGGTCATTGAAAGGTGTAACCATGCGGGTGGCCTCTGGAAACTGCTTCATAAGCCACTTTTCAAAACTGCTCCATAACTTAGGCATATACATATCTTCCTCCAGTGATTTGACGTTTCGCATATGTTCGTCAAGGAAACATTCCCATATGACAATCACCTTGTCTTGCGGGTAGTACCAGGCTTGCGCGTTGCCGATCTGATGCTGCCTCATGCCTTCACCTGCGTTGATAAAACCTCTCCTACTGTCTCATCTTGGTCTGCGTAGTGTTTGGGTTTTGGGTACACACCGCCCACGGGATGCGCAACGAACTGACAGCAAGCAAACAAAGAGAGAGAAAGGTCGATTGTTGGAAATGGACAGTGGATCATTTCCCTCATGATCGGCTCAGAGGAGTATGGCGCCTCGTCGAAAAAAGGCTCTGTTTGCTCGTACCTCCCTCATGCAGAGGCGTAGGAAAGAAGTCTCAAACATGCATAAGTGCATTTCTACAGTCCCATGTGCAGGTGGAGGGCCATCATAGGGAAAGTTTCTGACACTTTCTGGATGAGACATCTGTATTCTGTAGCAGAGACATGTATGCTAAGTCAATAAGGGACCATACAGGAGAGGCTTCTGGAAATTGTGATACGTCTGTGAGCACCGGCACTTTTCATTTTTGCTTCGATGTGACATAAGTATAAAGAGAAAGTAAGTGTGAGTGTTTCAGAGGAAACCTCATGCCCCGATGGGGCACCACCAAGCATGAAAAGGCGATTTTCAGAAGAAAGGAGTTTTCTAAGTCCATGTTTGAGTTCATTGGAATTGCAAATTCTCGCGGGCAACAAAGTGTTTTAGAAGCAGGTGAACAAGAGGGGAAAAGCAAGGTACACAGTGATTACCCCTTTGTAATTCATGGGGACGCTCAATCATTAGCTCGGCTTGCAAATCAAGTGTACGAGCAATGGGCAAGTAGCGTAGAACGAGATAATGCATGGAAACGATCAACGCTTGAACTAGAAGTATGGAGAGATGAAGCATCTGAACGAAAACGCCTGTGGGTCTCAGCATTTATTGACGGGTACGAGAAAGCGTTAGAAACCTGGCCATACTAACCCATAACATCAGGTACGTAGATCAGTAAACGCTTTTACGCCAACGTAACGTTTACGTAGAATGGTTTAAAATTGTTGCACTGACCTTTGCGGAAAAACAGGAACAGTGAAGCCTCTCTCAAGCTTAGAGAGCGCAAATGCAACAAAGGACAGTCTAGAGCCATTCCGTTTCATAGGTGTATCTCGTTGTGCATCACGTGGGCACCGACAGTCATGAATACTTCCGGTTCGAGAATATACGGATGCATCATCACATAGGTTCGCTTCCCTGTGTCTCCTGGCTTCATTTTAAGTGGTATGATCTCATGTTTCTCATACCAAAATTTTTCATCTGAAAGATGTATCCGGGTTTGCACCATGCGTGGCTCATTGTGGTAGTAGGGAAATTTGCCAACAAAAAGCGGGGTGTCGTGTATCCAGAAGTCGTCATTGTGAGGAACTGGTATATATTCAGCCAAGTTCATAGTGCCAAAGTATTATATCAGATCGAGGCAATTAGCGTCTCATCGGCGGGTTTCGCCGCTTCTTGATGACATTCGCAATCGTCATGTCAACGTAAGTGGTTTCCCCGGTTGGCCGGGTTGCCTTCTCGCGTTGCCCAAGCGGTGAAGACAAAAAGAGGTCGCGGGTTAAGGCTTTATTGTCCCCCGTCCAGTGCAGGAGTTTCATAATCAGGACAAAATCTGCGCTTGATTGGCTTTTATATCCGGTGGTATCGCCTCGCAGTAACCGTTGCAATGTGTCGTCCCGCTCCGCTTCCGGTGGCAGTCCGGTAAGCGGTTCGCCACGCACTCCACCCCTTGTGTTTTGAAAAGGTCTCTCCTCTACAGGTGGTGCAATGTGTCTGTAGAGAGCGTCCAGAGCATCTTGTCTCTTGTTGATCGTTGTTGGCGTTCCCGGCAAGTGGTTGGTGGTGATGGTCAGGTAGTGCTTTTCTCCGTACACTTCGATGTTGCCGGCTTTCTTACTTGCTGGCGGTTTTCCTGCAACGAGCAGGTGTACACCGCCTGTGCCTACTGCTCTGTTCCATGATGGCGAATACTCGGTGTAGGTGTTCAGTGCCTTGATAATCTCTCGCGCCCACGGTTTTAGCTTTCCAGCTTCTATGCAGTGGTCAAGGTCAAGGCCGGTAAACGGGCTGCGAGAGAGCATAAAACCGATACCCTGATACGTGCCGGATGCGACGGCTGTTAAAGCGCTCTCAAGCGTTCCCCAGGTGTCGCTGTCTGTTGGGCTGGCTGCCTGATGCGTGTTGGGGTTAAAGGGTGGTTTCTTGCGCTGGCCCGAAACCTCACTATATCGCCACACGACAAAGTTTGGGTATCCGGCAAGCTCAGACAGTATGCCCTTTTGCTCAATCCGTTCCCGTAGGCTCGCAGCATAGTGTGCCGCTTGCTCTTGGCGTTGGTGTTCACTGCTCATGTTCCTGGCCTGGCTGTGGTGGAGAAGGTTGTGCAGACTGGTATAATTCATTATGGATGCCGATAAGCAGGTGTACTTGTTCCTGCACGATCTGCGGCAGGACAGGCGCGACCACTTCCAGCATGGCGACCATTGCCATGTCAGCCCGTCGGCATAGTTCATAGGGGTTTGGTATCGCCTGCCTGTCCCGTTGCAGGTTGCCGACCGCTCCGGCCACACGGGACGCGATAGCGGCTGCATCCGGTGGTTGTTTTCGCTCTCGCTGCTGTGGTCTTGGGGCTTGTTCTCGAATTGCCATAGGTGGTTTTCCTTTCTGGATGCTAGCTCGTGCTTAAAATGTGAGAGCTATCTCCATTGGCAAATTGAGATCGGGGTCTCACGACACCACCCTGGGACCTGCCGGAGGCGGCGTTCGCATGTGGCACTATCACACCGAGGCAGACGCTATCAACGATGCCCTGCGCCTTGCCCGCGGTATGACCTACAAGTGGGCCGCAGCAGGAGCTAACCTGGGTGGCGGCAAATGTGTTATCATCGGTGACCCCCGGCGAGACAAGACCGAGGGCCTGTTCAGAGCGTTAGGTCGCTTCATGCACCGCCTCGGAGGCCTCTTCCTGGCAGGTCCAGACGTCGGCACAACCTTACGCGACATGGAAATAATACGTATGGAAACTCCATACGTCGTCACCGTCCCCGAATCCTGGGGCGGTCCCGGAGACCCTTCGCCAGCAACAGCCTATGGCGTCATCCGGGCTATGCAAGCCTGTCTCAAAGAAACCTATGGCAGTCCCAATCTGCAAGGTCGCACCGTAGCGGTTCAAGGAATCGGCTCCGTCGGGGAGCATGCGGTCGCACTTCTGGTTGAGGCCGGTGCTATCGTCACCATCGCCGATATCGAACGTGAGAAGGCCGAGCGTATCGCAGCCCAGAACAACGTAAAACTGGCACACCCTAAAGAGATACATAGTCTCCCTGTTGACATCTACTGCCCCTGTGCCCTGGGCGCCGTACTCAACGACCAGACCTTGCCAGAGCTATGCTGCAAAATCATTTGCGGTTCAGCCAATAACCAGTTGGCCGAGGACCGCCACGGTGACATGCTAGAACAGCGCGGCATCTTGTACGCCCCCGATTATATCGTCAACGCCGGTGGTGCCATCTTTGGCGTAGATAGCCTCAACCCCGGTGGCTTCAACCGCCAACGAGCGATGGACAGCGTCTCACGCATCTACGAGGCAGTGGAAAAGGTGCTGACCCTTGCCAAAGAACAAAATGTCCCAACCTATCGCGCCGCTGACCTTCTAGCTGAGCAAAGAATCGCTATGGCTCGTCAAGTCAAAGGCCTGAGAGCGAAAGGTGAAATATGATCAATACTGGACTACAAGGCAAAGGATCGTTTTCCTGGCCTCAGAGCAAGCCCGCTGGCTCACCGGGCAGCTACTTTTCGTCGGCGGCGGTCACAGAATGATTTAAACGTGCGTCCTTTTTGGTTCTTCGCCGTCTCTAGAAGTGAGTAAAATGTAAGGACCCTTGTGGGGCGTCCGACCAGACCAGTAACAGAAAGGATATCCTTTATGAACACAGTACCAAACGATGATGAGCAGTTGCGCACAGCCGTGAGCGAACGCTATGCGCGTGTGGCATTAGAAGTACTGGGGACCGGTGAACCCAGCGCTGATGCTTGCTGTAGTAGTAGCCCAGGTAGTAGTTGTTGCTCCACCAGCAGTAGTTGTGGGGATGCTATTACTGGTGACCTGTATAGTAGTGTAGAACTTGGTGAGCTGCCAGTGGCGGCGGCGCTTGCTTCACTGGGCTGCGGCAACCCCACAGCATTAGCCGAATTAAAACCTGGCGAGAAGGTGCTTGACCTGGGCAGCGGTGGTGGCATCGATGTCCTGCTTTCAGCGCGGCGTGTTGGCCCCACAGGCTTTGCCTATGGCCTGGACATGACAGATGCCATGCTTGAACTGGCCGAGCGCAATCGCCTTGAGTCGAAGATAGAGAATGTGCGTTTTCTCAAAGGTGTCATAGAAGCTATTCCCTTGCCTGACCAGAGTGTCGACGTCGTTATCTCGAACTGCGTAATCAACCTGTCTGCTGACAAGGGACAGGTGCTACGCGAGGCCTACCGCGTCCTCAGCCCAGGAGGCCGCTTCGCCGTCTCAGATATCGTCTTCCAGGGTCAATTTCCGCAAGCTATCCGTCGTGACTTTGAGGCATGGGCAGGCTGCCTTGCGGGTGCACTGGAAGAAGACACCTATCGACGCCTGCTTGCTGAAGCTGGTTTCACCGATATAGAGGTAGAGGTCACACGTCGTTATTCTCTGCAAGACGTAGCCGAAAGTGGAGGCGGATCCGCCGTTGCCTCGCTTTCAGCAGACGAACGCGCCGACGTTGAAGGCAAATTCGTTAGCGCCTTCATTCGTGCCCGCAAGCTCACCTTATGAGCTACTTGTGGAAAAATTTGTTCCAAAAAAGCTTGACTTTTGGCAAACGAGTAGGTATACTTCTAGCAATTTGAGAGCTATTCCCGATAGCACAGTTCTATGGAGTATTCTAAATGAATGTAATGCACCGGATAAGGACGACAAAACTGCTCATGCGGCAGATTTGTCACCTATTCCATCCCTTGGATGGGCCCGGTGGCTTTTCAGAGAAGAATCTTCTTCCTCATCCCGTTGATTTAGGGATGAGGAATTTTTTTTGACCTTTAACCGTCTGCACCTGACAACGAAGTCATGTGCAAGCCTACTCCAGGCACTCAACACGAACTGGGCCCTACCGTTGCGTTGACTGGAGAGGAATGCATGACCTGTCAACCCGTCGTCATAAAGCGTCAGAGGATGCTGCACACTCTCTGACCTACACACAAAAAAAGGAGATTACCCATGACAACGCAAGTGAACTCTTTGAGAGGGCACACTACTGATCTGCTTGACATGGATCAATTACGCAACCGGCACTTGCTGGTACGTTCCACGCACATGGCAGCCTTGATCCGCCTGCGCGGGTCGCTACTCAAGGCCATCCGTACCTTCATGGAGTCCGAGGACTTTGTAGAAGTAACTACACCCACAATCACCAGCCTGACCGGCGCTTGTGAAGATTTTTCGACACTCTTTCCGCTCGACTACTTCGGCAATAGAGCCTTCTTGACGCAGACAGCCCAGTTGCATCTGGAACCACTGGTACACAGTCAGGCACTTCGTCGTGTCTACTCGATCAATCACAGTTACCGTGCCGAACCTCGCGCTGACCATCGTCACCTCACAGAGTTTGTGTTGGTTGAGCCAGAAATCGGCTTTGGCAACCTACAAATACTCCTGGACATCGAAGAGCGTCTCGTAAGCTACATCGTCAAGTCTGCCCTGGAGGCCCGTCGCGCGGAACTGGAGATGCTGGGCGCAGACATCACCAGGTTGCAGGCCATCAAGCCCCCATTCCGTCGTATAACCTATACCCAGGCCGTAGAGCAACTCAACAAGATGGGCATCGCCACCGCCTGGGGTGATGACCTCGACCGTAAACGTGAGATTGCACTACTGGATTGGACCCAGTTTCCCACATTCATCACGCACTATCCCCTGGAGTTGAAATTCTTCAACATGCGCCAGAACCGTGAGGATGAGCGTGTCGTTAACGCAGCCGACCTCCTGCTGCCGGGTGTGGGTGAAGTCTGTGGTGGCGCTGAACGTGAGGAAGACCCCATCCGCTTGCGCCAGCGCCTGATGACCTCTCCAGCGATGAAACATCTACTGGCAGCCGGTGGCAGCGCGGAAGACTATGAGTGGTACCTGCAACTGCGTGAACACGACTCAATCCCCTATGCCGGCTTTGGTATGGGCTTTGAGCGCCTGGTCCAGTTCATCACGAGCAGCGAGAGCTGCCTCAACTGTGTCGAGTACCCACGTAACAGTGTACATTACATGCCATAAGCGATAGCTATGACCGACAACGAGCTATTCGACCTTTTTCAGCGACTGGGCGTCGTCACGAACGGGCACTTCGTGCTTAGTTCGGGGCGACACAGCGACGAATATTGGGAAAAGTTTCGCCTGTTGGAGTGGCCGTGTGTCACCGAACAGCTCTGCCGATCAATTGCGACTCGCTACAAAGATCGTGCAATAGAGGCTGTCGTTGGGCCAACGACCGGCGGTGCATTGCTCGCACAGGAGGTGGCGCGTCAACTTGGCACGCGCTGCCTCCTCGCTGAACCAGCATTAATAAATCAAGGGCGGGAATTGCGTCGAGGGTTTATCCTGCACCCGGCCGAGCGTATACTCATCGTTGATGACGTGCTCACCACTGGTCTCTCACTACAAGAGACGCTGAGTGCCGTAGAGCGTTACCAGCCTGAAGTGATCGGTATTGAAGTGCTGATTGACCGTAGCGGTGGTGCTGCAATCGATCAATTTGGTGTTTCCTGCCACGCACTACTCACCGTCTCCGCCCGCACCTATGAGCCAGAAGAATGCCCATTATGTGTCAGCGGGGTGCCCGTAGTCAAACCCGGCACACGAGGCCACAATCTATGAACTTTCTCGAAAAACTCATCACCGCCTCGCGTCAGCAGAATAGTCTGCTTTGTGTAGGCTTAGACCCCGAGCCGAGCCGCTTTCCTGCTGAGTTGCGCGCAATGCCAGTTACAACAGCGGTTGTGCGCTTCTGTCACACTATCATAGAAGCAACTACGCCATATGTATGCGCGTACAAACCCAACCTGGCCTTCTTCGAAGTGCTAGGGCCGACTGGCATGCAAGTCTTTCAAGAGGTGCTCGGTGCCATCCCTGCACATATTCCCGTAATCGCTGACGCCAAACGTGGTGATCTAGGTAATACAGCACGCAACTATGCTACCACGCTCTTCGACGTGTATGGCTGTGATGCCGCGACCGTCAACCCTTACCTGGGTCACGACAGTGTTGCTCCTTTCCTTGCCTATCGTGCGAAAGGTACACTTCTGCTCTGTCGCACCTCCAACCCCAGCGCACGCGATTTTCAGGATTTGCTTGTACAGGGAGAAGGCGGTCAGGCGAGGCCGCTCTACGAGGTTGTTGCACAGCGCGTACAATCATGGAATCGAGCTAACAACTGTGGCCTCGTCGTCGGCGCAACCTACCCGCAGGAACTACGCACCATCCGCTCGTTATGTCCCGACATGCCCATTCTCATCCCCGGCGTAGGCGCACAGGGTGGTAAGCTGGAAGCATCAGTGGCAGCAGGAGTGGATGGACGAGGTGAACGTGCAATTATCGCCGTTTCTCGTGCAATCTTGTATGCTGATCATGATAGCAATTACCCTGCCGCTGTCACAGAAGCGGCACGATCACTCCGCGATCAAATCAACAAAGCGAGAAGTAAGGAATGAATCCAATGTCAGATTTATTTGCAGAACCAAAGTTACAGACTCAACTGGCACCGCGTCATAAAAGTGGCCTGCTCTTACGCAATCCGGTCATGATAGCATCTGCTCCCTTTGGCTATGGTTTTGAAAGAATAGCCGAAGTCCAGCGCTTAGGAGCAGTGGTCTGTAAAGGCACAACGCTGCAACCGCGCAGCGGCAATCCACACCCACGCACAGTGGAAACCGCTTCTGGCATGTTGAATGCAATCGGATTAGAAAACCCCGGCATTCGTATGGTCATTGAAAAGTATGCCCCAATCTGGGCAACATGGCAAACGCCAGTCATCATCAACATCGCCGGTGAGACCACTGAAGAGTTTGTCGAACTTGCCGGGCAACTTGAAGCCATGCCAGGGGTCGCAGGCATCGAAATCAACGTCTCCTGTCCCAACGTGCATGCAGGTGGAGCAGTCTTCGGAGATAGCCCACAAACTGTTGCTGCTGTAACCGCCGCAGTGCGCCGTGCAACGACACTTCCGCTCATCGTGAAACTCTCCCCCAATACCGGTGATGTACGTCCAACAGCCCTGGCTGCTGCCTCGTCAGGTGCAGATGCTATCTCCCTCATCAACACCATAACAGGAATGAGCCTGGATATTCATACGCGCCGCCCCTTCCTAGCTAATGGAACAGGAGGATTGTCTGGCCCTGCAATAAAGCCGATTGCATTGCGTATGGTATACGAAGTAGCGCGTGAACTGCGTTCATCGTCCTCTCACGTGCCAATCATAGCGATCGGTGGTATTTGTACCACCGATGATGCACTCGAATTTCTCATGGCTGGCGCCTCAGCAATCCAGATCGGCACCATCAATTTTGCTAATCCCCGTGCTGGCATCGAGATTCTGGAAGGAATTGAGGAGATTTTGCATCGAGAGGGAGTGGCAGATATTTCTGAGATTGTCGGAGTTGCTCTGTAGGAGTTTTTTACACTAATCGTCGCAGCTATCCCCGACTCCTGTCCCAATCCGACCAGGATAGTCCCAAGTTTCTCTAGGAATTCTTCCCTGTCAAAGGAGGACTCTAGTCACCTGATGACAGGACAGTGCTTAAGATATACTTTCTGCAGTCAGAGGTAACTATTCAGGTACCTTTATTGCGCCGCCTGCCGCGGCCCTGGCCAGGGAACCGCGTCCCCCGGCACCCCCTACCGAATAGTTACGTGACAAAGTAAGCAGCTAGGATCCTTCGGGTCATCGTCTAGCCGCATCGACGAGATGATGCGCCTGTCCCCAGAACAGGCGCATCATCTCCTTACTAGAAAGTTAGAAAGTTAGAAAACTTATGCGACGATCTATTGCCTTCAGGATAGGCTTCCTGAGCGTTCTTTCTTGTCTCGCGCTCCTGCTCGGTCTGTTCACCCCTACCGGGACGGCATCAGCACACACCGCTGCGCCAGCGCACACTGCTACATCAGCAACCGGTGGAAGTGGTTTCGGTGGAAGTGGTTTCGGTGGAAGTGGCTTCGGTGGAGGTGGTTTTGGTGGAGGTGGTTTTGGTGGACATGGTTTCGGCGGGGGGAATTTCGGTGATCGTGGTTTCAACAGTTGCTTTGGCGACTGTGGTTTCGGCGGGACTAGCTTCGGCTTTGACTGCAATTCCGACACGTTCTTCGATAATTGCGGCGACAACTTCAACTTCCACCACCATCATCATCACCACCACCATCATTGATCTGATGGCGACGAGATGAATTCGCCACGATAAATCGGGCGACTACTAGCCTGTCTAGCAGCCTGACGAAACAAAGGATCAGTGGAGGATCTCCCTTCACCCACGGGTTGCGCAACGAGATGCGAAGAGGATGTGAATCGCCTTCACAGGCGCGTTCAATTCTCTCACCTTCTTGCTGGTTCAGGAGGGGAATTTTCCCAACGTCAAGCAAACACGATGGTATAAAGGACGGTCAAAAGCTCCTTCACTGACTCATAAAGAAAGGGACGCGGTTGGTGTGATTCGCGCTCAAGAACAGATACTTCAGTCCTGATCTAGATGAACAAAACTCACTTTGCTTAACACCCCGATTGTTTCATTGAGGAACAGTGTGACTGTCCATGTGCAGAGATGTCCAACTCACGTTGACCTGAAATTCTGTTCGCGTCGACTCTCTCAGTTTCGTATACGCATGCTTCCGAGAAAGGAAGTACTGCACAGAAAGGAAGATCTTCCATGGAAGAACAAAAGCATAAAGGTCAATCCAGCAGCAGGAGTCCGGTCGCGGCTCTGGAGCAGGCACGTATCGGAACGTTAAAAGCCAGCCTGCGGGGGGAATTGTTCCAGCCTGGCGATGAGGGCTACGATGCAGCACGCAAAGTCTACAACGGCATGATCGACAAGCACCCCGCACTGATCGCGCGTTGCGCCGACGTGGCCGACGTCATCGAGGCGGTTAACTTCGGCCGCGAGAACGGCCTCCTCGTTTCCATCCGGGGCGGCGGACACAACGCCGGCGGGCTAGGAATTTGCGACGACGGCCTGGTCATCGATCTCTCGCTCATCCGCTACACGGACGTCGATCCCGAAGCGGGAACCGTCCGGGTCGGGGGAGGCAGCACCTGGGGCGACGTCGACCATGCCACCCACGCCTTTGGCATGGCGGTCCCCAGCGGGATCATTTCCACGACCGGCGTGGGCGGGCTCACCCTGGGCGGCGGGCTGGGCCACCTGACCCGCAAATGTGGCCTTGCGATCGACAATCTGATTGCCGCCGACGTTGTACTGGCCGACGGCCGATTGGTGACTGCCAACGAGCGGCACAATGAGGATCTGTTCTGGGCGCTGCACGGCGGTGGCGGAAACTTCGGTGTCGTCACTTCCTTCGTCTTCAAGACCCACCCGATCCAGACCGTCTATGCTGGCCCCATGCTTTGGGAGCTGGACCAGGCACCCGAGGTGATGAAGTGGTATCGCAAGTTCATCACGCAAGCACCCGATGACCTCAACGGGTTCTTCGCCTTCCTGGTGGTACCGCCTGGACCGCCTTTTCCTGAGCATCTCCACAACAAGAACATGTGCGGAGTGGTGTGGTGCTACACCGGACCCATGGAGAAGGCCGAGGAAACGTTCAAACCGATCCGGGGGTTTTTAGCGCCTGCCCTGGACCTTGTCGGCCCCATCCCGCACCCGACGCTGCAGAGCATGTTCGATCCGATTTACCCGCCAGGGCTCCAGTGGTATTGGAAAGCGGACTTTGTGAACGAGCTGAGCGACGATGCAATCTGGCTCCACGTGAAGCACGGCTCCCAGGTGCCGACCATGCATTCGGCTATGCACCTCTATCCGGTGAACGGAGCAGCCCACCGGGTGGGCAAGAACGACACGGCGTGGAGCTACCGGGATGCCACCTGGGCAGAAGTGATCGTGGGAGTCGATCCCGATCCTGCCAATAAGGACCGTATCGTCGATTGGGCCAGGAAGTACTGGGAGGATCTGCACCCCTATTCGGCAGGCGGCGCGTACGTAAATTTTATGATGGAGGAGGGCGAGGAGCGCGTCAAAGCGAGCTATCGGGACAACTACGAGCGCCTGGCAGCCATCAAGCGTAAATACGATCCAGCGAATTTCTTTCGCGTGAATCAGAACATCAAGCCCGCTCTATAAGGGTGCAGCCAGGATTCGTATTCGAAGCGACGATTACAGTGTTAGTTGAGAGGGACAGCACAGTCAAAGCCCTCTCGTGCAACGAAAGGAGCTATGAACAGTATGGCGGACGAACATGTAATGCATCACGAAGATCATTCCAATCACGGGCCAGGCTACGCTTCACCCGAAGAGGCTATGAAGGCCGAGCCCGAAAAGGTGCTGTACGGCATCGCACTGTACGTAGGAACCGGGATCGAGGAGCCGGATTACCTGGCAACCGTAGATGTGGATCCCACCTCTCCCACCTACTCCCAGGTGATTCATCGTACACCGATGCCCAACGTTGGTGACGAATTGCATCATTTTGGCTGGAATGCTTGTAGCTCATGTCACGCGGATGAAAGCAAATCGCGCGGCTTTCTGATCGTTCCGGGGATGTTTTCCAGCCGCATTCACATCCTGGATGTCTCTGATGAACGGGCACCAAAACTGCATAAGGTGATCGAACCCGAAGAGGTCAAGCAGAAGACGAACCTCACTGCTCCCCACACTGTTCACTGTCTTGCCGACAGTAACATTATGATCTCGATGCTCGGTGACAGTGAGGGCAATGGTCCTGGCGGTTTCCTTCTGCTCGACGAGCAGTTCAATATTGCAGGCCGTTGGGAACACAACGCTGACGGCATGCGCTTCAACTATGACTACTGGTATCAGCCACGCTACAATGTGATGGTGAGCAGTGGATGGGCTGCGCCTAATACGTTTACGAAAGGCTTCAACCTGGAAGATGTGGCTGCGGACAAATACGGTCACCACCTGCACTTCTGGAATTGGGAGAAGCATGACATTGTCCAGAGTTTCGATCTGGGCGAAGAAGGCATGATTCCGCTTGAGGTACGCTTCCACCATAACCCTGATAGCACACATGGGTTCGTCGGAGCGACGCTCAGTAGCAACATGTGGCACTGGCATAAAGTCAACGGTCAGTGGACGGTCGAGAAAGTCATCGATGTCCCTTCAGTTGAGGTGGAAGGCTCGCCGACTCCGGTACCTGGGTTGATCACCGATTTCCTGGTCTCGATGGACGACAGGTATCTCTACCTCTCGAACTGGCTGCATGGCGATATTCGCCAGTACGATATCAGTGATCCCTCGCATCCTCGCCTGACCGGACAGGTCTGGTGCGGTGGCTTGCTTGGCAAAGCTGGCAGTGTGCAGGGTCATACGCTGCAAGGCGGTCCACAGATGCTGCAGTTGAGCCTGGATGGCAAGCGGCTCTATGTCACTAACTCGCTCTACAGTTCGTGGGACAATCAGTTTTATCCTGAGCTGGCCAAGAGTGGGTCGTATCTGCTGCAAATCGATTGCGATACGGCAAATGGTGGCTTGAAGATCAACGAGAAGTTCTATGTGGATTTCAGCAGGGAGCCTGCCGGTCCTTCCCGCGCCCACGAGATGCGCTATCCGGGAGGAGATTGCACGTCTGATATCTGGGTGTAGCTGGATACTGTGGATACTGTATGAGGCTTGTGAGGAACAGTGGAACGGTGCGACCCTTTCTGTTGTTCCTCACTGACCAGAACAGGAGGGGCTCGATGTGCGCCATGGAGTTGACGGACGGAAACGACCGGCAGCCTGCTCGACCGGCTGCGCGCCGCCGGGTACCTGTAATCTGGCCCTGGGTGGTAGTGGTAACCGCCTGGACGCTCGCCCTGCTGGCAGTCCTTACGAATCAGAGCTACCTGATCAATCACCATTACCTGCTTGAGCAGAGCCATCTGCCTGTGCTGGTGGCGCTGGTTGTCTTCCTGGCTTGCTGGCAGGTAATGACGGTGGGTATGATGCTGCCATCGAGCATGCCCATGCTGTATATGATGGTGCATGCCAGTCGCCAGCAGGAGCGACCACGCACGATCCAACTGGCGTTCCTGGCAGGCTATGCAGTCGTCTGGACGGGTTTCGCAGCTGCCGCGTTTCTGTGCGACACGCTGATCCATCAGTTGGTGCATCGTTGGTTGTGGCTCTACCTGCACTCCTGGGTGATTGGGGCAGCTACCCTCGCACTGGCGGGCGGCTTTCAGTTCAGCCCGCTCAAGGAACGCTGTCTCAAACAGTGCCGTAGCCCATTCAATTTCTTCGTGCACTACTACCGCAAAGGGGTAGGAGGAGCCTGGCGGCTGGGGCTGCGCCACGGGGTGTTTTGCCTGGGTAGCTGCTGGGCGTTGATGCTGGTGATGTTTGGTCTAGGAGCGGGTAGCCTGGTGTCGATGGCCTTGCTGACAGGTGTGATGGTGGTGGAGAAGACATTCCCGGGTGGGCGGCGCCTGAGTCCGGTGATAGGCGTTGCATTGCTGGGGCTGGCTGTTGTGTGGCTGGTTCATCCCACCTGGCTCTCACTGACTGGCGTATAAGGCAAGGAAGGAGCTGCACATGAGAGCATGCTATCCTGAGCAAGAAGGTTTTATCGAGCGCAACGGCGTCCGAATCTTTTACGAAGTCTTTGGGGCCGGTGAGCCCACGGTACTCCTCCTGCCCACATGGTCAATCGTTCACTCCCGCATCTGGAAGGCGCAGGTCCCCTATCTCGCCCGTCACTGCCGGGTCCTTACCTTCGATGGGCGTGGCAACGGTCGGTCGAGCCGACCAGCGACCCCGGAAGCCTACGCCGACAGGGAGTTTGCTGTGGACGCGCTGGCGGTCATGGATGCAACCGCTACCCAGCAGGCTGTGCTCGTCTCGCTTTCGGCCGGAGCGTACTGGGCCCTGCTCCTGGCCGCCGAGCACCCTGAGCGGGTTGCTGGGGCAGTGTTCATTGGCCCGGCGCTCCCGCTTGGCCCGAGTCATCCTCAGCGCATGATTTCGTTCAATGATGTCCTGGATGCTGACGAAGGCTGGGCCAAGTACAATCGTCATTATTGGCTCAAGGACTACCGGGGCTTTCTCGAGTTCTTCATGTCGCAGATCTTCACTGAACCTCACTCGACCAAGCAGATCGAGGATGCCGTGGGCTGGGGGCTTGAGACCACCCTACAGGGGCTTCCAGCAATTGCCATCGCTCTGTGCTACTGTGGACCTCTGGAGGAAGGGGAACGGCTCGTTGAGCCTGTGCGCAAGTTTGGCCCACCCCTGGCCGATCAGATCGGCCCGATGGGCTACTTCGACCTCAACTCGATGCTGGATGCAGCGTTTCCAGCCGGACGCTGCTGTTATGAGAAAGCGAGCGCGTTCAAAGCACTCAGTGACGAAGCCATCGAGACCATTGCTGACTATGGCGCAGCCTTCACCTCGCCCTTTTCAGCAGTGTTGATTCAGCATGTCCATGGTGCTGCAAGCCGTGTCGGTCAGAGCGAGGCCGCCTTTGCGCAGCGGGAGGAGTCCTATGTCATGAACATGATCGCGCTCTGGGACGAGGGTGAAGCAAACGCGCATATCGAGTGGGTCCGCACATTCTGGACGGCGATGGAACCGTTTGCGGCCAGTGGGGTCTATGTCAACTACTTGGGCAACGAAGGGAAGGGCGGATACGAGCTTCGTACGGGGCCAACTACACGCGGTTGGTGACCCTCAAGAACATGTATGACCCGACCAACCTATTCCGCATGAATCAGAACATCAAGCCTGCTCTATAAGGGTGCAGAATGGGGTAAATGTGCACTGTGAGCGGTATTCACAGCGATCTTAGCTTCACCTCAAAGGAACAGCAACCATCACTCGATGGTTGCCTATCGGTTTGACGATTGCGATGCAATAGATTAGTACACACTATCAACGAGAGGACAACAATGTAGCAACAGTTCCACATGGCTCCTTGAGGAGGATGAAACAGATGATAGATATTACCCATCGGTTCATTGAAACGAACGGCATTTGTATATTCAGCCTCAGGTGATGCTCCGGCAGACAGAGTAGCGCCAAAGCCAGTTGTGCCACAGGGAGGGGGCTTCCTGGACATCATGCTCGACCCTGAGACACTGCCCACCTGGCTTACAGAGCAGGATATTGACTACTATACAAGCGAATTTGAGCGAACGGGCTTCAGCGGTGGACTCAACTGGTATCGTACGGTTGATAAGAGCTGGGAACTGATGGCGGCATGGACGGGAGCCCTGGTGTATTCACCAGCCCTCTATATCGCTGGTGAGCGCGACCTGGTCGTCAACCTCCCTGGTAGTCAGGATCTGATCGCCCACCTGAGAACGTTCGTTCCCAATCTCCGGGGCACCCTTCTGCTACCAGGATGTGGTCACTGGACCCAGCAGGAGCGTCCTGCGGAGGTCAATGCAGCTCTTATCAAGTTCTTGAAGGACTTGACGCCTTTGGGCTGAGAGAGTGAGGCACACCTGTGGGTATCTTTTGGATTCTTCGCGTTGTAAAAACGCTTGTTCGTGCGTAACAGGTCTGGTATACTGATGCAGGCACAGCATCCGGCACGATGGCCATCCCACTTGACGTTCAGATTAGGAGGACCAATATGCGTGCCATTGTCTAAGGAAAAGCAGCAGAAGGAGGCTTTCTCATGCCCCATCTACGCATCCTGATTGCCGATGACCATCCACTGGTACGCAGTGGGATGCGTGCCCTGCTGCAGACGGAAGAAGATTTAGAGGTGGTCGGCGAGGCGGCGACCGGAGAGGAGGCAGTGACTCAGGCGGCTACCTTACAACCGGATGTGATCGTCATGGATCTGCGTATGCCTGGGATCAGTGGCATTGAAGCCACGCGCCGAATCTTGCAGATGAACCCACACATTCGCATCCTGGTCGTCACCCTTCTTGCGGAGGATGACACGCTCTTCGCCGCGCTGCGAGCAGGAGCACATGGCTATGTCTTGAAAGAGGCAAGCGAGGTCGAGGTGCTTCGGGCCATCCGTGCCGTGGGCGAGGGAGAGGCGATCTTTAGTGCGACCATGGCGCAACGGCTGGTGGGATTCTTTTCCTCCCCACGCCAGACGGCTGCTTCTCTGCCCTTCCCCAACCTGACGGAGCGGGAACGTGAGATTCTGACCTTGCTTGCTCAAGGGCGCAGCAATAGCGAGATTGCCCAGCAGTTGGTCATCGGGCAGAAGACGGTGCGCAACTATATTTCGAATATCTTCAGCAAACTGCAGGTGGCTGATCGAGCCCAGGCCATTATCCGAGCGCGCGAGGCTGGATTGGGATAGCGGCCCGGGCACGGCTGTCTATCATGATGAAAAGCACCGGTTCTGTACTGGAGCAGGTACGTCTTGAAAGAAGCGTTTTATGAATGAACCAGCTCACACAAGCAGGTCTCAAGGCCAGCCAGGATACCGGAAAAAGCCTTTCCGCGCTCTCTGGCTTCCCATCGCTCGAGTAGGGTGGCTAGGAATAGCAGGCACGTGTGTGTTCTTGCTTGCCATCGCGGCCCCTGTTCGCTACGCACAGCTCGCCAATCCTCCCACACAGGTTCGCGCAGGCTTGCTCGCTCTGGGTCTGCCTCTTGAGGTGTATGTGTACTCCAATCTCGTCCTCGATAGCTGTGTCGTACTTGTCTTCTTCATAACCGCAGCACTTCTCTTCTGGCGCAGGTCGGACGAATGGTTTCCCCTCCTGGTGGCATCCCTTTTGATCACGTTTGGAACGGATGGGCCCACCATTGTGACGCTACAAGAGGTTAATCCTGCATGGAGTCCACTCACGGGTCTGATCGACACCATGAGCTGGGGATTGCTTGGCTTCTTCCTCTCGCTCTTTCCCGATGGACGCTTCGTCCCCCGCTGGTCGCGTTGGTACAGCATCGTAATGGCTGTGTATGCGCTGCTCTGGAATCTCCCGATGCTCCCGGCAGCGTTTCATCCGTCCAACTGGCATCCCCTCCTTTTTATCCCGTTGCAGCTCGGTCCATTTGCTCTCTTTCTGGGATTTCAAATCTACCGCTATCGATACGTCTCTGGACCGGTGCAACGCCAGCAGACCAAGTGGATGCTCTTTGGTCTGGCGGTGGCACTCTGCACTATCCCTTTTTTGACCTTGAGTATCACACCGTCGCGGACCGCGGCGACGATCTTCGGGCTTTTTGTTATTCCCGCACTCCGATTGCTGTGGCTCTTCATTCCACTCTCGCTCTCAATCGCGATCCTGCGCTATCGTCTCTGGGATATTGACCTCATCATCAACCGCACTCTGGTCTACAGCTCGCTTACGGCGAGTATCGTTGGCCTATACACTCTGGTTGTGGGCGCACTTGGGACGCTGTTACAAGCCCAGGGGGCCTTCCTGGATTCGTTGCTCGCAGCAGGGCTGATTGCCGTGCTCTTCCACCCGCTGCGTGATCTTCTCCAGCGGCTGGTCAACCGCCTGATGTTCGGGGACCGCGATACGCCCTATCAAGCCATTTCACGCCTGGGACAGCGCCTGGAAGCCACGCTGGCCTCCGATGCTGCGCTTCCCACAATCGTTGAAACCGTTGCGCATGCACTCAAACTGCCCTACGCAGCGATCACCCTCAAACAGGAGGAAGGATGGAGCACAGCCGCCTCCTTCGGCGCGGCACAGGGGTCGCTGGTTCACCTCCCACTGCTCTATCAAGGTGAGCCGGTGGGTGAACTGCTGCTCGCGCCGCGCTCGCCGGCGGAAGCCTTCTCCTCAGCGGATCGAAAACTGCTGGAGGATCTGTCACGGCAGGCTGGAATGGCGGTCCACACGGTAGCATTAACCAGGGAGCTCGAGCGGCTGACCCAGGATCTGCGAAGCTCACGAACAGCCCTGGTAACAGCGCGAGAAGAGGAACGGCGCCGTCTGCGGCGGGATCTCCATGATGGGCTTGGCTCTGCACTCGCTTCTCTCAACTGGCGGGCTGGAGCTCTACGCTCTGCACTCACTCATGACCTGGCTGCTGCGGATGCCTTAGTCGCCGAGCAGCAGGTGATCATCCGCTCGACCATCGCCGATATCCGTCGCCTGGTATATAACCTGCGTCTTCCTTCACTCGACGAGTTGGGGTTAGTCGGTGCCCTGCGTGAACGGGTAGCCCACGCCACGATGTCGACCGACAGCGAGCAAGTGGCAAAACTACCCGTCACTGTCGAGGCAGTCGAGGACCTCCCACCATTACCTGCTGCGATCGAAGTAGCTGCCTATCGCATTGTGCAGGAAGCCCTGACCAATGTGGTTCGCCACGCGCACGCATCCACCTGCCAGGTGCGGCTCAGTGTGGTGGAAGGAACCCTCTACGTAGAGGTAACCGACGACGGCGTGGGGATCGCAATCGGGCAGCAGGCAGGAGTAGGGCTGCTCTCCATGCGGGAGCGAGCAGCAGAAGTAGGTGGGAGTTGCCACATTCGTCCTGGACCGAGAGGTGGCACTCAAGTGTGTGCCAGTCTCCCTCTCCTCACAGACTGAAGACGAATTTAATCTTCTCTTCAGTTTCCTTTCAACACCCGTTTTTCCGCCTGAGCGAAATCGCTTGTAAGCTCCTGCTCGTACTCGTTCTTAGTGGTGCGGCTCTACTGCTCTTGCAACCACTTTACAATCTTGTCGCAAAGGGATGAATGCGAGCCAGGTGTGGTACCATAAAGCCTGATTTGTCCATCACAGAAAAAGCAAGCAGATCAGAAAGGATTTTAAGTGAAACTTCGTTTTGGCATTAAAACCGCGCAACAGTTTACCACGTACGAAGACATTCTCCGCGTCTGGACAGAGGCAGACAGCATTCCTGGCATTGAACACGCCTGGGCATTTGACCACTTCATTCCGCTTGGCCCAGATCCAACAGGCCCACAACTCGAAGGATGGACGCTTTTAGGAGCATTAGCTGCAAGAACTGAGCGTCTGCGTCTAGGACTCATGGTCACGGGCAATATATACCGCCATCCTGCGGTGCTTGCTAACATGGCTACTACCGTTGATATTATTTCACAAGGACGATTGGATTTTGGCATCGGAGCCGGATGGAATGAGCTTGAGTGCAGTATGTACGGTATAGAGATTTATACGACCGGTGAGCGGATCAGGCGTTTGGGTGAAGCATGTGAGGTTATCAAGCTATTATGGACCCAAACCGTCGCAAACTTCGATGGGAAATATTACCATCTTAAGGATGCGCGCTGTGAACCCAAACCCGTTCAGAAGCCCTATCCGCCGTTTGTGATCGGGGGCGGCGGTGAGCAATTAACATTACGCATAGTGGCCCAGTATGCAAGCGTCTGGAATTTTGTTGGAGGTGATGTTGAGACATTCCGCCACAAAAATGAGGTGCTTGACGGACATTGTGCTGCTATTGGGCGTGACTCTCGCACCATTGAACGATCTATCCAATGGCCGATCAATTATAACGATATGGGCGAGGTTCGCGACGACATACGCCCGTATATTGAGGCCGGAGCAAGCCACATCATTTTAAATTTGAGAGCGCCTTATCCCGAAAGGATCGTTCATACACTTGCAGAAGAGATTGTCGCGCCATTGCAAGCGGAATTTGAAGGGCGATAAAAAACCATAATATGGTAGGGGCGACCGCGAGGGTCGCCCTGCGGGGTTGTGCCTGGCCTTACGATGGTGCGGCCGTCCTGGCAGCTACATCATTCCTGCTGGCGGGAAGCTTCGCGCTTGCTCTTGCGGCCCAGGTAGATGCGGCTGGGGTCAACCAGCATGCGCAATGCCTTTAACTCGTCTTCCGTTGGTGGGGGTAGTTCCTTGGCCTTGCTCGTGTCGAGTGCCCAGCCGGTGTTGCTCACGACCTCATCGACGGTGATGCCGGGGAAGACAGTATCGAGTTCCAGCACGCCTGTCTCAGGATTGCTGCGCATAATACACAGGTCGCTGATCATTACCAACTCACCACCACGCCCGAGGCCGTAGTCCCAGCGCGATTCTTGCTGCTCTCGTGCGCCGCGCCACCCGGCCACGCTAGTCACGTACTCGACACGCTCCGGGAAGCGCCGCTCCTCCTGGACCATCACCACAAGCACCTTGTCGGCAAACGAGGCAATATTGTTAGCTCCGCCGCTACCGGCGAAGCGCACATGTGGTCCATGACCAGTTCCAGAGACGCCGCCAGGCCAGTAGCCGCCAATGATGGTTGAGTTGAGGTTGCCGTACTTGTCGCATTCAGCACCGCCCAACATGCCGATCGTACAATAACCCCGTAGTGCAGTGGTACCAAAGGTATCGGCCATGTTGGAAACCATGCTCGCCTTCAGGCATCCGCGTGGGTCTGAGACCGAGATCGGCAGATGTTCCACCTTCGGGCCAACGATACCTGCTTCCATGATCAGCGTCATGTTCGGGGCCACAGTGTGCTGCGCCAGCATCGAGGCCAGCAGGGGCAGACCCGTACCGGCGAACACAAAAGCCCCGTCAGGCACCTCGCGTGCCGAGGCGACTGCCAGCAGTTCCATGGTCGTGTACTGTGTGCGTGTCAGACCTCGTTCCTTGAGATAGGCGTCGTAGGCTTCATCCGAAACTTGTTGCATAGTATACTCCTACTTTCTCGTTGCTCGTAACTACATGGGCCGTTTGAGATCAGCGCGATATCCATAGCCAGGAGTGGCGCGTAGCTCGAACAGGCGGTTCATTCCTACGATACGCTGCAGATAATCCCAGTCATCCTTCGTCTCTACGACCTGCTTGGTCCACCAGTCCTTGACTTCTTCCTTGCTCTTGCGGTTGAGTCGACCGTAGCTGACCCACCAGTCCCAGTCATAGTCGTAGTAGTTCGGTATCGCTGATGGATAGCCGCCGAAGGGCTGCTCCACAATCGCTGTGGTGATATGGGCAGGCAGTTGGTTGAGTTCAGGAGCGGCACGCAGTTCATCAGGTGGCACAATCTGTTCGCACTCCACGATGAGCGTTTTGGCGGACATGGCCTGCTCTGCGTCCGGGCCTGCGATGCCTTCCAGGCGTACAGTGCCATCGGTAGCCACGCGCTGTGCTCGAATGACGGTGACCTCTGGCAAGATTGGCGGCACAAGCATCACCTTGACGCCTTTATTGCCAGTATATTTGTCAGACTCACGTATCCATTCGAGCCTGTTCGTTTTGTTGGCGGTGCTATCGCCACCTTCGAAGGCGTGTGGTCGCAGACCCCAGCCGTCAAAGGGATCATCGATAACGGCAAATTTCTTGGGTGGGATACGCGGATCGATCCAACTCCCATCCTCATTCTTGCCGCGCAGGCCTGCTCTGCCAAATACATCGTATTCTGGTAAGCTGCTCCCCAACTCGGCCATTAGCGGAGCAAAAGGCCAACCATAGCGACCGGCGATGGTGCGCGAGGCGAAGCCGTAGTTACTGTAGTCTTCGATTAGCGGAATTGAACCGTCCTGGATACGGCGGCGAAGACTGTAGGCTACCGGCTGAATGCCCTCCAGGCCAACATACGTTGTTTCTATCCTGGAGATGAGGTCATTAGCTGCCAGGGTTTCTTCAACTGAAGCACCGCCGTTCATGGTGGCGAAGTGGTGCTTAATACGGTCGCGTTGGCGAATAACCTCGCGCGCAATCGTGAAGGGACGCCGCGTATAGCTAAAGCCTCCCCAGCACACCTGTGTGCCAGTGTGAATGTAGCGTTCTACTGCCTCGCGAGCGGTCATGATTTCTGCCATACTATACTACGATCCTTTCTCGCTCCAGTACCTCACTTGAGCTTGTGTGATGAGACTGCTGTAGAGATGAGTCTGCTGTTCGCCCGCGCAAGAGCGACTCGATTTCGCTCATGCCCACCTGCAGTTCTGCTACTGCCTGGGCGAGTGAGGCATGAGCGCGAGTCAGTTCATCTTCAACCAGTTGGCGGTCTTGCTCGCTCATATGGGAGAGTGTATCGCCAAGGGTACGCAGCGTTGGGGGAACGCGCATCAAGGGTATGCCAAGATGGCTCAACTCCACTTCGATTGTGTTCAGGAGCCAGATAGCGCGCATCGCCCGGCTCCATGCTTGGTTTGACATAGTACGCACCTCCTAGGAAATATGGCTGAACGATAGAGATCACCGAACCATCAGCTCTGAAGAGTGCCACTCTCATGAAAAAGAATGGCCTCTGCGGATATGCTATTATAGCACATCTTCTATGATGCCTAGTGCATAATCAACCAACATTTTAGGGAAAAGGAAAATTTGGGGACACCCCAAACCCCGGCCTGACTTTTTATCACAAGTTTAATCGACATCGTACAAAGCCCGGTAGCAAGCCGATGAAAACGCCTTGCCACTTTACCAGTTGAGCTAAAATCCGCTCGAACTGATCCTTGGGAGCCAGCCTCCCAGGGGGGCTGAGCAGATCGACTAGACTTGTGATAACAAGTCAGACCCCGGCAGGGAGGCTTCGCCCCCTGCACCCCCATTACCTAACAGGTCTCTCGACTTTGCACTCGAAGCCTTCGGCCACCTGTTCGTGGGTAGGAGATGCCACGAAGCTCACTTCCTGAGCGCATACCAGGTTGCTCACTTCGTTCATGCCTACTCACTTCATAGTGGCCGAAGGCCTTCAGATGCAACTTAGACCGCCGGTGGTATTAAGCCCGCGGACCTACAGGCAACGAGAACATACTCTTGCCGGAAGCAAGGATACCCGCCAGGGCGGTGTACCAGGCCGCCAGGGCCGTGATAATGCCAAGCCAGCCACCGAACACTGTGAGACCTGCCGATCCTGTCAATGCTCCCAAGGCCAGCAACAGGAAGGTTACAAAAAGAAGTGCGAATACGACTATGAGGGCCATATTGATCCTCAGTGTGCCAAGGAACATTAAGCCGGTAAAGATGGTCCAACCTAATAGGAAGAAACCAAGTGCTGTACCCAAGCCACCTGCTTTATATGCATCTATGACACCGAAGGCGGGTGTAAAGATGACACCTACGGCAAGCCAGAAGCCACCGTAGGAGCAGAAGGCAGTGGCACCGAATGTGTTGCCTGCCCTGAACTCCTGAACCCCTGCGACGAGTTGGACAAGGCCACCATAGAAGAGGGCCAGACCGAGAACAATGTTGGGTGCTGAGATTAAACCAGCATTGGCGGCACTGAGGACGAATGTAGTAAGTGCGAAGGCGCTGAGGCCTAGGGGTGCGGGATTAGCAGTGGTAGCCGCCGCGGATGTGGGGCGTTCTGCTGCAACTTCAGCCATGAGGATTCCCACCTTTCATTAAAAGACTAGCAATACTTCTGCACACCTGTTGTGCAGATTGGGCAAACAATAGGGTTAGCCTTACGCATGTGCTTGTCGCAGGCATCGATGCCTGCTGAGTAGGTAGGATACATTGTCATCCACAATCCATTATGGATGGCTTCAAGCTCGCCTCGATGAGGCGAAAGACGTCATACAACAACAGTCAAGTATGGGATACGAACGAATAGATGCTTGTGAAAATCCCTCCCTTCGCTAGACTGGATATGCCCAACCACTTCAGCACAATGGCTGGGTGGATGTGTATATTGCACATTATAACACATGGGCAGCTATTTGTAAGCTACAATGCCTGGTGATTACCCAGGAGTCCACGATGTGATCGAGTTGTGATAATCGAACGACCTGTTGTGAAGGCAAAGTGAGGTCAAGTGGCTGCAAGGTCGTATAGATGCTTCATACAAAAGTTGCTAACACACACGCGCATCGAATTGCTTGCACTACTCAGCTAGCAAGTGCTAGACTTACTTGATAAGCGTTTCATTTCACCATATCGTTTTACCAATCGAATCGCAGGAGGCACCACCAACATGCAAGATATCTACATACTCGCCGGAGCCAGAACCCCCGTAGGCGTATTACAGGGCGCGCTCTCCGAGGTAAGTGCCATTGACCTGGGGGTCATCACTGCAAAGGGAGCGTTGCAGCGCAGTGGCGTTGATCCCACCCTCGTCGATCAAATAGTCCTGGGCAACGTCATCCAGACGAGTAAAGACGCCATCTATTTTGCGCGCCATGTCGCCCTCAAAGCTGGCCTGCCCATCGACACACCGGCGTTGACCGTGAACCGCCTGTGTGGTTCCGGCTTACAGGCCATCGTCAGTGCTGCGCAGATGTTGCGCCTCGGTGAGGGGCAGATCGCCCTCGCTGGCGGAGCCGAGAATATGACACAAGCTCCTCATGTCTTACGTGGTGCACGAACAGGCTACAAGCTAGGGCAAGCTCCACAGTTGGAGGATAGCCTATGGGAGGCCCTCGTGGATAGCTACATCGGCTGTGGCATGGCTATCACCGCCGAGAATCTGGCTGAGAAGTATGGCATCACACGCGAGCAGGTCGATACCTACGCATTACGCAGTCAAATGACCGCACACCATGCCCAACAAGCCGGCTGGCTGGCCGAAGAGATCGTTCCTGTCACCGTCAAAGATCGCAAGGGCAATCCCGTAGAGATCTCGCAGGATGAGGGTATTCGTGATACTTCCCTGGAGGCGCTGGCAAAACTCCCCGCACGTTTCCGCAAAGGTGGCGTCGTAACACCAGGCAACGCCAGCGGCATCAACGATGCCGGTGCCTGTATCATCCTGGCCACAGGCGATGCTGTGCAGCAACACAAGCTGAAACCAATGGCACGCCTGGTCTCCTGGGGTATCGTCGGGGTGCCACCAGAGATCATGGGTATTGGTCCTGCACCTGCTATTCGCCAGGCCCTCAAACGCGCCGACCTCAAGCTGTCCGATATGGATCGAGTCGAAGTCAACGAAGCATTTTCACCACAATACCTGGCAGTTGAGAAGGAACTCGGCCTGGACCGTGCTAAGACGAATGTCAATGGCGGAGCCATCTCCATTGGTCATCCCCTGGCTGCCAGTGGTGCTCGCTTGACCATCACGCTCATGTACGAACTACGACGCCAGCACCTCAAATATGGTGCCGCCTCGTTATGTATCGGCGGCGGTCAAGGCATAGCCGCCATCATTGAGAACGTTGCATAACGAAGAGAACCTGACACCTTGCTGCCTATAGCAGCTCGCGTCTGTTTTTACTGGTGCTGTGCAGCCGCAGGCTGCACAGCACCAGTAAAATAAACCTTTTGTGAACCACCGAAGGTGGTGAGCAGTCTTGAAAAGTTACGAAAAAACACGGAGGCGTTATGGCAAGAGACACACGCGAACCAAAGGAGATCCTCGCCCACATCACGAAGTCAAGGGTGGCGCTTACCTCGGCCATCTACGGCCTGAGCGAGGCCGACCTGGCCGCGGCAGGATCTGCGGGGAAATGGTCTGTGAAGGACCTGATGGCCCACATTGGACGCTGGGAATCCATCTGCTTCGATGTATTGCAAGGGCATCTGCATGGTGAACAACCTGCTGAGGACTATAGAGATGCCCTCGCATACAATGACAAATGGGAAGCAGAACTCCAGGCGCTTTCATTGCAAGAGAGCATCGAACTGTTTGAGACTGCTCACCATCACCTCTTCGGCCTATTATCCGCACTCACACCGGAGCAGTGGAATGGCTATGTGCGTGCCTGGACAACCGGCTCTACCTGGCATCACTTTGAAGAGCATGCAGAGCAAATTCGTGCATGGCGTGCCAGTTGATAAGCTTCCATCCTGCACAACATCATCGGTTTTCTATGGCTGCTCGATAAGACACGCTTTCGGGCAGCATCTCCTGCGGCTAAGGCAGAAGAAGACCGCTCACACGTGAAATGCACTGGCCAGATCGCGAAATGCAATACGTCCTTCCAGAATCGTATCATCGTCAATGACGATCACCGGAATGCGATCACGATATTGCTCAAACAGGTCGGTATCGCTCCGAATATCGATCTCAGTGAGTTCATAGACAGTCTGTGCAGCAATATCATCGAGCATATCGCGTGCTTCTTCGCACAGGTGACATCCAGCCTTTGTATAGAATGTCACCTGTGGCATCGTTGGTTCTTTAGCTCTGCTCACTTGTCTGGCTCCGTGCATTATTTGGATTTTGATCATATGCATCATACCACGTTGCATGTCTTCCAGCAAACAAGCAAACAAGCTTCGCAGTTTTAAAACGCTACTTGACATATCGCACACATCCCAGGTATACTTTCTGCAGGCACAATTGAATAGTTGAAAGCACCGAACAGGAAGAGTACACAACAGCGCAGGAGCATAGAGAGTCGGAACAGGTGGAAACCGGCATCCATGCAGTTGAGGAATGGGCCTGGGAGCTAGAGAAGAACGCCCTGACTTAACAGGGTTAGTAATACTCAATCGGAACGTCCCCCGTTATCGAGGACAGGACATTGAATGATCGTGACTGAGCGATTAAAAGTGTCCGAAAAGAGGGATTATTTTGATCGCGGCTAAGCGATTGAAAGATAATCCGAATCAGGGTGGCACCACGAACGCGAACGTATCACGCCTCTCGTCCCTTCAACGGGAAGAGTGGCGTTTTTTATTGTCTTCTTTTGTCGTCTCAACATGTCGATGGAGGTATAACTATGGTAGAACCCCGATTTATCGTGGGTCAAATCAGTGTAGGGGCTGAGCTTGCCTCCGCCTCCGAGTTGTCCAATGCTCACGCGAACCCAATAGTCAAAAAACGTGTCTTCTCCGGTGTGCAGCCAACTGGCAACATTCACATCGGCAACTACCTGGGAGCCATTCGTAACTGGGTAGCCGAGCAAACGGAGTATAACAACATCTTCTGCATCGTCGACTTGCATGCCATCACCATGCCGATTGACCCGCAAGAGTTGCACCGGAGCACTCGCCAACTGGCAGCACTCTATGTAGCCTGCGGTCTGGATACCCGTTATTGCAAACTGTTTGTCCAGTCACATGTGCATGAACATGCTGAGATGAGCTGGATTTTAGGTTGCTTTACGCCGATGGGGTGGCTGAACCGCATGACGCAGTTCAAAACAAAGGCTGGCGAAAATCCGGATTCGGTCGGTACCGGTCTTTACTGCTATCCTGTATTGATGGCATGCGACATCTTGTTGTACCATACCGATCTTGTACCCGTCGGTGAAGATCAGCGGCAGCATGTAGAACTGACACGCGACCTGGCACAGCAATTCAACTCGCTGTACGGGCAACAGGTGTTCACCTTCCCGGAAGCACAGATTCGCAAGGTCGGGGCACGCATCATGTCGCTCGATGACCCGACGAAGAAGATGAGCAAGAGTGATCCGAATGCCAATTCTCGCATCAATCTGCTGGATGATCCAAAGACGATCAAACAGAAGATTGCACGAGCAACGACCGATTCGCTGCGCTCGGTCACGTTCGACCCAGATCGTCCCGGCATCACCAACCTGCTCACCATCTACCAGCTGCTGACGGGTCAGTCGCAGCAGGAGATCGAAGCCGAGTTCGCGGGCAAGGGGTATGGTGACTTCAAGGCTGCTCTCACCGAGCGCATGGTGGCAACATTGGCGCCAATTCAGCAGCGTTATAACGAACTGATGAATGACCTGCCCACGCTGGAGGCCATACTCAAACAGGGTGCCGACGAGGTACGTCCACTTGCGGAGGCAACATTAAAGCGTGTGAAGGATGTGATCGGGCTGGGGTAATAGCATGAAAGCAGGTGTAACTATGACCCACGATAAATTGGGCATCCACGATAAATCGGGGTGCTACGTCCCAACATTCGACGAGGTCAGTCGGATACGTGATACCGTAAGGGCCCGATTTATCGCGCCCTGGGGCGGGGGTCACGCCCACACGGACCACGATGACAAAAGGCCTCTACTGCCCTTCTATCGCGACATCCTTGTCGACATGGAGACGCCCGTCTCGGCCTACTGCAAGACTGCACGCGGACCTTACAGTTTTCTGCTGGAGAGCGTTGCCGGGGGAGAGCGCATTGCACGCTACTCATTCATCGGCATCGACCCCTATATGGTGATGACACATCATGGCGACAAGGCAACGTTGCGTAGCATACGGAGGACAGACGTAGCCATGCAGGCGACCACAAGGGTCTCCGCCCCTTCGGATACGCTCAAGTCTGGGGTCGAAGAGATCACTTGCTATGATCCTCTGGAAGTGATCCAGGCCGAACTGGGCCAGTATCGATTAATCGCACCTGAAGGCATCTCTCATGACGAATTGCCACGATTCCACGGCGGTGCAGTTGGTTACCTGGCTTATGAGTCGGTAGCACGTTTTGAACGCTTGCCAGTCCCTGAAAAAAACGAGCTTGGGTTGCCTTTAGCGGTCTTTTGCTTCACCGAGACAGTGCTCGTCTTCGATCATCTCAAACATCGCGTCAGGATCGTCACTCATCTGCACCTTGATGCGCCAGATCTCGAAGCCGAGTACCTGCGCGGGCTGGCAATTATCAATGATGTGCAGCAACGTCTGCTCCAGCCTGTGCGCTTGCCAGAGGAGCCTTCTCCCATTCACGATGCAGATGCGTTACAGGTTGTCTCCAATCGTACACGCAGCGAATTTGAAGGTATGGTCCAGCGCGCCATAGAATACATTCATGCGGGGGATATCTTTCAGGTTGTGCCATCGCAACGCCTGAGTCGTCACGTCAATGCCGCACCGTTTACCGTCTACCGCGCATTGCGTGCCATTAATCCTTCTCCGTATATGTTCTACCTCGACCTACATGACTTTCACATCATTGGAGCCTCGCCAGAATTGCTTGTGCGCGTCGAGGACGGTGAAGTGACTATCCATCCCATCGCGGGCACGCGTGCGCGTGGGGCAGATAAGCAGAGCGACTTGCAGCTTGAGGAAGAACTGAAAAACGACCCCAAGGAGCGTGCGGAGCATGTCATGCTGGTTGATCTGGCTCGCAATGATGTAGGGCGTGTAAGCACCCCCGGCAGCGTGCAAGTGAGCCAGTTCATGGAAGTTGAACGCTATTCGCATGTGATGCACCTGGTCTCGAACGTCACCGGTCAGCTTCGCGCTGATGTCACTCCCTACGATGCGCTACGTGCAGGTTTTCCGGCAGGCACAGTCTCGGGAGCGCCGAAGATCCGCGCTATGGAGATTATCAGCGAATTGGAAGGAGAACAACGCGGCGTCTATGCTGGAGCAGTCGGCTATTTCAGCCACTCAGGCAATCTAGATACAGCCATCGCCCTGCGTACGATGGTGATCAAGAATGGTCGCGCCTATATCCAGGCAGGTGGTGGGATTGTTGCTGACTCCGATCCAGGTGAGGAATACCAGGAAAGCTTGAACAAGGCACGAGCATTGCTACGTGCCCTCGACGAAGCGGAGGAGATCGCCAGGGAACGGATGCCTCCCGTCCTTCAGGGTGAAACGAGATAGAAATGGAATTGTCGGCTTTCACACCAAGGATGGAGAACCAGAATTAAAGGAAGGTTGATATGCTATTACTTATCGACAATTATGACAGCTTCACCTACAACCTGTACCAATACCTGTCGGAACTGGGGGCCGACATAGAAGTGCGTCGCAATGACCAGGTGACACTGGAAGAGATCAAGGCAATGGAGCCAGACCACATCGTCGTATCACCTGGACCATGTACTCCCAACGAGGCGGGTCTGTCCTGCCAGGTCATCGAAACCTTCGGGCCATTTATCCCCACGTTGGGAGTCTGCCTTGGACATCAGGCCATTGGACAGGTCTACGGGGGACAGGTCATACGAGCGCCAGGGCCAATGCATGGCAAAACCTCGTTAATGTATCACCAGGGACAGGGCATCTTTCGCAACCTCCCCATGCCCTTTGAAGCAAACCGCTATCATAGCCTCATCGTTGAGCGCAACACTTTCCCGGCTGCACTGGAGATTACCGCCGAGACGGCGGATGGCATCATTATGGGTCTGCGGCACCGTACCTATCCTGTCGAAGGTGTACAGTTCCACCCGGAGTCAATTCTGACGCCCGTGGGCAAAGACCTGTTACGAAACTTCCTGTACGGGCGAGAAATTGATAAGCGCTGCGCAAGCTCCGCTCCATCACGCCCCTACGAATTGGAGAGAGGAGCATGAATATGATCCGTGAGGCAATTACCCATGTCGCAGCTGGAGCCACCCTCAGCGAGGATGAAGCGGCGGCAGTGATGGAAGAAATTATGACAGGCATTGCTACCCCGGCGCAAATGGGCGCTTTTTTGACGGCGTTGCGCCTACGGCCCGGCGGGGAAACCGTCCAGGAGATCACTGGCATGGCTCGTGTCATGCGTGATAAAGCGGTACAGGTACACCTGGAAGGGAACCTGGCAGCACAAGCTCTTGATACCTGTGGCACTGGCGGCGACGGTGCCGGTACGTTTAACGTCTCTACCGCTGCGGGTGTCCTCGTCGCAGCGGCTGGCGCATCCGTAGCAAAACACGGCAATCGTTCCGCCACCAGTCGCTGTGGCAGCGCCGACGTACTGGAAGCTCTGGGGGCACGCATCGATCTCGGTCCTGAGCAGGTGGCGCGTTGCGTACGAGAGGTAGGTTTCGGCTTCATGTTCGCTCCTGCGTACCACCCGGCGATGAAACACGTCGGCCCTACACGCCGCGAAATCGGCATTCGTACCGTCTTCAACATCCTTGGTCCGTTGACAAACCCCGCTCATACGCGCTACCAGATGCTCGGTGTGGCCGACGGCTCACTGCTCAACAAGATGGGCGAGGTCTTGCTGCGTCTTGGCTGCCAGCATGCCCTCATCATCCACGGCGAAGATGGCATCGATGAGTGCTCATTGAGTGCGCCAACACGTGTTTGCGAGATACGCCATGGTGGTGAACTACACGAGTATACCATCACACCGGAGGAGGTTGGCCTCATTCGCGTCAGCGACCGCCAGGCATTTCAAGGTGGTGACCCGGCCTACAACGCCCAACTGATACGTGGTCTGCTGAATGGGGAGGCCAATGGGCCCGCTGCCGACATGCTGTGTTTGAACGCGGGAGCTGCCCTTCTGGCAAACGAGCAGGTAACATCGCTGGCAGATGGGGTCAAGCTGGCACGTGCTACACTGCGCGAGGGCAAGGCCAAACAGAAACTTGCGGACGTTATCGCCTGTTCGCTGCAAACAGCGAAGGTGCAGGCGAGCTGACGCCCCTACCAGCGTCATTGAGGATTCTCAGAAATGTTTCTTGAGCGTATCATCACACAAACCCGCGCCGATTTGGCGCAACACAAGCACGAACTGCCCCTGGAAGAAGTGCAATGTCTTGCCGCCGCACAATCCGGGCCGCGTGATCTGTTAGCAGCACTACGCCATGTCAAGGTCGCCGTAGGGGCGTCAGCTTGCCTGCGCCATCTGATAGCCGAGGTGAAACGAGCTTCACCTTCTAAGGGCCTGCTTGCTCCCCATCTCGACCCGGTGGAACTGGCACGCACCTATGAAGCACACGGAGCAGCAGCCATTTCGGTATTGACCGAACCTCGCTTCTTCCTTGGCTCACCGGACTATCTACGAGCTATTAAACAGGTGGTGAATGTTCCGGTGCTGTGCAAAGACTTCATTGTTGACGAGTACCAGGTATATGAGACACGCGCATGGGGAGCCGATGCAATTCTGCTCATCTGCGCCCTCCTCGATGATGCCCAACTGCGTCACCTGCTCAACGTAGCCCATACTCAACGTATGCATTGCCTGGTTGAGGTACACAGCCGCGAGGAAGCACAGCGGGCCGTTGCGGCAGGAGCAGCCATCATCGGTGTCAATAGTCGCGACCTCAATACGTTTCAGATGAACCCGCATCTCATACGTGAGTTGCGCCAACTCATTCCAGCGGATCGCGTGGTGGTAGCCGAGAGCGGCATACACAACACTGCTGATGCACGCCGTCTGGCACGCTATGACATACAGGCCATGCTGGTTGGTGAATCACTGGTTATATCAGACGACGTACCGGCACAGATGCGCGCTCTGCTGCGGGGAGCGAACGAAAGCATACAGGTAAAAATCTGCGGACTACGCAGTGCCGAACATCTGCAAGCTGCCATCGACGCAGGAGCAGACATGCTTGGCCTGATGTTCTACGAACCGAGCCCACGCTACATTGAACCGCACCAGGCACGAGCACTCCTGGATACCTTCGCGGAGTCCGTAGGGGCCCTCAGCGAAGCGCGTTTCAATCCCTTCGAGCCCACGGGGTGGGGCGGGGCCGACCTCGTAGGTGTATTTGTCAACAGGGACGCCACCTATATCAACGAGATCGCAGAACAGGTCGGACTACACATCGTGCAGTTGCACGGCGATGAACCACCTGAATTCTGTCAAAGCATCACCAGGCCCATCATCAAGGCGCTCCGTCTACGGGATATGAGCGACCTGGGCAAGGTGCGGGCATACCAGGAAGCGACATGGCGCGTTTTGCTCGACACACCAACTCCAGCATGGGGCGGCTCAGGCGTGATCCATGATTGGAGTATTGCTAGCGCCGCAGCGCAAGAGACGCCTGTATTGCTGGCCGGTGGTCTAACTTCGGAGAATGTGGTTGATGCAATCCAACAGGTCCATCCGTGGGGAGTTGATGTGAGCAGCGGCGTCGAGACAAACGGTACCAAGGATGTAGGGAAGATACGAGAATTCATCAGGATTGTACGAACCAAGGCTTCTCAATCAAAAGAACAACCGTCGGAAGGATTTGAGGCATAGAAAAGAGCACACAATCCATGCAAACACAAGACAAAGACATAAAAACCATAATCTACCAGCATAACCTCTATCCCGACGAACGTGGACGCTTCGGACCTTTCGGCGGGAAATTCGTTCCCGAAAGTCTGATGATAGCACTCACCGAACTAGAAACTGCCTACCAGGAGGCGCGCAACGATCCTGATTTTCAGGCAGAACTACAGTCGCAGCTGCACAGCTTTGTTGGGCGTCCAACCACGCTCCATTATGTACCGCGCTTCTCGCAGATGGTCGCACCGGGTGTCAAAGTCTACCTCAAACGCGAAGACCTGGCGCATACTGGGGCACACAAGATCAATAATGCACTCGGACAAGGGTTGTTGGCAAAGCGCATGGGAAAGCAACGCATCATCGCCGAAACTGGCGCTGGACAACACGGCGTCGCCACCGCAACCGTCTGTGCAATGCTGGGACTCGAATGTATCGTCTACATGGGCGAGACTGATATTCACCGGCAGTCCCTCAACGTCTTCCGCATGAAGTTGCTGGGAGCAGAGGTGCGCCCCGTGACCAGCGGCAGTCGTACACTGAAAGATGCGATCAACGAGGCTATTCGTGACTGGGTGACCAACGTGGAGACCACCTTCTACCTGATTGGCTCGGCTGTGGGGCCACATCCCTATCCGCGCATCGTTCGTGACTTCCAGTCGGTCATCGGCAATGAGACGTATGAGCAGATTCTCGTACAGGAGGGGCGACTGCCCGATATAGTGATCGCCTGCGTCGGAGGTGGCAGTAACGCTATTGGCATGTTTTACCCCTTTGCCGACAAAACAGTAGTGCAACTGATCGGCGTTGAAGCTGGTGGTTCGAGCCTGGAGCCAGGCCAACATGCAGCAACCCTGGTGGCAGGCCGACCGGGCGTGCTACATGGAGCATTCAGCTATCTCCTTCAGAACGACGATGGACAGGTACTGGATACGCAAAGCATCTCGGCGGGACTCGACTACCCCGGCGTGGGGCCAGAACATAGCTATTTGAAAGAGACAGGTCGTGCTACCTACGTCGCCGCCAGTGACGCAGCGGCACTACGCGGCTTGCAGGCGTTGAGCCACTGCGAAGGGATCATCCCTGCACTGGAACCCGCGCACGCTCTTGGCTATTTGCTGGAGATGGGCGAACAAGGCAAGATTCCAGCCGGGTCACTGATCGTGCTAAACCTGTCAGGGCGCGGCGATAAAGATATGCTTACAGTCGCCAAGGCGTTGAACGTCACACTTTAGGAGCAAGCGATGAACGTTTTCCAATACCATCCAGACATCCTGGCCCGCTACCCCACTGTTGTAGGCGGTGTCATCCTTGCGCAGAGCATGACGAATGGTCCGACTCCCACCAGTTTACAATCGATGTACCAGGCCGAACAGCAAGCTACTCTGCAGCGCATCGGGAGCACTCCGCTGAGCCAGATCACATCACTGGCTGCATGGCGCAGTGCCATGCGTGGCTTCGGCGTGGACCCAACCCAGTACCGCAGCGCCGCCGAGGCCTTGCTGCGCCGTTTGACCAAAAAAGGCGATATTCCGAGCATAAATCTACTGGTCGATCTCGGCAACCTGGTCAGCATCCGCTACGCGCTGCCCGTAGCGGTGTTCGATACTCGTGCTTTACAGGGAACCGTCACCGTGCATTTTGCAGACGGGTCGGAACGCTATACGACACTCGGGGAAAGTGAAGTGGAACACCCAGAGCCAGGTGAGGTCGTTTTTTGTGATGAAACTAAGCTCGTGATTGCGCGGCGCTGGTGCTGGCGACAAAGCGAAGACAGCGCCGCCAATGCGGAAACGCACAACGCCATTATTACCGTTGAAGCACACCACATCGAAGGTCGCCATGACATTGAGGCGGCACTCGAAGATTTGCTAGAGTTGCTGCGCAAATATGCGGGCGGGCAGTTTACGCCAGGCATACTGGATGTGCAGAAGCCAGCACTTTCAAGCTGAGGGCGTCAAACACAGGAGATACTCATGTCCACTACAAACGAAAATGTGATACAAACCATTCATACCATTCCTGCCACGAAGATTACACGAGCCTTTGAGCGAGCAAAACATGAGGGGCGGGGCGTACTTATTCCCTACATCATGTGCGGCTACCCATCGGTGCAACGGAGCATTGAGTTGGTGCTGGCAGTAGCACAAGGGGGAGCTGACATCATAGAGTTAGGCATTCCTTTCAGCGATCCACTCGCCGATGGAGTCACGATTCAGCGTGCAGGACATATTGCACTCGAACGCGGCATGACCGTCAACGGCTGCCTGGAAATTGCACACCAGGTGTCGACACAGATAGATACGCCGTTAATCCTGATGGGCTATTATAACCCCATTCTGGCCTATGGCAGCGAACGTTTTTGCCGGGCAGCGGCAGTGAATGGCGTCTGTGGCCTGATCATTCCTGATCTACCGCCCGAAGAGGCAACACCCTTGCGGCATGCAGCACATGCACTTGGGCTTTCGCTCGTCTTCCTTGTTCCTCCTACAACTCCCAACGAGCGTATTGCTCAGATTGCTCAGAGCGCTGCTGATGGTCCAGGGACGTTCATCTACTGCGTCTCGTTAAGTGGAGTCACAGGGGCACGCGCAACGCTACCTCCCCATCTGCGGAGCTTTGTTCGTCGAGTTCGTGGTTATACGAAAAGCTACCAACTTCCACTTGCAGTCGGTTTCGGAATCTCGACACCCGAACATGTCGCTGAGGTGTCGAGCTATGCTGATGGCGCAGTGGTAGCGAGTGCAATCATCAATCTGGTCGATCGATGCTCAGAGGGTGAACAGGTGGAGGCTGTGAAAAACTACGTTCAGAGTCTGCTCCAGGCGTCAAAATAGTAGCATCCTTGCGGACGCTAGAACGAGAGAAGATTAATACTGCTCTTGCCTTCATCCCTTACCGATGTCCGCCCTTGAAAGCCCCTACACATCTTCGCATGGGGATGAAAAGGGCGTTGGGGCCTCACTCGACGGCCAGCTGGGTCCTACTCCTCTTGACAATTTAGTTTGCTTGCAATAAAACACATGGCATGAGAACGTTTGAATATCGTCTCTATCCGAATAAAGCCCAAGCCAAAGCACTCATGGGGTGCTTGATCGCGTCGCGACATCTCTACAATGAGATGTTGGCAGCATCCAAAGAGCACTATGAGCAGACAGGCACATTCCTTGTGAAATATGACTTGACCGCAGCGTTCCGTGGTCGTGGAGGTGAGCATGTGCCTGCTTCTACTGTCCAGATGCTGGCTGATCGTCTGGATAAGGCATTCAAACGCTTCTTTGCCATGCGAGAACTGGGTGAGCAAGGCGGTTTCCCACGCTTCAAGAAGCCCAATCGCTGGCATTCCATTCAATTGCGGCAACACAGAACGGATTTCTCGCTTGCCACCGATGGGAAGCATTTGTCTGTCCCCAAGAAGTTGGGTGGCTCCATCAAGATCAAGTTGCATCGCCCGATAGAAGGTACCCCCAAGACAGCACATCTTGTCTTGCGTGCTGATGGGCATTGGTACGCGCTTATCGTGTGTGAGACCGAACCCCACAATGAGCACTTGCCTTCCACATGTGAGCATCCTGATATCGGCATTGATGTCGGTCTCAAGTCCTTCTTGACCGATAGCGAAGGGCACACCGTCGAGAACCCCCGCTACTACCGCAAGAGTCAGACCACACTTAGACGCAAGCAACGCACGATAGCACGTCGAAAGAAGGGCTCTAAGCGTCGTCGTAAAGCATCCAAGAGCACGGCGCAAACCCATCTCAAGATCAAGCGGCAACGTAGAGACTTCCACTACAAGGTTGCCAAGCAGTACACTGAGACCCATCACCATATTGCCGTTGAGGACTTGCAAATCAGCAGTATGGTCAAGAATCATCATCTGTCGAAGAGCATCATGGACGCCTCCTGGGGCGCGTTCCTCGATATTCTCACTGCCAAGGCTGAGAGTGCTGGACATGAGGTCATTCGAGTGAACCCCCGCTACACCTCGCAAAAATGCTATCGGTGTGGGGAGATCGTCCAAAAGTCTCTGTCTGTCCGTACCCATATCTGTCCTCATTGTGGCTACGTTGAAGATCGTGATGTCAACGCGGCCAAGAATATACTGAAAAGTGCAAGGCCAGGGCATGGCCTTCAGGCGCGAACGTACACCGATGGGTGCAGCGTTGCCTGAGAAGCCCCCAGCTTTAGCCGTGGGGAGTTGTCACAATAGATATACTTCTGTTTATCCTGATCGGATGAAAAGACATGCTATCGTCAAGGGAGTGAGATCATGTATTGCCGGGGCATTCGGGGGGCAACAACCGTTGAGCGCAATGATCGTGAGGAAATCCTCGCAGCCACTACAGAGCTACTACAACTCATGATCGAGCAGAACGATCTGCATACGGAAGATGTAGCCAGTGCCATTTTCACGGTCACAGAAGACCTGGATGCTGTGTTTCCGGCAGAAGCAGCTCGTTTGATGGGTTGGATGGAGGTCGCGCTTATGTGCGGACGCGAGATTCCCGTGCCCAATAGCCTGGGCAAATGCATCCGTATCCTGTTGCACGTCAACACGACGCGCAGTGCCGCAGAGATACGTCATGTCTACATCCACGGGGCAACCAACCTTCGTTCCAGTTAGTAGGGGCGCTGTAGGGACGTGAGCTTGCCTCCGTCCTATCTCCGCCCTGGCAATCATGACAACGCTGTCACGATGGGCCGAAGTGCTGGCAATAGTAAGCCAGCTATGTACCATTACATTGACACAAAGGAGCAATTTTCATGATTGTCGTAATGAAATCGAATGCTAGTGATGAAGCCATCGAACACGTATTGACGTTTCTCCAAAACCACGGGTTAAGTGGTCATATCTCCCGCGGTGTCGAACGCAACATCATCGGCGTTCTTGGCGCAGTTGGTCCAACCGGTACACCCGGTATCATCGGTGGTATCAACCCCAACCTGGAAGAAGCACTGGAGAGCCTTCCTTTCGTAGAGAACGTATTGCGCGTCTCTAAGCCCTACAAGCTCGCCAGCCGCGAATTTCACCCAGAGAATACGATTGTAAAGATCCCCGTATCCTGTGTTGTTGGAGGGGAGGTCCATATAGGTAACAGAGCAACCGTCATGATGGCAGGGCCATGCACTGTCGAGAGTGAAAAACAGCTCATGACGACTGCGCAAGCAGTCAGGGAAGCAGGAGCGGTCATTCTACGTGGCGGAGCCTTCAAACCATCAACCTCACCCTATGGTTTTCGTGGTTTGGGCGAAGCCGGACTAAAGCTGCTCGCTAAGGCCCGCGCTGAGTTTGGTCTGGCGGTAATCACCGAGGTGATGACGCCTTCCGATGTGTCTATGGTCTGCGAATATGCCGACATCTTGCAGATTGGTACGCGCAACATGCAAAACTATATGTTACTCGATGAGGTAGGACGCGCTGAGAAACCAGTGTTACTGAAGCGTGGCATGTCAGCCACCATCGAGGAATGGTTGTTGGCGGCAGAGTACGTGCTCTCACAGGGCAATCACAACGTCATTCTTTGTGAGCGTGGTATTCGCACCTTCGAGAAGATGACGCGCAACACGATGGATATCAGTGCCATTCCACTCATCAAACGGCTTTCGCACCTGCCGATCATCTCCGATCCCAGCCAGGGCACAGGTCACCGCGACCTTGTCGCTCCTATGTCGTTGGCATCGGTTGCCGCAGGCACCGATGGATTGCTCATCGAGGTACACCCCAACCCAGACGAAGCGTTGAAAGATGGCGCACAGTCGCTCACAATCGAGCAGTTCCAGAACCTGATGCCGCAAATACAGTTAGTCACCCAGGCCATCGGACGTACCCTGATAACCGGGTAGGGGTCGATCTCCCTGTCTGGGGGACAGGGATCGAGTGCCCACCGCCGATTTATCGGACTTCGCCGTCCATAACAAAACCGGGACCAATTGTCAGTATGTTCCCCCTAGCTTTCGATGGTCCCAGGAAATCACTTGCTCAGGTTTGACGAAGACGACCACGCGCTTTGCTCCCTGGATCGCTACTGCCTGGCGAGCACTATCATCCAGGGGACCGGTGTAGCGTTGCCAGATGGTCTCGCCCACGCGCTGGACGACTGCGCGGTCGTCGCTGATCACTGCATGTCCCTTGAGTTGGACACCGCGCAATTCATTATACTGTTCGCCAGCCTCAACAAGACACGCCAGCCGGGGATCACGCCGCAGGTTGACGATCTTCTGTGACTTGGCATATGTCCAGAAGGCCACCTCACCATCTATGAGCACATACCACATGGCTATGATGTGCGGAGCACCGTCACGATCAATAGTGGCCACCTGGAGTGTGCGCCCTTCTTCGAGGAAGGTGCGTATCTCCTCGTCGGTCATACGAATCTGGTCACGACGATTCATTAGTTTTCTCCGTGAGTAGAAGGTAGTAGAGCAGCCCTGGGCAGCACTTGTTAACACAGGACATTATATATGTTTTGAACGCCTATGCCAAGGAAGTGTGACTTGCAGGTTCCACCAAAATTGGGGGTTGGAATCTCCACAACGATCATGAGGCCGAGGCAGCGACGTCGTAGTACAGTAGTGGCGAGGGCTGTGGGGGGTGGCTGGGTGGGCCCTTGCGGTCACCATGGTTGCTGCGATAAACTTTAGGAAATATACAAAAGGAGACCTTCTATGCCGCAATCACCACAGTTTTCCTCGGCCCTCCCTGAGTCGTTTATGTTTGGCGTCGCCACGGCAGATCACCAGTGTGAGGCTTACGATGCGAACTACCAGGATATCCGCGATATCTGGGAGCAGCGACGCCACCTGACAAGACGCGGGAGGGCCACTGATTTCTGGAACCGCTACTCCGAGGATATACAACTGGCGCAGGCTCTGGGGTGCAAGCTGTTCCGTTTCTCACTCGCCTGGTCTCGGCTCGAACCAAAATCTGGGAAGTTCAATGACGAGGCTTTTGCTCATTACCAGCGCCTGATCGAGACGATACACGCGGCAGGGATGGAACCGATCATGACGCTGCATCACTTTACCTGGCCAATACATGTGGAGGAACGTGGTGGACTGATAGGCGATGAGTTTCCGGCCATCTTCGCCAACTATGTTGCCCAGGTTGTCAGTCGGCTTGGACAGCAGGTACGCTACTGGATCACCTTCAATGAACCAAGCCAGCTCATCTACGGCTATATTAAGCCATGGTGGCAGCAGGATTACTTCACTCCGCCAGGCCTGCCTGGAAATGCGACGCTCACCGACCAGATGGAGGCCGTCGGCAAACTTATGCGGAACCTCTTCCTTGCGCACACCGCTGCTCGCAGTGTGATTAAGCGCGGCAATGTCGGGGCATTGGTCGGCGTCAACCCGATGGTACTGGGTCTTCCGACCTGGCTCCAGGGGCTGATTGATCACAATGTCACCAGGCTGCGCACGCCGCAAGACTGGCTGCGCCAGGGGCAGCGTTTCACTGAGCGTAGACTGCTTGAGCACGGCCAGGTAGATGTGGTCGTCGCTACCCTGACAGTGACACGCGAGCGAGCTGAGCAAGTTGATTTTTCCGAAGCCTATTATGTCGCCTTCCAGAGGCTGCTCGTACGGGCCGATAGCCCCACAAGGGAACCACAAGACCTTAGTGGGAAAGCAGTCGCTGTCGTCAAGAGTTCTACGTCGGAAGATGCTATCGTTACACTCCTGCCTGAGGCAAGCGCACGCGTTGTAGGCGCCTACGCTGATGCACTGCAAGAATTGGATAAAGGGGGAATTGCGGCGATTCTGTCCGATGATACGATCTTATTGGGACTCATACAGCAGCATCCAGGTCGCTACCGGCTGCTTGACAAGCAGCTCACCACCGAGCCTGAGCCTTACGCTGCTGCTGTAGCAAAAGGGAATCCTGATCTGTTGGAAGCCGTAGACAGCGCAGTGCGCCGCTTCAAAAATTCGGGTGCCTGGGCATCCAGCTTTGCACTTCACTTCCCCGGTCAGCCTGTCCCACCGTTACCCCAACTGGGCACACGAGCAACGCTAGCCGACATCAGTGGGATGAAAGCGACGCAAAGCACTGAAGAAGGTGTCGGCCAGGCGACAAAACGAAAGACAGTGCTGGAGCGCATCAAGGCACGGGGCTACCTCATCGTTGCAGTGAAGGAGGATGTGCCAGGTTTCGGCTATCGCGATCCCAAGACAGGCGAACTGAGTGGGCTGGAGATCGACCTGGCGCGGGCTATGGCACAGGATATCTGTGGTGATCCGAGCAAGGTAGTGTTTCGCCCAGCCCAGACACAGCAACGTTTGCCGCTGGTACGCTCGGTCCTGCGCATCTTTGACCCTGTGCTCAAACTGTATAGCATCCTTTCAACTGCCCTTACCAGCAACTGGTGGCACCTGGGCATGGCAGGAAAACTGCCGACGTTTCTATGCCCATCAGAGTGCATTGACCAGCAGGATTTTGTCGGCTTCGACTACTACTGGGGTATCAGTACGCTGCAACTCCACCGTATCCAGCAGCTCATGGACGCTGCGTCAGGCAACTTCGACAAAGCGCCGGTCTGGCCATGGGTACTTTACTGGACGCTCAGGTACTATGCTAAACTGTTCCCAGATAAGGAAATCCTCATTATCGAGAACGGCTGTGTGGATAAGGCCGATGGTGTAGATCGTGCGAGCTATATCAGCCAGCATGTTCGCCAGGTTCAGCGGGCCTTTCATCATGGCATCAAGGTAGTGGCATACACTTGCTGGAGCATCACCTCGAACCGTGAGTGGGGCCTAAAGTTCAGCCCAGGCAGTGACTTTGGCCTCTATCACATTGAACTGGACACCGACCCGGCACTAAAGCGCGAACCAACCCCTGCTGCCGTAACCTACCAGAAGCTTATCGGGAAACGCGGAGTCCCGTAGGGGCTGATTATGGAGATATTAGGCAAGGTTCAAATGAACGTGACAGTTCCTCAGCAACAGAAAGGTCCAGCCCTGTCATGCTGAGCGCAGCGAAGCATCTGGCTGCCGATCGCGGCAGACCCTTCGCGGAGTTTACCCTGAGCGAAGCGAAGGGCTCAGGGTGACACGGTGGGACTGTTCAAACTGTCAAGTACAATTCGTTCACATTGAACCTTGCCTTAACAAATTAATCTAGACATGCCGTTGGGTTTGCCGGAGGCCGATAAATCGGCGGTGGGCACGATGAAATCGGCCCCTACAGGCGTTCTGTCCCCTTTCGCGATTTCCAGTTTATTTGGTTAAAATCCATTATCGGCCCCGGCCAACACTATCAACTAGAGCAGCGAAACACGGTAGTAGGCCATTTGGGTGGGAGCTTCCTCAACCCCAACCATGATGGTGTGCAGGTTGGCGGTATTATAAACGGTGAGCGCGCGGCGCAACTCGCCACAGATGTATTCGGCCAACCTCTCGGAGGTCGAGTTATCGATGGGTAGCTGGACCACGTCCGAGCGGGGAAAGACATAGCGTTTCTCCTGGAAGTGTATTTCCCACGTGTCAGGGGAGGCAATCAGCTCAAGGTGAGGGTTGTGCAGCGGCAATAAAAAACGGTGATTAAGCCGCTGGCAAACCTCCCTGGTGAGTTGTTTGATCACCGTAAAATCAAAGACCAGTTTATCCTCATTGAGAGTCCCAGCAATTTCGACCAGCACGCCGTAGTTGTGGCCGTGGAGACGCTCACACTTTCCACCATAGGTGATGAAGTGGGCCGAACTAAATTTGAGGTTGCCGCCCTCTACTTTGACTTTGCGCACAGTTTGCTCGTCTGTCATCGGAATTATGGTATCATCCAGGCATAGGCTTGTCAAACGAACCTGCCGAATGCGTAGACATTTGGGGTTAATGCCTGTCACCCTGAGCCCTTCGCTTCGCTCAGGGAAAACTCCGCGAAGGGTCTGGCTCGACGGACGCAGAGATCCTTCGCTGCGCTCAGCATGACAGGGCTGCGCTCAGAGCCTGCCCTTGCCGAAGCCCTTGAGCGAAGCGAAGGGGAAGCAAAGGGATGACAGGCAGGACACCACTCAAATAATGTCACCCTGAGAGCAGTGAGCCGAAGCAATGTCATCCTGAGCGGCAGCGAAGGACCTAGCGAAGGGGAAGGGCCGCTCAAGTCTTATCTCCAAACGCCTGCCGAATGGGCAACGATGTACAGAATCGATGAGATAGTGTATAGTATATGAAATATTATCAGTAGCATGGCCTCCCAGCAACCGAATGCAGCGCCAGAGAGGCGGAGGAAACTTCTTCACCAGGAGTCGGGTTCATGAATAGTATCGGCATGATCAAAGGTCGTTACAAGCTCATCGATGAAATAGAAAGCGGTTCTTTTGGCACTGTCTATATCGCACGCGACATGGAAAGCAACATCCTGTACGCAGCAAAAATCATGCATCCTGAGCACGCACGTGATAGCTCACTTACATCACGCTTTCAACGCGAGGCGTACATCTTACAGGGTCTGAGCGATCCTCACATTGTGCGCATAATCGACTATGGGAATGATGGGGACGTATATTACATCATTGAAGAATTCGTGGATGGTCAAAGCCTCAAGTACTATATCACTACCAGCGGCAGGATAGAACCATTACGGGCATTAAACTACACCAAGCAAATCGCCGAAGGCCTGGAAGCTGCTCATAAGCATGGAGTAGTACATCGTGACATTAAGCCGCAGAACATCCTCATCAACAATGTGGGGGTAGTGAAGATTACCGATTTCGGTATGGCACGTGGTGAGGACACTGCAACCATCACCGGGACCGACGAATTTATGGGGACGCCCTACTACATTTCACCCGAACAGGTGGACAGTGGACACCTGGCAGATACCCGGTCCGATCTGTATTCACTGGCGATTGTCTTGTTTGAAATGCTGACAGGCCGCCCACCGTTTGAGGGTGGAAGCATCATCGATATCATCATCAAGCAAAAAAAGGAACGAGTGCCATCGATCTGCCGCATACAACCAAACTTGCCCGCGGACATGGATGCTTTTTTCCAGAAGGCGCTGGCCAAGACCCCTGCGTCTCGCTTTCAAACGCCACACGAGTTTATCTCAGCCCTGGAGCAGTTGCAGAAACAGGTACAGGCGTCGGTCAGTCCTCCACATATGAAAGTGCCGGTCAGGCAGGGCTACCTGATCGTCCTCGCCACGGGACAATCAATCCCGCTGACCTGGGAGTTGATGCTGGTTGGCCGCCAGGACCCGAAAGTAGGCATTTTCCCCGAGATTAACCTGACCGATATGAAAGTTGGTCGCCGCCATGCCTATCTGCGCAATCGACAGGGAACGTTCACCATCGAAGACCTCAATTCCACGAATAAGACCCGCTTAAATGGGGTCACCTTGATACCCAATCAAGAATATCCGCTCAAAGATGGCGACCTCTTACGGTTTGGCAGCGTTGAAGTGCGTTTTGAGCTACACTGAAGCTGTGGTATGACAGATAGTGCGTTAGGAATGTCTAGCTATTCCATCGTTCCTCTGTGTGTCTATTCGTTTTTATGATGTGTACGAATTGCGGTTTACCAATGACATTGAACGCTGGATGATGTATAATAGCCGCGAAGAGTAGCTTTTCAGCAGGAGTTGTCATGAATGGTGGCATGATAAACCGTATCTTGAAAGATCGTTACAAGCTGATAGACGAGCGTGGAAGGGGGAGTTTTGCCACTGTTTACGTTGCACGTGACACAAAGGACAACCGCATTTATGCGGTAAAAGTGATGCACATTGAACTCTCGAATGACGGGGACTTACTGGCACGCTTCCAACGAGAGGCGCATATTCTCTTGAATCTCAGTGATCCACATATTGTCCGGGTCGTTGATTATGGAGAAGATAACAGTATGCACTTTATCGTGATGGACTACGTTGATGGCCAGAACCTGAAGTACTATACGCTGACCAACGGTCCGATGGAAGCGTCGCGGGCCTTGAACTATGCGCAGCAGATTGCCGAGGGACTTGACACGGCCTATAAGCATGGCGTAGTCCATCGAGACATTAAGCCCCAAAATATCCTGATAAATACCAAGGGTGTTGTCAAGATTACCGATTTTGGATTGGCACGCAGTCGTGAAACGGTGACACTGACGCAGTCGAATGTTTTTATGGGTACGGCATACTACATTTCGCCAGAGCAAGCGGAAAGTGGGCGTTCAGCGGACACGCGGTCTGATCTGTACTCAATTGCGACCGTATTATTCGAGATGCTCGCAGGGCATCCTCCTTTTGAAGGAGATACTGCTGTCGATATTGTCATGAAACACATGAATGAGAAAGTTCCATCAATCTGCCGTCTACGTTCTGAACTGCCAGCGGACATAGACGTTTTTCTGCAGAAGGCGATGGCGAAATCGCCTAACGATCGGTACAGCACACCACAAGAGTTCATTGCCGCACTTGAGCAATTACGACAACGGCTCCCACCGATGTCCGCGCCCCCACGTGCAGGAGAGTTTGCGGCGGAACTAAAGCCCGACCAAAAGGCGGGGGGAGGAGGTTCTGCTAAAACAACAGGGAGTCCGCAGAAATATGCTCGCATCATCGTTCTATCCAATGGACAGTCTATTCTACTGGATAAGGATTTGATGGTGGTCGGGCGGCAGGATCCGACACTTGGAATATTCCCGGAGATCAACCTGGCCGATAAGACGGTTGGGCGACGTCATGCCTACCTGCGAAACCAGCAGGGGCAATTTACCGTCGAAGACCTTAATGCCCTAAACAAGACTCGCTTAAATGGAGTGACCTTAACGCCGTATGAGGAACGAACGCTCAAAGATGGCGATATCTTACGCTTCGGTAGTGTTGAGGTGCGTTTTGAATTGCGCTAAGGTGTTCAATTGCGCTGATTCCAGTAGGGACGATCCTTGAGGTCGCCCAAGGGCACCCCCTTTATGGGTGCTCCTACACAGAGGGGTGAACGATATGAGATACATGTTTGCAGTCCTTTTCATTCCAAATGGTCCGCAGCTACCAGGCCCTCTTGGGAATCCGCTGGTCCTGGCATTGATTGTTATTGTGTTACTGGCGATAGTGGTAGCAATCATCGGGCTTCTGATGTTCCGCGGCGGCAAATCTAAGCAGAATGCGAACGCCGCTGCCCCTGGTGGAGTCCCTGATTGGCAACGTCAGGGGCAACCGACCGACAATGCGTGGGGACAGCAGCCGGGTGGCTGGGGCGCGCAAGGAGTTCCGCAACAGCCAGGAGCCTGGGGTGCACAAGGGGTTCCGCAACAACAGCAGCCGGGTGGCTGGGGCGCACAAGGAGTTCCGCAACAGCCAGGAGCCTGGGGTGCACAAGGGGTTCCGCAACAACAACAGCAGCCGGGTGGCTGGGGCGCACAAGGAGTTCCGCAACAGCCGCAACAGGCTGACCCCTGGGGGGGGCAAAACGCACCACAGCCACAAGCGGGTGCCTGGGGTAGCCAACCTACTTGGGATGCGGCGCCATCATCCTCGGCAAGAGACTCCCGGGGGCAATCACAACCTCTCCCGCCACAGTCTCAACAGCAGAGCCAACCGGCATGGGGCTCACCGAGTGCAGCATCTGCTTCATCGCAGCCAGCGCCTACCTCTTATGGTGGGGGTCAGGCGTGGGGACCAACGGCTCAGCCTGCAGACCCTTGGGCCACACCTTCGCCACAACAACCACAGCCAGCGCAACAAGGTGGCTGGCCCCAATCATTCCAGCAGCAGTCCTCTAGCCCGATCCCTGCAGATAGCAATTCTGCTGCGCCCCCCTGGCAGCAGCAAGGTGCTCCGCTTGGGGGAGGCTTTGGCCAGGTTGGGGCAGCACAAGAGCCAACGGCCCTCTACGGTAGCGGCGAAGCAGACAGGACCATGCTCCGCAATACCGGACCGCAAGGTCGCCTGGGAATTGTGCGCGTTGAAGAAGGCAAAGATCCGGGGCGTGTCTACGAAGTACGCAAAGATTCACTGAGTATTGGGCGCAGCCGCGAAAGTGACATCTTCCTGGAAGACCTGGCCGTTTCACGCCTCCATGCCTCCATCGTCAACATGGGCAATGGCAATTACGGTCTGAAGGATGAAGGCAGTGCCAACGGCACAAAAATCAATGGGCAGTTAGTGCCGAAGAATCAGATGTATCCTTTGCAAGAAGGTGATAAGATCCAACTCGGTCAGACCGTGTTGGTCTTCGGGAAGCGATGACTGTACGGGCGTGATTAATCGCACCCCTACGGGAGTGAGTTGTGCAGCAAGACGATCTGATCGGTGCAATGCTCGGGCATTACAAAATCTTGGCCCCCCTTGGCCAGGGTGGGATGGCTCGTGTGTACAGGGCACATCAGGAGAACCTCGACCGTGAAGTAGCTGTGAAGGTTCTCCCGCCCTGGTATGCCACGGATCGCAACTTTGTCGATCGCTTTAACCAGGAAGCCAGGGTGGTGGCTCGACTCTCCCACGCGAATATTGTGATGGTACACGACGCCGGGGAGCAGAATGGCCATATCTACATTGTCATGCAATTGGTCGATGGAGGTACGCTCAAGCAGCTCTTGGATCAATTCCTGGCCGAGGACAAGACAATGGATGTGGCAGAGGCTAACCGCATCTTCAAACAACTTGCCAGTGCCTTGAGCTATGCACACGAACGAGGCATTATCCATCGTGATGTAAAACCGGTCAACGTCTTGATGGATCGCTCCGGTCGCCCTATTCTCTCTGATTTCGGTATAGCCAAAGTACTTGCCAGCACCAAGGAACAACTGACTCGCCCCGGTACGGGTGTAGGCACACCCGAATATATGTCACCCGAGCAGTGCCGAGGAGAAGCGGTTGATAGGCGCTCAGATATATACTCGCTTGGGGTAATGTTGTTCGAGGCTTTGACAGGACGTACGCCTTTCCAGGGGGATAATTATCCGGCGCTGGCCCATAGCCACATTTATGAGCTGCCGCCGCGACCCAGCAGCCTCAATCCAGCCATCACTCCTACCATTGAGCAGGTGATTCTGAAGGCTCTGATGAAAGAGCCAGTGCGACGCTTTCAGCAGGTCAGTGAGATGGCCGATGCGCTGGAGAGTGCAGTGATGCAACCGCAAAGACCCGGTGACGCTTTGCGCGATAAGGAATTCCCCACGATAAATCGGGGGACTACACCGGTTGCTCAGGGAGGGTTATCTCAAGGTGGGTCCATGCAGGCTCCGGTACAGCCACTGGCTGGTAATCCTTATGCCGGGCCACTGGCCTTGTACTTATGCCCCAATTGCCTACACCTCAATAAGCCCCAGATGCGCTTCTGTACAAAGTGTGGCTTCCCTCTCAAAGTGTGCGCGTTCTGTGGAAGTCAAAACCCTGTGGGCAATCGTTTCTGTTCCAAGTGTGGCCAGGTGCTTCCACCCGGTCGCACTCAGTAGAAAAACTCGTCTGGTTGAGGCGCGTGGATACGCTCTAGCACAGCCCGTTGCTCATCAATCTGCCTATCTCGTAGCGTTGTACGCTCTTCTGCACTGAGCGAAAGAATGACATTAATACGTTCAACGATCTTCCCCGGTTGAGTAGGCTTGGTCATATACTCCACGGCTCCCGCTTCATAGCCATTCACTTGTTGGTCGATATGAGTGAGTGCAGTCAAGATCAGAACGGGGATTGTGTGCAATGGTGCTTCATCAGTATCCGCCTCTGTCATGGTGGCGTTCTCGGTGGGAGAATCATGCTGACTTGCCCGTAACCAGCGCAAGACGTCCCAGCCCGAGACGGGCTGCATCATCAGGTCCAGCACGATCAAATCGGGACGATAATCCGGTATGACGCGGATTGCTTCCTGACCATCCGATACGATATGCACATCAAAGCCTGAGTGCTTCAAGAAGACGGACAATATTTGCCGAATGTCAACATCGTCTTCAACGACGAGAATTTTCGGCTGTTTTCCACTCCCTCGATAAATCGGATAGCTACCTTGCATAAATTCACCTCACCCTACCTATGCTGTCGCACCAGGGGAAAGTTTACCTCAGAAACAGTACAACCATCCGTCCGTCGCAGTACGAAATGGCCCCCTAGATCGCCTATTAAGTGCTTGATGAGCGACAGACCGAGCCCTTCGCTACTCTCACTCCCACGGTAAATCGGGGAGCTACCTTCCTCTAATGGCCATGGCGGTCCATTGCCAGTGTCAATCACCTCGACGATCACCATGCCATCCTTCTCACGTCCACGCAGCGTGACAACTCCTTCCTTCATACCAGCCATTCCGTGTTTGATGGCATTTGATACCATCTCGTTAAGCACTAATGCCAGAATGTATATGGTCCGAGAAGGAAGTACTACCGGGCACCGTTCCACATGAAAGGTGATACGGGTCTCCGGTGGTCGAAGATGTGCATTTGCCACTCCAACGATTTTGCGGGCAATCTCATCAACACGGGCCTCGCCCATATCTTCATGGGAAAGAAGATCGTGTGTTGCTGCCAGACCCTGCACCCGATTTACGCTTTCTGCTAGCGTACGGCGGACTTCGGGCGACTTGGTACGTCGCTGCTGAAGTGAAAGGATGCCAGAGACGGTCGCCAGATTATTTTTAACACGATGATGCAGCTCACGCAGCAAAACGGACTTCAATTCGAGGCCACTGCGTGTCTCCTCAAACAGGCGGGCATTGTCAATGGCAATTGCTGCCTCGTTAGCAAACGTAACAACCAACTGCATCTGCTCAGGGCTCAACATGTGACGATGGCTGCTGTAAATACAGATACAGCCAATCACTTTACTCTTGACCTCTAGCGGAACACATAAGACAGAATGCATATCCGCAGTGATCAACGGGTCATGACGAATGAAGCAGTTTTCATCATCCTGGCAGCAGTCCACTGCCATACGAGGCTGTCCCGTCAGCACAGTGCGTCCGGCACAACATTGACCGACGGGTACCTGGATGCGACGCACATCGGCACTGTTCAGTCCATAATGGGCCAGCACATGCAGGTGTTTTTGATCTGCGTCCAATGCGAAGATGCACGACCGCTCCGCACCACTGAGATGTACCGCCTGCGTGGTAATGATCTGCAGCACTTCGTCCAGGTTAAGCGTCGAGGCGATGATTGAGGAGACGCGGTTGATGGTTGCTAACTCATGCACCTTGCGCCGGAGTTGCTCGTCTGTCTGTTCATAGAGCAGTCCATTCTCAATATTGATGGCGATGATCCCCGCGACAACCTCCACAAAGGTTATATCTTCATTGGTGAAGTCGCGTTGTTCTGCTGACTGTATACTCACTACACCGAGGAGGCGCGCTACATCACCAAAAAAAATGATAGGCACTGCCATGAGTCCGTGATAGTTGGCGCTGTAGGTACGTGCTTCTACCGAAAAATGTGGATCAGCGAGAGCATCACGCACCAGCAAGGGATGGCCTTTGTCGGCCACCCAACCACTGTATCCCTCACCCAGACGTAACGTGAAGTGCATGCCGCCTAATGGGCGAGGTCCGTTGGTAGCTCGCAGTGTGAGTATGCGCTGTAGTTCATCGTAGAAGAAAATCGAGCACAATTCGGCTTGTAGCTCTGTTGCTACTGTTTTTGCTGTAATCTCCAGGGTTTGATCCAGGTCAGTTGCCGAATTAGCGGCGCTGTTGATGCGTTGCAATGCCTGCAAACGATGTTCAAGTTGCTGGGCTACTCGATACCTCTCGATGGAAACCTGGTCAACCACTCCTTGATAGCCGCGTGTCAGGGCTAGCACATAGGCGGATTGTAGTTGATACAGCCTTGAAAGGCCTTCTATGAGCAAATGAGCTTGATCTCTGAACAATTCTTGTAACTCGGTTGCAAGTGCGTCGATATAGCGCTGCAAGCCCTGGAGGCGGGCCTCTAATTTTCCACCTTGCTCCGCGAGGTGGCGACCAGAGTCCTCCAAACGAGCCAATAACGCAGAGAGGTTGCTGGTGTTCTCGTCCAGGCCACTCGCAAAGGATACTCCCAAATCGTTACTGCTGTCATCACTATCGCCACCGCCACGCTCATTGCCGATAAGTGCATTGAGGAAGAGCCAGGCGTCGCTTCCTTCTTCCGGCCCATGGCTGTCACCTGAAGCCCGCTGCAGGCATGCCTGTAGCCTGGGCGCGTGCTGAGACAGGACGCCCACAAGAGTCATTTCGTAGGGGCCCGATTTATCGCGCCCAGGGGTGGGGTTTGAAGGTTTCATTGCTTTCTCTGCCATCTTTTGCCAAATCATTCCCAGATATCAATTCAGCATATTGTAGTTGGACGATGATGCTCTGTCAAGAACTATTCGCAAGGAGGGAGCATTCATGCCTCAATCAACAGCCGCCGCAGGACTTTACCGACGATGTTTTTCGGTAGTTCCGTGCGAAACTCGATCTGCTGTGGCACCTTGTAAGCGTCCAATCGCTCGCGACAGAGGGCAAGCAACTCGTCAGAGGTGGCCTGCTCACCACGTTTGAGCACTACCACCGCCTTGATAAAGGGAGATGCAGGAGTACCATTGCCATCGGCTGAGGGCGAAGGTGTGCTGACTACAGCTGCCTCTAACACCTTGGGATGCTCATACAGTACTTCCTCAACGTCGCGCGGATAGACATTATAGGGGCCAGAAAGTATCAGGTCTTTTTTGCGATCAACGATGGTAAAGAAGCCATCTTCGTCCATACGCGCCAGGTCCCCGGTGTGCAACCAGCCATCCCGCAGGGCTTGAGCAGTCTCTTCGGGCATCTGCCAATAGCCTTGCATGACCTGCGGCCCGCAGATCAGCAGTTCACCGACTTCTCCAGGTGGGAGAGTTTCTCCCGTCTCAATATCGACAATACGAGCCTGTGTGCTCGGCAAGGGGATGCCGATGCTGCCCACACGGCGCTCGCCTTTGAGTGGGTTCGAGTGTGTGCAAGGTGAGGCTTCCGTCAAACCATACCCTTCTACCAGCCGACCCCGCGTCAGTTTCTCAAAAGCCTCTTGTACCTCCACAGGCAACGGGGCTGACCCGCTTACGCAGAAGCGAATGGCCGAGACACCATAACTACGCACCTTCGGGTAGTTCGCAATAGCAAGGTAGAAGGCAGGGATACCTGGGAAGATGGTGGGACGGTGGCGCCTGATCTCCTCCAGTATTTGATTCGTGCGTGTCGTTGGCACCAGCACCAACGTGCATGCCAGAGCCGTGGCCAGGTTCATACAATCGGTGGTGCCATATGAGTGTGAGAGTGGCAGGACTGCCAGTATAACCTCACGTCCACGTCGGGCATCGGGCATCCAGTGACGTATCTGTGCGACATTCGCCATCAAATTTCCATGCGAGAGCATCACACCTTTGGGAGTATCTGTCGTGCCACTGGTATACTGAATCAGTGCCAGGCTTTTCGAAGTTGCGCCACTGTCCATCGCCGTCGTTGGCTGGCTGCGTAGGAGTTGCTGAAACGAGTAGTCGCGAATCTGCCTGGTACCTGCCAGGAATGCCACTACATCTGCGGATATATTGTTTTCAGATAGAGAAGTATGAGGTCTGATGCCTTCAATCAGACTGGCCAGCAGCAGGCGCGGGCGGATTGGGAGATATTCACGCACATCGGTATAGATCACGTGCTTAACATCTGTGTCAGCGCACACGCGCTCGACCACAGTGCGATAAGACTCCAGTGTAAGTAATATCTGAGCACCCGAGTGATGAAGCTGGTATCGCACCTCCTCTTCAGTCGAGAGTGGACTACCAAAGACAACAATACCACCAGCCTTCAGAGTGCCGTAAAAGGCAATCACACACTGGGGCACGTTCGGCAAAGTAACCATAACTCGATCACCCGCCTTGAGGCTGAGTCCCTGCAAGGCATGAGCGAAACGATTGCTCAAGAGGTCCAACTCGCGGTAACTGATCTTCTGCGCAAAGAAGATGATGGCGGGACAATCAGGGAAGTCCCGGGCGGCATTGCTGAGCATATCATGCATAAGCTGCTTGGGCTGCGGAATGTCTTCGGGTACATCACTATCGTAGCTTTGCAACCAGGGCATCTCGATATGACGAGCCATGTGCGCACGAGAGGTCGCATCTCTGCGGGTGAGCGCAAAGGCCCCCTCTCTGGGGGTAGATAATCCCACCACATTCATACCTGTTCCCCAGACAGGGTTCCCCACTTCTGCTCCTATGGGCGACGGTTGTTTTTTCTCGATGAAGCGATTGATGGCTCGATTGACGGCATCCGGGCGTTCCAGTTGCACAAGGTGTGCGGAGACAGGGATGACAACCTTCTGTACGTTAGGGATGAAGCGAGTCATGTCATCATAATGCTCGCGCAGGAAAACCGTGTCACAGTGTCCAAGTACAACCAGGGTTGGGACGGTGAGTTGCTGAATACGCTCGCCACCCTGCCAGCGGGTCATCGTACTGTCAAGCAAGCCTTTGAGGGTGCGTTGTGGAGCGTAGAGCGCAACTCCATATGTTTTTGCCGCTCGGCTAAAGAGCGGATCGGGAACCTTCATGAGCAGGCGTAAAAGCGGTTGTATGATGAAGCGTGTTGGTACGCCGATCAACACCAGGCCGAGTACACGTTCTGGGTGACGTAAGGAGTATTCGGTAGCGACGGCCCCGCCAAAAGAGTGCGAGATGATATGTACCGGTCCTCGCACATGCAACGCATCCAGTACCTTGTCCAGGTCATCTACCAGGCCGTCCATTGTATGGGGAAGTCCGATGGGATCATCGCTTAAACCATGTCCGCGCAGGTCCGGGGCGATAACGTGCATGGTCTGCCCAAAGAAGCGCAACTGGTAGAGCCATTGCGTAGCACTACCGCCATAACCATGGACAAAGAGGAGCGTCCGGGTCGCGCCGTCGGGGTGATTATTGATAGGGTCTATTTGGATGACGCTGATACGCCGTGGGGTCTGCGAATGACCAGCAGCGGGCGCATAGATTGTGCGGCGGTAGAGTTCGATGTCGAGTGCCATATGCTACCTCTCTTCCAATTGCGGGACGCTTTTCAATATCCCCAGCAGCTTTTCACGTTCCTGTTCGGTCAACGGCTGCAATGGTGAACGCAGGTGGCCGCAGTCAGCCCTGAGAAGGCCGTCGTGCCCGGCAGTGAGTTCGAGCGCAGCTTTGAGGCCTGGCACTCCATAATTAGTGGTGACGGCGTTGTTGGCGGCAACGAGACCGGCCTGTAGGGTGCGAGCCTCTGCTAAACGTCCGGCGGTGAATAGTTTCTGCACCCGGCAGACCTGGTGCGGAAAGATATTTGCCAGCGCAGCGACCGCTCCAACTGCACCCACGCTCAGGGCAGGAAGCAAATAGCCTGCATTTCCTGCAAACACACGAAAATGGGCCGGGGTCTGTGCGACTATCTGCGCCAGTTTGGCCATGTTACCTGCACTGTCCTTGACAGCCAAAATGTTAGGATGTTCAGCGAGTATGCAAATGGTGGCAGCATCGAGGTCCAGACCGGCGGCGCTGGCGGGCATATTATAGATCACAATGGGCAACGGACTGTTGTCGGCGATAGCGCGGTAGTGGATTACCAACGCACGCTGATCCATCTGACTTTTGTAGTAGGAAGGAGGCAAGACGAGCGCAGCATTGGCCCCGGCCTGTGCTGCTCTCTGACAGTTGGCCAGGGTCGCTCGTGTCGATTGTTCGCCGCAGCCCGCGATGATAAGTGCATCCCCCCTGGTACCCGCAAGGGGCACCACTACATCACGTGCTGCTTTGATGACCTGTGTACGCTCGTCGGTCGTGAGATGAACCGCTTCGCCATTGGTTCCCATAACGACATAGCCAGCGATGCCGGTCCCTGCCAGATTGGCGATATGCTGCTGATAGGTCGCAAGGTCTAGTTCTTCCCGTGCATCAAAGAAAGTGGGAAGCGGGGGATAAATGCCTTCAAGGATGATGTTTTGCTTGTGGCCGGGCATAGGATGTTGCTCCTCAGGGCAAGCGTAAGGCCACCACATCCCCAGGGCGGAGGCAAGCTCCCCCACCCCGCGCCACACCACCCCCGCCCCTACGTTTCCTTGCCCCTACATTGTATCACACCGCGGCGTAACCCCCTGCTTTAGCTGTGGGGATAGAAGCCGCGTTCCTCGATATCCTTACTGCCAAGGCTGAGAGTGCTGGACATGAGGTCATTCGAGTGAACCCCCGCTACACCTCGCAAAAGTGTTTCAGATGTGGGGAGATCGTCCAAAAGTCTCTATCTGTCCGTACGCATATCTGTCCGATCTGTGGCTACGTTGAGGATAGGGATATCAACGCCGCCAAGAATATACTCAAAGCTGCTAGGCCGGGGCACGGCCTTCAGGCGTTAACGTACACCGATGGGTGCAGCGTTGCCTGAGAAGCCCCCGCATAAATGCGTGGGGAGTTGTCACAACATAATCCTGTGTATTACTTCACACAGAAACTGTGCTAAAAAGCATAGCATAGGCTAAAAGAAGGTGGTATAGTCGTTAGTATAAAGAGACAGAAGAGCAAATGCTCAAAGACTAAATCAAACAATAAGGAGAGGTGTTATGAAACAATTGATTAATCGTTTTCCGATAATTGTCGTATGTGCAGTAAGTGTATTGTTCATGGTGCTGTTCGCAGCATGTTCCGGCGTTGCCGTCCCTACTACTAACAGCCCTTCCACTGTCACAGGCTCTATCAAGTCGGTTGATACCTCCACTGGGTCCGTTACGCTGACCGTGAACGGTCAAGACGTGACCATCAATGGGTTGAGTTCGGCACAAGCGGCGCAGCTTCAGAGTCAGGTGGGCAAGACCTATTCCATTACGGCAGTACAGAACAGTGATGGTTCCTATACCATCTCAACCGGTTCAAACACGATCACCATTGCCGTTGGTACTCCCTCGGGTATCCAAACGCCCGGTTCTAACGGTTCCGGGTCAGCAGGTGCTCCTGTGGCAGGCACCATCTCGTTCATCGGCAAGGTGCAGAATTCCAGTAGCAACAGTGTTGTCGTGAGTCTGCCCGATGGTTCGACGCTGTCGTTGGCAATCGTCAACGGTACAACCGATCTAGGGGACTTCAACAACACTACCCCGACTGTCGGTGCAACCATCAAGGTAGATGCCAACGCGAACACCGATGGCAGCTACACTGCAACGAAACTGGGGAGCACGGACCAGAGCGATCTGAGCAATCCAACCAAGCTGAATACGGTGGAATACCACGGAGTCACAACCAGTGGTGTTGGCTCTGACAACAAGCTTAACTTCACGGTTGGCAACAAGAGCTACAGCTTCGCCATCGGCTCTGGTGCTGATCTGAGCGATTTCAATAATAACGCCCAGGGCATTCAAGCCAACCAGATGGTCAAGGTAATAGTGCTATTCAGTGGGTCCAATGGCAGTATCACGAAGGTGAGCCTGAACAGCGGCCAGTAGTGCAAGACTATCGATTGGACACACCGCGGTGTGTCCAATCGGTATTTATTTTATCAGCGTCACCACAACCGCTCCCACCACCAGCAAAACAACTACAATCACACTCAACCACACCACGCGTAGCATCGTAGCACGTCGTTCCGCCTCAGCACGCAACGTACGTACACGAGCGTCCTCGGCGGGACACCAACCTGAGGCACCACAGTAGGGGCAAAGCGGAAACAACTCATAGGGCGGGCACAGGGAACGATCTCCGTAGTTGTACGAGCCGATTTCGTAGCGTATCTGCTCACTTTCGAAGACAGCGTGACAGTGGACACAGCGCAACAGCAGATATTCACCCCAATCGCTGGCCTTGCATGCAGGGCAGATACGTTCACGAGCTTGTGTGGGACGACTACCACCCTCCAGAGAAGCAGGTGTCCAGCAATGGTGGCAACGGTGGCAGTGATGAAGAAAGTGTTCAAGTGCTTCGGGCGGAAGCAAGCTCACGTCCCTACCTTTTCCTGACGCTTCGGGTGCGATACCACGCAACATACCCGCTTGCACGAGCCTCTGTGCGCGCTTCGGTGAGAGACGATACGTCATGTCGCCCAGGTTCACCTGCACAGGCTCACGGACGGAGGCAAGCTCAGTCCCTACATCTGGAAAGTCATAGTGACGCTGGCGGTCCCGGCGTGCCGTTGGCGTGACCTCCGGGCCTGGGCGACCTCGGAGGTTCCCCTGTTCAGGAGAGGCTGAAGGGCTTATACGCGATACGGGCGCGGCATCGAAAAAATGCTCTGAGCGACGTGCGTCGTATGCTCTGCGTGATGCCGGGTCACTCAAGGTCTGATAGGCGAGCAGCAAGAAACGCATTCGCTCCTGTGCATCCTCCCCTTTATAGATATCGGGGTGATATTGCAGGGCGAGCTTCTTGAATGCTGCTTTAATCGCGCTGGTGGATGCATTGGGCTTTACCCCCAGCACGGCATAATAATCGGCGAAAGTATCCATCGACGAGTTAAATATGAGGATTTGCCCCCACTGCGGGCGGAGGCAAGCTCCCCCTCCCTGCCCCACTCCACCCCCGCCCCTACAAAACGCCTATCGTGTATAATATGACGTACAAGGTGGAGAAAGGTTGCATGTAATATATGTCAGGAGGCATACCATGCACGAGCATACAAGCGACAGCGACCACGATCACGATCACGAACATGATGATCATTCACACAATGACCACGACCATGATCATGACCACGAACACGATGATCACGACCACGATGAACATGATGGGCATGGGGGACACGGCCACGAACACGGCAGGGTGAATGCCGATTTGTACGGCAATCAGGCAGGATTGCGTGCTGTGCAAATCTCGACAGCAGGTATGTTCATCGTCGCTGCCATTCAGTTTGCCATCGCAGGGATTGGGGGAAGCGCTGGCCTCTTCGCCGATGCCCTACACAATCTTGGAGATGTATTGACGACGGTCGCACTCTGGATTGCCTTTGTGCTCTCCAATCGTGCTGCCAACCAACGCTATACGTATGGCTATTATCGCAGCGAAGACCTGGCCGGTATCTTTATCGTGCTTGTAATTATCGCCAGTGCTCTCGTCGCCGCATGGGAGTCGATTCAGAAGTTGACAAGTGGCAGCGCCCCGACACAACTGCTCTTGAGCATGGCTGCTGCAGTAGTCGGTGTCGCAGGAAACGAGATTCTGGCGCAGTACAAAATCTCGGTTGGCAAGCGCATCAATAGCGTGCCGCTCGTCGCCGATGGACAACACTCACGCATCGATGGATTGACCTCGCTGGCAGCCCTCATTGGCCTGATCGGAGTCGCATTTGGCCTGCGTATCGCCGACCCTATCGCCGGCCTGGTGATCACAGCTGTCATTCTAACGGTCGTCTATTCCACATCGCGCAGCGTTTTGCAACGTCTCCTCGATGCGGTTGACCCACGCATTGTTCCTTCCATCATCACAGCGGCGAGTGAGGTGCCAGGGGTAGAGGAAGTCACCGATGTACGTGCACGCTGGGTCGGGCACACGCTGCATGTGATCATGAACATTGAGGTGGATGCGAATTTGACGCTGGAAAAAGCGCATACTATCGCCGAGGAGGTTCGTCACCGCCTCTTCCACCGCATCACCGGTCTCTCCGAAGCGATTATCCACACTGATCCTCATAGCCATGGGGAGGATGCTACAGACTACCACCAGGCAGTGGCGCATCACCTGCAAGAAGCTCAACGCCCTATTGTGCAACGCTAATCAGGGTTTGTAGCTTATCCTGACGGGACTCTCCCTTGCATTCGTATAAGGAGGTATAATGAACATCGAACACTTCGTGCTTGGCGGGGAGCGTGTTCCCGCTGTAGATGGCAAGTCATTTGCTGTCATTGAGCCGGGAACAGGTAAGCCCTTTGCGGAGGTAGCCGAGGCAGGGTCTGAAGACGTTGAGCGAGCTGTGCGGGTCGCCTACCACGCCTTTGAGGAAGGCAGGTGGCCTCGTCTCAGTGCGACGGACCGCGGTCGGATACTGCTGCAAGCCGCTACTCTGGTGCGGCAACGATTAGAAGATATTGCTGTCATCGAGGCTCGCAATGCAGGCAAGCCCATTCGAGACGCTCGCGGTGAGGTCGCTCTTGTCGCAGGGGTGCTTGAGTACTGGGGCGGGGCAGCAAACAAGATTTTCGGCGAGACCATCCCAGTACAGGATGTTGGCCTCGAAGTGACTCTGCGGGAACCGGTTGGAGTATGTGCGCTGATTACTCCGTGGAACTTCCCTCTCGTGATTGCATCCTGGAAGATCGCGCCTGCTCTGGCCTGTGGTAATACCGTTGTGGTTAAGCCCGCCCAGCTCACTCCACTCTCGGTGCTGGCACTGGCTGATATTTTGATGGAGGCAGGACTTCCACCCGGTGTGATCTCCGTACTTCCTGGGCCCGGGTCTGCCATCGGCGACGAGCTGGTCACTCATCCCCTTGTGTCAAAAGTTTCATTTACCGGCTCGACCGAAGTCGGTTCTCACATCATGCGCCTCTGTGCCGACCATATTACACGAGTATCACTTGAGCTTGGAGGCAAGGCAGCGAATTTGGTGTTCGCGGATGCGGACCTGGAGCGCTGTATCGAATCCTCGATATTCGCTGTCTTCGGCAATTGTGGACAGGACTGCTGCGCTCGATCGCGCATCCTAGTGCAACGCCCGGTCTACGAAGAGTTTGTCGAGCGCTTCGCCAGGCGTACCAGATCGCTCCAACTCGGTCAGCCGCTTGATGAGCAGACCGAGATAGGTCCCCTCATCTCTGCCGGTCAGCGCCAGCGTTCGCTTGACTATGTAGCATTGGGCCAGAAGGAGGGAGCGCAGTTGGTCACGGGGGGAGCTGTTCCGGCACTCTCCAATGACGAAGCGGGTTATTTTCTCCAGCCGACTGTACTAACGCGTGTCGATAACAAGATGCGGGTCGCTCAGGAGGAGATATTCGGGCCGGTTGTAGGTATCATTCCATTTGACACCGAGGAGGAAGCTATTCGGCAAGCCAATGACGTCCCCTATGGTCTGGCAGGGTCGGTGTGGACTCGTGATCTTGGTCGGGCTATTCGTGTGGCAAAGGGCGTTCGTGCAGGTGTGCTCTCGGTCAATTCTAATCATAGTGTGCATACAGAGGCTCCGTTCGGAGGTTACAAGAGGAGTGGTATCGGTCGCGAGATGGGCATGCACGCGGCTCAGCTCTATACTGAGGTGAAAAGCGTATTCTTCTCACAAGAGTAGGAAGAGGAGGACTTCAAGGCTGATTTTTCTAGTATGTTGTATAATCTATTTCATGCGATACAAAACGATGTAATGTAGTGGTGCCCCTTGTGGGTACCAGGGGAGCGTTCCATGGCGAAAATCGAGTTCCACGAGATCACCAAGCAGTATCCTGGTGCGGCTAAGCCCGCCGTCGATGCGGTCACCTTTGACGTGCCAGAGGGGAGTACATGCATGCTGGTCGGTACCTCTGGCTCTGGCAAGACGACGCTGCTACGCATGGTCAACCGGCTGATCGAACCAACATCTGGTGAGATTGTGATCGATGGCAAAAACGTCCTGCAGGAAGATCCTATTTTGTTACGTCGTCACATTGGCTATGTTATTCAGCAAGTTGGCCTCTTCCCGCATATGAACATCGCTGAGAATGTGCGTGTGACCGCCGAGATTGCTGGCGGATGGACGAAGCAGCGCCTGGCAAAGCGTGTGGATGAGTTGCTGGACCTGGTCGGTCTGTCTCCTGCCGAGTATCGTTCGCGTTTCCCGCGCCAACTTTCTGGTGGACAGCAACAGCGCGTGGGGTTGGCACGAGCCCTGGCGACCGATCCCGCGATCCTGTTGATGGATGAACCCTTTGGGGCTCTCGACGCTATTACCCGCGCGCGCTTGCAGGACGAGTTGTTGCGTATACAGCGCGATGTCCATAAGACAATCCTCTTCGTCTCACATGATATTGAGGAGGCATTCAAGCTTGGCAATCAGATTGCTGTGCTTCACGATGGCAAACTCATGCAGCTTGGCACGCCGGTAGAGCTACTTGCCAGGCCAGCCAATGATTTTGTAATCAGGTTAGTAGGATCGAATAGCATTCTGCGCCAGCTTCAGTATCTGCCCGTTTCTGATGCTCTGGATAAGGAACCAGAAGCGGTATCTTCGGCGCACTGGGGAGATGTTCCATCGAGTTCTTCTGATGCCACTCTGCTCGATGCTATGTTGAAGCTCCTCGAAACCAACTCTCCCGCTCTCGCCATACAAGATAAAGATACCTCAGAGCGTCTTGGATACATCACCCTCGCAAACATTAATCACGAAATAACCAAAACGCGCAGTAACGAAGCCCAACCTGAAGAGACCAGGATATAAAATACTTTGTGTTCACTGGATTGCGCAACTGTACTGGTACCTCTAGCGGGTACCAGAAACACAGGAGGAATTGCTTGAACTTCATATTCCAGCCTTACAACTACAACCTGACCGACCCGGAAAGTATTCCTAACCTGTTCTTGAAGCACCTGTCCCTTGTCGGGTTCACGATGTTGATTTCAATCATCATCGCCATCCCTATAGGCATATTGGTAGCCCGCTACCACCGGCTCTACCTGCCGGTTGTCAGCATTTCGGGCTTGTTGTACACCATTCCTAGCATTGCGGCATTCGCTCTCCTCATCCCCATTTTTGGAGTGAACCCCATTCCCATTTTTGGGCTCTCCCTAACTGCTATCATCCCGCTGATCGTCTATAACCAGCTCGTACTGATCCGTAACACCGCAGCAGCCGTAAATGGTATTGACCCGTTGCTTATTGAAGTAGGCCGGGCGATGGGCATGCAGCCGCTGCAGATACTTTTCCGCGTTACGCTCCCGCTAGCACTACCCGTCATTGTCGCAGGTATTCGCATTGCAACAGTTACAACAGTAGGTATAGCGGCCTTGACTTCACTGGTAGGACAGAGCCAACTCGGCGATCTAATTTTCCAAAATATTGCCAGCGGTGATTTCAATGCAGTTGCCGGTGGCGCTATCTTGATAGCCCTCCTCGCCGTTCTCGCCGATCTGCTATTGTTGGCCCTACAAATAGCACTGAATCGCGGGCGCAGCGCACTGTCCGTTGCATAGTAGGGGCGGTAGGGACGTGACCTTGCGTCCGTCCGTGCCTCCGCCCTGGAGACTTCGAAATGCAATATCTCAACTTTATCCTGGACCCAAAGAACGATTTTCTGGGGCAGACCTTCGAATATCTCAAGATCTGCGGCGTTTCTATTGCCCTGGCAATCGTCATGGGAGTTGTGCTGGGTGTACTGGTCTCACGCAATGCATACCTGGCTTTTCTTGCGGTAAACCTGAGCGGCCTGATGCGTGCCATTCCCATTATTGCGGTCTTGATCCTGTTTGTCCCTTTTTTCGGTCTCGGCTTTACCCCCACCATTATAGCCTTGATAGTGCTGGGTATCCCACCGATCTTGCTCAATACCTATACAGGAATACGGGGAGTTGATCCTGCCATGATCGATGCAGCTAAGGGTATGGGAATGACTCCCTGGCAGATCGCCACTCGGATTCAAGCTCCGCTTGTCACTCCACTAGTCGCAGCGGGAATACGCACATCGGCGGTTCAAATAGTAGCGACGGCCACCCTGGCGGCATTCATTGGTGCAGGCGGCTATGGAGACTATATTGTAGACGGGATTTCCGTCTTTAACTACACGGAACTCATCGTCGGAGCAGCCTCTGTAGCTATTCTGGCAATCGTCGTAGAAGTGTTCATGAGTTGGCTGCAGCGCGCCGTGACTCCTGAAGGCCTGAAAGTGCAGGAGCAGGCAGCAGCAGCCACAACATGATACAATTTCCGTAAGGACCCGACTTATGATACTGTTGGCGAAATGCCAAAAATGACGAGCGAAGCGATGTCGAGTTCGTAGGATACCTGTCCCCCAGACAGGGTGCCCGATTTATCGCGTCCGCGGGGTGGGGTCTGGCTCAGCACACTTTTATTAGTTCTTTGTAGGGACCCGATTTATCGCGTCCGTGTAACTTTAAGGAGGAAGCAATGGCTCTTCTCAGTCGTTCTTTACGAGCGAAATCCCTTGTACTGTTCGTTGTCATATCCATGCTGGTCTTAGCAGCATGTGGTGGTACCACTAGTAGTCCAAGTGGTCCAAGTGCTACTAGTGCGCCATCGACGGTACCGATTACGGTTGGGAGCAAACTCGATCCTGAAGCCCAGTTACTTGGTGAGATGTATGTTTTGTTGCTTCAGAAGGCTGGCTTCACAGTGAACCCAAAATTAGCTCTTGGGATGACACCAACCGTGTTTGCTGCACTCAAGAGCGGTGCGATTGACCTCTATCCAGAGTTTACTGCGACAGGACTGAATATTTTGGGCGTAAAGTCATCATTCAATCCAACTCAGGATTATCAGACTGTCAAGACCGACTTCGAGCAACAATACCATATTACCTGGCTCGATGAAGCGCCTTTGAATGATGGGTATGCCCTTTGTACGTCACAGGCCGAGTCTCAGAAGCTCGGTGCTACTACCCTCTCGCAGTTGGCTCCAAAGGTACCACAGTTGACGCTTGCAACTCAGAGTGATGGTGTTACCTTCTTCGATGATTTAAAGGCAACCTACGGCTTCGATACAAGTAGCTTCAAAGCATTGAAGAAGGTTGACTATGCAATCGGCTTCGCTGCCGTGAAGAGTGGGGATGCCCAGGTAACTGAGTGCTACACTACCGATGGCTCGGTCACGACGCAAAACTTCATCTTCCTTCAGGATGATAAGCATGGCTTCCCAGAATTCCACCCCGCGCCTATTGTACGTGACTCCGTTTTACAGAGCGATCCTGGCATCGCTGCTGCACTCAACCCGCTCGCACCGGATCTGACCACTGATGTGAGCATTATGCTCCAGCAGCAGGTATCGATGAAGAAGGCAAGCGGTGAGTCTGTTAGCCAGGCAGTCAAAGAGGTCGCAACAGCCTTCTTGATGAGTAAAGGGTTGTTGTAGCAGTCGAAGCGGAGATGCACGAAGCCATCTATGCGGCGGGTGGGCGTCAACGTTTTGCGTGCAGCCAAATCCCCTAGTCCTGGGCTAGGGGGTTTGGCTGCACACAAAAAAGCTATCTGGAGAGGAAAGCCGGGTCGTGCTGGGAATGTTCCTGATCCGGATCAGGTTGGTCGCGTGCGAGACGTTAATCAGCGGGCCACCAGGAGTCATGTACATCCTTTTAAGATGTTGAACTTCCCACGAGCGCAGCCTCCATCGAACGCGTATCGTGACCACGTAGATGTTCTCGAATAGCAATCGCTGCCGCCGCACCTTCACCTGCGGCGCTCACCAACTGCTTCGTACTGCCCGCACGCACATCACCGGCCGCGAAAATGCCCTCGGTGCTGGTCTGGAGGTCCATACCAGTCATGATAAAGCCTTGAGCATCCAACCTGGCGATATCCTTGACTGGTTTGCTGTTTGGGGTCAGGCCGATAAAGACGAAGACTCCAGGAACCTGCAATTGTTCGGTCTCGCCAGTTTTTCTGTTCTTGACTACCACAATTGTGAGGTGGTTCTTCTCGCCCTTGAATTCGACGACTTCTGAATTGAAGCGCACCTCTATCTGAGGCGAGTTCAGCGCCTTGTCAGCAGCTACTTTGCTGGCCGTCAGTTCGGAACCACGTACCAATATGGTGACCTTTGGGGAAAAGCGGGTCAAGAATGCAGCCTCTTCAACGGCGCTATTGCCACCACCAATGACGGCCACCTCACGTCCCTTGTAAAACGGGCCATCACAGGTGGCACAAAAATGGACGCCTGCGCCAATATAGTCATCCTCACCAGGCGCGCCAAGACGCTTGTAGGTTGAGCCTGTGGCAATTAAGACAGCGTTGCTACGATACCTGTTCCCAGATTCAGTCTCAACGAAGTGTGCATCCAGATCATTGCCGACTTTCACCACATTCTGCGCCGAGAGGAGTTCGACGCCATAACGTTTAGCCTGCTGAATGATACGCTCTGCGAACTCCGCACCTGTCACACCTTCGGGAAAGCCGGGATAGTTATCCAACCGCTCGGTAATACCAGCCTGTCCTCCCAATCCACTGCGCTCGATGACCAGCACATCAAAGCCATCACGTGCTGCGTAAATTGCGGTTGTCAGTGCGGTTGGGCCACCACCTACGGTAATCAGATCATAAAATTCGCATTTGGCCTTAGTTTCTAGTCCCAACTTACCCGCAAGTTCAGCGTTTGAAGGCTCGATGAGAACTGATCCGTCATCGAAGACTATGGTTGGGATAGTGAGGCCCCCATTTTGCACCTTCTGCACGAACGCCTGGCTTTCCAGGTCTTCTTCGATGTTGATGTAGTCATAGCGGATGCGCTGTTCCCCCAGGAACTTCTTGCTACGTTTGCAATCACTGCACCAGTTTGTGCCGTAGAGTTTGATGTTGGTATATGGCATATCGAAATCCTTTCACCGATCAAATCGCTTTCTATAGCAATATTAACACAACATATATACAGTATCATCATGATCCTGTATGTTACACTGATAGGTAACAAAGTGGACATTGGTACTTAATCCTTCTTTATGCCTGAGGATGCCTGGCACTCGATGCTACAATATGCTGGTGCAGGGTGGGGACGCGAATTATCGAAGGATCGTAACGTGCAAATATAAGAGTTATCCCGCGTGTTCATTATGTGTATGCATTCTCTATGGTAACAAAGGAGCACAGTTCATATGATCTCATCAACACGTGGCCAGAGTCGCTCAACAACTACGGCCTCAGAGGCGAGTGGAGCGACCCTTACTCCTATCACGTTGAGTGAACGCAGCACTATGGTATTCGCGCTCATTCGTATCGCCGTCGGCTACCTCTGGTTCCAGCAACTGGTCTGGAAGATGCCACCTACCTTCAAGGGGTTACATCCGTACCTTGTGAAAGAAGCAATGTATACGATCCTTCCAGGGTATTCCTCTATCATTCAGCACATTTTCCTACCCAACTTTATTTTGCTGGCAGCATGCGTCTGGACGTCAGAGTTAATAACGAGCCTCTGTCTCATATTTGGCATTTTTACGCGCTTTGGAGCATTGCTCTCCGCGTTGCTAGCGCTACAGTTGTACCTCGGATTGGCCTTTGCCCCTGGTGAATGGTACTGGACCTATGGTATGCTGGTCTTGCTGGGTCTCGTAATTGCTACGGTCCCGGCTGGTCGCCGCCTTGGACTCGACCAATTGGTCGCGCCACGTTTGCAAGCCGCGGTCGGTCGCAATCGTCTCGCACGTTTTCTCAGTTGGTTTGCGTAGGGACCCTCGGCGGCGCTTGCGGAGCGCGTTTCAATACTTCACGTCCGTGGGAGAAATAACAATGGATAACCTTCGTAAGGGCCTGTTCGCAGGGTTGATTGCCGGTCTGGTGTTGGCCTTGCTCTACTTTGTAGATTACGGGCCGGGAACAAATCTGCATACTGTGGCGAAATGGTTTGGACTGGATAGCAAGGGTGCAGGTGGATATATCGGATTTGTGTTGCTCCTCATATTGGGAGCACTATTTGGTTTGGCCTTTGGCGCATTTCAGCGTGGCAGAGAGGTTACGCTCTCTCGCGCTATCATATCGGGCCTCATCCTGGGTATTGCCTGGTTTGTGATCCTTGTGTTATTGCTTGGGACTATCGTAGGGCATGTAACACCTGGCCTCTATGGTTTCATGCTCTTCATTGCCACCAGTCTGCTTTACGGGTTGCTCGTTGGGATGTTGTATTACCAGAACCCATTGAGTAGGGCAAGTAAGTAATGAATGCTGTGATCTTTGATATGGACGGCGTCATCGTAGACAGTGAAATCCACTGGAAGACACTCGAAGGGTACTTCTTACAATCCCTTATTCCAACCTGGACTAGCGCTGATCAGGACAAAATAATCGGTCTTGGCGTGCATGATCTCTATACAAGGCTCATCAGCCAGTACGGCTTGCAGAAAACAAAGCAGCAATTTCTGGAGTTGTACCAGGAAATGGCAAACAAAATCTATGGACAAAAAGTCTCACTTATAGCCGGTTTTTCAGACCTACTAACGACATTGAACAAAAACAATATCCCCGTCGCTCTGGCTTCTTCCTCGCCAAGAAGTTGGATCAACATCATGCTACATAGATTTGGCCTTCAAGCATCATTTAGAGTAGTTGTAAGCGCAGACGAATTAGAAGGAGAAGGCAAACCTTCACCGGCAATCTATCTCCTCACTGCACAACGACTTGGCGTAAGTCCCACAAGCTGTATTGCTATCGAGGACTCGAAAAACGGTGTCCTCTCCGCTAAAAACGCCGGCATGTTTTGTATCGGCTTCCGCAATGGCTTCAATGAGGAACAAGATCTCTCCAAAGCAGACATGATTATTCACGGTTTCGCTGAACTTGAATGGCAAACATTGCAGCAGCTACTCAATATCTCTTAGACTCCTACCTTAAGAGTGCCTAACCAACCTCGTTCTTTCTCCGTTTGCTCATCAACTCCGCTACCTCGGCACTTGGTGGATCAGCATTGCCCTCCAAAGCGGCGACAACCCGTACCTGGTCATTTACCGAGCGGTTCTGATTTAGCTTGTACTTCCCTTCCAGGCGAGTGATCGGGATTTGAAAACCGACGATAGCTCGCATTTTGTTTTGCATAAAATCACCTGGTGGTTGAAGTGTCCACGGTTTCTCAAAATGGGATTCGTGTTTCTGCACAAGAGCTTGCAATATGGTGTACAGTGCTGTCGTGTCTTCGATGAGGTGTGGTGTGCCATAGGCGTGGACGACCGCATAATTCCAGGTGGGGACGCTCTGTGCGACGTCGTCTTCGTACCAGGAAGGGGAGATGTAGGTGTGTGGTCCCTGGAAGATGGCCAGTGCTTCTTGTGTCTCTGTAAAGTTGCGCCATTGCGGGTTGGCGCGTGCCATGTGCGCTATCAATGTGCCGTAGGATACCTGTCCCCCAGACAGGGTTCCACGCTCGGCATCAAGCAGGAAGGGTAAATGACTGGCTAGTAGTTCGCCATTTTGCTGCGTCACCAGGGTAGCGAAACTGTATTCCCGCATGAATGCGTGCAGTATGTCGATATCGTCTTCACGAAATGCTTTTGGAATGTACATGAATTACCTCATGCGTTGCTAATGGGCAATAAAAACATTGAGTATACAGTAATGATAGCCTACAAAGAAGCGTGTGACCACAGCCAAATTTGCTGAATAGATTTCAGCTTGGCTTTCGTTTGCTTCCCCTGTAGATACCTCTGCCTGGAAGGTGAGAGTATCTACAGGAGTTCCTTTCGTCTATTTCTCGTGTTTCTGGCACGCAATACCATACCACCTTGCGCGCCAGAACCTCTTCACTATTTTATGAGGCAGGCAGAAAACCAGTTGCCTGAGCGTTGCTGCCATATCGAAATAGTCGGATCAGCGTTTCACCTTGTTGCCTTGCAGTTCATCGCTGCTCTTCGTCCTGTAACGCTTCGACGGTCTCCAATGAGAGCACAGGAGGTCGGGATGCTGGATGACCTGGACAAGGGGCCGCTCGAACATGTACTCGTCGATCTTGAGCAGGTAGTCTTCGGGGATGCCGGGGCAGTCGAGCAGGTCTTCTTCGGTCGAGATGGCTGGGAGGCGGGTATGGCATGCTTTGGGGATGCGCAGGTTGGTGAGCAGTTCTGCGGGTAATTGGCACTGGCAGGCGCCGTTTTTCGGGCGCTTTAGGGGCAAGGAGTAGCTCCAAATCGGAATGGGTTGTTTTCGCTGTTTCTGTGGCGCCCAGATGCAAGGCCACCCAGGAACTCAATGTCGTGGTCTTCGTCATTGGTATCCTCTTTGCGTTGGCGTAGGCTAGCAGGCTTTTAGATCGCTCTGTGGCTTCGTAGTGATAGAATAGAAGCGTATTGGTCGTTTTGACGTAAAAGGAGTCCTCTCTATGAGCAACAACAGTCAAATGGCGCTGCGGTATCACCGCGAAACCAGCCATTCGCTGCAGAGCCTGAGAAGAAATACATGGGAACTAGACTGGTTCAATCGGCCCATTCCTTACAAGATCTACTCGTCACTTGAGCCGCTGCCTCTGCCAGATGATTTTGCCTCATTTCCCACCTCGACGCTCGACGCCATTGCGTCCCCAGGGCTGACCTTTGCCGGAGAGCAGATCCCGGATGTGGAGACACTTGCTCGCTTGTGCTTCTTTGCTAACGGCATCACGAAGCAAAGGCATCTGGCGTCAGGTCAAGCATTTGCGTTGCGGGCTGCAGCCTGTACTGGCGCGCTCTTTCATATTGAATTGTATATCGTTTGCGGTGACCTGCCAGGATTGGCGGCGGGCATCTATCATTTTGGAGCGCATGATAACGGTTTCAGGCAACTGCGCGCGGGCGATTTTCGCCAGGTGCTTGTCCAGGCCACGGGTCATGAGAGTTCGATAGCATCGGCGCCCGCAATGCTGATCTGTACGAGTACGTTCTGGCGCAATGCCTGGAAATACCAATCACGGGCATATCGCCACACCTTCTGGGATGATGGCACGATTCTGGCGAATTTCCTGGCAGAAGCCTCCTCTGTTCAGATGCCAGTGAAAATCGTCCTGGGGTTTGTGGACGAGACCGTCAACCAGTTGCTCGATATCGATGGGCAACACGAGGCGGCTGTCAACCTCATCGCCCTCGGCCACACCAGCAAGTTCCCACCAGAAGCTCCTCCTGTCGCGCCGCTTCACCTCCCTACGGAGCGACTTTCACCACGAGAATATGAGTTCCCTCTCATCCCAACGATGCATACTGCGTCTTCGTTGCTTACTGGAGGAGAGGTTGCGGCCTGGCGAGGACAACCCGCGCATCGAACGTTGCCACCTCCCAATGAGCTGCTCATTCCACTGCGGCCTCTTGATGTATCTGCTCTACCGGGCGATACAGTGGAAGAGGTGATTAAAAGGAGAGGTTCCACTCGTCAATTTAGCAGGGAAACGATTTCCTTCGAGCAGCTTTCGATCATGCTGACCCGCTCTCTACAAGGCATACCTGCCGATTGTCTGGATGCGAGAAGGCAGTTAATGAGTGACCTGTACCTGATCGTGACAGCGGTCGATGGACTCGAAGAGGAACATATGTCCTACTCCAGGAGCAACAAGCGCTTGAGCCGCTGAAGAGAGGTGATTTTCGCGATGCCGCCTATCACCTGGCGCTGGACCAGGACCTGGGTGGTGATGCCGCCGTCAATATCTACTTTATGGCAGACTTGGAGCCTATACTGGAGCGATTTGGCAACCGTGGGTATCGCGCTGCCCAGCTTGAAGCAGCCATTGTTGCAGGAAAATTGTATCTGGCAGCCTATGCGCTGCACTCAGGTGCTACAGGTCTCACCTTTTTCGACGATGAGGTGACCGAATTCTTCTCACCTCATGCAGCGGGAAAAAGCGTGATGTTCCTTATGGCCCTTGGTCAGCCGCTCAAAAAACGAAGATGATGAAGCCGTTCACTCACTCACTTTTCTCAATGTTTAACCTCGGGGCCAGAGGAGGGGATGAATGCCGGGCTAGTGACACGACGCAAGGTCTCCTCTTCCTGAGCCCAGATCCGGTAGGCAGCCTCGGCGACCTGACCTGCACACTCATCGGGGATATGCAGCACGCCATTGCTATCACCATGCAACAGATCCCCAAGACGCACACGCATGCCTGAAATAGTCACCTCCCCTCCGGCACTGACACAGATAGGATTGCCATGGGAAACAACCAGCCCGGCACAGAAGTACTGAAAGCCACCCAGTGCACGGACCTCCTTGACATCACGGAGACCACCATCGGTGAGAATCCCAATGGCTCCAAGTCGCTTCATGGTAGTAGACATCACCTCGCCAGCGTGACAGGAGTGCAGCCGATCGGTGCTGACATCTTGCATGACCACAATCGCTGGCTTGGGGGCATCGGCGAGTAGCTCGTAAAGCTTGTTGAAGCCGATGCCCTGGCGCCCCTCAGTGGTGCTGTCGACGGTGCAGGTGACGGCATAGCCGACGGTTGGGGGCAGTTCCGGGAAGATGCAGTGGATGTCGTAGCCCACGTATCCGGCAACACGCGGACGCACGATGAAGGTTTCAATAGCGTTGGAGATCGTTGGACTATCGATGCGGCGCAAGGCACTCAATTGCTCATAACTCAGTTTCACAACCATGAACCGTTCTCCTTTGACTTTCTTGTAAGGGTCTAGGATGAGGAAGCTCTTTCTTGAGCCTGTTCGCTTCGTAAGGTTAACCTTGCAAGCATTGTACAGCACAGAACTTCTTGTGTTCTAGACTCGCCACAATGACTCAAAAGATGTGGGTAATCACCAGAACCCCTTACTTGCGGGGGAGCCAGCGTAGTGCTCACTTTGACCACTACCTCCTATTCAGCGATTTTAGTGAATCGATAGATACGAGGATCAACGAACTGGTCAAACTCGTCATAGTTAGGACTCGAAAATTCAGAGACGATGGCTCCTTCGTCTCCCGATTGGAACCAGTGCCAGGTGTTCGGTGGGATCGTGTACTGGTCTCCAGGATGCAGTTCGATCTCGTGAAAGATCGTGTAGTATGGTTCGCTGCCTTCCGGTACATGCGCCTGAATCGACTGGCTCGGCTCGCCTTCTACGTAGAGCCGGACAATGCCCCAACGGCAGCGAAAGGTCTCTTGCTTGCCTGGATTGGTCTCGCCGAGCGGTGGATGGCGATGCTGTGCGCAGGTCTGCTGGGGTGTCATGACAAGCTCTTTAGCGCAGTAACGATCATTGTTGATATAAATGACAAGTTGCAGACCTGTGCGCTCCAATTCGCTCAGGCCGAAGTCAACCACCTCAATCTGCATCTGTTCCTGCGGTGTCAACACAATACCGGCCTGTGCTAATGTCTGCGTCACTCGCTCTTGCATCTGTCGTACCTGACTTTGAGTTAACATAGCTGATACCTCCCTGAATAGGAATGAAATGGCTTTTGGAAGGCGACCTGTAGAGTGCCTCAGCGAAGCTTGCGGAGCGCGTTTCAATACTTCGAGCACGTGGTCTCTTTACCTCCTCAAGTTACACTAACTGATATCCTTTTCGCTCTCGTCGTGTGTCGTAATGCGCACCTCCTCTGGCGCGACATGAATCTGTTTGATCTCCCGAGTGTATTCAGCACCAACCATCAAACCCACCACTTCGTTCTCAGTGGTATCGCTGATCCTTACTTCACCGGCTTTGCTGCCACGACGCATCACGATTGCCCGGTCCGCCACAGCAAAGACATCCTGCATATTGTGACTAATCAAGATGACCGGAACACCCTGGCTGCGTAACGTGCGTATCAGTTCCAGCACTTTGAGTTGCTCTGGGACACCCAGTGCAGCGGTTGGCTCATCCATGATCATTAAACGTGCTTTCCAGTACACAGCACGAGCAATGGAAACCGCCTGGCGCTGACCACCAGAGAGTTGGCGGGTAGGATGACGCAACTCAGGAATGCGGATATCAAGCTGATCGAGGACCTGTCTTGACTCGCGAAGCATATAGGAGCGATGAAGTACTCTCAGTATGCCCAGTTGATGGCGCATTCTCTCACGGCCCAGGAAGATGTTTGCACTGGCATCGAGATTTTCGCACAGAGCCAGATCCTGGTAGATGGTTTCTATGCCACGCCGCCGTGCTTCCAGCGGCGTAGCGAACGATACCGCTTGACCATCGAGAAGAATCTGACCGCCGTCGGGTTTATAGGCGCCAGAGACCATTTTAATGAGCGTTGACTTTCCCGCACCGTTGTCTCCGAGGAGTCCTACCACTTCGCCAGGGTAAATGTCCAGGCTGACATGATCTACCGCGACCAGACCCCCGAAGCGTTTATAAATTTCTTTGACTTGTAAGATAGGTTGTACATCAGTTTTCACGTGGTTCTCCTGTTCCCTTTCACTGTGCTACACCAGACTGCTTTTTCGTCTGATCGACAAGAACAGCCAGGATAATCACCGCGCCCACGGCAATGAACTGCCAGAACGGATTAATGCCCAGGAAGATCAGGCCATTCTGGATGATCGCGATGATCAGCGCACCGATCACCGTGCCAACGATGGTCCCCTCACCACCCATGAGAGAGGCGCCACCGATAAACACCGCCGCGATGGAGGTGAGGAGGAGCGGATCACCCACGTCTGCGGCTCCGTTGCTGAAGCGCAGCGTGTAGACCACCCCCGCTAGAGCTGCCATGAACGCCGAAAGCATATAGATCAGAATGGTATGACGAGCCACGGGGATACCTGCGCGCCGCGAAGCTTCTTCGCTGCCACCAACCGCGTACGTATGTCTGCCAAAGCGTGTTTGTGAGAGCAGCCAGGCACAGATAAGGACCACGATGACCAGAAAAATCAAGGGGAAGGGAAGCAATTGAATAATCTGACTGGGACGTACTCCCTGCAGGTTAAAGGGCAGGTGGAAGAAGCTCACACGTCCATCGGGCAGGAGGTACAGCAGGTACCCATTGCCGATCTGGCCGATGCCATTCGTGTTTATGCTCACAGGTTGTCCACCGGAGAGAATAAAGCCCGCACCACGAGCTATACCGTACATACCCAGCGTGACAATGAAAGACGGCACACGCAGCCGGGCAATGATCACGCCGTTCACCAGGCCGGGAATGAGGCCAATGCCCAGGCCAGCAGCCGCGCCAGCCAGCACCACAACGAACAGCGGCGCTCGGCCACCCATGTTGCTCATGACCAGGGCCGCGGCAACTGACGCCATACCCATCACAAAGCCTGTCGAGAGATCGATCCCTCCTGAGATAATGACGAAGGTCTGACCCAATGCCATAATCAGCACCAGCGCCATATCCGCCCCAATCGTTTGGAAGTTGTAAACGTTCAGGAAGCCTTGCCCGAAGATAGAGAAGAAGATAATCAGCACGAGCAGGAACAGCCAGGACCACCCTCTACTGACGACATCAAGTGGTCTCAGAGCTGCCTTCCCTGGCTGGCTCTGGTCTACATCAGGTGTAGCTACTTTCATAGTTCTCTCCTATGCCGGTGGCTTCTGGCCACCGGCCTGCTAGCTAGCTACTCTTATAGATGGCGGCCTGCGAAGCTGGGTCGTTCACGTTGGTCTTGTCGATGACGACATAGCCTGTGGGGACGCGCTTCAGAATTTTACTGGTTTGACCAGTCAGAGCATACACGCCGTATTGAACGGCGGTGCTCCCCATGTCAGCCGGTTTCTGGGCGATGACCAGGTCGACCGCGCCGTTATTGAGGTCATTGATAGCCTCCTGGGGCGCATCAAAATTTGCAATCTTGATCTGCCCCTGCTTGTTGGCATTCTTGACGGCCTGGGCTGCTCCCTCAGCACTGAACAGGTTGGTGCCGAAGATGCCACTGACTTGTGCTCCCTTGCTGCTGGACAACAACGCCGACACTTGCTGCGAGGCGGTTGCAGAGCTATCGCCGTCATAATTGTAGCCAACAAGTGTCACCGCCCCATTCGTCGCTTGAATCGCCTCTATGCATCCCTGTTGCCGTTGATCGGTGGTACTGATGCCAGGAGTCACATTTTCGATGTAAATGCCGCCTTTATTGCCGATGGCTTTGATGAGAGCCTCCCCGGCAATCTTTCCTCCCTGCACATTATCGGAACCAATGTAGGACAGCGGGAAGGTCACAGGACCACTTGTATAGTCGCCATTGCCAATAAAGGTATCGACAGAAATGACCTTGATGCCTGCGTCATTCGCACGCGACAATGGCGCGATCATCGCTTGCTTATCGCATGCCGCGATAATCATCACATCGACCTTCTTTGCGATGTAGGCATCAACAATAGGTGCCTGGAGGGTAGCGCTGAACTGAGCAGGTCCATCGACGAGAAGCGTCACTCCTAGTTTATTCGCCATCTCCTGTGCGCCTTTCTGCATTGTGACGTAGAAAGGATCGCCCTTGACGCCTTGTATCAGTACAAACGTGTAGCTCGTGGGGGTAGCGCCGGGGGTTGAGGTGCTGCCTCCAGTTGAGGTGCTGCTTCCACATGCGGCCAGGAGGTTACCTCCGGCGAGGACGGCAGCTGTTCCAACGAGAAATTCACGACGACTCAGGGATTTTTTCCCATTTTCTGTGTCTTCCATCTCAAGTTCCTCCTTGAAATAAAATAGTTCATACAAACAACGTTCTGACGAAAGGCCGCTATAAAAATACCAGTTAATACCTCCTTTCCTCTCTGAAAAAGTTCTATCAAAGCCGTTTGAAAGGTGATTATTTGAGGACACCTCATTTCCCGGCAGGGGCGGCCGCCTTGCACTCCTGCTTTTAATTACGCTTCAACCGGATTTGATATCACACTCTCTGCTCAAATAAATAGGCGACGAGCTGGCAGATACGTTTGCTCATAGATTGTGTTGTAGATCTCGACTGCCTGCGTGTCAGGCTCATAGATCTGAACTGTGTGCAGGACCGAAGAGGCCGCTTCCTCGCCTGAGTGAAATATATGCGCACCCATGCCTGCGAGCAATGCTGCACCAGTTGCTGCTGCCTCAATAATCTGAGGTACTTTGATCGGGCAACCGGTTATTTCTGCCTTGATCTGTAACAATGGTGTAGCTTGAGTAGTGCCACCAATCACAATGATTTCGGACGGCGGTGGTACGATGCCCAGGTTACAGAGCATCTCCGTGTTATCGCGCAGCCAAAAAGCGAGACCTTCCATCAGCGCACGCACCAATTCCGGGCGGTTGTGAGAAGGTGTCAGGCCAAAAATCGCTCCGCGTGCTGAGCTTTTTCCATAGGGCGTGCCGGAGCCAAGAAAAGAAGGCAAAATGATAGCGCCACGTGCGCCAGCAGGTATTTCTGCGGCTTCACGTAGTGCTTGGGCATAGTTCTCTGGGGAGACGTTCTCTTGTTTTCCCTGACCATAGAGCAATGTAACAATCCATTCAAGCGCGCCTCCGGCGAAGTTCAGCGTACCCAGGGTGACATAGGTATTCTGTACGACATATGCATAACTGTTGTAGCCAGCTACCAATAGTTCCGGACTGGGATGGAATGCATCACTCACTGCCATGATAACGCTAGCTGTACCTATTGACTCCAGCAGATGGCCTGGGTGTGTCAATCCTGCGGCCAACGCACCGCAGAGATGATCATGTCCGCCTGTACTCACAATTGCCTGTTGTGGTAAGCCGGTCTGCTCAGCAACTTCTTTGCTCACGGTTCCAATGGCGGTTCCACTGGGAAAGGCATGCGGGAACCACGCTGCAGGCAGCCCTGCCTGCTCGAAGAGTGGTTCTGACCAGGTGAGTGTACGTTGATCAAAGAGCATAGTGCGTGAGGCAATGCTATAATCAGTAGCAAAGCTCCCACTCAGCTTCCACAACACAAAATCTTCGATGCTTAACCAGTGATGGATACGTTCAAATACCTGTGGAACGTGATTACGCAGCCAGAGCAGCTTATTCACGCCAAACGTTGGGCGTGGAATATGTCCCGTAATGGTAAAGATGCGCTCTCGACCGGCGATGTTCTCCCACCACTGTGCCTCCGTGACTGTACGCTGGTCATACCAGGCAATGGCAGCGTGCAATACGTTTCCATCGGCATCCACGGGAAATGCCGACTCCCCCATGCTGGCAACAGAGATGGCACGGATGCGTTCAGGTCGATCACAGTGCTGAACGGCAGCTTGAATGCTCTGAAGGACTGTTCCCCATACGTCATCCGCGTCAAATTCGCTCCATTCCGGCACTGGATGGCGTGTTATGGTGCGGCTGCTGCCGACAGCACAAGTACGCCCAGTTTCTACATCGAAAATGACGGTCTTGGTATTCGTTGTGCCAACATCGATGCCAACGAGGTACATAATGACACTCCTTCGTTTACTCATACCCATCGTGTGAAGATGAGAGCTGTCTCTCCGTGAACACCTCCTTGATGCCGTGTATAACGGTTTACTGCTGTAGCTTACCTGCTTTCATGCAAAATATGCAGTGCATCATCCACACTGGCATCACGATGAACAAGAGCCGTCAGCGCCTGCGTCATACCTGTGGGGGAGGGGGATTGCCAGACGTTACGACCAATAACGACGCCAACAGCGCCAGCGTCCAAAGCACCACGAATCGATTCCAGGAATTCTTGATCACTATGCGTTTTCGGACCACCTAATACCAGTACTGGCACATAGCACGAGCGAATGACCTTCCTAAAGCTTTCGCATTCACCTGTATAGAAGGTTTTTACAATATCGGCCCCGTTTTCGGCGGCCATGCGGCATGTATCTGCCACTGGATCTACTGCACGAGCAGCAGGATGCTCCTCGAAACCATATGGTAAAGCTTCAGCCATGACGGGGATGTTCCAGCGATGAGCTTCTGCGGCCAGGTGAGGGAAATAGACCGTCGAGTCATGACCGTTCACAATGCCCGGGATATACATAGCGGCGGCGGCATCGGCCCCTGTTGAGAGAAGGTCATCAACACCTATAACGAGTGCCCGTGGACGCTCCAAAAGAGGCGAAGTAGCACCATCACAGCGGATCATTAAGCCGATATTTTTGAGCTGCTTGCTAAAATGACGGGCAATGCCAATGCTGGTCAGGATTGCGTCAGCGCCACCAGCTATCACTTGCTCCAGTACCTTCTCCGGGTTTTCAAATCCCGCGACAGCACCATCAGTAGTTCCATGATCCATTGCGATGACCACGGATCGTTCATCTGCGCCAAAGAGTCGATGAAAGCGTCTACCTAAGAGTTCACTCATAACATATCCCTCTTCCTCTCTTCGAAAGAACATGAGAAGTACTTAATAATTCCTGACGTACACCTGGTGGAAATACTGCCAAAGTATATCACGAGGGGGCAGGTTGTAGCTGAGATGCGCAATTGCCCCCACTGAGAAGGCAGTAGCTAACCGTCCGCAATCAGCCAGGCTTAACCCCTGTATTTGAGCTGTAACAAGACCGGCGACCATGGCATCCCCTGCCCCAAAGGTCTTCTTCACCGTTATGGCAGGCGGAGTCGCGATAAGCGTTGTTGCTTGCTCAACCAGCATCGCACCCTGCCTTCCCATTGAGACAACGACCAACTTAATGTCTTCATTCAGGAGTTGATAAGCAACTTGCTGAATCTCGGCTTCGCTCGTCAAAGAATGTCTCATAAGATGTTGTAGTTCCTCAATATTTGGCTTCACGATAGTTGGGCCTGCCTGTATCCCTTCACGGAGGGCTTCCCCGCTGGTATCCAGGATGATATGCTTTCTTTGCCGCTTGAGTTGGGTGATGATCGTAGCGTAGATCGTGGTAGGCACATGTGGCGGCAAAGAGCCAGATAATACGAACCAATCGCAAGAGCTTGCCAGTTGCTCGATTGTTTCGAGGAGTGTATTCATCGCTTCCTGAGGAGGAGTTTGACCGGGCATATTGATATCTGTTGTCTGCTGGTTAACCTCATCAACGACTTTTACATTGATGCGGGTGTTTCCAGGAATGCGGACGAAACAATCATCAATGCCTTTGAATGCAAAGAACTGCTCAAAGATATTGACATTCGCCTGACCTAGATACCCTGTCACAGCGATGTCGTGCCCGTAGTCTGCCAGGAATGAAGCAACATTGACCCCTTTACCACTCGCATCAAAGCTGATCGCCTGGGCTCGATTGACTCTATTTGGCCGGAAATTATCAACTCTCACTGTTTGGTCAATTGCCGGGTTAAGCGTCACTGTTGCTATCTTCATGAACTTTGCGCCTCTTTGCAAAAAATTGATCAAACTTGATTGGATTTGATTAATATTAATTGTAATGATTTTTTAACATTTGTCAAGGGTGCGTAAAGCCCTTTTTTCACCAATGAAGAGCGTGTTGAAGGAAAACGAAGAAGCTAGAGCTTGCTTTGGGTTATGGGTGGATGCCAGTTTGTATTTTCTCCTAAAAATTGTTATAATCAAAATTAATCAAGATAGATACTATATTGTCAGTGGTTCGTTCCGCTCGGCGTTTCTATATATCTAGTATGGGACTGAGAAATATGTTTACGCTCAAAAGACATATCAGACTCACTCTAGAAAGGCAAAGGGATTGTTGGACCAAGACCCACATTGCATGGTACAGGAGAACATATGACGGAAGGCGCTTTTGATGGCTTACCTGGAAGCGTTCGCAGTATTGAGGTATCCGCCGATGATGGTCGCGCGTTTCTTTCGATAGAACGTCGCATGGAGATAGTTAAAACCATCAATATGCATAAATCGGCTACCGTTGCGGAAATTGTGGAGTGGATAGGAGCCTCACCTGCGACAGTACGGCGAGACCTTACCTGGCTTGACGAGCAGGGTTTGATTGTGCGTACGCGCGGAGGAGCTACCGCGATCGATTACCCTTCACAGGCATTATTGCGCAGTTCCGTACCAGCCTATGAACAACGACTGAATGAATACGTAGAAGAAAAGCAGTCCATGGGGCAGTGTGCGGCTGAATATATTCATGATGGGGAAACGATTATACTTGACGCAAGCTCGACGAACCACTACGTGCTTCCTTTTCTCGCGAAGAAACGAGACTTGACAGTCATCACCAATTCTCTTTATATAAGCAAAGAGCTGATGACAATAAGCGAGACGAACCCAAGTCTGACCGTCATTTGTTCGGGTGGGACATTATTTATGCGCTCCTATTCGTTTATTGGCATGATCGCTGAACAGGCACTGAGTCAATTCTATGTGGATAAGGCATTTATCGGTCTGCGCGGGATTTCTTTGCACCACGGACTCACCAGTCCTTTTCCGGAAGAGATTCCGGTCAAGCGTCAGATGATCAAGTGTGCGCAACAAGTCTTCATTTTGGCGGATCATACAAAATTTAATCTCACTTCTGCCAGTCTGATTGCGCCTCTTAACATCGTTCATACTTTGATCACCGATGCGCGTATCATCCCCGAAGTTGCTCGACAAATGAGTAGTATTATTCCTCATGTGGTCATAGCGCCACTTATAGAAGGGTCTGGCCTTGGGAATGTTTAGTGGTGCAAAAGGGATAGTGGTTCGAATCTTTGCTCATTTCCCCGAATTTGTGATACGCTACTTTCATGCTCATGCGTGTTTGTGAGATAGTTATTCAGGGTTTCACGCTAGTCGCTTTGAACGTGTCTCGTTCCACTGCTTACCGCTTGGTCAAACTGGCTCGCGACATCGCATCTATCGGTGCCTGGGCGAGAAAGCCACGGTAGAAGTGGATGTCGATGCCGTGCCGCTTGCTGCTGGTGACCACCTGCTGTTGTGCTCCGATGGGCTGTGGGAAATGGTGCGCGACCAGCAGATCCCCGCCATTTTGACCACACCAATGCGTCACTCATCAAAGACAGCCCATGCCCTCGTTCAGGCAGCATTGGCGAGTGGCGGGGAAGACAATGTCAGCGTCATTGTGGCGCAGGTGAGCAAATTTCCCGATTAGTCGTCACAATGCAGAGCCGGTCTCGCAGTGGCAGACAACGAACGTCACGCTTTTAGGCGATGCGGTCCATACGATGCCTCCTTCTCGCAGTGAGGGTGCCAACACGGCTCTTCGAGATGCGGAACTCCTCCATCACAAATTGGTTGATGTTGCGACGAAGGGGGTATCGCTTCTTCAAGCGAAAGTCGAGTACGAAACGGCGATGCTGCAATATGGATTTGAAGCAGTGACAAATGCCATCAAGAAACCTTTTTTGGCCTCCCCAAATCGGTGTAAGCGTACCTGCCAAACTGAGAAGGACTGATGCCGGCACCGGCGTCAGGCGAATCCATGCCCGCAGCAAAAAAACGCGAGCCGCTGCAGGCGGCTCGGAATCAGACATCTGAGTAGTTACTCCTTTTTGAGCACCAGCGTGTTATGCATGATATTGCTGCGATCGATTGAGGGCACTAAGTATAGCCTTCACTGCGGCAAGCTCAATATTCGTATCCGTCGCAGCGCCAAAAAATGTTGTGCCAGAGGATATTTGGATCTGGATATAGGCTATGGCCTGTGCTTCGGCTCCTTCCTCAAGCGCATGCTCGGCATAGGAGAGCAGCTTAAAATCGGCTATATCACCCTGGTTGAGCGCTTGCACAAAAGCGTCAATGGGACCGTTGCCACGACCACGCAGCTCGCGAGCAATACCATCAATGGAGATGCGGGCTGTACATGCAACGACCTTTGAGCCATCCTGCTGCGCTATTTCCTCTCCATGGAACGATTCGAACGCAAACGGCTCACTGCGCTGCAGATATTCCTGCTCGAATGCCTGGAAGACCTGCGTGCCCGAAAGTTCCTCACCGCATTCATCAGCAAGATCTTTGATAATCTTGCCCAGCTCAACATGCATCACCTTGGGCAATTGGTAGCCAAACTCGGTCTCCATCACGTAGGCCACACCCCCCTTACCCGATTGCGAGTTAATGCGAATGATCGCCTCATACGAACGACCAATATCCTTTGGATCAATGGGCAGATAGGGGACCTGCCACAACGCACCGGGGGTTGCGTCCTGCGCTGTCATGCCCTTATTGATCGCATCCTGGTGTGAGCCGGAGAACGCAGTAAATACCAGCTCACCTGCATAGGGATGACGTATCGGCACCTCAAGTCGCGTGCATTTCTCAGCAATGGCCCGGATCGCACTAATGTCGCTAAAATCCAGGCCTGGATCAATGCCCTGCGTATACATATTGAGCGCTACGGTAACGATATCCACATTGCCCGTACGCTCGCCGTTACCGAAGAGTGTCCCTTCTACGCGATCCGCACCGGCCAGCAAGCCCAACTCAGTGCAGGCGACCCCCGTTCCGCGATCATTGTGCGTGTGCAGGCTGATGATAGCTGCCTCGCGATTGCGCATGTGTCGGCAGAACCATTCGATCTGGTCTGCATGAATATTCGGTGTCGCGACTTCAACGGTGACCGGAAGGTTCAGGATGATCTTGTTCTCAGGAGTTGGCTGCCACATGTCAACAACAGCTTCGCAGATTTCAAGGGCGAAATCGACTTCGGTTGACGTAAAGCTTTCGGGCGAGTACTGCATGATGACCTGTGTTCCAGGTAGGGTGGGTACCAACTCCTTCACAAGTTTCGCGCCGCGTGTGGCGATGTTAATGATGTCTGGCTTCTCCAATCCGAAAACAACCCGGCGCTGGAGTGGCGAGGTCGAATTATAGAGATGGACAATCGCCTTCTTTGCTCCATGCAGCGACTCAAAGGTGCGCATAATTAGCTCATCGCGTGCTTGCACGAGTACCTGAATGGTGACATCGTCGGGAATGCGATTTTCCTCGATCAGCAAGCGCACAAAGTCAAATTCGATCTGAGAAGATGAAGGGAAGCCGACCTCGATCTCCTTAAATCCGATACCGATCAGGAGCTGGAACATCTCCATTTTTTCCTTTAGCCCCATTGGGATAGGAAGCGCCTGGTTGCCATCGCGCAGATCGACGCTACACCAGATGGGTGCTGTTGTAATTGTGCGGGACGGCCATTGGCGATCCGGCAAATCGATGGACGGAAAGGGTTGATATTTCGTAATGGTTCCCTTTTGCATTCCACCATGTATTCGTGTGCGAGAAATCAATTCTTTCAGCATGTGAGACCTCCTGTTGTAATGTTTGATGAGTCATGGCACTGACTGATTGGGTTGCATATGCTTTGTGGTAAGTGCCATGATACCTGTGAATGCACAATAAAAAAGAGGACCTTTCAGCTAAACGGAAGGTCCTCTCCAGGATACCTACATTGGGTCGGTTCGCATCGTTGCCCCTGTTTTTCTCTTCCTAAGCTGTGCTTGTGGCTAGCCTCGTCGTAAGCCCTACCAGACTCGGTAGCCAAGTGAGTCTGGCAAGGCCGATAAGGGTGAGGTTGGTAAGGAGGAAAGAAAGCACATGCTCAAGGCAATCTTGACCAGCGCGTATGGCGGTGCGCATTATTTCTGGTGCTGCCTGCATTCCTGTTCTCTTTTCTGCTCTGCTATCTCATGGACGTGAAAATAGGCGTTTCCGCTGTTTCACTGCAACCACGACAAGGCCTCGTCAGAGACTTTGCCGGTGCCTTCTATGGTAGTTCTTTTCTTACTCCTGTGAGGATACATCAACAATTGAGTGTTTGTCAACCTCTGGATGACCTCCTACCTGGACACGGTGCTGGCAGCCTTCCTGACTTTCTGGTGAAGCCCGTGAAAATTTATGGCGGTGATCAATCCATAGATTGCCAAGAGGGGAACACCGACGCTTTAGACAGCATGGAGCAAACGTTGGCGCAACAGCGCAAAACCCGCACGACCATACATCATGCGCTTGGCTGTCTTTAATTTGTTGACAAACCCTTCTGTTTGACCTTGACTCCAGGGAAGATGCAGCGCAGCAGACACGGCATCATAATCGTGTTCAATGCCTGCCACAAAGCTCTTCATCTCAGCAATCCCGCTCTTGGTGGCTTCATGCATCCAGGTGCGTAATTGCTCATGCTTTCGTTCTCAGACCATCTCCAGAAAAGCATGCAGTAAGGCATAGTCCGGCGAGAGGTTCAACAACTGATCTAACCTCGCCTGGTCCTCCTGGTCGAGATCCTCACGCTTGCGTATCAGAAGCCAGCGTAACGCACGTGGCGAGATGGCCTTTGCACGCTCTTTGCGTGAGCGGGGGGGAGAGCCATCTTTCACTAGGAGGTTTTTTGGAGAAGGAGGAGAACTAGGCCAAATGGGGAGAAAAAAGACGTGAGAGCGATTGGGCTGCTACGATAGAACAAAATCCCATCTGTCGTAGTAGGAGAACAATCATGTCTCACCCTGAGCCATGATCACAGTGGATACAAACCGTGTCAACCATGTTGCCGAAATTGAGTCGTCCGCAAGCGAAGGTGCTGGCCTAGTGGAGCTATGGGATGGTGCTAGCCAGGTCATGCGGCATCACGCTGGTGTGTGCGGCCTTAGCACTGCAAGTGGACAGTTCGGAGCAGAACAGGCTCGCAACGCTTGCGCGAATGGTGTTATAGCGCCGACGACAAAAAGGGGAAGAAGCGGTGCGACCTAGTTGTGAGCACCTGTTTTGGGCCCCTAGTGCAGTGGATTCTCGCGTGGTGGCCTGCTGATGAGCCGCGCTTGGCGCTCGCCTTGGATGCGATGACCTTGAAGAAACGCACGACGCGTGCTGGAGCCGTCAGTGCTTTTTGCTCCTCCATCTCAGCAACCGAACCGGGTGATCGCTGTTCCTGTGCTAGGTGGGTTACATCATGGTTATCAAAGAACGGCATAAAACGTGAAAGCCGTATTCACCAAGGGTGAGGACATGCTATTTGCTTGGACCAAGATTATTGCTTGTTCTCGTATTCCTTCCGCTATTTTCTTTCGACAGCAAGGAGAAGACGTTCTCTTTCTATGCGATTGCCCTGGTGTCCACCTGTATCTATATACAGGGCTTTGCCCGTTCTCAATTTTTTTGATATACGTCTCGGTTTTTCAGAACGGATGTCCCAAGTAGCCAACACAACCCATAGGTTGTTCACCTATTCCGAGTATACAGGCTCTTGATGAGAAGACGATGAAGTATGCTCTAGACATGAGGGAGTGAAAACGTAGACACTTACGCCTTTTTCTGTTCTTGGGAGGCTGACTCCGCCAGAGGTAACGCCACGGTGAAGGTTGACCCTTGCCCGACCTGACTCTCAACCGTAATGGTTCCCCGGTGCGCGCGTACCACCCACTCCACAATGGCTAACCCCAGTCCGGTCCCGCTTGCGATACGGGCACGAGCTGAGTCGGCTCGGTAGAAGCGCTCGAAGATATGCTCCTGGTCCTCTGGTGCAATCCCGATGCCTGTATCCTGCACGACCAGGCAGGCATGCTTGTCCCTGATGACAACAGCCAGTTCCACCTTTCCACCTTCATTCGTATAGGCACGAGCATTGTCCAAGAGCGTCAAGATCACCTGGATCAGTCGTGCCTCATCGCCCATTACCAAGGCGGGTTCCAATCGGCCCACCTCCACTGTAATGCTTCGTTCGCTTGCCAGAGCCTCAACTGTTGCCAACACGTCAGAAAGCAGGAGATCCAATCGCAATGGCTTCCATTCAAGCAGGGTTTGTCCTTCGTCAGCACGCGCCAGGACGAGCAAATCGCTGATCAAGTGCCCCAATCGTTCAGCTTCACTAGTGATGTCGTGCAGCACAGCCACATATTCCTGCGGGGTGGCCTCCTGGTCCAGCACGGTATCTGTCATGCTGCGAATAGCAGCAACAGGCGTACGCAGTTCATGTGAGGCATCCGCCACGAAGCGTCGTTGTTGTGCGAAAGCCTTGTCCAGCCGCTCGATCATTTCATTGAAGGTCAGTGCCAGTGATTGCACTTCATCCCTGGTTCGCGGCACTGGCACACGTTGATGCAGATCGCTTGCCTCGATGTGTCGCGCTGTACATGTCAGATGGTGGATAGGCTCAAAGGCACGTGCCGCTAACCAGTAACTGCCAAAGGCGCTGAGCAGCAACACAAAGGGTCCAATGAGCAGCAATTCGAGCACCACACTCATGAGCGTTGTGTCCAACGAGGTCAGTGATTGCCCAACCTGGATCACGCCGTAAACCTTGCCATCATGCTCCAGGGGAGCACTATAGAGGCGCACCGCCTGCCCATGGTGTGCCGTGACCATGCCTTGCCAGACAACGTGATGCAGCGGTTGCGTGATGCTGGCAGCAGGAACACGCAGGCCGCGAAAAGCACGTGTGACATAGACAGGCTGTCCATCTGCACCGAGAATACGTACGAGCGTGCCGAAGGTCACATCAGCGTGTTGATCTGCCCCTTCTTGTCCATCGGGTGTGCTTGGACTCTGTACACTATCACGGTCAACCACTCCTGGTAATTCGCCTGTCACATCCTGGATAATGATCTTCCCTTGCTCGTCAGTGATACCAGCGGCAATCTGCTGCGTGCGCAGTTGAAGGGCAGTGTCCAGGCTCGTCGAGAGCGATGTGCGCAGGTTCGCATAGAAGATGCCGCCAAAAAGCAGCATCAGCACAGCAAAGACTATGAGGTACCACAGCATCAATTGGGTGCGAATCCCAACTGGCCAATGATCGTGCAGCAATTTCATCATCCTATGGCTCCTTGAGCTGGTAGCCAAAACCGCGCACCGTCTGAATGAAGTTAGGCTCTCCACACAGACAGAGTTTGCGTCGTATATAGCCAATGTAGACATCAATCACATTTGAGAGACGCTCCGCATCAATATCCCAGATATGTTCTGCAATCATCAACCGACTGAGCACCTGGTGGGGGTGGCGCATCAGGAACTCCAACAGGCTATATTCTTTGCTCGTCAGATCGATCACCCGCTCCCCGCGCCGCACCTCGTGGGTCTGCATATCAAGCGTGATATCCAGGAAGCGCAACACCGCTGTCTTGGACGGGAGCTCACGTCGCAGTAGAGCACGCACACGCGCCTGGAGTTCGCGAAAGGCGAAGGGCTTGGTCAAGTAGTCATCAGCGCCCAGGTCCAGCCCCCTCACGCGCTGATCAACGCCATCCAGTGCCGTCAGGAACAGAATAGACGTTACTTTTCCCTGATCGCGTAATTGTCGACATACGTGATACCCATCGAGGTGAGGCAGCAGAATATCCAGAATGATCAGATCATAGGGCACAGCTAAACCCAGGGATAAGGCCTCCTCGCCGTCCCCCACCAGGTCAACCGCGTAAAGGTTTCTCTCAAGTCCTTTCTTCAGACTTGAGCCTAGGTGTGGATCATCTTCTGCAACCAGGATACGCATGCTTCTTCTCCTTGTTGGGCGCCTCGAAAAGTAGTGGAATGAGGGGCCATCTTCAATAATTACGAGCTATTGGGCCTATACGGTGCGAATGAATCATTCCGTCACGACATTGGAGGAGGATGGCACACTCTGTCCGGAGGTTGGAACTCCCTGAACCGTCCCCGTCACCTGGCCGGATGAGGAGACGATCATAGTGATCGAGAGCTGCACCTGGCTTGAGGATGACCCGGCTTTCGCCAGCAGTGCCGTCATGCGCCAGCGATGATCCCCGGTGCGCAGATCGGTCAGTTGTCCCTGGTAGAGTTGTGTGACGGACGATGTGCCGAGCGTGACCTGCGTCGCGGTGATGGAGAGACCACCATCGTCGCCAAAGCCGTTTTGCGTCCCTTGCATGACGATGGTCAGCACACCTTGCGCGCCGTTGCTCAGCGTGCTCTCCACGCGCAACGTCTCCTTGCCGTTGGAGTCGAGGCCGTTTTGCGTCAGCGTGCCCTGTAACGAGGCGGTGAATGCCGACGCGAAAGGTTCGCTCGAATGGCTGCTTTGCGATGACGAGGAGGTGGATTGTGAGATGCTGGCGGCGCTGGCGATCGCTCCGCCTGCCAGGGCATTCCAGCCCGGGCGCAGCGGGCCGGCCATCGTGAAGATGACGCAGGCCAGGGTGAAGAGGCCCACTAGCGTCGCCAGTATGGGATGCCTGTGTCCCTTCTGCGTGGCCGGGATGAGCAGGCGGCGGAAGAGCAGGCTGCCCACCAGCGTCACACAGGCCGCGTAGATGATGAGTCCCCACAGCGTGTTCGTGTCGCTGCCGGTGGCGATACCATGCACGGTGACGAGCGCGAAGATGCCCAGCGTCAGCACGTGCAGCCTGCGCCACCAGGTATAGCCAATTTTCGGACGCAGCCACGTGCTGATACCGATGGCGATACCCAGGTACAACGCCACGATGCCCAGCGCCATCCAGATAGGCCGGTAATGACTGGCAAACGGGATGAAGACTTCGTTCAGACCAAAATGGGTGAAAGGGTCAACAATGACGGCCAGCACATGGACTCCTGTAAAAACCAGCGAGAGCAGCGTCACAAAGTTATGTAATTCGCTATTCAGGATGCGCGGCCAGCGGCTCGGCGATTGCAACTGCATGGAGAGCGCCAGCCCGATGGCCACCACCAGTGCCAATAAGATATATGCTGTGAAGCCGCCAGCCCTGGCGACATCCCATGTTACATTTTGCCATAAGGTATTCATAAGAAATTTCCTCTATCGAAACGTGTCTCTACGAAAACCGGCTGAACTGAGAAGCCCCTGGGTTTACCCATGGGAAGTTGTCACGTTAGCGCATCATGTCAACAGGCCAGTAGCCCGTCGCTTCCCAGTGCCCATCTCTATCCATCAGCAAGCCTGAGAGTTGGTGCTGCTGGAGGAAGGCTTTGCCGCGCTCCATGCCTAGCACAAAAGCGACCTTCGCGGCTACCTCGGCCTGCTCGCAGCGCGACGCGGCCACCGTAACCATCCACAGGTCGCTGGCGGCGGACAAGCCGCTGCGCGGGTCGAGCAGGTGGTGACGCGCCACGCCTCCCTGCGTCCAATGCCTACGCGCGGTGCCGGAGGTCGCCATCGCGCCGCTGCGCAGCGGGATCGTCCGGGATTCCTCCTTGACCGGAACGGCGATGGGCCAATCCTCCAACATCGGCGGCGAGCCGAGCACAGCCAGGTCGCCGCCTGCATTGACCAGCGCGCGCTCGATACCCACTTGCTGCAACGCTACCAGCGAGGCATCCACCGCCATACCTTTCGCGATCCCGCCGAAATCCAGTTTGACCCCCTCCGGCAGCCTGACGCTGCGCAGGAGCGGCGACACCTGGATGCCGCGCCAGCCCCCACCCGGCTGCCCATCATAGGAGGATGCCGGGAGTGTCGGAGAGAGCGTATCAAAAGAACGGTCGTAGCCGATTTTGACCATTTGATCGAGCAGCGTTGGATCGTAGATGCCCTGCGTCGCCTGCGCCGCATTCAGGGCTGATGCCAGCACCTGAGAGAACAACGGGCTGGTGATGACGTTCTGGCCGGGGTGGGCATTGAGCCAGGACAGCTCGCTCTCCGGTAGGAAGCGGCTCAACACCCGCTCCCACTCCGCAAAGAGTGACCGGACGATCTCTACAGCATCCGCGCGCGCTTCAGGCAGCAGGGTAGTGATAGTAGTGCCCATAGCCTTGAACTGCCCCTGCGCCATGCCTACCGGGATACTATACTCAGGAGACGCCAGTCCCGCTTGATGGCTGGGAGTAGCTGCCTGATCCGAACCCATTTCCCCCTCCTTGTTGCTGAAAGAAACCACTGTTGTTCGACGGATTGTTGCTGTTATTATTCGTATTGGTATTGTTGTTATTGTCTGGTGAAATGGAGTTACTCCCCTGCGTCGATTGGGATTGGTTGGCCGCGCTGCCTACCGCGTGCGTTGCCACGAGCGTGCTCAACACGCCGAAGCCGATAATGGCTCCGATCACGATCGTTTTCTTCAGTGAAGCGAGCAGGTCCAGGGCCTTCGCTTTCGACATCTTCTGACTGCCAGCCGTGGCCCCGCGAGATGCTGGCCCGGCCTGTTGCTGCCTGGCCGCGTAGTTCGGCGCGGTCGCTGCTGCTGACCGGTATCCGGCGTAAGTCTGCTGTGTTGCCTGCGCCTGTCGCAGTTGTTGCTGCGGGGCGACGCTTGGATAGTCGATATGGCCTGCATCCCTCTGTGGCTGGCCTATGCCTTCTTGAGCGGCGCGGCGGTCTTGAGCAGCCGGGTACTCCCTGGGGACCCATTCCGGCGATGCATCATACGGGTAGCTTTTCATTATCTCTCCAGTTCTCTATCATAAGCAGCTTCATATATGTCTGTCGTACTTCCTCTCTAATAATAAAGCAAAGTCATAAGAAAAAAAGCAGGAAAGTATAAAAAGTTTGTAAGGGGCGCATGAGAATTCTCTCATTTTCCAAGGAGCCACTTGCAAGGTTGAATACGTGACAATACGTGACACCGTTAAGCATTGTGCTGGCTACTTAGGCCATCCGTTCAAAAATCGGAGACGTGCACCGGGACAATCTCTCGTCTCACATCTTGTCTTTACGAAGAGATGCATGGAGCAAGAAAATCGGGAACAGGTCAATCCCTGTTTACTGAACACGGATGCGCCTCTTCTGGCAAACAAGCAATGAGAGGACACGTTCTCTTCGTCTGTGGAAAGAAAACAGGGCAAGGAAGACAGAAACACGTAAGGCCCTTGATATAGCCACCACAGGACGCCGGGCCTCCTTCACTCACCCTTAGGAGTCTCACTCAAATAACATGAACGTCAGAGGCAGAATCTTGTGGCTTGAAGGTATAATTCCACTCACCATGGAAAGCATCCCAGATGAGGTGAAGTGCGTTGAGTTCTTCATCGGTCACTTTGATGCCGGTCGGATAGGTATGGCTATCCTTCACAGCGGTCACCGTCAGCCCTTCTTTGGAGGTTGTATGGGAAATCAGTTCAATGATCGTTTCCAAAGAAGTCAACGGCTTGGCACGCCAGTTGATGGAGATGTAGGAAAAGAGCCGGTGTTCGATCTTGTTCCACTTACTCGTGCCTGGCGGAAAATGGCAGACGGTGATGGTGAGTCCGGTCTGGTTGGCCAAACGTTGCATCTCGCGCTTCCACAAGCGGCTGCGTGCGGCGTTGGAGCCACCTCCATCAGCCGTGATCAGCAGTTTGGTCTTCTGAGGGTACAAGCTCTTGCCGTGCTGGTCCCACCAGCGTCGGATACTTTCGACGGCGAACTCTGCCCTGTCATGGTCGATGCCCACGTTGACAAAGCCCTGGTTATGCACCAGGTCATACACCCCATAGAACTTATCCGGAAACCGCACGTCTTCCATTGGACTAAGCCGCCAGGGGACGAGCACAAGCCTGGAAGCGAGCCGCCTGCTGAAAGCAGATCAGGGCATTGGCCAGACAGAGAAAGGCCAGATAGCTGCGGGGGAGCTTGTCCCAGCGAATGATGAGCCGTCGATTGTGATTGAGCCAGGCATGCAGCCGTTCCACTACCCAGCGCCGGGGACGCTTGCCTGGCTGCCGCGAGGCCGCGTGCGCCAGTTGCTCGGCAGTCGCCGGATGGCCGTGATTGCGGTTCCACCAATTGGGGCGCACGTGCTGGGTATAGCCACGTGCTTGCACCTCGCCCAGTGTGCTCTCGTAGTCATAGCCTGCATCCAGGCTCAGATGCTGCGGGTGTGCCTCATCGGGCTGTGGACGGGGGATGACGATGGCATCCAGGGTGGCCGCCGCCACGGTCATATCGGTGCGATTGGCCGCCTCCAACACCACTGCCAGCGGCAGTCCATGACCCTCACTCAGTTGACTCCGCTTGGTGCCCCGTTTGCGCCGTTCCACCGGATTGGCGCCGGTGGCGCCGCCGCCGAAAGGGGCTTTGATCTGCGTCCCATCCAGACTCTGCCACGTCCAGTCCAGTCCTTCGACTTCCTCAAACGCCTCTCAGCCTGCCGCCCACAGGCGTTCAAACACCCCCTGGCTCTCCCACAAGCGAAACCGATCATAGGCCGTCGAGGGGGCTGCCACCTCCCGCGGCAAGGCATGCCATTGGATCCCCGTTCTCAGCACATACACAATCGCCTCAAACATCTGCCGATCATCGTTGGCGGGCCGTCCTCCTTTGGGATGGGCAGGCCGCGCTGGGATCAAGGGGTGCACGCGCTCCCATAACTCATCACTGACTTGCCACGGTTTGGTTCTGGTCATCGCTCTCTTCTTCCTCCTCTTCTCCTTTGAACTTCTGTTCTGCGCTCCTCCATTCTACCACATTCCCGCCGGTTTCCGGATAAGTTCATAGGGGACGGCTTTCCCGTCGGCCAGCGAAAGGAAGTCATACACGTTGACGGTGGTCTCTTCCCCTTTAGGTTGCCACTCTCGCCCATTGTTCTTGCAGTCCACCGAGATGATCGGATCGCCCGCAGCTTCAAACTGTTCGCACGTCTGCTTGATATGCCCAAACTGGGCATCCCGATCCGCATGAGAACTCCCCTCGATGGTTTTCTTCTTGGCGCGCAAAGAGAACCCCAGCGCGTGCAACCGCTTGCTGATCGCTGTGTCGCCTAGCTGATGGCCTCGCTGCGCGAGCGCTTCCTTGAGCTTGGCCACGCTTTTCGTCGTCCACTGGATAGGACTCATCGGATCGCCTTTGGGGTCCAGCAGCGCTTCCAAATCGGCCTGCAAGCTGGCATCATGTTCCTCCTGCTTTTTTCTCCCTCCGCCTTCGCCTCGGATCCGCTTCCCTGGGGAAAACAGCTCTCCTGCCTCGATCTCTCGCCTTCCGGCTTTGATCGTATTTTTGGAGACGCCTGCCTCTCTTGCCACCAGGACAATGTTTCCGCGCTCTTTGGCTTCCAGCGCTAGAAACTGCCTCCACTGCTTCTCATTGAGCAGCTGATGCATCTGCTGATACTTTTCCGTCCGATTGTCTTGCTCCATGCTCAGGAGTATAGCACTTCTTATTCAATTGGTCAACTTGTTTCAGAGAGCCACCTATGAAGAATGGGATGTGTCAATTCCACCTCTGCCGCCCCGCAGCCGCCTCTATTGCTTAGAGCCAATCGGCGTAGGAACCCCGTATGTTGAGAGCCTAACTGGCTACATTGCCCGGCTTGCTGAAACGCACTGCGTAACTCCCAAGGACTTGATCATGCGAGAAATCACACCTCACACTCTCAAACCGGGCCGACCCTGAACTACTACTATCGCATGAATAGTTTCTGGAATGGCTATGCGTTGACTCTCAACGGCGTTAGTCCAATAGCCAGACAAGTGGGTAGAGATGCTGCAATCCTTCACATCCTGCGATAATCTAATCTTTCTAACGATGTTGACGTTTAACGAGGTTATAGCCATTAACAGGTTGCTACGTCGAAGTAAAGCCCGGTGTTCTCGGTGTTACGAGGAATGGCGACTGGCTCATCAAGTCGTTTACGAACCCTTGCTGTGGTCACTTAACGGCATCGATATTTGCCTCCACCATCGGCAACCACTTGTTACCCATTGCCCGTATTGTCAGAAAACCATTCATTTTCTCACTCAAACAACACGTCCCGGTTAGTGTCCTCGCTGTACTCACTGGTTAGGTAGTACCCAAGAGTCATTATGTATAGTTGATCCATCAGGTGGTACGGAGGTGTCTGCACACCAGTACTGGGTAGCAGAAGTCTCAGGCGATTTGCTTGCGGCAGCACCGAACCTCGCAGCCCCTCCCCCAAGAAAACAGATCGCGATGAGGGTAGGCGCCTAACTAGATAACTATGCGGGCGGTAATATTAGTAAACTGGCGCGCTTATCGGGAGTCACGATCCAGGCCCTGTGGGGTTATCTTCATCAGGAAAAGGTGCCGTATTTTGACTCCTTCCTGAAGATTTGCTTCTCCTTATCAATTACGCCTTTGGAGTTTCTGACCACGACTGCTATTCCGCCGCGAAAGGACACAGGTTTCACTATAGGGAGCATACCAGCTATCTCAAGAGGAAAGTCGAGGCCTGTGACAGAAGATGATGTTCGGCGGATGCGACAGGCTCTCGAAGCTGTGCTAGCTGTTGACGATCAGGTTGATCCATTACCTTATCTCGTGGATATTGCCCAACGTATGGGTTTTGACGAGGAGACTGTGCGAAAGCATTGCCCTGATCTCTCTAAAGCGATTGCACGGCGCAATAAAAACCACTGGGGTGAGGAGGGTCATCGCATGGTAATGAAGCAAGCTCTCGAGAAGGCTTTGGCGAGTCCAGAGCCGGAGCCATTGGCAAACGTTGCACGGCAACTCCGTTGCTATACTAGTTCAATGCGCAAGTATTTCCCAGATCTTTGTCGTGCCATCGTGACGAGGTACCGCGAAAGATTTGACGATTCGCTCATTGAGCAACGGCTGCGAGAGGTACTGGCAAGCAACGCGGAGGCCCCAGCGGTTTATGAACTTGCTCGGGAAATGGGATATAAACGCCATATCGTATGGGATAAGTTCCCCGAACTGTGCAAACAAGTTTCAACGCGACGTTATACAGAACGTAGGAGACGAAGGGAGGAGCGAATGGCCGGAATCAGCGAAGAAATCCGCCGCGCGGCGTTTCTGTTTCATAAACAAGGCATCTATCCGAGCGCAAGGAAAGTATTTAACGTGCTGAATGATCCGCACATCTTACGGACGAAAGAAGGACATGAAGCGTGGCGCTTGGCGCTAGAAGAACTGGGCTATCCAACCGATACGTTCAAGAGATACGATTGACTTCGAAAGGAACTGACGATACCTCATGTCCTCATCTCCTCATCAACAGCATGGTGCTGCATTGCCCTAATCCCGTTAGAAAATACATCATTTATTGAGGTGCAAAGGGAAGCATAGTTTTGGAGAGCAAAAAGGGAAGCATAGTTTTGCAGAATCTGCAAAACCTATGGGTAAAATGACAGTCATCATGCTTGAGTATATCTTATTTCAGCCCCTTTCTGTGTCTATTATAGTTTTACATCGCGGACCGATTACCGTCTCTTACGATGAAAGGAGAGAAAGTTCCTCGGATATCACGGTAAGAAGCGTCGAATTCTCCCCTTCAGAAAGCGAGGAAAAGAAAGGATGGGGGCGTATATAAATACTGAGGCTTGGTCTACTCATTTTAGGAGCGTCTCGGTTGATTTGAGCAGCAAGCGCCTCCTAAACACGAACTTTCACGGCGCTAGAGGTCTTTTAGTGCAGCTCGCTTTCAACAACCTCTTCTGCATGCGCGGTCGGACGTCGCTTTAAAGCGACCGTACTCAGCGGGGGAAGCGTTAGGACGATCGAGTGCGGGCAGGCTTGCCAGAAAACTGGTCCGCTGGGCATTGGCTGTAGATTTTCCAGTCCGCTGCCGCCATAGCGATTCGCGTCGCTGTTCATGAGCTCATAATACTGCCCCGGGTCCGGTACGCCCAGGCGATAGCCGTGGCGGGGTATGGGCGTAAAGTTACAGACAAATACCAGGGTATCCGCTGCGTCTTTGCTGCGCCTCATGAAGGACACAACGCTGTTATCCGAATCGTGCGGGTCAATCCATGCAAACCCTTCAGGGTCATAGTCCAACTCACTTAGGGCCGGTTCCCGCTGATAGAGCATATTCAAGTCATGCACAAAGTCGCGTAGCTGCGCATGGTGGGGGTCGCTTGGTGGTTCGAGTAAGTGCCAATCCAGGCTCTCGGCAAAATTCCACTCACGCCACTGCCCAAACTCGCCGCCCATAAATAGCAGCTTCTTGCCTGGATGCCCCCACATATAGCCATAGAGGGCACGAAGGTTGGCAAAACGCTGCCAGAGGTCGCCGGGCATTTTGTAGATCAATGAGCCTTTCATATGCACAACCTCGTCATGTGAGAGAGGCAGCACGAAGTTCTCGGAATAAGCGTACATCAGGGAGAACGTAATATTATTATGATGATAGCGGCGATGAATAGGATCCAAATGCATGTACTCCAACATATCATGCATCCAGCCCATGTTCCATTTCATGCTGAAGCCAAGTCCCCCAACATAGGTTGGACGCGAAACTAATGCCCAGGCCGAGGACTCCTCGGCGATGGTCAGCGTACCGGCCTCTTCCGCATAGACCGCTTCATTGAGCTGGCGCAAAAAATCTATCGCCTCCAGGTGCTCGCCTCCACCGTACTGGTTAGCCACCCATTCGCCGGGTTCGCGCATATATTCTAGATAGAGCATTGAAGCGACAGCATCTACACGCAAACCATCGATATGGTACTCCCTTAACCAGAAGAGGGCACTGGCAAGCAGAAAATTTTTTACCTCGCTGCGACCATAGTTAAAGACCAGGCTTCCCCATTGTTTATGTTCTCCCTTGCGGGTATCAGCATATTCGTAGAGGTAGGTGCCATCAAAGTAGCTGAGAGCATGACCGTCTTTAGGGAAATGAGAGGGCACCCAATCCAGTATGATGCCGATGCCTTGCTGGTGCATGTAATCGACGAAATACTGAAAGTCAGCAGGAGTACCAAAGCGACTGGTAGGAGCATAGTAGCCGGTAACCTGGTAACCCCAGGAACCATCAAAGGGGAATTCAGTCACAGGCATAAGCTCAATATGCGTAAAGCCCATTTCTTTGACATAGGCAGCAAGAGCGTGGGCTAATTCGCGATAGGTGAGAAAGCGATCCTCCTCAGGGTTGCCAGCGACATGTCGTTCAGGGACATGCCTCCAGGAACCCAGATGAACCTCATAGATCGACATAGGCTGGTTCAACTGGTGGCGATGGAAGCGCTGCAGCATCCAGGTGCCATCATGCCACTCGTGCTGATGAATGTCAACGACGATGCTGGCGGTTAAGGGACGTAATTCGGCGGCAAATCCGTAGGGGTCGGTCTTGTCTACAGTATAGTTATTATAGCGAGAGTCGATGGCATACTTGTAAAGCGCCCCTGTTTGCAGGCCAGGCACAAAGCATTCCCAGGTGCCGAGATCCTTGCGCTGGACCGTCATCGGCGTCGCACCGCGCTTCCACTGATTAAAGTCTCCTATAACGGAGACAGCGAGGGCGTTGGGGGCCCAGACTGCGAAGTGTACGCCCTTGACGCCATTGAACGTACGCAGGTGCGCACCCATTTTCTCATAAATATGGTAATGCTTGCCCTGCCCAAATAGATAGAGATCAAAATCGCTAAAAATTGATAGCTGTTCTTGCTCTCCTGCTTCCTGTTTCATGGGTGATGTACCTTTCGATACCTTGTCGTTCGGCCACGGTTTTGTCATGGCGTGTAACCTCACACTAGACTATGTAACTACTCAGGTTCCCCATGCAATGGGAAGAGGGTGAGCCGCAACCCTTCACGTAATTCCTGTTTCGCTTTGCGGGATTGTTCCAACTCTTCGTCTTTGCGGAGCCCCGCTTCGCGCAAGGCCGTATTCTCGTGTCGGAGCTGTTCCAGTTCTTCGTCTTTCGTCAGATCATTACTCTACCAGATCAGGCTTTGAA
>CAVYFB010000009.1:0-523539 GCA_963767625.1 uncultured Chloroflexia bacterium
GGGAGAGAGCTACAGATCACCCAGCCTCCTACCGCATTCCCAGGCTTAGGTTGATTGGGCCCGATTTATCGGCCCGCGAAACCCATCACATAGCCCGATCAATTCGTTAAAATCCATTATCGGCCCCTACTTGACCTTCACACGTAACAAATTGGGCACCAGAGCAGCAATAGCGAGCGTGGCAAAAATACAGGCCAGACCACCGCTGACCACCGAGAACTCAGCACCGAAGAGTCCCGCTACCACGCCTGACTCGAACTGACCCAGCATGGGACCACCGATCACGAACATCGCATTGACGGCGCTGATACGCCCGCGAAACTCGTCGGGGGTGATGAGCTGTACGATCAGGCCGCGCAAAATCATGCTCACCATATCAGCCGCACCGGCTCCCGCAAGGAAAAGCACTCCCAGCCACAACGGGCCGGGGAAGAAACCGAAGGCAACGATACATACACCCCAGGCAATGATAGCCAGCACGATCCCCAGGCCCTGACGTGAGATGCGACCGATGCGTCCGGTGAACGGCGTGAGAGCTACCGCGCCAATGGAGGTTGCCGCCAGGAGTACGCCAAGTCCCTGCGGACCAACATGTAGAATGTCACTGGCATACACCGGTAGAAGTGATTTTGGTGAGCCAAAGAAGGTGGCAAAGAAGTCCAGCGAGAGGACGGCCAGAATCACCGGATGAGCACGCAGGAAACGTATTCCATCGCTGAGCGCCCCAAACCCGGCCTGTGCTCGCTTCTCAACAGGAATGCGCGGGACAACGATCAGCAGCAGCGAGCCGATGACCACAAAATAGGAGATGACGTCGATCCAATAGGTATTGGCAACACCCACCCAGGCGATGACAAAGCCACCTGCTGTTGAGCCGATGATAAAGGTCAACTGCATCATAGCCATACTGAGTGACATCGCGTCAGCCATTTGCTCCCGGGGCACCAGGTTGGGGACAACAGCCTGGCGAGTGGGAAACTCGAATGCAGAAACACTGGCAGCGATCAATACGACGACATAGATGATGAGCAGGTTGATGACATGCAAGATGGTACAAATTGCCAGCACTGCCGACGTGGCCGCAAGCAACAGCTCGATCACAAGCAGCATCTTACGCCGGTCAAACACATCTGCCAATACACCACCCACCAACGAGAAGATCAAACGCGGTATGGCCTGAATAAGTCCAATGATGCCAAGAGCAATCGCTGAGTGCGTGAGCAGGTAGACCTGCCAGGCAACGGCCACCACTTGCATTTGTGTGCCCGCTGCAGAAATCAACTGACCCCAGAAGAGCAAAGCGTAGTTGCGGTTGCGCAGCACACTCCACGGCCCTAAGGTTTTTCTGGCGGTAATGGCAGCATCTGCTACGGACGTTGGTAATGAAATAGGCTCATCTGTGAGCGCTCTATTGTGTGGATCATTCTTCATGACACGAAGTGCTTGCGCCCGACATGCCGGGGGCATGTCAGCAAGGTAATGCTCGGCTACTAAGGTCCCGAAGTGACAGGTAGAACGATGACTTCTTGCCCAGGTTTGAGCACTGTTGCCAGTCCACCCGAGCCGGTAATCAGTACGTTGTTGACGAACATCTTGACATGAGAGCGCAGGTGGCCTTGCTCAGTACAGAGGCGCTGCCAAACCAATGGGTGTTCGCGCTCCAACGTTGCCAGCAGTTGCTCTACAGTGTTTGCTTTTAGCGGAATCTGGCTCTTCCCACCACTGTAAGCGCTTAAGGTCGAAGGCAGACGCAACACGACTGCGGCTTTCTCCTCGTCACTCATCTCAATTCTCGTCCCTGCAAAGTGAATTATCCTGGCAGGGGCAAGCCCTGCCACTACATTTTGGAGCGCATTGAGCGTGAAATGTAGTGGCACCCCTTGCGGGTGCCAGGCGCTAGATATTTTTTTACGTATGCAACATTATAGCATACTTTCCTTGTGGTATACTCTCGGTATGGCTGGAGATCAATTCAATAAACCACAATTTCCCAATAATCTTGATCGCATACGAAGCATAATCTCACATATTCTTCAACTTGCTCTCGATCAGTATGCAGAACTGGCTGCTGCCATCAGCTTTCTCACACTACTGCCAATCCCTGGTCCTGAGCGGCTCTTTCGCTCCCGGAGTACACAGTATGCCACGCCTACGTCGCACGTTGGCCTGGGTAGCGGATATTTTCCACTTGTGGGTTTGCTACTTGCATTGGTGTTGAGCCTCCTCGTGATTGCGCTCAGGTCACTCGTGCCACAACTGGCCCTGTCGGCGCTGCTTGTGGTAGTGTTGGTGCTACTGACCGGCGGACTACACCTGGACGGGCTGATGGATTCTTGCGATGGGCTCTTCGGCGGCTCGACATCCGAACGTCGTCTTGAGATCATGCGCGACAGTCGAGTGGGAAGTTTTGCCGTGCTCGGCGCGGTATGCACTCTACTGCTCGAGGTGACATTCCTGGCAAGCCTGCAGGAACGCCTGCTCATTCCGGCGTTACTTATTGCGCTGCCCACCTCTCGTTGGACAATGGTGCTGGCCTTGCGTGTGTTTCCCGCTGCTCGCCCCACGGGCCTGGGTGCGGCCTTTCGCCAGCTCGTCATTCCATGGAGACTCGCGCTCGCGGGCGTGACCGCGCTCATCATAGTGCTGTTCGCCGGTCGGCTTGTAGGCCTCATCGTCTGGGTAGTGACAACACTTGTCGCGCTCGCCTTAGGTGCATGGATAACCAGGCGCCTGGGTGGAAATACCGGCGATACGTACGGTGCCATCGCAGAAGTGGCAGAAGTCGTTGCCCTGCTCCTGCTTGTAATCTCGCAGAGGTGGCTCTAGTAGATTGAGGCGGAAATAGTTTTGTAGTAGACTGGCAGGGGTTCAGTCCACTGCCTCCCTCTGTCATCTAGAACGGGACTGGCCCCGTTCCTCCCAGGGAGTGAGCTTTTTACCATTGATCTTCTGTAGGCACTTGACGTTCTGTAGATCATCTGTTATCTTGAGAACAGATGTTTCATGATTACAGATCTAGAGGTATCGCTTAAGGAGCGAGGAAAGGAGAAACACTGAATGGCTACGGTTCAGGTCCGCTACATCGTCCACGATGTCGACGCTGCGATCACGTTCTACTGTCAACATCTCGGCTTTCACGAAGATATGCATCCGGCTCCTGCCTTTGCCATGCTCTCACGAGGCGACCTTCGTCTAGTGCTCAGCGCGCCGAATCCGGCGGGCGGGGGCGGCCAGTCGATGCCCGATGGTACCAAGCCCGAGCCTGGAGGCTGGAACCGATTCTCGATTGAAGTCGGCGATCTCGCCACCACCGTCGAGGCGCTGCGCAAGGCGGGAGCCCACTTTCGCAACGATATCGTTACCGGCATTGGCGGCAAGCAGATCCTGGTCGACAACCCTTCCGGCAACCCCATCGAACTGTTCGAGCCGACCTTGCCTGAGGCTCGCCTTAGCTCGAGCTCATGAGTAGTCGGGCGGGACAGTGAGTAGGGGGTTCGAGATCCCGCTGCCGGCAATCACCGAGATTCGGTTAGCTTGTTAGACCACGGGCGTCCGGCTCGTGGCAAGGTACATTCCGGACGACTACAGACCTCTCGTCATACGATCTGCTCCGGGATGAAAAGGCAAGGCTTTAACAGTTTAAACCACGGGCGGATTTCCGCCTCACTGTACTAGATAGTCACGAAAGAGAGTATCATTGGATTGGTTTTTCGGCATGTGCTCGCCATGCCGCTGCTTGGTGGCGGGGTGGTCACCCGAAATGTAGTGGCACGGGGCGGCTGGGTTGGGTGGCGGGGCCCTTGTGGGTGCCAGGCCTCAAAGAGAGTGTCATTGGATTGGTTTTTCGGCATGTACTCGCCATGCCGCCGCTTGGTGGCCGGGCCCTTGTGGGTGCCAGGCCTCACAGGGATGAAAGATCCATGAGCATAAACCAGGAGCAACGCGCACAACCTCCACGCTTCATCCTTATCCTTGGAGGCGCGCGCAGCGGGAAGAGCGCATTTGCGGAACGATTAGCAGCCGACAGTAGTCGCAGCATCGCATTCATCGCCACAGCCACCGCCAGCGACGACGAAATGCGCGAGCGTATCGCTCACCACCGTGCGGCCAGACCCACCGGGTGGCAGACAATCGAAGAGCCGCTCGATATTGCCCTGGCCGTGCGACGCGCAGCAGCGCTCGCGGATGTGCTGCTGCTGGATTGCATCACCATCTGGTTAGCCAATTGGATGACGCAACAGGATTATACAGAGCACCATGCCCTCCTGCCCGCAGGTACATTGCAAGATAACCAGGCGTTATCAGCAGTAGATGTCCTATTAGACACAGTGGCATCGCTGCCTGAAAACAAAACACTGATCGCGGTAACAAACGAGGTTGGTCTCGGCATTGTGCCAGATCACCCACTCGGACGAGCATATCGAGATACCCTTGGCTACGTCAATCAGCGTTTAGCACAGGCTGCCGACCGTGTCTACCTCATGGTGGCAGGGATGGCAGTCGACATCAAGCGCCTGCACGAAGAGGCGTCCATTTGAACTTTACTCATCCCGCCCCAAACCATTCAAGTGGGCGGTATCATTCATTCGCATGAGAATCGCGTAGTCACGTCCCAAATCAATCTCGGTAATTGAGGCTGTATCGCAGCGAAACTTCCAGCGGTTGTTCAGATCGATGCCCAGTACATGACAGATCGTGATGCCTATGACACCTCCGTGAGTCGCCCATACGACAGTAGCTTCTGGATACTGGCTCTGCCAGCGCTTTAGTGCATCCACAACACGGTCACGCACTTGAGAAACCGTCTCTCCCCCATGCGGTGCATTGTTGATCGGATCAGCTCTCCAGAGGCTGACCAGCGCCTCGTCCCGTGCCAGGACCTCAGCAAAGGTGGCACCTTCCCACGCTCCAAAAGATATTTCGCGTAAAGCAGCATCTTCATACACAGGCAGTGCATGATGGCCAGCGATCGCCTCTGCGGTGGCTCGCGCACGTTGCAGGTCAGACGCCACAATCACGTCAAGAGGTTCTTCAGCCAGACGTTTACCCACCATGGCAGCCTGGCGCTCACCCAGAGCACTGAGCGGGACATCGGATTGGCCCGTGTAGCGCGCCTGTTGGTTATTGAGCGTCACCCCATGACGTACGAGAATGAGCCGCATAGAATTATTCCTTATCACTGACGCCCGCCTCCGCAAATGTAGCCATCTCAGTATGGGTACGCACTGCACCTTCGATTATGCACATGGCAAGCGCAGCTCCGGTGCCTTCCCCCAATCGTAGACCAAGGTCAAGTACGGGGACAAGCCCCAGGTGATCGAGGATCAGCCGGTGCCCACGTTCCACGGATGCATGACCTGCGATAAGGTAATCGCGCACACCAGGGCACATCTTGACTGCCACAAGCGCCGCAGCCCCCGAAATGAAGCCATCAATTACAACAGGCACCCGGTCGGCAGACGCTGCCAGGATAACACCGACCAGCCCTGCAATCTCCAAACCACCCACCTTAGTGAGTACAGCGAGTGGGTCACCAGGGTCAGGTCTAGTGCACTCGATCGCCTGCTCGATTACAAGTATCTTGTGCGCCAATTGCTCGTCGTTGATGCCCGTCCCACGTCCGGTAACCGCTGCCACAGGCGCACCAGTGAGCACCGCAGTAATAGCGCTTGAGGCCGTCGTGTTGCCGATACCCATATCCCCGGTTGCCACCAGGTCAATGCCTTGATCTCGCTGTGCCTCGAAGGCATCCATGCCAACATGAATGGCGGTAATCGCCTGGCCCCGCGTCATGGCCGGTCCAGTCGCCATGTTGGCAGTCCCTGCCGCCACTTTGCGAGCAACCAGCTTAGGATGCTGTACATCGGCAGTCACCCCAACGTCTACAACAACGACCCGTGCACCTGCAAGTTTTGCCAGCGCATTGATGGCCGCGCCTCCCTGCAGAAAATTATGCACCATCTGGGCAGTGACAACAGAAGGATACGCGCTCACGCCCTCAACAGTCACCCCATGGTCAGCTGCCATGACGATCACAGTCTTGCGCTCGACCGTCGGCAAAAGCTGCCCGGTAATACCAACTATCTGCACAGCCAGGTCTTCGAGTCGACCCAGGCTCCCTGGAGGCTTTGTGAGTTGTTGCTGGCGCGCCCGCGCCTTCTCCATCGCCTCGCTATCAAGTGGCTTGATGGTTGCAATCATATCAATTATGCGCTTCATGATTTGTCCCTTCGCAAGAAATGAGCCTTAACCCTTCAGGGGAAAAGCTCTTCGTGTTGCATCATAACCACCCACAAGCCGCGCGTCAAGGGATGGTTTGTCGACTTGTCGAACTTTTTCAGCATCTTTCACCGGAATTTTGTGATCCATGACATTGTTTTTCTGCGTAGGATAGAATATGCTACTGTTAGTCACAACCCAACAGCCGTTAGAAACGTATCTATATATAAAGGTACTCAAACGTCAGAAGCCGTCAAATAGTGAGTACTCTTAAGCAAACTGAAGGAAAACGATTATGCAGAAACAACCCTATGTTCAACAGTCCAGCCAAGCCAGAGCCATAGCAATTGATGAGCGTGAACTCCTCCTTCGCTACCGCCTGTTCCAAATCCTGGCAATATTACTCTCTCTCGCGACCGCCCTCGGCATATACCAAATCTTTATACGCTAGCAGCGATCAAATACAAATAACCTTTTTCTCTCTTGAGTGGCCATGAACTGCTGAAGAAGGAAAAGTAGCTATAGATAATGTCCCCTACACGCTTGACAGGCATTGTTGCCTACAAGTTTGCAGGGGACATTCTTATGGTTAAGACCTGCAAGATTGAATAGACAATACGTTAATTTTCTATATTGTTAGCGTCTATATTTACAAAGGTCATCATTTGGTGGCTGACGAAATGTGTATTTTTTGAAAGGAGGACTACCATGCAAAATTGTCCATTTTGTAACGCTGAAATGCCTGAGGGAGTCCAAACCTGTCCAAACTGTGGACGGAATTTAGTGGAGACATCCACAGCCAATTCACCCCCGGGTGATCAGTCACCTCCCGCTGGGGAAGGTGATGGAGCACAGCAACAAGCTGCAGACGTGTCAGGACTGCCATTGCTGGGTACGCTGGTAGGCCAGGGACAGGCACCCACAGCCAATGTCCCAATGGTGGAAGGGACACCACAAGCGGGCGGAGTTCCAACGGTACATGGCACCGCATCAACGCCGGCCGGGCAGACTATGCCACAAGAGGCAATTCATCCTCTCCACAAACCGCCAACGGTACCAAAAGCAAGCGAGCCGCAACACCTTCGTACGTCAGCTACCCACGCACAACCTACCCGCCCTCAAGCTGTCGGGCGCCCAAGGAGAGTTGCCGCGAGATGGGTTGTCGGCAGTGTCACAGCCCTGGTCGTTATTGTCGCTGTTCTCGCTGCGATTATCCTCTCCCTCTCGCCTGCCATATCGCTGAGCGGAAATTCCAACGTCGCTCCAGGAGCTACCTTAAACCTCCATGGCTCGGGATTCGTTCCAGGCGGTACTGTGACATTTACGCTCGATCATCACCAGCAATTACCCATTGTGCAAAGTAGTCCAACACAAGAGGCTTTCCATAGTGAGGCCGTAGCAGCACTCCCTATGCTAATGGGTCAGTTCCTTGGGACACAGGGACCGAGCAAAGCAAACGCCCCACAAGTGACGGAGGGGAGCGGAACAGGATACCTGTCCCCGCATACTCTTGCAGTCGCCCCTGAGCCAATCTTAGCGAGTACGTCCGTTCAGGTGGGCCTGGATGGTACCTTTAACGTCACGATTGTGGTGGACCAGAGCTGGTCCCCAGGATCACATACGATTACTGCGACCGAAAGTCCTTTCTTGAGCGCTTCACGCAGTGCAGACGTGGCACTGGTAGTGACCGGTTCGGTAACGGTAACGTCAACGTCGACCCCGACGCCATCGCCGACACCATCGCCCACGCCATCACCAGCACCATCCCCGACTTCGACGACGACGACAACTTCGCAACCGCCTTCGACGACGACTTCGCCGCCACCGCCGGTAAGTGTAGTGCCACCACCGCCGCCGCCACCACCGCCACCGCCGCCGCCGCCACCGCCGCCACCGCCGCCGCCACCACCACCACCGCCGCCGGCAAACGTAGTGTTGTCACTACAACCACCACCGTCATCGACGACGATGACTGGGAAGGGGAAGGGTAGTACAACAGGATCGTCTTGTGAAAGCAGGTCGAACTGTCCACCGCCTCCTTGCACATCGGAGCAGTGTCCACATCCTTGTGAAGGGTCGGATTGCCGACATCCTTGTGAAGGGTCGGATTGCCAACATCCCTGTGAAGGGTCGGATTGCCGACATCCCTGTGAAGGGTCGGATTGCCGACATCCTTGTGAAGGGTCGGATTGTAGACCGCATAATGAAGGATGGCGTGGTGAGGGATCGTCTGGTGAAGGATGGCATGGTGAGAGGGGTGGTAAGGGATCGTCTAGTGATAAATCGTCTATAGGGTCTTCTCTCTCCGGTAGCCCTTTAGCCACCCTATTAGCAATCTTGCTGGCAATAGGCGTGGCGATTCTGAACCGTCTTCTCTCCGGTGGCTTTTTAACTACTGAAGAGAGGAAAAGGAGCAACAAATAACCTTATGACGTTCCCGTTGCGTTTGATGGGTAATCACGCCCATCAGACGTAACAGGAACGTGTTGGTCTCATCATCCTGAAGACCCGCCACGCCCAGACCAGGCCGATAAACCCCAGAGCGAAGGTCAGCACATCAATGATAATCTCCACAATGGCCGCGCCGCCCAGGAGATAAATATCTACCTCCGTAGTATGGACTTCAGGGATTCAACGATGCATATGGTTGGCGTACTGTTTCTGCATCAGGTCCCCAGAGGTCCGCGAAATGCGCCCAATTATGCAGCACATGGAGCGTCACGTCCTCGTCAAACGTAATATCCAGTGCATGTCCGGTATCCAGGTGCCAATTGCGCAGATCATCGCACAGTAACGCTCGTCTCTGGCTACGTTCATTGGCTCCAGCGCTCGTATTACGCAATGCTGCATAGTAGCTAATAGCGCGTCGACAGAGGTGTTCACTCAGGCGTATCGCATATTCCAGAACCTCTTCAAAGGTCACAGTACCTGCCTCGCGAACGTCTGATACGATGGTGGCCGTAATCGGATCGCCCTGGCGTCTCCTGGTCAGCATGCGCCAAATCAAGAAGCGGAACATGCCACGGCCCGCCAGGTAGCGTCGTAGCCTCTTTAATCCTGCCAGGTTGTCTGCATGGAAAGCCTTACTCTGCTCTTCACTGAGTCCATAGGTTACCTCAGCAGCTGCAGTGAGTAAATCCAGGATACGAGCTGACAGTGTTGTCTCGTTAGAGATACTCCGTGCGCCCGGCTCTATATACAACCACCAGGGCTGGTTTGTCCAGGTATAGAGGGGACGATTAAAGTAGACGCTGGCGATATATTCATCCAGGCATAGCTCCACGTAAAAATGCATCCCCAAGGGATTGAATACTCCCATTACCTCGCTGCGATCATAGGCTGCCGCCAGGGCATTAATGCACGGGTTGAGAGCAATATCCGTCGCTATGTGTGAGAGGTAACCCATAGCGAAGGCAATGGCCTGGCTACGTAGCGCCGGTGATGGGACATCGGCGATAAATTCGAGAAATGCGAGGAGCATATCACCCGTGCGGTTAGTGTGGAGGAGATCTGCCCAGCGTACAGCGCTTCTTGTGCATGGTGCGGGAATATGCTTCCTGAGCAACCCACGATCGGCAACCATATCTCGCCAGTTGTTTCCAGAGAAGTACGTCATATCAGGAGCCAGGGCTCCCAGGTAAGCCATGGCAGAGATATCACTGCCGGGGAAGCGAAAGTCGATCTCAGGTAAAGGACCAGTTTCCCAGACCGCACCGGCGGGTGTCGTTTGCGGTGGCATCTCCAAACCCTGTAAGCGGCGACGTAATGCACTAGCATCGACGATAAGCGACCCCAGGTCGCTCCCTGCGTCCTGGCTGCGTCGTGCCGTTTCGATCAGTACATGCCAGTGTGTAAGAAAAGCAGGCATGCTAGACCTCCTCCTTCAGCTTTTCGCACCATCGATGCTATAGTTGGTGGGTGTACCGTCTTCAGCCAAAAAAATCACCACAGAGTTCAATCCCGGTGTCAGAGCGGCAGGGGCATTTGCCTGCTCCGCTTGTGATACCTCAGATGTTTCACCGGAACGGCGAAACTCAACCGTAAATGCCAGCGCATCGCTTACGCGCAGTTGTTCAAACTGTTTGGTTCTACCTGCCTGTTCCTGCCGCTTTGCAACTGGATATTTACGTAGAATCTGTAACAACAACGCACGTCCTTGAGCGACTATGCCTTTGATTTGAAAGATACGGAAATGTCCCGCTTGTACGGTTAGAGGCAGGGCTTCACCTTGTACTTCCGGTGCCAGGATGCGCACCTGTTCTGTGGAGCGCTGCTGATCCTCTGCTGCTGCACCTTCCGTATGCTGCCGATGTTGGCTATCTAATGGAAAGGCAATGTGCGGGACCGTAATTTGAAGCTGAATAACCGGTTCGACATACTTACTCAAGGAGGTCTTGGCCTTTCTACATGAGCGAACAGACAACGTTGACTGCCACCCGAATGTGAAAGCACTCAGGAGTTATTGCTATTGTACCTGCTTTACGTCTCAGATGCAATCTAATCTACTCTCTATTTACCACCAAAGAACGTAAATTCAAATGGGAAGGAAAGGCTTGCGTTCAGTCCCAAGAACAGGTAAAATCGATAGTATCCTAACCATCGATGTATTGGAGCTAAAGAACAGCATGAGCACAACTCTACCGAGAACCAGTACAACCATTCCTGCACAGCCAACTCGTGAGAGCGTTCCACGCCGTTTAATCGTCACGGCCAGCGTCGTTATTTTCGCCATACGGGATTGGTCGCTATGGATACTCTTGCGCGACGGTCCGTGGGGACCACCGATGCGTCTCGTCCTCGGCTCCGAGTCCGTCACGGACGCCGTTGATCGCACCACCGAGGTATTGCTGATGTGGCCTACACAAGCATCGCTCATACAACTGAAAGCAGGTTGGCTAGAGCAACAGGTCCACGTTTGGGGCAGCACCGAACAAGGCACCGCCGTCTCCCTCATCCATAGCATCCTACTACGTGCCAACCGGGACGAGCTGCGTCCTAACCTGCACACGCAACCTGTCCCCAGCCTCCAAGTCGGTTGGACCCCGGTCATGGAAATCGAGTCCGGCCAACGTAGACTTGACCCGGAAGTGCGCCCTGTGCTAGAGATGGCCCTGCATACATTGCGTTCCCAGGTACAACGTGACCCAGAGATCGTGCTGCGCTATCTCGCCGATATGAGCAATATGCCGCCCATGCAGACTATGTCCGATCATGGCATCGATTGGTGGATGCAAAATTCTTACGTACCTCCAGCCAAGGATACAGAGTCTCTCAGAGTCCTCAAGGAACCCGTCATAGGCAACGGAGTCTTGACGCTTGCCGAAGCTGCCTTGCTCTACCGTGCTTTCTTTCCAGCCGATGAGCAGATTGACCTCTCAAACCTGCGACGGCGTTTTCTGGCAACCAACAGACTCGAGCCCCTGGATGAGGAACGCCCTGTACGTGGGCGCGAACTGGACTGGCGACGTGTCAGCCGAGCCTATCGCTATCAACCCCCGGATTCATAGGAACAACAGAATTGGAGAGCAGCAATGGCAAAGGTCACAACTGGTACCGGAGACACCGGCTATACCGGCCTACTCGGCGAGCAGCGCGTAGCCAAATACGACCCACGCCCTGACACCTTTGGCACCGTCGATGAAGCCACATCCGCCCTGGGCCTGGCTCGTGCGGTGACTCAGGACCAGAAGGTGAAAGATATCATCTTCCGTATCCAGCAGGAACTCTATCTTCTCATGGGAGAACTGGCAACCCCAGCCGAAAACTACGAAAAAATGGGCTTGCGCATGACGCCAGAACATGTCCAGCGACTGGAGCAAGTGGAAGAGGAACTCAAACGCGAAGTGGAAATCCCCAACAAATTCATCATACCAGGCGACACACACGGCGGGGCCGCGCTTGACCTGGCACGCACCATCATTCGTCGAGCCGAGCGCCTGGCCGTGAAGTTACTGCATGACGGCATCATTCAGAACAATGAGGTCGTCCGCTACCTCAATCGACTTTCCGACCTTGTCTTCATTCTAGCTCGCTACGTTGAAGTTAAATCCACCCTGGCGCAACTGCCGGAATAACTGCGTGTTCCTACCCTGTCGCCAGGTACGGTGCACCCAAAGGACATATCATGGAACCTGTACGCATCACTAGAGAGCATGAACGTGTGCAGCCGCAACCGTATCCTGTCGGAGAGGTGGGCATGCCCTTCTATGGCAACCCCTGGCAACATTGGGGACCTTACATCAGCGAACGCGCCTGGGGCACAGTGCGCGAGGATTACAGCCCCAACGGCTGCGCCTGGGACTATTTCCCCCATGATGCAGCCCGGTCCCGAGCCTACCGATGGAACGAAGATGGCCTGGCCGGTATCAGCGATGACAGAGGGCGCATGTGCTTTGCCCTGGCGCTCTGGAATGGTCAGGATCCGATCCTCAAAGAACGGCTATTTGGCTTGACTGGCCCACAAGGCAACCATGGTGAAGACGTCAAAGAAGTATATTTCTACCTGGACAGCACACCAACCCATAGTTACATGCGCATGCTCTATAAATATCCACAGGCAGCCTTTCCCTACCAGCAACTGGTTGAGGAGAATGCCCGCCGCCGCAGGCAAGATCCCGAATTTGAGTTGCTGGATACCGGCATTTTTGCTGACAATCGCTATTTCGACATATTCGTGGAATATGCCAAGGCCGCACCCGAAGACATCCTTATCCGCATCAGAGCCGTCAATCGTGGAACACAGCCCGCCATACTGCACCTGCTACCCACCCTCTGGTTTCGCAATACCTGGTCCTGGGGCATCGACGACCGCAAACCCGTCTTAAGACACGGAAACGCAAACCCGCCCGTCGACACCTATGGGGCCCAATTTATCGCACTCGCCGGCTCGGGCGACGCCGACCCCATCCAACCTGTAGGGGCCCTCAGCGAAGCGCGTTTCAATCCCTTCGCGCCCGCGGGGGGCGGGGCTCACACCATCCAAATCATCGAGGCCCAGCACCCCATCCTGGGCGACTATACCCTGAATTGTGAAGCCGCCGATGATCTCCTGTTCACCAACAATGACACAAACATGCAGCGGCTCTTCGGCGCACCAAATGCCACACCCTACGTCAAAGATGCCTTTCACGAGTATCTTGTACCTGGCAACCATCAAGCAATCAACCCCGCTCGCACAGGCACCAAAGCTGCTGCACTCTACACCCGCACAATCGCTGCTGGCGCGACCGTCACTTTACGGCTGCGCCTCACCCAATTATCGAGTAGGGATGGGGGTGGGACCGTAGGGGCGGAAGTGGAGTGTAGGGACGTGAGCTTGCCTCCGTCCGTGGGGACCCTTGTGGAACCCTGTCTGGGGGACAGGTATGCCCGTGGTGGGGCCCCCGCCTCACCTTTCGCGGATTTCAACGCGATATTCGATCTGCGTAAGCAGGAGGCCGACGAATATTATACAGCCATCCAGTTTGCTGACCTGGACGAAGATCAACGCCGTGTGCAACGCCAGGCCCTGGCGGGGATGCTGTGGAGCAAGCAGTTCTATCACTATATCGTTGACCAGTGGTTGACAAGGTGACCCGGCCCAGCCTATCCCGCCACCTCAGCGTAAATATGGGCGCAACGCTGAGTGGAAACACCTGTACAATGAGCGGGTAATGTCGATGCCGGACAAGTGGGAATATCCCTGGTATGCCGCATGGGACCTGGCGTTTCACTGCATTCCGTTCGCCCTGATCGATAGCGCCTTTGCCAAAAGCCAGCTTGATCTACTCATGCGAGAGTGGTACATGCACCCCAATGGGCAACTTCCAGCCTACGAATGGGCATTTGGCGACGTCAACCCACCCGTTATTGCCTGGGCAGCCTGGCGCGTCTACAAAATTGACCAGCAGCAGACTGGCTACGCGGATCGCATGTTCCTGGAGAGTATCTTCCACAAACTGCTCCTCAACTTTACCTGGTGGGTCAATCGCAAGGACTCAGAAGGGCAAAAACGTCTTCCAGGGCGGTTTTCTGGGACTTGACAACATAGGTGTCTTCGATCGCAGCGCCCCGCTACCCACCGGCGGCTACATTGAACAGAGCGACGGTACCAGTTGGATGGGTATGTTTTGCCTGAATATGATGACCATTGCCCTGGAACTCGCGCTCACCAATCCCGTATATGAAGATATCGCCCTCAAGTTTTTTGAGCATTTTCTGGCCATTGCGGCAGCCATGAACAACATCGCCGACGAGGGGATTCAGCTCTGGAACGAGGAAGACGAATTTTTCTATGACGTGCTCCATTTGCCAGACGATTCCCACTTGCCCATAAAAATTCGCTCACTCGTCGGACTCATCCCGTTGTGTGCAGTGGAAACAATCGAGCCTCATGTGCTTGAAGCACTACCCACATTCAAATACCACCTGTCATGGTTTCTCACCTATCGACCCGATCTCACGCGTCTCGTGTCCCACTGGCAACAGCCAGGCGCGGGTGAGCGCCGTCTGCTGGCCCTGGTACGCGGTCATCGCATGAAGCGTCTGCTCAAGCGCATGCTCGACCCTGCCGAGTTCCTCAGCGACTACGGCATCCGCTCCCTGAGCAAATATCACGCACATGATCCATATGTGTTATATGTCAATGGCGTTGCACATACAGTGCACTATGAACCGGCAGAGTCACGTACAGGCCTCTTCGGTGGCAACTCCAACTGGCGCGGCCCTATCTGGTTTCCCATTAACTACCTCCTCATCGAGTCACTGCAGAAGTTCTATTATTACTATGGCGACGATTTTAAGGTGGAATGTCCTACGGGTTCCGGCCAATATCTCACCCTGCAAGAAATTGCCGACGAACTCTCACAACGCCTGATCCGTCTCTTCCTGCCTGATCAAACTGGACGTCGCCCCTACAATGGTAGCAATGAAACCATGCAGCGTGATCCCCACTGGCGCAACTATCTCTTGTTCCACGAATATTTCCATGGCGATAACGGCACTGGTCTGGGTGCAAGCCACCAGACGGGCTGGACGGGATTAGTGGCCACGTTGATTCAGCAGCAAGCTGAATATCATACGGAGGACCGCGTGGCGATTTCGACGCCTGGGCACAAGCAGACGGTGCCCCTCGGTTACGAATTGCCGGAGCGGAGGTGAGCTACGGGTTCTCTTCCCTCACCGTCCCAAAATCGTCGTCGCCTGCGAAGAAAGCAGCCCACCACTGCCATGAGCCACTGCCAACTTCGCTCCTGGGACCTGGCGAGGTCCACACTGCCCGCGCAATTGACGAGTCGCCTCAATTATCAAAAAAATACCGCGCATACCTGGATGGTTAGACGACAACCCGCCACCATCCGTATTAATTGGCAATTGCCCACCCAACGCAATACGCCCATCCTGCACAAACGCACCGCCCTCGCCCTTCTTGCAAAATCCCAGGTCTTCAAGCAACAGCAGCACCGTTATAGTGAACAAATCGTAAATCATCGCCATATCGATGTCACCTGGCGTCACACCCGCCTCGGCAAAGGCGCGCGGTGCAGTTATTGCCGCGGCAGTGACCGTTAAGTCGGGCATCTGTGAGATGTGTGCGTGCGTATGACTCTCACTGGCCCCAAGCACAAATATCGGCGTCTGCTTCAGATCACGGGCACGCTCCTCTGTCGTCACCAGCACGGCACCTCCACCATCGCTCACGATGCAGCAGTCGAGCAGGTGCAGTGGATCAGCAATCATTCGCGAATTGAGCACATCCTGCACCGTAATCGGCTCACGGTACATCGCCAGAGGATTGAGTCCCGCGTGACGGCGAGTGACGACAGCAATTTCGGCGAGCTGTTCAGAGGTCGTGCCATACTGGTACATATGCCTTCGCGCTGCCATAGCGTACGCTCCCACTAGCGTATTGCCATAGGGGGCTTCGTAGGTAGCTTCGGGAATTGTCGCTGGTCTTCCGCCCGTGCCAATCATCCTTCCTCGGCTGGAGAGTTGGTTGCTGGCGTAGGTTATCAGCGTTACCTCGCACTTGCCCCCGCGAATCGCCGTTACCGCGTGATTGAGGTGGGCCTCAAAGGAGGAGCCGCCGATGGATGTCGTATCGCTATAGCGCGGAAATAGCTGCAAGTATTCTCCGAGCATAACGGTGGGCATGCCCAATGAGTGCGAACTACAGAACACGCCATCAATCTCATCTTTGCGCAGGCCGCTGTCTTCCAACGCCCGCCAGGTTGCCTGGGCATGCATTTCCATCTCTGTCATGTTGGGAACCCGCCCATAGTCCGATTCGGCAACGCCGACGATGGCAATGCGCCCGTTGTATGAAGACATAGGTGGTGTGCTCCTTCGCTTGCATTTTGATAATAGAGGTACGCGATGTCTCGTCCCATGCCACCCCATTATACGGCTCGGTTGAACGCAAGACAAGAGGCATATAAGTATTCGGCCTCGACAGGCTATTGCCGATATGCTACACTGCTCACAGAAAATAAGGTTAAGAGGGTAACTCTATAGCATAGACAAGAGTGGACAGAAGCACTGATGTAGATAGAAGTTGACCTGGGCACGTCACAGTCCAGTTAGAATTTTATAAGGAGACATTCCCATGCGAGACGTTGCACGTCCCAAACCGTTACCCATTATCACAGAGGAGAATCGCCCCTTCTGGGAAGGATGCCGTGAAGGGAAATTGCTGCTACAATACTGCGAGCAGTGCCAGAAGTATCAGTTCTATCCACGCCTGTATTGCATGCACTGTAGTTCCACTAAATTGCAGTGGGTTGAAGCCAGCGGGCGCGGACGAATTTACTCGTACACTTTCATTCACCAGAACAAATCGCCCGAATTTATGCACGACACTCCCTACAATGTCGTCATTGTACAGCTTGACGAAGGACCGCGCATGATGTCCAACATCGTGCAGAGCGATGCCGGGCAGTTGAGGGTCGACCTCCCCGTGTCGGTGGTGTTTGATCACGTCACCGATGAGATCAGTATTCCCCGATTCAAGCCAGTCTAACAGGAGAAAGTCTCAACATCGCTTCTAACCTGATTGCGGGAGCTTACCCATCATATGCTCGTGGTTATACGCAATATTCCTCTGCCACACGCCGCTTCCATGTTCTGATTCTGTTTATCCCCACCTCGCGCACAATAATCTCCGTCTGCCGGTGTGCCCCAGCTACCTCCCTTGGGTAATGCGCATCTGAACCCACACTCACCGGCGTATGCTGGAGCATGCAAGCGCGTGCAAGACGGCGCACAAGGCTGGGGTAATGCAGCACATCATAGCCGTTCAGTTCCAAAGCCACATCGCAGCGCGCCGCCTCTGCCGCCAATCGCTCCAGTTCATCATCAAACGTTGCCGGTAGATGCGGATTGCCGACGCGCATACGCACCGGATGGCTCACCACCTGAAAGTAGCCACTACTCACCGCTCCACGCAGTAACTCGAAGTAGTGCAACCAGAGTGCTTCACCCTCTTCGCGGCTCAATTTGCGATCAACCTCAAAAATCTTACCATTGATCTCATGCACCGAACCAATCAGGTAATCCCTATCGCGTGCCTGTACAAACGACTGAATCAGCTCGTTCTTTCCCGCAATAAAATCGACTTCCAGGCCCAGACGAGCATCGAATTGCAAGTCCTGTGCAGCTTCATATACCTGTTCAGCATACATCGCGAACGTCAGCAGAGGGCCTTCTTCTGGCAGATGCTCCAATTCTGGTCGAACCTCGCTCATCTGGAAAACATGCTCTGAGACGCCAAGCACACGTAGCCCCTTGCTCTGCGCGGCCTGCACCATCTCTAAGGCGGAACTGGGAGCTACATGGCTATGAAAATCGGTATCGATGGTCATATGGAATCAGGACCTCACAACCGCGATAGCAAAGCCATCGGTATAGTCTTCATCCATTGGCAGAACGAGTGACACCAGCCGAGGGTTGTTGGCAATGCGTTGATTATACTCAAACAGACCCTTCAAACCTTCATCATCCGATGGGTGGAATGCCTCACCACGTCGTACGCAGTTATCCGCTATGATGATACTGCCAGGTCGGGCCAGGCGTAGCGCCCATTCAAGGTATTGCGGATATGGGGGCTTATCAGCGTCTATGAAAACAAGATCGAATGGTGCCTCGCTCTCCAACTGGGGAAGCAAGTCGAGTGCCTTCCCCTCTGCGCACATCTGTGCGATCAGCGACCCCTGCTTTGGCGAAAGACCTGCGCACAATATCAGCATGATGGGGGTTCACTTCCAGCGTGAACAAGCGACCGTCTGTCGGAAGGGCACGCGCTAGCCAGATGCCACTGTAGCCCGCCAAAGAGCCGATTTCCAGGATTTTGCGTGCGTGGCAGGCTGCCGCCATCAATTGCAAGAACTTCCCCTGCATAGGCGAGATTTGAATCTCTGGCAAGCCTCCTTCTTTCGCCGCGGCCAGAGCATAGCGCAATCCCTCGTCTTCAGCAGCGAACAACTGGGTGATGTCTGCTTCAATGCGCCAACGTATCCTTGCTTGTTGCTGCAAGAACGCCAGCTCGTTATTGGTATTGGTCATAATTTGTTTCTCCTATCAAACCTTTCGACCCTTAACCAAAATGAAGTCATTCGTAAAACTATCCAACTGCCCATCAAGACGTCGCACAATCTCGAAGTAGCTCTGAATACGCGGGCTGCTCTCCAGCATAAACTGCGCAAGCTTCGCTTTCTCCTCAGCAGACATGCGAGAGCGCTCCGTCCAATCATCGTACTCATGCACCTTACGGAAAAATTCTACCTGTTCGACGAGCAGCCCGGCCTGCATAAAGAACGTGCGCCATTCTTCAGGAGTACACGACCGCCCATGCGATGAATCACGCCACTTCTCCACAGTATTGTCAAAGGCGTCGAGTTCTTGATCGTCCGGTGCCATACAATCAATCAGCAGAAACAGCCCACGGCGTTTCAGCACACGGGCCACCTCTTTCACCGATTGCGCAACATCGGGGAAATGGTGCGCCGCAATGCGACAGGTGACGCGGTCAAAGCTAGCCGCGGCGAAGGGGAGTCGTTCAGCGTCTGCTACCTGGAATCGAGCATTTGTGACACCTTGCGCGAGTAGAAACTCACGTGCCTTTTCAAGCATACGCGGCGTCAGGTCAGTCACCGTTATTTGTGCCACGTGCGGCGCCACCGCCAGCGCAGTGTGCCCGCCGCCTGTAGCGATATCAAGTGCCTGCTGTTGTGTTTCCCACTCGCCCAACTCGATCAGCCGCTTCAAATCGTCTCCCGCACGATGTGAGAAGCTCGCAACGTAGCTCTCCGCCGTTCGTGCGAAATAGTCCTGTACCTGTGCCTTCTTCTCGCTGCCATCCTGTTGAGGTGCCTGTGTCATGTGTGCCTTTCAACCTTTCTTTCTTGTTTTCTCATATCGGCTCTACTTTTTTCTCCTATTCTATCACCAGTAATAACAAGCTTCATCTGATTGATTGTCACATTTCAGCACACTGTCTCGTCCCATGTATAACTTGCTCAATAATGGGATAAACACGCGTATGGTATGAAAGTAACGGAGGAGGCTTCTATGACGAAAGTTCTTGTTACCGGTGGCGCTGGTATGCTGGGCAGCAAAGTAGTTAAAGAACTGACCGAAACCGGCTATAGTGTGCGCACCATGAGCCGTACGCGGCAGCCTACAAACTTGCTATCCACAATGGAATGGGCGCAGGCTGATTTAGAAACGGGTCAGGGTGTAGCTGATGCGGTGGCTGGTATCGACGTGGTGGTACACGCAGCGAGCAGCCCATTCAAACACACACGGCAGATCGACGTAGACGGCACGCGGTTCTTGCTCGAACAGGCTCGTGTCGCTGGCGCAACTCACGTGATCTACATTTCGATTGTCGGGATTGATCGCATTCCCTATTCTTACTACCGCGCAAAGCTTGCCGCCGAAGAGTTAGTCAGGAACGGCGGCATCCCCTGGTCTCTTCTCAGAGCTACACAGTTCCACTACCTGGTCGATCTCTTCTTCCAGGCGGTGACAAAAGTGCCGTTGGTGACGCTACTCCCCACCGATCTCCAATGCCAGTCGATAGCCGAAAGTGAGGTTGCCAGCCGCTTATGTGAGACCGTGGTCGCTGGGCCGTCTGGTCGCCTGCCTGATCTGGGCGGGCCAGAAGTACTGACTACAGGTGAGATGGTGAATAGCTGGTTGAAACTACGCGGGATGCATCGCCGTGTGCTTCCCTTACATTTGCCAGGTAAAGTCGCACAAGGCTTCCGCCGTGGCTATAACACCTGCCCTGATCAGCCGGTGCGTGGGAAAATCACCTGGAACGAGTGGGTGCAGTTTCAAGTCAAGCACTCAATCCCGTAGAACGGGATGAGCTTGCAGTATCCCTTGACCAGACCCAGGATTATTCCCTGGGTACTCAGGACCCACAATAGGCCTCTTGACATGGCCCGTTGGAAGCTGGCTTAACATTTTTACATGGCAAAGCCATTCGTTGCCACAACCCCTATGTTACTGTTCAGGTGCAAGCCGTTTCACCCCGCTTCCAGGGTGTGCCTAAGCACCTTTAGTATACCAGAGGAGTCTAGTGTTTCAAGGAACGATGGTGAGAGGTGAAATGTAGTGGCAGCCCTTGCGGCTGCCAGGCTCCCGGCCTTTCACATGAATCTTGATAGTCCACTAGCCACTTGTAGTAATTGTGCCGGTCGCGTTGTCTATACTTATAGGAACACCTGCGAGTGGCGTATTCGCTGGCCCCTGAACAACCGCAGCAGCATTTGCAGGGTCAAACGCGGCTCCGTGGCAGGGGCAAAGTAAATACTTGCTGCTGGGATCATACTGGACTGGGCATCCTGCATGTGTACAGGTCGCATCGAATGCCACAAACTTGCCATTGTTCAGATGAACCAGAACCCCTGGATCACCATTGGATGGAATAGTGAAATTGACCGCGCTATTGGTAGGAACCGCACTCACCTGAGAAATTGTCGTAGAAGATCTAGAAGTGCCGCTGGTGGGCGTTGCCTCCGGTGGATTTGTCGGCACTGACGCAGGTGCAGTATCGGTTGGAACCGATGTTGCAGTATCAGCCGGAGCCTGGGGGAGTAGATGCAGATTTTGCGCGAGCCAGAGAATTGCCAGCATGCCTCCACCGCCGGTGACAAGGCCCCAGAGGAAGTTACGCCTGGTTGTTTGCGCTTGCCTGGCCATTGCCTGTCTCCCCCCTCTGTAGTTTCCAGCAGTGGGCCTGCTCTGGAAGCGATCTGGAGCAGTCAAAGCAGATGCTGCTGTCGCCTTTACTCCCAGCAGGACGTAGAGTATCTGTGCCATTCCTGGTCGCCACTCTTCGGCTGTGATCGATAGCAGGCGCGGTACGAGCACCATATCATATGAGGCTATCCAACTGTCGACAGGGCCTGCGATCAGCAGCGTGATCCAGCAGAAGACAAAAACAATATCGGCACCATAAAAGTATGGATAGACGCGCCAACTGGCCGAGAGAAAAAACGTCAGGCTCAACAACATGCCAAAGAAAGCAGCTGGCCGCGAGAACAAACCAAGCAGTGTGGCTATCCCTATTGCTATCTCACCAAAAGCTACAAGGGCTCCAAATAGATTGGCGTGAGGCACTGCGACATTGATTAGAAAATTATGCAGCGGTGATCCTGTAGCGAATGCTTGAATCTGTTTGCCGATATAGCCTGCGGCTGATGGATCAAAGTAATGTGGATCGGCCAGCTTCTGTATTCCAGCATAGACGAAAGTAATACCAAGAAATAACCGTAGAGGCATGAGAACCCGGGCTGGCAGGCGCATAGCCATCCGACGAGAGGTTGGAGTTTCTGCCGCACTAGCGCTAATTCTAGGGGCATATGTTGGCTGTGGAACAGTACGCTTCGTTTTGTCTATTTGCCTCATTTGATTTATATCCCTCGGTTTTCTATGAATGATACTTTGCGATATTGATACTGCGCAAACGATGCGCGACATAGGTGCTTGCACACCTTACAGACCATCTATCCATGCAATATTCACGGACCTCCCCAGTATAACAGCCAATCATGAGAAAAAGATGAAATTTTCACTGATCATGAGTACAGCAGTACTGTTTTGCTAGATGTGAGAACCTGATAACTGTATTTGGAGTCCGAACACAAAATGTAGTGGTACCCCTTGCGGGTACCAGGGGCCGGGTGCAACGTGACCGTTTGAGCTTACATAGATCGGACTAGAAAGCCCCTGTGATTCATCCGCAGGGGAGTGTCAGTCGGCTAGCGGCAGCATCACGTGAAACGTTGATCCCACTCCAACCTGGCTCTCAACCGTAATCGTCCCACCATGCGTATGTACCACCCAATCAACGATAGACAATCCAAGTCCATTGCCTCCTACTGTACACGAACGGGCCGGATCAGCCCGGTAGAATCGCTTGAAGATATGCTCCAGGTGCTCTGACTCTATACCGATGCCCGTATCACTGATAGTCAGGCATGCGTTCTTGTTGTTGACTTCGACCGACAGCTTCACCTTCCCGCCAGGATAAGTGTAAGAAATAGCATTATCAAGTAGATTCAAGATGACCTGGATCAGGCGAGCCTCATCCCCTAAAACCGTGGCAGGTTCTCGCTTACCTTGCTCCAATGTGATGCTTCGCTCGGCTGCCAAAGCCTCTGCCGTTGCCGCAACATCAGCAGCCAACAGATCGAGCCGGACAGACCTCCACTCGAACAAGGTCTGCCCTTCGTCGGCGCGTGCTAAAGCCAATAGGTCACTGATAAGTTGCCCCAGTCGTTCAGCCTCGATGTTTATCTCGTTCAGCACAGCCACATACTCCTCCCTGTGGACTGGGTCTTTCTGAGCCAGTATAACATCTGTCATACTGCGGATCGCGGCAACAGGGGTGCGCAGTTCATGTGAGGCATCAGCTACAAAGCGACGTTGTTGTATGAACGCATTGTCAAGCCGCTCAATCATCTCGTTGAAGGTCAACGCCAGAGTTTGTACTTCATCCCTGGCCCGAGGTACTGGAACACGCTGATGCAGATCACCGGCTTCGATGTGTCTTGCCGTGCGTGTCAGGCGGTTAATCGGCGCGAAAGCCCGTGTCGCAAGCCAGTAGCTGCCAACAATGCTGAGCAACAGGACGAACGGCGCAATGAGCAGGAATTCGATCACAACGCGACGCAGCGTGGCATCCAATGCTGTGAGCGACTCCCCAACTTGCACTACTCCAAAGACCTTGCCGTTATTGATGAGTGGAACACTATAAAGGCGCACCGAGTGCCCATCATGGGCATTGACAGTCCCTTCCCACTCAGTATTTTTTAACGCCTGGTTGATACTTATGACAGGCACGTTGAGGGCAAGGAAGGCGGGAGTGATATAAACGATCTGCCCTTTGGTATCGATGACACGCACGAGTGTGGCTATATCGACATCAGGATACGGTTCCCGTCGACCTGCCTGGTCCTGTCCACCAGGAGTAGTTTTACCTCCCGCCTCATCGTCGTCAAAGGACCCGGGTAGTTCCCCTGTGACATCCTGGATGGCGATGATACCTTTCTCGTCGCTAATGCCCGCTGCAATTTGCTGCGTACGAAGTCGAAGCGCCTCATCAAAGCTCCTGCTAAGCGATCCGCGCAGGTTGACATAGAAGACCGCGCCGAAAAGGAGCATCAGGACAGCAAAGACCACCATATACCAGAGCGTCAACTGTGTACGGATGCCCAATGGCCAGATATGACGTAATAATTCCCGCCAAAATGTTCCCATCTAAGGCTCCCTGAGCTGATAACCGAAACCTCGCAGCGTATGGATGACATTGGGTTCTCCACACTCACAGAGCTTGCGCCGTACATAGCGAATGTAGACATCGATCACGTTCGAGAGATGCTCAGCATCAACGTTCCATACGTGTTCTGCGATCATCGTCCGGCTCAGCACCTGCTTGGGATGACGCATCAATAACTCCAGCAGTACATATTCTTTGCCTGTGAGATTGACCTCACGCTCCCCTCGCATCACTGCATGTGTCTGCACATCAAGGGTGATATCCATAAATTGTAATACGGTTGTCTTAGATGTACTCTCACGTCGCAACAGGGCACGCACACGAGCCTCAAGTTCTCTGAAGGCAAAAGGCTTGGTCAAGTAGTCATCCGCACCCTGATCCAGTCCTGCCACCCGCTGATCAACTCCGTCTAGCGCCGTCAGGAACAGAATCGGGGTTGTCTTTCCCTCACTGCGTAATTGCTTACAGACGTTCAACCCATCAATTCGTGGCAGCAGAATATCTAGAATGATGAGATCATACGGAATCGATAGTCCCAGGGAGAGGGTTTCCTCTCCATCTTCCACCAGGTCAACCGCGTAATAGCTCCCCTCTAATCCCTTCTTCAGACTACGGCCCAAACGCGGATCATCCTCTGCAACCAGGATACGCATGCTTTCTTCCTCTCCTAAATTGTGTATGAATCACCGTTATTCTCTATAGGATACGCAGAATAGCTGTCTAGCGTCAATCACATACGACTGATTACCTATGTGGGTAGCGAATCATAGCACTGAACTGGAGTGGTATCCACACGTGTTCATGATACAATTCTAATATCATAATCCCAGGGAAAACATTATCAAGGACAAGAATATGCGTTTCACCCGGCGTAACTGTCAAATATACTCTCTCGCTGGCTGCTGCCTGATTGTTCTGCTCGCAGCCTGTAGTTCAAATATAACGCCGGCGCCGAGAGGCATGCCTGGTATTACTCTACCAATACATAGGGGCATCACACCGATTAGTACTACTACCACTACGGTTGCGATGCCACCAACACAGACGACTTGCCCGCCAACGGGAACAGCTCGTGCGATGATAACGGCTCCACTGGCGCTCGGTACCCATCAGAATATCATCTATACTCTGAACGTGGGCACATTCGACGCCCCTTCCCAGGGAAAACTAATGCGCTATGATGTACAAACGGGTCGTGTCTCCGAGCTTCTCAGTGTAGCTAACGCGCAAATCTATGAGGCGCAGGTCTCGGCTGATGGACAGTGGGTCCTGTTCGTGACGACGACCGGTAACGTAGGGAGACAGACAAAGTTGCAGATGATTTGCCTGGACGGCCAGGGACTACAAACATTGTACTGCACTCCAGGCTATAGCATACGACAGATGCAGTGGTCTGCTAATCAGCAGTTATTGGCGTTCTACAACGTCGTCAATGAACAGGGAGCTGTTTATTTGCTGGATATGAAGAGTGGAAAGGTACAAACAGAATTGTCTACACAGTCACAGGCTGGCCTCGTTTTGCACACCTGGCTCGACGCGACACACATTTACTTGAGCGATACCGCCCAGGATACTCTATATTCTTACCTCTACCTACTGGATATCCGCAAGGGGACACACCAGCACCTGGGTGATCTCCTGAAAGTGTTCCTCCGGAAGTACGGCGATTTCGATAGCAGTTATGATGGCTCACAGATCTTTGTGAGTCATGGCGGCTGCCCTCAGGGCTTCTGCACAGGGCCGAGCAGCATAGCTGTACAGACTATTACAGGAGGTCCACAGCGTACTATCTATAGCAGCCAGATCTACGATGTGATAGCAGTGCGAGTCATCGACCAGGCGAGCATTTTGTTTATCATTGAGAACACGTACGACAGCAATGGCCATGCTGATCCAAGTCACAATGGGCTGTGGAAAATCAATGTGGATAGCTCTGGTCTGACACGCCTGATTCCAATCAGCACAAAACAGTTTAGTTTCCTGAACTACGATTTGCAGGAGTTGTGGTCGAAACATCTCGCGTGATGCAACTATGTATGTGTTGCAGGTCAACAGCTTCCGCGATACCCCCACGGCAATTATAGAAACAGATTCGCTGATCGTTGGTTCACTCCATGGAAACGGGAGAACACCAAAGGTCTTTGCGTCGACCTCCGATGGGTCACAGCTGGTGATGGCGGGCTGGACGTTGATGTAAAAGAGTGTGAATGCAAGGGGAACGTTTTAAATCACCTCACATCTGAGAGGCTAAAAAGCTTGACATGGCTACTGTATAGCTCCTATCATAAAAGTTGTTGAAGTGCGAGCTGAGAGCAGATGACCCCGGTATGTTTGTATAACGCAGTACAAACATGAATAGATAGAAAAGAGAAGGAAGAGTACATGGCACTGATCTCACCAGAAGATCGACAAACCCTGCAAACGCTCTTCGCGCAGGAGCTCCAGGATGAGGTGAACATCACCTACTTCACCCAGCGCGAGTCTGTGTTAATCGTTCCAGGCCAGGAGTGCTCCACTTGCAGGGAGACCCGCGAGCTGCTCGAGGAATTGACGAGCAGTTCGGACAAGCTGCACCTGACGGTGAAGGATTTCGTCCGCGACGAGCAAGAGGCCCAGGCCCTCGGCATTACACGCATCCCCGCGTTCATCCTCCAGGGCCATAACAAAGGCGCGGTACGCTACTTCGGCATCCCGGCAGGCTACGAATTCTCTACCTTGATCGAAGACCTCATCGATGTCTCGAAAGGGACAACGAATCTGAGCGACAAAACCCGCGAAGCGCTGGCTGGGGTCGATCAGGACCTGCACATCCAGGTCTTCGTCACCCCGACTTGACCCTACTGTCCACGTGCGGCCAGGTTGGCCCACAAGCTAGCCATCGAAAACGAGCACATCACCGCCGATGTGGTCGAAGTCTCCGAGTTCATCGACATGGCTCAACGCTACCAAGTACAGGGCGTGCCAAAAACGGTGATTAACGACCGGATTGAAGTTGTAGGCGCGGTGCCTGAGCCTCGCTTTATTCAGGAGGTCTTGAAAGCGGTAGAGCCGAAGAAGGAGCAGCCATAAAAAGCCGTGGAGTGCCTGTCTCTCTCTAGCAGTAACAGGCAGTCACGATCTGTGCTGTTCCTTAGGATGAGCTACAATCACGCAAGTTGAGCGTGCCATTTCTAGCAATTCGTATCTAGAACAGGCGCAACTGTGTCGATGGTCTCCGTCCATTCAACAAAATATAAGGAGATGCCTGCTCAGGCGTACGGAGGCCGAGTTTCTGTAAGTCTGCGAGGTTCGTGAGTTTGCCTCGGTGCCGCGCCCTAAGAATTGCCTCGGCACCCACTGGACCAATCCCAGGAACACGTAGCAATTGGTTCCGGCTCGCCTTCATAATATCAACGGGAGCCTCGCGCAGGTGCATTTCCGCCCATGCCCGCTTGGGGTCTAGATCGAGTTGCATATTACCATCACTCATAAACGGCAAATCTTCTACCGACCAACCATAGTCGCGCAGCAAGAAGCTGGCCTGATACAGGCGGTGCTCACGGAGAGGATCAGTCGAGGGCAGGTTTTCAAAGGGAGTTTGGATGACGGGACTAAAACCCGAATAATAGGCACGGGTAAGACCCATCTCACGGTACAAACGGGAACTCAGCGAGAGCAACTCCTGGTCCGTGTCACCGACTGCCCCCACAACAAACTGCGTGACAGTACCTGCAAGCTTTTCATACGGATGCTTACGACGTATGTCTTCGGCCCAACGCAGCATCGTGAGTAAATCGCGCTCAAAATCTTTTTTGGGTGCCAGCGCATCTACGCGTTCCTGTGTCGGACCTTCCAGGTTCACAGAAACACGGTCCGCCAGTTGCATCAAGCGATAGAGCTGGTCATATTCTATCGCGGGCATGACTTTGAGGTGCAGGTACCCACGATACCCATAGTGCCTGCGAACAATTTCAGCCGTCTCGATGATCTTATCCTGTGTCGTCACGCCGCCTTTGATAATGCCAGACGACAGGAACATACCCTGTACCTTACCAGCGCGTTGGAGTGTATCAAAGCCACCAGCCAACTCATCTGGCGTGAAAGTGAGACGCTTCATCACGCTGCGTCCGGCGCGAAAGGGACAATAGAAGCAGTTTTTTTCGCAAGCCGTTGTCGACATAGCCTTGAGGATAGGAAGTTTCCCCTTCGGGGTCGATACATGCGTAATGCACTCGGCAAGACTGCGCGACTGGTATCTTGCATGACGAGGTTCCTGCTGCGGTTGGTCACCAGCAGGCTCATAGATAGTAGCTTCGCCCATCTGTGCGAGTTTTGTCATTGTGTCAGGAAGCGTCTGCACTAACATACGTACAGTATACAGAACTTATGTTCTACTTGTCAATGCGAATTGAAGGGAGTCTAGTTGTTCACATTTCTTTCCACCAAATTATTGACGCCTTGTCGCCATGACAACTCGACTTACTATTGACAAGACGCCTTGACTATGTTGTAATAGACCCATTGAAACTATATATACAAGCAACACAGGAGGTTATACCATGGCACAACGCAAAGAAGACCTGAGTCACAATAAGCATCAGGCAGCCCCTACGACAAAGCGTTCGCGCATCACCATCGACATCTCCCCCGAACTGCGCCGCCGCATTAAACTGGCCGCGCTCCAACACAACCTCTCAATAGGCGAATATGTCGGGGATATCCTCGAAGAAACCGTCCCTAAGGAAGAAAATACGACACCGCCAGAGCGGCATCCTGTAACCCGTGATTTTCTCGAAAGCGTGTATCGAGTACGTCAGCGGATTATGCAGGAAAGTAAAGGGCAGCTTTTTGAGGACTCCGCAGAACTCATTCGGCAGCAACGCGAGGAGCGTACGCAGCAGCTTATGGGAGAATTATGAACAGTACTGTAGTTCTTGACGCAAGCTTCGTTCTCAAATGGATACTCAATGAGTCTGACTCAAGCAAGGCTTTAGCTTTGTTAACCGAGTGGACCAGTGAGGGAGTTGTGATACTCGCACCGGCATTACTCGCTTATGAAGCTGCTAATGCTCTATACCAGCATGTCCGCGGTGGAAAATTTTCAGCCGATGCAGCCAGGCAAAGTCTGACAGATGTAATACTTAAAGGGCTGATATTCGATTTTTCATCAGATCTAGCTCTCAGTATGCGGGCAATTGAACTAGCGGACCAATACGACCTCTCAGCCACATATGATTCCCATTATCTTGCACTGGCAGAGCGTGAAGGCTGTGAGTTCTGGACGGCTGACACAAAAATGTGGAGGGCTATACGCGGGAAGCTGCCCTGGGTACGCTGGCTAGACGACTATGTCCCTGCCAATTCAGACACATCTCCAATTTGATCCAACCCTAACAACAACTCCTGAACACGTTGGATCATAGAAACAGAAGGGAGGTAAAGCTATGACGGCAGAGAAGCAAGACTCCAACGATGAGACTGAGCTTCCCAAAGAGTCTTCTCGCATCACCATCCACATCAATATCAGCCGTGAACTGTTTCGCAGACTTAGAATAGCTGCAAGCCACAATCAGCTCTGGCTAACCGAGTATGTTGAGCAAGCTGTCGAAGAGGCTGCTCTTCACGAAGCAAGCATCGAACAACGACAACATCGTCCTATAACCCATGAAGCAATAGAGCGATTGAAGATGATCAGTGAACAGATCATACAAGATCGTGGTGGGAAGCTTTTTGAATACACTGCAGAAATGATTAGACAGATGCGTGAAGAGCGCTCAAAATATCTGGAGGAATTATGACCTTCGACCTGCAACGTGCACGACAAGATACGCCTGGCTGCGAGAATGTCTTGCATTTTAATAATGCAGGTGCATCACTGATGCCGCGGCCAGTGCTCGATGCCACCATCGCTCACCTGCAACTTGAGGCGCAGATTGGCGGCTACGAGGCCGTGGAACGCTCACAGGGCAGGATTGAGCGCGTCTATGATGCGGCGGCAGCACTCATTGGTTGCTCCAGGGACGAGATAGCAATCATCGAGAATGCCACCCGTGCCTGGGATATGGCTTTTTATTCCATTCCTTTCAGCCCCGGAGACCGCATACTGACGGCCGTGGCGGAATACGCGAGCAACTATATTGCTTTCCTGCAAATCGCCAGGAAAACCGGTGCAACGATCGAAGTTATCCCCAACGACGAACATGGCCAGATTTCGCTTGAGGCGCTGCGCAAAGCTCTCGATACCGCGTGAAGCTGATTGCCATTACTCACGTCCCGACTAATGGTGGCCTGGTCAATCCTGTTGCCGAAGTCGGTAAGGTGGCACGCGAGGCAGGTATCCTTTACCTGGTGGATGCCTGCCAGTCCATAGGACAAATGCCCATCGATGTTAACGCCATCGGCTGCGATATGCTGTCGGCGACCGGGCGCAAATTCTTACGCGGACCACGCGGAACGGGCTTCTTGTACGTCCGGCGCAGTGTGCTTGAGCAACTGGAACCGCCTTTCCTGGACCTGCACGCGGCAGAGTGGGTGGCACGGGACCGTTATGAGATGCTGCCAAATGCTCGCCGCTTCGAGAACTGGGAGACGAACTACGCGGGCAAGATTGGCCTCGGCGTCGCCATTGACTATGCGCTGCAATGGGGCCTGGATACACTGTGGAGACGCATTAAAACGCTTGCCTACAATCTGCGTGCTCGACTCAGTACGCTGCCCGGTGTGATAGTGCATGATCGCGGCGTAACCCAATGCGGCATTGTCACCTTCAGCGTCGATGGAATGGACCCCGAAGAGATCAAGCGCAGACTGGCGGATCAGCATATCAACGTCTCTGTATCGATACTAAGCTCGACACGCCTGGATATGGAGGAGCGTAGGCTGAGCAGTCTCGTGCGCGCTTCGGTGCATTACTATAACAGCGAAGAGGAAGTTGAGCGGTTTTGTGCAGCGTTGGCGGCGATGATATGAGGCATGTGTAATTCACAGACCCTCAGGAAAACCATGGAGGCAAAAGATTTATGCACGGCATCGTTTCACTCCTGGATGACCAACACTACCAACTCGTCGAAGACCTCTGGGCTGAACTGAAACAAGAGTTTGCAGTAGAAGGCGTCTACATCACGCCTTACCCGCACTTCTCCTACCAGGTCGCCACCGACTACAACGTTGAGGAACTTGAAGACATCTTGCATGGCTTCGCAGCATATCACACACCGTTTCAAGCGCGCACCGCTGGCCTGGGCATCTTTACCGGACCTCAGCCCGTCCTCTACATACCAGTTGTTCGTAGTCCAGAGCTAACACAATTCCATCAAGCTCTGTGGGAGAGAATTTCCAGAGTGGGTAGTGGTATTCAGGCCTACTATCACCCCAACCAATGGATGCCTCATATCACTATTGGCTTTGGTGACATTAGCAGTGAGAAGCTCTCTCAAATCGTTCGCTACCTGGGTGAACGTGATTTTCATTGGGAGATCGCTGTCGATAACGTCGCTCTCATTTATGACACAGGTACCAAACAAGAACTGCGATCTCGATTTGATTTTGGTGATGGTAAGTCATAATGTTGGGAACGCGAAGCCGGAGTATAGTAGTGGCGAGGGTGGCGGGGTGGGGCCGGGTGGGCCCTTGCGGTCGCCATGTGGGAATCCAAACTTCAACTATATGCTTCCACATTGAACTTGCGGAATGACCATCTCGGAACGCCCTCGTCATTTGGTTCCGAGGTATAGCAGGCAAAGCTCATTCCGCAACTATTCACTGGAAGCATTTAGGCCATTCTTGATAGCCTGGTGGGGCCGGGTGGACCCTTGCGGTCGCCATGTGGGTGAGGCTTCCCTTTCCCCTTGCGGAACCCTGTCTGAGGGACAGGTAAGCCCTGGGAGCCAACCCTCCGATTTTGCGTGGAACCGTTAACCAGGTGGAGCAATGAAAGATAGGTAGCAGGTGGTATAATTACCCTCGTAGCACATACCATTTTCACATGTGTCAATTAGAAGGAGCCATACCATGCATCTACAAGGAAAAACTGTTGGTATTTTTGTTGCTGCCGAAGTAGAAGATTTAGAGTTCTGGGTGCCCGTCATGCGACTACGTGAAGAAGGGGCTAAGGTTGTTGTTATCGGCCTCTCAACCCAAACCGTGCATGGCAAGCACGGCCTGGAAATGACCCCGGATGTCAGTATCGAGGAGGCTCCCAAGGCCGAGGCTTTGGATTGCATCGTCATACCCGGTGGCTGGGCACCCGATAAATTGCGACGCAACCAGAAAGTCCTACAACTTGTGCGTGATGTACATGCACAGGGCAAGGTAGTTGCCACCATCTGTCATGGCGGTTTGGTGCCCATCTCGGCAGGCATTATGCGTGGCCGCAAAGCGACCGGCTCAATGGGCATTAAGGACGATATCACGAATGCAGGCGGCATCTGGGTCGATGAAGCGGCGTTTCGCGAAGGGAATATGGTGTGGGGCCGCGTGGTTGAGGATATTCCCGATTTTTGCCGCGAGCTGGTCGCTACCCTCGCTGGGTGAGGGAAATGAGATGTATCGCTTTCTTGTTATCATTGAAAAGGGAAAGCAGAACTATGGTGCCTATTCCCCTGATCTACCTGGATGCGTCGCAGTAGGCGAGACGATAGAGGAGGTTGAGAAGAATATGCGTGAAGCGATCAGGATGCACCTTCTGGGGATGATTGAGGATGACGAGCCGATTCCTACACCACAAACCACTGCTCGCTATCTGGATATTGCCTTTCCTAACTCGGCAGCTTGATCTACTAGCTTAGTACATTGAACTATTGAACATCCCAGGGGGGATCGATTGGGGGGATAACATGAGCCAATTTCTCGACACCCTCGCACAGCGCGTGCTCATTTATGATGGCGCGATGGGCACCAATATACAAGGTTATCAACTCAGCGCACAGGACTACGGTGGGCAGGCCACCGAAGGCTGTAATGAATATTTAGTGCTCACCAAACCCTCCATTATTGAAGAAATACATACGGGTTTTCTCGAAGCGGGCTGTGATGTGCTGGAAACCGATACTTTTACCGGCAGCCGTCTCAAACTCGATGAGTATGGATTGGGCGCACGTACACGCGAAATCAACGTTACTGCCGCACGTCTTGCACGCAGCCTTGCCGACCGCTATAGCACAGCAGAGCAGCCACGCTTCGTTGCCGGCTCGATCGGCCCCACAGGAATGCTTCCTTCGTCTGATGATCCCTTGCTGAGCAATATTACTTACCAGCAACTCGTCGAGATTTTCCGCGAGCAGGCCGCCGCACTGCTGGAGGGTGGTGTCGATGTGCTGATCATCGAAACCAGCCAGGATATCTTAGAAGTGCGAGCCACCATTACAGGTATTCGCCGCGCTATGCAGCAGGCAGGACGTAGGGTTCCCATTCAGGCGCAGGTTTCACTGGATACCAGTGGACGAATGCTGCTTGGCACCGATATTGCGGCGGTAATGACGACTCTGGTCGGGCTGCGCGTTGATATTGTCGGCCTGAACTGCTCCACAGGCCCGGAGCATATGCGCGAGCCGGTACGCTTCCTGGCTGAAAATTGCCCCCTGCCCATCTCAACTATTCCCAACGCGGGTATTCCGCTCAACGTCAACGGATTGGCCGTTTACCCGATGGAACCGGAGCCAATGGCCGCAGCATTGCGTGAGTTCATTAGCGAATTTGGCGTCAATATCGTCGGCGGTTGCTGTGGCAGTAGCCACGAACACCTACGTGCCATCGTCAAAGCCTGCCGTCACGCGCCGCGCCAAGCACGTCCCATTGCAGACAACAACTTGAGCAACAAAGACTTTGGCAAAATCTCGCTGCCTTTTGTCTCTAGTGGCATCCGTGCCATGGCACTGCAGCAAGACCCGCCTCCTCTGCTGGTTGGCGAACGAGTCAATGCACAGGGCAGCCGTAAAGCCAAACAGGCATTGCTCAACGAGGATTATGATACCTTGCTGGCTATTGGACGCGAACAGGTTGAAGGCGGTGCGCATGTCTTAGATGTGCAAACAGCCCTGACCGAGCGCATCGACGAACCGGAGCAGATGGCAAAAACCATCAAGAAGCTCTCGATGGGTGTCGAGGCCCCACTGGTGATCGATTCAACCGAGTCGGACGTGATCAAAGCAGCGCTGGAGGTCTACCCCGGGCGCGCGATTATCAATTCAATCAACATGGAAAATGGCCGCCAGCGTATTGAGAGCGTGATCCCTCTGGCTCTTGAGCATGGCGCAGCCGTTGTCGCCCTCACCATCGACGAGATTGGCATGGGTAAAACGACGGAACGCAAAGTCGAGATCGCACATGCCATCTATGATATCTGCGTCAACGAGTATGGGCTGGCCCCCAATGCGCTCATCTTCGACGCGCTCACCTTTCCTATCACCACGGGACAGGAAGAATTACAGACAGCAGGCATCGAGACGCTGGAAGCGATCAAACGTATTAAAGCAGAGCTGCCTGGCGTGTTCACCATCCTGGGCGTCAGTAACATCTCCTTCGGTTTGAAACCGCATGCTCGCGCCGTACTGAATAGCGTTTTTCTGTACCACGCCGTTAAGGCGGGGCTTGATGCCGCCATCGTCAACCCGATACACATCACACCCTATGCGGAAATAGATGCTGAACAACGCCAGCTTGCTGACGACCTGATCTACAATCGACCCGACGCTTTGCCTCGTTACATCGCTTACTTTGAGGCACACGGGCCACAAAAGGATGAGGCAAACGTAAAGGCTGACCCTACAGAGGGTATGAACACCGCGGAACGTATTCACTGGCAGATTCTGCACCGCCGCAAAGAGGGCATCGAGCCACTGATCGAGCAGGTCATTGAGGAACGCGCGAACGAACTGGATGTCCCCCCGAGCGAGGCCGCCGTCAACATACTTAACACCGTCCTGCTGCCGGCGATGAAAGACGTGGGCGACCGCTTCGGTGCTGGGGAATTGATCTTGCCCTTTGTGCTGCAATCCGCCGAGGTGATGAAACGCGCCGTCGCCTATCTGGAACGCTACCTGGAGAAGAAGGAAGGCTATACGAAAGGCAAGGTGGTGCTGGCAACCGTCTTCGGTGACGTGCATGATATCGGAAAAAATCTGGTCAACACGATCCTGAGTAACAATGGCTATACCGTCTACGATCTGGGCAAACAGGTGCCACTCAATACGATCCTGGATAAGGCCATCGAGGTGAACGCCGATGCTATTGGCCTCTCTGCTTTGTTGGTCAGCACCTCGAAGCAAATGCCATTGTGCGTGAAAGAACTGCACAAGCGCGGCCTGAAATTCCCTGTGATCATTGGCGGAGCTGCCATTAACCGTTCCTATGGGCGGCGTATCCTGTTTGTCGATGAGCAGACGTCAGACTCAACGCCGCTTGCCTATGAACCCGGCGTCTTTTATGCCCGCGATGCCTTCGAGGGGCTGGAGATCATCGATAAACTCACCAATTCGTCTGAGCAGCGCGCAATGTTTGTGCAACGCATCAAACAAGAGGCACTCCATGAACGCTTGAAGAAGGCCGCGCCAGGCGGAAAGGAAGATTCTGCCGGTGCAGGCGTAGCTGCCAACGCACCTTCCACAAGTATACGGTCGGCTATTGCTATTCCTAAGCCACCGTTCTGGGGACCGCGTGTTCTTGAGCGCATCGGCATTGAGGATGTTGCGGCCTGTATGGACCTGAATACCCTCTACCGGCTGCATTGGGGCGGCAAGGCGCACGGTGCAGCGTTTACGCGCCTGGTGGAGCAAGAGTTTCGCCCACGCCTGGAGCGTATGTTGCGTGAGGCCCGTCAGCAGCGCTATTTGCAGCCCAGGGTCATTTATGGCTACTTCCCTTGCCAGTCTAGTGGCAATGAACTCATCGTTTATGACCCGCAGGAGGCAGACGGTGCAAGACGCGAAATTGTGCGCTTCGCTTTCCCAAGACAAAGAGAACGTGAACGTTTATGCCTCGCCGACTACTTCGCATCGGTGGAGAGTGGCAAGATCGATGTGGTGGCATTCCAGGTAGTGACGATGGGCGAGGCAGCAAGTGAGGCGATGCAGCGGCTGCAGCAGGCAGGCAATTATGCCGAAGCTTATTTCGTGCATGGGTTGGCAGTCGAGATGGCCGAATGGTTGGCAGAGTACACCAACCGGGTGATTCGCCAGGAACTTGGCCTGGATGGACAACGCGGACGACGCTATAGCTGGGGCTACCAGGCTATTCCTGATCTTGAGGATCATGAGAAGGTGCTCCAGTTGCTGCCAGCCAGAACCACCATCGGCGTCGATCTCACCGCTGCTTACCAGTTTGTGCCTGAGCAGACAACTGCCGCTATTGTCGTGCACCACCCGCAGGCCGTGTACTTTGCGGTGCGGGCGGAAGCGGCAGAGGCAGTGAAGACAGCCTAAGATCAGTACCGTCGATGCTTCACATCAGGCGGTGGCGGTGCTGGTTCATCATCATGGGGGCCTATGCCCATAACACAATCTCCATCTGCTGGGTCATCGTCATTAGGACCTATATTGAAGGTTGATGATATCGATGTCTCCCTCATGAGGCGCTCTCCTTTTTCTGTGAATGCACTCTCGATATAGTGCATAGGATATTAATGCGTCTTCTTAATTTGACGAATTGCCACAGCGGAAATAAAGATCTTCATTTTTGTATCTTGTACTTCATATAACCTCCTTTCTTTGAATTGTTGTTGATAGATTATATATCTATCATTTTGAATTGCCAGGAAAACCTAAAAAGTCACGGCTAGTGATTAAACGCGCAATAGAAGGTAATTTGGTGGATGTATTTCTTAGGAGGCTCTGGTGAGTTCCGCAGACCTCTGTTGGGAGTCTTAGGAAAAGGCAAGGTAGAGTTCAGATTTTGCATTCTTCTTGTTCCTTCACACTATACATGATATACTTCCTGAGAATCGTTACGTTACTGTGGAAGGAACTAGCTAGCCAGGAACGCACTCATGGGCCAATACCAGCAGTGGCTACACTATCGAGAGGTTGACCAACGTCTGCGAGCAGAACTAGAGGTGCTTGAAACGGAGTTGGCTCAACTACAAGATCAAGTAAGTTGCTTAGAGCAGACTTGCCCCTACCCTGATAACCAGATTATTCGTGCACTGGCAATTAGTATGGAGCGGGAAGCTCAACCGACCAGCACCTCATCCTCAGATACTATCACGGCTGAAAGTCCTCCGGACGCACTACCGGATACTAATGAGTCTTCACGCGTACTTTCGCCTTCTCTCCAGCACTGGGGGACATTACCAGACTTTAGCCCACAGGAGATGCAGGAATCGTTCCAGAACGGGGAGGTGTCAGAACCACCGTCAACCCCACATTATGAGATGATACTCCTGCCAGAAGATGTCATTGCCATTTTTGAGGAGTATAATCAGACTGATCCACAGCTTGAACTTCCCTGGTGGCTACGCAACATCAAGGTCTCAACTGGTACTCCTGATCGCACCAGCCCCATCGACCAGGAAAGCATTCGCACCAATCGTCTGGTACAACGTTGGCTAGAACGCTGGGGGCGACGACCTCCAACCCAGCAGAAGAGTCAGGAGGACGATGTTGATGAGTGATAATGCGCAGCAACAGTTCCTAGACGAACTCAACCACATCTATGCAACGCTAAACCAGCACGACGTTGAGCAATTCTATGCTGGTTATCAGTTGTGGTACACACGACAACGGATGACCACTCTGCAAGAGCAAATCGGTAGTTTGCGTCAACAGATCAGCGAAATGGCAGAACGATTGCAACAGGTTCAGCCTCCAGCCGTTGCCTTCGCGACACTGGCAAGGCTGCAAGCAAAAGGCGTCAATGATGTCGATCTCCTCGATCGTATGCTGGAGCGCGGTGAGGAGTGGCTCGACCTCACGATGCAGCGCCTGGACTACTGCGAACAACTAGATTTCATCCACGACAACTATGCACAATGGTGTGAGCACGCATTGGAAGGTGCTTATGATTGGATCGATTCGATGCGCGACGCCTATGCCGATACGACACCGCGACCTGCAGTAACAACAGAGGTTGAGGAAGCTAGCGTTGAGGCCACTGAGGAATTGCTGATACAGAAACTCGCCAGTGAGGAAGAGGGGGAGGAAGAAGCGTCATCGGTAGAAATCACGCTCAAACAACCAGCAGTGCCACTTTCACCGTCAGTACCCGCAACGGGCGACCACAAGGATCCTACACACAATCCCACAGATTGCGTCCCCGCATCCACACCACCCCCGCCCCTACAGGAAAAGCTGCCTGAGCCAGGTCTTCAAGGCTCTCCAGAAGAAGAACCTGTTGCCGCATTAGAAACACAGGAATCCGGGTCACCACAGGGGCTGGAAATGTCGTTCCCCGTCCAGGTAGACGCCGAGGCTGATTTCGTTGCCTGTTTCTAGCGAACAGGCGTATGTCGAATTTGCGCCCGCTGTGGAGGCCGAGACGGAAGAAGCCGGGTCACCACAGGGGCTGGGGATGTCGTTCCCCGTCCAGGTAGACGCCGAGGCTGATTTATTGCCTGCTTCTAGCGAGCAGGTAGGTGAGGGCGAGTATGTCGAGTTCGCGCCTCCTTCGCAAGCATCTCCTGAAGAAAAGTTTGAAACCGACTTACCAGAAGTCGAGCCACAAGAGTTGGCGACACCATTTCCGGCTGAGGAAGAAACTGAAGCCGATTTACCTCTGTATTCTGCCGAAGAGACTCCTTTACAAGAGCATGCAGACCTTATCTCTTCACCGGAGACATCTCTTCCCGCTGAAGCAACCCCTACTGCCGACGCATCTCCAATCCTCCTTGTCGACCAGATAACCTCACCAGAACATGTAGAACCTACTTCGCTACCAGTGGACTTTCAGCTTGATACGCCCGCAGGAATAGAGTTTGCAGCTACTGATGATGTGGGACGAGAGGAGCCGATACCATCCAAGGCTGATACAACCCACAACCCAATTGATTCTCAAGTAAGCATGCTGGAGAATAGGAACCTGTCTGCACAAGAGATGAAACCGCAGAAGCGACGCAGCTTCTGGCGACGCTTGTTAGCGATCTTCTGGCCGTAGATCATCCTGGTACCCGCAAGGGGCACCACTACATGTCCTGCCAGGATTCTGGCAGGAAATGTAGTGGTGCCCCTTGCGGGTACCAGGGGTGGAGTGGGAGACTACGTCTGCGGAGGAGAAGAAACTCCAGGTAGAGGCTCAGTGGTTGAGGACCCAGTCACGCGCAAAGGACCGCCGGGTGCTTTTGGGAGTGGACCACTTGGTGCTCTTGCAGCCGCCCGTTCAAGTTCCGTTACTCTCCTCTGCAACCTTCTCACTTCACGGCGATCCTGCACTGCCGATAATAGTGAAACAATATAGAGTACCAGGGCTCCCAGCAGGAATGCAGCAAGGACGAGTATACCAAGTGGTATACGTGGCGTCGACCAGGTGAACAGCATAAACTGCACCTCGGATGACAAGTTTTGCAGCGCCACTATAGTGAGCGCACTGCCCACCAGCAGGCAGATCACTAATACAAGGTATATCATGGAAGCCTCCTTAGAAACGTACTATGCGTATGCTCAATGCCGAGCAGATCAAAGCATCGAGTTCGCAACCTCATTTGCTTCCCGTAACAAAAGCCAGATTATTCATAAGACTATTGTAACATTAAACGGCCTAGAAAGTCCTGTCATTTATGCGGGGCAGTGTCAATTTCCTCACAAAATGTAGCAGATGTCCCATCTATTTAACCAGGCCGGTAAGCTCACGAATGCGAGCAGCAGCCTCATCGCGCGTGAGTTTGCCAGCTTGCAGTTCGTCCAGCACATCCTCGATGGATATCGTTGCAGGCGCAGTAGCGGATGATGTTTCTTCCTCTGCCAACGAAGGTTTGGACGCAGATGGTGTAACGGAAGCTGTTGTTGGCTCTTCCGCCGTCCATATCGTTGCAGGCACCGTGACTTCCTTCGCTTCGACCGCCGGGCTTGTTTTGCGTGCGCCAATGAGATGTTCGCGAGAGGCTGTCCAGATGTAGATGCCAACAATCAGGAGGCCAACAACCAGCGCCGCTCCCGCCGCACGCGCTACATGCTGCCAGCCATCGAATAGTGTTGCCCCCAGTAGGGACGTGAGTAGCATATATAACAGGATGATAGCACTGCCGACGCTAACGAGGATGCCACCGCCAAGCAAACTGAAGACCAGAGCGCGGCGTGGACCAACAGCAGCACCCAGCGCACGTTGTCGGCTCAGGTGCAGGGAGAGCGGAATGTAGGCGATGCCTGTAATCATACTTGAAAGCGAGAGAACGAGATTCGACAGGTCGGCAGCAGAAGGGGAAGCGATATGCTCTAAGCCGCTGAACAACAGAAAGCCGAATCCAAACCAGAATGAGACTGCCAGGAATGCTGTTACAATTACCTCGCCAATGAAAAATGACGTTGCCTGCTGCGCCTGCGGTCGTCTTGCAGAGGTACTCAGCCAGAAGCTGTAGACCGCAACAATGATGATGCCAAGAGTGAGAGGTGACACAAAGCTATACAGCGCTGATGGCGAATATGTGGGCAAAACCGACACTTTGAAGAGGGTTTGCAGTGCCAACTCCAATAAGAGATTTAAACCGGTGAGCGCCATCCCTACACCGTAAGCAAAACTGATGTAGTGGAGGACCTGGCGCAGAAGGGAATATGTATCGCGACGACTCAACAAGCCATAGCCCAGCCAGAACAGGGTGATCCAGAGTGTACTTGCTACCAGGCTAAGCAGGTTGGGATGAGTACCGTTTGAGCCAGCAGGCACGGTGCTATCGAGTATCTGTCCCACTGTACTGAACCAGGAAACAGTCAGTCCTATGAGCAAGATGGCCTGAGCCCCATAAAAGTGTATGCGCTGAAACACGATGGCTGCACCAGGGGCAGCATGAGACCGCCTTCGCTCCCAATCAAGGAGGGCAAAGAATGCAAGACTTACGATCGTGTAGGCCGTACCGCCGGTAACATCGGCTGAGTAGGGCTGTCCCAACGAAGAAATCACGAACGCTCCGGTAAACACGCCCGACAGCAGGCTGATGGCCTCTGCGAAATTTAGGAAGAATGAGCGGACGCCTCCGCTGCCTGCCGCAGAATCAGCGCGCATATCACGGCGAATCAGCCAGTAATGCAATGCCCACAGGGGAACCGCGATGACCAAAGAGACCCCAGCAAAGATTATCCCTTGCACGACATCCGAGTGGGTAGGGCCTGGACTTCCCCCTCTGAGAGGTGTAAACGCTAACAGAAGTCGAAGCAGCATCCATATTCCATCTGCTGCAAAGCTGAGCATACCGATGTATACCAGGTAGAGGTAAAAACGATACAAATTGCGTGCCATGAGCTTTTCTAGCTCCCTTCTTTATTAGTGCAGTATCCTGACCGTGAACAACAACATAGACACTTGGAAAAGCAGTAGATATGATACTATAGTAGAGTATAGAGCAAGTCGCTCTAAATGAGCAGTGTCATTTGTCATATTTGTTTCGATTGGCCAGGACTATGTACCGTTCTTGTTGCCGTTAGTTCCCAGTTGATCGCGTATGTAGGGCATTTAGTTGGCATGCCGTTTAAGTGATCTAACCCTGGGAAGAGGTATTGTACCGTCAGGAGTAAGGACACTTCCCCACATCTGCACTAGCTCCGCCCCTACAGATATGAGGCCTCTCTGGAAGAGGCCTCATTCAAAAATCTACCCCTACTTCCCCCCCGCCACAATCGGCAGCGTCACATACGAAGGATGCTCACCGTCATGCATGATCGTCTGATGGGCCACAGCCAGTTCGGCGTCGGCACCGAAGTCATGGCCCGTATTAGGGTTGCGGTCCCAACGTGGAAAGCTGCTGCTCGTCACATCCAGGCGGACGCGGTGCCCAGCCTTGAAGACGTTGCTCGTGGCCCACAGGTCGATCTCGTACTCGTAGACTCGTCCTGGCTCGATCAGCGTTGGAGCTTCACCGTGGGCGAAATGGCGGTAGCGGGCGCGGATAATACCGTCGGTCAGATTCTGCGCGTAGCCGTCAGGATAGACATCGACCAGGCGCGCCACGAAATCGGTGTCGGGTGCGCTTGACGCAGCCCATAGATGCACCGAGATCGGGCCGGTGACCTCGACGTCCTGCTCTAAGACCGGGGTTGTAAAGACCAGCACATCCTCGCGGCTCTCGGTCGGACGCTGATCGAAAGGGCCGGCACGGAACTCAGGGGTCATCAGCAATGCACCACCGCGTGTGATGACAGGATTGGCCGGGTCATAGGCATACCGGTCGGAAGGCTCCGCGCCAGGCACATGGGTATCCAGAGAACCATCGCCGTTGAGGGAATTGGCGTGCCCACGGCTGTGCAGGTAGTAGCGCGTCTCGACTGCGCGTGCCAATGGCCATTCTTGTTCATCGCGCCAGATATTGGCCCCCATGACGAAGAGCTTGATCGGTGCCTCGCGCAACATACCAGTATCAATACCCTTGAGCCAATGATCGAACCAACGCACTTGCAGGCTCATAAAATCAATTTGCAGGTCGATGAAAGCGGCAGTAGCTCCGAAGCCGAAGTTGAGTTCGCCGATAGGATTCAACTGCCCACCATGACTCCAGGGCCCAATCAGCAACTTGCTTTGTCGTGCCTGGGGTGTGCTACCATGCTCGCGCATGATCGTAAAATTGCTGATGGTATCTTGCAAGAAGATGTCATACCAACCACCGACATTGAGCGTGGGAACCGTCACGTTCTCATGCTTGCCCAGAATGGTCATTGGCTCCACAAGTTCACGACTCATCGGTGACTCAATGGGTTCGAAGAAGGCAGGAGCTACATCTTGCTGCTTGATAGGAGCAAATTCTTTGAGCGGCAGCGACCAGTATCCCTGGATTCCCAGCGCGTCTACCTCCTTTGCCCACAAGTAGATGGCCTGCCCCAGAGCCTTAGGATCGTTAGCGTGACGGCGCATGAGTACGTTGAGACCCACAAATAACTGCCAGTTCGCCATAGTGCCCAGTTCTAACACGCCACCACGGAACATGATACCATTGAGAGGATCGTTCCATGTGATGTTTGGGACCATGGCTTTGAGGGCCGGTGGGTTATGTACTGCAGCTACCCACTGCGTAAAGCCAAAATAGGAGCCTCCATACATGCCAACATTGCCGTTACTATAGGGCAATTTCGCAGCCCATTCGACGGTGTCTACTCCATCCAACGCCTCATTACGCATAGGTTCCCATGCTCCCTCTGAGGCGAAGCGCCCGCGTGTGTCCTGCACAACGACGACATAGCCGCGTCGCGCTACCTGGCTGGGATCAAGAGAGGCGGTACCCAGGGGTAGGTCTTTGCCATAGGGCAGGCGCGCGAGCAGCACGGGCCATTGGCCTTCGCCCGCCGGTCGATAAATGTTGGCCCGCAATATGGTGCCGTCTCTCATTCTGGCTGGAACATCGAACTCTGTAATGATCTGCTGACTGATTTGTGTCGCCATAAGTGGCATGTTTCTCCTTGTTCGCGTGATGATCACCCAAAAGTGAAATGGATTGCAACTGTGCCTAATAATACAACTTCTGGGTCAGGGAATGCCAGGGAAGGGTGTATGAAATCGTTGTGGCAAGGGAACGGCGAACGTCACCTCCTCGCTTGCTTGCCTACTAACAACCTGTCCTCATTGCGGTATTCAGCACGATCATAACCCAGGCTTGCGCGTGCCGCCTTGTGGCTCTGACCGCGCCGAATACTTCGTTACTGCTCAGGCATTGATTGAGCGGCCATAGATCATCAATACCTCGACTGGTTTGGCCAGTTATAGAATACTGCATGTCTACTTCATATGCACCTCTAGAGCATCCTATCCGAAGGCTTCAACAGTATGCTATACTTGCATTATTGAACATCTAGTACATGTCAAGGTTAAAGCTGATTGGTGAGACATTATGCAGAAAAAGCCGCCAGTCATCAACATTGTCATCGTTGCTCTCCTTGCGCTGCTTACTGTATTGATCGGCCTATTGAGTGGTTTTGCACCGAATGAGCCGCTTCCAGCAGTCACACCATATCTTCGGTTCACCTGGCCTTTATTAGGCATAGTGACACTAGCTTTCGTTGGACTGACCATTTGGCAGACAATGCGACAATCTGCTGATGATGACGATAAGCCGATACCAAGGAGCGAGCATCTCCAGCAGTCGATAGAGAAGCAGAACCGCCAACGCATGTTGGAGCGAGTGCAATCCTTCTGGATCAAAGGTGTGCTTGAGAAGTCTTTGCATGGTGCAGCACTCATTGCGCTTGGCCTACATGAGCAGCCAGATGCCGTACAGAGCCTTGTGCTCCAACAGCCAGAGCAGCCTGCACAACAACTGCCGCCTGGAACTCGCATTACGCAGGTCTGCGACGATGCTGGCGGCGAACTACTTATTCTTGGCGATCCTGGCTCTGGCAAGACGACGCTACTACTGGAACTAGCTCGCGACCTCTTGGATCGTGCACAGAGAGATGATACACTTCCAATGCCAGTGGTGTTCAACCTGTCATCGTGGGCCGTGAAACGACAGGACCTAGCTGAATGGCTCATCGAGGAACTGAACACGAAGTATCAAGTTCCACGCAAGCTCGGTCAATCATGGATAGACTCTGATCAGGTGCTACCGCTCCTCGATGGATTGGATGAGGTAGCCAAGGAGTATCGTACAGCGTGCGTGGAGGCGATCAATGGCTATCGACAAGAACATGGTCTAGTAGCTACAGTAGTGTGCAGCAGAAGTACTGAGTACTTGGCCTTAATTACACGAATGTCGTTGCGCTGCGCCGTCATCGTGCAGCCACTCACGGCACAACAGATCGATGATTATCTGTCGAGTGCAGGTGGGCATTTGGCAGAGGTACGCGTGGCGGTGGGCAAGGACAAAGAGCTACAAGAGCTAGCTGCAACTCCGTTGATGCTGAGTGTGCTTACACTGGCGTATCAAGAAAAGACAGTCGAGGACCTCTTGGCAGCAGGCTCTTATGAGACACAGCGAACGCAGGTGTTTGCGACCTATGTGCAGCGTATGCTGAAGCGTCGGAGTGCCGATACGCGCTACACACGACAGCAAACGATGCACTGGCTGAAGTGGCTTGCGTCGGAGATGGTACGGCACAACCAGACAGAGTTTTACATTGAGCGAATGCAACCTGATTGGTTTCCAGATACTTTGTCACTCAGACTCTATCATAGTATTCTTGCTGGATTACTAGGCGGTCTGTTCGGTGGTTTATTCGTTGGGGTGATATTAGGACCAAGCGTAACTACTCAGGTACCCTGAACCCAGGCGCCGCCTGAATTCGAGGCGATTCTATCCCTAATGCAATCGCGATCATGGCAGCCGGGCGCAGTGATGGCATCGGAGCGCCGACTCCGGTCCTGCCCACGTTCATGGCAGGCGAACGGTGAAGATGTCCTCGTCGCTACTAGAGCGCATATGAATGCCTGAGATGTAGCGTGCGAGCCAAGGCCATATCTGGATTTGCACCTCTTGAGGGGGTACCTGAGTAGTTACACCTCGACGCGATACTAGGCTTCTTCATAGGCCGATTGATGCAAACAGAGCAGGCAGCGCTAAATCTTCTGCTCCGCTTTTTATATGCGTTCCTGCGTTACGTTTGATATAATAACGCTTTGTGCTAGTTGCTGACAGGGAATGAGAACGGTAGTACGCTTCAGTTTGTAAACATCACAGACAAACAAGGAGCGCACTACAGATGCTTGACAAAGCCATAGTTCTCACCACCATTTTTACCATAATCGATGACACAATGAAAGGATCAGCAGTGATCCAGCACGCCTTGGACCGGCCTGGACCAGCCCCAAGTCTCTCTGACAGTGAGCTGGTCACCATCGCCCTCTATCAGGAACTGATCGGTGAACCCAGAGAGGATCACTTCTTCCGACTGCATCGATCCAGTCTGCAGACGTTCTTCCCAGGACTCAATGAACGGAGTCGGTACAATCGGAGAAAGCGTGACCTCTGGTCGGTGATCCTGGCGGTACGAGTGAGCTTGCAGATCGTGCTGGATGCGCTGCAGCTTGAAGAGACGGCCGCGATTGACTCGGCTCCTGTGCCATGTGTTGGGTACAAACGGGGAAAACACGCCAGTGATTTTGTCGGCACCGCCGACTATGGCGTGTGTAGCAGCAAAGCCATGAAGTACTTTGGCTGCAAATTCCACAGTGTGGTCAGTCTGACGGGGATCATCATGGGCTTCCTGCTCACCCCAGCCAGCCGCTACGACAACCAGCCAGTGGTGGAACTGCTCGACTCGTTTTCGCATCACCTCAAGCGGCTGCTTGGGGATGGGGCCTACAATGATGCGGCTCTTCAGAGCTATCTTGAACAGTATCGCTCTCTGGAACTGCTGGCTCCTACCAAAGTGAACCAACCGCCAAAACGTTCGAAGCCTGCTCAAACACAACTCAACCGCTTGCGCTTGATCTGCGAAACGGTCAATGCACAGCTGCAAGAGCAATTGCACTTGTCCAAGCACTACGCGAAAAGTACCTGGGGCGTTATGACGAGAATTGCTGCCAAGGTGACGGCTCATAGTGTTGGCATGATGGTGAACACCCTTTTGGGAAGACCGGTCCTCAAGTTAGCTGATCTTGCCGTCTAAACAACTCGCACAAAGCGTAATAGATCAATTACGTGACGGAGTGTTTTTGATAGTTGAATAGATGACCACTTCCCCCCAAACGCTAACCGAAATTCCGAAATGAAGACAGAGGCAAGAGAATAGGAGCAGACCGATGGCAACACCAGCACAAAAGAAGCTTGCTCAAAAACGACTGGCTGATATTCGTGAGGCAAATAATACGCGGTTCAAGTGGACAGGGTTCTCCGGCAAGACCTTATGGGACTGGCTGAATTTACTCGGCATTCTTGCTATTCCCCTCGTGGTAGTCGGTGCAACAAATCAGTTCGGCATACAACAAGCAAATCTTGCTCAACAACAACACGAAGCCGACCAGAGCCAAGCACTAGATCAACAACAAGCAACAATACTACAAACATACATAGATAACATACAAGATTTGCTCCTCAATCATAGTCTGCTGAAATCCAAGCCAACCGATGATGTTGCAATACTCGCACGAGCGCGTACGCTAACAGCGCTGCAAGGGTTGGACCCAGATCGTAAATACCTTTTAATACAATTCCTCTATGAAGCCCATTTAATCGGGTTCGTGGATAGTACAGGTAAACCACATGATGAAATTATTGACCTGTTCTATGCCGATCTGAGCTTTGCTGAACTGTCCCTTGCCGAACTGCGCGGAGCCAACCTGGAAGGTGTTTCTCTGCGCAATGCCATCTTGGCCTTTGCCGACCTGCGCGGAGCCAACCTGGAACATACTGACCTACTAGGTACCAACTTCACCCTTGCCGAACTGCGCGGAGCCAACCTGGAAAATGCTTACCTAGTAGGTGCCAACTTGCACTATGCCAATTTGAATGGAGTTGACCTGCATGAAGCTGCATATAACACGAAACTGATACAGGTGAGTATTATACAAGGGACTCCTGTATACGTGGGACCAACGCAATGGCCTCAAGGATTTAACCCCAAGGTTGCAGGAGCAACCTGTCTTGATTGCTGAACACGCACCATTAGAGTCCAACTAGAAAGACCGACCAATTAAGGCCGGTCTTCTTCTATTTGGTAGAACTACATTAAATGGTGGAGGCATCATAAATTTGAGCTTGAGGTAGTACTCCTGTTATATACTGCAAAGTAGGCTTTTGATATGTAGTGCTGTGTTACATTTGATATACTCAGGTAGACCAATTATGTGATGGAGGAACTACAATGCTGGCAAGGCTTCGCTCATGGTGGCAGAAGACAAGTAAAACGCTGGACGCTGTTATCATAAGCTCACTTGTGATCTTGCTCGTCTTGCTTGTGCTGATTATCTTAGGCTACATATTCAACTGGCCTTGGACCGGCCTTCACGGAAAGACGTTATATGACTGGCTACAACTTCTAATCATTCCTGCGGTGCTTGCCGTAGGCGGCTACCTGTTCAATTATACGACAGGCCGGAATGAGCGACAGGCCAACGAGCAACGTGCTCAAACGGAACGAGAAGCAGCAGCGAAGCGCGATCAAACCGAACGTGATATTTCCTTGGATAACCAACGCGAGCAGGCTCTACAAGCCTATATTGATAGCGTGTCCGATCTTCTGCTTGAGAAGAAGTTACGTGAGTCAGATCATAATGATGAGGTGCGAACGATAGCGCGTGTACGCACATTGACAGTACTTCCACGCTTAGACGGAAGGCGCAAAGCGAGTGTGATCCAATTTCTGTATGAGTCTGGACTCATATTCAGCAAGGAATGTGTCATTGATATAGGTGGAGCCGACCTGCGTTATGCCGATATGGTTGAAACACCCCTCCTAATAGCAGCCAACCTGAGCGCAGTCGATCTGAGTGGAGCCAACCTGCGTGGGGTCTTTCTGAGTGAAGCTGACCTGTCTGGATCGAACCTGCGTAATGTCGACCTGTATAATGCTGACTTGCATGGTGCCTTTCTGTTTAATGCCAATTTGAGTGGAGCCAACCTAAAAGAAGTCCTCCTGAATGATGCCAACCTGAGTAAAGCCGACCTGAGCGAGGCCGATCTTCGCGGAGCATTTCTGAGTGGGGTCAGACCGAATATACCTGAAGCCAACCTGTGTGAAGCTAACCTGACTGGAGCTAACCTGCTTGGAGCCAAAGTCACTACCGAACAACTCGATCAAGCCTGGTTACTCAAAGGCGCAACTATGCCAGACGGTTCAAAACACTCCTAGCGGTACATGGCAGCTACTTCAATGTGGTTGCTTACCTGAGCTTGACCAACGCCGTTGAAACGAAAATCAAGCAGGCGGTGAAATGAGATCAAGCAGAAGGCGATTTTTAGCGACAAGTGCCTGCGCGCCGAAGCAGAGGTCACCTAATCTCAAGTACCGTCCAAATGCACGGCTAGCCTACTGGCGCGGCTTAGACTTGTACCTATGGCCTTCTTCTTTCAACGGCGGTGGTGGTGTGCGGTAAGGCTAACTTCAAGTACAGGTACAATCACTCTACCGACCTCTGGCAATGCCAAGACATGAGCCTTACCGGAATGTGCGCCATATGGAATACAGACCGCTTTGCCGCATCTAAAGGTCATATCATACCTCCTTGCTACGTAAGGCCGTCAGAATTTCATTTGCCGCATCTTTATAGGCATTTTGTCGACGGTTGACCTGATGACCGGTTGACAGACTCAATTGGATGTATTGCAATGGATGATACCTTGTGGTATAGTATCCCAAGAACAAATACAGTGTAGCTCAGGAGCAAATACGGTATGCGCTTGCCTTGTGTCACACATACACTTGAAAGCCAGCTACGACGCGGCTTTAGAGGTACGAGAACGCAGTGACACAACAACAGCACGAACAAGCATCAACAACGTACCTTGTCATTCAACAGGGACCGCAGGCAGGCAAGCGTATAGAAATTTGGAAAGACCGTACCACCATTGGCCGTAGCCGTGACTGTGACATCTTTCTCGAAGATATTACCGTTCACCGCAAACAGGCCAGCATTGTACTTGGAGCCGCCGGCTACGTGCTTCTTGACGATCATGGTAGCGGTGATAGCTTCGTCAATGGTAGACCTATTAAGGAACAACTGCTCACTGACGGCGATCAACTGCTCTTCGGCAATACACAGCTCACCTTCTTCTCCCAGGCAGCAGCGACCAGGCCAATTCAGCTCTCCTCATCTCGCGGACGTGAGCTATACAGGTGCAAAACTCCTGATGCAAGTTCCAGCGGCATTGCGAGACTGGAACTCCTGGACATGCAAGGAGCAATGCGGAGCTTTGACCTGCAACCAGAGATGACGATTGGCCGTAGTCGTGACTGTGACATCTTCCTGGAAGACCTCGCCGTCAGCCGCCTGCACGCGAGTATTCAGCAGGTGCCTGATGGAGGGTACGAGTTAGAGGATCACCGATCTGCCACCGGCACATTCGTCAATGGATGGGCAATTACGCGCTGTCGACTCAATAATGGTGATGTTGTGCAGATTGGTTCAAGTAGACTCACCGTTCGTCTTGTGCGTTCTTGAGCAGTGTCTCCAGGACCTTCACCCGCTCCCCATAGTAATCGATCTCCGAGCCATCCGCTAGACGCAGTGGTGGGGCATAGGCACGAGTTTTGCGCATGAAACGCCGTACCTCGTGGGGTATCTCGTCTGAATATGAACTGGCATGCTGGCGTATGTTTGTTGAGGAGACATAGCGGTAAGCGGAATTGAAAGGTAGGGTATGGATATACGGAGCGAATGGTTGGTTCTCCGGTTGCTGTAATAGCTCGGCCAATGACTCGGTTCCAGCATCTCCTCTGGGCGCAACCAGCAGCTCCGCCAAGGAAAAGAGTTCACGGAGCGCAGCGTCACGGTCATCGTAGTAGTGGGGATCGAGTATCTGCACAATCTTATCGAACCCTATCAGAAACAGCAATCTTGTGACATGCGGAAAAGAGCTATGCACCGCCTGTGCCTGTTCCACGTACAGTCCTCGATTAAAGAGCAGAATCCCTGCATGCGTGAAACGTCGTCGCAGCAATATATCGAGCAAAAGAATGCGATCGAGCAGCAGCGGACGCTCGACGTTTTCTTTATCGACGATATGCTCGCTCAACGCCGCGTAGAGTTGTATGATCTCCCGTTTGCCATTGGACCAGGCTTGAAAACGAGCAAAATTGCGCGCCTCTTTCAAAAGCGCCAGGTGAGCCGTCGTGGGTGGATTGAACGAGCCAGGGAAAACGATAATAGTGCCACGAGGCACTGGTGAGCCAGGTGCAAGCAGCGCCTGGGGCGCTGCTTCAGGCTGTAATTGCTCAAGCATTGCTTGCACTTGCCTGAGATAATGGATTGTGTGCTCGGAGACGTGAACGGACACATTCATGTTCCGATTGTAACACATTACGATTACGGCGGTTTCTCTGCTTTGCCGGTATTGTTTTCTTCTCCGCACTTGGGATTGTAGTATTGCTATGTTAAGTGACCGTTAATGTAAAGATAAATTTCCGTTAAACCGGGTCTGCACAAAAAAAGTGACGAGCGCGCCTGGCTCATGAAAGCTCATGCACCATTGTTTTTCTTTTTTCTCTCTGCTATACTTGATACGAGAACTCCTTGAGAAGGAGGAGAGGCTCAACTTCCCCGCATCCTCTGCTCTGCCTGAGAAGAAGCGAGCTAATAGTTACGTATATATATTAATTCGTAGCGGCTGAGCATAAACATAGGTCATTCTACTGTGCTACACGCTTTTTTTAATTTTCGTGTAGTGCGTCTTTTTTAGTTGTTACATTCATTCAGGCATTGGAGGGACTCTTTTTATGAACAGTCAAGAGCTAGGGCTATTTGACAACATCCTCGCACCACACAGTCGTCGTAGTTTTCTCAAGCGTGCAGGCGCGCTCGGTCTTTCTGGAGCTGCACTCACCGCCTTTTTAGAGGCTTGCGGAGGCGCTAGCAGTACCACGACAAGCACGACACCTGCATCTATTCCGGTAGGCCCAATCGACCTGCCGACACTCATGAGCAATGCAAAGAAAGAGGGCCAGCTGCAAGCAATAGGTATTCCGCCAGAGTGGGCCGACTACAAGGACATCTTGAACGGGTATACCACGCACTATGGCATTCCCATTGCCTATCAGGCCGAGGCAGAATACTCTTCTGCGCAGGAACTCGAAGTCTTCAAGAACTCGATCCAACATCCGCATGGCGACATCGGCGATGTAGGCTTCAAGTTCGGTCCTGTGGCCGTCCAGCAGGGGCTGGTCACGCCGTATATTCATTCACAATGGGCTGACATTCCAGCTGCTCTCAAAGACGCAAGCGGCAACTGGTGTACTGAGTATTATGGTGCACAGGCATTCGTGATCAATACCGACCTGGTGAAGAACCCGCCGACCTCATTCCAGAACCTGCTCAATCCCGCCTACAAGAACATGATAGGCATAGACGGGGATCCTCGACAGGCAAATGATGCCTTTCTTGCAGTCTTCTCGGCAGCACTGGCAAATGGTGGGAGCCTGGACAACATCCAGCCCGGTATCGACTTCTTTGCCAAGCTCAAAAAAGCGGGTAACTTCACCCCGGCTCGTTCGAGCGTCGCCAACATCGGCAAGGGTGAAGTGGCCATTGCCATCATGTGGGACTACCTGGGCCTGGGCTTCCGCGATCAGCTTGCAGGCAAGCCAAACCTGCAGGTTGTCATTCCATCAGATGGCTCGCTGATTGGCCCATACGTCTCAATCGTGAACAAGACCGCGCCGCATCCCTATGCAGCACGCCTTTGGATCGAGTACATCTTCTCTGACGAAGGGCAATTGTTCTATCTGAAAGGTTATGCGCACCCTGCACGCTACCAGGCACTGGTGAGCGCGGGCAAAGTGCCAGCCGACCTGGCTGCCAAATTGCCCCCGGCCCAGCAGTACGCCAATGTCAAGTCCGCGACTGCCGCCCAACTGTCGACAGCATCCGGCATCGTGACTCAAAATTGGGGCACACAGGTGCTGGGACGGTAATAGTGAGGGTGATCCCTTACGGTCGCCCCATAGGCGTCAACTTAACGATTTTTGAGTGGGATTGCAAAGGGCAGCCGCCCTTTGCCGGGGTTCGGTGTGGCCCCAAACCCCTTAAGTTGATGCCAAAGGGGCAAGCCCCTCCCCTACCCTATCCGGGGGACAGGATGCCATACACGGGCATGGCGAGCCGCTTCGTGGTAGGGTAGGGGCGACCCTTGCGGAATCCTGTCTGGGGGACAGGGACCCTGCCTGGGGGGCAGGTAATGCCCTGGAAGGGGGACGAGGCTCATTTCGGCTATCCTTATCTTGAGGCCCATAGGACGATCCTTTGTACTCGTCCTGAGAGTTTAGGAGGTGGTTCAATGCAACCACAGGTTGCAAGGGGAGTGACGGATGTAGCTACCAGTACGACTGGCAGCAGGTCTCCTGCAAAGACCAGGATCATGCGACTCCCCAGCAGGAGTTGGAGCTATATTATCACAAGCTGGCTGGGGCTTGTACCCTTTTTATTATTCTGCCTGCTTTTTGAACTCTTGCCCGCCGTCGTCATCATTGAAGGCAGTTTCACCGACAGTAATACAGGCGCGGGAACATTAAACAACTACCAGCGCCTATTCTCGCAGGCAAGCAATTTGCATGCCTTCCAGACCAGTGTTTCTATATCCCTTGTCACGGCATTATTAGGAGCATCCTTTGGCTTCCTGGCCGCCTTAGGGGTCTATAACCTGCGCACAGGCTGGCTACGCAATTTTCTGATCGGCTTCTCCAGTATCGCTGCGAACTTCGCAGGTGTCCCGCTCGCCTTTGCCTTTATTGCTACTCTGGGGGTGACCGGCTTTGTGACGGTGGCTCTTCACGATTGGTTGCACATCAGCCTGTATGACCTGGGCTTCAGCGTCTACACCTTCTGGGGATTGGTGCTTGTCTACACCTATTTCCAACTCCCGCTCATGATCCTAGTCACCGTTCCTGCCCTGAGCGCTCTACGTCCAGAGTGGAAAGAAGCAGCCACCAACCTGGGAGCATCGAGTTTTACCTACTGGTGGCGTGTAGCCCTGCCTATTTTACTGCCCTCACTGATTGCAGCTGCGATGTTACTATTTGCCAACGCTTTCGGAGCCTATGCCACCGCTTTTGCACTCGCGCAAGGTAACATTAACCTGGTGCCAATCCTGATCGGTTTCGTGGTGGCGGGCAACGTCAGTATTGATACCGGCCTGGGCAATGCACTGGCCGTCGGGATGATCGTCGTGCTGCTGGTGGCGCTCACATTCTATACTGCTATGCTGCGCCGCGTCAACGTTTGGCAGGGAAAGTAGGAAGGTGATATGGCCACAGCATCCAGGGTCTTACAACCGTCTCAAGGCAAGAGTGCGCCGGTTCGCCGCAGTTTCGGGCTAGATAAACTCTTCCTCCTTCTCGTCATCCTCTATCTCATCGTGCCTCTGGGAGCAACGTTGGCCTTTGGCCTCTCCGGAGCCAATGGCATAGGCTTTTCTACCTACCAACAGATATTCAGCGATCCCAACTTCTCGGCGACGCTGCTGCTTTCGCTTGGACTGGCCTTCGCCTCGACGATCCTCGCCATCGTGCTGGTCACGCCGACGGCGTACTGGGTCCAGCTGCGTCTACCACGAGCACGTCCTTTGATGGACTTTCTCTCGCTGGTGCCCTTCGCGGTACCCGCGATCGTGCTCTCGCTGGGCCTGGTTCAGGTGTATGGCAGCAGTAATGCATTGGTGAATGTCCTTTCTCTGGGGCTGGTGCCATTGTTAAGCAATCCCCCGTTCAACATCGTCAATACATCGCCCCTGTTGGCTTGCAGCTATGTGATTATCGCGTTACCGTTTGTCTATCGCCCTATCGATAACAGTCTGCGTGCGATCAACACAGCTGTGTTGACCGAGGCGGCATACAGCCTGGGCAGTGGCTGGTGGCGAACATTTCTGACGGTAATTCTGCCCAATATCTGGCCCGGGGTGATTAGTGCTGCACTGTTGACTTTCTCGACAGTGATGGGTGAATTTACGCTTGCCAGCCTCTTCGGTATCTTTACTTTCCCAATCTACCTCAATACGGTTGGACAGAACGAACCGCATGAAGCGGCATCGCTGGCGATACTCAGTTTCCTATTCACGCTGATCTGCGTCCTGGGCATTATCTTCTTCGTACGGCGTGGAGCTGGTGGTGCAAGGCGAGAAGACCAGATTGAAATTGCAGCAGTCAAGTAAGAAGGAGCATCCCGTGACATTTCTTGAACTCGAAGGCATCACCAAATACTTCGGCCAGGTCACCGCCGTCGATCATATCAGTGTCTCCGTTGAGCAGGGTGAATTTCTCACCTTGCTTGGCCCAAGCGGATGCGGCAAAACCACCATTTTGCGCATGGTGGCCGGTTTTGAAACCCCTAATGAGGGCAACATCCTACTGGATGGCGACGACATCACCAATCGCCCAGCCAGCAAACGCCCGATGGGCATGGTCTTCCAATCGTATGCCCTCTTCCCCCATATGACCGCCGAACAAAACATCGCCTTTGGCATGACGATCAAGCGGCTGCCCAGAGATGAGATCACACGACGCTGTGCCGAATTACTCGAACTGGTCGGGCTGAGCGACAAGGGACGTAACTACCCGCATCAACTCTCTGGTGGTCAGCAGCAACGCATCGCCCTGGCGCGTGCATTGGCGGTCGAACCCAAGGTGCTCTTGCTCGACGAACCCCTCTCCGCACTCGATGCCAAAGTGCGTGTCTCGCTGCGCAACGAGATTCGCCGCATCCAACAACAACTCAAGATGACGGCGATCTACGTGACACACGACCAAGAAGAGGCGCTAGCCATCTCGGACCGCATTGCAGTAATGGCCAAGGGCAGGATTGAACAACTCGACCATCCCGAGGAAATTTATAGCAATCCGCGTACAGTTTTTGCTGCCAGCTTTGTGGGGACGAGCAACCACTTCCGGGGTGTGTTGAAGTCTGCTGCAGAAGGGCTCTGCCAGGCGGAGACGTATTTGCTGCACGTTCCAGCTTTGCCGCAGTTGCATAACGGTGACCACGTGCTGGTGATTGTACGTCCCGAAGAGGTGAGGATCCAGCCTGCCACCGAGACGGCGGAGTATAGCTCTGATGGTGCTGGCAACCAGATTGCCGGGGTGATTGAGTTGCGTACGTTCCTGGGACCGTTCACGCGCTTCCATGTGCGTGTCGATGGCGATGTGACGCTGACGGCTGATGTGCCCAGCCAGCAGGCACGGGACTATTATGTGGCGCAACACGTGGTGCTTTCGTTCTCACGCGAGGCGTGCCAGGTGCTGCTACTGGATGCGCGAGAAGCGGAACTAGAGAAATTGGTGGAGGCAGAGAAGGTGTAGGGCCTGCACATCGGGAGCCGCTAAATTTAGGCAGTCTGATAGCGGATATCTATCTGGTGGAGGTATCCGCCGTTGTGCTGTGTGCCACTGCGCCAGCATTCGTTGCAAGAAGCTCGATCATCGTGCGCAAGGCCTGTTCGGTTGCCCCAACCAGATCAGGTGAGGTACCAGTTCGCCCAAAGCATTGCCAGCTATAGAGACCATCGCGCCAAGTGATGGTGACGGAAGATCGGCAACTGCTGTAGCATCAACATTAATCTCTGTTCGATACTGTCCATGTTTAGACCTCATTTCCTAATAATAATTGCAACTCGCATATTCGTTACCAGGCAAGTAATCTTCGTTTACCTATCCGTTTGTAACGGTAGCATATGCAAGTTAGCAGGGAGTTAAGGCAAAGTTAGCAGTGTGTAAAGCAACGGTCAGGAGATTATTAACAGTTTAGCCTGGCAGCCGCATCCCTGTATTGAGGCTTGCCCTCAAAGCAATTCCTGAGGTCAGCCATGGGGACCATTTCCGACATGGTGGTATATGTGCCAGGCCCTAGCAGTTCGCGAGCGATACGCCGCAGATGAGCAAGGGTAGCACGCATCAGCCCAGAGGCAAAACTGACTCGCGCCACGCCAAGTTGCATAAGTTCTGGCAGGGCGGGTGTCCTGGGACCGGCAACGATATTGATTGGCCCGTGAATTGCCTGTACTAAATTCGCAATGGTGTCTGCATCACTGACGCCAATGGGAAAGAGACAATCCGCGCCGGCTTGTCGATAGGCATTCAACCGCTGCACCGCCTCCTCAAAACCGCCGGAGGCATCGGCTTGCAATAAAAATACGTCGGTGCGCGCATTGATCACCAGCGGCATATCCAACGATGACGCCGTATCGCGAATGGCTGTGAGGAGTTCGACTTGAAATGAAACATCCACGAGTGATTGTTCCCGCTGTTTTGTCGAAATCTTCGATGTTGATCCCGACAGCACCGGCGGCAATGATGGCCTTGACCGTCTGGAGTACCTCTGCTATGTTCTCGCCATAGCCTGCCTCAAGATCAACTGAAAGTGGGCAGGTAATAACCCGCGTCATGCGCTCCACTACTTCGATGATCATCTCCCGGCTGATGCGCTGGCCGTCAGGATAGCCAAGTGAGGCAGCAACACCGGAACTGGTGGTGGCTATAGCCTTAAATCCGGCTTGCGCGAGAATGCATGCGCTGGCAGCGTCCCACGCATTAGGTAGAAGCAGGGGAGAAGGTCCGTGATGGAGTTCACGAAATTGGTTGGCTCTGGCTTTTTGTGTGCTCAATGTCATGTCTGAAACCTCCCTGGTCAATCGTATTCCTCTAAAGTTCATGGTAACCATGTAATGGTCAGAAGGCAAGAGCCAATTCGGGGAAAGCCTTCTCTACTTTCGTTGGATTGTATGAGGTATGCTTTTATAATACAATAATTGCAACAGGTACCATCAACAGAGATCACGCCCTGGAGATGAAGGTCTCCCACAACTCCTACGCGTCCTCGATTTTCCTTCAAGAGATGGTATACTAATACGGAACCATTCTCATACTTTGCGCAAGGAGGTACCTTCATGGCTTACCAAATGACGGTAACATTGACCGACCAGGAATACGCAGCCTCGCGGCAGAGGCAGAAAAAAGTGGGAAGCAAGCCGAAGCACTACTCCATGAAATCCTGATGCAACATCTACAGCCATCTCTTGCAGCAAAAATTCCGTTGACAGCCCGTGAATTTGAGGAAATACTCTATCGCGAAGGACTGATAGAGAATCTTCCTACACGGCAACCCTTGACTCCAGAAGAACAAGCTGAACGTGAACGTCTCACCCAGGTGTTCGCTGGTGGTAAACCCATGTCTGAAATGGTTATCGAGGACAGAGGTCCATATTGATTTGGACATTGTTAGGAGTAAAGAAGGTTCTACTATGATCGGACTCGTCCCATCAATTCTCTCCGCCGACTTTACGCGGCTCGGCGAGCAGGTGCGCAAGGCAGAGGCGGCGGGCGCACAGCGTATCCAGATTGACATCATGGACGGCCATTTCGTCCCCAACATCACGATGGGACCACTGGTCGTCGAAGCGGTGCGTCGCTGCACCAGGCTCCCTCTCGAAGCGCACCTGATGATTACTAACCCGGAACAATACATCGGGGAGTTTGCCAAGGCTGGAGCCGACGTCATCATCGTACACCAGGAAGTGTGCCCACATCTCCACCGCGTCATTCAGCAGATCAAGGCAGCCGGGAAAATGGCCGGTGTAGCACTCACCCCTTCGACGCCAGTGTTCATGCTCGAAGATATGCTCTCGCTCATCGACCTGGTACTGATTATGACCGTTAACCCTGGCTTCGGTGGCCAGGATTTCATCCCTGAGATGCTGCCCAAAATTGCACGCATACGCCAGATGATTTCACAGAGAAATTTGCAGTGCGATGTAGAGGTGGATGGCGGCATCCACGAGGCAACCGTACCGCTGGTCGTGCAAGCAGGAGCTAATCTGCTTGTTGCGGGGTCGGCAGTCTACAATGCTCGCGAAAGTGTTGATGATGCTATGGAGAGGTTGCGCAGAGCAATTTGAGGTAGATTGAAAGGAATTTCAAGCATGCACGACGATATCACCGATGTCCCAGGCATCCGTGTGGGACACGACACGAATCTGCAGGCAGGGACCGGCTGCACCGTCATTCTCTGCGATCCTCCAGCAATCGGCGGCGTCGATGTCCGTGGAGGCGCACCTGCGACCCGTGAGACCGATCTACTGCATCCAATGCACCTGGTAGAAGAGGTTCACGCCATCTTACTCACCGGTGGGAGCGCCTTTGGTCTAGATGCCGCAGGTGGCGTTGTGCGCTATCTTGAAGAGCATCACATAGGCTACGACGTCGGTGTAGCGCGTGTGCCTATCGTCCCGGCGGCAGCACTCTTTGACCTCGGCTTTGGCTCAGCGAGTATTCGTCCTGATGCGGCTGCCGGGTATCGCGCATGCGCACAGGCTACGGCTGAATCCGTGATGCAAGGCAACGTGGGCGCAGGAACAGGAGCCACTGTGGGCAAAATGTTCGGCCCGGCCTTTGCCATGAAGGGCGGACTTGGCTCAGCGAGTACTCAACTTGCCGATGGTACGTTGGTAGGAGCGATTGTCGCTGTCAACGCTTTTGGTGACGTGGTCGACCCGCAGACGCAGCAGGTTCTTGCGGGTACACGAAATCCTCTAGAGAGTGGTTCACTCTTTTCCGCTACCAATCCTTTTAGCAACACGACCATAGCTGTCGTCGCCACCAATGCTGCGCTATCCAAGGAGGCGGTCAACAAAGTCGCGCAAATGGCACACAACGGCCTTGCACAGGTCATTCGTCCCGCGCATACCATGTTTGATGGCGATACCATCTTCGCCCTGGCATCACGTTCCACAGCGCAAACGCAACTCGATCCACTCCAGGTGAGTATGATTGGCGCAGCCATAGCAAATACGCTCGCGCGAGCCATTATTAAAGCTATTCCTGAGACTCCCCCGCATAAATGACGGTGGTTCTTGCTGTCGTTCCAACTCTTCATACCCTGCTCGGAAGGGGGACCTTATTGGAGACCAACAAGACTTTAAGCCGATCGACTCTAACGGTTCAGGACATGACTGTGGATGAAGCTATACAGCCCATCCTTCCGTCGATTGATACTCCTCGTTGCGAGCTTGCGCCCATCTCCAGGCACTGCTACTTGCGTAGCCAACGAAGAGAAGAGAGAGGTTCTCCCGCCATGGGGACAAGCCTTGCGGTCTCACGGAGCCTTGTTACAATGATTGTCTCATGGCTGTCTAGACTTTCATTGAATATCCAAGATATGAGTACTCAATTGATGAGCACACCAACCCATCTCGCCCCGAAAGGAACGCCCATTCATCCCTCGGCTTGAAAGACGGGGGCTTTCTGGCCCGTTCACTGTAATGCCACTACATTGCATGGAGTGCAAGCAGTTTCTGCGTAGGGCACTTGCAAAATTGCATTCTTGTGTGCATAATTGCAACAGGGAGAAAAAATACCTGACGTTACTTCACCACCAAGGGGGCAGACTATGTTATTGCCAGATGACCAAACCTCTATGCCCGAAGCTGCAGAACGCGCAACCGACGCCATCGAACGGTTACCTCCCTCTGGGAATCGTCGCAGCGTTCGCAACGAGCGACGGCAGAGTCTACTGCACCAGAAACATACAGACTCGCTACCCCAGGTCAATAGCGAAGCCAGCAACAGTAAGCTTGCCTGGCGACAGGTAATTCAACTGCGTGAAGAGAACAAACGCTTACGCTGCGAACTTAACGCCCTCCAGACCCAGTTTGAACAAGACCTAACAGCCGTCCACAGCGGCCACCAGCAGGAAATCGAACAATACCAGAACCATCTGCGCGACCTGATGGAAGAGCGCAACCATTTGCAAGAAGCGCAACGTCATCTGGAGCAGCGCTACCAGGAACTGTATCATTCTTTCCAGGAAGCAGTTGAGGATGAAGCGCACAAGATGGTCACAGAGGCAGCCAACACCGTTGTACTTTCTCCCGAGCACACACCCGTCTTGCTACGCGATCTGAAGAAAACAATTGAACTTCAGGCCAGGCAGGTAAATGACCAACATGTAGCCCAAACCCTCTATTTGATGCGTGAGGCGCAACGCAAAGCTCAACAAATGGAGCAAGAGTTGGACCAGGAACGCCAGCAATTGGCAACCGAACGTCAGAACCTGCTCACACTCCAAAACAGCCTGCGCGAACAGGCAAAACTACGTTTTGCTATCCAACAAGCACACCTGCAGACCAGGTGGGCAGCCGCGCTGGCAACGACAGTCACGGTGATAGTGCTTGTGCTCATCTTCCTGCAGTGGTTTGCCTATCAGACGCTAGGTCTATCTCTCCTCGCCGCATTCCTGTTGCCCGTTTTCATCTGTTTCATCTTGACCCTGCTCGCTGCTCGCCTGTGGGCCAGCTACAAGCATTTTCACCATAGCACTCCGCACAAAGCGAACCACAAGCACAAAAAATGAGCTGTTTTGCCTTACCCGCGTAAGTTCAGTACAGTGCGCACAATCCTGCGATTATTGGCTACAGCAGCGCCCTCCAGATACGCCTCGAAGACTGTCTGCTGGATGCCAGTATTCATCGTCGGATAGGCGTGAATAGTCGCAAGAATATCGTTTAACGTCAGATTGTGCTGCATGGCAAGTGCAATTTCACCCAGCATCTCACCGGCACGCGCCCCTACCATGTGCGCCCCTACAATCTCGTCCTTCTTGCCCGCCAGCACCAGTTTGATGAAACCGACAGTCTCACTCTCCGTCTGCGCACGGTCGATCTCACGCCAGGGGAACTTGACAATACGCACTTGTTTGTACTGCTTCTCCGCCTCATCGGGTGTCAGGCCGACACGTGCTGCTTCTGGATCGGTAAAGGTACACCACGGCACAACACGGTAATCCACTTTCTTCTTGCCAACCGGTACCAACGCATTGCGCACCGCAATCCCAGACTGATAAGCAGCAACATGCGTAAAGAGATATCCCCCAATGACATCGCCGATCGCCAGAATATTCGATGCTGACGTCTGGAGATAATCATCTACCTTGATGCCTTTGTTATCATACTTGATGCCGACCGCTTCCAGGTTCAGCCCCTCGATATTGGGTTGTCGACCCAACGCTAAGAGGATCTCGTCAGCCTTAAAGTTCAGCAGCATTTCACCCTGTTTGGCAAGCACCACTTTCTTGTCCCCATTGCGAGCAGCTCTGACAAAGCGAGCATTGGTATAAATGTCGATACCTTCGCTCCTCAACACTTCAGCAACCATAGCCGACACCTCTGGTTCTTCCCTGGTCAAAATGCGGTCTGGCCCCTGAATAATTGTCACCTTAGCCCCGAGACGCTCAAACGCCTGCCCCAGCTCCACACCCATAGGTCCACCACCAACAACGATGATGGAAGCTGGCAAATTCACCAGGTTAAACACATCCTCATTAGTCAGATATCCAGCCTCCTGCAGGCCCTCCACCTTAGGAATCCCCGGACGCGAGCCGGTGGCAATCAGCGTATTTCGGCTCGTAATCGTTTCACCGTTCAAACTCAGTTCAGTGGCGGAGTTAAAAGATACCTGGCCAAATTTGACGGTGACGCCCTCGGTATAAATCTTCTCGCCCTCGGCCACACGAGCAATCACGCCCTGTACATAGTCGGTGACCTTCGCCATATCAACGCCCAGGTTGGCGGGCATCAGTCCTAGTTTCGCAGCATTCTTTGCCTGTTGCACTACGCGTGCTACATGAATAAGGCTCTTGCTCGGCACGCAGCCATAGTTCAAACAATCTCCACCTAAACGCTCTTTGTCGATCAGCAACACATTCGCGCCCAGCGCCGTTGCTATGCGTGCAGCAGTTAGCCCTCCAGAGCCACCACCAATAATCGTCATGTCGTATTGTGTACGCGCCATGTTATCCCCTCCTGTCTGTTTACCCCTTTCACTGGTAGATTTTTTTGGAGCGTGCCCATCGAGTCCGTAGGGGCGAGCGGGGTGTGGAGTGGATGGGTGGGCCTTTATGGTCGCCCGCCTTGCCTTTACCCAAAAACCTACCTTTGCAAGCACCCTGTCTGGGGGACAGGTATGCCCGCCGTGCCTGGTATCCAAGCCCCTTCCCAGGCGGCTTACCCCAAAAATCTACCTTTGCAAGCCTGTTTACCCTGGCGGGGCTTGCCTCCACCAGGTCCTCTATCTTGATGTACGGACACATGATATCATTAGGCAAGGTTCAATTGTGCAGAAGAGTCCTTGACAGTTTGAACAGTCACCCAGTGTCACCCTGAGCGAAGCGAAGGGTCTGTCGCGATCAGCAGCCAGATGCTTCGCTGCGCTCAGCATGACAGGGCTGGACCTTTCTGTTGCTGAGGAACTGTCACGTTCTTTTGAACCTTGCCTTAGATCATTATTAGGCACGGTGATCTAGCATTTGCCTATGTACGTACCATTTCCCAGGTGCGTATTGTTCAAGTGAAGTTCATTTTTACACGATGCAAACTTTTAAGGAGAACTTTCATGACACAGCAAGTCCATCCACCAGCCGCACTCAAGCAGCACTCTATCTGGCAAGACGGTCAGCAGCCTGAGCCCTGCGTCGTTGTCATCTTTGGTGCCACCGGTGACCTGACGCAGCGCAAACTACTGCCAACCCTTGCGCACCTTTTCCACGACCATCCCCTACCCCAGGGCTTCTCGATTGTAGCCTTCGCCCGCCGCCCAATGAACAATGAGCAATGGCGTGGCATGGCCCTTGATTCGATCAATAAATACATGCCGGAAGACGACAAATTAGACAGCAAAGCACAACATGATTTTGCTCAACGCATGTATTACTGTCAATCCGACTTCAATGACCGCGAGGGCTACGCGAAACTTGCCGATATGCTCGACCAGCTTGACCGTGAGCAAGGTACCCAGGGAAATCGCATATTTTACCTGGCTACCCCTCCTACAACCGACTCCGAGATTATTTACCAACTTGGTGGCGCAGGGCTGGCGCGTCCATCACGCACGAACGGCGAGGGTGAAGGTTGGACGCGCATCGTCATTGAAAAGCCTTTCGGGCGCGATCTGACCTCGGCGCAAAAACTCAACCGAGAACTTTCTCGCGTCTTTCGAGAGAATCAAATATATCGCATTGATCACTACATGGGCAAGGAAACGGTGCAGAACATCCTGGCATTTCGCTTCGCCAACGGCATCTTCGAGCCACTGTGGAACCAGAAATATATCGATCATGTGCAGATTGTGGTAGCCGAGAGCCTGGGCATTGGCACACGCGCCGAATATTACGAGGAATCCGGCGCTATTCGCGATATGGTGCAGAACCACATCATGCAAGTCCTGTGCCTCACTGCCATGGAGGCCCCGGTTGCATTCGATGCCGACGCTATCCGTGATGAGAAGGTTAAAGTGATGCGCGCTGTTCCGCTGCTCTCCTCTGAAGAAGTGGCACAGCGCACAGTCCGCGGACAATACACAGCAGGCATCATCGATGGGCAACCAGTGGTTAGCTACAAAGAAGAAAAAGGCGTTGCACCCAACTCGACGACTGAAACCTATGTCGCGCTGAAATTGTTCATCGAAAACTGGCGCTGGGCAGATGTTCCTTTCTACATCCGCACAGGCAAACGTCTACCGGTACGCAGCACCGAAATGACAATCCAGTTCAAACGCGTACCACACCAGCTCTACAAGCCATCTGAGACTAAAGGCTTAGTCCCCAACCGTTTAACCATACGTATTCAACCGGACGAGGGCATGTCCTTGAAATTCGCTGCCAAAGTTCCGGGCGCAGCACGTCATCTCAGCGACGTCGACATGAATTTCTCCTATGCCAGCGCCTTCGGTATCGAATCACCTGACGCGTACGAACGTCTACTCGCCGACTGCATGGTTGGCGACTCGACACTTTTCATCCGCCGTGATGAGACCGAGACGTCCTGGCGTATTGTGGATAGCATTATCGACGCCTGGAAGAACATGCCTGCCAGCTCTGTCTATCCCTACAAAGCTGGCACCTGGGGGTCCTCCAGAAGCCGATGCTCTGATCGAGAACGACGGGAGGCAGTGGGACAATCCGTGATGGCAACTATGCTTAGCGTACTGCCATCAACACCTGGTTATCCATGTTCTGCCAGATGACCCCAACTTCGTGAAAACCTGCCTGCTGCAGTGCAGCTTCGTGCAGAGCGAGCACTAACTCTTGCTCGTCATGAGTTCGCCAGGCGAAACGGCGTTCTCGCTCTGCAAAGAGGTCCTGCATGCCAGGTTCGCCTTGCAGAGCATCCCACCATTGTCGCCAGTTCTCTCGGTCTCCTTGTTCAAATGCCTGTGCCTTACGCCGGTCGCGCACGGCTGTAGCAACCGAACGGAAGGTTGGTAGATGCAATGCAAAACCCAGGTGATCACCATTGAGGAAAACTCCTCCGGGCCGGATAAGTGCGGCAAGTTCCTGGTAGACCGACACCAGCGTCTCTGGCGGAAGCCAGTGAAGAGCGGTTGTACTCAGGACCGCATCAACCTGCGCCTCTCCCAGGCGGGTGTGCCATCCAGGCTCTCGAATATCCAGTTCGCTCCAACGTAATCGGCCCTGCATCTCGCCGAGCACGCTGCATCCCAGCGTCAGTAGCACAGGATCGAGGTCAACGGCGATGCAGTTCGCACGTGGAAAGCGGTTCAGGAGGCGTTGGCTCAGTGAGCCTGGACCACAAGCCAGATCCACTGCAACGAACGATCCAGGAAAAAGCACATCCAGCACATCCAACATCACCTGAAAACGTTTCTCTCGCTCGGGAAGGTAGTTGGTCTGCATCTGATCCCAGCGGCGCAGCCACTCTTGTCCGTTCGGTAAAGAGGATTCCTTAGCCATCATAATTCCTTTCTCCCTGCATTGACAAAGATAAACCTGTTTGGCGCCGTAATCCATTATAATGTAGAATATCCTTATATCCAAGTCAATAACAAAAGAAGTGCTATATTAGAGGTAGCATAGGAGGCAAAGACAATGGCAGAAGAAATGATATACATCGATATAAGCGACGTTCCAGACCTCCTCAGAATTGCTGAGGAAGTCCGAACAACCAGGACGCCCCGCATGTTACGGAGCGATAGTGAGGATGTGGCTGTTTTGATGCCAGTCATCCCACGAAAGCATAAAGCCAAGCGCGCCAAAACAAAAGCAGACTACGAAGCATTCCGTGCAGCAGCGGGAGGTTGGAAAGGGCTTGTTGATACGGATAAGCTAATCGCAGATATCTACGAAAGCCGCAGAATCTCAACCAAACCTCCGGTTGACCTATGAAGTATTTGGTGGATAGTGATTGGGTAGTTGACTACTTAGCCGGAAAACAGCATGCTATTTCGCTTCTTTCTTCTGTATGGCCGGATGGCATTGCTATTAGCCTCATTGCCTTGGGAGAAATCTATGAAGGAATTTACTATGGTCGCGATCCGCAAAGAAGCGAGGCAGTTTTCCACCTGTTCTTACGCTCTGTAGATGTACTGCCCCTTAACCGCTCCATCATGCAGCGCTTTGCACGCATTCGGGGTGACTTGCGTGCAAAAGGCCAGCTCATCGGCGATCCCGACATTCTCATCGCAGCAACCGCGATCTATCATGACCTCACCCTGCTTACGCGTAACAAAAAACACTTTCAGCGTATCCCAATGCTAAAGGCGCAGTTTCCTGCCCCATAATGGAGTAGAATATCTTCACAGTTCGTGAATAACAAAACAGGAGAACCACCATCCAATGAGCACAACACCACTCCTACCCGGCATCACCCAACACAAAGTCAAAACCGACCGACTAGAAATAGCATACCTTGAAACGGGCACAGGGAGCACACCCATCGTCCTGATCCATGGCAACTGCTCCTCATCCCTCTTCTTCCAGGACTTCATGCTGGCACTAGCCGCCAATAGCCGCTACAACGTCTACGCGCCAGACATGCGTGGCTACGGTGACAGTGAGACACTGCCAGTAGACGCAACGCGGGGCGTGCGTGATTTCTCAGACGACCTCAACTCGTTCGTCCGAGCACTCAATCTGACCTCATTCCACCTGTTCGGCTGGTCATTGGGCGGCAACATTGCCATGCAATACACGATGGACTATCCTGGCACGCTCCGCACGCTCACCTTGCAGGCACCTGGCTCTCCCTTCGGCTTCGGCGGCTCCAAAGGTCCAGAGGGTACACCAACCTGGCCCGACTTCGCCGGTAGTGGCGGCGGCACAGCTAATCCCTATTTTGTGCAACTCCTGGCACAAGGTGATCGCGGCAACAACCAGTTCTCACCGCGTACTGTCATGAACACCTTCTATTTCAAGCCACCCTTCCAGCCTGCCCCCGACCGTGAGGAGATGTACCTTACTTCTCTGCTCTCGACCAGGGTAACGCCGGGCAACTATCCAGGTGACCTGACCGCTTCCAGTAACTGGCCGAATGTCGCACCAGGCACGCGAGGAGTCAATAACGCACTCTCGCCCAAGTACCTGAACCAGGCTGCATTCGCCAACATCGGTCCCAAACCGCCAATCCTCTGGGTACGCGGCGCAGATGACCAGATCGTCTCCGGCACCTCATTCTTCGACTTCGGCTTCTTGGGACAAATAGGAGCCGTCCCCGGCTGGCCGGGCGCGGAGGTCTATCCGCCGCAGCCGATGGTCACGCAGATTCGCACGGCCTTGAATGCCTACCGAGCTCAGGGCAGTCAGTATCGCGAGGTGGTATTGCCCGACTGCGGGCACTCGCCGCATGTCGAGAAACAGGAGGAGGTGCTGAGGCTATTCACTGAGTTCGTGGGTGGGCATTTGACCATATCCCAGCCTTGACATACAATGTGGCGAGACGATCAGTGGAATCTTACGAGAATGAGTGGCGTATATGTTTGCGAGGAAGATGACGTTTTTAGACGGTATAGTAAGAAACGATGGAGAAATGTAGCATGATCCCCCACGACAACTTCACCCCACATGGCTACCTGGACAATCCCTATCATTTCTGGAAACTCAACCCCAGCGGTGTGCTACGTTCACTGCCACCCCTCGGCATGGGCTGGCACGTCCCCAACCTCGGCAGCTACGTCCGCAACCAGTTTCAATACACTGCCCACCTCAACCTCGGCCTCAAACTCGGCAAAACCTTCCTCATCACCCCTGAAGACTTCAAGCATCACAACTGCACCATCACCAGCCACCTGCACACCAAAAATCGCTTCGAATATACCTGCCTCGTTCCCCAATACGATCTCACCCTCACCGCCCGCTATTTTCTCGTCCAGGAACATGCCCTCGGCTGCACTCTCACCCTCTCGACCTCTGCCAAAAACCCTCTACCCGTTACCTGCTACCTCATCCACCAGCATACCCACAATCCCCATACCAGCCGTCTCTGGGAACATGGCCTCTACGCCATCCAGAGTCCTCAGAAGGACATGGTCATGCTCGGCATCGCCAGTGAAGGCGACGTCTTTACACATGGCGCTCGCTCAGCCGACGGCGGTGTACTCACCTTTGACGACATGGGCTTTGTTCTCACCCTGGAAGATGCAGTAGCCTGGGCGCATGGCATCGCTGTGCCTCGTCCTGATATCACCGCCCATCAGGAAGGCACCGGCTGGCAAACTCGCGTCGCCATCCTGCCCTGTTCGCTCACCCTCGTCGCCAACAGCTCCGGCTCGTCGGAGCGCATCATCAATGTCGTATTGGCTCGTGGTGTCTCGCTTGATGCATCCTACCAGCATTGGTTAGACAGCATAGAGCAGATTGCTCATGTCGAAGCAGCCCACCGAGCCGATGACGAACAATTCTGGCACCATGCCCCTCAACTCTTCGGTGACTGGCCAGAGAGCTGGCGTCGTGGCCTCGTCTACAACCTGGAAACCCTGCGCATGGTTACACGCCCCTCGGCAGGTGTCATTCCCAATCCATGGGATGGCATGCAAATACAAGCCCCACGCACCGTCCTGGCTGAAGCCGCGATGGATACCCTCTATCTCAGTTATGCTGATCCCGAACTGGCCGCCGAAGTCATCCTGGGCCATTTCGAGTCCGCACCGCACCCGCATCTCCCCTGCATGCGCGAAGACGGCAGTTATAACATGGTCGCCGATGACGGGCAAATCTGTGGCACTGCACCCGAGTGGGGTTTTCCAATTTGGTGTTGTGACCAAATATTTCGTAAGACAGGTGACCTGCACTGGCTGTATCGCCTTTATCCCAGAGCTGCTGCCTATCTACGTTGGTGGTTGGACCATCGCCGCGATGCCGAAGGCTGGTTAGTCTACGCCGTTTCCTGGGAAAGTGGTCAGGATGTTTCTAGTCGCTTCGGTCCCCAGCAGACTGGTGGCACGATCATTCAGCACGTGCGCCCCGTCGATTTACAAGCCAGCATGGCACAGGGCGCAGCAATACTCGCCCGTTGGGCCACGCTCCTTGCCCAACAGACCCCAACCAACCAACTTATCGATTCGCCACCCCTAGAGTTTACCACCGAGGCTGAGGCATGGCAAAAGATTGCCCACGAATTCACCGCCAAGACCAGCCAGATGTGGCGTGATGGTTGGTTCCGCGATTATGACTCCTCGACAAACGAGTGGTCAACACAACAAGATAGCATGCACCTGGCTCCTGTGTTCTGTGGAGTCGCAGGCTGGGAACATATCGAGCAACTGCGTCCGTTCCTGGCGCAGCCGCCCAAGCATAGTTCGGGTTGGGCACCACTCTCCTGGCCGCCTGTCGTTATGACGCTGATAGGTGCTGCCGCTCACGCACAAATGCCGCTTGATGCCGCTGAACTGGCCTACCGCTTCATCGATGCTTCCTATCGTAGTATAGACAGCCGAGAGTTGGACGAGCATGGCGGGCTGCCTGGTGTGACCCGCGAGTACCGCAGGACTGTCACGGCAGGCAAATGGGGTGAAATTGATTACGTGAATGCAGGTATTGAGGGATATGGTTGGGGTGCATTGAGCATCCACTTACTGCTGCGTTATCTCTTGGGCTTACAAGAGGAAGAGGTAAATCGAATAACCATACGTCCAGTATTACCGCAAGCATTGCGTCACACAGGAGCAACCTACCGGGTAGAACCGGTACCCTGGGGAAGGCATATGTTGTATATCGAGTGTTATGTGAAGGATGCGAAGACGTATCGGCTTCGTCTGCGTTGTGTGGTACTGGCCGCAAAGGAAAACCTGGTAGATATAGAGGTGAGAGCCACACAGCAGGAAACGGAGGAGTATCAGTATGAGTGGGAAAGTGCGTGGGGAGAAGGGCGAACACTCCAACTTCCCTGACTGACGCTTTCTTCGCTTTCAGCTTATCATATCCTCAACGAACCAGATATAACCAGTAGGATCGACGTAGACGCCAATGCCGATGCGATGTAGCGTTGTACTCGTCAAATGGATGTGATGCCAGCCCGTTGACGGCTCGTTGATCATGCCCTCCTGTATCTTATACACGCCCGCCCATGGATTCGGATATGGTCCTGCATATGAGATATTCTCGCCGCAGTCTGTATAGCTTATGCCTTCATCGGCGATGCGCTGGCATGGGGAGTGCCCATCAGGGCAGTAATGGCTAAGTCCACAATGATACATATTCCAGGCATGCAAACGTGCACCACCAGCTAAAGTATCGTTCCACTCGAATGGATAGAGACTTCGAACGGCACGGTCCTGGTTGACCAACTCAAATAACTTCTGCGTCAGGTCTAGCTCTTCCGCTGTCACAAGTGGTGGTGGGCCATAGGGAGCGGCTCCTGTACTCGTGCCAGGTACCGACGATGGCGGCTGAGGACCTGGGGGAAGCGGCTGAGCACCCGATGCGGGTGTTGCGCCCTGCGCGGGTATCACGAGTATTGACGTAGCTGGTGCCTGTTGTATAGTTATCACTTCACTTGTCGCCGGCTGTTGTGGTACAGGCTGATTTGCCTGCTCAGATTGACATGCTGTCAATAACACCACTGCTAGCAAACCAGGCAGGTACCAGTATTTCCTACCCACGAACAATCACTCTTCCTTGAGCATAAAGAACCAAAGAATGCATCTCGCAGTAGTATAGCATACAAGGTAGCAGGCTGCGGAGTACCCGGTACTTTTTGGAGTATCACGACACACATACTTGTTTATTCTTGTTCGGGTAGCTCGAGTTCCATACGGTTACGTGCGCTCACAACGTGATAAAGTATAATCAGTTGGGTAAGGGCCAGTGGGTCGCTCTGGCGCATCTCATCACCAACGTGGAAGCGGCCCAAGAAATCCAAACGGTCTGGACGCAGGTGGCTGACATCTTCCATATGTGCCCAAATGCGGTCTTCGAGTTCACACGCCTTCTCATGACTGATATCGCCATCTATCTCCAGCACATCGCAGAGCGTCCCTTCGTACTCCTCTTCAGAGAAACGCAGGGCCAGTTTCAAGCCATTCTGTGAAACTTCCAGCACATCGGTGAGATCAATCTTGGGCGTATGTTTCCCTTCAATCAAACGCACATCCAGGTGCGCTGGATCACCTGTGCGGCAAAAGGCGCTGGGCCGTGAGAAGCGTATAATAATATCTGCAAACTGCTTCTGTGGATGAATGTAGAGAGAACTATCCCGTTCACGAGCGGCGATTTCCTGCTGCACTTGCTCAACTGTATAACCACGCGATGTACTATCACGAATGATCTTCCACTGGTACCGCAGTGTCGGCTCAGGATCAAGAAAGATGCGCACATGTGCCAGACTGCGCAGTTCCTCCGTATACAAGGGATGCAGACCATGGACAATAATAATCTCGGCAGGGCGCACCTTTTCTAGAGCGGCTAAGGTACCCGTCTTATGATCATAGACCGGCTTTACCACCGCCTGGCCGTGGGCAAGACAACGGATATGCTCCGTCATTAGCACAAAGTTATTCGCATCGGGATGCAATGGCGTGATACCGGCGCGCATACGGGCAGCTCGATCAAGCACATGATAATCATCCAGGCAGATATGTGTGATACGCTCTTGCCCGAAGACCCACACCATGCCATCAGTCAGCGTTGTTTTCCCCGATCCACTATCACCACAGATCGCCACGATTAGAGGTTGTTGAGAATTCGTCACAGGCTGCATAGGCTACCGTTCTCCAGGGCGACCGCAAGGGTAACCCCTACCATACACGGTTGAGCATCTCGGTTGTGTATGGTAGGGGCGGGGCTTGCCCCCGCCCTGCGAAAAGCTCTTTGACAAAGGAACATATATAGACAAGTATAACAGAGAACAATGTCTCTAAGCCAATGTTCTCTATTCCATAAATTCCCAGGAGAGTATAATACTAGAGGAGAGAATTTAGTTTAGATATCAGACCATCTTTGAGGTTAGGAGAAGTATGAACCACTTGCTACTTGAACAACTCCAACAACGCCCTTTGCTTTGCGATGGGGCAATGGGTTCCCTGTTGTATGCTCGTGGCATAACCTATGAACAATGCTTTGACGCACTCAACCTGACACAGCCAGAGTTTGTTCAAAGTATTCATCGTGAGTACATCAGCGCCGGCGCTCAGATTATCGAAACCAACACCTTCGGTGCGAACCGCACTAAACTCGAAGCCTACAACATGGCAGAGCAAGTACACGAGATCAACGTTCGTGCGGTTCGCCTGGCACGCGAGGCACGCGAGATAACGGGCCAGCCCATCTTTGTTGCCGGAGCCGTTGGTCCCAGCGGGCGACCACTGCAAGCACCCGACGAGCATCGTCTCAGCGAACTACGAGCCATCTTCCGCGAACAGATTGAGGCCCTGCAAGAAGGTGGAGTAGAACTGCTCATCCTTGAAACCTTCTCCAATCTCGCAGAACTACGACAGGCTGTTTTAGCCGCACAAGAGGTCGGTGGGCTCCCCATCGTCGCCCAGATGAGCTTCTACGAGGATGGTCACACCCTCGCCGGGCAATCCGCAGCGCGAGTAGCAGCCGTCTTGAGCGATTTAGGCGTCGATGTCATGGGAGCCAACTGCAGCGTAGGGCCAGCCGCCACACTGGATGCATTGCAAGAAATGATCACCGAGATCAAACAACGCCATGGCACCACAGAAGTCTGGCCACAACTGTTCTCTGCACAACCCAACGCCGGACTGCCAACCCGTATTGGGAACCGCTTCTTTTATGTTGCTACCCCCGATTACTTCGCAGACTACGCGCTGCGTTTCGCACGATCTGGTGTACAGCTCATCGGTGGCTGCTGTGGCACTACTCCGCACCATATCGCCGCCATGCGCAAAGCACTCGATGAGCAGTATGGCACAACTGCCCAGTCCAGCACAAACGTCTCTCAGGAGATCGCGCAAAGCAGGCCTCAGCCAAAACCTTCAGATGTCTCCAACGGGCGAGTGACCTATGTCAGGCCCATTGAGGAAGAGGTTATTCTACCTCGCCAAGGCTCAACGACACGCCTGCAAGAAAAATTGGCGGTCGGCGAGTTCGTCGTGAGCGTAGAGCTTGACCCACCCAAAGGCTTGAACCCGGCCAAAATTCTCGCAGGCGCGACGATGATGCAGGAAGCAGGCACTGACTGTATCAACATCGCTGACAGTCCTATGGCCCGTGTGCGCATGAGCTGCATGGGACTTGCGCGCCTGATCCAGGATCATCTCGGCATGGAAACCATTATCCATTTTACCTCGCGAGACCGCAACCTGATGGCCTTGCAGTCTGAAATCCTGGGTGCTCACGCCCTGGGGATACGCAACATCCTGGCGCTTACCGGTGACCCACTACGTGTGGGAGATTATCCGAACACCACAGGTGTATGGGACGTAGATTCTGTGGGCTTGATCCGCGTCATACGCGGCATGAACGAAGGACACGATGCCGCAGGATCATCGATTGGTGCGCAGGCATCATTCCACATTGGTGCAGCGCTCAATTTGAACATGACTGCCGAACAGATCGAGAAAGAGATCGAGAAGTATTGGCAGAAAATCGATGCCGGTGCACATTTCATCATGACCCAGCCCATTTATGAGTTGGCCCCACTGACACGTTTCCTGGAATGTGTTGGGAAAACGCCTATTCCCCTCATTCTCGGCTGCATTCCCCTGCATAGTTCGCGCCATGCAGAATTTTTACACAATGAGGTCCCAGGCATAACCATTCCCGACGATGTGCGTGCCCGCATGCGTGCCGCCGGTGAGCAAGGTCATGAGGAAGGCCTGAGGCTAGCGCAGGAACTGTTAACACAGGCGCGCAGCCTGGTACAAGGTGTCTATCTCATGCCTTCCTATGGGCGCTATGATATCGTAGCCAGGTTGACGAGGATGTTGAAAAACTCTCCTTCCTCTTGCCCTGTTTCTGATGATATGCTATAGTTATGGGAGGCAAGAAAGAGAATGGAAGAGAATCGTTTTCAGTTGAACAAAAGAGGAGGTTCGGCCTATTAACAGAGATTTTCGGGGGAACGACCGTTCACGTGAGACACGGGTGAACGAGCGCATTCGTGCTCGTGAGGTACGCTTAATCGATGAGAACGGGGAAATGATTGGAATCATGGCCCCCATGCGTGCGCTAGATATTGCCCATGAACGGAACCTTGACCTGGTCGAGATATCGCCTAACGCTATACCGCCGGTCTGCAAGTTGATGGACTATGGTAAGTATAAGTACGAGCAAGCTAAAAAAGAGAATGAGGCTCGTAAGAATCAGAAGACGACGACACTTAAAGAAATCCGTCTCCATCCACGTACCGACGAGCACGATATCGGGTGGATGACGCGCAAGATTTTAAGAGTTTCTGGCGGAAGGTGATAAAGTGAAGGTCAGTGTCCAGTTCCGTGGAGCAGAGATGCGTCACCCGGAGATTGGTTGTAAATTGCTGGAAGGGATCGCGGAGGCATTGAAGGGATCGGCTGTCATCGAGCGCACACCTATGATGGAAGGTCGGGTAATGTCAATGTTCGTTTCTCGCGCCCCCGGCTGGGAGTCGCCAAAAAAGCAGGCATCTCCTTCCACTGTCACTAGCAAACGTTCTGAGGATTCGTCAACCGCACACAATGGCGCAAATACTCCAACGCCTGTCTCTACTCCAGAAAGCGTCAATGCAATCAGCACTCCAAAGGAAAACTAGCCTGCGAGCAGGTACCGTAGCTACATTCGTATGGTTGTTCCGAGCTATCCTTGGTAATTATCCTGGCGGGGGTGAGCCTTCTAGGCAGAGCCACCGCCACTACATTTTTGAGCCATTGATATGCGAAATGTAATGACAGGGCTTGCCCCGTTACCCTAAAATTAAGATATTGGATATAAACCGCGTTTTCATCGCAAACGAACACATTTCAAGACGTTTTGAAAGGCAGGCCATCAGTGAGCAGTTATGACGATCCAAGCTGGTATGAATACTCCGGACAAAATGACGCCGACAAAATACAACACCAGCCATCACCTGCTGAAAACTTAGATCCACCAACACCATGTCCTGGACCCAATAACGGTACCTTCATACCACGTCAAACGTCAAGACCGCCATTCTATTCCGGCCGCGATCGCCGCCCCAGGAATATGTGGCGGCAGATCCTAATGGCGATCCTACTGCTCATTGTCGCCTTCTTCGCTGGATGGTTTTCTCATCAGAGTTTCGCCTACCCTTTCATTCCCGGCAGCCAATCACAAACCTATGTGGGCCTTTTTCAGCAGGCATGGAACGACGTAGACCAGAACTACGTTGACCGTAAAGCCGTTGATTATAAGCAAATGTCGTATCAAGCTATTCGCGCTATGCTGGATGTGCTGCACGATACAGGTCACACGCGCTTTCTTACGCCGGCCGATGTGCAGGCTGAAAATCAGCAGTTAAGTGGCACATTTACCGGTATTGGCATCTACTTACGCCAGGATCAGACCACCAAACAACTCATCATTACTGCTACTATTCCCGGCTCGCCAGCAGAGAAGGCTGGCTTTAAGCGTGGCGATGTTCTCCTGGCTGTCAACGGCACAAGTATCGTTGGCAAAGATGTAGACACTGTCACCCCCATCATTCAAGGAAAAGCTGGCACCAGCGTTTCGATCACCGTGAAACGTCCTTCAACGCAACAAACACTCACGATTTCCGTAGTGCGCGCTGAGATTAATGTGCCTAACGTCATCTGGCATTACATTCCCCAGGATCACATCGCCCATATTCAAATCGTGCAGTTCTCTAGCGGCGTCTCCGATCAACTCAAAAATGCACTGGTCCAGGCGAAACAAATGGGAGCAAAAAGCTTTATCCTTGACATGCGTGACGATCCAGGCGGCTACCTCCAGGAAGCGATAAACACCGCGAGTGAGTTTATAGCAAGTGGTAATGTCCTGCTGGAGCAAGACAGCAAGGGGGTTCGTACACCCTATAGGGTAAACGGGGCCACTGTCAACACAACCAGCTCCATTGTGGTCCTGGTCAACAATAATACTGCCAGCGCGGCAGAGATCGTTTCGGGCGCCTTACAGGATAATAACCGCGCTACCATCATAGGTGTGAAAACCTTCGGTACCGGCACAGTGCTAGAGGAGTTTCCACTGTCCGACGGTTCAGCCCTCTTGCTTGGCACCCGTGAATGGCTCACCCCTGATGGTCACTTTATTCGCAACCAGGGTATCACTCCCAACATGACCGTTACATTGAATGCAAATGTAATTCCTCTCGAACCCAATGACGAGAATGTGGGGCACCTGACAGAGCAGCAAATTCTCAGTAGTGGAGACACACAGTTGGCAGCAGCAATCCACTACCTGGAGACGCACCCAACAACGTCTACTGGACCTGCGCAAAGTGAGAGCTTGCAGCAACCAGTTTCGCCGGCTGGTCAGCTAGCACTGGAGCCTGCTTTCTTCCCAGCAGTCGCTTGATAATACTTGCTTGTCGGAGCATGCCCCAACAGAGGAGCAATAAATCGTGAAGCAGCAACCACCTTCTCCAGGTTCACGCCTGTCTTGATACCCATACCATGCAGCATATACAGCAAATCTTCAGTCGCTAAATTGCCTGCTGCCCCCGGAGCATACGGACAACCGCCCAATCCGCCTGCCGACGAATCAACAATACTAATCCCCAGCTGCAGCGCCATCAGCACATTGGCAAGCGCCGTGCCGCGTGTATCATGGAAGTGTACCGCCAATTGCTCGACAGGAATAGCCCCCTCAGTGAGCAAGAGGCCCAGCACATCCACAACCTGGTTAGGCGTCGCTACCCCAATCGTATCCCCCAGCGAGAGTTCGTTGACACCCATCTCCAGGAGCGCCTGTGCCACATTGAGCACTTGCCTTGGCTCCACTGCCCCCTCATAAGGGCAGCCGAAGGCCGTCGAAATGTAGCCTCGCACCGGCATTCCCTCCTGCTGCGCCAACGCCACCACTGGACGGAAGTTATCCAGGCTCTGCGCAATCGTCGCATTGATATTGTGACGCGTAAAACTCTCACTGGCCGCAGTAAAAACAGCGATTGCCCGTACATCCGCAGCCAACGCACGTTCCATCCCCTTCAGGTTAGGCACCAGCACAGGATACGATGTCGTAGGTAGACGTGTCAATCCAGCCATCACCTCACTGGCATCGCTCAATTGCGGAATGGCGCGTGGATTTACAAACGACGTGGCCTCGACAACCGGCAGGCCAGCCTCGGCCAGCATAGCAATGAACTGTATCTTCTGTTCAGTCGGGATCAATGCTTTTTCGTTTTGCAAGCCATCGCGTGGCCCGACCTCGACGACCCGCACAGTTTGTGGCAGAGCAGGAAGCGTCGGTAACATAGGTCATGCTCCCCTGAACTCGTAAAATGAAGGCTGCTCAGAAGCAGTTTTTCCCCGATTTTGAGTTATGTCAACCTCATGCTCCCTGGGTGGAGGCAGAGACAATGGACCAGACCGCCCTTCTACCTGCGGTGTCGAAGCATTAGGTTGGCTATTGTCGCGTTTCACTCGCACCTTGGTAATACGTCGCCCGCGTGTGCTCAAGACGGTGTATGCCCAGCCCTCATAGGTGATCGTATCACCCACACTGGGAATCTTATCCAATTGGGCATACAAAAAACCACCGAGCGTCTCATAGTCCTCGGATTCCAGGTGCGTGTTCATCAGATCGTTGAACTCGTCGATGCTGATCTTGGCATCAAAGATATATTCATCTTCGCTGACCGGCTCATACAGCTTTTCATCCCGATCATACTCATCCTGAATATCGCCAACGATCTCCTCCACCAGGTCCTCGATGGTTACGAGTCCTGCTACCGAGCCATACTCATCCACCACAATCACCATGTGGATGCGCTTCTGACGGATTTCACGCAGCAGATCGTCCAGTTTCTTCGTCTCTGGCACAAAGTACGCTGCGCGCACCAGGTCTCGCACAGGCAAGTTGTTGTGACCTTCGCGTAACTGCTTGAGCATATCCTTCGTATATAGCACACCGATTATGTTATCAATATCCTCTTCATAGACAGGGATACGTGAGAATCCACCTTGCAAAGCCAGATCAACGGCCTCATCAACCGTCGCATCACTCTCTAATGTCACCATGTCTATGCGTGGGACCATCACCTCACGCACCGTCGTATCGGCAAACTCGAAGATACTATGGATCATCTCCGTCTCTTCTTCTTCGAGTACGCCCTCCTTCTCGCCTACCGTCACCAGTAGACGCAATTCTTCCTCGGTTACAAAGGGGCCACGATGTTTCACCTGCCCACCTAGCAGATGAACTAAAAAGTTCGTAATGACACCGAGTGACAAGACGATGGGACGCAGCAGCCAGGCTGTATTTCGCACAGGGCCCACTATGACACGTGCCCAGCGTAATGGATTCTGTAGTGCGGCAGTCTTCGGTGTAATCTCGCAGAAGATCAATACGATCAGGGAGATGAGAACAGTAGAGATGAGTTCGCCAAAGCTGGCAGAGAAGCGCAGCGCTAATACCGTGGCCATGCTAGAGGCGACGATCACTGCCACGCTATTTACGACGAGAATAGTCGAGAGGAAGGTATTTGGTTCAGCGAGCAAGCGTTCAATCTCAATAGCTTTTCTATCGCCCTCTTCTACCAGGTTCCTGAGTTTAATGCGGCTCACAGAGGTAAGCGCTGTTTCAGAAGCGGAGGCTAAGCCACATAAGATTAAAGCTATGAATAGTATAGTCAGTTGCAGCCATGCTTCTGCATCAAATTGCGGAATATGAAAATCGATGCCAGCACGGGCGACCGCAAGGGTCGCCTCTACTAGGCCAGGGCCATCCATAGGGGCCACTACTCCTTTTTATTATCCTCTATTGTAGAGCTTTCCGCCGTTTGAACTTTACGTATTACCCGCGCCGGAACACCAACAACCAATACATCAGCGGGGACATCTCTGTTCACCACAGCGCCGGCACCTGTTATGGCATGCTCACCTACCGTGACAGGGGCTATTAACATCGTATCACACCCAACAAAAGCACCTTCGCCAATTGTGGTTCTATGTTTCCGCACTCCATCATAATTAACGGTAACGACACCCGCCCCGATATTCACATGCTCACCCACGATGGCATCGCCGAGATAGCAGAAGTGGTGCATATCCGTCTCTGAGCCGACATACGAGTTTTTCACCTCGGCAAAGTTCCCCATGCGTACACCATGGGCCAGGTGCGCTCCCGGACGGCAGTGGCTGAAGGGGCCAATGCTCACCTCATCTTCCAGCGTCGCTTCTTCCAGCGCTGAATTGCGCACAACGCAGCGATCGCCGATGACAGACTGATCGATGGTCGTTCCAGGCCCAATGCGACAATCCGAGCCGATACGCGTCTTTCCTGTAATCATGGTACCGGGCAGAATAACAGTGTCAGTGCCAATGATCACATTCTCGTCGATGTAGGTAGCGGCAGGGTCGATAATTGTCACGCCTGCATACATATGGCGCTCCAGTACACGTCGGCGCAGCAGTTGCTCGGCTGCTGCCAACTGCACACGGTTATTGATACCAAGAGTCTCTTCGACCGACCCGCTGGCCGTTGCAATATCACGCCCCTCGAAATGAGCAATGCCGATCAAGTCCGTCAAATAATACTCACCTGTGGCATTGCGAGGCAGCGTCTGCAGTCTTGACCAGAGCCAGGCACGATCAAAACAATACACACCCGAGTTGATCTCCTTGATGCGTTTCTGTTCCTCGCTTGCCCGTTTCATCTCGACGATCTCGCACACCTGCCCATTCATATCACGCACGACCCGCCCAAAGTCACTGGGCTGCTCAGTCACTGCGGTCAAAAAGGTGACGGTCACCTGCTGCATCAAATGCTCAACCAGAATACGCGCCAGGGTTTCACTGCTGATCAGCGGCGTATCTCCATAACAGACCAGCACCGTTTGTGGCAAAGGGTTTAGTGCATCGACAATGCCTTGAGCCGCGAGTACAGCATGGCCGGTACCGAATTGCTCTTCTTGCAGGGCATAGAAGCAGCGTTCACCAAAGATAGCTTCAACCTGCTGCGTATCATGACCAATCACGACGATCGGACGATGCGTAGGGGCGTGATGGAGCGGAGCTTGCTGAGCGGATATCAATTTCTCGCCCGTACCTTGAGCCAACGGAGCAAAGGAAGAAGTAGAAGGAATAGCTTCGATAGCTTTCAACACATGCGCCAGTAACGGCACTCCCACTAATGGGTGTAGTACCTTCGGTTGCGCCGAACGCATCCGAGTACCTTTACCCGCCGCAAGCACGACGGTCGCATAGATATTCATGATCGAAACTACAAACCCCTTTTCCGCTATCTGAAGCTCTGGGGGAATTTATTTGTAACGACATCATTGCAGCCCAGATTTGCATAGCAGGTACAGCTTGATGACCTGAAACAGCCAGGACAAGACAGTGACGCTTACGCGAAAAGTTGTTGACTCGGCTCGGGCGCTAGGATTCGAACCTAGGAATGGCAGATCCAAAGTCTGCTGCCTTACCGCTTGGCCACGCCCGAATGATACCTGAAAGGGTACTATGAACATTCTCTCATGCTCTCATTATAGGAGAGAACGACAATTGTATGGTACACGATAGAGGAGGCCTTGTCAACTGATAAACAGCCGACAAGTCAGCATTAGCTTGACCAATCCTCCTCGAACATCTATACTACCACCATAAGCCAAGAGATATACATGTAGAAGAGTCGAAGTAGAAATATCATGCAGCAGCCATCGCATATCATCGAACTACCCCAATTCACCAGGGTATCAACATTCGCGCTATGCCTGGCTCAAGCATATATCTCCTGGCGAGCACCCCGATCAGGCGAAGACATCTTCGCCTATTTCGCACGGAGGCCAAGCTGGTGATGAGCTAGGGCTGCGCGCGACCCTTATTCGTGAACACATTCTCCCCGTGTTCAACTATACACCCTGCACAAATTGAGTTCGAGAGTCAGGAACGTTTTGACCTCACGCTATGGAGCCAGAGCGAGCACGAACGGCGCAGGATAGCCATCATCGAGACCAAAAGTTCAGCAACACGAAATTTGGCCATGACTACAGCGAGGAAGCGAGACACCTATTGAGCAACTCGAACGCTACCTGACACAGGCCGGAATCTACCTGGGCGTCCTCACCAATGGGGATGAGTGGCATCTCTTCGACTTCGCGTTAGGTCGTGAACCTCTCGCCTCCTTTAGCTTGTTAGAGCTTGCGACTCTCTTAAAGAGTGTCTCCGCTTCAGATACCGCCGAACAGCGATTAGCACAGCGGCCCCATCTGCAACAGGCACTGGCTGTTACCTACTACTACCTCGATGCGAGACGTTGGGAACAAAGCGATATATTCCGCCAGCACCTGGCAAATAACGCTTATCATCGCATCTCTTCTCTACGGGAACCAGAGCACGTAGAAACGCTGGTGCGTCAGATTAAGCAAGTGCTTGGATCACTGCGGGATACCATTGGAGCCCAATTCGCTCTTCTGCAAGAACGCTATGATGACTACCAACGACAATGCGCCTGTACTGGTGCACAGGACATGCGACCGTTTGCAGAAACGCTACAGGCGGCCCTGGAGAAGATGGGTCAGTTTGGGTCGGCATTGCGTTTCATGGATACAGACGGCCAATTACGTGCTGCCATCATTGGCTTGCTCACAGAACTGGTCGAGCAATACCTCATTGACGGTGATATCTCCGCATTTGAGAGCGAGTATTTTCGACGAGCTTCAGAGTTACTCGGCAAACAACAGTTTAGTCAAACTTCTCTGGTAGGCAAGAAATCAACACGATTGACTCATATTAAGCCACCTACCGAAGGGTTGGGCGAGTTAAAAGTCTTGCTCCAGAATCACTATGCTCATGTACAATCTCTGAATCAGGAGTATGCCCTGAGTAAAAAAACCTTTGAAGCATACGATACGTGGAAGGCCAATGTGCGTGGTGTCTTCGGCACCCCTCAGGATGAATTCTGCCTGCAAACCGCCTATATTCATTTCGTGCGGCTTTTTTTCGTGCGGGTCTGCGAAGATCATGGCTTGATCCCACGGCGTATCTCCGATGGGCCTTTCGCACGCTACGAGGAATATCGGGTCGAGCTACTTGCAGGCATTAAGGACACGTATCTCAGATTGCTTGAGGAGACCTACCAGCGCGCGCGTACAGTCTATCATAACTTCTTTGGCCGCCACGAACTCTATGATTGGTTCACACTTGATGAATACACTATCCTGGCACTGTTCGATCTACTCAACCGCTATGACTTTCAAGGGTTAAGCTCCGATGTTCTGGGCCGAGTTTACAACGAAGGGTATATCGAGACCAAAGACCGCAGTGAGCGCGGGCAATTCTATACACCACCCCAGGTTGTGGATTACATGCTCAACGCGCTTGGTATACCGGAGCGTACCGAGCGAGATAAGGACAGGGCGCGTAGCTTTCTGGAAAAGACTGTCGGCGATATCTCCTGCGGCAGTGGAACATTCTTAGTCGCTGCTGCCTCACGCAAAAGCGCAATCCTACAGCAACTTCTCACCGATCGGGAGGTAGACCCGGAGTATGCTCTGCAAGTATTAACAGATACAATTCTGGGCTTTGACCTTAACCCATTTGCCTGTTACCTGGCTGAGATCAACTTGCTCATTCAATGTCTACCCTTCCTGCTCGATGCACAGGGCCGGTTATGTCGCAGCATTGACCGCTTCCATATCTACTGCACGGACTCCCTTGAACCCACCTACGCCGAACAGACCCGCGCCATCTTTGACGACACAGCAACAGAGCGAGTTGTGCCGCGACCACCACGCCCGCGAGGTCAGGTAATTTCAGACGAGGAACGCCGTATTATCAGTATCAAGGAGACCAAAGGCCTGCCGCCGGAATTGACCCGACTTGGAGTCGGTCAGCAAGGCCTTGACTATCTCCTCGGCAATCCGCCCTATGTCAGCGCGGGTGAAAGCACCGAGAACCTGCGCTATCGCAACGAGGTATGGGGATACGGCATCTATCATATGCTATACCAGCGCTGGGATCTCTTTGTGCCATTCTTTGAGCGCAACCTGCAGTTTCTGCAGGCAGAAAGCGGGCGACTGGCGCTCATTGTCTCTCATGCTATCGAGACTGAGGGATACGCCGAACCTCTGCGGCAGCTGCTCACCAGTCAGTCCCGCATCTTAGAGATCGACTTCTTCCCTGGACTGCGCCTTTTCCAGGATGCCGCCATCGAGAATACTATAGTCCTCGTGGAGAATCGCCTGCCAGACGGGGAATACGAGGTGATACGGCGCAAACACCTGCATTCCGACTGTACAAGCTACGAGACCTTGCCTCCGATACTCCAATTGGGTTCTAACGGCCAGGTCTTTCGCTGGCGCTACGATCCCATTTTGGATAAGGATTTAGCGCAGGGTACTATCCCATTATGTGCAATCGTCTACGTAGGCACAGGCATCGTAGCACAGAGTAAAGAGTCACTTGATCCAATTGTCGAAGGGAGACGCCAGAAGCTTTTCACACTCGATAATGTTTTTCTACCCCCTTCTGCTGAAGCGAAACGTCCTGTTGATCATATCAATGATGGTGTTCTTGGTGACGATGTGGATAGCTATTACCTACGCCGCACACGCTATGTAGCCTATGAGAGATATCGCTCACAGATGTACCGCCCCAGGCATCCGACCCTCTTCCGCACTCCTGAGAAGCTGCTGCTGGGCGAGACATCGGGTGGATACTATGATCGGGCCGGCCTATTCGCCAACCATAGCGTACAGGTTGCCGTCCCCTGGAAAGCCCTGGAACATTCAGGAGCTATCGAGGAGAAGGGTATCAAGACTGTCCTGCGTGAGTCGCGGCAGATTGCAGGCGCGATCAACGGCCTTTCAGCAGTCTCCGAGTTGTTTGACTTGCGTTACCTGCTGGGCATCATCAACAGCCGCTTCATACGCCAGTACATTGCTTCCAACGTTTTCAAGGGCACAAGAGAAGGACGTGTTTACCCCGATATATGGAAGCGCCTGCCCATCAAAGTTGCCTCGACTGAACGACAACAGCAGATTGCCAGTCTGGTTGATGCCGTTCAAGCGCAGTACCAGCAATTCGCGGCACTACCAACGCCTGCATTCTTAGTAGCAGACCCTACTATTCGTTACCATGACGTTCAGGGATATCTCGCGCAGGGTGTGCTGCGCTTCATTGGTGACGTTCAAAGCGCCATCGGCGAGAAACCGACACTCCGAGATGGACACCTCTTGTTGCGTCGCCAACCACAGGCATACCTGCAATCATCTGAAGCGGAGCTTCTACGCTATCTCGAACTCTACTTGACCCAGTTGCATCCAGAACTGCAAGGATGGACCTGGGCAGAAGCACGCAAACGCATCCAGGTTCCTGCAACACTCGATGCTGTAAAAACCTTCATGGCATCAATAGACGACGTTAAAGCGCAGGGTGACCAGATTCGCGCCACAATCAACACTATTCTCTCGGAAATCGAGGACCTGGTAGAAGCAACCTATAAAGAACCAGCAGATCCCGACAGGGTGGCAATTATCAATAAGGTGATGACGTACGGGATGAGCCAGCCATTGTTCTAACTTGACGCTCCCTCTCACGCGGTGCTATGCTGCTCAAAGACACATTACCCTCAGTTTCTACAGCACTCTCGAGAGGGACATACACCCATGGGCATTATCGAAACTCACATAGATCACAACAGCCCCGAATTTCAAGAGAACACACGCTACTTCCAGCAATTGCTCGACCAGCTTAGCCAACGTATACAACTGGTCCAGCAGGGTGGAGGCGAAGATGCCATCGCCAAACACCGCAAACGCAACAAGCTGCTGGCCCGCGAACGCATCCAACTGCTCTGCGACCCTGACACCCCCTTCCTGGAACTCAGCCCGCTGGCCGCATGGGATATGTACCATAAGGAAGCGCCATCAGCTGGCATCGTAACAGGTATCGGCCTGGTCGAGGGCCAGGAATGCATCATCGTCGCCAATGACGCCACCGTCAAAGGCGGCACCTACTATCCCATCACCGTCAAGAAACACCTGCGCGCACAGGAGATCGCCGAACAAAACCACCTGCCCTGCATCTACCTCGTCGACTCCGGCGGCGCATTCCTCCCGCTACAGGCCGAAGTCTTCCCCGATAGTAATCACTTCGGGCGCATTTTCTATAACGAGGCGCGTATGTCCAGCCAGCGCATCCCACAAATCGCCGCCGTGATGGGATCATGCACTGCCGGGGGAGCCTATGTTCCCGCCATGAGCGATGAGACGGTGATCGTACGCGGCAATGGCACCATCTTCCTGGCCGGTCCCCCTCTCGTCAAGGCCGCGACGGGCGAAGAGGTCAGTGCAGAAGACCTGGGTGGCGCCGACGTGCATTGTCGTATCTCCGGCGTCACCGATCATTACGCGCTCAACGACGAACATGCCCTGGCCATCTGCCGCAGCATCGTCTCCAACCTCAACCGGCGCAAGTACATTCCCTGGGATATCCACCCGGCTGAGCCACCACGCTACGACCCCAACGACCTCTACGGCATCGTCCCACAGGATAGCCGCAAGAGCTACGATGTACGCGAGGTAATTGCGCGTATCGTCGATCGCAGTCATTTCCACGAGTTCAAAGAACTCTACGGGACGACACTGGTATGTGGCTTTGCCCGCATCATGGGCTATCCGGTAGGTATTATTGCAAATAACGGCATCCTCTTCTCGGAGAGCGCGCTCAAGGCAACGCACTTCATGGAACTATGCGGGCAGCGTCAAACGCCGTTGGTCTTCTTGCAGAATATCACCGGCTTCATGGTAGGTCGCCAGTACGAGAATGGAGGCATCTCCAAGGATGGCGCGAAGATGGTCATGGCCGTCGCTAACGTGCCCGTGCCTCGCTTCACCGTGATTATCGGCGGCTCCTTCGGCGCAGGCAACTACGGCATGTGTGGACGCGCCTACTCCCCACGCCAATTGTGGATGTGGCCCAACGCCCGTATCTCCGTGATGGGAGGCGAGCAGGCTGCAAGCGTACTGGCAACAGTACGTAAAGAAAGCCTGGAGGCACGCGGCAAGACGATGAGTGAAGAGGAGGAGGCGGTGTTCAAACAACCTATCCTCGATAAATATGAGGCAGAGGGCAATCCGTACTATAGCACAGCCCGTCTCTGGGATGATGGCATCATCGACCCGCGTGACACACGCACAGTGCTCGCATTAGGCATTGCAGCATCGCTGAATGCACCTATGCCCAACACGCCCTTTGGAGTGTTCAGGATGTGACAAACTGCGATTTTCGAAGGATTGAAACGCGCTCCACTGCGTTCCGCTGAGTGAAACGCGCTCCGCTTCGCTTCGCTGAGGAGGAGAAAGATGTATACGACCGAATCGACGCACGCGGGGTACGATCCAGATCGCCTGCATGCTGTGCGCACACGGGAAGATGCCATGTTTCGTTCCCGCATCCCACGCTCCCTGGAGCTGGCTGCCCGTGCCCGCAGGAGTATGCCAAATGGGGTGCCAATGGCTTGGATGGCCGGTCTGTATCGCCATCCGCCACTTTTCGTGGTGGAAGGATCGGGCGCGCTGTTTAGAGACGTCGATGACCACACATATTTGGATATGAACCAGGCCGACCTTAGTACGAATTGTGGCTATGGGCCTGCGCCCGTTGTAGCTGCCGGTGGAGAGCGCCTGCGCCTGGGCAGCCAGTTTCTGCTCCCAACCGATGATGCCATCGTCGTCTCCGAATTGCTCGCCGAACGCTTTGCAGTTCCGTTTTGGCAGTATACATTGTCCGCGTCAAGCGCCAACACCGAGGCACTGCGCCTGGCGCGCGTGGCGACAGGACGCGACATGATTGTGGTGTTTCAGGGAGCGTATCACGGGCATCTGGATGATACACTGGTCGAGCGCGAGGGTGCCACAACCGTGCCTGGTCTCCTGGGCATCTCTGCACAGGTGGCGCAGCGGGCGCGCGTGGTTCCCTTTAATCGACCGGATGCGCTTGACGCGGCCCTCGCTCCTGGTGATGTGGCGGCGGTTATCACCGAACCGGCATTGACCAACCTGGGTGTCGTCCAGCCAGCGCCGGATTTTCACACTCACTTGCGCGCTGTTACACAGCAGATGGGCACGCTCCTCATTTTTGACGAGACGCATACCCAGATGGCAGCCTGGGGTGGACTTACACGTGAACTTGGTCTGGAGCCTGACATTGTAACACTGGGGAAGAGCCTGGGAGGCGGCGTAGCGATCGGGGCCTACGGAATGTCCGAGGCGTTGGCCCACGTTATGGAGCGTCATCTCGATATCGATATCGGGCCACACGGCCTCGCCACGGGTGGGACGATGTACGCCAATGCCCTCTGCCTGGCCACAGCAAGGGCAGCCTTGCAAGGCGTGCTCACGCCCGAGGGGTACCAGCGGGTCAAGATTCTTGGGGCACGGCTCGCTGACGGTATTGAGCGTGCGGCCTCAACTCATGGATTGGCATGGTGTGCGCATCGACTTGGTGGACGGTCAGGATTTTGTCTGCGCCCGACTCTTCCCCTGGATGCTGAGGATGCCGCACTATCTATCGATATTGATTTCATCGATACCCGGCGTGTGTTTATGGCGAACCGCGATATCTGGGAGGCCATTGCCACATCTGGACCAGCGGCTTCATTCGCTCACACGGACAGAGATATTGATCGCTATCTCGACGTGTTAAACAGTTTGCTTGATGAGATCACATAGATGGACATAACACCCACCCAAATGGCAAATTGGTCCGTAGGGCGAGTGCGGCGGGGCAAAACGTCCTATATCCCACGCAGTTCCCTACTTGAAGTTACCCTTTTAATCGTGAATACTCCGCTTGAGGGAGCGTACTAGTGGACTCTTGGTGCTGCAAAGTTAAGAGGCCCTGCTAGCCTCCATCACCGCCCCAATAGGGGTGCAAGGGGCGAAGCCTCTCGTAAGCTCTGGGGGATAGGTAATGGGGTATCCCCAAATTGTTCACCTTTCCTTAAATGGTTAGGCGATGATGCACTAGTAAGTAGAGAAACCAGAGGAATGCATCGATCTGTATATATAAAACTCCGCTGGCAAAAAGCAATCATCCTATCGATCTGCATTTGTCTGCTCCTGCTTCTCTCAGCCTGCCAAAGTATCACATTGCCGTTTATACAGAACAACAGCCATCCTACTCCAACTCCTTCGAGTGAGCCACAGCAGAATCCTACTGCCATCACCTTCCCGCTACCACCTCAGAAGACCACCCCGACTGTCAAGCCAACACCAACCCATGGCACACCAGCTCCCGCCAGCAGCGGTCGTCCTGTGCTCGCTTTTTACTATATGTGGTACAAACCATCGACCTGGTGTTCGTGCCAGATGTCAGACATGCCCACGATTCAGTACAACTCAAACGACGATTCGACGGTTGCTCGTCAGGTAAATGAAGCCGCCAATGCCGGAATTACCGGATTCATCGCTTCATGGTGGGGGCCAGGTGATAACTCGGATAAAAACTTCATTAAGCTCCTGGCACAATCAGCTAACTTACAGAGGACCACCGGCTATCACTTTGCTTCATCGGTCTATATAGAAAACTCTGCCGGCGCACTGAATTCGACAGATAAAATGATCAACGCTTTGCAATACGTGATTTCACATTATACCGATAATCCCTATTACTTCCACTGGCGTGGCAAACCCGTCATCTTCTTCACCTCGCCTATTATCGGCGATGGACGCTCCCTTTCAAGCTGGGCAGACATTCGCAGCCAGGTAGACCCAGATAACCAGACCATCTGGTCAGCGGAGGGCGTTGACATCAGCGTATTAAGCGTCTTCGATGGTATCCATCTCTTCAGTGCAGGCTATTGGGGCATCCTACAAGGCAACATGGCCGCAGTAGACCAGGAATTTCGCAACAAAGTCGCTGCATACAATTACGCCCACCATACACAGAAAATCTGGGCCGCTGGAGTATTGCCTGGCTATAATGATACGCGGGTGCCAGGACGCACCGGGACATATGTCGTGCCACGCAACAACGGGGCAACATACCACATCAGTTGGGATGCAGCAATGACCAGCGATCCAGAATGGATCACCATTACAACCTTCAACGAATGGTTTGAAGGAGCAATGATCGAGCCCAGCGTCACTTACGGAAACGAATATCTCAATCTCACGCTGCAATACGCGAGACAATGGTAAAGGTGTTGCTCACATCTTCTTCTGCTATCTTTGACCAGTCCACCATTCCTTCATGGCGGGGGCAAGCCCCGCCACTACTATACCACACCTTTTTCTGCCATCTTTGACCAGTCCACCACTGTCTCTTTATCCCTTAATCTAGCAGAGTTCTCTTGTAGAACCTCAGCACCCTCTCCCAGGCATCCCTTGCTGCGGCCTCCTGGTACATCGGGATCGTATGATTAAAGAAAGCATGCGCGGCATTGGGATAGATGCGCATCTCGAAGTCTATTTTATTCGTGACCATGGCTTTGACCAGTTCATCCAGATGCATGTTGATGCGCAGATCCTCCGCTCCATAGAGGCCGAGAACAGGGCAGGCGATGTTCTTGACCAATTCAATCGGGTTCGGGTTCTCGCCGTAAAATATCACGCTCCCGGCCAGCCTGGCATGACAGGCAAGGTTGATGGACATACCCCCGCCGAAGCAGAAGCCAACGCTGGCGATCTTCCCGGTCTGGACATAACGCTGGGCATTCAAATACGCTACAGCCTTGACCAGGTCCTGTGTCAATCGATCCTTCGGGATGCCGCCGAAAATCACTGGCAGTACTCGTTGCACCGTTGCCCTCTGTTCCTGGGGAAGCTGGGACATCGTCTGTTGGACATAGGTCGAGTCGGATATTTTGTCCCACCCAACGGTTGTCATAAACCGCATCACCTCACTGATATTTGAAGGGGTCAGCACCTCGGCAAGGCCAGGCCGCGAGAACAGGTTCGGAGCGAATGCGACATATCCTTCTTCCGCAAACCTGTCGGCAACACTTTTGATATGATCGGTCAGCCCCAATATTTCGTGAATAACGATCACCGCGGGGCGAGATCCCTCTCTTTGAGGTCTTGCCAGGTAGGCTTGAATAGCGCCTCCCTCGCCTTCGTATGTCATCATGGCGCGAGATTCATCTGCCATTGTTTCGTCTTCCTTTCATGGTGGGTCGCAAGGAATTCATTTTCTGCTCTTCGATTCTCCGAGAAGGAGCCTGTTGCCATGATACCGCATTCCACCGTCTTTGACCAGTGCACCCTGGTCTATACGACTTCAGCATACGGAGCTAAAAAGCGCGGGAGCAAGCGGTTCACCTGATCCAGCTGATCCTCATGAACGAGATGTCCAGCCTGATCAATCTGCACAATCGTGGCACGGGGATCCAATTGACGCCAGCGAGGAAGAAAGAGATTATGTGATATCTAACCCTGTTAGCGTTATCTATAATAACAGGTAGAGAGACAACTGTGGGTATAATTTCACGACAGGCCCAGAAAGGATACAGCTGACATGACAACACGGGCAGATGACGCGCTCTATCAACATCCCTGGAAGCTCGCTGAAATAGGACTTCTCGGCACACTTCGCCCGATCCCGCCCGAGTTCACCATTACGCTTCAATTTGATAGGGAACTGCGTGCTTATGGCGCAAGCGCGTGCAATCGCTATTTTGCAGCCTATCATGTAGATGGGCCACGCCTGCGCTTTCAACAGATAGGGGCGACACGCGTGATGTGCCCATTAGCACCAACTTAAGGCCCACTCAACGCCCTCGCGCTCCAGGAGTTGGGCGGAGTTGGGATGTTTCCTGCGCTTGTTCATGTGACAGCCCGAGCGCATGCGCCGTCCGATCAGCCGCAGGGTGGCAGGCAGACGGTGTCCGCAGGCCAAAGCGGGCATGAGGATCCAACTGGTATCGCGGACCACCTGGGCGAGTTTGACCAAGCTGCGTTGGGGGTCTTGCCAGGCGAAGAGGACGATCAGCCAGTGTTGCAGCAGCGCGCCGATCAACTTGGCATACAGTTCGCACAGCACGCGCCACGGATTGCTGGTGCGCCACTCATCAATCTGGCCGTCCTGTTTCCAGAGTTTGTACAGCAGCTCCATCTGCCAGCGTTCGCGTAGCAGCACGAGAGCTTCTTCAAAGCGCAGGTGCTTGCTGGGCACATCAGTGATCAGAATGGTCCAGTCGGCCAGCCGCAACGTCTCCTCCGAGATGGTCTGTTGACGACGTTGAGCATCGCGTAGCAGGTCCTCCCTGCGCTGGTCGCCGACTTCCTTGGGCACGCGCAACAGCAGTAAGCGCATCGGCAGGCGCTGCTTGGCTCCCACCAGCACATGCAGTTCTTTCATTTGTCCTACTCGCGGCGGCAACACATCCTCCAAGCACAGCGGCTGACCGCTGGGCGTGAAGAGGGCCGTGCCGGCATGCAAGCGCGTCAGCGAAGAGGCTCCTGCCTGATGGCGCTGCGCCAAGCGCTGCAGGTCAAAGTAGCCCAAGTCCTGCACGTAGAGTGCCCCTGGCTGGACCGGCTGGGCATTGAACGGACTACGATGATCGGAGGCCCGTCCATCCGACAGCTTCGGCCCCCAGAGCTGTCCACGCTTGAGCTCCCAACGCGTATGCAGTTTGATGGCAGCTGCGGTGTGGTCCTGATTGCCCCCACAGCCGCGCCACCGCTCGGCCAGCTCGTTGGGCAAGCTGACACTGCTGCTGTCCTCCAGGATCACCGCGCTAAAGCGCCGCAGCAACCTGATCGGTACGTCGTGGGCCGCTTGGACGACTACGCTGCTCATCTCCTCTAAGACCGCGTGCAAGAAGGCGGCACACTGCGGCGTGAAGCGCTTGTGAACGGCGGTGTCTGAGACTGACACCGCGCGCAGTTCTGCCGTCGAGGCCAATTGCTCCAGACTGGCATCGGGGTGCTGTTGCCAGCCAAAGACCAAGGTTTGCAGCAAGTCTGCGCCACTGAACTTGCGCTCCCGTTGGATACAGCCCATTTCCCGCGCTAACTCCTTGGCTCGCTCTTCCATGATCCTCTTCATGCTCTCGGCTACCTGTGATACACTACTCATCAGAAGGCTCCTTTCCGTCACGATATCTCTTGTCAGATTTACCGATATCATGTCAGATCGAGCCTCCCTTTGTCATCCCTTTCCTTAAGTTGGTGCGAATGGGCGACACGCGTGATGTGCCCTGGTCCTGCTATGGCATTAGAGGGAGACTATTTCGCTGCGCTGGTACAGGTCGAAACCTACCAGCTTCAGGAAGATCAATTGACGCTTGCCAATGATCAAGGCAAGAATCTCTTGCGCTTCTATGCATCCTAGCGCATTCAGCGCAGAGATGTCTGCTCTTGCGTCCAGGCCAAAGCTGTTTGGACAAACAACTAAGCTGCTGGGGATGCCATTGCCTGCGACCTGACAGCGAGTCCGATCTGCAAGTGTTGTGGTGGATCAAGCGGAAGAGCAACCACACCTGCTAACTTTTTCGGCAGCATCTTGCGTGGCACGAGCGTGATCCCGAGTCCTTCACGGACCATCGCAAGGAGCGTTGCGCTATCACTGGCTTGATAGCGAATATGTGGCCTGGTCCTGCTCGGCTCAAAGCCAGCCATCTCCAGGAGATGAAGTGCGCATTGGGTCTTTTCCATGATAAATCCTTCTTCACGCAGTTCTCTGGGAGTCACTGCCATCTGAGCGCGCAGACGATGCCCAGGCGGAACGAGTACACACAGCTCGTCAGTCGTAATCAGCGTACCCTCGATCCCTTTCACGGGGAGAAGTACAAACCCGACATCAATGATGCTGCTCCCAATCCACTCACCCACTTCGTGCATCGCGCCTTCAATCGGCCCCTGCTCATCGGAGTTGCTGCCTTCGCGCTCGCGTCCCTGCTCTGTGGCGTCGCTCCTTCGGCGACCTTCTGAGTGCCTTTATATACCACGAAAGAGGTGAGCTTGCCTCGGACGATCTTGCCAAAGATCGTGCCGCAGTTGGTGTAGACGACGTCTCCGCCCGGAGAGGTGAATTGGTCCGTAAACCGCAGGCAAACGGTCGTATCCCATGGCGGTCCCATGACGAGGATTTCATACGGCTCCAGTTTGCAGGCTGACCCGTACGAACCGCTGCACCCACCGCTCGACCTCATCCTTGCCTCGAAGATCGGCCGCCCACGAGCTCCGCCCGAGGAAGACAAACCTGACAACGAGCCAAATCAATCAATAAAGGACTTCTACAAATGAATTAGTTGCGACCCTCTGTCGAGAAGCCAATCCCCTGGCGACATTCATACCGCATATCCCTTGAACCTCATTCCTCAGCGTTTCAATCTCTGTCGAGAAGCCAATCCCCTGGCGACACCTGGATTGACACAGTAACGATAGGCGACATCACTACAGTGGCACTTGTAGAAGTGAAGGAGGAGGCAAGCCCACGATGAAGCCAAAAAAAGCGGTCTGCTACTTCAAGTGGGATTGCAGAGTCGCCGCCGCCTGCTCCAGAACGGCGATCGTCAGGCACTCGGTTGGACCCAAACGCTGATTGTAGCTGTGATTGCGGATCTGTCGATGAGCCCGCCAGGCGGCTCTAGGCAAGCGCTGTGACTCGCGATGAGCGGTCAAGCGACCACACTTTCCCACAAACCGAAACGACGAGAGCGTCTGCAGCCAGGCAAACCATTCAGGAGTATCCGGCTGCAAGGAGAGCATACCGTGTGTGGGACAAATCACGACATAGTCCCCATGAACCCCGTATTCGACGAGAGGTAACACGTGAGCGGGTGGTCGGGGCCGCTTCGTGGAGGGAGAAGCGGGGTGAGGGGATCTGGCAGCCGCCTTGGCAGGGGCGGGTGAGGCCATCACCGAATTGGCCAGAATGGGTTCTGCCACCGCACAAGTGCTGTCTTGAGCATGGGAGAGAGGGGGTGCATGCAGGGGCATCTGCTCGGTGAGCATGGCAAGTTGCCGTTGCAAGGCAGCGATCTGGGCAGGCAGATCGGTGAGTGCCTGGAGCAGAGCGATCGTCTCATGAGGCAGAGAGGGCGGCTCCTCTGATGTGCCTGGGGGAGCTGGCAGAGGCCGTTCAGGAAGTGCTCGACGATGGACAGCTGCAACCAGCAGGAGCTGATCATGGGTAATCCCTTTGATGCGTGCATCAGCAGGGTGCGGTTGAAGCGTGAGTGCTTCCAGGACCAGCCAGCGACGAAAGGTTTTGGGGTCAATAGCCAGCAAACGACAACACTGGCTCAAAGAAATGATGGTCATCAGGAGAACTCCTTTCAGAGTGCGTGTGACAAAGACCATGACAGGTTCTGGGAAGCTCCAGGGAGTTTTCCTCAGAGATTTTCCAGGGAGTTTTCCTCAGAGATCTCCAGGGAGTTTTCCTCAGAGATCTCCAAGGAGTGCTGAACAGGCAGAACCGAACAGGTTATCCTGCTTTGAGACGACGCCGACGATGATAATAGCCGGCCCAATACTGATGGGCTCGCCGCCACCAAGACCACCGACAAATCAGAGGCGCGGAAGAGGGAGCGGGCCAGATGAGACGAGCGAGCAGGTGACGAACTTCTGCGGTGGTGAGTGGGATGAGAGGCGGTGAGGAAGCTGAAGCCTCTGGCTGGCACTGATGGCGGCTGTCCTGAACACAGATGCTCAGCAGAAAGGCAGAGGCAAGCATGACGAGGGTGATATGGCGATACCAGCCGACGTAGCTGCGGACTTCATACTGATCAAGCCCAAGATCTTTGGCATTTTCCAGGTCGACCTCAATCGACCAGCGGGCTCCGATCGCCAGAACCATCGTGTGCAGGGAGGCCCCAGGCGGTGCGAAGACCAGGTAATAGGCCTTTTCGCTTGGGTTGTCCAGGCAACGGCGGAGCACCAGCCAGTGGCACCCATCCACCGTGCCGCGATGGACCACAGGCAGGATGGCCCAATCAAAAAGCCTCTCCCCTTTGGTTCCCAGGCTCATCGAGAGTCGCTGCCAGTCCTGGGCACCCAGCGCCTGTTGCTCGATGCTTGCCACCTTCGCAAATCCTGTATCCCTGAGCGGTCTGAACACAGACGACTTCATTGGAAGGGACAGCCAGCGCGTAGGAGAGGCCCTGCTCTTCCAGCCAGAGCCGCAAGTCGGTGCTGTGTCCGTAGACGGTATCGGCCACGACCCAGCCGATCGGCAGCGAGGCGGACAGTGCTCGTTGGACCATGCGCTGGGCCAATTCGGGTTTGGTCTGAAAACCGACCGTTTCCGGGATATGAGCTGCCTGCCTATGAGCCAGGTTGTTGCTCCGGTCTTCTGGCAGGTACAAGTCGCGATCGATGAGGGCATGTCCCAGGGCGGTCACGTAGGAGAGGAAGACGCCCACTTGACAATTGTCCACCTGTCCGGTCGCGCCGCAATACTGCTTCTGGACTCCGGCAGATTTGGTGCCCCGTTTGGGAAAGCCACTTTCATCAATGACGTGCACGGGATAGGGTGCCTGGTGAGCAACACCAGGACCCTCTGGCGGCGGCTTCAGGCATTCCCCAACGAACGCCCGCACCTCATTGCGAACCCCCTCTTCATCCCAGACGGCCCGCGAGAGCAGGCGTTGCATGCCATACGGACGGGCTTGCTTGGCGTGTTCTGCAATCTGCCAGCTATTTTTTCTGGGGATCTCGCTGATGATGGCTTGCAGATAGAGCAACGCGTGCTGGCGTGGTTCGGAGCGAGCAAAGTAGGGAGCCAGGCGCTGATGCAGGTGGATCAAGGCCAGAGGCCAGCTTCCTATCTCTTGGAGGGATGGTCCGGCGTCATCCCATGTGGTATGGTGTTGAGGCTTCATGCAGTTCTCGTTGTCTCTTGGGCATCTCTCAAGGTGTTTTTTCTTCCTTGTAGAGTGTCACATCGAAAGCGAGAAAAGCACGAGGTTTTTTCTTGCCTGGGGGGGATCTAAGGATCAGGTTACAAGTGCCACTGTAGTGCGGCGGCAAGTGTCACTCAGCAGCATACGTTTGGCTCGTTTCAATCTCTGTCGAGAAGCCAATCCCCTGGCGACTTGCTCGCCCATATCCCGCTCACTGAGCAGGAAGCGTTTCAATCTCTGTCGAGAAGCCAATCCCCTGGCGACTCATATGATGCACGCGCTATGGCTTCCAATGCTTCGTTTCAATCTCTGTCGAGAAGCCAATCCCCTGGCGACTTGTGGTTCATCCCGCAATCATTGCGTGTTGGGTCGGTTTCAATCTCTGTCGAGAAGCCAATCCCCTGGCGACGCATCGCTTCACGAAGGTCACGGTAGGCAGTTGCTTGTTTCAATCTCTGTCGAGAAGCCAATCCCCTGGCGACGCCCACTGCGAAGTTTGCCGATGCTGTGAAGGATGTGTTTCAATCTCTGTCGAGAAGCCAATCCCCTGGCGACTTTGCAGTCACAAATGGCTGGGCAACGAGTGTAAGCGTTTCAATCTCTGTCGAGAAGCCAATCCCCTGGCGACGCTCTGAGTATAAGCTGTGGAAAGTGTCTTTTGCGTTTCAATCTCTGTCGAGAAGCCAATCCCCTGGCGACAAGGCGTTGCGAAAATACGCGGTATAGTTTCCTGGTTGTTTCAATCTCTGTCGAGAAGCCAATCCCCTGGCGACTGGAAAGTCCACTGCGTCCCATCGGTACAGACAAAATGTTTCAATCTCTGTCGAGAAGCCAATCCCCTGGCGACGTTTTCCAGGAAGAAGAGGCGAAGAGGTGTGCGAAAGTTTCAATCTCTGTCGAGAAGCCAATCCCCTGGCGACATTGATGTGTACTGGCGGCGCGGTATGGCCTGATGGGGGTTTCAATCTCTGTCGAGAAGCCAATCCCCTGGCGACAGCGCTGCCACTTTGGTGACAGCCCCGCTAATGCCGCCGTTTCAATCTCTGTCGAGAAGCCAATCCCCTGGCGACCATCAGCACCCGTCTGCTGCTCTTCAGCTATTGACAGAGTTTCAATCTCTGTCGAGAAGCCAATCCCCTGGCGACGAGATGATGCCGCTTCTCCGCACAGTGGATCATCGCTCGTTTCAATCTCTGTCGAGAAGCCAATCCCCTGGCGACTGCACATCAGCCGTTAGCAGTGCACGTCATGCATTGTCAGTTTCAATCTCTGTCGAGAAGCCAATCCCCTGGCGACCTCCAGTAGCTCGATGTGCATCGCATGTAGTTGGTAGTGTTTCAATCTCTGTCGAGAAGCCAATCCCCTGGCGACATCTGCAAGGGTAGCCGGCATCGAACATGTCTACATGTTTCAATCTCTGTCGAGAAGCCAATCCCCTGGCGACGTCTGGTAGCCGCAATCATCAGCTAGATCATTGTCGTGTTTCAATCTCTGTCGAGAAGCCAATCCCCTGGCGACTCGCTCAGTTGGCGAGTGGCGCACAGTCATGATGGCGAGTTTCAATCTCTGTCGAGAAGCCAATCCCCTGGCGACGCACGATGTCATTCGCGCGTCGCAACGCCTGGCACAACGTTTCAATCTCTGTCGAGAAGCCAATCCCCTGGCGACGTAGCACTCTATGCATGGCGGTACACCAAGGTCGCAGTTTCAATCTCTGTCGAGAAGCCAATCCCCTGGCGACCATCACGACCTGGACGTCTCAGGCGGCAGGCATCGACCGAGTTTCAATCTCTGTCGAGAAGCCAATCCCCTGGCGACGCATCATAATGTCCATAGCACTGCAGTCGAGTTTTCCGGTTTCAATCTCTGTCGAGAAGCCAATCCCCTGGCGACCGCATCAGGACGACCAGTCAAGGCCGACGTCGTGCAGGTTTCAATCTCTGTCGAGAAGCCAATCCCCTGGCGACCATTGATGCAGCCCGTCACATGGCACGGCTTCTCGTTTCAATCTCTGTCGAGAAGCCAATCCCCTGGCGACGGCGAATCGCGGCGGGAGACGAGCGCGCCAGGTGCCGAAGTTTCAATCTCTGTCGAGAAGCCAATCCCCTGGCGACCTCGACGGTAAAGATGCCGTGGAGCGAGGCCTGTCTCACAGTTTCAATCTCTGTCGAGAAGCCAATCCCCTGGCGACCTAACATCGTCTTCCCACCTTCCATACTGGGGTTTCAATCTCTGTCGAGAAGCCAATCCCCTGGCGACGGCTATGCGGTACGGAAGCATTCAGCAATTCATAGTTTCAATCTCTGTCGAGAAGCCAATCCCCTGGCGACTGCCAGTGTGCCAGTCTGCCCAACATCAGTGTTATGTAGTTTCAATCTCTGTCGAGAAGCCAATCCCCTGGCGACGTCGAGGAGTGGCACTCTCGGCTGGCAGTCACCGCTATTCGTTTCAATCTCTGTCGAGAAGCCAATCCCCTGGCGACAGATGCAATATGCTCGTCGGATAGCATTGTGAGCCTGTAGTTTCAATCTCTGTCGAGAAGCCAATCCCCTGGCGACATGGATCAGGCAGTCAAGCTGGATGAGCCATCATCGAGTTTCAATCTCTGTCGAGAAGCCAATCCCCTGGCGACGTTGCAAGGCGTATGACGCAGTGATGCAGTCATCGGTTTCAATCTCTGTCGAGAAGCCAATCCCCTGGCGACTGCGCAGCGTGCACCATCGACAAGCCGATCATCTGCATGAGTTTCAATCTCTGTCGAGAAGCCAATCCCCTGGCGACTTGAAGTGCGATGCCCTACTGCGCATCAGTCATGCAGTGTTTCAATCTCTGTCGAGAAGCCAATCCCCTGGCGACATTGCAGCGATCAGTGCGCGATGACGAGCAGCTAGAGCATGTTTCAATCTCTGTCGAGAAGCCAATCCCCTGGCGACGTCATCTAACGAGCTGCAGTACGATGAACGCTCTAGTTTCAATCTCTGTCGAGAAGCCAATCCCCTGGCGACTGCATTGACGTCATCGGCAACATCGGCAATGGTTGTTTCAATCTCTGTCGAGAAGCCAATCCCCTGGCGACTCGTGATGATGCCTGACGACACGACGTACCATTGACTGTTTCAATCTCTGTCGAGAAGCCAATCCCCTGGCGACATGTGCAAGTCCATGTGTGACGTCGCTGGCATTGATAGGTTTCAATCTCTGTCGAGAAGCCAATCCCCTGGCGACGTGCAGACAGGCTGATGCACAGTGCAGCGTTTCAATCTCTGTCGAGAAGCCAATCCCCTGGCGACGGCCATGCACGTACCGCTTTGACAGCGTTTCAATCTCTGTCGAGAAGCCAATCCCCTGGCGACGTCATCTGCAGTTCCCAGATTGATCAGGTGCAATCGGTTTCAATCTCTGTCGAGAAGCCAATCCCCTGGCGACGATGCTGCATATCGTCGTTCGGCTCAAGCAATGCAGGCACGTTTCAATCTCTGTCGAGAAGCCAATCCCCTGGCGACGCAGTGACATGGTGCTGATCGCAGTCGATTCATGCTAGGTTTCAATCTCTGTCGAGAAGCCAATCCCCTGGCGACTGCCATCGCACGCGCTAGCAGTGGCACGTAGCATGATCGTTTCAATCTCTGTCGAGAAGCCAATCCCCTGGCGACGTTGTTCGTGCAACGTAGCATGCATAGTGATCTGAGCTGTTTCAATCTCTGTCGAGAAGCCAATCCCCTGGCGACCAGGCTGTGGCATCGATGGCGCAGCATGCTATTGTCAGTTTCAATCTCTGTCGAGAAGCCAATCCCCTGGCGACGCACTTGTCTATCATATGGCGAAGAGGCTAGTGCTATGTTTCAATCTCTGTCGAGAAGCCAATCCCCTGGCGACTCGAGCAGGGAAGAAGACCGAGGCTGCAGCTGAAGTGTTTCAATCTCTGTCGAGAAGCCAATCCCCTGGCGACTTTGTAAGCCTCCTCTTTACCGGCAGGTCTCTTAGTGGTTTCAATCTCTGTCGAGAAGCCAATCCCCTGGCGACGTCAAGGCTGCGCCAGCACCATCCACTACAAGCAACTGAGTTTCAATCTCTGTCGAGAAGCCAATCCCCTGGCGACCGCTATGATCGTGGTCGGAGTACGTGGAGGGTGACTGGTTTCAATCTCTGTCGAGAAGCCAATCCCCTGGCGACAAAGCATAGATGGCTCGTATCGTCATGCCATCTTGATGTTTCAATCTCTGTCGAGAAGCCAATCCCCTGGCGACGTTAGCTATAGTACCACGAGACGTACAACTCGTGAGAGTTTCAATCTCTGTCGAGAAGCCAATCCCCTGGCGACATTGAGATTTGGCTAAGATGCGAGAGTTCTCTAGGTGTTTCAATCTCTGTCGAGAAGCCAATCCCCTGGCGACATCTTCCCATTGAAATTGGTAAGGGTGTGGTAGTTGAGTTTCAATCTCTGTCGAGAAGCCAATCCCCTGGCGACGGCAATGCAGCATAATGGCCGTTATCGCTTTGCCACGTTTCAATCTCTGTCGAGAAGCCAATCCCCTGGCGACGGCGATACGGTGCAGATACGCTCAACCGACAGTTTCGTTTCAATCTCTGTCGAGAAGCCAATCCCCTGGCGACCCTTGACAGGATCAGTCTCGATGTTGCCAGTTTCAGTTTCAATCTCTGTCGAGAAGCCAATCCCCTGGCGACGGCATTTCATGCATCAGTACAAAGTGAGGTTGAAGTTTCAATCTCTGTCGAGAAGCCAATCCCCTGGCGACGCGACCATCGGGTATAGCTGGCCATGATCTCGTTCGATTGTTTCAATCTCTGTCGAGAAGCCAATCCCCTGGCGACTTGGAGTAGTGCTCATCGTGTGCGGACTGTAGATGAGTTTCAATCTCTGTCGAGAAGCCAATCCCCTGGCGACTGTGAACTGCTTCAAGACGCATGGCGAGTGCTGACATCGTTTCAATCTCTGTCGAGAAGCCAATCCCCTGGCGACCATCCTCATCAGTTGCACGTCCGTGGCCCGCTGAGGTTTCAATCTCTGTCGAGAAGCCAATCCCCTGGCGACACTGCCTAGCACCACATAGGTGTACTGCTGAGTCAAGATGTTTCAATCTCTGTCGAGAAGCCAATCCCCTGGCGACACCATTACCAGATACTCGGCTGATCGACTGCATGATGGTTTCAATCTCTGTCGAGAAGCCAATCCCCTGGCGACATCGGCAGCCTCGCATGGCTCTAGAAGGGCCCTCATAAGACAGTTTGCGAGGCACATTTTCAATTTCTTTTGAGAAGCCAACCCCATGGCAGTTTACCTGCATCTTAGAACAGCATACACGAAATCAAGCATCTTTGCAAGCGCCTGTGAAGCTCAATGGGTCTTTTATCTCATCTCGCGAGGCAGCGAGCGTGGCGTGACCACCACTGCGTGCCTCGCAAACATACACCAACTATAAAAGATATACCTGCTCCTCTCGTGGCGCATCTCCCCGACCTAATACTTCCACTTTCGGTATGCAAGCTCCACACAGACTATAAATCCGCACAGTATCCTCTCGTTGATGAATCTCTTTGAGCAAGCGCGCCTCTAGCATCGTGCGCTGCTTACGGTCCAAAAAGCACTCGAACACGCTGTATTGGACCCACGTGCCAAAGCTCGTTAGCGCAGAGTGTACACGTGCCCGCCGCCGATCATCAGGGATATCATAGCTCACCACGTAAAGTATGCTTTCGTCGCCACGTCGCTGCTGATCGCTCTTTGTCAATTTTCAATCTCTTTTCAAACTCTTTCGAGAAGCCGATCCCTTGGCGACCTTTGTCATCGCACGCTAAGAGGTAAGTAGTTCGGTATCTCACCCGTCAACCACTTTCCGAGCAGCCTTACCTGCAATTCTATACACCGCCGGTAATTGGTACGGTACTCAAAATATGGATGCTGAAGTTCCTCTTGAAGACGCTCCTCAAACTTGGCATAAAACGTCTTGCGAGCCTCTGGCTTCAGATGCACAACGCCCAACTCCTCTTGAAAGTCCTGCTCTGTTAAAATGCGATGGTTAACGATATTCAAGACCACCAAATCTGTTATGATTGGACGAAATTCCTCCATCATATCCAATGCCAGGGCAGGACGACCGTAGCGCGGCTGATGCAGAAATCCAATGTACGGATCAAGCCCTACCACCTGAATAGCCGCCGAGACCTGGTGCAATAAGAGCGTGTAACCCAGACTCAGCATCGCATTGATTGGGTCCGTCGGTGGACGCCTGCGACGATGAGTAAACGTCATCGCACCACGCAAGAGCTTCCCAAACACAGCAAAATATGCCGCAGAACCATTGCCTTCGATCCCCAACAGCGAACCGACCTTGATTGCACAGGGCACCTGCTGAATCATATGCTGCATCGCTACAGTAGCTTCCGTTACCTCGGCATCCTGCAATGATCGATTAGCGCGCATCAGCATCGTTCGCATATTCTCCAGTTTGCCCTTAACACACGCCTGAGCTACTCTCAAGGCGCATTGCTGGTCAGCATGGACACGGTACTGTTCACGACGCAGGAACACATTCTTAGCCACAGGAGGCGACAACCTCCCACGGAATTGACCGTACATTGAGAGGAAACATACCTCAATCCCCATCCCCAATAGGGTATGCAGAGCGGGTGTCGTGAGCGTGATATCACCCGATACCACAACTTGCGACACTTTCACCAGCGGCACCTCTACTGTGTGCTTATCGGGATATTGCACGATCAGGTAACCATCTCGCTTTTTCACAATGGACTGTTGCTCGTTCAAATACAATGTTGTCATCAATACCCTTCCTTCAATCATCGTGGCAGCGCCGTGCGCCATCTTCTACAACGTTTCGACCTTTGCCAATGCTAGCACCTCCCGTGGCAAACACAGTGGCTCCAGGCTACAATCACGACATTTGTTATGCATGCTCAGCAGCCCGCTGCGCCGTGTCTGCTTCCCACTCAGCGGCGGCGGAAGTATTCCCCGTTCTAACAAGCTGAAAGCTAGGCGCACAGTCTCCTCCGTGTGTTGGCGCAATGCCTCGGTAAAAACTACCTCTTCACGCCGCGCCGAGCCGAAATAGAAGATATATCCATGCGAGATAGAACATCCGCTCATCTCCTCCAGGCATAATGCCTGAGCACACAACTGCACATGATCGTTAAGCCACTCACCCATCTTCCCCTTTTTGTATTCGATAGGCGTCAATTGACCTTCAGACTCCTCCACCACATCCGCAAACCCGCTTAACTTCAAGCGCGACGACCACACCCATACCCGCCGCAGAGTGGTTACTCCGTCTTCCATCGTCCTTTGGCCACTATCGCTTCTCTCGTGACGCATCGTTCCCTCAACTACATGAGCATTGTCCAGAAATTCGCTCAAGGCACATTCATAGTAAAAGCGACGCGGACAGTACTCCAGCGCATTGAGATACGAGATCGAGAGCATATCCAGTTCATCTATATCAGTATCATCCATAACGAACCTGCCCCATCCCCATCGGGGTCTTATACCCAAGTCCACAGTAGAACGCAAACTGTGCCAACAACAGGAGCTGCCTTCTCACAGGCAACGAAGCATCTGCTATCGTCTCCCCGTCAGGTCCTCGCAGTTGATAAGTGCACGTTCCTACAAAGCCATTCTGTGGATGTTTGACAAAATTCACGCGATGCGTCTTCAAATCATAATCTTCGATAATCACCCCGTCATTCTCAATATATTGCTCGATCTGCTCACGCTGCACCACATTCACCAATTCAGGCGGAGCCAGCTCCTGCCACCTTCGTGCCAATCCTGGAAAAACATACTGCGGCAAGGGCAAACGTGCATAGTGATCACCATACGCCCTGTTCATGGCGTTCGACCTGTTAAAAGTAGTCAGTGAGCCGAACTCCAGCGTTACCGGCTTCGCATTGCCCAACTTGACCATATTCACCTCCTCGACAAGATTGGTAAACGAGGTAAAACCTGTCCATCCTGAAGGATTATCGGGTGTAGAAATCACCTCCTCAAGCAGAAAAGATTGTTTCCCCAGTTGCATAAATGGCGGCTTCTTGGCCCCAAACTCTTCCATGTTGAAGTGCATCAATGCATTGTAAAACAGTGGATACAACTCACCAAGCAACAGAGTAACCCGCACGGTATAGGTTTTTTCCGGATCCAGAGGCAAATGCACATTGTCTCGCTCCGCCTGTCGCATCCGCACCACAGGCAACGGAAACTGCAAGCTCGAGCATGTAAAAAGCCTGCGCTTATTGCCATCATGCAGCCATGCCGCTACATCAGGAGCCGCCTTTCTTACCCATTCCAGCCATGCCCCATGCACCAGCTCCCCTGAAAACGGCATAATCGTCCCACGCTCAAGTGGACGCAGCTTCAACAGCAAAGCATAAAGCCTTGCAGGAGTTGCAGTAGATAACATGAAAAAATTCCTCCCTTGCCAATATCCTGTTGGCGAATAGGTCGCCTGTAGGGGCAAACAACGAATGTACTAAGGGGCGAGTGTTGGCGAAGTGAGGAGTCCGTAGGGGCGGGGGCGGTGAAGGATTGGGTGGGGACCCTTGTGGTCGCCCGCGTGCTCTCCCCTAGAACGAGTATGCCTCCCAGAAACGAGAGACATACTTGCCCCCGCCCTGGGAGCTTGCTCATGCCAACAAACGCCGATTGCGTTCTGGTTGGTATGACATCCCCACTGGCAGCCCCATAGCACCCGACTTATCACCCTCCTGACTCAAATCGTAATACTCACCAGAGCAGTACGCGTGGGTAATCAGACTCGCCGGAGCCATTGCCACAATGTTGCAATTCTCAGGCGACTGCTCAAGATCGAGAGGATTCAACGCGCCCACAGCCTGATAGTTGCCTTGCTTAAGTCGTGCATGCTCCTTAGCTTTAACCACGACACGCGCCTTCGCCATCCATTTACCCAGGCGGATCCAACGTGGGAGCACAATCTGAGATTCACTCAGCACAAAGAACTTAAACACACTCTGTGGAGCAAGTTCCTTCGCACGCCCGAACACGACCCGGTTGGAACTCTCTTGTGGAGTGAAGCTGTAGTAATTCACATTTGCCATCTTGAAGGTGCTGAACGCAAAGCTCCAGCGCAAGGGATATGCCGGTGTGACATACACCCCTTGCTCATTCAACACTTGCAAGTCTTGCTGATAGCGTGGGACCTGGGTCAGGTTTGCGTAAGGAGCCTTCACCAAACCGAGCGCATACGTTAGCCCATAGTTATGCAGGTACTTCTCTGTCTCGTAGAGACGCCCCAACTCACGCGAGGCATAGAACAGGAAGTCATGCAATTCCAGGTGGCAGACTGTCACAAACATGACTCGCTCCTACTTCTTGCCGGCCTTGGCTTCCTTGGCATCAACGCCGTGTTCCTTCGCGTAGCGCAATGCCTCTGCATTGGCCTGCATCAACACCTCTCTCAGGCGCGTCTCATCGCTCGTGATCTGGATAGTCTCGTGCAGCAGCGTCTCCAGGCGCTCACCAGCGAAAAGCTGTGCCACGACACCATCCTCACGCAACAATGTCGGCACGACAGCTTCCATCCCAGCACGTACCGCCTCACGCAGCAACGGCGTCTTCGCCCGCTGTTCCACCGGCAGAGAGTCGTACACGGCCTGGGTCAATTCCAGGTTCGAGAAAATCTCACCATCGGCAAACACGATGCCCGTAATCAAATTCTCCACCGTCCCCGTGCGCGTATTCTGTGCGCCATAGCGCCGCGTTCGCAGAATATTATTCAGCACGTAGATAAATTCTGCCTCTGTCGGGTCCTTGATCGTCACTACCGAAGGAAAGTATACCTGTGGCAACACATAGTCTTGCTCGCCCAACGCCGTCTTCATCTTGCCGTCTTCGCTCATCGTGCCGTTTTCAGATGGACCATTGAAGGTGAACTGTTGGTGTGACATATCGTAGCCAGTGATCGAAAACGCCGAATCGACCAGCACCTTGGAGCGCTCCGACCCTTCGTTACCAATCGCAAAGCCATAATAGATACAGTCGGGGCAGCGCTTACAGAACTTATCGGTGTTGTACTTGCAGATCTCGACCAGGCCATAGCGACGCAGCAACTCACGCCCCGTCAGCCGCTCAGGTGTCGATTGCTTACGTTTAAAGAGCACTATGCGCGTTGTCAACAGCTGATTCTCTGCCTTGCGCCCCAGGCTCACCCGGCTGATATTCAGTTCGCCATCTGTCTGGAACAACGCGAATGAGTTCGTTTCACGCAGCATGATGATATGCGCATATTTGCCCATCGGCAACTTGGGAATATCCCGCTGGAAAACGTCAGTAGATTCGAGACTGTGCAAAAACATGATATGGTACTCCTTCTTTCTTCTAATTACCTAAGTTTGGCCCAGATTAACGGCCACCTGAGCGCCAGCCAGTAGCTGGCGCAAAGGAAGAACTAAAGCCAGTGCCAAGGGAGCAGCCTGATTGAGCACGATCTGGGTCAGCTGCCCAGAGGCATCGGTGAGCAGAAAGCCACTGATATGGAAGACATCGCGCACCATGCGCATCATCCCGTAGTGCTGCAAGGTCGGGCTGGCCAACCAGCGACGCGCCCAGACGATTACATTGTGCGCCAGAGATCCCAGCAGCATTACCATCTGCTGGGCGGCAAAGCGTTTTTTATTGCGTTTGCCCATGCCCAGTCCCTGCTTGTCGCCCTTGAAGGAGGTTTCGATGCCGCCGCCGCGCTGGTCGTAGAAGCGGACGTAGGCCAGCAGCACGGCAGCCGGGTCCTCGAGCAACGAGAGGGGCTGGCCGGTCAAAGCGAGGACGTGCTGGGCCGACAGGGCGGAGATCAGCACGCCGTAAGCGAACTTGCCCTCCTGTTGGCGGCAGCGCACTGCGATACGCTTGACCGGACGCACGTAGGCGGCAGTCGTCTCCGTTACCCAGCCGAACTGACGCTCTGGCTGATGGGGATCGATGTACCAGTCCTCAACGCTCTTGGCCAGGCGTTTGGCCTGCTGGCCCGAGTAGTCCTTGCAGTGAACCAGGTAGCCGCGAGCCAGCAGCCAATTGACATCATCCAGACTGCCCCCACCGGCATCCACGCGCACAATGGTTCGTCGACATTTATCCTGCTCCAACTGCAAGGTCTTTTCTGCGGCCAGCAGCAGGGGCTGCAAGGCACGGGTCAGTGCGTCTTGCCATCAAAGAGGCGATCGACCACTACCTCCCCGTAGCGGGTTGCCAGCACGCGGCCCAATTGGCGTCCACGGCGGTTGCGCTGTTTGGCAAAGTAGCCTTTGGTGGCAAAGGCGGCTTTGGGGCCGCAGGGCAGACCACTCATATCCACATCGAGGATCTGCAAGTCGGCCTGATAGTCATGCCGAGAGCCTTGACTGTAGCGCCGATAGATCGTCTCCATCGCTTGCTCCAATTGTTCCACATTCTCGGCTGTCGCAGCGTTCAAGGTGTCTTGCACCACCGATTGCTCGGCGCACCGGCTGCGACCGAAGGCTCGCTGCAAGCCGCTCTCGGCTCTCAAGCGCGTATTGATCTCGACCAGGCCATGGGCTCCTGCCAGCAGACTGATAAAAGCGTCATAAAGTTTGTCCGTCGGTTTATCCTTGATCGTCTTTTGCGCAATCTGCACGGTTTGCGCAATCGGTTCAAACACCTTCAGTTCTCTCAGCTTGATGCCAATGGCGGCCAAGCTCGCATAACTGCTAAACTGCTTCATGGGTGCTGTGGTAGATTCGTTCATGATGATCCTCCTATCGCTAAGCTTTTACTCTACGATAGGTATGGCTCATCATCCTTCTTTTGGCAAGCTCCTTTCTTATGGCTCTTTGCCACTAATTTGGGCCAAACTTAGGTAATTAGTTAGGCCACAGGTTCTTTCTCTGTGTCTTGTTCTTCTTCCTGCTGTTGCGCTTGCTTCTCTAGAGCCCTGTTTGCCCTCCTCCACTGAGTGTAATACGCCTCGCAGCCATCCTTGAAACGGTTAATACGGCTTCGCAATACACCTCGTTCTTCCTGGCAGTAGTCAACAAAGACGTGCTCATAGAAGTAAGAGATAAAATCGTAGATCGCATCTGCCTCTTTTGTCTCAATATCCTCCCATTTTCGGAAGACAGCATACCCTTTTGCTTGCCGACTTCGTACACGGTCCAGCCAACTCTTCATCTCGCCCTGTATCTGCCAGAATAGGTCCTGCTTATTAAAATTTTCTAAAGGGCTGTTGATGATAGCTTTGGCGACAATGTCAATTGGCCTGAGTATCGAGTACGACTCATCACCGTAGACGCGGTAAAACTTCACATAGCGATCAACACAATGTTGAATGTTACCCAGGTCTTCCTCTAAATCCATGTCAGGTTCCTCCTTAAATTTCATGTCTAACAAATTTCTACAGATAGCTGGGCCTAATATCTCCTTGCAGACCCGTCTGTAGATTCCGATATAGTCTTCAGTACCACTTGCAAATGGCCGACCTCTGCGCTCTTGCTCACGAAGGTAACTGAACACATACAGCGGATCGGTCTCCAGGTCACGCACAATGCCACTAAGATGTTGCCATTCCGGTTTGCCTCCTTTTGCATAAGTTTCCAGGTTCACTTGGTATACCTGTACCAGCAGACTCAATTTCTCTAAAACCTTATTCACTCGGACCCGGTTTTTGTGTGTGCCCACCCCATCCAGCAAGCGACCCAGGAAGGGATGTGGCGCATCGAAAACAACCGTCTCCAAGAAATCATGCCCTGAAGAAAAGAGCGGCAGTTGCATTTCCGAAATGACGATCTTCGTGTTGGTGATAAGCGGCAGAGCCAGTGCCAGGAACGCGGGCATAGCCCAGGACGCCGAATCGGTGTCATCGCTGCTTGCCTTCACCCCGAAGAAACACATGCCTGGATAGCTGGACGGCTCGTATTTGATGTACGAGCGGTCGGCAGCTTTGCTCTGCGCCTGGACTGCCTCGTTGGTTTCGTTGTCCTCGTCGTCTATTTCACCATCCTCCACGTCCCCCAAAACCGGCACCAACGGTTTCTCCGCCGCTACGCCATTACTCGGCGATGTGAAAGCATCCAGTTCCAGCAGCGAGCTGATGGTGATATCGCGCCCATCAAGATCGCGGCGCACAGTGAAGAAGTTGATTGCCTCAAGCTGATCGAGCACGTCCCGTACCATTGCTCCCGTTTCCGCTGTGAAGAAGAAATTGGGATAGACAGCCAGGTATTTCATCTTCATCCCCTCAAACTTGCTGCCAGTCAGGCGCAGTTGGCCTTTCTGCAAAATTTGCCGCAGCATCAGTTCGAGGGCACAGATGGCACAGACGCCGCCTGCGTTCTTGCCAGCGTAGAGTGAAAGCTTGTTTTTGTATACCCAGGGCTGGAACAGCACAGCGTTATCCGACTGCTCTTCGGTGGGATAGGCGCTGTTGCAGAGTGTGCAAATGAGTTCTTTTCCGCCCTTTTTCTGGGCGTTCTTCGCGTTCACATAACGCGCAATCTCACCAGCGAAATCAGGCAGTGCGCCGCTCTTGCGCACGCTCACTGGCACTTCGATCACACTATCCAGGTACCCGGATAGGTGAGATAGATATTTCTGGGGCATAGCTTTACGTAGTTCGTCACCTGCCATCTCGATCACCAGCCTGAGCGTCGAGACGAAGACCTCGAGCAAATTCCTTCTGCCTTTATAGTCAGTAATACCTTGATGGTCACGCAGGTAGCACAGGCCTAGCCAGAACCAGCGATACTCCGTGCCACCTTTATTTGGGATCGCCTTCGATTGTCCCCAGTATGGTGTCAAGCCAAGCTGCTCCATGACAGCTTTTTCGACACGTTCCCGCAGCGAGTCATATTGCTTGTCGAGCCTGCTGAGCAAGGTCATGAAAACAACAGAGAGGAAACGGCTCACCATACCGGCCCGCAAGTCAGGTTCAAAACTCAGATCGATGTACACTGGAATTTCACCTGTTGCCTGCATCTGGCGCAATTTCGCTAATGGTCCCGCTGTGACATCATTTTTCGTCACGCTGATGGTAAAGCGTGCTAGCAGCACAGCGTAATCTTCGAGCGAGAGGAACTCGAAGTAATATTCGGGATGCTTGGCGATACCCTTGTTATCGAATTTGAAGCCAGGTGCATGCTGCTTGATACGGTCGGCGCAGAGGAGGCGCAGTTCATCGTTGACGCTTTCTGTGATCTGCTCGCTGGTGAGCGCGAGTTGTAGCTTCTTGCGCTTGATGTATACCACACCGTCCGAAAAGAAGAGATAGGGCCAGATGTCTTCTCGCTTCTTGTCATCGGTATAGACATTAACGAGAGCATCGTTGATCACGTTTGTCAGTAGACCACGCACCTCGCGTAACTGATGATAGGTGAAAACTAACTGGTTTTCACTCATCTCAGCCAGAATAGTATTGATCTTGCGCGAGATTTGCTTCTGATATAATCGCTGAGGGCGCGGGAACGAGATAGGCAATGCAGTCTGAGTACGTGCAGAGCCTGCGCAGTTCCAGCACGCGATCCTCACGCAAACGGGGATACCAGCCGTAGGTATTCAGATGCGTTCCCCACTGTTCCTGCGTGTTAACCACCAGATAGGTGATATCTTCTAGGTACGTTTCCCATTCTGGAAGAAAGGCACCCACGTTGCATTGGCGCAGCTCATCAGCAATCATCTCCTTCGCTTCCTCAATCGCCTCGCGGGTCTGCGTCTCCAGGTCGGGAATCTTGAGAATTTTGTTGACATCGTGCATGAGGTAGGCCAGGATGTACACCCGCCTCTCGATGTCGGAGAACGGCACTGGGCCAAGCCGCTCGCCTTCCAGGATGTTCATCAGGCGCATAGTGGGAAAAATGCCGTTCAGCTGATGGCTGAGCATACTCTGATCAACTTTCACCTCGAAAATGCGCCGCGTCCGTTCGTCATAATCGCTATCCCGCGAGTGATCGCCACCCTTGGCCGACAGATCGCTATATTGCTCCATCAGCTTTCCAACCATCGTTTCCACAAAGGCGCGCGTCGCCATGTCGGCTGGATCGACCGCCCGCAGGAGAAAATCACGGTAAAAATCATGGCTAGGCATATACTAACAGCCTCTCCTTTCACATGATAAAGTGACAATGTAGCGTTATAACATCATTGCATTGTCGCCTTTAGTCTTGCGCCACCACAGCAGCGAATCAAGCAGCAGCGCCTCCTGTCCGAACACCACCGAATAGAACTGGCCCATCCTATCTTGCACAGCATAGATAGGAAACAAGGCAGACAGATTGAGCCGCCCTTTCAGTTCCATACGCGACCAGTCACTAAAGATGCAGACCAGTTTCTTCGCCTTGAGAGCCTTATTGACGCGATCTCTCCAGGCAAACACCGGGTCTTTGACGAAAAACCCATCGCATACGACCACCTGATGCATGATATTTGCCTGCGCTGCGAGATCGCGGTTCAGGCCAAGCATCAGTCGCTGAGATTCGGGAACGTAGTCGTGGACCTTCAAGTAGAGCAAGCGTTCGTGGAAATCGCGCTCGTGCAACTGCTCGCTCCCTGACCGCACGCGCCGCCTGACTTCCTCCATGAACGCCGTTTCAGTCAAGATTTCTATCTCAGCATTGACAACCAGGAAAAACAGGTCATATGTCTTGAAATGATTGTCGCTATCCCAAACGCCACAGGAAAGCGGACTCTGGCCACGAAAGCTGCTCAATTCGTCAACAACTTCTGGTTGACGCTTCTGAACCCTCCAGATACTTTGCTGAGTTTCTTCGGCATGATCGGCTGTTCAGGCGAACCATACATGCGCTCGTATTCATTCATCAGGGCGGTGGTAAAGGCGTCGTTGGCATCTTTCTTGCCTTCTCTTTGCAAAGCCAACAGGACCTGGGCGGCCTGCATCACGCCCCACCGATTCGTGTAGCCCTTGAACTCCGCTTCCACCGGAAATGCCTCGCGCACAACCTTGTTGAAGCTCCTCCGCTCAATCTCACCATTCGCACCCAAATCCTCCCGCAAGCGTTCCATCACGAAGCGCGGGATCAGGCCGTAGGCACGATAGGCGTCAAATCCTTTGTGGCGGCCCAGACGGCCAAAACGCTGCAAGAACGAGCCGGCATCGTACGCCTCAAAGACGAGATAGTTGATGCGAAAGTCGATACCGATATCAACGGTCGAAGTGCCGACGAGAATCTGTTTTTCGAGGGCGGCTCGCCGCTCGCCGCGATACGTCAACCCCGTATTCTCGCCAACGGTGATTCCAGTGCTGCTTTTCAAAGTAGTTATACAGGCGGGCATACAACCGGCGCGCCGTTGCCACCGAATAGACCAGGATAGCGGCCTTCGAGGCTTGATGCTCGATGGAAAAATGCCAGCATCTCTTCCAGGTGTTCCTCGACCCACGCTTCCACCGGTGAACCCAGGGCCATTTCCTGGCTCAACTCGTGCAACTCTAGTTCGCATCTCTGCAAAATGCAGTGGTAGCCATCTTGCAACGAGGAAACATAGCTTCCCTCAATTTTCCGTGAAGCGCAGTCCGCTGCGTTCGAGGAGATCATCCATGAGCTTGTTGGGCGTAGCCGAGAGAAAGACGAACTTTTTGCGATCTTGTGGCTTGTCACTATAAGCCACGGTCAGATAGCCCAGCATGTTCATGACGGAAATAATCTGCGGAACCCCGAAAACATGAAACTCATCGAAAACGAAGTAGTCGAAGCTGGCGGACAGTTGGGTCGGCAACTCTTTTCGCAGGTAATCCCAGCCATATTGGTGGCTCATGATCAGGTGAACGAGGTCGGGATTGGTCAGCAAAATAGGGTTATACTTGAGCAGACTCCGCACCGCTTCCAGGCGTTTTTCGATATCATGCTCCTGCATGACGTGCGATATCTCTTCGCCGTACATTTTCGCGTTGCGTGGTAATTGGATACCCAGCCGCTTTTCGTAGCCTGATAGAGCGTAATACTGGTCCTGGATCAGTTCATTCGTGGGGTACATGGCAATGATCCTTTTGCCTTCTTTGAACACTGGCAAATAGGCGGCAAGACTTTTCCCATCACCCGTCATAGCAGTATTGAAAACGACATCAATGTTGGGATCACGAAACGCTTCCAGAGTCTCGACCTGATGTTTGAGTAAGCGCAGGCCACCAATTGCGCTAGTAGGGTGCAATTCTGAATAGACGGGTAGGATGTGCAAATAAATAGGTGCCATAAAACATTCTCCTTAGCCATATGGCTTCTCACATTTTCTTGATGAGCGGCAATGTTATGCACCACCGCCCATTGATGTGTCTGTCTATTTGACACGGCACCGATAACGACTCTTGTGAGCTCGAGATATTTTGGGTTCCGCAACAGGTTCCTATTATCAGCGAAAAGTACTTTAAGTCCTACCAGTACGAGCTTTCGCCACCTGTAGAAAGTGCTGCGGGAAATTCCCTGCTGTATACAGAGCCTTGTAACAACTGCATTTTCTTGTAAGCTGTCGAGAACGACTTTCAGTTTCTGTAAGTTGGTTAGTGTTTTCTTGGGCATCGAGCCTCCATTAAAACATCTAGCAATGACAAAACATAGCAAGTACCTATGTTATGCAAAGCATACTCTAAGGCTTACCCAAAAGTCAAGTGGTCAATGTATATCACAGTGAGCGTACGTCAATGTATATTAGGTAAGGGGTTATTGTTGTTCATGTATTTTCTCCATTGTGTTACCTCGCTCTCTATGGTATCCTTAACTTAGACAAATATCCCTCGCGACTGCGATTGCAAGAATGCATATCATGTGAGAGTAACCGTTTTCTTCCCGTTAGGGTTTGTCTCACATCGCCGCCCATCTAACGGGCGGCGCTATTTTGCCTCCTCATACAACCTGTTCATCGCCTGCACTGTATCGCTCATCGCAAGCACCAACTGCTCCGGCTCCAACGCCTTCACCTGCTCACCATACCCCAGCAACAATCGCCTCGCCCACCACACCGACTTTGCGTACCCTTCAACGATCGCCCCCTGGTCGTCCTCCAGCATCATCACCTGCTGCTCGCGCAACCGGGTGCTCAAACTCCCATGCCTCGCCAACATCGGTGACACCCAATAGCGAATCTTCACCCCAGGCCGTTGACGGATAGCGGGAGAAAAGCGATCACGCTCCTTGCGCAAAGAACCTGGGCGCATGCGGTCCACGCGATAGTCAAGAAACGTATTCAGAGCAAGGACATACGCCGTGTAATACCAATGTCCATCGCGATACTCCAGCTCATAAGGTTCAGTATGCTCGTGCAATACAGGCTCCACGTCCCAACTTTGCGTAAGCGGAGTATAAGCGAAAGAGACATATGCATTCTCCTCCAAAGCCTGATCCAGCAACAGGATCGTCTCACCATGCTGGCTATAATCCACTACAGGCGATAACGGTAGCAGCACAGGACGAGCGTTTCGTTTTCGCTTCTGGCGTACCAACTGGTGGCTCTTTTCAGTGAACATCCACTCCCAACGCTTCAGCAGGTGTTGCACTGCCTCTGCGAAAGGCGTTCCCGGTGCAAATCCTTCTTGTAACGCAACAAAAGCTCGCGCCTCATCCTCACTGATATCTATCGAAAAGAAGGATTGCGCCAGGCCGAACGTATGTGTATACCTCTCATAGGTGATTGCCAGGTATTTCCGGCGTCGCTGTTCAGCACACCATTCAGCCAAGATTCTCAGCGTCCGGTTCAGGTAAGTCTTCGACCTGCCAATCAGTCAGCGTCTCAATATCCCGGTAGAGGGCACGCTTAGGGTTCTCGCCATACAAAGGCAATTGTTCGATGATCTCCCGCCGCGTCAGCCGTTTTGGCCATGAGACCTGGAAAAGCACGGCCAGGAGCACCGTACGCAGTGACTTGTCGGTACTGGCAGTGGCTATCTTTTTACCTGTACGCCTCAATTCCGCGTATTGAGCTGTAGAAAACTCTTCCTCCATGAAACTGCCTTTCAAACCCAACGTATTGCGGATGGGAAAATATCATAGGAGGCTGCGCAATACCACCTATCAACACTGCAAAACCGCCCATCAACGCCGTTGCATCTGAAGCATAGCATAAGCGCCAGGTCAGAATCTGTCACAAAGCGCAAATTTTGTAGATAATATTTGCGCTGCGAAACATATTGACAGATTTCACTTTCTCATTCCATTTACATTAACGACTCTTGTCCGCCAAACGGGTTTCATAGTACTACTGGGTGAAATATTTACAGCTTTACAGTGAAGTCACCGGCCGCAACACCTGCCTGACCAAAATCGAAAGCAGATGAAATTGTGTTGCTATTGTGATGGTATAACGCGCTTTTGTGATGGCATCGTAACGTTGATGTTCTAGGCTAATTATTGGGAAGACTAAGCCGGAAATGCATGCACCTCTCTCACTAATGCGAGAGCAGAGAAGCACCCCACAGCGGAACGCAGTGGAGCGCGTATAGATACTTCGTGGGTGTGGTCACGAGCGGATTGCCAGAACCTTTGAGCAAGCCGATGCTATCCGGCAGAGCCTGGATACTGTAAACTGATTGATAAAAAGCGGAGAAGTTCACGAAATAGGGTTGAGCTTCTTCAACAAGAGACAAAGGAGGTAAGCCATGTTGTGGTTTTGCAAATTCACGTGGCAGCCCCACGCTACGCGCAAAGAAATCGCCCAGCATATCCTGCAACAGCATGAGGCCGGTACAACACACCCTGAACATATCCGTGCCTGGTACAACCTGGCAGGAGGAGGAGCGGGATTCATGCTGGTCGAGACAGAGACGCCTCAGGCACTGACGGCTTTTCTGCAGCCCTATATGGATGTGGTCAGCTTTGATGTCCACGCTGTCTATCCCGTCGACTATGAAAAGCTGATCAAAGAACTGCGGCAGGTCGCCTAACAGGATCAAGGGGATGTTGAGCTGGTGAGAAAATGAGTTCTGCGGGCGCGGGATTGAAACGCGCTCCGCAAGCTTCGCTGAGGCCCCTACAGAACGAATGTCCCTCACCAGTGTGAGCCAGACCCTTCGCTCTCCCACGATAAATCGGGGAGCTACGGGTGACAAATCCTCAGACAACTTCCTGTTACGCCAGAAGTGGATCAGGGCCCATGCTCACATCCCAGGTGTACTCTGAAGGGCTAGTCGATATGCGCCATCCCGAGTTTTTGGATGGCGCATATCTGTTCCAAATGGGGTGGCACGCGAAGGTGATTGCCTCATTTTACAGTTTTCTCATTTTGTAGTGCTCCTTCGTGGCGACCAATTCGGCTCACTGCCTCCTCGCTATTTCAGCTTCATCTCAGCTTTTTCACAGGTCCAACTCAGAAAGCCAAGCTATAGTTGTGTTAAGTGAGTCGCTTTACTACGATGTGGCCGACCTTCATTGCCAACTGCTCGGTCGCGGGGAGTAAGAGCAGGCACTCTTCGCTCCTACACCGCCAACAGCGACATGATCGACGAAGGGCACGTGAAACGAAATCGAGAAACACGCGTCGTGAATCTATACATACAGCAAATATGGGCCCAAGGAAGGATACTGGTGAGCACGTGGACACAGCAGCAAAAGTCTCCTTTGGCGTTTCTGGCAGTGTTCGCGTTGATAGGAGCATCAATTGGAGTGTGGCTCCTGGTCCCAGCTCTGGCAAGGGCCGAAGCACGGTCAAGTGAGCAGTTTAGCCCTGCTGGTGACCTGACAACCTACGGGTATAGCAATGCACATGAGAACTTTAATGCCGCCGAGACCAACATCACCGCCTCTACTGCGCACAATCTGAAGCAAAAATGGGCACACGGCACCAACAATAGCATCAGCGACCAACCAGCGGTTACCACGGTAGGCGGAAAGACCTTGGTCTTCTGGGGCTCATGGGATGGCTTTCTGCACGCGACCAACGTGAGAACCAATGCGAAGGTCTGGAGCACCTACGTTGGTCAAACCACGGATGCGTCGTGTAATCCACCCCTTGACGGTATATCGAGTTCACCAACGGTGACCACGATCAATGGGAACGTGGAGGTGCTGATCGGTGGTGGGGATGCCAACCTGTATGCCCTGAACGCCGCCACAGGACAGGTCCTCTGGAAAACTCCTTTTCCTGGTTCGTCGCCAAGTATCTTCATCTGGAGCTCGCCCACCGTCTACAATGGCAGCATTTATATCGGCTCGTCGTCCTTTGGGGATTGTCCGCTGACACAGGGACAACTTCTGCAACTGGACGCGACCACCGGAAAGCTGATCCATCAATTCGACACGGTTCCCAATGGTTGCACCGGAGGTGGAATCTGGTCTACCCCAACGATTGACGAAGCGGCTAGTGATGTCTACGTCACCACTGGCACGGAATCAAAATGTAAAGGAGCAAATGTCTATGCGCCTGCCCTGCTCAAATTGGATGCATCAGACGTGTCACATCTGCTGGATGCCTGGGTTATCCCACGAAACCAATGGGTTGGTGATAGCGATTTCGGTACGACACCGACGCTCTTCCAGGAAACCATCAATGGCATTTCCACAAACATGGTGGGAGCTGCCAACAAGAATGGCATTTACTATACATTGAACCGTGCGAACATTGGCGCCGGTCCGGTGTGGGAGGTACCAATAGCGTTTAGGGGGTCTTGCCCCCAGTGTGGAAGTGGCAGCATCGCCAGCAGCGCCTGGGATGGTCATACCCTCTACGTGGCCGGTGGCAACACTTCGATCAATGGCAAAAACTGCAAAGGGAGTCTCCGCGCATTAAATCCTAACACGATCAGGTTTGGCAGTTCGCCTCTTGCTGCAAAAGTGCCTTTCCTATGGCAGCATTGTATGATGAGTGGGCCAGTGCTCGGTTCAGTAACGGTTGCCGGTGCTACGCCAACGAGCGAGGTGGCAGCCGTGAGCCAGGGTAACACGGTGATTGTGGTCAATGCAAACACTGGAAAGACCCTGGCACGTCTGACTGATCACAAGCATGGCTCGCTGCTCTATAGTCCGCCAACGATCTCGAACGGAATACTCTTCGTTGGGAACATGGATGGGAACCTCTATGCGTACTCAGTGTAATGGAGGACGAGCATGATGATGTCTCGACGTAGCGCCTTACGGAGGATGTCATGGCCCTCTTCTAGCAGACTGTACAACTCTCTCCTGAGTGGTTACTTCCCTTGGTGCAAAACATCATCGCCTATTTTTCATTGCTGGCCGCTTCGCTAATAATTCTGAGGCTGAGCTGGCAAAGGCAGCGCATCAGTGGTTGGGTACTCACTATCACTTGATTGCTCAGACGACAAAAGGCGCGGTGAGGATTCATCTGTATGCAACCATTGCCGTACTGGTTAGCTCATCACTCACTAAGTGAGACTTGGCAGGGTGTGGCGTGTTGCGGCAGCATATAACCTTCTGGAAGATAAAACGTAAACCTTCTGGAAGATAAAACGTGTTGGTAAGTAGAAGAAAAAACTTTAGACAGATCGATCGTCACACGTTCGGACTAGAGAGAAGGAAGAGCTACACCGATGAATATATATTCGCGACCCATGTTGCCGTGGCTCAGGAAGGGTTTCCTGGCCATTGTCACTGTTTTCTGCCTCATGCTGGTCAGCGCATGTGGTGGAGGTAGTAATACAGTACACGTCTATGATAATGCTGGCGTACTGGATAAGGGCAGGGTGCAAAATGAAGCATCAACGCTGCCAAAGCCAATAGACATCTATACGGTAAATACGTTTACAGGGACGAAGTCGGACTTTGACGGAGCCACCCGTGCGAAACTTGGCAACAATCCAGACCTGATTGTGATCGCTGTCGACACCATGCATCATCACATGGCAATCGTGAAAGGCTCGAATGTTCCCCTATCCAACAGTCAGCTTAACCAGGCTGTGAGCACCTTCGCAAGCAACTACCATAACAGTGATTATACTAGCGCGACTGTTGCAACAATTGGCTCTTTGCGCAATTCGCTTGGAGCTACTTCTGGTTCTCCTGGAGGCGGAATCTCTTCCGGTGTGCTCGGAGTGTTTTGCCTGATTGGCCTTTTGATAATAGGAGCGATTGTCGTGTTCGGTCTCTTCTTGCGCAGACGTTTTGGCGGCTTTCGTGCTCCGTCACCAGTGGATACGCCATATCAACAGCCGTATAACCAGGGATACCCGCCAAACTATTACGGCCCTCCCAATCAAGGCTCTGGAATGAATCCGTGGGTAGCGGGTGGCCTGGGCGCGGCAGCAGGCGGTTTCCTCGGCTATGAACTGGGTAAAGAACAAGGCGAACGCGAAGCACGCGAACAGGGCCAGGGCGATGGAGGCTGGGCTGGCGCAAGTGGCGACTTTGGTGGCGGCAGCGGCGGTGACTCTGGTAGTGGCGGTGCCAGTGGAGATTTTGGCGGAGGCGGAGGTGACTTCGGAGGTGGAGCTGGAGGAGATTTTGGCGGAGGCGGTGACTTTGGTGGCGGCAGTAGTGGAGACTTCTAATGCTCAGTCGAATCCATCCCTCTGATTACCCTGCATCTCGGACATAATCACGGATGATTTTGATGTCAGGCACCCGCAGCTTCGTCGAACTCCTAGGAACTTATGCTGCGGGTGCTTTATTCTTCTCAGAACAAGGATATCGCGTGTAGACGATGGGTATCACACTTATGGACTAATTTACGTGAGTGAATACGAAGGATGGTGCCCGATGGCCTGACGGCGTATACTGTTGTGGTACGATTGCGAGGAGAAAGCGGTCTCCAGGCAGCTCCCCAGCAGAAAGAGTCAGTGAAGGTCCCTCCCAAGGAGCAGACTTCAGCATCCGATGAGCCTCCTGTCGCAACGGTCCCAGCTCATCAAGCGCCCTCAGAAAGAGCAAGTGCATCTGTTAAAATAGGACTTCCCAAACGTCCCACCCTTCCTGCCTACGGCAACCCAAATGCATAAGGCAACAACTCTGCCACAGAGAAATCACGCGACGCCCCATCGATGTAAATGACAGCGTCCGGCGCAAGATCAGCCAACCACTGACGGCAGGCCCCACAAGGAGTACGTTCATTGAGAGGAGCATCTACGGGTGCATCAATACAGGCAACTGCAACCTGGGTAATAGGACCTGCACCATCCGTAATTGCCGCAGCCAACGCCGAACGTTCTGCGCACAAGGTCAACCCGAAACTTGAAATCTCGACGTTAACGCCAACATAGGTCTTTCCACCCGCGACCAGTGCCGCCCCCACATGGAAATGAGAGTAGGGACAATGCGCCCGTTGAGCAACTTCGCGAGCTAAAGCCAGCAAATCCTCACGTGGAGTTATCATGAATTACTTCCCCCTTTGTCACCCTGAGCGCAGCGAAGGGTCTGTCTCGATGGGCCCAGAGATGCTTCGCTGCGCTCAGCATGACAATGTATAGTGATCATCAGGATTTGATATAAGATGTCGACAGAATGGCTACCTGGATGACTGTTTATAGCCCAAATTGTATCATGATGTTACTGGCAGAACACCGTCCCGTTACTAGCTGTAAGAGACCTTCCCATGCCACGAGAGCTACATTTTGGTCTCGCATGCAGAGTAATGCACACCTGTAGGAGGAACGCCTTTGAAAATCATGGTGGCCGATGATGACCGCGACATGGTCGACTTGCTGAGCTATTGGCTCAAGGGACATGGCTATGACGTTATACGCGCATTCGATGGTGAACAGGCGGTCCAACGCTGGCGTGAAACCCTGCCCGACCTGGTCATCCTGGATGTCCAGATGCCCAAGCTCGATGGCTTCGAGGTGTGCCGGCAGATGCGCAGTGAAACCAATTCAATGGTCTTGATCCTCACCGCCCAGGATCGAGAAGATGATGAGATTCGTGGATTAGAGGTGGGAGCCGATGACTATTTACGCAAACCGTTTAGTCCTCGGCAATTACTGGCACGTATCAAAGCCGTGATGCGTCGTTCTTCCGCTGCACGGAGCTCGGCCTCCACATCTGCTGTCACGGTGGGTTCTGTGTCGTTGGATGCCATGCGCCACGAAGTGATCAGAGAAGGCGTGAAGATCAGATTGACACCCACTGAGAGCCGCCTGCTGCACCTCCTGCTCACCCACACCGGACAGGTGCTCACGACTGATATGATCATCGAGCGTGTCTGGGGCTATGACGAAGTGGGCGATTCCGGACTGGTGAAAACGCATATCCGTCACTTGCGTCAAAAAGTAGAACCCAATGCCAACAAACCCAAATATATTACAACTGTGCCTGGAGTAGGATATACCTTCACCACTCCAGCAGTTCTTACTGAACCGTGAGCAAGCCAGGTATATGACCATCGTTTAGATCACACGTACGCCAATCCTGCACACCAACACCATCATGAAGCGCGAAGCACAAGAAGCCTCAAGTCAATCAATAATATATATAGACGCTCCAGCATATGAACGCTGCAGTTGTCTACCGCTCTCCTCGCAGCATCGAGCATCAGAAGAAGAGAGCAGAGAGCGTGAACCGTGGACTCCTGCCACTCAAGAGTTGAATAGTCATCTGCGCACCCTGCTTGCTACCTTCTTCCCGCGTTCGACGCCTCTCAGCGTGCTGCATCTACATATCTCACAACTCGAGCCTATCCACTCTGTTCCGCAGTCCGCCACAATCTACCATCGTCCGCGCTATCATGCCCCTGATAGCTTCCTTGAGCAAGTCCTCGTCAATGCGCGGCGCGTAATCAGGATAGATGATCAAATGCTAGTTCACACGGGCATTGGAGCGGTCATAATCTTTCCCGATGTGGATCAACACACAATACAGGCTATCGCAGAACGTGTCTTCAAGAGCATCAGCCTGCTGCGGGCAGAAACTGTCATCCCACCATTAAGGCGTGTGACAGATATTCTCTTCGGCATCGGTTCCTATCCAAAACCAGCAACGTCCCTGGAGCAGATGCTCTACCATGCAAGCCTGACAACTCGCAAATTAACATTACGCCCGGCCATCAGCAGGCAACTGCGCAGTATGAACTCTGCCCATCTCCTGATTCAGACAACGTTTGACCGGGAAGACTCACCAGTGAATGGGAACCTGCCGGAAAGTCCCAACCCCAATGTTGTCTCGTCAACCCACGGCCTTATCCCTTTTTCTGCAGTTGCCAACCCACCTTCCTAAACGTTTGAAGCAGCTCATTCCATATCAACTTGCACTCGAGATACGCTGCGCCCCCGTTGGGCGCGATCATGACCGCCTCACTATGGCTATGGCAGACCCAACTGATACAAATGCACTCCGTCAACTGGAAGAGGCTACTGGCCTATCAATTTTTGCCGTATCATGTGACCTGGAAGTACTTGATGCATTGCTAGCACGTAAGTGGTAATTTGTCGGGTTTTTTGTGTCCAGGAAAGTTTTTAGGCTTATTATGGGCGTCTCCCTTGCCACATCGTGTATCACGGTGATGAAATCTAAACCGGAGAATCGCCAAAATTAACCAAATCGTAACTAATCCTTAACATAAAAGTGAGGCACCGTCGATTACACTAATACGTAGTGAAACACTTATCTACAGTAGATACGACAACCATTATGGTCAAACCACTTGGTCCAGGTGTATCTATCTACCTATCTATCAATTTGAGGAGAAATTTCTATGGTTATGCAAATGATCCAAGACGATGTCCTGCTAACGTTCAAAGAGGCTATGACCTACCTACGGGTAAGCCGTTCAACCCTCTACCGACTTATGTGGTCAGGCCAACTGACCGGTCATAAAGTAGGAAGTACCTGGCGCTTTCACCACGAGGACCTTCGTACCTGCGTGGATCGAGAGGTATCAATGCCCATTATGTCTACAAACGCCGCCATCAACTAATCCCCCCACCAGGGCGCAGGCAAGCTGACGCCCCTACTAACCCGGGTTAGTAGGGGCGTCAGCTTGCCTGCGCCCTGGGGTCAGGTGGCTTGGCTCCACGCAATAATCTGAACCTCACCCATGTATCAGCCTTTCTGGTTTTCTTCGAAGAGCAACCGCAAGGGCCCACCCAACCACCCTTGCCACTACTCGATACGAAGTTATCCCCCGCGTAACAAATTTTTATACAACGTTAATATCAAAGTACTACAAATGTATTGCATTCCCCATTCTCGCATGTTATACTCCTCACATATTCAAATCTATCGTAGCTATCACAATTGTATAGAAGGTAAGGATAGTCTTATGGCAGTAAACAACCTTGTTCATGTGAACGAGTGCGGTCTACCACTCAATGCAGTCGAATGGTTAGTCACACACCACCGCAGCAAAGCTCCCGAACGTAAGCAAATGATTCGCGACCTCCAGCTCAAACCTGGTAGCCTGGTAGTAGATGCCGGCTGTGGACCAGGGCTTTGGATACCGCTACTCGCCTCGGCTATCGGCCCTGAAGGACGCATTATCGGCGTAGACATTTCCACAGAGGCTTTGGTCACAGCTCAACGACGAAACGCGCACAAGTGGTATTCCCGGCAGGTGCAGTACAAACAGGCGACATTAGAGCGGTTACCCATGCAGCCTGGGACTGCTCACATGATATTTAGTGCGAACGTCAGCCAATACCTTCCTGACCCCGTGCATACATTTGCTGCTCTAGGCCGCTATCTGGCCCCTGGTGGACGCCTGGTCATCAAGGATATTGACTTTGGCACTATGCGCTTCTACAACATTGATGCAGGCTTACAGGCCCGTATTTTCCAGGCCCGTGAACGCTGGGAGCAAATACGCGTCGATGAAGGCTTCACCTTCGAGGACAGCTACATTGGCTCCAAGCTTGCCGCATACCTACGTGCAGCTGGTTATGCAGAGGTGCAAGAGAACAGCTATCTTATACGACGCCTGCATCCACTCTCGCCCGAATTCCACTCCTATCTGCAAGGGATTGCCGAGTGGTTTGTGTGTGAAGATGCTCCCCTACTTAGTAGTGAAGACCGCAAGAACTGGTTACAGTGTTTCATGGATGGACCACACAGTGTGCTCGATCAAGACACATTTGTTAGCGAAGAAACCGAGTTTGTCGTAACCGGTGTCTGGAAGAACAGTCCTCTCCGCCCGATACGCCACTTTGATATGCAGGTGAAGACACATCCTTGCTTAGAAGACACCTTGGTCTAAACCTCACCAGCAAAATAGCCGGTTCTCTACTGGGAGAACCGGCTGTTTTACAGGCGATTGTGCATATGTTTGTTTGTTTCAATCTCTGACGAGAAGCCAATCCCCTGGTGACTCTATCTAGGCCGTTCCAGTTTCGCATCCTCTTCTGTTATGATATGAATTCCCCACGAAGTATCTATACGCGCTCCACTGCGTTCCGCTGAAGGGGACTACTGCTCGAAGCCTACGGCATGGAGTTCAACTGTTCAGCAACCAGTGCAACCGCTTGATCTCCTACGAGTGACTGCAACTCAGTGTGGAGTTGGCCCATGCGCTCCATCCTTGCGGTGATGAACTCGTGCTTCGATGTCCCGTAAGCCAGACCGGTTAAGCCACGCTGGGCGGCTTCGTATTCCGCGCTAATCTGGGACAATAGCTTTGCTACCTCACTCCCCTTTTCGTAGGCTCCTTGCATGGTCTACATCCTTCCTTAGTAGCTTCGTCTCTGACGAATCCACGATGAACGTTCTGTTACGTCCAAGGCATGTATGTCAAGATGTAAATACAATGTCATGACTTGTTAGCACATTCGAGAAATAATACCCTCCAATAGTATGCACGATAATCTATCCATTTGTCTAGTGGTTAGAAGGCTTTTTGGGGTATTTCGGGAGATTGCGCAAAATCCATTAATATGCGGATTCTAGCCTGCTTTTTTCACAAATCTATGTTATACTCTTAACAGCGTCTGTTCGTTGGCTGCTCAACTATTCAGCAAACCACAACATGACGTGAAGAGGCCCCGTTGACTCCCAGTTGTTCCGACCAACTGCAACGTGGGCATCAAGCGAAGCTCTTCTATTGATTGAAGTGTAACAGGGCTTTAATACCTGTTACAAGAGCGAAAAGGAGTATCTGCAATGGGTCGTGTCTTGTTCGAACACGTCTACAAACGATTCGGCAAAGTAGAAGTTGTCCACGATATTAACCTTGATATCAAGGACAAAGAATTCCTGGTACTCGTCGGTCCCTCTGGCTGCGGCAAGAGTACCTGCCTGCGCATGGTAGCAGGTCTGGAAGATCTGAGTGAAGGTGAGATTTATATTGGCGAAAAGCTCGTCAATGGTGTTGCACCCAAAGATCGCGACATCGCAATGGTCTTCCAGAACTACGCCCTTTATCCCCACATGACCGTCTACGACAATATGGCTTTTGGTCTCAAGCTACACCACTTCCCCAAGGACCAGATCGTTAAGCGCGTTGACGAAGCCGCCGAAATTCTCGGCCTCCAGCAACTGCTCAAGCGCAAACCCAAAGAACTTTCCGGTGGACAGCGCCAGCGTGTGGCACTTGGCCGCGCCATTGTGCGTGAGCCACAAGTCTTCCTGATGGATGAGCCTCTCTCGAACCTGGATGCCAAGCTGCGTGTGCAGACCCGCTCCGAGATTACGCGCCTGCATCAACGCCTCCAGACGACCATAATCTACGTCACACACGACCAGACCGAGGCGATGACGATGGGGTCCCGTATTGCCGTGCTCAACGCCGGTTTCATCCAACAGATTGGCGCGCCGCAGGAACTCTACGATCATCCCACTAACCTCTTTGTCGCAGGTTTCATCGGCTCACCTTCCATGAACTTCTACAATGGTGCCAAAGTGGTTACCGGGGATGGGGCAACCAAGATCGTCCTTGATGGCATAGGGCAGGTGCAGGTACCGCCGCTCTACGAAGGCCAGGCCAAAGACGCTGCAGGCAAAAACCTCACCTTCGGCGTACGCCCTGAGCACTTGAGCGATGCATCACTTCTGCCTCAGGGTTCCGATGGAGCCTCTGCCATCAACGGTTCTGTAGAGGTTGTCGAGCACCTCGGCAGCGAGTTGCAGGTCTACGTCAGCTCGAATGGCAAAGCAACGGTTGCACGACTCGACCCACGCTCTTCAGCCCATGTCGGCGGCAGCATCCCGCTGCATGTCGATACTGATCATATTCACCTGTTCGATACGGATTCTGGCGCATCAATCTTCTAACAATGTTGGAAGATTGTATGGGAACCTGGTGGGGCCTCCCCACCAGGTTCATACTACTCGCCGCTTCAGTCTTAAATCGGATACCCCTGCTTCTCGACGATGATCGTCGCCAGTTCACGTTGCACGGTAACACCGTTTAGCGAGTAGTCACCGACGTAGGCCCGCACCCGTGGCAGTTCTTCTTGCACTTCGCCTTCGCTCATGTTCGTCATTAACATCTGGTCGAGATTCGTGTGGATGCGTGCGAAGCCGAGCCAGGTCGCCAGTTGTGCAAGTTTGACGTGGATGGCACTGTTCTCATCACCACGACGCATAGACTGCACAGCCCGAGCTAGCGCACTATCGGCGGCATACAGATCGATCAACAGGTTCGCCAGGTATTCGATGAACTCTTCCTCTTGCTCCAAAGCCTGCATATACTTCATGGCAATCTTCATAGCCACGTATATCGTTGCATCCTTGGCACGTTCCAGGGCGTTGACAGCATCATGCAGCTCGGCAGGTACTGTCTCACCGGCAAAATCAGGAGCCTGGCCCGACTTGACACGGCCCTCAATCGTAGGATAGCGCGTCATCAGGTCTAGCTTACCCGTCAATACGCGACGGAACAGCGTCCCAGCAGCAACCAGGCGGTTAATCTCATTAGTACCCTCGAAGATGCGTTGGATACGTGCATCGCGGTAGGCCTTCTCGATAGGAAACTCCTGCATGAAGCCGTAGCCGCCGAAGATTTGCACACCTTCATCCACAACCTGCGCCAGTACCTCGCTGGCATGCACTTTGGCGATAGAAGCCTCGATAGCATACTCTTCAATCGCGTTGAAAGCAGCCTCTGTATCAGCGCCAGCGCCGCGCCGCGCCTGCTCAATATTGGCAGCCGTGCGAAAAACTTCACTCTCTGCAGCATACGTCTCCGCAGCCATATGCGCCAGCTTCTTCTTAATCATGCCGAACTCATGCAGGAACTTGCCAAAGGCCTTGCGCTCGGTCGTATAGGCAGCAGCCATACCTAATGCAGCGCGTGAGCCACCCACAACACCTGCACCTAGCTTCAATCGTCCGATATTGAGGATATTGAAGGCGATCTTGTAACCCTTGTGAATCTCCCCGAGCAGGTTCTCGACTGGAACCTGCACATTCTCGAAGAACACCAGGCGCGTGGAGGATCCTTTGATACCCATTTTGCGCTCTTCTGCGCCAGTTGAAATGCCCGGCCATTTCGTCTCAACAATGAAGGCCGAGGGCTTCTCATTGCCGATACGCGCAAATACGACCATCACATCGGCGAAACCAGCATTCGAGATCCACTGCTTCGTGCCATTCAGATCGTAATACTTGCCATCGGCAGAGAGTTCCGCACGGGTGCTCAACGCCATTGCGTCAGAGCCGACTCCCGGTTCGGTCAGCGCGTAAGCGGAGATCCATTCGCCAGAAGCGAGCTTCGGTAAATAATGTTGCTTCTGAGCTTCGGTGCCATAAAAGACGATGGGTAGTGTGCCAATCGTTGTATGTGCACCGATGGCCACGCTAAAGGATCCCTCGCGCAATTCCGCCCCAATGAGTGAACTCGTCAACAATCCAAGTTCTGCACCGCCATATGCCTCCGGCACATCGACCATCAACAGGCCCTGCTCACCCGCCTTCTTCACCAGGCTCGGCATCAGGCCAGGCTCCTGGTGATCAATGGCCTCGACCTTGGGCAAAACCTCGCGTGTAATGAACGCTGCCGTCGACTCTTGAATCCAGCGCTGCTCCTCATCACGCTGCTCCAAGGTGAAGATTTTGTCAGCACTCTCACTTACAGGCGTCGTCAAAAACGCTGTACCTGTCTCCGTCGGTTTCATAGTTTTCGTCATGTAACTGTTTTCTCCTTTATTGCGCGGTTCGTGGTCCTGGCACCCGCAAGGGGCGCCACTACATTTTATTGCGCGGTTTCCCGCAGTTCTCTTCTCAGGACTTTGCCAATCAGAGATTTCGGTAAGCTTTCACGGAATTCAAGCTTCTTGGGCACCTTATATACTGCCAGTTCGCGCTTACAATAGGCGAGAATATCCTCGCGGGTCTCTTCCGATGCAGCAACTCCAGGTTTCAATGCAACAAAAGCAACTACCGCCTCACCACGGTACTCGTCTGGCACGCCGACGACTGCCGCTTCCTGTACGGACGGATGGTGGAACAGCACCTCCTCAACCTCACGCGGGTAGACATTAAAGCCACTGGTGATAATCATATCTTTAGCGCGTTCCACCACATAAAAGTAGCCCTCTTCGTCCATTCTCCCAAGGTCGCCTGTACGCAACCATCCTTCATATGATTTACCATGTCCGAAAATAGAGTCGGTCTCTGCGTCGCGCTGCCAGTAGCCCTTCATCACATTGGGCCCTTTGACCACAATCTCACCCACCTCGCCGGTTGGTACAGGTTTCCCTGTCTCAGGGTTCAGGATAGCTGCGTCCACATTTGGCAAAGGGAGGCCAACGCTGCCATCGCGAATATCACCGTTCAGGGGATTGCAGTGTGTTACCGGTGCAGCCTCACTCAATCCATACCCTTCAACCAGCTTGCCATGGGTCATCGCCTCGAAGTCCATACGCACCTTGGCAGGCAAGGGTGCCGCACCACTGATACAATACTTGATCGAGCGCAATTGTTCTGTATGCTCGCCCACCTCGCGCATAATAGCCACATACATCGTCGGTATGCCTGGAAGCTGTGTCGGATGATAGCGCCGGATTGTCCGTACGACATCCTTCGCAATGAAACGTGGCAACAGCACCATCGTCGCAGCCGCCAGAATAGACAGATTCATACCAACGGTCAGGCCATACGAATGGAAGAATGGAGCCACGCACAATGTCACCTCACCCGCCTCGCGTGCCTTGGGTTCCCAGTAGTGTGTCTGAAAGGCGTTAGCCAGCAAGTTGCGATGGGTTAACATAGCGCCTTTTGAAAGTCCTGTTGTCCCACCGGTATACTGAAGAGCTGCCAGGTCATCGGGCGAAGTTCGCACAGGCAGATTGAAGACCTCTACTGTGCTCTTCGTACGGGGATGAAGGATGTTGTTCATGGAGTGCAGGTTAGTATCCTGTTGGAGTTCCTGCTTCGTCAAACGTGGTTCTGGGTTCTTAGCCCTCCGCTGGCTCAGGGGATAGAGAGCACGGAGCACAGGCGGCAGAAAATCGGCAGGACTTGTCACAATGATATGCTCCAGGTCGGTCTTGGCTCGCACTGCACGCACAACAGGGTAGAATGTATCGAGCATGATCATTACACGCGCCCCCGAATCGGCTAACTGATACTGCATTTCACGCTCGGTATACAAGGGATTCGTTGGTACAACCACAGCTCCTGCCCGCAGCGCACCGTAGAAAGCGATAGGGTATTGCGGTATATTTGGCAACGCAATTGCTACACGATCACCCTTCTGCACACCCAAGCGCTGCAATCCGGCAGCAAAGCGATTAGCCAGCGAGGAAAACTGAGCGTACGTCAACTTCGTTCCATAGTAGATAAATGCAGTATGGCCCGGATGGCTATTCACAGTATGATCGAGCAGCCAGGTCAAGGGTTGCTCTGGGATATCGAGTTCGGAAGGCACACCCTCCTCATAGTGGCACACCCAGAGACGTGAGGAATAGACCGTAATCTCCTGCCCCACATGAGCATCATCTCTCATCGACGAGTCAGACATTCTATAATAGCTCCTCAAGGATAGGGAACAATATTAACAACTACCTCAATTATATGATTTTCAACGTAAGAAAGGCATGTTGCCAGCTAACAAATTTTGCGGCATAATGGGGGAGCAGCTAACGAGAACGGAACAAAATGTAGTGGCTCCCCGTTAGGGTGTATGCATAGGGTTTCTACATGGAACCTGGCGACCGCAAGGGTCGCCACTACGCCAGAACATGCTGCATCGTGCAATCGCGAGCGTAGTCGCCAAGCCACGGCACCAGGGGAAACCATGACCACAAACAACGTATCTCACTTTGCCCAACTTATCGCCCAGTACCGGCAGCAGCGCGGCCTCTCACAGGGTCAACTCGCACAAGCAACCCGCCTCTCGCGTACATACATCTATCACTTGGAGGCGGGCATGCGCAAAAACCCGTCTCAGCGCATTGTCCATGGCATCGCACGCACTTTGGACCTACAACCTGGCGAAAGGCGTCAGTTCTACGATGCCTACACTAAACTTACAGGTCGCCAGATCGACGATGAGCAAATTGAGGGGTCGCTCCTCGACCTGGGTCAGTTGGCCCAGCTATTGGTTCGCAATACCTCATATCCGGCACATTCGCTTGACCGTCTCTGGTTCCTACATTCTTGGAACGATGCAGCGATCACACTCTTTGAGGTACAGGAAGAAATCGCAGGAGACGAGAAGCGCCATCTTCTGGAATTAGTCTTTGACGCTCGCCGTCGCCATCATCTTCATGACTGGGAGAACCTGGCCCGTCGGCTGGTAAGCGACTTTCAATACAATACACGTACCATCACCCATCTGCCGGGGTACAAACAGCTTTGGAAGCGTTTACGAGAACTACCGGAGTTTCGTCGCATCGCCTCTGCCTCCCATCACGAAGGGAGACCCGCCCCATCTTTCGTCTTTCAGCTCCAGCATAGTGAGCTTGGTCGCCTGACCTTGCGTACAGCAACAACCGTCTTCACCGGCATCAACAGCTACTCGATGGTAAGTTATGTGCCCGGTGACCGGCAGACATTGGATATTTACCGTAAACACAATTGGCAACCACGCTAAAAGGGGTCAGAAGCAATTGTTTCCTCATCACTGCCTGTCTCTTCCTCTTCTTCCGTAGGTGCGCTACCCAGAATACACTGCCTATCTGCTGCATTTGTTATGCCATATAGGTCAAGTACTCGCTCGTCAATCTTTGCATCGATGCGCTTTATCTCGTCAAGAAGAATCAGAATAGAATCAATTTGCTGCGCTTCAGCAGCAAAAAAAGCTTTTAGAGCGTTTGTACCTTCAGGAATCAGCGCATTATTTTTAAGGTCATCCCATGCTTTGCCATGCCATTGTGGACGACTGAGGTAGCCAGATAGATAACGGCACACATCCTCACCTGGCACCTCGAACCACAGTTTGTTGTGGCGCAGCACGACATTGTTCGGGTACTTATCTGAGATGTATATATTGCTACTCACAGTCGCCCGAAGATCGCATTGCTCAGGAATGCTGATCAGCCCTAATGCTCTGGCATCAAAGAAGGTCAGTACAGGAAAGTTAGGGTTCTCTGTTTGGATATCTCTCAGTAGCCTGTCATAGGGCACATTAATCAATGCGGTGCCATTGCGCCGGTGCCTGATCGTATAGCCTTGGATCCGTAGAGCGTTAAGCAGTGTATGCTTTGCCAGTATCTGGTCGACTAGTGCAGCTATTGCTGCCTGAGTTGCAGAATCAGCGGGGTGGATTGGTATTTGCCGGAAATACGATGGGTTAATATTTACATTATCAAACTGTCGTGCAAACCAGTAGTTAAGCAGTGACGAGTTAAACAGGGCCAGGATATACTTGAGATCGTAGCCCGCATCCCCAGCAATTACGTCACTGAAGTTGTGACGATTGTAGAAATGTTGATCATCGAATGTCGCCACTAGGCGACGTTTGAGAGCACGATTACGCATATACTGAACGAGCAGTTTGGGCAACTCAAAATATTTTGCTTCGCGTGGGCACCAAAGCCAGTCGCCATAGTTCAAGTAGGGCTGCATACTACCCCAACGCAGTTCGTAGCGTCCGACAAACGCGCTGCCATCAAGCAGTGGCTTCCAATTATTCTCAGCAGGAGGGACTTGCCGGTGCGGCTTGATATAACGATTCGCTTGTCCTTCTGCTCTTGTTTTGTATGGAATGATCCCCTGCGTACTCTCCGTCACATCTCCAAGCCGCAGCATCTTCGTAGTAGATCCGCCATTGCTATTGACAGGAACCCGACAGGCATCTTCGATCTGTTGCAGTAATACATCATGACGGATTGTAATCTCATATTTTGGGTCAGCTATCCAGTTCGACTGTTGCTGTATCATAGTTTCGGCCCAGGCTCGCTCGGTAAGTTTATCGAGCGTATCGCGTAACCCCAGCAAGTTGATTTGCACCTGCTGCGCTTTGCGCTTCGCCTCGTCGCTCTCTGCTGTAAGAAAAAGCAGCACACAATCCACATTTGCATCTGGCCAGATACCTTGCGGCAAGTCCACAATCTGTTCGATGCGTCCCATAGTAAGCAGCTTGCCACGTAAGGCAGCAGTGTTTTTACCCATTAGATAGGTATTGGGTGTAATGAAACCCAGTTTCCCGTCGGCTGCCAGGAGTTCAAGGCCGAGTTTCAGGAAAAAGGTATAGGTATCAGGCTGACCATAGAAGACATCTGCCCATTCAGACCGTAACGTTTCCTTATAGTTTTCGCTCAGCGTGGCTCCATACGGTGGATTGGCGACGACAAAGGCAAAGCCTGTGGCATAGGACGTCTCGGGGGTACGGCTTTTAATCTGCTCGACGGTATCACTCTCTTCCGCCAATAATGTGTTGATGTGCATGTAATAGTGTCTACCCGTTGGACGGGTGAGAGCATCTACATTGTAAATATAGAAGCGTTGAATATTTGGGCGCTGGCCTACATCGTGTGCTTGCTTGATGAGATCAAGCACCTGGATCAGCAAATTCACTTCAGCGAGGTAGCATGCAAAAGGGTTGAGATCAAAACCAAACAAGTTCGACTGCAACCGTTCCAGCACCGCTAGCGGGTCACCTACTTTCCCGTTATAGGCTGCGACGAAACGTTTGGCAGCGGAAACGAGGAATGAGCCGCTGCCGCAGGCAGGATCGATCAGACGTTTGTTGGAACCAATAATTGCCCTACCGCTATAACCTACAGTATCCAAAATGTAGTTGACAATTGCCGGCGGTGTATAATATTGACCCTTCTCACGCTTCTCCTTGCGATTGACGTACGTGTTATAAATCGTGCCGATGATATCCGAATCAACACCTGCAAAATTGAAACGGCTGAGCTGGTGCAGTGCCATTACAAGACGCTGTCGATCCAGGTGGTACCAGTTGAAGAGTTCGCGTCCGGTAAAAAAGTGAGCATAAATATTTTGTGCATTTTCATAAGCCATATTCAATAGAGGAGAATAGGGATTTCCGTTTGCGAAGACGAGATATCTTTTCATATCTTCTTGCCAGTGCTTCAGTCCTCCATCAGAAATGAAACGATGTGGGAAAATACCTTTGTCCTCGCAGACACGAATTAGCAGCAATCGAATAAAAACGACATACGCTGCTTGTAAGGAAAACTCGTCTCTACGCCGTTCTTCATCCAACCCACCTAGCATGGTCTCCTGTACGAGCGATTTCCAGGCAATGTAATCATCGTAGACGTTCAAGTCATTGCGATATTCTTGACGCAGCGCAGCTTGTCTTTGGTGCCAGGCAAATCCCTTATCTATGTAAACTTGTAGGGGATTATGTAATGTAGGAAGATCTTCAAGACTTGACATGGGTTGTGCGGCTTTAGACTTAGAAGGGTATTTCCTCTGCCGTGCCGTATTGATAATACCCAATACGTTTTGAAACATTTCCTTTGGACTGATAAATAACCTGGCATCCCGCTCTAATCTAATCAGTATGTCCTCAATTGCTTCAATATCCTCTTTCTCTAGCCCCCATACGAGTTGAAACTTATCTATGAGGATAGAAACAACCTTGCTACGTAACCCTTTAAGTCCTTCTAGAGCTGACTCAGGTGCTTCATCAGTAAGACGATTGACTTTGTCAGTGTATTCTTCGTAGCGTCTCAAGTGGCCATCAAGCACACGCCGTGCATCCCGTTGCAATTCCATCACTAGTAGCTGTAATGCCTCGACTAGAACCCCCTCATTCCCACTGCCTGTACCCAACGGGAGTGCCTGAGCATGCCACTCCTCAATGCTTGTAGCCATCTCATGTTCAAGCCGCTGCATATCAGTAAACGACTCCTTACGGCATAGATCGAACAAGTCATGAAGCGACTTCTCGTTGGATGGTGATAACTCAGGTAGATTGTGGCTACGCCAATCAAGGATGACTGCTGGTATGTCCAGGTCAATAATGCGTGTTGGCTTTTGGGGATCGTTGAAGTTCCAGATAGTAAGCTGCTTACCGTTAGTCAGCCAGCCAAGACGTACTGCGGAGGAACGCACGTACCCTGCCAGTTGCGAAAGATGGCAATCAGGATTGTTCAGATCAAAAGTCAGCGGCAGTGATGTATTTTTATCTTCAACAACAAAGCAAGTGCCGTATACTGAATCAGTGGGGGCAAAATCAGGACGACCATTCTGGCGTTGCTGGTTATAAACACGTTCTGCTGGCTCAAAGCCCAGCAGTCCTAAAAGGGGACTAACTATTGCTGTATCTACAATCGGTGCCTCATCACCACTACGACTTTTATCCGGTTGGCTTAAATAGGTGAGATAATCAGCGCGGCGAAAGGTTTTTTGGGAAAACAGCCCGAAAAAGTCTGTAAGAAAATCGCCAAAGGTTGTCGGATGACTCAAAGCGAACATCTCTCCCATCTCTCAGATTCTGCCGGTAACTCCGCCATATGATACCATATTATCAGCAAACTAACACCCTGCTTCGATAAAAGGTGAGGCAATTGCTTCTAACCTTCACTACACCTGACCGTATATTGACAGAGAAGCACATCTACCAAACGGCGCGTGAGGGCCCTGCGTTTATGCATGGGGGTGAAACGCGCCCGCCGTAGGCGCGCATCTTGCCCTCTTGACAACTCTAATATTGTAGAATACGCTCATGAGAACATTCGAGTACCGCTTGTACCCAAATAAGGTCCAGCACCGTCAACTCATCGCCTGTTTGGCGGAAACGCGTCGTATCTATAATGAGATGCGAGCCGTTGCCAAGCAAGAATATGATGAGCGTGGTACCTTCCCCAACAAGTATGAACTGGAAACACAGTTCAAGGGACAGGGCAAAGAACAGGTGCCAGCCACCACCCTGCAAATGCTCGCTGACAGGCTCACCAAAGCCTTGAAACGCTTTCTTGCCATGAAAGCACTGGGTGAGAAGGGCGGCTTCCCTCGCTTCAAGAAACCGAACCGGTGGCACTCCATCCAACTGAGGCAGTATGGCAAAGATACCTATCTGCATGAAGACAAGAAACACCTTATCGTGCCTGCCAAACTTGGCAAGTCGCTCAAGATCAAACTGCACCGACCACTTGACGGGAAGCCGAAAACTGTTCACCTCGTTCTGAGAGCCGATGGACACTGGTACGCCCTCATCGTCTGTGAGACAGAACAAGAGAGCGACCATGCTCCTTCTGAATGTTCTCATCCTGATATCGGCATTGATGTGGGTCTCAAGTCCTTCTTGACTGATAGCGAAGGCCATACCATGGCTAATCCCCGTTTCTATCGCACGAGCGCCGCGACACTCAGGCGCAAACAACGCCAGCTCTCTCGACGTAAAAAGGGCAGTAAGCGTTTCCGCAAGGCGTCGCGCATCGTCGCTAAGACGCATCTCAAGATCAATCGCCAGCGTCGTGACCATCATTTCAAAGTCGCCAAGCCGTATGCTCTTGGCTATCAACATATTGCTGTCGAGGACCTTCAGGTCATGAATATGGTCAAGAACCATCATCTGTCGAAGAGCATTCTCGACGCCAGTTGGGGAGCGTTTCTCGCTATCCTTGAAGATAAGGCTGCAAGAGCTGGTCATCAAGTCATTCGAGTGAACCCCCGCTATACCACACAGGCATGCAGCAACTGTGGAGAGCTTATGCAAAAGTCCCTCAGTGTTCGTACCCATATCTGCACCTCCTGTGGCTATGTCGCTGACCGTGATGTCAACGCCGCGAAAAACATTTTGTTCAAGGCCAGGGCATGGCCTTCAGGGACGGTCTCCATTGGGAGTCCGGTTGAACTGAGAAGCCCCCGGCTTTAGCCGTGGGGAGTTGTCACCACTTTGTCGTATACTACATAAGTAAAACCATAAAAAGCACAATCAAACTTAGGAGAACCTCGTGGATAGTAGATTTTATAACTCGGGAAAAATAGACATCGAGCGCCTCGCCAACGACCTGGAGAAGATTTATCGTCTCCAGGGCTACAAGGTACAGCAGATTGCTAACAAGGAACAGCAGATCATACAATTGCAAAAGGGTAGCGATTTTGAGGCACTCGTTGGCTTGCAATCAGCATTAACGGTGACCATACAGCGCACTTCTGGTGGTATACTTGTGATGATTGGCCAACAAAAATGGATTGATAAAGCAGCAGTTGGTGTCGTTGGTCTGGCGGTTCCTATGCTCTGGCCACTCACCATCACCGCAGGGTTTGGAGCGTTGCGCCAGATCGGCCTCGCCAGCCAGGTGATGAATATGATCGATGGTTTGGTGCGGCAGCAGCGGCCTGATGTGCAGGCGGGACCAGCCCCAGTGAACCAGTAAAGGAGAGACGAGAAGGATGGATGCAAGATTTTACAACTCGGAAGAAATAGATATAAATCGACTTGCCAATGACCTGGAGAACATCTACCGGGCGCAGGGCTACCAGGTGCAGCAGATCGGCAGCAAAGACCAGGTACTGGTGCAATTGAAAAAAGGTGGCGAGCTTGAGACACTCGTGGGTATGGGCGTAGCTCTTAGCGTCATCATCCAACGCACCTCTGGTGGGGTGCTGGCAATGCTCGGCCAGCAGAAATGGCTGGACAAGGCAGCAGCGGGAGCGGTAGGTGCCGCCGGGCTAGTGTTCTTCCCGCTATTGCCACTTGCCGTCACGGCAGGCGTCGGTGCTCTAAGGCAGATGAGCCTCGCCAATCAAATCCTGAATGTGGTCGATGGCCTGGTGCGTCAGCAGCGGCCCGGCATCCAGGGGGGACCAGTTCCGGTACAACTTATGCCCCAGTTTCAGCAACAATGGGCGCCACCAACGTACTCGCCACCGACGCCAATATACACACCACCGGTGCAATACATACCACCGCCCCCGCAACCCCAGGTTGTCACATCACAGCCTGTTGCGGCACCTCCACCTGTACCGGTCAAATTGCACTGTCCTAACTGCAATACTCCCTACGAAGCTGGCGATACCTTTTGTACCGGTTGTGGCAGGTCACTAGTCGCACCCAAGACGCTCTGCCCCAATTGCCAGGCCGAACTGAAACCAGATGCCTCCTTCTGCCCAAAGTGCGGTGCCTCGATCTTCCAGACACTCTCAGCAACCCAGGTTGCGAAGCCCGCTCCCGCACCTGCACCACAGCCATATACGCCGCCAACGCCAACCTATATGCCACCGGCGGCACCTTCAAGGCCAACACCGCCTCCACAGCCACTGCCCTATGTGCCACCTGCGCCACAGGAACCGCCTGTAGCGCCACAGCCTAAAGTCACCATCGTACCCGGTACACCTAAACAGCAGCCACCTGCTGCTCCAAAGCCGCCATCACGGCCAGATACACCATACTATATACCCTCAACACAGCCCTCGACACCTGATGCACCGACAGTGGCTTCAACACAGGCATCGGCGCCGCAGGCACCGACGCCACCAGCAGAGACACAGTACTATATACCTTCAACACCGCAGGCAACACCAACGACGCAGACGCCGTCAACGCCGCCTAAACCAATTGTGGCGAAACCGGCATCAGTACCAGCCTATGACCCCAACGTTTCCTGGGGCTACCTGACCTTTAGCGATGGCAAGCAGGTAAAACTCTCAGGTGAGCGGGCCGTGGTCGGACGCTACGATCACGATCTGGGAGGTATCAATCCCGAGGTCAACCTTGGTTCCATGCAGGGAGCCGAGACCGTTTCGCGTGTCCACGCCGCTTTCGAGCACATCGGCAGCTCCTACACCCTGATGGACTTGAACAGCACCAACACCACGCGCATCAACGGCAAGCGCCTGGAGCCGGATAAGGCCACGCCGATTAATGACGGCGATACGCTGCAATTCGGCAAGGTGACCTGTACGTTCAAGAAGGTGTAATCATGGAGATCGATACAGAACGGCAACAGAAGGCAAAAGAATACGCGCGTATACGCCACCGTCTTCTACTCGTAGACCTGGCGATAGCCGCAGCAGGAGTACTCATCGTACTCTTGAGCGGCCTGGGTACGTGGCTGCGTAACATACTCCATCCACTCGCCTGGCAGCCCATCCCAGGCTGGTCCCCCTGGCAGGTGCTGGTCTACTTCCTGATCTTGATGGTCAGCTACCTGCTCATCAGCGCACCGCTTACCTACTATAGTGGCTTCGTTCTGCCGCACCGCTATGAAATCTCAACGCAGTCCTTGAAGGGGTGGCTGTTCGACCTCTTCAAAGGACTGGGCCTGAGTCTTGTCTTCGAAGTCTTCGTCATCGAACTGGTCTACGTGCTGCTGGCCACCCAACCACAAACCTGGTGGCTCTGGGTCGCACTCGTCTTGCTCTTCTTCACCGTCGTCATGGCCAATCTCGCGCCCATTCTCATCCTGCCGCTCTTCTATAAATTCAGCCCATTGCCTGAAGGCGAACTGACACAGCGACTGCTGGCACTGGCTGACCGCGCAAAAACGAAAGTGCGCGGCGTTTTCACCATGCAGATGAGCAACAAAACAACCGCAGCCAACGCTGCACTTATGGGACTGGGCAATACCCGTCGTATTGTAGTCGGCGACACCATGCTCGATCACTTCACACCAGACGAGATCGAGGTTGTGCTGGCACACGAACTGGGCCACCATGTGCATCACGACATCTGGAAACTCATCGTCAGCCAATCAATACTCACCCTTGGCGGACTCTACCTCATCAACCTCGCGCTGCACTGGGCAGTTGACACACAACATTACTATCCTGGGCTAGCCGATGCTGCCACTATTCCCTTGATCTTGTTGCTCACTGCTGCCTTTGGACTGATCGTCATGCCCTTCAGCAATGGCTATAGCCGGGCCATAGAGTATCAGGCAGACGAATATGCGCTACAAGCAACCCAGAAGGTCGAACCCTTCAAAGGTGCGATGACTCACCTGGCCAACCAGAACCTGTCCGACGTCGAGCCATCGCCGCTCATCGAATTCTTGCTCCACGACCACCCGTCAATTCGCAAACGACTACAACATGCGAACGACTTTGCAGCACGTCACGGCCTTGTAGACGCTAATGCAAGTGAACAAATTGATGCGGACACGGTCAATCGGGACAGAGCTATGAAGCAATGAACAGCATGCGTTAGCCTCCACCCTTCAAGCGCGATAAATCGGGCCCCATAGGCATCAACCTTACGAAAAGCCCATCAACGTCTGTAGGGGCAAGGGTGGCTGGGAGGAGCGGGGAGGGCCTTTATGGTCGCCCGCTGTCCCTCCTGCTGTTTCCCGACGGTGTGATTTACGAATCCCCTTTCAAAGCATCCTTCAGCGCACCGAGCTGGGAGGCGGCCTCGTCAGCCGATCCGCCAGGCATGGCGAGCAGCGGCTCATCGACACCTGACTCTGCCCACCGATCCAGCTTTGCCACCACCTCTTTGGGCGTGCCAATAATGGAGGTCGCATCCAGCATCGCCGGACTCACAGCCTCTATCGCGGTTTTCATACCCTGCTTCCAGCCTTCTATCACAGCCTGCACATCTGCCCCGAAACCGTGGCGTGTCAGCATCTGTGCATAATAGACGCCCATCTTCCCAATGTAATAAGCCAGGGGAGCAGCAGCATTGAAGCGTGCGACGGCCCGCTTCTCCTCATCAGCGTTCTCAGGCAAAATGACACTGGTGATATAGGGTGCAATGGCGGCACTATGCGGCGGGCGACCGGCAATACGCGCTCCCTCGTCAAGCTGCTCGCGCAACTCGCCCCATTTGTTGCCTGGCCAGTAGACGGGCAGCACACCATCGGCAATCTCACCGGTTTGCACCACATTCTTCGGCCCCATCGCTGCAATATAGATGGGCACGTCTGCTCGAAGCGGGGTGAAACGCAGCTTGAAGCCGCGTTCGAGATTGAAGAACTCGCCGTGATAGACCAGCTTCTCGCCGCGCAGGATCATTCTGATAATCTCGACATACTCGCGCGTGCGCTTGACCGGCTTTTCAAAACGCACGCCGTGCCAATGTTCTATGACGTTGGCCCCCGATGGACCGAGGCCGAGAATGATGCGCCCACCTGAACGCTCGTCCAGCGTAGCCACGGTGCTGGCGATCAATCCCGGCGTACGTGAGTAAATATTAGCGATACCCGCCCCGATTTTGATACGCTTCGTCTCGCGCACCAGGTCGGCCATCGAGGTAAAGAGTTCATAGCCCCACGACTCGCCCAGCCAGATCGAGTCGAAGCCCAGTTCATCGGCTATCTTGACCTTTTCGACCACTTGACGCCACTCCCCAGGAAAGTTAGGCAATTCGGCCACAAAGCCGATCTTGTTTCGGTACGCCCTCGTCGCGTTTGGGCCAGAATCTGTTGTCATATGTTCGATCCTTTCTTTAGTGGCCAGTATCGATAGCAGTATAGTCCTGTTATTATATCCTATGCTGAGATGGGTCACCGGAGCCAGACCACCCCAACTCCGCCCTGGTCCTGGTCTCCCCATACAACAAAATGAACCTCACCTAATAGGGGTAATGCATAGCACACTGTCTCTACCCATGCTATACTAACTGGAAAGAAGGAGGAAATAAATGCTGAGAAGAGTACGTCGTCTTTTGCAGCTGCTCGGCTTGACAGTACTATGCACTGTTGTGGCTGCTGCCATTGTTGCACTATGGCATCATACCATAGATACCCCTCAGCCACTAGAAAGTGTGTTACCAGGCGAAGCCCGCATCTATCGTTGGAAACTGGGGCATATCTTCTATAAAGTACTAGGGGCGCTAGACGCTCCCCCACTCGTGCTGCTGCATGCGCCTGGGGTTGGTGCATCTAGCTACGAGATGCGCAAGATTATGCAGCCATTGGCAGAGCACCATCGAGTCTACGCTCCTGATCTGCTGGGTTTCGGCCTTTCGGACCGCCCACGAAGAGACTTCTCCGCCGAAACCTATATTGCCTTGTGTCACGATTTTCTAGCCGAAGTGGTGAGAGGACCGGCTATGCTCCTTGCAAGTGGGATGAGTTGCAACTATGCACTGGCCGTGGCGGCGCGATCTCCTCAACTATGCACGAGCCTGGTTCTGATCTCACCCACAGCATTATGCACTGCAAAGCAAGGAGGCTCGCTGACAGAGCTGGTTACATTACCCGTAGTGGGTTCGCTTTTGTATCCGCTGGTCAGCTCGCGTCCTGCTCTCCGCTATGCAATAAAGCGGCGGCATTCCGACTATACCATGTCCGAGCTTGACTACCTTTACGCGGCAACCCACCAGCTTGGAGCTCAACATGCTCCACTAGCACTGATTGCAGGCAAACTGGCATACGATGTGTCAGAGCAGATGGATACGTTGCAACAACCGACTTTGATTGTTTGGGGTTCACACGCATTGAACGATACGCGCTCTATTCCAGGCCACCTACCGAAGAGAACACAGGTCATCCTTCTACAGGGCAGCGGGACGTACGTCCATGAGGAGCTTCCCGAAACGGTCGTGGCGAATATAGAGGAATGGAGCAAAACGGGCAAAGCAGCTATTACCGCTGCCAGCAAGCCAACAGCCGAAACGAGCGAGACAGCAGTTAGCAGTCCGTCAGCCATTCAAGAGGACGTAGTAGAGCCTTCCAGCACGCCAGTTGCCGAAACGAGCGAGGCAGCAGTGAGTAATCCACCAGGGACTCAGGAGGACACGCAAGGTCTCGCCGGGGTACACGAGGTTGAGGCATACTGCGTCAAGTGTAAGAAGAAAATGGCGATGCAAGACCCGCAAGAGGTAACAACAAAGAACGGGCGTCCCGCCCTACGCGGAACGTGCCCAGTCTGTGGGACCGGGCTTTTCCGCATTGGGCATGCATAGGGAGTGCAGGAGACTTATGCCGTCTCCACTCTCGGGCCACCCGCCGGAGCGGCCTCGCTAGCAGCGGCGGGCGCCTCTTCTACGAAGTCACCTTCCTGCGCTAGACGCTTGAAGATGTAGTAGGCTGAGTTCGAAGTGAGTGACTGGATGCCCACCAGTTCCCAACCCTCTTTTCCCAGGCTGTTAAGGTAGCGACGGGCAAAGGTGCTGCGCCGCTCGTTACTAATTAATGTCTCAAGCCCTTCGCAGGAAATACGCCCGCGATAGTCAATATACACAACCTTATAGGCAAACTGTTGTGCCATGTTGCTTACTCCTTACGATGGCATACCTGTCCCCCCGACAGGGTGCCGCAATGATCGCTCGAAACGTGTTAAAAACCACTGTGTCGCGCTGGATCATCGCCAGCGTAGCACCCCGACACCATATCCGATGGCATCCCTGGATGGAACGACTCACATGGACCCGCCTCGCACGCGGATGAAGAAGGTTCTAGCCAAACAACAGGCGTCGCGCCGGGTTCCACAATCAACGCGGCAACCAGTTGTGGGTGCTACTCCAGGATGTTCCTCTACACGTCAGTAGTATAGCCGCTATTCGATTGGCGCACACCGCTATTTTCGACGGTTTTTGATGCCGCTAAAACGAACGGGGTGTACCTGTCTATTTCTACAGGTGAGTAGCATTGTTCATTGGCAAATCAAAGGTGAAGGTTGTTCCCTGCTCGCCCTGGCTTTCTTCGGTGTGGGGTTCAAGGCGCAATGTCCCACCGTGGGCCTCAATGATACACTTAGTGATGTAAAGTCCCAGACCGGACCCGCGCCGGGCGCTGGTTGCCTGCAAACGCCCATAGGGGCGGAAGAGTTGGGTTATATCCGCCGAAGGAATACTTGTTCCCTGATTATGCACGCTGATGTGTACAGCGTTACTGGTATGCCAGATGCGTACTGTAATGGTCGTGGCATCGGCAGAGTATTTGATAGCGTTGTCGAGCAGGTTTCCCAGGGTCTGCTGGAGACGGCCAGCATCCCAGTTGCCCATAATAGGAGTGGTTGGAGTATCTGTGACGAAGGTGTGGTAAGGAGCGAGCGGACGTAGTTGCTCTACCACCTCCCTCGCCAATGCCACCACGTCACACATTTCGCGTATCAAGGTAAATTGACCGGAAGATACGTGTGAGGAGTCGAGCAAGTCACTGATGAGGCGTGCGAGACGCCTGGCCTGACTGATGATGATGTTGGTTCCACGCTTAATGGTCTCACTGCGTTGACCTGGACGAGCGATCATCTGTGCATAGCTAATGATAGGTGTAAGCGGACCACGCAACTCATGAGCAATCATAGCGACGAACTGTTCTTTGCGTTCCAACTGCTCTTGAAGGAGCAGATTAGCGTTTGTCAGTTCATCCACTTTACGCTGCAAAGCTCGTATGATTTCGTCCTGTGATTGCTCGTTCTGAACCTGCATGTCTCTTCCCTGCTGAGTTTATCCACAGTGTTCTATCCTTACTCTATATTAAGTATACGTTAAAATAGGGTGGTAAAGTTCTTGTATAGGAATATTGGGTGGAAATTGAGAGATCCGTATCTGGCACCCACAGACGACGGTGCGGTGGACACATAAGCGGGACAGAGGCCATGTGAAATATAGCTACCAGCATGGCCACACAGACGCCATCTGGGGGATGGTGTGCCCCAGACTGCGTCCGCAAGGGATCATCCAACCCCATTGCATCGCCATGCAGGATCACAAGCCGTTCTCCCCGTTACACCCGAAAATCATTAGAGATATTTGAATTGTATTGACCCTTGCGGCTGCCAGGGAGAGAGTATCCCCGCCAGATTACGGAGTTGGCAGCAGATCAAGCTCTTGTAATTCTTCCCTGGCAACCTCGCTGAGTTGTGATAAATCGAGCGTCGGGTCGGCATGCGCGATGAGGTGGCGTAGACGCTCGGCGATCTCCAGACGCATATAGTGGTCGGAGGTAAGTAACAACTCACCCACGGTTATCTCAATCTGCCGTCGCTGTATTGTGGCGAGTGTCGATTCTATCATGGTCATCCTCTTAGGCCGTTGCTCATCGTAGTGAAATGTAGTGGCAGGGGGCTGAGTAGGGCGGTGGATGGGCCCTTGCGGCTGCCAGGCTCTCTACCGGTTATCTCAATCTACGTGGTTTTCCTTTGGGCCATCCACAACCTGGACTTGCGGCTGCCAGGCTCTCTACTAGGTGCTCACAGGAGCGGGTGCTTTGTTGTCGCTCGTGCTCGATTTGTTTGAGTTACTCTCGGCAGGCTTACTCTCGCTAGAAGTTGAAGTCGTTGTTGTTTCGGCGGGCCTGGTCTCACTCTTTTCAGTGGAACCGTTGGTAGCAGCGACAGCGCCATTGCCGTGATCGGTCTTGTAGAAGCCAGTACCCTTGAAGACGATTCCAGGCGCAAAGATCACTCGACGAATGTGTCCGCCACATTCGTCGCAAACGGTTAAAGGCTCATCGATCATTTTTTGCCATGTCTCGAAGCGATGATTACATGTCTTACACTGGTATTCATACGTTGGCATGAAAACCTCCATTTTGGATACCCACGGGTTTAGCCGTGGGAGGAAAAGATGGCTCGCCCCCAGGCGAGGCCGTTTTGTCAGAACGGCCAAACTTAGCCCGATTACAGGCCACCAGCTATGATGCTGGGTGAAATGACCCTTCGTGACTGCAAGAGAGGCGTAGCTCTGATTGTATCCAGAGCATCAGCTTCGGCGTGGCTAGAAGCGGTCCGAACTAGGGTGGCATTCGGACGTTCTTGTAGCCTCTCTCGCTGCTGCATGTGCGGCCAGGTGAAGTCTGGCGAAACATGCCCACTAGTCAAAAACTTGCGCTGAGCTAGCCGTTTCTCAGGCCCCCGGGTTGAGCCGAGGGTTCTTGACACGTTGGCATACGTTTCTCACCTCTAAAAAGTCTCACTACGCCCCGCGCGGGGCGTAGTGAACAATGCTTTCTACTAAAATATAGTAGCTTGCTCTTGGCAGATTGTCAATCACCTGACGTGACTGCTAATCACTATAACGCGCTGATGTGCCCGATATATTCCTTCACTTTCTGGGCGGCATCGCGGGTCATGCCATCAAGTGCGGCAAGGTCATCGATGCTGGCGGCGCTGATGGCCCTGACCGAGCCAAAGTGTTTCATGAGGGCTTTTTTGCGTTTGGGTCCGATGCCAGGGATGTCGTCCAGGACTGATTTGAAGGTGCGGTCAGAGCGCAGCTTGCGGTGATAGGTGATGCCGAAGCGATGAGCTTCATCGCGGATACGCTGCACCATGTACAGTCCCTGGGAAGAGCGTGGCAGGATAATGGGGTCGGGCGACCCTGGGATAAAGATCTCTTCGTTCTCTTTCGCGAGTCCCACGGTTGGGATGTCGATATGCAATTCCTGCAAGACCTCCATAGCGGCACTGAGTTGACCTTTGCCACCGTCAATGATAATCAGATCGGGCAAGGCCCAATCATGTTTAGGTACGTTTTGCTGCTCTTCGTCCTGGCTGCCCTCTTTGGATTTATCACTGTCCGCTGGCCCTAGAGTTCCTGCGCCGGGTGGAGAAACTTGAGCTGCCTCTGCCTCCAGCGATGTACTTACGCCACGGAACCTTCTGCGCAGCATCTCTTGATGGCTGGCGAAGTCGTCCGGACCCACAACGGTCTTGATCTTGAAACGGCGATACTCGCTGTTTTTGGCCGACCTGCCTCAAAAACAACCATCGCACCTACGGAGTTGGTGCCCTGGGTATTCGAGATATCGTAGCACTCGATGCGCTGCGGTGGAGCGGCCAGGTTAAGCGCATCTTGCAGTTCCTCCAGCGCGAGTTGTGTTTTCTGGCTGTCGGTGAGCCATTTGATACGCTGTTGTTCTAAGACTTCCTGGGCGTTCTGCTTGACCATCTCGACCAGGCGCAGTTTTTCGCCACGTTTTGGCGCGGTAATCGTTACAGCTCCGCCGCGCTTTTCCTTGAGCCATGTTTGCACGACGGCGCGGTCATCCGGTTCTGCCTCGACGATGATTTCTGCTGGAACGTGTGGTGAACTTTCATAGAACTGCTGCAGGAAGGAAGCCATCACTTCACCAGGACTGCTATCACGGGTACCTTGCAGAATAAAGAATTCACGGCCAACCAGTTTTCCGCTGCGAAAGAAGAAGACCTGGGCACATGTTTCATCCTCGCTGCTGGCAAAGGCGATCACATCCTGATCATCCTGCCCTTCGGTATGAATGATGCGTTGTTTTTCCAGTACACGCTCAACGGCTTTGATGCGGTCGCGTATGCGTGCTGCCTCCTCGAAGTTTAGTTGCTCTGCGGCCTCTTGCATCTTCTCCTCTAAGTTCTTCACCACCTCGTCATGTTTCCCTTCCAGGAAAAGGATGACCTGTTGGATCACGGCGTCGTATTCCTCGCGTGTGGCGTAGGCAACGCAAGGGGCGATACAGCGGTGGATGTAGTATTGTGTGCAGGGGCGAGGGAGTAACTTTTGCTTCCATCCTGCCGGTGGTTCGCCGGTGCGTGGCGGCGCCCAGTTACTGGCATCGTAGCGGCAGGTGCGGAAGGCAAAGAGTTTATTCAACAGGTCAAGTGTGGCGTCAACTGCTCCTGAGTTAGTGTACGGGCCAAAGTAGCGATTGCCGTCGCGCTGGAAACTGCGCACGCGGTAGACACGCGGGAAGTCCTCTGTCAGCGAGACCTTGATGTAGGGATAGTTTTTATCGTCGCGCAGCAGCACATTGTACTTGGGGCGGTACTGTTTGATATAGTTGCTCTCCAGAACCAGGGCCTCGACCTCATTTTTGACAACAAGGAATTCGATATCGTCGACCTTGGCGACCATGCTGCGATTTTTAGGGCTGAGGTTAGTCGATTCCTGGAAGTAGGAGCGCACCCGGTTGTAGAGTGAGATGGCTTTTCCTACATAGAGGATGGTGCCCTCGGCGTCCTTCATGATGTAAATGCCCGGTTTATGGGGCAGTGAGTTGAGTACCGATTGGATTTTTTCGTTCATGCTTCAGTTCGAGTCTTCATCTTGTATATGTGTTCTTAACAAAGGCAGTGTAGCATATTGGAGATGGCCTGTCGAGAGCCGAGAGTCCTTCGAACGTATGCTCTTGACAAATGTTCTCCATGCCAGCTATACTTTTTTTACTTAAGATGTCGTAATTGTTCTTGTAGCCGTAGCTGTAGGCTTATCATTATAAAGAACATATGTTCTACAGAAATACTAGAGAATAGAGCTGCAGGTTGTCGTTCATGAGAACAGACGAGAGTGCTGTGGTAGGGGTAGAGGTTGCTGTGAGCGGAGCTACTGTCGCACTGGTTGATCTCCACGGAAGGGTACACCATCGCCTTCATGCGAAAACTCTCTGGGGGCGGCCTGTTGCTGCCACATTGGAGCCCTACTTACGCGCCGTCGAAAGAATGCTGGACTACGCATCTGCTGGAGGATTTCAAGTATGTGGTCTGGGTGTATCTGTTCCTGGTTCGCTTGATTCCTCCTTGCGTCGGCCACTGCTCGTTCCTACCTTACCTGCACTGAATGGTTTTCCCCTATGTGACCTGCTCGAAGCTCGCTACGGCCTACCGACCCGACTGCATGTAGATGTCGATGCTGCCGTATTGGGCGAGTATCGTTTCGGTGCGGGCAAAGGCTTCCGACGCTTGCTCTTCCTCACCGTCAATGCCGTGGTAGGCGCCTCCTTCCTAGTAGACGGCAAGCTAGAGCGGTCCGCGCAGCAGTATGTAGGGCATGTCTGTCATATAACCGTTTCAGCAAATGGGCCTCGTTGTAGCTGTGGCAAACGTGGCTGTATCAATACCCTGGTCTCGACTGATGCTATACAAAAGATGGTGCAGCGTGCGCTCCGGCGTGGCGAGGAGACGAGCCTGTCGCAGCGTCTGAGCAATCGTGAATATTTCAGCCCACGCTTATTGGCAGAAGAAGCGCTACGAGGTGATAACATTGCCCTGCAGGTCTATAGCGAGCTTGGTCGCTGGCTAGCTGCTGCGACCGCCCGCTACATAAGTATCTTTGACCCAAATATCCTTATCCTGGCTGGGAGCATTCTCGACGCAAGTGACCTATTGCTCACACAGGTCCGAAGGGCCCTCATAGCGCATTCCTCTACGCAGGTGGGCACCACAGTTGAGGTCGTACCTACTCATCTGGCAGGTGACGCAATCTTAATTGGCATGGTGGTTCCCTTTCTTGCAAGTGATGTTGCACCCCCTGCCAGGCCATCATCCCCATTAGCAGATGTCGTCCAGGCAGAACAAGATGATCAGCTCCAGGAACATGTTCTCGAAGATACATACCCTATCCAGGCTGATGTGATGAATCAACAAACTCATCGCCGTAAAGCGAAATCCTATCAACGACGGGCAGGGTAGATCTGAACTACCGGGGCCTATTCATTCGATGATCCAAGGCTCTGACTGCATCCGGGCTTTAGCCCGCCGCAAGCCATGCCGTTTCAACGGCAGTGGTTAGGCGTCCTTGGCTTTAGCCCGTAGCCGTTGGATATCTCGCAGCAGCGTCCGCAGGGTAAACCGAATGGCATCATTGTCCGATGAGATGCCGTGGTAGTCCTTGATGGCAGCAATCGCTGCTTTGTCCTGCTCGTCTAATCGTATGGTTGTACGTGTCTTTTCCATGCCTATAGTATAGCATCTTGACGGCGCGTTGCAATCTGCTATACTCCTCTCAGTACCTTGAAAACTGAATAACGTACGGGTTCTGTGGCGAAGGGCCACAGGTAAAAACGTTACCGTGTGTTGTGGATGAGAGTCGGAACGCGTTCCGACGCCCATCTCCAACTGCCAGAGACCACCACCATGCGTAAAGAACGCGGACGTCAGGTGCAGGCAAAACATCAACGTACAAAAGTATCGGTGCTACGGCACCGTAGTTGGAGGAATGGCACCTCCCACGCAAGAGCAATCTTGCGCGTAGCTCGTCGGGAGAGACTGTACCGATGAGAAGCCACTGGGCTTCAGCCCAAGTGGAGTGTCACTGCAAAGCTTCCGCCAGGTTCTTTCCCATGTTCGCTTGCCACACCCGTTCGCTCATGTATCTCAATTTGTACACGTCACGTATATATGGTATAATACCGATATAATAGTTGCATGGATGTGCAGGCATTCAAGAATAGGAGATAGGTGCAAATGACATCGCCATCCGGTCTAACAAAGGCAGGTGTCTCGCCAGAGGATATATGTCAAGACCGTTGCATTCACCCTGAGCATGCATTGGCAGTACGGCGCAACCTTATACCGGCTGACAAAGCAATGCGTGTAGCCGAGCTTTTCGCTGTTCTGAGCGATCCTACCCGTTTGCAGGTCGTCTATGCACTTCTACATGCGCCGTCCGGCGAGCTATCTGTTGGTGACCTGGCAGCAGGTCTTGGTCGAGATGATACCACCATTTCACACCAACTCCGTGTCCTACGCAATCAACAGGTTGTCGCCACGCGCAAAGTCGGGCGGATTGTCTACTACCGGCTGACCGATGAACATATTCGCCTGTTACTCGAATTAGGCATGACCCACGCGACTGAAGAAACATTGACCCCTTTTGAAAGAAAGACGAAGGTATCAGCGTGAACAACCAACATGCGGGACACAGCCATACTCATGCGCTGGCCAAGCATAGTCTGCGCCTGGCCTTCTTTCTGACTATAATCATCTTAGCTGTGGAACTCATCGGTGGCTACCTGGCAAATTCACTCGCCCTGCTTTCCGATGCCGGCCATGTCGTAACCGATCTCTTCGCATTAGGCCTGGCGTGGTTCGCCACCGTACAAGCGGAACGGCCCCCCAACGCACGCAAAACCTTCGGCTACCACCGAGTCGGCATCATAGCCGCGTTGATCAACGCAGTGACACTGATCGTCATCGCCCTGGCCATTACTGGGGAAGCAATTCAGCGCTTCCAGCATCCTCAACCGGTGCAGCCACTGATCATGTTCCTCGCAGCCGGGGTCGGCATTGTTGTCAACCTCTTTATCGGTTTTGGCCTGCAGAAAGAGAGCAATAACCTCAATATGCGTGCTGCAGCGCTCCATGTTTTTAGCGATGTAGGTGCATCCATAGGCGTCATTATTGCTGGCGTCATCATCCTCTTGACTCACTGGACACTGGCTGATCCATTGCTTTCTGTAGGCATTGCCGCACTGATCGCCTTCGGTGCCTGGCGTATTCTGCGCGAAACGACCGACATTCTGCTGGAGGCTTCCCCCAAAGGCATCTCTATAGCAAATCTTGTAGAAGATATGAAGCGCATTAAAGGCGTACAAGATGTCCATGATCTTCATGTGTGGGGCATCACCAATAGCATGTATGCACTCTCATGCCATGTATTGATTGATGACCTTCCTCCCAGCGGCAGTTCACCAATCCTGCAATCGCTCACCACTATGCTCAACGAGAAATATCATATTGGTCATACAACCATGCAATTTGAGAGCGACCCCCATCAAGGTGCCTGTATGGATGGTCTCTACTGCCATATGAAAACAGCAGAAGACTGTTGCAACGGGCATACTCACGAGACCAGTATGTCATCTTCGATTCCCGTAAAGCGATCCAGTTCTACCACTAGGCCGGGGCCGGAATCGCCATGATCCACGAAGATGCTGGGGAAACCAGCAATGTAGTGGCAGGGAGTGGAGTGGAGTGGCGGATGGCCCTTGTGGCTGCCAGGGTGACGAGCGAGGATATCGGAATCGCCATGATCCACGAAGACGCTGGGGAAACCAGCAATGTAGTGGCAGGAAGTGAGGTGGAATGTGGACCGGCCTGTAACAGTCAGGCTGGCGATATGTTCCAGCGACAGGATGGCACCAAACAAGGACATAGCACGCAGCTTCGCCTGGGCGTATGGATCGAACTTTTCACCATCTCCTGGATGACCATCGAGGCAGCTATAGCCATCATAACAGGCTATGCAACCCATAGCGTCTCCTTACAGGGTTTCGGCATCGACAGCATCATCGAACTCATTGCCGGCGCCGTATTGCTGTGGCGCTTGCTGATCGAGCAGCGTGGTGGCGCTGTCGAAGTAGTTGAGAGTGCGGAACGTCGTGCAGCATGGATCACCGCGCTAAGTCTCTTCGGGTTGGCTATTTACATTGTAGGTGATAGTGCCTTCGCATTGCTCACGCATAGTTCGACCGCAAGCATCCTGGTGGGGCATAGGTCTCGCGCTAGCCGCCGCGATCATCATGCCGCTCTTGTGGCAGGCCAAGCTGCGTATTGCAAAACGCATCGGTAGCGCTGCTCTCAAAGCCGACGCGGCGTGCAGCGTCACCTGCGCCTATATGTCCTTTACGCTGCTAGCCGGTCTACTGCTGAACAGGTTCTTCGGCTGGTGGTGGGCCGATCCTCTGGCGGCGCTCGCCCTCGTCTATTTCATTGTGCACGAAGGGCGCGAGGCATTACATGAGGCACGGACTGGCGAGACGTGTGAGTGCGGGGATGAATAGTTCTTCCTCAGATTTCCTCCAAAGGGCTTAAGGCTCTCGTCTAGCAATGCCTTGGATACGATCAAAGCCGGTATCGTAAGAATAGAGCACATGTGAATTTTGCTGTTCCATCGACGCGATGATGAGGGTATCTCCGAAATCCAGGTTAGTGGAAGCATAAAGATCGAGTGCTCGCAAGACACAAGCATCGTTTTGAACTCGAAAGTGTGGAAGACGCACCAGAGGAGCTAATAACTCCCGCACTTCGCTGCGAACTATATGGTAGAGGCGGGGGGAGGAAAGTACATACACTGCGTCTGCAATCACAGTATCAGGAGCAGCAACTGTGAGCAAGCCCTGTTCAATTTGTTCAAAAAGAGTTGCAGTTGCTGCTTGCTTTCTCAGATCATCTCCCGTAAGAAAACGAATGATAACATCAGTATCAATGAACGGTTGTGTCATTGTCGGGCCTCGTGCTTCGCTTGTAAGCGATCCTCGTAGGCTATCTCTTGCATCTGCTGCCAGGTCAACGGCTTGTCCAGGCTACCTGCAGCACCACGAAGCGAGGCAATATCTGGATAACGAGGAACTTTTAGCCGCACTGTTCCTTCCGCATCAATTACGAAAGCAATCTTGTCATTGGTTTTGATACCAAGATACTTGCGAACTTCAGCGGGAATGGTCACTTGCCCCTTGCTAGTGATTGTAGAAATGATCTCTTTCATGTCGTCTCCATTGAAAAGGTGTTATTGGCTGGTAAGGAGATTTTACCATTTTTCCTTACATTTTGTCAACTGGTAAGCAAGTTTACACTTTTATACATCGAGAAAAGGACGCTGAGTAACCTTCACCCGTATCTCTTTAAGAGTGGTATCATGGCTCTGTTACAGTCAGAGACCACTTCCCACTGCTCTCCCTTTGAAGACGCCTTGTTGTTGCTCGAAGGAAGAAAACAATGTATGAAACGGCTCTATTAGAGTTACCAGAGCTAAGTAATCAGGGCAGTAGCCCTACAATGTCGAGGCCATTTAGGGTATAATTGAACATATCTCGTTTATCCGAGAGAAAGTCCTCAGAGGACAGGAGAACCACTGAGTGCGATGCCAGCCATCTCCGATGAGATGAGGTTCGACTGGCCGGATTTTCTGTTGTCTCCCTTCGAGACCATCACAAGGGTACACCTTTTCTTGCGGAAGAGGACCCCTGCAAGATAGTATTTATCGGTTTGGGTCAGGAGCATCCTACGCTTCCTTTTCCCTACAATCTTCAGGAGGACAGCACTATGGCTACCGATGTCGTCACTATCCCCGAAGAACATGGTATTGAGACACATGGTATTGAACGTGTCTCACCCACAACCCGTGTGCATGTGCGCATCCGAGATAACTTCACCATGTGGCTCTCCGCCAACCTGGTCATCTCCACAATTGCCCTTGGCGCTCTGGCTATCCCCATCTTCGGCCTTGGGTTTCGGGATAGCGTCGCCGTTATCATCGTCTTCAACATTCTTGGTACCCTGCCCGTCGCCTTCTTCTCGACCCTTGGCCCGAAGTTGGGATTACGCCAGATGACCATTTCGCGTTTCTCCTTCGGCTGGATAGGTGGCATCATCATGGCGCTTTTCAACACTGCAGCATGCATCGGCTGGTCCGTTGTTAACGTCATTATCGGCGGTCAGTTGATCGCTGCATTGAGTGGTGGCAGAGTACCCAGTTGGGCTGGTATTCTCATCTTAGCGGTTCTCACGACTTTGGTCAGCATTTATGGCTATAGGTATGTGCATCGCTATGAGCGTTACGCCTGGATACCTATGGCTATAATGTTTGCTATCTTGCTGATTGTAGCGGCTCCGCACTTCAGTATTGTAGCTACACCTGCTTTCGGAGCAGCCGAAATTGCTGGTTTGCTCTCCTTTGGTGGGGCTGTCTATGGTTTCGCCACAGGCTGGAGTTCCTATGCTGCTGACTACAACGTCAATCAGCCTGAGGACACTCCGCCAAGCCGTGTCTTCTGGCTGACTTTCCTGGGCGTCTTCGTCCCTTGTGTGCTGCTAGAAACCCTTGGCATGGCCTTTACCACCTTCGGCCCCTGGGCGACTAAATTTTCCGGTGGACTGGTTGGTGACCTGCTTGCCGCAGTCGTCAGTCCCCTGGGAGGCTTTGGAACACTGATCCTGGTGTTGCTTGCTCTCAGCGTCGTTGCGAACAACATTCCCAACGACTATAGCCTGGGCCTGTCCGTGCAGGTGTTTGGGAAGCCTTTCCAGCGCGTCAAGCGCTACGTCTGGACACTTATTGGTGCCATCATCTACGTTGCGATCGCGCTTCCCGCTGCGGCCAAATTTGCTACAACGCTCGAAGACTTCCTGCTAATCATCGCCTACTGGCTCGGCCCCTGGGCGATTATTCTCATCCTGGAACACTTTGTGTTCCGTCACGGACAGTACAATGTCGATGATTGGAATAATCGCAGCAGACTCCCAATCGGTTGGGCCGCCATTGTGTCGATGGTATTCGGCCTGGTGGGTGTCTTGCTGGGTGCCGCACAGGTGTACTACGTGGGTCCTATCGCCAGGTTGGTCAATCCTCCCTTTGGTATGGACATTGGCTTCGAGTTAGGACTCGTCTTTGCCGGTATCGCCTACTTCTTCTTGCGACGCGTGGAACTGAACAACAGCAAGCGAGGTGAACTGGGCACGAGTAGCGGCGAGTAGCGGCTTTCTCTGACCGTCGAGGTCATGCTGGCTTGACCCATGCCAATTCTTTGAGGCCAGCTGGAAGAAACTACGAGACTTCTTGGAAATGCTTGAGAACCTGGCGGGACTTGGCCTCAAGGCTACCCCACCAGGTTCCTCTCTTGTATAGAAGATCAGGCAATCACCATCGTTCCTTTCTGGATGCCCGCCTCGTATCCTCACACGGCGGACGCCTGTACCCCGAGGAAAGACGCGAAGCGCTTGCGCCCGACATGCCGGGGGCATGTCAGCAAGGCATCCGCAGATGGAAGTACCTTCCTTATTCAATGATATCGAATTCCGAGTTAATCAACATCTAGACTCCTCTGGTATACTAAAGGTGCTTAGGCACACCCTGGAAGCGGGGTGAAACGGCTTGCACCTGAACAGTAACATAGGGGTTGTGGCAACGAATGGCTTTGCCATGTAAAAATGTTAAGCCAGCTTCCAACGGGCCATGTCAAGAGGCCTATTGTGGGTCCTGAGTACCCAGGGAATAATCCTGGGTCCGGTCAAGGGATACTGCAAGCTCATCCCGTTCTACGGGATTGAGTACTTGACTTTCGTACCCACGGTTTGTGACATTTGTGCCAGGGTAGCATCCACCTGATTGAGGAGACGTTGGGTATTGGCAAAGCCGTAATTGACTGCATGTGCCTGGCCCATGGCGTCAAGGACAACCGTTGTAGGTACAGTGAGTACATGATACTGGCGCACCAGTTCAGGGGCGGTAGGCGCGTCAACTTCTACCACGGTTACATTCACTCCGTGGATCTCCTGCACACGCCGGAGAGTAGGAGCCTGGAGTTGATGACATTGTTTGCAGTCAGCACTACTGAAGGCCAGGATATGCACAGGGGATACTTTGGAGCCTTCGTCTGTGATATGTGCTAATCCATCCAGTGGTGGAGCGGCGAGTGCTCGCCTGCGTTGTAGCTCTACGAATTGCCGCCCAGACCAGACCAGAAGGCAGAGTAGCAGACTTACCAGGATGAGCACCCCCATGCGCACTATGATTTCTGGCATCTTATACCCCCCGCCAATGGAAGCCACCTTCGTAGCGAACACGCGGCAGAAGCCCAAAGCGTCCAAGGTAATAGTAGACCAGGCAGCCGACGCAGAAGCCAATGGTCAGATTGATGCCTGCCAGCACGAAGACAATGAGATCGAGCGTCCAGCCTAGAGCTGTTGCCCTGGTAAGGAAGAGGACAATGCTTGCCGCGATGAGAAAGGCTGCGCCGACGCCCTGCGCAAAGCGATGAGGAGCAGGATCATCTTCGACAATGCGTGGCCGCCAAAGGTGCAATGGTATCACGATGCCGCGATAGAGTAGCCGAAAGGGACTTGCCTCAGGCGCTAATGCACTCAGTGTCAAGAATACAGCAGCGATGAGAACTACCACTGGCTGGAAAAAGAGAAAGGCGACGCCAGTTAGTGCGACAACACAGCCTTGGGCAAACTTGGCAAGATGCGTATCTACACGTGGTGCCGTAGTGAGAACGGGAGATGTCCTCTCCATTTTATCTATGTCCTCCTTACATAGGCGGAACTCTGTCTCTACCCACTAGATGCGCTTGTGAGTGAGGAAGTATAAGAAAGTGTACTAAGTTTATCAACAAACTTAACTAGCTTGTTTAATTGTAGTATCTGGGAGTGTAATCTGTCAAGGAAAAAGTGAAGCTATTGAGGACCCAGAAGGCTATTCACATCCCAAACCGCTGCTGTACCTTCACGATATTGGCCAGCAATGTAGGAGCATCGGGCCGAAGACCAAGCAGCTTATCCTGGCTGCGTCCATGGCCAGCGACAATACGGTTCATGGTACTGGGAGCTGATTGGCCTTGTGCCATGAGGTGGGCAGCGAGAGCACTGATAATAGCTGTAGCAAATGATGAACCGCACCAGTCTGCCCAGCCGGATATATTCGGCTCGCCACCTGGAAATGTCGGCGAAATATAGACACCACGCACTGCGTCTGGCAAGCCGTTTGCATCTGTTGCTCCATGAGCGTCACCACCGAAGGTAGCCACGCCTGCATCAAGCGGCGGTATGTTGGCAGCATTGGCAAATGGGGAAGGTTCAAAGCGAGTATTCACCGAGGTAACGGCCAGCGTGCTCTCATAGCGTGCGGGAGCGCGTGGAGGACGAGGTCGCTGGCCTTGTTGGTTGGCGAGCGAGGAATCGTTGCCGGCAGCAGCGACGATGAGCGCCCCCTGGGTATGCAAACTTTCAAATAGCAAGCGTAACCCCTCCTCGATATGCACCAGGGCGCGCATCGCGCCTGCTAATTGCCTGCTCGGCCAATCACGATCATCAAACCAGATATAGGGGAGGCGACGAAGATCAGGCATGATCGTCAGGCTAAGATTGATGACCAGGCGACGAATGGCACCCGAAACAAGCTCCTGTTCCAGGTCGGTCAGTGCGGCGAAGAGGTTGTACAGGTCACTTCCACCAAAGTCGTTGAGGATGCGAATCACGCGTATGCGCGCCTGTGGAGCAATATCGCGAATGAGTCCAGCCACAAAGAGACCATGATCGGGCATGGAGTAGTAGAGAGGGTCACCGTTGATATCACGTCCTGTACATATCTCGTCGGAAGACGGGGTAGCGATCATACTCAATTTCGAAGGAGCCATTTTGACTGCGCAAGTTAGCGGCGAGGCGCTGCAGGAGCCAATTACGCCGGAGTTCGGGGCGTGTAGCGGCACGGCGCAAGCTTTCAGGATGGGGTGCGGTATCCAGCACTGCGACCATTACGCCTGCAGCATTATCGGGGTCAAGCGGCAAACTCTGATCGATAAACGAGATATGCCAGCCAAGAGGAGAATTGCCTGGTGTTGGTAGATCAAGTGTTGGCGCAGGCTGTGGGGGAAGAGCTGGTCCGCCGTCACCGTAGAGCATTGGGGCAGCAGTCACCAGCCAATTGGGCATCGCAGAGACGAGAAATAACCCCGTTTGAGCGAGTTGCTCAAGATGACCCTGAAGGTAGGAAACTGCCATAGGCACGGGATCTGGTACGGCGGGATCAGTGGAGGATGCGTGAAAGAAAATGGCAGCGAAGGGCTGTTGCCGATGGGAGCCGAAGAGAAACAAATGTCGCTGTACAGGGGGCATATCTGGCGGATTGCGCCAGCGACCGTGGGTACCATAGGGTTCTAACGCAAAGCCGTATGGCGCGAGGACGAGATTCAGCTGGCTGCGTATCTGTTCAACCAGTGTTTCCTGTACATCAGGATGGCGGGGAAGTCGAACTACTACTACCATTTCGCCGGGTATCCAGTGAAATAATTCTTCGGGTACCCCTGTTAGCTCTACAGTGTCACGAGCCATGCATGTTTCCCCCTATTCATACTATGGTTTCTGGATCAGCTGAAGAGATTGTTCCTATTACCTTGCATTATAGCTGAATGAAGAGCAAGAAACAATGATTACTGCGGTAACTGTACATGACTCCTCACCACCTTCGGTGGTTCGCAAGAGGTTTTTTGCTGTAGGCTTGGCAGCCTGCGGCTGCCAAGCCTACAGCAAAAGCTGATGTGAGCCGCCGGAGGCGGCAAGGAGTGAACTCTTCATGCTAGGCTTTCACATTTGCTGGGCAGCAAAAGCTGACGGAGTCGCTGGAGGCGGCGAGAAGTTAGGTAACTGTATAAGTTTACCGTGCTGTTATAATTCAAAGAAAACAGCATTCCCACAGCAAGGAGACTACCGTATGCTCTCAGATCGGCTCTGTAAGACGCTCATCGAACTCGTAGGCATCCCCAGTACATCGGGTCACGAAGAACACATACGCAACTATCTTGAACTACGATTGGCCGCACTTGGCCTCGCCACACACGTTGATGCCGCAGGTAACTTGATCTCGACCCTCGAGGGTAAAGGGAAACCGCTGCTGCTCAATGCGCATATGGATCGTGTACCGCCAGGCCGTGGGCACCAGCCAATTCTACGCGATGGTGTACTCTACAGTGACGGGACGACCAATCTCGGTGCCGACGATGCCGCCGGTATCAGCATTATTTTGGAGGTATTGACTCGGCTGGTGGAGGGGCAATTGGCGCATCCACCAATAATTGTTGTCTTCACCGTGCAAGAAGAGGTCGGAATGAGTGGGGCTGCAGCCTTCGACCCTTCACCCTGGCATGTTACAGATGGTATCGTCTTTGATAACGCTTTCGAGGCAGGGGTGGTCGTTTCTCAAGGGGCTGCATATGAGGCATTTGATGTGCAGATCACGGGTCGCACCGGGCATCCCGGCAAAGATCTGGCACATACAGTGAACGCCATTGAGATATTTCGCCATGTCGACTATCCCCACGGTTCGCTCTCAGCCGATCAGACACGTATCCTGATCGGGCGCATCAGCGGGGGTAGCGCACGCAATGCAATCCCTGCAAGCGTCTACATCGAAGGCGAGCTGCGAAGCTTTGAGCCAGCAGAGAAACGTTTAGACTATATGAATTCTATTCAAGTTGCCTTCGAGCAAACGGCACTACGTTTTGGTGGGAGAGCTGAAGTGTCCTTCAAGACTCATACTACGGGTTATAGGGTTGGTGATGATGAGCCGCTGCTCACGGCTTATCGGGAGGTACTCGCACAACGCGGTGCGCAGCTAGAGATGCGCCCGACGTTTATTGGCAGTGACGCCAGCAGTTTTCGACCTGAGGTGAAGGCGTTTACGATGTCGACCGGTATCGTTAATGAGCATTCTACGGAGGAGTATGTTCCGCTTGCGCCGTTGGGACAAGTGGTGAAGGATACGTTACAGATGTTGGAGATGCTGATAGGGTATTAAAGCCAGCATTGACAGACGAACACTAAACTCGTTAGAATGTACATAAGAGTGTAAGCACAACACTATGGTTGGCTATCGAGAGTGCCGTAGCTCGGAATAATAGGTACTTTACCGCCGATGACCATTCATGCCAACAACATAGGGGATGCGACAGCAGCGCCATTGGCGGTGTATGTGGACAAGTTGAGCTTCCGCTATCGCAGCCCGGATGATGAGCCTGAACCAATACACCAAACCTCCACAGCCGAAACAGAACCTATTGACTTACCCGCTGCCATCGAAGATATTTCTTTCTCATTATCTGCTGGAGAACTTATGCTCATTGCCGGTCCCAGTGGCTGCGGCAAAAGCACTCTACTCAAGTGCCTCAACGGCCTGATCCCACATAGCTACTCAGGCGATTTAAAGGGTGAGATACGACTTGAAGGCCGTCCTATTGAAGGCCTCTCCTTGCCTGATCTTGCACAACACGTTGGCACTATGCTGCAAGACCCCGATAAACAAATTGTCGGCAGCACGGTCGAACAAGAAGTCGCATTTGGCATGGAGAATCTGAACACGCCGCGCCCTGAGATGCGGCGACGCATTCACGAAGTGCTCAAGCAACTGCACCTGGAACAGTTTTTGGCAAAGACTACCTTCACCCTCTCCGGTGGACAGCGCCAACAGGTAGCGGCCGCCGGCATCCTCGTGATGCAGCCTGCCATCTTCTTATTTGATGAGCCGTTTGCCAATCTCGACTCGCGGGCCGTGGACGAACTTGAACAACTCATTACAAACCTGAGAGCCGATGGGCATACCATTATCATCGTCGAGCATCGCGTTGAGGAAGCACTCCGTCTCAAGCCCGATAAAGTCTTACTCATGCGCGAAGGACAGCAGGTCTTCTTCGGTGATGTTCAGGAATTTCTAACCATTGCTGATCCTACACAGGTGAAACTGCCTGTTGAGTCCACGCTGCGCACTTTGAGTGATGCTTCTCAGGCATCCAGCATACTGCTCAGGCCAATCACTACCAGGCAAGGGAGCGATACTGAGAAAATCAAACCAATCCTTATTTTTGAGAACGTCCACTACCGTTATAGCGTTTTCACGGAGGAGGTCTTGCATGGGATCTCCTGCCAGGTGCGACGAGGAGAAACGATAGCACTGCTTGGGCCCAACGGCTCTGGCAAGACGACGATGGTGAAACAGGCACTTGGCCTGCTGCGACCAACGAAAGGGTCAGTACTACTTTACGGCGAAGACACGCGCAAGTTGAGCGTTGCGCAACTTGCCTCGCGCATAGGTTATGTATTCCAAAGTCCAGGTGCTATGCTCTTCGCTCCAACAGTGCGCAAAGAAGTGAGCTTCGGACCTGAGAAATCTGGGCTTCCCGCCTGAACGCTTAAAAACAGCTGTATGGGAGGCCGAAGAGGCCGTGAATGTAGCGCAATTGGAGGAACGCTCGCCTTTCGCACTCAGTTTTGGGCAGCAGAAGCGCGTAGCTATCGCCTCAGTGCTCTCGATGCAGGGCAAAATCCTGCTGCTTGATGAACCAACTGCAGGCCAGGACTACCGCTCGTACACCTCATTCATGGAATACCTACGTGGCTTACCCGAACTGGACGCGCTGCTCATCATTACCCATGATCTCGATCTGGCGCTGCGTTTTACGCAACGCATCTTGCTTTTGAAGGAAGGCAATTTGGTGGCGGATGGTCCGCCTCTGCAGGTGCTTGCCGATCCTGCATTGTTAGAGGCATGCAACTTACGTCCCACCTCATTGTTGCACTACCTACTTGCTGAACATCGTAATGCTGTAGCCTAGAAATAGGTTATGAAAGGAGGGGATACTTCAATAATTTTTCTCAAACGCGAGGTTCGTTAGTTATCAGAAAGGACTTTTACTCATGGCAGCAACACAAGAGCGTGCAAGACCAAGACGGAACATATGGGCTGTTGGTGTACGTCAAGTCGTTTACATGGCACTCGGAGCGGCACTTTATGGTGGCCTGAGCTACCTCACCAACTTCCTGCAGCTTCCAAGCGTTGGCAATGTGTCTGTTCGTCCAGCTATCGTGATTCCCATCTTCTTCGGCGTTGTCTTTGGTCCCATCGTCGGCCTTGTCACCGGTGGGCTAGGGAACTTCATTGGCGACCTGATCTCCGGCTATGGTGTCTATTGGAACTGGGACGTCGGCAATGGCTTGATAGGCTTCATTTCAGGTCTTGCAGGTCTTGGCTTGTTCAACATCTTTGGGCGCTATAGTAATCCTCGCACGATCACCATTGCGGAGATTCTCGGTGCTGTCGGTGTCGTTGTTGGCATTGCTTTTGCCGCCTATTCTGACATCTGGGTCTCGAAGCTCAACTTTGCAGGTGCCACGAGCGAGTTTATCCCTGCTGCGGTATCTGACCTGATCTTCGGTATCATTCTGCTCCCCATCCTGCTCGTTGCCTACAATGCAGCGGTTGGACGCAGAGGAACGACTGGCGGAAGCGGAGAAAGAGCGGCGTAGACATCCTTTTGTTGCTGCGAGCCTGGCAGCCTGCGGCTGCCAGGCTCGCAGCAACAAAACTCTCGCAAATCACCCGAGGAGTTGAAGAGTACTGAAGGGTTACAATAAGAGATAGATCATGCTCATTAACTTTCCGTACGTCGAACGTGATACGCCCGTTCATCGACTGGACCCACGTGCCAAGTTAATATTGCTCTTTGCCTATGCCTTCTCAATCTCACAAACATCAAATTTGTGGGTCATACTGGCAGGACTCATCATTGCTGCATTTTACTACAGCCAGGCTCATCTCAAGTGGGTAGAGACAAAACGTGCCTGGACTTTCATCCTCATCCTGATAACGCTCTTGACGGTGGGCAATTATTTTCTCTCGGGTGGAAACAATATACAGGGTGTTGATCCCATCCCCCACCTACACGTTCTGTACAGCATCCCGTTTATCGGTTTCAAACGACTGCCGCCCTATATCGGCCCAACACCCTTATTCGTAAGTGTAGAGAACCTGACATTCCTGGTCTCTCAAGCCATGCGACTCATCAGCATCGCCTTTTTTTCTGTGCCGATACCGTATACTACTAATCCCGGCCATATGGGAATAGCATTCAAAGGGATGGGCCTTCCTGACAAGTTTGCTTATGCCATTGACCTCTCATTCCGTTTTCTGCCAACCGTCGTACGCGATTTTGGTACAACACTCGATGCGCAACGTGCTCGCGGTTTCGAACTCGACAAGCTCCGTGGCGGTCTTGTAGGCAAGACGGTTCGCCTGGCACCGATGATTGTGCCCGTAGTGATTGGCTCAATCGTGGGAGCAGAGGACATCATCAGCGCCATGGAACTGCGCTGTTTCGGCATCGGCAAACGCAGCTGGCTTACCGAACTGCGTGCACGCCCGATAGATCGGACAATCATTACACTCAGCCTGCTTGGCTTCGCTATTATCACGATCCTCAACATCCTGGGCTACTTCTTTACACAAGGGCCGCTACATTTCTTACATACTCAGGGAATCCCGCACTTTTTGGTGCCGTAGTTGGCCTGTGCAGCATACTCTTAAATCAGGCCTCATAGGATGTGTTTCCTCTACAGGCATAAACTCATACATGGGCATAAAACGCCCTTCCTGCGTGTTACTAATTAGGAGACATACCGAGTAGCAAGTAGACGAAAGAAGAAGTGAGGAAGACTCTATTATGGCAAAATTATACGACGTAATCATCATTGGTTCAGGGCCGGCGGGCTATACAGCAGCTATATACGCGGCACGCGCTAATCTCTCAGTACTGATGTTTCAGGGCTACCTGGTAGGTGGGCAGTTGATGTTGACCAGCGACGTGGAGAACTATCCTGGTTTTGAGGAGGGTATACTGGGTCCTCCGATGATGGAGAAGTTTGAGGCACAGGCGCGTCGCTTCGGGACGGAGATGATCGCCGAGGATGTGAACGCCGTCGATTTCAGCAAGCGACCCTTTACCATTACAACCGACTCAGGCGACTACCATGCACGTGCCGTCATCATCGCTACAGGGGCAAGCGCGAAGTGGTTGGGGTTGCCCAGCGAACAACTATTGCAAGGACGCGGCGTGAGTGCGTGTGCTACCTGTGATGGCTTTTTCTTTAAGAATAAGGATATTGCGGTTGTGGGTGGTGGTGATACTGCTATGGAGGAGGCACTCTACCTGACGCGCTACGCCAGCCATGTGACGGTTATTCACCGCCGTGATACGCTGCGGGCTAGCAAAATTATGCAGGACCGCGCTTTCAAGAACCCGAAGATTACCTTTATCTGGGATACCGATGTAACCGAGGTTTTGGGTGAGGATGCCGTTACGGGTTTACGGCTATACAATCTGAAAACGGGCGCGGAGAGTATACTGCCTGTCCAGGGTTTCTTCCTGGCGATTGGCCACAAGCCCAATACCGACCTGTTCAAAGGTATCATCGACATGGATAAAGTTGGCTACATCGTGCCGATTGAGCACACTATGACCAACATTGAGGGTGTCTTTGCGGCGGGCGATGTGACGGATCATCGCTATCGCCAGGCTGTTACTGCTGCCGGCGATGGATGTCGTGCCGCTTTAGATGCCGAACGTTGGCTGGAAGGTTTGGGTGATGATGCTGATGTTCACGACTGGAGCGTCGAGACATGGGTGTAAGGAAATTGATCAATAGCGGCGCAGCCGAGCCTGGACAGGCTCGGCTGCGCCGCTATTGATTTTCTACAAATTTATTGAAATATAGGTCAAATGACACCTTGTCATAACATTAACCCCCCAGTATAATTGACACAAGCCCAAGCAGAAGGCAGAAGCTTATAGCTTCCAGGTGTTTATTAAAGAGGGGGTCTACATCTTATGGCTACGATTGATAATCCAGGCGGAGTTGCCGTCGGCCTACCCAGCCCCGCACCGCAGCAGCGCGTTTCCCTCTTCGACCAGATCAACTTAAACGTCTTTTGGATTGCGAACAACTTTCACTGGCAGGCATTGCTTGCCATCGTCATCCCCAGCATGGTGGTCAAGTTCCTCGGCAACGCCAACAAGGACATCAACCTTACGTTAGTTGTCGTCTGGGGCACGCTTGTCGCCCTCGTCGTCAACCCGCTCGTTGGCGCGCTCTCCGACTACGCCACATTCCGCATGGGACGCCGTCGTCCCTTCATGATTATCGGCACGGTATTAAACGTCATTGTACTAGTGCTCTTCGCCTTCTCACCTGGCTGGTTTAGTTCCACTGCGCTCCTGTTTATGTTTGCACTGCTGTTTCTGTTGTTGCAGTTCACGAATAACCTGGCAAATTCGCCGTGGAGCGCAATCATTGCAGATAAAGTGCCACAGAACCAGCGCGGTCTGACGGCTGGCTTCAACGGTCTCTTCACCCTGTTGGGCTTAATCGTGGGATCCGGGGTGGCCGGCATCATCGTTAACAAGAATGATAGCTTGCCGATGTACCGCAATGAGATTGTGCAGATATTCTTGATTATCGCCGTGGTACAGATTCTCTTCGTTGCCTACACAGTGCTGACGGTCAAAGAAACTCCACTCGTGCGGGGAAAAGGTACCGCTTTCCAGATCATTCCGGCGTTGAAAAAATTCTTCTTCAAGCCATCGAGGTACCCCGATCTCTCGTGGGTGTTGCTCGCGCGCCTGCTCGTCATGATGGGCATCTGGGGTATCTTCTACTTCCTCCAGTACTACTTTGACGATGTGCTAGGTGGGCCAGGAGTGAAAATCATCTTTCTCAATAAGCCGTTTGAAGGGGCATTGTTCGCCGGCACACTCTTCCTGCCCATACTGCTATTGTTGGCGCTGCCGACCTCGATTTTTGCAGGCTGGGCCTCCGATCACTGGGGACGGAAAGGGCTCGTGTACCTGTCCGGCGCGATGATGACGATTGTCTGCCTCATTTTCATCCTCTTTCAGAATCAATACGCGGCCTTGATATCGGGAGCATTCTTTGGTATTGGCTTCGGTGCGTATACGAGTGTAGACTGGGCGCTGACAACGGATGTGCTGCCGCCGACTAACGAGGCTGGGAAGTTTATGGGCATCTGGTCTGCGATGGGCATTCTGCCGCAGGTGATCGGCATTACGATTGGTGGCATTGTGTTGCAGCTTTTGCACACGCTTCCTAATCACTTTGGTTACACGACGCTTTTCCTTGTGACGATTGTGTACTTCGGTTTGGGGACGTTGGTGATCTACCAAGTGAAGGGGGTAAAGTAGTAAAATAAAAGGGAGGTAGTAAGCCAGGCACTCCCATGGGTGCCTGCTAGTTTCCAAACCCAATGAAGGGAGGCATTTATGTCAGCAATAGAACTGTATCCGGGGGTTGTCTCCGATCCTGAAATACTTGGTGCCAAGCCAGTCATCAAGGGCACTCGCGTACCAGTATCCCTCGTACTAGGAAAGCTCGCTGGTGGGATGAGCGTGGAAGAGGTGATTTATGAATATTACCTCAGCATCGAAGGTATACGTGCGGCATTAGGTTACGCGGCGCAGAGGATGGCAGAGGAAACCATCTATGTCACCCAGAAATAGCTGGTCTTTTCTGGTGGACGAGAACACAAGCAGAACCTTGCTAACACTCTCATCATCGTAGAACCAGGTCGGATTCGGGTGCGCCGATAAAGGGTGAAGGGTGTTTGTCACCCATCACACCCTACTCAATACTCTTCAGGGCAAATCTCCACAAACTTGAGGAACCACTCCACCATCTTCTCCCGGGAGGAAAATGGTTTGTGACCATAGAAAGATGGCTTTCGAATCGGTATTGGCATGCTAGAATAGTATTATGTTTCTGGACAGAATACGTATATGTTGTATATGAATTAAGGCGGATGGAGGCTCATACATGGAAAGACAGCCAGCACATCGGGCCATGAACAAATGTGAGGTGCACTTTCCCAATGGAAACCGGGCACAGATGGTTACTTCGCCACCTGGCACTCCTGCTATTGATCTTCTACATGCGTTAGATATCCGCCAACCCAAGGCCCTGATTATGATTGTTGGCGGTGCCTCCAATATGAGCGAACAGCTGTATCCCAACCTTGTTCAACTATTCGCACATGGTGTTGCTCATGTCGCCATTTCTGTAGGTGCCATGATCATTGATGGTGGCACGCAGACAGGTGTGATGATGATGATGGGCCAGGGAGTCGCAGAACAGCAGCACAGGTCAACGTTGTTAGGAGTTGCTCCGACTGGTAGAGTCACATATCCCAGCAAGCCGCCCCAGGTAGGCGATGATGAGAGAATTCCGCTTGACCCAAATCACTCTCACTTTGTCCTTGTGGAGGTTGGTAAGTTCGGAGATGAGACAGAAACAATGTACGGACTGGCCGCAGTGCTATCCATTGCTTGTCCTTCGGTAGCCGTACTCATCAATGGTGGCCCCATTGCTGAGGAAGAAGTGTTGCACAATGTGCGCCAGGGACGACCTATTATCGTCATCGAGGGCAGTGGACGATTGGCAGATGATGTTGCCAGGCTGTGGCGTGGGAAGCCGTCCTCCATCCCTGATGCTAAGATGGCCGAGATTATTACGCAAGGAGACCTTCACCTGTTCCCGCTCACTGGCTCACCAACTGAGTTGGTGCAACTTACGCTTCGCTTATTAGGTGGGCAGCTCTGGTGACTTAGCTCCGCTGCCGCTTTGTTCCGCATCATCTGGGAAGTAACCCTTCACTTCTTCACTGAGCAATGCCTCTACTCGTTCCACAAAGGTGGGAAAGGCATTCTCCTGTTCCTGATATGGCCCCGCACCAATGTCAAATAAGACTTTTTCTCGTTTGAGAGCCTCGAGCGTCAGACGGAAATTGCGCCAGTTATCGCCAAACCGAAAAAGATTTTCCATGGCTGCCGATATCGCTACCAAGCCGCTGAGTATAATGGGAATTGGTTTTGGTATCTCAGGAATACTCAAGATGATAGGCACAGCAATGGCTCCGGCGGCCATGAAGACTTGTAGTCTTTGATACCAGCGCTTGTTCCATGCTGACCGCTTAGAGTAGTAATCTCGCTGTTTTTGCCAGCGTTCTTGTATGTATATATCTTGTTTTTCCTTGCTGTCCATGCTAATCACACTCCTTCTAGAAATGTTGGCCGTCTGTCGTTAGCTCATATTAGTGCAGCTTTTCCTTCATTATGTCAAGGTGGATATAAACGAATTAACGGGAAACACACCTCAAACATTTAAACGCTTGACTAGGCAATCAACAAACGTTACACTTTATGTTGAGATCAGGTAGCCTCTTGCCCATACACCTACTATTGAGAAAAAGTATACTGCTTCCCTTCAGAGCAAAAGAGTAAGGGTTACACTAGGACAAGTTTTTCTCAGTAGGAACATGAGCAACCAGCAAAAGATTGCCATCTTTAGATACGTTGCAGCCATAGGCCCCAGAACGGAGGAGTGTGAGCATGTCCATGGAATCTACCCGCTATGAAATTAAAATAGACCTGCAAGGCCTCATTCGTCTGCTTGCTAAGAATCTCTATGCCGAGTCGGATGTGTTTGTGCGTGAGTTGATACAGAATGCTCACGACTCGATTAAGCGTCGCAGTGTGCTTGAACCCAATGCTCCGCCTGGTGTTATCCGTATCCGCACCGACCGTGAGGCTGGCACTATTACAGTCTTTGACAATGGCAGTGGACTTACCGAGCAGGAGGTACATGATTATCTTGCCACGATTGGGCGCAGTGGCACCGCTGAATTTCGCCAGGAGTTGCTGCAGAAAGGACGCCAGGCAGAAGTGACGCCGAGCGGCGTGCCAATGTGCGGCTGCGCCAGATCAGCGGAACCGGCTCAGAATTTCTGTTCGAGCGCATCTCCGATGAGGATGCTCTAGCGTTTCGTGACCTGGAGATAGACTTCCGGCGGAATATACCCGATCCCGGCAGCCAGGTGAAGGTGGTGCGTTTCAAGCCAAATATGCTGCCTGCTGTGGCTGTGCTGAGTGCTGATGCTAAACTACACCAGGAGCTGGAGCGAACCAAAGCTGACGTAATTATGCCTGACTCGGTGCGCGAACTGGTCGGCCGCATTCTCAGCGAACGACCGACTGTGCCTGTCACTCTGCACCTGAACGCAGACAATCCGACGATTCAACAGATGGCGGCCAACCGTGCCAGTGACCCCGAGATCTACCAGACGGCGATACATGCAATCCACAATAATGCCATTCTGCTGACCCAGCAGTTGATGACGCCTGATGATGCCCAGGTCGTCTTTAACACGTCGAATCACTCGATCAAGTTGATGGTTGATCAAACTGAGCAACTGCGAGAGTTGCAGGGCAAACTGAGCGCTGTCCAGTTAGCCCTGCGTGAGAAGGAAAAGGTAGAGGTTACTACCAGTGAGCAGAACGGGCGTATGAAGCATATTGTCTGTATGGTAGCAGTGCCCTTTCGGGATAGCCAGTCTTTTGCTTACGAAACGGCGCTCCTGCCAGCTTTACGGGACGTTCTGGAGCAGGCTCCCTACTACTGGCAAGTGGTACGGGCCGATGAGAAGTACTTTGAAGATACTATAGACCGCAACGTAGCCACCTGGATGAAACGCTCCCATGCCTACATTGCTGATATCTCCGACGTGAACCCGAATGTGATGATGGAGCTGGGTTACATGCGCTGGGCCAGGGAACCCTGGCAGCCTGTGATCGTATTGGAGCGTGCGCATACAGGAGCCCTGCTGGACCCGGCCGACTTACGGGGGATTATTCGCATGCACTATCCTGCCGCCAGCGGCAGGCATGCTGCGGACGAGATTGCCGAGGTATTGAAGGAAGAGTTTGCCAAGGATGAAAGCATCCAGAAACTGAACCGCCTGAAACAGCAGCATTATCTCTCGCCGTTGCTGTTGCGTGATAGGTTTCGCGTCAGTGAAGATATTGCTAGAGACCTGGCTGGTGCCTACGTGACGATGGAAAGCTTCGTTGCGGCTAACGCGGATGATATTCGGCTACGCGTAAGTGGGTTACCCCGCTATATGGCCAGCGGCCTACAACAGGAAGTAGTCGACCTGTTGTAGGAGTTGAAAGCACCCCAATGAACCTCTTCGAAGACGCCCAGGCGCGACAGGAGCTGGAACACCTGCACCGGCTGGCGATGGATGCCAACGATGAAGGGCAGTATGCCACCATGGAGCGGTTGCTCGAGCAGGCAGTGGCGACAGCCCAGCGGTTGGATAACCTGCCCCTGCTGGTCAAGGAACGAGAATGGCTGGCCGATGCTCAACGGATGCAGAGCAAGGACACGCAAGCGCTGGCGACCTTCACCTGGCTGATTGGGCTGGCGAGCGACCCGGCACGGAGTCACCAGGTGAGTGACGAGGACAGTCTCTGGTACATAGAGTATCTTTTTTCTCTATTCTCACGCGGGAAATCCTTACCTGTATACCTCCCTTACAGATACTCTTCTGGGCGAATCTCCACAAACCTGAGAAACCACTCCACCATCTTCTCCCAGTACACAATATACTGGTTTGGCTTACTCGTCCCAATGTGCCAGGAGCCGGGCATGCGCGCAAACTCAACGGGGACTTTGCCCATCATCTTGAGCGCCATGTAGAATTGTTCCGATTGCTCGATGGGGCAGCGCAGGTCATTCTCAGGATGGATCAAGAGTGTAGGTGTAGTCACACGAGCAGCATGCGTCAGGGGCGAACGTTCGCGGTAATACGCGGCGCGTTCTGCATCCCATGGATAGCCTTTTGCCTGGAAGGTCTGCCAGATCCCGACATCTGACGTGCCGACGAAACTGGCCAGGTTTGAGACGCCGGCCATGGGGACGGCAGCTTTGAAGCGGTCCGTCTGGCCGATGATGAACATGGACATATAGCCACCATAGCTATAGCCCGATACGACCAGTCGCTGTGGGTCGACTACTCCTCGAGCAATGCACTCATCGACGCCGCGCATAATGTCCTGGTAATCCCAGCCGCCCCAGTCGCCTTCGACTTCGCGCATAAACGCCTGTCCATAGCCGGTGCTACCATGAGGGTTACAATAAAAGACGGCGAACCCTTGCGCTGCAAGGTACTGGTGGTAGGGATTCATGCCCGCACCAAAGGAAGATTGCGGACCACCGTGAATCCTGACGACGAGCGGATAACGCACTCCTTCCCGCGCTCCGATGGGACGTATAAGCCAGCCGTCAATGTCATCACCGTTTGCTCCGCGGTAATGAATGCGTTCCGGCTCGCTCCAGGCAAACTCGCTCATCAGACGGTCACACAGGTGAGTTAGACGCTCTGGCTCTCCCGCTCCTGTCGCATGGAGGGGCAACAGGTATAACTCCCACAGGCTGAGTGGTTGCGCTTGTGCCAGCACCATCCCCTGTTCGTTGGGCAACAATGCCAGGAAGTGAGTCAATTGCTCGCCGCCGGTCAGGGCCGTTGATTGCTTCTGTGTGACATTCAGGCGATAGATGTTGACACAGCCGTGTTCTGTAACCAGATAATACACTTGTGTCCCATCTGCACTCCATTGGGGGCGATAGGGACCAGGCTGGCCGTAGCCAGCATACGAGGCAATGGTGGCATGGATATCGACGTCAGCCGTCATATCCTCGATGCTGCCACCTTCACGAGAGACCAGGTAGAGATGGAAGTTGCTGGTGCCTGTGAGGCGTATATCTTTCGCACCTGCGAGGATCGCCTGACGACCATCGGGCGACCAGGCATAGGCACCGATCTCTAGCGTGCCATCGCTGATACGACGAGCCTCGGCGGTCTCGCGATCAACCGCCCACAGGTCTGTGACGAACGATCGATCACGATCATCGGCACGATTGCACAATGCGCTGATCTCGCTGTTATCAGGCGTCCACGTTGGCTGCGTATGGTCAAAATCGCCAGAGGTGAGGCGACGGATTGTGGCAGGATCGATCGGGCCATCGCCGGGAGCAGGCACGACAAACAGGTGATTGAACTTCTCGAAGATGCCGCGACCATCGAGGCGATACCAAATCCTGGTGACGGTGCGCAAACGGATGCGTTCTTCCTCCTCACGCTTTTTCTTTTCGGAGTCCTCCAGGGGTTTGCGCCCGGTCAGGACCTCATCATCATCGGTCGAGGCTGCCATAGCGGTGAAGGCGATCCATTGCCCATCGGGCGACCATGCCGCTTCATTGATGCCGTTGAGCATGTTCGTCAATTTCCGTGCCTCACCTCCCTCGGTATCGATGAGCCAGATCTGGTTCTTCTCCTCCTCACGATCAGAGAGGAACAACAAATGTCTGTTATCGGGTGACCACACAGGGTTTGTATCGTTTTTGACGCCGCTGGTTAATTGATAGCAACGGGAGCGCGCTTCCCCGACGGCATGTTCTTCGAGGTGGAGCAGCCAGATAGCACTGTGTCGCTCATTCTTTGCTTTATCAATAGTCTGCATCACAAAGGCCACACGCCTGCCATCGGGGGAAAGGGCGACAGTGCCCATTTCCTTGAAGGTCCAGAGGTCATCGAGTGTGAGATTACGTAGGGTGGTCATAGAATGATTTTCCTTCGCACTCATCGGCCCCTTGCGGGGCCTCACTTCTTTTTATGTCGAATGGGCGGGCCGAGGCAGAGCCTCGGCCCGCCCATTCGACGCTTTTAAGAGTTAGCGCGACCCAAGGGTCGCGAGTCCTCGGCCGAAAAAGTATTCTCCACTCGCGCTATTGAACGGAGCCTTCGTAAATGCCCATTACGGTCTGGAGGAACTGCAGGGCTTCGGGCTTCCTGCGCTGGAAGGAGTTGCGGCCTATGATCGAGCCGAACCCTCCGCCATCGCGGATGGCGCGTGCTTCGTTGAAGAATTGCTCGTCGGCAACGGAAACGCCACCGGAGAAGATGACGATACGACGGCCATCGAAGGCACTCTGGACAACGTGGCGTACGCGGTCCGCCAGCGTCAATATAGGAATTTCGTACTTCTGGTACACTTTCTGCGCTTCGGCCAGTTCCACTTTCGCGCTGGGTAACTTCACCTTGATGATATCTGCACCAAGCTGAGCAGCGATCTGGGCAGCGTAAGCCACAACATCAACGGCAGTTTCACCTTCTTTGCTCAAGCTGCTCCCACGTGGATACGACCAGACGACCACCGCCAGGCCAGCGGCTTTGGCCTCCTCAGTAATTTCGCGCAGCTCCTCGTATATGGTGGTACGCTCGGCTGATCCTGGATAAATGGTGAAGCCGACAGCTACACAACCAAGGCGCAAAGCATCACTAACCCCAGAGGTGATGGCTGAGATAGGGTCGCGCTCGTCGTTCAACATGTCATGGTTGTTACACTTGAGGATCAAGGGAATGTCCCCGCAATACTCGGCAGCACCTGCCTCTAAAAAGCCCAGCGGCGCAGCATAGGCATTACAACCAGCTTCAATGGCGAGCTGGAAATGGTAGCGCGGGTCATACCCTGCCGGGTTCGGTGCAAAGCTGCGTGCGGGGCCATGTTCAAATCCCTGGTCTACGGGCAGAATGACCATTTTGCCAGTGCCGCCCAGGCGACCATGATTGAGCATGCGAGCCAGGTTCGTGCGGACACCGGGGTTCTCACTGGCATACCAGCTTAAAATTTCACGGATGCGGTCGTTCATGTTCGTTCCTTTTCATTGTCATTAAGTGATTCTGTTAACACAGACGTTGTGATTGCCGTTGTGACTGCCATTATTGTACCACCAACAGCTACGACTATGAAATTCAGCAAGCGTTACAAGGAGGCAGAGAAAGAGTCAGTCTAGACATATTGACACATATTAATACACGATTGGATAATAACCAACGTTATCAAATGCATTAAGCTACGTTATTCTAAATAGAGGAACTATGTATCTCTACGATCATACATGTAGACCTGTCGGTAGCCAGAACTTGTAGTACGCTTTATAAGGAGAACCTATGGAAGCAATTGACAGTAGTTTCGCGCTAGTTATGCAGGCGTTGGTCCAACAAAAACAGATCCTGGATGACTTGGACAGGGAAAATCAGGAGTTGCACAGACAATTGGCTGACTTACGCGCAGGTGTTGGCATCTCTTTGGATATTCTCAGCCAGCAGTTTTCACTCGCTGTCACCAAAATTGAAAGGAAAGAGACGCGGCAAACACCAGCCCTTGAAAAGGCTTCAAAAGGCGATCGGACAACAGAAGACTTTTCACCTTCACCTTCGGCCAGGTCTCTGCAAGAGATGTTAATGAATGAAGTTGTCTCTGCGGCTACCAACCAAATGGCGGACTGGCACGACCCTGACCCGGCGACACAATCTTTAACGAACGAGGAAGAGGAGAAGGCGGCTTTACGACGCCAACTCACGGGGAGTTTTCTCCTAGAATAGAGGTCAGCGTTGAGACTTCGCAAGCGTTAGGAGCGTATAGCAAAATTGTGGAGCCTGGCTTGCTTACCTGATCTTGCTGGAGATCGCTGTATAGAAATTCACCAGATTTGGCGTGCCAAGACCAGTAGCATAATCCCAACCGGGAGTAGCAGGATAGTACAAATTATTTCCACTTGTCACATCATAGTAAGTATTCATGTCGTTGTTGCCGTCATCGGCCAGGTAGAACAGTTGCGGTGAATAAGCAAACTTGCCAAGTTGTTTTATCAAGCCTTCATTCGCAAGTGCCATGTCAGCAGCCCAGATAGGCGCAGCCGCACTTGTGCCGCCGGCCGCCCCCATTGTCCCTGGAAGTACACAGCCAGGTTAAAAGCGACCGCCGAGATATCGGGGATTTGGCGAGCTCCACGAGTAGAACCTCCACAATGCTAGGTATATGGAAATTAACCTCAAGCCCTTAAGCGAGCTCCTTGCCACATTCAAAGCAAAACTTTGCTCCTTCGACAAGTGAAGATATGGCGCATGAATCCCTGCCAGCGGGCTTCAGTCAATATGCTATACTAATGGCGAAAAGCGTTATACTCACTATCAGTGACAGGAGCAAGGACCATGGCGAACGTATCTCCGAAAACTGTGCTCTGCATTGTCAGTTATGAGAAGGGGCAAGAGTTTATGCGTGAATGCAAGCGCCAGGGGTGGTACGTGATCTTGTTGACAGTGTCGGCGCTGGAGCAAGGGGATTGGCCACGTGAGAGCATAGATGAGATATTCCACATGCCTGACCTCTCTAAGGTGGACGAGGTGACCCGTGGTGTTAGCTATCTTGCCCGTTCGCGGGTGATTGACCGTATCGTCGCCCTGGATGACTATGACGTGTGGACGGCAGCAGCCCTGCGGGAACATCTGCGCTTGCCGGGTATGGGCGATACCACTGTGCGGTATTTTCGTGACAAATTGGCGATGCGCCTCAAGGCGCAGGAGCACGCTATTCCAGTGCCCGATTTTGTGCATGTCCTGAACCACGACAAGATTCGTGAGTATATGGAGCGCGTGCCACCGCCCTGGGTGCTCAAACCGCGCTTCGAGGCTTCTACCATTGGGATCACGAAGATTAATGCCCCAGAAGAGTTCTGGCCGCGCCTGAACACGCTGGGTGACCAGCAATCCTCCTATGTATTAGAGCGCTATATTCCTGGCGAGGTCTATCATGTTGACTCTCTGGTCGTCGACCGCCAAGTCGTCTTTGCCGAGGCCCATCAGTACGGGCGTCCTCCACTGGATGTGTTTCATGAAGGTGGAATTGCCATGACCCGCACGCTTCCCCGTGGGTCCGAGGATGAGCAAGCCTTAAAGGGGATGAGCCGGCAAGTCCTCGGTGCGTTTGGGATGGTGCAAGGAGTAACCCACATGGAATTCATCAAAGGGCACAAGGATGGTCGCTTTTACTTTCTTGAAACTGCTGCTCGCGTGGGTGGTGCCAATATCGTAGAATTGATCGAGGCGGCCACGGGCATCAATCTGTGGCGAGAGTGGGCCAGGATTGAAACCGCCACTCCGGAGCACCCGTACCAATTGCCTGAGCATAAACAAAACTATGCAGGCGTCATTGTCACACTGGCTCGCCAGGAGCACCCGGACACCTCGGCATACCAGGACCCGGAGATTGTCTGGCGGCTGGATAAGCGGCACCACGTGGGATTCGTCGTCGCAGCGAACAATGCTGAGCGCGTACAGTTTTTGCTTGACGAATACAGCCAGCGGTTCGCCGACGATTTCTTCGCGAAGCTACCTCCCCGCGAAGCCCGACCACCGAGTCATGAATAGGCTTGCTCTCCGATGACTTCCAAAAAGGCCCCTGGTATGGCATGCTTTAAATTAAAGGACCAGCACTAACTTTTAATTAGTATCTTGACAAAGATAAGTTTTGTGTGGTATCATTAACTCTAGTTAGTGAAGCTACTAACTATTTGATAGTGCAATATCTGCACTGAGTCAGAAAAAACAATCAAGGAGAATACCTAATGACTTGGGCTATTGATGCTTCACATTCACAGGCGACTTTTTCAGTAAGACACATGATGGTCAGCACTGTGAGAGGGCATTTTAATGTTTTGAGCGGCCAGCTTCACATCGACGAAGAGCATCCAGAGAACTCCTGGGTGGAGGCAGAGGTAGATGCGGCCAGTATTGATACTCGTGATGAAAAGCGCGACGGCCACCTGCGCTCGCCCGATTTCTTCGATGCGGAAAAATTCCCGAAGATCACTTTTAAGAGTACTAAAGTTGAACATGTTGGCGGCCAGGACTATAAAGTGGCTGGGGATCTGACGATGCATGGAGTTACCATACCCGTCACCTTTGATGCAGAATATTCAGGGCAGCTTCAGAAAGATGCATTCGGACTGCGGCGCGCCGGCTTTGCAATCAAGGGGGTGATCAACCGCAAAGATTTTGGTTTGAACTGGAATGTGGCACTTGAGACAGGCGGTGTGATGGTCAGCGACAGGGTCAATATCGAGATTGATCTCGAAGCGGTGCAACAGGTCCCGGCTGAGCAGGCGACTGCGGCGGCGCAAGCGTAATATATTACCGGCAAACTACATCATGGATTCTAAGGACACCATGCATAGGTGTCCTTATTTATTTCGTATTCTTGCAACAGCCCTGGCCTACAAGCCCCAGGCAGTCGACACCTGGATCAAAAAGATGATATAATGTACGAGGAATTGGAAAAAATATTCTAATCGAGGACACATCAAAATGCCAGATTTCAAGGTGGAAGCGCCATTTCAGCCCACAGGTGATCAACCACAAGCCATCGCACAGTTGGTCGAGGGTATTCGGAATGGCTATCAGATGCAGACGTTGCTGGGGGTAACGGGAAGCGGCAAGACGTATACTGTGGCGAAGATCGTAGAGCAAGTGCAGAAACCAACGCTGGTGCTTGCCCCCAATAAGACACTGGCGGCGCAACTCTATAGTGAGTACAAAGAGTTCTTTCCAAATAATGCCGTCGAGTATTTTGTCTCCTACTACGACTACTACCAGCCCGAGGCTTACATCCCACGCACGGATACCTACGTCGAGAAAGAGAGCATGCTCAACGAAGAGATTGAGAAGCTGCGACTCTCTACAACACGCAGTCTGTTCGAGCGGCGGGATGTGCTGATCGTTGCCTCAGTTTCCTGCATCTATGGCCTGGGCAGCCCGGACGAATATGGCGAAGTAGTGCTCACCCTGAAGGTAGGGGAAGAGCGCCGCAGGGATAAGATCCTACGTCACCTGACGGAAATTCAATACGAGCGCAACGATGCCAACTTTATTCGCGGACGCTTCCGTGTGCGCGGTGATGTATTGGAGATATTCCCGGCCTACGAAGATGTGGCGGTACGCGTCGAGTTCTTTGGCGACGAGATAGAGCGTATGACCGAGATAGACCCGTTAACAGGCGAGGTGTTGGGCAAGCGGACACGCTTAGATATCTACCCGGCCAAGCACTGGGTCACGACCCAATCTCGCCTGAATAAGGCCATCGAGTTAATTGAACAAGAGTTAGAGGAGCGCCTGCAGGAGCTTGAAGCTGAAAGCAAGCTGCTAGAAGCGGCGCGTTTGAAGCAGCGTACCAACTTTGATATCGAGATGCTGCGCGAGACCGGCTTCTGCTCGGGCGTCGAGAACTACTCACGTCATTTGGCGGGACGAGCGGCAGGGGAGCAATCGTGGACACTGATGGACTATCTACCCGACGACTACCTGCTCGTCGTGGACGAGTCGCATGTGGCGTTGCCGCAGGTGCGAGGGATGTATGCCGGGGACCGTTCGCGCAAGCAGGTGCTGGTTGATTACGGATTCCGCCTGCCTTCCGCTATGGACAACCGACCACTGACGTTTGCGGAGTTCCAGCGGCAGATAAACCAGGCGCTTTTCGTCTCCGCCACGCCCGGCCCGTATGAATACGAACACAGCCAGCAGGTTGTCGAACAGGTTATCCGCCCGACCGGCCTCATTGATCCCGAGATCAGTGTGCGCCCGACCAAAGGGCAGATCGACGACCTTTTGGCTGAGATTCGCCTGCGCGTCGGGAAGGGGCAGCGCGTACTGGTGACGACACTGACCAAGAAGATGGCTGAAGACCTGGCTGACTATATGCAAGAGTTAAGCATCAAGGTACATTACTTGCACTCGGAGATCGAAACCATCGAGCGCGTGGATATTCTGCGCGACCTGCGCCTGGGCGTCTATGATGTGGTCGTCGGCATCAACCTGCTGCGCGAGGGGCTCGACCTGCCGGAGGTATCACTGGTGGCGATTCTCGACGCCGATAAGGAGGGGTTCTTACGCTCAGAGGGTTCGCTGATCCAGATTACAGGTCGCGCTGCTCGCCATGTCGAAGGCAGTGTGATTATGTACGCCGACACGGTGACCAGGTCAATGCAGCGGGCCATCGATGAGACGAACCGCCGCCGCAGGCTCCAGACAAGCTTCAATGAACGCCACCATATTACGCCGCGTGGCATCAAGAAGGATATCAAGACGCTCTCTGAACGTATCAAGGAAATGAGCGGAGTCCATGTTGAGGCGACGGATGGGAAGTCGGTCGCGGTGGCATTGGCGGGTATCCCTAAAGATGAGGCACTACGCCTGATAAAAGATTTGGAGTCGCAGATGCGGGCTGCGGCCAAGCAATTGGAGTTTGAGAAGGCCGCACAGTTGCGCGACCAGATCATCGAGATAAGAAGGTCGATGGTGGAGTCATGAACCACCCGCTTAAAAGCGGGGGCTTGCAGCAACCCGAAAGGGGACCTGCAAGCCCGACATGACCAGACTCAGCTAGGAAACTAGCTACGTTAGGAGCGAAATAGGTACGTTGGGATGCGTGGGCCAGTCCCAACCTCTACGGTAACAGGTTAAACATCTCTATGTGGTTAAGGAAGTGCTTGTTACGCTAAACCGCTCTCTAACCTTGTCGAGGCCCCCATTACCTCCGAAAGGAGAGGCTCATCATGAGCAACGTTTTTGTCTTAGATACCAATTTCAAACAACTGAATCCAATCCATCCAGGTTCGGCAAGACTATTGCTCTCATCAGGAAGGGCAGCAGTCTACAGGCACTATCCTTTTACCATTGTGCTCAAGGTGGCTGTAGAGGCACCGATTGAGCCTCTACGGGTCAAGATTGACCCTGGGAGCAAAACCACTGGCATCGCAGTCGTCAACGATGCAACCGGAGAGATAGTGTTTGCAGCGGAACTGACCCATCGTGGGCAAACCATCAAGGCAAGCTTAGACGCTCGTCGCTCTCTCCGTCGAAGCAGGCGCAACCGTAAGACGCGCTATCGCAAAGCTAGATGGAGCAATCGACGCAACAAGAAAGAGTGCCGGCTCCCACCATCGCACATCAGCAGAATAGCCAATGTCACCACATGGGTCGGCCGTCTCATGCGGGTATGCTATATCACGGCTCTGAGCATGGAACTCGTCAAGTTTGATCTGCAAGCTATGGAGAATGCTGAAATATCCGGTGTGGAGTATCAACAGGGAACGCTTCAAGGTTATGAGGCGAGGGAGTATCTTTTGCAGAAATGGGAGAGATCTTGCAGCTATTGCAGCAAGACGGATATGCCATTGCAGATAGAGCATATCTATCCACGAGCCAACGGAGGATCGAACCGGATCTCGAATTTGTGCTTAGCATGCGAGAAGTGCAACCAAGCCAAGGGAACGAAAGACATCAAGGACTTCCTGGCCAAGAAACCAGACCTGCTGAGAAAAATCCTGGCTCAGGCCAAAGCCCCACTCAAAGACGCTACTGCTGTCAATGCCACACGTTGGGAACTCTTCAGATGGTTGCAGAGCCTAGGATTGCCTATTGAGTGTGGTTCTGGAGGACTCACCAAGTACAACCGGAGCAGGAGAGAACTGCCTAAAACGCATTGGTTAGATGCTGCATGTGTAGGCAAAAGTACCCCTGAGCGTCTTCAAGCCGACTTGGTGCAACCATTGCTCATTACTGCCAATGGGCATGGGTGTAGGCAGATGCGGAAGGTGGATCATTGCGGTTTTCCGCTTGGCAAACCCAAGCAAGGTGGACGCATCTACGGTTTCAAAACAGGGGACATGGTACGAGCCGTGGTCACCAAGGGCAAGAAAATTGGAACCTACACCGGGCGCGTCCTGATACGTGCGACGGGTTCATTTGATATTGTGACACGATCCGGGCGCGTGCAAGGCATCAGTTATCGTCACTGTACGCCCGTCCACCGCTCGGATGGGTATAGTTATCAGATCGGAGGTGTGGCATGACCCATCCACCCCACTCCCACAAGGAACGCCCATTCCTCCCCCGCATGAATGCCGGGGGCATCCTGGGCCGTTTGGGTGACTGCGACGAAGTAGTTGGGGGTTCGTAACATTTGAGACAGGGCGACCGCGATGGTCACCCTGTTTATTTTAGCGTCTGTTGCATGATCGTGGCTCTTCTCAGCAACGAGAGAGCAACGCCTCTCCCACAACGCGATGGATCACCGCACGGAAACAGCCCCAATCGCGCCACCGTCCATCAATCTCCTCACTATATGTTGTCTCCACCTGCTCCAGTCGCTCAGCTACCGAGAGCAAAGAACCGGGTTCCACCTCAAAGAACGCCTCTACCCGCTCACTTTCGTCCAATGCCCCGAGCGTACCACCCAGCTCGTCAAGTAAGAAGGCAAACGTATAGAACACCGGAAGTGTCTCTCTTCCTCCATTCCTGAGTCGGTAAGCCACGGCTGCCAGGAAGCGGCGCACCTCGACCTCTAGGCCCGTCTCCTCGTAGGTCTCACGCAGTAAAGCTGCCAGAATGTCCTCACCCTGATGAATCCCGCCTGTTGGCAGCCGAGATACCCCACGCGGGTAGAACACTTTGGTCATGGTCAGCAAATGACCGTTTGGGCGGAGTACAACCATACACACCTCGCCATAACGGTCGGTTTTGTTGAGCGGATCAAAGCGATAGTTGTTTGTTAACTCAACGACACGCACCAGCGGCTGACCGTAAGATTGAGCCAGGTGCTCAAGTTCATGCTGAACCGTGAGGGGAAGTGATGGAAACATGCATACTTTTCCTTATTATCTCATGTGTTATTCACTGCATGGTAGTATAGCACAAGAAAAAACGTCAAGTGCAAGGGCACCTGACATAGACTTATCATGCTTGACGCCAAGCTTGATCACGATGTATGCTCATGCTAAAGCAAAAGAGGTGAGCGATGAATTAGCAGATCGAGCGAATTCTGAACCAGGTACCAGGATGGAACGGGGTCGAAGCTGTAGTAACACCCCTGGTTGGCGGCATCACAAACCAGAACTATCGTGTTGATATCGGAGAAGAGACCTTCGTGCTACGTATCGGCGGCAAGGGCACACACCTGCTCGGCATCGACCGGGGATGCGAACGCACCTGCACCGCTATTGCTGCGCAGATGGGCGTCGGAGCAGAGGTTGTGCATTTTTTCGCCTCTGAGTCTGAAGAGGTTCTGATCACACGCTTCATTGTTGGCACGATCATTGCACCAGAAACCGCTGCCCAACCTGAGACGCTACGACGTATTGTAGACTCTATGCATCGTTATCATGGCGGGCCAGACTTTCCCGGCAGCTTTTCACCCTTTGAGACGGTGCGTAGTTACCACAAGCTGGCTCTTGAATATCGCGTTTCATTTCCTGACACACTACCCCAGGTGTTCGCGTTGATGACACAGATCGAGCAGGCCATCGGCCCGCTAGATCAGCCAACACCTTGCCACAACGACCTGCTCGCCAGCAATTTCATTGATGATGGTTACACCATCCGCATTCTGGACTGGGAGTATGCAGGCATGGGTGACCTCTTTTTTGACCTGGGCAACTTTGCCGTTAACCAGTCACTGAATGAGCAACAGTGTGAACTCCTCTTGCGCTATTACTTCGGTGAGGTACGACCGGCAGACGAGGCGCATCTACACCTGATGCGCCTCGGTTCTGATCTACGCGAGTCCTTCTGGGGCTTTCTGCAGTTGGGCATTTCTGAACTTGATTTTGACTATTCTGAGTATGCCCATCACCATCTCAACCGCTTCCTGCGTAATGTGGCCACACCCCAGTTCGAGCAGTGGCTACGGGACGTAAGACAATGACAGGAGACCAACCCATGCACGATCAGGCCAGAGTCGTTATCATCGGCAGCGGCATTGCTGGTTCCAGTATCGCCTACCATCTGACCGAACGAGGTTGGCGCGATATCGTCGTCCTCGACCAGGGACCGCTGATCAGTGGCACCACATCGCATGCACCCGGACTGGTGGGGCAACTGCGCTCAACAGTCAGCTTGACAAAGATGCTGATGTATAGCGTTGCACTCTACAAGAAGCTCCAGGTGGACGACGTCCCTGGCTTCGTTCAGGTGGGGAGCCTGCGTCTGGCCTCTTCGCAGGAACGCATGGAAGAACTCAAACGCCAGGCAGGTTTTGCTATGAGCGTAGGGCTGGCGGCAGAACTCATCAGCGCAGATGAAGCTCAACGGATGTTCCCTCTCATGAGCATGGATGACGTTGCAGGGGCATTGTACCTGCCTACCGACGGTACTGCACGGGCCCCAGTCCTGGCACAGGCACTGGCAAACGCGGCCCAGCAAGGCGGTGCGACCTTCTACGCCAATACCCGCGTTACCAGTATCGAGGTCAGTAACGGCCGGGTACAGGCGGTAAATACCTCTCAGGGTCGCATTCGCTGTGAGATCGTGGTCGCTGCTACAGGTATCTGGTCGCCACGTATTGGCTCCATGGTCGGCATCGCCATTCCGCTCATCCCAATGCAGCACCAGTACGCCACGACGGGCCCACTACCTGAACTGTCAGAAGGTGGCAGCGTCCCCAATCTGCGCGACCCTGATAAGCTGGTCTATTTCCGCCAGGAAGGGCAGGCCATGGTGCTTGGTGGGTACGAGCGGGATCCATCATCGTTCGCTGTGGATGCCATTCCTGATGGCTTGAACCCCACTGTACAGGGATTCGACGATGCCCGTTTTGCCGGTTTGCTTGCGGGCTGCGTCGAGCGTGTCCCTTGTTTAAGCGATGTCGAGTTGGTGAGGCACGTCAATGGGCTGGAGTCGTTTACGCCGGATGGTGAGTTTATCCTGGGCGAATCGCCGGACGTGCGAGGGTTCTGGATGGCTTGTGGCTTCTGCGCTCACGGCATCTCCGGCGCCGGTGGCGTCGGCAAGGTGATAGCGGAATGGATTGTGGAAGGTGAGCCTGGGCTGGACCTATGGCACATGGATATTCGCCGCTTCGGGGCCTATACCGCCAGCCCGCGTTATATCGCCACCCGCGTCGATGAAATCTATAGCACCTACTACGACATCAGCTATCCGATGAAGGAACGCAGCAGCGCACGCAACCTGCGCCTCAGTCCTGTATATAACCGCCTGGAGGAGTTGGGAGCCGTCTTCGGTGAGAAGGCTGGCTGGGAACGGCCCAACTGGTTCACTTGCAACGAATACCTGGCAGAAGGTCAGGGATGGCCAGTGCCCCAGGGTTGGGCAAATCGCTACTGGTCACCTGCCATCGGAGCCGAACACCAGGCCACCCGTGAGCGCGTAGCAATGTTTGATGAAACCTCCTTTAGCAAACTAGAGGTATTTGGCCCTGGTGCGTTGACCTTTCTCCAGCACATCACCGATAATCAGATGGACCAGTCCATAGGCGCAATCACTTACACGCAGATGCTGAACACGCATGGGGGTATCGAGTGCGACCTGACGGTTACACGCCTTGCCGCCGACCGTTTCCAGATCATCACCGGCACAGCCTTTGGCATTCATGATCTTTCGTGGATGCGCAGCCAGATGCCGACTGATGGCTCGGTCTATATACAAGATGTAACCTCCAGTCGCTGCTGCATTGGTATATGGGGACCACGAGCGCGGGACGTGGTGCAGCAGGTGAGCGAGAACGATTTTTCCAATGCGGCCTTTCCGTATCTGACGGCGCAACAGGTCACTATCGGTGACATCCCAGTGCTGGCGCTGCGTGTGACCTATGTAGGTGAACTCGGCTGGGAATTGTACGCGCCGATGGAATATGGCCTCAAGCTGTGGGATACGCTGTGGGAGGCCGGTCAGCCGCTCGGCTTGGTAGCCGCCGGTTACCGGGCCATCGACTCGCTACGGCTGGAGAAGGGCTATCGCTACTGGAGCGCCGATATCCACTCGGAGTATAACCCGTACGAGGCGGGTTTGGGCTTTGCGGTCAAGCTTCAAAAGGGAGACTTCCTGGGCAAAGCCGCTTTGGAGCGCGTCAAAACGCAGGGTGTGACGCGCAAATTGAGTTGCATGGTCCTCAATGATCCGAGCGCAATCGCACTGGGCGGTGAACCATTGCTCGATGGTGAACGCATCCTCGGTCATGTAACTAGTGGAGGTTATGGCTATACCGTGCGACAGAGCATCGCCTACGGATATCTGCCAGTAGAATACACGACGCCAGGGATGCAAATTGAGGTACAATTATTTGGGATACGTTACCGAGCAACGGTGACGAAGGAGCCACTGTATGATCCGAAAAACGAAAAGATTAAGGCGTAGTTAAAGGGTCCAGCTTTTAGGAGCAAGGGTGTATGGTTTCCAGTGCAGGATATCCCCAAGGGGTGCTGCTACAGAATCGCTACCGGGTCATCAACCAGGTAGGGACGGGTGGCTTCGGAGTCGTGTACAAAGCAGTTGACACCCAGCATACTGATCGCCTGGTCGCCATCAAAGCGATCAACCTGAGTGGACTGAGACCCCAGGCTGTAATTGAGGCCACCGATGCATTCAAACGCGAGGTGCTGCTGTTGTCCCACCTGAGCCATTCTAACCTGCCGTGCATTTACGATCACCACACAACTCCTGAAAATTGCTACCTGGTGATGGAGTTCATCGCAGGCGAGACCATCGAGCAATGCATGAGCAAAGCTCCGGAAGGGCGACTTCCACTCAGTGAGGTACTCGATATCGGCATTCAACTCTGTACCGTACTTGACTACTTGCATAGTCAACAGCCGCCTGTGATCTTCCGCGACCTGAAACCGTCCAACATTATGCGCACAACGCGGGGTCACATCTACCTGATCGACTTTGGCATTGCGCGCCATTTCAAGCCAGGCCAGGCCAAAGATACAGCGGCGCTTGGTTCGCCTGGCTACGCTGCTCCAGAGCAATATGGCAGAGCACAAACAACGCCGCGCTCTGATATCTATAGCCTGGGAGCCCTGCTCCATCACTTGCTGACCACTCATGACCCTACGGAAACTCCTTTTCACTTTATACCTTTATGGCCAAACAGTCACCTGGCTATTGTCGAACTGGGAATGCTGGTGATGCAGATGGTCGAGCGCGATGCGAACCAAAGACCAGGAAGTATGCATATCATCAAGCAGGAACTACAACGTATTGCTCACGTATGGAAGGCGCTTAATATGCACTTTTGGCGACCAGGCCCGCAACATACTTCTCTGGGCCAGGCAAGATATTCGCGAATGTAGAGACACTTCGATACATCCACACCCGCTCACCGACGTCATCGCACATCAATGGTAAAAGGCACCTCTAAAACAAAGAGTGGGCAGAATTGATTTGGTTTGCAGATAGCACGCGCAGTGAAGTTGAGCTTCGTCGTACCTATACTCCGGGCAACAAAACGCCAGACACACACATGTTTATTTTTCAGTGCATAGCCGAATGGGGTTTGTAGTTGCAGTGTGCCCTGAGAAGTACTGGGGCCGCCCCAGAGCAGGCCAAAAGGCAGGTGAATTTCAATCACATCGCCAGTGTGGGCAAGGATGACTGTGTAGCCCTGTTTAATACTAATCACCACCTTCGGCGCTGGTGGCAGAGGATTTACTACGACATCACTTGGACAGCCAAAGGTAGTACCGTATCCCTTCACTGTTTTATAGGTGGGTTTTGGGGAAGGATCAACACCGGTTCCTCCCGTGCTTGTTCCACTAGTATTTGTTCCGCAGGCTGCGAGCATTATGGCCAGCACTATAGCGAGGGTAACCGTAGACCAGAGTGGTCGTCTAATAATCTGGATTGTGTGCATGGCGCGCTCTCCCTGTCTTGTATGTTTCTCATATGTTCGTAACTCTTCAGGTGCCTGATTTCTCGGCACCTCTGGCGGCTCGCGTCTTTTTTTACTGCGGGCTGTGCAGCCTGCGGCTGCACAGCCCGCAGTAAAAAACCTTTTGCGAACTACCGAAGGTGTTGAGGAATCTTGAAGAACTACGTATATTCTACGCATAATTTCGACTCTTGTGTGTGTAGACGTTTCTTCAGGTTAAAAAGTTCCACTAATTAGTCTCAGGTACCAGGGGCTTAGGTTCGCGTAGCCAGCACTGTGAGCAGTTCTTCTGTATCTGTGAGGAAGTGACTTGGGGAGAGGACCTGGTGAACCAGGCCGAGGCGTAACGCTTCGGGCGCTTTGATTGTCTCGCCGGTTAGCATGAGTCGCGTGGTGGCATTGTGTCCAATGAGTGCAGGGAAGTAGACAGCCGCAACGGGTGGAAAGACTCCCAGGTTCACCTCCGGCAGTCCAAAGGAAGCATTTTCGTGGGCAATGACGGTGTCACAGAGGGCGGCCAATTCACAACCGCCACCGAGGGCATAGCCCTTGACGAGTGCTACGCTGGGGATACCATGTGCGCGCAATTCCTCGAAGGCGGCGCAGTTATCACGGACGGCACGTAGCATCTCGACCTCGTGCCCGTCCAGGTGATCGTGGATATCGACGCCTGCGCAGAAGGCTCGTTCACCCGCACCTGTGATGACAACGAGACGCGGCGGACGCTCGATCGCGGCGCGCATGGCTGTTGTCAATTGATCGAGCATCTCAACGGTCAGGATGTTGAGCGGGGGCCGATCAAGAATAAGCCAGAGAATATTGCTACGGTGACGGATATGTATGTGCTCTGTCTTTGTGTTCATGCACTATCACAACAATTCGAGAAACTGATCTACATTAAGGCGTGCCTGTTTCAGAATGTGAGCCAGAGTTGCACGGTGGACTGGACGATGAGCCGGAACAGTAATCTTAAGTACACTATCACCTAGATGTTTTTGAAGTCGAATGTGGCTCCCTTCCTGACGCACAACAATCCAGCCATCTCGCTGCAAGGCTCTAACAATTTGAGTGTAGGCTAGGCTGGGCACTTTGCTCACAGCTCGATCTCCTGCACCGCCACATTCTCATCCACCACCCAATCATCCTCTACAGGTTCGAGATAAAGCTTGATTGCTTCGCGAATGTTTACCAGAGCTTCCTCGACTGTCTTTCCTTCGCTGATACAGCCAGGCAAGGACGGAACGTAGACTGTGTACCCCTCGTCACTTGGTTCGAGGATTATTCTAATACGCATTTCTCACTACCTCGTTCTCCTCAGAATCAGAAATCACATCATGTAAATGTGTCACTCGCATTATGCATGAATAGACGAACACATGCAAGATGTGTCCGTCCAATTACAAAGGGGGGAGACAAAAACAGGAGAGTTACCTACCGGCAAAGTTCCCCTTGCGCTTCTCAGCATAAGCGGCCAGGCCTTCTTTGGCATCTTCGCTCTGGAAGCAGAGTTGCTGCAACTCGCGTTCGATGGCTAGCGCTTCGGAGAAGGCCACCTCGGCGCCCGATTGCACAGCGCGTTTGATGCGCCCGACGGTCTTCGATGCTTTGTTGGGTGGGCAGAAGCTGCGAGCATAGTCCATCACCTGCTGCCAGTAGTTCTCTGGCTCGTAGATGTAGTTGATGAGACCTAACTGTTGCGCCTCTTCAAAGCTGATCAGTTTGCCCTCGGTCATCAGTTCGATGGCCTTGTTCTTGGGCAGGGCGCGTGCCAGGCGCTGTGTGCCTCCGGTGCCGGGCAGCACACCGAGAGTTATCTCTGGCAGACCGACTTTGCCGGCGGTGCGACGTGCAATACGGATATCGCAGGCGAGCGCGATCTCCAGGCCGCCACCAACGGTGTGGCCGTTGAGAGCTGCGATGACGAGTTTGGGCGTCTGCTCCAGGCGCGTCAGGGTTTCGTTGGCGTGGAGGCAGAAATAGTATTTGTAAGTGGGTGTGACCGCGTTAAGCATGCTGATCTCTGCGCCGGCGCAGAAGAACTTTTCGCCTGCTCCACGAATCAGCATTACATGGACGTTTTCATCGAAGCGCGCCTGCAAAATAGCCTGGTCCAGCTGGCTCATCATTTCGTAGCTGTAGGTGTTGGCAGGCGGATTTGTGAGTTCGATGACGGCAACGCCATCGGTGACGGTGTAATTTACCAGGATTCGTTCTGTGGTCGTGGTCACGCTTGACCTTCCTTTCGTGTTGCATAGTCTTCGAGTTCGTCATCTTTGATGCGCTCAAAGGGTGTGTGACAGTCGTTGCAATAGTATTGTACTGTTAGCAGTTGCTGTCCAAATAAGGATAAGAGTTCAGTGTTTGTTGAGCCACAAAAGGGGCAAAGGACTTGCGCTTTTGCCTCTGGCTCGTTTGTATTATATCGCATGATGGTTACTCCCACCTCCTTGCTATAGGATCCCAGTTTTGCCAGGGAAGTGGTTGGCTGGGCTCCCATTGTTTAGTGTTGGGGTTGAAGGAGGCAGGGACGTCGAGTTCCAGGCTGGTGAGCGTGGGCATGATTTTGTGCAGGTAGCGGCTGCGCAGTTCGTCGGGGGTTGTGTCAATGATGCCTTCACGGTAGAGCTGTTGCATGATGGGGTCGTCGTTTGGGCCAAACCAGCAGAGCGTTTCGTCCCAGAGACGTCCCAGCGAAGCTGCAAGCGCAGCACGTACTGCACCTCCTGCCCTGGCAAGACGACGTGCCCATCCCTCAGCAAATATCTCGTGGATACGTTCTTCTTGCACGATTTTTCGCGCACGCTGGCGCAGCGGTTCATAGAAGGATTGCTGCGCTGACTCGAAAAAGGTGGTTAATGCGCTGTCGAGCAGAAAATTTGTGGCGATGAAGTCGGACCAGCCGCGGAAGTCGTTGTCAAGATAGGCAAGGTGGTAATGGAGCGTGCGCGTCTGTGGGTCATTCTGGCTAGGATCGATCTCAGACTGGGTGAAGTTCTCAAGGAGCGGATAGAGGGTACGGGCATGCCCCAGTTCATCCTGTGTCATGGCAGCAGCAGCGACCGCAGCCTCTAACGCTGGCGCTCCGTTGCACCAGTAGGCGTAACGCCGTCCGATGGCTTGTTTGTTATCGGCGAGCGATGAGAAGATGGCGAATAATGCGCCATGATCGATGCGTGCAGGCATGTTGACCCTCCCTTTATAATATGGCGACCGATCTGCCGTAGGGGCCGGGCAATCCTGTCTGGGGGACAGGTAAACCGCGCCCACCGCCTCAGCGAAGCGAAGCGGAGCGCGTATCAATACTTCGGCCCTCGCCCTGGGCGGGGCGGCTCGACCTCTACGACGCGATGACCGTAACAAGGGCGGAGGCAAGCTCACACCCCTACTAACCCTGTTGGGCGGCGCGACCTCTACGATGCGATGACGGTTACGATGCTGTCACGGGGCACGATAACCATCTCGACCCAGCTGAACTCATCGTAGATGCTGCGGGCGTAGACCTTCGCCAACTCTACATCGTCGGCCATGACGTTGCCTATTTCATGCAGGGGTTCTTCGTATTTGCGACGCGCGTACACCTGCCAGACACGGCTCTCGTTGAGCTGTTGGCGTCTGGGTTTCGTGTTGTCTGTCATATTCGCAGTGCTCATACGGATATCCCCCAGGTACGCATAATGTCAATGCCTTCCTCGCTGAGTCGTGCCTTTGTCCAGACAGGGTCCCACACAATCTCGATGTTGACCGCATGCACTCCAGGCTCTTGCAGCAGGCGGTCGCGAATGTCGTCCATGATGAAATCCATTGCAGGGCACCCCATGGCAGTAAATGTGAGTTTGATATCTACGATGCCGTCATGCTGCGTGAGATCGACAATTAAGCCCATATCTACGACGCTGATCGGCAATTCGGGGTCCATCACATCGCGCAAAGCGTCCCACAATGCGGGACAGGATGTATCGTTACTGGGATGAGTTTGTAGAGATGGATAAGCTGTCGTCATACATCCTGCTCCAGAGCATAGTTACTGGTTTACTTCTTGGTACATCATAGTATATCATTACTTGCTTATCCTGGTGGGTCAACAAGTCTTCCAGAGGATGCAGAGATGCATTTCAGCCTCTTTGCAAACGAACTTGTCGATCCTCAATCAGTAAGAGGATGATGAGCGCGACTTCTATTGGCTTATCAATATAGGCAAGCAGGTTTGGTTGAGCCATGGTGACCAAGTACCACGCGATTATGGTAAAGGCTGTGTACGCGATAAGTATCCAGCAAATCACGCGCTGATAACGCCGGAAGAGCGGTAGATAGAGTGCTGTGACCAGGACGATATAGCCCACGAAGTTGAGAAAGAACAGCACAGGAAGGGGCAGAGGAAGCAGCATCAGGATTGAAGGACCCCCAGGATGAGCTGGAAAATGCCCTCCTCTGTTGCCGCCGGGAGGGCCTACGAACAAACTCGTCGTGATGCCACGATCGAGGTGGACCAATGCCGTCACCACGGCGAGAAGAATGATCGCAATTTGAAGTGGACCAATGTGTGAAATCGTTCGACGCAGAGTGGCTTCACTCATTTCTTTACTGTCTCCTTTAGTAACTAGGACTTCTCACCACCTTCGGTGGTTCGCAAGAGGTTTGTTATTATAAGCCTGGCAGTTGCTGGCTGCCAGGCTTATAATAACACGAATATGCGAGCCATTACAGTCCTCTTTATTACGAACCAGCATCCTGCTCCAGGAGGCGCAGCATTTCCTTTTTGCCACGTTGCAACATGCCAACAAACTCTTCGTTCTTGGGGCCGCGTGCTTTCCAACGCTTCATGACGTCGTCCCAGGTGCATGGGCCATCCCAGCGCTTTGCTTTGGCATCAAAGTGAGCAGGGAAGGCACAATCAAGCACGTATTTCTTCTCTGTCTCATCGTAGTGTGCGGGCACCTTGATGTGCAATTCGTTGCATAGTGGCACGGCGGTAGACATCCAGATCTGGCGCAGTTCGTCGTTACTGTGCCCCTTAAAGCCATACTCAAGCTGCTCACCATGTTTTTTCAGGTTATCAGGGAGACCAAACCACTCGACGGTGAGCAGGAACATCCAGTCAACGGCTTGCTGGAGTAGTTCGTGGCCGCTGCTATCCTGGTTCAATCTGCGCATCCACTGCTCGCCGTGGCGCAGGTGGAAGGTCTCTTCCTTGTCGACCTTCAGCAGGGCACGCTTCCACGGTCCGAAGGTGGTGCTTTCGTACACATCGCCGAGCAAGGTATAGCCAGCACGATCATAGAATGCGTTGGCAACGACGAGTTCCACCCAAGTTTCTAAAGGCACATCAAAGGCATAGGGGTATTTGAAGTAACGCGGTTCGCGCTCGAAAATCAATTCTTCTGTGTCTACGCCCAGATCACGCAAGAGGCGGTAAGCGATATGTGCGTGTGACAACTCATCCTGGATGATAGAAACTGCGGAGCCAAAAGCATTCAGGGTGGGTGCATCAACGGCTGCATTATAGTAAGCAGGTGCGCTAATCAACTCGGTATCGGCAGAGACGGTGAGAATGCGTTTGATGCCCTCCAGGTAGGTTGGGCTCATATGTTCAAGAGACTCGATGAGTTGCTGCTTACGAATGCGGCCCAGCACTGCTTCCTCACTCTGTAAGACGATAGTGGTCATTGCAATTGCTCCTTAGTTGTGGACAAGCAAGGTTATTGGCGATATCTTCCATGCGGACATATCAAATTGTATGTTGGCGATGGACGGGATGTCAAGAGGGCGGAGGCAAGCTCGCGCCCCTACCAACCCGGGCGTAGGAATGTGAGCTTGCCTCCGCCCTCTTGCGCCTGCACGGTGTTGCGTTGTACGATGATACAAAAAGAAACGCACTGATATATTGTAAGGAACAGCTCATGGTGCATCTATTCCGTGGCCGAGGTCAGCAGAAAGCACACAGGGCGAAAGAGCGAACAGCGACGCAGGTCCTGCCGGAGACGATGTGGACCAATGAAGGCAATGAGCCCTTGCCATCGGGTATACCGCCAGAAGGTAGTGTTGTAGTGACTATTGCGCGCCAGCTTGGCAGTGGTGGCGCCGAGATCGGGCGTATCGTGGCAGAAGAGAGCGGACTCCACTATGTAGACCACCAGATCATTGATGAGGTGGCAAGGCGATTGGGAGTACAGGAACAACAAGCTGCTCGCCAGGACGAATACACGGCAGGGGTGGCAGAACGTATCACCGAAGCATTGCAGCGCAGCAGCCCTTTCACAGCTAATTACCAGGCGTTTTTCGATCCTCGCCAGCAGGTACCAGGACAGTTCAACGAACTCGCCTACTTGCACCTGACGCAGAAGGTGATCCTGGAACTGGCGACGCAGGGGAATACACTGATTGTTGGTCGCGGCTCGCAGTTTCTACTTCATGGCGCTCCACGGACGCTGCACATTTATATCTTTGCACCGCTGCCCACTCGCATCGAGAACGTGATGAGGCGTTTTCAGGTTGATCGTACACGGGCAGCAGAGTTGATTGAACAACGCGACTACGAACAAGCCTCCTATCTGCGTCGCTATTATGGTGCCGATGGTAGTCAGCCAGGCCTCTATCACCTGCTCATCAACACGGGCCTTTTCTCTTTTGAGTTGGCGGCAAATCTTGTGCAACAGGCATTGCAGGTGGCAAAAGAGATAAAAAAATAAACCCTATGTCCTCCTCCTTGATGAGGTTGATACTAACTTCCGATATCTGGGTGTAGTACTCAAGTGAACTACGAATGAGGAGCGATGGCTGCGCCTGGCAGCTCACTCCTTATTAAATTAAGCCCTTAGTCACGCATTCAGTATTCCCCAGGAGGCCGCCTCTGGTCTTCAGTCCCATAGACCCGGCGAAACCGTAGGAACAGCAAAATCAAGAGCAGCAAAGCGACGAAGGATACGAGGAGGAGTGCATAGCCTACGATCTCCCTCGTGCTGTCCCGCGTCGATGCCTGCTGTGAAGACCGTTTCGGGGGTGTTATATCGACGGGTGGAGGGTAGAGGCCGGTAATGACGAAGTTGGGGGTGCCGCCAACGTCGACTGTATAAATGATGTGCCGATTCAGCAGGTCCAGCATGGAAACCTTACCTCCACGTTCTGCTACGAAGCCGAGCAGTCCATCGTTGGTGATCGCGACCGATGCGGGTGGGAAATCTAAGCGAATGACGCGATTCGGTTCTTTCGGAAGCGTTGCGGTACCGGCGTTAATGGGAGATAAGACATCAAGGGTATTGTGCTGCTCATCTGGGACGTAGACCTCACTGGAGAGGGCATCGTAATCCATCGTGCCAAAGGCCCCACCCGTGAGCAGTTGATGGATCTGCCTCGTCTTGATGTCTACTGCGTCAACGCTGCCCTGGCGGGTTGTGATATAGACTGTGTCGCCTGGTGGAATGGAGACATATTGCGGGCCACCTTCGATGGGAATGCTGCCAAGGAGGTGCCCGGTATGGTCGTCGAAGACTGTGAGTGCGTTGGTGCCAGCTACCCAGAGTTGGTTGCTACCTCCACCGGGGAGGTCTGACAAAATAGCCACCGCCAAGCCATACACTGGACTATCTGTATTGAAGGTATGTTGCACTGCACACGTCGAAGGATCGACTGCACTGACGCGAGTCGCCCCATTCCCTGCCACATACAGGCTATTAGTGATTGGGTCAGATGCCAGCAGCGTCGGTTGCCCGGGGAGGCTGACCGAGCAGATTGTTTGTCCTGTTTGAGCCGCAATTGCGCTAAATCGCCCGATGGTTGGCTGTGTGACGTAGAGAGAACTACCATCGAGGCTCAGCAGGATCGTGTGGGGATCGCCAGCCACTGAGATGGTGCGTACTACTTTTTGCTGTGCTACATCGATGACACTGATGCCCTGTGCCGTCCCTGATACATAGGCCAGATTGGGCGCCCCACCATCAGCGTGAACATACGACGGGAAATAGAGTGAGAGCAGCGGTAATACGAACAAGAGGAACCAACGCTGTCTTCTTGAGGCTGTTCTCATCACTGTGTTGACCTTTCAGCTTGATATTGACATAATGGGCTGGTCAGCAGTATCCTATCACCGTCGCAAGAAAGCCCAATACAATAAAGATACATCATAAAATTTTGTAAAGGTACAACGATGGAAAAGTTACAACGTTCTGGAGGACAGCTACTGCTGCTTGTCCTCTCACTGGTGGGCGCGGGTATTGCTATCTACCTGACAGCGGTTCACTATGAAAATGCGCCCCTGATCTGTTCTACTCGCGGCTTGATCGATTGCAGTCGCGTGCTGGCCAGTCCCTACTCTGTGGTTCCAGGGACAAGTGTGCCCATCACCGTGCCAGGACTTGCCTGGTGCGCGGTGAGTGCGATATTGGCCATTGTTGGTTTGCGCCTGCTGCGACCGCAAGTTCGGCATCGTATCCAACAGGCGCAATTCGCCTGGTCGTTGCTAGGGATGCTGACCGTCCTCTACCTTGTTTACGTGGAGCTTGTGCTTCTCCATACCATCTGCGCATGGTGTACGGGACTGCACGTCGTCATCCTTATCATGTTCCTTACCACCATTGTACTGGTGCAGCGGAGCGAAGATGAACCAGAAGCCGGGACCGACGAACCCGCTCCCGAGCGCGTAGGCACACATCGTTAGTGTGTAAAAAAGGAAAGGGGCGATTTTCGGAGACACCCACCATAGGTGTGGATTTAGGATGTCCTAACAGGGCGGGGCAAGCGGCCTGGCACCCACAAAGGCCCCCCACATCCACCCAACCATCCCGTGCCACTACATGTCGCCTGACCCTTCCGCCCCGCTGTCATGGCCGCCGCGCCGTCACCTGGGGTGGGGCGGCTCTCCGAAATGTAGCGAGCTCTCCGGGGGAGAGATCAAGCACGGGGCTGGGTTGGGGGCGGATGGGCCCTTGTGGGTGCCATGCCTTGCCCTGTTGGGACATCCTCGCGCCCCCAGCAGGAGGCTATACTCCCTGCACTCCCACGCCTGTACGTCGCACAATTCCCACAGGCTGATCCGTCATAAAGCCCACCTGCATTCCACTGGCACTAAATGCTGACTTGCCGAGAGACTGCTCCAACTGGGGGATCGGAGACGCAGTGCATACCGATGCCGGCTGCTGGTTCGTTGTCATACAGATGGCTGCCGTCAGATAGTTCGCGGTGCCGACAATACCTTTGGTGACCGGCGAAGCGGGATCGGAGAGATCATTGGCGATCTGATCCCAGGTCAAGCCTTGCAGAACCTGGGGACTATAGCTAGGAGTGTCTACCGTGAACTTGTTAGCTATGTCGATAAAAGGATAGCCCTGGGAATTGAACGTTTTTAGGATCTGTTGCCCCTCGGTTGTCGGAGTTTGGAGTGGCGTGTAGCCACCATTGCCGTCGGGCTGATTCGTGGTCTCTTCCACCGAGAGAAAATCGATGTAGGTGCTCTGGTAGGTGCTTTGGTAGAACGTAAAGGTATGGGTGCTGGGATACACATCGCTGGAGGACGACGTGGTCTCATTTAATTTGCTGAAGGTACCGAAGCGACTGAGAGCGACGACGACTCCCCAGCGTTCGGCAGCACAATAGGGACAATACTCGGCGCCATCGTAGAAGATAAGCGGTTTCCCCCCACTTCCCTTCAGCAGAGGCTTCCCATTGACCGGTGATGGCGGGGTTGCGCCGCCACCACCAACGGCTGAGGCCACTGATGGATCGACATGGGTGACGGCCTGCAACACCCCTGGATTGGCTGGAGCTGGCCGTGTTGCAACACCAGTGGATTGGTGTGACAGGTAGACAAAGATGCCGACAATAACGGCAACAACCACCAATACTCCTCCTACTATTATCCAGGGGCTTCTTTTCGCTTTGATGCGCTTTCGCTGATTACGCTGCCTATCCTCTATCCGTTGTTGTCGGGCCGCTGCTGCACTCCCTCGTGGTTGCTGCTGATTACCCGCCTGTGGTTGTCGTTGTTCACAACCTTGCGCTGCTGATGATTTGCGCGATTTTGCTTTTGCCATACACTATACTCCCTTCCCGATGACGCATGAAGACTAATCATGCAATATGTCCTCTATATAATAACAGATACGGGAATGGGAGAACACCCTAGGGTGAAAAATAGGGATTCATCCTAATAGACAACAGGGGTGCTCTGCTTTATAGTCTGCTGGGGAGGTTCGCATCCACCCTTTGAAAAAGCTCCCCACGGGAGAAGTGCGGCACCCGCTCATGATACGTGCGTCGCTTCTCGAGATTGTGTTGAAAGGATATGAAATCGTTATGCTACTTTCGCGCAAAGCGCTCCAGCGGGTCCTGGGCGCATTGTGGCTCATCGATGGACTCTTACAGTTGCAGCCACAGATGTTCACCATGAACATGGTCAATGGCATTATGAAGCCGATGCTGCAAGGCCAGCCTGGCCTTGTCGAACCCAGCCTCCAGTTTATTGTCAACCAGACCACACTCCACCTCATCGAGGTCAACCTGCTCATCTGCGTCGTGCAGATCCTGCTCGGCCTCGGTTTCCTCTTTTTACCGGATCGCTGGATCAAGGAGCTGGTGATCGCCTCCTTTGTATGGGCCTTCATCGTCTGGTACGGGGGGGAAGGTATGAGTATGCTGCTCACCGGGCAGGGAAGCATCCTGTCGGGAGCACCAGGGGCCGTGCTGCTTTATCCCCTGCTGGGCTTGGCCGTCTACCCACGCAAACGATCCAGGGATGTCTCACAAGACGCGAGAGCGAAGACCGGGGATGACGGGCTGCTCTCACGCAACGTTCTGCGCTGGGTGCTGGCGGGCTTCTGGGTCTTCGCAGCACTGCTGCAGCCTGCAACCCTACTGGTGGCAGCCGGGACAAATCTCCCAGGCTATCAGCGCGATGGTCGGCCAGGGCGGGTTGAATGCTGTACTGGTGGACCCCGTGCTCAACCAGCTCTCCAACGCCACAGCCAACATTGAGATCCCGCTCAACATCGCACTGATCGTGGTCTTCCTGGCGCTAGGGATTGGCATTGCCGTGGCCAGAGACAAGCAACTGCGCCCGTTCCTGATTGCCTCCATCGTCGTAAGCGTGATATTCTGGTACTGCACCCAAGCCTTCGGCATGATCCTGACCGGGATGGCGACCGATTTCAATTCAGGACTGCTGTTGGTCGTGATGGCGCTAGCAGTGTGGCCGCACGTGTGGCGCGTGCAGACCGCGCGCACACGCTATGCCCGCCAGGTGCGTGAGGAGATCCAGGAGGAAGCCTCAGGCTCGGCTGAACGTGCATAGCGTCCATCGGCGAGAGCCGAGCCGGGTACTTCGTTACGCTTCATTTGTGAGGAAACTTGTAGGGGCGACCCTTGTGGTCGCCCGGCTGTCTTGACAGCCCAGTAGCAAAGGTCACACACATTTAGGACAGGAGGATATTCCATGCGTGTACGCCCATTTTTCTGGTTCCTGTTGGCCTTGTCATGTGCCAGTGTGCTGATCTTCGCAGCAACCTGGCAGACCTATGCACCTGAATTTCTGCAGGTGCATATTCCGCAGCAGCCGAGAGCGGTCGGGTTCACCACATTGGAACTGCACCTGACAGATCCCGAGGGCCTGCCGATTGAGCAGGCGCAGATCGTTTCGGATGCCAGGATGACCAATATGGACATGGTCACCCATGAGAAGCGCATGCAAGAGGTAGGGCAGGGCAACTACATCGTCCAACTCCACTTATATATGGCAGGACCGTGGGAAATCACGGTAATGGCGGATGCCTCAGGCTTTGCTCCCTCGCACCAGACACTGCTTGTGCAGGTGGTATAATATACACATCTTTATTTCGGTGAGGATTGGAAAAGACTCGTGAAAGCACTTGACGGCCTAACCCTGTTCAACCTCGTTATGATCACGCTCGTCGAACTGGGTGCGGTCTTCTGGGTCGGAGCCCAGCTCTGGTTCGTCTTTGTGCTCCAGCCCGCGACGGAAGATCACAAGGAAGAGAGCACAATCAATCAGCGGGTACAAGAGCGCTTTGAACGGCGCTTTTCGCCTCCTGTGCTGCTCGTGCTGCTATTCGCCAACGTTGGCGTGCTGGTAGGGCAGGCGCTCAACATCAACGCTGCTGCCGTCTCGCCTGCGGTCGTTGCAAGTCTCGCCACCAGTGGACGCTTCGGCACGTTCTGGATGATGCGCGAGATCGTCATCGTTGTGGCGCTGCTCCTCTCTCTGTACATGTTGTTCGTCAAACAACGTCCCAGGTTTGTCGATAAGATGTTCGCGTGGGGAAATCTCATTCTCGGCCTGGCACTCTTGATTGCCATCTCAATGTCCAGTCAGGCTGCAGGCCCTCAGCAAGAACATCGTGATCTACGCTATTCCAATAGACTGGCTACACCTGCTGGCGGCCGCATTGTGGGTCGGCGGTCTGATGACGATCGCGACAACCTACCTGCCGATCATCGGTCGGGGCTCCATTGCCGAACGCACGCGTTCACTGCTAACAACCCTACCCTACTATACACCATGGGTTTTCGGTGGGGTGGCGCTCCTGGCGGTGACAGGCTTGTTCAGCGCGACGTTTCGCTTTAGCTCAATGGACCAGTTGATTACCAGCGCCTACGGTCGGGCACTCATCGTCAAGACCCTGCTTGTGTGCGCTTTGCTGCTGACCAGCGCCATAGACTTTTTCCTGTTGCGCCCGCGTCTGAAAAAAGAGTACAGGAAGTACGCTTACGCCGCTGGACGTTTAGCATCCAATCAAGCAGATCAGTTAAAAACAGAAATCCGACCATGCGCTAAAATCCATCGCCCAGCAGGTAAAACTGCGTGAAGGGCGACTGTCCAGGGATACCAGGCGTCTCACACAGATATTGATTTGGGAACCATTGTTGGGTGTGGCTGTTTTGATCTGTGTTGGTTTGATGAATGTCTTCGCGGGCACCCTCACACCTAGCGCAGCACAGCAACAGCAAACGACGGCAAATGCCAGGCCGTATAGCACAACTGTGAAGACTACCGACAACAGGTTTACGATTGCTTTCAATGTCAACCCTAATCGTTTTGGGACCAATGTGTTCACGGTGAGTGTTGTCGAAAACAAGACAGGCAAACCAACCACTAACGTGGGCATATCACTGTTCACAACGATGCTGGATATGTATATGGGGACAGATAGCGTCAACCTGCTGCCCGATGGGAAGGGACACTTCAGCGCGAGTGGTGACCTGGGTATGGGTGGCAACTGGCAGATACGCATTCAGATACGAACTCCTGACGGTACACTGCACGAGGCCACTGTTAAGTTCTACGTTCCATTCTGATTGTGCCACACCTGGTATATGGCAAAATAGGTTTTCATCCTCCCTCCGTACGATCCGCCAACTGCGCAATTTCCTGTAGCCACCAGTCGCAAAGCATCACGCAATTCAGGTGGCTCACGCACGATCAGAGGACAACGCAGGCCGACCAGAAAATGCGCCATCCAGTCGAGTGACTGGGAATAACAGCGTAACACAACACCGTTGGGAACCTCCTCCAGCGTTGCAACCGTCGCAGGCACTCGCCGTTGTGCCTCCTCCATAGTCGTCTCAAGCAAGACTTCGACCGACCACGTACCTGGCATGGTCGCAATGGTACGTGTGAGGTAACCCAGGCAATCGAAGTCGGGTGGACGAGTGAACACTTCGTCGCGCAGTTCGGCATGCTGCACACGGTCCAGGCGGAACACTCGCAGTCCCTGGCGCAGATGACAGTGACCAACTGTATACCACAGGCCAGCATGGTATACCAGGCCAAATGGATCGATGGCACGCTCAGTCTCCTCAGCATTGCCTGAACGGTAGCGCATCCAGACTTGCCGTTCTTGCTGGGCAGGCTGTGCTAAAGGTGAGGAGCATTGAGCCACCCGGTGAAGACACATACGTATCGGGCGGGACGATATCAAGAACCAGCATCTCCTGAACTGCCTGCACACGTTCGCGTAGAGTGGCTGGCAATACGCGATCAACCTTGGCAAGCGCACCCTCAATGGCTGGCGCAGCAACAGCCAGGCCGAGACGCCTGGCGGCCAGCAGGCCGAGGGTCATCGCCAGCGCCTCATCCTCGGTAAACATTAACGGCGGCAGTTTGTAACCGGGGCGCAGGCGGTACGTGCCATAGCGACCGCGTTCGGCCTCGATGGGAATACCGAGTTCCTGCAACATGGTGATGTAACGCCGTACGCTGCGAATATCGACCTCCAGGCGTTCGGCAAGTTTCGGCCCGCTCATTTGCCAGTGCGATTGTAACAGCTCAAGGACAGTAAGCACTCGTGTCGTTGGATGATACATAACAGTTTCTCTTTCTCGGAAAATTTGTCTCTAATCAGGACAGATTATAACCGCTTATCATGTTATACTCAAGATAGATGAGCGGTAAGAAAGAGATAAAGTCACATAGGAGGAACTTCAGTGTATCCTAACTTTCACCTGTATGACCAGTTGTCTACAACCCATCGTCAGGAACTTGAGCACGAGGCGGAGCTATATCGTCTGCTAGCCCATCTACCCCGGCAGCATCCAACGGTAGTGCAACTTGCAGTCGCGAGGTTCGGCACGCTGCTGGTGGTGCTAGGTACCTGGTTGAAGCAGGCCGAGCAACATAGCGAACCAGTCATGTCGTAAGGCACAAAATAGAATACTGACAGAGGGTGTATTGCCTGGCACCCGCAAGGGGTGCCACTACATTTCCCATCTGCAGCGATTCCGTGATGTAGTGGCACCCCAGCATCTTAGGGATTTAAGAATTATTAGCTGTCCCGGCTAGCTGGTGAGGGACACTCGATGTCCACAAACCACTTGTCCAGGTGTGGCAACCGCTCCAACTGCCTTTCCACGATCTTCATCGCCGCCTTGGTCAGTTTGCACCCCTGCCAAACAATCGGCCCTAGCGTCCGTGCTGACCCACGTGCCGGATCATGGTCAGGACGGTCTTCACCCCTTCGTGTTTGCCCACAAACGCTGCCGCCCCTGCTGCTTGCGCCCGCGCCCGTATCGTTGCATCGTCTTGCAAGCTCAAGATGACTACCGCACTTGCCGTGTGGGCTGCTCGCAGTGCGGCGATCGCGGCAATGCCATCCATGTCCGGCAGCGCCAGATCCATGAGGACGATATCGGGCTGGAGCCTCTGCACCTGCTCCAGCGCTTCAGCACTAGTGGTCGCCTCGCCGACAATCGTAATATCCGCTTCCAGAGCCAGTCGCATCCGCAGGCCCTCTCGCACGATCGCTTCATCATTCACGAGTAGTACCGTAATCATCGGCTCATCATCTTCGTCTTCTTGCTCATCAAGGGCGTCTCGGTGTCGTTGTTGCAATACCTCTGCGTGATGTGAGATCAAATCCGCTTATAGAGCTATCATGAAAATCCGTAACCCAAAAGCTCAGACCACCATCGTTGTAATAGTGATTAACCGGAGTTGATATGACATACTTGGCATGGATAAGGTTCTTGCAGTCCTCTCCTCACACGGATGAGAGAGACCGCGCCAGCATGCTTGACAGCGATGGACCCGTAAGTGGAGTATAGCAGCCTCGGCCTCTGGAGACATCACCCGAAGGGAGGGTTTAGGCTTCCCTTTTGGAGGGAGAAGACCCTCACTCGAAAGGAGGAGAAGCGATGGCGATTCGCGTCCTGATCGTGGACGACCACAACGTCGTGCGCGAAGGCCTGCGCATGTTCCTCGTGCGTGATCCGGACTTGGAGGTGGTGGGCGAGGCACTAGATGGAGCCGAGGCCCTCCAGCAGGCCAGGCAGCTGCGGCCCGACGTCGTGGTCATGGACTTGCTCATGCCCGTCATGGATGGCATTGCCGCGACCCGGGCGATCCGCAGCGAATTACCGGAGACCGAGGTTCTCGCACTCACCAGCGTGCTGGAAAGCGCCTCGGTGGTCGAGGCGCTTCGGGCCGGGGCCATTGGCTACATGCTCAAGGACACCCAGGCCGCCGAACTCCGCAAAGCCATCAAAGCTGCCGCCGCCGGGCAGGTCCAACTCTCTCCCCAGGCCGCCGTCTATCTGCTGAGTGTCGTCCGCACACCAGAGCTGCCTGAACCTTTGACCCCGCGTGAAATGGACGTTCTGCGCTTGCTCGCACAGGGGCAATCCAATAAAGAGATTGCTCGCACCCTGCATCTCGTCGAGGAGACCGTCAAATCCCATGTGCGTCATATCCTGGCCAAGTTCGGGGTCCAGAGCCGGACCCAGGCCCTGCTTGCAGCCATCCAGTTGGGGATCGTTACTCCCCGGTCGGGAGCGAGGGAGGGAGTGCAGCAGAAGGAACGACCATGAAGCAAGGTGAACGCATCCTTTCTCCAGAAGTAAAAAAAAAGCCAGGCTGGCGGCGCTATGCGAGTGATAGCCTACTGGCTATAGCAGGAGTTGCCCTGGTCACCGGCGTCATCGCGGCAGCCCACCTGTACTCGCGCATTCCAAGCATCTCATTGACCTATCTGCTCGTAATCGTCGCACTGGCCAGCACACGCGGACGCTATGCTTCTATCCTGGCTGCCTTGCTGGCCAGCTTCTCCTTTGACTTCTTCATCGATCCCCCACTCTACACATTCGGCTTCACCAAGCTGGAAGACGAGCTTGATCCGCTGGTCTTCCTGGCGGCGGCCGTCCTGACTGGGGCGCTGACCGCGACACTGCGTCACCACGCCGAGCAAGCAAGAAGCCGCGAGCGCGAAACCCGTCTGCTCTCTGAACGGGTGCAGGAACTCGTCTCTCTCCAGGAACGACAACGGCTGGCTTTTGAGTTGCATGACTCGGTCTCCCAGACCCTCTACGGCATTAGTCTGGGGGCCCATACTGCCCGGGAAGCCCTCGAGAGTGATCCAGGCGAGGCCATCGCCCCACTAGAATACGTGATTTCGCTGGCAGAGGCAGGACTGGCCGAGATGCGGGCACTGATCTTCGAGTTGCGTCCCGAATCCTTATCTACCGAGGGATTGATCACCGCGCTCACCAAACAGGTCACCGTCTTGCGCACCCGCTACAAACTCACAGTCGACGCGCAACTGGGCGAGGAGCCCGCTCTCTCCTTGGAGCGCAAGCACACGCTTTACCGCATTGCCCGGGAGGCCCTGCACAACATCGTTAAGCATGCCCATGCGAGCACGGTCCTCCTCCGACTGGATAGGCAGGACGACGAGCTGGTCTTAGAAGTCCGCGATGATGGTAGAGGCTTTGACCCGGCCGGGCCGTTCCCCGGCCACCTCGGACTCCGCTCCATCCAGGAGCGTGCGGCACGTCTCGGTGGCGCCTGCTCCCTTGAGAGCACGCCGGCGCAAGGAACATATCTTCGTGTGCGCATTCCAGCCAGCGAGGAGCTCGTGTCTGTTGCTGAAGCGGGCGAACGCCAGCGGTGAACGGCACCCACAAGCGGTCGCTTCCTTCCCCCTTTCGAGTGAGATTCCCTGTCCCTCCAAAGAGGGAACAAGAACACGCCTAATGGGGGTAGCCTCTTCGCACCTTGCCTCCTATACTAAAGGGAGAGTCAGGTACGGGAACCCTCACAGGCCTCGCAAACAACCCCGAGCGCGAGACATGGTATCGGCGCCTAGTGAGCCTCACGGAGGGCATATCAATCCGCACCGAGTACACGAGCGAATGGCAAACATCCTGACGGAATGCTCAAGGTGCTTCCGCCAGTACTATTGATCAGGGAAACTTCAACTGATGGTACTTCGTAAGCACCTTTAAGACGAGTATAGTTAAGCAAAGGACCATCCAGTGCTTGCTAACACAACTGGAACCTCAAACCAGGACGAGAAGAACAAATCTGGCAACAACCAGATAAGCGTCCCCTCCATTTCTCTTCCGAAAGGTGGGGGCGCGATTCGGGGCATCGGCGAGAAATTCGGCGCCAACCCGGTCACTGGCACTGGTTCCATGACTGTGCCCATTGCCACCAGCCCGGGCCGCTCTGGCTTTGGTCCACAGCTTTCGCTCTCATAGAATGGAGATGGCCCAACAGGTCTGTCGGTGTTATCCTGACGAAAAAGTATTGCGTACCATATAACTAGCATCGTTATGCTCATAGAGCTCTGTTACGATGAGTGGGCTGTTTTCAGCCTCGTTACGGGCCTCAGAGAGGAGCAAGTACCATGCCATATCTGCAGAAAGTGACGATCACCTTCAATACCCACGGTGACGGCAAAGATGAGGACACCATCCTTCATGTCTTTGTGAAGAACCGGAGAAACAATTCCTCCACGCCGGAGCAAGCGACGGATTTCATCTCGAACCTTCTAGCCTACCAGAGCCACGAAGCGACTAGCCCGTGGGACATCAACCCATACCTGGCCTTTGGCGAAAATCTTGCTGTGGGCGATAGCTTTAAGGATCCCTCTTCGGCCACGTTTGAGATCCCTCTGCGATCAGCACCGATCCCGCTCGAAGAAGTCATACTGCCCGTGGTCAACATACACATCCTGACGAAAGGGGACGACCAATGGATATTTGACTACACGATCACATTCCTCTTTGACGACGGGAGATCGTTCCCCGCTTCCTCAAATACCAATGGAGTGACCGGGATCATATTGGATAAAAACAATCGGAACTATTCCGGCATCTGTGTTGAGAACCCGCTCATCACCCTGCCGCCGCTCTCGAAGTTCGAGACAGACCCTGTCGTGACCCTAACCCAGGTATGTCTCGAGTTCTACACCCACAACGACAACAAAAACAACGATACGCAGTTGAACGTGCATATTGTGAACCGGCTGAGCGAGTCTTCCAGTCAGGACATCGCGATCGGTTTGGACCTGCTCAAAGGCCAGGAGTTCCCAGACCCGTCCACCAACTCGATTGTCTTCTCACCAACCGCGCTGCCGCTGGCCTCGAATTCCATCCTGCTGCAAGATATAGTTTTGCCGGTCGTCTTCATCAATATTGCCCAGACTGGAAGTGACCGCTGGATTTTCGACTATCGGGTCACCTATACCTTCAGCAACGGACAGACGTTTTCGTCGCAAACAAACGGCATCATCCTGGACCAGAACTATCACAAATACGCGGGCGTGTATCAGGGACGTCCATTTCCAACGGTTACGCCGCTCGGGAGGCCTCAACTGACTGGTCATCCCATCAATAACCTGAAGATCATCTCGCTCAGTTTCCTCAAAAAGAAGCTCGACGAGTTCATCAACAAGCGGCAGGGCGTGGGCTCACAAGATCCTCCGATCTTTAAGATCCGTTTGCACAATGCGGGGGCCTTCGGTGCTACGCTCGCGGAAAGCTATTACGATCTTCAGTCGCTTGTCGCGAACCCGCCTCCGCCGGGTGTTCTTTCGCCGCCCGGTTTCAAGGAGGCCGTCAAATACAACAGCAGTCCGAGATCACTCGACCAGCTCAGCCATTTCCTCGGGATCGGCGATCTCTATTTCGACAACATCAACACCAAGTCACTTACCATCAACGTAGATCCCACGCAACCGGCACCAGTGACGGTGGAACTGGAGTTTGACTGCACTAATGCGCAAGAAACCGCTGGCGGCAGCGGGGCAATGAACTTTCTGAGTTTCTCGGTGCGGATCAGCCTGACTCTGACATTCGATAAGGACAATTCAATGATCGATGTGATGAGCTGGGTGTCGGATATCCAGGACCCGGTCCGGGGCCTGAAATTCACACCACTTGGGGGGAGCAACGGGTATCAGGTGTCGGGTCAATTTCTGGGGCAGTCGGTAACGGGCGTCGTCTTAGTTCCCAGCGAGTTTGTGAGCGACCTGATTGACAAAGTCATTACAGTAAGGGTCACAACCGATAGCGGGGGTGATTTTGGCGGAAGCTTTCAAAAGCACGTGCGCGAAAAGATCTTCGATTCGCTCAAAAATCCCGGTCCCTTCAATGGGCCATCACTCCGAGACCAACTCAATTCGACCATCAACTCGTGGCTGTTGGGTGGGGTCATTGATCACCCCAACGTCTGCGGTGTCAGAGATCACCGCAACGTCTGCCAAGTGCTAGCCGCGGCGATTGACGGCGACAATCTTGAGATTAGCTATACGGGACCTGAGGAGACTTTCGTGCCGCCGGTCCCACCGGGCTGGCCCTCGGCCACAACCCCACATTCTACGTACGATTTCTCTCAAGGCAATCTGGCCAACATTGACCATATCGTCGTGTTGACCATGGAGAATCGCTCGTTCGATCAGATGTTGGGCTATCTGAGTTTGCCACCCGAGAGAGGAGGTATGGGCCGCAAGGATGTGGACGGCCTGAAAGGGACGGAGTTCAACCTTCTCAACGGAACGGCCTGCCCGTCGTTTGCTTTTCACGCGCAGGACACGATCTTTGCGCCCGACCCACCGCACGATTATGAACCGGTTCATAAGGCGATCAATGGCGGCACAATGGACGGTTTTGTGCAGAGCTACAAAGATGAGCATGGCCCTGCTGCGGCGTACCGAATCATGGGCTACCATACCGCCGCCAATGTGCCGGCGTATGACGCGCTTGCTCGCGACTTCGCCATCGGTCACCGCTGGTTTGCCCCCCATCCCGGGCCAACGTTTTGCAACCGCTTTTACGAGCTGACCGGCAGGCTGAATATCGACCCCAATGGCTTCTGGGAAGTCGACAATTCGAGTCCGCTGCTGCCCGTTTTCACCCCGACCATCTTCGACTATCTGAGCGCCCAACGGGTGTCCTGGAAGTACTTCGAGCATCATTACTGCTTCCTGCGTTTCTTTCAGAGCCACACATTCGACACGGAAAACATTGTCGCGTTTGACGACCCGGTATTCGGCTTTGTCAACCTTGCGAAGAACGGGGGCTTGCCGAGCGTGACCTTTATTGATCCGCACTTCATCGAACTGCCTCCGGGTGGAAATTGCGACGGCCCGCCCGCGGATGTGCAGGCCGGGCAGCAGCTGGTGCAGCAGGTGGTGGAAGCAGTGGTCACCAGCCCGCAGTGGAACAAGACGCTGTTGATTATTACCTATGATGAGCACGGCGGTTTTTACGACCATGTCCCGCCGCCCGCGGCCACCAGAGTGTCTCCTGAATCACTAGGCACGTATGGAGTACGCGTCCCAGCGTTTGTGATTTCCCCGTGGGTGAAAGGCGGGACCGTCTTTGGCCACGACGGCATAGTGGTCGGCGGGGGTCAAGGCGAAGGAGGTGTCGGCACAACCGCGCATGGACCAGTGACCGTTCAACTGCGCAACCTTCACTTCGACCACACGTCGATTCTCAAGACCATAGCCAGACGATTCATGAGCCAGAACCCTCCCTACATGGGCGCCCGGTATGCGGAGGCCAACGACTTGTCCTCGGTCATCGGCAATGAGCTGCGCCCCAGCCAGTTTTTGCCTTTCATCTCTTACAACTTCGTTTATGGCGCATCGCAGAAGCGATTGGAGGTTCAAGGCGCCGGAGTGACTCCGGGTACGATTCTGTGGCAGTTCAATCCGAATGGCACGATCGCCCAGCAGTTCAGCTTTGAAGACGCGGGCGACGGTTATTACTACATCCGGACGCACACGGGCAGCTTGTACGTAACGGCTGATGACTCCCTGGGAGTGAAGCAGGATGTCAAATATCCGACGGATGGCAGCGCCACGGCAGCAAACAAACCGAATCGGCAACGATGGAAGCTTACTTCTAACAGTATTACCGTTCAAGACAGGACCAGTTTTACAATCTGGAATGCAGCTTTTCCGGGCAAGGTTCTGCAACCATCCGGTGGTAGCAACAATTCCGGAATACCTGTCGTTCTTGGCGATCCGGCGACACACGTCGGAGTCTTACGCACACCGAACCCATGGCAAGTGACCAGTCCGCTGTTGTCTAGCGTGGTGGTCGCGCATCCCTAGTGTTTTGCACTGCAAATGTCAACGATCATGCCTAGTGCATGGGATATGTGCGTGGAAGGCTATGCAGTTCTCTCATTCCGCAGTTTCCTGGAAGGTCAAAGCGGGGCCAGCATATCCAATCCTGCTTTCTGTACGCTAAGGATTGGATATGCTAACCCCAAGTAGGGATAAGTGGTAACAACGTAGAAAATGGGCACCGAGAAGATACGTTGTATACTTTCTTGTTTCTCCAAAAAGAAGGTCGAAGATAACATCGGAATTGTCCTGAAAGGCCATTTGTACTAGCAAGCAGTTACATGTAAAAGGAAGAAGAACATCATGTCTGGATCTTTGTTCGTAGTCTACGAGCTCACTCCCCCCCCAGAAATGAAGCAAGAGGATTTTGTAAGGTTCGTCCAAGAAGAGGTGTTTCCGGCCGTCAAAATGCCGTCCACAAGGGTTGGCATGATCGTAGAACTCCATCTGTTCACAACCGATGCAGCAGACAAGTACATTTGGGTAATCGGGTGGGATGGACTGAAGATAGAAGTAACAATTCCAGATGAAATAGCAGATGCAAGGCAGAAGTTGGAGTCTTCCGGTACTCTCATGTCAGCACCGTCCGACTTCTATTATGAGGTAGCCACAAGGGTGCGGTCAGCAGAGTCATGATTTCTGATTAACAAGTGGTCATGTTCTGGGATCACCCTCACATGGTGAACTCACTTTGCTTGTTGCAAAAATAGGAGTCTGTGGCGCAAAAGGAGAGCATGAGAGTGTTCAAGGTCTCTGGCCATTACCCACTCTGCTTGTGCAGACTGGAACAGTGGAAGCTTTTCCTGAACAGCCAACAGGGGGTCAGCATATCTTCACGTGCACTTTACACGTGAAGATATGCTGACCCCTTGACGAGCAAAGGCGAGCCCCAAGCTGCTTACTGATGTACCAAAAACGGTCAGGCATAACGTCTATTCTAAGATGCACCTCGCATGAGATGCATCATGAGACACAGCAACCCATAAAGGAGGGCGAGATGATTCTTCTTACTGAAGTTGGGGCCTTTGCCTCTGCACCTACCAGGTCGGGAGTGGACGTGCAGTTTGGGGTGTACCTGCCAGGGATTGAGCCGCAGGACGGCTACGAGGTGCTTGTGCGCGTGATCCACAAGGACGACCGCTTTGTTCCACAGATCGGCACCCTCGATGTTCCCCTGACGCCTGTGGCCGGCTCGCCAAATAATCTCTGGCATGCCCAGGTCACCATTCCTGTCAAGCCTGGGACCAATTTTGGGCAGCCTGGCACCTATCTGTACCGCTACCAACTCCTCCAAACGATCCCCGCTACTGCCACGAAGAACGTGGTCACTCGCTGGTTTACTGACCCCTTTGCCCGCGCAACGGATGTGGGTGAGCTTTCCGCATTCGTCACTCCGGGCTCTGTTGCAGACTTTGTGTGGACTGATGATGCCTGGAAAGTCCCCGAACTGGAAGATCTGGTGGTCTACGAGCTGCATGTCGAAGAGTTCAACAGTACCTTTGATGGTGTCATCGAACGCTTGCCTTACCTCAAGAGCCTTGGCGTCACGTGCCTGGAGTTGATGCCAATCACGAGTTTGAAGTTGGACTTCGACTGGGGGTATGGGCCGCTGCACTACTTTGCTCCGTGTGAACGTTGGGGTGGCGTGCAGGGACTCAAGCGTCTGGTCAATGCCTGCCATCATGCAGGAGTCGCGGTCATTCTCGATGTAGTCTATCAACACGTTGATGCGACCTTCCCCTACTATCTGGTCTACGAGAATGCTGGCCTTCCGAGTCCCATGATCGGTGGGGCTGGTCCGTTCGGCCCCGAGATTGACTTCAGCCAGGAGTTTGCCCGTGAGTATCTCCAGGCGGCGAATTTTCACTGGCTGCACGAGTACCATGTGGACGGTTTCCGTTACGACGAAGTCACCGATCTCTACGACGGGCCTACCGGGATGAAGTACGCCAAAATCGCCTTCGATGTGTATGATGAGTCGCTAAGGATCCCCCGGTTTACCCCTTCTGGCGGCGTAGCTCCAGGTGAATACAGTCGGGTCATTCAGTGCCCCGAAGCATTGAATCGGCCGCAAGAAATCCTCAGCACCACCTACTCCAACAGCACATGGCAGGATGGACTCCTGAACAAAGCAGAGGACATGGCGAAGTTCCACTATGTGGATGAGAGTTTCGTGCACCTGCTTGATACGCGCTCCGTTGGCTACCCGGACACCAAAACAGTGCATGACATTGCGAACGATCCAGTCGCTATGCCCGTTGCACCCTTCCAGTACTTTGAGAGCCATGACCATAGCCAGTTGATTTGTTTTGTGGGGGAACTACCGGGTGACGTCCCATTCGGGGATAGAAGCAAATCCTACAAGCTGCAACCCTTTACAATCGCACTGTATACCTGCCAGGGAACGCCAATGCTCTGGCAGGGACAGGAGTTCGCAGACAACTACGTTCTGCCGGACCAGGGGAATGGGCGCATCTGCTTCCGGCGCGATGTGAACTGGGAGTACTTTTATGACGATTTTGGGGTGCCGCTTGTGCGCCTCTATCGGATCCTTGGAACGCTTCGGCACACCTGCCCTGCTCTACGCAGTCGAGAATCCTTCTACTATAATGCCCAATCCAGGACTGGCGATGGGGTAGTGGCTTACAGGAGACAGTCCACAGTTGCGAAGCAAATTGCCATGGTGTTCCTCAACTTCTCTGATGAGCACCAATCGATCGCGGTTCCTTTTCCAGAGCCAGGTAGCTATCGAGAAAGGATCGATGATGATGTGCGTTCAACTCCCCTTGAGATTGCAGTCAGCAGTGCGAACCAAATCATCACGGTCAATGTGCCAGCTAACTATGGCTACCTTTTCATCAAGTGAAGGCAGAAGGTGCGATTTTCGCTTGCAATGGCTGCCGGTTCGCCTGTGTATTGGCTACAGCTCTGGTGCAGAAAACCGCCACGGAAGGCAAGGAGATACCTTGCGCTTCCGTGCTCAATGGAGTCAGATATATAAGAGTGTATGTGGAGCGATACCTTGCGCTTCCACTAGGCCCGGTGTCACGTAAGCTGTCAGGCAGCGCAAAGGAGCAAGCAGGAAATACCCACATCTAGCGAGAAATACCGCTCTAGCAAGGGACAAGGAGGCGCTTTCCCCTGGGAAGCTTTGTGTTGCTCGTCAAAATTGAGATGGAAAAACGCGTCAAATTCAACCAGCTGGTCGCCAATTGTGTCATGCTCCAGAATGTGCTGGACATGAGCCAGGCGCTTCGTGAGTTGATCGAGGAAGGGTATCCGGTCACTATGAAGGCAGTCCAGGGGCTGAGCGCCTACCCCCACGGGCATGTGCAGCGCTATGGCGAATATGGGGTTCCGGGAGCAGTCAGACAGAAAACAACGTTCAGGACTGGCTGCGTAGTATCAGCAACAAAAGTTGCTTATCGCTGAGCACGAAAAAGCGTAGTAACAGCGATTTAGACCATCAAACACCGTGAATAATGACTCTTACCAGCAGCAATGTGCATCCGCTTTACAGGCCAATTTAGAGCTTTAACGTTGGAAAATGTCCATCTGCTACGGGAACCCCTGAAAGAGATTCACCAAACAGTACACACCGTAGCCTGGTAAAAAGATGGTAAAGCACCCTATTCCGACTGCTTTCATGATGTCTCAACCTCCTGCTTGCTCTTGCAATCTATCTTACCTCCATCTCTTGGCCCTGCTCGATGGAGAGACAAAACACGTCGTATCTCATTACTTGCAATAGATAAACGCTGAAAGTGCCAAAAAATAACGCGCAACTTAGAGAACGCAAAGGATGCCCGAAACGAATAAAATCCTGACACAAGGTGTCATGAATAATATGCTATGATATTACTCACTATGTAGTTACTTGGCACCCGCAAGGGGCTCTCTCCCTGACACTTATGGGAGGGTCAGGGGAGGGGATCGAGAAAGGAGCAAAAGAGGCAGAAGAAGCAGGAGGTCTGGGAAAAGCGCGTGGGAAGGGGCGGCAAGACGAAGGGGGAGCTGTAATGTGGTTCGCTTGCTTGCACACAAACGGGTCTCCGTCCACAATGAAAGCACAATTCTGAACAAACAGCTTTCTGGCGTGAAAGGAGACCACAGATGCAAGCATCCGTGTACACAGTATGGCAACAGTTTGCCCGGCTTGTCAAGCAGGTGGTGCCGACCTTGCATGGGCATCGCTGCAAAACATTGGCCTGGTTGGTGATCGGCATCATGCTGGCCAAGTGTGTCGCCAGCACACAAATGGCCGAAGTGCTACGGCGTGTGCGAGGGACCCAGGCCAGCAGCCAGGAGCGGACCTTCAGCCGCTTTCTGGCCAACGCGGCCATTGACCCGCAGGCGTTGTGGCAGTCGTTCTTACCGGTGCTGCTGGCCGACTGGGCCAAGCAGCCGGAGGTGACGTTTGTCGTGGACACGACGCCCTTGGGCGACTGGGCGATCATCGTTTCGTTTGGCATCTTGCACCATTCGCGCGTCTGGCCCCTGGGCTGGCGCGTGATGCCAGCCGCGCAGAGCTGGGACGAGCGCCAGTATGACCTCATTGCCCAGTTTGTCAAGAGCGTGCGTCCACATCTGGGACAGGCACAGTGCCGGTTGTTAGCTGACAGTGGATTCGCCCGGGAGAAGCTGGTGCAACTGTGTGAGGACGTTGGCTGGCATTACCTCTTGCGCATCGAACTGGATAAAGGGTATTATGCTCGTGAGACCGATGCGCAAGGCCAACCCCTGTGGCAGCCGCTCAAAGGCATCCTCACGGAGCCTGGGCAGTACTGGCAAGGACGGGTGTGGCTCTGGAAAACGCATCAGCGTCAGACGTGGCTGACCGCCACCTGGCAGGTCGGCCAAGACGCTCCGCTGGTGGTGATCTCCGATGAAGGAGCCGGACGGCACTATCTGTATCGCTATCGTGGGCGTATGCGGGTGGAAGCGACGTTTCAGGATAAGAAGAGCCGCGGCTTTGGTTTGCAGGCCACCCACGTGCGGGATCGTGCCCACCTGGAACGCTTGCTGCTGCTGGTGAGTCTGGCCATCTGGTGGCTGGCGCGTCTAGGAGCGGCCTGCATCCATCACGGGCAGCGACGGCGCTTTGATCGTGCGGATCGCCGCGACAAGAGCGTGCTGCGCCTGGGTCGGCAGTGGTTCCTGGACATCTTAGAGCACGCGCCTTCGCCTGCTAGCCTAGCGCGCTGTTTGCCCTTTCAGCGACACGGCATCGGCTGGCGACTCTGCTTACGCTTCTAATACCTGTTTTGCTCGTAATAAGTGTCGGGGGAAGAGCCCGCAAGGGGTGCCACTACAATATGGAATAAGCGCCGATGGGAAATGTAGTGGCACCCCTTGCGGGTGCCAGGGGGGTTGGGGCCAGGGTCGTGCCATGCCATCGTTGACACCCTTTGGAGGGCTTCTTGATCAAACGCGAATTCACTGTCGCCGACGAATACCACTATAACCGCTCGGACCCTGTACGCTGGATCATCTCTCACTTGTTACGCTACAAACATCTTATCGCCTCTTACATGCTGGCCGCGATTTTGACCAATATACTCTATGCAGTCATCCCTGTACTTACCGGGCAAGCTTTTAACATTGTGCTGCAAGGAGCATCGGCCCGTGGTAAACTGCCAGGAATGGCCCTTATCCTGCTTGCTGTCGTCCTGGTCGGCGGATGCGTTGATCTGAGCGCCCGCTTCTTTCCTGAACTGTTAGGCAAACGTATCACACGGGATGCGCGAGCCGAACTCTACCTGAGCTTGCTGGGTAAAAGCCAGACCTTCCACAACCGCCAGCGTGTGGGTGACATCATGGCCCGTGCCGCTAACGATATGACCCAGTTAAGCAATATGGTTGTGCCCGGCTTTGATACCATCTTTGATTCGTTCACGAGCCTGATCATCACTATCACCTTCATCGGGTTTATCTCACCGCAACTCCTGCTCTCGCCTGTGCTTTTCACAGCCGCTTTTCTGATAGCGTTATGGTATTACTCGCGTAAACTCAATCCAGTATCCGACAGTATGCGCGAGCATTTTGGCGAGATGAATGCTGGGCTGAACGAGGCGGTGACGGGCATCGAGGTGGTGAAAGCGACTGCCCAGGAAAGCCAGGAGATGCGGAAATTCGAGCAGAACGCCGGGCGCTACCGCGATTACTACGTCCAGAATGGCTACGTGCAGGCCTGGTATTTGCCACCTTTACTATTAGCTATAGCCCTGGTTGGAGCCTTCTTGCATGGGCTGGTTCTGCTGTCACATAACCAGCTTTCTGTAGGCGACCTGGTAGCCTACATGGGACTGATGGTCCAGTTGCACTTCCCCGCTTTCATCTCCAGTTGGAGCTTCAGCCTGGTGCAGTTAGGTATCGCGGGGTCCGAGCGCATCCTGGCCATCTTGAAGGAGGAGACGGAACTGGACGAAAATGAGGCGGGATACCGAGGAGGAACCGAGGGCATGCGAGGCGAGATCGTATTCGAAAATGTCTCGTTTAGCTATGGGAGCACGCCCGCCCTGAAAAACGTTTCATTCCATGCAGAACCGGGCCAGACCATAGCCATCGTGGGCCAGACCGGCGCAGGCAAGAGTACGCTAACGAAGCTGGTCAATCGCATCTACGACGCCGACACAGGACGTGTCCTTGTCGATGGCATCGACCTACGCGAATGGAGCCTTGACGCGTTGCGTTCTCAAATCTCTACGATTGAGCAGGACATCTTTCTCTTTTCACGGTCCATCGCGGAGAACATCGCCTATGGTCTCGGTCAACGAGCCGACCAGGCTGCGATTGAGCAGGCTGCGAAAGATGCCCAGGCACATGAGTTCATCATGAGCTTTAAGGACGGTTATGAGACCCTCATTGGCGAGCGTGGCGTGACGCTCTCCGGTGGGCAACGCCAGCGCATCGCTATTGCGCGTGCCCTGCTCACCGACCCGCGCATTCTGATGCTGGACGACTCTACCAGCGCGATTGATAGCGCCACAGAAGATGAGATTCAGAAAGCGATCCGCCGCCTCTTGCAGGGACGGACGACTTTGCTGATCACCCACCGGCTCTCGCAGATACGCTGGGCCGACAAGATACTGGTTCTGAGACGCGGCGAACTGATAGACCAGGGCACCCATGCTGAATTGTTGGAGCGATGTGACACCTACCGCCGTATCTTCGCTCACTACGATGCCGCCCCACCCCTGGTACCCGCAAGGGGCACCACTACAAGTGCCTCTCAAAGGTCAGCGGGAAATGTAGAAATGTAGTGGCACCCCTTGCGGGTGCCAGGAGGATTTTATGGGTTTCATCATGGATGGCCTGGAAGCCGAAGCATATGATCGGACCTACTCCGACAGCAGTCTCGTTGCCCGCATCATCGGTTACTTCCGGCCCAAGCTGCCAATCATGATCATTGTCGCTGTGTTGATCGTCCTGACGTCGCTTTTGGACACGGCATTCCCGATCTTGATTTCACGCGGCATCGACATACTGGTAGCATCAAAAACCTTGCAATCTGCAGGACTGCTAGTTGTGATTATCCTCATCACCGGAGTGCTATCCTGGGTCTGCAACTTCTTTCGCCAGTGGTACACGGCTCGTTCCGTAGGTGATGTGGTGCTGAGTCTTCGCCGGGACGCTTTTGCTGCCGTCATGACTCGCGATATGTCGTTCTATGACGAATTTCCGTCCGGTAAAGTTGTCAGCCGTGTCACTTCGGACACGGAGGACTTTGCCACGGTCGTCACACTGACCTTCAATCTACTCAGCCAGTTCTTGTTGTTCTTCCTCGTCGCTGCCGTGCTGTTCTTTAGAAATGTTCGCCTGGCACTACTTGCCATGACTATCATGCCGGTGATCATCATGATTGCCCTGGGGTTTCGCTACATCGCCCGGCGCATCACACAGCGAGCACAACGTTCAATGGCGCGAGTCAATGCCAATGTCCAGGAGGTCATCAGTGGCATCACCATTGCCAAGAACTTCCGCCAGGAGCAGAACATGTATGACAAGTTTAAGGGGGTGAACGAGCAGTCGTACCAGGTCAATGTGCGCTCGGGCTTTGTCTATAATGGCATCTTTCCCATCCTCGTTCTCGTGGCGAACATAGGTACTGTCATCGTCGTCTACTTTGGCGGACTGAATGTGCTTGATCGCAGCATCTCGGCAGGAGATTGGTTTCTCTTTGTGCAGAGTATCCGCCTGCTCTGGTACCCTTTGACGAGCATTGCCTCCTTCTGGAGCCAGTTTCAACTGGGCCTTGCTGCCAGCGAGCGCGTCTTTGCCTTGCTCGACGCCGAACCACGGGTGAGACAGGTGGATACGCAGCCGGTGGGCAGCCTGGCCGGTCGCATCGAGTTCAAGCACATCTTGTTCAGCTATGACAATAGACAGACTGTGCTGGCTGACTTCAACCTGACGATCGAAGCAGGTGAGACGGTGGCAATTGTTGGGCATACAGGTGCTGGGAAAACAAGCCTGGCACGCCTCGTTGCGCGCTTCTACGAGTTCCAGGGCGGGCAACTACTGATTGACGGACGCGACATCCGCAGCTTCGACTTGCACGACTATCACCGCCACCTGGGTATCGTGCCACAGGTACCATTCCTCTTCTCCGGTACGATAGCCGACAACATTCGCTATGCCCGGCCGGAAGCGACCGACGAGGAAGTAGCCTCGGTAGCGCAACACATTGGCAATGGCGACTGGCTTGAGGCTTTGCCCGAAGGGCTTCTAACACTGGTGGGTGAGTCAGGACGAGCGTTGTCGATGGGGCAACGCCAGCTTGTCGCACTGGCGCGAGTGTTACTGCAAGACCCTGCGATTATTGTGCTGGATGAGGCGACCGCCAGCGTTGATCCGCTTACCGAGGCGCAGATTCAAGAGGGTCTTGACCTGGTGCTGAAGAATCGCACCGCCATCATCATTGCCCATCGCCTGTCTACCATCCGTCATGCCGACCGCATCATCGTGCTGGATCGAGGTCGCATCGTCGAGGAGGGCAGTCACAACGCGTTAATGGATCAGGGCGGCCACTATGCCCTGCTTTACAATACCTACTTTCGTCACCAATCGCCGGACTACAAACCAGGCGAAGGGTTTGTGCCTGTGCTCGTACCGCTTGCTGATGAGGCTTGAACATTCCAAAGCCCGTAGCCCACAGGACCACGAACACATGGGCTCCCTTGAGCAGGATTACAACGATAATAGTCTCCGCTCAGACTGGTCGCTGATTGCATTGCCCCTTCGAAGAAGAGCGTTGGATTCCCGTCGGGATCAGTCACAGTGAACTGCAGGTGTTTAGCGGTATCGATGGTTCCGCTAAAAGGGCCATAGCCCAGCAGTCCGGGACCCACTGTCAGGTAGCCACTAATATGACCCTGGTTTTGTCGAACATCAGTGAAAGTTAGACTCGTGCGCACATTCGCCGGTATATCGAAAATAGTGCCCTTGTATGTTCCAGCTAGCGTTGGATAAGTGCTTGGCACGCCAGCAAGAGTGGGTTTGGGGGAACGGATGTGTGGTATTAAGGTAGCGGAAGCAGCAGGATGAGTTAGTACACGAGACAAGATATATGCACTGATGCCCAGGCCGATCACTGATACAACTACGATGAGGAGTACAATGAGTCTCCAGGTACGGGGAGCACGCGGCGGCTTTGCTACAGAAGCACGAGCCGATTTTTCGACTGGTCGCTCAGTTACAAAGGTAGGAGCCATACGCGGCTGTTCTGCTACCGATACTGGAGTCGGTTCCTCAGCTACTTGCTCAGTGAGAGCGGATTTAAAGGTAGGAGCCGATTCTTCAACCGCTTGCTCCTGCAGAGCCGGCTCTGAAGGCGGGACCGGTGGCAAATGTTCTGTAACCGATACAAGGGCTGGTTCTTCAACCGCCTCATCAGCGACAATTGGTTCTATAGTAGGAGCTGGTTCTTCAACCGCTTGCTCAGGTATAGCAGGTTCCGAAGGAAGGACTGGAGGCGGCTGTTCTGCCACCAACTCCGGAGCCGTTTGCGGCTGCTCTGCTACCGATACAGGAGTCGGTTCCTCAACCACTTGCTCAGCGGCAGCGGGCTCCGAAGGCAGAACCAGAGGCGGCTGCTCTGTCTCTAACGCGGGCGTTGATTCTTCAACCACCTGCTCAGGCACAGTGGGCTCAGGAGGAAGAACCAGAAGTGGCTGTTCTGCCACCAACTCCGGAGCCGTTTGCGGCTGCTCTGCTACCGATACAGGAGCCAGCTCCTCAACCACTTGCTCAGTGACGGCAGGCTCAGAAGGAAGGACCGGAGGCGGCTGTTCTGCCACCAACTCCGGAGCCGGCTCCTCAACCACTCGCTCAGAGATAGCGGGCTCAGGAAGAAGAACCAGAGGTGGCTGTTCTGCTACCGACACAGGAGCCGGTTCTTCAACCGCTGGCTCCTGCAGAGCCAGCTCTGAAGACGGGACCGGTGTCAAATGTTCTGTCACCAACTCGGGAGCCGTTTGCGGATGCTCTGCCATCGATACAGGAGTCGGTTCTTCAACCTCTTGCTCAGTGACGGCAGGCTCAGGAGGAAGGTCCAGAAGGGGCTGTTCTGCCACCGATACAGGAGCAGGTTCTTCTGTTGTTTGTTCAGTGACAGCAGGTATCGAGGTCCGAGGAGTATGCCGATATTTTGGTATTGACACCGTAGCAGGCCTCGCTACTGCTTGTTTAGGAGCAAAGGGCCAGAAGGGGCCAAACTTCCAGGCACGAGGAGGACGCGGCTGCTTCGGTACAGATACAACAGCAGGTCGTACCACTGCTTGCTTAGCTATCCTGGGCGGATGAGATGAGGCTGATGGCACATCACCGGGCACAGACGATGGGTGCTCCACTAGAGACCACAGAGCCTCCCAGAACCGTTCAACCGATAAGAAGCGATTATCAGCATCGAGAGCCATCGCTCGATCAATGGCCCTGGCTACACGCGCAGGAACAGTGGGTAACACCTCGTTTACCGGCTGCAAAGGATCTATCTCCCCGTTACTTACCTGTGTCAGCCGAGATGGAGCATCAGCAGGCACGTTGCCGGTCACTAGCGTATAGAACGTTGCCCCAAGACTATAGATATCGGTCTGCAGGTCGGAACCGGTGGTGTACTGTTCTGGAGCTCTATAACAGGAACAAACAGTAGGGGCGTGATTAATCACGCCCCTACGTGAGTCAAGTTCATATCGTTTAGCGGTGCCAAAATCAACGAGTATAGCCCTGCCCCCCGCTTTTGGCATAATGATATTGGTCGGTTTGATGTCGCCATGTATAATGGGAGGCAGTTGACCATGCAGGTAGCTCACTGCCGCAATGATCGAGGCCATGATGTTCATGGTCTCAAGCCATGAAAACCGCTGCTCGGGCTGTTGCTGCCGCAGGATTTCCAGGTTTGATCCTTCGATATACTCCATGAACAGGTAAGCGCGATGGCGTTGACCATCTTTAAGCAAAGAATGGACATGAGCTAGCGCCGGGTGATCGAGATGTACGAGCAACTGATACTCAAGGAGAGATCGATATAACTCATTTTTACTCTGGACGATTACCTCCTTGAGAGCGAAAAGATTAGAGTGAGTACGCTGATCCTCCGCCAGATAAATGGCGCCAGAGTCGCTCTTGCCAAGCAGGTCCTTTACGAGGTAGCGCCCACGTATCATTGTCCCGACAGTGACGGTAGTTTGTTCCTCTTGCACAACGTCCCCCTGTATCTTTTGCAGGCTGTCTCCTAAAAAATACACCAGGTTAGATACCCCAATTCTAAATTATAGATGGAGATAATCTGCCTGGCAAGCTCAAGAATAGGGTGAGTGGCTTGTTCCTCTTGCGCGTGGTCCTCAAGGTCCCTTTTTACACCTTCTCCCTTCAGGAACCTCACTAAGTGAAATACTACTATTATAGATGAGAATAACCCGATTGAGCAAGAAGTGCAAGGATGCAGTAAGAGGATTGTTTAGTGATGGTGTATAATAGTTACCAGTACGAATAATCGCGTACGCTTTTCAACAGAAGGAGGATACAACCATGAGTCTTAGGCGCTCACAAGCATGGCTTATGCATCTCACAGGCCTGACGTTTTGTATGTTCACCCTTCTTGCGTTCTCTAGTATACAGGTTCCATCCGTTTTTGCGGGCAGTCCCTCATTTGTGCGCATTATTCATGCGTCGCCCTTCGTTGGCACCGCCGATGTCTTCGTGGATGGCACCAAGTTGCTCAGTAGTTTCGCCTTCGGTACGGTCACCGACTATGTGTCCATTCCCCCAGGACCCCATAAGGTGCAGATCGCCCTGGTCGGCAAAGGCATTGGGGCCGCTGCCCTGACCAGGACCTTAACAGTCACCCCAGGACTGGCCTATACGGTCGCGGCCATCGGGGCAACATCCACAACCCTCTCGCTGGAAGTATTTGTCGACAGTAACCTGGTGACGCCAGGTACCGCCAAGCTGCGCATCTATCATCTCTCGCCCGATGCTGGCCCGATTAGTGTGGATGCCAACGGCACTCTGCTGGTGCAAAAGATCGCCTATGAGCAGGCAAGCCAGTATTTGCAACTGTCGGCGGGGTCGTATACTTTCGATGTGAGTACCACCAACACCAGCATGATGCTGCCACTATCGACCACGCTCAAAGCCAATACAGTGGCGAGCATCTTTACGGTCGGGTTGCTCAACGGGACCCCTAAGCTGGAACTGGTGCCTGCTCAAGCGAGTGGCTTGCCGGGGTTGCCTGGAACAGGAAGTGATCCAAACGCACCACCAACGAGCAATTCGCAACCACTGACTCCCTGGCTGCCGTGGTTGTTCGGGGCTTTAGCATTGCTTATGCTGGGTGCTGGGGTGATGGTTCGCCGCCGTGTGAGTGCGCGTTAGTATCACCATGTTGTTGCCCTTTGTGGGGAGGGGCCTGACGGGGCATTACCTGCTCCCCAGACAGGGTTTACACGGGTGGGTTTTTTTGAGCACGGAGACAATGGAGACAAGTGTCCCAACGGAGACAATGGAGACAAGTGTCCCAACGGAGACAATGGAGACAAGTGTCGTTCCACAAGGGCACCCTGTCTGGAGAATAGGCACCCTCCCCACCCAACCTCACTCCGTCCCTACGGACACGATGACCTCCTTCCGCAAAACCTACCCCTAAGAGGCTGTGTGGAAAGGCTTGAGAAGCCAGATGAAAGAGGACAGGGCCGATGCACAGGCCTGGAGAGCGGCTCGGCAAAGACGCCTGCCAGGTGATAGAATAGAGGAAGAGGAAAAGAGGAAAAAGGGAAGAGAAGAGGTGGGAAGATGATGCGAAGAAGCTACCCCAGCGATATCAGCGAGAACGAGTGGAGGATCCTCGAGCCACTGATTCCGCCCGCCAAGCCAGGAGGACGCCCCCGAAGCACCGAGATGCGCGAAGTGATCAATGCCATTTTGTACCTGGACCGAACTGGAAGCCAGTGGCGAGCCTTGCCCCATGAGTTTCCCCCTGGTCCACGGTGTGGAGCTACTTCCGCACCTGGCGCAATACAGGGATCTGGAAGCGCATGCACACGGCTTTACGCGAATGGCTGCGCGTGAAAGCCGGGCGCCAGCCGACTCCCAGCGCGGCGATCATCGATAGTCAATCGGTGAAGACGACCCAAAAGGGAGGGGTTCGTGGCTATGATGGAGGCAAAAAAGTTAAAGGCCGTAAGCGCCACCTGCTGGTCGATACCAACGGGCTGATCCTGCAGGTTCTGGTTCATGAGGCAAATATCCAGGACTATCGCAGCGGCAAACGCTTGCTTGCACAGCTCAGCGGGATCTTGCCACGTCTCAAGCTGATCTGGGCCGATAGTGGATACAACAAAGAGGGCTTCGACGAGTGGGTCAAGGCAACACTGGGATGGGAGGTCGAGATTGTGCAACATCCCTGGAGCGGCTTACGGGGCGTCTGGGCGCCTAAGGATGCCGTCATCGATTGGGAGAAGATCCGACCCAGTGGCTTTCATGTGCTTCCCCATCGCTGGATTGTCGAGCGCACCTTCGCCTGGCTTTCGACCTGGCGTCGGCTTTCCAAAGACTATGAAGTGCTCAAGAGCAGCGAAGAAGCCTGGATCTACATCGCCATGAGCCGTATTATGCTGAGACGCTTGGCTCAAGATAGCTCCTGAAGCCTTTCCACACAGCCTCTCAGAGCCCAGACAGGGCCCCCACCACTACATTCGCATCGCCCACAGTTTGCTTGATGTGAGTGTAGCCCCAGCAGGCTCCGGGTGAAATAGCAGTGAAGTGAAAAGAAGCCTGGACCAATGGCCCAGGCTTCCCTTCCCCGCTAGCTACTCACTTGCTGTCTTTATCGGTAGGTTTTCTACCCTGGGGCCGATCCAGACGGTCTGGACGTTGACAAACTCCTGGATACCGAAGGAGGAGAGTTCGCGTCCATACCCGCTGCGTTTGACCCCGCCAAAGGGAAGACGTGGATCTGAGGTGGTCATACCGTTAATGAATACCCCACCAGCCTCGATCCGCGCAGCCAGCTTACGAGCCTGATCAATATTGCGCGTCCAGAGGTTGCTGCCCAGGCCAAACTTAGAGTCGTTTGCCAACTCGATCGCGTGCTCCACGTCGCGGGCGCGAATAACCGCTGCAACGGGGCCGAACGTCTCGTCTTTGAATACCGACATTTCAGGAGTCACATTGGTCAGGATGGTCGGCTCGTAGAAGTAGCCTTTCCCCTCGCGTGCCTTACCTCCAATCAAAACCCTGGCACCCTGCTGGATCGATTGTTGTACCTGTTGATCGAGCGTCTCCCGCAGGTCTTTGCGAGCCAGAGGACCAATTCTGGTGTCATATTCTAACGGATCACCGACTTTCAACCTGGCGGTGCTGGCAACAAATTTCTGCTCAAAAGCCTCTGCAACCGAGTCGACGACGATGAAACGTTTTGCGGCGATACAACTCTGACCATTATTCTGGAAGCGGGCTGTGACGGCTACCTGTGCCGCCTCATCCAAATCGGCATCGTCCAAAACGATAAAGGCATCAGATCCACCCAATTCCAGGACGGTCTTTTTTAAGACGTGTCCACTCGTGGCAGCCACCTCAACGCCCGCTACCTCGCTTCCTGTGAGGGTTACTGCGGCGATGCGGGGGTCTTCGATAAGCCTGGGAGCCTCGGAGCCGGGTACAAGGACAGTCCTCAAGACGCCCTGGGGCAGCCCGGCTTCTTGAAAGATGCGCTCGATCTCCAGGGCGACCCGCGAGACGTTGGAGGCATGTTTGAGAACAGCGGTATTCCCTGCCATCAGTGCTGGAGCGGCAAAGCGGAAGACCTGCCAGTACGGGAAGTTCCAGGGCATGACCGCCAAAATGACACCCAGCGGACGGAATGCGACATAGCTCTCAGTAGCATTGGTGGCAACTTTTTCATCTGCAAGGAATTGTTCGGCATGGTCGGCATAGAAGTCGCAGTTCCAGGCACATTTCTCGACCTCGGCTTCGGCCTCCGTGATCGATTTGCCCATTTCAAGGACAGCAATACGCGCCAACGCGGTCTTGTGGTCCCGCAGGTGACTTGCAACACTGTGCAGGTGTTTCGCCCGTTCAGCAAACGTCATGGTGCGCCAGCGCAGAAAGGCCTGGTGTGCCTGGTCCAGGGCCTGGTTGATCTGCTGCTGACTGAATGGTTCAAATGTTTCCAACACTTCCCCAGAAGTTGGATTGATTGTTTGAATGCTCATAATGCTCCTCCCATAGAGAACAAAAGAACGGTCTGGACTTTATTATATCCCATGATCTCGCAAACTGAATAGGACGAACAGAACCTCTGCGAAACTGTCAACCACACCAAACCGTACACACATTGTTAGGGTAGATGAGCCGATTGAATATATGCGTAGGAGGAAATACATATGTCAGCTACCGATGAACAATCAACGCTTAACTGGTGGGCCAGCGGTGACACACCTGTACGAACCGATTCCCGTGTCACCTACCTCGTGGATGGACGCATGGCTATGCTCACCATGTGCTTGCATTTTCTCAAGGCGCGCAGCTACATCTATCTTGCGAATTGGGGCATGACCCCGCTCATGGAACTTGTGCGCGGACCAGATCATCGCGCGGGCCCCGATGGCAGCCCTGAACAGGAGGCACTCCTCGCCTGGCTACGAGCCGAAGGGCTAGCCGAGGCAGACATCGCATTCTGGTGCACACATGACCTTACAATGCAGACAGTGCTAGGCTACGTGGTGAACAAAGGTGTCGAAGTCAAAGTTCTGCTCTGGGAGACTATACAGGTCTCCGCGCTCGCACACTACAGTCCTAAAGAAGCTCATGAAGAACTTACACAGGTGGGAGTCACCTGCATCCTTGACGATAGCGCTCGTGGCGTCCTCCATCACCCCGTCGAGTCATTGCATCAAAAAATCTCCATTGTGGACGGCACACACGCCTTCGTGGGTGGCGTTGATCCTCTCATTGAGCTAGACGGCGATTACGACCGCTGGGATACACCCTCGCATCCTTTCGCCACACCCTTACGCCGCACCAAAGAGCAGGCCAGCCCACACCCCTGGCACGATGCCCATTCACTGATTGAAGGGCCGGTAGCCGAGGATGTCGAACACAACTTTCGCCAACGCTGGAACGATGTCGCCCAGCGCCATCAACTGGACGATAGCCTGTTGGTACCTGAGCACCCATTGGCTCCTCCATTAGAGAGCAAGAGTATAGTGCAGGTTGCCCGCACCATCCCACAGCATACCTATGACTTCTCTCCTCCTCCTAGTATTCAGGGTATTGCACAACTGTATGCCAATGCGCTCAGCAATGCACGGCGTTTTCTCTATTTAGAGAATCAGTACTTCTGGCTGCGAGCATATACTGGCGTCGATATTGCCGTCGCAGGTATTGACAACCCTGACATGGAATATAACATCCGCAGGTTGGGCGAGGCACTTCAGCGCGGTGTGATAGTTGGCATGGTGCTGCCCGACCATCCCAATGTTGGCCGCGCCTTTACCGATGCTGGCATTTCACGCCTGCGAACAGAAGCGCCAGAAGCCGTTGCACAGGGGCGATTACAGGTTTTCTGCCTGGGAACCTCCACGCAGAAAGAAGACGGGGAACATTACCGTCCCATTTACGTTCATGCCAAGGTCGCCATTATCGATGACCTTTGGAGCACTGTCGGTTCAGGCAATCTCAACAATCGAGGTATGCGCGATGAGACAGAGACTCCCAATTGGTGTGTGTTGAAGTCATGTTAAGCCCCATTTCCCACATGAATTTGAAGTCTCTGGCGCTGAAATTCGCGTCATGAGGCGTGTATTTTGCATCGTGTTCGTGTCTGTTACGAACCAGACCCAGGATATACCCCCTGTTGCGGATTGCTTGCCATGTCCGTGTATCAAGACGCTCCATTAACTCTGATTTGCCGGCGGTCAGTAAATGTTCTCTCAAGTAGTCAACCTCCTCCGGTGTCCAGCGCGGTGCTTTTTCTTCTTCTCTCAAAAGGTACATCTGTTCGCATCCCCATTCGTTTGCCCACGTGATACGGATGCGTACCCAGCGGGGCGACATCATATCCAGAGAGACCTCCTGGATAAGAAAGTTCAAAAGCGCGATACGTCTCTGGATAGGGTACTCAGGCCAACTGTCCTCCAGGTCTTTCAGCTCTTCATCAAGGCTCCCCACGTCTCGTTGTGTCTCTGCCTCAAGCTCAATTTTTGCTGCTTGCAGCTTTTCCTTTTCCCGCTCCATGTCCTCGATGTCCGCAAGCAGCATATCGCGTACGCTCTCTTTTTCTGTTTTACGCATCTGCTCGCGTACCCTCTTCTGCTCAACGGGAATACTGTTGATTGAGTCAACGATTTGGCCTAATGCCCGTTGCCTCTCCGCCCGTTTCTGAGCGATGAGTTCGTTGTAGGCGGGGAGCGTTTTAATCTGGCGCACATGAACCAGTAACCGCTCGACAACAAGAGCATCAAGCTTTTCGATGTCAATAACCTCTATGTTGCCTACCCGCCAGAACCCATGACCGCATTTATCCGGGACATAGGTGTACTTGCGTGTTTCTTTGTCCAACATAATCTTGACGTACACTCTGCCTGTTTCACTGGTAACGACGTCTTTAAGCAGTGCGGCACGCTTTGGAATAACGCGATAGTACCTTTTTTCTTTCGGCGGGGAAGTTAACTCGTTACCGTCAATGTCGTGGCCTGTTAAGCGCGTAAAGGCAAATTGAAACAAGTCGTCTCTCACTATTTGCGGTTGAGAGTCTTTCTTCACAACTTCGCCGTTCACAATGCGCCAGCCCAGATACATTCTGTTGGTGAGAATTGACTCAAGGGCTGCCCGTGTTCGTAGTACCCCGCCTGACTTGTTCATTATCCCGTTCTTGAGGTAGTATTTTTGTTTGTCTTCTTCCGTTAACGGGGGAAAGACAAGAGGCTGCATGCTCAATTCCCGTATCAGAAGCATCAGATTTCCTGATAGCTCAACAAATCGGAAAACAGGTAACGCACGATCCTCGCGTGTGGTTCGTAGACAAGAAAGTGTTTGTAGGTTGGACTCTTCGGGTCTATGTCGACAACATAGCCGATGGAAATGTCGCCAAGTCCAGCCCACTTTCCTTGCTTCGCGGCTCTGGTACGCGCCGGCAACATCCATCCTTTCACCTGACGTCTGATAAACTCTCCCGCCTCTTTACACTTCCATCGGAACATTTCGGTTAAAAACTCGTCCTGAAAGTCGTAAATCGTAACTACTCAGGTACCCCCTCAAGAGGTGCAAATCCAGATCTCGGCCTGGGGCTCGGACGCTACAGCTCAGGCATTCATATGCGCTCTAGTAGCGACGAGGACATCTTCACCGTTCGCCTGCCATGAACGTGGGCAGGACCGGAGTCGGCGCTCCGATGCCATCACTGCGCCCGGCTGCCATGATCGCGATTGCATTAGGGATAGAATTGCCTCGAATTCAGGCCGGCGCCGGAGTTCAGGGTACCGAGCAATGACTATTTACCATCAAAAAATATTGTGACGGTTCGCGTTCTTTTTTACCAGTAAGTCTAAAAATGCTTACTCTTTCGGTTAGGTAGATTCCCAAATACAGTATCATTTTGCGTTAGGTAAGACTTGACCTTGATTTTTTCTCGAAAGCAGGCGGATAATACACCCCTCCCGCCAATATGCAAATCGTCAGAGGGAAAAAGCTCAAACAGATATTTCTTGACCACTGGCAAGGTTTTTCCCGCAAATACCAACGCCTGCTTACCCGTCCTGCAATCTCCAAAAACATTGCAAAAATGCTCAACTGCGGCACTGAGGCAATGGGTTTTCATCTCTGGAAATGCCCGAAGTGCGGGTCGGAGAAAACGGTGTTCTTTACCTGCAAGTCCAGGTTTTGCCCCTCCTGCGGGATTGCCCAGACCAAACGCTGGCAGGAACAGTTCAATGTCCTGTTTGCCGATACGGCCTACAAGCATGTCATCTTTCACCCGCCGTCTGAGTTTTGGGACTACTTCAAGATGGGCAAGACTGCCTACTACAACATGCTCTTTGAAGTTTCTCATCAGGCACTTCGTGACTGGTACGTCAGCAAAGGCTATTTGCCTGGCATTACTTGCAGCGCTGCAAGGCGCGGGACAAAGCCGCAAGAATACTATACCACATCTGCCGGGGAGCCGAGTCCATCGGTTTCCTCTCTTTTTTCGTCCCAACCGGTGGGACTTGCCTGCCAAACAGAGGAAAGTAATGCGTATACGCAACACAAGTCATCCTGGCCTGGTAAGGCTTGCGACCCCCGCGTTAGCGGTTTTTGTCAAGTTTTCCCAGGCCATTTTTCTTTCATCCGCTTTCAACCTTGCGCACCCCCTCGTGTTCTCAAGCAAACTTACAAGGAAGCAGCAATAAACACGAAACTTGACATATAAGCAATTTAGTTGAATAGTAATAATAGAGTTATGAATTCCTTAAAACCAATATTTATAAAACTGCTTCCGTTGCTTATTGCCTGCATTTTGACATATTATCTGGCTCCAATTTCGATTGATGCCTGCCCACCGTTTGAGCAAAATCCTGGCGGTCACCTTATCCTTATGTCCCCCTATAACACCGTCATTCTCTTCCGAACTTTTGGAATTACCTGTTGGAGTGCCGCAGAAAGTATCTTTACAAATTGGCCAAATCCTCTTATATTACTTGTCACGTTTATTAGTATCTCTACTTTCTTTTATGTCGTTCTTTTTCTGGTTAGATATTTGAGAAAAAAGTAAGCGAGCCAGGCAAAATATAATTACCTGGCTCAACATCGCTTTGGAAAGGAGAACAGTCTACATTTGGTATCTCTGCTATCAGCAAAGATTTATGCATGTTTCCATTGAACGCTAAACCCCGTGTTGTTTGAATTTAGATCAGAAGGTTGTCCTTTGACGAAATTGAACAAGCCGTAAGTCATTATGTATTCGGTCACCGTAGGCCCACTCGCTATCGAAATTCCACCCGCTGAACATTTTGTAAATGTTACGGTTCCAAAATTAGGCCACGGATCAGAGATGCAGCCGTTCTTGTCGGACTTTTGGCAAGGGGCTTCTGCAATCCACTCAGCCGAACTTCGCGCTGCCCCTTTTCGTTTCAGCACAGTGAGCGGATTCGTCCAGTAGTTACCGCATTACACTATGGTAATCGAAAGTTTAAACTGATCGTTTCCTTGATAACTGACCTCTGCTTGTATGTTATCTCCTGATTGGAGACCAGTGAATATGGTAACAGGATTATCAGGAACCATCTCATACCAGGCATAGTAACTAATTTTACCATTCTTGCATGCTGCTGCGGTTCCGATCTGCTCAAGAGTGCCTGGAGAAACACCATCAAGTCCGACCCAGAAGGCGGCAAGAGAAGTTTCTTTCTTACCGCATGTTATTATCGCAGGTTGTACCCATGACCCTTTCACGTCCGTGTATTTGCTGCCAGTGACAGCATAACCTGCCCAATTATACAAACCACTCGACTGTTGCACCTGGGGAGGCGTGATGGTTCCCTGTAACGTAAGTGACAGAAAGGATGTCCCGGATGAGTCATACGCCGTGAACTGAAGCTGTATCGCTCCATTTGGAACAGGGATTCCATTTGCCTCAAGATTCCAATTGCATCCAAAGGTGTTGGATGATGAGGTAGTTGTGCAAACGGTATGCCACGTCCCATCCCAGTTAACTGCAAAGTCAACATGCTGGATAGATGAACCTGATTGTGCTGGAGAGGCATTAGCACTCAACTGTAATGTTGTACCTGCTTGTACAGAAAAACCGTCGCTTGGGGTAATCCACGTTCCTCCAGGAGTGCTCGTGTACAACTCAGATGCCGTTGTCGGACCATTGCTGTCATAGCCACCGGCCATGAGTAGTTCGCCGCTGTCCAGCTGGATCATTCTAGCTCGAACGTGCATATGCTGTAACAGGGCGTCATCAATCCAGGAATTTGCCGAGGGATCGTATATTTCACTTGCCAATACTGCATTACCGTTCCCGTCTGAACCGCCGGCAACCAGTACCTTACCGTTCGGCAATAGTATAGAGTCGGCTGCATCCCGCGCGTGGTGAAGCGGTGCCGCAGCGCTCCAGGTTCCTGTGGCCGGATCGTATAGTTCAACTTCGGCTAGCGCCGATCCGTTATAATCTCCGCCGATGAGCATCACGCGGCCGTCTTGGAGTACGACCAAAGAGCCGCCTGAAATGCCGTGCGGCAGGTTGCCGGTTTCGCTCCATGTATCGCTGGCCGGATTATACAGTTCAACCTCAGGGCTGAACGTCAACCACGGGCCCTCGCCGCCGAGCATCATAACCCGGCCGTCATGCAGCAATACTCCCGAGTCCCCGCCTTCTCTAGCCAGGGGAAGATTACCGGTGGTATAGGTAAACTGTCCTGTAGCCGGGTTGTAGATTTCAGACGTAAACAAGAACCGGTTGCCGTCAGGCGGGCCGTTGGCGCCGGAGGCAACCAGTACGCGGCCGTCCTGAAGCTTCACGACGACTGGGTTGCGGCGTGCTGTATTCAGACTGCCGGTATAACCCCACTTGCCGGTCGACGGATCGTATAGTTCCGCTGATGCATAATCAGTGGATGCGGTCGCATCAGTCCCACCGGCTATCAGCACTTTGCCGCTGTTTAAGGTGACCGCGTCATAGAAGCCATACCTCGGCTGGTTGACGGCTCCGGTCTGCGACCACGTCCCGCTGGCCGGATTATATACATCAGTTACTGGAGTAAGGCCGCCGTTCGAGTCGCCGCTGATAGCCAGAACCCGGCCGTCCTGAAGCTTGGCAGCGCCATAATAACCATGTGCAGTGGTCATAGGGCCTTTTGTTAAAATCCACGACAGGTTGGCGTTAGCCATAGCCGGGCTGGCAGTACCATTGCCGTTTGAGGGGCCGCTCGCATGAGCCACTGAACCGTATCTTATAAAATTCGAAGCGAGGAATGGCACCAGCAGGAGTACCATCACAAGAGTGAAGATCAGTTTTGACTTGAGAAATTTTTTCGTGCATAATTTCTCCTCACTACGAGTTAATGAGTAGACAAATAGATGGAATTGCCAGAGATAGAGTCGCCAGAAAGAACATCCCAATTGAGGGGTAGATGTGGAACCGTTACTATTTTGCCATGCAGCAGTTATGATGAGGTTGAGAATAGGTAAAGATATGGTTATAAATCTACCGATGTGGTTAAGATTACATAACTTTTTGTATGCGAAATAAGCAAGCAGAATGAAGATGGGAATGGTGCCACATCATGCAAGAGTGGTTGAAGCAGAGATTGCTTCTTCCTCGTCTTTGAGACTGCAACGATTGGCCTTTGGGGAGCCATTCTTCTGTGGCAGTGCCACATCTGATAAATCCCCCACCCTTTTTTCACTTCCGATTATGGCCACATTTCACCGCCATGATCTGACTGTTCTCACCTATAATATGCGTCACTTCAAACGTATCCCCCGATTTGAAGCTTTCTACTCCTTCTGCCTAGAACAGGTCTGAAACTTTCCGTTGGTTCTTGTCGTGTACAAAACGAGAGTGAATTTGGTGCGTACCGAACCAGTGTGCCTTTTCGACCGGAAGAGGCTATCATAGAATACAAAAAGGAGCGGTGTATGTTCAGTGTCCTGAGTGAGGTTCCACTCCTCACGATCACTTTGGGGAACCTGCACCTGGTTCTTTATCAGAGTCAGGTTCTATACTTGCTTGTTGCGGTTGTTGTCAGTCTGGTGACGGAGTTCATTGTGGGCTGGCGATCCCCTTTGAGCATCCTTGGCGCGATCGCTGCCGCACTGATAGGGATATGGATCGTCACCAGTGTGGTCACCTTCATCATTCCTGGCCATCTCGTCCTCTTTGGGGTACCGCTCTTCAAAGCGCTCATTGGAGCAATCTTGTTTGCGGCACTCTGGTATCTGCTGACTTCCCGCATCTGGCCTCGCCGTCGCCCATACAAGCGGCGTCCAGCCACAGGACAAACCTGAGTCGTCTTTTCGGAGGTGGTGCTGGAGAGAGCCTCAACCTCCAAACATGTGCACAGGGTATCTTCGTAGCTTTTCGAGAACGCTCTCTGGTATGAGTGTCGAAACGTATTCACTACCCTGAGGAGGGATGCGATGATGTTGTCAATACACCAGGAGCAGAGGCCGTTGGTGCGCTCTGACGTCGAGCGGTTGCTCCAGGAAGCAAAGAGCTCTGAGCAGGTAGACCTGAGCAGTCATAATCTGCAAGCCATTACCTTGGTGAACAGCGATCTGAGGAGAGTCAACCTGAGCCTGGCTGATCTGCACGAGGCAAACCTGTGTGGAGCCAATCTCGCCGGGGTCGATCTGCACGGAGCCAGGCTGAGTGAAACCTACCTGAGTTGGGCCAATCTCAGCAAAGCCAACCTGCAAGAAGCTGATCTACAAGCGGCAGACCTGAGCTGGGCTGATCTAAGGGGAGCTAACTTGCGTGGGGCTCATCTGGACCAGGCCATCCTCTCAGGTGCGCGCTTGAACTGGGCTGATGTGCGTGAAACCTCTCTGGAGACAGCAGACCTGCGTGGAGCCGATCTGACCTGGGCTTCTTTCGGTGGTGCAGGAACCTACGCCCCTGCCAAGCACGACCTGCAACGCAGAGGAGCGCTCTTCAGAGAAAGAACCCGCGTGCAATGTGTCCAGAGCAGTTCCGGGGAGACAGGCCGCTATGCACTGGGCTTTGTGCTTGGGATGCTCATGATGAGTGCGGTGAGCTTCCTCGTTGGGTGGAGCGTGAGAACCCTGCTCCACCAGAGAAGGAAAAAAGACCGTCTGGATGACAGACGTGATGGCTCGTGAGGGAAAACAGCCTCTATAAGGAAGGTGTTGCTATGGAAACATTTCTGTTCACGTTGCTACGTTGTGAGCCTGCTCATCGGTGTAGGCATTGTCATCAGTGTGCGTCTCTACAGACGACGTTTGCTGGAGACAGGTGGGTTCAGACGGGTACGACGGGTGCGCACTCTTACCCCTCTGCCCGATGGCAGGACGGTTGAAGAAACCATCGTCGAAATCATCGACGAAGAAGCGCTTGTCAAAGAAGAAGCAGAGAAGATCGGCTTTTGACCCATCCGGAGCCGATCTTGCCTGAAAGCAGACATCCCTTTCGTACAGGCTAGCGAAACAAAGGAGGTCTTATGGTTCAGGAGCAAAAGTGGTCTTCGGTACCAAGGCATTCCAAGCTCATTTTCATCGTCGAAGACGACAGCATCATGGAAGAGTTTCTCGTGCTGGCTCTTTCCGATGAAACGCCCTACCAGGTGATGGCCGTTCCTAATGGTTTCGAGGCGTTGGAAGCTGTCAAAGAGATCAAACCGCAGCTCTTCATCTTGGATTATCTGCTGCCGGAGATGAACGGTCTGGAACTCTCTGACAGACTGCACAGCAGAGCAGACCTGGCAGAGACCCCGACGATCATGTACAGTACCAATCTGCCTACCAAGGAGCTTGAGAAGCGGAAGATTATCGGTATCCCGAAGCCTTTCGAGTTGGACGAGCTTCTGAGCATCATTGAAAGGCTGCTCGCTTAGTACCACTCCTTACCCGACGGTTGATAAAAAGCTGACTGCACTGCGCACCAAAAGCAGCGCAAACGCCTTGCTTGCGAGGAAATTTACCCTTTTGCTCCAACCAGAGACCCAACAAGAAGCAGCCTGACTTCATCGTCATAGCCGGGATTGTTTATTGTACGCCGTGACTTGTGTATGAAACATGGCTTGAACGATGAAGTCAGGCAAACTTTTTCCTAGACACTTGGCACTCTTGTTCTCAACACGATACACTATCATGGCCCTGTACAAACGTTCGTGTCACCAGACAGCACTTCGGAAGATTGTTTATTCAGATAATAATCCGTTCATCCATATTTAATAATAATCTTCCATATGGATTGACATGACTATAAAAAAGTGGTGTTAGTCCACGGAAATCTTCAGGCTGCATTCTGTCCAACCACTCTTTTTCTGCTAAAACTTTTTGTACTAAAAGTGTGTTAATGTACACCAGACAGATTTGCAATAAATGTAACGATAAAATAGCTATTTCCTGATCCTCTCTGTTGTTTACCGCGATTTCTCCGCCTTTGCCATACCAGATAAAATCATTGGCGCTATTCCAGTTTTCAATCACATTCAGTCCCTCCTCAATTTCCTGTCTGAGTTCTTCTGAGTTGAGATATTCGCACAAAAAAATAGTTTTACGAACTTTTCCCAGCTCCAAAAGCGCTTGGAAAGCTGGGTGTTTAACTCCGTTTTTTGTAAATCTGCTTAAAATTGCTTCCGCATTAGCAGTACCGAGTTTGAGCGCTGTGACATATTTCACGATCTCATCATAATGATCGTGTATGAGTTCCCATTTGATTGGACGGGAAAGTATTGGTTGTAGATTAGCGTATGTCTTGGGGTTTCCTGCTTCCGGACGATACAATTTTTGCCTGCCAATACCCTTGAGCCTGGGAAGTAATTGAAAATTAAGCATATAGCAAAACGCGAAGGCTGCCTCGTCCTGACCATGACTGTCCACATAGTTTTTCTCAACCTCCATATCTGTACAATGTCTCAGCACCCCTTCAATCATTGCCGCAGCCTCTGATGATGAGCACCGTTTGATCTGGGAATAAATACATAATGCTTTTTTCTCAACATGCCAATAAACCATGATGCCTGGGCCTCGGTAGCGGATATGCCACTCGGTCATCAGGTTTTGATCCCAGGCGCCAAACTTCTTGGAGTCTGAAGCTAAGGATGTTGCTTCTCCCCAAATTGCAACTGAGCGCTCACGCAGAATTGCGTTGGCAACTTCGGCAATGGCCGCTCTCAGGCTCTCTCTGTTAACGAAACGGTTTCGAATATACAAGAGATCACGGTAATTTTCTTGTGCTCCGGAGGCAACCCGTTTGATTCCGGCATTCGTTCCCAAGCCGAATAAGCACAAAAGCAATCGTTTCTGCAAGATTTCACGAGGCAATATTTCAAAAGAAGTCGGACTCTTAAAAAAAGTTGTAAAACCAATTCGTAAGTCTCCTTCTTTGAGCATATCCAGTAAATACAGTTGGTTCCATCGTCTATTGACTTCAGTTTTAAGACTTGCCAGGTTTTTTGGTTCAACTTGTGGATCAAGCGGGGTGACTTTAATCCAGTCCCTGCCGTTTCTTTTCGTAAATTCCACCTTTTTATTCTTTGGCATGGACTTATCAAGCATGGTAAGGGACTCTTTCATTTCCCGTTTTTGGGTTGCAATAAATTCGTCAGCAGATAAAGGAAGATTTAAATCAGCATAATACTCCCTTTGTTTCGCAGCAAAATCCGTGGGTAAATCTTCATCGGGATTTCGATAGCGGGACGCTCCTTGTACATATACTTCCTTACAGCGTAGCTTATCCCGTGATCCCTTCAACGCGCAGAGTTCATAATTAATTCTGTTTACCTTTTGACCCTGTTTTACAGCCTCTAACCAATCATCCGGCACGACGCCCTTCAGTGGGACATCTTCATCTTCTGGATAGGTAGCCGTATTTTTATCGGCATACTTTCTCACCAGATCTAAAGCTGCAATAATAGGCTTGGATGTCTCATTGGTGGCGCAAAACTGCAAGGCATTAAGAATTGGAGGAACCATACGGCGATAGTGATTACTGTAGGAACCTCGCATAACAGTCTGAACTTTTTGCTCGTAAGAGCCGCCAGCCTTAAATTCCAGCACCAGGTCATGAAGTGTTTGCTCACCGGCAACAGGATAAATGACTTCTTTGACAGTGCCGTGGGGATTTTCAATCGAGGCTTCGGCCACCTCGTAGAGAAGCCTGTTTTTCCCTTGCACCCGCTTAATATCTTTAATAAATTCCTTCTCAACAACACGCTTTGCCCTAGCTCCAATTTTATGAATAAGCGCAATTAAAAGTTCAATGAGCGTATCGATAATTTCCTCTTTTCGTAGCTGACAAAACGCAGCCAGTAGACTGTGTTAAATATAATATTAAAATGTACATGGTTATAAAATAATTTTGGACAAATAATAATAGATCTTGGTAGACATTTCTACCGGAGGGGAGGTGAAACATACCAAGATCTTATGTTAAACATGTACTATCAAGGAACAATAAAAACACTCAACCAGCAAGGCAAGAAAGTATCGGAAATTGCTAGTATGTTTGGCTGCCACCGTCACACAGTTGAAAATATTCTGAAACGCACCACCCTCATTGAAAAACAAACCCGCAAGAAATCGTCAATGCTTGATCCGTATAAGCAAACGATTGAACAATGGAAAAATGAGGATATCAGCAGATGGCGGATTCATGAAAAATTACAAGATGAATATAAATTGCATGTCAGTTACATCAATGTCTGTAAATACATGCAAAAGCATTTCCCCAAACCAGTGGAAGCATTTGGTGTCCAGCACGCTGGGCCGGGTGAAGAAGCAGAACTTGATTTCGGCTATTTGGGAATCCTTCCCGGCCCCTTAGGTATACCGGTGAAAACCTGGGGACTGGTCGTGGTGTTATCCCATTCCCGGGATGCGTACTACGCCATCTGTTACAACCAGAAATTGGAAACGCTGTGTCAAGAGATCGAGAATGCCTTCCGGTATTTCGGGGGTGTGCCAAAGCGGCTCAAGATCGATAACATGCGGGCAGCGATTGACAAAAACCAGCACTACGATCTCCAGTTTAATCAGGATTTTCTGGAGTTTTGCAATCATTACAAAACTGTGATTATTCCCTGTGAACCGTATCATCCGGAACAAAAAGGGAAAGTGGAGTCAGGGGTGAAGTATCTGGAAAAGAATTTTGTGAGCGGCAGAACGTTTGCCGACGACCGGGATATTGCTACACAGGCTGAGAGACTGGATGAATAACATCGCCAATAAACGGGTACACGGCACGACAAAAAAAGTACCCCATGAGGTGCTGCTCACTATCGAACGGCCGGCGTTACAGTCAATGCCGGACTCGCCGTTTGCGTTCTTCAACCGGGGTATCCGTAAAGTTATGCCTAACTGTCATATCCATTTTGATAATAATTACTATTCTGTGCCGTTCTCTTTGGTCGGGAAAGAAGTCACTATCCGATGGAATGATCATTTGTTACGGGTAGTCTTGAATGGGGAGCAGGTTGCGCTGCATCCAAAAGCGCAGGGACAAGGCAATTACTTCACTGTGGATAGTCATCTGCCTGACTACAAAACGTATTCCGAGTCAGAGCGACAACTGAAATATGAGGCAAAGATGCGGGAAATCGGCGAACATGCACATCAGTATTTCCGGTGGCTCCTGGCAGATAAAGAACCGTACTGGTTTGTCATTATGCGGGGTGTTTTGGGATTGGTCAAGGAATACGGCAATGATCTCGTAAATCAAGCGCTCAAACGGGCAAAGGCATACGAGGTGACGCAGATAGTGATCATCCGGAATATATTGGAGAAAAAGTTGTATGGGTTGGAGATAGAACCGAAACTCTTAGACGGGGAGAAAATCATTTTCATGAAAGAGGATGCATCTTTGTGTCGGGACTTATCGTATTATTCCGGACAATTATGAGCCAACCAATCCTTACTACGAGTAGCCTTGAGCAAAAACTGAAAGCCTTCCGGCTCTCCGGGATGAGTAAAACATTGGAGCTGCGGTGCAGACAGGGCAAATCGGGAAACCTCAGTTATCCTGAGTTTCTCGGGCTGCTTTTAGAGGATGAGACAAATACCCGGTCGGAAAACAAGCGCCGGAAAATGTACCGGAGCGCCAAACTGCCTGGGGAGAAATGCCTGGAGGATTTTGACTTTGCATTTCAGCCCTCCATCAACAAGCGGGAGATGTATGACCTGGCAACCTGTCAGTTTCTGACAACCCATACCAATATTCTGTTTCTCGGCCAGTCAGGCGTCGGCAAAACCCATTTATCGATCGCCCTGGCGTTGCAGGCATTGGGTTATGGCAAAACCGTGATGTTTACGACGGTTTGGAACATGATCAGCTCTTTGCAGCAGAGCAGGGCTGATTTCAGTTACCATAAACGGATACAGTCGTATCTCAAACCGGATCTTTTGATCCTGGATGAACTGGGCTACCGGAGCATGGCAGAATCAACCGTCGAAGATTTCTTTGAAATCATTTCCCAGCGCTATGAGAAGGGGTCAATTATCATTACCAGCAACCGTCCCATTGCCCAGTGGGAAAAAGTCTTTCTGGTAAAACCATTAACAGCAGCCATTGTTGACAGACTCATGCATCATTGCCGGATTATCGAAATTACCGGAGAAAGCTACCGCTACAAGCATCGGGACTGAAAAAATTTGACAGGCAAGCAAACTATGCTACAATTGCAATAATATTATGGCAGCACCAGAAGTAGTAAGAGGCATCAAGCCACAAATGAGAGGCGAATTGCCTCAATCCATGCAGAATAAAGGTATTGGTCGCGTTCAATTCCGGGTTGATAACACCACCCCAGGAGGCGGAAGAGCAGAACAACCGCAACAACGCAGTAGTACTGGAAACCAAACAGCAGAACAACAAACTCCACAAACGCAGAAAGCAAGTGAAGTACCTGGGTCTAAGGGTGTCCCATACAATGGCCTTCTTGGTCGAGGTAGTCATCCGGTTCCGCTTGGTCCCGCTGCGCCGCCAAAATAATTGTTCTGAGAGTCTTCGTTTACTTCAAACAATATTCTCATCCATAAATTGTACGATTTTATTTTCCTGTCAGATAAGCAATGTCCAATTTTATTTTATAATTACCGCCGATTATTGTCCAAAATTATATTATACTTGACAGACTGTACCGAACATCATTCGGGTGACGGCGCACTTCATGCAGATCTTCAACTGCTATTCGCTGCCGGCACCACAGCAGGCGTTTGCGGGAAACACCCGCGAAAAGATCGCCAGGAAGAGAGATTGAACGTATGCGCTCAAGCTTGGCAACTTCAGTTAACACGCTGTCCAGCGTTGCCGCTCCAGCTTCATTTTTGAGGGTGAAGAGTGCTGATGTATTTTCCGCTGCATTATCGTCTGTGGTCAAAAGAGCTTCAAGTTTCTCCCGCGTTTCCGGTTGCAGTCTTGCCATGGTCGCAGTATAAAACTGTTCATCTGCAATTCGAATTGCAGACCGGATGATCCGTTCTACTCTTCCGGGTTGGGGTGGTTCTATTTTGAGTTCTTCGTATCTGTCATACACAACTTCTTTCAAGCGGTCAATATTATGCGTTTCAATCACCTGCGTTTGAGCAACCAACCAGGCAAGGATTTCATTCGCGTCTGCGACCGTGCCTGTTCGAACCTTAAGAAATTTTCTTATCTGAGCGCGATGCCTATCAATAGTTCCTCTTTCCCACCTATAGGAGTCAAACGCGCTCGTTTTGATCTGTAGTTGTTGAGCAAGGTGTTCGATGATAACACGAGGGATATCCTGTTTACGCTGCGGAAATTTTCCTTCACGTTGAAAGTACTTGAGTAACAACGCGCACCCTAATTTGTTGGAGTCGGTATGGTAACTATTCACCAATATCCGCTCATCTGAAGAAAGCGTCCAGTGATCAAGAAGTTCTTGTGCTGCCCATTGCTGTTTCATAAACAATTATCGTGGGCAGAAATTGTTGTGTTAAACGTCCGTTTTATACCACATCCATTTTTTGTTGTAAATATCCCTTTCTTTTTTATAGGCAGGTGTATAAAATAGAGAAAAATATGGGTTTTCTCTCACCAACAGCCAAAAACAGCACGATTTATGGTTACATCCGGGTGTCCACTGATAAGCAGACTACCGAAAACCAGCGTTTTGAAATCCTCAAATTTGCCGACGAGAAAAAACTTTCAGTCAACGAGTGGATCCAGGAAACCGTCAGTGGTACAAAGAAAGTTGAGGAGAGGAAGCTTGGTTCCCTTATTAATAGTATGCAAAAAGATGACGTGCTCCTTCTGACCGAGCTTTCCCGACTAGGCCGGTCACTAATGGAAGTCATGAGCATTTTACATATCCTCATGGGCAAAGGCGTCAAAGTCTACACAGTCAAAGAGCGCTACGAGCTGGGTAATAATATTAACTCCAAAGTTCTCGCGTTTGCATTTTCACTCTCTGCCGAAATTGAGCGGTCAATGATCTCATCGCGAACCAAAGAGGCGCTCGCCAGAATGAAGAGTGAGGGAAGGAAGCTTGGCAGGCCAAAAGGACACCTCTCAAAAAAGACGAAGCTCACCGGCAAGGAAGAAATTATCAAGGAATATTTAAGAAAGAGAGTTCCCTACGCAATCATAGCCAGACTCCTGGACGTCCATCGTTTGACTGTGGTTAGTTTTGTTAAAAGTAGAAAACTGGAGGTTTGACCTTATTTAGTGTTATTTCATAAATAAGTTGTTTTTCTTGCTTGGAAGAATATTCTCTATTGACATCTTATAGTATATGAGTTACAATTAATAATATATGCCAAGAGAAGGCTCAGGAGAACTTCAACAACCACAAATAGATAATGAGTCTACGAATAAAGAGCGAAAGCCCTTGCGCGAACGTGTTGCTGAAAAAGCACAAAAAATAAGAGTTCATTTTGATAGAGGATATGCGCATAAATTAGAACAAGAACGGTTAATAAGAGAAAGGGACGCACGAGTTGAAAGAAACCATCAATTCGAAGTCCAAGAAGAATTAGCAAAAGCGGCATATGACGAAGAGGGTAAAAAGCTAACACCGATTTCAAAAGTAACAGAAGCTGGTGTAGCCCGACCTTTTTCGAGCATGGAGTTTTCCGCGGAAGGAAGACAAGCAGAAAGAAGTCAACCAATTCCTCCGCGTATTCGTAAATTTGCACAACTGGCTACTTCAGAAGCATATTTGCAATTGGGTGAAGAATACCCATCTAGGATTAGCTCAGAAAAGGGGCTTTTAAGTGGGAGTTTAGCTCTTGTGGGTCAGGTGGAAGTATCCCCACCTATTTTAAGTGACGAAGCTAAAGCACAAAAAAAAGGATTTTACCAAGTATCGTTTAAGACTACACATTTAAGAGGCGAACAAGACAAGGCAGTATGGCAAACCTTAGCACTGGTTCAGGATTATAAAATTGGAAGTCATGTAGACTATATAAATACTATTGACGAACTAAATAAAGAACCTCGACCTGATCCTGTGACAGGATATCCAGATTGGATTGTTGGAGACCGTCACGGAGAAACACATGTAATAGGTAGTAATATAGCCTTATATAATAAAGCGCAAGAAAAACAAACTAATGTTTCCGATATGTTGAAGCAGCAAGGATGGGATGTTAAAGGAGAAATTAGGATAATTGATAAGGACAGGTATGCAGGGAACCGCACGTTTTCCGGCGAAATAATTAACGCAAGATAAACAATTTTACAGGATTTGCCGTTCCGCCTAAATTTACCATAATCTCCATACTTCCAGACTTATTCAAAAGTGTAATTTTAGTCCTACTCGTTTAACAATACCGCAAGTGCTGTCTGGTGACACAAACGTTTGTACAGGGCCATCATGCGGAAAACCAGCCAATGATAATGGAGGTACACACGTGGAGTTTCAATCATCCATAACCCCAAAGCTCCTGAGATATGGTGTCCAATACTATATTGCTGGGAGGCAAGCTTTTTTTGCTCGTCTATGCCCGTTAGCTCCACTTTGTTTCATCATGCTTTTGAAATGCTTTTAAAAGTTGAGCTATCGAACTATCTAACCTATGATGATGTCGTAAAGCTTAACCATAACCTGAAGAAGATTTGGGAGAAATATAAAGCAATTAAAAATGAGAGAGAGGTAGCCAAGTTTGATCCGGTCGTCAGTGATCTGGATAAATGGGAATACTTACGGCGATATCCAAAGGAACCTGCTCGGAGTTCAACGCAGGTTTCTTTTAGCGCATATACAGAAGACAAAGCAAACGAGATCGAGCCACCCTTTGCTGTTGAGGAAACGAATAAATACAAAGTAAATCTTGAGGAAATGGATGAGTTTTTTCATTACCTCATAACAGCATTATCGCTTAATCCTGCTTTTATCCTGTTTATTATTGGCGAGAGAGATTTAGAAATTTATCGTTCAGGCAATCGCCACTTACTCTTTTAAGCTCCCCACGTCACCTTCAAAACCGTGCATGCGACGCTAGTGTATGTGAAAGATTCCCACCACAGTCGGGGTGTCAATGAGCACATGCGGAGCAATAGCGTGATACGCCCAGACATGCACCCAGGCGTTGCCAGTGCGCAACGTCAGCACGGACTTGACCATGCCTGGCCCGAAATATTGGATGGCCACAATGATGACTGACAGGAGGCCGTTGGAGAGAGAACTATAATTGGTCCAACTATCCCCCACATGCAGCACCGCGTAGGTGAGTCCGCCCAGGATAATGGTGAGCGCTACGGAGTTGGTCAATTTCAGGTAGCGCGGCAGCAAGATGCTGTAGATGAAGATCATGATGGGCAGCACCGTACCAAAGAAGTTGAGAACAAAGGTCAGTGATACTCCCAGGAGCAGTTGTCGGCCCGTGAGCGAGAAGATGGCAGTGCTGATCGTGAGGAGTTCGACGGTGCCCTCCACCACGAACACGATCAGGATCAGGACGATGTCTGCTCGCAGGTTGTTCGAGCGGAGACTCAGTTGCTCAAGGCTGTAGCCGCGCCAGCGGAAATACGCAAAAGGGAACACCGCATAGACCACGAAGTTGTAGATGGCCCAGATGATGGCCGCGCGTGGCGTGTACGGCCCGCTCAAGCCATAGAGTGTTCCAGGCATGTGCAGGCTAATGGCGTAGTCGCTGACCGCATGTCCCAGGAAGGCACCTGCGATCTGGGCCACGATAGCATACCCGACCATCCCCAGCGTCTCGGCGCGCGCAACCGCAACAGCCGGCGCACGCGCCGCCATATCTGGCACGGGACGCCGGAGAGTGATCAGATAGGCCAGGCCCATGATGGCCAGGGCCAGTAGCAGGGAGCCTTCAAAAGTGAGGATGCGTCCCAGAAAGGGCGTTCCTTTCTCATCAAAGAGCTTGAGTTGAAACGGGAGCGTTCCCTGGCTGAGCGGGAAAATGGCGAGGGTCATGAGTAGCCAGAGACCAGCGGTGATGATGATACTCACTGGCAGCCGCCGCGGCCTGGTCTCGGTCACCTTGGGTGAAGATGTGGTCATAGAAGGTTCCTCCTTTTTTTGTTCGGGTACGTCTCTACCCTGCAATGAGAGAGAGAACGAAAACCGACAAGAGAAAGCTTTCCAGACATCAGAAACAAAAATCTCACGCCATTGTGAAACCCCTGCTGTCCAGAATTCTTCCTCAGCAGTATAACATAATCCGGCGAAAGCTCATACAATAGTAGCCTACTGGTGCTTATAGGGGTTCGTAGAGGGTTTTATTTGCGAAGCATTGAGAGGAAGTAGAAATTTGTCAAGGCTGTGTTTCCTCATCTGACCAGTTCAGGCCTTTCGCCTCACGCCAAAGATACTCCTCATACCATTGAGCTACGCTCCTAACAAAATCCTTATTGCTAATTCGTAAGCCTAACCTGAGATACGGGTCTCTTGCAATAGTTGGAAATGCAATAATCATATGTTCATCGCCTATTATCAACAAATCTAGAAAACCAGTCGTGTCCAAACATTTTATCTCCAATTTATCCAGTGCATTGTTTTCTCTGAAGAACTTTCTCCGATGGCGAATAGTTTGCTGCCACTCAGGCGGAGGTTCTCCCTTTTCATTAAGCCTGCATCCCATGACAACTTTGTAAACCATACCGAGTTTTTTCTGTTTTCCTTGCCCCACCACTTTTGCAAGGGCTTCATAGTATGCTGGGTTGTCGATAAGAGTGGCGGTAAGTGAAGTGCTGCGTATGATCTGTGAGCCTTTGCAAGCTTTGAGCAATCTTATCGCTTCTTGGTAGATCGTCACATGTCCAATGAGTGCCTCACCTGTGATTGTAGCAGTCAATGTCTCGTAGATATCAGATAACTCTTTTACCAAAACTTGGTTTTGTTGCTCAACTGCTCTGTGGATTTCACTTAACGCTTGGATAATTTCTAAATGCCTACGTTGGGCTTTATCCCCTGCCTCCTCAAAGGTAGCATATCGTTCTAAACCTATCGCAAGTGCCAGAATAGAAAATACAAATAAGCCGACAGCGGGATAATTCAGTGATCCCAAAACTGGCACCTTAGTAACCAGGGCTTCAAAGAATGGCTCATATACACCGATTATAGCAATGGGAATTCCAAAGAGGGATACTATCACTAAAAGGAAGGTTGCTATCTTATCAGCCCACTCCGCTTTCTAGAGGTTTGTCTGAGTAGTTGGTTTGGTTGCATTGACGGCACCTTCTACTGAATATACCCTAAAGAACAGTACCTGAAAAATTATATCGCATTGTCGGAAGTGGTAGTAAGAGGTGGAGTCGTACAATTGATGCTTTCTGACGCGTGGAAGGTTAAGAAGCTTTCAGGTTGACAAGCTTCATTTTCAGATGATGGACTCGTTCAAAATCACGGTCTGCGGCGATAAAGGTTAGGTTTCACCGGTGAGCGGCGTAAATTTCTCTGCCAGGCTACGCGGCGTGCTCCTTACGAGAAGTGCGGTCAGTTTGGTATCTATCTGCTCAACTGTCAAATGGGGTGAAACCCCGATCACGCCCTTATCGTTCTGTGTTCCCACGAGCGGGAGAAAGTCCTTCTCATTGAGGGTTACAAGTATCCGTTGTTCCCGAACAGCCAAGCGGTACACATCAGGGTCAGCCAGTCCTGCCAAGTTGAAATCATCACGGATATGCATGATGTCAAACCTGCTGTTGAGGCGTGGAAAGCGCGTGCGGGGTCGCATATTCTCATCGAGAAGAAGTTTGTGTTTGTGAAACCCTCTTGGCATGCAGTGTGTTATTGACCACCTGGATCGCTTCATCTATAGCACCGGAGAGGGTTTCCAGGGGAATATGCTTATAATCCTCGTGGATCACTTCGAGCGGATACCCCTGCTTCAACAGGTGTAAGATGACTTCGATGGGAACGCGAGTGTCCTTAATCACCGGCGTGCCACCCATAATGTTTGGTGTCGAGGTGATATATTTCATAATCTGTAGTTCCCACCTTAGCAAATAGACGACGGGAAGTCAATGCAAGCGTTCGTGCTGCATAAAATAAAACCTGCAAAGACCTTTTCAGGCGTTGCAGGCGGTTTAAGTATTTGTATTATAGCCAGCAAAGGGTGAAAGTCAATAATTTAGCGTCGCATCGGCGGGTTTCTGCGTTTTTTGATGACATTCTCAATAGTCATGTCAACGTAGGTGGTTTCACCGGTTGGCCGCGTTGCTTTCTCTCGCTGTCCGAGAGGTGAGGTTAGAAATAGCCCTCGCACAAGTGCCTTATTGTCCCCTGTCCAGTGCAGGAGTTTCATTATCAGTACAAAGTCCGCGCTTGATTGGCTTTTGTATCCGGCGATGTCGCCTCGCAAAAGTTGTTGTAACTCCTGGTCATATGCTGCTTCCGGTGGAAGCTGCGTAAGATCGTTTCCCCTGCCAGACACCCCCCTTGTGTTCTGAATAGGTCTTTCCACTACGGGCGGTGTTATGCTTCTATACAATGCGTCAAGTGCTTGCTGTCTGCTCTCAATCATGGTCGGCATTTCTGGAAAGTGGTTGGTGGTGATGGTGAGGTAGTGCTTTTCCCCGTATATCTCGATATTGCCAACTTTTTTACTACCTGGTGGTTTCCCCTCAACTAACAGGTGTACTCCGCCTGTTCCGGTTGCCTTGTTCCATGACGGTGAATACTCAGTGTAGGTATCCATTGCTTCAACAATAGCTTTTGCCCAAGGTAACAGTTTTCCCTTTTCTATGCAGTGGTCAAGGTCAATGCCGCTAAATGGACTGTGCGAGAGCATAAAGCCGATGCCCTGATACCTGCCGGTTGCTACTGCTGTTAATGCAGTTTCAAGCGTTCCCCATGTCTCGCTCTCATTTGGACGTGCGGGATCGTGAGTGTTTGGGTTAAATGGTGGTTTCTTTCGCTGGCCGTCAATCAGGCCATACCGCCAAACGACAAAGTTTGGGTATTGTTGAAGCTGCTCAAGCATCCCCTGTGTTTCAAACCGTTCTCGTAGGATCGCGGCGTAACGGGTTGCTCTCTCAAGGCTTCGGTGTTCAACGCTCATAAAGGTGGGGTACTTATTGAAACTTGGGTGAGTCAGGAGCTGATGTGGTGATCGGTCTGGTTTTGCTCTCTGTCAAAGTCTTCACCTGCTTTCAAAATTTTAGCTTCAACGTTTTTTAAAGCAGTTTCGGCCCTTTGAGCTTCGGCATTTTCAAATTCTGTGAGATGTTGACCTAACGTCGTAAATCCTTCTTTTATTTTCTGATATGGTTGTGTTCTTGTTACGTTAAGCTTTCCGAGCACATTTTCAAAAGTTGCACCGAATGTAGCCCTTGCCTCAGAGAAATTCCGTGGCCTTGTGTGACTGACCTCTGTGGGTGTACTTTGTGGAATTTCTGACATAAATTTTATTTATGATCTTATCATATCACACAGCAGAAAAGAAGGCAAGTGTTAATTTTTCAATGTAATTTTTCAAAGAGCCTGAACTATTACTGGTACAAAATTCGGAGGATTTTTTGCTTTTATAGTTTCCTGTTCCTCTTTGCAAAATCCTCTGAGGCTGCTTGACATATCCCAACTATTTGGGTATGCTTTTGGGAAGCTGAGGTATTTCGCTATAAAGTTTCGTTACACTCAATAAAAGTAGGTGCAAGGATGCAAGGACTAAGCCATGTCCTTCAAATTCTCGTCTTCATACTAATTGCAGTAAGCGTTCCTCTCGTTATTTTCTTGCCCGCGCGGAAATTTGCAGAATGGGCAATTGGGCTTCTCCTATTGTTCGCCATAGTTTTCTACTACTCAATCACAATGGTGAACTTCTTTTCAGATCACCATTTCCTGACAGGATGGCCTATTACATCCTTAAATTCCTATCGGATGTTCGTGCTGCACCATTGGCCGCAATTTAACGGCATAACCATATTTGGTAGTAATTTTTTGAAATTGAAAGTAGACTATCATTTTGCTTCGACATTCTTCCCCATAATACTCCTGTGGGTAGGGGGAATTGTGCGGTTCGTCGTTGTTAGGTATGTGCCTCATAATAGACTTCGTGAGGTGACACATGAATACTGGCTATACATCACATCTTTGTTCATAATATTACTGATAATAAATAACGTATATGATTTGAATTTTCTGATCATATTACTATTATTCTTACTCGTTCTAGTTATCATTGCCACAGGATTATACAGAATATTCAGCGATTTTGTGATTTTGATAATTAAAACTGCGCGCCATGTTGGCAGATTAATCATGTCAGGTGTGAGACGCTTGCGGATAGGCCTGAGGTATCTCGCCCTTATCGCAGTCCACATTGCGAAGTTTCTAAACAAAATCCTGAGACGTATTAGAGAACTTTATGATAAATATGTTCGTAGACCATTTAGATGGCTCGATGAAAGGCTTAACGAGCTTGAAAGAAAGGAAGAAGTTAGTACAAATGCTGGACTAAAAAGGATAACGCAGGTACTCACACAACAAAGCTTAGACGATCAAGAGGATAGAGAAGAAGTCCAAGAAGAGGTATTACCAAGACAAGCCACGGAGGAAGAAATTAACACTGTAAGAACAATGCATGTCATGCTGAACGCTTATGAGGCGTATATAGGACCTCGTTTATCAGACGGTACCACTTCTGATGACATCCGACAAAAATTAAGCGCAGCTTTAAATGATTTTTCTAGGCTGCCTCCTGAGATTGTTGGCGATGAATTTACCATGTTATATAGGGAATATGCACGATTTCGCAACAGTGGGGATAGGGATCGGTTCAACCACAATTGCTATTTCTATCGGCTCTCCGAACTAGGTGCAAAGATTTCCTCACAAAAACTTAACGAGTCAATGCCAGGTATTGGGAAGAAGCTGAGAATTCTAAGAAAAACTCGTATTGCTTGTGAGAAACTGCTTCAAGCACCAAAGCCTTATCCAGATGAGCTTATAACAGCTTCAATTGACGCCCTGGAGATGTTTAATCATTTGGATGCTGCCGCATGTGACCCTCGTTTTCATCAAGCACTATTAGCGTATCATGATGTGCAAAAAGCAATAAACGCGGGAACAGCTAGTAGAGAAAGAGAAATACAGTGTGGCATTGAACTTGCGCAAATAGCTGTAACAATTGCCAATGAGCAACAGATACCATGAGAAATGCGGCATGATAACGCTCCACTGCCTAGCAGTGATCGCAGCTTTGGGTTCCGCGACTGCTTAGGCTAGAGAATAGCGGGGGTTTGTTAATGATGTGTAAGAGGGAATACACCCTTTCAGGTGGTGTTGGGCTGGCTGCAAAGGCAGGATCATAGGGTAAGGTTGTTCTGCTGCGCTGCTGAAGGTTTTGCAGTCTGATAAAACTCGTGGTGGATGCTGATAAGGCGTTGTACCTGGGCTTTTACATTCTCTGGAAGGACAGGGGCGACGACTTCCAGCATAGCAACCATTGCCATGTCTGAGCGTCTGCACAATTCATGGGGATTTGGTATAGATTGCCTGTCTCGTTGGAGGTTGGCTACCACTCCTGCTACATGAGAAGCGATAGGGCTTGCATTTGGCGTATGTTTTCGCGCTCTTCGCGGTGTTCCCGGTGCTCGTTCCTGGATTGCCATAGGGGATTTCCTTTCCGGATGCTAGCTATTTACCGGTTGATTGTCAAGAACAAAAAACAGAACAAAAAACAGGGCAGTGTTACCTACCCTGTTCCCATTGTTACTCCGTTTCTGTTTGTTGTTGTTCCTGGTGCTCGTAGCTATCAAGAACAGGTTTCACAATGGTTGAGTATTTGCTGCTTCCCCACTTGAGATGTGAGCAAATTTCCCGCCTGGGGATGCCTTTGGTATATGCTTCAATGACTTTGTTTCTCTCCGCCTCAGAAACAGTGAGTAACACGCTCTCCGGCTCTTTCGCCTGGGTGTCTGATGGCACATCAGTACGATCTGATACTGACGATGTTTCTGTGATCCGGGGTGGTTCCGGCTGTTCCTCGGAAACGGTTGTTTGGGTGAGTAACGCCCGCAATTCTTGAAGCAGTTCAGGAGTGAGAACCAGTTGCGAAGGCTCTACTGTTGGGATTGCCTCAGCTTTCGTAATCTGGACATGGCGCATGGCATGAGCCACAATCAGAAAAACTATCGCAATTGACCTGATCCAGATGAGGAGTTCAACCGGCACGAACACATGCAGGTAGGCTTGCTCTAGGGTGATGTTAAGCGTCTGCTGCACTGCCTCAATGTTACTGACAATTGCGGCGGTAAACAGGAGCAGCGCCGATAGCAGGCCATAGAGCCAGGTCTTCACTTTCTCCCCTTCCGCGTGATAGCGGAAGGTCCTGATGATGGTTCCGGCAACGCTGGCGTCAATGGCGATACACTGCGTCCACGCCCATATGCGTTGCATAATAAGGTTGTCGGTCAAGACTGAACCTTTGGTCAGGACGTTGGCCATGCTGGCGATTAGGCCAAAGGCCAGCAGCAGCACTGACAGGCTTGAGGCAAGCTCTAAGAGGTATAATATAGCGGTGTCTAACTTTTCGATGGATGCGAACTGTTTCATGCCAGCTCCTCCCTCAAAACCGGTGAATGGAGAAGTTGTTTGAGGAGGTGGAGACGGCGCAGTTGCTCACCTACACGTTCGACAACGAGCAGTACGTGTAGACACGGAGATGAACGTCGCTACACTCGATGCTGAACTGGCGTACGGCATGCGTTTGATGCTCTGGGCTGAGCATCTAGGCCTTGTCAACGATGTTCGACCTGTTCGCTCTAGCCCGTTACCTGGGGCATCGGTATCAACGACCGGAAGAGAACGCCCAGGCTCTCCGTGTGTGGCAATACCTGCAAGAGACGCTCGGTGATCCACTGGTCGGTTTGCGTTTGATGAGTGAGCGGGCACAGGACAATCTGCAGTGTTACAAAGCAAAACAGCCGCTGGTGGGCCATCTCCTGCCATATCTGACGGCTGAGGAAGCGAAACAAGAAGGACTGAATTTCCGCGAAGCACACGGCTGGCTCGAGGAGCCGTAGGTTATGAAAATTCAACAGACAAGAACGAAATCATTCTAATTGAGAATTTGGAGGTCGTTTGCATGGACAAAGCTGGCATTCAAGCTGCATTCACCTCGGCAGGACTCTCACGCCTGACGAAAGATCTTGATCAGGTATCGAAAGCCTCGATCAGACTATATACTACCGCCGTCGATGAGTTTCTCCTGTCCGTTGGAGCATCGAAACTTGGTGGAGTTCCTGATCTGCCACCAGGAACGAACTGGCCGATATGGAAAGGCCTGCCACAGTCCTTTATTGCGCAAATACGCATGGATGATGTACGCCCATATGACACAAACGGCTTGTTGCCACAAAGCGGCATGCTCTGGTTTTTCTACGATGCTCAACAGCAAACCTTTGGAGCAGATCCCGCGGACCTGGGAGGCTGGCGTGTCATATTCATAGCCGGCAACCCCAGGGGGCTACAGCGCACTCCAGCGCCCACGCGACTTCCGGCTTCGAGCCAGTTTAAGGCTTGTGCCATTACCTTTGCAAGCGCGATGACCTTATCGCAACAGCCAAAGCTTGAGATACCCAACCTGGACTGGACGGACGCAGAGCAGAAACAGTATGAGACACTGCTCTCGACATTTCCCAATGCAGCCGACCGTGCTATGGTGCATCATCGATTGCTGGGGCACCCCGATACCATTCAAGACGATATGCGTCTCGAGTGCCAGTTTGCCTCTCATGGCGTGACAGATATAAGCGACCCACGCGCGGCTGAGTTATCGAAAGGTGCGATGGATTGGCAATTGTTGCTCCAAATAGACTCTGACGAGCAGGCGGGTATGGAATGGGGCAATACAGGCATGCTCTACTATTGGGTGCAAGCGGCCGAACTGCAGGCAATCCGTTTTGATACGACCTGGCTTGTGTTACAATCCGAGTGAAGACATGCGTCCTGGACATGAGCGAGTTCATTAAGACCTAGTGCATAATCAAGAGACCATTTCGGGAATGAGAGGCGTTCCCCGAAAAGCTCCTCTTTTGAGGCACAAGCTAGCACAGCGATACAACGGACACAACGGACACAAGTGATACAAATGATACAAGCCTCATTGGAAATGCACTAGTGAGCTAATTTAAGAAAGGAGCCTGCACGATGAAATACCTGTATTTACTGGTCGTGATCGCCGCGGTATTATCACTGGCGCTCATTGGCTGCAATGTGGTGATTAACACGCCGAGTGGCACATCAGGAGGTAGCCCGTCAGGGAGTGGTACATCGAGTGGTGCGCCGCACTTCGGTGTGCAAACCAAAACGTCAGGTTGCATGGTTCGGGGCCCTCTTCAAGACCCCGACTGTACACCCGGTGCCATCATCTCGACTGCAACAACAGACATGATTTGCCAGCCAGGGTATGCACGCTCGGTCCGTAATGTGCCGACAAGCGAGAAGGACCAGGTATTCGCCGAGTATAGTATAGCCAGTCACTCACCTGGCGAGTATGAGGTCGATCATCTTGTCAGCCTGGAATTGGGTGGCTCAAATGATATCGCGAATCTCTGGCCTGAGGCAGCCTCCCCCAAGCCAGGCTTCCACGAAAAGGACAAGGTTGAAAATTACCTGCACAGCCAGGTGTGTTCAGGGGCCATTTCTCTTCAACAGGCCCAGATCAAGATTGCAACGAACTGGCTAACAGTCTACAATCAAATGCCACAGCAATAGAGAATTAGCCTGATACCCGCAAGGGGCACCACTACATTTGATACGCTTCTGGTCTGCGATTTTCCAGGCAGGGAATCTGGCTGCGCGCTCGCTCGATCTCTGCAAGGTCAACATCTGCCATTACAACTGTTGGCATATCCTGCGCTTGAGCGAGCACCAGACCCCAGGGATCAACGATCATCGAGCGGCCAAAACACTGTCGATTGGGAGGATAGGTTCCAACGTGGGCAGGAGCAACCACATAACAGAGGTTCTCGATGGCTCGCGCCCGCAGCAGGACTTCCCAGTGATCTCGACCGGTATGCAGGGTGAAACCGGCTGGTACCAGCAGAATCTGTGCGCCACGCAGTGCCAGTATGCGATAGAGTTCGGGGAAACGCAGATCGTAGCAAACGCTCAGACCAAAGGTGATACCGGCAATCTCGGCCGTCACGATTTCAGTACCTGGGGCGATACGCTCAGATTCGTGGTGCTTCTCGCCATTGGCCAGGTTGACGTCAAAGAGGTGGATTTTGCGATAGCGTGCGACGATCTGACCGTCAGGGTCGATGAGCACCGAGGTATTATAAAACTTCCCAGATAACTCCGGGTGGCGCTCGATAATGCTGCCCCCATGCACGATCATCTTGTGCTTACGAGCCTTCTCTTGCAAGCGTTCGATGGCCGGACCAGGAACTGTCTGTGCCGCTTCTGTAAAGCCACTGTAAGGACCAAGATAGATCCAGAATTCGGGCAGGCCGACGAATTGCGCACCCATGTCGGCGGCACGATCTAGAAAATGCTCTACGGTGGCCAGGTTCGCAGCAGGATTATCACGGGAGTTCAGTTGAATGACTGCCGTTCTCAAATGCATGTTGGTGGCTCCTTGTTGTGTGCAATGCAACGATGAGGTTTGTTGTTGGCAGAGTAGCATGAGGGAGGCTCGCCGTCAAGGGGCAGGTCCCCCTGTCCCCCTCCCCTGGTACCCGCAAGGGGCACCACTACATTTTGGGACGTTCTGTGCGTGCGATGTAGTGGTGCCCCTTGCGGGTACCAGGCTTTTCATCCATCTCGACAGCACTTCTCCACTATGCTACACTATCATTACAAGGGATACGTAGGAGGGGTCTGAGGAGGTCAATAACTGATAACACTACAGAGCAAGGAGAGGATCGGCGCGATGTATAGAACACCGCCACCGGACAACCAACTCCCAGACTATACACAAGCCCCGATCGTCTACCCGCGCCGACGGCGTAGACGATCGGCTACTGGGGGAGGCAAGCTCGCGCCCCTACACAAATCGCAGTATCGCGACGACGAGACGCCTGAACTTCCCATCACCAGGCGGGCAGGGCGGGGGCATTACCTGTCCCCCAGACAGGGCATCCTGCCTGGGAGGCAGGTATCCCCGCCCCAACTCGATCTGGAGCAAGCTCAACCTGTACCGGTTGAGGAAGAAACCATAGACGAGACTATCGACGAAAGCGAGTATGAAGCGGATACAGCATATCAGCGCAACTCACGCAAGATCATGGTCACACAGCGGCAGCGTTCTCCCATCTATGAACCACGTGCAACTCTACCGGACCATCCGCGACATAGGCAATCACGCAACTACCCCTCCCCTGGTACCCGCAAGGGGCACCACTACATCGCACGCACAGAACGTCCCAAAAATGTACTGGTGCCCCTTGCGGGTACCAGGCTCATCACCTGCCTGTTCTTGCTGGCAATACTGGTCATTGGATCAATTGCTTACTATGCCATCCGCGCTCAAATACGTCTCGGTGCGAGTAGCACCAGTACTGGCCTGACTAGCGGCACATCCTCGTCATCATCAAGTGCGCCGCCACCGATAAATCCACACGAACTGATCATTACCCCGGAGGACAGCGATCACCCAGCACCACCGGTATACGCTACGGCCGCCTATCTACTCGACGCGGATACAGGCGCGACCCTCTACGCACAAAACCCCTTCATGCATCTTCCGATACTTAGCACAACAAAACTTATGACCGCGGTCCTTGCTGTTGAGCAGGGGAACCCAGATCAGGTAATCACCATCACTCCAGCCATCGACCATGACGTTAGTCAGCTCAGTGGCGATAGTGCCTTGTTCGGTCTCAAGAAAGGGGAGACATATACTCTGCGAGACCTGCTGTATGGGTTGCTGCTTGTTTCCGGCAATGATGCCGCCGTCGCCATCGCCGATACCATCGGTGGGAACCTTCCACACTTCGTTGCAGAAATAAATCAGCGCGCCCAGCAACTGGGACTCAATGATACTCACTATATGAACCCGCACGGTTTGCTGGAAACCGGGCAGTACTCCAGTGCCCACAACCTCGCCATACTAGGCAGATATGCTTTCAGCCTGCCACTGATCCACCAGATTAGCGGCACCGAGCAATATCATATTACCCAAAAGGTCTACCATGCAGAACATTTTCTGGTCAATGGCAACCAATTCCTCTGGTGGTATCCAGGCATCGATGCCGGCAAGACAGGCTACGACGGACAATACGACTTTGTGCAGGTTGTCTCAGCCACGCGCAACAACCATCACCTGATCGGCGTTACCATCCACACTGTCGACTGGTGGACTGATATGCGCGACCTGATGAACTGGGGTTTCGACTCCTTCCAATGGATCTCGCCCTATGACATAGACTTCCAGCATCCCATCCCTTTCGACTTTCTCTGGAACTACTTCACTGGGGATAAGAAAGAGAATACCATCCCGACCTCTAATCAGGGACGTTACTATATTTACACCGGTTTTAGCGTCGCCGGGCTGATCCTGAGCTACTTTGATCACGGGGGCGGCTTGATGAAATTTGGCTATCCAGAGAGCATGGCAACGATCTCAAGCACGCTGACGATCACTCAAACATTCGAGCATGCCACGATCCAATGTGATCTCACAACGAAACAGTGCATCACTGTTTGAGAATTGGCCTGGCGAGAGGGGAGTGGAAGGCACAAGCCAGATTCGTTCTATGCTGGCAATGAGGTCGAGGTAAGCATGCCATTAAAACAACCCACGAAGCATCTGTACGCGCTCCACTGCGTTCCGCTGAGGGGCATCCTGCCTGGGGGGCAGGTAACGAAATTACTCTTGCTCTTCTTATGCCTTTTCATGTTTCCCCTATGCGCATGTGACCTGGCACCAACCGTCACCGTCAATGGTACACCGGTCACTGCCACTCCGCCTAGCATATCGGGGAGCTAACAACTTCCATTGAATGTGTGGAGCGAGGCCGCGCCTGGGATTGAACTGCGTTACGAAAATTGGAAGAGTCCGGCTGGCAACGAAGATACTGTGACCATTGTACGCTTCGATCTGCGTAATATACGCTTGACGGTGGCCTATCAACCCACTAAACCCTTGCTACTGAGCCAGTGGATGCAGAAGGAGCAGGCAACTGCGGTCATCAATGGGGGATACTTCGACCAGCAGCACCATGCTACCGGCCTTGTCATCTCCAACGGGCAAGCCTTTGGTACGTCCTACCAAGGGTTCGGTGGCATGCTTGCTGTTGATAACCAGGGACAGGTTCAACTGCGCTACCTGTCCCAGCAACCCTATGATGCATACGAAGGATTGCAGCAGGTGACACAATCAGCTCCCATGCTCATTCTACCAGGAGGCAAACGCGCCCACTTTAACGCAGATGCGGCAAGTTCGCGTCGCAGCGTCGTAGCGATGGATAAGCAAGGTCGTCTCTTGTTCATCACCAGCCCAAGCGATGCCTTTTCACTCGATGAACTGGCAGATCTGCTCGTGACATCTGACCTGTCTATCGATGTGGCTCTCAACCTGGATGGTGGTTCCTCGACAGGGCTATATATGCACGCGGGTAGCCGGCATGTCTTGATAAATTCGCTCGCACAACTGCCCATTGTGATTATTGTTAAGGAGCGGTGACTCCCTTACGAATCCCTTCCTGAATCACCTTCACTGCATCGACCAGTGGCACGATGCAGCTCTCCTTCTGGGAGCGTAGCTTGAGTTCGATACCGCCATTCTTCAGCGAACGCTTACTCACTACCGCGCGCAGTGGCAAGCCGACCAGGTCGGCATCGTTAAACTTGACACCAGCCGACTCAGCACGATCGTCAAAAAGCACCTCCACCCCCGTTGCCAGCAGGTCAGCATACAACTGTCCCGCAGCCTGGCTCGTCTCCAGCTTGTCCATGTCAAGCCCAACCAGGGCCACATGATAGGGTGCAATGCTGAAAGGCCAGATGATTCCCTTCTCATCGTGGCTTTGCTCCACCACGATTGCCATCAAGCGGCTAATACCAATGCCATAGGAACCCATCAGAATAGGATGCGCCACACCATCCGCATCCAGGTAGGCTGCACCGAGTAGCTCGCTATACAATGTCCCTAGCTTGAAGATATGACCAGCTTCGCAACCGCGAATAGTATGCAGCGTCCCACCACAACGTACACAAGTAGCACCTTCATAGGCAGAGGCAATATCTTGCCAGGCATCCACTCGGAAATCGCGGGGATAGTTCACATTCTTTATATGATAATCGACCCGATTCGCCCCGGCAACAAAGTCATTGCCCTGCTGCAACGAGATATCAGCGACGATGAACAGGGCGGAGGCAAGCTCCCCCACTCCACTCCTCACCCCTCCCGCCCCTACGATCTTGTTCAGTGGCGATGTATAACCGGCGACTATACCGGCCTTCTCAAGTTCCTCTGGTGTTGCCAGGTGCAAGTCTGCGGCATTGATGCCAGTAGCATAAAGCGTATTAGTCAACTTGATCTCATTGATCTCCAGGTCACCGCGCACGACGGCCAGCACGAGTTTCCCACCTGCCACATAACAGACAGATTTCATGGTTTTCGCCTCAGGAATCTTGAGGAAAGCTGCAAGGTCGGCAATCGTCATACAGCCAGGCGTATAGACCTCCTCCAATGTGGCCTCTGACTCATTCGCCCGAAGGGGCGGGGGTGAAGTGGATGCTGGGTGGGATACCTGCCCCCCAGGTAGGGTGCCCTTGTAGTCGCCCGTCCGTACAAATTCGGCCTTTTCGACGTTCGCTGCATAGTCGCAGTTATTGCAGACCAGCGCATCATCCTCGCCCGCCTCTGTGATGGCGATAAACTCCTGCGACTCCTTGCCACCAATAGCCCCACTATCGGCATGAATGACGATGAAACGCAAACCACAGCGCGTAAAGACTGCACGATAGGCCTCAGCTATCTTGCGATAGCTGGCATCCAGGCCCTCGGCATCAGCATCGAAGCTATACAGGTCCTTCATCAGGAATTCACGTGTGCGCAGCAGTCCACCCCGTGGACGAGGCTCGTCACGGAACTTGATCTGAATCTGGTAGACAAGCCGCGGCAGGTCACGATAGCTGCGTATGAAGTCTTTTCCCAGCAGGGTAACGATCTCCTCATGTGTTGGACCAAGCACCATCTCACGCCCTTTGCGATCCTTCAAACTGAAGAGTACCGGGCCATACACCTCCACATGGCTCGGCCCGCTGGCAGGCTTCTTTGCCCATATATCCTTTGTCTGCATGACCGGCATGGTGATCTCCTGTGCACCGGCGCGGTCCATCTCCTCACGGATGATCTGCGAAATCTTGCGAATGACACGATTGCCCAGTGGCAAGAAGCTATAGACTCCCGCCGTCAGTTGGCGTATAAAGCCGCCCCGTACCAATAGCTCCTGGTTAGCACCTTCCGAATCGTGCGGGACCTCTCGCAACGTTGTGGTAAATTGTTGTGATACACGCATACTTTACTTCTCAGTAGGAGCGAGCGAAAATTGCCTCGCAGGTAGCAGGTTTGCCAGTGTAGAAGCATTTTCCATGGACACCACCTTCCGGCTGGTCAAACGGGATAACACGCAGCGTTGCTTTCGTCTCCTCTTTGATAGCCAGTTCTGCTGCACTGTCCTCAGCCCACTTCACTCGTACAAAGCCACGTTTCTCTGCAATGATTTGCTTAAACTCATCATAACTATCGGTGTAGTGAGTGTTGTTGTTCCTGAAGTCAACCGCTCGCTGGAATAACGCCTGCTGCACTTCTTCTAGCAACTCTGGAAGACGCGTTTCCAAAGCCCCTAGAGTGACCGGCTCCTTAGCGCGATTATCGCGGCGTACCAACATCACACTCTCGTTTCGTACATCGCGTGGCCCAACTTCCATGCGTACAGGCACACCGCGCAACTCCCACTCGTTAAACTTCCAACCAGGCGTGTTTTCGCTCAAATCCACCTTCAGACGAACTTTGCCCTTGAGCATTTTTTCTATACGCCCGACCATCTCAACAACTGCTGTCTTTTCACTATCGTTGCGCCAGATTGGGACTAGCACTACCTGGTAAGGTGCAAGGCGAGGGGGCAGTATCAAACCCGCCTTATCTCCGTGTACCATGATGATGCCGCCGATGAGACGAGTACTGGCTCCCCAGCTTGTGGTAGCGCAATACTTGCGTTGCCCATCAGCATCCAGGTACTGTATATCAAAACTTTCGGCGAAGTTGGTAGCAAAGTTGTGGCTCGTGCCCGCTTGCAGCGCTTTTCCATCGCCCATCAGCGCTTCAATAGCGTAGGTACGCCAGGCACCCGCAAATCGTTCATTCTCACTCTTACGTCCGGCAATGACGGGAATGGCCGCATCTTCTTCGGCGAAGGCGCGGTAGACATCGAGCATCATCAGCGTGCGCTCCTCGGCTTCTTCAATCGTGCGGTGCGCGGTATGCCCTTCCTGCCACAAGAATTCTGTGGTGCGCAAGAAAAGTGTGGTACGCTTCTCCCAGCGTATGACATTGTTCCACAGGTTGATGAGGATTGGCAGGTCACGATAGCTCTGCACCCACTTGGCATAGGTATGGCCGATGATGGTTTCGCTGGTAGGGCGGATAGCGAGCGGCTCTTCCAGTTCTTCACCACCCCCACGTGTCACCCAGGCAACCTCTGGTGCGAACCCAGCGACGTGCTCTGCTTCTCTCTCCAGAAAACTGCGGGGAATGAGTAGAGGGAAGTAGGCATTGACGACCCCGGTTTCCTTGAAACGTGCATCCATAAGCCTCTGAATGTTTTCCCAGAGAGTGTAGCCATAGGGACGAATAATCATACAGCCGCGCACCGGTGCATAATCGGCTAGCTCCGCTTTGCGCACTACCTGGTTATACCACTGCGAAAAATTGTCTTCCTGGTCGACGATTTCCTCGACGTACTTTTCCTTGTCAGTCATATTTCCTCTCTCCTGTCATGAATTAAAACAAGCATAAAAAAACTCGTCCTCAGATAAAGGACGAGATTATTACCCGTGGTACCACCTCTATTGAGCCGCACCTCACAGCGCAACTCCACTCACGCGGCCGTTTACTTATGACGAACCGCTTCCTCTGTTAACGGTGAGGTCTCCGGTCAACTTCTCGCTGACACTCTCAGGTGGGTTCGAAGCGGTATCCGTTTGCCGACTTTCACTCTCTCGGCTCGCTGCCCAATTCTACCATTATCTACTGGTCCTGATCCGTGCGTTGGGTGTGCTCTATTGTTCAAGCCAAGCATACATGATGGTGTGCAACCTGTCAAGTATTTTTTGGACGTTTAACTTCCTCTGTGCTAAGCGATCTTCAGATCGTCAATCATCTGTAATAGCGCACTCATCTTGAAAGGCTTGCGCAGAACGGGAACATCGGGTAGGTTTATTTTTACCAATTCTATTTCGTCCCGGCCACCTGCCGAAATGATGACGACAGGAAGCTTCTTCAGCGGGATGACCTCCTGGATTTGCTTGATCGTCTCAAAGCCGGAGATATCACCCGGAAGAAGCAGGTCAACAATAATGAGGTCATAGGGTAGTGGATAGTGAGGATCAGAGCCAGTGAGAAGGTCTTCTAACAGTGAAGCGCCATAGGTAAATGCACAAACCTTGTGCCCTGCCATCTCTAGCGCAACCGTCATGTAATCAAGGATGGCTGGATTATCCTCTAGTAATCCAATATTCATAATATCCTTTGGCCCCCTTCTAGATAAAGCATAGGTTCTGCACTGATTATCGTAGATTTGTCAAGGAGGATGTCTTTTACGGCAGAAAAAAACACCTGAGGCCTTGGAACTCAGGTGTTTTGTCTTGCCAGAAAGTGAGATTTTTCGCGGCTGTGGAAATACTAACATATCCGGGATTGGTATACCACGATACAGAATGAAACGGTACTATATAGCTATGTACAGGTTGCAGGAATTTATGGCCTGAGTCGGTACTTTCATGATCTTCCCAATACAAAAGAAAAACTCCCGAACGTTGATGTTCAGGAGCTTTAGAAGCAGGGGAGACAGGACTTGAACCCGCAACCGCCCAGTTTGGAGCCGGGTGCTCTGCCAGTTGAGCTACTCCCCTACACGGCGGAGAGGGAGAGATTCGAACTCTCGGAGGAGTTGCCCCCTCAGCGGTTTAGCAAACCGCCGCACTAGGCCACTATGCGACCTCTCCTTACGTGCGCAAAAGCTGGCTTCTATCCCCTATTCAGACACGATACGCCCTAAAGGGATAACCGCCACGCTACGAACAGAGATTACCACACCACAATAGCACTGTCAATAGATTTTGAGGGTTTGCTAAACCGCTGAAGGGGCAACTCCTCCGGGAGTTCCAATTTGCAACAGAACCTACGGACTTTTATTGCGCTCTACCACACGACATCAAGGCGTGTAAATCCCCGTTGCCTGAGGATCGGGGAGTGTGAGAGCGTTTGCTGAGGTGCCAGCCGCAGATTTGGCAGTCGCTGGCAGAGCGTCTCCAACGCAACCTGTCCCTGCGTGCGCGCCAGAAAAGCCCCTACACAGAAGTGAATACCGTATCCAAATGCCAGATGGCGATTTGGTGACCGCTGCATATCAAACTGGTCTGCCTGGGGAAATTGCGTTTCGTCCCGGTTCGCTGACCCGAACACTACCATGAGCAAGGTTTCCGCTGGAAACTTGATTCCCGCTACAGTCACTTCCCGCGTGGTCGTGCGAAAGAACGCGTGAACGGGTGAGTCGAAGCGCAAGATCTCCTCGATGGCTTGTGGGATGCCTTCGGGATGAGCACACAGTGTTTGCCATCTCTCAGAATGCTCGAGCAAGAGTGCAAGTCCGTTCCCAATCAACTGTGTCGTGGTTTCGTGACCCGCTATTACCATACTGGTGAGCAAATTCGCGAATTGTTTATCGTCAAACGGCCTTTCTCCTGGTGGCGTCTCAAGCAGATCACTGATCAAATCTTCTCTAGGAGCACTTCTTCGCTCGTTGACAAGCTGTATAAAATAGTGTTGGAATCTAACTAAGTCGCGAGCGTACTCTACTTGCTGCTCCTCCGGAAGTGGGGAGTTGACGAGCATTGACGTATGATCGCTTAACTGTTTCGTTGAGGCCATATCTTCTTTAGGAACCCCGATCAGAAAGAGAGCGACTTCAAAAGGAGTATAAAACATGGTAACTGCCCAGGTCCGCTGGGGACTTGCCAAACGGTGTCAAACCCAGTAAAGTAAGGACATGACGATTGAAGAAGAACTAAATCATTTGCGCGAAGAAAATAAGGTCTTGCGAGAGCAACTGGTGCAGCGTGATGAAATGATCCAGCAGATGCAAAAAAAGGTAGGAGAGCAGATCAGTGCTTTGAGCGAGCAAGTGAAAAGCTTGCGGGATCGGCTCTCGAAAGATAGCCACAATAGCCACCTGCCGCCGTCCTCGGATCGTTTTGTGCGCAAACCGAAAAGCTTGCGCCAAAGGAGCGAGAAGCACTCGGGCGGGCAACCAGGACACCCGGGATCGAGCTTGTCGTTCTCGTCCACACCCGATGAGGTCATCGAGCAGCAGGTCGAGCGCTGTGAAGCCTGCCAGCAGGACCTGCAAGCGGTGGCCGCGTGTGGAAGAGAGCGTCGCCAGGTGGTGGATCTGCCCTCGCCTCGTCTGGTGGTGCGCGAATACCGGGCAGAGCAGAAACAGTGTCCCCACTGCCAGCATATCACCGTAGCCGCCTTTCCCGCCGGAGTGCAGGCCCCTATCCACTATGGACCCCATGTGGGAGCGACCGCCGTCTATCTGGTGGAACAGCAATTGCTGCCCCTGGCCCGTGCCTGTGAGGTGATGAACGACTTGCTGGGAGTCCACATGAGTGAAGGGACCGTCTGTGACCTGATCCAACGCTGCGCTGGGCAGTTGGCCCCGGTGGAGCAGCAGATCACAGAGGCGTTGAAACGAGCTGAGGTCATTCATCAAGATGAAACGGGACTCTATGTAGCAGGCAAACGACACTGGATGCATGTGACGTGCACGCCGACCCTCACCCACTATCACGTGGATAAGAGTCGAGGTCAAGCGGCGTTGGAAGCCATCGGGATCTTGCCGTATTTCACCGGGATCTCGATCCACGACGGATGGGCATCGTACTTCTTGTACGACTGCCAGCACGCCGCTTGCCTCGTGCATGTGCTGCGCGATCTGGTGTTTCTGGCAGAAGAACAGGGAGCGGTGTGGGCCGCAGACCTCAAGGAGTTGCTCTTGGATATGAAGCAAGCCACCGATCAGGCGCGTGAGCAAGGAAAGCTCTGGCTTGACCCGCTGGAAGTCGTCGATTGGGAGACACGCTTCCTGGAACTGCTCGATGAAGGAGATCGGCTTCATCCTTATGCCGTGGCGCCTCCTGGAACACGAGGGCGATGCAAACAAAGCGCCGCCCGCAATCTGCTTGATCGGTTGCGCAAACACCAGCAGGCAGTCCTGGCCTTCCTGGAGGATCTTCGGGTGGATTTTGATAACAATCTGGCCGAGAGAGATCTTCGGATGGTCAAAGTGCAGCAAAAGGTCTCCGGCTGCTTCCGCAGCGAGGCTTTCGCCCAAGCCTTTAGCCGCATTCGCGGCTATTTGTCCACGCTGCGCAAACAAGGCATACCTCTGTTGTCGGCTTTGCAAGCCACTCTTTGTGGTCATCCCGTCCTTCCTTCACTCGAGCGGACCTAGGCAGTTAAAAACATGATCGAGGTAGAACTAAAATGTGCGTTATTTCCCGAGTTACTGCCAAAACTGCGGGAGAGACTCCAATACATGACCTTCGATGGTATAGCTCATAATGTAGACAGATATTATGATACGCCACGATTCGATTTACTTCAGCAGGCAGTATTTGTCCGCGTCAGAAATGAGCATCGACTCGAATTTAAGTTCAACGAAAAAGGTGAAAAAGCACATCTTCAGAGTACAGAGCGCGTTTTTTCTCTCTTCCCCGACCCAAACGCGCGTGAGAAAATGAATGCTCTCTTTACACGGTTCTTACCAAATTGGTCTGCCTCATCCGACTTTAGCGAGGCGGTAACAAAGAACAATCTCACTGAATTGGCGCGCATCAACAATACAAGAGAAGTCTATGTAAATGAAGTGATACACCTGAGTATCGATCATGTGGAAGGGCTTGGGGATTTTTTAGAAGTTGAAATGCAGTGTGAGGAGGGTGGAGATACAAGCCCAGCACTCGCTCTTTTACACAAGTTCATAGCTGGCCTTGATGTAGAGCATATCAGGGTGGGGTATGTTGAACTCTGGCTACGTATGCATAACCCACAAGCGTATCAGCTTGGCAAGTACCGTTTATAATGATGAGAGCAGTAGCTGCGCAATCATAGGCACCGTGTTCTCGCCGTCAGTACTTAGAGCTATTCCGGCTTGTTTCCCCACGCGGTAAGCAGCCTCCAAGTCGCCACAAAATCTGGTAGCTGCATTTCTGTGAGAGCCTGTTGATAAATGGTCTCATAGTCATCAAGCATACGAACCCATTTTTGGATGAAAGGCTTTGTCGTCCGAAACCCGCCCTTCATATCCTTATAAAAGTGTTGTCCTTCAGGAGTGCCAGCACGATATACAATCGTGTGGGGGCGTGTCTGCACATTCTGGAGTCCGTACTGTTTCAACAGGCGTGCAAGTTCGCTTATCACCCCGTCCCCCTGTGGGGTAAAGAAGTGTCCAGCTCGGTAAAGCGCAGCAAGCAATAGTTCAAAGAGACGCGTCAGGGCCGGACTGTTATTCTCCACATTGAAATCGCTTTCTGTGACTCGGATCACCCCGCCTGGTCGGACCACGCGCTGACTTGAGGCAATCCCAGGTGCGTAGAATCGAGGGAGAGAGCGGCGATGCGACTGCCGGAGGAGCAGCCGAGCGGACGGCGAGGAGCGCAGAGCGACGGCACGAGGAGCGCGCGGAGGGCACGCGGGAGCCACGCGCAGAGCGGCGCGCACGAGGCGGGGACGAGCACGGGACGATAGGCCAGAAGCGCGCCAGCCAGACGCGCCGAAACGACGCGCACCGAGCGGCCCGACGGACGGGGGCGCCACCGCGGCCGCGCGTGGAGGCGACGGCAGACACGCGCCACGCAGATAGCGCGCTGCATATCCTCAGAAAAGTGTTGTCCTTCAGGGGTGCCAGCGCGGTATTCTAGCGTATAGGCGCGTGTCTGCACGTTCTGCACTCCGACCGCTGCAGCAGGTGAGCGAGTTGGCTGAACACCCCGTTCTTATCTGGGATAAAGAGATGCCCCGCTCGGTAAAGCGCATCAAGGAATATTTCAAAGAGACGCGTCATGGCTGGACTGCTGTATTGTACAATGACCATATCGCATTCTGTGACTCGGATCACCCCGCCTGGTCGGGCCACGCGCTGGTACTCTTGCAAAAGTTTGGCCCAATCCCAGGTGCGTAGGAAACTCTGCCCAAAGCGGTGATTGACCAAGTCAAAGTAACTAGACGGAAATTCGAGCATGCGAAGCGCGTCCATCGTGGCAAATTGAACGCGATCACTGACCTGCTGGGCTTCGGCCTGGGCACGTGCATACTCGATCATCTTGCCACTCACATCTACCCCCCAGCAGGGACATGGTTGGATAGGTTTTCGCTGCCTCTATAAGCCAGCCACCGGTCCCACAGCCAACATCAAGCACCCGCTGGAAGATCGTGGGGTCCGGTTGCTCCGGTAGTACCCCGCCCATCCCTGCGGTGATCATCTGGTCCTGGATCTGTAAGCGGATAGTTCTTCTTCATTGGATCGATCCTGTACAAAATACGTGCTGGGATGCTCTCGACGAGGGTTAGTCGGGTTAGACATGGTATTATGCTCCTTGCTCTCATGCTTGACTGTGTTTCTGCCTCTATATTGCGGGGCGTAAGACTCATCTGCTCCCATTATACCTGAGCGCAGAGGACTTGTCGAGAATGTTTTTTCAAAAATGTAGCATTTGTTTGAAAGTTTCGTTTTTTCGACGGCTGTTACCCTTTTCAGCGTATTCCGGTTGTTTCTAAAATTGGGGAATTTCTGGACAGGGTGTAAGAAAAAGCGTATACTAGAGCAAGTCGTCTGTATTTGTCAGTGAGCGCGATACCTGCTACGTCTTCCTAGACCTGGTGTGTGAAAGGAGATGACACCTCATGGCGGATATCCTTCAAGGAAACAGCACAGAAGTGAAACTTCTTGCTGATGAGCGCTTCTTGCGCAAGATTGCCTATCTCTACTACGAGGATGGTCATTCCCAGGAAACCATCGCAGAAATGGAGTTTTGTTCCAGACAGACAGTCGGCAAAGCCTTACAGAAGGCTAAAGAGCGGGGTATTGTCCGTATTTCTATCGTCCCTGACCTGCGGACCGGCTATCTGCGTAATCTCTCCCGCGAAGTACGAGTTCAACTTGGCCTGGAGGATTTAATCCTGGTGTCAGGCCGCAGTCTGAATACTATTGCGGCCACGGATACGCTAGATGAAGTGGTGTTCGAGATCGCGGCTGCGGCAGCTGATTACCTCGACCAGCTCCTCACCGACTCCGACATTCTAGCGGTTTCCGGCGGAAGAACGTTTATGCGCAATCTCGTGCGGTATGCAAAGCCGTCCAAGGTGTTATCTCACATGCAGGTGGTGGCGACGATCGGTTTCGTGGAGTCTCGAACCAGCTACGGGGATGCGAATTTGATTGCCTATGATCTGGCCCAGGCGTACGGAGCTAATCACCTCTGGTTTCCTTGTCCCGCGTTTCTTCTCGATGAGACGCAGGTGGAGCGCACGCGCACTCTCCCGATTATCAAAGAAGGCTATGAGATGATGCTGCGGTCTAGCGTCGTTGTGACAAGTCTGTTTCCCCCGCATACCAATGATGAGTTGGTCATGCAACGCATTCTCTCGCAGGAACAGCGCGACGCGATAGAGGCATACCACCCGGCCGTAGACATCAACCACTGGGTCTTTGATGCCTCCGGGAGGTGCATTAACGAGCTACTTGAGCCGCCCCCTTACTTCCTGAGCGGACTGGAGATTCCGCGCTTACAGGACAGAATTCAACAGGGCAACGCGAAAGTGATCCTTATTGCGGGGGGGAGTTCCGCCTATGTCCCAGCGATTGGAGCTGCGCTCAAGGCAGGATTGGCAAATATCCTGGTCACCGACCACGTGACCGCACAACTCCTGCTTGTGGGCTCCTGACCAGGGGAGGAAGACTGGGGGCATAGCGAGGCCCCATAGCCAAGGATACGCTACCCTTGCACGAGACACATTGACAAACCACCCCTGTCAGGATATATAATCAGCTTAGCAGAAACGCACAAGAAAGGCAAGAGCATGCACGATGCGAATCGTTTTATTTTGCTGCTCGCTTTAACCCTAGGACCATCTAGCTGGTGCTGATACGCGCCTAGATTACTAAGGAGCACACTACCATGTCTATGTCTACTCCCATCGACCCTCGTCGAGAGCATCCCAGCACGTATTTTGTGCAGGATCGCTCCAACGAAGAAGAACTCACTCGCTTGCATGCTCAGGATCAGATGTTGACAGCAGGCATGGGCGGGGTGCTACCAGAGCAGCGCGACCCGACGAACTTTCAACGTGTGCTTGATGTCGGCTGCGGGACCGGCGATTGGCTCATTGAGACCGCAAAGACCTATCCAACGATCTCCTTGTTGGTAGGAGTGGATATAAGCAAAAAAATGCTTGAATACGCCGGTGCGCAGGCAGAAGCCCAGCAGGTCAGTGACCGGGTCCAGTTTCGCACGATGGATGCCTTACGCATGCTCGAATTTCCCAATGGCTACTTTGATCTGGTCAACGAGCGCCTTGGAGCTAGTTTTCTACGCAAATGGGATTGGCCCAAGCTCCTAAGTGAGTTCCAGCGCGTGACTCGACCAGGCGGCGTGATTCGTGTCACAGAATGCGATCTCACAGAGAATAACAGTCCGGCCCTGATGCATCTCTACGATCTGTTTCTCCAAGCGATGTATAATGCAGGAAACTTTTTTACACTAGACCGACGCGGAGTGATAGATGAGTTAGCGAATCTTCTGAATCGGCATGGGCTTCAGAATGTGCAGACGCGTATTCATCTGTTAGATTGTCGTGATGGCACGCCTCTATGGCAACCTTACTACGAGAATGTTCGACACGGATTTCGGACGCTCCTGCCCTTCTTTCGCAAGTGGACTCGTGTGCCTGACGACTACGAGGTGATCTACCAGCAGGCGCTCAGCGAGATGCAACAGCCGGACTTCGTAGCGACCTGGGGCTTGCTCACGGCCTGGGGCATCAAGCCGTCCCAAGCCGTCTAAAGAATATGATTTATCAAACCGTGCCGTAAGACCCTCGCATTCAGGCGTATGGAGCTAATCACCTCTGGTTTCCTTGTCCTGCGTTTCTTCTCGATGAGACGCAGGTGGAGCGCACGCGCACTCTCCCGGTTATCAAAGAAGGCTATGAGATGATGCTGCGGTCTAGCGTCGTTGTGACAAGTCTGTTTCCCCCGCATACCAATGATGAGTTGGTCATGCAACGCATTCTCTCGCAGGAACAGCGCGACGCGATAGAGGCATACCACCCGGCCGTAGACATCAACCACTGGGTCTTTGATTCGTCCGGGAGGTGCATTAACGGGCTACTTGAGCCGCCCCCTTACTTCCTGAGCGGACTGGAGATTCCGCGCTTACAGGACAAAATTCAACAGGGCAACGCGAAAGTGATCCTTGTTGCGGGGGGGAGTTCCTCCTATGTCCCAGCGATTGGAACTGCGCTCAAGGCAGGATTGGCAAATATCCTGGTCACCGACCACGTGACCGCACAACTCCTGCTTGTGGACTTCTGACCAGGGGAGGAAGACTGGGTGCATGAAGCTCTCGACAAGTCGCCAGCGCTCAGGTATAATGTGAGCTAACGAGTACCACGCTCCAAACTGTGGGGAACGCGCGAAGACTATGAGACGCTCTGCAAATGCAAAGGAGAGTGAGACTACACCGATGGCCACATTTCCACAGAACCAACCATATTTCGGCACCTACTTCGTTCAAGACCCACAGGAAGAGGAACTCCTGCGCTTAACCAGCCAGGATCAGTTCCTTACCGCATCGATGGGCGGTGTCTTTCCTGAGCAAGCCGCCCCGAGCACTTTTAGCCGCGTGCTGGATGTTGCATGCGGATCGGGTGGTTGGGTTATTGAAGCCGCTCAGACTTACCCTGAGATGTCGCTGGTGGGAATTGACCTCAACCAGCACATCCTCACCTATGCCCGTAAGCAAGCCGCGGCTCATCATGTCGATGATCGCGTCAAGTTTCACGCGATGGATGCGCTGGGCATCCTGGCATTCCCCGATGCTTCCTTTGATCTGGTCAATCTGCGCTTTGCCATCAGTTTTGTGCGCACCTGGGATTGGCCCAGATTGCTCAGGGAAATGCTGCGGGTGGTACGCCCGGGAGGCGTGATACGACTCACTGACGAGGAGGTGATCCATCAGAGTACCAGTCAGGGAGTAACGCAGTTCTGTGAGATGCTCTTATGCGCCCTGTTTCGATCAGGGCACCTCTTCAACCAAGAGAGTTCCGGGTTAACTGCCCATCTGGCTCCTCTCCTCAGACAATATGGCTGCCAGGGAGTGCAAACAAGGAATCATGCCCTGCAGTTTCGAGCGGGAACTCCCGAAGGGCTGGCGTATATCAAAGATGGGGAGTATCTGCAGCGAACATTCCGCCCATTTCTGCAAAAGTGGGGTTGCATGAGCAAGGAATACGATACCATTCATCAACAAACGCTCGAAGAAATCTGGCGACCCGATTTCTGTGCAACGTGGCATCTACTTACAGCTTGGGGCATCAAGCCCACGTCAGAATTACAGCAGCCCTGACAAGAATATCTTCTCGATCTAGCTGTGTTTCAAAAATCTGTGACGGAACGCAACAGAGTGAGGATCAGAATTTCTGCATCAAATACCCGATGTTCTCTCTTCCTCTGTTTATGTCAGGCGTTTCTGCTTTTGCAGAAAGCATACGGCATATTTCCGTCTAGCGCAAGTATACAGACAATTTGCTGTATTTTGCACTTCTGGCATGTCCACTATCATATGGACTCACTTCCCTTCATAAGAGCGCCATTCGTTCGCATTCCCCAGACACTATCAAGATGCTACTGAAATGGTGAAACAGTACATATAGCTCGATGCACACATTTTTCTTACAGGCCTCTATTTTTGGGGGGATAGGTTTACAATTGTCTATTGTTCAAGGAATATCTTGCAACCCTCTATTTCTGACGGATATATTTACAGATGCTCTATATCGAAGGAATTTCTCACAAATGCTACATTTTTAACCATTTATCTAAAATGTATGTTTTTTTACCAACTATTATGATACACTCGTCTTACGGGTTACCCAATTTGCATTGGCTACCAGGTAACATGAGAGATATTCCAGTCTGTAAGAAAGAATGGACAAACGATAGCAATGAAGAGTATCGCGCCCCACAAAGAAAGAACAAACCATGACTCCACGAATTCTGTTCAAAGTCGAGAAGGAGCGCGCCCTCGTCCCTGTTGGAGAACCTTGTCCCTTTGGATGTAAATATTGCTATACGCGAGGGGGAGAGGTTGGGCTATCGAAAATCAATGCGGAGAAAATTCTCCTTCAGTTGCAAAACTTTGCAGATACGACTGCGTTCGAGACGATTCAGTTCGGCTATGACGGTGATCCCTTTGCTCGCCCAGAACGCGGCATCGCGATGCTGAGACGATTGGCTACAATGGGCAAGAACGTGAACTTCAGTACAAAGGCGTCACTCGAAGTAACTACCCTCCATGCGCTCGAAGATATTCAGCGCCGCATGGAGGAAGATGGAACCATTTTAAGTGCTTTGACCTCGGTAAGTTGTTGGGATTCCGCTTCTGTTGTAGAACCTCATACTCCTCCACCTGTTGAGCGGATGAGAGGAGTTGCTGATCTCAAGCGGATAGGAATTCCAGTATTCATCGCAGTGCGACCAATTTTGCCACACATTCCTGATCTGGAGTATGAACGAATTGCGACCGAAGGAATCCTCGCTGGCTGCGACGGGTTTATTTTAGGGCCACTCTATGCCGATGACCGGGGACAATTTGTTCGCTTCATTTCTCCTGAAATACTCGAGACAGTGCCGAGCTACAAGGACGTGGTTTCCTGGTCAGCGCACTCTCCGATATGGAAACGATACGAAGATGAAACGCGTCTTCGGCAACTTACAGCAATGATTGAAGGCAAGGGAGGCAAAGTCTTCCTATCATCTGCCGATGCTATGGCTATGGTTAGCCAAAAACGATCAGGAACGTTGTCTGCATTGAAAGGATAAAGGATGTAACCATGAGCGATCTTACACCCAACATCTCTTCGCTCCAGGCACCCGCACCCACCTCCAACAGAGGGTCTATCCTGGTCATCGAGGACAACCCCGCAATAAATGATATGATCTGCTGGGCGCTAGAACTCGCAGGATATCAGGCTATGGCTTGTGCTGGTAGAGAGGCAGCACTGACATGGATCAATCGGGCGCTTGAAGGAGGCCACTTGCCTGCGTTGATCCTGCTCGATGTGGACAACCTGCCAAGGAATGGGACGGACTTTTTGTCGCATCTTCCGAAGGCAGCTAAGTGAGGCACACTGTTCGCTTCCAGCGATTATTCTGCTGACGACGAGCAGGGCCATTTATGATGAGTTCGCGGCGGTAGAACGAGTGATATTGAAACCGTTCCATGTCCGTGATCTCATGGCCGAGGTCCAGAAGGTACTCCCACTCAACATAGAACAGACACCGAATCTCTAACAAGAGGAAGTAATTGGGGTCAGCACAGGTCGCCGTAGACACCTGTTAGCGAGGTCAGAATGTCGGTGGCTGTATGCGCGATCAATGGAGCTAAACCTGGATTTTATCGTGGTTGTCGTGTGCGGCGTTGTTTGCGACGCTGTGCCGCAGCCTTGCGCTTACGCCGAGCCTGCGGACTTTCGTAGTGTGCGCGTCGGCGGGCCTCCGACAGGATACCGTCTTGTTGCACCTTGCGATTAAAACGTTTTAGTGCCAGTTCAAATTGATCGCCCGGGTTGATCCTGACCTCACTCATAGGGATCCCCAGCGCGATCTACGACTCCCACGATAAATCGGGGAGCTACTACCGCGGCCTGATCCCTGCGCCTGGTAACAATCGCTGCAAAAGACATACTTCTTTCTCAATTCCAGAATCTTAACTCCAATAAAATATCGTGTATCGCGCCACTTGCAACAGACTACGTGCAACATTGCACCATACAACGCTTGCAAAGTATATCACACCTTTTTGCCAATTGCACCACTCCCAGGGCACATTTTCCCCGCGCCAACGTATACGGAAATTTGCTTGAGAGGCGCTCTATGTTATAATAGCTCGGTGAGCGGCTTATTCACCGGGCTATTACAAGATAGCCTGCAAGTAATTGGAGACAAAGGAAACAATGCCAACACGCAACGATGCTTACGAATTGATGACCAGCCATGTAAAGAACGAGAACTTACGGAAGCACATGCTCTCGGTTGAAGTTGCTATGCGCTTCTACGCTCGCAAGTATGGCGAAGACGAGGAACTGTGGGCCATGACGGGCTTGCTCCACGATTGTGACTATGAGGAATATCCTGACCTGCGTGAGCATACGCGCATCTTAGCAAGCTGGTTACAAGAAGGTGACTACGATGAACATATTATTTATGCTATCCTGGCTCATAATGACCTGAATGTCGCCACTCATCAGCGCGATAACCTCCTTTCGCGAGCACTCTACGCCTGCGATGAAGTGACCGGCATGATAACAGCAACCGCACTGGTGCGTCCGAATAAAAGCATCCTGGGCTTAGAAGTCAGTTCTGTGCGCAAGAAAATGAAAACCAAGGGCTTTGCGGCTGGTGTCAATCGCGAGGACCTGGTGAAGGGGGCAACTGAACTGGGCGTAGACCTGGACGAGCATATCGCATTTGTGATACAAGCCATGTCGAGCATAGCGGACGTCCTGGGACTGGCTGGTGTACAGACGCAGGAACCAGAACCGGCGCCCACAACAGGTAGCCTTTAGGCTCTCTATGTCGCGGCGTAATATATCACATCACCCATGCAACAGCGTTATAAATCACAACTACAATCAGAACAGCAACACCGCCTCTTCAGAGCAAGCGAAGTCGCGGAATTTGAATATTGTCCTCTGACCTGGTGGTATGGGCAATTCGAGCCGCTAGCTCAAGCTGACACGGAGGAACTCTTCGCCCGCCTGGTAGAACTGGAGCATGAGCACGGTTCGCAGGCTACAGCTCTGCCAGAATATCGCATGATTGAGCAGTTGCTGCTGCGCAGGGGAGCCTTTGACGAAGGCACACAACAGCATCTCGAACATGCCGAAGAAGTAGAGGATATGCAGGAAGATGCTCACAAGATCATGACGACGTCAGGCCAGATGCGTCTACTAGTGGTGACGGCAATCGTGATCGTTTTCATTGCACTTTTGTTTATCGCGGCAGCACTCGTAATACGTTGAGGAACGATGTGAAGCATGCTGAATAGTATTCTGCTCTCTATTGGGTTGGGTTTACTGCTCGCTGCTATTGCACTGGGTATACTACTACTCAATGAACGTCGCAATCAGAGTCGACGCCTGGTTGTAGAACATCGTCGCGCATTGGGCTTGCCAGAAGGCGAACTGGTATACGAAGATGCAGACGGGGAAGGTGAACCGCTTTCCTCAGCCTCATATCCGTTGGTAGGCAAGCCTGACTACATCGTGCAACTGCCCGATGGCCGTCCGGTGCCGATAGAACTCAAGCTCAATGTGCATGATATGACCGTTCCGCACAGTAACCATGCCGTTCAGGTGGCCACGTACTGTTTGATCCTGGAAGATTATTTTGAGCGTGCTCCAACGCATGGCATCTTGCGCTATGCCGATCGTGAATTTACCATCGAGTACACCTCGGCTCTGCGTAAGAAAGTTATTCGTCTGCTCACGGAGATGGCTCGTTGCAGTGAGCAACAGCGGCCACCATTGAAAACCCAGCGTGCTGCCAAGTGCCGCGCCTGCCCATTCCAACCAATTTGCCCGGTAGGTCGCAATAAGGTCCCACGATAAATCGGGATACCTGCCCCCCAGGCAGGGTGCCTACAGTAGCACCCCGATTTATCGTGGGTGTGCCTGATCGTAAGGAAGGAACAAGCCTATGCTAAGTGAAGTAGTAGAACTCAGTGGTCACATCATCGACTCCTGGACATTGCCACGAGCCTGGGACATCATCATGGACCGCGGCGGCAACTTCGTCGTAGAAGAGATGCGCGTGGGGGTAAGCAAAACCGAAACCAGTTACGCCCGTCTGAAAGTCCAAGCCCCCAATAGCAAAACATTGGACCTGATCTTATCTGAACTCCAACAACTGGGAGCTGTTCTCTTACATGGAAACGATGTGCAGACGGGCATCGTTGAACAGAATGGCGTTCTACCGGCCAAATTCTACTCTACCACCAACCTGCCTACACAGGTGCGCTTGAACGGCCAATGGGTCAACGTCGAAAACATCGAGATGGACGTCGCCATCGTCATCAACAAGGAACTTAATCGGGCCTATGGTAAGCCTATGCATGAAGTGCAAGTGGGCGACCAGGTCGTCATTGGCTATCAAGGCATTCGCGTCCAGCCATTTGAGCGTGCCAGGGAACGCGAATCATTCGCCTTCATGCAAAGCAGCGTCTCCTCTGAAAAAGTCAAGGTGCTGGCTATTCACGAGATTGCACGCCAGATGCAAGAGACTCGTGCCCGAAACGGCAAAATTCTGTTCGTTTTGGGCCCGGCTGTCATCCACACGGGCGCGGGCCGTTACGTCGCGGACCTCATTCGTCGCGACTACGTACAAGTCATCTTCGGCGGTAACGCCATAATCACGCACGATATCGAGTCGGCGCTTTTCGGAACCTCACTCGGCGTTGATCTGCAGAGCGGCGAACAGGTCGAGGGAGGCCATCGCAACCACCTGCGTGCCATCAACACCATACGCGCCCTTGGCTCGGTAGAGAAAGCGATAGAGACCGGTCTGCTCAAAGAAGGCATTACCTACGAGGTTATCAAACACAATGTCACCATGGTCCTGGCAGGCTCAATTCGAGACGATGGTCCCATGCCCGGCGTCATAAACGAAATGCAAGAGGCTCAGAGGTGCATGCGCCAGGCACTGCCCGGAGTGGAGATGGCAGTGATGGTGGCCTCGATGCTGCACGCTATCGCTACTGGGAATTTGCTGTCCTCGACGGTGCGTACTGTGGTGGTGGACATCAATCCTGCCGTAGTGACAAAACTGGCGGATCGAGGCAGTTTCCAGGCAGCGGGTTTGGTGACGGATGCCGAGCTGTTTCTAAGGGAGTTGGCAGAGACGTTGGCATAAAAGAGAAACTGTGATAAGAAGAAATTTGAGGAGACAAGTTATAATGGCAACTTTAACGCCCATGCCTCCCATAACAATTGACCATGCAGATTTAGTTCAATTCGGCAACACATGGAGCAGTAATGGTGAAAGGCTGAGCCGAACACCACCCCAATCTTCAGGAGAACTCGGAAAATTGTTCGACACGGCAGTCGGTAAAGCCTTGGCAACAATGCTTGGAGGTATTAAGATTGTCTCACCTAATCTGAACTCACTCACACCACCTTTACCCGACTGCGTAGAAGTGGGGCCTGTTCGAGTTGTTGGAGGTGTACGCCCACAAAACTTTGACGTTGGTTACCGACCAGACGGAGTACGTTTCGCATTTGATAGCAAGACATTAAACGATAGAGAGAGCATTGGGAAAAACTGGCAGAACATGATTAACGATTTAGCCACCGAAGCCACTACAGTTCATAGCCGTTTTCCGCACGCTGTTGTAGCATTTATGGTGATTTACCCAGCTCCTTGCGTCTCACCAGCTCTTCGAAAGGTGACCATTGAGACTCTCGAACGTCTTGCACGTCGGAGCACCGTAGATGGCCCACTGTATATGGCAGAGGCAATTTCGCTGGTTCTCTGGAACCCAGGTGACGGAACAATCGACCCAAATATTCCTACATCTTCATCGCCGCTTAGGATTGAGAAGTTTTCCGAACAGGTAGAAGGAGCATATGTTAGTCGTTACAAGGGACTTCCTCCCCATGCTGACTAGAACACTTAAACTATACCACTCATGTGTGGTAAGATAAGAATCAGTCAAAGATGGCTATTAGCTTTCCGCTAAGGAACGGTTGATCTGTATTAAGACAGTATGGATAGCATGGTAGCGCAAAGAAAACTAATCGGTCATTACTAAGGAGCTATTTTATGAAACCTGTAGCGACGTATCAGAAACTCAGGGGTGGATACTACACTCCCAAACCTATTGCTGACTTTCTCGCTCGATGGGCAATTCAAACAGCTACTACGACGGTTTTGGAGCCAAGTTGTGGGGATGGTATTTTACTTGAATCTGCTATCGAGGCACTTATCAAGTGCGGTGCAGACAGGACAACCGCTCCTGGCATCGTTCAGGGAATTGAACTAGATCCGCAAGAAGCACAAAAGGCTTCAGAACGTATACGAGCACTCACAGGCACAGCATTCCCGAGGCAGATTCACGTAGGAGACTTTTTCTCTTACTGCCAGACTTACCTCTTCGAGAATCGACTCTTTGATGCAATTATTGGCAATCCTCCTTTTATTCGTTACCAAAACTTCCCAGAAAACCATCGTGCAATCGCCTTCTATCTTATGCAACGCGCTGGGCTGCACCCTAATCGATTGACGAATTCATGGGTCCCGTTTCTCGTAGCAGCAACACTTCTGCTCAATGAACATGGACGGCTGGCTATGGTGATCCCAGCAGAACTCTTGCAAGTCAACTATGCGGCAGAATTGCGATATTTTCTGAGTAGACACTACACGTATCTTACCCTTGTTACGTTCAAAAAACTCCTATTTGATGGTGCTCAACAAGAGGTCGTATTGCTGCTTGGTGAACGAAATGGTAATGAGCATACAGGAATTAGGACTATCGAACTTGAAGGAATTGATAATCTTGCCTCGTATGAATATGCTACTTTTCTTGGTGAACGACTCAAAGAGATGGATCACTCTACCGAAAAATGGACCATGTACTTTCTTGAGGAAGAAGAGATCCACCTGCTTCGCTCGCTAAGAAGCAATTCGAGACTAACTATCGCACAGAATGTTATCGGGGTCGATGTAGGGATTGTTACAGGGCTAAACGAGTTCTTTGTACTCACTGAGCAGCAAGTAGAAGAGCACTCACTTAGACCGTACACACAGCGTCTTGTTGGTCGTTCCGCTCATCTCCCAGGAGTCCTTTTCTCCGAGACGGATTGGGTGGCCAATGTAGAGAAACAATCACCCGCTTTTCTCCTCAGACTGCCTGATGTACCCTTCCACACTCTGCCAAGTGAAGTGAAAGAGTACGTTATCAGTGGTGAGGAAAAAGGACTAAACAAGGGATACAAATGTCGAATCCGTGACCGTTGGTATGTCGTACCCTCGGTATGGATCCCTCAGGCATTTATGCTACGCCAGGTACACAGCTACCCCAAGATCATTCTCAATGATGCAGCTGCTACCTGTACTGATACCATTCATCGTGTGAAGCTCCGCAACGGTGTACCTGCCCGAACGGTAGCAGCGGCATTTCTGAATTCACTCACTTTCGCATTTTCGGAAGTCATGGGTCGTAGTTACGGTGGTGGGGTACTTGAACTAGAACCAAACGAGGCTGAAAAACTACCGTTACCGCTTATGGGCGCTGATACACTTGATCTGGATGAACTTGATAAGCTTTTGCGCGAAGGTAACATTTACGCTGTTCTCGACATCACAGATGAGGTCCTTTTGAGAAAGGGAATAGATTTAAGTATAGAGGAAACGAGACTACTCCGCACCATATGGCAAAAACTACGAGATAGACGGATAAATAGAAAGCTCGATTACTCTGTACGGCTGTATGACAGGTAAATATAAGAGTCAATACGCATGGACGAACTGCTCTATTGTTATCCGTACCCAAGTGAACATCTTGCTTGACGCGCTTAGGGAAGTCTTGGGAGAGAGCCTTGTCGGTACTTATCTGCACGGCTCCTTTCACGTCACTCTCAATAGAGGTATCTGTCTTCATGGAAAGCCGATTGAAGAAGTCTTTCCTCTCGTTCCGCTACAATACTACATTGCCTCAATCGTCGGAGATTTCGAGGACGCGAGAGATGGAAGAACAACCATGCCGGTCTACTTCATTCTGAACGCCTGCCGTGTCTACGCATATCTGCTCGAAGGCAGCATCTTCTCAAAAGACGAAGGTGGGGCTTGGGGTATTCGCTCCTTGCCAAAGGAGTTCCGCGCTATCATCATACAAGCATTAGAAATCTACCGAGGAAGCCGCGATATCGAGCCATTTGATGAGGCTGCGCTAGGAGCGTTTGCTCTCTATATGAATAAGCATATAAAGGCGATAATTCAAGCAAAGAGGTAGAATGGTTGCAATCATACCTCTCTTAGGACCAGGAGATTACTTCTTCCGCACATAATGTCGTCGGGCTTTCGCCCTGTTGCCGCAACTCTTCATATCACACCAGCGACGACTGTGGTTCTTGCTCGTGTCCAGGAACAGCCAGTCACAGTCCTCGGCTGCACACACTCGTACTGCATCAAGTTCATCCGAGGTGAGCAAGTCTGCGGCTGACCTCGCCACCTGCCAAAGCATCCTATCAAGTGCTTTCTCTTTATCCGTCCAATCCCACGAGAACCCTTCTGTTTTTAGCACAATACATGCATGGGTCATCGCCTCAGCTACCGCAGCGTTCAGCAGGGAGAGATCGGCCTCTGCTGGCGACTTGTGATCTGCGGTTGCCAGAAAAATGTGGTATATGGCTTCTCGCAAGACAATGGCTCGTTCAAGCACCGCCGATGCATCTCTGGGATGGCGTGCCGCCTCAGCAAGCAGTTGCTGCGCCTCGTTAGCCGTCACAAGCTGCGCCTCCTGGCTCCACAACACGAGGTCTGCATAGCTGTTGAGCAGTTCGCGCGGGGAGTCAGCAGGACGGTCATTCAGGGTGTTGACAAAATCCAGGCATAACCGATTGCCTGTTAACTCGAAAACCGCTGTTTGGGTTTCAACCATACAAACATCTCCTCTCCTCCTCTGTTACTCTATCACATCTTCTAATAACCACCAAAGTGATCTTGACAGGTTAGCTTTTCTGTGCTATAATCTAACCATCTAAGATCATTATATTAGTTAGAATGATTGTTGTCAAGGGGTTGGCTGAAGGCCTCAATCCCGTCTCGAGTAGGGGCCCTTGCGGTCGCCCTTCTCCTAGAAAGGACTTTCTGTGTTTTTGTTAGGATTTGGAGGTCATCCCGTGTTACACGACTACAACTACAAGATGTTCCACAGGCAACGAGAGGAGTTGATGAAACAGGCGGAGTTTGAGCGGCTGATTCGAGCGGCAGAACGCGAGCAGCGGCGCAATAGGCGACTCTATCGGAACTTCGCCAACTGGCTTGGTACCCACATGGTGCAGTGGGGTCGAAAGCTAGAACGCTTTGGAGACTTTAGAGAAGCTCGGCCTGCTCCGTCGCCCTCACCGCACCATTGATATATATCGCATAAGCGGAGGTAAACTCCGTCAGGCACCTCTTGTAGACGCCTGACGAACGAAGTGAACACCCAACATACAAAGGAGAGTATCATGGTAACCATCATCATCCTGTTGATAGCACTGATTGCATCCGATTTAGTAGCTTTGCGTTGGGGCTTCGACAGCATGGACGAGGTTGAAGGCCCTGAGTGGGAGCGACGGCGTGCCTGGAAAGCCTTTCACTAGATCTATGGCCGCTGATGCAATATGAGCATGGCATCTCTTGCAGGTGCCATGCCTACTTGTAGGAAAGGAGTACCAATTATGATTGCTAGAATTTGGCGCGGCGTAACACCAGAGTCGAAGGCCGATCGATACTTTGATTATCTGATGACAACCGGTGTGAAGGACTTACGGGCGACCGATGGCAATCGAGGAGTCATGGTTTTCCAACGCGTAAGCGATGGGCAAGCGGAATTTCTCCTCATTTCCCTCTGGGAGTCGTTGGATGCCATTCGCCGCTTTGCTGGAGACGAGGTTGACACATCTGTTTACTACCCGGAGGATAAAGACTATCTCCTGGCACTTGAACCGAAGGTCATGCACTACAAGGTTCTGGACGATCTTCGGTTCAAGTAATCGCAACCGAAGTTGTGGCCAGTTCTAGAACAATCGGTCCTAAAGAGGTTCAATTATGACCGCTTTTCGTGTTAAACTCTAGGTAAGGAGGAACAACCGTGGAAGAACAGACGAACAAGATTGCATTGCTCGAGAAGATGAACTGTGGATTTGCTGCGTTCCAGACGCTCTTAGACGTGCTAGGCGAGGCGCAAATGACCACAGTAGAAGTAAATGGCAGTTGGTCGATCAAAGACGTACTCACCCATCTTACCGCCTGGCAGCGCGCCATGGTGGATCGATTGCAAGCGGCAGTGCGCAGCGAGAAGCCTGCTCTGACACGGATTTGACCGATGAAGAGATAGACCGCCTCAACGAGCAGTTCTACCAGGAAGGCAAATCTCGTCCGCTTGCCGAGGTGTTGACGGACTTCCGCACCACCTACTTGCAGATTGTGGAGGTCGTGCAGGCGCTGCCCTGGGAAGACCTGGCTGACGCGCACCGTTTCGCCTGGCTGAATGGTACCCCGCTCTGGCGCTATGTAGCAGATGACACCTATGAGCACTACCAGGAGCATATAGAGTCCATCCAGGAGTTTTTGAAAACCGGTCAACACCAGAATTAGTAGGAACTTGTGTATGACGTTGCATATTTCGCGCGAGCAGGCACGGCGTCTGCTCGCGCTCTACCACTTCACGCCAACAGATCTCCCAGGTGTATTTGAACGCCTGGGAACTGTGCAGTATGATCCCCTCAACCCGGTTGGGCGCAACCCCGACCTGGTCTTTCAGGCGCGCATAGCCGGCTATCGCGTCGACGATTGGCAAAAAGCTGCCTATACAGACCGCCTGATCTACGACGCATGGGACAAGCAAGCTTGTCTTGTACCCGTCAGTGATTGGCCCATGCGTGCCCTGATTCGCGAGAACTATCGTCCATATCACGATAGACAGATTTTGCAAGCTGAGGCTGATGCCGTAGCAACGGTCCTGGCGACAATCGATGCACGGGGACCACTCTCATCGCTTGAGTTCGAGGATCAATCACGCATGGGAGAGCCTGGTTCGTGGGCCGGTCTGACGCGTACCAAGCGTATCCTGCGTTCGTTGTGGGTATGTGGTCAACTGGTGACCCATCATCGAACCGGAGGACGTCATTATTATGATCGGCCTGAACGCGTGATCCCCGGAGCGTATTTTAATACTCCGCCATTGCTCGATGAAGCTGAATACCATAGCTGGATTATGCTGCGCCGTTTCAAGGCAGCGGGCATGTTGCGCACAGCGGCGGAAGCTGCCACCTGGAGCGCATGCGGCAACAGCAAACAACGTGCGCTAGCTGTAGCGCAACTGGTAGAGGAAGGCAAACTGACGCCGGTCCATGTTGGTGAGAAGGACTGGCTCTACTATATACTCACGAGCGCACTAAAGTTGCTTGATGCCGAGTTGCCTGCATCTCGCATGATATTTCTGGGGCCGCTCGATAGCCTGCTATGGGATCGCAAAGCGCTGATGCAGCTATTCAACTTTGATTATGCATGGGAAGTCTATAAGCCTGAAGCTGTGCGTAAATGGGGCTATTACGTGCTGCCCATTTTCTACGGTGACCGCTTTGTGGCACGAGTAGACTCGCGACTCGAGAAAGGGTTATGGACGATCTCACGCTGGTGGTGGGAGCCGAATATTACGCCCGATGCAGAGTTGTTGGATGCGTTGCGTGCTGCCATCGAGAGGTTTTTGCGTTATTTACGTGCGGATAGTGTGCGTGTGGATGAAGGGGCGCAAGAAGAGGTGCGACAGGCTATTGCAGGGATTGTGAAAAAGTTGTGAGACGGTAGTTAATCTGCCAGATAGACGATGGCTTGGCCTGCCTCATAGCGAGCTATGAGGCAGGCCAAGCTTGCGGACCGCCCTGGCTAGGTCGAGAATGCCTTCCCAGAAGAGAGGGCACTCTCGACGCGCACCGCCAGGGAGCGGATCAGGCACTCAGTGTCCCTACGTCGCCGCGATCAGGTCGGGAAGCAGGTTCGCCGCGTTGGGCGTCCCCAGTCCAGTGACTGCATCCCAGCCCGGCGAGGCAGAATAGCCAGGGATAGAGGGATTCGCTTGGTTATTGCCCGTGGTGACATCGTGGTAATCGTTGGCGTACTGCGCAGGATTGTTCGCGATCTGGTAGAGCGCCGGATTGATGTAGCCCAGATCTCGCCCGGCCATCTGATCGGCAATCGCGATCAGCCCGGCCCACTGCGGTGAACTGCAGCTGGTGCCACCCACAACGTACCACCCGATGCTGCAAGGATTGGCCCCACTGCGCCTACGCCCGAAGCTGTCGTGGCCGGTTCGGTGTCGTAGACCAGCACGCCCGTGCGGGAACTGGCCTGATAGGCCACATCGGGGACGCCGCGCATGTTCGTATTCGGCCCGGGCGCACCCACCGAACTGCCGACATAGGTGCTGCCAGCAGGCAAAGTGTTTGGGTTTTGGAAGGCAGGCCGTGGGAAAAGGATGCTGTAGCCGCCGCCTGAGTCAATCCAGCCGACTTCCCGGACGCCCGGGTTTGCCGGGCACTGTGCTGGCGGCGCCGTGCTATCCACACTCGTCCCAGTATTGGCATCCATACAAAGGTACGTCCCGCCGACCGATGTGACCAACGGATCAGAAGCTGGCCACCCGACACTCGGATACGGGATCACGGCCGGGTTCTTGACTGGTTCTTTGTAGTTGTTCGCCGACCCGCCATCCCCCGAGGAGGCAAAAACAGTGACGTGGTTGGCCTGTGCATCGAAGAAGGCATGGCGGAGGTTGGTGAGCGCAGCCAGCCCATTGTGGAACGAGCCTTCCCCGGCGCCGAAGCTCTGGGTGATGACATCTGCCAGGTGGTTGTCAACGACGAACTGCTCGGCGTTCATCATCTGCTGGAAGCCCTGGACCCCCAGGGTTTCAGCGGTTGGCGTGGTGACCAGCAGGATGTTCGCCATTGGCGCGGTGGCATGTGCCCACTCGACATCGAGGGAGACTTCCAGAGCCCAGAGGTTGTGATTTTCCTGGCCGGTGCCATTATTCGGTGGGGGTGGAGAGGCAGACGGGGACCCCTGGACTTCGAGGATATCAAAGCGTGGCGTGATCCCGGGCGCACAGTTCCCCGCCGGGGTGGAAGGACCGGTCACCCCACACGGATCCGGGAGGCCAAAGGCCGCGTCAAAGACGCCCAGGTCGGCGCGGATGGTAGCGCTGCCGAAGGAGTCAACAATCGCGATAGTCTTGCCCTGGCCCTTGTTACCAGCGGCCAGTAAGGAAGCGTAGTTGTAGGCGTTGCTCATAGCCGCCGGTGCAAAGCAGCGACGCCCTGGGTTTGCGTTGTGCAATCGGTTTCGCTTGGCGGAGTAGTGCCGCTCTTCAAGTATAACCAGTCGCTCACGAGCGGATTAACGGCCGGGCCGGCGACGACGAGCGGGGTGCTCAGCGCCGCTGGTAAGAGGGCTGCGCCGAGCGCCAACAGCGCGAAACAACGCATCGCCCACCGTAAAAACGAGAAAAACATATTTCCCTCCTCTGAAAAATAAGATCATATCGAAGGTTACCTCCTCGAAACTAGCACCTCTGCGGATACCAGGGAGCGCCATGTGTTTCCGTACAGCGCCGTGGTTCAGATATTTCCACTGGGCTAGCTACAGCCGAGGCAGCTTGGTATATATGCCAATATGCATATATACCCATTTGTAGAATAGATGGTGGAGGTGGCAACCAGGTTGAGAATAGGTGAAGATATGGTTAAGTTTGGGAAATGATGGTAAAGAATACGTAACCTGAGGTGTTCCACCGTGTGGGGCGAGCGCCTGATCGTTGTGAGGTGGAAAAAAGGAAGGCCTAGCGGCACGGTGAGAAAGTACGTGTGTGAAGAACCAGATTTGAGTGCTGGGTGGGGGACAGGTGGTTTTTTGCGCTGCTCGCCTCTCATCCTTGGGGATGGTGGAGCTGTCTCTGCTTCCACCAATGGGTAAACAAGGGAGGAAAGTCATATTTGAAGAGCGGGAGATGCAACGCCACGAGGATGAGATTGAAGACGGTTTGCCCAATCCACATGGGGGCGAGCAAAAGATTGAAGAGCATGCCATCGATCAGGCCGATTTTGACATACAGCCCCTTGCTGAAGATGAGCCCCTCTATGACGAGTTCGTACAGAGCGACCAGCACCATCAGGAGGATAGCGTTGGGGGTGATGACCTCTGCAAACAAGGGTTTGTAGAAAGGCACGAGCGGATTAGCCACCCATTTCTGTAGAGCGAGGGATCCCGCATGAGCATGCTCGTGGTTACTGTAAGATTGAACATGCCGCTCTATCGACTAGATCAGCCAAACCTTACACTTTTTAAGATCTACGGAAGAGTTTCCTGCTAGCTTTTCCGTAAATCCGATCCAGCTCACTTGAAGCTCCTACCTGCCCTGCCATCACCTCGGGCATCCCTTGGATGAGCTCGGCGATATTCTCTTGTACCCACTGGAGTGCGCGCGGGGTTGATTCTATTACGCCAAGTGGTGTGTCAAAGACGCTGATGCTGACTATTTGGTCGTTTCCGACCTGCATGGCATCGTAAGCAATGAAACCATGTATCCGACTGATGATAGGCACAAAGCCCGCTTGCACGCGGTGCAGGAATTCCTCGCCTGTCCCTGGGATGATATGGTACTTTCGGATCGCCATGTACGTGGCTTCCCTGTTTCTGCTTTCACCGTGTTCCTCTCCTGGACCTGGTAGTAGGTGCATGATACCTTGCTCTCGCAACAGCTTCATCAAGTCTGCTCTTTCCTCTTGAGTAAGATCGAGTTGCCACAACGTCTTTATAAAGTACTTCCTCTCCGTGTCTATAATAGACCTAGCCAGGGCGGCCATCTTAGCTTGTACCAAATCCCTGCGAGCCTTGTCACTAAGGCTATCCGACATCCTATGTTCTTCCATCTCTCTTCTACCTGCAACTGTCTCCCCTCCAAATGGGCTTTCCGCATGAAGATGGACAGCATGCTTTGATTCTTTCTGGGTCTTCCAGGCTTCCAGGTTATCAGACATGAGAATGTACCTGCCTTTCAGAGGTTATATAGTTGCTACCAATTGCTGAGAAGCGATGGGTCAAGGAAGGACCCTTCGCAGGCATACTTCCTTCTGATTTGGCTTCTCTCCCTAGCACTATAACATCCAAACCTCACAAATTTGTAACGGTTATAAAGCTCCTTATCACAATCGTGACACAGATCTAACCTAAGCTGGACTTTGTACAATTTTCGGGTACTTGACAGAAAACACAAAATTTAGAACAAATTCACTTTAGGACTTGCCCGCTACTTACGCTTACCTCCTTTCAATTGATGAATGAACTTCCATTTGATATAAAATGTGACATACAGGCGCATACGGTGTCAAGGGAAAACGAGGCCGACGTTCGTGGTATACTTTGGCAAGGATTGTGCGATCTGTTCCGTCGAAACCAGCAGATAAGCTGGGGGATGACGGACTACACAAGGAAGGAGTGTAGTAACTGACCTGTTGATGTTGGGTGCAATCCCCAACCTACCAGATGGGCGGTAGATAGCGACATCTCTGCGGTAGCGACTGGACAGTGCGGCTCGTTCACTTGAAACCATGTCCCAACACGGGGGAAAGTGACGAAGAAACATCTCTTCGATAACTGAGAAGGTGACGGAAGGCGCAATTCCTTCCCCGTCAAGGAGGGACGGAGAGCAACACCCCTACGGGGCGACTGGTTCTCAAACCGTAAAGCGGGGGGTAACGGGGAGAAGCCGTAAACCTGATACGGTGACACCTCTAGCTGGCTGTCATGGCTAGGAGCACGAATGCACGACAACCGTCGTCACGCTAAACAGGTCTACGCAGGTTAGCAGACCTGGTCCAAAATGGACAAGGATAACAGATGAGCAATTTGGCCATTGACTCATTCCTCCTCAGAACAAACCCGGCGGAAAGTGCAAGCCTAAAACAGCGCAAAACACCTTCTCGGAACGAGATAACCATCAGCAGACTCTCATTGGCGGTCGATCCGGTGAGCAGGTGCCAACCGCATGTCGCTGATGTTGGGATTGTCTAAGAAGCCGGGTCCCGGCAGACGTAGACACGATCATATGGAAGAAAGAGGAACAAGAAGCATGAAGGGCAATCCGTCGGCTCAACCGAATGTGGCCTGGCAACGACTCCCCTGGAAAAAGCTAGAGGCAGCCGTTTACCGCATGCAGAAGCGCATCTTTCAAGCCAGTCAGCGTGGTGATACCAAGACAGTCCACAAAATCCAAAAGCTCTTGATGAAGTCGAAAGCGGCAAGACTGTTGGCTGTGCGACGAGTGACGCAAGACAACCAGGGGAAGAAAACTGCCGGTGTCGACGGCGTGAAAGCTGTCCCACCAGCCGAAAGGTTCAGCATGGTTGAAGCCATTCACCCGAACCAAACGAGAAAGCGGAAGCCGAAACCTCTCAGACGAGTGTGGATACCCAAACCAGGCAAAGAGGAAAAGCGCCCGCTTGGTATTCCGATATGGGTTTCATACTGCCTCTCTTTCCAGGCGATGTTCGGGATACCGATAGTCGCCAACCGGGTGGACCAGAATCTCCAGTCCACCCTCATCGTTCTACTCTACCACGTTCTGCCTCTGTTGACCAGTCCGGCGACGTTTCCAGTGTCGTTGGGTCGGCTTGCGCAGTTCCGCGATGATGTCTGGAGTGAGGGTGATCCAGCGCGGACCGCGAGGGCACGCTCGGATACACTCCAATCGTCCCCCATTGCACCAATCAGCAATGGTCGAGACGTTGACGTTCAACAATTCTGCTGCGGCCAAGGCAGAGTAGCGCCCATCGCCACGTTGTCCCGTAGAGGCGACGTATGGGCGTTCTGGACACTCCAGAGGGATCTGGTAGGCGTGGCGAATCCAGGCTACCTTGCTCGCGGTCAACGTCCCGCCCATACCGGCTTGTGCCCCTTCGGCATTGAGCAACGCCGCGATCTGGGTCTCCGTATGAGTTGGGGCCAGTTCCCGTACACGAGCGACAACCTGCGAACTGGTTTGACGAACTTCCCACGACTTTTTGAGGCGCGGAATGGACAGGCTTGTGCGTGCCTCGGTTTGCCAGCGAATGTCGATGCCAATGACATTGCCGCGCTTGGAGAGCGTGACATCTTTGATCAGCCAACGCAGGAGTTGTTTGCGCTCTGCCCAGGTGGTTGTTGGGGCGTCCCAGAGAGCAGGCAGGTCCTGGGCGAGCTGACGGATCTGTTCACGTTGCTCAGCCGACAACATCAGCGCAACCGGTTTGGGCAAGACCTGGTATTCCCGTTCCATCCGATCCACCTCCAGCAGTTTCTCATTCCACTCCCGCTCCAGGCTCCGTGCCACCAGCCGATTGTCCGGGTCCACGGCACGGTAGCGGCGGCGAGCCAGGTCCGCCTCATACTGCGCACGTTCGATTTGTCGTCGCGCCTGCTGATCGATCTGCTTGGCACGCGCCTCCAGATGGGCCAAGGCCGAGAGCGCGACGTCCAGGTGGGCGGGTTCGATAGCTTGCAGAAAACACGCTGCCACCGCCTGGTCGATGCGATCCCCTCGCATGGTCTGACAGGTTTTGACCGCCAGTTGTGCATGCGCTTGATTGCATTCATAGACCAGCAAGGACCCTTCCCGTTGATAGCGAACGCTCATGCGACGACCACAAGAGCCACACAACACGATGCCTTGCAACAGCGAGGAGCCTTCGCGCACCGCTCCTCGATGGGCATCAGCTGGGCAGTTCTGGTTGTCGGCCAGTTGCTGCTGGTTGCGAAGAAACTGCTCCCAGGTGATGTAGCCTGGATGCGTGTCCCGCAGCACGATGGGCCAGTCTTCTTGCTTGACCCGACGCGTTCGCCCTTTGACCCGCGGCTCTTCTCCAGGCAGGGCGTGTCGGCGCGTCTGGGTCCGCCCGTAGACGTAGGCTCCCGCGTACAGCGGGCTATGCAAGACATCCAACACCCGCCCATGGCAGAGGCGAACCCACTCCAGTTCCCCAGCATGTGCACCGCCCCAATGCCGTGTGGGAAAGGCCAACTGATGCGTGGCGAAGTGACTCACGACGGCCAGCGCCGAGTGGTCCTGCTCGAAAAGAGTGAAGACCAAACGGATAGCTTCCTGGACAGCTTCATCGGGATCAAACACAATCTTGCCCACCGGATCATAGACCAACCCGCTCGGCAGGCGGAAGCGCAGCTTTCCTTGTTCGGCTTTGGTCAGTTTGCCCCCTTGCAGTCGCTGATGCAGCCAATGGAGTTCCGCTTCGCTCATCGTCCCCTTGAAACCAAGCAACAAGCGATCATTGTACGATCCGGGATCGTAGACGCCTTCTTCGTCAATGACCAGCGTATCGGTGAGCGCACAGATCTCCAGCAGGCGATACCAATCACTGCACGAGCGGGCCAGACGCGAGACTTCCAGGCTCAGGACCGCTCCCACATGACCGAGTCCTACTTCGGCGACCAGCAGTTGAAAACCGTCGCGCCCGATGGTCGAGGAACCAGATTGGCCTTGATCCTGGTCAATCACCTGAATACCTGCCTGTTCCCACCCCAGATCGTGCGCGCGCTTGACCAAGTCATACTGCCGCGTGGTGCTGCCACTATTCTCACGGACTTGCAGCAGCGTCGATTGACGTACATAGATCACCGCTTGACGGGTCAAATGATCAGGACGGATTTTGAGGGTTTGCTGTCGGGTCGGCATGGCGAGCCTCCTCTCCTTCAGACTGGTTCTCTTGACGCGCTACCACCACATTCAACGCTAACTGCGCTAAGAGGCCAATTACGTGGGTTTGCAGGTCAGAAGAGAGGTGGGCCCAGATCTGGGCCAGCACCCGATGCTCCTGATCAGAAGAGGAGAGTGGGAACATGCAGCAACCTCCTTGATGCGCCCAAACCACCTGACAGGCAGATAGCTCTATCATATCCCATGGACTCCTCTCTGCGGCTGGCTCTCGCGTTGCTGCCTGACCCATTGCGCAATCTGCCACAACCCCTCAATCGAGAGCAGAGGTGGGTCAATGGGGGAGAGATCGGGGTCAGGTGGCCCGCCGTAGTCGGTCAAGCTCGCTGCGATGGCCCCGTGATAGCCGTCGGGCATGCGAATGATGAGGTCAGGATCTGGTCCTCGTCGCACACGGATGAGTTGCACGCGCTGGCCGTGCAGAGGATGATGTGGGTGGGTCACCGTTACCCATTCCTCAGATCCCTTGGTAAAGGGGGTAGTGTGCTGTGAATATGCCCGACTATGCAGGACAGAGCGCAACAAGCTCTCGCCAAGCAAGCCCTCGAACCAGAATGGGAAGCGCGCTTTGAGCCCAACAGCTACGGCTTCCGACCTGGACGCTCATGTCAGGATGCAATCGACGCAATCTTCCTCAGCATAAGGTACAAACCTAAATTTGTGCTGGACGCCGACATCAAAGGGTGCTTCGATAACATCAACCAGGAGGTACTAATCGCCAAGTTGCAGACATACACGGCAATGAGACAGGTCATTAAAGGCTGGCTCAAAGCCGGCGCACTAGAAGGGGTGGACTTCACACCTACCGAAAGGGGTACACCCCAAGGCGGCGTAATCTCTCCCCTCCTAGCCAATATCGCTCTGCACGGCATGGAAGAAACGTGTAACGGAATAAAGAAGTGGACGAGCCGTAACGCAGAAAAAGCGCAACTGGTTCGATATGCGGACGATTTCGTTATACTCCACTCCGACAAAGCGACGCTGGACAAAGCAACAGAAGCTGTCACCTCGTGGTTAAAAGACATGGGACTGTATCTAAGTCCTAGTAAAACAAGAGTCACGCACACATTAACTCCGTATGAGGAAAATGTAGGTTTTGACTTCTTGGGGTTCACCGTACGCCAATTCCAAGTGGGAAAGACCCACACTGGAAAAGATACGCATGGCAAGCCACTAGGGTTCAAGACAACCATCAAACCCAGTAAAGAGAAGGTCAAAAGCCACATGAGGGAAATGAAGCGTGAAATGAGGAAGCTAAGGAATGGCCCGCAATCAGCAGTCATCCGAAAGTTAAACCCCATGACACGCGGCTGGTCGAACTACTACAGGGCCGTAGTCGCAAAAACAACCTTCAGCCGATGCGACAAGACCTTGTTCTTCCAACTCCTAAGTTGGAGCAAGTTCAGACACCCCACCAAAGGCAAACACTGGATATACCGGAAATACTGGCATCGGATAGAGAATCATGACGCATTCGCGGCCCCTCTCAAAAACCCAAAGGAAATAAACACCTCGCGGAACTCCGGCTGCACAGGAAGACGGCAATCCAGCGACACGTCAAGGTACGCGGCGAAGCCAGCGTCTACGACGGAAATCTAATCTACTGGACACAAAGGTTAAAAGAGCATCCTCTAACAACTGGAACGGAGGCAAAACTCCTAACCAGGCAAAAAGGGATGTGCGCAAAATGTGGGTTACACTTTGTTGGTGGAGATCTGCTAGAGGTAGATCATAGCATACCAACGGCCATCGGCGGCAAAGACAACCTCAGCAACAAAATGGTCTACCACCGACACTGCCACAAAGTAAAAACGGCAGAAGATTTGGCCTTAATAGCCAAGTACAAAGCCGCAGGTCTCAAGTTGACTTGACTATACATTGAGAAGCCGTATGACGAGAAATTGTCACGTACGGTTTTGGATTGGCAGTGGAAGGGGCGACCTCTCCACTGACCATACCATAGGTCTTGTAGGAACTGAAAAATATTATATATATGGAATTGTGAAAGAACAATACATACGTTATTGAAACCGTTTGAGAGGATAGAATGAATAAAGAGCAAAGGTATAACAAGTATGGGAAATTTGAAACGGCCAGTGTGAATGGAGCAACACACGTTATTACAGCTCCTGTTCGAGCAGTTCACCTCGCAGCATCATCTCGTCCTCCCCAAACTGGCGAACTCCAGGGTTTGATGAACAAGTGGATTATGCTTGTCCTGGCAGGTGCAGCGAGCTTTATGACCACACTGGATGGCGCGATTGTCAATATCGGCCTACCAAGCATTGCGCGCACATTTCACGTGGGGGTAAGTGGAGCCACGGAGTGGATCATTATTGGTTATCTCGTTGTGATTGCCGCGGTTCTCCTCACATTTGGACGTCTTGCCGATATGATCGGTCGGAAGCCGATTTTTTTGACGGGGTTGGTTGTTTTTATCCTCGGATCTGCGCTTTCAGGCCTCGCTCCTTCTTTACTATTGCTAATTCTCGCTCGCCTTTTCCAGGGTATCGGGGGCGCGCTCATCTTTTCTGTCAATGTGGCGATGATTACCAGTACATTTCCCAGTAATGAGCGAGGATTAGCACTGGGCTTGAATGCGGTGGTAGTATCACTGGGCGTCGCTGCCGGGCCGACTATTGGAGGGATTATTACGCAGTATCTGACCTGGCGCTGGATCTTTTATGTTAATGTGCCAATCTGCATGCTCGTCCTCCTCGCCGCCGTTTACTTTTATAGAGAAAACCGCTCGCAGCGAGAGCAGCATGAGCGCTTCGATCCGATTGGGGCGGCAGTGCTGGCTATCGGACTGGCTGCGCTCACACTAGGCCTCTCTTTTGGCCAAGAGTGGGGGTGGCTTTCTGCTGGCACGCTCGCTGCTCTCGGCATCAGTACGGTGATGCTGAGTGTAGGGGTGTATGTGGAAGCTCATGTTGAGCATCCCATCTTAAACCTGGGATTAATATCGAATCGGGTCTTCTCGTTTGCTAATATTAGCTTCATACTCTGTATGATGGCGTTGTTTGCACCGGGTTTTCTTTTGCCGTTCTACTTCGAGGAATTGCGCGGTTACTCTACCGTCCAGACCGGCCTGATGCTGACTCCATTGCCTCTGATGCTTGCCGTCGTTGCACCCTTGAGCGGCTCGCTTGCGGATCGTTTGGGGTCGCGCTGGCTGTCTCCTATAGGACTGGCAATAGTATGCTTCGGATTATTCCTGCTCAGTCAGATCAATGCGCAAAGTTCTAGCTGGGATATCATCTGGCGTCTCGCCGTTACCGGCATTGGTCAGGGTCTTTTCCAGTCGCCTAATACTCGTACCATAATGGGGGCGGCCTCACGTCAAGCTCAGGGGGAAGCGTCCGGGTTGCTGGCTACAGGGCGCGTCATTGGCCAAAGTATGAGTGTCGCTCTTACTGGTACCGTCTTTGCGGCATTAGGAGGCGCCACTGCGGGAACTCTCCTGTCGTCGCCTCAAAGCCTTCCCCTAACAAGCATCAGTGGACTGCAAAATACGTTTGTGACTAGCTTCCACTCCGCCCTGCTCGTCTGCGCTACTTTCGCTGCACTCGGCATTTTCACTGCCCTAGCGCGAGGCAGCGAGGCGGCGGTGAAGAAGGTATAGAAGGCTTGACTTCAAAATGAGTAAGGGAGCTGGCTCACGGACCTGCACTCTCATGTAGGTCCGCTCGATCCAGGCGCGAGCGGGAAGCCAGTACCGCTGTAAGCGCCTCGTCGATGATGGTGATTGCTGTATCAATCTCGCTCTCCGTGATCGAGAGCGGGGGTGCCATGCGGAAGCAGTTGAGCATGCCCCCTGTGGAGCGCACAATGTTCATGGAGAGACCACGCCGCAGGCATTCGTCGCCGACCGCGACCCCCAACGCATCGGCGGGTCGCCTGGTGGCGCGATCCTCAACCAACTCGATGCCGACCAGCAAGCCATGTCCTCGCACGTCGCCAATCTGCTCGTGGAGCTCCTGCAGTTCGTGCAACCCTGCCAGCAGATACTCCCCGCGCTGCCGGGCCCGTTCTACCAACCCTTCCTCCTCAATGACATCGATGACGGCCAACCCTACTGTGGCAGGCAGCGGGTCAGAAACATGCGAGGTGACGTGCATGAACCCTTTGCTGTAACACTCCTCCTCGATCTCTGCAGTGGTGAGCGTGGCCGCAATGGGGATTCCACCGCCCAGCGTCTTGGAGACAGACAAAATGTCGGGCTCAATCTCGTACAGTTCGAAACCAAACATCATGCCAAGTCGGCCAAAGCCTGTTTGAGCTTCGTCCAGAATGAGGAGCATACCTCGCTCATCGCAACATGTGCGGAGGCGCTGGAAGTAGTCAGGGGGCGGCACAATGACCCCTCCCGCAGATAGCACTGGCTCAGCGATCACCGCACAGAGGGCACCCACCGATTGCTGGTCGATCAACTCAAAGCCAACTTCCAGGCAGGAACAATCGCAGGAGCCAGTGCAATGCCGAATCGGGCACCGATAGGCATACGGAGCGGGAAGGGTGAGCGAACCTGGCATGAGCGGGCCGTATCCAGCATGACCTGCCGCCAGGTTGAGCGAGGCGGCGCCAGCCTGCAAGCCGTGCCAGCTGCGCGTCAGCCCTACGATTTCGAAGCTGCCAGAATACATTTTCGCTAGACGCAGGGCCACCTCGTTCGCCTCGCCACCTGTATTAACCAGGATCGCTTTGGACAATGATGGCGGCAGCAGCCCGACCAGTCGCTCAGCCAGCGCTAAGACGGGCTCAGAAAGGATCCAGGAATTGAGGTGAATGACGTCGTCGAGGGAGCGCTGCACTGCTGCTACAAGTCGAGGATGATTATGGCCGATGGTCGAGCAAATTTGACCAGAGGTAAAGTCAAGAATGCGATGCCCATCCGTTGTCTCCATCCAGGCACCTGAGGCTCGTGCTACGATGAAGGGGGCAAAATGGTGGGAGTACCGGATCAGAAAGCGTTCGCGTTCGTCGTCCATGCTCGTTTCCTTTCTTCACTGTGTGTCACTAGCAACAAACTGTTTCAGCTCCTCTCTGTTTCCTGCAACAAGGCCGTGCCTACTGCCAGTGCTGTGTCATTGCTAAAGCTGCGAAACTGTATCTCCTCTTCTTGTTGTCGCAATTCCTTGAGCAGTTCAGTATATTCGCTCATCATGGACAGACCCCCTTCGTATGCTTCATTGTTCATGCGTTCATTCTACGCTGAAAACGTCCCTCTTCGCAAAGTGGCCTTCGGTCCAGTGACCTGAGGTATCCATCCACCGAGGGACAGGCACGGGGAAGCGAAAGAACGTTCGAGATATTTTCTGAGAGAACGGGTGTGCCAAGGAGCTAGCACAGGAATTTCGCGTGGCGAAAACAAACAATTGACTTCGTAGCTGCACTTGGGTACAGTGTAACTAGAGCAGAATAGTATCTGGTCCGCGTAGATTCCAGATGCGTATAAATGTTGCCATGATGGATCTTGCCGTGCAATCTTTCCATCTCATGGTCCGTTATTTAGGAATACCCCACGATAAATCGGGGGTCTACAGTAGCACCCCGATTTATCGTGGGTGATGAAAGGAGAGGACTCTCATGCAAACAATGGATAGCGACACCAAGGACGAGGTTTTTGTAGACGAGTACACCGGTGGACTCGTTGGTCCCAGCCTGGGCTTCGCAGCAACAATTAAGGACGGAGGGCACATCCGGTGTGTGGTTCCGCCTGGCTGCTGGGGACCGATGATCACCCCAGAATTCCGTGGTGGGCACGAAGTCACGCGCCCGGTGGCCGTCGAGGGGGCCAAGGTCGGTGATGCCCTGGTTATCACTATCGAGTCGATGCGCGTGCTCTCGCTGGCCACCTCCTCCGGGACGATGGTGACGAACAAAGCCGCCTTTGGCGATGACCCCTTCGTTGATAAGAAGTGCCCTGGATGTGGCATGCCATGGCCTACCAGTCGCGTTGAAGGAACCGGCGAGCGCAGCATTCGCTGCGTTAAGTGCGGAGCGGTCGTCAACCCCTTCGGCTTTGAGGAGGGCTATACTATCGTCTTTGACCATGAGAATCAGGTTGGCCTGACGGTAGATGCCTCCAACGCCCACGAGTTCGCGCAGCGAGCCCGCGAGATGGCTGCCCTCCCGTCACAAGCCCGCCAGCACCCGATTCTCCTCTTTGAGCCACACACCATTCCCGGCACACTTGCCCGCCTGCGCCCCTTTATCGGGAACATCGGCACAACCCCGAGCGCAGATCTGCCTGACTCGCACAACGCTGGGGACTTCGGCAACTTCCTGGTTGGAGCGCGGCACCCGTATGGCATGTCGCTGGAAACGCTCAACCGCGTGAAGACCGATGCACACCTCGACACCAACGAGGTTCGCCCGGGCGCGGTGCTCATCTGCCCGGTCAAAATTGATGGTGGCGGCGTCTACATCGGCGATTGCCACGCCAACCAGGGTGACGGTGAACTTGGCCTGCATACGACCGATATTACTGCTGAGGCCCGCGTTCGCGTCAACGTCATCAAGGACTTGGCGTTGGATGGTCCCATCCTGTTGCCCGTCGCCGAGGATTTGCCGTTCATCACACGTCCTTTCTCGAAGGAAGAACTGGAAGCAGGTGAGCGGCTGGCCCAGCGCTACCATATCAAGTTGCAGCGCAACGTCGGCCCCGTCCAGTTTATCGGTACCGGACCAACGATCAACGAGGCGACCGATAATGCCATGCAGCGTGCAGCCGATGTGTTACAGATGACACTGGCGGAGGTGCGTAACCGCTGCACCATCACTGGCGGCGTAGAGATCGGTCGCCTGCCCGGGGTTGTGCAGTTAAACATGCTCGTGCCCATGGACACACTCGATGTTATCGGCATCGGCCCCTACGTTCGCCGGCAATACGGTCTGTAATGCGGGAGCGTGGTAAAGTAGGGGCGAGTGGGGTGTGGAGTGGATGGGTGGGCCTTTATGGTCACCCGCCGCGCCTTTACCAAAAAAACCTACCTTTGCAAGCCTGGTCTTGTAGGGCCAGTCTCGAACACCATGCATGTTTCAGGAGAGCGAAGCCATGAAAATAGGTGTCGCACTCTATGGTGCAGCGCGGATCGTCATCGGCCAACCACGTGTCGAGGTATCGTTCGATACTCCCACCATCGCACTTGGGCAGGTGGTGGAACAGCTGATCACTGCCTACCCGCGTGCGCGACCATATCTGCTGGACGAAAGCGGCATGCTCCCATCCCATATCCGTATCCTGATCAACGAGGTGCGCCCAGACCCCGATGCGACGCTTACTACCGTGCTACACGAGGGGGACCGGCTCGCCTTGCTGGTGGCTGTAGCTGGTGGGGAGCCATTCCAGGGCGGGGGCAAGCCCCGCCCCTACCATATACGACGTTACATGGCGGGATATCCGTATATGGTAGGGGCAAGGGTGGTTGGGTGGTGTGGAGTGGGCCCTTGCGGACGCAATCCGGGGGATTGTGTGGCCCTGGTAGCTGGATCGCGCCTGGCAGAACACTATATGGTAAAGTGAAAGCACACTCAGCACGAAGGAGTCTCCACGATGGAGCGACAGTACTGGAATGAAGACCTGGAGACGATGCAGCCAGCAGCACTGCATCAGTTGGAGAACGACTACCTACGAACGCAGCTTGACTATGTGTGGGCATGCTCTGCTTTCTACCAGGCCAAGTTCGCCGAAGCTGGCGTGAAGCGTGAAGCCATTCGCGATGTGGCCGATCTGCCCTTGCTCCCCTTTACTGAGAAGGACGAATGCCGACACAGCCAGGAGGAGTATCCTCCATTTGGCAGTTATCTGGCAACCACTCAGGAGCAAGTGATTCGTGCGCACAAAACCTCTGGCACGACAGGGCGTGCGCTCTATGTCGCCCTCACGCGGCGCGATCGCAATCTCATGAATGAATGTGCGGCTCGCTCCTTCTGGGCTGCTGGACTACGTCCGAGCGATACAGTAGTTCATTGCCTCAATTATCGCCTCTGGGTGGGCGGTTTCTCTGATCATGAGAACCTGGAGACCACAGGAGCCACCGTCGTACCCTTTGGCGTGGGCCAAACTGACCTGCTGATTCAGACCATCCGTGAGCTTGGGGTCAACGCCATCAGTGCCACACCTTCGTATATGCTTCCCCTGGCCGAAGCCGCTCTGGGTCAGGGACTGAATCCCCGCGATCTGGGCCTGCGGAAGGGCTTCTTCGGAGCTGAGCCTGGGGTCAGTGAACCGGGCGTACGAGCACGCATGGAAGAGACCTGGGGCATGCGTGCTATGGATGCGAATTTCGGCATGGCGGATGTGCTGAGCATTATGGGCTCGGAATGCGATCGCCGTCAGGGGCTGCACTTCCACGCACAAGGAACGGTGACCGTTGAATTGATCGAACCTGACAGTGGAGCTCCCCTCGCACTCACTGAGGGGGCCGAAGGCGAGCTGGTGTACACCCATCTCCTCAAGGAGGCCCAACCGCTGGTGCGCTATCGAGCCCGTGACGTGGTGCGTATCCTGGGGATGGAGCCCTGCGCCTGTGGGCGGACGAGTTTTCGCTTCCGTGTCCTGGGACGCAGCGATGATATGCTTCATGTGCGCGGCGTCAATGTTTTCCCCACCGCTGTCGGCAATGTGTTGGCACGCCTCTCTGACCAGCTCTCCGGCGAGTTCCAGATCCTCGTCGATCATCCGCCACCCCACCAATATCTGCGGGTGCGTGTGGAACTGGCCCAGCACCTGGCGCCCGAACAGGTGGGAGATGTAGTGCAGCAGGTCAAACAAGCACTCCGCGAGCAACTGAGCTTTCGTGCCGAGCCCGAGCTGGTCCCCTATGGGACACTGCCGCGGACAGAGCAAAAAGCTCACCGTGTCATCAAGACCTACCAGCAGGCTGGCAGATGACGTTGCCGGCCCGTCTTATCAGAAAAAAGAAGGAGCCTCTATGAGCAGCGAACCACTTGTCCTCTCGACTGTCTCCAACAAAGTGGCCCGTGTGGTGATGAACCGACCTGGAGCGATGAATGCCATGAGCCGGGGAATGATTACGGAACTGCGCCAGGCGTTGGAACGTGCCCAGCGCGATCCAGACGTATCGATCATTGTCCTTACGGGCGCAGGGGGCAACTTCTGTGCAGGTGATGACCTCAAGGAAGCGGAAGAGCAGGCCGCCGAAGACTTTCTGGCACTGATTCTGGACTTGCAACGGCTCACGCGCTTGCTGCTGTTGGGTGAGAAGTCCACCATCGCTGCAATAGACGGCTATGCCGTGGGTGGGGGCTTCGAGTTGGCTCTGGCCTGCGATTTCCGCGTTGCTACCACGCAAGCACGCATGGGCTGTGTGGAAGCGCGGGTGGGCATGGTCATCACAGGCGGCACATCGGTACTGCTCCCATATCTGGTCGGACAGGGAGTGGCGCGGGAGATCATCCTGCTGGCTGACATCTTTGAGGCAGCCGTCGCTCAGCGCATGGGCCTGCTCCACCGATTGGTCGAGCCGGAACGACTGGACGCCGAGGTGCAGGCACTCACCGACACGATGCTCAGCCGTGCGCCGCGTTCCCTGCGCGAGAGCAAGCAACTGCTCAACCGCCCGCTCGAGGCCGCATTGGAGCGTGCCTTCCAGAACGAGATTGAGGCAATCATGCGCTGTTTCGGGACGTCTGATGCGCATGAGGCCACGATAGCTTTCCGCGAAAAACGCCCACCTGTCTTTGTAGGGGCGTGATGGAGCGGAGCTTGCGCAGCGCATTTCAAATCTTCGCCCGTACTGACGAACCTTTTGCTGAGCGTGTTCAAGGAGGGGACAGATGCACATCGCGTAATGTGATCTCTACGGCATTTACTCAGGCGGCAGTTCGCGGTAGATCAGATCGAGGTTAATGCCCTGGGTTGAGCGGATGGCGCGGGCGACAAAGTAAATCAGCAAGCCCAGCACAACAAGAGCGCCCATGAAAGCGAAACCCTGCCAGGGGATGATGCCAAGCTGCGGGTAGCTGAGCACAACATAGGTAAGCCCGATCATAACAATAATGGAAAGAACGGCGACAACCGGCAATACTGCAATACCTGCAACAGAGACGTTAGCAGGAGAGTTCCTGTACAGTTCTGGACGGCGAAATGGGAAGGCAATTGCAGCGACACTCACCGTTAGAATAGTGACGACGCCGGCGAGTACGCCCAGTGAGAGCAGCGTAAAGAAGGAGGTAGAAAGGACAGACCAGATCAGGATAGCGAGTACGATAACAGATGCCGTGATGATCGCTGGTATGGGAGCATGGGTGCGCTCGCTTATCTCGGAAAGCTTACCTGGCAGAATGCGATCAAATGACCACGCGAAGATGGTACGTACCGGCATAAAGGTGTTCGGGAACATCGCCGGGAGATTCCAGAAGAGGAAGCTAACGGCAATCAGCAAGGCAAAAAGCGAGTTGTTAGCAGCGATGCTCGCCATCAAGTTGTAGTATGGCTGCACTGGCAGCGTATAGCCGGTCGCTGTTGAAGTCAGGAAGTTGATACTGGCAATGAACTGCTCACCAGCGCTGCGGTAGAGCAGGAGAACGCCCACGATCATAAAGAGCGAGTCCCAAACAAGAGCGCCGATCATCACGGATAGTTGGCGTCGCAGGTTGCCGGCTGATTTCAGTTCACCGGCGATGTATACCGACCACCAGTTCCACATCATAAAGGTCATGATGATGGCGACAACTGGCAGAGTCGAAGCAAAAAAGGGATGATTGCCCGTGAAGGTGAAACCGGCTTTGGCAGCGGCGTCCTGGATGGCCTGGTAAGAGTTTGCACTATGGGTGAATGGTTGAGCGAAGCCATTTAAGTTCGCCACGAAATCTGGGCGGGAGGCGAGAGCCAGGGCAGCAAACGCGAGGAATGTACCAACGCTGGCAATGATCCAGCATGTGTTCTGGACGCGAAACGAAGCTTTTGTTCCAGATGACATGGCAATAGCCAGGATGATAATGAGCACCAGGCCAAGACCGAATGTCCACCACTGCCCTGTGGCATCACTGCCGCTCACAACATTGCCTGCGTTGATTAAGCTATTGTTTTTGGTCACAGCGCCCAAGACTGCCAGAGTTGGGCCGACCGCGAGCACGGCGAAGGAACGTGCCCAGAAGGCTGCGCCGATTAAGGCTGAAATTGCGGCAGAGAAGTTGCTGAAGACTGCCGCAGCTGGATGAAGGATGCGGCTAATCCAGACATAGTCACCACCCGTTCTCGGCATGGCAGAGGCCATCATCGACATCATGATGCAGACGGGTATGTTGACGATGAAGGCGATCAGCAGGGCTGTTACCAGGTCGGCACCAGGCGAGGTACCGAGTGCATAAAATATGCCAAATGCCAGGGTTGCTCCGACGGGAGCGGAGAAGACGGCGTTGAAGATCATGGCGTCGAGGGCCGACGCTTCACGTACCAGACCAGATGATTGCCGGACGAAGATGGAGGTCTCCTTTGACATATTGGTGCTCCTTCACTTACCTGCCTACAGGTAAAAAATGTTGTCCAATACGAGTCATTTTGAAGAAAGCAGATGTGGGTCTGCCAGGTCTGGGAGGAACGCGACAGATAGCGATGAAGAACCTATCGCGAACTGACCATTCAGACTTGACAATAGTAGAATTATTGGCTAGAGTATACAACATAGATCATGTTTAGTCAATGTATTTTGTTCGGTTATGTTCTATGTTGTGGTTAAGATAGAAGATTGGTAGGGATCACTCTATGCTGGCGAGCGAACGGAGAAGGCGGATTCTGGAACGGGTTGCTGAGCGGCAATCAATTGAGACGCAAGCGCTGGCGGACGAACTGGGCGTATCGGTGATGACGATTCGCCGCGACATCAAGCGGCTGGAGCAAGATGGTTTCTTGCGTCAGACCTATGGTGGGGCAACAGCGCACCTCACTAAAAGCGTGGAACTGGGATTCAATAGCCGGGCATTGCAGTTCTCTCCACAAAAGCGCTTGATAGGGACGAGTGCTGCCAGGCTGATTGAACCGGGTCAGACGCTGTTTCTAGGAGAAGGGACAACGACTGCGCAGTTCGCGCAGTTCTTGCCTCCTCACCCTCGTCTACTCGTGATAACCGCGTCGCTCTCACATGCAAGTCTGCTCTGTTCGCGTAACATCTCTGTGATTGCCGTAGGAGGCAAGTTAGACGCGGATGAACTGGTGATGACGGGCCCGCTCGCCGAGGCAGCCATCAATCGCTTCTTTGCCGATGTATGTGTGCTGGGAGCTGCTGGAAGTCGATCCGGTAGTTGGAGTAACTGAGTTGGATTACGAAGTTGCTGCTCTGCATCGCTTAATGATGGAGCGCTCGCGATGTGTGATGATGCTGGCCGATCATAGTAAACTGGGATTCCGGGCACCCGCAGTCGTCGCCCCCATCAATATGGTGAGCACGTTGATCACTGATGATGATGCACCAGAAGACATACTGGCACAATTGCGGTCCTGTAGTCTCCAGGTTTCTCTCGTAGGGAGTCAGCGCCAGAGTGTGCAATCCGGCATAAAAGGATAAGACAGTGGTGGCAACGCGCATCTACTACGCAAGCGATGTACACGGGTCCAACCGCTGCTTCCGTAAGTTTTTGAACGCGGCGAAATTCTACCAGGCGAATGTGCTGGTGATGGGCGGCGATATTCTCGGCAAGGCGATTGTCTTCCTGGAAGAGGTGGGTTCTGGCATGTATGTCACTGAAGAGCACGGTCATCAAGTCAAGCTTACGGCAAAGGCCGAGGTGGAGGCGTTCGAGCAACGAGCAAGTGATAGAGGGCTGTATCCTTACCGTTGCCATGTTGGGGAGCCGCAAGAGTTGCGTGAAGCGGGCGAAATTGAGCCACTCTTTATGCAACTCATGAAAGAGCGGTTGAACGAATGGATAGTACTGGCTGATGAACGCCTGGCGGGAACAGGAGTGCGCTGTTTCATGATGGGTGGCAATGACGATCCGCCGGGCGTTTTAGAAGTACTGGGCAAAGGGAATGGTGTATGTGATCCTGAAAATCACGTTGTGCTCCTGGACGATACTAGCGAAATGATCAGTTGTGGCTGGTCGAATCCGACCCCGTGGCAGACGCCAAGGGAGTGCAGTGAAGAGGATTTGGGGAGGCACATTGACGCGCTGATGGCCCAGGTCAAGCGACCTGAGTCGCTGGTGATGAACCTGCATGTCCCTCCTTTCCAGAGTGGTTTGGATGATGCGCCTGAACTGGATGCGTCTTTGAAAGTGCAAACCAGCCTGGGGCAGACGCGCTTTAAGCCTGTCGGCTCGACAGCAGTACGCGTGGCTATTGAACGCTATCAGCCGCTGTTGGGATTGCATGGACATGTTCACGAGGCGCATGCATCATGCAAGATTGGCCGCACCGTTTGCATCAATCCGGGTAGCGATTTTAGTGAAGGTATCTTGCATGGGGCGCTGGTAACACTCAACAAGGGAAAGCTCAAAGGCTATCAGATGGTAAGTGGCTGAAAGGAAATGCAGCTATGCCACGTATGCATCTTGGCATCAATACCTGTTTTGCAGTGAAACGCTGGCCCGAACCTGAGCGCTGGGTGGCCATTGTGAAGGAAGAGCTTGGACTGAGTTGCTGTCAGTTCAGTCTTGACCTGGTGGACCCGATGCTTGACGAAGCCGCGACTGGCGCTTACGCCGATGCTGTGCGAAGGCGTGCAGCAGCCAACGGCGTGTTCCTGCATAGCACGTTCACCGGGCTGGCCGCGTACTCCTGGAGCCAGTTGCTGCATCCAAACGAAGCGATGCGAGCAGCGGCAATGCGCTGGTACGAACGCGCGATTGATTTTACCGCGCGGCTTGGCGCACTTGGGACCGGCGGTCACCTTGGAGCATTAAGTGTACAAGATGCAGCGAACGAGGAGCGCAAGCAAGCACTTATCCGGGAGATGAAAGGACGACTGGAGTCTCTTTCTCGCTATGCTGCGCAAAGAGGACTGCAATTCCTGCTGTTCGAGAATATGGCCGTGACGCGGGAGTGGGGCCACAGCATCGAGGAGGCGCAGGAGCTCTCAGGTCTTGCTACCGAAGGTGTGCCTATCATACTCTGCCTCGACATCGGCCATCCTTGCGCCTTGCATACTGGTACGGCAAGTGATGATTATCTTTCATGGCTTACTCAGCCCTGGCCGCATACGCCGGTGATACATTTGCAACAAACCGACCGTACAGGTGACCATCACTGGCCTTTTACAGCTGAATACAATGGTAAGGGAATAGTCCAGGCGGAGAGCGTTTTGAATGCTATCAGCAAGTGGCCAGATAGCAGTGATGTCTACCTCTTTCTCGAACCGATCCATCCCTTCGAGTCCGATGATGCCTCGGTGCTGCGCGAGCTACAGGAAAGCGTGGAGCACTGGCGCATGGCGATGCGATGATGGACCTGTAATGCGTCCGAAAGAAATTGTGGAATCGTGTATTGCGTTATTTTGTCGCGCTGGATTCGGCACTCATTCGTCTTGCCAACGGGGCTGCCGCGTCTAGCCTACATCTCAGCAGTCTGAAAGGAATAATAAGGAGGTTCTGATGTCCACAGTCACTGGCTCTAACCCGTCCCCCAGACAGGGTGCCTCGCTTTTTGTCCGTAATGCGACGGGATTGGTACGTGAGCTTTCGCCTTTCGATGCCTTCAACCTGGTCTTCTCGGCTGTGCTCATTCCCGTCGGCATCACCCAGGTGCTTTCGTTTGCACCAACGTTCTGGCCTCACGCCAACGTCCTGCTATCGTTCCTGTTCTCCCTCCCCCTGGTGCTCTGCTTTGGCCTGGTGTATCTCTACTTCACCGTTGCTATGCCGCGCTCAGGAGGGGACTATGTCTGGGTCAGCCGCGTCCTGGGTCCAGGTATCGGCTTTCTGACGAATCTCTCGCTCACGTTCGTCTTCACGACTTGGATTTCCTTCAACTTTACAACGATGATGACGCTGCTCGTACCAAGCCTGGCATACGTGGCGGGCTTCACATGGAATCCCAGCTTGTTGACCCAGTTTCTCCTGGCCACTGTGCTCACCATTGCCTTTACAGGTCTGATGGTGCTGGGCACACGGCGCGTGGCACGCTACATGACAATCACCTTTGCCATTGTGTGGGTGGGTATGTTCATCTGGCTGATCGGGCTGGCAATTACCGGGCACGATGCCTTCATCGCCAACTTCAACGCTCATAGTGGCATGACCATTAACCAGGTGACGAGTGCAGCCGCTAAGGCAGGCTACTCGTCAGGCAATGGCATTGACTGGGCAGGAACGCTCTTTGCCATGATCTATGCCTTCCAGGTGTTCACTGGATTCCAATGGACCGGTTACTTTGCAGGCGAGATCAAAAACGTGAGGCGCACCGCTATAACGTCGATTATGGGGGCGCTTGTGATCAGCGCGGTGCTCTATGTACTGGCGACCTTGCTGGTGTATACCACCTACGGGTTCTCGACATTCGGCTCCCTCGCTTACCTCGGCTTCAATACCCCAAATTCGCCGCTGGCCTTTGCGCCCTATCTTCCGTCGCTGGTGAAGTTCCTGGCCTTGCCGGGTTTCTTGCAGGTCTTCGTCGCGGCCTGCTTCGTGCTCTCGGTGCTCTGGTGGACGCCAACGGGCTTTCTGATCGCCACGCGCAACCTCTTCGCCTGGTCCTTCGATCGATTGGCTCCTGCCCGTGTAGCGGAGGTGAATGACCGACTGCACACGCCTGTGGTAGCGACGATTGTGGTGGCGCTCTGGGTCGAGATACTGAATTACCTGAATATCTACCTGGGATTGAGCGCTCTGCTCATCAATGTCATAGCAGTGATGGCCCTCGCCTTCGTAGCTGTAGCGCTTGCGGCCATCGTGATGCCCTTCCTCCGTCCCAGTCTCTTCGCGTCAGCACCAGCCATGGTTCAAGCAAGGATCGCTGGCGTTCCCTGGCTGACAATCGTCGGTGTGGTGATGCTGCTTAGCTGGGCCTTTGTGCTCTATGTTGCTTTCACGACAACAGCTTTCGGACAGGTTGCCCCGCAATCGATGATAGAGGCATTTGCGGTTCCGGTTCTGGGAATAGTATATTATGTGGTTGTGCGCTTCGTACGCGCACGACAGGGCATTCAACTGAAGGCAGCATTCCAGGAGATCCCACCGGAGTAATGTCGTAGGGCCGTGATGGTAGACATTTGGAGATAAGACTTGAGCGGCCCTTCCCCTTCGCAAGCTCAGGGCTTCGGCTCACTGTGCTCAGGGTGACATTACTTGAGTGGTGGGTCCTGGCTGTCATCCTGAGCGCAGCGAAGGATCTCTTCGTCCGTCGAGCCAGACCCTTTGCTGCGCTCAAGGGTGACATTGCCGAAGCCCTTGAGCGCAGCAAAGGGGAAGCGAAGGGGTGACAGGCATTCTGTTGAAATGGAATTAGCAAGACGCAATCCGGGGGATTGTGTGGACCAGGGGGCTTTTATGTCCGATGTCTCAAGTGACAAGAACAATGGCTCTGTTCTGGAAGCGCTCTTCGGGTGCGCGAAACCAGTGATTGCGATGATGCATTTGCTGCCTTTGCCGGGACGCCCGCTCTATGACGACAATGGAGGAATGAGAGCCGTAGTCGATGTGCTGCGCCGAGACTTAGATATATTGCAGCAGGGCGGTGTTGATGGACTGCTTTTCTGCAATGAAGGGGATCGCCCATATCCATTGCAGACGGATCGCGCGCCTATAGCGGCGATGGCAGCAACGATTGGGGAATTGCGTCCGCATATCCTTTTGCCTTATGGTGTTGACCTGCTGTGGGACCCCATGGCCGCCCTGGCAGTGGCAAAGGCTGTACGAGCTAGCTTCGTGCGGGAAGTCTTCACTGGCGTCTATGATAGCGATATGGGACTTTGGCGACCCGACGCTGCTGCCGCACTGGATTACCGGCATCGCATTCATGCCGATGATGTGCGCCTGTTCTTCAACATTGAGCCAGAGTTCGCGCGGCCTGTTGCAGCACGCCCCATCGGTGCGCTTGCGCACAGCGTGGTTGTCTCGTCACTGGCAGATGCGATCCTCATTTCAGGTCCCATGGCAGGCGCTGCGGCTGATCTCGATCATATCCGCGAGGCCAAGGCTGCTGTACCAATGACGCCCGTCCTGGCAAATACGGGGGTGCGCATCGAGACAGTGCGGGCGACGCTGGCAGTGGCAGATGGCGTCATAATCGGCACCGGCCTCAAACGTGACGGCTACACCTGGAATCCCGTTGATCCTGAGCGTGTCCGGCGCTTTATGGACGAGGTACGCGCTGCCCGCGAGCAAAGTGAGACCTAAAATATGTCAGCCAACTATGTACTTGGTATCGATGTAGGCACGACGGCGCTTAAAGCCGTCGCACTCGATTGTGAGCGTGGCATCGTTGCCCAGGTGGAGCGTCCTCATGAGTTGCTCTCACCTCACCCTGGGTGGGCCGAGGAGGACCCTGAGCGCTGGTGGACGACTACACTCGAAGCCCTTCGTGAATTACTGGCTAGTATCTCAGCTCGGGAGGTGGCTGCCATCGGCGTCTCAGGCATGGTGCCTGCAATGGTGCTGCTGGATGCAGCAGGTCAGCCACTGCGGCCGAGTATCCAGCAGAATGATGCCCGCTCGATCGCCGAGGTCACAGCATTGCGTGCTGCCGTTGATGCAAAGGAGTTTTTTGCCATCACCGGCGGCATACCCAACCAGCAAAACATCGATCCACGCTGGCGTTGGCTGAGGCGGCATGAGCCGGGTATTGTGGCCGAGGTGGCGCATTTGTGCGGCTCCTATGATTTTATTGTATTGCGACTGACCGGCCAATACTCTCTAGAGGAGAACTGGGCAGCAGAGAGCGGGCTCTATGATGTCCAGCAACATCGTTGGCATATGCCCTACCTGGAGCATGCCGGCATCGATCCTGCAATCTTACCACCAGTACATCAACCGACCGCAATTGTGGGCAGTATTAGCGAGACGGTTGCCATGCAGAGTGGCTTACGCACAGGCACGCCAGTGGTGGCTGGCAGCGCCGATCATATCGCGGCAGCATTGGCCGCCGGGCTGACGGAGAACGGCGATGTCCTGCTCAAGTTCGGCGGAGCGGGTGATCTCCTCTATTGCGCAGATTATCCTGCACCCGATCGGCATTTTTATTTCGATTATCACGCTATCCCTGCTCTCACGATACTCAGTGGATGCATGGCCACCAGCGGCTCGTTAGTCAAATGGTTTGCCCAAGAACTGGCCGGTGGAGCGTCCCTCGCGCTGCTGGATCAGCAGGCTGCAGCAGTTCCCCCTGGCGCTAGTGGCATCATTGCCCTGCCTTATTTTCTCGGTGAGAAGACCCCTATCTTTGATCCAGCCGCTCGCGGTGTCTTCGCCGGTCTAATGCTCCATCATACGCGAGCCCATCTCTATCGAGCCGTTCTGGAGGCGGTCTGCTACGGATTTGCGCATCATATTACGTTGCTGCGCGAGGCAAATCGGCCCATTCGGCGTGTCTGCGCGGCCGATGGCGGAAGCCGCAGCCGGCTCTGGATGCAGATGACAGCCGATGTACTCAACCAGCAAGTGCAGGTCGTTGCCGGTGAGGCAGCTTCAGCGCTTGGTGCAGCCTATGTAGCTGCAATGGGTGTGGGCATGTTTGCAAACTGGCACGAGATCACCCAATTCATCAGTCAGGGGCCTATCTACCAGCCAGAAATGGCGAGCGCTGCACGCTATCGCGAGGGCTTTGCGCTGTATCGTGACCTCTACATGCGGCTACAATCCTTCTTGCCGGAACTTGGTCGGCTTGAAGGGATGGGAGCATTGCCAATGTAGCAGAATAGGGGCATTACCTGTCCCCCAGACAGGGTCCCCTACAGGCTCAAGCAAGAAGAAAGGAGAAAAAATGCTGCTAGAAGGATTGTGCGGATTTATCACAGGGGCGGGAACCGGGATTGGCCGGGCAATTGCCCTCGAGATGGTGCGTGAAGGAGCGAATCTCTATATTACCGATCTTGATGCTGAAGCAGCGCAGCGAGTCGCGGAAGAAACGTATGCGCTCCGTCCGGAAGCACATATCTATGTCGCCCAACTTGACGTACGTATTGCTGCTGATGTGACGACACGAGTCGAGGACGCGGCACAGCGATTGGGTGGCCTGGAACTGGCTGTCAACAATGCGGGTGTCTCCTCGATGGCGCGGGTGGTCGATCTGACCGAGGCCGATTGGGACTTCAATATGGATGTGAATGCGAAGGGTATCTTCTTCTGCTGCCAGGCCGAAGTGCGCCTCTTTCTGCGCCAGGGCCGAGGCGGCAGCATCGTGAATACCGCCTCGATGGCTGGTAAAAAGGCTGCGCCACTGCTGGCTCATTACTCAGCGTCCAAGTTCGCAGTCATCGGCTTCACCCAGGCGCTTGCGCTCGAAACGGCTGCTAATGGTATACGTGTCAATTCCGTTTGCCCTGGCTATGTGCAAACTTCTATGCAAGAGCGCGAAATAGCCTGGGAATCGTCGCAACGTGGTATAACTCCGGAAGAAGTACGCCAGGAATACATCCGGTCGATCCCACTGGGGAGATTGGAAGAACCAGAGGACGTTGCACGTGTTGCTGTGTTTCTGCTCAGTGACCGCGCAGCCTATATGACAGGTCAGGCCGTGAACGTAACCGGTGGGGCGATCATGTTCTAAGGTGTAGGGGCAAGGGTGGCGGAGTGGAGCAGGGACGCAGTCTGGGGGATACCTGTCCCCCGGACAGGGTGCTGTGTGTAGCCCTTGCGGACGCAGTCCGGGGGACTGTGTGGCCCTGAAGGAGGTGTCTGAGATGAGTCGGCGAACTACGCTCTTTTTCGCCACGGATATTCATGGGTCCGAGCGCTGCTTCATCAAATTTATTAATGCGGCGAAGTTTTATCAGGCCGACGTACTAATTCTTGGCGGTGACATCACAGGCAAGGCCTTGGTGCCAATTGTGCGCCAACCTGGGGGAGCCAGTTACCGGGCGACTTTGCTCGGTCAGACGGCCTCGCTCGAATCAGAAGAGGCCATTGCCGCTTTTGAACGCCAGGTTCGTCAAGCCGGAGCATATCCATTCCGCACAACAGCAGAGGAAGTAACAGCGATGGAGGCTGACCGAAATCTCGTTGATCGGCTGTTCACCCGATTAATGGTGGAAAGTGTAGAGGGTTGGTGTGAAATTGCTGAGGAGCGGCTGCGCGGAACCGGTGTGCGGTGTTTTATCGATGCTGGCAATGATGACGAACGTGAGATCGTCGAGGTACTGAAGCAATGTTCTTATGTCGAGATGCCAGAGGGGCGCGTTATGATGATCGACGATGAACACGAGATGATTAGCTCAGGCTTTGCCAATACAACGCCGTGGCACGCGCCGCGAGATATTCCAGACGAGGAACTGGGCAGCTTCATCGAGACTATGGCGGGGCAGTTACACACTCCTGAGCATGCTGTCTTCAATGTTCATGTGCCGCCTTATGCAACGGGTCTCGACATCGCTCCCCTACTCGACGATAATCTCAAACCGATGGTGGTCGCCGGAGAGGTGGCGATGGGACCTGTTGGGAGCAAGGCTGTGCGCGCGGCCATTGAAAAATATCAGCCGCTGGTTTCGCTGCATGGGCATGTTCACGAATCACGTGGAGTAGCCAGGATAGGCCGAACCACTTGCATCAACCCCGGAAGCGAGTATGGAGATGGGCATTTGCGGGCAGCACTGGTGAATCTCAAGGGCAGCAAACTACAGAGTTATCAGCTTGTCACGGGGTGACAACTTCTTATGCCTAAAAGTCAGGGCTTCTCAGTGCCCTTGATCGCACGATCTAGCTCCACCTCGCTAGCGCCAATCTTGCAAAGTGTAACGCCAGGATGTGACATCGTTTGTATCTCACGACGTACAAGGGTTGTTAGAACTGCTCTGTGGGCAGCGCACGATCGCAAATGATGTCTTTGTTGCAGAGATGCTGGCATAGTAGAGACCTCCGCCAGGCGCCGGAATGGTCGGAATGCCCGTCTCCAGTGTGATCAATAAGAGGCCAGGCGTAGTAGTAGTGAGCAAATTCCTATGTTGTGGATCGGTGTAAGAAGATGGAGAGATGCTGCCATTACGCACAGTGAATGACCAGTGAACGGGTAGTGTATTTTCAGAGTTGTTCAACAACCAGGCATAGTAGGTCTTGCCAGGGGGCGCACCGTGAATACCGTGAATCGTAAATTGTACCTCATCTAGAGTTCCCGGAGCATTCAGGCTGCTGAGAAAATCAACCCGCCCAACAACCAGGTTTGACGTGGTTGGTGTCGATGATCCCTTTGGTACAATGAGAGCATAAACACTTGAGCCGACTATGAGAGCGATGAGCAGAGCTATCAAGCCAATGTACAGGCTCTTCCGTTGCCTGATCGGTTGCCGTAGTGCTGTTGGTTGTGGCGTGATGGGTGCAGATACCAGCGGCGGCGGTATTTCTGGTGGCGAGGAGGACTGTAGAGGATTGTGGGGTTGTGATATGCTCACCAGATCGGGTGAGGAGGCGGTTTTCCTCAGTGCGGTGGGAACGAGTACGTTGAGAGCCTCGGCAAGCGCGATCGTCATAGCCGATGCGCTCTGGAAACGTGCGTCAGGATCTTTGGCAATGCTTTTCAAAATGACGTCTGAGAGCGCAGGTGGGATAGTGCGGTTGATGAGAGCTGGCGGTGTGGGCGTTTCTTGATAGTGCTGCATGAGGATAGCCATCGGCGAGTCGCCACGAAAGGGTGGGGTGCCGGTGGTCATTTCATAGAGGATGACGCCGAGCGAATACAGATCGCTCCGTTTGTCTCCTGAAAGCCCTCGCGCCTGTTCAGGAGAGGCATAGAGAGGAGTACCGATTACTCTGGTGGTGTCGGCAAAGGCCCCTTGCAGTTTCGCAATCCCAAAGTCTGTAAGGATAGGTTGGCCTAATGACCGCGCCGTGTGAGAGCGCTTGTCAAGCATGATGTTGGCGGGTTTGATGTCGCGGTGGATCATACCTCTCTCATGAGCATAGTCGATGGCGAGACTAACCGCAGTGAAAATGTAGACGAGATCGGCGGCGTCTGGGTATTGTCCCTTGCGAGATGTGTTGTGGATGTAGTGAGCAAGCGTCGGCCCTTCGATATAGTCCATGACCATATAAGCTGTGGTAGCGTCCGAGCTGGGGGTTTGGATGATTTGGAAGTCGTGAATCTGCACAATATTGGGGTGATGCAGCGAAGCGATAAACCGCGCTTCGCTCTCAAAGCGTGAGATGAAATCGGGGTCGGACTCCAAATTGGCGTGCAGCTGCTTGATGGCGACATAGCGCTGCAACAAGGGGTCGAAAGCCTTCCAGACCTCACCTTGCCCGCCACGTGCCAGGCGTTCGCGCAGTTCATATTTGCCCAGCCGTCGCGTTCCCGTATCCATATTTGTTCCTGCCATTTTCTCTATAAAAGCCTGGTTAAGAGAAGCTTTGTTAAAAACGAAGTTTTTAACAAAGCTTTCTCAAACGAAGTTTTTACTACACCTCTTTCTATTATCAGGAACGTTGTCAAGGATGTCAATACAATAGCTTTGCGGAAACGTTCATCACAAGCTATTTGGTAAGTTCCTGGTGATGTCAAAGGTAGCCAGCTGTTGAGCTTCATAGTGCGCTTGTAGTACACCGGGCTTGACGGTGTTCGTGTTTGGATCAAGCTGGCCGATATAGGCATATGTGACTTGCGTGACCAGGTCGTCTAGTAGTGGGACTGCTGTACTCTGAGCCAATTGAGCAGGCGTCATATCGAAGAGTTGCTTCGCATCGGTCCGTGCCTGCATCAACCACCCCTTCGAATTAGTAATCGCAGCAACGATTTCCACCGAGAGTTGATGTATCTCCGGAGTCGCGTCAGGTGCCCTATTAAGCTGATTGAGATGCAACAACAGATGATCAAGGTCGCCAGGGGGATCCGTTGCGAGATACTGTGCCACTCCCTGGCGTGTTGGATCTACTGTCAGGAGGCTAATTCTGGCAATGTTGGGATCCGCTGTAACGGGTGTACCTGGCGGTACATCCAGGTGAACATTGGGTATACCGTCAAGGTAGTCCAGAATGCTGGTAAACAGGTTGTGCATCTGCCCATAGTTGGAGGTGGTGCCGTTGAAATCATCTCGCGCAGCAGTGGACCACTCCAGCAGTTTGGCTGTATCTCTAAAGACCCAGATATCCAGTCCTCCATAGCGTGCTATCACTGGGAGGTTATCTTCGTTATAGTAGATATGACGAATATGGTCAAGTCCCCGCAAACCAGTAGGGTCATTCGGGATAAGTTTCTGGGGAAGCTGCGCATAGTATACCCAGGTTGAGCGGTCAGTAGATGGGCTGGCGGGCGTTCTCCCCGCATTTCCCAGTGTGATGAGTAGGCGGCTGGTCGCTGAGAGCAGGTTATTATGTTGCGCGTCACCCAGGTACATATAATGGACGGTGCCATCTGGCCGTACGGGTAAGTTATTCGTCAGCAGGATGGGCGGATGTATGGGTGGTGGTCCCAAGAGATCTTTTTTGTGTGTTGTGTCTATATCAGCCAGGAGCCAGAGGTAGTAGCTTTTCCCAGTCGGCGGCGGCTGGACGTTTTGCATATCGACTTGCAGTTGGTCGGCGATACCCTGAGAGCCATCTGCTAATTGCCCGCTGCTCACATAGAAAGCATGGTCTGCGACTGCATTGGGTGGCAGGACGTTACCTGTCGTATTACTATGGTTGAAGAACACAAGATATGCTCCCAGGCCTGCACCGATCAGCACGACGAGCAACAGGACTGCGAAGGCGATGTACCACCCACTGAGTCGTTGCCCTGGTAGGGATGGAGATTGAGGGACGAATGGAGGGGCCGACGGGGCCAGTGGCGGAGGTGATTGTGCGAAAGCAGCGCCTCCAGAATATGGTGTGGGGGTAGGTGATTGCACCTGTTCTGTGGATACTTGTCCTCCAGATGTGACTACTGGATATGGCTGCGACTGGGCAGGAGTGACATTGGGACGGTTCTGGCTTGAATCTGAGAGCGTGGGGCCTCCAGAAGTGCTGACGGCAGGTATCCTTCCTGAGGATTGCTGGCCAGGTGGCAATGGACTGGAGAACGTTGATATATTGGCAGGATTCAAGCGATCGGTGGGTGAGCCTAGACGCTCAGGAACGGGAAGGTTGAGCGCATGAGCAAGCGCTATAGTCATGGCAGTGGCATTGGGGAAACGTGCATTTGGGTCTTTGGCAAGAGACTGCGAGATGACTGATGTCAAAGCGGGCGGTATGCGCGGATTAATCAGGGCTGGCGAAGGAGGCATGGCACTGATATGCTGTGTGAAAACGTCGACGGGGGTATTACCCTGAAATGGCGTCACGCCTGTGACCATTTCATAGAGGATGACACCGAGGGAGTAGAGGTCACTACGTGCATCACCAGGAAGCCCTTGAGCTTGCTCCGGGGAGATATAGAGCGGCGTACCCATTTGAGTGCCACTCATAGTGCTGGAGGATATCCCTAGCAATTTGGCAACGCCGAAGTCGGTGAGGATAGGTTCGCCCATTGAATTGAATCGCGTGTTGTGCTGGTCAAGCAGGATATTGGCGGGTTTGATATCTCGGTGGATCATGCCTTTCTGATGGGCGTTGTCAACGGCAAGGCTGATAGAGGTAAAGAAGTTCACAATGTCGGCAGGGGATGGGATCTGACCCCTGGCAGAGGTATTGCGGATGTAGTCAGCCAGCGTCGGGCCTTCAACATAGTCCATTACCATGTAGGCAATAGGGATGTCTGTCTCGGGAGGCCCCGCTATCTGGAAATCGTGAATCTGCACGATGTTGGGATGGTGCAGGGACGCAATCAGTTGGGCTTCGCGTTGAAAACGGGCCACGAAATCGGGGTCGGCCTGTAAATTCATGTGAAGCAGCTTAATAGCGACATAGCGCTGCAATTGTGGATCGAGTGCCTTCCAGACCTCAGCCATCCCGCCCCATCCCAAGCGTTGCTGGAGTTCGTATTTACCAAGGTGTTGTGGGCTTGTGCTCATATCGCTGTCTCCTCTTTAGGGTTGCCGAGATTACGCGCAGGAATTCTGTCCATAAGTGATGGTGCAAGGCGTAACTTCGAAGGTAGCCAGGGCCTGAATGTTGTAGTGAATTTGCACCACACCTTCCTTCACAGTACTCGTATTAGGATCGAATTGCCCAACGAAGGCATAGTTGGCCTGTGTGAACAAGTCATCGAGCATATGTAGTGCACCGGGTTGTGACAACTGGGCATTGTTCATTTGCACGAGCGTCTTCGCGTCGGCATGGACGGCCTCTAACCGCCCCTGAACGTTGTTGATCGCCTGGTTGATGCGAATGGCCAACGCACGCTGAGTTGGAGTCACGCCAGGGGAGATAGAGAGTTCTCGCAGGTGGGTCCCGATATGCCTGAGATAGCCTGGAGGCTGTTGATTGACCGTGTCAAACTCGAGCAAGGCGACGCGAGGAATGATCGGATCAAGTCCTACCCCAGGCGGTACATCTGTCCGAACGTACTGAATACCGTCGAGATACTCTAGAATACGCACGATTTCTCGACGGACGAAGGCGCAATCTGGATTATTTGGGTCCGGTGTGCAGCGCTTCTGTGAGTCCCGGGCAGCGCCTGCTGCTTCCAGGATCTTCGTGGTATTTCTGTAGAGCCAGATATCCAGCCCACCAGTTAAACCTACAAGTTTGAGCTTGGGGTCCTGTGCAAGTAGATGGCGCAGATGATCGTAGAGACTAAAGTGGTTCTCGGTATCTGTTGGGTTCGGCACTGTCGAGAAGGTGGCAGAGTAGCGCCACGTGTTTGTGTCAAGAGAAGGATTGACCGGAGGTGGATTCGTATTCTCCTCGGTAATGAGAAAATGGTTGTAGATGGAGAGCAGATTGCTATGCTGGGGATCGATATACGTCATCGAGACCTGCCCATGATTGAGCGATAATGGGCCAAGGGGGATGGCTGGTATATCGGTTTGATGATTGTTCAACAACCAGGCAAAGTAGCTATTGCCGGATTGTGGATCGGGAAGGTTGCTCAAGTTGATTTGTAACTCATCAGTGATGCCCTGGTTGCTGTTCTGGTTCAATAACCCACTACTGACAAAGAAAGCATGTCCTACTATCGGTTGTGCTGAGGTAAGGGTGGCAGGGGCATGGCGAAAGAACGCGAAGTAGGCACCCAAACTTGAGCCAACCACCACCAGTAGACCGATCAACGAAACAATCAGGCCGGTATAGAAACCTCTGCTACGTTTTTGCTGTGGCGTAGGGCGTGGATAGGATAGAGACACCGGTGGTGTCTGTGTAAGAGCCTGTGCAGGAAAGTTCGCCGCAGGGAATACAGTGGCTTGTAGAGGGGCCCCTTGCGGAGATCCTGCCTGGACGACGGGGGATTGACCAGTTGTCATAGGAAACGTCCGAAGCGTTACATCACCAGGCCCTTGAGCACCACTCTGTGGAGGCGCTCCCTGTGACTGTCCTGCTGACGAAGTAGAAGGCATGCTGACAGCGGGTATAGGTGCCTCGACACCTGCCCCCCAGGCAGATGACCCCATACCTGGCCATGAAGGTGAAGACGGTGTCGTCCCTAGTGGTCGGCTCGATGGGAGTGGGCTGAGAAAGGTCGGCATATTCATTGGGTCCGTCAGGGTTTCGGCCCCCCTCAGATGCTCTGGAACGGGCATGTCGACAGCCTTAGCCAGGGCAACGACCAGTGCTGCGGCGCTGGGGAAACGCTCGGCAGGGTTTTTAGCGAGGTTACGCAGGACGGCAGCGGTGAGCGCAGGCAGCATATTCGGATTCTTGAGGACTGGTGAATCCGGTGTTGCATGGATGCGCTTGTTTATCGTGTCAACCGGATTATTCCCCTGAAAGGGTAGCACGCCAGTAAACAGTTCATAGAGGATGACCCCGAGGGAATATAGATCGCTACGTTCGTTGCCAGGATTGCCCTGGACCTGCTCGGGGGAGATGTAGAACGATGCGGCTGGCGACGAACTGCTGGGGGAACGAGAAGGCGTTCGCAGTATGTGAGCAATGCCGAAGTTGCTGAGAACGGGCTGCCCCATCGGGTTGATAGAGGTATTGCTTTTATCGAGTAGAATGTTGCTGGGTTTGAGATCGCCGTGGATCATGCCGTGCTGATGAGCATAGTCGATCGCCAGACTGATGGGTATCAAAAGACGAACGATCTCAGAAGCAGACGGAAATTTCCCCTGGTGAGACGTGCTATGGATGTAATCGGCAAGGGTCTGGCCTTCAACGCAATCCATGATGATATAGGCTTTGGTACCAGTTACCTCGGGCGAATGTGCAAAACCGAAATCGCGGATGCGCACAATATTGGGGTGGCGCAGCGACGAAATGTGCTTTACCTCCTCCATGAATCGTACCGGAAAATTGGGATCGGCTTGTATATCTGGATGAAGAATCTTGATAGCGACAAAGACTTGCTGTTGAGGGTCGAAAGCTTTCCAGACCTCAGCACTGTCGCTTTGCCCTAAACGCTGGCTCAATTCGTACTTATCTAAGGGGTTGGGCTGTGCCACCTGGTGGCTGCTCTCATCCTGTGGGATTGGGATTGTGCTCATTGAAGTTCCTCCCTTCTGTATCGTTGCTTCGCTTACAATCCAAGTGCCAGGTGATAACCAATCAAGCAATATGTGGGCGACGAAATGCTCTATTTCTACATTATCAGGTAAAACCCGGTATGTGTCAATGAGATGCATCACACTATCATAGTTTTGAACGTTTCAGGTGAACATTTTTTGCCCATAGATCAAGATGGACATGCCTGGTACCCGCAAGGGGCACCAGGCATGTCCGTGGTGGAGGTTTCGGCATGAACTTGACATCCTCCCGCAGGCTTTCGCCAGGGGATTCCAACGGTCACCCGTTGGCTTTACTGCTTCGTTGCATAGGAGTTTCACTTGTGCTAACATGAAGGCACAAGCCAGAGCTTTCTGCTCCACATTTGTGGTATAACATAAGAAAATTTACAAATGTGAGGTACAAAATGGCAAAGCCAAGAGGCTGGAAAGAGACAGAGAAAAAAGGGATGCTGCTTGCTTATAAGAGTGGAGAAAACCTTACCTCAATTGCGAAACGGTACGGCACATCTCATACAACAGTCGCAAGTGTTCTGAGAGGGCAAGGTATTCAGTTTCACCTACAGAATGGACTAACGCGGTTCCATACGTATGAGAGCCGCTACTTTCAGGTTATTGATACCGAGGAAAAAGCCTACTGGCTTGGCTTTCTGACTGCCGATGGGTGTATTACAGCAGGGAGGACAAAGATTTCTAGCCAACGTCTCACAATCCATTTAGGAATACGGGACTATGATCATCTCATTAAATTCAAGCAGGCTTTGCAGGCTACTCAGATGGTGAGCAAGAATGAGCGTAGTTGCTCCTTTACCATCTATAACTCTGAGTTAGTAGAAGACCTTGCTGTATATAGCATCGTGCCGAGGAAGACGCTTCATACTAAACCTGCACAGGTTGCACCTGAACTTGAGAGGCATTATTGGAGAGGTGTGATTGATGGAGATGGGCATATCTCAAAGGATGGACAGTCCCTTACACTAGTAGGTGATTATGAAGTTGCTGTGGGATTTCAAACATTTGTGCTCACTCATTGTCCGAAGGTGAAGGCCAGCATCTTCCGTGATCTCAACATTTACACGTTCAAAGTGACTGGAATAGCAGCACAAAAGATACTTGAGGTGCTCTATGGAGATGCAACAGTGTACTTGGATCGGAAATATGAACGAGCCAAGCCTAACTATCCCTGAGCCCCAGGGTAGTTTCTCAGAAAGAGAGGTGTACGGTGTTCAGCGCGGTAACGTTTTTACCTCTGGCCCTTCGCCAGAGACCCACCGAAATGCTATTCAGTTCTCAAGGTACTGTGGGTAGTATAGTAGCTTGCAGGTAGGATGTCAATAAGGAACGATATGGACATAAAAGAACTTATAGGAGTCACGCTGGGTACGTGCACGCTTGAGCGGGTCATCGGATATGGTGGTATGGGAGCCGTCTTCCTGGCTCAACAATCTCGCCCTATACGAACCGTGGCGGTGAAGGTCCTTATCCCTTCTCTCAACCTCGATCCCGAGCAGCAGCGCATCTTTCTGGAACGGTTTCGCCGCGAGGCCGATACCGTAGCGAAGTTAGAGCATAAAAATATCTTACCGGTCTACGAGTATGAGGAGGCCGTGGTAGATTATCAGAAACTGGCTTACCTGGTCATGCCTTTTATTCGAGGTGGCACGCTGCGCGAACGCATTGACGAAATGAGACGTGATGGCGCTCACTTTGATCTGAATGTCGTTGCCAGCTATGTAAGTCAGGTGGCAGATGCCCTGGACTACGCTCATGGCATGGGTGTGGTGCATCGAGATATCAAGCCGGGCAATCTGCTCTTTCACCTGGATGGTCGATTGTTGCTGAGTGATTTTGGTATCGTGCGCTTGCATGCCATGCCTTCGCTGACCTTCGTGGGGAGTTTTCTCGGCACTGCCGAATATGCCTCACCGGAGCAGGTGAGTGGAGGTGAAGTTGATGCCCGCTCCGACATTTACTCCCTGGGTATTATCCTCTATGAACTGCTGACAGAGAGCCTACCATTTACCGGCCCAAGCCCGTTTGCCGTGATGACCAAAGTCCTGAGTGATCCTATTCCTTCAGTGAGGGATATTCGTCCTGATCTTTCACCTGCAATCGAGGCGGTGGTGATGAAATCGGTAGCAAGACGACCTGAGGACCGCTATCAGAGCGCGGCTGACATGGCTGCTGCCTTGCGTGCTGCGGTTGCCGCTGCCTTCATGCCCAAGTCTGCAATACGATTAACCGGTGATGCCAACAATACGGACGTGACAGTAGGGGAAGGTGCCCGGCAAGCGCCATTAGCGCCAGGAGCCGTATTACGGGGTGGGGGTACTGTGGGTGCGCTGCCACCCACTGACCCTGTGATCCCTTTGTCGCCTCAAGGTTTTGCTCCCTGGCAGCAAGGGGGGCGGCTGTGGCAGTGGCCTTCCCAGGCGCAAGGGCAGGGACAGATAGGCCAGGCGCAAGGTTCTGTAGGTGTGGGAGTCGGCCAGGGTGTGCCCGTACAGGCGAATACCGCTGCTGCGACGAGCGGGCCGGACGTGAAAATGTATCACCAGGGACGGCGGCTGTTTTACTATAGTGTGGCCTTAATAGCCCTATTCATGCAATTTCCTGTAGTCATCTTGTTGCTTGATATGAACGGTAGTGAACTACTCGCTGTCCTGGGAATACTGGCGGGAGTCGGTATCAACCTGCTGGCATTGGCTGGGATAGGGTTTGTTGCCGTCACGCGCAGCCCGAGCAGTAGAAAGTTCTTCTACCGCTGCCTTGCCACTGTGCTGATTGCGCCTATAGTGAGCGGTGTGCTCATCAACACTACCCTGGGAGGCCGTGGTTTTGTCTTGCACTTCCTGGCATATGTTGTGCTTCTGCTCAGCAATATTTTTGCCATTCGCCAGCTTGCTTTAGTTGATGTCGCCGGTGAGCAAATGGAGGTTGCGCCTGTTTTGTGGCGTCCGGCGATTGTGGGTGCGTTAACCGGACTGCTGCCACTGACAATCATCCTGTTTCTTGCTCTGGTAATTCCTTCTTCACCAACTAGTCCACTTTTACTGAGTGTGTTTATCTCCCTGTTCATTGCCTTTATCGGAGCACCAACACCGGGGGCGATGATGGCCGTCTGGCTTTCAAAGAAGATGACGGGTGCGGTACTCACGCGCAGCAGTGCCATTGCGGGCATGCTCATGTTCTTCGGCGCATTTTTGCTCGTGGCGCTGTTGAGTTTGATTCCATCAAGCAATCCTCTGTTCTTTCACCGCTCCTTGATAGCATTGTTGCTGATGGTGGCTTTACTAGGGTTGGTTGGTTTACTGCGCGGCATGCTGGATGCGTGGATTTATCTACGGGCAACCGGGAGGAAGAGGGGGAACCTATAGCAGACTAGACAATCATTCCCTACCCTGCTACCATAGAGTGCGTACATTTCCACTCTCAACGAAAGGACAGATCATGGCACAAACACCACTTGAAACCTACATTAAAGAAAACGAGAGGCGTTTTCTTGAAGATTTAAAAGGCTGGCTGCGCATTCCCAGCATCAGCACACTACCAGAGCACGCTGGCGACATCCGCCGCGCAGCAGAATACGCCGCCGACCAACTGAGGCACATCGGCTTCGAGCACGTTGAGGTCATACCAACACAGCGCCATCCGCTCGTGTACGCCGACTGGCTCAAGGTCCCTGGCAAACCTACCCTGCTTATTTACGGACACTACGACGTCCAGCCGGTTGATCCACTGGATTTGTGGGAATCGCCTCCCTTCGAGCCAACGATACGCGGTGATAACCTGTATTGTCGTGGGGCCTGCGATGACAAGGGTCAGACCATGCTCATCTTAAAGGCGTTAGAGTCCCTGATGACGGTCAATGGCGCGTTACCTATCAACGTGCGTGTGCTTATCGAAGGAGAGGAAGAGGCTGGAGGAGAGTCGATCGAGCACTACGTCAAGGCCTATCCCAAACGTTTGAAATGTGACGCCGCCTTTATTTGCGATACAGAAATGCCCGCCAGGGATCTTCCAGCACTCACCTACGGTCTGCGCGGAATTACATACACCGAAGTCGAGGTACGCGGGGCGAAACGTGATCTTCACTCTGGTATGTTCGGCGGCGTTGCGCCCAATCCGCTGCACGCGCTGGCCCTGATTATCGCTGGCCTGAAAGACGCAGAGGGACATATCCACATCCCAGGACTCTACGACAAGGTACGCCAACCGACAGCACAGGAGAGAACATTCTGGCGTGATGACCCGTTGAATAGTACCGCAATGCTCTGTGAAGAGATGGGTGTCTCGCAGTTGTCCGGTGAAAATGAATATCCCCCACTGGAGCGTCTTTGGGCGCGTCCAACCCTGGAGGTGCATGGTATAATCGGCGGCTTCGTAGGTGAAGGAGCCAAGACGGTCATCCCTGCCGTGGGCAAAGCCAAGATCAGTCTGCGCCTGCCACCTGATCTGAAGTCAGCAGAGGCATTCACGTTGTTCGAGCGGCGCGTGAAAGAACTTGCTCCGCCAGGAGTCGAGGTGACGGTGCATAATCTGCATGGCGGCGAGGCAGTGCTGGTTCCTGTAGATACACCCCCGGTGCAAGCTGCTGCGGCTGCCCTGCGCGAAGCATACGGCAAAGACCCCGTTTTTATTCGTGAAGGTGGCTCTATCCCCATCGCAGCACTCTTTGACGAGGTTCTGGGCGTGCCTGTTGTGTTGATGGGATTTGGTTTGCCTGACGACAATCTACATGCGCCAAATGAGAAATACTCCCTCTCGCAGTTCTACAAGGGGATACGTACCGTTGCCAGTTTCTTGCAGAAGCTGGGGTAAGACATGTAGTGGCGCCCCTTGCGGGTGCCAGGGGGAGCGCAATGACCAATACGAACGCATTGACATCGTATCTCAAAAGCCAGGCAGGTGAAGCACAAGAGCTGCTTGAGCAGTTATGCCGACAGCCGAGTATAGCGGCACAAGGCCTGGGTATAGCAGAGATGGCTAACCTGACCGAATCGCTGCTGCGCGAAGCAGGTTTTCAGACACAGCAACTCGTGGCCGGGGGTGCGCCACCTGTGGTCTACGGGGAGCTACGTGGTCGCAGCGACTATACGGTGCTGCTCTACAATCATTATGATGTCCAGCCACCTGAGCCGCTTGAACTGTGGCACTCGCCCGCCTTTGAGCCAACCATGCGCGATGGTAAGCTCTATGCTCGTGGTGCAAGCGACAACAAAGGCGAGATTGCAGCCCGCCTGGCAGCCATTCGCGCACTGCGGGCGGCCTACGGTGAGTTACCTATTACGCTGCGCTGGATTATCGAAGGCGAAGAGGAGATTGGCAGCCCACATTTCGAGGCTATCGCCTCAACGTACTCCACGCTGTTGCAGGCCAATGGGTGCCTGTGGGAAGGGTCAAGTTTCGATCCAGCCGGTCGCCCGATTTTAACACTCGGTACCAAAGGTCTGCTCTACGTGCAACTTGATGTGCAGTGTACCGGGGGAGATACTCATTCTGGTATGGCTCCCATTCTGCCGAGCGCTGCCTGGCGATTGGTTCAGGCGCTTGCCGCACTCCGTTCGCCGGAAGGGCGCGTGCGCATCCCTGGCTTCTACGATTCAGTACGGGCCCCATCTGAGGCACAACTGGCTGCGCTGTCCGACCAGACGGATACGGAGGCGCAACTGCGCGAAACCTTTGGCGTGGAGCAATTCGTGGACGGCTTGACGGGTGTTGCATTGCGCGAACGTGCCGCATTCGCTCCAACTTGCAATATCGCAGGTCTCGTCAGTGGGTACACCGGGGAGGGTACGAAGACAATTCTACCAGCCAGGGCGAGCGCCAAGATCGATTTTCGCCTCGTCCCTGACCAGGATCCGCACGACATCCTTGCGAAGTTGCGTACTCACCTGGCAGCCGAAGGCTATGGTGATATCCAGATCACGGCCTTCGCGGCTGCGGAACCCGTTGTGACGCCAATCGAGACCCCTTTTGTGCAGCGCATCTTTAAGATCGCAGAGACTTTTGCTGGCAAACAACCATCGGTGATACCAATTACCGGGGGGACGCTTCCATTGCTGGGAGCCTTACGCCGCCATGTTGGCGTCCCCGGCCTATGTGCACCAGGAAACGCGACGTACTGGGCAAACGGCGCGCATGCCCCCAACGAACACGTTCGCCTCGAAGACTTGCACAGAGCTGTACAGTTTAACTGTTACATGTTCCAGGCATTGGCAGATTGAGTGGGGCCGGGCAGACGTTAGCGCAAACCTTGCTCATTGGCGATATCGGTCAACTGGTTGCGCACCTCCCACAGTTCTGGGTAGAAGACATCCTTGAGGGTCCGCTCCAGGATCTCCATTGGTGTGCCACCGGTACCGATGGCACCGGGACCAATCATACGCCGCGCTAACTTGAAATGTTGGGCGCGAAATATCTGAAACACTTCATCGTAGTCGGTCAGCGCCTCAGCAAAAGCCATCAGCAGGGGATGTTCGTCGGCAAGGGTATAGACGTCAACTAGTGTGACCTGCTCATGCAGCAGTAACGCCTGGAAATCATCCCACAGCAGTGGCGAGATGTTCATCAATGCGTGAAAGCCTGGAGAGTCGGTACCTGCGCCGTCACTCAGCACCTTGCGGAAGCCATGAAAATCCCATGGAGTCATTGTCTCAAGCATGCGCAGATTATCCAACATCAAATGTTGGGTACGTATAACACGCTGCAACAAGCGTAGGGCAGGTGGCAGATTAAACTGCTGAAGCAACGTACGAATGGTTCGCAGCTCAAACGCACTCTCCTTCCACCATAGTTCAAAGACCTGGTGGACTACCTGAAACTGTAATTCGTCATGGTGCGCCAACTCTTGCTCTGGTTTTTGCAGCGAGAGCAATTCCTCAGTGCGCAGGTAACGCTCGTAGACACTCTGACCAGACGCATGTTTAGCCATATGCATATGCTTAGTAGCCATAAGTAGTGATCCCCTCCCTGGAATATTACTGGAAACGCCATCATTTCCTATTTGCTAAAAAGCATAACACATTTGCAAAGCCCCAGGGCAGCCGCAAGAGAAACCTCACCCACATGGCCACACAGACGCCATCTGGGGGATGGTGTGCCCCAGACTGCGTCCCGACCTCACCCCACTACCCTCCCACTACTATACACGAGCTTCGCGGTCCCAGCATTTATGTGCGTCATGTCCCCAATTTTTGTAGAACTACTTGCATGTAATGCTGAACCGTACTATCATAGAAGGTGAAAAATGTCTATTGTCTCTAATGACTGGAGCTACTCAATGGGAATTCTCCCTACACTGGCCTATCTGATCGATTGGGGATGGCTGCGCATTGGCCCGCCCTACATCTATATTAATATCGACCCCGTCCTCCTCCACCTGGGGCCACTGAAGCTGAGCTGGTATGGCTTGATGTACGTCGTTGGCATCGTCATAGCCCTACGGGTCATTCAGGGCTATACAACCCGCAAAGGCATGAACCAGGACATGGTGTATCGTTTCCTATGGTGGTCTGTCGCCGCAGGACTCATCGGCGGTCGTTTATACTTCGTCATACAGCAGCCCAACCTTGTCTCGTACTACCTGGCGCAGCCTATACACATCATCGCGACCTGGGAGGGAGGTATGGCCTTCTTTGGAGCTATCTTCCTCGTCATTCCCACCATTTTCTGGCGGGCGCGTGTCGAACGCATCAATCCACTCGTTGCCATCGATGCTGGAGTACTGTTTGCGGCTGCCGGGCAGATTTTCGGACGCATCGGCAACATCATCAACGGGGACATCATTGGCTACCGCAGCACCCTCCCCTGGTCAACGGTCTACCAGAACCATAATAGCTGGGCCTGTCTGAACCCGGCCACCTGCAACGTTCCTGTGCAGCCAGCCGCCCTCTACGAAATGCTCACCAATATCGTCCTGCTCGTTCTCATGCTCTACCTCGCCCGTCGTGTCAGTCGTCCCGGCGTACTCATGCTCGTCTACTTGTATGCCTATGCCATCACCCAGTTCTTGCTCTTCTTCACCCGCGACAATCTCATCGTCAGTTTCCTGGGCCTGGACTGGGGCTTGAAACAGGCACAATGGACGGCACTGGTCCTCTTTATCGCCCTTCTCCCCATTACGTACCTGATTTTCCGCTATTCAAAGCCTATCCCACCAGGCGAGGAAGCTGCGACATATGGTATCCCGCAAAAAGAGCAAGTAGCAGTGGCAACTGCCACAGGTGGGACAGCACAGATCAAAGAAGAAACACCGCTGGAGGAGGAGGCGAGAAGCGGAGACGGCGAGAGGTCAGAGGCCAAAGAAGCCGTTGCAGAAACGAAAGCAGAGGCAGTGAACGAGGCAACGGAGGCAAGGAGCGAAGCGAGTCCGTAGGGAGTGAGGTTCAGATTTTTGCGTGGAGCCAAACCACCCAACCCCAGGGACTTCATGCAACAATCTGAAATGCACCCGTCCGTAGGATCATCGGATTGACATATTGCACTCCTGTTGCTACAATAACCTCAACACCAATCCTAGAGGGAAACCGACTCTCATCATCAAGTGTCCTCTTCAATAAAAAGGAGAGAGCTACCCATGACAGATCGCGTCGGCCAACGGCTGGGCAACTACCGCCTCACTCGCCTGTTGGGAAAGGGCGGCTTCGCCGAAGTCTACCTGGGTGAGCACCTCCGCCTGGGTACCCATGCCGCCGTCAAAGTCCTCTATACGCGCCTGGCCAGCCCCGAGGAGGTGATAAGCTTCGAGAAAGAAGCCCAGACCATCGCTCATCTCAAACATCCGCACATTGTGCGCGTCTTCGACTTCGATGTGCAGGATGACACTCCCTTCCTCGTCATGGATTACGCCGTGGGCGGCACGCTGCGCCAGCGTCACCCCAAAGGCAGCGTCTTGCCTCTTCCGACCGTCATCAGCTATGTCAAGCAAGTGGCCGAGGCCTTGCAATACGCCCACGACCATAAGCTGATCCATCGCGATGTCAAGCCGGAGAATATGCTCCTAGGGGAGCGCGGTGAGTTGCTACTCTCGGACTTTGGCATCGCCCTCATCGCGCAGAGTTCACGCTACCAGGGGACGCAGGACATGGCCGGCACCATCGCCTACATGGCCCCCGAGCAAATTCACGGCAAGCCTCGACCGGCCAGCGACCAGTATGCATTGGGCATCGTCGTCTACGAATGGCTCAGCGGGAACCGTCCCTTTCACGGTTCCTATAGCGAGATCGCTGTCCAGCATACCATTGTTCCCCCGCCATCCTTGCGTGAGAAGGTGCCGACGATCTCACCCGATGTGGAGCAGGTGGTGATGACAGCACTAGCCAAAGATCCCAAAGGACGTTTCGGCAGCGTGCAGGCATTTGCTAACGCGTTGGAGCAGGCCAGCCAGGCAGATGTTGCCACGTTTGTAAAGCCACCAGTTCCTGTAGCACCATCGCCTGGCATACCAATGGTGCAGTCACCCGACCGCGAACTCGAACCCGTACCAGCCACTAAGGGACCACGCCGCGTATCAGGCGTTATGTTGGACAAGACGTTGTTAGCGCACGTTCGCGCGCGATCAACCGCGACGGGCGTCCCGATCCGGACCATCATCACAGCAGCTGTTGAAGCTTATCTAGCCAAGGTGCAACCGGTTCGTTTAGTACCACCGCCTGGCATACCAATGGTGCAGTCACCCGACCGCGAACTCGAACCCGTACCAGCCACTAAGGGACCACGCCGCGTATCAGGCGTTATGTTGGACAAGACGTTGTTAGCGCACGTTCGCGCGCGATCAACCGCGACGGGCGTCCCGATCCGGACCATCATCACAGCAGTCTGTTGAAGCTTATCTAGCCAACTAGTGTTGACAACGGGAGCCCTCGCGGGCTCCCAGTCGAAAGGAGCACACCCATGAGCGTGTACACAGTGGTAAACCACATCGAAAGTAAAATCCAACATTTGTTGGCGAACTTGAAGGACGGGGCGTATAGCGACGAGGTTGAGGAGCGGCGGGTTGTTGAAGAATTGGGACGACTGGTCCGGCGCATCGCCTCGGGGAGTTGGGATAAGACAGTGCAAGTGTGGGATGCAGCTGATGGTGGCCATGTGGTCACCTATCATGGGTATTCTAGTGATGTGTATGCAGTGGAGTGGTCGCCCGATGGACGGCGCATCGCCTCGGGGAGCTTGGGATAGGACGGTGCAGGTGTGGGACGCTGCCACTGGAGGTCATGTGTTCACCTATCGTGGGCATTCTAATCCTGTGTATGCGGTGGAGTGGTCGCCTGATGGGCAGCGCAGCGCTTCCTGCTCTTGGGATAAGACAGTGCAGGTGTGGGATGCGGTTGATGGAGGCCATAAGTTCACCTATCATGGGCATTCTAATCCTGTGTATGCAGTAGCGTGGTCACCGGATGGGCAGCGCATCGCCTCGGGAAGTATTGATAAAACAGTGCAGGTATGGCAGGCAGGATGAAGTGAGGAGAGTTTAGGCAGCGGACCCGCCTGCTGCTTCCTGCCGTCGTGCTTGCTTGCTTTTAGACCACCACGACCTCAAGTGTTCTACCTAAGGCCTGGACGTAGCGTCGCAGGGTGTTGAGAGTATAGGCATCGTAGCCACACTTCTCGATGCGGGCTACTTGTGCCTGGGAAACCCCTAAGCGCCTGGCGAGTTCCGACTGGGTCAGCCCTGCTGCCTGCCGGGCTTCAACGAGTTGCAGCCAGAGTTCTTTTTTAGCGGCTTCCTCTTTGTAGAGCGTTCTCGCTTCAGGACTTGCCAGTAAGGTCTGTTGCCACTCCTGGTAGGCCTGCTCACCTTCTTTAATGTGATCATGTCTCTTCTGCATCGTTTATGTTTCCTCTTTTGTTCTTTTCACAAAGCTGTCCAGCCGTTGCAATGCAATCTCAATTTCACGTCGCGGTGCTTTCTGGGTTTTCTTCTGAAAGCCATGTAAAAATACGATACGCTGACCGGAGAAAAAGAAGTAGATGAGCCGGTAGATATTGGTGTTGCTCTCTTCCCGAAGCTCCCATAATTTATCCTCCAGGTGCCGCACTAAAGGTTCACGGGCCATGACATTACGGACACGTAGTTGTTCAATAGACCAGGCGAAACGTACTTGTGTTTTGGTATCAAGACGCTGCAGGAACTCGCGAACTGGACTTGTGCCATCTTCCTCCGTGTAAAAAACGACGGTCCACATGCTTTTTATCTACCATGCTACTTTCTCCATCTTTATACGAATTTTAGTATATTTTGACGCTCTTGTCAATACGCACCCAACGGCCGCAGACCAACATATTGTGCGCGCGGCCGTAGCAACTCCTCGCGTTGATACTGCTCAATTGCATGCGCGATCCAACCTACCGTGCGTCCCAGAGCGAAGAGCGCCAGCGCACTCTCAGGGGGAAGGCTGAGGGTCTGAGCCAGCACCACCAGCGCAAAATCCACATTGGGCTTTTTGCCGGTCACCTCCAGAACCACCTCTGCAATTGTATTCGCCAGATCCATTGTGGGCGCGTCGGGGAAGGACTGGGCGATGAGCCGGAGCAGCAGCGCGGCACGTGGATCGCCATACGGATAGAGACGGTGTCCGAAGCCGGGGATGTATTCTCCCCGGCGCAGGTGTTCTGCGATCACCCTGCGTGCCGCTTCGGGCGTGCTCACCTCGCGCAGTAGCTTCTCGACCAGCAGCGTATTCCCGCCATGCTTGAAACCCTGGAGCGCCGCCAGGCCAGCCGTCACCACCAGGTAAAGATGCGCCCCGGTCGAGGCAACCACCCGTGCCGTAAACGTCGAGGCATTGAGTTCATGGTCCGCGCAGAGAATCAGAGCAGCATTAAGAAGCTCGGCTGATTGAGAGTTATCCAACTGCCAGCCCTGTTGCAAGATTGCCACCACCGGTGCATCCGTCTCGGTTATGCTGGCAAGGACAGCGACTAGCAGCTTGAGAACGCGAGCGCCGGTCTGCGGGGCATTGCCAAAATCGTAGGCAGCCAGGTCATCTGTGGAGGCCAGCGCCAGGGCGACCTGGAGCTTCTGGAGCAACGTGAGATCGCGGTCGAACTGCTGAAGAGTGCGGAGATAGGCCTGGACGGGCTGGCTCGCCGAGAAGATGTCCGTCGCATCTGCCATCTCGCCGGTCCACAGCAGGGCCGCAACCTGCTCGAGCGTACATGTTGTGGCGAGCTGCTGCACATCATGTCCCCGGTAATACAGCCCCGTCTCGGTAATCAGTGTCAACGCCGATTCCAGGATAGGCATGCCCCAACGCATAGCGTTGTTGGCTGCCTTTGCAGGATCGTGACGATAAGCCTTCTGGTCCAGCAGCCTCTGCACATCCTCCGCCAGGTACAACCGTGCCCGGCTATTCGTGTCCCCTGGTTCCGAGCGAATCAGCCCACGGCTGACATAGGCATAGACGGTGGCGACGCTCACATTCAGTGTCCCGGCAGCCTCCTGTGCCGTCATATAGCGTGCTAATCTCATACGGTGTTACCTTTCAGCGTAGATGATTTTATCATATGTTGATTATGCAATCAATATTGACAACCTTGATAATGGTAACTTAAGATTCTTAGTAACGGAGATTTGTATATGGTGATGAAACAAAGGTTAATTGCAACTATTCGGGTCTCCTCACCACCTGCGGTGGTTCGCAAGAGTTTTTTGTTGCGGGATATGCAGCCGCAGGCTGCATATCCCGCAACAAAAGCAGACGCGAGCAGCCTCCGGCGGCGAGGAATCAGGAGGCCAAACATGTACCAAGCTATTCCCGAACCTACCGAACCTGAGTACTTCTTAGAGAGTTTTCCGCGTGATGCATTCCCGGCCTACCTCTGGACAGAGCGCCCGGCGAACCTACCGACCGAAGCATGGACAACCGAGACCACCCATCGCGATGGCCAGCAAGGGGGGCTGCCACTTTCAACCGAACAGAGCCTGAAAATCTATGATATCCTCTGTCGCTTCACTAGCGATTCGGGTGCCATTCGCCAGGCTGAATTCTTCGCATACCGGTCCTCGGATCGTGCGGCGCTCGAAGGAGTCCTGGAACGTTACCACTCTGGTGCTCCCATCGAGCCGACTACGTGGATTCGCGCTAGTGCAAAAGATGTGGCCCTGATTCGCAGTCTTGGTGTGCGCGAAACCGGGATGCTCGCCTCGGCCTCCGATTACCACACCTTCCACAAATTTAAGCCCGGCGGCAGGAACCAGGCCGCGCAGACCTACCTCGAAGCAGTACACATGACGCTGGACGCAGGTATCCGGCCACGGCTGCATCTCGAAGACGCGACGCGGGCACCGCTGGATTTCATGCAGCCGTTCATCGAAGCGGTGCTTGAACTGAGCGCATCGTACGGCCCACAACTCCGCCCCAAGTTTCGCATTTGCGATACGCTAGGCCTTGGACTGCCATTCGAGGATGTTGCCCTGCCACGCAGCATTCCGCGTCTGTTCCAGGAAGCACGCAAACTGGGACTGCAGCCGCCGGACCTGGAGTTTCATCCCCACAACGACACCTGGCTGGTCGTCGCAAACTGCCTGGCAGCTATCCGCTCTGGCTGCGGAGTAATTAACGGGACGATGCTAGGGAAAGGCGAGCGCAGCGGGAACGCTCCGCTGGAAGGCGTTCTGCTGCACCTGCTCGGCATGGGCTACTTCCCTAAAAAGCAGCCGGATTTCACAGCCCTGAACGAACTGGTCACCCTGTACGCCGAGATGGGAGAGCCGGTGCCGCCGAAGTATCCGCTCTATGGCCGGGATGCGCACCGCACACGAGCCGGCATCCACGCTGACGGCTTGAACAAATTCTGGTGGATGTACGCGCCGTTCAATGTCCCGCAGCTCCTGGGCAGGCCGCTCGAAGTGTCGCTGACGAAGGAGAGCGGGCTAGCCGGGCTGATCTTTCTCATCCGCCAGCACATGGGCCTGGATGTGTCTAAAGATGATCCTCGCCTGCAACAAGTGTACACCTGGCTGATGGCAGAGTTTGACCATGGGCGCCAGACCAGCGTCGAGTGGGAGGAACTGGCTCCTGTCGTGGCTAAGGCCTTCGAGGCTCCAGGGCGACCGCAAGGGTCGCCCCTACCATACACGATGGGACGCCCAACCGGATAGGGTAGTGGCGGGGCTTGCCCCCGCCTTGGAAACTTGACGCCTACCCTGGCTGGTATCGCCTCCCTCACTTGGCTGTAGCGAAGGATGCTTCATTTATGATAGGATGGATGGTAGGGACGACCGTAAGAGTCGTGCAGCGTTGGGTCTCCGTCCTTTGCTATCTCAATTCACTCTGAAGAATGGAGAACCCACGGTATTATACACAAAGCCAGGAGGCGATCTATCATGCAAAAACATACAGGAACAATACAAGTCAAACGAAATTTTCCAGAGATGCTCAAAGGTGGGGTTATCTGCGATGTTGTCAACGCTGATCAAGCGCGTATCGCAGAGGAGGCCGGTGCTTCAGCAGTGATGGCACTGGAGCGCGTGCCCGCCGACATTCGAGTGCAGGGTGGCGTTGCTCGCATGAGTGACCCCGAACTCATCATCCAGATTAAAGAGGCCGTCACTATTCCCGTCATGGCGAAGTGTCGCATCGGGCACTTTGTCGAGGCCGAAATTCTCCAGGCCATTGGCGTTGACTGCATCGATGAGTCCGAAGTCTTGACACCCGCCGATGAGCACTTCCATGTCAACAAACACCTCTTCTCCGTACCCTTTGTGTGCGGAGCACGCGATCTGGGTGAGGCACTGCGTCGCATCGGTGAAGGCGCAGCCATGGTACGAACGAAGGGCGAGGCAGGCACAGGCAACGTCATCGAGGCCGTGCGGCATATGCGCGCAATTATGGATGGCATTCGCCGTCTACAGATGCTGCCCGAAGAAGAGTTGATGACCGAGGCCAAGAATCTTGGCGCGCCATATGAACTGGTGCGCGAGATTGCTCGCACCGGTAAGCTGCCCGTGGTAAACTTCTCGGCAGGGGGTGTTGCCACTCCCGCTGACGCAGCTCTCATGATGCGATTAGGTGCGGAGGGCATCTTCGTCGGCTCAGGCATCTTCAAGTCAGGCAACCCACTCGCACGCGCAAAGGCCATTGTGCGCGCAACCACACACTTCCAGGACCCACACATTCTGGCCGAGGTCTCGCGCAATCTTGGCGAGCCGATGGTCGGTATTAACCTGGATATCTTGCCAGAAAAGGAACTGATGGCACGTCGCGGGTGGTAAGTGACATATGGAAAAGTACAACCCAAAGCTATGTATCGGCGTATTAGCATTGCAAGGTGATTTTGAAGCACACCTCGAGATGTTGGCCCAGTTGGACTACGAGTATGGAGTCGAAGGTAAAGCCGTGCGACTCCCTCAACATTTGGACGATTTAGATGGTATAATAATACCAGGAGGTGAGAGTACCACTATCGGGAAACTGATGGTGATGTACGGCTTACACGAGGTGTTGCAAGAGAAGATTCGCGCAGGCTTCCCCGTTTGGGGAACGTGCGCAGGATTGATCTTATTAGCGCATGAAACGGATAATGCGCTCCCGGGTCAACCTTTACTGGCCTCGATGCATATCCGCGTTCTGCGCAATGCATTTGGTAGTCAGCGGGAAAGTTTTGAAACTGATCTGTCTGTGCCAGTGTTAGGAGAAGCGCCGTTCCATACATTCTTCATCCGCGGACCGGTGATTGAGTCAGTCGGTCCACAGGTTGAGGTGCTGGCGACGCTCGACGATGGTAGTATCGTTGCCGTCCGAGAAGGACACTTACTTGGCACCGCATTTCATCCCGAGGTCTCAGGAGACCCACGTTTTCATCACTACTTTCTCCGCCTAGTACAGAGCGTCAAGACGTAAAACAGGGCGCGGGAGCACTGGATGATACGACCGGTACTATACGTTGACTTGCCGGGCATCATCTACTCTATGGACCGCCGTGCTCGCAGCAAACAGCACGAAATCGCCAACTTCGTTTGCTGGATCGAACCGGTCGAGAACCGTGTTCCCTGGCCATCCGCCTTGCGCAACGTCCTCCCACTCAATCCTGCCTCGCGCACCTGGATCTGTGAGGACCACTGGCGTATCCTTGGCTTTGCCCAGATACAAGAACGTCCTTCACACATCATGTGGGATCTCTCCTACCTTGCTTCGATGGTGAACAGTAGCGTCTCTGGCGATGATGTCTTGACGGCACTCCTCGAATACATACTGGAGATGGCAGCCACTCATGGCATTCTGCGTATCTTTGCCAAGGTCGAAGATGAAATTCCAGAACTGGAACTTTTCCAACGGGCCGGGTTTCAACGCTATGCACGCGAGCTGACCTACGTCTACGAACCGGGGTCGGAGGGGGTACAGTCCTTGCCCGACCTGCCTTCACTACGACGCTGGAATCGGCATCATGTGTGGGGATTGCACCAACTCTACCGCTCTGTTACCCCACAACGGGTGCAAATGGCAGAGCTGTTGGAAAATAGTGAAGAATTCGCTGAACTACACGTCGGGTCATTACACCGCTTGCCCTTCTCTTTCGCGAGAGGGCGTGAGAACTACGTGTGTGACCAGGGCGTTCGTTTAGGAGCCTGGTTGCAGGTTTGCCGGGGTCATGGCTCGGCACCGCACCAACTCTCTCTTATCGTTCATCCCGAGCATACTGAACTCGCGGAACCACTCTTGCAGTTTGGCATGCAACGGCTATTGGCAAGAAGCGTACGCCGCATCTACTGTCAGGTGCGTGAGTACGATTCTTCTGTTATTACCGCTCTGCGTACCAGTGGTTATAAGCATACCGGAACCAGGGTATTGCTCGTGCGCCACATGGCCTTACTAGCTATGAAGCCGCGTACTGTCCCTGCACTGGAGCAACGGGTGGTCTACGGCGTGAGGGGCCTGGGGACGGTCAATTCACGCCAAGCAACGAGGTGATAAAACTGCCTATGCAACATGCGATCACTGACGATCTGGAGGCTCTGCTGGCAACTCTTCCGCCTGGCATCCACGACGCGGTCAATCGGCTGGAAAACCGAAGCGAACTGCTGGAGATCGTAATGGACCTCGGACGCCTGGCCGAGGGCCGCTTCCCAGAAGGGGAGGTGATCCTGAGTAATCAGCCTGTGACCTATGCCGATCTGGAGTATGTGGTTGAGCGTATTGGTGAGTTTGGCGACGATAACCGCGCCGGTATTGAGCGGACACTCCACCGCATCAGCGCTCTGCGCAACCGCAAGGGGAAAGTCGTCGGCTTGACCTGCCGTATTGGTCGAGCGGTACTCGGCAGTATTGCCTTGATCCGTGATATTGTCGAGCAGGGTCAATCCATCTTAATTCTTGGTCGCCCAGGTGTGGGTAAAACCACCTTGTTGCGTGAAATAGCTCGCGTCCTGGCTGACGAGGCCAATAAACGAGTAGTGGTCGTCGACACTTCCAACGAGATCGCGGGTGACGGCGACATTCCTCATCCCGGTATCGGTCGTGCTCGCCGTATGCAGGTGGCACGCACGGTAGAACAGCATGCAGTGATGATCGAGGCGGTAGAGAACCACATGCCTGAGGTCATCATCATCGACGAAATTGGCACCGAACTGGAAGCTGCTGCCGCACGGACCATTGCGGAACGTGGCGTGCAGTTGGTTGCCACGGCTCATGGGAACTCGCTGGACAACCTGCTCGTCAACCCGACGCTCTCTGACCTGGTAGGTGGCATCCAAACCGTCACCCTGGGTGACGAGGAGGCACGGCGACGTCATACACAAAAGAGTATCCTGGAACGCAAAGCGCCGCCAACATTTGATGTGGTGGTTGAACAACAGAGCTGGCAAGAGTTGATTGTGCATCGTGATGTCGCCGACACGGTGGATAGCGTGCTGCGCGGGCAGACTACCACTGCCGAGGAGCGCACACGCGATGAAGTCACGGGCCGGGTCACGGTACGCCGCATCGCTGCCGGTGGCATGGAGCTCCCAACCTGGGGCGCTGGAGGCTTATCGCGCCAGGCGAGCACAATAAATCGGGAGGGCGCGATAAATCGGGCCCCTACAGACCGTTCCGGTAACGGATGGGAGGCGATTCGCCACATGGGGCAACAGGGTCACTATGGAGGCGGAGGCAGTGAACGGGTGCGAACACGTGGCCAGGCGCGGCTACAGGCATTGGCTCCTACAGGGACAGCTCCTGCCGACGTCAGGCATCACAACGCCACTATGCTGGTAACAGCTGACCATCCACTCATCGGCGAAAAGACGTACCAGTATCAAGACACACCGGAAGAGGCACAACCCTTACGTCTTCAGACCCTGCGTGTCTACCCGTTCGGTGTGAACCGCGACCGCCTGGCACAGTCGGCACGCCAGTTACGTGTTCCCGTTCTGATCACCAACAATCAGAACGAGGCAGATGCGGTCATCACACTGAAAAACTACTACCGTCGCCAGCCGGAACGCTTGCAGCAAGCAGAGCAAGATCGTAAGCTCATCATTATCCTGAAGAATAATACAGTTGCCCAGATGCAGCACGCACTTGCTCGCATCTTCGACATTCCAATGACGAACATATCAATGGATGATGAAGATGAGTCTGCTGAAGGCAAAAAGCCGGACGATCCAACCATGCGAGCGATGTTGGAGACCGAAGATGCTATCCACCAGGTGCTGAACCATGACCTGTCGACCGCTGAACTGGCACCCGCGAATGCATACATTCGCCGTCTGCAACACCAGATGGCGACCCGCTACAACCTGCTATCGCGCAGCCGCGGGAAAGAGCCAAATCGCCGGGTGAAAATCTTCCGCTCGCCGGATTAAATTCTTCGGCAACCATGGAAAAATCTGGCCGCCGTACGGCGGCCAGATTTTTCCATGGTTGCTTCCATTTCCCTTCGGATAACGAGCCATCTTTGTGACAGATGGTCGGTGAAGGATACATCTTTTTATTCAGGCGGCTAATGTATCCAGAGCCCAACGCGCTGTAGCCTCATCAGGAGCATTAATCATGAGTTTCACAAGCTGACTGAGTTTTGTGGGCTCATTCATACGCAATACCTGCTCTTGCGCGACTTCTGCCAAAGTGGGAAAACGAGCTTGTATCACTTCCAGCATCAGCTTTTGCTGTCCTCTAATTTCTGCTCGGGCGACACGTTCCTGAATGTCAGGGTCTTCATCCAGCAAGCTATCATACATATGCAATCGATCCTCCACAATCTGCTTCTCTTGCGCCGACAGCGTCGTTGACCGGCGCAAGATGGTTCGAAGCTGATACTCTTCGGTCATGTTGGTACGCCCTTTCCACGTTCGTTGAGAGCATCATACCATGCCTGGCCTCTATAGACAAGTGAGGAGACATAGAAATTACGTTGCGAGAAAAATAAGACCATCATATTGCCATCACTCCTCACATGCGCTATAATCCGTCTCATAGCACCAAGGCAACGTAGCATGGGAAATGTAACCACGACAACCGTGGTCTCGTCCGGCGCAGGGCTGAAAGGAGTCGTAGTATGCGTTCAGTTAAGAATGATTCCTCTACCGAAACCTCCCAGGAAGTAGAGTTTATCGCAGAGCAAACAGAGGCGAAGTCTGCCCAGGAGTCGCTGCCGGTCACCATTGCCGACATCTGGGAGGCACATAAGCTCCTCAAACCACTGCTGCATCACACTCTGCTGGCACCATCACGCACACTTCACGATATGACAGGAGCGGATGTGTACTTGAAAGCAGAGAATATGCAACGTTCCGGCTCCTTCAAAGTGCGAGGTGCCAGTTACAAACTCTCACGCCTGTCCGATGCAGAAATTCGTCGTGGCGTCATTGCCGCCTCCGCGGGCAATCACGCGCAGGGAGTCGCCATTGCCGCAGCCCAACATCACATCCCCTGCACAATAGTCATGCCGGAGACGGCGGCGCTTGCTAAAGTCATGGCCACCCAGAGCTACGGAGCCAGAGTCGTCTTGTATGGCTTTACGTATGACGATGCCTACCAACGCTGCCTTGAGCTACAGAGAGAATCGGGTGCGACCTTAATCCATCCCTTCGACGACCCAGACATCATCGCCGGACAGGGCACGCTGGGACTTGAGATGTTGAGCGACCTGCCAGACGCCGATGCGGTCATTGTTCCCATCGGTGGCGGAGGCCTGATCGCTGGTATCGCCATCGCTGCTCGCGCACTTCGGCCTGACATTATGATCATCGGTGTGCAGGCTGCAGGAGCACCAAGCTGCCGCGCCGCCCTCGATACAGGCGAGCCATACACTCTATCGGCTATCAACACCATCGCTGATGGTATTGCCGTGAAGCGCCCTGGCGTGTTAACTTTCTCTATTATCCAGCGCCTAGTCGATGATGTTGTGCTGGTGGACGACGAGGCGATTATCAGCGCTGTCCTGTTATTGATGGAACGTAACAAAATGCTCGTCGAAGGTGCAGGCGCAGTAGGAGTAGCAGCACTATTGAGTGGAGTAGTGAAGCTACAAGGCAAGAAGGTGCTCGTGCCCCTCACCGGCGGTAACATCGACATTAACCTGGTGGGACGCTTTATCGAACACGGCCTTTCAGTTGCTGGCCGCTTCTTCGTCGTCCACACGCGCTTGAATGACCGCCCCGGCGAATTAATGCGCCTGTTGGGCATCATCGCGGAGATGCGCATCAACGTCATCGACGTACGCTACCAACGTATCTCGAGCCATTTGCCCATCATGCAACGCGAAGAGACGATCACTATGGAGACACGCGACCGCGCACAGTGCGATGAACTACTCCGACGCCTGCGTGAAGCAGGCTACATGGTAGAAGAAGCGCAAGGATTGGAATAACCATTTACCCCTGTGGCAGCAGCGGCACAATCCTTTGCTTCAGCTGTTCAGCAATCTGCTCGGTGGGCAAACTGGCATCAATCACCTGGAAGTGGTATTCCTCAGTCATCGCGTCGTACAGCTCAAGCAGGCGTGTCTGGTAGTTGACAAAACTCTCAAAGAGGTCTGCGCCCAGCCGCATGTCCATGCCCGACTCCCAGTAATCAAAGCCACCGCGTTGCAACACACGTGGTATCAGGTCATCGACACTCACCTTCAGGTAGAAGATCGCATCGGGCTTGAGCGACAGCCCATAAATAGAGCGGATCCACCTGGGGTCAGCACCACGCACGATGGCACGAGCCATCAAGGAGTAAATGTAGCGGTCCGTCAGCACGATAAAACCGGCACGCAACGCTGGCAAAATCTGACTCTCGAAACGGTCAACAAAGTCGGTGACGTAAAATAGGTTGAGGGTGATCGGACCGAGCGTATGCCCTTCTTTTGCTCGTTTGAGGCCCGCTCCCGCCAAAACTGAGTGCGTCATCTCCGTATCGACCACTGCGTAGCCGCCACTCTCCAACCAGGGGCGCAGTATACCCAGTCTGGGTTGACCGGCCTACCCCATCGGTGCCCTCGATCACGATCAGGCGGCCTGGCAAAAGTTCTTCGGCTTCCCTCAAATGAATTGCATCGATACCATAAAACGCAAGTTTGGTCATAGGGTTCCTCTCTGGTCCACAGGTTGTTTTTCGCTGGTGTAATCCCACTGGCCGTTCTAGTATTACCTTAACGCGCACTCCCACTACTGCTCCTCCGTATGTCTATCTGCGATGGCCGCATTTCCCTTGCCATACCTGCCCAGGCCGATTCCTGTGTGGATGTACGTTTACGACGTACGCCTTGCAGGTACGGTCGAATAATCTTGCGCATGCGGCGTTGTTGCTCTGGTATAGGTAACGTGGCGTCCATGGCTGTCAACCCAAATTCGTCGATCATTGACTCGTACTCATGGACGATCAACTGCTGAAATAACTTGAAGCTCTCTTGCGGATCGTTGCTCAGGCCCAGATCCATCCCCGCCTCATAATATTTGAGTTCGGTGCGTCCCGTCAAGATGCGGCTCAACGAAACTTCTAGTGGAACACGGTAGTAGAATGCCACCGTTGGTTTGACGGCGAATTGATATAACTCACGTACCCACCTGCGATCCACGTTGCGTGCCACATCGCGAGCAAAGGCCGTGTAGATATAGCGGTCGGCCAGCACAATCGCGCCAGCCTTGAGCGGGGGAATGATGTCATGTTCCGTGCGGTCGGCAAAATCTGTAGCATGGATCAAGCTAAACGTGGTGGACGTGAGCAGTTGCTTCCTCTTGCCTTTGCTCGTCGTCTTCTTGACCAGTGGGGATGAGTTCCATTCACTGAAGAAGACGGTGTAGCCTTCACTGATCAGCCATTGGCGCAGCAGCGCAATTTGTGTGCTTTTCCCAGAACCATCAACCCCTTCTACCACGAAGAGGCGTCCAGGATATTGATGCAATCCATAAGTCTCCATAACAAATCCTTTTGGGTTCTCTATCCTTCAGGGATATGTCCCATAAGGGCAGGAGTGGGGTTGAGCAGGGTAGGGACCATTGTGGTTATCTATCCCGTGGATAGAATTCCCTGTCCGAGAGACAGGGACCCTGCCTGGGGGCAGGTAATGCCCCTATAGGCCCGTTTCCCCTGATGGACATCAACCCCTTTTTGCCCGGTCAAAGAATGGGAAGTGTATTGTATCGATTATCGTAGCATGGAAGGCAATCTGTCAAGGGTATAAGGGTATATCCAAGATTTCTCAGGCCATACATTAAAAAAATCTCATGTGTTTCACATACGGCTTCAATGTAATGAAGCTACTCTAGATCATGAGAGAATTTTTCGGGCATCTCAATGCCCTTGAAGGAGCATATTCAGTGAGTAGTTCAACACAACAGAGAAGTCCCATTGTATCACCGCGAACACCACCAACAGTCAGTGCACCCCCTGTGAGCCACCCAGTTCCACAGATTCGCTTCAAGCGCGGCATCATGATCGGTGTAAACTTTAACAACGCCTTAGAGGCGCTGTGGGCTAATCGCTTGCGGTCACTGCTGACCGCGCTGGGCATCTTCATCGGCGTGGCGGCCGTGATCGCCGCACTCACGTTGACGCAAGGCGCGGGAGCCTCCATCAATGCTCGTTTCTCGCGGTTCGGTCCCACCACGATTACTGTCCGCAACGGCACAGCAAACAGTCGTGGAGCCTTCGGCGCTGGAGGCACCGTGCAATCACTCACACCAGCCGATGCCAATGCCATCAGGCAGCAGGTAGCACATGTCGCCTATATCAGTCCCGTCGTTTCTACCAGTGAACAGGTGGTCTACGGCAGCCAGAACTGGAATACATCTGTTGATGGGGTCAGCCCTGACTATCAAACGATCCAGGATTGGACGTTGGCCGAAGGCTTATGGTTTAGCAACACCGATCAGACGGCTGGCAAGCCAGTCGCAATTCTCGGTCAGACGGTGGTGCAAAACCTCTTCCCTACCGGGACCGATCCCATGAATCAGACGATTCGCATCGGCGATCAGCTCTTCCGCGTGGTGGGTGTGTTACAGGCCAAGGGGTCGGGCAGCTCCAGCAGCGCGGATGATGTCATCTACATCCCCTACACCACTGCTCTCGATCGTCTCAAGAACTCGCCCTACGTGGATCAAATTCTGGTCGCAGCTGATGATCCAAACAATGTGAACCAGGTCCAGCAAGACCTCACGACCCTGCTTGAGCAACGTCACCATATCGCCAAGGGTAGTGCCGATGACTTTCAATCCGAGAGTTCCGCTGAGCTGTTGCAGACAGCGAACCAGCTCACCTCGACGATTACCCTGCTGCTGGTCGGCGTCGCTAGCATCTCGCTGACGATCGGTGGCATCGGCATCATGAATATCATGATCGTCTCGGTCACAGAGCGCACACGGGAGATCGGTATTCGAATGTCGATAGGGGCGCGCCGCAAGGATATCCGTAATCAATTTCTGATCGAGGCCTTGACGCTGAGCCTGGTGGGTGGAGGCATCGGTATGCTGCTTGGGTTGCTTGTCGGCTACTTTGCCACCAAGGCCACCGGACTGCCGTTTGTCGTCAGCACGACCTCGATTCTGATGCCTTTCATTGTCTCAGCGGCAATCGGGGTCGTCTTTGGTCTCTATCCGGCGATACGGGCTTCACGACTTGACCCCATCGTGGCGTTACGCACCGATTAGGGGTGCCAGGCGTAATGCCTTGCAGATCAGCCTATGAACTGATATAGTGGTGTGACACACAAGCGAAGAATGTGCTACACCACTCTGCCAGGCGACCGCGAGGGATCGCCCGGTGGGGGGAGGGTTGCCGCTTTATGAGGCGTTGACGTGTGTGGTAATATTTGGAACGACGGGACTGTAGCTCAGTGGATAGAGCATCGGTTTCCTAAACCGAGTGCCGGCAGTTCGAGTCTGCCCAGTCCCACTCCCTGAACCCAGCTATTTCCTGGGTTCATATTTTTGTCTCATCGCAACACGCCTCTATGCCCATCAAGTTCGTGTTCGGTATGGTGTAATATAGCAGTACCGAACAGTTTGTTCATCCTGGCTTCAGGAGGAGAGAATAACGCATGTTTAGACTACCGAAGGCTATCACCTTTGATTGTTATGGCACGTTAGTCGATTGGGAAGCAGAAATCCAGCGGTTCTTTGCAGAGAGCCTGGATTCCAAGGGTTATGGAAATGTTGACCCACAAACTCTGCAAGAAGAATGGGAAGAAATCCAGTTCCGCTACATCCAGGAAAAGTATCGTCCTTACCGGCAAGTACTCAATGACACGCTAAGGATGGTTTTTAATCAATATGGTATTCCCACAGATAAGGCAGAATGCGAGGAGTTTGCCGATGCTATGGGTTACTGGAAACCATTTCCGGATACCAGGGATGCCATTATCGAGTTGCGGAAACTCGTGAAGGTTGTGCTTATTACGAATACGGACGATAGTATCATCGCGGAAACGGAACGGACAATTGGCGTAAAGTTCGACGGCATTATCACTGCTGAGCAGGCAGGTGCTTACAAACCCAGCCACAAAGGCTTTCTGCTGGCGCGCCAACGCCTGGGGCTGGAAGTATCAGAAATCTGGCACGCTGGATTTGGCTTTAAGTACGATGTTGTGCCTGCGACTGAACTGGGTTATACGACGGTCTGGGTCAATCGGCAAGGTCAGGCTCGCCCACTGAACGTTAAGGAGACGTTCCTGGTGGGTGATATGAGGACGCTAGCGTATTTGGTCAAGGGGATAGCAGCGTCTGTGTAATCATTGTGGTCAGGAGGAAGCTCCTACAATGATCTGAGACAGCCTCTTTCCGTACCCACTTTTAAAGAGGAATTTTAGGACTTTTAGAACAAATGGTACTTAAAACTCTTGACTTTTGCGTGTTTGAAGTGTATTCTAGAACTGGTGTTCCATACTATAGAGAGGACGGTAACGATGTGGATCAGAGTCGCATACAGCAGCGCAAAAGACTAATAGACCACGAGGTGCCGAATGAAGATGATTTCGATTACGATGATGAGCAATGGCCACTACGTATGACGAGCAGTGTGCGTCGCTATCAAACCGACGTGAGAACCGAAGGAGGACATCCACGTTCTGATGTGCAGACTTCACCGAAGCGAGGGAAGCGTACTGACTATGCTGAACGTGAGACGGCAATTCCACCTCGTCGCACTGCGACACAGGCAAAAATGCCAGCGATACCGGTTGATCGACGACGTCCGGGGAGAGAAGTAGCTCCGCTAGAGCGAGAAACGCGGGATTTGGAAATCGCGAGCGGACATGGGTATCGTCCGCATTGGCTCCTGTTCGTGGGTCTGGCTATGCTCATCATGGTAATGGGATGGGTTGTCTTCAGTGCAGCGGCAAACTGGTGGCAGGTGACTCAGGACGACTGGCGTTATGGTCGTCCCAGGACGTTCCAGACGGATGCTGTAGTAGGGCAAGGTGATTTGGCGGCTAATCCGAGTCATTTCATTGCTCTCAACTTGAATCGTCGTATTGAGATTATCGAATTTCCTGGAGGCGACCCTACTAAGGCGAGAATTTTTCTTGGGCCGACCTTAATCGGGGATGGGCAGGACCTGGCTGCTGTGACACTGACCTTCAAAGATGTGAACGGCGATGGTAAGCCAGATATGATTGTCAGTGTAGAGGACAGTCATTTTGTGTTCGTCAATGAAAACGGAACATTTCGCCCCGCACGTCCTGGCGAAACTATACATTTATGAAGAGGACGCAACTGGCGGGGGCTTCGCCTACAAGGCTCACCCCGCCAGGATATTGTTGTTTATGCGACCGGTGTTGCCCCAAGATCGCCGGGCGGTTCTGAACTCATTGCTCCGACAGGTGACTGCAACGGTTGAGAGGCTATGACACGCAGTATGGCCGGTGCAGAGACTAGAAGGATGGGATGTGACGGTGTTGGGGAATTTTCCAGGGTGACTTTCTTGCTTGAATGTGGGCGTATGGCGAGAACTGCGAAAGTAACCATCCAGATCAAAAGAATCCCCAGGAGTGTCCAGGTCAAGACTAACTGTGTTATCGCCATCTAGAAATTCCTCTTTACGGTTTTAGTGCCTGTATTGTAATAGACGAATGTAGTGCTTCAGATTAACTGGATTATGTTTAGCACTATCTTCAGTCTGCCTTTGGGTCTGAAGTGAAGTAGGTATCTTCCACGTCGTGGTATACTTAGATAACGCTGCTGCGCCACAAAAAGTTACAATGCATAAGAGAGCGCTTGGCTTAATGTCTATCTAACGAGCAAACATGCCTTGTACTTCTGTACCAACTCTGGCATAATAGCTATAGATAAGTAACAACGTGAAATACTAAGGGCAACTATATGGCACATGTGAACTGGCAGCGGGTGCGTGATATCCTAATTTCTATCATCTGTATCGGCATTTTGCTTTGGGCGACGTGGTCAATTCTAGGCCAATTCTTACATGCTGTTGTCCTGCTTCTCCTCTCCATGGCTGTAGCATTTCTGCTGACGCCAATGGTGAACTACCTGGCTAGATACAGGTATATGCCACGAGTGGTGGCGGCGCTGATTGTATATGTGATCGTGCTGGCTGCCCTTGCTGGATTTGGTTACGCGCTGATCTTCTCGCTTGTCAACCAGGTGCAAGCATTTTCCAATACTGTCCTAAATTATGTGACGATAGACCTGCCGAAATTACCCGTCGAGCTGCAAGCATTTCTACGTGGACAGGGTATTTCACAAGCTAGTATCGATGAAGCTGTTAATCAAGCGGTAGCCCAAATTCAGCAGCAAGCGACAACTTTTGCACAATCGCTGGTAACGAATGCTGTTGCGATTGTCCTGGGAGTAACAGATGCCTTTGTAAATATCTTGTTAGTAGCTGTATTGAGTTTTTATCTGACGCTGGATGGGAAACGTATCCGAGATAACCTGTTCAGTATTGTGCCTAAAAGATCGCAGTCGTTTTTCCTTCTGTTTGAAGATGCCCTGAAATCGGGTGGTAGGCAATTACATTCGCGGGCAACTTACACTCGCCCTGATTATTGGTGTCCTGGCTGGAGTGGGATGTGCTTTCTTAGGATTGAAAGAATTTGCGCTGATCATTGGGGTGTTGGCCTTCATCTTCGAGACCATCCCGATGGTTGGGCCTGCACTGGCTTCCATTCCTGCCATCCTTATTTCACTTCTGCTCCCTGAACCATTCCCGCGCACGTTCTGGATAGTGGTGTACTTTATCGTTGTGCAGTTGGTCGAGAGTAATATACTGGGGCCTCGAATTGTTGGGCACGCGGTCGGTCTACACCCGGTTGCCTCTATTTTTGCATTGATCGTGGGAGCGCAGTTGTTCGGCGCATTTGGGGCGCTGCTTGCCACACCGATTGTGGCTGCCGCCTGGGTCGTCATCGCCAGCGTTTACCGCTCTGCGCGGGGTGAGACCGCGGATCAGATGCTCGCCCACAGGCGTACTACATGGTCGCTGCCTGGCACGCATAATCTCCCACTGTGGGGGAACAGGACACGGCCTTTAGAACATGATCAGCCTGATCAAGAGGTCACTGCCACTCATGTGAAACCAACCCACATAAGTGGAAAAATGGATCAGATAGACCTGTTGCGTCCTGTCCCCGATGTGTATGAGGATGAGCATAAGCACGGGCAGCATCAAACAAGTACCTCCGGTGTACAGACCCACAACACCGGAAATGCGGGGAACGAGGAGACGTGAGGAGGTCAGTCCATCACGCCAAATGTTTGACGCAGCGCCTCCTCTCCTTCGCGACTTACAAGAGCGAACACATCGTCGTTGGCGTTCATCACCATTTCTGCAGTAGGGATGATGTACTCTTTGTTGCGGATAATCAAGGCGAGGTTGCTAATGCGTGGCAGGTTTATGTTGCGCAGCATCTTGCCTACAATCGGTGAGTCCGCAGGAATGTGCATCTCTATGATCTCCAACCCTGCGTTCTTGAGCGCCATAAGTTGCACAAAATGAGAGTCAGGTAGTTCAGCCTCGATCAGGGAGAGGATCGCCTTGGTTGGGCTGATGGTCATGATGCCAAGTTTCTGAAAAATGGCCTCGTGCTTGGGATTATTCAGTCGGGCAATGGTGTGTTCAACTTTGAAATGTCTCATCGCCATCTGGCATATGACGAGATTATCCTCGTCGTGGCCGGTGACTGCGATGACCAGACCAGCACGATTTACCCCGACCTCTTCCATTGTCCTGGCTTCGCATGCATCGCCGCGCACGACTGATTGGCCCAGTTCATCTTTTAGGGTTTGCAGGCGAGAAGGATCTTTCTCGAGCAGCAGGACTTCGTGTCCGCGATTCAGTAGGTTTTTGGTGAGGTAGTAGCCGATGTCGCCGCCACCTCCGATGATGATGTACATAATGTCTACCCTTTGCTTCTTTTACGCCTAGCCTGTCATATCGCTCGGGATGGCGTCTTTTGCGAGTGGTTTATTGCCTAGAATCGCATTGAAGAGCATGTGTGCACCTGTGGCTGTAGGACAGAGTCCCTCCAGGCCGAGTTCACGGTAGGTAGATTGGCGGATAGGGTCGTAGATGCGGCAGACAACCTTATTTACCTTGAAAATTTCTTTGGCAATTTCGCTCGCCATAATATTACGGTTATCGCCATTGGTAACTGCGGCAAATGCATCGGCATCCTTGATGCCGGCACGGATCAGGACGTCTTCATCGACGCCGTTGCCTATCACCGTCTGGCCACTAAACTGCGGGTCAAGGCGCTGGAACGAATCGCTACTCTGGTCTATGACTGATACGGTGTGCCCTGCGTTAGACATCATGCTAGCTAGCATTGCACCAACACGACCACACCCAAGGATCACAATTTTCATGGGTTGCCTCCACAATCGGTCGGGGGATATCTACCCGCTCGAACCGATCATTCTGATAAGTTGACTTGTTACCTGATATTGTACCATATACACATCAGAAGGTGTTGTTCGTTGTAGTGAGGCGGAACTTCTCCTGCGAGGATGGAGAGTGTAGGAGTTACATGTATGTCACGTCGATTAGATGAGGCGAATACTCAACCATATATGTTGCGCACTGTTGCTATTGGGCAGCGTGAGCAGTGGGATCAGTTTGTCAACGAACATCCCTGCGGACATCTCCTGCAAAGTTGGGGTTGGGGCGAACTCAAGGCCAGTGTGGGTTGGCATCCGCTGCGTCTTGCGCTCTGGGATACGGAACGGCAACACATCGTCGCCGTTACTCAAGTTCTACGTCGTGGTGTCGCGCTTGTGCCGTTGTGGGCTGGACATCTTGCTTATATTCCTAAAGGGCCGGTGCTTGATTGGTCACAACCCTTACTATCTGAAGCATTATTCAGGCAGCTCGACGCAGAACTGCGCAGACGGGGTGCGCTCGCTTTACGGATGGAACCGCGAGCAGCGAGCAGTGAGAGTATCACAAAGCAGCTCGCCGCCCTGCAATTTCAGCCTGCACCTGCCATACAGCCTGTACGAACGATTCTGCTTGACCTCACTTGTGATGAAGAGACGTTGCTGGCCCGCATGAAGGAGAAGTGGCGTTACAATGTGCGACTCGCCGGACGAAAAGGGGTGACGGTGCGTGTGGCGCAAACGATGGAAGATGTGCAGGCCTGGTATCGTTTGCTGCAAACAACGAGCGAGCGTGACCGGTTCGCCATCCATACGCTCGAGTACTACTCGCAGGTGTGGCGTAGCTTTGTTCTGCGCGGGCAGGTGCGATTACTGTTGGCGGAATACAATGGGCAACTGCTGGCGGGTATCTTTGTTGGACTCATGGCAAAACAAGCCATCTATCTCTATGGTGCGTCGAGTAATCGAACAACGTCACCTTATGCCTAATTATCTCCTGCAATGGGAAGGTATACGCTGGGCTAAACAGGAAGGAGCGACGCAGTACGATTTTTGGGGTATCCCTGAAACGGACGATGAACAAGAGGCTATGGCGGGCGTCCACCGCTTCAAGCGTGGCTGGGGTGGTGAAGTAGTGCGCTTCGTTGGCGGCTGTGAGCACACTTATCGTCCTTTAGCGTTGTGTTTGGTACGCAGATTTCTGTAACTCACCGATTTATCGTGGGAGAAAGCCTCTATTCATCCCCTCTATTCATTTGTTACTAATCATGCCGGTTGCCCCAGGCACATTTTCATACTTATTTTTCCTTTTCGCGTGGCATGATGTATTCCTGACCACCCATATAGGGGCGTAATGCTGCGGGGATACGTACAGTGCCGTCGGGTTGCTGGTGAATCTCTAATAGCGGCAAAATGATGCGTGGCGAGGCGATGGCGGTATTGTTGAGCGTATGAACGAACTTTACCTTGCCATCCTCGTCACGATAGCGTAGATTCGCACGCCGCGCCTGCCATTCGTGGAAGTACGAACACGAATGGGTCTCACGATACCTGCCTTCGCTCGGGAGCCAGCACTCGAGGTCATACATGCCGACTTTGCCATCACCCATGTCCCCAGTACAGACATTGACAACACGATAAGGCAATTCCAGGGCTTGCACAAGTTCCTCCGAGTTTGCTAACAACTGTTCGTGCCAGCGAACCGATTCAGCGTGGTCGGCCTTGCAGATGACATATTGCTCTACCTTGTTGAATTGATGGATGCGAAACACACCCCGTGTATCTTTGCCATAGGTACCGGCCTCTTTGCGGAAGCAGGGGCAGAAGCCAACAAAGGTCATGGGCAGGTCTTCTTCCTTAAGAATTTCGTCCTTGTACATTCCGGTAATCGCGACCTCGGCAGTACCGACAAGAAACAAGTCTTCATCCTCGATGGCGTAAACCTGGTCGCGCCCCTTGGGGAATTGGCCATTGCCGATAAAGCAGAATTCACGCGCCATCGCCGGTACGATCAGCGGTGTGAAGCCTTTGCGAGCGATGTGATCAAAGGCGAAATGCATCAGGGCCAGTTCCAATCGCGCGGCGTCACCTTTAAGGATGTAGCTACGCGCGCCTGCGATTTTGACGGCACGTTCGATATCCACGAGGTCGAGTCTTTGCATCAGAGCATAATGGTCGAGCGGCTCAAAGTCGAAAGTTGGCTGCTTCCCCCAGAAACTTTATTGGTACGTTATCACTCTCGTCATCGCCTATGGGTGCGCTAGGATCAGGGATGTTGGGGACGAGGTAAAGCAACTGTTGGCGTTCCTCCAGGAGTGCGTTCAGTCGCGGCTCCATGGCTTTGATTTGCTCGGCAAGTTGTTTGCCTTCGGCGATCAGTAAGTCGCGCTGTGCCTTGTCTTTGCCAGCTTTCGGGATGCTCCTCGATACCTGGTTCTGCCGGGCGCGGGTTTCTTCTACCTGGCGCTGGAGTGCGGTGACCTGGCGGTCAACCTCGAGCAGGTAGTCAATGTCAACGTTGTTATGTTTGACTCGTGCCGCTTCTTTGACGATGTCCGGATGGTTGCGAATAAAAGCAAGATCAAGCATGATAGTGTGTACTCCTTCTATGAAACAATAGGCTAGCAACAAAAAAACGTCGTCGTCCACAATGAAGGACGGCGACGCTGAATAGGTGTATGTAGCCGTGGTGCCACCTTGATTTGTCTTTCATCCTGTCTCTCGCAAGAAGAGAAGAAAGGCCTCAATGTTGTCTTGTAACGGGGACAACCGTTGTCGCTTATCGCGTAGGCTCGCGGGTGGATTTCGTTCTTGCTGGCTGTTGCGTTGCACCGATCCGCAGCTCTCTGCTGCTCAGCGAGAGGTACTTGTCCCGTTCATTGCCTGTCTGTTGGTTCTTTCGTAGGAATTAGGATAGCAGTAGTGTGGTGTTCTGTCAATAGCGGGTTTCACGAAATTTTACAACTTCCACACCTGTGCGTTGCTGAATGCTACATCTCCAGTGGGATTAACTTCCCTGGAAGCAAACAAGCCGATCTTACCAGATCGGAAGGTAGGGTCATTTGCAGTAGCGATGTACTGCTTGTTTACGTACAGGTATATGCTACTGCCGCGGGCTATTACCGTGAGGAGATTTTGCTGATTGAGGCCGGCATTGATCGCCGAACTGGGACCGTAGTTCAATAATTTAACCTGGTTTGTACTCGTGTGAAGCAGGAGGCCATAGAATCCATCAGACCTGACAAAGAAAAAGTAGTAGTTTGACTGCGTATCATCGACACGAAAAACAAGCCCGCCCAAAGAGCCCTGGGTAATCGTCATCCGTACCTGGAAGGCGAAATCGCTCAAGCTACCGGCATTAGAGAAACATTGCGTGATGAAGGTGTTCCCCGACATACTAAGATGATACGCCCCATTTGTGAAGGCACAACTGTTGCCTATGCCACCGGATGCGCTCCAGGTGCTACTGCCAGGGCTGTTCAGAGGGTCATTGATCATTGGTTTGCCATTGGTAGAGTTGGTGTAAACGTCTTGTGGCGACACCGGCGTAAGGAAGGTCTGGGCGATTGCGGTAGCCTGAGCATGAAACTCAGCAGGGCGACCGATGGACACATAATAGATCAGTCCACCTGCGCCAATAATGAATAGCGCGAGGATGATAAGCAGCAGTGGTCTGGCCAGTGAGGAATCTCGACGCTGTGCTTCTTGTTGTATGGGAAGAGACTGATCAGCCAAGGATAGTGATGTGGGTTGAGGCTGCTGCGATACCGGCGTTGGTTGAGGAATGACCGGTTGGGATACTTCCGATTGAGGAGTTTGATGCTCCGAGGTCGATTGGTACTCCTGCCAGTCTGAAGATGGCTGGGGTTCCACCTGCCAGGCCAGTGAGGACGAAGGGGTCTCCTCGACACCGGTATTTGGGGTTGATGAGATAGTAACGTTGTAAGGCGTGGATGTGCCGCAAGTAGGACATGTTGCCGTTTCTGGTGGGAGCGCTGTGCCACACTTAATGCAGTGCATAGTAGTTTCTCCATATGATGTATGTGTGGTGTAAGGTGGCTTTCTTCCTCACAATGCCCACATCTGCGCGTTACTAAATACAACGTCCGTAGGAAGGTTGAGATCAAGAGCGAACAACCCAACCCCGCCGGATGAATACGAGTTGTCCCTGACGACTGCGACAAATTGCTTATTTACATAGAGGTAGAACCTGTTATCCTGTGCAATCACTGTAATCAGATTAGGTTTATTCAGGCCTGGTGTTATCACTGGGCTAGTGGCTTCGCGCAATGGGTTTAGACCTCCTCCCAGAAGGGTGAAAAGGTGATAGCCTCCGACAGGATCAAGCGCAAAGAAATAACTCTGTACCTGGTTTGAAGCGTCAAGGCTGCCGCGGAACATCAGTCCACCCAGGTCGCCCTTGAGAATCGTCATTTGCACCTGAAAAGCAACATTGTGAAAGTTAGTCGAGAGAGCTCTGCAGAAGACTATTTCGCTCTTTGTTGCAATGCTGGCATGGTAGGCTCCGTTAGTAAGGTTACATGCAGTTGTAGCTTCCCAAATGCTGCTATTAGCATTGTTCAATGGATCAGTGATGCTTGGTGTGCTGCTGGTGATCTGTGTATAGAGTAGCTGTGGGTTAATAGTGGCAGAACGAGCAGTAGCCTCTGCCACTACGTGCTGTGCAACAACGGTTGCCTGAGCATGAAGTTCAGCAGGGTGGAAGATCGTTGCATAGTACGCCAGTCCACCCCCGCCTCCGATAATAAGCAGCGCTAATATGATAAACAGAGCCGTTACACTCGCCGAGAGTCCTCGACGTGGCTGTGGCACTGGCTGTGTAGATGTAGGAAGTGGTGGTATTGGCTCCGGCTGGGCAAGAGGTAGTTGTGCCTGCGCAACCTCATCGGCGGGTGGTCCTAGATCGGTGGATGGCGATGCTACCTCAGACTCCGAAGCTTGTGAATCCTGATCTGCTGGCGGTGCTCCTTGCGGCGTCGATGACTCGCCGAGTGGGCTTGGACCGTAAAAACTCTGTTCTAGTGCTGGTGTTCCAGATGATGGTGAGCTAGCAGGTGCTGGTGCTTTTTCTTCTGAAGCGTTATAAGGAATGTAAGGGACTGTTTCGGCATAGGTCTCATATGGTGACGACTCGGACGTATCAGTGGGTACTGCCGCACCGCAGGATGGACAGGTGGTCATTCCAGGCTGAAGTGTAGTTCCACATGTGGTACATTGCATAGCAAGCTTCTTTCTCCAAATGAACGTGAACCTGGAAAATGCCTCAATCAATAAGATGTGAACAATAGTAATAGCATATCACGCTCACGATGACTATGCCAAGGATGGGTATGCCTCTGCAATATTACGCGTAGAAAACGTCCTTTTTACTCATCTCTTGAACACGTTGTGCATTACAGTTGCCACACTTGAACGTCGTTAAATGCGACGTCTGTAAAGTGTGTACTGGAAGCAGCGTACACTCCAATCTGACCAGAGCGGTAGGTAGTATCTCTGATAGTGTCAACATATTGCTTGTTGATATAGAGATAAAACGTACTGTCACGCGCTATTACTGTCAGTAAGTTGGGCTGGTTCAGGCCTATGTTGATAGCCGAAATTGGGCCAAAGATCAACGGTTTGCCAGGGTTATTGTTTTTAGAAACTATAAGGCTGAAGAGCCCATCACGGTTGATGCCGAAGGAATAAAGTTTTGTACCAGCAGCGCGAAAGATAACTCCACCCTCGTCACCCTGGATAATCGTCACTTGTACCTGATAGGCGAAGTTGCTGAAGTTGGTAGACTCGGCAAGACAGGTCAAATAATAACTTTTGTTTGGCTCTATCACGTGGTAGGCTTCTGCTCTAAACCCACAACTCCCGCCTAAACTGGCTTTGCCCAGGTCCCAATTATTGATGTTGTTTCCATTCAAAGGGTCATTAAGGATGGGGGTCCCTCTCGTTGCCTGATTGTAGATATTCTGGAGTGCAGTGGTGGTTGCTATCGCTTGTGTCGTGGCTACGGTCTGAGCTGTAGCGGTGGCATTGACATAGGCTTGAGCAGTTCCTGTAGCCCAGGCTTTCGCTGTCGCGCTGGTTTGAGCCTGTGCTGTCTGAGCCGTAGTTGTGGCCTGAGCATAGAGTTGGTCAGGGTGAAAGACTGCTGAGTAGTAGATGAGCCCGATGCCACTTGCCATCACAAGGAGAGCCAATATGATGAGTAGAATAGTCATGCCTCCTAAGGAACTTCGCATGGTGCCCTTCCCCTACTCAACTGGTCTTACGCCCGGCCTACGACGTCTTAGACCATGCCCAGTTCCCACTTGGCATCTTCTGTCATGCGATCAGGCGACCAGGGTGGATCGAATGTCAGATCGCATTTACAGGACTTGACGTTCTCGACTTCACCCACTCGCATCTCCACCTCGGAGATCACGTCACCAGCCATGGGACAGCCCATGGCCGTAAGAGTCATGGTAACCTGAACCTGGCCGGTCTCATTGTTAATATCAACGCCGTAGACAAGGCCTAAATCGACAATATTGACTGGTATCTCTGGATCGTAACATTCATGTAGCGCATCCATCACTTCAGCTTCGTTAATCTCTGGCATGGTTGCTCTCTGCTTCTCTCAATGTGTTCAAAACATATCTGGCAAAGTGTTCAAAATCTTCGTTTCAAGTGTTTGCACATCTCATGGTATCATATACTGACTCCTCAATCAAGGTTGCTTGAATGCCTCTACCTCTGCTCGGGTGGGCAGGCCTGGTTGTGCTCCGAATTTCGTCACTTTCAGGGCACTGGCATAGACGGCGAAGCGTAAGGCCTGTTCAGGATTTTGGCTTTCGGTCAAGGCGACGGTCAGCGCTCCGACAAAGCAGTCGCCGGCAGCGGTTGTATCGACGACCTGGACCTTAGGTGCGGGCTGGTAGAAGCTGCGTGTTCCTCCGACCCCATCACCGGTGACGAGGAGAGCACCCTGTGCTCCTAACGTTATAGCCACCGTGGCTATGCCCTGCTGGTGGAGCAGTGTTGCCACGGTGCGTGCATCTTCCATGTTGTCTACCTGTTGACCGCAAAGTAAGCCTGCCTCATGCTCGTTAGCAACCAAAACCTCTACTCGCTTCAGAATCTCCCATGGTAGCAGTTGAGCAGGTGCAAGATTCAGCACCACCGGAATGCCGCTAGTGTGTCCGGCTGTAATCAAAGTTGTCACTGTTTCTAGCGGTATCTCCAATTGCAATACTAGTGCTCGGGCCTGAGCGATAGCCGCAAAGTAATGGGCAAGCTCTGTCTCATCCTGGCCAACGCGCATATTCGCGCCAGAGGCAACGACAATTGCATTATTGCCTTCAGGAGTAAGAAAGATCAGCGCAACGCCGCTGCTTGCCTCTTGATCGATAACAACCATGCCCGTTTCTACGTTGTCAGCTTTCAGCGAACGCAGAAGTTGTACCCCAAAAGGGTCGTTCCCCACCCGCCCGGCCAACGTCACAAAGGCGCCCAGACGGGCCATCGCTACCGCCTGGTTGGCTCCTTTCCCACCTGGCACGATCCTGAGCGAGCTTGCGGTCAGTAACGTCTCGCCCAACATTGGGAGACGCGGAACCTGCACTATCTGATCCATATTCAGGCTACCAACCACAAGGATGGTTTTATTCGTCATAGGCGCCTCCTGCTTGTGGAGATGTAGAAGAACGATGTGGGATCAATGTATTCAGGCGCTGACAATGGGTCAGGAGGCGCTGAAAAAAGGGTAAATGTGCCAGGGCAGGAGCGCATCCTACCAGGATGAGTTTGCGTTGAGCACGGGTGAGAGCGACATTCAAACGGTTAGGATTCGTGAGAAAATCGTGCTGTAAACTGTCGACCGCGGGCGGAGTAGTGGTAGCAAATGACATGATAATCACCAGGCGCTCACCGCCTTGAAAACGATCCACGGTGTCAATGCTCAGCGGTGAATGAGGCTTGAGTCCTTGCCATCTGTTCGCAGGGTCATCGCTGAACAGGTGACGGCGCAGGTTTGCAACCTGCGCCCGGTAGGGCGCAATAATGCCAATTTCTGCTTCAAGAATGCCTTGCAGCAACAGTTCCGCCACCACTTCGCGAACCGTACGCGCTTCGGCGTTACTGATCTTCGCTCCGTTGCTCTCTTGCTTACTACGGACATCAAGGAAGACGAGCGGAGAGCCTGGCTGGATGGCTCGTTTGATAGCAGGGACAGTTGTGGTTGACCATAACCCGGTCGGTGCTAGTTTGAGCACGCGGTTCGCGACTGACCGATCTGGAATCAAGAGGCCATTGTAAAAGGTCGTAGAGGCGAAGTCTGAGATCTGCCGGTGCATGCGGTATTGGATGCGTAAGGGAACACATGCACTCACCACTTTGGGGTTATTTTTCTTATAGTCTTCATCGCGCTGCTTCAAGTCGCTGAAGAGGGACCTGGCAAGGCCCAGGGCTGCCGCTTCTTTGCTGAGGACGAGCGGAGGAAGTTGCATTTCATCGCCCACGAGGATGAAGCGTTTGGCGAAGCGGAGAGCACCGAGGATGGCGGGGACGGTTAGCTGTCCTGCTTCGTCGATGAGCGCGACATCAAATTGCAGCGGCGAATCGTCATTGTCACTGCCGGTGCCATTGTGAGCGTATTTCTCTGAGGACCACGTTGCAGTGGTCGAGGCGACTACAGGCGATGTGCGTAGGATTTTGTGGACGTTTGCCCCGCTCCATCCCGCAGGTGCGGTAAACTGGGGACTTACGGATTCGTGTTTTTGGGCCACGAGTGCATTTAGGAGGCGCTCTTGTACGCTTTTATCGACGCTGCGGTCATGTCCCAGGCGTACATAGCCATGAAAGCCCTCTTTGTCGATCCGTTTGAGCATATTATCAACGGCCTGGTTGGTGAAGGCGGCGAGCATTACACGTTGGCCCTGCTGACAGAAGCGTTTGACGATCTCGGCTATGACGCTGGTCTTACCGGTGCCAGGTGGTCCATGGATGAGCAGGTAGTCCTGCATCTGCATGGCGCGTTCGATCGCAAGGTTTTGCTCGGCATTGAAGTCTGTGCGCGGTGAAACGGGAATGGTGTTGAATTGTGGCCGCAGTTGCCCTGACACCAGGCCTCGCATACGCGGGGTGGCCTGGAGCCATCGAAGGAGGTTCTGGAGCGTACGCACATGGACGATGTCGGTGTCGTAGCGGTCAATCAGCGTGGGATGGGCGATGAGTTCCGGGTTCCAGGTGGTGACCTGCTCTGCGCTGATGCTGACGATGGTACCTGTCACGACCTCGCCGGTGACAGGATTGCCGTCGCTGAGTAGAATTTCGTCGCCTTCACGTAGTTCCGAGTTGTTTGTGCAGCGAAATGTCTGCAACCATTCGCCCTGGCCTGTTGGTTCTGGTTTTCCTAGTGGCAGCAGGTCGTTGATGGCTGTGCCGCGTACGACGCGCTCGGCTACTCCTGTTTTCCAGAGCAGAGCTTGTTGTTGCTCGCCTGCGCATCCTTCGAGTTGCATTAGGTGGTAGTACCTGGCAAAAAAAGCACGATCCTCCGCGTCATAGACATATCCTGGTTGGATTTCAACGGATTCCTGTTGCTGGGCCTGCAGGGATGCAGAACCATCGGGTTGCGGCGGTTGCCAATTCAGCAGTGAAGAGACCTGTGTACATTGTTCGAGCATTGCACACTTCGTACAACGTGATGGGCCAGGTGGAGCAGGCGCAATGCCGGTGACATGGCTGAGTACCAGGATATTGCGTGTCTCGTTGACGAGTTGGAGTTCTCTTACACTGAAAGGGATACCAAATGCCTGTGCCTCGGCGAGTGTGCCACTATAGAGGAGTGTGGCAAGTGCCTTCTTCATCTTAGAATCTCTGCGCACAGTTAAGAGTGCGTGGTAGCCATGCACTTGCCAGCGATGATCGCGTTTGGGCAAGTCGCCGGTGCCCCCTGTTTTCAACTCGAGCAAGCGTTGGCGGCCTGATTGTTGCCAGAGCAGGTCGAGTCGCCCCTTAAGTCCTATCTCAGGAGCCAGTAGGAAGGTCTCTGCACGTACGAGGTTTTCGCTGCGTGGCGCTCGCTCTTCCTCGCTTTGGTCGTCGGCATGCTCCATTGGCATATCCCAGAGGCTGGCACGCTGATTCTGGTACCACGTTGCCAGGCTTTCTAAATGTGGCGCCACTTCGACACGGATGGCTTCGGTTGATACATGAGCCAGGGCCAGGTCAAGGCTGCTGCGTTGTAATGCTTGCTCAAGATGACGGTACAGGGTTGCCAGTGGTACCTCTTGCTCGTTGGTTGTGTGTCCTGTCATGAGTTCGCCGCGATCATGCTCTTTAAGAAGTTCTTTGAAGCAAGTGTGTACAAGGTTACCACGTATGGCAGCGGCGGAAGTTGGTGAGGCGGCAAGACGGCGCAGCAGGTATTGCCTCGGGCAATATTCAGCCTGGTTGAGGTCGGTGATGTTGAGCAGGGTATCAGGTTCCAGCACGACTAACGAATAGGAGTTTGCCTGGTATCGGTGCAGAGGTTTGCCTTTGTATTCGCTAATGCTGGGAGCGCCCGGCAGATGATAAATGCACAAGGTAAGGCTGCGCATGACGCTGCCGAGTGCGATCAGGCCCTTGACCAGGCTACGGTAGTAGCGTGTGAGGGCCACTGAGACAAGTGTTGTACCTGTATCAACTGTGATGATTGGGACTGTCTCGCCGTCGAAGATGTGTTCTCTGGCGGCTATGATGCGTCCTTCAAGCTGTGTCGTCGTGCAGGAGTGTGGGTCGAGCGCGCAAAGAAAACAGCTTTGCATCATGCACCCCTCACGCTAAAGCCTGCTCAAGGTCTGCAAGCAAATCCTCAATATCTTCGATGCCTACCGAGAGGCGTAACAGTGTCTCGGTGAGGCCGCGAGCTTCGCGTATAAGCTTAGGAATGGAGCCGTGGGTCATGGATACGGGATGACAGACGAGTGATTCAACGCCACCCAGGCTTTCTGCGAGTGTGAAGACTTTGAAGCGGCGCACCACCTGATCGACGTCGGCACGTATTCCCTTGAACTGGAAGGAGACCATGCCACCAAAACCGCTCATCTGGCGTTTGGCCAGTGCATGATCGGGGTGTGAAAGCAGACCAGGATAGTAGACTTTCTCGACTCGCGGGTGTTCTAGCAGAAACTTGGCCACGGCTTGTGCGTTCTGCTCGTGTTGGCGCATGCGCAGCGCCAAGGTTTTGATGCCACGTAGCGTTAGCCAGGAGTCGAAAGGTGCGGGTACACCACCTGCAGCGTTCTGGTAGAACTTGATGGCTTCGTAGATTTCTGCATTGTTTGTGACGACTGCGCCACCAATCAGGTCGCTATGCCCATTGATGTACTTGGTGGTGCTGTGTATGACGATGTCTGCGCCCAGGTGTAGTGGCTGCTGGAAATACGGGCTGGCGAAGGTATTGTCAACGACGACCAGTATGTTCCGGCTATGGGCAAGCGAGGCTACTGCCTGGATATCCACAAGGCTCAGTAATGGGTTGGTGGGAGTCTCTAGCCAGACCAGTTTGGTGTTTGGACGCATGGCTTGCTCATAGGCTGCGATGTCACGCACGGGTACATAGCTGGTATCGACATTGTAGCGGCGCATGATACGCTCAAAGATGCGATAGCTTCCACCATAGAGATCGTCGCACGAGACGATGTGATCACCAGCGCTCAACAGGCTGAGAATGGCACTTTCGGCGGCCATACCTGAGGCGAAGGCCAGGCCATATTGTCCGTCTTCAAGGGCCGCGATGCATGCTTCGAGTGCGCTGCGTGTGGGATTACTGCTGCGTGCATATTCGTACCCTTTATGTTCACCCAGGCCAGCCTGGGCATAGGTGGATGTCTGGTAAATGGGGGTCATGATAGCACCCGTCGATGGGTCGGGGTCCTGCCCGGCGTGAATAGCTTTTGTTGCAAATTTCATAAAAGTCCTTAACTCCTACTCCTTATATTAGGACGTTGTTATGCAGGTGACTATAGTTGCTAAAAACATCCCCAAATATTGCATTGGCTCTGCCTTTTCGCATTAAGCTACGCCCGTTGACGAACAAACTGGGCGGCGGGTTACACTACGGGCAACCCATGTTGCTGCTTCCATTGCTCATGCCTTTTCATCAGCAGGGCTTTGATCTCACCCTTGTTCCGGCACGCTGCCAGCTCTTGGTCTCCAAATCGACGAGCCAGATTGTCCGAGGCGTTGTGGTCGGCATGATCGCGATACCCACAGACGACACAGGCGAAGGTCTTTTGGTCCGGTCGATTGGCCCGATCCACGTAGTGGCAGCGCACACACTCCTGCGAGGAGTAGGCAGCCTTGACCGTATGAGCTGCTCTGCCACGTTTGGCGGTGGCCCAGCTGATCTGTTTTGGGATGTGTGCCAGGTTCGAGGCGTACAGATAGGCGTTCATCGCTCGTGCCTTGAAGCGCATCGACGCGACCGAAAGGTCCTCGTAGATGAGACGAGCGTCAGGATGGTCCACCAACATCTGATTCACAGCCTGGTTGATGGACTGTCTCACATGACGAGCCAGCCGTTGCCCGGTCGCACTACTGGTCGAGAGCAGCTTCTCTGCGCCCTTTTTCTTGAGGCATGCTCTGAGCTTCGCTTTGCGACGGCGCTTCTCCCGGTCACGCTTCTGGCGCTCCCGCAGGGTGCCGTGAAAGCTCCCGTAACGCTTGCCGGTCGAGGTGGTCAGAAAGTTGGCGATGCCTACATCCACGCCGACCGTTGGGGCGGATGGCTCGGTTTCGATCGGAACGTCCGTATCGAACGAGAGGGTCAGCCACCAGGCACCGTTGCGCTTGTGGAGCGTGGTAGAGGTATTGAGAGTGTGCCCTTCCAAAGTGTGTTTCTGATAGGAGGCGAGTCTGACCGGGATCCGCAGCGGATGGCCCTTGTCTAAAGTGGAGATGCGCAGCCAGTAGTCGAAGGTGGAGTCTTCTGATGGCTCTAGCATTACCACGTTGGCATTGGCCTGGATGCAGGGAACACGCAGTTCAGGAAGATTCCATTCGTGCCATTTAGGTTCCTTGTGCGAAGTCGCAAGGGGTGTGACCTCTGCCAGGGCGCTGGCTTTGGCCTCTGCATACTCCGCCAGATCTTCCACATAGGCATCATAGGCCGCTTGACGATTAGTCCGCCAGGACCTGGCGATGCCTGCCGCTTGCTGGATCGCCACCTGATGCCAGCGGTCGGAGAGCGTCGTCTCAACGACCGGTTCAGCGTACCTGCTGGGCTCAACCTCAGTGCAAAAGAGGGTCACATACCGTTGTGTGAGCGCCAGATACTCCACCATCAGCTGATCGAGCGCCTCCAGCTTGCCAGCATTGGCCTCGATGAGGCGAATATGCGTCACGGCACAGGTGAGAGTCTGCTTCGTCTTCTTTTTGCGTTGGCGCGGCTGTTTCTCTGCTTCAGTCGCTTTTGCCGGCTTTCTGCTCACGGGCGGGTCCATTCTGCTGCAAAGCAGCCACTACTTGTTGCGTCTTCCCTTTGGCACGTCTGCGGCCATCCAACCGGGCGCAGAAGCTCGTGATACAGGTTCTTCTTGTTCTCGCTTGAAGACACCCGCGCCTAGACAGCCAGCAGGTGCCCACTATCGCATCTCGCACTCCTGCCATTTCCACCGCTCCTTAATGATCACCGTACCGGTGGGTAGTTGAGAGCCAGCGATCTGACCCCTTTGAAACATCCGCTCGGCCGTGTTGTCATGGAGGCCCAGCTTGTTGGCGTAGCTCGACAACTTCGTAGATCCATTGTATGCTCGAATCGTGCCATTTGCAAGAGATGCTGACATTTGGTAGGAATCAGTAACAAGGAAGGAAAGCTTTTCTCAATATCACGTATGGCTGGAAAGGGTAATCCGGCAGTACCTTGGATTGTAACCGTTTCCATGCTGAAACGTATCAATACTGAGGAATGGATTATCAGATAGTAGGTAACAGTGGAAAGCGCAGTCCACATAATCACAAGGAGTAAACGATGACGACATCCGAGATGCCACAGAACACACCACATCCAACACGGCAAAGCAACCAGTTATAGGTGTGCTGCTGGTGCATGGGTTAAATGGGAGCAGACGAGATATGACTGAGCTGGAAGAGTTTCTGCAAGCTCGTGGCGTGGTTACCCATAATATACTCTTGCCGGGACATGGTACGCATGTACGAGAACTGATGTCCCTGGGTTGGTCGGATTGGTCGCGGGCTGTGCGCGAGGAGTTAATTGCGCTCAAACAACGTTGCGATGTCGTGTTTCTGGTTGGGCATTCCCTAGGCGGCGCGCTCTCGTTGCATGTCGCTGCTCATGAAGAAGTGGCGGGTGTTGTGAGCATGTGTGCTCCGCTGCATCTACACCCTGGCACAGAATTTATTGTGAAAATCGCTAAATATGTGACTCCCTTGTTGCCAACGCTGCGTGAAGATGTACGCGACCGGGAGGCGCGTCGTCGATACACGCGAGATGTATACCGCTGGACGCCTATGTTACCGGTGGAGAGTATGTTGCAATTTTTGCCACACTTGCGGACCGAGTTGCCCCAGATAACTGCACCGGCGCTGATTATGATCTCGGTACACGATCATGTCGTACCAGCCCGTGATGGCCGCGAGATTTATAAATTGATCGGTTCACGGGAAAAGTATCTTGTCACCTTCTATCATTCGTATCATTTGATCATGAAAGATCATGATCGTGATGAGGTCCTCACCAAAACGGCTGCATTTATCATGCGCCTGGCCAGCAAGGCGAAACCACATAGCCGGGTTGCACCTCCTTCGGAGCAGACAGCGTAAGAGTACTACAAACTCTAGTACAGAGCCTCGGTTTCGTGTATACTCAAGTAAGTAATATTCAAGAATAGGGGTATGGAAGCATATTGGCACAGCAGGACAATGATCCAGCAAAGCGAGAGCATCCGCGTGTATCGAAACCGCAGCCAGATCAACACACACTTTTTTCAAAAGCGGGGATCCTTGCCTTTCTTCTGCTTATTGGCTTACTTCTGCTCTCGCTTACAGGCATGGTAATATCCAGCCTCCCACAGTTGCATCAAGCAACACATAGAGGTTTAGCACCGACAGCAACCGATGACCAGGATCAAGATGGCACACCGGCACCTCCTATCTACATGCCCGGCAATAAGGCTATACCGCCGCTCCCATTACCAAAGGGGGGAGATATCGTTTACGAACAGCAAGGTAACCTGTATATGGTCCCTAGTATCGGTGGCATGGCAAGACTGCTGGCCACACCCGGATATGCGTATAACGAGGCTGTGCGTCCGATAGTGACGCCAGCCGGTCAACTTTTGTACAGTGGAAATGGTGTGTGGCTGATGGATATTTTTACTGAGACTGCGACCCAGATTGCCAGCCTGGCCAGTGACCAGGTCATTACCTCAATAGCACTGAGCAGCGATGGGACGACGGTTGCCTGGAGTACTGAACCCATAGACGGCGAAGGAAATGTTTCTATCTATGCAGGACCTTTAACGGCTCCGACACTGGTGTATGAACAGTCAGCGCAAGATTGTCCCTGCTTCCGTATATTCGCTTTCATGAATGGCCCAGGAAAACGAGGGGATGATATGCTTCTGCTCAGCGATGATCAGGCAAGCCACGAGGCGGTACAGTATGGATTATGGTTTCTCGACCTGACGATACCGGCCAGTGAGCCACAGCCGCTAATGGATGAGGGCTCTCTGCAGGGGCCGTTGGCGCTTGCCCCCAACGGGAATACACTGCTGTATGCACCTGACGAGGGTGTGATTCCCAATCCCACCGATGACAGTGTGCCCGTTGATATTGCCTCACTCACGTATGCAGATAGCCTGGATTTGGCGACACTTGGTGGGAACCCATTAGTATTGAGCACGTCACAGGTGGTGTTACCTGAGCAACATGATTTGAACAATAACGCGGCGTATCACTGGGTGACAACGCCCCTATTTACGCCCGATGGCCATACACTAATTTATGTTGAGTTTTCTAGCGACTTTCAGGCTCCGTATGATCGCCATAGTGCAGTCTATACAATACAGATCACCGGTTCAGGCAAACGACTGCATGCGAGCAAGCCTCGGCTGCTATTGACCTCAACCTCCCTGTTGATGGAACTGGGAGTATGGCTGAACGATCACGTTCTTACCTTTTACGCTGATGGGACATTGTATGCGCTGGATATACATAGCGGAGCCGTGACGACTGTGCTACAAACGGGAGCATATGCACGTATTATCGCAGTCGTGGGGGCGACTCAGGCATAATCGGCGGCTCGCGTCATTTTTGCTGCGGGCATGGCAATCGCAGGTTGCCATGCCCGCAGCAAAAAACCTCTGGCGAAACACTGAAGGTGGTGAGGAGTGTATGGGTTACCCACATCACTGTCTCTGTTGTTTCATCGATGTTCTGAATGATAGCATCGAGCTGTACCCTTTTCTCTAGCATCATGGCCTTTGCTTTACACTTTTCGCTACTCTTCATCCATCTCAACCCAGACCGCACCCCTGCGGTTGCTCTCGACCACTTTGGCGATGAAAGCCATCCCGCGTAGTCCGTCATAGACGGTCGGGTAGCCGCCGACTGGTTGCTGACCGGCTTTGACCCGCCGGACGTCGGCAATCGCGCCACGATAGATGTTGGCGAACGCCTCATAGAAGCCTTCAGGGTGGCCAGGCGGCAAGCGGGTCGCGTTCTTCGCAGCCTCGCTCAGATATGGCTGCCCTGCGCGCAGCACCTGTTGCGGCTGGCCCTGCTGCTTCAGTATCAGCTGATTTGGCTCTTGCTGCTGCCATTCCAACCCGGCTTTGCTCCCGTAGATGCGGATCGCTAACTGGTTCTCTTCGCCCGCCGCGATCTGCGAACAGGTCAGCACGCCTTTCGCGCCGTTCTCGAGGCGCAACAGGATATTCGCGTCGTCGTCCAGCAGGCGACCTGCCACGAACGTGGTCAGATCTGCGCACAAGGTACGGATATGCAGGCCGGTGATGTATTCTAGCAAGTGCTCGGCGTGCGTGCCGATGTCGCCAACCGCGCCTGCGATGCCCGACCGGGAGGGGTCGGTGCGCCACACCGCCTGCTTGTTGCCTCTCTGCTCAATCTGCTCCATCAGCCAGTCCTGGACGTATTCGACCAGTACCTTCCGCACTTCGCCGATCGTCCCCTGCCGCACCAGTTCGCGCGCCTGCCGCACGAGAGGGTAGCCGGTGTAGGTGTGAGTCAGGGCAAAGACCGCCTGTGTCCTCTCAACCAGCTGCACCAGCTCGCGCGCCTCATCCAGCGTGAAGGTCATCGGCTTATCACAGACCACATGGAAGCCGCGCTCAAGGAACTCTTTGGCGACGGGGAAATGCAGATGATTGGGGGTGGCGATGATCACGAAATCGATGGGGTCGGGGTGCGCGGCTTCGGCCTCTGCCATGTGCGTGTAGCTCTCGTAGCTGCGCGGCAGGAACCACGCGGCAGCCGCCTCGCGCGCCTTTTGCGAGTCAGCGGACATCGCGCCGGCAACAACCTGCGCCTGCCCGTCCAGTTCGGCGGCGACCCGATGCACCGCGCCGATAAATGAGCCTGGTCCGCCGCCGACAATGCCGACGCGTAGTCTGCGCTGAAATATATCCTAATTCATAGCACTCCTTCTGCCATTCACGGCCCTTTCAAACGGGCCGAACGTTCCAAATTAGCGGTTGGTAATATTGTAACGGCTGGAGGTCGGGGCTTGCCATGCCTCCGCGTCTGCTGGGGAGGCACTCCAACTCGCTAACTACGCCTTCTTTTTCATGACGCTCCCGATTGCCTCGGTTACTGAGATGGGACTGTAGAGGAAGCTTCCCGACGAATGATTGTGATCGAATTGTGAGAGTAGAATGCCTCATCTAGCTGTATACTTGAGGTGTTAAGGAGTTGGTCCCCGATTTATCGTGGGACCTGTGGCGTATAGGCAAGGATAATTATCACGAAAAAAGAAGGTCGGGTTAATAAGGAGAAGAAGAGTGAATAATGAGTTATGAGACTGTATTTATGCGAAGAGTATGGAAGCAAAGAAGGATTCTGATTGGTAAATGGGCAAGGCAGCGGAAGTCTCATTTGGTGTTTCTGGCAGTGTTCGCGTTGATCGGGGCATCAATCGGAGTGTGGCTCCAGGTCCCGGCTCTGGCAGCTGCCGAGGCAGAATCCAGTGAGCGATTTAGCGCTGCCGATGACCTGACAACCTATGGGTATAGCGATGCACATGAGAACTTTAATCCAGCCGAGACCAATATCACTGCTTTCACAGCTCGCCACCTGAAGCAAAAATGGGCTCACAAAACCGGAGATGGTGTCACCGATCAACCGGCTCTCGCCACGATTGGCAATGCGACTATCGTCTACTGGGGCTCATGGGATGGCTATTTGCATGCGACAAACGTAAGCAACAATCAGATGGTCTGGGCCACCTTCCTTGGTCAAACGTCGGATGGTTCTTGCGACCCGCCCATTGCTGGTGTATCAAGTTCACCGACGGTAACCACAATCAACGGCAAATTAGAAGTGCTTGTCGGTGGGGGTGACGCCAATCTGTACGCCCTGGACGCCACGACAGGAAAAGTCCTCTGGAAGACGCCGTTTCCCGGCTCCTCACCAAGTATCTATATCTGGAGTTCGCCCACTGTTTACAATGGGAGCATCTATATCGGTTCGGCATCCTTTGGTGATTGTCCTCTCATCCAGGGCCAACTCCTGCAACTGGACGCGATCAGTGGAAGGCTTATCAATCAATTCGACACTGTACCCAATGGCTGCACAGGTGGGGGTGTTTGGTCCACACCAACCATTGACGAAGCGGCTGGCACAGTGTATATCACGACAGGCAACCCGTCAAAATGTACAGGTGCAAACATCTATTCACCCGCCATGGTTGAACTGGATGCAGCAGATGTATCACATCTGCTCGGTTACTGGCAAGTGCCAAAGAAGCAGCAAAATAGTGACTCCGACTTTGGCACCACAGCGACGCTCTTCCAGGAAACCATCAATGGTGTAGTCACCAACATGGTGGGCGCTGCCAACAAGAACGGCATTTACTACGCATTTAACCGTGCGAATATTGGTGCTGGCCCTGTATGGGAGGTACGCGTAGCTGTGAATGGGGAATGTCCACAGTGTGGAGGTGGTAGTGTTTCGAGTAGTGCCTGGGACGGTCACACGCTCTACGTTGGCGGTGGGAAAACGACGATCAATGGCAAAGCCTGCCAGGGTAGTGTACGCGCACTCAATCCCAACACGATCGCGGTTAGCAGTTCGAGTGCTAGCGCAACTCCCACTGCAACGGGAACCACCACTCCCACTGCAACGGGGACCACCACTCCGACGGCGACTCCGGTTCCTAACGCAACAGTACCCTTCCTGTGGGAGCATTGTATGCAGGCCGGGCCGGTCATTGGGTCGATGATGGTAGCGGGTGCAACGGCAGGAACTGAGGTAGTGGCTGCCAGCCAGGGTCCAACAGTGATTGTGATGAATGCGGTCACGGGAAAAACACTGGCCCGTCTGACCGATCACAAGCATGGCTCGCTGCTCTATGCTCCCCCGACGATCACGGACGGGATGCTGTTCATAGGAAATCTGGATGGGAACCTCTACGCCTATTCCATTAATGGGGCTTGATCAGAAGCGCTCAACAACCTCCGATATTCGCTGCTCCCAGTTCAATCCATGAGTTGCGATTGTTCAATCCGAATCGCTTCTGAGCATTGCTGTGTCTAAATCTGCTCCGTGATGTCGATATCACAATCACGTCACAAACATGAAAAGAACAGCATCTTGCATCTGCAGCACTTGTGCTATTCGTGCTTGTGCCTTATCCTTATAATAGAGAGAATATGTACACCTGACAGAAGAGGCAGGACCAACACTTACTTCGACTCAACTGTTCGTCTCGGCGGAAGATAGCCGCTGTACGCCATGCCTCGGGAGAAGGAACAGGAGCGCAGGGATGTGCAAGGATGAACCTCTTCCTCCAGCCACTGGAGGTGGCATTTGGAACACAGTGAGGCACGCAAGCTCCTTTCAACAGCAGAGCGGTTCGCAGCCCTGAGTCGCGTGGGAACCGCTCTTATGATCGAATTGGATGAGACACGCCTGCTCCACCTGATCGCCGAAACCGCCTGCGAACTCACGGGAGCGGCATTCGCTGCCTTCAGCTTACGGCCAATGAATGAAGAGGGCCAGCCACTCGTCCCTTCCGAGGGCAACTTGTTTCATCTCGCTGCCGTCGTCGGGGTCACCCCTGAGCAGGAAGCGTTGTTACACCGCATGCGACTGGGAGGCGAGGGGCTGCTCGCCCCCATCTTTCGTAATGGCATTCCGGTGCGTGTAGCTGATGCCCTCGCCCAGGTGCGCCGACCAGAGACTACAACCGCTGCGAATCCAGCAGAGACGCACACGGCTCCCACGATAAATCGGGGAGCTACGCTGCTTGCTAGGCAGGCCGCCTTTGACTATGCTCATGGGCAGCTAGCGAAGGAGGATTTGCGTTCGTTGGGTGTTCCGCGTGGGCATCCGGTCGTGCGCAGTTTTCTGGGCGCGCCCTTGCTTGACCACATGGGCCAGGTCCGCGGCGGGTTACTCCTGGGGCACAGCGAACCGGATCGGTTCACGCAAGAAGATGAGACATTACTGGTCTGCTTGGCGGCTCAGGCCGCCGTCGCGCTAGAGAATGCGCGGCTATACCGTATGGCGCAGATGCGTGCGCAGCAATTGGATCGCATCTTCGAAAGTATTGGCGATGGTGTCACCCTGGTAGATAGCCAGGGGAACATCATGCGCGAGAACGGCGCAGCTCGTCGTGTGCGCGAACAGCTCAAAGACAGTCCTGAAGGGCAGCGTGTCGTAGCAGTGCTGCTGCATGGACCGGCACGACAGGCGCTGAGTGGCGAGGCCGTACAGGATGTCTCCGTCAGCGTAGGGAATGGCCAGCAGGAGGCACGCGAGTATCTCGTCACCGCCTCGCCGCTGCGTCCACCACCGAGACTCTCTGGCCCGCTCGTGCCAGCCAATGAGGCGACACATCCGGCACAGAACGGCGTATCCGGAGCCGTGGTGATCTGGCATGATGTGACGGAACGCCACCTGCGCGAAGCTGAGCGCCAGGCCAGGGGCCATGCCAGGCAACTCGAAGCCATCTTTGAGGCGATGACCGATGGTGTGTTGGTCTATGACAGCAATGGCGTCATTGTCCAGATAAATACGGCAGCATGCAGGTTATTTGCACTTGATCTCGATCCTGAGTATGTTGCTCGTTCACTAGAGGAACGTCTTCCTCTAGTCGCTTTACGTAACAAGGATGGGCAGGTCCTTCCAAAGGAGCAATGGCCTCCACTGCGTCTCCTGGAAGGAGAGGTCCTCACAGGGCAGAATGCGATGGAGGTGCTGGCGCGTGCCCTGGATGGACGAGAGGTTGAGATAAGCGTCGGAGGTGCTCCCCTCTATGACCAGCAAGGGCAGATCGTCGGGGCCGTGATGACGGTGCACGATATGTCCGAGCACCGTCGACTGGAAGAGGTCGAGCGCCGGGCACATGAGGAGACGGAAGCACGGCGTGCCTTGCTCCAACTGATCCTGGATGAGTTGCCCAGCAGTGTCTACCTGGTACGGGGGCATGATGCACGATTAGTGCTTACGAACAACGCCAGCACAGCTATGTGGGGAGCAGAGTGGCCATATGACCAGCCGATGGATGAGTTTTTCGCCCAGCATGGCATACGCATCTTCGGCGTGAATGGACAACCTCTTGAGCCTTCACAGCTTGCCGCGCTGCGAGCGGCACAGCAGGGCGAGACGGTGCGCCAGCACCTGGAGAACATTCGCCTTCCTGACGGCACGATCCTACCAGTCCTGGTCAACGCGGTTGCCCTCGATGGGCATCAGCTGCATGTGCTCGCTGAGCAGACAGCAGTCGTCCTTAGCGAGGGAGTTGAGCCCGCGGCTCTCGTGGTGCAGCAGGATGTGACCGCACTCAAAGAGGCGGAACGATTAAAGGATGAGTTCATTGCCATCGCCGCACACGAGCTACGCAATCCGCTTGCTGCCCTGAAGGGCTATGCGCAGATGCTCCTCTTGCAGACCGCACGCGGTAAGGGCCCCATGCTCGCCGAGTGGCAGCAGGAGGCGATAGAGGTCATTGACCGCTCCACGTTGCGCCTGGTCGATCTGACCGGGGACCTGCTCGATGTGACCCGCTTGCAAGCGGGAGGGCTCACATTGCAACTGGAGCCAACCGATCTCGTAGCGTTGGTCCGGCGCACCGTGAAGCGACTGCAGGTAACCACCGAGCAGCATAGCTTCTCCATCGCGACGTCGTTGGACTATCTTGTCGTCCCTGTCGACCCGGGACGCCTGGAGCAAGTGCTCTCGAACCTCATCGGTAATGCGATCAAGTACAGTCCGGGTGGGGGGCCTATCGAGGTCACCATTGGCGAGGATGTCCAGGGAAACGAGGTACTGCTGAGCATCCGTGATGGCGGGATCGGTATTCCGCAGCAGGAACAGGCGCACATCTTCGCACGCTTTGCGCGGGCAAGCAATGCGCGCGCCCACGGCATTGGCGGCACGGGTTTAGGGCTCTACCTCTGTCGCGAACTGGTTGAACTGCACGGAGGCCGCATCTGGTTCGAGTCCTCCGAAGGCCAGGGCTCAACCTTTTTCATCGCGCTGCCATCGGTCGTAGATGCTGCTTCAATACACTAATGAATTACTCGGTCCAACACCATGATGGCGAAGATCGCCGCCAGGTACATGTTCGAGTACCAGAAAAGCCTGCGCGCCCACTTCTTGGATTGATCGCGCCACAGGCGAATGGCGAGGTAGACCAGCCCGCCACCCAGGATCACAGCTCCGGCCAGGTAGAAGTAGCCCATGGCGCCCATCACGAAGAGCACGAGGGTGATAGCTAACAAGAGCAGCGAGTAAAGCAGGATTTGCCGCCGCGTCTCCGCCTCGCCCTTAACCACCGGCAGCATGGGTATGCCCGCCTTCTCGTAGTCCTTCTGGATGAGCAGCGAGAGCGCCCAGAAATGCGGAGGCGTCCAGAAGAAGATGATGGCGAAGAGCCAGATAGCCGGCAGGCTCAGGCTGTTCGTGATGGCTGCCCAGCCGACCAGCACCGGCACAGCTCCAGCAGCGCCGCCGATCACGATATTCTGCACCGTAGACCGCTTCAGCCACAGCGTGTAAACGAAGACGTAGAAGAGAATGGCAGAAAAGGCCAGCACCGCGCTGAGCAGGTTGACGAAGGCTGCGAGAATTATGAATGAGACCACACCCAGGATGATGCCAAAAATCAGTGCCTGCCGAGGTTCCACGCGCCCGGAAGGCAACGAGCGTCGCTGCGTACGCCCCATGAGCTGGTCGATGTCGCGGTCGATATAGCAGTTGATGCAATTCGCGCTGCCTGCCGCCATCGCGCCACCAAGCAGCGTCACCAGTGTGAGGCCGAGCGGAGGCAAACCCTGCTTGGCAATCGCCATCGCCGCCGCCGTCACGCCGAGCAGCAGCACCGTCACATGCGGCTTCATCAGATCGACGTAATTGGCGATGGTCTGGCGCACCACACCGATCTCTTTTCTCGCCTCGTCCTCTGCCTGCTCCAGCTTCTCAATCTCCTGCTGCTGCGGCGCGGCGCGCAGTTGATTGGAAGCGAGCGCGGCCAGTAGCACCAGCATTCCCCAGACGGCTGTCGCGAGAGCGAGATGTAACCCCGCTACAAACGCCGGTTCGTAGAGCAGTACAATCAAGCCGCCGACAATCGCCTGGTACACGAAGAGAAGACCGCCCACCAGCCCAACAATCGCCTGCACCCGCGCGACTCGCCAGCGGCGCAGGGCTGAAATCACCGTCCAGAGCGTGACAAGGCCGACGAAGACGGCGTAAACACGGTGCAAGATATTGATATCCGCGAGGTGATTGCTCACGGCCCACGAGGCGGGCGTGCAGAGGGGCCAGCCAGGACAGGCCAGCGCTGCTCCACTGCCGGTCACATACGAACCGAGCAGCATCAGGATGTAGACGAGCAGCGCATTCGTGATCGCCAGCTGCGCGAATTTGCGCGTTTTCGCAGGATGCTCTTTACTCGCGCGCGGGCTTGCCGCTCAGCACGGCGATCGTGATCACAATGGCCAGGATTGCCAGCGCCGTACCCAGGTGCGCCATAATGATCTGCGGCGGCAGCTTCCAGAGAACCGTCAGCCCTCCCAGCACAATCTGGATCGCCAGCAGTATAGGAGCAGCAATCGCCATCGTGAGCAGCATGCGATCTTTACGTGCCCATGTGATAATACCGATCACCAGCAGTACGATCAAGACGCTGACAGTTGCGGCAGTAATGCGGTGGAACTGCTCAAGAAATACCTGATATGTTCCAGAGTAATATGCTTGGCCGTAGCAAAGCGGCCAATCCGGGCAGCTCAGGCCGGAGTCGGTGGCGAGAACTGTGCCACCGAGCGCGATCAGAAAATAGGTAACTACGGCTGCTACCCATGCTACGATGCGAATGGACTTCATAAGCTCATCCTTACTCAATTAGTGTGACTATGACTGCGGTAGCCACTGCCGCATTCCAGCCTCTAGCCCGATTTCTTGACTGCTAAGATCGGCCTTGCTATTTGAGTCAAGTGTCTCGAAATAGAGCCGCTCACGCCCTTTGGCGTCTATGACGAACATGGCTGGATCGTGCACCACTTGCCCACCTGAGCTAACCTGGTCATATACTTCGTACAAACGGTAGACGGACTGGAGTTGTTGCGCTGTTCCTGTGAGGAATACCCACTGATGCAACATCCCGTGGTCGATGGACCAGGCTTGCACCTCAGGTATGCTGGTTGCAGTGGGATTGGCATTGATGGCGACCAGCATTACCTGACTGGCTGCAGAAGATCCCAGGCGAACCCTGGCATCATACATAATCTCGGAGTCAATGGACATATGGTCTTACACCGCGAGTCGATGAAAGCCAGAACTACCTCGTGACCGCGCAGGGAAGAAAGGGTGACTGAGTGACCGAACTGGTCGATCAGATTGAAGTCAGGTGCGGGATTGCCTGGCATTGGAAAGCCGCCAATTGCCATGTCAGCCGGCTGTGGTTGTACGGTTGCCTGGTTGCGAAGTATGAGCAGCCTGATTCCCCAGACAGACATGGTAATGATCAGCAGTGCTGAAGAGACAAGAAAGGCAGCTAGAGCCAGTTTCTGCATACCATCTAGATGCCGCATGACCATTTCCTTTCACCGAATACATGTTTGCATGCGTTCACGCCCTTTGTTTTTGCCAGCGTTTACCTCCCCGCATTGGGTTGCGATTGTATCGCGATACCTGCATCGTCCGACTGCGAAGCAAGCCATCGGTGTACAAGGACGCTGAAAGCGATTGCGAAAGGGAGATCACCAAATGTCCACATGATGCCTGCTCCAAGTTGCTGATCTAGCAATGCAGAGAGCCCGCCAGGCCCCTGCGCCAGGTGGGCATAAGGAGCGTAGAGGGGTGTCTGGGCAAAGCCAATGAGCACTGCCAGCACAACGTTTTGCGCGATGGCAATTCCCACGCACCCTATGCGTCCAGGATAACCCAGGCGGGGATGGAGCGGTGGTGATGGTATCACCTGCGTCCAAAAAGGAAGCTCACTGCCAGAAAGGTCGTATGTTCACACCAATCGTGGATAATACTGTTTGTCAGCGCGAGATCATAGAGGGCAGGCCAGTGCCACACCCACATTCCGATGATCAGGAGCGCGCATGAGATGGCAGGTTGTCGCAGCCATTGTCCCGCCCGGTAGAGAGGTGCGCCCGGCTTTCAGCCTTTTTACGAGCCTGCGAGCCCATCTCGGTAATCCCAACCATAACGGTAACAGCGGGGCTCCGGCCACAAGTAGTGGAGCAATGACAACCAGTAAGAGCAGATGCTGGACCATGTGAACCCAGAAGAACCTGCTAGAGAGGTTGTCAATGGGAGCAGAAGATGCGAGAAGGAAAGTGAACACTGCGCCGAGGAAGAAGGTGCTGCGCCAGAACCAGCTGTTCCCCTCGATAAATCGGGGACCTACCGTAGCCCTCCGATTTATCGCGGGGCTCTTTGCCTGCTCCGCTTTGACGAGTAGACGCCAGCCACGGAAAAACAGGATTTCGGCAACAAGACATCCAAGCAGTACAGTGGGTGGGATTGGCCACCCATTTGCATCAACCCAGATGTTCATTGCGACCCCTCCATCTACCAGCAGCTTGCCTTACCTGAGAAGCACACCGAACAGCCACAGGAGGACGCTGGCGACCACAGTGTAGTACCACCAGTAGCCCACCACCTCGACGATAAACTCATGCCCAGCCAGCCTGCCGCGCAGGATGCGTCCACCAAGCAGCAGGCCAATAATCGCGGCCAGCAGGAGGTGGACCGCTGTAAACCAGGGCAGCAGCAATTGCACACTTTCGTAGGCCTGGATAGGGATGCCATATCTCAGGGCCGCACCGATCCAGGTTTCGCTCACCCCTGCCACGAGCATGAGCACCCAGGCCAGCAGGAAGAAAAGCGGTTGGTCTGCCTCCCCGGGCATGCGAACTTTACGCTCCCACCAATAGTAGGCGAGTCCGCTCAGCACCAGGGCGATGGCGATCAGGAGTCCCGGCACGAAGGCGGGAGCAAAGTCTCCGGCAACCTTGTACTGGGCCTCTGTATTGAGGGCGCGCAGGTAACCGCCTCCGGCCAGGATAGCGAGGACGGCTAGAGCATCCGACAGGATGAGCATCAGGACGCCTGCTCGCGCTCGTGCAACCTTAATGTGCGGCTCCAGTTCGTGTACGTGTTCTAAGGATGTTTCCATCGTATTTTTCCTCTCGTGCTCTTAAACCTCTCCTTGCGGTTGTATAGGTGCTTCTATGACTATGACAGCACCGGAAATTTCCGCTGCCGGTGTTACTGGTAACTCCGGCGCAGGTGACCCATAGTTGTAGGGCAAGGAGGTCACCACGGGCAGTTCTTCAAAATTCTCCAATGGAACCGGGGTTGGCACCGTCCACTCAAGCGTTTGGGCTCCCCACTCGTTGGCAACAGCGCGTTCGCCGCGCACCAGCGTGTAAATCACGTTGTAGATGAACATAAACACCGATGCCGCGATCAGAATGGCAAACAGGCTGGCGATCGTATTGGCAGTGGCAAACGGGGGAGCAATGTTCGCCGACCAGCGAGGTTCACCCAGCAGGCCCGCGTACAACAGTGCCGTGAATGCCCCAACAAAACCGATTTCAAACAGCCAGAAATGGAGCCTACCCAGCGTTGAGTCGAGTCGACGTCCCACCATTTTCGGGAACCAGTAGTAGACGCCGGCGAAAAACCCGAGGACCATGCTTCCAGGGAGGACGAAATGGAAGTGTGCTACGACAAACATGCCGCCGTGCAAAATTTCATCGGTGGGCAGATCGGCCAGGTAGATGCCCGTGATTCCTCCGATGACGAAGTTTACCACCATTCCTGCCACAAACAGCATAGGAACCGTGACCCAGATCTTCCCGCGCCAGAACGTACCTATAAGCACCAGGAAGAAGATGCCGGTGGGAATCGAGATGAGCTCCGTGTCGAGCATGAAGGGGACGGTCAGGGCATCCTCTGATCCGCTCAGGTAGAGGTGATGCCCCCAGACGATCACGCTCAGGACACTGATACCGGCCAGGCCGCTCACCAGCAGTCGATAGCCAAACACCGGCTTGCGGGCAAACACCGCGGCTACCTCGGCCGCTACCGCCATGGCCGGCAAGGACATCACGTACACCTCGGGGTGTCCCATAAACCAGAATAGGTGCTCATAGAGCCAGTTATTCCCGCCATAGGCGGCAATAAAGAAGGACGTCTGGAAGATGCGGTCCATCAAGACCATGATTTCAGCCACAATGAACGACGGGAACGCGGTCAAACTCAGGATGACCGAGAACACCACGCCCCAGACGGTTATCGGAAGCCGTCCCCAGGTCATGCCCTTCGTGCGCATCACGATCACGGTCGTCAAGATATTCATGGCCGCCAGGGTTGTTGAGAGGGCAAAGACCAGGATAGTGAAGCAGTACGCATCCATGCCTGGTGTGAGCCCCTGGACAGCAAGGGGGGCGTAACCAGTCCATCCTGTCTGGAATCCGCCAAGGAAGAGCGTGGACAGGAATATAGGAATGGCGGTGAACAGCAGCCAGTAGCTCAGCGCATTGAGCCGGGGAAACGCCATGTCACGCGCCCCGATCATGATGGGCAGGATGAAATTGCCGAAAGGGCCGCTGACCATGATGATGGTGGAGGCAATCATGAGGATGCCGTGCATGCCCACAATGGTATTGTACGTGCTAGGTGTGAAGTAGATGGCCCCTGGGGTTGATTGCTCCAACCGGATCAAGAAGGCTCCCATTGCGCCGAGGAAAAAGGTCACAAACACTGTTGCCAGGTATTGCATGCCGACAACTTTGTGGTCGGTGGTATAGCGGAAGTAGCGCCAGAGCCCCTGACCTTTTCCCGCCATCTCCAGTTCTTCGGCAGGTGTGTCATCTCGGCGAGCAAAACCCCAGTTCCAGACACCATTGAAGGCTCCAATGCCCACAAAGAAGAAGAGCACCCAGGCTGTGTAGGCAGCGGCGATCACCGCGTCATCGTTAGGGACGTTGATGCCGCTGAGCGCGGCCGTCAACCTGTTCACCAGCAGGGCAGCAACAACAGCGGCTACCACGCCGAGTACAATCCCGGAAATCACGCTCGGGAAAAGACTGTTGATGAGATTTGGACGGTTAACCTCAGGTACAGTTGTACTGCCGGTTGTACTGCTCATAAGTGTCCTCCTTGGCTTACTATCCAGGCATTGAATGACGTGTTATGGACCACGTTCACGGCTTCCCACATATAGGAATGGTAGAGTCCGCACAATTCCACGCAGTTCACCGTGTAGCTCCCCATCTTCGTAGGAGTCATGATGGGGGTGGTGGTGATTTCTCCCGGGTTAGCATCGACGCGTACTCCGAGTGCGCGGATAGAGAAGCCATGCAGCACATCTTCCGAGGAGACCAGGAACTGCACCGGACGATTTACGGGCAGCTCGATGACCTGACTCTGGCTGGACGCGTCATACTGGGGGTAGTTAAAAGACCACAACCATTGCTGCCCGGTTACCCGCACAACAAGAGTGTTAGAGGCTGCGGCTGCCGTTTCCTGGTAGGAGACAATCATACCCCAGATGAGAAGGAACAGGCAAAGAGCCAGATGTAATTCCTAACCAACCGACCTGGAGCGATGGTCTGGGCTGTAAGGGGGCACCATCCTCCGTGGGCCTTTCTTTGACCCTGAATGCGAAGAAACTGTAGCCGAGAAAGACCCAGACGAACATGGATACCGGCACGGCCAGGACAGTAAGCACTACAAACGTGAAGTCATCGGTGCTATCAATATTGCTGGCAGCCGGTGGAAGAATGAATGGGATCACGGCAAGCCATAGCGCGGTCCCTATTACAGAGAGTACAACCCAGATAATGACCGCACGACGCAAATGACGGGGTTCCCTTTGTGCCGGTGAAGCACCGCCAGTGGTTCCTTCAATATTGGCTTCAGACATCTTACTCTCCCTTAATAATTGGTGACAGACACCGTTCCTGCCATGTACCCGAGGGTCCACATCGGCCCGCTAAAACCAAAGGGGGGGTTGCGTCCCTGAGAATCTCCGCAAGGGTCATAGCAATGCCAGAGGTAGGTGATGCCGGCCGGTCCTGTACGGAATTGGAAAGAGAGGACGTTGGGCACCGGATACATGTTGCCGTTAATGTTGACCGGTGTGGGAGCGTTGGGATTGACTCCAATGAGAGGGACACTGACGAAGATCGGGTAGCGATACTCGTTGGGTGCTGATTGGATGGTGAACGTGTGGCCTGGATCACCGGAGAATGTGTGGCCCGGAGTATTCTTGCTGATCGCACTGACGTCACTGATATTACTAAAGGGCTTCCCGTCGAGCATCGCAGCGCCTCCAATTGTGCCCCGCACCTGTCCGAAGTAATCGTTGATCAAGGTGGTGCCAGAGTCATATTGCTTGATGACGACGGTGATGACGCTGTTCGGTGGAACTTCGAGTTTTGTGGCTAGGCCGTTGGTGCCTGAGCAATAGGTCACCCAGCCGACTTGCGGCTCTCCTGCGTCGGCGTGGCATACCTGAGCGTCCGGATACGTAGCGAGTTCGAGTGTTGCGCTATTAGGGCCCGTTCTGGTTGCCTGAAACACACCGGATTCGGAACCAAGCCCACTTATTGAGCTAAGACCCAGCCAGATTCCGGCTATGACGCCGAAGCCTAAAATAATTGAAGCTACGAGACCAATGATAAAGCCTGATGAATGCCGTTTCATTTCAGTCCTCCCTGTCTGTAGTTTAGACGCAAGAGCTAGAAAATATGCTTTTCCTCCTTCTATGGCAAAGCTTTGAGCATGCCATAAGTATACCATAAAAATACCAATTTGAGAATACAATCTAGTACCATCATTTCATCACATCATCATACCATCACAAAGTGACACAGCTTTGTTGAAAAATGCCCAAACAAAGCTCATCAGTAAAGTGGGATGCATTGCTTGATGATTGTTGAGGAATCTGAGCCAATCGGCAAGTAAAAAGACCAATACTCCAAATAATGGGTGCAGACAGCGCTAGAAAGGATCGTAACCTGGTACCGTATATAATAATGGTAGATTGCAGGCATCTCTATGGTTTTTATGGAAGTGAGTGTACGCCCGTGAAAACAAATGTATTTAAAGATAAACGTGCGTGGTGGCTGTCCCACGAAGCGTTTCTTACGTTCCAGGAACTTGCTCATCAACAAGGGTTACAAACAGCAGCATTTTTAGAAGTTATTAGCCGTGAGCTTGCCCTACAACGGCTCTCAGAAGAGCAGCGGGCAAGAATAAAAGCTGAGGCAGAACGCATTGCTGCCGAGCGCGAACCTTTCATGTCCTGAGAAATAACCAGCGTGTTTATTTTGGCACCGCCAACAGAATGGCAAATATGACCAGGTGCCAGAGGGTAAAAAGGATCAACAGCCGCACGACCCAGGCGAATTCGCGCTGGAATTCCCACTGTTCGCGCATAGGTGCACTCATATTATAAGCTTTGGGCGAACGTTCGGCGGCTACAAGACCCATAGCAATGCGCAGGCGCGCTGGCGAACGTATGGAGGAGCGGCGCAATTCTACGAGCAGCGCCTCGTGGCAAGGTTTGCAAAGCACCCATTCCTGGTGCGGTTCTGGCGCTCCAACCGGCTCTTCGAGGGCAGTGGGGTGAAACCAGATAAAACTCGTACAAATAGAACAGCGTCTGAGTTTGTACCAGCGCCCTCTCTGTCCTGTTGCTCGCCTGGTCGCGACCGGTACATCATTTCCTGGTCCCATCATTTCGTTCGCTCGCTGTCCTCTCCGGGCGCACTGCCGAATTTCAGCAGAAAGGAGATCTCTTCTTTGCTCGTGTTACACTTTGCTGTCCAGTATAATTATTGTACCATATAGTTTGTGACATATCTGTGATTTGGGGAGCAGCTTCCACGGCCATAGAAAAGTTGCTTCCACCATCTCCCCTACAGCAGACAGCAACTCCGCCATCCTCGGCAACGCCCATCAGTCCCTTCCTTCTGATGGTCTTGATGGTGCTAGCAGGAATACTCTTGCTGGGTACGCTCTGGCTCTTTTGGAGATACTACCAGAAGCGGCTTGCTGGTCAACATTCTGCCCGCAAGCGCCTCTAGCATCTTTTTCGCAAATGGCAATGATGAAGGTAAGGGTTCATTTGCTCATTTTGGTGTCTACATCTGGTCATTTCTAACGTGAATTAGTAAAAGTGCCGTTGTAGTGCAGGTGAGCAATGGAGAAGCCGAGAATGGCTCCGCGGCTGAAGGCTGGGCAGCCTCCGGTGACAAAAGAGCCTACGCCAGCCGCGCCTTAGCTCTCTGGGAGCGTCACAAGAGAGCGATGTCTCTTTCGTAGAGGGGATATCGCTCTGTGGGCAAATCAGCTTGTAACTTTGGACTATTCCAGGACTACAATCCCACTTAAGAAGGTCAGGCTGAAGAGGAGAATGAAGAGGTGTTGGGGGGAGCAAGACCTGGCCGGATGCAAGTCCATAAACCCGCTTTCAATTAGCTTTGGTAGCGTGTGGACACCGTCGACCCTGGTCCGAAGCGCTCGGGTAGTTCCCGCCAAGAGGAGACGGTGCGAAGCACCCAGAGCCTGCCTTCCACGATCAAACGATGATCGAATGCGGGGCGTCCTGTTTGCGGCTTTTGCGGAGGTAAGAGCGGGCGCAGTTGCTCCCAGGGGCGTCGGTGAGGGCAGGCAGTCCCGGCGACGGCTTGGGAGCAGGCACGCTGATCTGCACGCATGTTGCCTGAAGTGCGTGGCTAATGAATTACCCGATCCAGCACCATGATGGCGAAGATCGCCGCCAGGTACATGTTCGAGTACCAGAAAAGCCTGCGCGCCCACTTCTTGGATTGATCGCGCCACAGGCGAATGGCGAGGTAGACCAGCCCGCCTCCCAGGATCACAGCTCCGGCCAGGTAGAAGTAGCCCATGGCGCCCATCACGAAGAGCACGAGGGTGATAACTAACAAGAGCAGCGAGTAGAGCAGGATTTGCCGCCGCGTCTCCGCCTCGCCCTTGACCACCGGCAGCATGGGTATGCCCGCCTTCTCGTAGTCCTTCTGGATCAGCAGTGAGAGCGCCCAGAAATGCGGAGGCGTCCAGAAGAAGATGATGGCGAAGAGCCAGATCGCCGGCAGGCTCAGGCTGTTCGTGATGGCTGCCCAGCCGACCAGCACCGGCACAGCTCCGGCGGCGCCGCCGATCACGATATTCTGCACCGTAGACCGCTTCAGCCACAGCGTGTAAACGAACACATAGAAGAGAATGGCAGAAAAGGCCAGCACCGCGCTAAGCAGGTTGACGAAGGCTGCGAGAATGATGAATGAAGCCACACCAAGGATGATACCAAAAATCAGTGCCTGCCGAGGTTCCACGCGCCCGGAAGGCAACGAGCGTCGCTGCGTACGCCCCATGAGCTGGTCGATGTCGCGGTCGATATAGCAGTTGATGCAATTCGCGCTGCCTGCCGCCATTGCACCGCCAAGCAGCGTCACCAGTGTGAGGCCGAGCGGAGGCAAACCCTGCTTGGCAATCGCCATCGCCGCCGCCGTCACGCCGAGCAGCAGCACCGTCACATGCGGCTTCATCAGATCGACGTAATTGGCGATGGTCTGGCGCACCACGCCGATCTCTTTTCTCGCCTCATCCTCTGCCTGCTCCAACTTTTCAATCTCCTGCTGCTGCGGCGCGGCGCGCAGTTGATTGGAAGCGAGCGCGGCCAGTAGTACCAGCGTCCCCCAGACGGCGGTCGCCAGAGCGAGATGCAATCCTGCTACAAACGCCGGTTCGTAGAGCAGTACAATCAAGCCGCCGACAATCGCCTGGTACACGAAGAGAAGGCCGCCCACCAGCCCAACAATCGCCTGCCCCCGCGCGACTCGCCAGCGGCGCAGGGCTGAAATCACCGTCCAGAGCGTGACAAGGCCGACGAAGACGGCGTAAACACGGTGCAGGATATTGATATCCGCAAGGTGATTGCTCACGGCCCACGAGGCGGGTGTGCAAAGGGGCCAGCCAGGACAGGCCAGCGCTGCTCCACTGCCGGTCACATACGAACCGAGCAGCATCAGGATGTAGACGAGCAGCGCATTCGTGATCGCCAGCTGCGCGAATTTGCGCGTTTTCGCAGGATGTTCTTTACTCGGCGCGGGCTTACCGCTGAGCACGGCAATCGTGATCACAATGGCCAGGATTGCCAGCGCCGTACCCAGGTGCGCCATAATGATCTGCGGCGGCAGCTTCCAGAGAACCGTCAGCCCTCCCAGCACAATCTGGATCGCCAGCAGTAGAGGAGCAGCAATCGCCATCGTGAGCAGCACACGATCTTTACGTGCCCATGTGATAATCCCGATCACCAGCAGCACGATCAAGACGCTGACAGTTGCGGCAGTAAAGCGGTGGAACTGCTCAAGAAATACTTGATATGATCCAAAGTAATATGCCTGGCCGTAGCAAAGCGGCCAATCCGGGCAGCTCAGGCCGGAGTTGGTGGCGAGAACGGTGCCACCGAGCGCGATCAGAAAATAGGTAACTACGGCTGCTACCCATGCTACGATGCGAATGGACTTCATAAGCTCATCCTTACTCAATTAGTGTGACTATGACTGCGGTAGCCACTGCCGCATTCCAGCCTCTAGTCCGATTTCTTGACTGCTAAGATCGGCCTTGCTATTTGAGTCAAGTGTCTCGAAATAGAGCCGCTCACGCCCTTTGGCGTCTATGACGAACATGGCTGGATCGTGCACCACTTGTCCACCTGAGCCAACCTGGTCATATATTTCGTACAAACGGTAGACGGACTGGAGTTGTTGCGCTGTACCTGTGAGGAATACCCACTGATGCAACATCCCGTGTTCGATGGACCAGGCTTGCACCTCAGGTATGCTGGTTGCAATGGGATTGGCATTGATGGCGACCAGCACTACCTGACTGGCAGCAGAAGATCCCAGGCGAACCCTGGCATCATACATAATCTCGGATGTCAATGGACATATGGTCTTACACCGCGAGTCGATGAAAGCCAGAACTATCTCGTGACCGCGCAGGGAAGAAAGGGTGACTGAGTGACCGAACTGGTCGATGAGGTTGAAGTCAGGTGCGGGATTGCCTGGCATGGGAAAACCGCCAATTGCCATGTCAGCCGGCTGTGGTTGTACGGTTGCCTGGTTGCGAAGTATAAGCAACCTGATTCCCCAGACAGACATGGTCATGATCAGCAGTGCTGAAGAGACAAGAAAGGCAGCGAGAGCCAGTTTCTGCATACCATCTAGATACCGCATGACCATTTCCTTTCACCGAATACGTGTGAGAACTTGTTTGCACGCGTTCACGCCTCTGTTTTTGCCAGCGTTTACCTCCCCGCATTGGGTTGCGATTGTATCGCGATACTTGCATCGTCCGACTGCGAGGCAAGCCATCGGTGTACAAGGACGCTGAAAGCGATTGCGAAAGGGAGATCACCAAATGTCCACATGATGCCTGCTCCAAGTTGCTGATCTAGCAATGCAGAGAGCCCGCCAGGCTCCTGCACCAGGTGGGCATAAGGAGCGTAGAGGGGTGTCTGGGCAAAGCCAATGAGCACTGCCAGCACAACGTTTTGCACTATGGCAATTCCCACGCACCCGATGCGTCCAGGATAGCCCAGGCGGGGGTGGAGCGGAGGTGATGGTATCACCTGTGTCCAAAAAGGAAGCTCACTGCCAGAAAAGTCGTATGTTCACACCAATCGTGGATAACACGGTTTGTCAGCGCGAGATCATAGAGAGGAGGCCAGTGCCACGCCCACATTCCGATGATCAGGAGCGCGCATGAGATGGCAGGTTGTCGCAGCCATTTTCCAGCTTGGTAGAAGGCACGCCCGGCTTTCAGCCTTTTGACGAGCCTGCGAGCCCATCTCGGTAATCCCAACCATAACGGGGATCAGCGGGGCCGCGGCCACGAGCAGTGGAGCAATGACAACCAGTAAGAGCAGATGCTGGATCATGTGAACCCAGAAGAGTCGGCTAGAGAGGTTGTCAATGGGGGCAGAAGATGCGAGCAGCAAAGTGAAGATCGCGCCGAGGAAGAAGGTGCTGCGCCAGAACCAGACTGTTCCCCTCGATAAATCGGGGACCTACCGTAGCCCGCCGCTTTATCGAGGGACTCTTCGCCTGCTCCGCTTTGACGAGTAGACGCCAGCCACGGAAATACAGGATTTCGGCAACAAGACATCCAAGCAGTACAGTGGGCGGGATTGGCCACCCATTTGCATCAACCCAGATATTCATTGCTGTACCTCCCCACCGTAGCTCCCCGATTTATCTAGACATTTGGAAATAAGGCTTCCCGTGTGCGGACTTGAGTGGTGTCCTGGCTGTCATCCTGAGCGCAGCGAAGGACCTCTGCATCCGTCGGGCCAGACCCTTCGCTGCGCTCAGGGTGACAGGCCTTATCTCCACATGTCTGCGATTTATCGTGGGAACTCGATTTATCGTGGGTGACTCCTTATGCAAGACGTAAAGCGAAAAACCACATGAGCAAGCTAGCAACCACAGTGTAGTACCACCAGTAGCCGGAAGCCTCGACGAGGTACTCAAACCCGGCAATCCTGCCGCGCATGATCCGCCCGAAAAGAGGTAAGCCGAGAATGGCGGCCAGCATGTGCCTCAACGCCATAGACCATACAAGCAGAGTAATCACACTTTCGTAGGCATCGTAAGGGGCAGTATAAGCCCGGTTTAGGGTTATGCCTATGAAGATTTGGACCACCATTGCCACGATCATCAGCACCCAGGCAGGGATGAAGAACATCTGTTGACCGCTGCTCTCACCCCTTCGCACTTTGCGCTCCCACCAGTAGTAAGCGAGGCCGCTCAACACAAGAGCAATGGCCACCACGAGTCCCGGCAGGAAGGCTGGTGGATGGTCTCCAGCCATCCTGTACTGGTTCTCCGTATTGAGCGCGCTCAGGTACCCACCGCCAGCCAGGATTGCGAGGATAGACAAACCATCCGCCAGGATGAGCAAGAACACGCATGCGCGTGCGCGCCCAACCCGAATGTGCAGTGCAAGTTCGTGCGTTTCATGCTCTAAGGGTGTGCTTGATGTACTCATTTGTATATCTCCTCTCTGTCATCCTGAACGCAGCGAAGGATCTCTTCGTTGGGCGAGCCAGACCCTTCGCTTCGCTCAGGGTGACAGGCATTTGCTATCAGCTCTCTACCTGTGGATGTGCCTGTAGGGGTGCTCCCGCGACGCCGCCCTCTGTTGCTGGTACACCATCCCCTACTGGGATGGGGGGGATCCGTAGTCGTAGGGAGATGATTTCACCTCAGGCAGGTGTTCAAAATTCTCAAGCGGGACCGGTGTTGGAACAGTCCACTCAAGAGTTTTGGCGCCCCACTCGTTGGCGGTGGCGTGCTCGCCGCGCACCAGCGTGATAATCACGTTCCATATGAAAGTAAACACTGATGCTGCGATCAGGATAGCAAACAGGCTGGCGATCGTATTGGGGACAGCAAACGGGGGTGGAATATTTGCAGCCCAGCGGGCTTCACCCAGCAGGCCCGCGTAAAACAGGGACAGGAAAGTCCCCAGGAAACCGATTTCAAACAGCCAGAAATGGAGCTGGCCCAGCATTGGATCGAGCCGGCGGCCCAGCATTTTCGGGAACCAGTAGTAGATGCCAGCGAAAAACCCGAAGACCGAGGCCCCGACGAGAGTGAAATGGAAGTGTGCTACGACAAACATGCCGCCATGAAAAAGTTCATTGGTAGGAATGTCTGCCAGGTAGATTCCGGTGATTCCTCCGATGACGAAGTTTACCAGTACGCCCACCACAAACAGCATGGGGACCGTGACCCAGATCCTACCACGCCAGAGCGTGCCCACAAGAACCAGGAAGATGATACCCGTGGGAATAGAGATCAATTCTGTATCGAGCATGAAAGGGCCATCCAAAGCGTTCACTGAGCCGCTCAGGTAGAGGTGATGTGCCCAAACGAGCGTGCTCAGCACAGTGATGCCGATAAAGCCGCCAAGCAGCAGTCGATAGCCAAACAGCGGCTTGCGTGAAAAAACCGCAGATACCTCAGCCGCTACTGCCATGGCCGGCAGTAAAATCACGTACACCTCGGGGTGTCCCATGAACCAGAACAGGTGCTCATACACCCAGTTACTACCGCCATAGGAGGCAACAAAGAAGGACGTCTGGAAGATCCGGTCCATCAAGACCATGATCTGCGAGGTAATGAACGTGGGGAACGCGGTCAAGCCAAGGAGTACCGAAAGCGTCACGCCCCAGACGGTTATCGGCAGTCGTCCCCAGGTCATGCCCTTCGTGCGCATCATAATCACCGTCGTGATGATATTCATGGCCGCGATAGTTATTGAGATCCCAAAGACGATGATGGTGAAGCAGTACGCATCCATGCCCGGCGTCAACCCCTGGATAGCAAGCGGAGCGTATCCAGTCCATCCTGTCTGAAACCCCCCCAGAGCCAGTGTGGAAAGGAATATGGGTAAGGCAGCGAAAAGCAGCCAGTAGCTCAGCGCGTTGAGGCGGGGAAACGCCATGTCACGCGCTCCGATCATGATGGGTAGGATGAAGTTGCCGAAAGGACCGCTCACCATGATGATGCTGGCTGCAATCATTAAAATACCGTGCATACCCACAATGGTATTGTACGTGCTAGGTGTGAAGTAGATGGCCCCTGGCTGTGACTGCTCCAGCCGGATCATGAAGGCTGCTATTGCGCCGACGAGAAAGAGCACAAACACCGTTGCCAGGTATTGTATGCCGACAACTTTGTGGTCGGTGGTATAGCGGAAGTAGCGCCAGATTCCCTGACCTTTTCCTGCCAGTTCCAGTTCTTCAGCAGAGGTTAGTTCTCGGCGCGCAAAACCCCACTGCACGATACCGTCGAAGGCTCCAATGCCTACAAAGAAGAAGAGCAGCCAACCTGTGTAGACAGCCGCAACGGTTGCGTCCAGGTTGCCGCCATGCGTCGCAGCGTTCACGATTACACCAGCTACAGCAGCGCCTATAACGCCGAGCACGATTCCAGAAACCACACTCGGGACAAGGGCGTTGAAGAGACCTGGGCGTTTAACTTCTCTGGCTTCGGTCATAGTCATAAGTGTCCTCCTTGGCTTAGTATCCAGGAATTGAATGACGCATTATCGACCACATTCACGGTTTGCCACATGTAGGAATGATAGAGTCCGCACAATTCCACGCAGTACACGGTGTAATTTCCCATCTGCGTCGGTGTTATGATCGGTGTAGTGGTCACTTCTCCCGGGTTAGCATCTATGCGTACCCCGAGTGCTCGGATGGCGAAGCCGTGCAGCACATCTTCTGAGGTGACGACGAACTGCACGGGACAATTTACCGGCAGATCAATGGCCTGGCTCTGGCTGGACAGGCCATACTGTGGGTAGTTAAAAGTCCACAACCATTGCTGCCCGGTTACCTGGACAACAAGGGTGTTAGAGGCTGCGGCAGCCGTTTCCAGGTAGACGGCAGTAAAACCCCAGATGAGAAGGAACAGACACAGCCCTCCTGTGATGCCTAACCACCCGATCTGGAGCGATGGTCTGGGCAGTAACGGGACGCCATCCTCTGTGGGCCTTTCCTTGACCCTGAATGCGAACAGACTGTAGCCAAGGAAGACGTAGACGAACATGCCCACCGGCACGGCGAGGACAGTAAGCACTATAAACGTGAAGTCATCAGTGCTACTAAGATCGCTGGCAGCCCTTGGGAGAATAAATGGGGCCACGACAAGCCATAGCGCAATCCCAATAACAGAGAGCACAACCCAGATAATGACTGCTCGACGCAGATGATGCGGTTCTTGTCGCGCCGGTGAAGCACCGCCGGCGTTTCCCTCAATGTTGGCTTCAGACATCTTTGCCCTCCCTTAATAATTTGTGACTGCTATCGTTCCTGACATATACCCGAGGGTCCACATCGGCCCACTAAAACCAAAGGGAGGTTTGCGAGCGTACACAGTGTTCCGCAAGGGTCATAGCAATGCCAGACGTAGGTGATGCCGGCCGGTCCCGTTTGGAACTGGAAAGAGATGACGTTGGGCACCGGATACATGTTCCCGTTAATGTTGACCGGTGTGGGAGCGTTGTTTGCGGTCCCAACGAGAGGGACACTGACGAAGATCGGGTAGGGTGAGTTGGGTGAGGATTGGAGGGTGAACGTGTGGCTCGGAGCGTCCGCGCTGACCTCACTAAAGGGCTTATTGTTGAGCAGCGCAACACCTCCAATTGTGCCCCGCACCTGTCGGAAGTAATCGTTGACCAGGGTAGTTGAAGAGTCATATTGCTTAATTACGACAGTGATAGTGCTGTTCGGTGGAACTTCGAGTTTATTGGCTTGACCGTTTGTGCCTGAGCAATAGGTCACCCAGTCGACTTGCGGTGCCCCTGGCATCGGCGTGGCATACATGACCGTCGGGATACGTAGCGAGTTCGAGTGTTGCACTGTCAGGGCCTGTTCTGGTTGCCTGCACTAAACCGGATTCGGAACCAAGCGAGCTTATTGAGTTAAGACTCAGCCAGACTCCCGCTAAGATGCCAAAGCCTACAATGATCGATACTACGAGGCCAATGATAATGCCTGATGAATGCTGTTTCATTGCAGCCCTCCTTGCTTGTGGATTTGACCCAAAAGCCGGCAAGTGTGCTCTTCCACCTCTGCCGGCTCATGAATGTGACTACATGCATTGCACCAGTTGGACGTCTTGCTGTTTAATGATCGTAAATAAGACATCCACTGTATTCAGAAACTCCTCGACATCCCGAAATCTTCACCTCAATCCGTTGTAGGGAAAGGCCGGGAATGCTAGAAGAATTCCCCCTTCATCTCAGGAAATAAACATGCTATAAGTATATCATAAAATACGTGAAAACACACCCCTGATATCACAATCTCATCACAAAATCACAGTTTCATCACAACTGAAAAAGATACAGATGCATTCTCACCGAACGAGCGGCGTGGAAGCCATCCGTAGCTCAGCAACTGCCTGCTGTACGGTCGCATCAGGGCGGAAGATCGCCGAGCCAGCGACGATGACATCCGCGCCAGCGGCCACAACGCGTGCTATATTGCTGCTCTTGATGCCTCCATCCACCTCGAGTTCGGCACGTGCGCCTCGACCATCAAGCAGACGTCGCATCCGTACAATTTTGTCCAGGGCCCATTCGATGAACGTTTGACCACCAAACCCCGGGTTGACGGTCATGATCAGGAAGAGTGGGTCCCTAGAGCCAGATACTATGGAGCGCCTGCTCCACACGCTGGCGTTCAACGAATCGCACCCGTTCTGGGCGCTGTCCTCCGGACTCACACTCGCTGATAAAGCTCGCCAGGTCGCCGACGCGGCTGGCATAGCCCCACTCATTATCGTACCAACTCACCACATGGATTGTCTGCCCCTCAGCAAGGACAGCGGTCAATAACCCGTCCACAATGCTTGACCGGCTGTCCCCACGGAAATCGCCGGACACTAAGGGCAGGTCGGTATAGCCAAGGACTCCCGCCAGTGGCCCATTGGCAGCCGTGGCAAAGGCGGCGTTGACCTCGGCCACAGTCGTTGCCTGTTCCAGTTCGGCCACCATGTTGATGACTGAGACGGTGATCGTGGGCACGCGATAGGAAACGCCGTGAAACTTGCCCGCCAACGCTGGGATGACCTGGCCCAGCAGCTTGGTAGCACCCGTCGAAGTCGGGATGACGTTTACAGCTGCCGCACGTGCGCGCCGGGGGTCCTCGTGACTGCGGTCAAGGATGCGCTGGTCGTTGGTGTAGGAATGGATCGTATTCATTATGCCAGAACGCAGCCCGAAGCGCTCGTGCAGGACTTTGGCCATCGGAGCCAGTGCGTTCGTCGTACAGGATGCGGCGGAAATGATCTGATGTTCGGCCGGGTTGTAGTCGCGCTCGTTTACACCGCCCACCAGCGTGATATCACCTCCCTTGCACGGCGCAGTCACCAGCACCCGCTCCGCTCCGGCCTCCAGGTGCGCAGCCGCCTGGTCGCCCATGGTAAAGGCCCCGGTAGCCTCGATCACCAGTTCCACCCCAAGCTCGCGCCAGGGAATATCCAGCGGATTGAGATGCGAAACAATCGCAATGGATCGCCCATCAATGATGATCTGATGCTCCTCTGCCTTCACATGACCTGGGAACGGTCCGTAGGTGGAGTCGAACTGGAAGAGAAGGGCGTTGATCTGGGCATCACCCCGATCATTGATTGCTACGATATCCAGGTCGATGCCACGTGCCAGCGCAGAGCGCAGCACCAGCCGACCAATGCGTCCAAAGCCATTTATGCCGATCTTCATAAAAATCCTTTCTGGATATCCTCCCCGTTCACGGGGAGGAAGGAAAGAAAGGCCACCGCAGTGGCACATCCCTTACGGGAGGGCCTTTTTAGCAGAAAGGCCCGGAAAACTGTTGCCTGATTTCAGGCCACACCTGGTCAGAGCCAGGGTGTAAAGACCCTTCGACGTTGCGAGACTGGCATAGGTCCACAGACCGTCTGCTTGGGCGCGGCAGGTAGTGGTTCAGGCTAGGGTGGCACCCGAACGTACTTTCAGTGTTGCCTCGCGTTAAAACTAGGTAACGCCTATTTCTTAGCCAGTCACGCTGCTGCATATGCGGCCAGGTCTAGCCTGGCGGAATATGCCGTCTAGTCAGTGCTTACGATGCGCTCGCCCTCCACGCAAGCCCGTCCCGTTTTAGGGGACGGGTCACTAACACCACTACTCCTTATAGTAATCCCCCGATTTATCGTGGGGAATTCCTTAAATCCAGCGCTCGTGTGACCACATTCTCTACGGTAAAGCCATAGTGCTTTAAGACCTCTTTCCCGGGTGCTGAGGCCCCAAAACGGTTCACTCCGAGCACCGCACCCCGCTCTCCTGTGTAACGGTGCCAGCCATGGCTCACACCCGCTTCAACGGCCAGTCGCGGCGTCCCTTGTGGACCTAGCACGGTCGCGCGATACTCCGCTGACTGCTCATCGAAGAGTTCCCAACTGGGCATACTCACGACCCGCACGCGTAGACCGTGGGCTGCGAGTTTTTCGCGGGCGGAGAGGCAGAGTGCCACTTCAGAACCCGTACCGAGGAGCAGGAGGTCAGGCGGGGTGGAGGAATCACCAGGAGCATCAGCCAGGATATAGGCGCCACGAGCCACCCCTTCGGCGCTAGAGAGACCCTGGCCCACCCGGTCAAAGATCGGGAGATCCTGCCGGCTGAGGATCAGTGCTACCGGTCGATTACGCTCTGCCAGCGCTACCCGCCAGGCCCAGGCCACTTCGTTGGCGTCGGCAGGGCGAATGACCACGAGACCGGGCATCGCACGCAGCGAGGCCAGATGCTCAACCGGCTCGTGGGTTGGTCCATCCTCGCCAACGGCAATACTATCGTGGGTAAAGACATACTTGACGCCCAGGTGCATGAGGGCTGCCAGGCGCATCGGCGGGCGCATATAGTCTGAGAAGATGAGGAAGGTAGCTCCATAGGCGATCAAGCCCCTATGCAAGGCTATCCCATTCAGGATGGACCCCATCGCGTGCTCACGCACCCCGAAATGCACATTCTGGCCTCCCCACCCCCACTCTCCCCCGGTAGCACCCTGTGGAGCAGGTTCCATCTCCGCTGAAGGGCGGGAGGTGGGCGGTCGCTGAAAGTCGCCCCGCCCTGCCAGCGCCGTATTGGTCGAAGGGTTCAGGTCTGCAGAGCCCCCCACCAGGTTCCACAGGTGCGGGGCCAGGGCGGCAAGGACTTTGCTGCCGGCTTTACGCGTGGCCATCGGCCCGTCGCCGGGCGCAAACTGGGGAATCATCGCTTCCCAGCCGGCTGGCAAGTCACCGGCCAGTACGCGCTCATACTCATCGGCCAGGGCGGGATAGTTCGCCCGGTAAGCCTCAAGTCGTTGTTGCCATGCAGCTTCCTGGGCTGCACCTTGTACCAGTGCTTGCCGGAAGAAGGCCAGCACTTCATCAGGCACGTAGAACGGTTCCTCAGAAGGCCAGTTGAGCTGCTTCTTGGTGAGCCGTACTTCCTCCTCGCCCAGGGGAGCTCCATGGGCCTCATAGGTATCTTGTTTGTGGGGGCTGCCGTAACCGATGTGCGTTCGCACACAGATCAGCGAAGGGCGTGTCTCCTCCGCACGCGCCCGCTGCAGCGCGGCGTCGAGCGCCGCCACATCGTTGCCATCCTCTACCTGTTCGACCTGCCAGCCATAGGCGGCAAAGCGCCCCATCACGTCCTCGGTGAACGTCAATGCAGTCGATGCCGCCAGTGAGATGCTGTTCTGATCATACAAGTAGATGAGCTTTCCCAGCCCCAGGTGCCCTGCCAGCGAGGCCGCTTCGGAGGCCACCCCCTCCATCAGGTCGCCATCACTGACCAGTCCGTAGGTGTAGTGGTCAACGAGCGGGTGACCAGGACGATTAAAGTGCGCGGCCAGAAAACGCTCCGCAATCGCCAGGCCAACCCCGTTGGCAAAGCCCTGACCGAGCGGTCCGGTGGTCGTCTCCACCCCTGGCGTCAGTCCATATTCAGGGTGACCTGGAGTGCGGCTGCCCCATTGCCGGAAACGTTTGAGTTCGTCCAGAGATAGATCATAGCCTGTCAGGTACAGCAAGCTGTAGAGCAGCATGGAGCCATGCCCGGCCGAGAGGACGAAACGGTCGCGATTGGGCCATGATGGGTTGGCCGGGTTGTACTGGAGATAGCGTGTCCACAGCACATACGCCATGGGTGCGGCACCGAGCGGCAAGCCCGGATGACCAGAGTTGGCCTTTTGCACAGCATCTATGGCCAGGACACGGATTGCATTGATGCGTATCTGGTCGAGCATTGAACCGGAGCGGTTGCCAGTATCAGGCGAAAGAACTGACTCTGGAAGATTTATCATGATTTCGACCTCCTCGCGATGCTTTGCGCGCAGCAGGTGATACACCAGGAGGAGCTGGGTCAGTGCCAACGGATGGCTATGCCGGATTTGGGGGTCGGAATACTGACCAAGGTCTGCCAGTGGGGCGGCTCCGCTCGCATCCAGGTGATCGAGAATACGCCGCTCGAGCGCAGCGGCCAGTTCGTCAGGGATGGAGCCGTCGATCTCGAGGTACTCGACGGCCCGGCCACCTTCGCGGCCCAGCGTCGCACGCACACGGCCCGACTGGTCTTCGGCGATGACCTCGCTCAGATCGGGATGAGGCAGCGTGCCGTACAGAGTCAAACGTACATTGAGATGTGCGTCATCGCCCTGCTCAGGCCGGGGCTCGGCGCCAGGATAGAAGGATACCACGACGTCCGCGTGATACTGCTGCGGTCGGATGTAGGCCGCCGAATCCGGCTCACGGATGTCTAGATCGCGTAACACCTCTGCTTCCGTGTACCCGCGCTGCGTGGTGTCGCGCCGGATCTTCCAACGCCGTCTCAGCTCCTCGGGTGGATTGAGAAAGACGCGCACACTGTAGGCGTTGCGCATCTCCTGCCAGTACATACCGAGCAACCCCTCAACAATCAGGAAAGGTTTCGGGACGATATACTGTGGCGGCCCAAAGTCGCCTCGTTTGTGTTCATAGTTTGGCTTCAGGATCGGTTCCCCGGCACGCAGCAGACGCAAATGCTGCGCCATGATGTCGAGGTAATTGCAAGCAGGATTTAAGGGGGTGATGCCCATTTCCTTGCGCTGCTGCCGGTTATAGCGATGATAGTCGTCCGTGCAGAGCACCGACGTTTGCTCAGGGCCCAGAATCTGGGCAATGCCTCGACTCAGCGTCGTCTTCCCTGCCGCACTGTCTCCCACAACCCCCAGGATGATGGGGCGCGTGCTCGCTCCAGATGATATAGCCATATCGTTCTCCAACCTCCTTGTGCCGTGTGTTCCTGGTCGGTCACCCGGTACGATAGTCTCTTGTCTTGATCTATGAACTCACCTGGCCAGATGCTAGTGGTGAGCGTTTGGCAGGCGTTGCTATATGGCAAACAGTATTGCCTTCAAGTAAGAGTATATATCTCCGATCTCACAGTATCATCACAGAATAAAGAACTCATCTCACATCTGTATCACAAGGCAACTATGCGCATAAGATGGGGATGTTTTGGTAGGCAACTCGTGAAGGGATTACCTACCAATCTCGCGGTAGTTGAATCTGTCAAGAGGCACAAGGTCAGATACAGGTAGGATGGCGCATCCGACACGCCCCATTACAGGTCGTCGTACCTGCGATGCCAGCCTTCAACCACTGCTGGCAGCGGGTACTGTTCATACCATGGCCTTGCGCGGTAGTTGGCAATCGCATTGAGAATTTCGAGACGACTGAGCGCCGTGCTGCGCAGCATCTGTTCGCGTTCCTCGGCGCTCGCAAGGGTCATGGCCTCCTGCCAGATGGCTCGCCCGACCATAAAACCACTGGCCCCCTCCTCACAAGCGATCTCGACCAATCGCTGGAAGACCGTAAAGCGCTCAGCAGCTGAGAGGATCACCCACGGCACCGGAGAGATGGCGGTTAATTGCCGGCAATGCTCGCGCATGCGAGCCTCGCTGCGCTCGTAATGCGGATCGTCTGGAAACTCACTCTTGAAGAGATCGATCCCCAGACCACTCAAACGACGCGCCGACTCCAGGACGATATCCGGCTTCTGGCGTGCGAACTCAGGCGATTCCTTTTTTTGACCAGGTTCGATGGGGTAGGACATCGGCTCGAGCAGAAAGGCGATGTCGTACCGCCGGCACTCCTCCGCGATACGTATTACCAGTTCCTCTTGCTGCGTGGCAGAAGGAGCCTGGGGATGGTAGTACAACAAGAGCTTGACCGCCGCCGCCCCCATGCGCTTGATCTTGCCGACGCTCCAGCCGTCGGTGATGGGCGTGACGCGTGCCTCATCGCCCCCCTCGTACCCCAATTCTTCCAGCGCAACGATCAGGCCAACGTTGCCGGGAAGAACCTGGGCGGCCACCGCCTGCGCTGCCCCAAAGACGGGGTCGAGCAAAATGGCACTGGAGTGCGGGGCAAAGACGCGCACCATACGCAGTTTCTCTGCCACAACCTCGGCATACCCGGTCGTCTGGTCGGGCATCGCTCGCTGCAGGCTTTGCTTGAGCGAACCACGATGATCCAGGGCCGTCACCGTAATGACACCCTGCGCATTCGCCACTTGCTGAATTCCCCGGAGCTTCCCGAGAGAGAGCGTCCCGCCTGTCATAGACTGAGCGACTCCCTGTTGGGGCGTCTGTATCGTGTCCATATTTGGCCTCCTTTGAACATGGGGAGCAAGCAATCGATGCGGCTGGTTCCCCAAAAACCCGCGCTACTTGTTCAGGTTGCGCTATAAGAAAATGATACATGCTATAATCTATAAGATCAAGTGGCACTTTCCTATACTTCGCATAGATTGGAGCTTTTAGATGAAGTTACCGCGTCTTGATAGTCTCACCATCCGTCAACTGCGGGTCTTCTGTACGGTCGCACGGCTCCTGAGCTATACACGAGCTGCCGAGGAACTGGGCTGCCAGCAGCCCACCGCCTCAGCACTGGTAGCGGAGTTGGAACGAGCAACGCAGTTGACTCTGCTGGAGCAGCGGGGCAAAAATCTCAACCTGACGGATGAGGGACGCGAGCTGTACGCCCATGCACAGCAAGTGATCGCGGCAGCGGACGAAGCATGGTGGGCCATGGCAGAGCGACGTGCGGGTGTGACGACGGTGAGCAGGCCGCTGCGGGTCGCCGCCGATACTACAGTGGGAACCTACGTTCTCCCCCGTCTGTTGGGCGCTTTTCACCAGCGGTATCCCAATGTAGCGCTCCAACTAAGTATTGTCAACCGCGCCGCCGCTCGTGCCTTTCTCCTGGCTGGGGAGGTCAACCTGGTCATCGCCGGCCGACCACCAGAGGTCGATGGCCTGGTGGCCGAACCCTTCCTGGCGAATCCGTTAGTGGCGGTTGCCTCCCCTGAGCATGTCCTGGCCAGGCGGAGCCAGGTGCCGCTGGCTCGCCTGGCCGAAGAAGTGTTCCTGCTGCGCGAGGAGGGATCAGGAACACGGGCCGCGGTAGAAGAAGTGTTCGAGGTCGCCGGGATACCACTCAAAGTTGGCATGGTGCTTGGGCATGTCGAAGCTATCAAGCGGGCAGTGGCGGCTGGGCTCGGAGTGAGTGTGCTCTCAGCTCTGGCCGTGAAGCGCGAAGTGCAGTATCACACCCTGGCGATTCTCGATGTGGAGCAGTTTCCCATCCAGCGACGCTGGTATATCGCGCGCCTCGCCGAGCGTCCTTTGATTGCTAGCGCCGATGTGTTCATCAAGTTCTTATACGACTATAGGCAGCAGAGCGGGTAAGGTCTCATCCGCCCCTACCGCAGGTAGCTTGAAAATCCACGTCGGAAGCTACCGGGAAGCAATTCTGCTTTGCAGGAAGAGCCGCCGGAGTGCGTTCGCCGCCAACGAGAGCCTTCTGCCCTTGACATGCACAACGTACCACTGCCGTTGCAGTGGGAAGCCTTGCACATCCAGCACGACCAGATCGCCGCTGGCTAGTTCGAGCGCAACGGACTCGCGGGGGAGCACCGCAATCCCCAACTCGGCGGCTACCCCCTCTTTGGTCGCTTCGATGTTGCCCAATTCCAGGCTGGCTGGGATAGGCACCCCTGCCTGAGCAAAATGCAATTCGGTGGCCAGCCTGGTAACGGACTCTGGCTCGCGCATCAGCAACGTTTCCTCCTGCAGATTACGCAGTGGAATGGCGGAGCGTTCCCCCAGTCGGTGAGACGGCGGGGCCACCACTACCAGTTCGTAGGGTCTCAACAACTCGACGACGAAGCGCTCACGCCGCTCGATGTAACCTATCACCCCCAGGTCTATTTGATAGGTGAGGAGGTTCTCCGCGATGGAGTGATGGTGCGCCATCATCAATGTGACGTGGATCCCTGGGTAGCGCGCGTGGAAGGTGCCGAGCAATGGCGGCACGACGTAAGTTCCTGCGCTGATGCTTGCGCCTATTACCACGCTCCCGCGTCTGAGTGTGTGAATCTCATGCACGACAGGAGTTGTTTCGGCAAGCCTTGTGAGGAGTCGATCTGTATGGTTCAGGAATTCCTGGCCCGCAGGAGTCAGCACAATTCCTCTGCCACTGCGAGTGAAGAGACGCAGGCCAAGCATCTGCTCGAGCGTCTTGACCTGTTGTGCGACGGCTGGCTGAGAGAGATAGAGGGCCTCGGCGGCTCTCGTATAACTGAGGTGCTGTGCCACAGTACGAAAGACTGTGAGCTGATGCACAGTGAAATCAGGCGGTGCATTTCCTGGAGCGGAGGCAATCCGTTTCTGTTCAGACATGCAAACCCTCCAAGCTGAGATGATAGATGTCATCCATGCTCCCGGAGACAATTTCGTCTGGCGTAAAGAAGACTTTCAAGTCCACGTACTTTCCCAGTTTATACTGGTGATAGAGCATGCACAGCTCCCGGAGTGTGGGATGCTGACCGCGCTCTTTTCCAGTATACTTGCTCCGCCACAAAATAGCTATTCTCTCACCTTCCCTATCACCTCTTCACGTGACGGCACGGCATCAAGGTCTGGGAAGCGGCACTACCAGAGGCGGCAGCCCAGACATACCTGCGCAACGTATAAAGTTTATCCTATGGAATTGATAGCAAACTGCTACTACAACGAATAGATTTGCCATGTTATACTACTCTCGATGAACGTTATACCCCGACAATTGTGAGGAGAGAGAGTATGACAACAGACGCTAAGTCCCAACAGAAGAGTCGTTGGACATCAGGGGTGATCCCCTATGCTCAGATGGGCTTTTGGAAGCCCGATTATGAACCGAAAGATACAGACATTTTATGTGCGTTTCGCCTTGTGCCTCAAGAGGGTGTAGATCCCGTTGAAGCGGCGGCGGCTGTCGCCGGCGAGTCTTCCACCGCCACCTGGACCGTTGTCTGGACAGATCGTTTGACTGCCTACGAGAACTACCAGGCCAAAGCCTACCGGGTCGTGCCAGTGCCTGGGACGGACCAGTACATTGCGTATATTGCCTACGATCTGGACCTGTTCGAGGAAGGCTCCATCGCGAACCTGACCTCGAGCATCATTGGCAATGTTTTTGGCTTTAAGGCGCTCAAGAGCTTGCGCCTGGAGGATATGCGCATTCCCCCGCACTACGTAAAGACCTTCCAGGGGCCGCCCCATGGTATCGTCATGGAGCGCGAGTACCTGGACAAGTATGGTCGCCCGTTGCTCGGTGCGACCACCAAGCCGAAGCTCGGCCTTTCTGCTCGCAATTACGGTCGTGTCGTGTATGAGGCGCTGCGTGGTGGCCTGGATTTCGTGAAAGATGACGAAAATATCAACTCGCAGCCCTTCATGCGCTGGCGGGACCGCTTCCTCTTCTGTATGGAGGCGGTCAACAAAGCCAGCGCCGAGACCGGTGAGATCAAGGGCCACTACATGAATGTCACTGCCGCAACGATGGAAGACATGTACGAGCGTGCCGAGTTTGCCAAAGAGTTGGGCAGTGTCATCGTCATGATCGACCTGACGATTGGCTACACCGCGATCCAGTCCATGTCCAGGTGGGCGCGCAAGAATGGTGTGATTCTGCACCTGCACCGCGCAGGTCATGCCACCTACACGCGCCAGAAGACCCATGGCATTTCCTTCCGTGTCATTGCCAAGTGGATGCGCCTGGCCGGTGTTGACCATATCCATGCCGGGACGGTAGTTGGCAAGCTGGAAGGGGATCCCATGGCTGTGAAGGGCTTCTATCAGACGCTACGCGGCATGAAATACGACGCCGACCCCAGCATGGGGCTGTTCTTCGAGCAGGATTGGGCGTCCATGCCCGCCGTTATGCCTGTCGCCTCGGGTGGCATTCATGCCGGGCAAATGCACCAACTGCTGTACTACCTGGGGGAAGATTCGGTGTTCCAATTTGGCGGTGGCACCATCGGTCACCCGCAAGGCATTGCTGCTGGCGCGACGGCCAACCGCGTAGCCGTGGAAGCCATGATCCAGGCACGCAATGAAGGGCGTGATTACTTCAATGAAGGGCCGGAGATCCTGGAGAAGGCGGCGAAGTGGTGTGGTCCGCTACGCGCCGCACTCGAAGTCTGGAAGGATATTACCTACGACTACACCTCGACCGACACGCCCGATGCCACTCCAACCCCAAGTTATTAGGAGACAGAAAAGGAGGTGCCACCATGGCTTTTCACCTGACCCAAGGAACGTTTTCCTTCCTGCCACCGTTGACCGACGATGAGATTCGCATGCAGGTGCAATACTGTCTGGACCACGACTGGCCCATCAACGTAGAGTTCACCGACGATCCCCACCCGCGCAACACCTACTGGGAGATGTGGGGACTGCCGATGTTTGACGTGAAGGATCCGGCAGGGATCCTGTACGAGATCAACGAGTGCCGGAAAGCCTACCCGCATCATTATATCCGGGTAAGCGCCTACGACCGCAGCAAGGGCCGCCAGACCATCGCCCTCTCGTTCATCGTGAACCGTCCGTCCCACGATCCAGGTTTTGCCCTGGCACGTCAGGAAGCACATGACCGCGTCACGCGCTACACGCTGCATAGCTATGCGACGGATAAGCCAAAGGGAGAGCGGTTCACCGACTGATCAGGGGGTCCCACGATAAATCGGGGACCTACTGTAGGCACTCTGCCTGGGGGGCAGGTATCCCGATTTATCGTGGGACCCAGATCGAGCGTGACCTACCAGTATATGGAGGAGAGCATGAACATGATACCACCAACACAAGCTGAGGGACCTGACAACAGGGCGCATCCAGTGCTTGACATACCTGATGATGTCGGCGTCGACATGTCGGAGGCGCTGGAGGAGTCACAGGTCATGGAGGTGTTGCGCCAGCTTGACCAGGAACTGGTGGGTCTCAAGTCGGTCAAGACACGCATTCACGAAATCGCCGCCTTGCTCCTGGTTGATCGCATGCGGCGGAGCCTGGGGTTGGCGGCCCGACCACCGTCTTTGCATATGTCCTTTACTGGCCCGCCAGGCACCGGGAAGACGACGGTGGCCATGCGCATGGCAACGATCCTGCACCGGCTCAGCTATGTGCGCAAAGGGCACCTGATCGCGGTGACACGCGACGACCTGGTTGGCCAGTACATTGGTCACACCGCCCCCAAAACCAAAGAGGTTCTCAAGCGGGCCATGGGCGGTGTGCTCTTCATTGACGAGGCTTACTACCTCTACCGCCAGGAGAATGAACGGGACTACGGGCAGGAAGCCATTGAAATCCTGCTTCAGGTGATGGAGAACCAGCGCGAAGACCTCGTCGTCATTCTCGCGGGCTACAAGGACCGCATGGACACCTTCTTTCAGTCCAACCCGGGCATCAGTTCGCGCATCGCGCATCACCTCGATTTTCCCAATTATACACTCGATGAGCTGCTCGTGATCGCACAGCTCATGCTTGCCGAGCAGATGTATCGTTTCAGCCCGGAGGCGCTCCAGGCGTTTGAAGCCTACCTCAAGAGACGCATGCACCAGCCGCGCTTTGCCAATGCCCGCAGCGTGCGCAATGCCCTCGACCGGGCGCGGTTGCGCCAGGCCAACCGCCTCTTTGCCAAAGGGGGGAGAATCTCGAAGACCGACCTGATGACTATTGAGGCTGAGGATATCCTGGCCAGCCGTGTGTTCAACGAGGAGATGCCGGAGGATTCGTTGAACGATAATTAGCAGGAGATATTTTGTTCAAGGCCAACAGTTAATGAAGGCGCCGGAATCTATTCGCCATCTCAGAATAGCGGCTATTTTGGTGCTCAGCGTGCTGGTGCTGGGGACTGTCGGCTATATGCTGATCGAGGGGCTTTCGTTCGGTGATGCGCTCTATACAACAATCGATATGATGGCGACGGTGGGGAATGTGGTGCGTCCGCTTTCTGAATCTGGCCGGTTGTTTACGATGGTTGTGATCGTTTTGGGAGTAAGCTCGCTGCTCTATACATTTGGAGTGGTGATGGAATTCATGATCGAGGGGCATTTAAGCGAGGCGATCAGGAGGCGTTTCATGGAGAACAAGATCGCGGCGTTGTGCAATCATTTTATTGTGTGTGGCTTTGGACGTGTGGGTTCGCAGATCGTTGAGGAGTTTGCGGCAGCACGTATATCTTTCGTTGTGATCGATGAGAAGGAAAGTAATGTTCGTGCCTGCGTCGAACATGGCTATTTGGCGCTGCAGGGAGATGCGACGAGCGATGATATGCTGCGCAAGGCAGGTATTGAGCATGCGAAGTGTGTGCTGGTGGCTACCGATGATGATGCGCACAATATCTCTATTACGCTGTCCGCACGCCATCTGAATAGTACATTGTTCATTGTGGCGCGGGCTAACCGTGATGAGACGGGGGCTAAGCTCAAGCTGGCGGGAGCAGACCGAGTGCTTTCTCCTTACACCATTGCTGGACACCGTATGGCAAACCTGGCTATTCAGCCTGGGGTGGTAGAATTTTTTGAAACTCTGACGAAAGCTGGCGGTGTGGAACTCGCAATTGTGGAGGTGATAGTTTCTACGGCATCGCCGCTTGTGGGCAAGACGCTGGTGGAGGCTCAGAATACCTTGAGTTATGGGGCTATGATAGTGGCCTTGAAAAAGCCAAGTGGATTGATGCCGGGTTCCAGGTTGGAGGCCCGTATCGAAGCATGCGACACGGTCATAGTTGTAGGCGCTCCAGAGCAGTTGGCAGCATTTCAACAGAAAAACAATGCTCAACCCTAAAACTTGATTCACTTCCCTCCTTTGTGTTGCAGCTTGCTACATTATACATCAACACAAAGAAGGGAGACTTGTAATGCTACATTCCTCAAATACAAAGAATCGTGATGGTCCTGTGATATCGTTTTGGGTTTTTGTGATGTCGTTGTGATAAGAGCATCGTATGCTTTGTATGTGAAGGGGAGGAAGAGTGACGGAGTGGAAAAAAAGGAGCACATGCCAGCTGGTGATAGTCTCAGACCACTTAATCTGTGACGCGAGGGCTGCGCGAAGTTTCAGGAGGAAAGACAATGGTTCAGACACCGAGAACAGCCCCTCAGCATCAGGGGCAACAACAGCGTTCATCATTGACATACGTTAGCGTAGGACTCTTATTTAGCATAATGTTTCTCGTAGCACTCGGCGCAGGCATCGACTTTGCCCTTAATGCTGCCTTTGGCAGTCCTAGCAGACCACCCATTGCGCACGCAGTACAGCTAAATCGCCACGTGCAGGTGAACGAGAGTATCATCCTCAATCAACCTGGCTACCAGAAGGACTGGCCGGCCTATTCTCTCAGCAACATAGTGGTGCCGGCTTACAGCCTCGTCACGGTCACTATTCGGAACTACGACCTGGGTGATACCACCCTGCCCAATGGGTCTCCCTTCAATACGGTCCAGGGAGTTGTGGGTGGTGTCGCCTATGCGAATGGACATGCCTACAGTGCTTTGGCGCTAGATAAAGTGGCTCATACCTTCACTGTTCCGCAGCTGCACATCAGCGTGCCTGTGCCTGGGGATACGGCGACAGGCAAGCCCTATGTGGAGGTCAGCTTTACCTTCCGCACCGGAGCGGCTGGCTCTTACTACTTCCGCTGTTTTGATCCCTGTGGAACGGGTGCAAGTGGATGGAACGGTCCTATGCTGACCAAGGGATACATGCTCGGTACCTTGACCGTTCAGGGATGAAGAAGACTGGGGACGCATGCCTCGCGCGGTCAAAACGCTCCGCACGCAAATCGTGCGGAGCGTCTCATGTGCTAGAAGCGATACCCGCTCGACTTCGAAAGGAGAAAGGGAAAAGTGACCATGTTTGCTCTTCGCGGTACCGCGACTCCTCCCGGACAAGCTCGACGACAACGGAGATCGCCGGCCTTGCTTGTGTTGGCATCGTCCACTCTCTGCACTCTGCTCATCATCTTGAGCGGGTGCGGTACGCCAGCGACGAGTAACAGGAACAACGCTTTGACGTCTTCTGCGACTCAGGTAGGGACCAGCTTTAGCGCGTCCGTGCGCCAGGTACGGGCGCGTGTTGTCCCGGCGCCTTCCATCACTACAGCCGTATATACTGCGCAGAGGCGTCTCTACACCTTTTCGACGACTAACGTCGGCCTGATGCAGCCAGCAGTGGACGCGCAAGACAATGTCTGGATCGGCGAGATGCATTCCAACCTCTTCGGTCGCCTCGACACGCACACTGGAGTCGTGACCACCTGGACCCCTCCTGGCGGTCAGTATGGCATCATGACCTCGACCATCGATGCCCAGGGAAACATCTGGTTTGCCGAACAGATCGCCAACTACATCGGGCGCTTTGATCCAAGGCAACAGACGTTTCGCATCTTCTCACTCGGTACCTGGCAGGGGAACCAGCTGGGGCCACAAGACCTGCACTTCGATGGCAAGGGCTTGTTGTGGTTTACAGCGACGGTAGCCGGGGCGATAGGGCGATTGGACCCCAGGACCGGCGCCATCCGCATCTGGCCCGTCCCGTCCCCCACTCCCTCAATCCCTTCATCTCCATATTGTCTCACCGTCGCGTCCGATGGGCGGGTCTGGTTTGGTGACCTTGCAGGCGGTGCAATTGGCATCCTTGACCCGCAAACAGGCCAGATCACCCTCTATGACCTCCCAAACCCGCAGGTTCAGGTCTTCTCAATGGCAACCGATGCCGCTGGTCGCCTCTGGTTTACCGAAGTTTTACCCGGCAAGCTCGGTATGTTTAACCTGGCGACAGGCACCTTAACCGAACTGCCCGTACCGGCTCTATCGGGGGGGCCTCCTGCTTTGTATGGGCTCGCCATTGATCACCAGGAAAATATCTGGTTTGTGGATGTCGGTGCTAACACCCTGGTACGTTATGCGCCGGGGAAGCAGACTTTGACATTCCTTCAACTCTCTCTGCCTGGGACCGTTCCCTCCAGCCTCACGCTCGACCCTGCTGGCAACATATGGTTTACTGCCGGAGGTTCGCCCACCAACTATGTCGTGGAGGTGGTTCCCTAGAGGCATGGATACGCACTCAACGGGGGCCGTTCACTGGCTTCAGCCCACACGTCGGCGGCGCTCGGTTCCACGAGAGGGCTGTGATCAGGTGCTTCAAATCCTCCCCGTCCCTTGTTCTTGATGTCCTAACCTGGGTATACTTTGACATAGGGAATAGTTGAAGTGCCTTGCTGGATAAATCCGCATCCCAACTGCCTCCCAGGCAGTTGGTCGAAAAGTAGTAGCCACCCGATTTATCGTGGGATTCATCCAAGACACATTGAAGGGAAAGCATGTTTATGATCTCACGCATCTATCGCTATCGTTTCTGTTTTCCGTTTATGCTGGTAGTGCTCGTGGGCTTGTGCTCTCCGCCAGTTCATGCGGATGGGGGAGCTCCTCAACTCGCTTATGTGGCTGGAGCTGCACAAGGCATCAGCATCATTGATATCGCGCAACGGCGTGTGACCGGGACGATTGCTGTAGCTGGGAATCCGCGTACCGTCTTGCTGAGTCCGGACGGGCAAGCACTGTATGTCACGCAGCCAACGCTTGGACGGATTGCGGTGATCACAGCGAAAACAGGGAAGATTCTTTGCACAGCCAGCCTTCCTGGTCAACCGTCACTGCTAGCACTCAGCCTGGATGCGACAGTCCTGTATGCGGCAGGCCAGGGGGACACGAGCGTGCGTGCGCTTGATCCCATGACCTGCGCAGTCCAAAGGACCTTCGAGACGCATGAACCCGTCTATGGACTAGCGGTGACAGCGTCGACGGCTGCTAATGCCACTCCCTCAACTCCCAATCAGCTCTGGATCACCGGAACCACTTCGCTCACGATCTTCGAAGTGAACGGACACCTGCTTGGTTCCGTGCCTATTGCTGGTGGACCACAAAATATCTGCATCCCTGGCGGTTTTACTGCTTATGTTACCACCCGCCAGGGTACTGTCGTTGCTGTTGATCTGAATACACGGCAGGTTGTCGGTACGCTGCTCAGTGGGGGGCAATTTGGCTCAATGGATTATGATGCAAACACTGGCGAGATCTATGTGCCTGATCGGCAGCACGACCGACTGTACGTCCTGGATCCTGTCACGGCAGGTACAACTGTGACGCCACAGGAACCAGCGCGGATTTTCCGTCTGAGCAATTCCCCGCAATCGGTCGCCATCACTAGCGATGGGCAGCTCGGCTTCGTGGCGCTCTCCAACGGCCAGGTACTTATGCTCGACGTCCCCGGAAGACGCATCGTCACCAGCATCGCAGTTGGTGGAACTCCACACTTCATCATCACCGGCCTCTACCCGCCTGTAAATAGTCCTACAGCTACCCCACAGCAGGCGGCAACTTCGCCATCATCGGCAAAGCCCATCAATCTCCTCCTGCTCATTGTTTTGATGGTGCTAGCAGGAATACTCTTGCTGGGTACGCTCTGGCTGTTTTGGAGATACTACCAGAAGCGGCTTGCTGGTCAACGTTCTGCTCGCAAGCACCTCTAGATCTTTTTTTGCAAGCAGCAGTGATGAGGGTAGGGGCACATTAAGTGGCGGAGATATGGAATACGAGACCAAATTTAAGGAAATGGGCTCATTTTGGTACCGCCAACAGAATGACCAATATGACCAGGTGCAAGAGGGCAAACAAGATCAGCAGCCACATGACCCAGGCAAATTCCCGCTGAAATACCTGCTGTTCGCGAAGAGGTTTAGTCACATGATAAGCTTTGGGCGAACGTTCAGCGGCCACAAGACCCATAGCAATGCGCAGGCGCACTGGCGAATATATGGAGGAGCGGCGCATTTCCACGAGCAGCGCCTGCTGGCATGGTTTACAGAGAACCCATTCCTGGCGCGGTTCTGGCGCTTCAACCGGCTCTTTGAGCACAATGGGGTGCAACCAGATAAACCTCGTACAGATAGAACAGCGTATGGGTTTGTACCAGCGCCTTCTCTGTTCTGTTGCTCGCCTGGTGGCGACCGGTACATCATTTCCTGGTCTCATCATTTCGTTCGCGCGCTGTCCTTGCCGGGCGCACTGCCGGGTTTCAGCAGGAAGGAGATCTCTGCTTTGCTCGCGTTACACTTCCCTGTCCAGCATCATTATTGTACCATTACTTCGTGACCTCTCTGGGCTTTTAAAAGACCTTGGGGGAGCAGCTTTCGGCCTTGACACTATCAGGCATCCGTACGAATTATTACAAATCAATTGTAGGTTGCTTGATAATGCCTGGGCGGTAAGCTGTTGCGGCACTCTGCTCATAACTATCCCATTCCGATTGATGAAAATGGTTTGCGGCAAAGATGTTACACCGTATTTGCTGGCAACCGACCCATCCGCATCCAGCGCGGTCGGGTAGGTGATACTATATAGTTGTAAAAAGCTTTTAGCATCATTGGTTGATTCCCGAAAATCAATCCCCAGGAAGACGACATCTTTTCCCTGCGCTTGCAACCGCTTCCAGGCACTTTCCAGAAGCGGCACTTCCTCCTTACATGGGTCACACCACGAAGCCCAGAAATTCAGGACAACCGCCTTGCCCTTAAAATTCGAGAGCGATAGCGCGCTCTTCCCGATTTGAGGACGCAGCATTGCCAGCAAAAAATTCGGCGCGGGATGGCCAACAAGAGGATCCAACCTAGCATTTGGTGCAGGTGTCAGCAATAAGATCAAGAGCAGCGTAACTAACCCCACATTTAACAGGCTTACCACACAAAATATGAGAATCCTGCGCTTATTCTTTCGCACTGACCCTTGAACAGGTGCATTTTTAGCAAGTTCAGCCATGGGGCAGTCCTTTTCTACGGATACATCGTTCTTCAGTTGCACCAGGATAAGCCTTTTATCACATAGGCTGACATCAGGCCCCTTTTATTACATCATCCATTCACCCTGCAACTCCACATCCAACTCCAGGTCTACGCCGAACTGCTCGCGGACGGCCTGATGGGCCTGCATCATCAGTGCAGCTATGTCAGTGGCTCGTGCTTCTCCCAGATTGGCGATATAGTTGGCATTCCGCTGCGAGATTTGTGCTTTGCCGTTGCTTCTTCCCTTCAGACCGGCCTGGTCGATGAGATGGCTTGCTTCCTCTCCTGGTGGATCCTTGAAGACTGAGCCTGCGTGGCGCTGTGCTGGCTCGGTCAGCTTGCGATGCTGTGTATACTGGGCAATGGTGGCACGCAGCTTGCTGTGGGTCTTCACGGTGCAGGCGTATCCCCAGCAGCATGATGATTTCGGCTGGCTCGATCATGCCCCTTGGGGGGAGGATGAACTGCCCACGCTCATCAAAGCGGACCTGTCGCTGTTCGCGAAAACGACTATGGCGATAACCCAGGTCGAGTTCGTCATGCTGGTAGCGACGGACGACGGGCACCGCGAGCTGATCTTCTCCCGCTGCATTGCAGCCACGTGCATCCAGCACCTCGATCCACTGGAGGACCTGGCCGAGATCATCGTTGTGCGCCCCTGCGTTACTGATCACTCCACCACCTAAGGTCCCCGGAATGCCGACGCCAAACTCGAGCCCGCCCCAGCCCACAGGCGTGAGTTCATGCAGCAAGCGCGGCCAACTCACGCCAGCATCAGCCAGCAACAGGGCGCTCCCATCCCCTTGATCTTCAATCTGATAGGAGCTGAGGGCGATATGTGCCACCATGCCCCGCACACCGGCATCGGCATACAGCACATTGGTGCCATTGCCAGCGATGAGCAACGGATAGTGCCCTTCCGCACACAGGCGCACCAGGTCGATCAACTCTTGCTTCGCTTCCAGTGAGACCCACACGTCCGCAGGCCCACCGACGCCGAAGGCGGAGTGGCGTGCAAGGGGCTCATTGCGACGTACACGCTCCTGAAAGTACGGGCGTAGTTCGGTGTAGACCGTCTCAGTGTTCCATGTCATGGTCTGATCCTCTCGGGCAGAGCGATATCCCCTGGATGAAAGAGACATCGCTCTCGTGTTCCGCGAAGGCATTCCCCGCGCTGCAGCGGGGGACTACGGCGCGACTGGCGTCGGCTTGTGTGTCGCCGGAGGCTGGCCAGCCTTCAGCCGCGGAGCCATGGTGCGAGTGGCCGACAGCGATGCCCGCACGAACAACCAGCCTGCCACGAGCACGACGCCCGCCATGGAAACGTACATGATGATCTGGGCCACCAGCGGGTTGGTGCTGCTGGTGAAGGCGGCGCCAAAGCCGGCCAGGTACGGCTGGCTGGTCGCCTCGACGGCGAACACCAGGGCCCCATAGTACAGGGTCGCCCCCAGCACCAGGAAGACCGTCGCCAGTCGATAGGCCATCACGTCATCATCCACGCGCCGCGAAAGCTTGACGGCCAGTGCCAGCAGCAAACACAGCGCTGCCAGCGGCCCCGTGATCGGCAACGCGTCGTTGGTCACGATATTGGGCGCGAAGAACACCCAACTGAACGCGAAGGTGAGCAGCAAGACCGCATCGCGCATAATCACGTAGGACATCCACCAGATGTCGGCCCCGAGCCGCAGTCCGCAGCGGCGCAGCGTGCGCAGCACATAGGGCCGCCCCAGGTGCAAGATCAGCGTCATCGTCCAGAGGGCTGGTAAGAAGGCGACGATGGTCGCCACCAGCCATTGTGCTCCTCCCTGCACGAGCGCATTGGTAATCGCCATGGCAACTTGATCAGGTTTCATCGGAAAACTCCTTTTTTAGGGCGGAGGCAAGCTCGCGCCCCTACTTGGATGCCGGTTCCTGCGCCTCGGCACGTCCGCCGGTGAACAGGGTATAGCCAGCCGCAATGGCTCCCAGGATCGCCATCAGGGCAATGGAGACGTAGCCGATGCCCACCGCCCAGCTGGGATTGCTGCTGGTGACCAGGAACATGCTGACTGCGGCCCACGGGCCTTGGGTGACCGCATTGGCCTGGACGCCGAGCACATAGGGGACGAAGTAGAAAATGGACCCCAGGCCCAGCAAGGCGGTGACGATGCGGAAGTCACGCAGGTTGTGATCAGGATCCCCCACCAGCTTGACCAGCAGCACGCCGAACAAGCAGACCGCCGCTAACCCGCCGGTGAGCGGCAACTGGTCGGTGGTGACGACATCGGGGAAAAAGAACATGAAGCTCATCACCACCCCCGAGATGATCAGCAGATCACGCAGGGCGACGTAGATCAGCCAGAGCAGGTCTGCGCCCAGCCGCAGGGTAAAGCGATCGATCATGTCCAGGATGTAGGGACGGCCCAGTTGCAGTCCCAGGATAGCAAGCCAGATGATGGGCAGGGCGGCGGCAAGCGTTCCCTCCAGGAACTGTTCGCCTCCCGCATTGATGCCACTGATAATGGCCTGTGTCAGTTGATCGGTAGTCACAAGAGAACTCCTTTGTTAGCAGGATACCATACAAATACCACAATTAATGCAAGTGTGTTCATTGACGAGAAAACGATAGGCCATGCGACCTCCTCTTGAGAACATATTCAGTGTGGCCTCGGACCACACTGTCTCTCGGACAGCGTCTTCTGTATATGTAAGCATAGGGTGAAGTCATCACAAACACATCACAACACACGCGAATAATATCACAAGCAGCACACATTATGGCTACCACTCCCCTATAGTATAGATATCGGTCTGACCTTTCAGGAAGCCTTTCCGTCTCATAATACCAAGACCCACCAGGTCAGCCTGAGTCCTCTAATGGACGAGAGCCCGTTGGTTGTGACTCACATGTGACCGCACGGCCTTCAGATGTGATGAGGTCGTGATGCTCATACCATATACTCTTAGTACAGGGCAGATCTGGGACTATCGCGAAAACTGACGTAACGTTGCGCGTGGTTTGTAGGGGTGTGAGCTTGCCTCCGCCCTCCACCCTGCCAGGTAGAACGGAATGTCTGTCGGATTACGACGTTGTAATAGGTCAGGCATTCCGTGCTGAGAAGGAGGAAATACGATGTTTCAGCGCAAAGGATACTAAAATACTTGTTCCTCTGGATGGGTCACTCCGGGCGGAGCAGGCCATCCCGGTTGCTGCGCGCATCGCACGGGCCTATGGAGGATCAGTCATGTTGCTGCGGGTGGTTAGTTCCCCGCTTTTGTGACCTGATTGTGATGCTAGCGCCTTATTCGTGACTTCAATGTGAGGATTTCCTATTTATAATAAAACATAAGCATATGGCACAACAAGATAGTCTGCCAGCAATACGTGAGTGAGAAATGAGATGGAAGCACAGGATAAGCCGATTGGCGGGATTCTTGCGTCCGAAGTCATTGCAGCCCTAGTAGACCTTGCACGGCTCTCACACCGAGCTGAGTTGACCAGAGGAGACGCACCCGGCACCACTGCTGCTCTGCTCCTTGAGCGGCTCTTGACGCTCTGCGGGGCACAGCGTGGCGCAGTCCTCATCTCCATGCAAGATGGAGAAAAGCCTCACCCTTCTAGCAGAGAAGCGTTCCGCGTGTTCGCCTTGCATGGGATGAACGAGGAGAAGGCGCTTGCGTTGGTTACCACCTTCTCAGCAGAAGACGCAGGTATCCAGTCGCCTCCTGGTGAGCCTTGCTGGCTGATCTGTCGGCTGCCAATTTCGGGAACCCCGTCGAGCGAACAGGAAACGATTGCCCATCAACAAGACAAATGGGCAGGGCAGCCAGGTCACACATTCTTCCCCTTCTATGCGCTCCTGGTGCTCGTTTGGGACGGGAACGATGCGCGTGCGTGCATCGCTGCCACGAAGAAGGGGCAGACTGCCCTGCCCTTCGTGGCCGATGCTGCCGGATCCGCTTTGATGAATATCCTGCTGGTCGAACGCATCGCTGAGTTCGAAGCCCTTTCTGACCGCAAGGCGCTACGTGAAATGGAGTTGCTCAAAGCGGAACTTCTGGCAACGGTGAGCCATGAACTGCGCAGCCCATTGGCATCCATCAAAGGGTACGCTGCTACGCTGCTGCGCCACGAACGTCGCATTTCGCGCGAAGAGCGGCATGAATTCCTTCTAGCTATCACCCAGGCTAGTGATCGCCTGGCGGTCGTGATTGACCGCATCCTGGAGATTTCCCTGTTGGAGACAAGCGGCATCAGCATCGAGCGCACCTTGGTGAATCTGGCCTTTCTTGTTCGCGAGGCCATCACTGCCGTAGAAATGCGCCTTGGAGCATCTGAAGATGCTGGACGAGAGGCGAACACGCCAAAGCACTATACCTTCACACTCCGCCTCGAGGACCGCCTTGGCAATCCTAGCAGTGACGAACCGATCATATGGGCTGATCGGTATCGTTTAAGGGAACTGTTGGATAATCTCTTCGAGAATTCCATCAACTATTCGCCAGAGGGCGGCAGGATTGAAGCGGTAGTGCGTCCGATGCTCACACCAGGTCTTGCGGTCGAGTCAGACATCTTAGCAGATCGCGATGATGGCAGTCACAACAAGTCAGTGGTACCGCCATCAGCGCCGGAGTCCCAACAAATGGTCGAGATCTGTGTGCGTGACACCGGCATCGGCATTCCCCCAGCGCATCTGAAGCGGATCTTTGATCGCTTCCACCGCGTCGACACTCGCCTCACCCGCGAAGTCAATGGCCTTGGGTTGGGACTCTCGATCTGCAAGCGTATTGTAGAATTACACGGGGGGGTGATCTGGGCAGAGAGTGAGGTCGGCACGGGGAGTGCGTTCCATGTTTGGCTGCCGGTGGATGAACGCACATAATCAAGAAATTCATACACGAATAAAAGGATGGAGAAAGATGCCCGTAAAGAAAAAGACGATCTTGACTGCGGATGATGATCCGCAACTTCTGCGCTTAGTTGCACGCAATCTCGAACTCAAGGGGTATGAGGTCCTCATGGCTAGCGATGGTAAGCAAGCTCTTGAGCAGATTGAGCAGCAAGTCCCTGACCTGGTGCTCCTTGATGTGATGATGCCCAAGATGGACGGGTTTACGGTCTGTCAGCGGGTACGTGAATTCTCTGCGGTCCCCATCATCATCGTGACCGCGCGGGGGCAGGACCAGGACAAGGTGCGCGGGCTGAACCTGGGGGCGGATGATTATCTCACCAAACCCTTTAGTGTGGACGAATTGCTGGCGCGAGTGCAAGCCGTATTGCGACGGGCGCAGTTTATCCCGAGTGAGCACACCCATGCTATGCGCACCACAGTCGGGGACCTCTCGGTTGACTATGCGCAGCACCTGGTGACGATGGCTGGCCGAGAGATAATGCTCACGCCCATCGAGTACAGCCTGCTGGTCTATTTAGCGCAAAACGCGGGCCGTGTCCTGACACAGGACCTGTTGTTAGAGCATGTCTGGGGAGCTGAGTATATTGGGGAGAGCCACATGCTCCAGGTGAATATCAACCGGCTGCGACGCAAGCTGGAACCTGATCCTGTCCATCCGCGCTACATCCTCACCAAGGTCGGCATCGGCTATCTGCTTGCTGCTTAACCTGAGGTACAAGCGGCAAAGTAATGGACTCCCAGGTCTGCCAAGGGCAAGGCAGCCTACTAGGGAGTCCATTCTCGTAGGAACTCCAATCATTTCACCAATCGCACATAGAAGTTGGGTGGCTCTTCTTCAGCCTGCTAGATCACCGTCACTGTTCCGGACATGCCGGGGTGCTCAGAACAGTGGTACACGAACGTTCCACGCGACGTGAAGGTATAGCTGAACGACGCTCCTGGGTAGAGCGGTCCGCTCTGCCATGTGTCCTGCGTGGCGATGACTCCAGGGGATATGATCACGCCATGAGGAACAGTGTCCCGGTTGGTCCAGGTCACTGTCGTGCCGAGAACCACTTCGATGTGAGAGGGGGAGAATACCTCATCGTGAATGAAGATTTGTGTTACACCGAAGATCGCAGTTTCTTGCGAAGCCGTGCTCTGCGGTGAGCCACCTGCTCCAAAAACTCCCGCCCTCGCGGCGATCACTCCAACTGCGCCGACCAGGACCAGTATGCTCACCAGGACTCCACCTACGACGAACCATATTACTCTGTTACGCATTTTGATCTCTCCAATCTGGATGGGTTTTGTCCCATGCCTACTTGCTGCTCCAGCAAGAACCTCGATGAGACTCGATTCCTTTGTTGCTCCGACCAGGGCACTACATAATTCTCTCTCGCATGTTTCGCTGAGCGTTAGAACAGAAGTCCCCAAACTCAAGCATCCATACATATCATGCTACGTGTATACATCATCTCTCTCTCAGATGGGTCACAAGAGGTGCTTCTCGTCTCACAGTCCTATCACAAATTCGTCGGCATGTGTTGTCCGACAGCGATCATCACGCTTCAAGCATGCAGCCGGCACAATAGACCACTTAGCCACGACAAAATGGTTGCAATCTTCAGGCAGGATTGAACTCCAAGCCCGTTCGTCTCATCGAAGCTGGTGAAGGACTCCGGCTATGTGAGTCTACGTACATCTATGGAGTCATCTCCCCGACATAGTTGGCTGAGGAACCACCAGCCGTAAACCACAACCTGCCAGCAGGGTCGAGCGTGAGACCGAAGGGAACAATCCCAGGCAGGGAGAGCTGGAAGAACGTCAAGGTCTGCTTCTCCGGTGCGTAGCGTACCAACGTGTTAGCACCGACATCCACAAACCAGATATTCCCCTTGTGGTCAATGACAAGTTCGTAAAGCGCGGGAGGGCCCCCTGAGAGGGCCGGCACGGGCAGTTCGGTCACGGTGCCTGTCGTCGGGTCCAACATGCCGAGCTTGCCGGGTAACACTTCGGTAAACCAGATGCGTCCTGTGGTATCCATCGCCAGCGAGAAGAGCTGGGCCTGGGGGTTGGGCAGGTCATAGAGGGTGATCTGGCTTGTCTGCGGGTCCAGGGCGCCAATCGCACCGCCTGCAAACTCGCCAAACCAGACTCGCCCGTTGGGCGTGACGGTGAGACTGTAGGGAGAGGATGGGATTGTGGGGGTGGGGGAAGGGACAGGCCAGAGGCGGATGGCGCCGGTCCTGGGATCAAGCTGCCCGATCGCTCCCGCTGCTTCTGCCGTAAACCAGAGCAAGCCCCTGCTATCGAAATGCAGGTCTTGTGGCCCGAGAGGGCTCCCGTTCCACATACCTAGAGGGAAGATGTGAAACGTCTGCTGCCCCTTCTCAAAGCGCCCGATGTAGTTGGCGTTCTGCTCAGCGAACCAGACGTTCCCCTGTACATCGACAGTCGTGGTCATGATGCCATTCTGCGCACCAGGAGGGGTCCAGCTGGTCACGACTCCTGTCTGCGAGTTGAGGCAACCGAGGCGGTTGGCGTGCATCTCGCCAACCCAGACATTGCCTTGCGCATCCACTGCTGGCTGCATCAGGCCGACGTTGGACGTTGAGAAGGTATAGAGATGCCTCTGTGCGACCTGCACAGTCGTGGAGATGGTGGGTGCCGGGGCAAGATGCACCTGCACCTGGTGGAAGGACTGAGCTTGAGCCACAAGAGCAGTCACAGCGCTCTTACTGGTACCCTGGGTACCGCAACCGCTCCAGAGAACAAGCAGGAAGCTGAGAGCAAACCACGCCAGCAGAAGGAAGGCTGGTGATTTCTGTTGATGGTGAAGGGTTGCTCTCGGTATCTGAACCACAACCTTTGCTCCTTGCTAAACAAGATGCTCCTTAGAGCAATCCAGTCCAGGATTGCACCTCTACCTCCGTCGTCTCGATCACCTCTTCCTTGCCTGTCTCCTTGCTACTTGCGATAGGTGATGTCCGAGTCTTCGATGGGCGGACAACCAGCAACGGAAGTTTCGTGGTATGAAGCACGCGCTCGGTGACGCTGCCCATGACAAAGTGATCGATGCCACCGCGCCCATGGGTCGCCATCGCAATCAGATCATAGCTGCCAGTCTCAGAGCCTTCTGCTTGCTTAATAATCGCTTCCGCCACATCAGGATCGCTTTCAACCGAGGTGGTTGCCTCAATGTTGAGTTCTGCGAGCGCGGCTTCGTCCAGGTGAGCCATCAGCCCGTCCAGGTAGGCTTGCGCTTCCTGCTTTGCCTGATCCCTGGTCTGGCTATCGATGTTGGCCTGACTTCTCAGTCTGCCACTGGTGTATGGGAGATCGATCACGCGCAGTAAGTGCAACTCCCCTGATTGCGGCAGGGTATAGGCCAAGCCCGCAACCAGGTAGGTAGCAGGCTCAAACACCGCTTCCGAGAAGGGTGAGCCGTCCAGCGCCACGAGGGCGCGCACCGGTTTCTGCGGGGAAAGAGCGGAGAATGTCTCACCTTCGCGCAGGATCAAGAGCGGTACAGGGGCATGGCGCGCGATTTTCTCAGCAGTGCCGCCCAGGACCCACCGTTTGAAGCCTGTATAGCCATGACTGCACATGACGACCAGGTTGGCATGTGCGGTTTGGACTGCCGCGATAATGGTTGGGGCTACTACGCCGCCAGGCACTTTGATATCGGTGTCGATGCCCTTCAGCTCATCGGATTTGGCAACACTTTCAAGGTAACTCGTAGCCTCTGCTTTCTCATCTTCAACTAATGTCCGCAAGTGTACACCATATTCGGCAGGCGGTTCTACGACGCGTAGTAGGGTGATAGAAGCGCCATACGCTCGCGCGATGCGCGCAGCGACGGGCAGCGCGCTTTCTGCTCGTGTTGATCCATCAAGTGGAACGAGAATATGCTTAAACATCGTTGTTCTCCTTTTGACCACTCTGTCGGGTGATCCCGAAACGGAGTCCATCCAGCTTCTCTCTGTTAGAGCATAGATTGAACTAATCACAGAGCTATCACATTTCACGAGGGTGGTATCACAAGGCTCTCACAAACACCTACACGCGTCTGAAGGGTCTGGGGATCGAACCGGTTGAGACGCAGGAACGTATACTCAGTGACACTCCGCTCAGGCTAAAGCTGTGGCGGCTTCTCAGCGATACGCTTTCTCTCGCTGAGCTACGCGGGCATGAGGATTGAACCGCATGCCCGTGGGCGGTGCCATAACGCCAACTACTGGACCCAAGTCCAGATACTTTCTTCTGATGTTACAGGCTCCCACTCCATCCCGATGCCAGGTGAAGCCACACTTTTTATTGGTACAGTGGAACACACGGCCTACGGGTTTGCTCTTGCGCTTCTGTCCACACACCGGGCAGGTTTTCGAGGTGTAGGACTCTTCTTGCAAAGCCACGGCCATGCCTAGCCGCTCTGCCTTATAGGTGAGCAGGTGGCGTACATGTCCATGTGACCACTGATGGAGCTTTTGGTTATTCTTAGAGCCAACATCCAGGTCTTGTCGGATATCCCGAACATCGCCAATGACCACGGTTTGCACGCCTTCTCGATGCAGCGTGGAAACGAGCCGTGAAGTCTGCTTGTGTTCGATATCAGCTATTTGATGCTTGAGTTGCTTGAGTTGCTTCTTCTTCGACTTGATGAGTTTCTTTCTTCGACGAGAGCCTTTCTTCTTCCGATCAATCTTCTTGCTGAGATGCTCGCCGAGCTTATTGCGATACTGCCGCTTCGATCTGAGGTGCCGCCCGTTGAGGATGTGCGTCTGTTCGCCATCATGGGAGACAGCCATGTGGATCTCGCCCAAATCAATCCCTGCTACCTTCGAACCTCGAGCGCTCGCATGAGGCTCAACCTCATAGGTGGCGATGGCTTCGTACTCGGTGCCCGTCCAGTGGATCACCACCGTCTTAGGCAGTTCCCACGGCCAATCCAGGACGAGCGGAGCGTTGCCTTTGCCATTGGACAAGCGCAACTTTCCATCTTCGAGTAACATGGCCGAACGTTTGTACTCGACTTTGAAGTACCACTTGCGCTTCCTGGGCGGATGTGCGGTGGGTTCAGTTTTTCGCCGCTCCCGCCAACTCGCAAGATTGGCGAAGAAGGCTTGGACACACGCATCGGATGTGTGAGCATGGAGCGACTTTCTGGTGAAGAGCTGCATCAGGTGTTTCGGTTTGAGCCAGATGCCTTTGTGCCGCACCGTCCGCCAGAAAAAGACGAGCGTTTGGGTGTAGAGGAGACCGCATTCATGGGCCAACTCATCAAGTTGTGAGGTTTTGCCGATCTTGACGCGGCGGACGTGGTACATATCCTTCCTCAAGCAATCTCTCGTTCGGGCTTAGAAGCGTTCTGACCGTGCATCTATTCTAGCATTACAAGTGGCAGAACGGTAGTATTTGCGAGCGGGTAGCTATTTTTGGTGATCTTGTGGCAACTTTTCCTTTTCAATACGTCCATTACCAATAGTTGCATACTCCCTTTACTCCTCATGCGCTGTTGCACTACATGAGTAAGTATAGCGTTGGCGGGTGCGATCCGTCATGCCCCAAAAGAGCTATCTTCTCCTCACACGTGTCGCTCCAGAGCGGGATGAGACGAACGTGATCTTTATATTCAGCTATGACACAAAGAAGTGCTGGCTTCTCTGAAGCGTTCGCGGTACAATATCTCTTTTGAGGCATGACATCTTTGGCTTCCCGCTCTATACTGTTTCCCAGAGGCTGAATAGAAGGCTTCGCCTGTCTTCCCTCTTTGTTCTGCACTACTCCTCTCAGTCGAAGCGCTGTGCTGCTCAACGAAAGAGGGTATGCTCGCTATTGAAACATTCTCTCTTAAGGAGGAAACTATGAGAATTCTTGCGGTCATCTTCGGGATTGTGGTGATTCTGCTGGTCGCCCAGGACGCTTTTGAGACGGTTGTCTTACCCCGCCGAGTGATACGACGCATCCGCCTCGCCCGACTCTTCTATCGCGTGACCTGGATGGGGTGGAAATCCCTCGGCCGCATCGTGCGACCAGACACAAGACGAGAGTATTATCTGAGCTATTTCGGCCCGCTTTCCTTGTTGACACTGTTCGGGTTCTGGGCCGTGCTCTTCGTCTTCGCATTTGGGCTGCTGCTGTGGGGATTAGCTCTTCCACTGAACGCCCCTGACAAGACGATCAGCTTCGTTACCTATCTCTACCTGAGCGGAACCACGTTTTTCACTCTTGGCCTGGGTGACGTCACCCCCCTGCCAGGTGTGGCACGTTTGCTGGTGGTCATCGAGGTCGCCTTGGGGTTCGGCTTTCTGGCACTGGTGATCGGCTACATGCCCGTCATCTACCAAGCGTTTTCTCGGCGTGAACTGAGAATTCTCATTATTGGACGCACGGGCAGGTTCCCCAGCGACTGCAGCGGAGTTGCTCCGTCGAAATTGCGCCGGGAAGCATGTCGAGGAACTGCTGATAATGCTGCGTGAATGGGAGCCCTGGTGCGCGGACATCCTGGAGAGCCACCTGTCTTATCCTGTCCTGGCCTACTACCGCTCGCAACATGATCAACAATCCTGGCTGGAAGTCCTGACGGTGATCCTGGATACGTGTGCACTCATCCTGGCTGGCACTGAGAGTATTCCGGACGGACCAGCCAGGTTTGTCTTTGCTATGGCCCGCCATACAGCCGTCGACCTTGCCCTGGTCTTTCGTGTACCACCCATACCAGGAGTGAATCGGCTCTCATCGGCCGAATTTGCCCACCTCCGAGACGTACTTGCACAGTCTAGCATCCTCCTGAATGGGGGAACGGCAACAGAGCAGAAGCTGGCTGAGCTACGAGGGACGTATGAGCCGTTTGTGAGCGCCCTGGCGCATTTTCTACAGGTTTCCCTCCCACCCTGGATTCCCCCTCGAGACAGTCTCGACGATTGGCAAACCACCGCATGGGATGATCTGTTTCCATCAGCACGTCAGACGCTCATCAAGGTGATGCACCGGGATTGAAGAGGAAGGTTGAGTTCAGGATATCATGAATAATCTGGTGGAACAAAACCACCGCTTTATCGAAACAAAGGGCCGTTTGCACCGTTTGAAAGACTCAATGTATAATAAAGCAAAGGAGGTACAAAACATGAGCGAAGGATTTATTTCGCGGGCGTTCCGAGGCCGTCGCCAACAGGGTGACGTTGCCGGGCGACTTCCGCCTGGACAGTATTTTGAGCGCGGTTTCCCGGTGCTTTCGGCTGGTCCAACCCCACATACTCCCCTGGAGCGGTGGGATTTCTCGATTATAGGAAACGTCAAAGAACCAAAGCGTTGGACCTGGCAGGAACTGCTGGCCCTTCCCCATGAGACGCCAACCGTCGACATCAGTTGTGTCACCAAATGGACCAAGTTCGATACCCATTGGGAAGGCGTCTCCGTCGAGACCTTGCTGCAACAGGTGGGCTATGATCCCAACGTCGCCAGATATGTCATCGCTTTCAGCGATGGGGGCTACACGACGAATTTGCCGCTCGCCGATGTGCTGGGTGGGAAAGCGTGGGTGGCCTTCAGCTACGAAGGGCAACCGCTGGCTCCCGAACACGGTGGGCCTGCACGACTGCTGGTCCCTCATCTCTACTTCTGGAAGAGCGCCAAATGGGTCCGGGGTCTGCGATTGGTCGAGCAGGATGAACCGGGCTTCTGGGAGTCGCTTGGCTACAACAATTATGGTGATCCATGGAAAGAACAGCGCTACCAGGGCGACTAATCTGGCAGCTTGGTGAAGTCGTCGCCACCCACCAGGAAACGCCAAGAACCAGGAGTCTGACGCTCGCGGTTCCCAAGTGGGCAGGGCATCTGGCTGGCCAGCACGTGGATATCCGTCTCACTGCTGAGGAAGGGTACCAGGCCGAGCGTAGCTACTCCATCGCTTCACCTCCCGAGGACGGACAGCAGATCATGCTCACGATTGAGCAGCTGGACGACGGGGAAGTGTCACCCTACCTCACCGAGGAACTGCGCGTTGGTGACAAGCTGGAGCTGCGCGGCCCCATCGGCGGCTACTTTGTCTGGGAGGAGCGCCTGGGTGGACCCTTGCTCCTGATTGCAGGTGGATCAGGTATCGTGCCTCTCATGGCGATGATCCGGCACCGAAAGGCCGTGGGCAGTCCCATCCCGACACGGTTGCTCGTCTCGTCTCGCACCTATGAGGACATTATCTATCGAGACGAACTGGAGCGCCTTGTCGAGGCCGGTATGGCCCTGGAGGTGATCCACACGCTAACGCGGACGCAGCCGCCAGGATGGACGGGCTACAGCCGTCGCATCGACGCTGAGCTCTTGCGAGCTATCGCCTGGCCGGTGGAGCAGCATCCTCTCGCCTACATCTGTGGCCCGACACCGTTCGTCGAGACAGCGGCAACAGACCTGCTGCCGCTAGGATATGAGCCGACGCGCATCAAAACGGAGCGTTTCGGTCCGACAGGAGGGTCCTAATGGACAATACAACACTCGATGGGAATGCCGCAGGCGGTATCTTGCGGGAAGTGTTCCCGTTTGAAATGACGCTCGTTGAGGAAACCTGTGCTCATTGCGGCACCACCAGGATAGTTGGTGAACTCACCGTCTATATGAGCGCCATGGGGACGGTCATGCGCTGTCCTACTTGTGAGCAGGTGCTCATGCGCATCGTCAGCACGAAGGGCCGTTACTGGCTCGATATGCAAGGGGTGCGTGTTCTTCTCATCAGAACAGAGCCGTGATATCTCCAAGCATACAATCTGGACTACATCCAGGAGCGACTGAGAGGGGGCTCCACCTCGGTCAGAGAAACTTGCGGGCTACATCGCCATGATGATACAGCAACATCCTCCCTTGCCATTGAAAAGAAAAGTGAGAGGGAACCCATCCTCACAGGTAGGTTTTTTGAGCACGGAGACAACGGAGACAACGGAGACAATGGAGACAAGTGTCCCCAATGGAGATAAGTGTCATTCCACAAGGGCATCCTGACTCGGGGGACAGGTATCCCTCTCCCCGCTCAACCCCGCTCCCGTCTCTACGGACACGATGACCCCCTTCCGAAAAACCTACCCCTGAGAGACCCATCCTCGAAGGGTGCCGAATGCTAGCTAAGAACACCAGGCTATGGCAATGAGCGTGTCAGCTATACGAACGAAAAGCAGAAAGGAACGAACCCATGGGATTTGAACAGTACCACGAACCTGCGAACGAACTTCCGCAAGAGACCCGCACCTTTGCACGCATGATTGCTTCTCTCACCGAAGAAGCCGAAGCCATCGGGTGGTACGAGCAGCGCTTAGCCGTGGAGCCAAACCCCCAAGCTCGAGCCATCATGGCGAATGCCCAGGGGGAGGAATTCAAGCACTTTGGCATGGACCTCGAGTTTTTATTGCGCCAGAAGCCAAAGTGGAGAGTCGCCTTACTGGATATCTTGTTCAAAGAGGGCGACATTGTCGAACATGGTGAGGAGGCCGAGGAGGCTGAGCATAAGGAAGGCTAAATTAGATCCAAAGGAAGGAAAGCATAGACACATGACACAACCATGTAGTCATCTCGACCAGATACGAGAGGTCACACCGAGCGCCAATGGGTGCGAAGATTGCCTGAAAATCGGTGATAGTTGGGTGCACCTGCGCCTCTGTCTCGAATGCGGGCATGTTGGCTGCTGTGACTCGTCGAAGAATAAGCATGCCACCAAACATTTCCACGCGTCCAATCACCCGATTATCCAGTCTTTTCAGCCTGGAGAGGACTGGGGCTGGTGTTACATCGACCAGGTGATGCTTGAGTTTGCTTGACCACTTCTTGACCTCTGGAGGCATTATCGCTTCCAGCAAGAAGATTGCATGAGTGGGAACACGATGCATGGCTCGCTGCACTCGAAGCAGCGAGCCATGCATCGTGACACCCTTCATGTGAGCAGCAATGCAGTAGAGAGACAACTAGACGGAGAAACACATGGAGAGCACAAGCAAGACACAGCAAGGGGAACGAGCGGAGCGCTGGCCAGATCTCCCATTTGAGGCATGGAGGGACACTTGCGAGACCTTACATCTGTGGACGCAGATCGTTGGCAAGGTCAGAATGGAGCTGAGTCCATTCGTGAACCATTGGTGGCATGTCACCTTGTATGTCACCCCGCGTGGGCTGACGACCTCTTCCATTCCCTATCAAGGCAGCACCTTTGCAGTCAATTTTGACTTCATCGATCACACCCTCTTCATTCTCACCAGCGATGGGACCACCAAAGCGCTGCCACTGATCCCACGGTCTGTCGCTGCTTTTTACCGGGAATTTATAGCCTGCTTGCAGGCCCTGGGGATCGAGGTCACGATCAACACGTTGCCCAGCGAAATTCGCAATCCCATTCGCTGTGATGAAGATGAGGTCCATTCCTCCTACGACCCCGTCTACGCCCACCGCTTCTGGCGCATCCTGGTGCAGACCGCTACCGTCTTGCAGCGCTATCGTTCGCCTTTTCTCGGCAAGAGCAGTCCCGTCCACTTTTTCTGGGGCGGCTTCGACCTGGCACTGACCGTGTTCTCTGGTCGGCGCGCACCCGAACGCCCGGGGGCGGATCACATGACGCGGGAAGCCACCTCGCATGAAGAGATCAGTTGTGGGTTCTGGCCCGGCGATGAGCGTTTTCCGACACCGGCTTTCTACGCCTATACCTCGCCAGAGCCGCCTGGACTCAAGACAGCCTCGATTCTCCCTGCTGCGGCGTTTTACAGCCAGGAACTGGGGGAATTCTTACTGCGCTATGATGACGTGCGCTCAGCTTCCTCGCCTGAGCAGGCGCTGCTGGAGTTTTTCCAAAGTACCTACGCAGCTGGAGCAACGCTGGCGAAGTGGGATCGCGAGGCATTAGAGAGGAGTGAGGTATGAAAACGATCAGTCGTGACGAGTTGAAGCAGATGTTGGACCGCAAGGAGGACTTCCGCCTGGTGATGGCTCTAGGTGAGTGGGCATACCAGGCGAAGCATATTCCCGGTTCCATTCATTTCGCCACCACGCGGGAGGCGCTGCAGTCGCTCAACAAAGAGGACGAGATTGTCGTGTACTGTTCCGATGAGAACTGCATCGCAAGTACAGCCCTGGGTCAACTCCTGGAGCGGCATGGCTATACCGACGTGCTGCACTTCGCAGGCGGCCTCCAGGATTGGGAGCAGGCGGGCTATCCATTAGAAGGTGAGTGGGTCAAGAAGAAAGAGAGATGATGAGTCCTAAGATCTGGCCGATTTCTGCTGCGCTGTAGTTCTGGAAGTAACGCAAGGTGAGGATATCCCTTAGTCACACAACCTGAAGAGGCCAGGAAGCCAAGCGTGTGGGTAAAGGGCATGGATAGGATCATGCGTGACTCAGCCACGTCACAGCAATAGTGCAAGCTCAGCTTCCTACATTCAGTGTAACCAGTTATCCAACAAGCAAGATGTGTATCATAAAGTACCAAAGTGTATCTATATGTACATGTATAGTCCTTAGACCTTTCTCCCCCGAGCCTGGGCATGAGCAGAAAGCCGAGCAGCATACCGGCAATCAGGCCACCGATGTGGTCCCAGATGCCTATGCCGGGAATGGAAAAGCCAAAGACAAGATTGAGTCCGATCCAGAAGAGCCAGTTGCCGATGGCCCCCCGTCCGTAAGCGCCTAATGCCTGGCGATTGACGATGTAGAACACGCCCAGGGCACCAAAGACGCCGAAAATGGCGCCAGAAGCACCAGCCGCTAGGGCATCTGGTGTCACAAAGTGAGTGACAATGCCGCCGACAATGCCAGAAGCCAGGTAGATGAGCAGGTAGCGCCATTTCCCGTACATGACCTCGACGGCACTGCCAACGAAGAACAACGAGAGCATATTCAGGCCGATATGTGTAATGCTGAAGTGCAGAAACATGGCAGTGAAGATGCGCCAGTATTCTCCTCCGTGCCCGAAGCTACTAGTCTGTGCCCCAGCTTGAAGAAGCACGTTTGGGTCTATGTTGAACGGGTTCTGACTGAGTATGGCAAGAACTACGTAGATGGCGACATTGATACCAATCAGTATATTGGTCACCAGGCGTGGTCTCTGGCTGAGGGCGAAGCGTGTACGCACCATTTGACGCTGCATGCCGTTGGGGCGCGACCAGGTGGGTACAGACTCCCGTTCAACCTGCGGGCGATTACTGATGAACGTAGGCGCATCATCGCCCCGATCACATGTTAGAGTCAGGGGGAGGGGGAGCCATAGGGCTATAGCCAGGTTTGGACAGTGGCTCTACGGGCGGGAAACAATTCTCGAAACGACCTCCATACGAGAGGCGTGCAGCGCGTGCTAGTTCAAGTCCTGCGTCGTAGTCCTGCCCGTTGAGACGTAGCAGGTAAGCTCGCAATGCATGGGCATAGGCGTTAGCAGGGTCCTCACTGACAACTGCATCGATATCCTGCAAGGCACGATCATAGCGGCGATCGAGCAGGTCGAGCAATGACTGTGCCAGATTGCTTTCAACGCCTCCCGCGGGCTGCAATTCTTGTACTTTCCGGCAGGCGAGGTATACGACTCCATAGGAGCCGAGCGCGAGATTCGCCTCTGCCAGACCCAGGTGGACAATGGGATTGTTGGGTTCAATTTGGGCAGCATGTGCAAAAGCTACGGCTGCATCGCGTGCCTGTCCCTGTGCAAGCGCCTGTTTACCTCGCTCCAGGTAGTCTTGTATGTCAGTTTGTGCTTCCAAAGAATTATCCTCTCGGTGATTAAAAGCGTTAATGCACTGCAATGGTTGCAAGGAGTATTGTACCTAGTATTGTCAATAAAGCCAAGGGCCAACGCCGGGCAAGACTGTGTCGATCTATCCACAGCGTTCTCCCTCTGCGTAGTGATAGGAAATAGCGCGGTGTAAACCACCAACCCAGGAGACAGCCACTCAGAAACCCGCCAAGGTGCGCATAGTTGTCAATGTTGGCGATAAAGAACCCTACGCTCAGATTCGCTCCTATGATAAATACGAGCCAGAGCAGCGCAGGGATACCACTCGCCCGCAGTGCTTTGCGGTGAGCAAGCACAAAGACGCTATAAGCTCCCACCAGGCCGAAGATGGCTCCAGATGCTCCTACGCTGATCTCTTGTGGCGCGAAATAGAAACTGGCGATAATACTGATCACACCTGTCACCAGGTAGATGAGCAGGAAGCGCAAATGGCCGACGAGTCGCTCCAGGAAGATACCCAGGACGAAGAAGTTGAGCATATTGAGGCCGACGTGCAGTAGGTTGGCATGCAGGAAGATGGGAGTTAAAAAGCGCCAGTATTGCCCCGCCACGATCAGGTTATTGACTTTTGCTCCATAGGTGGTCAGGACGTTGGCGAGGATATTGTTGTTCTGGATGTTGATGGCATTGGCCAGCACGTTCGCGATGATGCCGCGCACACTATGTGCCCCCGAGGCCAGTGCTACGCGAGTAGCGGTGAAACACCAGATGGCACTGGTGCCGAGGGTTACAATCCAGGTGACCCAGGAGATGCGTGCCAGTCCTCGACGACTTCTGTGGTGATTGAGCGCCGTTGCATAGCTTTCCCGGACTAAAAGGCCGCGAGATATATTGTTATTTGCGTAAGTGATGTTTTCCAAATGGTACCTCAAGGGAAGTGAGTGGAGATTGCCATTTATGTATTGTACGCTCCAACCTGGTTTTTGTTTCGTAAGGACATAAAGGTCCCCCTACGGCAAGATGGCATTATCGTCCTCCCCCAATAGTGGTGGAGCCTTATACAGGCGTGTAGGAGTCTCAGAGAGTCGTATGGGGGAGCCTGAAAGCTTTATCGTTCCTGCGGTGGGATGTTCGCACTCCCATACGAGGCCTCGGGCCTGGATTTGTGGGTCGCGGAAGACTTGACTGATGGTGTTGATTGCGCCGCATGGTATGCCGTCAGTGCGTAGTTCCTCCAACCAATCGTCGGTATCGCGTTGCAGGAACAAGGCTTGTAGCGTAGGCACAAGCTGCTGGCGGTTACGCACTCGTTGAGGATTGGTGGCGAAACGTTCGTCTGTTGCCAGTTCGTCGCGGCCTAACAGGTGACAGAGCTTCTGGTACAGGCGGTCGTTGCCGCACGCGACGACGATATAGCCATTGTGTGTGCGAAATGCCTGATAGGGGACGATGTTGGGATGGCCATTGCCGTAGCGTTCCGCCTCTTCACCGGAGATGAGGTGGTTCGAGGAGACGTTGCTCAGGAGTGAGATAGCAGCCTCAAGTAGCGAGATGTCGATGTACTGTCCCTGCCCGGTGCGGTCGCGGACATGTAGGGCAGCCAGGATGGCCATGCAGGCGAACATGCCGGCGGAAACATCGGCGACCGGTACACCGACACGCTGCGGCTCGCCGTCGATTTCACCTGTCACAGCCATGAGACCAGACTCGGCCTGGGCCACGAAGTCATAGCCGGGACGTGAGGCATAGGGGCCGTTCTGCCCGTAGCCGCTGATCGAGCAATAAATCAGGCCAGGGTTGATGGCGCGTAGTTCTTGATAGCCCAGCCCCTGTCGTGTCAATGTGCCTGGACGGAAGTTCTCAACCAGGACTGTGGCTGTGCTGAGGAGATCAAGCAATCGCTGTTTGTCCTCCGGGGCATTGAAATCGAGGGTAATGCTGCGCTTGTTGCGGTTCAAACCCAGGTAATAGGCGCTTTCGCCTGCAATATAGGGTGGTCCAAACTGGCGTGTGTCATCGCCCTTGCCAGGCTGTTCTATTTTGATGACGGTTGCACCCAGGTCCCCTAGGATCTGGGTGCAGTACGGTCCGGCCAGTACACGCGAAAGGTCTATTACGATTACGTCTGATAGTGCAGCTTGCATACAACCTCCTATTTGGATATGTGATGTAGTTTTAGTTGCTCCAAATATATCATATGTCACCGTGGCCTCACTCTACCTCGCGGACGCGATAAATCGGGATACCTGCCTGGAGGGCAGGTATCCTACGAATTGTGGTATGATAGAGTGAAAGGAGGTGTTTTCTTATGAAGGCTGTGAAAACACATGTTGGGCGATGCGATACATGTGGCGAGCCAGCGGCGTATGCCCAACTATTGTCTGGCGGGCGTACCTTTCGCTTTTGTGAGCAACATGCGCCTTTGCTTGTCAAAAAGCAGGCCGAGACGGCTGTCGAGACCAACAAAGAGAGTTTGAAAAATAAAGAGTGATCCTGGTACCCGCAAGGGGCACCACTCAATTTTAGGGTTGCGTTACGAGCGTGAAGTGTAGTGGTGCCCCTTGCGGGTACCAGGGGTTGGGTGGCATTTATTCACTGCATAGGTAATTGGATAAAGAACGCAGACCCTGCCCCTTCAATGCCGCTGCTTTCAACACCGATCTTACCGTTCATGGCTTCGATGAGGCGACGAGAGATGTACAATCCCAGACCCGAGCCGCGGACAGTACTGTTCATATCGCGTTCCAGACGAACAAAACGTTGGAAAAGGCTCGCCTGATCTCGTGGTGGGATACCCTTGCCTTTGTCGATTACGCGGATGACGACAGCAGGACCCACATCTGAAATAGCATGAGCTGTGAAAGCTATAGGCGTGCCCGGGGCCGAATATTTGAGAGCATTGATACTCAAATTGAGGAATACCTGGCGCAGACGCCCAGGGTCGGCCCGTACTAAGAGGTGAGCAGGGATGTTCAGATAGAGTTCTCGTTTTTCCTGTGTCAGTTGTGGCTCGATGAGGTCAATCACACTTTGTATTACCTCTTTTACCGGCAACTGCTCAAAGTTAGCAGGTCTTATACCTGACTCGATGTCTAAGCGACTGGCATCCATGACATTGCCCAGCAGTAATACCAATTCGTCGCATCCGCGCCGCGCCTTTTGCAGAAATTCCTGACGCTGACTGGCTGGAATAATTTCATCATATTGTGCTATTAACTCCAGGTAGCCCTGAACGGCGGTGAGTGGAGTACGTAACTCATGCGACGCGGTAATCATAAACTGGTCTTTGAGTTGGTCAAGCTCTTGTTGACGTCGATGCGCATCGCGCAATTGCTGGTAAACTTGTGCGTTGGTAAAAGCAATGGCAGCCTGTTCTGCAAAATCTTGAGCTTGTGCCAAGTCTACAATGGTAAAAGATTTCTTCTCATGTGTTTCTGGGCGTACTGATCGTGCCAGGACAAGCAGGCCGAGAGGTTCATCCCTGGTGATCAGAGGTGCAAGAATGGTTGTGTAGACAAAGCGTTGTACCAGTGCCTCTCGTAGCGAATGGATACGTCGTCGTAGCCCTCCAGGGGTAATACGCCCTGATTGAACGAGCCTGGCGGTGATGGGAACGCTTTTTGCGGATGACCAGGTGGGTAACAGGGTATATTGACTGTTTCCCGTTGGTAGCTGGTCAAGTTCCACAAGTATTGGTTGTAGAGAGGTAAAAGCCATGGCCTCGTATTCATGCCGACGGATGGGAGGCCATTCATTGAGCTTTGCGGGTGGCTCCTGTTCGGCGATGTAGGCATTGAGCAGTACGAGTTGCCCACTGCTATCAGGGACGTAGAGCAATGCGTAATCGGCCTGGAGTGCCATTGCTCCTTCGGTACAGATGAGTTCATGAATTTCGGATGGCGCGGCGACAGCAGCATTCAGGCGTGCTGCAATATTAGCCATCGCTTTAGCGAATAACTCTTGTTCGCGAGCTTCCTGGTAGAGGTGTGCATGTTCGATGGCGGTAGCAACTTGCTCTGTAAAAGCTTCAGCCAGGCGTCTATCGTGTTGGTTAAAAAATTGACTGCTCTGGCTGGAGAACCCTATACTACCCTGTAATCTTCCGTGATACATCAGTGGGACAAAGAGTGTTGCGCGGATATGCTGCTGTTGTTGCCAGGCACGTACTTCCGCCGGTAGGACGGTATCTTGCGCAGCCCAGGAAACCTCTACTTCCTTTTCTGAGAGAACATTTGTATGCGACATGTCGGTTCCCTGGAATCGCCAGGTGGTTGTCTTTGATGGGTGAGCAGTTGCAGCATGTACCAGGAGACCATACCGCCTGCCCTGTGGTTGCTCGTGACCTTCAATGAGGAGGAGCAAAGCGGCATCAAAACCTAGCGCGGATGTGGCCATGGTAACGATATGTTCAAGCAATGGATCAAGCTCAAGTATTTCGTTGAGTTGGGCAGCCAGGAGGCGCAGACGTTCAGACTCTTCACGTTGTCGCTCTCGCTCTGCGCAGGAGTGTTTCGTTTTGCTGGGTAGCAAATAAGTAGCGAGCAGAAATGAGTACACCAGCGATCATGGTAAGGACGACCAGGAAAAGAGATATGGCGTTATGCTGGGTCAGTTCGCTGTAGAGTGTAAAGCCTAAGAGGATGGAGAGGGGAAGGTAGATGAGGAAGCTCTGGAGGAATAGGAAGCGGCGATGTCGCTTTTCATCGCGGTCGTGGATGTGTCCTATACGGAAGGTCTGTCCCCCAGATAAGTACGGGGATGTGAGACTTCCTGTGGCCTGCTGTGGGTTTGTACGTTCGTTGTAAGCTTTACGAGCCAGGGCCAAGTATTGGTAGAGTGCGGAGAGGCCAATTAACAAGCTGCCAATGAACCAGAACGTGTCAATGTAGGGGACGCCAGTGTTATAGGTACCGAGTGCGTTGAAGTAGGCATAGCTGGTATCAGCCCAGGTGATAGAGATAATACCTGCTACGCTAACGAACAGAGAGGGATGAAGTATAGGCTCGGCACGTCTCCAGACGAGGAGTATGATGGCAAGGATGAGCAACATATCCCAGAAGGGATATGAGAGCGTAGCGATGAGCGTAGCGGCAGAGGCATGGGCGTCTCTTTGTAAGACAAATGACGGGCCAATAAAAAAATACCAGCTTACACCCAGGATGCAGAGAGTTGAGACGGAGGAATTGAGCGCGATACGTATGCGGAATCGCCGGGCTTTTGGCTCAGTGGGTAGAAGTAGCAGGCCTATGAAGGCGAGTGGATAGAAAAGGGTAAAGCCAATATCGGAAAGAGATGGTTCAGGGTTGAGTTGCCCGATGTGTTCCAGGTAGGTGTAGTAGGCTCCGCCAAGGCCGTCTGCGAACATACCCAGGCTAATCAAAAGCCACGCTAGCTGATGGCGTGGTTCCAGACGCAATGGGCCATAACGCCCTCTATATGCAGTAAAAGCGGCCCAGAATGCACCAATCCACGAAGCGACAGGATACATGGAGTCAGAGAAGAGGGTGACGGTATTGCTGCCGCCGATATGAAGGAGCATCCACAGGAAGCTGATGGTGGCGATGAGGATAGCGACTGCCGTGGCAAGATAGTTTTGCCAGTCCAATTTCTGAAGGTAGCTGCGTGTTAGCCTTTCAGTTGTTATAGTTTGCATTGTTTTTCCCAGGTGGAACCCTAAAAGCACTGCCAATAGTATATCCGAATATGTGGCATTTGTCACTTTTTTGGGCATGTAGGTATGTAGTGTGCGTTGTATGTGCACGACCTTGCGCTTCAGGAAGAAACCGACCAGGCAGGTAAGTACGATAAGGCGTAGAGAGCATCTTCTGGATCATTTAAAAATAGTTCGATGTGATGCCACCATCGACGACGAGCCATGCGCCTGTTGTCCAGGAGGACTCGTCGGAGGCAAGGTAGAGCGCCATGTAGACGATGTCGTTGGCCTCGCCGAAGCGACCGAGTGGGATACGGTTCAGGCGCAGGTTACGGGCTTCTTCGCTGGTCCACAGAACACGCAACAGGGGTGTTTCGATGGGACCTGGACAGATGGCGTTGCAACGCACGCCATGACGGCCATATTGTACTGCGAGAGATTTGGTGAGCGAGAGCATGCCGCCTTTGGAGACGGTATATGCGTCTTGTGGCACTGTGCAGCCCAGGAAGGCGACGAATGAGGCCACGTTGATGATCGAGCCTTTGCCTTGCTTTACCATGTGTGGAATGGTGTACTTACAACAGAGAAAGGCGCTCTTGAGGTTGACGTCCATGATCTTATCCCAGGTGGCTTCGGTGATGTCGGTCACGCTGCCGTCGTCGGTGGGCATAATGCCGGCGTTATTATAGAGGATGTCGATGTGACCGAATGCGTCGGTGGTAGCGTCGACAAGGTGTTTGACTTCATCTTCATTTGCGACGTTGGCCTTGACAAAGATGGCGTTGCCGCCTGCATCACGAATGCCTCTGGCGGTCTCTTCGCCCTGCGCAGTGGCGATGTCGGTGACGACGATGCTGGCCCCTTCACGAGCAAATAATTCAGCAGCTATCTTGCCCATGCCTCCTGCAGAACCAGTGATAAGTGCTACTTTGTTGGCTAAGCGCATAATAGACTAATCTCCTCCATTTTTGATGGGGTGTTGTGCTTTTCGTACCAGGTCAAGATACCAGAACGGCATACGTTTGCGCAGCAGCGGTTTGCTGCGTGCGATGTTGCCGGGGATGGTGTCTCGGATATCATAGGCAAGCTCACCGGTGAGCGAGCCGACAACGTCACCGGGGGTGTAACTGGGCGATAGCGTGGTCGAACGGCGGCCTGTGCGCTGTTCGCGTGTGTCGATGGTCATCATCGTCAAGCCTGGTTCACCTTCTTCAGCAATGACTTCTGACCAGGGATAGGTAGAGCAGTCAGGTGCAAAGATGCCGCTATTGCCATTGGCATGTAGTCCGTCGGATTGACCGCTCCAGTTTGCCAATGCCAGGTAGACGTTATGTTCGGCGGCTCGCACGCGCCAGAGAAGGTAGTGGACGGGGTCATATTCCTGTGGCGCGATCTGTGGACCATAAGGAATGCTCGTTGGTCCAAGACCAATCGGGTCTGGGAAATTCAGCAGTGCAGGGGCGCAGACAAGGTCTGCACCCTTTCCAGCCAGGATACGAAGCGTCTCTGGGAAGAGTACATCGTAGCCGGTTGTCAGTCCGATGCGGCCTATCGGTGTGTCGAAGGTTGGCAATCCTAGATCGCCTGGGCTGGCCCATTGACGGTCCTGTTGTGTCAGGTGGAGTTTGCGATAGGTGCCATAGATGCCTTCAGGGTCAATCAGCAGAACTGTATTGTAGTACCTGGCCTGTAGGGGCGGGAGTGGTGTGGGGAACCCTGTCTGGGGGACAGCTATGGGATGGGACCCTTGCGGTCGCCCTTCGTTCACCCGCTCTGCAACGCCGAGTACGAGGCTGATTTGAAGTTCGTTGGCCAATTCTACTAATGCGTCGGTTTCTGGTCCCGGAACCGAGATGGACCCGCCCTGAAAATGGGCAATCTCCTGGTCGCCTCCCACGATAAATCGGGGTGCTACATGGGGGACAGGGCCGGGTAGCATCAATTCTGGCAGCACCAACACATCCGGGCATGCCGGAGAATGGTCTTTGATGAATGTCTTGACCATATCGCGCAGGAATTTTAGCGATGATTGAACACCGAAAGTCGGGGGTGCGGGTGAAGCAGGAACTGTTTGCAGGTCGGTTTGAATAATGGCGACGCAGGAAAGTTGTCCGGGGGGGAGCGCCGCCAAGTCATATAGGCTGTGGTAGCGTAGCGGTTCCCACAGGTAGGTATTATTGACCAATGTCATGTACTCGCCAGGGCGTCGGTCGGCAAGGCAGTCACCAACGGGTTCTGCACCAGGTGGGCCCCAGCTTTTATTACTGCTGCAGCTCAGATCAACCTCGCCGTAGACAATGCCTTCGACGTTGTCGAGATAGTGCTGGATAGAGCCATCCGGATTGAGGATGCAGCTTCCACCACTGAACTGTATGCCACGCTCAACGCCGTAGCGATTCGCAGCAATCAAATATAGGCGATTCTCAAAGGCGCGAGCCATCCACCAGCTACTGGGACATTTCTCATCGAACCAATTCGTAGGAAAGAGCAGGACATCTGCACCAAGCAAAGCGGGGATGCGGGCAGCCTCGAAATACCCAGCATCCATACAGATCATAGGTGCCAGGCGGCCGATCGAGGTTTCCCAGACAGGCAAACCCAGGTCCCCGTCACGTGCCCAGCGAGGTTCTGACATGTAGGAGTGGATTTTGCGATAGGTGCCAACGATACCCTCGGGACCAAGCAGGACCAGGCTATTGTAGTACACATCAGTGGCCGGGCTTACCTCGGGAAGACCAATAGCAATGAAGCAGTTGTAGGTGGTAGCGAGTCGCTGGAAGCGGTCGGTGGTTGGACCAGGGACAGGCTCAACATGAGGAGCAATTTCGCTGCGAGATTCCCAGCAATAGCCGGTGGTCGCCATTTCTGGCACGACGATAAGGCGTGCGTCATGTCGTGCAGCCTCTTCGACCAGGCGAAGAAGATCGCCTATGTTTTTCTCTTTTTCGCCCATCGTTGGCTCGTACTGAATAGCTGCGACCCGGTATGTGCCATAGGTCCCCGATTTATCGGGGGACGTGGAATGTCTTAACATGCTCATCAGACCTCCGGCCTCTGGATACCCCTGCGTTCACGCATGGGGAGGAAAGAGGCGTCCCTTCGCTGGGCAGGGTTGGTGGGGTCAAGCTGCTTCTCCTGCCTGATAGCTATAGCCATCCGAGCGGTGAAGAGGAGTGCAGAAGCGATGGCTGATCCCCTGCACGGTTCCCTGCCTGGTTGTGATGTTAAACGAGCCGTTCGTACGCACTGCTACCCGACCTACGTAGGTTCCCACCTTGTTGCCAGCCGTGACGACGGCCCGGACGAGATCACCCGTTTGAAAGCCCTTGACACGCCTGGCTTGCTTGGGTCGAGTACGCGGGAAACCGTGCTTATCCATCCTGCACATTTGGCGTGACCCATGCCCATTGGCTTTGATGAGCAAGGGAGTGATGCCAGTCGTGCAGAGATGTTCAGGGGTACTTGCCCCGACACAGGCCGCATCGATCCAATGTGCTTTGGGCAAGTCCAGGCTTGCTCGGTTGTATTTGGTTCGCCCGCCCGTGCCACATTCGACTGGGAATCCCAAGACGTGCAAGCGTTGGTATAGTTCCCATCGGGTGGCATTGACCGGCGCCGCATCCTTGAGGGGTACTGTGGCCTGAGCCAGGATACGGGCAAGCACCTCAGGCTTCTCCTTGAGGAAGTCACCGACCAACTGGGTGTCCTTCTTGACGTTACACGGTTGGCAGGCCAAGGTAAGATTACTGGCCCGATCCGTTCCACCTCTGGCACGACAGAGGATATGTTCGATCTGAAGTGGGACATCCCTGGCACTGCAATATGCACACTGCCTGCCCCACTTTTCCAAGAGATACTCCCGCAGTTCGTAGCCTGCCAAAGTCCCTTGTTGGTACTCGACTCTTGCGATGGAAGCATCTCGCAGGAGTTGAGTGTCAAACATGACCAACTCCTGCGAGATGGCCGCAATGGGTGCGAGACGCACAAGCCGTCTCACCCAGGTGAGGATGTTGGCGAGCCTGCTTGTGATCGAAGGTGGCAGCCAGCCCTTGGGTCGGACTCGATTGGCGAAGCGTGGCTTGCGGTAGCGGGTATGGCGTTGTCTGCGACTGCGACGCAGAGCACGACGAGCATCAAGTGCTTTCTTGATAGTTTGTCCGCGGTGGGAGAGTTCAGCAGCCCACACTACTTTGCCTGTGGCATCGTTCACAATGGCTAATCCGGTGGTGTTACTGCCAGGGTCAATCTTCAAGCGTAGTGGCTCTACCTGAGGATTGACCACCTCTCTCTTGAGAATGATGGTAAATGGGTAGCGCCTGAACACGGCGGCTTGCCCACTGGACAAGAGTTTGCGTGCCCATCCAGGATGCACCGGGTGAAGCGGGTGCTTGTTGGTATCAAGGACAAAGACGTTGCTCATGAAGAGCCTCTCCTTTCGGAGGTAATGGTGGCCTCGACAAGGTTACTGAGAGGTTTAACGTCCAATGCACTGGGTTAACCCGTTAGCCCTGTTTAACACTGGACCGTAGCGGTTGGGGCTGGCCGCGCACCCCAACGTACCTATTTCTCCCGTAACGTAGGCTCTGTTGCAAGCCTGAGTCTGGTCAGGTACGGCTTGCTCAACACAAGCCCCTAGCTTTAGCTATGGGGTTCCTGACCTGGAGGATGCGTATGCTCAAATTGCCCATCGGTCCCGCCCTCCCCCGCGGACGCGAAGGGATTGAAACGCGCTTCGCTGAGGGTCCCTACGCCAGGACCTCCCATGGTATCGGCGGCAAGGGATGCTCGTCGTGGGATCGGGTGTGCCTGTGGCTGCCCCTCTTCAACTTCCTCGAGCATTGAAAATGGTCCTTCTACACTCTCTTCTTCGTCTGGTGGAGGCTCCAGGCTTTCAAGCCCTTTTTCGATGCTGAGAATAGTGCGACTGACAGTCACATTAATATTGGTAAGATGATCTCTCAGGGCGCGGAGTGTTTCCACCACGTAGGCATCGGCATCGTTTTTGAGCTTTTCGGTGTTCTCCTCTGCCTCTCTCATCATTTCTAGAGAGCGTTCACCGGCGGCTTGCAGTAAGCCCTCGCGTTTGATTGCTCGTTCAGATTCTTCGCGTGCTCGCGCTAGGAGTGTACTGGCATCTGCCTGTGCCTGAGCAATGATGCGCTCCTTTTCCTGAATAACGCGCCTTGCCAGCTTAATTTCGTCAGGGATGGATGTCCGCATCTGGTCAACAATGTTGAGGATCTCGGACTCCTTGATCATGATCTGGTTGACCAGAGGCATCTTACGGCTGCTCCCAATAAGATTTTCTAGTCGATCCACGAGGTAGAGTATATCCATACTTTTACTCCTCCCCAACGGGTGAACGTCAAATGGCCAGGGTACTACGTTTCAAGCTTTGCTTGCAGCGCCCGAACTACCGCAGGGGGAAGCAGATCGGTGACATTCCCTCCCAGGTAAGCGACTTCCTTGAGTAAGGATGAGCTAACAAAGAGATTTTCCAGGTCGGTGAGCAGGCTGACCGTTTCGATCTCGGGTGCCAGCTTGCGGTTCATCAATCCTTGCCGGAACTCGGCTTCAAAGTCAGATGGTGAGCGCAGCCCTTTGACGATAGCAATACCTCCTACTGAACGAACATAATCGACGGAGAGTTCGGTATATTGTTCGACTCGTATGTTGGTGAGGTGTTCGTCGGCAATCACCTCGCGCCAGAGTTGCAGACGTTCATCGGCCGAGAAGAGCAGATTCTTGGCGGGAGAAGCGTAGACGGCAACGATGAGCGTGTCGAAGAGGCGGGCAGCCCGCTTGGCGATATCGAGATGGCCGTTGGTGAGTGGATCGAAGCTACCTGGAAATATGGCGATACGTTTATGCTTTTCCTCTCTGCTCATCTAAGGTCCCTTCCAGGCGTGAATGTACGCCCATCTATCCATGGCTATTTCTGTCCCCCCATTAAACCATATCGGATGGCATTCAGCAATAGCACAATCGAGAACTTACTCCTACGCGTTGTATAATGGAAACTATCATTCGGAAAACACTATCATACTCACGAAGGAGCGACGGCATGCGACGCATTGCAATACTGGCAGAGGGTGCCTTTGAGTGGCACTACGGCAAAACGGCTACAGGTGTCATACGCTACGGGAAAGATACTGTTGTGGCAGTAATCGATAGTACTAAAGCGGGTAAGGATGTTTCACAAGCGCTGGGTGGATCGTTTGGTAAGGGCATACCCGTTGTGCGCAATATTCATGAAGCATTGACGTACCGACCAGACACGTTGTTGATCGGCATCGCTCCGATGGGAGGTGCGCTTCCTAAAGAATGGCACTGGCAACTGCTTACAGCTATCGAAGCGGGTTTAGACATCATTAGTGGTCTACATGTCTTTGTTTCAGATGATGATGAGTTGCGAGCTGCTGCCGAGAAGCGCGGTGTAACGATCTGGGATGTGCGTCGCCCACCTGAGAAAAACCGCGTTGCCAGGTTTATTCCACATCGCCCTGGAAGCCATACGGTCCTCCTTGTAGGCTCGGACTGTGCTGTAGGCAAGATGACCGTGGCGTTGGAGTTGGACCGAGAGGCTCAGCGGCGTGGATTGAACAGCGCTTTCGTCGCTACCGGTCAGACGGGTATCATGATCTCAGGGACGGGGTTGCCGGTAGACCGCATCATCAGCGATTTTGTGGCGGGTATGGTAGAAGAGATGGTCCTTGACTTCAGCGCCAGGCACGATTGGGTCTTTGTGGAGGGACAGGGTGCGCTCAATCATCCTGGGTACTCACCCGTGACCCTCGGACTCATTCACGGCTCTATGCCGGATGCGATGGTCTTTTGCCATAAGGCGGGCGCAACAGCTATTAAGGGTTACGAGAACTGCCCCATGCCCTCGCTGAAGCGCATGATAGCGTTCAACGAGGATACGGTAAGCTGGGTGCGGCCCGAGCGTCCCTGTAAGGTCGTTGGCCTGGCTCTCATGACGCACGATCTCGCTGAGCAGGAGGCGCAGGATGCGCTGAAGCAGGCTGAGGATGAGACGGGCCTACCTGCAGCCGATGTGCTACGTTCTGGTGCAGGTGTACTGATGGACGCCCTCAGTAGGCATTTTGCTACTCACTAGTTTCTATAGATATTCAGGACTCCTCATCGCCTTCGCTAGTTCGTAAGAAGTTTTTTGAAAGCGGGTCCAGGGGTGCAGCCCTGGGGGTGCCCCCCAGGCTCTCTCCTTCGCCGCCGCAGGCGGCGAGCCAGATAAACCTACACTTGCAAAGCGGAGGCAGGGAGGAGCGAGGAAGAGAACATCCATGAAAATCCTTGCTATCATCGTCAGCATTATTTTCATCTTTGGCATCCTGCAAGACAGTTTCGAGTCGATCATCCTGCCGCGTAGGATATCACGTCGCTTGAGACTGTCGCGCTTTTTCTATATGGCGACCTGGGTAATGTGGTCATCAGTTGCGCGCAGGATGCGTCAAGGCAATCGACGAGAAGCGTATCTGAGTTACTTTGGTCCACTTTCCCTCATCCTCTTGCTGGTGCTCTGGGCGGTGATCCTTGTGCTTGCCTTCGCGCTGCTCCAATGGGGACTGAGTTCACCCCTCAATGTACCAGAAAAGCAAGTGACGTTTGGGACGTATCTCTACCTGAGTGGGACGACGTTCATCACACTTGGACTTGGCGATGTTACCCCATTATCAGGACTGGCGCGCTTCCTCATCGTTGCAGAGGCCGGAACGGGCTTTGGCTTTCTCGCCCTCATCATTGGTTATATCCCGGTGATCTATCAGGCGTTTTCGCGGCGAGAGGCTGGGATCTCCCTGCTTGATGCGCGTGCCGGTTCGCCATCAAGTGCAACGGAATTGTTGCGCAGGCATTACCGGGACCAGCATGTCGAGGAATTGATCCGATATCTGTGTGATTGGGAACGATGGTGTGCGGAGTTATTGGAGAGCCACCTCTCCTATCCTGTCTTGACGTACTACCGCTCCCAACATGAGCGCCAGTCGTGGTTGACAGCCCTCACTACTATTCTGGATGCCTGCGCATTACTGTTCATCGGCTTTGAAGGCATTTCAACGCCAACTGTGCGCTTTACCTTCGCGATGGCGCGGCATGCTGCCGTTGATCTTGCGCAGGCCTATGGGACGCCGCCTCTGAATACCAAGCTCAGCCGGCTGCCGTCGGCTGATTTTGCACGCATGCGCGATGCGCTGGCTGAGGTGGGACTGCAGTTGCAAGACGAAGAGGATGCGGAGAGGCGTCTTTATGAGATACGGCGGTCGTATGAACCGTTTGTCAATGCCCTGGCGGATCACCTACTCCTGAATCTGCCTCCCTGGATCCTGGCGACCAGGACGGTCGATGACTGGCAGACGAGTGCCTGGGATCATTTTGCGGAGTGGTCCCCTGAAAAACTCGATGAGATCACGCATATCATCGTCGATCACAGGAAGAAGATACCGTCGCATCAAAGTCATGAGCACCCACATAGCCATCACGTTGAGCAGCCCTCCTCGGATGGCAGTGGGCGAGAAGTTTCCTGATACTGTCTGAGTGCCGTCAGCCTTGTGTCTTGCGTACTCCCAATCCAGGCGCATCCGGCAACATCAATTTCCCATTAACCACCTTGACCCCCTCGTAGGGATCATTGTCGATCAGCAAATTCCCATCCAGATCAGCATAGTCAACCAGAGGAGTCAGGTGCGCAGCAGCAGTAATCGCCAGTGAGCTTTCAATCATACAACCAATCATAACGCGCAGATTGTGTGCGCGTGCGACGTGTATCATTTTGAGAACGTTCGTAATCCCATTACTCTTCATGAGCTTAAAGTTCACCCCATCAACACATTCTGCCAGTCTGGGAATGTCTTCGAGAGTAACACAGCTTTCATCAGCAATAATAGGAACTGGTACGTTATTACGAATAAGCTTTAGTCCAGTGAGATCATGAGGAGCGATAGGCTGTTCAACAAACTCAATATTGTAGGGAGCCAGCGCATTAATCATGTTAATTGCTTCTTTGGGAGTCCAAGCGGTATTAGCATCAACACGGATGGTTGCCGATGAAACCTCACGTATCGCTTTCAGGTTATCAAGATCGTGTTTCGTGCCGACTTTGACCTTGAAGATAGGGTAATCACTCGCAAGCAGGGCCTTTTTGCGCATGTTATCGGGAGTATCAATGCCCAGGGTAAAGGATGTATGCGGCGTATGGGCGGGGTTGAGTCCTAAGAGCTTATACAACGGCACGTTGAGCATTTTGCCAACCAGATCATAGAGTGCCATATCCACAGCAGCCTTTGCCGCAGGGTTAAGCCGAATGAGATGATCGAGGCGGCTCATTATATCCTCGATAAAAAAGGGATCATCGCCCAGGTTGCCTGCAAAGGTGGCAATGCAGGCCAGTACTGTCTCCTGGTTTTCACCGTAATACTCATCAGGAGCTGCTTCACCATAGCCTACATACTCATTATTATTTATTTGCACAATGACATTGGATGCAGTGTTTTGAACTCCTCTGGAAATACGAAATGGCGTGGTGAGCTTGAGATCAATAGGTTTAGCATCAATATGAAGCATGTTCTTTTTCCTTGTCATGTTGAGCGCAGCGAAGCATATCTCTGCCCATCGAGACAGACCCTTCGCTGCGCTCAGGGTGACAATCGAGGCACGATTAGACTTACAGCTTCCACACAAGCGCATCGTTATACACAACCTCGGTTAGCTTGCTAGCATTTGCGGCGCAGACGCCAAGTTGACCTTGATTGAAGGTGCTATCACTCACATAAGCGATGTGCTGCTGATTCACGTACAGATCCAAATCGCTACCGGATGCGACAACGGCGACGATGTTGGATTGGTTGAGGCCGGTTTTAATTGCCAGGGAGGTGCCACTTTTCAGTACCTGGCTGTTCGTTCCCGTCTTGCTCCCCCAGGTAGCAACTTCGAAGGACCCATCCTTGCCAATGCGGAAGTAGTAGAATTTTGTGTGTGTACTATCAGTGCGAAACACAATCCCGCCGTAATCTCCTGCAACGATGGTCATTTGGACCTGGTAGACGAAGTTACTGAAAGCAGTCTCTTCAGTGCAAAAGTAGAGGGATGCCCGCGCCGATGCTGTAACCTGGTAGGCCCTTTGGGTGAATACACAAGAGCCACGGCTGTCAGTAACCTCGTCCCAATTGTTACCCTTGCTATTGTTCTGGAGAAGGTCATAAAAAGCTAACACTCCTTTGTAGGGCGAGTAGGGGCTTTGTTGTGGAGGGACCGTAGTAGTAACCGTCGTGAAGGGAAGGGTAGGATGAACGGTGGCCTGAGCAGTAGGAACAGTACTTGTGCCTCCTACCATTGTTTTCTGGGGCATGCTCGTGTAGGTGAACACAGCTCCGCCCACCGTGACGAAGAGTAATACCAGTCCGATAAACGCAATCTCTTTGCTCGTAGAACGATCTCGACCTCGCGTCGTGGGTACCTTGCCATGGGTAGGGATGGGTATACTGTTAGCAATGGGGATAGAAGTGGGTATGCCGATAGGACTAGTTTCACTTCCTCTGCGGGAGTATTCAGTGCCCTGCAATGCCTTCTGAAGTACCTGTACAGTGTCATCCTGAGCGAAGCGAAGGATCTCGTCTTGATGTTGGAGACCCTGTCCTCTATCAGACCGCTCAACGCCTAGCAGTGCTTGCTCGAATGCATATGCAAATGCTGAGATGGAAGGGAAACGGTCTTCAGGTCTTTTGGCCAGGGCACGTAGAATCACCGCATCGATGCCTGCGTGAATAAGCGGGTTGAATTTGCTGGGTAATTGTGGCTGTACTTCGAGGTGTTGATACATCACCTGCTGGTGATTGCCCAGGAATGGCGGGTGACCGGTCAGCAGTTCGTAGGCCATTACGGCTAGCGCATACTGGTCGGTCGCTGGAACGGGGTGGCCGTCCCAATGCTCAGGAGCCATATAGATAGGGGTACCATAATTACCCCGACTGACTGCAGAGGTCATGGTGCTGAACTTTGCCAGGCCGAAATCGGCCAGCAGCAGGTCGGGACTGTCCGGGTTCTCCTTGTTACTACGAATCAGGAAGTTAGAGGGCTTGACATCGCGGTGGATGATTTGCTGGTCATGCGCGTACTGAAGGGCGTCCGCAGCCTGGTGTAAAAAATGCGCTACATATTGTGGCGGGAGTGCTTTAAATGGACTATGCTCACGCAACCAGGCAAGAAGCGACCCCTCTCTACGGAATGGCATCACCATGTACGTGATGTTCATATCATTGATGTTGCAGCCACCGCAGTCAAAGAAGGGTAGGATGTGGGGGTGATCGAGGTTGGCGACGGCCTTCACTTCGCGTTGGAAGAGGCGCATTGTGTCTTGGGTTGTGCCATTGTCGAAATAGGGGGTAGCTCGCGTTTGAATAACCTTGATGGCTACCTGCCGATTGACACGCAGGTCTTCTGCAAGGTAGACGTCACCCATGCCTCCGCCCCCAATGAGACGTAGCAGGCGATATGAGCCGATTTGCAGCCCTTCCAATTGCATGCTTTCGCGCCCCCATCTATATCGGAAATCAGCAGTGGTCCCTAGGGCAATCATCATTGACAGACCCTGACCTCTAATCGTACCAATGTAGCATAACACATAAATTGCAGAGACAAAAGAGGAATAGTTAAATCAGGCTAATTGCCTCCCTCCTCTCACCTATGCTATACTTGCCCACGAACGCCACGATCGAACACCTGGAGGGACCATTTTCTTTATGACACAAGACACATCGCACATGCAGAATCCATTTATCGTTGGGGAGCGTATTTACCTGCGACCGCTGGAGCCGGCGCAGGATAATCATCTCTACTCAACGTGGATGAACAACGAAGAGATTCGCCGCTACTTCTCCATTTACCCCACTAGCGATACACGCGGCAAAGAACGACTCGAACTGCTCTACAAAGACGGCAAGCACATCATCTTTGGTGTGGCCCTCAACAGCGACAACACTCTCATTGGCCTGGTTGGCCTCAAGGATATTAACTATGTCAATCAAACAGCCGAGTTTTATGTCATCATCGGTGACCCTGCGGCATGGGGCAAAGGCTATGGCACTGAGGCGACCAGACTGATGGTGCGCTATGGCTTTATGGAACTGAACCTCAATCGTATCCAGACGCAGGATATGGAAGAGAACATCGGCGGCTGGCGTGCTGACGAGAAAGCTGGCTTCAAGTATGAGGGCACCTTGCGCCAGGTCATCTTGCGCTTCGGCAAATACCACGATGTGCGGGTGTACAGCATACTGAGAAGCGAATATTTAGCGAATTTGTGAGATCTGGTGAGGTGGCCGATAAATCGGCCCCTACGGGCAATTCACACACCCAATGTGCGGGTATCAGGAAAAAGATTTATGACCATCACCATCCAAGAAATCACCGACCGGGAGCGGTGGAACGGGTTTTTGACGAGCCAGCCGCGTGGGCACCTGCTGCAATCATATGAATGGGGCGAGCTAAGTCAATACCTGGGGGCTCGTGTCTACCGCCTGGGGGCGCTGGAAAACGGTTGCATGGTGGGTGCGATGCAACTCATCGTCTCATCGGTGCCCATGCCTGTGTCGGTGCCGGGATTGCATTTCGACTGGCTCTATTGTGCGCGAGGGCCCACAGTAGCCTCCCCAGGGCGACCGCAAGGGTCGCCCCTACCATACACGATCACAGGGCAGCCACAAGGGATTGTCCCTACCATGATTCTGGCTGCTCTTGTCGAGCATACCCACGCCATTGCACGCAAAGAACATGCAGTGGTGTTGCGCCTGGAGCCGAATATCGCCGATAACGATCCTGAGAAGGCCTGTCACCCTGAGCGCAGCGAAGGGTCTGGCTCGCCGGACGAAGAGATCCTTCGCTGTGCTCAGGATGACAGCATGGAGAACTGGATAAAGGCCTATCGCACGCTGGGCTTTCAGACCAATCCCTTCTCGGTGCATGAGCGACGAAGCTGGGTGCTTGATATCCGTCCCGATGCCGAACAACTGCTCGCCAATTTCAAAATGACCTGGCGACAGAATGTGCGCGTTGCTGAACGTAAGGGCGTTATTGTGCGCGAGGCGGGGAACGATGCTGATTTCGATGCCTATTACAATCTGCTGAAGATTACGAGTGAACGTGATGCCTTTTTCATCCACAGCAAGGATTATCACAAGGAGGTTCTACGCCAGTTCGCCGCTAAAGGTGATGCCGTGCTGTACCTGGCCGAGCACGAAGGCGAGGCTCTCGCGGCCAAGATGCTGATTCGTTTCGGGGATTGGTGCTGGGATATGTTTGGGGCTTCTTCCAACAATAAGCGCAATCTCAAGGCCACTTATCTTTTGCAGTATCGCTGCCTTCAATGGGCAAAGGCTCGTGGTTGTAGCTATTTCGATTTTCGCGCTATTCCCGAAATCCTGGAGCCGGGTGAGGCGATGTGGGGTGTCTATGAGTACAAGAAGGGCTTCGGTGGCTTCTCACGCTTGCATATGCCGACCCAGGACTATGTGTATCGACCGCTCGTTTACACTGCGTGGCGCAAGTTCGTTGAGGTGCGCCGCGCACACCATCATGCCGAACGCAAGAAGATCGAACTGGAACGAGCAGCCAGGGGCAGTGGGACCGTTGTATAGTAGGGGCGGGGCTTGCCCCCGCCCTGGGCCCTTGCGGTTGCCCTGGGGAGGTGTTACAGGAAAAAGCGATAAGGAGTAATAAGAAACGTATATGGAAGCGCGTATTATCACCGACCGCCAGCAGTGGAACGACTTTGTCGCGCAGTCGGTGTGTTGTAATATCACACAATCGTACGAGTGGGGCGAACTGGCTCCGCACCTGGATGCTGAAGCAATGCGTGTGGGCGTCGTGGATGATGCAGGAAAGCTCTGTGCGGCAATGCTCGTCTTGATCGTCCGTGCCCCTGTCCTGCGCAGAAGCTATTTTTACGTGCCACGCGGCCCCATCATTGATGACCCTGATTTTCCAGCGATGACCGTACTGCTCAACTCTGTGAAGGCAGAGGCGCGAGGTCGGGGAGCGTTCATGCTCAAGATCGAGCCAAGTGTTCTCGATGGTGATCCTCACTGGCTGGTCGCGTTGCGCAGACGTGGTTTTCGTCCCAATCCATATGCTACGCACGTTCGTCATGAGTGGGTGCTGGACATTCGCCCTGATGAAAAGGATATACTCGCAGGTATGAAGGAGAAGTGGCGCTACAACGTGCGCCTGGCGGGACGTAAAGGGGTGACGGTGCGACAAGGGCATGGCCAGGCCGATCTTGATACCTTCTATAGCATCTACCAGACAACAAGTGAGCGCGATCGGTTCTTCATCCATGAGAAGGCGCACTATGCGGATGTGATGCGCTTGTACGGCGAGGGGGATCGTGCGGCGCTCTTGCTGGCGGAGTGCCAGGGACAGGTAATCGCGGGTATCGTTGTGCTGCGCTTTGGTCGCTGGAGTTGGTATATGTACGGGGCTTCATCCAACGAGCATCGCAACTTGATGCCTAATCATCTGTTGCAGTGGAGCGGTATACAGTGGGCGAAGTCTCGTGGTTGCTGGTATTACAATTTTCGTGGCATTCCCGATGTGCTAGAGGAAGGGCAGGAGTTATGGGGGGTGTATGTCTTCAAGCAAGGTTTTGGTGGCTGTGCGATGCGCTTCCTGGAGACGCATGATCTGGTGTATCAGCCGTTGGTGTATGGGGTGTATATGCGTTTGTTGGAGATGAAACGCAAGCGGGATGAGAGGAGACTGTAGGGGCCCTCAGCGAAGCTTGCGGAGCGCGTTTCAATCCTTCGCGCCCGCTGACGCCTGATTAAGATTTTGCCACGCACAAAAACATGGTAGGGCATGCCCTACCATGTTTTTGTGCGTGCAGATGTTCAAGCCGATTGCCTTTATTGATGTGTTGCCCGCAGCTCTTGCAACGCCGTCAGGCGTTCTCGTGCGATGGAACTTTGTGGGTTGATCTTCGCCAGGTTCCTGTAAACGCGGCTGGCCTGCTCATACTCGCCTACAGACTGATAGGTCTGGCCGAGCATGTCATAGGCCTCGTAGTTGTTGCGATCCATCGTGATCAACTGTTGCAGCGCAGCAACCGACTCCTTGACCTGTTGGGTCTCGAAGTAATGGCGTGCAATCATTGCCTGGTACTGCGTGGCATCTTTCGTATTGCTAGTGCGCCAACAGAAGCCGACGACCTCGCGTAGCAAATCCATGTCGCCGGGGTCAAGTTCGACGGCCCGATGCAAGTTTGTAAGCGCCTCTTCGTCATTTCCCATCTCGGCATAGATTATGCCGATGCGCTGTAACGTTGCCCCTGCCTCTTCCTTCTGGTCGCGGCGCAGGTAGATGTCAGCCAGGAGGCGCAGTTCGGCAATGCCCTCTTCCAGGAAGCCACGGCCTATGTAAATGTCACCCAATTCTTCATGAGCGCGTGGGTCTTGTGGCGCCATGCGCACCATTTCGTTCAAAACTGTCAAAGCGTTGTCTCCCTGACGATTGCTACGATAGTGATGGACCAGGTCAGCGTATTCCTGCAATACAGCATTGACATCGTCCTGACGTGCGGAAATCTCTGCCAGAGTGGAAGAAACTTCGTCTTTATACGTTGTTGTTTGCTTTAACTGGCGCAGAGTAGCTTCCATTTGATCTTGTCTGCCTGCTCGCCCATAGGCTTTCGCTAGCAGCGTAGAGATTTCTATCTCCGGGGCCTGGTGCTCCTCACCATCTTCGCGTGGACGTGCTGCCCAGATGCCAGGATCGATAGGCCCGCCCGTTGAGCGGCGGACGGACTGTAGAGCTTGCTCAAGCTGCTCGATGGAGGCATCTGGTTTGCCCTGCGCCAACAGACAATGGGCAGCACTGACACGCGCCATTGCTTCAAGCGAGCTGTCCCGCAGTGCTAACATGTAGGCGTCAACAGCCTTATCAAAACTGCCAGCTTGCTGGTATAGTTGGCCAAGCGCGAAGTGAACATCGGCATTGTTGGGATAGGTCTCTGCAGCATGGTTGTACTCACGCATCACCATCTCATAGTTCCGTTGTCCCTGGCCACGCAACTGCCAGCAAATACGGGTCAGCACTTCAAACGTTGTGGCGCGTCCGGCTGCATTGCCTGTCACCATAGAGATGTGCCAGCGTATCAAGGCGGTGATGTTGCGTGGGTCTATCTGCAAGACACGTTGGTACTCTGCCACGGCCTGCTGGGAACGTCCCAGTTTTAGCAACGCCAGGGCGTAGTTCAAGCGCGTCGGCACGCTGGTTGGACTCTCTTGCAGCGCTTGCTCAAGTTCGGTCACAGCGCGCTCCATGTAGCCAAGGCGCAGATACGACTCTGCGGCCAGTGTACGTTCACGGAGAAGTTCCTCTTTGTTGCCCTGTGATGCGAATAGACTGATCAGGCGCGTGCGATAGGTCAGGTTGTTCGGTTCGAGTTGCAGGATGCGTCGATAGGCGGCGATAGCATCATCAACACGGTTATTGGCCAAGTAGGTATCGATCAGGATGGCGTATTTGCTAATCGCCTGGTCGACCTGGCCCTGGCGGACATAGATCTCGCACAGCACCTGGTGGACATCAAGATACTGCGGGGCAATATCGATCACTCGCAAGCATTCCTCAGTGGCAGGTGTGAGCAGGCCAAAGTTAATGTACTTCTGGATATCCTGCATGGATTGCATGACCTGCAAGCGAATATTTTCTGGCAGAGAGGAAGTGCTGGCCAGGACGGCGTCGGCGACATGTTTTAATGCTTCGTCTTTACCAGCCGAGCCGGCCATCTGGCTCAACAGATCTTCAACTCCTCCTTTTGTGCCCTGTGCTGGCTGGGGCTGAACAAACGGGGACGCTAGCTCCATGCCTGGCAACGAATATGGTTGTGGGGGTGCGGTTGGAGATTGACCCGCTGGTGATACTAGCGGCATAGGTTTCCTCATGGTTACTTCAGCCATCGCATCGAGTGCCGCATGGGGGTTGGTGATCATCTGCTGCTCCATCGTTGGTTGGTTGATGATCTCCAGTTGTGCAGGATTCATTTGTACAGGTGGCATTGTTGGCGCAGGCTTTGCATCCACAAGTGGTTGCGATTGCCTATTGGCACCCTCGATAAATCGGGGTGCTACAGTCTTGTCGGAATCACTGATGATGCCGGTGAGCCAATCGGGCAGTTCTCCACCCGTTTGAGCGGTCACAGGCACGGATGATATTGGTGGTTGGACCGGCACTGATGCTGGTATGTTGGGTACCTGACCCATAATCGGCATTTGTTCAGGCGGCAAGACACGGGTTGTATTTCCCTGCTGCTGAGGACCAGCATACGGCGGTTGTTGGGGCGCAGCATATTGCATGGCAGGCGGAGGTGTAAGTGTAGGTGGAGGCTGAATGGGTGATGCAGGTTGAGCCTGTTGTAATTGTTTGAGCATGAACTCGACCTGGGTAACCTTGTCATTCCATCCACGGCTGCGCAAGAAACCAAGCAACGCATTGTAGACGGTGAGCGCCTGGTCTTGCTGACCTAACTGGCGGTGAGCTTCCGCCGCTTCCTGACAGAGCTGTACTAACTGGTCTGACTCTTCGGCGGTCAGCGCGTCCAGGTTCACGCGGTCTACCGCTTCATCGAAGTGAACTGAGGCGGTCTGTAAGTCGCCACGTGCCCGATAGCACTGCCCCAAGGCGTAGTAGCAGGAGAGGGCATAGTCGGGGTCATTGAGCAGCAATTGGAACTGGCGGATGGCATCGTCCCATCGTTGCTGCTCTTGATACAACCAGCCTAAAAAGTATCGCGCATCCGGTCGGTCAAAGCCACTGGCCAGGATTTGCTCACAGAGATCAATAGCATCATTAAAGCGACCCTGGGTCTGAAATGTTTGTGCCTGCCTCAGCACTCCTGTGACCTGGCCGGCTGTAATGCGTTTGTGAGGGGCAGGTCGAGTCGCATCACCGTTCATGCCTGCCAAAGCAGGATTTGGCATTGAGTTACCCGCTCCGCCGAAATTACCCGTGCTACCCGTATTTCCCATGATGCTAGTAATACCTCCGCTTGTATTGCCCGATGTAACCATGCCAGTTACAGGGCTGCCTGTGAAATTGAACGGACTGGTAGGTTGAGACACACTGGCCATTGAACCTGCCGCCGTACCCGCTGCCGGTGAAACTGGTGCGCTTGTTCCCTGCGGTACTGAGCCTGAAGGCTGCATAATACGTGAGAGCAAGTGCCTCGCCTGTATATTCGTTGGATCGGCACGCAGCACCTCTTCACACTGCATTCGCGCCGCTTCCATTTGATTGCGTAGAAGATAGCCTTGCGCAGCAGAAAGACGTTCCTGGATCATTAAAGCAATATCTTTTCTCCCAACATAATATGCTGCGAGGCGTTCATGGGGTTCAGGGTTGCCCGGAGACAACTGAACGGCCTTTTGCCACGCTGCTTCGGCACGAGCTCCTTGACCGGCTTGCGCGTACAACTCCGCCAGAAGGAGATATGCCTGATAAGCATCATCTCGCCGATTGAGAATGACGTACAGTTCGGCTGTCTTGCTCATAGCGATCACGTTGCTGGAGTCGCGCCTGAGGATATGTTCATATTGGTCAAGCGCTGGCTGCCACTGCTTCGTTTGCATGTAACAAAACCCCAACCCACCACGCGCTGCTGCGTCTTCTGGGAACTCTGCCAATGCTCGCTGGTACTCTCGTGCTGCATCTGCCCACTGGCTATCCCAGCGATAGCGATCGGCTGTGTTCATTGCTGTGCTGAAGACTTGTCTGTTCCCAGGCATGAGCGGTTCACTTCCTAGTTTAATCTCAGATAGGCTCTGTCTAGTTAAAACTAGGTTACTACATCTGCGACTCGCACACTCATTTTTTGGTACTAAAGTACCTGTGCTGCGGCAATCGCCCGGTTCAGAAACAGCTCGTAGGTCCACTGTTCCTGCCGCGCAGTTTCATGGAGGGTGGGCAAGGCCTTCTCTAGTTGGGTTAAGCCCAGGTATTTTAATTGAAGCTGCATGGGAGCACCTCCACGCCACACAATTGATCATACTCGGCCAGATCGCGCTTGAGGACCGATGGCGCCGGTAGGAGATGGCCGATGGGAACGACTTGCGCTCGCCTGGATGCGGCAGGGGCCACCGTGCGAAATTGCTCTGGATGCTCGACATGCGTCTGAAATACTGCACGCTTGGCCAGTTCGACGAGCAACTGCCCACCAGACCGCACGGAGAGCAGCCCAGGCCGCTCACGCACCTGGACCACGCTTCCTGCCACCCTGGGACTTTGTCCTCCATTTCCAACAGGTTGATTGTTGGAAATTCTGCTATGAGGTCTCTGGCTGCCTCTTGACTGCAATCGAGTAAGCTCATGAGCGTTCCTTCGTTTGGCGTTTGTGCAATCTCACCGCTAGTGGTGGTGGTAATATTCTCTTCACTTCCTTCACTTCCACTACTTCCACTTCTACTAGGCGGCGTTGATGCGGCCGATTGTTCCTGTGTTGTGGCCTGATGATTTTCGGTCGCGGTCGTCGTCTCTGGTTCTGGCTCTGTTTGACTGCAACTGAGTAAGCTCATGAGTGTGCCTTCGTTGGGTGTCTGTGGTTGAGTAGGATCTTTTTCTGTTTCGCTCCCGCTATTGTTGTTGTTATTTGATTCTTTCTCGACAACATCAACAACAACATCAGCGCTGTGGTTTTCATTCATGGTTGCTGGCTGTGTACTGTTGGATTCAGCATGTTCCGACACGGGCGGAGGCGGAAGTAAGCTTACGTGTTTGTAGCGCATGCCTTGCTGCATGCCAGACCAACTTGTGATCTGGTAGTACTGCTTGCCCTCGACCTCGTAGAGATGGATGAGGCCTTTCTCATGGAGTTGTTTGAGGGATGTCTCGACCTGGCTATCCCATGAGTCGATGGCGCGGCTGAGCATCTTTTTGTCAGCGTGGCCTCGTCCTTCGTCATCTGCATGTAAGATGAGGCCGACGTAGGCGAGTTTTGAGCCATCGTGGAGTAATGCGTATTCTGGGATGAAAAAGAGGTTAGTGGGTAGCATGCGTGCGATGGCCATGATGCGTTCTGTCCTTTCCAGGTGGCAGTGATAATCTTTTCGGATGAGTGCGATTTTTTTGCCGAAGTGATCGTGTGATTGGTATGACCCCTGGTTGGTGGAAGTGCTGTACTTTACATAGCTTTACCCCCATTGTATGTTCTGCTTTTACTATACATAGGTTGTGGTACAGATAAATTTCTATCTTTGCACTTTTCGATGTCAGGCTTGTTTCCAAACCTGCTTCTTCAGCAGGTGGCTATGGACGGTAGTTGATGTATTGCAAGGCAACTGAATAATCCTTTTGTTTGAGCAAGGCAATGACGGCTTGTAGCTCGTCTCGGCTTTTGGCTGTGACGCGAATGGCATCCCCTTGTACCTGCGGTCGCGCTTTCGGATAGGTGTCACGAATGTACTTGCTTATCTCCTTGGCCAACTCTTGCGAGATGCCCTGCTGCAATTGAATCACCTGGCGAATTCTCCCACCGGCGGCATCCTCTTCTTTGCCAGGCTTAAAGACCTTGAGTGAGAGATGACGGCGTACGGCCTTGGTTTCGAGGATGTCACGCACATTTTTGAGCGTGAGCGAGCCATCCGTGACGATGGTGATACTATCTTTGTTGTGGATAATCTCGGTCTTCGTGTCTTTCAAGTCATAACGCGTCTGCACTTCTCGCCGTGCCTGGTCAATAGCGTTGACCAGTTCCTGTTCGTCGAACTGCGAGACGATGTCAAATGAACATTCACCAGCCATTTTTCGGAATCCTCTCTTTACCTAATGTACATCTCTGGGGATTGTAGCGCACTTGGTGGCAATTTGCCAATGTTATTCCCCAAGTTGGCGGAGTCTGAAAAAGCCTGTGGTATGATAGGTCTATCACTGCAAATGAAAGGTTGACTCATCAATGCCAGCAACCATATTTGATAGCAAGCCACTGGTTACACGCATGACCGACGAACTACAGAGCGAGGCTGCACGGTTTCGCAGGCAGCGCCATCGCCCGGCACGCCTGGCACAATTGGTGGTGGGACATGATGCCGCCGCCGAGGTCTACAGCAGACAGTTGGTGCGTACCTGCCGCAGAATTGGTCTGGGCTGCGTAACACTGGCTTTTCCGTTCGAGATCGAAGAGGAAGAGTTACGTGCCGAAGTGGCTGTGCTGAACGATGACGCAAACACCGATGGTGTTGTGCTACTGCTGCCATTGCCCGTTCATATTCGTCAGCGAGTCGTCACCGACGTTCTGCGTCCTGAGAAGGACGTTGATGGCCTGGGCTCGCGTAATGCTGGTAACCTCATGCTCGGCTTCCCTAGCTTCATTCCAAGTACTGCCGACGTAGTGCTTACCTTGCTGCAGGATGCTAGCATACCGGTTGCGGGCCGCAATGCTGTGATTATTGGGCGTAGTAATGTCGGCGGTAAACCGATAGCGCTTGTACTAATGCGCAATGATGCTACTGTGACCATCTGTCATTCCTATACGCAAGACCTTGCTCGCATCACCAGAACCGCTGATATCCTCGTTGTGAGCATAGGTCGTCCCGCCAGTATTACGGCTGAGATGGTGAAGCCTGGTGCAGTTGTACTCGATGCAGGTATCAACGCCCTTGATGGCAAAGTGGTCGGAGATGTGGATTTCGTGAGTGTCAAAGAAGTTGCCTCATTTCTCACACCTGTACCCGGCGGCCTTGGACCCCTCACGCACTTAATGTTGATTCGTCATACGCTGCTGGGTCCGCAATGACGTCCACAAGCCCTGCAGGTTATCGCAGCCTGCCGACAGTGACAACCTTCTCAGCGGTGGAAGCGAACCTGATAAGCGGTCCTTTGTCGTCGGCAATACGTGCGACGATCCCTAACTTATCCAGCATACGCCGGAGTTCTGGCAGATTGATATCGCCATTCAAGGCGATAGCACAAGGACCGAGTCTGCGCAAGCCAAAGTCTTGCACAAGCTTTTTCAATTTCGGGGAGCTGAAGATTTCGTTCGCCACGGCTTCACTGCTCACTTCGAGCAGGACAACCTGTGAAATGGTTACTCCCTTATAGAGTTTTACCCAGTCGCGGAGCGTATAGTCCACGTTTTGTGGCATACCTTTCTGACTGTGCTCTTCCAAAAGTTGGAGCATCTTCTCAATGCTCATTCCTGCCGCTACGGCGCGTAAGACTGACTCGCGTGTCAATGTCAGACGGCTTACCATGCTTACCTGATTTACCTGGGTAAAAGGCAAGAGACGATACAAGGTGGGAAAGTCAGGCTGCAGCAGCAAGAGTTCAAAATTCGGTTGCACCACAAGCGAGCGGTTGCCATTGTGCATCGGTGATGGAGGAACTGTAGGTGTAGACCGTATTTCAGATGACAGGACCGCGGCTCCCAGGTCGGTGAGCATGAAGACATCGGGATTCACTTGCCTATTCTCCTCATCCCCTTCGAGCGCGTTGGACTGCTGGTAGCCCAATGCAACAATGCCTAATTCGTAGAGGGAGGATGAGAGGGAGCCGATGATGATTTCTCTATCACAGGTATCCCAATATTTGCGCAACTCGCCCGCTTTGCTATAGCCCAGATAAGGAATGCCACGTTGCCTGGGACGTAACGCAAAAGAGTCGCGTCCGCGCATGATATCGACCAGCGATGCGACAGTATACCAGTCATTTGTAGTGCATCTACGAACTTGAGATATGATAGAGTTACGGACCACTTTTGGGTCCACGTAACCGGAATACCAGTCTACGAAATTGGCTCCCACCACGTCACCCCAACGCCCACTACCAACCCAGAATTGCAGCAAGCGCCGCGTCTGCTCAACCGCATCCAGGTGTGACCACTGCTCCAAAGCTGGCCCTGGCTCATAGTGCTGTTTGATTTCGCGTGCGGACGATCTGGAAAGTTGTATAAGACCAAGTTCCTGTGCGATGTCGAACAACATCTCAAGATACTCGTTCTCCTCTAAATCGGTCAAACCGGCGCGTGGGCAACCACGCAGCATAGGATCGATCTTGGCAGCGATGCGTTTGGGCACCATGCCAGCCTTCGTTGGCTCTATATCCTGCTGATAGATGGTACCGATCACTGTTGCCAGGTCATAGAGTATGATGGTCTCGCCAGAGCGCACTGCTGGCGGTGAGGCGGATGGGACCAGTCCTTTTGGTCCTGAAGGCTGAGTTGGAGCTTCTTTCAGATTCTTGTACAAGTCATGTGGCACGAACAAAATGTGCTCGTGCTCGGAGAATGTATCAAAGGCGATGGCGTACTGAGCAAGTGTATGCAGGATGGTCGAGAGCGTCGCGTCATCAAAGCCGGTAGACTCGCGTATCGACTGTATACCCAATTTGCCATCCTGTTCACACAGCAATGTGAAGAGGTTGAGTGTCGTGGGATCAAGTTGCTGCAAGACATAGTCGACGGCTTCAGACTGCGCCACATTTGCTGCCAGCATTGAACGGTAATCGGCCCGCGTGTAATAGCCACCATCTAGTTCAATGCCGTAACGATGCCCTATTTCATCCAGATCGCTTTGGTAAAGCGGTGAGAGTATCTTTTCCAGCGACAACTTTGAGCGGTCAGACTGTGGAACGAAGTACTCACGTCCCGTCGCGTACAAGAAGTTGGCAATTTCCATAGGGGTATAGAGAATGTCTACTGCCTGGATCGGCAGTTTTCGATCACTGCCATAGGCATAGAAGCCCAAGCGGTGATCAACGAGCTGATTACCCTGCACCTTCGCCAGCACTTCAAACACGAGTAACTGTCGCTTGACCCTGTCGAGGGCTGCATTGTAACGGGCTGCCGGTAATTGCACCTTCCTGGGGAGGTCATCGCGCACAACCCAGTTACGGGCAGAAGGCCCTAGGATGTTATAGAGCACCAGGCGCTCATCATCGCCCAGGTGTTCCCACACAAAACGAGCCGAGATGGCGTCACGCATGCCTTGTTCCAGGTGCGTGCGCTGATGGGACCATCTTTTATCGGGGGCCTCACCAAGGCCCCACAATCGAGCGATCTGCTCAAGCTGTGGTTCAGTACATTCCGTTAGTATCTGTCGTAGAGACTTCATACATTTACTCTGGTTGATATTGCTCGATGAAGCGGATGACCTCCCGCGTCAACTGGCTGGGGGTTGAGGCACCGGCGGTGACTGCTATGCGCTTCTTGCCTTTCAACCACTCTGGATTCAGTTGGGAGAGGTCCTCAATGCGTACTGCGGGTACCCCTGCCATCTCCTCCGATACCTGGACGAGGCGGCTGGTGTTGTTGCTGCGTGGGTCACCCACCACAACTGTCAAATCTGCCCCCTGGGTCTGCGCTACCACGGCTTCCTGGCGGGACTGCGTTGCTGCGCAGATGTCAATGTGTACCTCTGCATGCGGATAGCGGATCTTAATATACTGGATCACACGTCGCGTATCCCACTGTGAAAGCGTCGTCTGTGTCGAGATAGCCAGTTTTTCTGCTTGCTCTGCTGTCAGGCTGAGTGCATCTACATCGGCCTCGTTCTCGATCAGACTGATATGCCCCGGCACTTCGCCGAGCACACCTTCTGGCTCAGGATGGCCCTTCTTGCCGATATAGAGGATATAGTAGCCCTTTGCCACCAGATCGCGTACGAGATCGTGCGTCTTAGTGACGTCAGGACAGGTGGCGTCTATGCAATTGAGGCCGCGTGCTCGCGCCCGCCGTTTAACCAGCGGTGAGACACCATGCGCGGTGAAGATGACGGTCCCCTGGGTGACTTGTTCCAGGATACTGGCGCGGTTTGCCCCGTCCAGGGTCATTACACCCAGGTTGGTGAGTTCTTCAATCGCGTGACGATTGTGGACAATCTGTCCAATGATGTAAATTGGGCGCGGTACTTTGGGGTCTTTGGCCACAGTACGTACGATTTGTAGTGCGTCGACGACGCCGTAGCAGTAGCCACGGGGCGATATTTTAATGACTTCCATGAATTCCTCAAACTGGCATAGATGACCACTAGTCTACCACATTATAGCATACGAAGTGAGTAGGAGCCTGATTATGCACATTGACAAATTAATACGGACATGCCATTGGGTTTGCCGGGGGCCGATAAATCGGCGGTGGGCACGATAAATCGGCCCCTACAGGCGTTTTGTCCCCTTTTATGGTGTCCTGGGTATTTCGTTAATGTCCATTATCGCGCCCGCTACTTGGGGAGGAGTGTGTTCTCCTCGACCCTGGACAAGATGCGACGCATGTCTTCAGGCGTATAGAGGCAGACCGCAGGTAATAATCCGGCCAGTTCCTCGACTGAGGCGTATTCGGCAAGATCGAGGATCAGCAGAGGTGTACGTCGCCCAGCACATCCCCTGGCGACGGTTGCAGCCGTAAGCAATGGGACCGTATATGAGGGGGCGGGTAGACTCATCAGTAACTGCACATGTGGCAAGATATGAGCAACATGAAGGGGCGTGCTCTCCTGGTAGATGCACGTCATTCCGGCTCTCTGCAACAGCTCTGTGTAGGGAAGTCGCTGCTCCTCTGGGCCAATGAGTAGCGCCGAGCGATTTTGCAGGCCACCAAGGCAGGCATCAGCGATGGACACTACCTCGGATGCAAAACTCTGCATTGAATCGTTCTCCTCAGCTAGGGGGATGTAAGCCGGTAATCACTTGAGACGAAGACATTATGTAATACTATAGCAAATTTGATCGAGGTGACATCAGGTGAATACCCGATTTTTGACGAGAAAGTACTTTAGGGGAGCAATTCGTTTTATGCACAGGTTTCTAAGTTTCGTTTCAGGAAAACCCTGAGGATGTAGCCTTTCATATGTAGCCGTGCGTGTAGTATAAGGGACGGCATCCAGAAGTATCCCTGGTACTTATGCATCGCTGTGGGCTATAATTTCAGTATTAGCCCTATTTTAATTCGTTGGAGGAGTGCTATGCAGCAAAAAATAAAAAACATCGCGTTGATTACCGGAGCGGTGCTGGTAATAGTCATAGTGGGGATCATCGTCGTCGGGGTCACTACTGGACATATGATTGATGTCGTCTACGTTTCGCTGATCATTGTGGCTCTTCTCACCCTGGCAGTGACGGTTTTGCAGATTATTGCAATTGTCAGGCTTATAGGTACCATTTCGATGGTACGCGACGAGATGAAGCCTTTGCTGGTATCGGTGCAGGAGACGGTTGGCGTGGTCCAGGAGACAGCAAAGAACGCGAATCAGACGGTGGCTACGATTGGCACTGTGGCTCGCTTCACGAGCGATTTTGCTGTCCAGCCGAGTGTACGTGCAGTCTCCCTTTTAATGGCAGCCCAACAGGTGATCCGCGTGTTTATCGGTAAAGGCCATGTCAGGAGTCGTGCTGATCGACGTCGCAAGCAGCAAGTCAATGACCTCCCCCTAGCAGGGGGAGGCTTGTAGGAGCCAGGCTCTTGCAAGCCGAATTGACCAGACTCAGCCCTGGAGATCAGCCAGCCGAGCAAGTGTGCGTCTGGCTCATCCGTGACAGGGCTACGATACGACGAAGCGTTCCTGTTCGGACTCTGCTGTGCCGCCCCAGCAGCAGACCCTTCAACCGCTGATTTAACCAGCAATGCGGTCAGTTGCCGTGATCAGCGGAAAGTACCGCGTCGTATCTGTGTCGAGGGGAACACTTGTACTCCGAAAGGAGCCTTACCTGATGAAGGTCTTTGTCTTGTCCCAGCAGGGGACACTACTCATGCCCACCACGCCCAGGAGGGCACGGCTCTGGCTCAAGGCCAAGCGTGCGCGCATGCTCAGCCGCGACCCGTTTACCATCCAGCTGCGCTTTGAGACCACTCATTATACCCAACCCGTCACCGTTGGAGTGGATACAGGTTCGCAGACGGTGGGAGTTGCCGCGACGACGGGAGGCTCGGTGGTCTACCAGGCTGAAGTGCATCTGCGCGATAACATCACGAGCAAGCTGAAAGAGCGCCGACAGTCACGCCGAAATCGGCGGAGTCGCAAAACGCGGTACAGACCGGCACGCTTTGCCAACCGTCGTCGGCCTTCTGGCTGGCTTGCACCCTCGCTGCGCTCGAAGGCGGAGGCAACCCTCAAGGCCGTGCGTTTTGTCACCACCATCTTACCTGTCCAGCACATCAAGGTCGAGGTAGCAAGCTTCGACACGCACAAGATGCAGCACCCTGAAATCGCGGGGATGCAGTATCAGCAGGGCGAGTTACAAGGCTATCAGGTGCGGGAATATCTGTTGCAAAAGTGGCAAAGGACGTGCATCTATTGTCACAAGAGCGGCATTCCCCTTCAAGTGGAGCATCTTACGCCCAAAGCCAGGGGAGGATCGGACCGGATCTCCAACCTTGCACTAGCCTGTGAGCCGTGTAATCGGCGCAAAGGCAAGCAGACCGCCACAGAGTTCGGCTACCCAGAGATGCAGGCGCAAGCCAGGGTTCCTTTGAGGGATGCTGCCCAGGTCTCGAGTGTGAAGACGGCTCTCGTCTCAGCACTGCGCGAGCAGTTCGGGGTCGAGAGGATCGTGATCACCTATGGCTATGAGACGAAGTACAAGCGCATCCAGGTGCTTGACCTGCCCAAATCGCATACCAACGATGCCGTGGCCATTGCATGCGGGATGGGCGAAGCAGTCAAGCCGGGGTCTCTGGTCTATCAGATCCGCTGCGTTGGGCGTGGGAACTACCAATTGTTCAATGGGAAGCGCGGGGAACACCGAGTCTGGGCACCCAAGAAGCTGCATGGCTGGAAGTTGTATGAACTGGTCGAGGCGAAAGGAGTCAGAGGCTACATCGGTGGGAGACGAGTCAAGGGGGCTTTTGTCGTCAAGGATATAGCAACAACACAAACCATGCTGGAAGTCACACCGCGCAAACTCCGACGGCTGAATCGCCCAACGCAGGGGTGGATCATTCAGAGAGAGGAGGAGCGCGCTTCCTCCCTCAGCCTGAAGGCATGAGGGTACCCAGAAAGGATTTTTATGGATCAACCAAATAACCTGCTTGCCATTTTGGGACAGATAGCCGCTTTCATTCTGATCCTTGAACTCCTGGTCTATGTCTTGCTCGCCGTGGTTCTGAATGGGGCATTCGCGATCGCCTTTACCTGGATACGAGAACAGACTGAATTACTAAAGAAATTGCGACCAGTGGTTGATAGCGTCAACACAACAACTGAGGCAGCAATCAAGGGAACATTACCTGCTGCGAGTGCCAATGATAATAAGATTATGCGAACGGTGGCACAGATTCCTGCTCAGGCCAATGCTATTGAAGGCAAGATTGAGCAGGGAGCGGATCGTGTTGCCAATGTTATGATTGAGCTTCGCGCTCGCACTGTGATGGTGCAGGGGATAGCCAGGGCGATCTTTTTACCGGGCCTGTCGACCAGGCAACAGCGTTTGCCTGCGCCAAAGAGCCCCGAGGCAAGGGTGATGCTGGAAGAGCGCTCATCAGAGATAAATACGCCTGCAGAAGCTAGTGATGGCCGTGTAGATCTGGCAGCATCTGGCTCGCAGCCTGGAAGGTCTACAGGCACATAGTCGAGAGATGCAATTCATCATTGAGTACGTCCGACAATTTGGACGTTTTCAGCGCAATGCGCGTCTGTACCTGATTAGTAATGCATTGGGTGGAGTTACGGCAGGTATTGTGCTGGTGCTTTATAATCTCTACCTGGTTTCGCTTGGCTACCGCGCGGACTTTGTTGGGGTGTTGTTGTTTGTAGGGACACTAGGAGCTGGTCTTGCCATCTTTCCCGCAGGAGCATGCATTGACCGCTTTAGCGGAAAAGCGATACTGATCTGGTCAAGTCTGCTGATAGGGGTAGCTTGCATAGGGTTATTCCTCTTTCGCCAGCCAATCCCGTTGTTGGTAAGTAGTTTCGTAGCTGGTATTGGTGGCGCATTTCTTCTCGTGATAAATGCGCCGTTCTTGACGGCGAATAGTACACCCTCTGAACGTCCTCACCTCTTCAGCTTGAATATTGTTCTATCATTGGTGACAACGGTCCTTGGTAAACTGGTTGGAGGAGTCTTGCCGATATGGTTTGGCGCGATCTCCTGGTTGATGACTCCTCTGTCATCGTGGTCAGTGTGGTTACTGGCCAACCAGCCTGATGCGCGCTCATATCAACTGGCCCTTCTTTTTGCAGGTATCATCGCCGGGCCCAGTCTGATTCCGCTATTTCTCATAAGTGATGATCTAAACCGTCGCCCTGTCTCTGACAGCTTTCAAGGAACAGCGGGTCGTGAGGCCTGGCACCCACAAGGGCCCCGCCGCTCCGCCCTTCCGCCCCGTGCCACTACATTTCGGGGAGCCGTCCCACCACCAGACGACGGCACGGTGGACAAGAGGGCCGTGCGAGATGTAGTGGCACGGGGGAAGGCTGGGGGTGGTTGGGCCACGTGCTCGATAAATCGGCACTCTACGGTGGGTGCCAGGTTCTGGCATGTATTGCGTAGTCCAATCGTGCTGCTATCGCTGACGCAGGTGCTGATCGGGTTGGGCGCAGGGCTATTCATTCCCTACTTCAATATCTATTTTGTGCAACACCTGCATGCCTCCTCTGTGTTGTTTGGGCTAATCGATGGTAGTGCTACCGCTATGGTTGCATTGTTCACCTTATGTGCTCCGTGGCTAGCCACTCGAGTGGGCAAGGTGAACACGATTGCATTGACGGAACTAGCGAGCATCCCACTGTTACTGGCGTTTGGGCTGACAAACATACTGCCTCTGGCAGCAGTACTGTATCTTTTCCGTTACAGTTTGATGGATATGTCTACCAGTATTTTTCAGGTTTTCTCGATGGAAGCGGTGCCGAAAGATCGTCGTGGACTGGCAAATAGTAGTTATCAGGCGGCCTTTCAGGTGTCCTGGGCCCTGGCGGCACCGCTAGGGGGACTGGTGATTGTGCATCTTGGTTATCCGCCGATTTTTATCGCGGCAGCTGTCTGCTATCTGCTGTCGATTGCGGTGCTATGGGGATGTTTTGGACGTGGGAGGAGAAGACAGTTCGAGCAAAGAGGGGGGACAGAAGAAATAACGGCATCAACAAGAGGGACGGCTATTTCTTCACATGAGCTTCTCCACCCATGATATCCTCATCAAGAACCTTGCACTCTCCGGTTTTTGATGCCTGCTCCAGTCATCCGTGTGGACGAGTTCGCCCCGACATCAAGGTACGGGCGTGATTAGTCACGCCCGTACATCGACATTGTAACTCGGTCACTTCTTGGTAATTTTGATGAAGATGATTGACAGCTCATACAGACAGGACATCGATACTCCCAGAAAAATGGGACTATAAATGTCGGCTCCTGGGGTGAGGAACGTTGATGCAATCCACAAACCGATATGAGAGCCTGCACGCTTCCTGACAAGCGTCTGTGAACTGATTATATCAATCTGCGCAAGGAAGGTGAGGACAAGAGGCAGTTCGAAAACGATGCCAAAGGCAAGCAAGAAAAACGCCACAAAGGTAAAGTAGCTGCCAGCCGTCACCAATTCGGTAAAACTGTCCGACGCAAATGTCACCAACCACTCGACCGGGTAGCGCAGGACGATGTAGCCCAGTGCAACGCCGGCCGTGAACAGGACAATACCAACTAATATGAAGGGGATGGCATATTTCTTCTCTTTTTCAAGCAACCCGGGAGCGATAAATGCCCATGTCTGGTAGAGCACCACCGGCAGAGCGATAATGAAACCCACAGCAATAGAGATCATGAGAAAGACGGTAAAGCCTTCTGTAATTCCTGTCACAATCGGTTTTCTGCCGAATACATCGGCATTTGCTGGCAGTGGGTATGATAAGAAGTGGACAATCTGCTCGCGGAAGATGAAAGCGATGATTGCGCCAACCGCGATGGCGATCAAGGATTTGAAGAGACGCCATCGTAGTTCCTCCAGGTGATCGAACAACGACATGGCAGACGGGTCGTCTTCTTCCTCTTCCGTGTTGTAGTCATTGATAGAGGTCATACGACTCTGCTGATTTATATTACCTGTTGCCATATTTTCCCTCGTAGGGGCGTGATTAATCACGCCCGAACCACAGACATTACTCAGCGGGAGTTTCTACTTCTGTGTGGCTGACCTCGCTGGCGGCCTTTTTGCTTGCAAGCTCGCGGTCTATTGCTTCAAGCTGAGCTTTTTTGCTGGCAATTTCGCTGTCAATTGCAGCAGGGCTGGTAGCCGTTGGTTCTGACACTTCTTCTTTCGCTTCTTTTGGCGCAGTCAGTTCGCTCATGCCCTTTCTGAATTCATTAATACTCTTGCCGATGGCTGAACCCATCTCTGGCAGCTTTTTAGGGCCAAAAATGAGAAGTGCAACGACTAGAATGATGATAAGTTCGGGAGCGTGAAATCCAAACATGGTCGGAATCCTTTCTGGTTTACTTCGTTTCTTCAACTAGTATTACGGGTATGCGGGCTGGGTGACATCTTCCCCCATTAAGGCCGATCCAATCGCCTGCAGACTCTCCATGCCAATGCCTAGTACACTCAGGCCGGTTGCCCCCATGGCTACTAGTTTGACAGCCTTGCGTCGGCTCACCTGTTCTTGCTGCCAGTAAGCAATACTCTGTTCCTGCTTGCGTAATTCTCTTGCCTCAGCATGTACCGAGGCGCATAATCGTCCCTCCAGTTCGGCTGGGACCTGTGCTGTGCTACCAAAGTGGCGCAATAACAATGTCTCGATAGAATCGTTGTGCATAGGTTCTAGTTCCTCGCAAATGACCACGAAATCGCGTTACATTAATGGAGATGCATGAGAGTGGAGGAATGTGACATGGTTTTGTTTGTCTCTGTCACCTGGTTGGGTAGTTACTTTTGCAGGGTTCGTTTCGCTGGTATCATCGGTAATTGCTTCGCCGCACTCAAGGGCGTAGAACTGCTGAAATTGTTTGCGCGCGCGCGCGAGACGTTGACGTACAGCAGCTTCCTGGATGTCGAGCAGAGCGGCGATCTCGGCAGTTGATAAACTGGCGACTACCGAGAGGAAAAGGCAGATGCGTAACGATTCGGGTAGCCGTGCCATGGTGCGCTGTACAGCGTCCCGCTCGGCTACGATTAGAGCGGGGTCTTCACTACTCGTGACCCCATATCCTGCTGGCTGAACTGGCGCAGCGGAGTCGTCCAGCACATCTGCCTCGGTCTCATATTGCTTCATCTGCTGTTCCCCTTTTTGCATTTGGGAGAAGGGGATAAAGCGGAAGAGGCTACGCCGTCGTCGTTGCATGCGTACAGTGTTCAATGCAATGCGCAGCAACCAGGCTTTTGGACGAAACTGTGTGCCACTGGCAGCACGAGCAGCATCAATACCTTTCAGGGCCTGCTGAAAGGTGTCCTGCGTCAGGTCCTGGCTTTCTTCCCAGTTGCCTGTTAAGCCATGAATGGTATGGAAGACTAGTTTGTAATATTCATGAACGAAGGCTTCTACCGCTTGAGCGGCAGGCATCGTGTCCACACAAAATGCTCTTTTCGCGTCTTGTCTACATGCAATGATGATGGAGATACACAAGACTGGAGAAATCCGATAGAGGCGGTTTGACTAGATTTATGGGACGCTGCCCGTCTCCGCCTCCATGATCAAAGTAGTTAATGCAGATGTTCTTCTATATAATCATCGGCCTCTTGAACCGTCGTGATCTTCTCTGCATCCTCATCTGAGATCTGCAGTTTAAACTCCTCCTCTAGGGACATAATAAGTTCAACCAGGTCAAGAGAATCTGCATTGAGATCTTCAACAAAAGATGCGTTGGGGACAACCTCACTTTCATCAACGCCGAGCTGATCGACGATGATTTTCTTAAGTCGCTCAAAAACTGTGGCCATTAATTCACCTCGCTTTCCGCTTTAGGGGTGGGCGCTTGTTGCGCCCGGTTAAATATTGTGCCAAGGACGCCATTGACAAAACGGCTGGAGGTGTTGCTGCCAAATTGTTTGGCTAATTCCACCGCTTCGTTAATAGCAGCCTTTGCTGGTACCGTATTATTAAACAGAATTTCGAAGATTGCAAGTCTGAGGATATTTTTGTCGAATTCGGGCCATTTGTTGTAATGGCCATTCGCGTGCCGCGCTCTGAATATGAGCATCGATATCGGCGAGGTGATTACGCACCCCTATCACTAATTCGTCGGCGTATTCCAGCACCTTCGGTGGCAGATGGCGATCTTCGGCATGGCGCTGCAAAACCGCTGTGGGCGAGTGTTGGACAAGGTCATATTCATAGAGTGTTTGCAGCGCGATCATACGTGCTTGTCTGCGTATCCCTATAGGCATGGTATCCTCAACTGAGTTCTAGCTAGCTATGTTATGCTTTGCATCGCTGGACCTGGTGAGGCATCGTTGCAGAGCAACGCATAACGATATGTTTTTGCTTCCGACCTGCTGTCAGCGCATCAGGCGACATCCTGAATAAAGACGTTGACCTCGCGCACCTGCATCCCAACCAGGTCTTCAATGGCCGAGACGACTTCGTCCTGAACGGCGGAGCCGACATCAACAATATTAGAGCCGGATGCGACAACGATATAGAGATCGGCGGAGACCGTCGTATCCTTGATTGTCAGTGCCACACCTTGCCTGGGAAGTTCATGGCCAAGTAGGCGCGACCACTGATCCCCGATGTGAGCCATACGAACGACGCCAGCGGTCTGCAGTGCTGCGTTAATCACGATGGTTGAGAGCACTTGACGCGCAACCCGTACAACCCCTAGCGGTTCGGTTGCCATCGATTGGATTCCTCCTTCTCAAACGATAGGCCGTTATCAACATTATATCTCAAGCGCCATTTCACGTACCAGGTCAACCGCCTTCTCCAATTCTGCCATGTTACTGATGTTGATGGTGGTGACGCTTTTAGCAATACGTTTAACCATTCCCGTCAAGGCTTGACCTGGCCCAATTTCGAAGAAAACGGTTACGCCTGCGTTCGTCAGATGCTCGATGATGCGAACCCACTGTACAGAAGAGGCGATTTGTTGAGCCAACTCTACTCGTATGGAGCCAGATGCTGTCAATGGAGTGGCATCGATATTGCCAATAATGGGAATGGCCGCATCACGCACATTGGTGGCATCGATGGCTCGTGCCAGGCCAGCGGCGGCGGGTTGCATCACGGGTGAGTGAAAAGCTCCACTTACAGTCAACGGGATAACTCGTTTGGCTCCGCGGGCTTTGGCTAATTCCATTGCCAGGGCCAGAGCCCGTTGCTCGCCAGAGATGACAATCTGGCCGGGCGCATTGAAGTTAGCAATAGTCACGTGTCCCTCTCCAGGATGGGAGGCATTGGTAGAAAAGCTGGCAAGCGTTTGTGTTGTTGCCTCCTGGCAAACAGCCTGCAACGTCTCTCCATCCATACCAATGACAGCTGCCATCCCGCCTGGGCAAACAGTCCCCTCGTAGTGCATCAAACGACCACGTTCGCGTACCAGCAGCACCGCGTTGTCAAGAGCAAGTGCACCGGCAGCTACCAGTGCCGCATACTCGCCGACACTGTGACCGGCGGCATAGCTGGGAACGAGTGGTGACGACCAGGAAGAGGAATACTCAGGCGGGGCAAGAGCTTCTTGGAATGCTGCCAGCAGCGCAAGACTGACGATTACGATCGCAGGTTGCGCGTTGATGGTTTCGCGCAGGATATCTTCGGGACCATGAAAACACAAGTCGCTCAATGAGAAGCCCAGGGCTTTATCTACTACGTCAAAGACGTTGTGAGCAGCAGTTGATCTTGCGAAAACATCGGCTCCCATGCCGACGGCCTGGCTTCCCTGTCCTGGGAAAAGAAAGGCGACTCGTCTCGTCATAATGCTCTGCTCTTGTGTAGGGAGATGGCGGGGAAACCATAACCGTCCCGCCCCGGGTTACTTTTTCTTCTCTTTGGGCAAAAAGACCTGACGACCACGATATGTCCCACAGTTGGGGCAGGCATGGTGCGAAAGTCGTGGCTTCTTGCACTGCGGACAGGCGACCAGCTGAGGCAAACTCAGGTGAAGATGTGAACGCCGCTCACCCTGCCGGGCGCGTGAAACTCGTTGTTTTGGTAGTGCTCCCATTTTTTTAGATACTCCCCTCTTCTATTGATGGAGTGCCCGATCTTCAGGCTCCCCGGTTATAATTGTGAGCCGTTCTGTAGCAATTTCCCAAGGACACTGAGTCGTGTATCCACCTCTGGCTTGCACTCGCATGGGCCAAGGCTCAGATCATGGCCGCACTGGGAGCAAAGCCCCGGACAATCCTCCCGGCACAGTGGTACCATAGGAATCGCTAGCAGCACTTCTTGCCGTATCGCCTCGGTCAGATCGACTAGATGGCGCTCATCGATAGGGAAGATTTCTTCCTCATCGAATGGAGGCAGATGGATGCCGGTGATCACATCGACGGTCGGGTAAAAAACTTCTTCAAAGGTCACATGCAGTGGCTGCTCAAACTCCTTCAGGCAGCGACTGCATGAAAGTTCAAGCGTCAGATCCACCCAGCCATCGACGAGCAATCCCTGATTTATGCGACGCATGCGCACATGTCCATTGAGCGGGCCGATGACTTTCAAGTCAGCATCGAGCTGGACCTGCTCTTCGTGAATTTCAGCTTCTAACGAGGTGCCCACTCCAGCCTTCATTAATTGGGCCACGTTATACAGCATAGTTCTGCCTTCTTTATTAAGAATACATAAAATCTCTTTTGCTTACGCTTTCGAGAACTGTGGTTATCTCCTTTGCCTGCTTATTATAGGGGAGCGAGAGAAGGGTGTCAAGGCGCTAGGCTGACGATCCGTTTCATACTCCATGGCAAGCTTTGTAAAAAATCGGCAAAAGACTCGCGGCCATCGACGCGAATGCGCAGGAGCGCAAAAGGCGTCAGGCCATTCTGGTAGAAGCCTGTCATGCCAGGGTCGGTTGCCGCGCCCACGTACCCATCTGCTGCCAGCAGGGCAACGACGCGCTGCTGCAGCGCCAGGCTCCCGCTGCGGAATGGCTCCCCGGATGGATAGCAGAATTGTTGGATCACTATGCCCAGGTTTCTATGCAGTACAGCCTGAGACTGTAGCAGTTCCAGTTGCGCTTGCTCCGGTGAAAGCAAGAAGGTCGCGCCGATATTTACATGATGTATGGTATGGGAACCGATCTGCATGCCCGCTGCCTGCATGGTACGAATCTGGTCCCAATTCAAATAGCCCTGCCAACCCACGACGCCGGTAATGATGTAGAACATGCCACTGAAGCCATGGGCCTGCAACAGAGGAAAGGCGAACTGGTAGGCATCCTCATAGCCATCGTCGAAGGTGAGAATGATCGGATGCGAAGGCAAAGGCCCACCATAGTAGAGTGCTGCAAACAATTGGTTGAAGGTGATGGTGTGGTAGCCTTGCTCTTTGAGGTAGTCTAACTGTTGCGCAAAGTGTGCTACAGTGACGGTCAGACTCAGCTGAAGAAGATTATTCGCTGGCACGAAATTGGAAATATGATGATACATCAGGATGGGCACCTTCACTAACGTGTCGGCGGGTCGTATTGGTGGCAAGATAGGAGCTTCCAGGTCTGCGGGGCCACCATCGAGGATGAGCCAATGGCTCTGCTGGTTTGCCGGGTTGACGGCTTGCTGTACGACGAAGGGGAGGTTTTGAAACACATGGCTGGGGTAGAGGTCTTCTGGTGGCAAGTCTGCCGGTTGCTCTAAGGTCGGATTTGGCTGGATCTCTAGGGAGATAGGTAACAGAATCACCTGGTGATAGATGACCATTGTCTCCGGGTTGACCCACTGCAGCCGTCCAAAAGGCTTGCCCAGGATAAAACCCTGGAGGGTATAGTCTTGAAAACGGACACGATAGAAGTTGGCAAATGCTGCCTCGTTCGGCCATATGGCCTGCACCTGTGGATGCAGTAATGACCAGATAGTCTTGTACCGATGCTTGAGCAATGCAGTCATATACTGCTGTGCCACTGCTTGGGCCTCTATTCGGCGTCCAATAGAGATGGGAATTTCAGGAGCAGGAGTGGGGAATATCTGAGTTAGAGTCCCCACACCCGGCAACCAGGTGAGTCTTCCTGACCACCAGGAGAAACTTCCTAAAAGTATGGCTATCAAGAGAAATAGCACGCCAACAATGGATATCACTATCAGCAGCCAGCGACTTCGGGGACGTCGCCGAGAAGGAGTTGTGACGTTTTCTTCTTTTATTGCCAGCAATTGATACTTCTTCATTATCTCGCTCGTGCTGACTGCTTCGGTGGGATATGGATCGGACGGCCTTGTACTGCCAGCACCGCCTCGCGCAAACCCTCGCTAAGCGTTGGATGAGGATGGATGGTCTCGCTGATCTCCTCGACAGTAAGCTCACCGCGCATGGCCACTGAGAACTCGCTAATCAAATTTGTGGCGTCGGGGCCGATGATGTGTGCACCCAGAATTTCGCCGTATTTCCCGGTGATGACTTTGATAAAGCCTTCTGTTTCGGCGATGGCAACGGCTTTGCCAATTGCTGACCAGGGGAAACGCTCGACGTGTACTTCGGGATACTGCTCTTTTGCTTCCGCCTCGGTCAGGCCGACAAAGGCAATTTCGGGGAAGGTGTAGATAGGATTGGGCACAACGTTGTAATCCATTTTTGCTTCGTGTCCTAGCGCGTTGTCTGCCGCTACCTCGCCCTCAGTGGAAGCGACATGGGCCAGCCCAGCACCATGTACCAGGTCGCCGATAGCGTATATACCGGGCAGGTTCGTCTCCATCTTCTCATTGACACGAACACGCCCGCGGTCGTTATCCAGACCTTGCTCCATCAGGTGCTGCAGGCCGCTGGTATTGGCGCGGCGACTCACTGCCATCAATACGTACTCTCCGCTGAAGCTTTGCTCACCCTTGGTCGTACTGGCGATAACCTTCTTCAGATCGCCCTCATCGGCAATGGACTCGACCTTGGCGCCTGTGACGATGTTGATGCCACGTTTGCTGAGGATTCGCACAAGGAGTCTACGCACCTCTTCGTCGACGGGCGCGAGGATATTGGGTAGCATTTCGACGACGGTCACCTGCGTGCCAATCGCGTTGAACATGCAGGCCAACTCGATACCAATCACGCCACCGCCAACACAGATAAGGCTCTTGGGCGTATCGGGCAGGTCCCAGCATGTATCGCTATTCATCACATTGTGCCCGTCGATGCCAGGAAATGGAGGCATGAGGGGTAATGAACCGGTGGCGAGGATGATCTTGTCTGCGCTAAACTGCTGCGAACTGCCATTTTTGCTGACGGTAACGGTGTGCGAAGTATCGAGCGTTGCCAGACCATCAAATACTTCGATGTTGTTGCCTTTCATGAGCGTTCCAACGCCGTTCGTCATGCGTTTGACAACTTTATCCTTGAAGGCGACGGCCTTGCGCATGTCGAAGGTCGGTGGCTGTGGCAGATGGATGCCGAGTTCGTCCAGCGACTCCATATTATGCATCACCTCGGCAATATGCAACATGGCTTTAGAGGGAATGCAACCCACGTTGAGACAGGTGCCGCCCAAATATTGCTTCTCGACGATGGCGGTCTTTGCCCCCAGTTGAGCAGCTCTGATAGCAGCAACGTAGCCACCAGGACCTGCACCAATAACCGCTACATTATAATGTGCATTTGCCATTTATTATTCTCCTCCGAGATGAGTTTCTTGCGTCTGGGTTGTTCTCTTAATCGTAAGTATAACACGTTTGCGATGCTAGAAACATAGACGGTCGATGGCCTATTAGGACTAATGGAAAAGTCGTGAGATACATTCGCATCTTCCAAACGTATGAATATATGGAAGGAATATAGTGGTAAGGGACTTATACTAACTTATAATATTTATAACGAGCAGAACACCTGGCACATGACATAGTTGAAATGGAGGAGGGTGCCCGGTACATGAGATGGCAGGGGGTCCAACCCGATACAATTTAAGAGATAGGAGTATTCTTTTATTATGGCAACAACTGGAGAATTACGGGCAATCATTCAGGAACTGCAACTCATCGACATCGGTGATGCTGGCAGCTATCTAGGAGAAGAGGCTACAGTGGTAGAGGAATCATCAGTTTCTGTACAGACTCCATCTGTCACTGATACACACCCTCATGTTACTTGTGACGCCGCAGCTGAATGTTATATGGCCTGCCTGTAGTGGACCTGGTACCCACAAGGGCTGGGAAGCTTATTTGGAAGGACAAGCCAACCTGCTTCTTGTGGGTATTGCAATCGATCCGATCAGGTTTCTGTAACTAATACCTCGCCTCTGTTAGTGTCTTAATGCGCTTTTCCACGTTGGGCATGCCACAGGTTTTGATTTGCTTGATCACGGCTTCAACATCATAGACAACCCGGCGAATCTCAGCCGTCCATAAGCTATCCTGCCAGGTAAGGATGCCATAAGCTGCACGCAGGTCCTCATCACGTGGAAGCCCGCAACTGGCCACATCGACCAGCAATAGATGTCGCCAACGCCGCATGTAGGCAATATGAAGGTGGCCAAAGATCAGCACCCCAATACCCAACCCTAAACCGCCTAAAAAATGCTCGAGCGTACTATCAGGCGCATTGGGAAAGATGGCCTCTTCCAGGTTGAGCGGATTGGCATGGACTATGAGGAGGTCGCTACCACTTGGGTTGGCAACACAATATGAAAATGGCAAAGAAGCCAGGTAGTCAATTCCCGCCTGTCCGATCTGCTCTCGTGTCCAGCCGACAGTGCTGCGTTTCCTTTCACTTTTTTCGGCTGCATGGGTAACTACTTCCAGGTCCACATTGCCCTGAATAACCGGACAATGCAGCCCTTGCACTGTTTCCAGCGCTTGACGAGGGCGAGGGCCATTCAAACACAAGTCGCCTGCGATGACCAGCTGGTCTACCTTTGATTGCTGTGCCAGGTCCTGCAACACTGCTTCCAGCGCAATTTGATTTCCGTGGATATCCGATATAACAGCAATGCGCATATGTTATCCTTGTGAAAGAAGCTACAGACTGTATCGTGACCAGTTTACTTAGTATAGATACTATACCTCAAAGGAAGCGGGTGAACCAAATTGCAACGTTACCTTCACATCATCCGTATACTGATTGTAGAGAACTGAAAAACAACCACGTTAGCCCAGACAGCACAAGCACCTGTTCAGAACTAACGCTTCTTTATGAGGAGGCCTTTCGTGTCTAAAGATCGTGGCTGCATAGCCAATTCACTGTTGTTCCTGGTCATCGTCTTCATTCCTGTAGTGGGTCACATCATCGAAACGGTTATGGTCTTTGAAGATGACCATTCCACAGCCGGTACCATACTCTGGTTAATAGTCATCTGGTCAACACCGTTCCTTGGACCTCTGCTGTACCTGCTTTTTGGTCAGCGGCGCCAGCGTGTGATGTTCGGCCAACCAAGTTATGTGCACTAAATTTGCCCTTGACACCCCTGAGTTCTGTTCGCTATACTTAACCAAGTAGGGGTGACCCTTGCGGTTGTCCCCCAACAGCATATACAACTGAATACATGCAGTGAGATCTGCTCTCATCAAGAGAGGTGGAGGGAAACGGCCCGATGAAGCCCGGCAACCCGTCTGCGATAATACAGCGCAGGATGGGTGCCAATTCCGGCGGAGTATTCCGCAAGATGAGGGGAAGCAAGCAATGATGCTAGAACCCCTGAATCTCAGGGGTTTTTTGCGGACTGAATATTTACCCTCACTCGAGCAGAGGTGAGGGTTTTTTGTTCCCATGTTCAGGAAGGAGCGACAAGGCGATGGTTACACAGCTTGAACACAATAGATTGGCCAATACCCCATTCGCCCTGGCAAACCCGGTGTTCACCTATACTTTCGACCAACTGTCATTGCAACGGGGAGGACCGTTCGGCCCCATTACGCTTGCTTACGAGACATGGGGAACACTGAATGAAGCAGGTGATAATGCCATCCTGCTCGTCCACGCGCTAACGGGTAGTTCACATGCGCACGACACTGAATATCCTGACGATCCAAAGGCGGCGTGGTGGAATCCATTGATCGGCCCAGGGCGGCTATTCGACACCTCGCGCTACTTCGTAATCTGCTCAAATATCCTGGGCGGCTGCTACGGCAGTACCGGTCCATCGACCATCGACCCACGCAGCGGACAACCCTATGCCATGCGCTTTCCCGTCATCACTATCCGCGATATGGTGAACGCCCAACGCATGCTGATTGAGCATCTGGGTGTGAGCCAACTGGCCATGGTCGCTGGTGGTTCGATTGGCGGACAACAAGCGCTGGAGTGGGCGGTAACCTATCCCGACCTGGTGCGCAACGTCGTCGTTGTGGCGGCGACAGCAGCATTGACTGCGCAAGCTGTGGCGTTCAGTGAGGTAGGGCGTCAGGCGATCATGGCGGACCCACGTTGGCAAGATGGTGACTATCCGCCAGGACAGGGGCCGGATGCTGGTCTCTCGATAGCGCGTATGTTGGCGATGATTACCTATCAGAGCGAGGAAGCAATGGAGTTGCGTTTCGCTCGACGCCCTGCCCGTAACAATGTGATTACTACACCCAGCGGGGCGGCTGATCTGGGGAGCCGTTTCGACGTGGAGGGCTACCTCTACTATCAGGGCCACGCGTTGGTACAGCGTTTCGATGCCAACAGTTACCTCTACATTAGCCGTGCAATGGACTTGTACGATGTGAGCGAAGGTTATCCTTCGCTAGAGGCTGCATTGCGGCGCTTGCGTAGCAGAGCGTTGTTTATCGGTATTCGGTCAGATTTTCTCTTCCCTGCGGTGCGTGTGCGCTGGCTGGTCGACCAGGTACGTTCATTGGGTGGTGTTGCAACCTACGTAGAACTCGACTCACCGTTTGGTCACGATGCCTTCCTCAAAGAATGGGAGCAGATGACTGAGGCCCTTGGCGTCATTAAGGAATAATCTTAGGTAATGACGAGTTATGGCGGAGAAATATTCCTCCTGGCGGGGCAAGCCTCCGCCAGGAGGAATATTTATTGCTTAAGTGCTGCAATCAACGCTGGTAGTAACACACCCGCATCTGGTGAGCCAAGCCCCGTCACGGGGTTCCAGCCGGGCATAGCGGAAAAGCCCTTGATATTTACCGTTCCGTTATCAACACTATTATTGCCAACAGTGATTTCGTGGAATGCCTGCGCGTACGTACTCGATGCCGCTACCTTGTAGAGGCCTGGGTTGATAAACCCCAGTGGATGACCTGCCATCTGGTCAGCAATAGCACCAAGTGCTGCCCATGTAGGGGCGCTGGCGCTGGTACCGCCTATCTGCGTCCATGACCCATCCACATAATTGGCCATGGCTGTGGTAGGATCGGCATCCGCCGACACATCTGGCACGCCTCGACGATTCTGGAACAGAGTTTGCACAGAAGCTGGTAATGTCTGCTGGTAAGGAGGTGTTGGATAAAAGGCACTGAAGCCACCTTCACTATCGTTCCATGCTATCTCTCTGCCTTGTTGCAGCGACGTGCCACCGACACCTGTCACCCAGGGACTATCAGCGGCGAAACCAATCGTTGGCGTTGGCGACAGATGCTTTGACTGCAGGTCTGTAAAGTCAGTAGCCCCGTTGTCACCAGAAGCGGCAAAGAAAGTAATACCCTCCTGTGTCGTGGCTTTCTGCAACAAGGCATCCCACTTCTGGATCTCTTGCTGCCCCGCCTGATCTTTGAGCGTGGCTTCGGATGCGCCCCAGCTATTAGAAATGATGTTGCCCAGGTGATGGTCGATAGCATACTGGATCAGTTGTCGAAATTCAGGCAGGCCCAGGGTGCCCTCGGTTTCAGCGACGGGGCTGGTCAACACGACGATACCTGCATCAGGGGCAAGAGCGTGAATGACCTCAACATCCAATGTTGTCTCCTCGCCCCACCCCGGTTTATCCTTATTAGGGTCAGACTCTGGTTCGTTGATCGGCGAGATGACTTGAATTTTGATCGGCGGCAAACCGAACTGCTGGTCAAACATGTCCATGTCCTGTTGTAAGGTTGGACTGCCAAACGAGACAATATCGACCACCGTTTGCCCCTTACCAGTGAAACCGTGCTCTACCAGGGACTCAACACCATAAGCTACGCGCAGGCTATGCGGCGTCTGGCAGGACGACGACTGGCTAAGGGGGGCTGGGCAGGTGTCTGTCGTCGCTCCTGGAGGGAGCGTGGGTGCCTGCGTTGGTACGACTGTGGTTGGTGTCGTGCTTCCTCCACCGATGCCTCCTAACGGACTACAGGCGGCGAGAAACAGACACAAGATCGGCAGAAGGAATGGAAAGGAACGTCGGGATGTGTGAGTAATCATCGATGAACTCCTACTATATTAGGAACTGACCTGGTACCCTTGTCGGCACCTGGTTGTTACGACTTGAGTGCCGCGATCAGATCAGGGATAAACTGGCTGGCCAGTGGCGCGCCCCAACCGGTAACAGCATCCCAGCCAGCGACTGCATGGAACCCCTGTACTTGAACACTTCCCTGATTCACGCTGTTATCGCCGCTTATAATGTCGCGAAAATCCTGCTGGGCATGCACAGATGTTCCCAGTTTGTAAATGCCAGGGTTGATGAACCCGAGCGGATGACCTGCCATCTGATTGGCAATGGCGATAATAGCAGCCCACAATGGTGTGCTGGCGCTCGTACCACCTGCCTGTTGCCATTGCCCATCGAAATAGAAAGCCATGCCAGTTACAGGGTTAGCATCACCAGCAATATCTGGCAAACCACGATGCCCTGCCAGTTCTGATTGTACCACTTGTGGCAGCCCTTGTTGGAATGCTGGCTCGCTGAAGAACTTGCTCATGCCACCACCACTGCCTGACCAGGCACTTTCGTCGTAGCCGTTGGCTGTACGTGTCAGGGCGGTGCCGCCGACAGTGGTCACCCAGGGAACATCTGCCGGGAAGTTGACGGTCGGCGTAGGGGCGAGCTTCGTGGCTTTGATATCTTCATAGTCGGTTGCTCCATTATCGCCAGAGCCACTGACAATAGTGAACCCTTGCTGGGTCGTAATTTGCTTGTAGAAATCGCTGTACTGCTTGATAAGTTGTTGCCCTGCATTGTCTGTGAGAGTCGCTTCTGAAGCAACGTAGCTCTGTGAAAAGATTTGGCCGAGATGGTGCGCGACGGCATATTGCTCGAGCTTCATAAATTCAGGTAAGCCGATGGTACCTTCGGTTTCATCGACCGGGCTGGTCATAACCACAATGCCTGCGCCTGGTGCAATGGCGTGAATGATTTGTACATCGAGTTCCGTCTCACCTGCCCAACCGAGCATATCTTTATTGTTGGGGTCGAAAGGCACAGTTCCCAGTGGCGATACGACCTGAATGGTAATCGACGGCAAACCAAACTGCCGATCAAACATATCCATATCCTGCTGCAAGGTAGGACTACCGTACGAGACGATGTCGATGACAGTTTGTCCCTTGCCCGCGAAGCCTTGTTCGGTCAGTGCTTCTATACCATAGGCAACACGCATGGCATGCGGTGTGTAGCAACTTTTATTTTGACCTAACCCGGTTGGGCAGAGGTCTGTTGTGCTGGCCGGTGTGAGTAATGCGCCTGGCGTTCGCGTTGGTATTTTTGTTGCTATCGGCGTGGAACCATTACCTGTTGACTGAGCGCCAAAAGGACTACAAGCTGTGAGCAGTAGCAGTACGATGAAAGGAAATAATTTGGACCTTAAACGCATGGAAGCGTTCTCCTATCAATTCAATGAACATGTCGGCACGTAAACACTGCTATCTATTATATACGCTAATAAAGCTTCATGACTTCCCATTATGTTGTTAGCTCTCCATCCTCCTGAAGATGGTGGAGGAGTAAGCAGAGTGGTCGGTACCAAAGTCCTACACTCAGCCTGCGTCGCTTGACCAGCCATCTCGTGGCAGGTTACATTCTCAATTAGAGAACATTGTGCATCGAGATCGTTTGGTGCCGGTCCGACTCTACTGGATTGAGGATACATGTATGTCGTCTGCTGATAATCGTCAAAGTAGTGCTACTCGTGGACAAGGGCTAATTAAGAAACCTTTTGATCTACCGAACCGTGTCAATCAGCTTTCGCCTGCAGAGCAATCACCTTTTTCTGATGCTGTTCCTCCACCTACTGCCGATAATCGTCAGGGTGGTGCACCTCGCGGACAGGGGTTGATCAAGAATCCCTTGAAGCTGCAAGGTAGGGTCGGACAGGCCTGCAATCTGTGGAGCAGCCTCCTTTCCCAAATACTGATCGACTACCGAATAGTGGTACTCCTGTCAGACAGGGATTGATCAAGAATCCCTTGAAGCTGCAAGGTAGGGTCGGACAGCTGCAACCTGTGGAGCAGCCGCCCATTCCCAATTCTGCTCCGTCATATATAGGGGTGCCCCACCGAACAGAGTACAATGCTTCTCCTCGCATGATCCGCCCCTTGTCTGAACCTATTACGCCGCTGAACGGGACACCTCCTCTAGCGGACCCTATCACGTCGCCTCGCATAACCCGGCACTTACCGGAATATAGGACAGTGGTCACTCGCCCGCTCATTGATGAACAGACGGGTGTGTTGCCCTATCTCATGAGTAGCGGTACAACATCGGTGCGCCAACCAGTGGTCATCCCTGCTACGGCCAAAAAGCGTAACAGTAGCAGCCTGGGACCTGAGCAACCCCCTCGGAAGCGGCATTGGCGTGCACAAATTGTCGTGACAAGCTTGATTCTGGTGATAGCTGTTGCTACGTTGTTGAGTGTCGTGCCTGTCGACAAGGCTGGGGATCACCTCTTCAATCCGTTCCGATCGATTAGTAATCTGGTACAAACGAGCGGCGGCAACCCGAGTTCGATCGCGCAACAAGATGCGACGGCAACGGTGACCCACCAGGATGGTTATGACCCTGGCAGTAGTGTAGCACCTCTGAGCGCTGGCGGTGCCTATGATCATTTCGCCTTTGGCCAATGCACCTACTATGCGTCTATGCGTTATCACGAGTTGACGGGTCAGTGGGTCCCCTGGCTGGGGAATGCCTTTCAGTGGGCGTATGAAGCCAGTGGCTTTGGCTGGGTCGTGTCATCAAAGCCGAGAGTGCCTTCGATCATCGTCTTGCAACCCGGCGTTCAGGGAGCTGGTTGGTTTGGCCATGTCGCTATCGTCGAGTCGATCAATGCCGATGGCAGTGTCTCTACGAGCGGCTGGAACTGGTACGGCCCTGGCGGTGCTGGCTGGGGTCGCCTCAGTGTCGTCACCTTCCGTCCCGGTCCGGGCGTGAGCTTTGTGTGGCATCAATAGTAGATACTCCTTGCATCTTTTTGGACCTTCCCACTTGTTTCTGACTTCTTCAAGCGTGTATGAAAAACGTGCAAGATCATATTGCATAGTATGCTCAGCCGATGTAGCTGAGAGCTCACGAAGCGAAGCAGGAACGCCCTTTGTGAGCGGGCCTATCACACTATCAGCGCCAAACCGAAGTACATCGGTCGCTGGTAGTCTCGTTTCATCCTCCCCTACAAAGGGGTTACGCAATCTTTACCCAGGTTGGCTGATCTTAACCGCATTGTAACCGAATCATCACCATTTCTCAACCCCTAGGTCTTATTTTTAGTTCTGACGTTCCAATTTTTTCCAGGGTTGTTATTTTCGTTTTTGTAGGTAGGTGTACTATGGCTGCAGACGTTCATGAGCATGGAGCAGTGCTCATTGCGCATATTGGCACTGGCGAATTGGTTGCCAGAAAATCCTCCGAGGCTTCTCTCTACCCTGACCCCAGATGTGGCTATTATCAGATCGAAGACGCACGCGAGTCTGAATGTGCCCTGATACTGTTTGCTCGAGATACACTTACGTCTGAACGCGTCGTCATGAAAATACTACGTCAGTACAAAGATACTCGCTATAGCTTGGCGACTCTGTATGAGCGACAGCAGTGTCAACTCGAGGCACTGGAACGAAACAGAGTATTTACGCCGGAAGTTTATATCGGACTGGCCCGCATTGACTATCTCGATCTACCACAAGGACGTTTCGCCATTGAAGAGATTATCAGGAGTTCTACACCTGGAGGCATTAGCCTGTTGGGTCTAGAGCAAGGATTTTTCCCTATCAATGAGATTATCGCCAACCCCACACAAGAAATACTTGATCACGATGCCGAGTATGCCTTGGCCATGTGCCAATTGCCAGAGGAAAGGCGTCTAGATCGCCTCCTGAGTGAGGAGAGTGAAGATGCTCTTTTAGATTTCATGCACCTATTGTCTAAATACGTAGCGTATATGCATACTAATCTTGTCAAGCCGCTTGATGTTGACGAAGATGAGACAAAATGGGGCAGTTACGAGCAATTACACTGCAAGCTCTTGCATAACCTTGGCCTCCTCGACCTAGTGCTGACAACCAGTATACTCGATCAGCATTTCACCTTTGACTTGTCGAAAGATACCCTTCATTGGCTGGAGGAGATGCTACTTCAAGTATTTACGGAGAGCCGCTATCGCAGCTATTTTGAGCAGAGAGTGCGGGAGCAACGGATTAAGCGTTGTCATGGCGATTTGAAATCCCCAAATATCTGGATTCTGCCGCCTGATCAGAGTTGCAATGGGAAGCCTGGTGAGTGTGTCAAAATCCTGGATGCCATTGACTTCAATCCTTCGTACAGTAACATCGATACGCTCAGTGATTTTGCTATGCTCGTCATCGACGTTCAGACGCGTACTAAGTCACCCACCCTTGCTGACAAGATGGTAGAGGACTATCTGGAGCTTACAGATCAAAATAACCAGACAGCTAGGTCAGTGCTCACCTATTATCTTGTTGAAAAGGCCATTGTTGGCGCGGCGATAAGTATCGTCTATGATAATTTGGCTGAGCTTGGCCTGAGTCTTCTGGAAATTGCCAGGAAGCGCTTGCAATGTTTGGTAGATGGGAGTACTTTAATCTGAGCGGTTACTCTCGTAGCATGAAACCCTGCCCACGGACAGCGATAAGGTAACGTGGGTTATTGGGATCAGGCTCGATCTTCTCACGAATGCGCTCGATGATCTTCTGCAAGGCACTGTTGGTCGGTGGGCTGTCTTCCCATACAGCCCGCTTGATCTTCTCCCTGTCACACACGTCTCCAACATGGGCCTTGAGGTAATCGTATACTTTGCCCTCCAGATAGGCGAAGGTCGGAGACTCTACATCGTGTGGTGTCGTAGTCAGGTCAGATACGGTCAGATCAAGTGATTTAGGTACTTGCTCCTGTTCAAGGACGAATCGGCGCATCACTTCGGCAAAAATGCACCATTTTCCGTCGGCCCACTCAATCAAGCCGCGCTGTTCCAACACGAACAAGACACTCTTATCTATAAGGTCTTCACCATTTGCCAGGCGTATCAAAGCCTTTTGATACGGAGAAAGCACCTTTGTTTCTTTTTCTCTCGGCATCCTCATATCATTAGGCAAATTCCATAGCTCGGGATCGGCAAGACCATGCCATAGCTGACTACAAATTGGCTTTGCAGCATCGTAAAGGCTAATTTTGAGAAACTCACCCTGCTCGGTTTGCGCGAATTGGCTAGACTCGAGGCGCTGCTCAAACAACTGCTTGCAGGCGATGCGGATGAGTTTGGGATGACGGCCAGCAAATTTTCTGATAAAAGCGATGTCTCGCTGGTCCCAGTTGCTCTCTAGTTTCTTTGCCTGCTCACTTGATTGTAAAAGAAAGTCTTGCACTTCCTGCTCAGGGATTAAGCCCAAGTAGATAGGATCCGCGAAAAGATTCCACAACGGCGACGGAGTATTCCAGCTCTCCTGGTGATATTGATAGACCAAGTACAGAAGATGGCGGCTTGCAACAACATAAGCACAGTGGAACCGCACCATGGAGCGCAGCCATTCACTATCACTGCGGGGAAGATGCGCAACGCCCTCAAAGTTATCCAATACAAAGACTACGGTGCGCTTCTGAGCTCGGATAAGTTCCTCAAGTGTCAATTTGATCTCAAGGACGTCGTCTATTGAAACTTCGGCTTTCCTTGGTTGATGCAAAGGAGGTTGCTCCTCTGCTGGATGTATCTTGTGCCATAATCCGCTATATAGGTCCCACCAGAACTTAGCCGAAGCATAAGCTTTCATCTCGGCCAATTCACTGTAGGATATGCAATCGAGGTAGACGAAGGTGAATATATCCCTTATATCCGTATCATCCAGGACGAACCTATCCTGCGGGTCACTCAGGTAACGCAGAAGAGTCGTTTTGCCGAAGGAAGTCTCGCCAACGATAGCACAGCTCTGTGGTGGTTGAGCGAGGAGGTACTTGTAGATTGTTCGCAATTCATGTTGCCTGCCCCAAAAAGTCGGATGAGTAAATGGGTTCGGCGGAAGTGGAGAGAGCTGAGTCGGGTTCATAGCCAACGTGCCTCCTTCAGCGCAAGTTCTAGTGGTAAATGCTGCCGCAACCAGCGCGCAAACAATTCAACCTTGATAGTATAGTTGGCATGATCTTGTTCTAGTACCCCTAGGTCTGCCAGATCTTCCAGGGATGATACCAGGTACTGTTCTGGCGCCGTAGGGCCTACGGTTGAGGCCAGGCGATCATACTCGACCTGATGGCTATGGGCACTAAGTTGAGCGATCGCACTCAAGATCAATTTATTTCTTTGCGCACTTGTTGTATCATGCCCTTCCCAAAGATGCTGGAAACGGCTGACATCCGCTTTAACTAGCCAGTCATGGATACACTGAGATGCGGCATAGAATGTAATCATGGTTTTATTCTCCTGGGCATAGTCATAAAGCATAGAACACAGCAGTTGGAGATAGTAAGGGTGACGAGCAGTGAGATCAAGCAGCAATTGTATAGCAGACTCGGTAATCCTCCCAATGTTGGCTAAACCATCCTTAATAAGCTGATGAGCCACCTTCGTCTCCAAACAGTTGAGTTTCTCGTCGTAGGCAATGTTGAATAATGAAGCAAGATCACATTTGCCTGTCAACTGGCTCCGTAGCCCACCGCCACTGAGGATGAACTGAATGCCATGTCCATGTTGTGCGTAGCTACGCAGACGGCTGAAGATAGCTGCCCGACTCACGATCTCTTCCTGAAAGCTACACAGGCACTGGAACTCGTCTAAGATCACGACTAAGGGATGTTGTTGTGCTGCCTCTTGGACCATAGCCATAAAGGTGTCGAAGTAGGGTAAGGGGTCCTTTCTGAGCCGATTGAGAGCTGGTACGGTGATTTCTCGTGCCAGGCCCAGCCTATTGTCCTTGAGTGAGCGAGAGATGCCGATCATCAGTTGGTGGAGGAACTGAGTCGTGCTTGCATCTCTCAGGCCTTGCACATCCATGTAGACTGGCAGGAAATCACCTCGTAATTGTTCTTCTAGATGCAGCACGAGCGACGTTTTCCCGATACGCTTCTGGCCCCATAGGAGGATTACAGTGTTCTGAGATGGACCGCGCAAATGAGCAGAGATGCGTTGACATTCAATTTCACGCCCGTAGAAGCGCGATCCTTGGGCTATAGTAGGACCATAGGGGTTAGACCAATGAATCAATTTGGATGATTTTGACTGTGGCGCGGGTGCCGAAAGGAAAGAAGCGTGGATAACTTCAACCCTGGTGACATATGGTACTCCCCCCAATGCTTTCTGAATACGACTGCGTTGCGCTGGTGTCGTGCTGCCAAGATAAATATGTCCTTCTGCCATTACGCCATCAGCGCGTTTGTGAGTACTGAAATCTGGCATATCAAAGCCCAGGAGAGCAATCACGGTGCTTAAGTCGCTTGCCAGTCCTGGCCTGTTCAAGGCTTCTACGACAACAACATAGTGTGGCTCTGTCGGCGTAGTATCCCATTTCACTTGAACGAGCTTGTCTAGTTCTCTCACCTGTGGACAGGTGCGCTTGTGAATAGCAAGCACTTGGTCGGTTCGCCGATGGCCGACGATATCATCAGGAGGCACCGGTTTACAGCACCGGGCAAAAGCTGGTAGGAGCAGAGCATCCTCTGGAGAGAGTACACGGATGCTGAATGTTGGTTCGATATAATTGGGCGAACCAACAGACCTCAAGCGCATGGACTTCAGTCGCTCTACCACTTTAGGAGCTTGACGGCGACCCACGCCGATGGCTGCCAGGAGATCGTCGATGCCCTTCACATTCTCTTTCAATGCCAACTTGGTGAGTAAGCGGCGAATTTCGACATCGGTTGAGTTTAAACCTAGGAGCTGCAGTTCCTTATCCAGTAGGTTACGGCCGCGCTCCAACATGGCACTTCGTTGATGCTGTATCAGCCATTGCCTGATACGGTTCGCCGCTCGAGGCGTTCGTACAAACTCTAACCATCCCATGCTCGGCGCGGCATCTGGTCCCCCTGAGATAATTTCGACCTTGTCCCCAGGACGCAACACCCGTGACAAATCTGCACGCTCCCCATTCACCAGGGCGCCAACACAACAGTGTCCCACATCAGTATGAATATGGTATGCAAAATCAAGCACTGTCGAGCCTTGAGGCAGATCCTTTATTTCACCATGGGGTGTGAACACTTGAAACTCTTCGTTGACAGGCTCGACCTCTTCTGGCAACTGCGGCAGGAGGTCTTCAGGAGCATTCCACCAGCGAGCAGTAATGCCACGTTCAGCGACGAGGTCCATCATGTGTGTACGGATGATTACATGTAAGAGATGGCCCAAGGAATGCTTGACTTGCGTATGCAGAGATCTGTAGCCATTCTCTTTGGGATGTCCGATAAAGTCTCGAAACTGCCTTTCTATAGGTGCATAATGTTTGTGAAGAGTGCCAAGGATACGATAACAATCGCTTTCTTCATCTGTGAGAATGATGAAGGAGCCAGTATCTGCTATCCTTACAGGTGCAGGTTCGACGTGTATGGGCTTGCCAGGCCTGGCATTATGCTCAAATTGGTGGAGATAAAGAGTATAGAATGAGACAGGTTGCCAGCATACCTCGCTCTTGGGCAGTGAAGGACTAATTATGTGCTGCAACTCCTCCAGCACCTCTTGTATTTCTTGCTGGGTGCGGGCCTCCTCAAAATGCTGCTTCAGCATCTTATAATACGTAGGATTAATAATTTCAAAACAGGAATCTTCTAGCTGGCGTTTGACGGCTCTTATACCCAGTCTGTCGGCTAAAGGAGCTAATAGATGTAGCCCTATGTGGGCAGACCGTTCCTGAAAATGCTGCGTTAAAACCGAGATTGTCCGCAGATTGTGCAAGCGATCAGCGATCTTGATGACGACGGCATTGGATTCTTGTCGTAAGAAAGAACTCATCTGGTCCCGAATGTCGCTTGCGTCAGCCCCGCTGTCAAGGTCTCCTTCAACACGCCTGATGAAACTATTCAGACTGACCATTGCTTCCAGCAAGCGGCATATATCTGCTCCAAACTGAGCATGAACTTGATCTAGATTACGCTCCCGTGAATAGTCGGGGTTGAGAATGTCATGCAACAGACCGGTTGCAACCACGGACAATGGAGCATGCCACTCAGCAAGAGTACTTGCTACAGCCATAGCGTGGTTCAGATAAGGCTCACCATTTATTCGCTGAAACCCATCATGGGCGTCCGAAGCGATCTGGAAGGCAGTCGTTAGCATCGACTTTGCTTCGGATGAACCAGAGTAAGATGTTACCGTCTGGATCAGTTCATTGAGTCCCATAGCTTGATGCTGCTCACCTTGCTGTTGTCAGCTCTTGTTTTAAGAAGACGGTTGATGCGGTACTTTCTGAAAATACGTTCTGACTTTGTGTAGATACTCTCAGACATCTTTATTATACTACCTAAACACATGAGTAGCAACCCTGAGATATAACCAGACAAACTCGATGTCTAGTCCGATGGTAATCTTCTGATTTTTGCTAATTGTCCCTCTTTGCCTTCCGCTAATTCATATTTGCTACTACCAAATACTATAACCAGAATGTCCTTATGTTCACTTTCTAGGATATCAACATCTTGACGCGCAGGTTTTTATCAGGTACAATAGAGATATCTCTGAATGTCTTTGCACAAGAAACAGAAAGGATGCACCCTAATGGAGTCTGATAAACCGCCTCTACAAACTTCCTCACAGCAAGGCCCTGACTCTGAGCTTCAACCTTGGACAGAGCCTGAGGCAACCCATGTATCCACAGGACCCTACATCCTGCTCGGAACTTCACCCGACGACAGCGATCCTCCTGAAGAAGAAATTTTAGCACAGTATGACACGTACATTATCTTCTTGGCCTGGCTCATTGTGAATAGTAATACCAAATTTGTTCATCCCGCAGTCCTGGATTTGCTGGTCGACGATCTTATCCAGATCAGTCGGATCAAACTCTGGTTGGCGCTAAGGAAAGGTGTTAGCATCCGCAACCTCAAGGGCCTTATCAGGCAAATCGTTCACAACGAGTTCATCAACCTTGTCCGTCAGCATAAACCAACCCTATCACTGCCTCTTGATGACGACGGCGAACTACGCCAGGGTAATCCGATCGCCGCCAAGAGTACGGACCTGGATAACCCTGAGCGCATTGTTGAGCTGGAAATGACAGTTGTCGAACTACTGCACATGGCTGCCGTTGGTGCTGCTACAATGCGTCCTTGCCAAAAGCAAGCCATGATTTGCTTGCTCAAGGAGACAGTTGAAGAGGTTCCCCAACTCGTGACAATTTTCAGGGAGCACGAGGTGGAGATTGAGGCAGTGGTGTGGCCGGAAGAGAAAAGCGAGGTGGTGCGCTTAAAAGCTTCCCTCTCACCTGCACGCAGGAAGATGCGCTCGCTGAGGAGTGAAAGTGTTTGTGCTTAGTTTTAGGAGGGCATAGGGGAGATTTTTAAGTCATAGCCATCGTGGACGTCTATCAATATAGCTACATAGTGCGCCTATTATGATTTGTTGCCAGCGTTGTCAGCAACATAATGAAAGCAGGTGATTTCAATGAAAGGAAGTTCTAATTTAGACGAAGACGACTTATGTCCTCCACGCTTACAGATTTCTTCTTTAGTTATCCGCAGACGCTTGAATGCCCGCCGGCCTATCGCTGTGGTCTTGCTCCTGGTGGTATTGTTTGCATGCGGTGTAGATTCTGGTTTTGTACACGCAGCTTCACGGGCAACCTTCATTACTGCCTGCACGCCATCTACAGATGCAACGTCTACTCCTACACCATCCATGCCCATCCTATTGCCATCTCCATCACTTTCACCCACGCCATCATCTTCGCCTGACCAGGAACTCATCGAGAAGAGTGTATGGCATTACATTGCGCTTATCTTCGAAGGAAGTTGCCAGGAAGCGTATAGCATTCTAAGTGCTGCTCTGCGTGCCCAGGAACCCTATGGTGTCTTCTTGAACGACATGGAGTTTGTTCTCCTACCTGGGTGCTGGATGATAGGACGCGATTACGTCTCCCAGCTCGATAGTCAAACGGGAGTCGTCGACATAGAGATGACGCAAGTCACATGCACCGATAACAGTCCCATCGCGTACTTCGATTGGCATTTTCGTATCCAGGTGCAAGATGACCAACCGGTCATCACCTCGATCGGCTTACATCCAACTGCACCAGGCAATTAATGGTAGCCCAATATGGATAGACCTGACAGCGATTCCGCCTGTAAGGCCACTCCTGCCAGGCATTCACACCATCGGGACGTGTTCGACGCGCAGGCTATGCTGCTCTGCATATGGAGTACGATGCGCACGCAGGCGTTTCATAGCGCTGCCAATACGTCGTATGCCTTCTTCGATGTGCTCCTCTTCGAGGTAGGCGAAGCTTAAACGAAATTGTTGTTGGCCGCCACCATCGACGTGAAATGGCTCACCGATGACGAATGCCACCTGTTCATGAGCGGCTTCGCGTAACAGAGCACGAGCCCGCATATCACCCGGCAGGCGGCACCAGAGGTGAAAGCCACCGGTCGGCGAATTAACACGCACGTCTTTGGGCCAATGTGTTCTGATAGCCTCAAGCATCAGGTCGCGTTTCTGCTGATAGTGCTGGCGCAGCATCGTAAGGTGATCAGCCATCAGTCCGAGACGCAATATCTCTGAAACGGCCCACTGTCCAATCGCATTGGTATTCAGGTCGAAGACCTGTTTGTGTAGCGAGAGGCGTTCGATCATGGGTTCAGGTGCTGCAAGCCAGGCTACGCGCAAGCCGGGAGCCAGTATTTTCGAGAAAGTGCTCAGATACAACACCTGGCCATTGGTATCCAATGCTTTGAGCGGCTGCCGCTCTTTGCCCTCGTAGTATATTTCGCCATAGGGGTCGTCTTCCAGTATAGGCGTCTGATAGCGTTTTGCCAGCAGCAACAGGCGGCGGCGGCGCTCCGGTGACATGACCACTCCTGTGGGGTTCTGGAAGGTTGGCATCGTATAGATCAGGCGCGGGCGATGACGTACCAGAATGGATTCGAGCAGATCGATGCGCATGCCATCACTATCTGTCGGAACGCCGATGACGCGGACGCCGAGTGCGCGAAACGTCTGGATTGCTCCCAGGTATGTCGGCACTTCGACCACCACCTCGTCACCTGGATTGAGTAGAAGGCGACCGGTGAGACCAATACCCTGTGTTGAGCCAGAAAGAATCAAGATGTGTTGCGCATCGATGGTAACGCCGCGCTGACGCATACGTGCCGCGATGGCACGACGCAAGCTATTGAGCCCTTCAACGGGACAGTATCCCAAAGCGCTCTGTCGAGCATTGATCAACCCATCGGCAAAGATTGTGCTGAGCATCTCGGCTGGCAGCAGATCGCGGGCAGGCGTAGCTGCTGCCAGTGAAATGATTTCCTTGCGCTCACTCATAGAGGCCAACTCACTGAGCAGACGCGCGTCCGGTCCGAGTAGTTCACGTTCACCCGCAGGCAGTCCAAGGAGCCACGAGGCCGCACTATCAAAATGCTCGCCGTCGTAACCAAAGTGGTTGCGTCGTACCAGTGTCCCGCGACCAACATGTCCTTCGACAAGTCCTTCGCTAGCAAGTTCGTTGTAGGCATTCATGACCGTAGTGCGATTGACTCCCAATTCAGCGGCAAGTGCTCGTTCAGTAGGGAGACGTACTCCTTCTGGGAGTTCACCCGAAAGGATGGCCTCACGCAGTCTCTGGCAAATTTGCTGGTAAAGTGGTACTCCGCTAGTTCGCTCAAGCTGGATCAGCGAGGAAATTGGTGCTGTGAATAGTGGTCGTGACTGATGATTTGAGTGTTGTTGCATATCGCCCTCCTCATTGGCTCATATCAGTCAGTATAGCTAACGCATATTGACGAGTACAAGCGCCAATTGGTGGGTATGCCAAGAAGCCAATTTTGTACGCTAGGAAAACCTGGTAGCTACAAGGCTACCAGGCGTCCATGGTCACAAAATGGCTGTCAATATCCAAAAACACCCACTGCTAGGAGTATGACAACAAAGATGACGAAAAGCCAGAGGAGGAGGTTGACCAATACTAGCAGAGCTGGAATGACGAGCATAATCAGATTGGCCGTGCCACCAAGAGCCTGGACGAATGCCAACCAATGCTGTGTAAGTCTACCAATTTGTAGATTGCGGGTTCCAATGAGGAGCACTATGGCGGAACTAAGGAGGGATGCGTCAACATAGGCCACCCACGGACTTTGTATCATCCAGTCAAGTATGACATGTAATTGGCCAGGCATGATGACAAAGAAAGGCCCGCTGACGAAGTGCCCGATGACACTCTCGCCGAGTTGTGAAAGCAAGAAAACGACAAGAGTGCCGAGCAGTGTTAGTGCCATTCCTGTCCATGCTCCCCGGCGCAAAAGTGGATCGAAAGATGCTGGCAGGTCTTCATAGACCGTCGTCTGCTCCATGAATGCTCGCAGGCTGATACCTGGAGATGGTGGGAGCGGGTATTGCTCTTCATAAGGTTCGGCCAGGTAGTACATCTGTTCACCATACCCATTGAGCCAGTACGAACCAGGTTGCCATGCCGCGTTCGTCGGCGAGCGCTCCGAAGATCAAAGGGTCGAGCAGAAGTGCCGACGCAGCTCCAGTTGCCATCGTCGCGACACCGATGCCAAGCAAACCCTTGCCAGCCGTGTGCCGCATTCCTCTGAGCAGTCTGACCGTGGCAGCGTGTGCGACGACACCAAGACGCCTGGATGTGCGTGTAACATGCGCAGGTACTGGTGGCACAATGACCTCCAATGGGATTGGGCCGGCGGGGTCCACACTGCCATTGGGCACTTCATGCGCAATGTATGTGTGTAACAAGTCACAGGGGACGCCTGCTTTTTCCATAGCATGTAGTTTGTCACGCACAGCCTTTGGCAAAGGGAATTTTCCTGTGGCTATGAGCGGATCTTGTTCAGCAGGTACAATGATGACATCAGATATCTGGCCACGTACCAGCTTTAAACCGCTGAAGAGCGGGTACTCACCCAACATCTGGATGGCAATGCCGTGTTGCCTGCAAGGTTCAGCGATCAATGCCTGTGCCTGCTGATGCAGCAGGAAATTTTGCATTGCCCACATACCTGCAAGAGTTTCAGGCGCTATGTGGATGTATCCATTGGAAGATGTTACTGGTCGGCCAGCATTGTTTGCTAGCGCACGCTGTGCGATTGCCATAACACGCTTACCTTGTAAGGAATCCTTGTACAATCTGCTCTGTAACATTGCAGTTCTCCTTCGTTTGATCTATGGTTTCCCTGTCTAGGGGAAGAAACTCAACATCGCTTGATGCTCTTCTATCCTAAAGACGTAATTGGTGGTAAACCCTAAAAATGCAAACGATAATCATAATGGTTGCATACTACTTTGCACGATTTTGGGGGGAGAAAGATGGACAACCTGGAACAACGTATCGAGCTTGTACGCAATGACCGCGTGCATGGATCGCGTTGGTTAGTACGTGAAACGATTTCGATTTTACATGATCTGGCCACCGAAAGGACGTTACCAGCCGTTGAACAGATACAGCAGGTTTGGAGAGCTGCGTTAGAGCTGGCGCATGCACGTCCAGCTATGGCGGCTCTGCCCGTTGTCGTAGGACGTATTCTCAGTGCGCAGGACGGCCTGGAAGGTATAGCACGTGAATCAGCCCAGTTACTAGAAGAATACGATCACGCAGTAGAACATATTGTGGCATATGCGCGGCCCTTGCTCAGCGGAACGTTGATGACACACAGTCTTTCAGGAACTGTGTTAGAAGTGCTCATGGCCTGTAGTAGACAAATTGAGCGTGTCATTGTGCTGGAAGGTCGTCCACGCTATGAGGGGCGTGACACGGCACGTGCTCTTGCCAAAAATGGCATGGCGGTTACGCTGCTTACCGATGCACAGGCTGATATCTTTCTAGCGCAGTGTCAGGCGGTCGTGGTTGGTGCAGATAGTGTGCTGGCAAATGGCGACGTGCTGAACAAAGCGGGTACAGCTTTATTAGCCTGGGCTGCACATGGGCATAAGGTTCCGTTCTATGTGCTCTGTGAGACGTTGAAAATTGCTCCACAACGTTGGTCCGGTAACTTGAGCCAACTGGAGGAGAAAGAGCCTGAGGAGGTTCTGGAGCACCCTATCCCTGGCGTGACAGCACGAAACTTCTATTTTGATCGTACGCCGGCAAAGTTGGTGGCGAAGGTCATTACAGAGCAGGGCTTGATAGGTAAGCAAGAGGTGAGACAAATGGCTCTCAGGGCGGTGCGCAATCAAAAGATGCTCGACAGGGCCAAACCTATGTCAAGTACTCAATCCCCTGGAAGGGGATGAGCTTGTAGTATCCCTTGACCGGACCCAGGATTATTCCCTGGATACTCAGGACCCACAATAGGCTGCTTGACTTCACAGCCCGTTGGAAGCTGGCTTAACATTTTTACATGGCAAAGCCATTGGTTGCCAAACCCCATATGTTACTGTTCAAGTGCAAACCGTTGCTCGCCGCTTCCAGCGAGTGTCTAAGCACTTACAGTGTAGCACAAAGGTTCAAAACATGCAAGAGAATACATCTGCGGATGCCTTTCTTTCCTCCCACCGCGTAAACGCAGGCGGGCATCCAGAAAGGAACGATGGTGAAAGGGGTCCTATGCATTTGGAGCAAAGGCGTAATCCGAGTACCCTGTGTGGTAGAAAAACGTTCTTTCAGTTGTGGAAGAATCGAAGTAGTTGAGGGTATGAACATTAGGAGGGTAAAGGTGGAAAATGAGCAAGTGCCTCAGACCGAGGCAGTCGAACCAACATCTTTTGGTGCGAAAGCAATTGTCACTCCGGTCAATACAAAATCGCCGGATGAACTGGCGAACGAGTTTATGTGGCTCTTTGAGTATGGCCTGGAAATGGATGTCTTTTTTTTAAATGGTCGTGAGCGGCTTGATGGCAGCGCTCTCCTCTATGGGCCAGCAGTGTTGAAAGGTTATCAGGTCTCATTTGATGTTGTGAGATCGCCTGCAGGCCAGGTAGTGGCGACCATCGTGCCCAGTCAAGAAGATGGGGCGGAGGTGTGGGGCGTGTTGTATCGTATCCCGAGTCGACTGGCCGAGCAATCTGGTAACCAGCAGTCGTTGCTTGACAAGGTGCATGCTACTCCCTATTTTGAGCCTGCGCAGGTGGTTGTGTATGAGATATATCGGAAGCGTGAGATCACGGCTGTCACCTATGTTGCTTCGACCAGTGCCCGGCGGCAGTATCGTCTCCTCCCGCCAGAGCGACAAGTCGTCGATAACTCCTATGCGAAACGCCTCTTAGACAATGCCAGGCAGCATAAGTTGCCAGATGCATACTTTCAGGAACTGCTTGTACGCTCTGCTGGCAAGAATGGAATGCAGCCAGTTCCACTAGAGCAGAACACTGAGCCACTAACCGTTGTGAAGGGTAAAGCACGTTCACAGGTAGCAACACAAGCTGCGCGGAGCACCTCCGATGGTGGATCTCAGAGCCGTTGGTTGATGGCATTTGCATGCTACCTGGTCCTACTGCTGCTTGGCGTGCTGACCCTGGCTGTACTACAGGGATTAGAGGTATGGAGCGACATATTTACTGCTCATTTTACCCCGTTAGGCGTCCCCTGGTTTGTGCTGGTTTATGGATTACTCGGTGGTTGCGTGAGCAGCATTATCATGCTGGGGCGTCGTCCTACAATAAATGCTCCTGCTTTCGTGTTGGTCACCTGGTTTGCGCGACCGTACCTGGGTATTGTACTTGCAGCATTAACGTATCTTGCGTTGAACATCGGATTCTTTGTCCTGGGTGAACGTTTGCTCCAGTACAACGCTTTATGCTCCTTGGCTGGGGCTTTAGCCGGCTTGTGCGAAGGATGGCTCTTTTACAAGTGCAAGCGGAGCTGAGACTTGTGCTATTAAGCTTGATGTGTGTACAATGTTGCTAGAAGACCAGTGACTATAACGCACTCTATCTAAGGATAGGTATGTCTCTACAATTCCATCCGTCGTAGATGTCCCACAGATAGGATGCCTATTGCGGGAACCTTGCCCGGGGGCAGGTATCCCTATCTGTAGGACAGGTAACCCAGGAGGAGAATCTATGCCAACCTACATTAGTCTGGTCAATCTCACCGAACAAGGCATCAAGGAAGTCAAAAATGCTCCTGAACGTCTGCAAGCGTTCGATACAGCTGCCAAAGAAGCCGGGGGAAAACTGATAGGGTTCTATCTGGTCATGGGACAGTATGATTATGTGGTGATTACAGAAGCGCCCGATGACCAGACCGCGGCCCGCCTGATTCTCGGCACAATTGCACAGGGGAGCGTGCGCACACAAACGATGCGTGCATTCCCCCGCGAAGAGTTCGAGCAAATCGCTCGTGGTTTACCGTAGGCGGGAGCACAACATGACCATGCCGCGTGGGGGCCTATACCTCGGCCCCTGACGTTACAGACCTTCTGCAGGAAAGATAGCCTGCACCAGGCGTTCTGGGTCATGACGAGCCAGGGTGTCATCCTCCAGGTTCAGATGGCCAATCACAACGTTGGGGACAAGGCGCATCAGACGCGCACGGTCTGCCACCACAGGTTCGCTCTTCTCCTCGGCGTAGGTCTTGAGCACCTCCGGTAGAAATGGGCCATCATTCACAATCACACGATCTACCCGCCCTCCTAGATACTGGTGGATGGCATTTACAAAGTCCGAGGCTTTGTAACCGTCGGTCTCACCATGTTTGGTCATCAGGTTACAGATGTAGACCTTCTCAGCCTCAGATTCACGTACGGCGCGTGCTATGTCACGTACCAGGAAATTGGGGAGAAGGCTCGTATACAGATCACCAGGGCCGATGATGATCGTATCAGCACGCCGGATGGCACGTACTGCTGGCGAACAGGCAGGAGCATCCGCCGGCTCCATATGTAAGCGTACGATAGGTGAGAGTGGGCCGGGATTCTTCTTGCCCCGTGTATCAATCTCTGTCTCACCACAGATTGTGGTGCTATCTTCCAGCTCAGCACAGATCATGGTGTTTGCCAGTGTAACCGGCAGTACACGACCGGCCGTATTGAGCATTTCTTGTGCATCTTCAAGTGCAAGCAAAAGTTCACCATTGTTGATATCCTGTAATCCTTTAATAATCAGATTACCCAGGTTATGACCGCCAACACCCCCTTTGTTCTGCTGTGCACCATCACTATCCTCTGTACGCTCAAAACGATGCATAAATACCTCACGCCACAATGCTCCATTGCGTGCCAACGCCACTAATGACATACGTAGGTCCCCCAGCGGCAACTGACGGCGAAATTCGTCCATCAGCATACGTGAACTACCACCACTGTCCGACATAGTGACGATGGCGCTGATCTTGAATGGATATTTTTTAATGTGTGAAAGGAGAGAGAATGTCCCAGAACCTCCTCCAATGGTGACAACACGGCGTCCTGCAAATCGGTCTCCAATGCGGTAATTCCCTGGTATGGTGGTTCTCCTGAGGTTGATTTCAGGTTCGTCGTTCATGATATCGTCCTCCCGTGTCTATAGGTTTTCTTTTCAGTCTACCACTGACCTCCTATCCACGCAAGTTAATAGGACCGACATGGCACCCACAAGGGCCACACCCTCTTGTCCACCATGCCGTCGTTTGGGGAAGTTACAAATGAGTCTGTATAGCGTTTCTATAGAGAGAGCATCATCTGTTCCACCAGGGCGACCCTACCATACACGACCTGCGGTACCCGATCCGTCCATGGTAGGGGCCACACAATCCCCCAGACTGCGTCCTTTGCGGTCGCCCTGCAGAGGCGAGTGATGGTGCAAACATCGCAAACGTCCATGTGGGATGTGGACGACTTTCTCAACACGGGATGGAGACCTGTTGTATGCGCGTGTTCAGTGAAAAGCCGCTCGAAGAGCGACCAACCCAGATCATGGAGGCTGTCAATTGGCCTTCTGCTCTCGAAGAACAGCCAACCCAACCCTTGAGGATCAACCAGCGAGGTCGTTGTCTCCTGTCTGGACTCTGTCTGCTGCTTGCTCTCGTGATCCTGGCCGCGTTGCTTGGGCAGTCGGCGCTTCGCCAGTGGATCTCTCCTCAGGCAGCGACCAACTCAGCGTTGGGGTCTCTCCTACATCCCAAGACGGAAGTGGTTCGCTCCTCGACCATCACAAGCACGGTCGGTTTGTTTATGCGGACGATGCTGCATAAGCAATGGCCTGCCATGTGGTCGATGCTAGCTCCCGACGCGCAGCATCTCTGGCAGAATGAGGACGATTTTACACATTTTGAGCAAGCCAAATTTGGCGCTCTGACGCTGGACAGTTATACGGTGGGCCAGGCACTCCTCAGCCATCCCTGGCTTGACCCGGACACCACAAAGGTCTATAACAGCGCTGCCACGGTACAGGTGTCCTTGCAGGCAACTGCGCTCCCTGGGCTGCTGACAGGTCCTTCGGATCAGGCACTCAACCGCGGACTGTTTCAGCATACCCTGTGCGCCTTAATCCAGGACCGGCAGCAGACATGGAAAGTGCTGGTTGCCGGTCCGGCCGACCTGGATGCACCTGTGCTGGCTCCGGCCATCCCGCCAGTCAGCCATCTGATCATCCCCATCTTTATGTATCACCATGTCTCCAGCTTACCCACTCACAATCCGCTCGATTACAGTCTAACGGTGACCACGACCGATTTTGAGGCGCAGTTGAGCTGGTTGCAGCAGCAGGGATACCATAGCATCACGATGACCGAGCTTTTTGATACGTTCTACGATGGTAAGGCTCTGCCGTCCAAACCGATGATGCTGACGTTTGATGATGGTTATGCCGATGTCTATACTTATGCCCTGCCGGCACTGATAGCTTATCATGACCGCGGCGTGTTTTATATCATCTCCGGGTTGATCGGGGGCAATTATATGACCTGGGACCAGGTGCGGACCCTGGCCCGTTTTGGCATGCAGATCGCCTCGCACACGGTCCATCATGTCAATATTGGCCGGCCTCCCGACGGGTTGACAACGCAAGAGGAACTGGTCACCTCTAAAACCACGCTGAAGGCCGAATTGGATGAGCCGATCCAGTTTTTCTGCTATCCGTCAGGCGAGCCGTTCGATCACGACTCACTCGCCGAACGCCAGATCGTGCTCAAGGATCTCTTCGTGGATGGGTATCTGAGCGCAACCCTGGACCCTACGGTGCTCAACTCGGCCTTGCAGAATTCGCAATGGCCATACCAACTTCCGCGTATTCGTGTGAGCGGCGGCGAGAGCTTAGAGGCTTTTATGGGGACCCTGACTTTTACGCTGCAAGCCGATGCCCAGCGTCTGGCCAATGGGATATACCTAGCAGAGATTCCTCCACCTGAAAGTCCGCCATCTCATCCGCCATCTCACAAGAAGGTGCATAAAAAGTAAGCCTGGCAGCCGCAAGGGCCCAGCCCCACACCACTCCGCCCCCTGCCACTACATTTTGAGATTCCCAGCCCCGGTTTGTGGCGGAACCTCCCGAATTGCCGCCCTTGACTCTTGACAGCACCAGGGCGGAGGCAAGCTCACACCCCTACAGTAGAGACCTGGCAAATACCACATACTATGTAGTACACTCAGTGTAGTGTGTATGTACCGCGTAATGGCGGTCCACATATACAGTATGGAGATCACATACACCATGCACCTGTTTGTCCTATGCAGGTACTTCAGCCGTCATCGATTTGACAATCATGAAAAAAGGTGGACAACACATGAGTACATCTTTTGTGAGACACATCACAACCCTGCACCCAGTTCCGCTGTATGCCATCGTCATCGCCTCGCTCACCTCTTGTGCCTTACTGCTTGCTCATCTGGCGGGGTGGCAACTCTGGCTGGTCGCCTTGCTAATCTTGCTGGTCTGGTCCCCTATCTTCGTCCGTACCACGCTGGCTCTTTACCGGCAGTACCGCTGGTTGGCGTTCTTTTTCGTTTTACTGGTTGCCCAGAGTGTGCACTTTACCGAACACATCGCACAGATGATCCAAATTCACTTGTTGGGCCTCAGTGGGGCGCAAGCCCATGGCATCATCGGCGTGCTCGATTTCGAGTGGGTCCACTTTATCTTTGATGGCGGCTGGGTGCCCATCTGCGCCTACACCCTGTTCATCGTCTACCACAAAAGCAACCCCTGGCTCTGGGTACTGGTCCCGGTAGTCACCTGGCATGCCATTGAACATATCGCAATTATGTCGGTCTACCTCAGAACCGGCATCGTGGGGTCACCTGGTCTCTTAGCACATGGAGGATTCATCGCTGGTGGCTTACCGCTGACCCGGCCCGATCTCCACTTTCTATATAACTTGATCGAAGAAACGCTCATCGTCATCGGCTACGTGTACCAGGTCAAACATCTGTCTGATTCAGTAAAGCAAAGTGCTTCGCCCCGAGCGAACCTTGTCAAGACATCCTAGTGTCTGCACCGTTTTTTGACATTACAGAAAGCCGAGCGCGAAAGCCCTCGTCTTTTCAAGTGGGGGATGAAGCGCCATTCCATCTGTGGGAGGAATGGAGAGGGTCGAATGACAGTCGGCTTTAGCTCTTGACAAAGGGAGCGGTGCCTGCTATGCTTCGAATAACTGTTCTAGTGCCAGATGAAGGAGGAGAGCGTGATGGGCAAACGCAGCAAGACGCCGACCTTTCTACTCGAACTGCCCCTGGTGGTGGAAGAAGGGCAGGCCAAGCGCATCCGGGCGCACCTGGAAGCGGCTAGGCAGTTCTACAATGCGATCCTGTCGGAAGGGCAGAAACGCTTGCGGCAGATGCGAGCAGACCCGGCCTGGCAGGCGGCACGCGCCATCCCCCGGACCCACAAACCGGAAAGGCAAGCTGCTTTCGCGGCACTGCGGGAGCAGTACGGCTTCTCCGAATATGCCCTGCACACCTTTGCCAAAGTGGCACGAGTCTGTTGGCTGGCCGAACATCTGGATGCGGTGCTGGCTCAAACCCTGGCCACGCGGGCCTATCGGGCTCTTAATCGGGTGTGTCTGGGCAAGGCCAGACGGGTGCGCTTCAAGAGCAAGGCTCGCAGGCTCGACAGTATCGAGAACAAACGCAACGATACGGGACTGCGCTTTGTGCTCCAAGACGCCTGCAGAAGGCTCTCAAGGCTTCCTGCTGTGGCAAGAGGATCAACTTCAGGCTCTCATTGACTGGAACGATCCCGTCCTCAAGCATGGTCTGGACCAGAAAATCAAGTACGCCCGCTTGATCCGACGCCGCGCTTCCAGTTCCCGAGCCCAAGGAGCGGATGCTGAAGGCTCCCGCTACTTCGTGCAACTGGTTCTGGAAGGAGTGCCCTACCACAAGCCCAAGCATACGGTGGGAAGTGACACCCTTGGTGCGGATCTGGGACCATCCACCATCGCCCTGGTTGCCCGGCAAGGAGTAGCGAGCCTGGAGGTGCTGAGTGCAGAACTCGCCCCTGAGGAGAAGCAGATCCGCCGCTTGCAGCGCAAGATGGGCCGGCAAAGGCGAGCGGCCAATCCAGAGCACTACGACGCACAGGGACGGATCAAGAAACAGGGCAAGCAACGCCTGCGGTGGAAGAACAGTCGCGGCTACGAGCGGACCCGGCGCCGCAAGGCGGAAAAGGAACGCAAGTTGGCTGCCCACCGCAAAAGCCTGCATGGTCGCAAGGTTCACGAGATCGTGAGCCAGGGCAACATCGTCATCATGGAGAAACTCAGCTATCAAGCATGGCAGAAACAGTATGGTCGCAGCGTTGGACTTCGCGCCCCGGGGATGTTCATGGAGTTGTTGAAACGCACCGTTGCAAGCACGGGCGGCACCCTGATTGAAGTGAAGACGCAGCAGACCAAACTCTCGCAATTTTGTCATGGCTGTGGCAAGACACGGAAAAAGCCGCTCTCGCAGCGGTGGCATCAATGCGAGTGTGGCATCGGTCCCGTGCAACGCGACTTGTATTCCGCGTTTCTGGCCGCCTATCTGGATGCGGAAACTGATCTTCCCTCTTGTGCCCGGTACCAAGTACCCTGGGAGGGTGCGGAGACGCGCCTGCGGGCTGCACAAGAGTGTCTATTGCAACGTGCGAATGAAGGGCAGGTCTTGCCCCCAAGCATGGGTGTTCCCCGTGCCAGAGCGCGTCAGCCCCAAAGTCTGAGCGAACCGACACAAGAGTCAATCTTCCTCCTCAGAGGAGGCAGGTTGGAAGCGTGGAACGAACGCTTCAGAACCCCCCGTGCTTGAGCCGGGGGAGTCTTCAGGGGCAGAATAGGATAAAGTACAGATGTTTCAATCAGCGTATCATTCACGTAGAGAGTTAGATACATGACATCGCCTGCCCGCAGACAATATTTACAAATAAAGAGCCAGTATCCAGATGCCATTCTCATGTACCAGGTCGGTGACTTCTACGAAACCTTCGATGAGGATGCACGTATCACCGCTCATGAACTACAGATCTTCCTCACCAGGCGCGACTATGGCGGAGAGAAGGTTCCATTGGCTGGAGTACCCTTGCATGCACTCGAGAACTACGTTGGCAAACTCATCCGCCGTGGCTACAAAGTGGCCATCTGTGACCAGGTTGGTGAAGTCGGCAAAGGCGTCGTTGACCGTGCCGTGACACGCATTCTCACTGCAGGCACGCTTTCTGAACCCAGTCTGTTGCCAACCAAAGAAAACAACTACCTGGTCGCTATCGCAGTGGGGCGAGCACAGACTGGCCTGGCAGCAGTAGACGTCAGCACAGGTGAATTCACCGTTACCTGGTTTACCCCTGAAGAGTTACCTTCCGCCTTAGATGCCGAGTTGCAGCGTCTTGCCCCCGTTGAATGCCTGCTTGTAGAAGGCACCCATCCGGATGCCTACCATTTTCCATCACCCACCATGACGGTCACCCACTGTCCCCCCTATTTCTTTGAGCAAGAGGCAGCACGGACTCGCCTGTGCAGGCAATTTGCTGTGCAATCTCTTGATGCCTACGGTTGTGCCCACGTTCCACAGGCCATTGCCGCAGCAGGTGCGATCATCGCCTACCTGGAGAAAATGAATGGTGCGCTCCTCTCACTATTAACCGGCCTGCGCTCATATCGAACCACGAGCTACATGGTGCTGGATGCACACACGCAGCGCAACCTCGATCTCTTGCGCGGAGCGCGTAGTGGCTCACTGCACGGCAGTTTGCTTGGTGTGATGGATCGAACTATCACACCGATGGGGGCGCGTCACTTGCGTCACACCGTCACACAACCCCTACTCGACCTGGGTCAGCTAGAGGCGCGCTTAGAGAGCATAGAAGAACTCTACGAAAGTCCGGCGCTGCGTAGCCGTTTCACCATCTGCCTGCAAGGCTTGGGCGACTTGGAGCGGATCGCTGGACGTGTGCGTCAGGGGACTGCAGTCCCCAATGAACTGCGGGCATTACGTGGCTATCTTGAGTTGATCCCCCAGTTGCGCGAATTGCTACGTGGCTGTGATACATCCTTGCTGGCCGGGCTTACCGACGAGCTTGACCATTGTCCACAGGTAATCGAACTGGTGGATAAGGCGTTAACTCGTCCAGATGATGAGCGGGAAGACGATGGGCGTATGATCCGTGCAGGCTTTCATGCTGAGCTAGATGAACTCATCGCCTCCATACGTGACTCCCGACGCTGGATGGTGACGTTAGAAGTGCGTGAACGTGAGCGCACCGGCATCAAAACGCTCAAAGTCGGGTTTAACAAGGTATTTGGCTACTACATTGAAATCAGTAAAGCTAAAATTTATTTGGACCTGATACCCAAAAACTATGAGCGCAGGCAGACGCTGACGAACGTGGAACGCTACACTACCCCCGAACTCAAAGAACATGAGGCGCGTATCCTGAGCGCGGAGGAGCGCATCGAAGAAATGGAGCGCAGCATCTATGCCGATATGCTGCGCCAGTTGAGTGTCTTCTATGCATCGTTGATGACCACTGCTACGGCTGTTGCCAAAGTAGATGTGTTGTTGTGCCTTGCAGAAGTAGCAGTCCATCAAGGCTACGTGCGGCCTATGTTGGAGCAGGGACGTAGCCTGGAGATCGTCGGCGGGCGCCATCCGGTCGTCGAGTATACGTTGGATGGTGACGTCTTCATTCCCAATGATACGCTCATGGAGGCAGAGGATGGGGCGCGTATTCTGTTATTGACCGGGCCAAACATGGCGGGCAAATCCACCTACCTGCGCCAGGTAGCATTGATTACCCTGCTGGCTCAGATCGGTAGCTTTGTGCCGGCCCGTAGCGCACGCATAGGGCTGGTAGATCGCATCTTCACCCGCGTTGGTGCCGAAGACGACATTGCGTCAGGAAAGAGTACCTTCATGATAGAGATGGAGGAAACGGCTACGATCCTGCACCATGCAACGAGACACAGCCTGATTATCCTGGATGAAATCGGCAGAGGAACAAGTACCTATGACGGCCTGGCGATTGCGCGCGCCGTCGTCGAGCACCTGCACACCGTGACAGGTGCGCGAACGTTCTTCGCCACGCATTACCACGAACTGGCATCGATGGCCGATGAATTACCTCACCTGCGCATATATACCATGGCAATTAGTGATGATGAGCAGGGCGGGATCGTCTTCCTGCACCGCGTGACCCCAGGTAGCATTGGACGCAGCTATGGCGTCTACGTCGCAAAATTAGCAGGCATGCCGCCCAGCATCGTGCGCCGTGCTGAGGAAGTGCTCAAACAGTTGGAATTTAGCGGGAACCCTTCTGTGGTAAACCGTGTTTTCAGCGAAAACGGACACAAAATCACCCCGGACGGGCTGATGGTCGCGGAGGCCAACGGACGCTATGAGTGGCAGAGCGAAGAGGCCAGCAGAGCCGCACAGGCGCTGGAACAGGCACATGACATGGAGCCTGACCTCGATGCAATAGATGTGTGTGCGATTACCCCCCTCGATGCGCTGAATCTGTTATTTCTGATGCAGAAGAAGAGAAGCAGATTATAACCTGACACCGTTTGCGGGTGCTGATTTTTACTCGCATTTTTCTCGTGCAGTGAACTTACGTGTAGAGGCTCTCGACAGTCCATTTCCGCTATGCTACACTTGATAAAGAAGAAACTTGTAGGAGGCCTGGGTATGGCTAAACCATGGGACGAAGCGATGAAGAAGGTTGTCACCGCGAGTCCACAAGCATTCATTGATTGGTTATACCCTGGTGGACGGTTCATTGAACTCGTAAACACCGAACTGCCCAAGAGGACCGAGGAGCCATTGCATTCGGACAACTGCTTAGCGATAGAACTGGATGGCCAGCCCTGCATCGTACACCTGGAATTTCAGAGTACGGCGGACCCAGAGATGCCAGCACGCTTGCTGGAATATGCCTTGCGGATCACCCGCCAGGACCCGCAACACCGTCCCGTCTACTCCTGCGTGATTTATATCCGTCCGGTGGGTGAGGTGCAGCAGCCTCCGTGGGTGTGGGAATATCCCAACGGACGCGAGATTCTGCGCTATCACTACGGTAGTATCGAACTGGCTGAACTCGATCCAGCACCGTTTTTAGAGGCCAACCAGGCGGGGTTGTTGCCGCTCTTGCCCTTGACGAGGGGTGGGGCTAGCCGCACAATGGTGGAGACGATGTTCTCCAGGATTCAGTCTACTGGGAAGACCGAGTTGATTCCGATAGGGAGTTTGCTAGCATCGTTGGCCTTTGGCAGGGAGAACACTGCCGAGCAAGATTGGCTGACAAGGAAGGTGAGTGAAATGTACGATATCTTGCAAGAGACACCTGTCTATCAGTTCTTGACCAAGGAGGCCCGCGAAGAGGGACTTCAAGAAGGCCGTGAAGAGGGAGGGCGTGAGGCCTTACGACAGGCGATTGTAGACATCGTGCGGAAACGGTTTCCTAAGATAGTGCGATTGGCCAGGAAACAAGTTGCTGTCGTTGATGACCCCGTTCGACTCAGGAAGTTGGTTGTTGACATCAGCGTTGCGCAGAGTGAGGAAGAGGTGACACAGCATCTTCTAGCGATAGATGAAGAAGAGGGCGAGTGAAGCTGATCCCTTCTATATCGCGTTCCCCCATTCTCGCTCTATCTCCTGATGTTGCTGAACGCATTGCAGCCGGGGAAGTGATCGAGCGTCCTGTGTCGGTCGTCAAGGAACTGATGGAGAATGCCCTGGATGCCGGAGCTCACGAGATACGTGTCGAAATACGTGGCGGTGGGTTGCGCCTGATCCGTGTCACCGACGACGGGTACGGTATCCCCGAAGATGAGTTGGAGCGTGCCTGCGCACGGCACACCACCAGCAAAATCAGCACCGTTGAGGACCTGGGTCGCCTGCACACCCTCGGGTTTCGTGGAGAGGCGCTGGCAAGCATCGCCGCTGTATCAGAACTGACCTTGCTCAGCCGCGCCATCGAAACCGAGGCGTTGGGCGAGGAACAACCCGCTGCATGGTTGACATTGCGCGGTGGCGAGATCACACAACGCGGGCGACGCGCTCGTTTACATGGTACAACTGTCACCGTGCGCGACCTTTTCTACAACGTTCCTGCACGCCTCAAGTTTATGCGTGGAGCGCGTACTGAGGCCGGTCACATCTTGCAACTCCTGCAACGCTATGCAGCAGGCTATCCCGCCGTGCGCTTCAACCTGATAATCGAAGAACATATCGCCTTGCAAACTGCTGGGAGTGGTGATCTCGCTGCCACACTGGCCGAACTCTACCACCTGCCCCTTGCTGAACTACTCACTCCCGTGTCCGTCAGTCTCCATCCCCACCCACCCCAAGATGCCATAGGGGCCTCAGCGAAGCTTGCGGAGCAGCGACGCAGCCTGGGGGACTGTGTGTCAATCCCGCGCCCATCGCCTCAGCGAAGCGAAGCGGAGCGCGTATCAATACTTCGGCCTCCGGGATGGGGTGAGGCCCAACCCTATACCCTGCATGGCTATGTCGGTAACCGTGCCCTGGCGCAACCTAACCGGCAACATATTACACTTTTCATCAACGGGCGCTGGGTGCAGTCACGTCCTTTGCAAGATGCACTCGAAGCGGGATATCGTGGCCTGCTGCCGAAAGGAAAACATCCACTGCTGGTATTTCATATTGATCTTCCGGCTGAAGAACTGGATGTCAATGTTCATCCTGCCAAGACTGAGGTAAGGTTGGTACGAGAGGCTGAGGTGGCAACTGCCCTGACACAGGCAGTGCGGTCAGTCTTAGAGCGTAGTCCGGCGTTGCCTGAGGCGATCAACGCTCTAAGACTGAGCTTGCCCGGCCCTACGCTCATCTACCAGCGCCGCCTCCCTGGCTCACGGCGACGCGGCTTGCACCTGGCGGAGTCGGCGAGCGAATACTCTGCCGAGTCGGCTCCTGCGGGGGCGGCTGAAGTGTTGCTGACCTTGCGTCCCCTGGCACAACTGCAGCAGGCCGTCATCCTGGCCGAGGCTCCCGATGGCAGTCTATACCTGATCGACCAGCACCGGGCGCACGAGCGCATGATTTATGAGCACCTGCGCCGTATGTATACCAGGGGACAGACAGATAAAGAGGAGTTCCCCGCGACCCCCCCGGGCGCGATAAATCGGGCCCCTACTGATGCCTACCTCTTATTGGAGCCGATGATTATCGAGTTGAAGCAGCGCGAAGCGGAGTTGTTCGAGCAGCGTTTACCCATGTTGCGCGGCCTGGGGTTAGAGTGTGAGCGCTTTGGCGGCCGTAGTTTCCTCGTACGTTCTGTGCCGGGCATCACCGGGCAGGAGCAACTGCTCGGGCACCTGCATGAGCTGGCGGAGATAGCCTCGGAAGATAGCGCCGATTGGGAGGATCATTTGCTGATCGGCCTGGCATGCCGTTCAGCCTTGCGTCGTGGACGCCACCTGGGATCCGATGAGCAACGCTCCTTGCTCACGGCTCTTGCCGAAACAACGGCCCCGGCGGTCTGTCCTCATGGTAGCCCGATCCTGCTGCACTATAGCCGGGCTTTCCTGGTCGATAAATTTGATTGGTAAAATGCAACAATGCTCTCCGCAAGCTGGATAACCTTCTCGCGCAATGCCTGCGGTTCCACAATTTCCACCTGTGTGCCAAAGCTTAACAGGTACCCACAAGCTGCTTCTTCCATCTCAAACAGCAAGCGGAGCGTGATCCATCCATCAGTATCCGGTGGCTGAGAGTGCTCAATCCGTGCGTATCTTCCCGCGTGATAGATCTGTTCGAGAACTCCTGGTGCTATCCGCACCGTCACCGGATACCGTGGAAGATTGGCAACGAAGTGGGTCGATGATTGTGCCCAATACGCTGCCAGGTCAAAGCCCTGTGGACGAATGCACGCCTGGTCTCTCACACTGACACCCTGCATACGAGAGACACGATAAGTACGGACCTCACCTTCTACAGCAGCCACCAGGTACCATGTACTCCCTTTGGCCACAAGTCCAAGCGGATCTACCAGGCGCTCCACAGTGGCGCTATCGCCTCGTTGATAAGTGAGGGACAACTTGCGTTCCTGCCAGATCGCCTCCTGCAGCGTCGGGAGGCATGAAACATCTTCCTCCGTATGGTGCCATCCTGAGGTATCGATATGAATGCGCTGGTGGACATACTCGGCGTCGCGACGAGACAACGAAGGAAGCGCAGCAAGCAGCTTGATGAAGGCGGCTTCCGAAGCCTGGTGCAACCCGAGGTCTGTTAAAAGGCGAGTTGGCTTGGTAAGAAAAAGAGCCTGGATCTCCGCTTCGGTTAGTCCGGTCAGGTTTGTGCTGTATTCTTCCAACAGGCTCCATCCGCCGCTGCTGCCGCGTTCGGCAATAACCGGGATCCCTGCTGTGCTGAGAGCATCCATATCACGATGGATGGTGCGCTCAGACACCTCCAATCGCTTCGCCAGTTGACGCGCTGTCATGCGATGGTATACCTGCAAGAGCAACAGAATAGAAAGCAAACGATCAGCACGCATAGGACTTCCTCCCACGATAAATCGGGGAGCTACCCACGATAAAAAGGAGTTCCCCGCGATAAATCGGGGGACTACTGGACCTGACCTTTATTGTACCATAGAAATATGACACAGGATGTCATAAAGTGCAGGGTATATTACGTACAGAACCTGAAAACGAACTTATGTGCGAAAGGAGTTGCATATGCAGTATGGTGTCACATTTCCGAATGTAGATGCCCGTACACTCGCTGAGCTTGCCCATGAGGCAGAAGAAGCAGGGTGGGATGGTGTCTTCGTATGGGATAACATCTGGGGGATCGATGCGTGGGTCTCGTTAGCAGCCGTTGCTATGCATACCGAGCGAGTGCGCTTTGGCACGATGCTGACGCCCCTGTCACGTCGGCGTCCCTGGAAAGTGGCCAGTGAGGTGGTGACCCTCGACCACCTGTCCAATGGTCGCGTTATCCTCCCGGTGGGCTTAGGGGCTGTAGGTCCTGAACATGCAAACAATCAGTTCGCCCAGGTGGGTGAGGAGTTGGATCGCAAGGTTCGGGCGAAGATGCTCGATGAAAGCCTGGATATCCTGGACGGCTTATGGAGCGGACGGCCGTTCAGCTACAATGGCGAACACTACCACATCCAAGACGTGACCTTCGCACCGACCCCGGTGCAGTCGCCCAGAGTACCCATCTGGGTAGTTGGAGCCTGGCCGCGCATGAAATCGATGCGTCGTGTGCTGCGTTGTGACGGCGTACTTCCCGTCAAGATGAATGATGAGGGGTCCTTCGCGGAGATGACCCCGGCTGATATAGTCGCCATGAAGACGTTTATCTACGAGCGCCGCTCCCAGATGACGCTCTTCGATATCGTGATGGAAGGTGAAACGCTCGGTGACGACCCTGAGAAAGCAGACTCGGTCATCCGCCCACTCTCGGAGGCAGGTGCCACCTGGTGGTTGGAGGCGGTGTGGTCCACCCCAGAGACTCAAGGTGGCGTGGAAGGTATGCGTGCTCGCATCAAGCAAGGTCCACCTCATGATTCCACCTATTCCGATAACGGAGAAATCGCCTAATAAATCCAACAAGTCCATCATCGAAGTTATGATACACACATGCGGCAGGAGCAGGAGATAAGTTACCGATTTCACGTAACCTGAACCCCAGGTCAATGTCCTCTCCTGCGGCAATCATGATCGTTTCATTGGACCCTCCGACGTCTTCGAGTGCAGCTCGCCAGACCAGGGTGTTTGCGGTAATCACATATTCTGGCCGTGTGACTCCATCTTCACACATTTTTGGTGGGGTGAGAATTTCTTGACTTTTATATTTGATTGTTTTTGACTGGAAGGATAACGGAAATGTCAGAAAAGCCGATGGAGGTTGGGCTGATCAGCATTTTTCTTTTCCGATTTTACCCCTTGCTTGCCTTAAAAAATATGCTATAATCTTCCTAAGAGCGAGATAACACCCTCCCGTTATTACCCACCGTTCTGATAACCTCAAACAATTTCGTATAGTCAATAGACTCGAAGTCCGTAATGTCAACATCAAAGACGGTACCGCCGATATTCAGGCTCTCGTGCCTGCCCTCCAGCAGTATGGGTTTGAACTCCTCGTAGTTCAGATATTCGACGTGACCGGGATGCCTCTCGCTGGACTGCGCACGCTTCTTAAAGCGCTCGAAGAGGACTGGACCATCGCAGTGGCACTGAATCTGCAATGGCTCAAAGTCATATCTCTGTTTCAGGTAGCAGCGGTTTTGCCATTGTCGTCAACGTGCCATGCGTGCCAACAGCTCAGCTATGGCCAGGAAGACCATGTCTAACGCGAGCAACACCAGCAAGGCGAGGTCAATGTGCGTAGCAATTGATGAGGTAAGATCAAGCAAAGCATTGTTAAAGACAAGAATCTTCGTGAGCCAGAGTAATATAATCGTCACGCTCGTAATCAGTAGGACGCCGACAACAAACCAACGCGCTCCCTTCCAATCCTGGTGACTTGGCCAGAATTCAGAGGTAATAGTTAAGATCAGGTAAGGGGCAAAGATCAGTGTCCACCATGGCCAGCCTGGGTGAAAGATGCGTTGAATACCAATGTCCCACAGATTGTAGCCTGTAGCAACCCAGTAGAGCAGGATCAGCATGCCGATACCACCGAAAAGTGGTGCGATGCCACTCAAACCATCCCCAACGTAACTCATGAAGCAATTCTGGGGCCGCACGTACTGTACTTCTCCCAGTTGCAGGGATTGCCGCCTGTTAGACTGCATGTTGCGGCCACCTGGTCCAACCTGGATCTTGGGTTTGATGCGGAAGAGGGTAATGCTGGTGATGCGGAAGCCAAACGGGCTAAACAGCAGCACCACGAAAGCATGACTCAGTTCATGGAGCATCACCCCTGGAGCGTTCAACCAGAACCAGACCAGCGGGCCTCGTTCCCCCAGGAATCGGTAGCCAATCTCATCCACTCGCTGGCGCAGCCTCTTGCGTGTGACGCGCAGCAATACAAAGAAAACAAAGACTCCGGCGATGATGAGCCAGGGCTCGTATGGCAGTATTTGTGCTTGCAGAGCAGGATCCATGATTTTCCTTAGGCCGTAGTAAACGCGGGCGACCATAAAGGCCCTCCCAACCTCCCATCACCACCCTCGCCCCTACAGATTGTAGACCGAACCAGTACATACGTCAATTGGGGAGTTCTACTGGATAATCTTGTCGGGTTCAGGGGCAGTGTTGAGATCGAGTGCTGCTTCCTCTACCGGTATTTGCGGCGGATGTTTGCGTTCATAGTAAAGACTCCAGGCTCCAAAGGCAGCTATACTGATTGATAAGAGATAAAGGACACGATCAAGGCCGAACAGGTCCGCTACTGCGCCAATGAAAAGGATGACTGGGATAGAGCAAAGGTTGTAGAGCATGAGCTGCAGGGCCAGGACACAACCTTTGATCCATTCAGGGCTTTGCTCCTGCATGGCAGTGTTGGCAGGGATGTTAATCAAGTCGAGCGCGACTCCAGCGATGAACATGAGCAGTGCGATGGCGAATAGGAGAAGTGGATTAGTGTTCCACCCATGTGGTTGTAGCGCACGCGCCAGTATCGTAGAGAGCGGCAAAAGGAGCACAGCAACAGCGAGAGCAATACTGCCGGTGAGTACAGCACGGGATTTACCCAGGCGACGTATGATGCGCGGCATCAGGATGGAACCAGTAACAAGGCCGATGCCTGCAGGAGCGAAGATAAAAGCCATTCTACTGGCGGGAAGCAATAACAGGTCGGTAACCAGCGGTGTAGCAAGTTCACTGATAACTAAGATGAGAACGCCTGCAAAGGAGAGTTGGACAACTGCTAAAAAGAGCCGATCGTTGCGACGCACAAAGTTCCAGCCCTGGCGCATTTCACTCCAGATGTCACGACCGAGGGCCGATAAATCGGCGGTGGGCACGATAAATCGGCCCCTACGGGCGCCGTAGATCCCCGATTTATCGTGGGATTTGCGGGCGAAAAAGAATGTTGCTGGGATGCGTGTGATGAGTAAAGCACAGACGAGGTAGAGCAATCCCACAATGGCGTAGAGGACCTCGACCGGTTGAATGGCGATCCTGGCAAGGGTGAATGTTGGCAGCAGGCTCAGTACAAGTGGTGCGAACAGGATAAAGCCCAGCGCCTGCGAAAGCATAAAGGTGATGTTGAAGAGCGACAGTGCGGGCATTAATTCTTCCTCGCTCACCAACAGTGGGATCGTGGACCCTTCTGCCGGTGCGAAGAACTGGCCAATAGTTGAAATCAGGAAGGTGATCAAATAGATGGGGATGAGCTGGTGGCGATTAAGCAGCAGGAAGATGACAAAGCCGAAGGTGGCGATAGCGCGCAAGCAATTACTGCCCCACAGGACGACGCGCTTATTCATGCGATCTACGAAGACCCCGGCAGGTGCGCCAAAGAGCACAGCAGGGAGGCTAAAGGCGATGATCGCGACACCGATCAACGTCGTGGAACCGGTGACTTCCTCAATCAGCACAAGCAGGGCGTAGTTGGAGGCATTGAAGATGGTCATCGAGATCAATTGTGCCAACCACAGAAGCAGGAAGTTTCTGTTTTTTAGCAGGGTAAGAAACCCTCCCCGTGGTTTGGCTATGTCCATCTTGTCAATCTGCCTTTCTAAACGTGTGAAAACGTGTCGATTGCGTGAAAACGTCCGCACACCGCACGGGATCGCCCGTGTGTGGCCCTAGCCGGGCAAGGTACCTCATCAGGATATTGTGAACACTATTCTCATCTCGATCCATGATGAGTCCACAGTCACAGCGATACGTTCGCTTGTAGAGCGGCATGTCCTGCTTGTGGCCACAGACATGACATGTCTTGCTGGTATCGCGTTCATCTAAGAACACCAGTTCTTTCCCATACAGCAGGCACTTATACACAAGCATCTGTACGAAGGTATAGAGGCCCCAGTCATTGTAGACTGCTCGGTTCTTATACTTGTTCTTCTCTTGATGCTCTTTCATCACCATCTGCCTTTGCGAAAGATCACCGATCACAACAGTTCTCTCAACCAGTTTGTGAGCGATGAGATGGGATGCCTTGTGATGACTATCCTTCTGTTTGTTGCATTTCTTCTCGGAAACCCGCTTGTAGACTTTGCTCAAGCGGATATACTGACGAGACTTCTTCTTACACTTATCCCGCTTGGAACGGATTTTGTCGAGTTGCTTATTGTACCATCGGGACCCTTTGAAGCCACCCACATGGTAGACACGGCCTTGCTCATTCACGCCTGTAGCCAGTGTCTTGATACCCAGGTCAATGGCAACTACTTCACCCTGTTGTGGTTCTTCTTCTTGCTCTTTATAACTGAAAGACGCATGGTAGTTACCTCTAGCGTCTCTCGATATGGCAACCTCTTGAAAGCCAACAGGTGGCATCTCAGTCAGATGGGCTTCAATGTTGGGAAATTTCTTTGGGCCATGCTTGCCACCACCACCCGTAGGCAAGATGAGGATGTTCCCTATGATCTTGAGGTACATCGCGGGGTAGCAGAGTGTGAAGAAGTTATGTCGTGGACGCACTCGCGGGAAACCTGGTTTTTCGCCAGCCTCGAGACGCCTCCAGAATGCTTGCATGGCATTGTCGAGACGGTAATACACCTCGTGCAAGAGCTTGCCATAGACGAATTCTAACTCAGGATCATGCTGCTTACTCTGCTGAAGAGAACGTTTCGCCTCCTTGAAGTTCCACTTCTCACCGGCACGCAGTTTCATCACCCACCAGTTGTAGAGGCCCCGGCATTTGCCTTGCATGAACTCCAGCACTTGGGCATCGGCTTCTGAGATTTCAAGCTTGATCTTTTTGCAAAGCAGCATCTTTAATCGCTTTCTTGTACGATCTGAGGCCGTGGAGCCTCGCACTAAAGACGGTGACAATGGCTATCAAGTGTTCCGCAAGGGTCGCTCCACACCCCGCTCGCCCCTACACTTTATAGATACGATTACATTGGTGCTTTGGTATCGGTGTCTGTTGCACGTGACAGGATTTGCTTGGTACGGCGCTCGACCTCTGCTCGTGGTAATAATACACGACGCCCACATTTTTCGCAACGCAGCCCGATATCTGCCCCAAGACGTACTACCAACCAATCGTAGTTTCCACAAGGATGCGGCTTGCGCAGGCGCAAGCGATCACCCAGTTCAATGTGCATTGGTGTCATGGCCAGGCCTCTGCTCTCTGTCTTCCTGTTTCTCTTTATACAATCCATACTGTGTAATGTAATACTCAACCGCTTCGGGCGTTTGGTACTTAATAGGTCTTCCTTCTGCAACACGCAGACGCAAATCGGTTGCGGAGATCTCCAATTGTGGCGCTCGCAGCATGATCAGGCGCTGCTTGATACCAGGCAAGCGTGCCTCGAGCCATTCGCGGTATCCTGATGCTTCCTCATAGCCTGGACGCTGGACGGCGACGAGGTATGTCAGTTGTTCCAGTATGCCTGCGGGATCGCGCCAGGTGAGCAACTCCTCCAGACTATCGCCGCCAATGATGAAGTAGAAGGCCGTTTGTGTATCCCACTGCTGGCGCAACAAGCGTAGCGTCTCCACGGTATATGATAGCCCCGGACGCTCCAGATCAACCTGTGAGATCGTGAAGTATGGATTAGAGGCAATCGCGAGCTGAAGCATTGTCAGGCGATGGTGCGCCGCTGTAATGGTCCACCCCGGTTTATGCGGAGGCTGTCCCGCAGGTACAAAGACCAGTTCGGAGAGATCCAGCGTGGCGCGTGCCTCCTCTGCAATCACCAGGTGGCCGTAGTGGATCGGATCAAAGGTACCCCCTAACAGGCCAACGCGCCGGATATTTAGAAGTGTAGCATCCTGCCTGGGGGCTGGACGCAGTCTGGGGGACTGTGTGCCCCGATTTATCGTGGGGAATTCCTTATTGCTTTCCAACGTACCTCCTGGCGGACGCGAAGTATAATTGAAAGACGCCTCGCAAGCTCGGCTACCGCGCGCTCCGCAAGCTCCGCTGAGCTGTCATCCTGAGCGAAGCGAAGGATCTCGTCCGGCGAGCCAGATCCTTCGCTTCGCTCAGGATGACACTCTACGGGTTCCTACTATTCACACGTTTCCAGGGGATTCTTGCACGGTCAGGTCGGCGTCAGGCAGGGCAGCGTGCAAAGCGTATATTGCCTCCGAGATAGCAGAAAATTGTCCGTGTGCAATCCAGAAGCGCACATCAAGCGAAATTGCCTTTTCGCTCAGGCCGATTAGCGTAATAGACGGTTCTGGTTTCGCCAGGATGGCATCAACCTCTTCGAGAGCTTTCATGATCTGTTTGGGCGTTTCGTCCTTGATGAACTGTTCCTCAGGCAACTTCACGATGATTATGGCACGGCGCTCACCGTGGAAAGAGTGGTTGATCAAAATATTGCTAAAGACGAGCGCATTTGGCACGCTCACCTCTTCGCCACTGACCAGGCGCAACTTGGTGGTACGGATCTGTACATCTTCCACTTTGCCCGTGTGGCCTGTTAAATTCACCTGATCCCCAATTGTGATCTGATCTCCGATATGAAAGGGATGCTCCATCAGGATGTAAAAGCCCGCAAACAGGTCTTTGAGCACATCCTGAATGGCGACGGTGAAAACCACCGTCAGAATGCCCAGAGCAGCTACAGGCACCCCTATCGAGATTTGCCAGATAGTCAGTATCCAGAAGACAACCAGCGTTAGGATGACAAAGTAGCAGATACGACCGAATAAGGTGCGTGTGTTGATATCGATGCGGTTCGCACCGAGGTTCCGCACGATGAGGGTCTTCAGGGTACGTGCAAAGCCAACTCCCAAAGCAATAAGGAGCAGTGTTTGGATAAGGTTCCAGACCAGGCCTGTAATGTCCTTCACGTTAATTTGAGCGGTGAGTACTGCCCAGATAGAAGGAAGCAGGTTATTGTCCGCGAGGATAAGCGAAATAGGCACTGCCAATATCAGCAGAAGAACGATAACGATAACGCCCAGTGACTGAACGAGCCATGTATCCAGCACAGTTTTTTTCAGGCGGTGCACAAGCATGCGCCGCAGAAGCAGGCCGATCACCAGGGCTATCAATAGGGTCATCACGACTGAGATGATGCGAAGTGCTATGTCCATTTTTCTCCTACTTGTGACATTTTTGCCATTATATCATACAACCTCTCTTTAAATTGCTGAACTAGCCCGGTTGCGCTAATCACCTCGCCTTCAGCCGCCAACCCACAACTGGCGGCGAGTTGGCCCACAACCTGTGCTGGCGTAGCCCCGGCAGCTCGAAGCGGCTCCAGGCCGGAGCTCTGTGTACGCTTTGCCAGGCGGTTCCCTGCTGCATCGAGCAAGAGAGGGACGTGAACGAAGTTGGGAACTGGGAAGCCTAATGCTTCGTAGAGGAGAATCTGACGTGCGGTTGAGTTCAGCAAATCGGCTCCACGTACAACCTGGTTGATGTGCATGAGGGCATCATCGACAACAACGGCAAATTGGTAGGCGAAAATGCCATCCGAGCGACACACAACGAAATCCCCAACAACCTGCTGCACATGCTGCTCTGTATACCCCACCAATAGGTCGGTGAAGGCTACCACACGCTCGTCGTTGACGCGAAAACGAAGAGAAGGGCGACGCTTGTTGGCTTCGTGCTGCCTGCGCTGTGCTTGTGTCAAGTAGCGACATGTGCCGGGATAGCGTGGACCATCCTCGCCTTGCTGTGGGGCGCTGGCAACGCGGGCAACCTCAGCGCGACTACAGTAGCAAGGATAGATCATGCCGGCATCACGCAGGCATTGCAGGTAATGGACATAGAGCGCGAGCCGTTCGCTCTGCGTGTAGGGTGCGTAAAGACCGCCGACATCTGGCCCTTCATCCCAATCGAGGCCGAGCCAGCGCAGATCGTTGAGCATGCGTTCGGAAGCCCCAGGACGCACACGGGGACGGTCGAGGTCCTCGACGCGCAGTACGAACTGACCACCTGCGCAACGTGCGTAGAGCCAGGCAAGTAAAGCGGTACGCAGGTTGCCCAGGTGCAGATCGCCCGTTGGGCTGGGAGCATAGCGACCGCGAGGGCCCAGCCCACCCCTACGGTTTGTTGCCCCTACATCAGGCATTTGTCCGACCATGGACACCCTGCTCTCTGGCTCTGCTGCACCACCGGCCATACATGAAATTCGGCCATGAGATCAACCAGGACGCACAATGGCAGGCCAACGACATTCAGATAACAGCCGTTAATACGTGCGGTAGGCTGGAACCCTGGATGCTGGATACCATATGCGCCCGCCTTGTCCATCGGGTCTCCGCTGGCGATGTAGGCGGCGATCTCTGCCTCACTGTAAGGGCGCATCCGCACAGGGGTAATGCAACTCGCGCTGCGCACCTGGCGTTTGCCATTGAGCAGGTAACTAACGGCGATGCCTGTCACAACATGGTGCCAGCGTCCACGCAGCGCGAGTAGTAGCTCGCGAGCATGCGCTTCATCGCGAGGCTTGCCCAGTAATCTATCATTGAGCAATACGGTCGTATCGGCGGCAATGACCATACAGTCGGCAAATGCAGGTAATATATGAACCGACGCCAATTTATGTTTAGCCAGCCACTGAGCCATTTCTTCAGCTGGACCCCTATAGCGTTTCTCTGCCACATCCTCGTCGGCGGGTGGCACGCAGAAGGTGACGGGAAGGCCGAGGGAGGCAATAATCTGCCTGCGTCTTGGGGAGGCAGAGGCCAGTACTAACGCTGTTGTCATAACTCGTTGCGCTCCAGGACCGCTACGCATTCGATATGCACCGTCTGAGGAAACATATCGAGCGGCTGCACAGAACAGAGACGGTAAGTAGAATGTCGATGGCAAAGGACATTCAGATCGCGTGCCAGCGTAGCTGGATCGCACGAGACATACACAATACGTATAATCGGATGCTCTATAAGGGCGTCGAGAACAGCCCGCTGGCAGCCGGCACGTGGTGGGTCAAGCACAAGTCCATCAAGCTGTGCTGCCAGCCCCGGCAACAAGTCCTCCGTTTTCCCCTTGAGGATCTCTACATTATTGACTTTGTGTAGGTTCCATTGTGCATCCTTGATCGCGCTGGCGGACTCTTCAATGGCAATCACCTTGCTGACATAGCGTGCCAGCAACAATGCAAACGTTCCGACACCACAATACGCATCGGCGACGGTAAGTTTCATTGGGACATTTGGGACATGTCCTAATACTCCATGCAGGACCATTTGCACCATCTTCTCTGCCTGGGCGGTATTGGTCTGGAAGAATGAACTTGGGCGAATGCGAAAGGTTTCCCCGCCCAGTACCTCCTCCATCGTCTCACTGCGGAGGTCGAGTCCGAAGGCCGCGAGCTGTTGTGCGACCTCGGGCATGGGATGCGGCTGAATAAGCACTTGACCGCTGGCGGCACCACAACGAATCAGCACCTGGGGCCGAGCGTTAGCTACCTGGCTGAGAACACTCAGCGTACGGTTGATTTGTTCATGGGCGATGGGACATGATGTGAGCGGTAGAACGCGATGTGTCCCCCTGGCGGTCAGGCCGGGCTGCCCGTCGCGGTTCACTGAGAAGCGCATATGGTTGCGATAATGCCATGGATCATCGCAAGGCACAGTTTCCAGCAGAGGTGGGTCAGCGAAGCCACCGATCTCTTGCAGCAATTGTCGGACTATAGACCATTTCCACTCTAGTTGCGCCTCGTAGCGCATATGCTGAAGCTGACAGCCGCCGCAGGTGCCGAACACCGGGCAAGGTGCCTGGGTGCGCAGAGGCGAAGGCTGATGAATCTCGCTAATTTCCACGCGGCGCGGACGAGGCTGCCGGCGGCGGCGTCCCATACGTGGTGGAGTTGCAGCCTCGACGGTGATGGTGACACGTTCCCCCGGCAGGCCAGCCGGAACGTGCAGGACGCACGTCTGCTGCTCACCCAACTCATTGTGCTCGCGGATTTCAGCCAGGGTGTTTCCCTCACGTGTCATGGCTCCGAGGGTAACGATGTGGTAACTCATGGGACGTTCTTGCTGCATTATCTTTTCTTGTGTTCGTTCAGGATTTTCCGTACTGCCTTCACCATCTCCACATTGGGGTTGATGTGCTCTGCCTCTTGCAACAGCGTTTGCGCGCGGCGGCGGTCCCCGGTATCGAGGGTCAGTCCCGCGAGCAAAGCTCGTAGATGGGCAGATTTGGGATATGCACGGAGGCCTTGTTCGACTATCTCGCGAGCCTTTGCATACTCATGCTTTGTCATATAGACTCCTGCGAGTTCGCTATAAGCAGAGAAGTCATTGCTTCCCTCGATAGCACGTTTCAAGCTCTGCTCAGCATCGTCAACCCGCTTGAGTTGATGCTGGACATGACCAATGAGATACCAGATAGACGGGTAGTTGGGATTGATGTCTGCTACACGCTGGTAGTACCCGAGAGCCTCTTCAAGCTGCTTGCGTTCCAAGGCAATATTGCCCAGAACTGCCTCGATGACGGTCTCTTCTATCCGATTTGGCTCCAGTATTTGCGCCTGGTGGAGGAGAGCCTCCGCCTCATCAATGCGTGGCCTCCCCTTTTCCTCCATCAGGAGTTCAGCCAGTAATGCATAAGCTGCCGGAGTATTGCTGACGGCAATTGCATCGCGTGCTGTTTTCTCCGCCAGCTTGAAGAATAGCTCGCTCCGCTCTTTGTCTCCATGTTCCTCGTAGGTGTCTTTGAGGCTGGCAAGCAGCGACCCGAGCTCCCGCAGTGTCCCTCCACGAAACTCGGGGAAGCGTTGTGCCATACGTTCCAGGTAGACGGTAGCACGCTCGAGGGATTGTGCTCCCTGGGCTTCCCTGGCAGCTTCCCTGTAGACCGAACGGTCGAGCGGAAGCTTTGCGATGAGCGCGTCGCTATAGTGCATGGCCTTTGTCACACGCCAGAGCACCTCGCCCATGTATTCCTCTTCAATGTCATCAGGCTTTTCAGCATCAGCCACGTGCCTTTCAATACTCAGGTCGGGCAGATACTCCTCATTGATGTCTTTCACCTCTTCTCGCAGGTCATCTATGCGCTCCTGCAGCTCTGTGATGGAGAGGCCCTGTGCGCTGGCTCCTTCGTCGGTCATGCTTTGAATGCGCCATGCTCCCGCTTCCTGTACGAGGGTGTAGCTGGTCCAGAACCAGTGTCGCCCGGTGGCTTTGTTAACGGCAGTTCCCATCGGCATCTCTCTCAGCGTGCCGCTCAGTGGAGTGGTCGCCAGTTCGAGTGACCAGCCAAGCTCAATCTCTTTGCGCGAGGTGGTATAGCTGCCCATCAAAGGAGTAGGCAGCCAGAGAGCTTTCTGCTGGGGCTCGCGCTCGTATACAAAGCTAAGTGTCCATCGTGCCGGATGCGCTTCATCGGCCCATGCGCGGCGGCGCTCGATCCATTCAGCTTGCGTTCGCCCCTCACGGATGCTGCTATCGCCGGTCAGGAGATCATAAGCCAGGCCAAAATCACCCAATGACCAGCCGCCGACAAAGTTGGCAACGACCTGTTCAGGGTCCAGCTTGGGGTCGATGAAGGTGCGACCGCGATCTTCACCCACATCGGTGGCCCGCCATAACAGTTGATTCACGATAGAGAGTTCGTGACGGTAGTCCTCGTGAGGGGAGGTGCCGCGCCACTTGTTGACAGAAAGCGCCTCTTCGACCAGGCGACGTCCTTCTGCCAGTGTGCAATCGGTCAGTTCAATGTCTTTTAATTTGGCGTTCCTCTCTGCGAGATCGTGATCGAGACGGCGCTTTGTGCCTGTCCTGGTGAAGAAATCTCTCACGCCACCGCGCCAGAAGTCGAGCAGGAAGACAAGCAGGCGTGTTTCGTTGTAGTCCACACCTTGTTCCCAGAAGAGGATAAGCTCTACCTCACCTGTTTCGCGCCCCTGTGTGACAAGGCCTTTCCAGAAGCGCGGCGCGTTAATAGTAGGCTGGATAGCCAGTGGGGCCATAGCCGGGGGAGTCCAATGCGGGTGGACCTTTGCTCCTTCGAGTCGTATCAATGATCGCCGGGCCTCTTTGCGCACATTTTTGCTGGGGCTGAGTTCGTGTATGGCCACAAGGACATCGGCAGCCTCGCTGTCGTGTTCCTTTGACAATAGCTTAAGTAGAACCATCTGTGCGACTTCTGGTATGCTGTTGATCTCGCTCAAAGCTGCTTCGGCCTGTTCGCGGCTCTTGCTCGCGTGCAGGTCCTCTGCAATTCCGTGATAGTCTTCAAGTAGGTGTTGTGCTTGAGTCTCATTCTCCTGGGAGACCAGGATGCTGGCTTCTTTCTTTCGTGTCATGCTGTTATCTATCTTTCTCTACATCTCCGCACATTGACGTGCTTCTTTGCCGTAGCTCCTCTCAGCGAAGCGCGTTTAAATCCTTCGTGGGGAATTCCTTATCGCTTGAGGCAGAGAAGGTAGTTGCGTTCCTCTCGATTGTATCACGAAGGGCAACAGCAGTCGAGTATGGGCCATGCCGGCATGGCCTATCCTCCCTGAACGGCCGGCTCGTCGTCTTCGTCCTCCGACCAGCTAGCCGTCAACCTGAACCAGGAGCGTGTAGTCCCCCGATTTATCGTGGGGAATTCCTTTGGTGAGGCGAACCGACGCAGCGGCAGCATGTTGAGGAAAAAATGTGCGATTGAGATGGCAGCACGCATACCAACCGGTGCAGGTCTACTCTGAGCCGCCTGCCCCCTGGTACCCGCAAGGGGCACTACTACATCACGTGCTGCCCCTTGCGGGCACCCTGTCTGGGGGACAGGTATCCAGGCAGGGCGTGCTTTTGCAGCCATGAGAATGAACACAGGGTAGATCGAGCAGAAGAAGTACGATGGCAGGCTACGCCAGGCAAAGATGAGCGGAAGAAAGGCCAGCAGCATCGCTGCCTCCGGACGTTTGCGGCAAAGACTCCAGTACCATGCAAGTGCTACCAGCATGGCTACCCCCTCCAGCATGTCATATACCCAGGATGGGAAGAATGGTAATACATGGTTGACGCTCAGTTCGATCAATCCCAGCCCTAGTGGAAACATGGGGTCTGCAACAGGTGCGAGGACTCCGGCGAGCCAGGCCTGCGGGCTCCACAGGATGAAAGGTAGATTGAAAACCAGGCCGACGCAACCCGCAATCGCAAGTCGGCGTACTGACTCTGCCAGGCTATAATGACGCCAGGTCATAATCACATAAAAAGGAATAAAGAACCAGGCAATCTGTTTCGTGGCAATTGCCAGGCCTAGAAACAGCGCTGACCTCCAGCGATGAGCCCGCAGAAGCCAGGCGATTACAATCAGCAGCACATATAAGATATCCAGGTTCCCCCCATAGGTTGAACTCCACATGGGCACATTTGTCATAGCCAGCAAGAGGACCCAGGGGCGTAGCTCCGGCCGGGCAACCTTCCAGGCAATTGCTATCAAGAACAGGTAACTCAAGAAATAAAAAGGCAGGACATTATAGTCTTTAAACCAGGTAAATGGTACCAGGGTCAGGAACGAGAGAGCGGGGTAACTTACCTTGGACTCAAATTCGGGCGCATTACCTGCTTTAAGGTCCTTATCCAGGACGGTTTGCAGTTCTGTGAAGGTAGGATAGTCAAGACGACCGGCAAACTGTCCTTGTCGCAGTGGTGTTGTCCAGTCTGCTTGAATCTGAAACTGCCGTGCCACGTTCAGCATGCTGGAATCGGTATAGGGGTTACGGCCTTGCAAAAGTAGTTCAGCCGCGTTGGTATCCAGCGATGTGCCGTCATTGGAAAATATGGGTGGTAAGAAGCAATCGACAATAGTTAGTACGCATAAGAAACCACCGACAATACTGAGAAGCAGTGTGGAAACCAATACAATGCGCTGCCAGCGGCGTGGATGTCTATGCAGGTGCTTCGTTTCCTCTTGCAGCGTACTGGGGCGAAACGCCATCCATGCAGTGACAAAGCTTAAAAGTAATACGCAGAAGGCAAGACATCTCACCAGTATGAAAATGGCAGGCAAATCCTTCAATATCGTTGGCGCGTTCATGATTTGGCTTAAAGACATCGTAATAAGAGCAAGGCCAAACCAGCAAGCCCGTCGTTGTAGTTCGACCACGGGATGATTGTCCGGGGATACATCTTCTGTGAAGAAGTGACGCATGTACCTCCCCGATTTATCGAGGGAGTAAAGAAAAGACCGTGTTGATGGGCGACTTCTATTCAGTAGGGGCGAGCGGGGTGTGGAGTGGCTGGGTGGGCCTTTATGGTCGCCCGTCGTGTGTGTGCGTGTTCTGGGGGGATCTTCTGGCTGACTAGTCTCTCTGAGTACAGATGGCTGCTCCATACGTGCGCTGATTTCCTTCCACTCAATGAATTTGTATCTGCTACCCTTCATGCAGGTGCACGTGGGTGAGCAGCATAGAGTTCCCGGATGAACGCTTTTCCTTGCGCATCAAAATGCCGAGCATGCTTTCCCCACAGCTTACGAGGGGTTTTTCGGCCTGAGTCTTAGAACGAAGGGCATGTTAGTTGCGTCACATAGTAGTCCCCCCGATTTATCGTGGGGAAGAAAAGGATGGGCAGGAAAGATTTGTTTTCGGCGGGCCTGGCAGACTTGCTATAATTTTTTCCGTGGCAGCAAAAAGATGGAGACAAGTGCATAGCCGGAGCAGCCCAGGATCAGGAGGGCATAGACTTTGGTTTCGGCGTCACCCGCTGAGACGAGCATTGAGAGTCCCCACCACAGGAAGCCAATGAAGACGGCGAATAAGAGCATGGTGCTGAGAATTTTTTTGCTCATTGGTACTTTCGTATTCCTTTTGTCTCCCTATCTGGGGGACAGCGATCGTATCTGATTATAGCACAAACTTGGCGCATCTCTATTCTTGCGCAGGAGTAGCAGGAGTAGCAGGAGTAGGGAGAAGGGGGACACCCCGCCAAAGGGCTGCGCCCCTTGTAACCCCCTTCACTGGCTGTCCTCTCGCAGAACCTTGCTCAGTTGCTGGGCGACTTCTATTCCGTGTTCCAGCGCAAGGTGGACTCTTCCTCCGACAAAGGCGTCACCGCAAAAGGCTAGTCTGTATGGAAGGGTCAGCGTGTTTAATGCATACGCCTCTGTCTTCTCGGCAGGTAGGGCGTAGCGCCAGGTGTGGATGTCGGTAAAGATTGGTTCGTGCAGTGGCTCGTCGATAAGTGCCCCGACCAGCTTCGCCACGTCGCTCACCAACTCTTCAGCAGGGGTCTGCCAGTGATCCAGGCTGTATTGTGGCGCCATCTGTGCTATCAACAAGCCGCAATGTTCAGGGACACGTTCGGGAGCCTTCTCGTGTTCCCAGGCCAACCAGGAGATGGGGTGGGCTTTATCAGTGTTGACGAGCGCGTAGTATGGCCGCTCCCTAGGTGTTGGCTTGTAACCCAACATGACGGAAATAAGCGGGTTGTAGCGTGCTTTGCGTAGGTTTGCCAGGATATGTTCTTGCAAGTCGCCAGGCATCTGGCTGTTCTCGACGATAGCAACGGCCTGTGCAGTAGGGATGGTGATGAGTAGTTGCTCGTAGGGGCGGGAGTGGAGCGGAGTGGAGTGGGGGAGCTTGCCTCCGCCCGCTTCCAGTGGCTGTCCTGACAAACCGAAGAGGTTCCAGCCCGTTGTGGTACGTTCCATATGAGCAATATATGTCTCCAGGCGAATATCCAGACCTTCCGCCATGCATTTCGCTAGAGTCACCAGGCCACTACCGTAGTTCCAGCGGGGGTCCGCATTCTGTATCGGGTCACCCTCCTGAATGTGTCCTTCTGCGTCAAACGTCCATATCGGCTTGTTGATGTCAATGAGGTCAGGTACGCGGAAACGCTGGGTGATCCACGTTGTACTGATTGGACTCCCACCCTTGATGTACTGCGCTCCATGATCGTATATGAAGCCGCTACGTTGCCTGGTGGTTGCCCGGCCTCCCACGCCAGTGTCCTTCTCAAAGAGTGTGACCTTGTGGCCTGCGTTGACCAGCATATGTGCGGCCGCAAGCCCGCTGATGCCTGCGCCGATGATTGCTATTGAATTTGTCTTGTCCAGCTTTCTTTCCCCAGAAATGCATCTCCCAAATCACGCTTTCTGTTCGGTATCAACAGGTCGGGATGCTTCATTAACCCTATTTTATCACAGTCGGTGAATACGTAGCTGTGGTGAGGAGAGACGGCCTTAAAGCCGTTTCGACGAGTCTCTATTGTTATTAAGGCATGGTTCAAAAGAACTGACAGTTCCTCATCAACAGAAAGGTCCAGCCCTGTCATGCTGAGCGCAGCGAAGCATCTCGCTGCCGATGGCGACAGACCCTTCGCGGAGTTTACCCTGAGCGAAGCGAAGGGCCCAGGGTGACACGGTGTGACTGTTCAAACTGTCAAGGACAATTCGTCCAAATTGAACCTTGCCTAATGGAGAAATATCATCTATTGTTTTATCTGTGCCATAAAAATTGCCTATCATATCAAAATCAGCAAAATACTTACCCCGTGGACCATATTCTGTATTTTTCTCGTAAAGAAGATGCCATCCTGGATTTCTCGGATTCCAAACTTGGATATCAAATGCCTCTGACTCGACCACAATATCTTTGCCGATAAAGAATTTAAAACGAATTTGAAGATAACAGGACATTGTCGAACCTATCATGATATGAAAACGGTCAACATTCCTGGGGGTATTTTCCTCGACACGGGATACATCCGCTCGTGAGTACCTTTTAAGGGGTCGATAATCGCTCCGTAGGTTGTATCACTGGGTAGGAGCATATAGCCGCGATGGTCTCGATAGCTGACTTTTTCAAAACCAATCTCTGTTAGGATAATATCCCACCACGTTTCTTTTGCGACATGGTGATGAGGTCGCACCTGCAACTTGCCCTTATGTTGCGCATCATTACAACTCCAACCAACATCCATAGTGGTTAATAGGAGCCCATGCTTTTTTATCTGCCAACGGTCATCAATAGACAGGTTTTCAAAGCGTTCTGAAACGCTTTGAAATTGTTTGGCATCAGCAACGGCCTTACAGTCAACGAGCCAGAAAGCCCCGTCCATTCATGGCGGGGATGAATGGCTCTTCCTTGTGGGAGTGGGGGCGGGTGGAGATTGCTCTTGCTGTGCGACAATTTGCAAGGCCAACCGCACTGCCGCCGTATCCGATATGCACCCATACAGTTCCCTGATACGCGCAATCGCTGCCATATCCTGCTCGGTGAACCGCATAGTAGTTTGTTTGGATCGCTCGCCCATGCGACTCGAGTATACTTCCTTGACAAGTGCATGTCAAGATGATATACTCTGCGCAGTACTTTGACAACTGAATTATGTTTGCGGGTTCTAAGCTAAATCGCTCGCTTAGGTAAAAGCATGAGCGTGTGTTGTGGATGAGAGTCGTGGTGCGCACGACCCCATCGACAACTGAACCAAAGAACGAACGAGACGTCCAACTCGTTGGGTACTCCGGTATCCGCACAAACACCAGGAAATGTACGCAGGGCGTGCACTTCCTCAGCGAGAGGCGCTGGCCTGTATGGTAACAGTACAGGTGCCGTTGGAGCGTGAAGCTCGGCCAGCGGACGGGCCACCTGAGATGGCCCTTAGCTGTGAGGCGTTTGCACCCCGAAGGTGAAAGCAATTGAGGGGGAGCCGATCAGAACCCCTGTCATTCATGGCAGGGAGTCTCAGTGAAGCGGATTATCTCTTGGCTTTCTCCACTCTGGATACTACCTTTGTATTGGCGGGCGTCTTCTGGGTAGAGCAAACTGAGAAGCGGTTCTTCAAGTTGAATGTAACAGTTGTGCGCTGGTCCCCACCCATTGTTCTTCGCTCTTAACACAAGTGCATTATTATCTACGTCGGCTTCGCAGTCCAAGACTGGTGTTGGATCAATTTTTACATGCAGTACCTCTATGCCAAACTGCCACAAGAAAGCTGTTGCATTTCCTTGATTCTGGAACTTGAAGTCTATCGTTGGAAAGGGATACCTATTCGTGCCTTTCTGATTAACACGATCAATGGTTATCATCACATATCTCTCTTTTCTGTTTGCGGCCATTTATAACGGATTTTCTTTTTCCCTGCCTCTATGATCTGCTCATATGGACTATCATCTGGATCAAGAGATGCGTCGACCAGCTCAACGTGTGAGGAAAGCAGAGGTTCTCCCGGAGTTATAGATGCTACCGCTACTGGTTGACTACCGACATTGCGAGAGTGTTTCATGCGTTGCCTTAACATTTTTGAAAGAAACTGTGTATTTGGTAGTGTCAGTGCAACAGTACGGCATCCCTCTCCATAGGCAAAATCAATTGGCCGTCCTGCTCCGATAGCGTCATAGAAACCTCGAGAAAATTCTATGGCTGCTTCGTCATCGATCGTTCCCTCCATCGCGATAGTGAAAGGTACACCAAGGGAAATAGCCCTGCCTTGTGAGAGTGAATAGCAAGCGTTAAGCATGATGCATTGGAGTGGAGGGCTATATACCTTGAATAGCGCAGCAAGAGCCTTTTGAGGAACTAGATGCTCATTCCCCCTTTCATCTTCCAAGACGAGTCCTTGGTTGATACCATGTCCCGAAATATGGGCAATTTGAAACTCGTCGTCAAGGAGAGCTTGCCTTAGATCATGAACTGTCGCGGCGTGGCATCTCGTAAGTTCTATATTCTCACGGTAGCGACCTCGCCTAATAGCCTGCTGAATTGCCCGATCTTCGGCCCCAAGACGTAAAGATGGAGTATTACGTGGGTTAGCGAAGACGACAAGTACCTTGATTTTCGACATACCACTTTCTCCTCTGGGCTTTTTCCTCACCATCTTTCACATCAAGATTTGTGAAGGAGTGAACTATTTTATAGTGAGGGATGGCTATTTTGACGGCGCCAAAGTTTACAACGATTACAGGCCAACCGCATCACACAATAGTACTCCTTTGGTGAGTGCATCATGGCTGTGGTATAAAGAAGAACGTTCAAAAAAAGTAAAGAAAGCATTGAAAGATGTCGCTGCTACCCATGAATGCTTACAAATGGATAAAGGAAGGTATTGGCCACTACAACGCTAAACGCTACAGAGAGTGTTTATACGCATGTGAGCGAGCCATTCAGCTAGACCCTGATTGTGTAGAAGCATATTACGGGAAAGGATTAGCTTTAGCTCAGCAAAAAAGATATGGTGAAGCTCTGATAGCCTATCAAAAGGCATCCCACCTTGTGCCTGAAAGTGCCAAAATTCATGCGGCTATGGCGGAACTATTTTATAACATAGGTGACTATGAAAAGTCACGGTTGTCTTACGTAAAAGCGATCCAACTTGATAGCCGGTTTGAGGCTGTTTATGTCGAGAAATCAAAGGCGCTTCTTAATAAGGCCTTTAATTTTTCATGGTCTCCCTCTATACGTGATTTGGCTATCAATGCTTTCCGCGAAGTGCTTCTTTTCAATCCCGATAATGACATTGCCCTTGCTAAAATCGAAGAATTACAAGTAGAAAGGAGATTAGCTTTAGTTCGATGTGGAAGGTACAAGGAGGCTATTGAGGCATATCTAGAGGCATTGCAACTTAATCCTGAAGACGCTAACCTTCACGCCGGTATTGCAGAGTTATTTTATTTTATGGGTGACTATGAAAAGTCACGGTTGTCTTACAATAAAGCGATCCAACTTGATAGCCAGTTTGAGGCTGTTTATATCAGGATATCAGAGATTCTTCTTTATAAGGCCTCTGAGTTGCATACTTCCTACATGTATGATCCCTCTAGTTGGCCTACTAGGTGTGATTTGGCTATCAATACTTTCCGCGAAGTGCTTCTTTTCAATCCCGCTAATGACATTGCCCCTGCTAAAATCGAAGAAATACAAAAAGAGCTGGAAGGTCTGAGAAGTTGTCCCATACGTTATACGGGTAAATTGATCTACACAAGCAAACGCGCTAATAGCGCAAGTATTAACCTTTGTTCTAGTCAATCGGATGAGAGGGTAAGGATATTCTTACTAAAAAGGGTCAAAGACCGAGGTACTCAAACCTATGAAGAACTCTCCCTCAAATACTTTTCTAGAACGACAGATGGGTGGAGAATATCCATCACTTTTCCATTGCCAGAAACAGATTTCAGAGTTGAGGTTTTACGTAACGGAACGATCATCGCATATGGTTGTTACTGGGTTAAGAACGGTTACTTAGGTCGAGGTGCAGAATATAACATTTACCTCACTATTGCTTATAAACCAGCAGGGAGGTCGAGCGAAGGGGGTAGCAATGATAGGGACAATAATTTTATGATTTATGTGCCAGATCGTACAGGAGGACGTACTCGTAGAGTACGAAGGGGATCATAAGAGTACTACCCCGAATTGCATTGATCGTCTGTCCCGGAAAACGGTTGTTTCTATAGATCGTAACAAACCTCTGATTTCTGATTTTAGTATGTTCCAAAAAACGAAGAGTTATTGGACAAGCAACAGGTTCGTTTTAAATAGTGGATCCAAGTTCCACTCGTAGCACCTTTTTCACTTCTTAACGTCCTTTATTCAGCCTCATTCACGTCTCAGAACTTGACTTCGAGGAAGTGATATTGCTTCCGCCTGTATCAGGAAGTGGTGTAGTCCCTTGAGCAGGCGCAGTGCCGAGGGGGTTTGGGCGTTGCTGCTTTGTGAGGAAGGTGGAGATGAAACTGGTAACTGGGCTGGACTGGCCGGAGGAGCTTTGTCAATTATAGCGCCTTTTGCTTTGCAGGCTTCCAGTTGCTCTCTAGTGAGGCCTGTGACACCGCGTAAGTCGGTGCGCTCCAGACCTGTAGCAGTCTCAAGGGACTTGACGTTACTGAGATCAACCCCGCTGAGATCAGCGTCAGTGAGGAAAACCTTACTGAGGTTGGCATGACTGAGGTTAGCGCCGCTAAGATTAGTCTGGTTGAGAGAGGAGTCAGTGAGGTTAGCTCCAACGAGAGCAGCCTTAACGAGATAAGCTTCGCCAAGATCAGTTTGGCTGAGATTTGCTCCATCAAGATAGGCTTCTTCGAGGTTAGCTTTACGCAGAGCAGCCTTACTGAGATTGGCCCCGCTGAGTATAGCGTGGCTGAGATTAGCTCCATAGAGAAAGGCCTCAATGAGTTCAGCGTCGATGAGTTTGGCGTTGATGAGTTTAGCTCCAAAGAGGCCGGTTTTGTTGTCGAGCTTAGCTTGCATAAGATTAGCCCCGCTAAAATTGGCATTAGCGAGGGTGGCCCCAGAGAGATTAGCCCTGTAGAAATTAGCTTCTCGTTGTGCCCGCGCGTGCCCAGATTTCTGTGCTTGCGCCAAGAGCGGCACTAACCAGCGGCCTTCATACTCCTGGATCTTGACGACTTTCATGGCCAGCGGAAGGCGCGTGGGCACATCGATGAGCACCAGCACTTTCCACCCATAGACATAGTATTCCTCCGTGGCTCGCTCCTGCTGCCCCTTGACCTTGACACTGCGCGTCTGCTTCAGCTTGCCGCAGCCCGCATAGCTCTTTGGGGTCGGCAATTTGCTGCCATCCAGGGCCGCGATGCGTTCCCCATCGAGCAGTCCCCAGCTCACCACACACTGCACCATCTGGTTGAAGAGGGCTTTCCAGTTGCTCTGGGCTCAGTTTGCTGATGTTGTCAGCCAGGTACTGTGGGGAGAGCGGGCCCTGCTTCGGCTTGCCTTGGCGTTGCGCATCCCCGCGCTTGGTCAAGCCCTCTTCCACTTGCCGTGCATTGAAGCCCACCAACTCCATCAAGGCGATATTACTCAAACAGCCCAGCGCGGCAATTCGTTCATCGACTGGCCCCCAAAGAGCACTTTGAGCAGGTAGAGCAGCACAAACTGCACGGTCGGCACCAGCACGCGTTGCACTCCTGGTAATTGTAACTGCTCCAAGACCGCCATTATCCAGTTCTCCTCCACGAACACAAAAAACTCGTCCAGCAGTCCCGCCTCACTCAGTTCGTGCATCTCTTCGATCTCTGCGCCTGCGTACAGCGCCTGCCCCGACTCGCGTATCATTCGTACGCCAGTTGCCAGCTTAAGCGTTCCATCACTGCCTCGACTTCTGCCGCTGCGCCTGCCCTGGCTCATCTTCGTCTCTCGCTTTCCCCTAACCCCCTCCTGCTTATATCAAAACACCAGCTACCTACCTAACGCATCGACACTCCTGTTTGCAATAGTATAATAGCCACGAACTTTCGTAGGATGCGTTTGGAGGAGCCCGCCATAGAAGCGGGTTATACTATCATGCCTAATACGCCCCCGCAAAGTTCGGAGGAGACGAATATGCGATGGTTTCCTTCTCTATTCCGCGACCACCCTGTCCGTTCTGATCATCGCTTCCTGTTTGATTATTTTTACTACCAAAAACGTTTGGAGCTTAGCGCCACTTACTATCCCGCTCGGAATATTACGCCCGCGGCGAACTACCTCTTCCCCAAACACAGAAAAGGCCCCCAACAACAATCAAGGAGCACAAAACGCATACAGAGCCCATAACCAAGGCAGAGAGCAGGAATGCTACTAATCAACAGGAGCTAAGAAATGACGTCGTGCTCTCGTAACTCTTTGAGCACGCTCGCTGTAGCAATACCCATCGAGTACGTGGCCTGCACACTTTCGATGTAGGTCTTTAGAGAAAAGTTGCGCGTTGCGAAGGTAGGAGGGATATCCTTCTCTATAAGGTTGGTATTGATCATCTTGTATCCATGCACCCACGATATAACTTTTCCATCCTGAGATTGATGATCGGGCCGCCGCTATTCCCTGGGTTAAAAGCCATCGTAAACTTATACGTCAGGGTATGGTCTGCCGTCGTATAACAAGTATTGATGATACCCTGGTCAACTCTTGGCAGTATGTCGCCCCCCTGTGGTTGGTGGAGGTTGTTGCAAAACTGCAGGATGGGTAGCGGATAGCCCAGTACGCCTACGGGGGTCGCCAAGCCGCAGAACTCCTGCGATATGGAAAGGAAATCGCGTTCCTCGGCTTTACCGGCGAGTAGAAATGACTCGGAAGGTGGATTACCCCCAGGTCTTTCGGGACGGGATATATGAACATATCATTACCCAGCGTGTATTTCGTACTGTGCCAATAGCCGTTACCGTTCTGCTCGCGCCGTAGGAGCATATATTCGTCAACTCGCCGGTGCCTGGCGAGTTCGTCGGCTTCAGGGGCTGTATTGTCCAACACATGTGCTGCCGTTAACATCCTGTGCGGAATGCTAAAAACCCGGTACCTATCGCTCTAACGCTGAAGGTAGGCGGATTGCGGCCTGGATTTTGCCTTACGCGGGCTATGAGGTATATGCAATGCTCGGCCAGGGCCACAATATCCTTAAAAGGTAGTTAATGTTACGGGGCCGCTCGACGTAGGCATTGCAGCTATTGGTATATTCTGTTCTGCTTGCTTGCCCGTTCTCGTTTGCGTTGACTATTTTTGCCCATCTTTATTACAAATCCTCGCTACTGCGATTGTTCATCCGGCGTCGTGCGCGAATTTTTCAAGAACTTCTCCAAATCTTCGCGCCGCACTAAATATGTCCTGCCTGGCCGGTAGGCAGGCAGCCGCTCGAGACATCCATCAGGTTGGCGATGGAGAACCGTTTGCTCGACGAAGACTAAGGAACTGAAGCAGCGATTGCCGACTGGAAAGCAAAGGTGGAAAACTATGAGGGCGATCTGCAAGGCAGCAGTTTACGCGGCACTACCAGAGCAGGTATTCGAAACCTGCTCGACGCCGCTCAGACAATGGTTGAAGAGACTTTGCACATAAAGTCCCGTTTGGATAAAATGTCGGGAGTCTGCACAAAATGTAGATTGCTAGTGTAATGAGTAGAAGAGCTAGTGGCAAGTAGATTTAACATCTTCGGTAACTGCCTAGGTCCGCTCGAGTGAAGGAAGGACGGGATGACCACAAAGAGTGGCTTGCAAAGCCGACAACAGAGGCATGCCTTGTTTGCGCAACGTGGACAAATAGCCTCGAATGCGGCTAAAGGCTTGGGCGCCAGCAATGCAACGGAAGCAACCGGAGACCTTTTGTTGCACTTTGACCATGCGAACATCTCCTCAGCCAGATTGTTATCAAAATCCACCCGAATATCCTCCAGGAAGGCCAGGACCGCCTGCTGACGTTTGCGCAACCGATCAGCAGATTGCGGGGCACTTTGTTTGCATCGCCCTTGTCGACCAGGAGGCGCAACGGCATGAGGATGAAGCCGATCTCCTTCATCGAGCAGTTCCAGAAAGCGTGCCTCCCAATCGACGACTTCCAGCGGGTCAAGCCAGGGAAATCCTTGCTCACGCGCTGGTCGGTGGCTTGCTTCATATCCAAGAGGAGCTCCTTCAGGTCTGCGGCCCACACCGCTCCCTGTTCTTCTGCCAGA
>CAVYFB010000010.1:0-260492 GCA_963767625.1 uncultured Chloroflexia bacterium
AAAAGGTGGCGGTTTCGCCCTTGTCGAGTTCCTCCGCTAAGGTGACCAGGTCACTGACTTGTTCGCGAGAGACTCGCTTGAACACCTGGGCGCGGACCTGTTCTTCGGGAATAGCGGGATCCAGGAGCACTTCGGCGACGGTGCGAAAGAGCCGTGCGCTCTGTTGATGGGCCTGGCTCTTCTGCAGTTTGGCTTCTTTCAGGTCCTCGCCACTCTTGGAGAAGAGCTTGCCGACCAGGATCTCAAACATCTCGACAATGATGGTCGTCACCTCCTCGGCACGGATGAGTAGAAAGGCACAGAGCAAGGTGTAGCGTTTGGCCTCCGGATAGTCACGAAGATTGCGCGCACGGTGTTTGCGCACGACGGCCGCCCATTGACGCAGACGATTGGTGGTCATGCTGCCCCACTGGATGCCAGATGGAAGTGCTTTGCGAAGGGCGAGCAGACGGGCACACTCTTCCCGAATAACGACAGCCGAGGCGGCGCGAGGCGGGGCGGCAAGCCAGGCAATCTGGCTGGTTCCCGTCTCGGTCGAGAGGCAGGCGATCAAGCTGTGCTCGATCTTCTGTGCTCAGTTGTGCGGCGATCTGCTCAAAGAGTCCCTCTTCGGCTTGATGGCGTGCCTGAAAATCAAGCGCTCCAGGGTCGTTTCGCCGTGTGGACGCAAAATCCCGAAGGTGACCAACCAATCCATCGCGGCACTCCAGAGTGCCTCATAGTTGCCGGTGTGGCCACGTTCTTCCGCAAGTGGACCTGCAGGCGCTCCTCGTCTGCTTCCTGGAAGGGGCGGACATCGAGATAGGTCCGGATCGCCTCGTTGGTGGCCGAGCGCATCATGGGCGGATTGCGCAAATGCGAGAGGACAGCAGGGCTGAGCCCCAGTTGAGTACTCACCTGCTTGATCACGGCTTCTGGAATGCTGCTCGTTTCAGAGAGTAACACCCGCTCGACGCGGGCCCATACCAGAACCAAGGCTCGATGGAGTCGCTGCGCGTCAGCCCGGATGGGACGAAGGAAATACAAATCGTCTGGCATCAAGCTAAAGAGGCGGCGCACCTCCTCGGAGTTTTCGCGCCCTTCTCCTGCTTTGTGTTCCCTCGACATGTTTACCTCTGCCTGCCTTTGCGCCGCTGATAGTGCTGTAAGTCCTCTTTGATGGTGGCCTGATCGACCTCGGCATAGAGCAGCGTGCTTTGGATATTGCGGTGCCCGAGTTGCTTGCGCACGGTGGTGATCGGAACCCCCGCCTGCAAGAGCTGACTGGCTCGACTGTGACGCAGTTGGTGAATCGTGGCCTCCACCCCGGTCTGTCTTGCAGTACTTTTGCCAGGCGTGATGGACCACGCTGTACTCCAGCGGGAGCGAGCTCCCGCCGTAGCGGGGATCGCCGCGAAAGACGGAGCCCGAGGTAATATGACTGTGCTTGAGATGACGGCGCAGTAAGCGAATACTTTCGGGTGCGGCGGTAAGCATCACGGTTCGCTCTCGCTGCCCTTTGCCAAAGACGCGGATTTTCTCGTCATCGGTGCTCAGGTCAACCTCCGTCGCAAGCAGGCTGAGCGCCTCCCCCACGCGGATCCCCGTCTCATAGAGGAGTGTGAAGAGGGTCCGATCACGCAGGTTGGAGGCAGGAATGGCCTGAAGAATCTTCGTCACCGTTTCCGGCTTGAGAGGACGAGGCTCGCGTTGGATTTGCTCCATGGACTCAAGACACTCCATGGGATTGACCTCCACGATCCCATGACGAATGAGCCAGCGATAAAAGGTGCAGAGCGTACTGTAGCGTCGGCGGCGCGTGGCTGGACTGAGCTGACCGGAGCCTTCGAGAAAGACCTCAATGACTTCTGGGGTGACGGCAGACAGATCAGTAGGGACCACCTGCACAAACAGGCGCAAATCATGGGCGTAGGATTTGACGGTGTTGAGGGGAACGGAACGCTGACGAAGGCTGGCGACAAAGACAAGGACGGCATCGGCCGTTGGAATCTCTGACTGGTCGGGCATAGTCGATTTCCTCTCTTCAGATGCCAAGTACCATATAACTACCAAAACTGCCCATAAGCCCGTTGAGTAACAGAGAGAGAAAAATCGGCCAGTGAAGCCAGGTGATGATCATCTGGCTTCCTCCATTTTTGCTGTAGATACCATATAACGTGGGTTATATGGTACATTGGTCAAACTCTCTTGTTATCCGCGTCGGGCGAGCCGATGAGATCGTGCATCGCTTTGGCCTCGTAGAAGGCTTGCCAATCTTGTTTCGCTCTCATCCACTCGTAAAAGGCTTGCGCCTGCGCGTGGGTCAAGACGCTGGTTTCTTGTGGCATGAGCTTGTTCCTTTTGCTCCCCGGCGTGGATGCCGTATCTCATATCTGTTCGGCGGGCGTTTGCCCAGGTGGTTGCGCCTCTGCTGGCACCAGACACAGGCGGCTTGCCACGCCCTCGGCTTCCAGGTCAAGGGCGTGGTTCACCCGCGCATGGAAATTTTCCCAGGCGATGGCTGCCGTCACTTCCAGGATCTGTCGGTCGGTGTAGTGCGCTTTGAGCGCATCGAACAGAGCATCAGGCACATGTACGGGGGTTCGGGTCATAGCGTCGGCATAGCGGAGCACCACACGTTCTTCTTCGCTGAAGAGCGGGGAATGCTCGTAGTCGGGCAGAGCGCGCAGTTGCTCCTCAGTGATTCCCAGTTTCTCGCTGGTCCTGGTGCCAAAGTCGAGACACCAGGGACAGCCAATGCGCCAGGCCACCAACATCCTCGCCAGGTGTTTGACTGGTGCGCTGGTCTGTTTCGCCCACTCCTGCACCTCTTCCATGAATCCGACAGCCAACAGCAGGCCAGAATCAAGGGCATAGACCCGTGCCGGGGCAATGACGCGTCCATAGCTGCGTCGGGACAGGAAAAAGGCCAGGCGGGCAATCAGGGTTCTGCGACGTTCCATTCCTTCGATACGTGGCATCAGCGTTCTCCTTTCGATGCGGGATCGAGTCAGATTCTGGTTTGACCTAAAGGATTTCCAAAAAGCATGTGACAGGTAATTGTAACAGCAATTCGAGCAGCATATGTACTCTTTTTACGCCAGAAAAGCCTTGAAGACTGTCCTGCTCATGTCGGTTTCCCCTCAATTTGAACACTTTCGGGCGAGCGTCATTGGCAACCCACCTCGTGGACGCAGCGTAATGAGTGGCTCGGGCTCCACCCGCACGTCCGTTCCCAGGCACAGCCGATAACGCTGTGCCACCGTCGCCAGGATCAACTGTGCTTCCATCATGGCAAACGCGCTGCCGATGCACAGGCGTGGCCCTCCCCCAAAGGGGAAGTACGCATAGTGGGGGCGTGCGGCCACACGCTCGGGGGTAAAGCGCAGCGGATCGAACACCTCTGGCTGCTCCCAAAACGCCGGATGGCGGTGGGTGGTGTAGGGACAGAGCAAGACCGTGCTGCCGGCTGAGATGTGATAGCCCCCGAGTTCGTCATCGGCGAGCGCATTGCGGCTGAAGCTCCAGGCCGGGGGATAGAGCCGCAGGGCTTCTTCCAGGACCATGTGGCAGTAGGGCAGATTGGGCAAATCCTCGACGGTGGGCAGACGCCCGCCCAGGACCGCGCCTACCTCCGCGTGCAGCCGTTGCTCACACTCCTGATGCTGCGCCAGCAGATACCAGGTCCAGGAGAGCGCCACGGCGGTGGTTTCGTGCCCGGCCAACAGCAGCGTGATGACTTCGTCACGTATCTGCCGATCACTCATGCCCTCTCCGGTCTCTTCATCACGCACCGCCAGCAGCACGGAGAGGAGATCAGGGGTGTCTTGTTGCGACTGGCGACGTGCGGTGATGAGGTTGTAGACCAGCGCATCCAGGCGACGCAAGGCGGCCTGCAGTCGGCGGTTGCGCGGGGTGGGCACGAAGAGTGGCGGAAAAGGCGCACAGAGGTAGTCGTTCGCTGATCTGAGCGCTTGCCCCACGGTAGTGGCCGCGGCGCTCAGATCAAGCGAGAACAAGGCTTGCCCAATAATGCGCAACGTCAGCCGCATCATCTCAGCCGCGACATCGAGTACTTCACCGCGCTCGGCACACCGCTCCCATCGCTCGAGCATGGCCAGGGTCGCCTCGGTCATGAGTGAGCCGAACGCCACAAGCCGCTGTCGATGAAAGGTGGGCTGGATGAGACGGCGTTGGTGCAACCAGGACGCCCCGTCATTGGTGAGGAGGCCTTCGCCCAGCAGTGGGCGCAGGAAGCGGTAGTCAAAGTTGTCCTTGTTGTAGCTGCGATGGTGCTCCTGGAGGACCTGTTTGATGAAATCGGGGTGGTTGACCACGTAGACTGGCCACACCAGGAAGCGTACAAAGGCAATATCTCCATAGGTGTGGGTGAGTTCCGTGAGAAACTGCAGCGGGTCGCGCTGGATCGAACGCGCGCTCGCCAACAGGCGGTACCCTCCTGGGCCAGGTGGCGGCACGTTCGAGCGCCGGGAAGGTGCCATATGCCCTGCCGTATGCATGTTCGGCATCGTTCATGCTCCTTTTCTCAACCACTCAGGAGTCCTCGTCCTCGCTCGACTGTTTCGAGGCAACCACGACCTCGGAGGGGACGCCAAAGCGGGTAATGACCTGCGCGTAGTCAATGTGGAAGCCTGTGTTTGGCAAGCAGTCGCGCAGTGCTAGGGGTCAACAGCCACCCACGAGACGGGGCTCGAGCGCATGGAGACGCGTCCAGGACCAGGTCACCAGTCGTGAAAGTACGGTCGAGCCACGAGTGAGGCTCACCAGGCACAAGTGTCCATCGGCCACGAGGAGTCGGCGGGCTTCGGCGAGCAGTTGTGCCATATCAGACAAAGAGAGCAGATCCAGCACATACGTTGAGACGAAGCACTCAAAGGCACCGGAACGCTCGCCAAATTGGAGCGACCCGTCTGTCTGCCGAACCGTCACACGCTCCCCGAAGCGGGCTAGCCTGGACCGGGCGAGGCGCACCATCGTCGCACTGCTATCGACAGCCAAGTAAGTAGCCTGAGGAGGAAGATGGTGAGCAAGCACCTGCTCAGCGAAGGCACCGGTCCCGCAGCCGAACTCGAAGACAGCCTGTGCGGTCTCGAAGGATGCATGTGTGATCAGATCGCGGGTAGCAGGGGCCTCAAAGAAGGCCTGCCAATCCTGTTTGGCTCCCAGATGGTTGTAGAAGGATGCGGCCTGCTGGTGGGTCAACATCCTGCTTTTTTCTGGCATCGTTCCCTCTCCTTCCTGTTCGTATGGGTAGTGCTGGCGGGCGTCTGCTGGCCTCGACATCTTCCCACCCATCGACGAGCAGTCCTCCCAGTTCGAGGAGGAGCCCTCGCTGCTCAACTCGCGCCTGCGGGACGGAAGCGCACTCCTCGAAAGAAGGCTTCGAGTCGAGCGTACAGACGAGCCTCATCGGCATCGGGATCAATTCCCAACAGCGGTCCGAGCAAACGGGCTTCTCGCGGGCGCTGGCGAAACAAGGTGAGGATGAGACGCGCCGTTTCTTCGGGTGAGAGAAACTCCTGGACGGGTCGATAGGCAACTCGGCCCGTCCGCACTTCCAGCGCCGGTTCGCGCTCGATGTTGCGATACCAATCTGTCTTCCCCTCCCACCCAGAGACCACCAGGACCTCCTGTGTCTTTGGGTCGTAGTGCAGGACTTCGAGAATCGTCCGGCGGATCTGCCCGCTCTTGCGACCCCGATGGGTAATCTGTGCCACGCGGTGTCCAAAGAGCCACCCGAGACCCAGCCGGTAGAACCAGCGGGGCGCATTGGCTACCCAGCGATACATACCATAGGGACGACGATGTGCAAGCGCCATGGATCATCCTCCTTTGCTTGAGACGTGTGGCATTCCGTCTTCGATATCGGATTGCTGCGCGCGAACAGCATCCCAGTGCTGCTCATGAAGAGGCGGGTCGTTGCAGCCCGAAGAGCAGCAGCCGCACCGATGTTTCGGTCTGCTCCGCCCACCGGGTCGCCTCGGGGTCCACGAAAAACAGCAGCGCCAGCCCCTCGAACAAGGCAGTTAGCGTGATCGCCGTTGCCTCGGCGTCGATGTCGCGCAACTCGCCCTGCGCGATCCCCCGCTCGATCAAACGTGCCAGCAAGGTTCGATAGTCTGTGAAGTACTCCTTGAGGAACTGACGGACCGCTTTGTCGCGCCCTGCGATCGCGTAGAACTCAAAGGCGATGGGCATGAGCTTGCCCATCCACTGCATCATCGAAGCCAACTGCCGGGTCAGGATCAGGAGTTGCTCCACCACCGATCCTTTGCTCTCGGATTCCACCAGGGCCTGCAACTGTTTAAATTCCTGGGCAAAGAGGTGTTGAAGAAGCGCCGCAATGATCGCATCCTTACTTTTGTAATAGAGATAGAGCGCCCCTTTCGACAGCCCTGCCTGCTCGGCAACATCATCCATACGAGTAGCTCGAAAGCCCAGCCGCGCAAACACTGCGATGGCCGCTTCCAGGATTTGCTGTTTGCGTTCTTCACTCACATTGGGACGGGGAGACATGCACACCTCCAAATCGTTCTCGGCTTTCGCCATTGCTCCTTGGTCTTGAAATAGGGACAGCGATCACTGGTGTGTGAGCTTTCCGGTTGTCGGCTCCGGACTGTCCTCTTGCGGAAGCAAGAGGCTCTCTGCACCAAACTGCCGTCGCAGCAGGCTACGAAACGCCTCGCGCAGCACCACTTTCATCACCGTTTGTTGGACGAACAGACCGAAGGGACTCCCAGGCAGAAAGGTCCTGGCAAAGCCACGGGCACTCTTTTGTTGGGCCTGGACATAGGCATACATTTGCTGTTCGTACCGACGGAACGCCTCCTGGTAATCGGCGGCTTCGTGCAGTGCACGAGCCAGCAGATAAGCACCTCCCATCGCCAGCGACGCTCCCTGCCCAGAGAGCAGCGTGGGGCAGTCGCAGGCATCGCCGAGGAGGGCCACCCGACCATGATGCCAGGTGGGCATCTGAATCTGGATCACTGCATCCATGAATACGCTCTCAGATAAGCTGACATCGGAGAGGAACTGCTGGGTCAGCCAGCCCATCCCTGCAAACACCTCTCGCAAGCGTGGCAGCCGCTGCTCGCGTGGAAGATGCTCCATCTGGGCAACCTGGTACATGAAAAACGTGAGGATTTCGCCCTCGGAGCGCGTGCAATAGGCGGCTGCCAGGCGTCCCGGCTCGAGATACATCTTCCAGGCGTGGCCAATGTCGTAGCGGTCGGCGAGCGGATAGCAGGCGATGGTGTAGCCGAGATAGCGGCTGAACTGGTCTTCCGGTCCGAAGACCAGGTCGCGCGTGGTGGAATGCACGCCGTCGGCACCGATCAAGAGATCGAAGGACTCGGTTCTGCCATCAGTGAACGTCACCACCACCGCATCCCAGTCAGATACCACGTGCGTGAGCGAACGGCCGAACCGCACCTCAACCTGACCGACAAGCGCGTCATACAAGGCTTCTTCGAGGGTCCAGTGCATCAGTCCCATGTACTTCCCATCCGTGATGTTTCGCAACAGCGCCGCATCCAGTTTCGCGATCAGCTTGCCTGCCTTGTTCACATAGGCCACATCGTCAAAAGGGATTTGCTGAGAGTGCAGCCGGTCAATGAGGCTCATCCGTTCGGCGACCTCATAACCGGTGCCTAAAAAGTCAATTGCGTACCCATCACGACGAAGGCCTTTGGCCTGCTCAATGACCACAGATGGAATGTCATACTGACGCAGCCAATACGCTAGCGTCAGCCCAGCAATCCCGCCTCCAGAAATTAACACGCGCATGATTGGCTCCTTTCTCGCTGCCCAGTTTCGCGTGAGCAGCCAGCCATGTCCAGTTCCCCTCATGTGGGCGAACTTGAGGTGCGTACCATTTCACCAGGGAACATCTGCTTCGCACCTGCTATCAGCGCCTGAGCCAATGGAATGCCTGTTCCACGAATGGCTTCGCATCCTTCTCGATACAGACACCATGACCGATGATCAGCTTGTCGAAGTCCCAGATCAGCAGCTTTTCAAGCGATCGTCGTGCGAGATTTCGATGCGTGAAAGACAGCCTGATGTCGAGCCCAACGCCGCCATACGGAGAGGCAACGCCCTCTAGTTTGAACAGAGCATTGCGAAGGGGCTTTCCCTTGACGATCGGATGAATTTGGATGAGATCATCCAGGATGACCGTGCGAGACGCTCTGTGAAAGAAAAGGACTTCCTCGATGAGAGGGTTGCCTTGGAAGGCAAGTTGGTCGAGGTCATCCGCCCAATTGGGATTCGGCGTATCCCCCAGCATGCCGGTGAATGGCAGATGCCCCTTCTTCAACGTCAATGGGGTGGGACGTGGTGCCCATAGCTGTGCTTCGGGAAAGAGCGTATGCCACGCTTCCAGCCGCCAGACGTGTCTTGGGGTCGCTGCAACAAGATAGCGCACCGGCCCCAATTCCGTGAGGCGTTTGAGTGTCTCGAACGGCACAGACACCGGAGAATCCACCCAGACGGAACCATTGGTGAGCTTCACGATGATCATGCGGGTCGAAAACAGGACCCCGAAGTCGCGGACATAGGGGCCGTCGACGGTCCATACGTTTTGAGCAAAGGCTTGCATGCCGGACATCAAGACACGCATAATCGCATCCCTCTCTGCTGCCAGGAATACAGCAGCTTCATACAATGTCTCAGAGTAACTGACCGGTCAGTTATGTTTATACCATACGATCAGTGATTTGTCAATGACCCTTTGGTCAATTTCCTCTCCATCGAGTGAGAGAGCAGCTCTGTCAGAGCGATTCTCCGCTCAAAACTGCTCGCAGAGAGGAACGTGATGTGCTCCTCATGACATTGACCACGAGTCCAAAAACGTGGTATGCTATAGGGACAAGACCAGATCGCATATCTCGGGGAGGCACCATGCCAAAAATTGTCGATGAGCAGATGCGTGAAGCGACGCGCCGCCGCATTCTGCGTGTGGCGGCCAGCGAGTTTGCCCGCCTGGGCTTTGACCAGACGAATATCAATGTGCTTGCTGAGCAGGCGGGGATCGGCAAGGGCACCATTTACCTCTACTTCGAGAACAAGCGTGAGCTCTTCCTGGCGATGCTGCGTTTCATCGCACAGGAACATCTGGCCGCGATCCGGGTGGCCCTGGCCCCCGATGGGACCCTGCAGCAACGTCTGGAGCGGCTGTTTCGCGCCTTTGCGCACCTGGCAGAGGAGGAGAGTGATAGCTTCAATGTGTCGATGAGCGCGCTCTACGGCGTCAACCGCGCCTTTCAGGCGGAGGCGACGAAACTGTTGCGTGATTATGTGGCGGTCATCGCCCTGATGCTGGAGCAGAGCCAGGCCCGTGGGGAGATCCGCTGCCCAACCATCGAGACGGCTGCCCTGATGGTGCTGTCCCTGACGGAGTCCTACGTCCTTTCCGCCAAGGTCCTTGGACAGTCAGAGGCCGAGATCGCGCGTCAGGCACCGGCTGTGGCAGCTCTGATCCTGCGTGGGATCGCTGCGTCCTTGGGTTGAGGATGCCTCTTTTTTTCTCGTCTTGTTATTGAATGGTTACCCACCCATCAGCGTGTGGAACCACAAAGAAGGGTGCTGATGAAACGTCCTGTTCTTTTTGCCCGAGTCCTTCGACTGTTGCGGAATCTGAGCGATGCTGCTGTCTCTGGTGACCGGTTTCCTGTCGTGAGCAGGACGATTCGCCGTCTCCTGCATCTGAAGGTAAACGAGACGCAGGTCCTGCTCCTCTCCGGCCTGGTAGTTGGAGTAGGAGCGGGACTGGGCGCGGTCGTCTTTCGCGAGCTCATTAGTGGGTGTACCTTCCTTTTTTTTGATGTGCTTCGCCCGGCTTTGAGCAGGCTTTTCGGGTCCCTACGCCATCATTGTTATCCCGGCGATCGGCGGGCTCATTTTTGGTCCCCTCATTTACGTGTTTGCACGTGAGGCGAAAGGACATGGGGTACCCGAAGTCATGCTGGCTGTCGCGCAGGAGGGTGGGCGGATTCGCCCTATTGTGGCGGCCATCAAATCGCTGGCTTCTGCGATCTGTATTGGCTCTGGTGGCTCGGTGGGACGAGAGGGACCAATCGTGCAAATCGGCTCAGCGCTCGGCTCAACGTGGGGGCAGATCTTCCATATGTCGGAAGCCCGCATCCGCACCCTGGTGGCGTGTGGTGCAGCGGGTGGCATAGCTGCCACCTTCAATGCACCGATTGCCGGGGTCTTCTTTGCGCTCGAGATCATTCTTGGTGAGTTTTCGACCCGTTCCTTCGGGATTGTGGTCATCGCGAGCGTCACGGCCTCGGTGATAGGACGCACTGCTTTTGGCAATGTACCGGCGTTTCCCTTGCCCTCCTATCAGATCTTCCATATCACGGACATTCCTTTGTATGCGATACTCGGCATCCTGGGCGCGGTCGCAGGCGTCGCGTTTACGCGCATTCTGTACTGGTTTGAGGATCGCTTTGATGCGATTAAGATGCCTGAGTATCTCAAACCCGTTCCGGGCGGGTTATTGCTTGGCGCGCTCGGTTTCTTCCTGCCGCAAGTTTTCGGCGTGGGCTATCCGGCGATGAGCACGGCATTAGCAGGGAAGTATGCTTTGGGGTTATTGGCTCTACTCGTCATCGCCAAGATTCTCGCCGTCTCGCTGACCATCGGTTCAGGGGGGTCTGGGGGCGTGTTTGCTCCCTCTCTGTTCATTGGTGCCATGCTGGGGGAAGCCTACGGGACGTTTTTGCAGGGCGTGTTTCCGGGTATCATCACGCATCCGAGCAATTTTGGATTGGTGGGCATGGCCGCGGTGTTTGCAGGGGCGGCTCGTGCTCCCATTACCTCCATCATTATTCTGTTTGAACTGACCGGTGATTACTCGGTCATCCTGCCGCTGATGGCAGCAGTGGTGATCAGCACTATCGTCTCTGAGATGCTGGGAAAAGAGACCATCTATACGCTCAAGTTGAAGCGGCGAGGCATCGACCTGCGTACCGGCAAGGCCGATGATCTGATGCGTCGTATCCCGGTGAGTGAAGCGATGGTGACAAGCATCTTCACGCTTCCACAGACGCTCACGGTTGCCGAGACAATTCTGGAACTGAAGCAGCACAATCAATGGGGACTGCTGGTGGTGGATGAGGCAGGGGCGCTTGTTGGCGTGCTGATGGCCCACGATATCGAGGAGGCCGTGCTCGCTGAGCGAGGAGAGGAGACCCTGGGGGAGCTCGTAAGTGCGAGTGCTCCTCCTGAAACGATCTTTGCCGACGAACATCTTGCCGAAGCGGTTCGCCGGATGGGGGTGCATGATCAACAGCTCTTACCTGTGATTGCACGTGGCAATTCCAGGCATCCCATCGGGATACTGGGCCGTGATGATATTTTCAAAGCCTACAGTGTCACCTTGTTGACTGAGCAGGCATAGCTTCAGGGCATGTTGCCGTGAACTGAAATGTCTGTCCAGCAAGCCATGGTACGCTCATGAACACAAGGAGAAAGCACGATATCCTGGGGAGAGTCTGGTCAGCTTGAAAGGAAAGGAAAAGATGAGAACTTCACGGGTGAGGACCCTGTTCGTGCGCAACTGGTGGGCGCTTGCTCTGCGGAGTCTGATCGCTATGCTCCTTGGCCTGGCGGTCTTTGTCTGGCCAGGCCTTGTCCTGGCAGTGCTGCTGGGACTCTTCGGTGCGTTCGCCCTGATCGATGGTCTCTTTACAGTGCTCCCGCCGGAAGGGCCGGTCGGGACTACAGCCGGCGTGATCACCCTCCTCTGGCCAGCCATGAGTGTTCTGGCCCTCTTGTACCTGGCCGCGGCCCTGGCCATGGTCACAGGCCTCCTCGAGATCGTCGCTGCCATCTGGATCCGCCATGTGATCGGGCTTGGGTGGCCGCTCTTGCTGGATGGCATCGTGTTGATGCTGCTTGGTTTGATCCTAGTCTTGCGGCCCGCTACTAGCGCGTCAGCGATACTCTGGCTATTTGGCACTTATGCCGTGAATTCCGGCGTGCTGTTCTTGTTCTTCGTCTTCCGGCTCCGGAATAGGATCGAGATACGCCGGGAGGTCTAAAAGGGGCTCTGGGTCCAGGTAGCCCAATGACGTGCGCGAGGACGAGAGGCAGAGATAGGTAGATGGATCCTTCCCTGGCCTCGTCCCGACAGTCGCGGTGAGCAGGAGTGTTTCCTTCTCCTCATACTCACAAGGAGATGGTGAGTTTGAACAAGAAGCGAGATATCTTACACTGGAGACGAGCAGGCACCTTGCAGCGAGGACGCCTGTTGCAGGCACTCAGGACACAGGGAAGAGGGCTGGTGACAGGACTGCTGTTGGCATGCTTCTTCTTGCTCCTGTTTGGCCTGGCATTGCACCTGCCACCTCCTGCGCCCTCTGCTCCGCCGAGCATCTTTACGGAAGTTCCCTATAGCACCTTGATCAACCAGGTCCAGGCAGGGCAGGTCATGGCAGTGAATATGCAAGGGGATGCCCTCAATGCCTTGACTCGCCCCCAATGGAGCACCACCTCCGTTGCTGATGCCGCACAGTCTGTCTTCTGAGGTTGCGGCATTTGCCGACTGTCTGCCCGCAGATGTGACGGGATGCTTTGGTGAAGATGAACAGCCACTCTTCCCTCGCTCACGGCTCATCTTTACTCGTGTGCTGGAACCAGAGCTGCCATCTCTGGTTGCGCTCTTGCTCGGGCACCAGGTCGTCGTGAACATTGCGCGTGTGTACGCCCCTCCGCCGTGGGTCCCTCTCTTGTGGAAGGTTGCGCCACTGTGGGTGTTGTTGCTGCTGATCCTGGGAACGGATACGACGAAGCATTGGAAGTGGTGAAGGTAGACACCGAACAGAACCGGTCTGGGTTTGCCAACGCTCACGTTGTCCATCTCAGTCGCGGGCCTCATAGGCCCCTACACCCTCGAAAAATGGCCATCTGCTCAAACAGACCCGCCTTGGTAGCTGCGTCATAGAGGGAATGAGATCTCAACCTGAGCTTGTTGACGAGCACCGATTTCGATGAATGGCAAGAGGTATCGATGAAGAACCGGTTAACGACTGGCAAAACGAAAGCGTCAGTAGGAGCCAAAGTGGAACTCGTCTGAAGCAGGCAACTGTTCCCGCACCACCTGCAGAAGATGATTGAGGTCAAAAGGCTTGTGGATCGCAGGCAGCTGGCGCTGTTTGACCCCATCACGTGGCATGCGCGCACTCATGAGGACGATAGGCGTCTGTTTCAGGGTGGGAATAGCCCGCAAGTGATCGACCAGCTCAAGACCATTCATACTGGGGAGGTTGTAATCGACCAGAAACAAATGTGGTGCGATTGATCGCACAAGCTTCAACACCTCAAAGCCATTGGTCGCCAGAACCACGCGGCAAGGAACCTCCTCTTCGAGGAACCGCAGGAGCACAAGGCCGAGGTCAGCGTTATCTTCCACCACGAAGATGGTTGTGAGGGAGGGGGAGAAATCATCGGCTTCGGACTGGTTTCCCATGGCGGCACTCCACTTTCTTCGGTCACAACCAAAATAGATCTCCAAAGCTATCACGAATGAACTCACGGGAGTGCTTCAATAGAGAAAGAAAGTAATAGGCAGTCTTCCGTGCAACAGACCCACAATGCATGGGAAGAACAGGTGCTGACTTGTGGAGCCGAGGAAGGAGATCGCTGTAGGGGCAGGTCCAGTACATTACGAAGAAGGGGCATTGCCCTCCTTTCATTTGTGCTGCACCTCACGCGCGACCCGAGCAAAGAGCACCATCCTTCTCGTTGTTTCGGCTTCCGTTGCACGGAAGACGGCCTATGATTCCTCCGCATCAGTAAAGCGGTAGCCAACGCCGGGGATCGTGTAGATCAAACGTGGCTGCTCGGGGTCAGGTTCGATTTTGTGGCGCAACTGGGCCACGTAGACGTGCAGGCTGTGCGTGCTGGCATGCGCACTGGTTCCCCAGACCTGCGCAGAGCAGCATCTGCCGCGTGAGAATCTTGCCTCGGTGTGTGATGAAAGACTTTGAGCAGCTCGTACTCGATGGGGGTCAAGGACACCTCCCGCCCACGAAGCACGACGCGCCGCTGCGCGAAATCAACCGAGAGCGGCCCTACCTGCACACGCGGCTCGGTGCCGCTCTTTGCCCGGGCGATGCGGCGCAGGGCAGCGCGCACGCGGGCCAGCAGTTCACTCATGCCAAAGGGTTTGGCGATATAATCATCCGCCCCCAGGTCGAGCGCTTCGACCTTGTCGGCTTCGGCATCTTTGATCGAGAGCACGATGATGGGCACATTCGAAGTCGCTCGTACCCGGCGGCACACTTCCAGGCCACTCATCCCCGGCAGCAGCAGATCAAGCACCAACAGGTCAGGCCGCCAGTTCGCCACCGCCTCGAGCGCCTCTTCGCCGCTGTGCGCCGTGCGGACGGTATAGCCGTGGGCAACCAGGCCGCGCTGGAGGGCGCGCACGATTTCCTGCTCGTCATCCACCACCAGAATTGAGGCGCTCCGCTTGCTCATAGACCCTCCCTTTCGGCCTTTACAGGTCTTGTTGACGAGAGATGACCAGGTGCGCTCGCAGGAGTAACTCGCTTGTTCTGGTGCGAGCCGCTCCTCCTGACGTAGCTCAGGTCGGCTCCGAGGCCTCTGACGCAGGGAGCCGTTCGGCTCGTTCTTGCCCTCGCGCCTCCTTCAGTCATTGAAACACTGCCAGGCCCCCTTGACCTGCTGGCAGATGAGGACCCCTCGGCCTTCGAGCTGCTGTAAGGCCTTCGTGGCAGCCGCCACCTCCTTGTGACGGCGTGCGCGGTGCGGAGGAGGAAAGCGCGAAGCCACCACCTCTGGGGTGAAGATGGACAAACCAGAGGCGTGTTCGGACAGCTCGCGGGTGATCGCCTCTTCATACCAGGCGACCAGGTTGGTAGAACCCGAGGTCACAGGTACCAGCAGGACCGGGCAAGGAGCCCTGCGCAAGACCTGCGCGGTGGTACTTCCTAGCAAGAGCCGTCGCAGGCGGTGTCGGAGTGCAGCGCCTCGATATCCCAGCACGATGCAGGCCACCTGCCGTTCGGCTGCCACTTTCACCAGTTCCTCGACAGGCACACCCTCACACACCTGCGTTTCCAGCCGTCCAGGCGCGATGCCAGCTTGCACCAACACAGCCTGCGCCAGCTTTAGGGTCTGCCTGGCCTCCGTTCGTTGGACGGTCGTCGCAGACAAGCAAGGCGTCTGCCCGCGGAAGCGCCCGAGCGAGGAGGGCGTATCATAGGGCACAGGAATAACGGTGAGGAGCAGCGCCTGACACTGTGGAGCGAGCTGCACGAGGAAGGTCCTGACCATCTGCAGCATCGCCTGGGTGGCTGGAGAGAGATCCATATCCACGCCGAGCAGGATCTGCTGATTCATAGACATTCCCTCCTTTCTGGTTTGACTGGTGAGCGATGCACCTGACACATCAGCACTCCCGGCACGCTCACTACGAGAAGAGGAGCGCCGATGGCCGCCCAGACGCGCCCTTCGCTCCTTTTCAACACGATGCAATGAATCAAGGGGGCGGAACCCCCTCTTGTGATGCGTCTATTGATCTCTTTTTGCTTGGGGTATCGCTCCATCACGGGCTCGCGCATCGGATGGGGCTTTCCTGCCCAGAGCCCATACACCATAGTGCCGATAGATCTGGAGCATCCACACCGCAATGGCAACCGCAATCATGGCGACCCCCATCCGACACAGACTGTACCAGACAGGGAAAATGCGAGGAAAAATACCAGTCAGCTGGAAGATCGTCGCAGGAATTTCAAGGATCATAGCTCCAAAGGCCACCAGAAGTAACCAGAACACCCAGCGCCAATGGCGCACGACGCCTACCATCAAGATGGAGATACACCCCACAATGACCACGAGAAACAGCGTCACCGGGAAGGGATAGCGATCCGTCGGAGATGGTTGGAGCAAGAGCGTTTGCGTGTACATGGATGGTGCAGCAACATACACCACCAGCAGAAAAAGAGCAGCCAGGAGAAAAAAGGTCAGAAGCAGACCGTTCCAACCGGCGTACGAGGAGCTGTTGATGCGTAAGCATGCGTGTTCTCCTTGCTTTCCCGAGGTGCTATGCGAAGGCATGCACCACAACCCAACTGACGTAGACCAGGACCAGCAGGAAACCCGGTCAACCGACTCACACGTTGCCTGAGCGCGCCGATCAGCGCGGTGAGCGTGAGCGCCACCATGAGGAGCGCATCCGGGAACAACAGCCCGGGATCGGGATGGATGGGCTGCCACAGGAGCAAGGGAAGCGCAATACCCAGGGTGGCATTGATGCTATTACTGCTCAAGACTTCCTCCACGCAGGCGGAGGCGCGATCCGTCCGGGCCAGCGTGAACGCGACCACGGTATTGGGCAGCGAGGTTGCCACCGCAAGGACCACGAGACCCAGGATTGTTGGCGACAGATGGACCTCCGCCGCGAAGGCTTGTCCCGCCTGCACCATCACGATTACGCCGCCAAGGGCCAGTACCAGCGCGAGCACTGCTTCACCAACAGAGCGAGTCGCGGCCATCCGCCTCTTGCCGGATGGGAGAGGGTCTGCTTCATCGATGAGCGCAGTGAGCGTCTCTCGTGCGGGATGTCCATGCGGCACACGCTGCAGCGCGTGGAGGGCCAGCACGCTGAAGAGTCCAAGCGAGAGCAGGTTCGTGGCCAGGAGCACGACGCTCACCGGGATGGAGAGAGGGAGCGTGGCGCCACCAGCTCTCCACGCGAGGAGCCCGACGGCCAGCAGCGTGGTCAGCATGATCGCCAGGGTAGAGGTGGCCACTACGCGCACATCCTTCGCAGCGCTGCGGGTCAAGGCAATGCCGTGCCGGGCTTTCGCTGCGAAGGTGGAGATGCCCAAAATGATGGCCATATTGTAGATATTGGAACCGAGAATGATGCCCAGACCCACCACGAACTGACCGGACGCGGCTGCGACGAACGAGGCGACATAATTGGGAATATTGGCTCCCAGCGCCCCCAGCAAACTCAAGAGCCCTGGAGAGAGGTCGAAGAGATCGCTGATGGTCTCCAACCCGCGGGTAAACCAGGCGGAGGCTCCTACCGCCAGCAGGAGCGACAAGACAAAGACCAGCACGAGCAGTGACAAGGAGAGGAAGGAAGGAGCCGTCGATGCAGTGGCCCCTGCCCGGTGTCCTGCCTGCTGCAGCGCGCCCATGCAGGCGTGCGGATGGGCCAGTCACGAGCATCCGCAGGGGAGGCGCTGTTGTATGTGAACTACGCATGGTTTTCACCTCTTCCTCTGGTCTCCTTCGCCCTGCCAGCGCTGCTCTTCCAGGTCCAGCTCCCGCTCGACCAGGCGGAGCGTCTCATCATCGATACGGCCCTGGTCGCGTAACCCAATCACCGCTGCCCGTTCGGCTGTGAGTACCTCTTGTCGGAGCTGAGGCTCTACCGGCACATGCCCATCGAAGCGCTCATCGCCCGCGCCATCCATCGCTGCGGTGAGGGCCTCCAGTTTCTGTGCATAGTGGGAACGCAGGTGGGTGAGCGCATCCTGGGGGACCCACGCCTCGGTCGCCAGTGCATCCAGGCGGGAGAGGGCCGCGCGTGCCGCCACGAGATGCGCCTGCGCGTGTTCCCGTTCGAGCGCTCTGTCCCGCTCGAGGCCGAGCAACCGGATGATGGGCGAGAGGCTCAGCCCTTGCCCGACCAGCGTGGCCAGAATGACCCCGAAGGTGAAGAAGATGACCAGGTCGCGCTGCGGGAAGAGGATGGCCACTGTTGAGCGTGAAAGGGAACGCCAGTGCTGCGGCCAGCGAAAGACCTCCGCGCATGCCGACCCAGGCGACGATCGCCACCTGGCGCCATCCGGGATACGGGTCGCGGGCGCGCAAGCGAGGGCTGACCAGGCGCGGCAGGGAGGCCGCGGGAAAGACCCAGGCGATGCGCACAGCGATGACGGCCAGGCTGATGAGCAGCGCTTGCCAGATCAGCGTGAGCGGTGAGAGGCCCGCAAGATGCTGGCCAGGATGCTGCGCAGTTGCAGCCCGATCAGCAGAAAGACCAGGCCGTTCAGCAGGAAGACCAGCACGTTCCAGACGGCATTGGCTTGGAGCCGCGTATTTGAGGAGAAGAAGCGCGACGACTGCCGGCTCAAGTACAGCCCTGCCGAGAGGACGGCCAGCACCCCCGACACCTGCAGGGCATCGGCCAGCAGGTAGGCGGCGTAGGGGGTGAGCAAGGTAATGGTGATTTCGATAGGCGCGTCGTCCAGGTGACGATGCAGCCAGGCCACCGGCCACGCGATGGCCAGTCCGATCACGAGGCCGCCCAGGCCGACGACGACAAACTGCAGACCGGCCTGCCACAGGGAGAAGCTGCCGGTGACCACTACCGCCACGGCGAAGCGGTAGACGACCAGCCCGGTGGCGTCATTGACCATACTCTCCCCCTCGATAACGGTGACGATGCGGCGCGGCAGGCCGAGCTGTTTGGCGGTCGCACTGGCAGCCACGGCGTCGGTGGGCGAGACCACGGCCCCCAGGACAAAGGCCACCGGCCAGGGCAAGCCGGCGATAGCATGGGCGACGATGGCAATGACGAGCGTAGTCACCAGCACCAGGCCCAGAGACAGCTGCAAGATCGGGCGCAGGTTCGCGCGGAATGCGCGCCAGGAGGTGAGCCAGGCCGAGGAGTAGATCAGCGGCGGCAAAAAGAGTACCAGGATGAGTTCAGGATCGAGTGCAATCCTGGGAAGACCCGGGATGAAGCCGAGAAGCAGGCCTCCGAGGACGAGCAGGATAGCATAGGGGAGGCGCAACCTGCTCGCCAGCGTGGCCAGCACGACAATCGCCACCAACAAACCAAAGAGCAGCGAGATGGTAGCTGACATAGGCAGAAAGCCTCCTTTCCACGCGGTTGAGTGCCTGGTATTTCGCGTGTCGAGGAGCAATCAGCCCTGTTTCCACACAAAAAACACCGGGACTCTGCCGACCAGGCTTCCCGGCGCTCCATGCTTGCTGCAACTTTCCTCGTACCATTGCTGGTATTGTACCATGCTTGTTCTTGGTCGGCAAGAGAAAAGTATGCTCGGCTCATAACTCACTCACCGGCACTCTGCGTAAGAAACAGGGACCCGCGCGCGCGTAGAACGTCACAGCAATGGAACCATCACCACGAGATGAACATCATCCCACCTGATCAGAGCGCACGATCTCCTCTCGCTCATAGGGAAGTATCACGCGAAGATACACAAAGGCCAACAGCAGGAAAAGCACCCCCAACGCGCATTGATGTCGGGTAAGACGAAGCGACCAGACCCCATATCACACAATAGAGACCGAACAAGGTGCACAGAGATGGTGCCACATATCGAAGAATGCTCATGATCCCCTCCTTAAAATAGCTGAAAAAGCTTTGTCGCTCGCTGTTTTGTCTGTCACCAACGATCACCAACTCGCGGCATCGCTACACACGATGGCCGATGCGCGCACCTGCTGAAGCTCCAACCAGCACAGCCAGCAACGGTCTCTCCATATCGCGAGCGGGTCGTCGTCACCTCTTGAGAGGAGTGTTCTTCTCCTGCCTTCGTCGTTCCAGGCGAGGTGGGAAGTGATCCTGTTGCTCACGCTTGTTGCCTGGCCATGCTCGCAGCTTTTCCACACAAGAAAAGCACCGGTTCCAATCTGATGGTCTGATGCCGTGCGTCCGTGTTGCTCTCGTGCAATGGACGCGCAACACCGCTGACCGACCAGACTTCCCGGTGCTCCTCATGATGCCTACTATAAAAGAAATAGAGCACACGCGTCCTTTCAAAACAAGTGGAGGCCGCAGTCCGGGTTCCATCACAAAGCGGGGTTTGGTCGCCCAAATGTGGTAGCAGAGGACTGTGGAAGACCCTTGCGCCTTTCAGGTCAATCGACCCACAGTTTGTGGTAGAACTCCGCAGTCCGTTCCTCGCTCCCACTTGATGTGAGGAATGTCCTGGCTATAACATACGGGAAGAACATCACCCAGGTCGAGAGAAAAGTAATCTGGTTGCTCATCAATAGTGAGAGTGTATCTGTTTACGGCGATACTGCACTTTTTGGCCTCTGAGGGACAGTGAAACCAAAAAGCACGGTAAGAAAAAGAAGCGGCCTGAGAAGCGGCTTGAGCGAAGACCCATTCAACCGAAAAGGCTAGTCCTTCCCCAACAGGGGATACGTTACTCCTCCACTCAAGCCGCTTGTAGAGCCAAAAGAGTGAGGAGAATAATTCTTATCGTTGTTTTTGGTTCCACTGTTCAGACGAAATCTTGAAACTTTGTTCAACTTCATGGAGTGTAGTAAGTGGAGAAGCACGGCAGGGTCGCTCCTTGCCGGGAAGGCTCCGCAGAACCCTTGTTCCACTGTGGAGCTTGACTCTTGTGAGGAAACTGGGGGACGTGTTCGCACTCCTGATACGAGTTTGGAGGCCAGACTTCTCGTCTGAAGTTGGCAGAGGCACGCCCACGGAGCCTGGCCTCTCCACCCGCCACGAGGCAGAAGGAGGGTATCTAGCGAAAGGATATATTCATGCCAAACAAGGCTCAAGCTCGCTCAGCCCTTCACATCAGACCGATGCTTGCCCTCGAAACCTTGTACGTTGGGGTGGATATCGGAAAGATCACCCATGTTGCAGGCTTCCTCTCTCCAACATTGCTCACACGGCATCAGCGCTTTGAAAGCTGTCCGGCTCTCTCCTTCGAGAATTCGCGTGAGGGGTTTCGTGCGTTCGTAGATCGCATTCAGACGTATGTTCCTCTGACGCAGGTTTATGTGCTGCTTGAAGCTACTGGGCACTATCATCGAGCACTGCTCCAGTACTTGCAAGAACTGGATATCCCTGTGTACGTCATGCATGTCCAGAAGCGCCAAGCAGGACTACTCAAGACGGACAAGCGCGACGCTCTCGGTCTGGCCAATCACCTCTACGATCAGCTCGCATTGGGAGTCCAAGTAGCGGATAAAATGCAGGCCGTCCGTCGCCTCGCTCCACCAACAGAAGCCGCCGCACAGCTTCGCGGCATGGTTCGGCATCGGTATGAACTCATCGCTGAAAGCACCCAGCGGAAAAACAAGTTGATCGCTCTCTGTGATGAGATCTTCCCCGAACTTGTTCAGGTGTGTAAAAATCCCAATCTTCCCTCTGCTTTGGCACTCAGGGAGCGCTTCCCTACCCCGGCTGCGCTTGCTTCGGCAAGTCTGAGCAGCCTGCAGGAAGCACGGATTGGTCACCATCCTTCCGATGCGAAACTGGTCGAACTACAACGACTGGCTGCACAGAGCATTGGCACAAAAGACCCGGCGCGCCTACGCGGCCTCATCTTCGAGCAAGGTCAACTCATTGAAGAACTCAACCTCATTTCCAGGCATCTGGAACAACTCGAAGCCGAGATGACGCACATTGTCGAACACAGCCGCCAAGGGCAGATCCTGCTGTCCATTCCAGGGATCGGACCCATTCCTGCAGCCACGATCCTTGCCATGATCGGCAACATTGTCAACTTTGCTCGTCCTTCTCAGCTCAAATCTTACTTCGGCTGGGCACCTACTCTCACTCAATCGGGCTACACGCTTGATCGAGCCCGACTCTCACCTCGTGGAACAAGGCAGATGAAACAGATGATGTACCTCATTGTCTGGACAGCCATCAAGATGGATTGCGAATGGGCAAGAATTTACGAGCGCTTGGTCCCGATCAAGTGTCCCTACAACGAACGGACGCGTAGCTACACGGCTCGGGGAAAGGTGATTGGTCGGGTCGCCGGGCAAATCATCTCGGTCATCTATGCTCTCCTCAAAAAAGACCAGGAAATGCTGAGTAAGCTTCCTCCTGGGGTCAAGCCACCAGAGCCAGTGCTCTATGATCCAGCCCTCCATCGGCAACACCGCGCAGGCCAATATCAGGCTTCTTCGCCCAGGTCAAAACCTCAGAAGCTGATCCTGCTTCCTAAACAGTAGCTCTTCCTTTTTCAACATTTCATACGAGTTTCCTCAGAGACCTTACAGGCCATTCGGGTGGTCAGCACGGGCGAGGCGATCTTTAGCCCGACGATTGCCGGGCGCCTGATGCAGTACTTCGGGGCATCACGTCCTCCAAGTCCTTCCCAACCATTCCCTGATCTGACCGAGCGCGAGCGGGAGGTGATGGCGCTCATCGCGCAAGGCTACACCAACCAGGCCATTGCGGAGCGGCTGGTAATCAGCCCTAAAACTGTGCGCAATCACATCTCCTCGATCTTCAGCAAGCTGCAAGTGACCAGTCGCCTCGAAGCCATCCTGTGTGCCAAGGATGCAGGTATGACCTAGCAAGGAACACGCATCCCGTTTCTTCAGTCCACCTCCTCATCGCTAGTTATATGGTACATCGTATCTTTTCGTCAGGATCACACTGACAGGCCATCGGGCGGCGGAAACACCGCCGTCCCTTGATCATTGATCCGATACATAGGAAGCAGCCCCGCCCGTCCCCAGGCCATGAGCGTTTCTCGGCACACCCCGTAAGCGGAGGCCGCTTCTTCGGCGGAGAGCAAACCCCGCTCAGCGAGCCTGGTGCCATGCGTTTTCAACTGCTGATAGCGCCGTAAGGACAGCACGCGTGCGGCAGTAAAGGGTTTCCCTTCGTAGGTGCGCCACCCCCGCTGGTTGAGCTGCTCGGCCACCTCGGCATCTGTGTAGTCGTCGAGCAACTGGTCGATGAGCGCAATCAGCTCTGGCGTGCTGCGACGCCCGCGGCTCACTGGGACCGTGATGGTCTGGGTGGCTCCCCCTTTGAAGCGGACGTGAACAGCGATCACCTCCTCTTGCTTGAGCACGGTCACATCTTCCAGCAGCAAGCGGACCATGCGTTTGCGGTCCCGATCAGAGGTGCGCGGATCCTTCCACACCCGCGGAAAATCGTCCACCAGGTCGGCAATCGCCTGCTGTTCCAGGGCAGACAGTTTGCGTTGTTCCGCCTCATTTTGCTGCTCGGCTTCCTCTTGCACACAGGCCAGTTCCCGTAAGCGGGCATTCCAGTCGGCTTCCAACACATCGGCGACCAGTCGGTTCTCTGGGATCCACCCGTAAAAACCGACGCTGTGCCAGTTCTGCTGCATACCGCGCACGCTCCACCTGTTGAGCACGCAGGTGCCGCGCGGCTTCGGCCTGGGTATGCAGTTCTTCGTACACCTGCACGGTGGTATCAATGGCCAGGGGAGTCAGTTGTGCAAGTCAGAGAGTTCGGCGATCGCAGCGTCGGGGCCTGCGCCAAGCATACGCTGACAGACTTTCTCTTCAGCCTGCTCGATCATCTCTTTCTGACACATATATTCCGGGTAGAGGCGCTTGCCACCCTTGACATCATGGTAGCGCACCGTCATCCGGTTGCCGCAGCGTCCGCAGATCACCAGTCGCCTCTTGCAGCGCTGGTCCTTCCCGTGGGGGGCCGTGGCGACGATCGTCTCCATGCGCCTGGCGATTGGCACGCAGTTGGGCGAGATTGGCTTCATAGTCTTCCCAGCTCAGGTAGCCAGCATGCACCTCTCGCACGAGAAACAGCCACTGCTCCTGGGGAAGCGTTTGGATGTGGAGCGAGCCATCAGGATGCTTGCTCGTATGGGTGCGTCCGAAGCAGAAGGCTCCCGCATAGCGCGGGTTGCGCAGCACTTTGAGCACGGCGTTGTGCTGCAAGGGCATCCAATGGAGTTCACCTGCATGAGGACCGATGCGGACACGGCGCGGGAAGAGTAGCCCCTGGTCGCGAAAATACTTCACCGTGGCCCAGGCTGACCCGGTGCGTTTGAAGGTGGCAAACAGCAGACGGAGAGCTTGTTGGATCTGGGCATCGGGATCGAGGATGACGGTCTGGTCCTCCGCGTAGAGCAGACCGACCGGCAGCGGCACTTTCAACGCCGCGCGACTCGCTTTGTGGAGAATCCCGCCCTTCAAGCGTGCCTGCAGCACATGAAGCTCAGCCTCCGACATCGTGCCCTTTAACCCCAACAAAAGACGGTCGTTAAAAGTGGCTGGATCATAGAGACCATCTTCATCAAGAATGAGCGTCCCAGTCATGGTGCATATTTCCAACAGGTGATGCCAATCGAGCGAACTGCGCGCTAAGCGGGAGACCTCCAGGCCCATGACCAGGCCCACGTGGCCGAGTCCCACCTCGGCCACGAGCCGTTGAAACCCAGCCCGATCAGCGGCCGAAGCGCCGGATTGGCCCAGGTCCTGATCAATGACGACAATGCGCTCCGGGGGCCAACCCAAGGCAATGGCTCGCTCGCGCAACGCATATTGGCGCGCGGTACTTTCCGTGTTTTCGAGCACCTGGTGTAGGGTACTCTGGCGCACGTATTATCTCGTGATTTTTATGGCATTGGCAAGAAAGCCATTTACACAGACTCCGTCTCTTCTGCCATCTCTTCAATGGCTGCTGCAAGGTCCAGCACCAATTCTTCTGCACAATGCAAAGCCTGGCGAAGCTGGCATAAGGGACAAACAGATAACCAACAAAATCACGAGATAACGTGTACAACATGGCTTGCCGCGCGAGATGGCGTGCGGTGATTTTGTGCAGCGCCGCTGGCTGAACTGCTAGCATCCAGACACCTCCGCAATCATGGCTGCCAGCAGGGTGAGCAGCGGTGAGCCAACAGGACCAGGAAGGTCAGCAGAGCACAGCCTTTCAGGCGACGATGCTGGAGACTGCTGCATCTGGCGCACCCAGGTGATGATGCCACCACGCATGAGGTGAGCGACTCCCGCTGGACGCGGGAGCCAGGGATGTAAGGCCCACTCCCGACAGGCTTCATAGGCTGGCGTGTCTTGGCTGATCTTCATCGTGCCCCCCCTTTTTTCACCACACGTTTGAGCGCGCGTTCGATACTGCGAGGATGCACGAGCAACTGATGCTCCTCTCGTAACCACGCCGCGAGCTCGCTGGACGACATCGTGGAGGCCTGGGGCCGAAGCAGCGCAAGGATGTCCTCGGTCAACTTGTGGGCGTGACGAGGGCCAGTGGGTTCGGGGAACAATCCGGCGAGCCCGGCGCGTTCCCAGGCCGCCTGTGCGGCGTAAAAGGTCGGACGAGAGAGCGCAAACAGCGAGGTGGCATGGGAGACCGAATCCCCGTCCACCCGTATTCGTCGCAAGAGTTCGTATTTGACCTGCACCAGGTCGCGCGGATCAAAGAAGGCAGACCCGGTGGTGAAGAGCGGATCCCGCACCTGATCGGGATGCGGATGCAGGGTATGCGACTGGCGCAAAACCCTGAGTTTTTCATCGGACATGATGACCTCCTGAGGTGGCAAATTTCTCCACTCTAGTATGACGGTGTGAAGATCGGTTGTCAAGGTAATGAGGTACAAAAGTACCAGGATACGTGCTGATCTACTCTTCTGAAAAGAGCATGTAATATCGTGAAGTCCGGCATTATTTCCTTTACATATCCGGCAAAATTGGCTTAACACTCTGCTTCCTCCTTGTATCCTTCTTCGATACGGTCAATGAGGTGGGCAAGCTGGAGCAGATCCGCCACGCGAAAGGCGGCGCGACCGGCTGCAAGCATCACACTAGGATCAGGGGGAGCAAGGCTGGTCCAGGCTGCTGGCAGCGCCCGGACATGCTCCGGAGTCTGGTAAAACGTGACGCGGTACTCTCCCCAATTGTGGCGGCACGACAGGATTTCAAACTGCTGGCCGTACAAGGGATGAAAGGGATGGGTGACCGTGAAAACTCCTTCCGCTAGGGATGGAGACGGTGTAGTTGACGGCTTGGTCCAAGGGAACCGTCGAAGGGCTCTTTCGTTGGATGACCCAGTGTTTTGAGCGGCGTTTACCCAACACGAGTTTTGGTATCCATGATGCGGAAATCGCGGCGCAGGCCGGGGGCATGACACTGGAAGAGCTTGAATGCTACTTTATCCGCTCAATTGTTGATGATTACCAACAAAATTGGGATGGGTTGCGTCGGCAAAAGCGGAACATTCTGTGGGAAGAAGCCGTGCGCCAGACGGGAGTTCCCCAGTATCTGGGAGCCCCGGATGATCTCAAACTCCTGCTGATGAAGGCGCAAAATCGCAAACTCAGCAGCCGCGCCTATCGGGTTCATGATCGCTCGCGCCTTTCCTTTCAAGGGAACTGGTATGTGAGTCCAGGCTTGCTCAATCGACTGGCTGGCCGGGAATTCGAGATCTATTATGATCGCCGGGATGTCAGCGTCATCTACCTCTTTGTCGATGGCAGCTATGTCGGAGAAGCTTACTGCCCCGCCTTTATGGGGCAACGAGTCAGTGAATGGGAGGCAAAAGCTATGCGCAAAGCGGATACGAAAAGCGAGAAAGCTGCCAGAGCTGAAGTGGCGGCGGTGCCAGCTCAGATCCAGGAGGACATCGAAACAACCAAAAAGCAGCGGGGAAAGGTTCTCCGAAGACGAGAAAAGGCTCGACAGTTCGACCGACAACGCGAGGAGATCCATCCCTCGTATGTGGGTGAAGTGCTCTCTAGCCTGGCTCCGACTGCCCGAGAGAGCCTCCAGCTTGCCGAAGCCACCCCTGACCCGGAAAAAGTGTTTTCCTGGGAACCCCTGGCCATTCGGTATCGGAACAAGGAGGCAGACTAATGGCAGTTCGCGCACTTCCTCTCTTCGATGGCTTTATTGAAACCCCCTTTGAGATCAGGTTTCAGGGGCTGTTACGTCGGGCGTGGCACATGCGAAGCTGGCATGTCATTGTGGCCGAACCGGGCTCTGGCAAAACGATGGGCATTGGCGACCTCAGAGATGAGGCGGCGCGCCAGGCCGGAATGGTTGGAGGACGGCGATACCCGGTGCTGGCGGTAACGGCTCCCAAGAATGATCCTCGGGAAGCGGCGCTGGGAAACCTGCTCCTCTTGGCATTGGGAGTGGGTTCGCGGGGACGCTGGAGCGAACGCAAATATTTGCTTTATGACCTGTTGGGTCAATATGGGGTTGAGTGTCTGATTTGTGATGATGCTCATGACCTCTCGATGCCGCACCTGATTTTCCTCAAAGAATTAACCGATATATAAATAGGTCACTGATGTTTGGTGGAAGATATTATCCTTTGCGCGCCCAGACCCGGCGCAGGATCGGTTTGAGCCCAACGCGATGCTGATCGGTTGTCCACAGTTTGACCGTGGCCTGGGGAAACGCTTGCTGCACCGCATTCACCTGCTCCGGGAGTTTTTTTTAAATGCTTCTTGGGCAGCAGGATCGGCTTTGGCGTGGCGTGGCCGCAGCACGCGCTTGCTATAGTTCAGACGCTTGAGATACTCCCAGCCGCGCTGCGGATGCACCTTGCGTCCCGTGTGGCTCTCGATCCAGCGGGCGACTTTGGGGCCAGTCCACAGCCCACCATCGGCTGGAGGCTCCTCGAGAGCCTGTTGGAGCTGCGCTTGCTGCTCTGGCGAGAGGAGGCAGGTGCCCCCAAGATTGCCATGGCGGCGGTCGCCCAGGCCTTGGGGACCCGCGTCATTGTAGCGATGGGCCAGGGCGCGAATCCACGTCAGACAGTACCCGGTGACTTCAGCGATCTCTTTAGTCGTCTTGCCCTGGGCGAGCAGCCAGATGATTTGCCAGTGGCTTCGCTCCACTGGATCTTTGGCCTTGCGGTAACGCGTCTCGATTGTTTCGATGCTCAAATGAGCTTTGACGGTGATTGGCTTTTTCATAACGTAAGTATACCACAGGATTTGATATCACCTCTTCCTGGCATATCCTTCGCATCCCCTCGGGCTCTGTTTAGTGACCGCCGGGCAAGGGGCGTCCATCCCCCTGAAAGATGTCTTCGATCAGCCAGAAACGATGTGGATGCAGTTCCGGCGACGCCTGGATTGTAGCCAGCCGTATTGCCGCGTCGTTAGCCATACCGAGGGAGAAGTGCGTGATATTCTGCTCGCTCTGGAGCAGATTTATCGTCCATCGTTTCCTGCCTTGAATTTGCAGCAGTGGACCGGAAGCATCTACCAATGGCTCACCCATCCCTTACTCGATCCTCAAAAAAGTGGGCGAGTGCTCATGGACCCCTTAATGAAGTTGGTCACAACGACGCTGAAGTGGTCGTATGCGCAACGGGAGGCTGATGTGACCTCGAAACATCTGAAAGCTGCTGCGGAACTGCCCACCCTTCGACGGGACACCATCCAGATCATTGATGCCGAAAACAACCGCCTCAAAGAAAAAGAACAGGAGAAACAGGAGCTGGAAGAAAAACAGGAGAAGCCGAAGCCAAAGGGCAGGAAAGCGAAAGAGCCGAAAAAACAGCCCTCTTCTGATGAACCAGAAAACCCATCTCCGAAATGAGGTCGAACTTTCGCCCAAACGTTTTTGGCTGAAAGTTTCGACCAAGGGGGGCTCAGCCCAGCATTTGCGTTCGAAGTTTCAGCCAATCTACCACCAACATCGCATACTTTTCTACTATTTTGGAGCGAGGCTCTTCAAAAAGGGGAATACAGAGACTCTTCATATGGAAGCGTACAAGTAGGTCAAGAGAGAAAGACGATGAGTTTGTCAGAAGATTCACTCTTCGATACCTATCTCGACCTGACCATCCTGAAAAAACGGATTGGGGGAGAGCTGCCACCATGCGAGGGCATCCTGCTCGTGAAAGAACGGAAGTGAAGGCCCGCGTGTTGTTGACCCAGGACCGTTGTTCATGGGAAATAGGATGTCGAGGCCTGCATCGGTACTCGTCGCCCTGGTGCGCGTGGTGCAGGTGGCGCTTGCTCACGAAGTACCTGCTCCAAGGTGATTTTTCCCATGCACACTGGGCACAATTCCCGTGGAGCATTCTTTCGAGATTTGAGCCGACGTTCCAATGTTTTCCCACCTACCCACGTGCGAACCACAATGAAAGACAAACCAGCTTCGGTGATGACCTGCACGAGGCGAGCACCATCACCTTGTCGATGACGAGTAATTCTACGGGCAATGTCCGTGCTGCTTCCCAAATAGTGGCCGCTCCTGCCATACTTGGCGCTTGTTCCCGTCGCTGGGTCAATGAAGTGGAGCAGGTAGCACCGACCTGGGTATGACGCAAAAAAGGCGTCACGATCTGTGATAGAATCCACGAAGAACCTCCAAGGGTTCGCAACGTGGCACCCGCTCGTCTTCTTGGTCGGAGTGCTGAGCGGGTGTCGCTGCGTCTAGAAGGACGACTATCGATTGCTGAAGATGTGGAACAGCAGCAAGAACTCCTGCCAGTCCCAGGCGCTACTGATGACCCAGGACCGCTTGTAAGACTGCAATGAGCCTTGATAGACGCCGATGATAAAGCGTCCATCGTCCATCTGAGTCAGGTGTGGCGGTCTGTAGTGGCATGATATCCTTTCTGCTGGCCGAGACTGCGGCGGACCAGCTCGCCGACTCATCAGCTATGCCGCATCCTCACCCTTGAAGGACTCAACGGCTTTTCGCAGGCTGGGCGAGCTGGTCCACCGAAAGTTTGTCGTTCGGTATTGCCTTACCCAACACGCTTTTCTTGTAGGTGGCCCAGGTCTCTGCATCGCTCGCCAGTCCTAGCCGCTTGCATTCCGCCATGATTGCGGTCAGGACGGAGGTGTCAACTGTGGGTGTCGAGATATCCGCCGTCCCATCGCCATACAGGCCATTGCCAAATTGTGCGCCATAGGTCCGCAGCGCTCGCTTCATCGCATCGGTGACTGCACCCTTCTCAGCGTGTTCGTGGGCCTCCACAATCGTTCGTTGTGCAGTGACCTTCTCCCAGGGTCTGAATCGGGCCATCATCGCCCTGCTTGCGGCGACTCATCACCACATCAGTGACATTCCACGCTGCAACCGGCTGAGAACCGACCTCTACCATAGGGCCATGCGCACCGCGTACCGTCAACTCCACCTGAGCCTTGTAGGCAATGCCGACAGGTTCACCAGTGGCGGGATCGAGTAGCACCGTCTGCTCGCAGGAGAGCGTGCGATACGCCCAGTTGCCATAGCCGAAAATCCGATTGGCCTGGTCAATGGCATCGTGCCCTTCGATGTAAGAGAGCATCTTACCCGTGCCCTTGCGGTTGCTGATGAGAGGCTTGGGCAGAGGCTTATTGAGTTCTGCAATCTGTTCGGTGGTAAATGGGTTTTCCATCGGGGTAACTCCTCTCGTGAAGTGTGCAGGTGGAGCAGATCGCCCCACCTGATGATTGATTAGGCCTCGACGCCGCTATAGAACGTGTTCAGGCTTGCCGCTTCGTCCTGGCTGATCTCGCAAGCCGGGCGGCGGTAACGCGCTGTCAGGCGTGCATCCCGCTCTGCTCTGTCGGCTTGCCGTTGCGCGTCCATGCGTGCCAGGACTTCCGAGCAGATGCAGGAATGAAGTTCTTGCTCATCGGCTGTGAGCGGCTGCCTGCTGTCAAGCTTGGCCCGTAGCGGCGCGTTCAGTGTGTACAGTTCCTCGATGGTCATTGCTGTAAGGTTCATGATGTCCTCTCTTTCTGATGTGTGGATAAGTGGAGCCCAGGCTTAGTAGCCCAAGCTCATTTCAAAATTGATTCGGCGGGTCTCGATATCGCCATTCAAGCGGCTATCGAAGCGCTCGCGCAGCAGCAGGAACGTTGCCGCTCGCTGTATCTCTTGACTGAACTGACGCATGTGCTTGCACTCGTGGTGGCGATGCGCTCTGTCAGGGCAACTGCAATCCGTTGCGTGGTCGCCGTCGATGGTCAGGAAATACTTTGTTGTGGTGCTCGTTGCGCTGGCGATAGTCTTGGTCATCGTGGTATCCTTTCATTGAAAGCCCTTTTAACTGACTAGGTTTGTGGGCTTGACGGGCGGCTCACTCGTTTGTGGGTCGCTTTTCTTTTTGTGCTCCTCGTCCTTCAGGTATCTTGCATCTCTCGTCCCGTTTATCAGAGGAAGCTTGGTGGACTTCCTCTGTGGGCTTAGCGTGCTGTAGGACTCGGTTCAGTTGTTCAGGTTCGTGTCTCTTGGTATACTTATTTATAACATATTGATAGCATTTTGTCAAGTATTTTATAACGAATTATCAGCAGTTTGGAAAAACCATTGTATTTTCATTGACAAGATGCTATCAGTATGTTATAGTCTGATAGAGCACAAAAACGAGAGGAGGAAGTCAGCGTGTACAAAGTTTTCAGCGTTGGGGACACAAAAAACGGCCCGTGGGAGATATTCTGGTGTCCGTCAGCGCCAGTACATTTCAACGATAAAGTACCCTATGACGGGAAGACCTACTCGACACGTGCCGCCGCTTATAGGCGCGTCAAGGAACTGAACGATAGGCTTGAGGCATCAAAAAAAAAGATGCGGCTAAGTGAGGCGATAGCGTCATGAATGAGCCACAGAAGGTAAACGTGCTGATTACGCACAGTGAAACATTTCGAGAATATGAAGAGCGGCAGCGTCGGGAACGAGCGGAGAGAGAACAGCATCGCGTTGAAGAGCAAGCACGCAAAAGAAAAGAAACTGAAGAGCAACAACGACTCAGTGAGCAGGAACGTCGTGCTGGTGAGCAGGAGCAACGGGAGCGGACACTCAAGATACGGGTGATAGAGAGTGAGCAGCAGAAAGCTGACAGAGAGCGAATAATGGCTGCACAAGCACGGCAGAATGAGCCAAAGTACACAGGAGGCGACTTCATAAGAGCGAGCCATGATACGCGAATACACAAAGTATAGAAGCGAATCAATTCAGGAGTACATTTTAGCGCGTGAGACAGCAGCAGTGTGAGTACCCGTAGCTCGGTGGATAGAGCGACAGATTAAGGAACTGGAGGCGGACGGTTCGACGGGTGGGGCGGACAGACGGTACGAAAAGTGCTTCTCGCCCAAAGAAGGAAAGAAGCACTTTCAAAAGAAGCGTACCCGAGAGGGGTCGAACCTCCGACCTACAGATCCGCAATCTGTCGCTCTATCCACTGAGCTACGGGTACTCACACTGCTGCTGTATACGGATGATAGCAGACTCTTTTCACCTTGTCAAGTCAATCGCAATTAACTTGAAGGAGTACCCGTATGGTTTTAGAATGGCTACGTTTCACATTTTCTGTTTAGTCGGTTTTCGGCATTAATTCTGGCCGCCAGAGCAGCATGTGGTCGTTCTACCGCTTGCCCCACTACACATTCGACCTATGACAAACCGCTGATCACATCTTGTGCGCGACCGAGGGCGTCTCGCCGAACATAGTAGTATGCCCATAAGCCCTTCTTGCGGCAATCCACTAATCCTGCATCGCGTAAGATACGCAAATGATGCGAAATAGTCGGTTGCTCTAGCGTGAAGCTTTCCACGATCTCGAAGACGCACACTTCCCCTTCGTGGCGGCTCAGCAAGCTCAGGATGCGCAAGCGTGTAGGATCGGCCAGTGCCTTGAGTAAACGAGCCTGGTTAACCGCTTCATCCTCGCTCAACGTCGGTACAAACTTTGGCGCAATGCCAATTCCCGTGTTCGGAATTGCCCCACGGTGATTCAACGCACTCGCCGGAACAGCTGAGTTAGCTACAGTTCGGGACGGGCCTGCCTGATTCATCGTTGTCATTCTCTTCTCCTTGCTTCCATCCACCCAACCGGATGTCGAACTTAAGATAATTTCTAGGTAAGACCTACATCTAGTATACTGAGGCCTCCAAATCTACCGCTTTTCGTCTCTCCTCATCTGCAAATGCAACTCTCGTAACTGTTTCTCATCAACCGGTGACGGAGCATTCATCATCAAATCAAGCGCACTCTGTGTCTTGGGGAATGCTATCACCTCGCGGATATTCTCCTGGTCGGCCAGCAGCATCACCAGGCGATCGATACCGAGCGCAATACCACCGTGTGGCGGGGCACCATACTCGAAAGCCTCCAGCATATGCCCGAACTGCTCTTTGATCTGCTCATCGCTCAACTTCATGAGCGAGAAGACCTTGTGCTGGATTGAGCTAACATTGATGCGCACACTGCCACCACCGATCTCGTACCCGTTGCAGATAATATCGTACTGCTTGGCGCGGATATTCAGCGGATCGCTATCGAGACGATCAATATGGGCCTCGTCCATGCCAGAGAAAGGATTGTGCTCGGCTTCGTAGCGTTGGGTTTCGTCGTCGAAATGCAACAGGGGGAAGTCAACCACCCAACACAAGGCCATCTCATTGGGATCAATCAACTTCAGGCGCTCAGCCAACCTCACACGCAAACGCGAGAGCACATCATTGCACACCTTGGTACTGTCCGCAACGAATAGGAGCAGATCGCCAGGCTGGCCTTCAAGACGATGGATAATTAACTGGACCTCGTCGCCAGACATGAACCTGGTCAATGGCGACTTCACCTCCCCACTGGAGCTGATTGCCAGTGAGACCAGCCCTTTTGCCCCCAACGTACGCGCAAACTCGGTCAGCTCATCTATCTCTTTGCGACTGATATTGGTAGTGCCTTTGCCAGCACCTGGCACACGGATACCCTTGACCATACCTTTGGCCGACAGCGCACTCTGGAAGACGCCAAAATTGCCTGCTGCTGCCAGGTCTGATATCTCTACTAACGGCAAATCAAAGCGTAGATCGGGATGATCTGTGCCGAAACGATCTATTACGTCTTTAAATCTCAGGTGCGGGAAAGGCTTTTGTTTGATCTTCTTGCTCGTTGTCTTCTCAATCAAATCAACCAAAAGCCCTTCAATCAGGGTCATCACATCTTCTTCGGCGACAAACGCCATCTCCAGGTCAAGCTGGGTAAACTCCGGTTGGCGGTCTGCACGTTGATCTTCATCTCGGAAACAGCGGGCAATCTGGAAGTAGCGATCCATACCCGCCACCATCAACAACTGCTTGAGCTGCTGGGGCGACTGTGGCAGAGCATAGAACTCACCTGGATACAGCCGACTGGGCACCAGATAATCTCGTGCACCTTCAGGAGTACTTTTCATCAAGATCGGCGTCTCAATCTCCAGGAAACCGCGCTCATCCAGGTAATCACGTATAACCTTGACCGCTTTGTGACGCAATACTATCGTATCGCGCATCGTAGGACGTCGCAGGTCAAGATAGCGGTATTTGAGACGCAAAGACTCATCGGATTCGATATTGTCGCTGATCGGGAATGGTGTTGTACGTGCTGGATTGAGTATTACGATATGCTCGGCAACAACCTCAATTGCTCCTGTGCTCAGGTGTGGATTTTCTGTTCCGGCCAGACGGGGCACCACCGTTCCAGTCACCTGCACCACATATTCCGAGCGCAACTCTGAAGCGATACGGTGAGCTTCTGCGGAACGCTCCGGGTCGCAAATCACTTGTGTGATACCATAACGGTCGCGGATATCCAGAAAGACGAGACCCCCATGATCTCGACGTCGATTCACCCAACCCGCCAACTTCACCTGTTGCCCTACAGCATGTATGTTTAATTCACCGCATGTATGCGTACGATAATATACTTCAAAACCCACTGTGATTCAGAACTCGCGGCACTCCCACTCTCTTCGATTGTCACCCCTTCGCTCCGCTCAAGGGCAGGCTCTGAGCGCAGCGAAGGGTCTGTCTCGATGGGCAGAGAGATGCTACGCTGCGCTCAGCATGACAGTGTTATGCCGCTTCTCCTTTCTAATTGTCACCCCTTCGCTCCGCTCAAGGGCAGGCTCTGAGCGCAGCGAAGGGTCTGTCTCGATGGGCAGAGAGATGCTACGCTGCGCTCAGCATGACAGTGTTATGGCGATTTTTCCCGTCCTCTACTCACAACTACTTGCAGTCTGACCATTCAGCTTAATGGGGACCAGGCTGGTCATAGTCGGACTGCTCTGCGTCAACACATAGAGGACCATACCCCTGGCGTCCGCAACAATCCCCTTCATCTGTGCCAGCAAGCTCGAGGAGGCATATTGCTGGACCATTTGGAACAGCAGACTCTTGCCCCCACTGCTACTAGTCCCGGCCATCGCCGTTGGACCACCACTCAGATCCAACACCCGACGGTTGGCCGTATCGGCCAGATACAGATGCGGTACCCCTCCAACCACTGCAACTGAAAGACTATCTGTTGTGAGATCACCTGCATTGGCCACCCGCAACGGCACTGGACCCGTCGTCGTGCTCGCCGCACCAGCAGATGTCGGCACCGCCATCGTTGACGTGAATGCTGCTCCACTGTCCGCCAATGGTGGAACAAGCGGCGCTTGCACCAGCACCGGCATTAGCGTCGCGCTGGCGCCACCCACTTGCAGACTCATCAGCGAGCCATTCGCAAGCAAGAAGTAGAGCATATGTTGAGGGAAAGCAGCCATGCTGGCAATGCTCCCTGTCAATGTGAACGCAGTTCGGGCCGGTTTCGGGTTAAAGATATTGTTCGGGCCTATCGTAAAATCGATGATCTGCGCATGAGTGGTCGTGGCAGATGGAGACGAGACCAGCAGGACATAGACATCGGCCCCATATCCTGTCACCAGCATGGGGCTTTCCCCACTCACCGGGCTAATATTTGCAAGATCGGCGAACTGGAGCTGCCCTGCCTTTCCTGGCACAAACAGATCGAGAAAATAGTTGGTCGCGCTTTCCTTGAGCAACGTCACCAACAATGCATTATCCCCGGCAATATCCTGTACTTGCAGGTTGCTAGTGACGGGGTTGGCCAGGCTGTTGAGGCCATTGAGCTGTTTCAACTGGTACAGCTTCTCATTTTGTCCCAAGGCATAGAGCAGAGGGGAGCCAGTGCTAGCTTGTACCACGGCCACACGCTGGGCGTGGGTACCGGTGCTGCCATCATTGATCGTAGCAGCAGGAGCACTAGCCGGACACAAGGGAGTGATTGCTGCACGTTGATTATAGTTGTGGATGGCTTGCTTGACCGTGGAGGTGAGCAGCGGAGTGACCTCAGTACGTTGAGCATCGGTCAAGGGGTTGAGCGGCACAGCCTGCAGCATTCTCTGAGCTGCGGCCAGGTCCTGAAGCGCCCGGGAAGGATCGCTCGTCACCTCTCTATTGGCCTGCGTAATCAGCGCTCGGATGGGTTGGTATGGCTGTACCCCCACCACATAGTAGGCTCCCGTGCCTATCAACCCCATCAACAACAGGACGAGCAGCGCCAGGGTCGTATAAACAAAACGACCACGACTACGTTGTGGAGCTGGAGTTTTTCCAATAGGCCCAATAGGCCGTGGGACAGTATCATTATCGGCTACATTTGAGCCTGAGGTCGAAATTAACGGTCCACTAAGAACACGTGAGGGGCCGCTGCGACTATCACTTGCCTGCGGTGCCAATGTCAGGGGCACAGTCGCGAGCCCACCTGCTGCCCGGGCATCTTCACTGATTTCCCGTCCGCCGATATAAGCGGGACGACAACCGTTTGGTTCTGAGCCAACTTCCTGTACATGCACTACAATGGCGGTAATATTATCAGGACCGCCATTCTCATTGGCTCGTTCCACCAGGTGATAGACACTCTCCTGTGGCACAAACTGGCTGACAATCCTGCGCAGGTCTTCATCACTAATCAGACCAGAGAGCCCATCTGTACAGAGCACCAGCGAGTCGCCTTCTTCCAAATGTTTAGCGAAAATATCTATCTCGACATCAGCCTGTGTCCCCAAACAACGCGTAATCACGTTGCGTTGTGCATGTGTACGAGCTTGATCTTCCGTCAATAAACCGGCTCGCACCTGTTCGGCTACCCAGGAGTGATCCTGTGAAACCTGCCTTACATTCCCCCCTCGTAGCAGGTAAGCACGACTGTCACCAACATTGGCAATGTAGGCCATATCCCCACGTAGCACTGCTGCAACACAGGTCGTGCCCATACCACTACGCAACATATTCTCCCCTGCTCGTTGATGGATCGACGCATTTGCTCGTTTGATCGCACGAACTAAGGATGCACTCACATCATCATCATCATCATGATAATACGTATCGCTCACAGTGTCTACAGCAATTTCACTGGCCACCTCACCAGCTGCATGCCCACCCATACCATCGGCAACGATGAACAACGCACCCTTCCGTGCCATCACATCCACATCTGGCGGGATATGATACGCCATATTATCTTCGTTGTGCTCACGCTTGCGGCCAACATCTGTTAGCTGTGCAACATCGAGACGGAGTTGTTTGGCCAACGCGCTCTTCTCCCGTACCGTAGGGGTACCTTTTGCAGGGACCCGACCTCGATCTGTGCGCTACGCTCATACCTACCCCGGTAGTGCCCCTTATCGAACAGTTAGCTGGCAGGGACATCACTACCAGTTGCTGAAACTTTAGGTTATAATACACCGATGCAGAAAAAAACGCAACGTACCATTCACTTTTCTGGGTTGTACGCAAATAAGCCTGCTAAATCCACGCAATTACAGGCGCTGCACCGATCAGCAAGAGTATACTCTTTCAACTTAGAGCATGCAAGATAGAAGGATGTGTTTTTTAGGAGATAGTACATATGCAACTTCTACAACTTGGTGAACATACCTGGGTCATTCAGGGCGGAGCCAATATTGGTGTCATCGCTTATGATGGTCGCTGCCTCATCATCGACAGCGGTATGGACAAAGACGTCGGACGTGACATCCTCAACCAGGTTAAGAAACTGGGCCTCACACCAACAGCCTTACTCGTTACGCATGCCCACGCTGATCACTTTGGTGGCGCACATTATCTTGTACGGCAAACCGGCCTGCATGTCTATGCAACCCGCGTTGAAGCAGCCGTCATGTCGGGACCAATTCTGGAACCACTCTACCTCTTTAGCGGAGCACAACCTCCACGCGAATTGCAACACAAATTTCTGCTAGCTAAACCTTGTCTGGCTGACAGCATCCTCCAGGGAAACGAGCAGACAGTAGACCACATTCCCTTGCAGGTGATTCTCTTACCCGGCCACAGCACAGAACAGGTCGGAGTAGCATTTGGCGATACGTTCTTTGTTGGCGATGCTTTTCTCACCCCTGACATCCTCGATAAGCACCGCATCCCCTTCTACGCGGATGTACAGGCAGGGCTTCTCACGCTTAACACCCTGAAAACACGCATCGCACCTTTCAAGCACATCGTCGCAGGACACGGTGAGATTTATACATCGGTAGCGGGAGCTACGCATGCCATTGACTATACGGTTCAGCGCCTGGAGACGATCCTGGGGCACATTCGCACTGCACTTGCTGATGGCGAGCCTCGTCAGGCCAGCGATATTTTGAGTAGCGTAGCCAACGCACAAGGCGCAACCATTAACGTACTGTCTCAATATGTGCTCTACAACACAACCATCCAATCGGCACTCAGTACCCTCTACGCACGCGGCGAGATTCTGCCAATCTTTCGCGACAACCATCTGGTATGGTGCAGAAGCGAAAAAGCCTAGACTGTTACCTTGCCATTTCCAGGCACGTTATACGCCTTGAGGAGACTATCTCGTTATGCACATCGCTATCAATGCTCAATTGCTATCCTTCAGCCAGAACTACCGTAATGGCGGCATCAGCCACCATATACGTTCTCTGTTGACGGCGTTAGCTGAGTGGCTAGAGAAGCACGCCAGTAACTTTGCGAGTAACTATCAATTTACGGTCTTTGTCAATGGGCAGCATGTCGTAGAACAGCTCGCAGCCAGGCATCCTCAAATAAACTATGTTCCTGTCTCGTGGCCTGAGTCGCGACCAGCGTCCAGGGTCGCCTGGGAACAACTGACGCTCCCATCGCTGCTGCGCCAGCGACATATCGATGTCCTGCATTCTCCCGCCAATGTGCTGCCAGAATTACTCCCGCACAACTGCGTAGGGGTAGTTACCCTACACGACCTGGCGTTTTTGCGCTTCCCGCACGTCCTGACACGCGCAAAACGGCTCTATCATCGTACCTTCACTATCCGCAGCTTACAGCGGGCGACGATGATCATTAGCGTCTCGGAGAGCACCAGGCAAGACGCTATTGAACTCGTCGGCATCCCAACCGAACGCGTGCAAACAGTGTATCCTTGTATCGCCGAGCGCTTCTCAAACGTGATTGGAGAGAAAGAGATAGTTGCCTTCCGCCAGCAACAAGGGCTGACCCAGGGGTTCCTTCTCTATCTCGGTACACTGGAACCGCGCAAGAACCTGGTCACGCTGATCGAAGCATACGCCCGGTTGCGCAGCCCCTTGTATGCCATACCAGAGAAGCTCGTAATAGCGGGTGGACGGGGCTGGCACTATGATGCAATTTTACAGAAGGTTCAAACGCTCGGGTTAACGGAGCAGGTGATCTTCCCGGGCTTTGTGGCAGATGAGGAACAGGCATTGTGGTATCATGCCGCCTCAGCTTTTGTCTATCCTTCGCTGTATGAAGGATTTGGCTTGCCGGTGGCAGAGGCCTTAGCTTGTGGCACACCAGTCGTCACCTCAAATGTCTCCAGCCTGCCTGAGGCGGGAGCAAATATCGCATTGATTATTGACCCAGGCAATGTGGAAGTAATGGCGCAGGCTATGTACAAGGCATTGACCGATCAAGCGTTTCGGCAACGCTGCCAGGCGATGGGACCAGTAGTGGCACAGCGATTCTCAGCACAGGCAATGGTCGAGCAAACCGTGAGTGTGTATGAGCAAGCAGCAACAATGCTCCCACGATAAATCGGGGAGCTACCAAGCACGCTCGCGGCGTATTTCGTTCGTTTAGAGACTTTTTTCGTTCGCTCAGCGAAGCTTGCGGAGCGCGTTTCAATAGCAGGGTGTAATTTAATCGTGAATAGCAGCAGACTGACACAGACAACAAATACAACCAGCACAGGCAGAGAGAAGGAATTGCCCACGATAAATCGGGGGGCTACGGACATGACAGGAGGAATAACCAGTCCTATCACCAGGCTCCTTTCTAAGCGGCGTTCACTTCGTCACCAATGGCGTATCTTCGAGCTTGTCATCATCATTTTACTTGATGCGGCACTAGCAGAGGGTGCCTTCCTCCTGGCCTATTACCTTCGCTATTATGTTCTTTTCAATAACAGCAGTTTACTTCACACACTGCGTCGTAATCTAAGTGAGCTTGGGAGCACTCCTCACCTCAATCCACACATCAAGGACGTTTTTGCCCCTCTCAGTAGCTTTACCTCACTCGAGGTCGGCATCGTTGTTGGTTTGATAGCAATTTTTGCCATACGTGGCCTCTACACAATTCGACGGACGGGAACCTGGTTTCGCCAGGCATGGACGATCACCAGTTCGGCCACGATGGGCCTTGCGTTCTTGATTACCTATTACTTTGTCTTTGAGCCACCTTCTAATTCCCGTCTGTTGGTCCCATTCGTATGGGCCATGGCTATCGTTGTACTTTGCCTGGGGCGGCTCATCATCTCAGCAGTAATGGGCATATTGTACCGGATTGGACTGGGCGAAACCCGCTTGCTGGTGGTTGGCTCAGGACGTCTGGGCAAGATGATCATGCAACATATAGCCGCTAACCCCAATCTGGGCTATTCTATCATCGGCTTTCTACACGACTTGGACGCTCCACCGAGCGATTTCGGGCGATTCAAAATGCTCGGCACATTGGAGGATTTAGGTCTGGTGATTTGTTCGATGCATGTGGACGAGGTCATCATTGCACTCCCTGCGCATATGCACCAGCAGTGCATCAGAACCGTGCGCCTGTGCGAACGCCTGGGCGCATCGTTCAAACTAATCCCCGACCTTTACGAACTACGCCTCTCACGCATTGATATGGAGACTGTAGAGGGTATCCCGCTGATCGGTATCAAGCAACTTTCCCTCAACTCGCTACAACGTGCTATTACACGTATCGTCGATATCCTGGTGGCGATACTGCTCATTATCATTGGCTCTCCCCTCTGGCTGTGTATGGCTCTGGCGATTCGCCTCAACTCACCCGGCGAGGTGATTTATAGATCAACGCGCATAGGATTGAACGGAAAACCATTCCAGGTGTATAAATTCCGTTCAATGTACCAAGACTCAGACCAACTCAAAGCCGCGCTCCTGACATATAATGAAGCCCAGGGACCGCTCTTTAAGATCAGGGACGATCCACGCATCACCCCTATAGGCAGATTCCTGCGACGCACGAGCTTTGATGAAGTTCCCCAGCTCATCAACGTTATTCGAGGTGAGATGAGTCTAGTCGGACCACGTCCGTCACTCCCCAACGAGGTGGCACAATACGAGGAGTGGCAAAAGGAGCGCCTGGCAATCAAACCCGGTGTGACCGGGCTATGGCAGGTACGAGGCCGCAGCGATATCAGTTTCGATGAAGGCGTACTGATGGACCTGTACTACATCGAAAACTGGTCACTGCGCCTGTACTTCCAGATTCTCTTCCGTACTATTCCTGTTGTGCTGCTTGGTCGAGGAGCATATTGATCAGTAACCCAATCCCCTGAAGGGGATAGGCTTGCGTACTGTTCGGCGTTTTAGTCGAGGCGGTACGCAAGTTTCTGCTGACTAGCCTGAGTATCGCAAGATACTACGTTCGAGAGGTCACGATACCTTTGAATGCTTGTCCTAGTTTGAAGCTCTATCGCTTGTGGTTAAAAGCCTTGGTGGGAAGGGGCAGTGCTGCAAGCTTGACAAGCCTTTCTGACAATCCCCCGGATTGTCGGGCGAAAGCGCTTCCACAGGCCCCCGGCCTGTGCTGCGCGTTGAACATTGGCGAAGGGCACCTTACATCTGTGCGGAGATGGACTTCACACTTTTTGAAGTCACCTGAGTGCCAGACCGCATTTCTGGTTCTCCCCTTCGGGGCTTTCTTTCCTCCTTCTGCCTGAAGGCGTGAGGGTATCCAGAAAGGATTTCTGATGAAGGTGGCTTTGGTTCATGATTATCTTAACCAAATGGGAGGTGCCGAACGTGTCGTTCTGGCCTTTCACCAGTTGTTTCCCGATGCGCCCATCTACACTTCAATATACGATCCCGAGCGCGTCGATCCGGCATTCCAGAGCATGGATATCCGCACTTCTTTCATGCAGAAGCTGCCGATGGTGACCAAACACCACCAGCCATACCTCCCATTCTATCCATTTGCGATGGAGAGCCTGGACCTGCGCGGCTACGATCTCGTGCTCAGCAGTTCCAGCGCCTTTGGCAAAGGGGTGATTACGCGGCCTGAGACTTTGCACATTTGTTACTGCCACACACCTATGCGTTGGTGTTGGAACTACCGCGAGTACGTGGAACGCGAACAATTAGGTAAGTTGGTACGGAGTGTGCTGCCTTTGCTGATTACCGGCCTTCGTATTTGGGATCAGACCAATACGATGCGAGTCGATCACTTCATCGCCAATTCCCCAGTTGTCGCTGAACGCATTCAGAAGTACTACCGCCGAGATGCAGTCGTCATTCCCCCACCAATAGATGCCGGTCGTTTCCTGTTCGATCCCGGCACGCAGCCAGAGGATTACTTTCTAATCGTCAGCCGCCTGATCCCATATAAACGTATCGACCTGGCTATTGAAGCGTGCAATCGCCTACAACTCCCCCTGGTGATTATCGGCGCTGGGCGCGACCTGGAACGGCTGAAGAAGATGTCAGGACCGGGCATTCGTTTTCTGGGCCATCTTTCTGATGAAGAGGTGCTGCACTACTACGCGCATTGCCGTGCCCTCTTGTTCCCAGGCGAAGAGGATTTCGGCATCACGCCATTGGAAGCCCAGGCTTCCGGTCGGCCCGTCATCGCCTACGGAGCCGGCGGTGCATTGGCTTCAGTCGTTGATGGCATCACCGGCACTTTCTTCCATGAACCAACGGTGGAAAGCCTGGCTACCGTTCTGGCACAATTCAACGAACGATGGTACGATCCACAGGCTATTCGCAACCATGCACTCGAGTTTGACATGCCGCGTTTCCATCGCCGCATCCTACAATATACCGAGGCCAAAATGAGTGAACGGAAACCAAGAGAGATGCGTACACCCACCAACGAACTGGTACTATAACGCAACAATGAGTTCCCCGCGATAAATCGGGGGACTACTGAAAGGCAGAAAAATACCGTGGAACTGCGTACCTATTGGGCAATCATCTGGCGACGTATATGGCTGGTAGCCCTCATATTAGGAGTAGTACTCCTCTACATCGGCTATCAATACTACCACCTACGTAAAACACCTGGGGCACTGGTAGCATATCAATCCAGCATCACCTTCCAGGTCGGGCTGAAGGCAACAACCCAAAGCATAGACCCCAGTTATGCCGACAGCGTCATCGTCTCAGAGAACCTGGCCGACACACTGGTAACAGGACCCATCCTCACATCGAACGAGTTCGACACACAAGTTTCTCGCCAGGTTGGCCTGGACATGAGCAATATCGCACAACGCTACGGTCCCAACCCTGACTACTATCTCGGCGACTGGCGAAACGCAGGTGCCATTGGCAGCGCATTGAACGCCAACCATATCCACGGCCTGGTAACAGTCAACGTCACATGGTCTACCCCTGAAGGAGCATGGGCCATTGCTAACGCAATCGGTGAGGTCAGCACCACCAGCATAGGCACCTACCTCGATTACGTGATTACCAACGACCCATCACACAGTTCGACGAATGGTATCATGCAAGCAGCAGTATCGGCGCGGGTCATCAGCAATGCAACGGACGCAACGCCGGTACCCGGTACCGCTACATCAAAAGAACTCATATTGGCCATACTCTTCCTCGTCGCACTGATCGTCGCCATCGCACTGGCATTTCTTGCAGACTACCTTGACGACCGCATACGCAGCAAGGAAGAGGCAAAACTTCTGCTTCAGCTTCCCATTTACGGAGAGATACCACGCGCACCTGCAGTAGCACGATCGAAGAAGTAACTTGACAATTATCGGAACCCCGACTATAGTACGGAAGCGACACAGAAAAGATGAGATCGCGTTTGCTACTATGCTGGCTAAACAGAATAAGGAGCTTCTTTCGTGGGTAGCCGCTCAAACGAGCAATATATATTGCTCACTGATTATGACATACATAGCGCATATAGCGAAGCTTACCGAACACTCTATGCAAATATATGCCTGGATTGGCATAGCGACCATGCCCAGGCACCACAATCTCAACCTCAACCCGCACATTGCCACACGCTCCTTCTCACTATCCCTACCCCATCAGCCTCTACTGAATACGCAGTGGTAGCAGCAAACCTTGCCATTGTAGCAGCCCAAAGTGGCACCCAAACCATCCTGGTAGATGCAAACCTACGCACACCTCATCTCCAGCAACGCTTCGGGCTGACAAAGAGTACCGGCTTATCTGAACTGCTGATAGAAGAATCGGTTAGCCCACAAGAAGTGGCCTCATCTTTGCAAACCACCTTTGTTCCTGGCTTACGGCTGCTCGGTGCAGGCATAGCAACAGAGCAGGCAGCAAATCTCATACTCTCGCCAAAGCTAGAAGCAGTCATCAATAGTATCTGTTGCCTCCTGGAAGAGACAGAAACAAAGACAAGTATCGTTATCTTTCACGGCCCGCCGGTGCTCAGTGGCGCTGATGCTTCACTCATCGGCGCACAGGTAGAAGGCACATTTCTGACTATAACAGCGGGTCAAACAACACGGAGCCAGGCAAAGCAAGCACAAGAACAACTAGAGCATGCACATGTGAAACTTGCTGGCATCATTATCTCAGACAGGTAGAGCACACTCGTTCGAACCTTTCTCTCCATTCCATGAGGAGGACACAGCATGCAAGGACATCAAGGCCCCAGTAAAGAACCAAGGGAGTGGTTTCCCAACCAGGAACTTGCTGGTGTGAATGGAACCGGAAAACAACGAAAGTTCCCCCAGCGGCCTCCAGGTATGGCCCGCCTTGACCAGCCACCTGTGACACCTCGTGTAGGACGCCCACAGCGCCAGGCACCGCGCCCCGCACGTTGGCGACGACAGCTTCTGATCCTTGCAGGCATTTTCATCGTCTGTGGATTGCTCGCATGTGTCATCGGTTACACCATCGTCAACTTTCTCAATGCCAGCAGCACGTCGGCTGGGGCTGCAACAACGGCTGGTGATTTTCTAGCCGCTATCTCTAGCCACAACTACGACAATGCATACACCGACCTCGGTGCCGCCATCACCGTGCAGATAACCCAGGACGAGTTTGTACAGCAAGCACAAAATGACGATCACTGCTATGGTCCGATCACTGGATACACCGAAATACCTGGTAGTGCGACGATACAGGGCAATACCCAGAGCTACAGCTACACCATCACACGGAAAACGCTTGCACAGCCATACCAACTTCACCTCACCTTGCAACAAGACAACAATGGCAACTGGACTGTGACCAGCTACGGCAACGATCTAGGACCAGGCCAACCACCATGTACATGATCAGGAGAAGGCATTCAGCCCTGTAATCGCCTGGCCAATGATCAGCGTGTGGATATCATCCGTGCCCTCATATGTGAAGACCGACTCGAGGTTATTCATATGACGACTGATCGGATACTCCAACGTCACTCCATTCGCGCCCAGCACCGATCGAGCCTCACGCGCCGTTTCGAGCGCTTCGCGGACGTTGTTGCGCTTCGCAATAGAAATCTGTACCGGGTGTAGCAACCCTTCATCCTTCAACCGTCCAAGCTGCAAAGCAAGCAGTTGCGCCTTCACCAGTTCCGTCGCCATGATCGCCAGCTTCCGCTGCACGAGTTGGAAGCTGCCAATGGGGCGATTGAACTGCACGCGTGACTTAGCATAGTCAAGTGCCACCTCGTAGCACGCTCGTGCCACGCCGGTCGCCCCCCAGGCGATGCCATAGCGCGCCTCATTCAGGCAGGAAAGTGGTCCGCGCATGCCACGGACATTCGGCAACATGTTTGCACTGGGAACACGGCATTCTTCAAAGTGAAGCTCCGAAGTGACGGAAGCTCGCAACGAGAGCTTATGATGGATGTCGCTGGTGCTGAAACCGGGTGTACCACGCTCCACCAGGAAGCCGCGAATACCGTCCTCAGCCCGTGTCCAAACTACAGCCAGATCTGCGATCCCACCGTTCGTAATCCACATCTTCGTACCATTGAGCACATACGAGTCACCATCCCGGCGTGCCGAAGTACGCATGCCTGCGGGATCGCTACCAAAATCAGGCTCCGTCAACCCAAAGCAGCCAATGACTTCGCCGCGTGCCATGCTTGGCAACCAGCGCTGCTTTTGCTCCTCCGAGCCAAATGCAAAGATCGGGAACATCGCCAACGAACCTTGCACCGACACAAACGAGCGCAAACCACTATCACCCGCCTCCAACTCCTGGCAGGCCAGCCCATAACAGACGGCACTCAACCCCGCACACCCATAACCCTGGAGATGCATGCCCAGCAGCCCAAGTTCAGCGAGAGTAGGAATCAACTCACGCGGGAAGGTGCCAGCCTCAAAATGCTCCCCGATGATGGGCAAGACGCGCTCGCGCACAAACTTGCGCACAGTTTCACGCACCAGTCGCTCCTCTTCGCTCAGGAGATGGTCGATATTGTAAAGGTCGGTGGCCGGCGGTACTTGCACCTGGCGTGCAACGGTTGTATCTGCCATAAGTATATGCTGCCTTTCATAAGGAGAACTCTCTTTTCTTCACCTGACGGCCAACTTCTCACCAACCTCACATAAAAAACTGCTCCACACTTATAGACAATCCTGGTATGACTCTTGATGGAAGCTGTGCTTTCCCACTGAAGATACCAAGTGAACGATACTCACCAGGCTCTAAAACCATCACCTCAACAGTGCGGCTGGTAGGCTTGACAATCCAATACTCTGCGATCCCAGCGTGAGCGTACTTTTCATACTTGATGAGCCGGTCAAAAGCCGCAGTACTCGGTGATGCCACCTCAACCACTAAATCGGGTGCGCCGATGATTTTCTTCTCTGCTACTCTGTCCAAATGAGCATTCAGGACAACGACGACATCAGGCTGGAACATATTCTTTGGCCCTAAGTCTACATCAATAGGAGCAGTAAATAGCCTCCCAATACCAGCAAGATCAACATGGGGGAACATATAATAAGCAATTCGTACTGCAATTGACTGATGCTCTGGACTCGGTGCAGGTGCCATAACAAGCACTCCATTCACAATTTCATAACGATGCCCATCATTTGGAAGCGTGGCATAGTCATCATACGTCCAGAAGCCTTGCGGAGGCCCAGGAACCCAATCCGCAGGGGTGACCATTGACATCTCCTCAGTTGTTACCATTGTAACCCTGCCTCTCTAGCCATAAAGATGAGGTAAGTAGTACCTAGAAAACATCATCAAAAATCTCACTCACCTGGCAGCTAAAGCCTGGTAGATGAGGCGATTGTAACACATCGGCTTCGTAGAGTGTGCTATGGAGCTTAAGCACGGCCTGTTCTCGCCGATAGACCTCGATATACCGCTCTTGCCAGTTCACAATCCAGTATTCCAGGATGCCACGGCGCGAGTAGAGCTTGAGCTTAATCTCACGATCCCGGCGTGTATTCGTCACACCTGGTGAGAGAACTTCTATCGCCAATTCAGGAGCAGAATGGAGGAGTCCATCTGGCTGAAGTGCTGTGGCCAATCGCTCTCGACTGATCCAAATGACATCCGGTGCCACATCGTCATCGTCGGCAAAGACCAACCCTGGTGCAGCATTTGCCTTCCCTGCTTTTGTCTCCCTGCTCCAAGCGTCAAGTATAGCACCCAACCGAAGACAAATGTACTGGTGATGCCAGTCTGGTTGTTTGGACACGTACAATTCTCCATCTACAATTTCATACCGCTTACCGTCGTCATCTGGCAGCAACTCTAGGTCGCGTGAGGTCCAGCGCAAAGTGGTCATTGCTTCTCCTGGTGTTTCTCCGATCAACTGTTCACCTCTTTCTTGCTTCTGTTTGGAATTATACTATACCTATCCTCGCTTTGGTAGTGGGTTAGAAGGGTTCTCCCTGGCATATCTCTTCTGCATTTGATGGTTGTATTGGTTCTCCATCCTTCAGGATACTGCTGGCGAATTGCAAAACTGAGCGTGATCCGGAACTTCCATACCGAGATTCCAAGCTCGATATTTTAATTCGCCAGCAGTATCCTTCAGGGTGAAACGAGCGAAAAATGGCAGAGGATCGTTCGTACGGGCGTGATTATGCAAATTGACAAATTAATACAGACATGCCATTGGGTTTGCCGGGGGCCGAAGTATTGATACGCGCTCCGCTTCGCTTCGCTGAGGCGGTGGGCACGATAAATCGGCCCCTACAGGCGTTTTGTCCCCTTTTATGGTGTCCTGGGTATTTCGTTAATGTCCATCATCACGCCCTGTGGGCCGCTCGACAAGGCAGGCGGGGCGTGATGAATCACGCCCGTACGAATCGCTTTCACCCGCAAGGATGCAGACCCTTGTATTTTCGCGATTGACCACATCGCCTAAAACAGTGTATCATAAAGACGCTATGAAACAACCATCATTCTGGGACACTTTGTAACAACCAATCATCGGCCTTGCGCCCATGGACGGCGTTACCGATGCGCCAAATCGCACTATGCACGGCCTCTACGGACGCCCCGACGTTGTATTGACCGAATTTACCAACTTTGCTGCATGAAAAATTTCTGGAACGAGTTAAACAAACCAATTTTTATCCTGGCGCCGATGGAAGATGTGACGGATACCGTACTCAGGCAAGTTATTGCCCGATGCGGGAAACCTGCTGTGTTTTTTACTGAATTTACCAATGTTGAAGGGATGTTCTCAAAAGGAGAAAGGCATGTTACCCAACGGCTTCAATATACGCAAGAAGAACGCCCTCTCGTCGCCCAAATATGGGGAACCCGCCCTGAAAATTTCTTCAAAGCGGCAAAAAAGCTAATAGACATGGGTTTTGATGGCATTGACCTGAATATGGGCTGTCCCGCATCTGGCGTCATGCAAAAAGGTGTCTGTTCTGGACTCATGAATAACAGACCGCTTGCCAAAGAGATTATCGACGCAACAAAAGAAGGAGCCGGGGACATCATACCCGTCAGCGTCAAAACACGACTTGGTTTTCGGGCAATTGACTTTGAATGGATTGCCTTTGTCCTTGAACAAAAACCGGCTGTGCTGACCGTTCATGCACGTACCGTTTCTGAAATGTCCAAAGTCCCGGCACATTGGGACAAGCTGAAAACAGTGGTTGACATGAGAAATACAATGAACAGTACGACGCTGATTATAGGGAACGGGGATGTGAAATCACTCAGCGATGCAAAGCAAAAAGTGGCAGAAGCCGGAGCAGACGGAGCCATGATCGGAAGAGGCATTTTTGAGAACCCCTACCTCTTTTCAGGAAATATCACGTTAAGTGATAAAACACCGGAAGAAAAAATGCACCTGTTGCTTGACCACATGCGGCTTTGGCAAGCCACCTGGGGAAATACAAAGCATTTTCCGATACTGCGTAAATTCTTTAAAGTGTACGCAAACGGTTTTCCGGGAGCGCAGGAATTACGGATGCAACTGATGGAAACGCAAAATCCTGAAGAAACAGAACATATTGTTGCATCCTTTTTACATGCTCTCTCTTCTTGATCTGCTATCCGTCAGGATATACCAAATACAAACATCGTACAATGCAGCTTGACAGTAGCAGACAAACAACCTATCATCCAAGCCATATGACCGCGTATACCACAGGGCGTAAACAAACAACCTCGCAGAAGGTAAAAGCAGGCAGAGAGAAATGTTGCACCTAGTGGTATGATTGTTTATACTAGATCTTGTGAGGAGATATACTATGAGTCAGGTTTTCCAGGTTCCTGATGACATCTATGTAGAGGTTGCTGCCTATGCTGTACAACGCGGGCAAACTCCTGATACCTTGCTGACAAAATTGGTGGCAGAAGGACTCGAACTCCTGAAGCGAGTAAATTCGACTGCACCTGAATATGAAAAACCGCATGGCCCGGCGTATGATCCACTCGCTCCATTTATTGGCGCATTTGATAGTGGTGGTGATGACTCTGGATGGATCGAACGACACGATACTTACTTTGCTGGAGAACATAAGGGGGTACATGGCAACAAAGAATAGTTTGTTTGTGGACACATCAGGATGGGCCTACTTGGTTGACCGTCATAATCCACTTCACCAAGAGATGCGTGCTGTCTATCAGCATGCACTCAATCAGAAGCACTTACCACCGACCACCATTTTGCGCAAGCTGGATTTGTCCGGCTTCCTGGTTCAGGTCACTAAAGGTTCTCTATGGATGACTACATGAAAGTGAACCAGCAACGCTGGAACGAACTGGTGGACATTCATGCCAAATCAGAGTTCTACAACCTTGCAGGTTTCAAGGCTGGCACAAGGCCGCTGCATGGTCTTGAACTCGAAGAACTGGCGGCGGATGTGCCGGGGAAGTCGCTGCTGCATTTGCAGTGCCACTTCGGAATAGATACGCTTTCCTGGGCACGCTTAGGCGCAAAGGTCACCGGCGTCGATTTTTCAGATAAAGCCATTGTCCAGGCTCAAGCATTAAGCATAGAGTTGGGCATAGATGCTAACTTCGTCTGCTCAAATGTCTATGACCTTCCCCAGGTGCTCTCCGGACAGTTTGATATTGTCTATACCTCTTATGGCGTCCTGGGGTGGCTCCCAGACCTTCAACGCTGGGGTCAAGTCATCGCACATTTTCTCAAGCCTGGTGGCATCTTCTACATCGCAGAAAATCATCCCTTCATCAAGATCTTCGATAATGACTCGCCTTCGTTAGACTTCAAAATCACCTACTCCTACTTCCTAACCGAGCCACTCAAGTTCGAGGCCCAGGGCACTTATGCCGTTCCAAACGCACACCTCGTCCACACCACAGAGTATGGCTGGAATCACAGCATGAGTGAGATCATCAACGCATTGATCTCCGCTGGCTTAAAAATCGATTTCCTACATGAGTTTCCCTTCTGTGAGTGGGCCTGTTTTCCAGACATGGAAGAAGGCGAGGGCCGCATGTTTCGCTTCAAAGATGAGCGGCTAAAGAATAGGCTTCCCCTGACATTCTCAATCAAGGCGACAAAGGAGTAAAACTTAGTTTGCCTGGTTGGGTGGGGGCATCAACTAGCTCACACACTTTGTCGTATACTATACTATACTATGATGAGAGGCTATCTGAGCAGAACAATCAGCACCGGGCGTAGCTGGCTCCTGGTCCTCTGGATCTACCTGTGCGCGTGCTGGCACTTCTGGCCATGGCGCATACGGCTCTGGCTCAAGCAACCTTACACTGCGGAAAGTATACTCACAGAAATGAAACAAACCCTGCTTTTTATTCGACATGGGCAAACGACATGGAACGTTGAACATCGTCTCCCTGGACAGTTGCCGGGGATTATCCTCAATGATACCGGTCGCAAACAGGCCGCTCGTCTCGCAGATGCATTACACATTTTACCCATTAGCGCCATCATCAGCAGTCCGCTCGAACGAGCACGCGACACCGCCGAGATCATCGCGCAAGGCCGTGGACTCAGCGTCCAGCTAGAACCAGACTTGATGGATACCAATGTGGGCCGTTGGGCAGGAAAGGTCTACGACGACCTCGCTAAAAATGATCCCCACTGGAAAGCCTTCGTGCGCGACCCGACCGTGGCGCCTGAGGACGTCGAGACCTTCCCCCAGGTACAACAACGGGTGGTGGCTGCCGTCGAGCGTTGGCGCACACAGGAAACTATTGGCGCATACCCCGCATTTGTCGTTCATGCAGACATCATCAAACTACTCCTTGCCCACTACACGGGTCTGGAGGCAGGACGGGCGGGATCTCTTTTTATCGATAACGCTTCGGTCAGTCTCGTTGAATTAGATGGCGAACACCAGCCACGAGTGGTTGCCATCGGCTGGAGCCCCCATCCGGGATGGCTTAAGCCACCTGCACTTGAGCCAGCGAAAAGTGAGACAGTATCCAATGGGGAGCAAAAAACGTAAACATTATAAACTGTATGTGAAAGGCGGCCAAAGCATGTTCGATCCGCATGACCCTTATGAACGCTATTACTGGCATTATGACTCTCGACGCCCACTTTCAATGGCACAGATCATCGCACTGAAAAGCGTGGATGCCGAGACTGTCGCCCTTGCCTGGCTGCTACTAGAGCATGGAGCATCACTTACCGTAGCTGGCCCAACCGACCCACAGCCGGGCATCGGTAAAACGACGACCCTCAATGCCCTCTTGCAGTTCCTGCCAGAAGGGACAGCCCTGGCCTATATGTCCGGCATGTATGAAAACTTCGCCTTCACTCGTTTGCCCGATATCGATCCTGCTACCACCTATGCTCTCTGCAATGAGGTCAGTGACCATCTCCCCATCTATATGTGGGGACGCGTAGCACGACGTTACTTGACGCTACCCGCCCAGGGATATCATATCGCTACCAGCGTGCATGCCGACACCATCGATGATGTCATTTTTATGTATCATCACGACCTGCGTCTGAGTGCTGAAGACGTACGTCGCCTGGGACTGGTCATTAACATCGGCCTGGTGGGGCGCATCTACCCTCCACGCCGTCGCTGGCTAACCGCCCACTTCCTACGCCCCCAGGCCGATCCCAAGCATCCAGAGGATATCGTCCCGCTTCCACTCTCCCTGTGGAACGAATTCGACGATACCTTCGAACATGCTGATGAGACCATCCTCGACGAACTGGCACAGTGGGCAGATATGACCTGTGCAGAATTTACTACCGCCTTCAAGCAACGCACCGCCTGTCTACAAGAACTCGCCCAGGGACGCGGTGCCGATCCGAGCGAAATGTACGACGCCATCGATAGGTTACGGAAACGTGGTAAAGATTTTAAGGCATAGAACACATGCATTGTCTTGTTATAAACAATAGGAGACTCTTCCTTATCAAGAGTTGAGGAAAGGAGACAACCAATGCCGAACCGCAAGCATCTTGCAAGCGAAGGGCGCTGGCCACGCATCTGCGATGAACGTTAGTAACAATCGAAGAATAGGAGCATACCCAGAATGCAGTTTTCAGTAGCTATGCTCAGCATCCACACGTCCCCGCTAGACAGCCCCGGACGGACCAGGGATGCTGGTGGCATGAATGTATATATGCGCGAGCTAGCTCGCGAGCTAGGCCGGCGACATACCAGAGTCGACATCTTTACACGTTGGACAAACGAACAACAACCACGCATCGTTCAACTTGACCCATATGTACGGGTCATACACATCAAGGCTGGACCACTTGCCCCTATCTCCAAAAGTGACCTCTACGAGTACCTGCCTATTTTCGCGCAGCGAATCGATGAATTCAGGCACAGCGAAGCAAGAGAGTACGATCTACTCCACAGCCATTACTGGCTTTCAGGGGTCGCTGCTATGCAACTTGCACAACGCTGGCATATTCCGCACGTCACAATGTTTCACACCCTGGCACGCCTGAAGCAACTGGCACATCCAGGCGAACCAGTGCTTCCACTGCGCCTTGAGATGGAGCGACGCCTGATCTCACACACTGATTGCATCATCGCTTCCACCAATGAAGAGCGCACACAAATGATACGCCATTGTGGCGCATCCGCATCGCGCATACATGTTGTACCCTGTGGAGTAGATCTAAAGCACTTTGTCCCGTACAACAAACAGCAGGCCCGTGAGGCACTCAATTTGCAGCAAGAGCGACCAGTGCTCCTCTTTGTGGGTAGACTTGATCCATTTAAGGGACCAGACGTGCTCCTACGCGCGGCGGCATTGATGGAAGAAGACGCGCAGATTGTGCTTGTCGGCGGCAAGCTCACAGGCGATAAAGAGTTACAGCAACTCCGCCAGCTTGCAACCGACCTCAACATCAGCCAGCGTGTGAAATTCCTGGGAGCGCGAGCACAGAAAGACCTCCCTATGATCTACAGTGCCGCCGATGTCACTGTTCTCCCTTCTTACCATGAGAGTTTCGGGCTGGCCGCCGTCGAGTCACTGGCATGTGGCACACCGGTCGTGGCGACTCGTGCAGGGGGACTGACAACGATAGTGCATCACACTGAGACGGGCTACCTGGTTCCACGCTGTCCCGGCTTTTTCGCTGAGCGGCTCGACACGCTTCTGCAAAATCCTGATCTACTAGCCCAAATGCAATCGAAGGCGCGTGCATCCGTCCTGCAGTTCAGCTGGAAGAACGTCGCCAACCAGGTGCAAGACGTATACCATGACCTTGTCAGCGAAACGAGTCGTTTGGTGGCGTTGTAGGATTATCCAAGCTCACAACTCTATCACAGACCGCAAAAACATATCCAAAAGGGTAGACATTCCTCACTCCGTAATGGTATAATTAGCGCATTCAGAAACGGACATCCGGGAAGATATCTTAACTTACGGGGTTGATTGTCTATGGACATAGTCTCATCGACATCACGAGTTGCAGTGTCACGAACAGTGACGACGACTCGCAATAAGACGAAACACACACTAGGGAAGGTTTGCCCTGGTGTTTTTTATTGCTTCCCACTATTATACGCGCATTCATAGCCGGGCTCATCGATCATTCTTCAACCTTCATGTCGTATGGGCACTACATCAAGCGCCAAAGCTTGATGAGGATCAACACAGACCGCAATCGACGCGGACAGAGCGTTATTTTACGAAAGGAGGAATGCCCCGTCACTTTACTTACAGCATCCAGTCTTTGCGCTGGATGAGGATGATACCAAAAACGAGCTATCGGCCAGACTATGCAAGCCTCATATACTTGCATGCGTATATACACGAAAAGTGGACGCGGAGTGGTTACTAGAAAAAAAGGAGTTTACCGACCGTGAATTCAAGCATGATCCATAAGATTGCAAAGGCCAAGCGTTATGCTGAAGAGCCCGAACGGATCCAATTCACTCGCTTTGAGGCAACGTTCCGAGGCGAGAATGACGTCCACACCACCAACTACGATAATGGTGAATGGAACTGTACCTGCCGCTTCTTCCAGGACTGGGGTGATTGCAGCCACACCATGGCCATGCAGCGCGTATTGGGCGTGACTATTCCAGCAGCACATCGCCATGGCATTCCTGCAGGAATAGGCACTGGCCCCCTCTTACACTAACCCAGACTACACACGCCTGGCTTCGTGGAACATACAACCCCTACGTAAGCCACTCAACAATAGGTAGAAGCACTGAGATCACCAAGATCGAAACAGTGCTTCTTTTTTATACATCCACGATAACCAACAATGACGAAGGGTGACCCACATGGAGGGTGGGCTTATCCTCCAATAGCCGGTACGAAATGTAGGCCGATAATCACAGCGAACATGATGAATGCCAGGATGGCGATCAAGACCAGGTCTCTACGCACATAAGCATAATGTTCTGCTGTAATTAAGGTAGCTGCTGCACGCTGCTGAGTTTTCTGTACAGCTTGACGACGAGCTGCAAGACGTGATGCAGCGGTCCCTTTAGGCGCAGTCACAGTGCTATTGACAACGCTTGCTTCCTCACTCTGAACATCCGAAGTTACAAGCTGTGCCGAAGCCTTTTTCCTGGCAGTTGTACTATCGGCATATTTAACGCTCTCTTTTTCCGTACTCTCACTCGAAGAGTCGAGGGCCGCTATTGTAGACACGCTTGTGGGCGTTAGTTCATCGCTAGTTTGGGCTTCTTCCTCGGTTCTGGTGTCAACTACCTTCTCTATTAATGGCTCTTTCTCCTCTACGGTCTGGCGCACGAGTTGAATGCTCTTCTGCACCCTCGGCTTGTTGCGCTGCGCTCCACTTCGGGTTGCGGCTGATTTCTTAGGCATGACTGCTTACTCCCTGCCCGCGAGTCTTATCGTTCAGGCTCTGCGAACTTGCTTTATCAGATATTGGGGATATTATACACGAAGAGGTGCAGAGAGTCGAGAGGCATGTCAATTGTCCTACGTTTGAAGACGCGGACCCGTGCCAAGACTCCTACGCAGACTTCTCTTGCTCTTCCTCCGCAGGAGCGCTGAAGTGAATTTCTAATGCTTTGTTGACGAAACGGGCCAACTTTGCCTCCTGATTTGCCAGCACGGAAGGCAGGGTGATATCGCGTTTGAAGTTGCCTATCTCGACGATCATCTCGTCGCCTTTTTTGGTCATGAGCACTTTGTCCATCTCCACATGTGGCAATGGGAGACGCAGGACGTAAGTATCGCCTATGTGCTTCACCTCTTGTAGCTGGCCACGGTAGAAGACTTGCGTGGGGTCCTGATCGCCGAAGATGGTCTGGGCCAGGCGGGTAAGTTGGGGAATACCGAGAATTTCGTGTGAGTAGTATGGTGCCTCCCAGATGGGCAATGGCGCGAAGGTCTGGTGGATCTGCAAACGTAGCTTCTCCTGGTTACGGTAGATTTCCTGCATGAAGGTATCTTGATAATTGCCGGGCTGGATGACGCGGTTACAGACGACACTGTCAATCGGGTAGCCGAACAGGGCAAGGTAGGTTTCGGCACGCAGCGCCTCTTTGATGACCATGCGTTCAGGGTTGACGACCGGGCGGTAGGAACTGATATCGGGGTTGCTCAACACTTCGCGCAGAGATTTGACCCGTTCGCTCATGAGTTTCACGGCATCCATAATCTCGACGGTAGGGACGAAGGCTCTGATTATTGGTTTGGCGAGATTGAGGGCGTTGCTGCCCATGATACGCTGCGCGTACCACTGGAAGGTGTCGGGCATGCTGAGGAGACGGACCGTCTCGCCGGTGGGGGCAGCGTCGATGATGACCACTTCGAAATTGCCATCACGAGCGTTGCGGTAGATGTTGCTGAGACCGACGATCTCGTCCATGCCAGGAATGAGCGCCAGTTCTTCTGCCATGATGGCGTCCATGCCCTGCTTGCGCAAGACTTTGCTCATTGCACCTTGTACTTTGCTCCAACCACGTCGCATCTCGTCGAGCACGTTGACTTCTTGTGCCCACAGATTGGCTGAGAGTTGCCTTGGGTCTGAGGCAAGGGGGGTGTTGAGACAATCGGCGAGACTGTGCGCCAGGTCGGTGCTCACGACGAGTGTGCGCTTGCCGAGCTTGGCGGAATGGACTGCGGTGGCTGCGGCGATGGTTGTCTTGCCCACGCCGCCTTTGCCAAGGTAGAGTATAATACGCATAATCATCCTTACTGTTCAGATTATTATAGCCTGACGCCCCTTGCGGGTGCCAGGACCGGGTGCCGAACAAAATTTTGTGCTTGCACTTCTATCTACGTAGATAACCCCGCTCTGGTTATACACTGTGATTACTCTGCATTGGGATAGCTCCAATTCTCAATTGGCATGCGCTCTTGTGGTACGCAATAAACTTGCTGTCCTCGGAATACAGGCCCCTACGTTTGTCAGTGCCAATGGATGACCTGGTTGGCACTGGACACAAGCTTTGGCGCGGAGAGGATAAATATGGCCTGGCTGCTTGACTTGACGCCCGCTAGGGATGTCAGGCCAGGCTGCCAGGCCAATCTATATCAAGCATCGGAATAATTCATACATCTCCACGTAGCCCTGCTATAATAATGTAGATTATACATGCCCACCCAGCGCCGCAACATTCATGTGGTGGCAGCCACAAGGGCTGCCAGGCAAAAGGAACAGACCCTATCTATATCAAGCGCCAGATTTAGGGTTCCAATTTGCCACTGACCACCAGCAGCTTAAGGAACTCCAGGTGACGCACGATCTCGACACGATCACTGCCGCCGCTCTGGTACCATTGGCGGAGCCAAAATAGCGAAGCAATCTCTTCATTGGTGAAACCGCTCTGGACGAGTGTATCCATTTCAACCGTGGCGGTCTCGTTGTTTGTTACCATTTCTAATGGTTGTGTCTGCGGATTCATTTTACTATCCTTCTTCCTTGCAGTTGGGCGTCTCTTAACTGCATTATTCCGCTCTTCTCAAAAATTTCTTTGGCCTCGCGGATATCGTAAATACCTTTTCAATAGAGTAGACGCTGGACCTCATACTTTTTCAAATACCGATTTGCTTCTTTGCTTCTAGTATTTAGAACACCTACCCTTATCTACTAATTCCATCTACACAAAGCATAAGCGGAAATTGCCGCTGCCGCTATCTACAGGACGACACCTGGGATGTGAACTACCTCACGTTGCTAATCTACTCTATATACGTTTGCACCTCCTGAAAAGTTCAAATGTTGTGTGAAGAGGAGCAGGCAAATTACGCTCATAGGTATAAACGCTGGGAAGTTACAAATTTTGAACCTTTCCTTCCTGATCCGCTACCCACTTGCTATGTATAGGGTATACTGCTACGAGCAACCGATGAAATGAGTCTAGAAGGAGAATACGAATGGAGATTTTACGCACGCCCGATGAGCGGTTTAGCAACCTGCCTGGCTATGCATTTGAGCCTCATTATGTTGAGGTTGATGGAGTGCGTGTGCATTATGTGGATGAAGGACTGGCGTCAGCTGAGCCAGTGTTGTTGCTCCACGGTGAGCCGTCGTGGAGCTACCTGTATCGCAAGATGATCCCGATTATTACTGCTGCTGGCTATCGGGCGGTTGCGCCGGACCTGATTGGCTTTGGTCGCTCGGACAAGCCGGCGCAGCGAGAAGATTATACGTACCAGCGGCATGTCGATTGGATGAGAGGCTTACTTGAGGCTCTTGACCTGCGGCATATTACGCTGGTGTGCCAGGACTGGGGTGGATTGATTGGACTGCGGCTGGTAGCTGAGCACGGGGAACGTTTTGCTCGCGTTGTGGCGGCGAATACGGGCCTGCCAACGGGCGATACGTCGATGGGTGAGGCATTTCTGGCGTGGCAGCGATACTCGCAGACGACGCCGAATTTCCACGTTGGCGGCATTGTAAAGGGTGGGTGCGTCAGCGAACTTGCGCCGGAGGTGATCGCTGCTTATAATGCGCCATTCCCGGATGATCGTTATAAAGCAGGGGCGCGTCAGTTTCCGCTGCTTGTGCCGACGTCACCGGATGATCCGGCGGCTGTTCCTAACCGCAAGGCGTGGGAGGTGCTGGCTCGCTGGGAGAAGCCTTTCCTGACGGCGTTTAGTGACTCCGATCCGATTACGCGAGGGAGTGATCATGTCTTCCAGAAGGTGATACCAGGATCGAAGGGTCAGCCGCATACGACGATTACAGGCGCTGGCCACTTCTTGCAGGAGGACAAAGGGGAAGAGTTAGCGATGGTGGTTGTCGATTTTATTGCTGGTAGCGGGAAGAGCTGAGAGGATGTATTAAAAGCTTCCAGAAGGATGGCAGCTTTGATGACTACGAGCCTCAGGGATCAAGCCAATTCGTACAGTACGTTTGCGATTGTTGCCAGGGCGGCGGTTTCAGCGCGCAGGATGCGCGGACCCAGGGTGACTGGCTGGACGCCATGCTGTTGTGCGAGAGTTATTTCGTCAGCTGTCAGGCCACCTTCTGGGCCGATGAATAGCACGACGGTGATAGGTTGGTTGGGTATTGAATCGGCGGTTTTTGACTGGGCGAACGCGGGATTTCTGGGAGGCCGATAAATCGGCGATGGGCACGAGATTGACACACAGCACCCTGTCCGGGGGACAGGTATCCCCAGACTGCGTCGCTGCTCCGCAAGCTTCGCTGAGGCCCCTACGGCGTCGTCCGAATGTAAGCCCGTGGTTAATGCTTCTTGCAGGCTGCGGTTGTGTTCTTGTTCCCAGGGCATGATGGCGATTGCATCGGGGGGAATGTCATTGAGGGCATGCATCAGGGGGCGCATGGGGAGGAGTTGTGGTAGACGTGAGCGACCGGATTGTTCTGCCGCTTCCTGGATGATGCGCTGCCAGCGTTGGATCTTTGCGGGGCCAGCTTCTTCGAGGCCCGACATGGAGCGACGGCAGAGGGTTGGGGCGAAGACGGTTACTCCTAATTCGGTGCCTTTCTCCAGGATCCATTCGAAACGCGCTGATTTGAGTAGTCCCTGGCAGAGGATGATGCGTACGGTGGGTTCACTTTTGCCAGCGCGACGCTCCAGGAGTTGGACATCGACTGTGGCGCGGGTGCTTGTGGCGATTGCCGCCAGGACCTCATCGCCGGTGTTGTCGAGCAGCAGCAGTTGCTCGCCGACTGCGAGGTGCAGGACGTCTCGCACCTGGTGGGCGATTGGTTTTGGGAGGGACAACATGGTTCTGGCATCCCTTGCGGGTGCCGGGTCGGTTAAAAGTTCTGGCGCAACAAAAAAACGGTGCATGTTTCTCTTATTTTCTCGTGAAGCACCCCATGCATAGAACGCAGGGGCTTCTACGCAGTCCTATGACGGAACGTACCCGCCACGGCTTGCGTGGGGCACTTCCTGCCCCGTTCTAAGATGTTAATTGCCGCATTCACATCTCGGTCCAGTTCTGTTCCGCAGTCACACGAATGCCACCGCTCAGACAACTCCTTTTTGCGGACTTGCCCACAGCCTGAACAGACCTGAGACGTATAGCGGGGATCGACCTTGAGGAGTGTCCGTCCGGCCCATGCTGCCTTGACAGAGCACATCTCCACAAAGGTTGCCCACCCGGCGTCTAAAATGCTTGTGTTTAACCCACCCTTTGCCGCTGCTCCATTCGGGAGGTACTGCCCCGTTGCCTCATCCTGCTTGGGCTTGGGTTTCCTGGTGAGGTTTTTCGTCTGGATATCCTCAAAGACGATGACGTGGTAGCGGTTCACCACCTCGCGAGACTGCTTGTGTAGGAAGTCGCGGCGTTGATTACGCACTTTCCTATGCGCTTTTGCCACCAGTTTGCGGGCTTTGTCCCGTCGATGAGAGCCACGTTTCTTTCTTGATAGGGATTGTTGCCGTCTCTCAAGCGTCTTCTTCGCTTTACGGTAGTAGCGCGGGTGTTCGATCATTTCTCCGTTAGATAGCGTCGCCAGGTGCGAGACACCTAAGTCGATGCCCACATCCTCGAGGCTTTCAGGCAGTTTCTCTGGTGTCTCTATCTCACAAGAGAACACCGCGTACCACTGGCCTGCTTCGTACTTGATGGTACAGGTCTTGGGCTTGCCTTGCAGTGGCCGATGCACCACACACATAATTGTGCCAATCTTGGAGAAGGTGACATACTTCTCAGAGAGACTATAGCCACTCTGGGGATACGTGAAGGAATTGTACCGATTGCGACCCTGAAAACGCGGATAGCCGGGTTCCTCACCATTGTGCACGCGCCGGAAGAAGTTCTCAAAGGCGGTATTCAGGCGCTTGAGGACGTTCTGTAGTACCTGGCTATGGATATCCTGGTATTCCTCTCGGATGATGCCCTTGATCTCAGGGAGGTCGTCAGCTTGCATGCGGTAGGTGATGCTCTTGTGCTCATACTTGTAGGCATCCCGCCGTTCGGAAAGTGCCGCATTGTACAACTCACGGCAGCGTGCCAGCGTCCAGAAGAGAAGCTTTTCTTGCTTCTTCGTGGGATAGAATTCGATATTTGAAGGCTTGCTTAAACATGCTTCTGGTTCTCGATATACTGTTTAATGACGCTTAAAGGTGCCCCGCCTACCGTGCTGACAAAATAGCTATTTGTCCAGAGACTTGGCATCTGCGTCTTGAGCCTGGGAAACTCTTGGCGCAAGAACCGCGATGATCTTCCCTTGATGAGTCTCACCAGTCGGTGAATGCCAAATTGTGGATCACACTCAACCAGGAGATGGACGTGATCGGGCTGGATATCCAAACTGAGTATCTCTGCCTCATGCTCGTGGCAGACCTCCCGAATGATCTGTGCTAGTCGTTCTGCTACTGTTTCAACCAGCACCTTACGCCGGTACTTGGGACACCAGGCGATGTGATACTTGCAGGAGTAGTAGACATTTCGGTTGGACTTGTAGGCTATCTTGCTCATAGAGACGTTATACAGCTACAGGCCGTCTAATGTCAAGTCCCCCTGTGCCCCTACCCCAGAAAAGGAACGCGGCTTATATCCCCGTGACTAGAAGTCAGGGGTTTTACGCCGCAGTTTGATAATTAATGTGACCCAATCGTCGATCATTACCTGGTCAACCAGATGCAGCCCGCTGGCTAGCAGGGGCTGCTCTGCTTCGTGACGACGTTCTTCGATGATGCCGCTGGCGATGAGCAAGCCATCGGGAGCGAGGACGTGGGCGAGCTGGGGGGCAATTGAGCCAATGACTCGCGCAATGATGTTCGCCAGCACAAGGTCGTACTGTTCGGCCAGGCGCGCTGCTTCTGCTTCGTCGAGAATACCCAATCGGACAGTCATGCGCTCGCTCAAGTCGTTGGCTGCTGCGTTGGCTGTTGCACTTTCTACGGCTACGCTGCTGTTATCAAGGCAATAGGCACTGGCTGCTCCTAGCTTGAGTGCCGCTAATGCGAGGATACCTGAACCGGTGCCTACATCGAGAACGCGCATACCTGGATGTGTGCGTTGCTCGATCTGTTCCAGGCACATGCGTGTTGTAGGATGCAGGCCGGTACCAAAGGCCATGCCGGGATCGAGTTCCAGGACGACTTCATGCTGCCTGGGTGTGTATGTGCGCCAGGATGGGCGAATGACGAGTCGCTGGCCGATATGAGTGACAAGGTAGTGGTCCTTCCAGGTATTGGCCCAGTCCTCTTCGTTGACGATGCGTGTTTGCAGATCACCGACGAATTGCGGCCCCAGGCTGGATAGGTGCCATAGTCCTTCGGCGATGCGTTGGCGTGTCTCTTCTTCTTTGCCATCGATGGGGAGGTAGGCATGAATGTTGACGGGCTGTCCTGTGAGGACACGGTATTCCTGGCCCTCGTCTATGAGTTCTATGGGTTCTTCAATGGCTACGCCGCCAGGTGTGTAACGGCTTAAGAGTTCGCTGACAGATTCTACGGCCTCGGGGTGTGTTCGCACTGTGAGTTCTAACCAATGCATGAGCGTATTTTCCTATCTTTTCGTAACTATTGAGGACTGCTCACCACCTTCGGTGGTTCGCAAGAGGTTTTTTGCTGCGGGCATGGCAGCCGCAGGCTGCCATGCCCGCAGCAAAAGCAGACGAGAGATGGCAAGGAAGCAAGCTCCTGAATAGTTACTTTCCTTTTTATTGATGAGCATGGTGTGTCGAAAGCCGATGATGAGTTTTAACGATTTGACCTGACCATGCGATGGGTTTCCAGGGGCCGATAAATCGGCGATGGGCACGATGAATCGGCCCCTACGGCCGTGCCGTCCATGATAGCTAGAACACGGCGGGCTCCATGTATTCGCCGAAGACGGAGCGGAAGACATCCATGATTTCACCCAGGGTTGCGTAGGCTTTGACGGCCTCGATGATGACTGGCATGGTGTTTTCTGTGCCTTCGGCAACGCGGCGGAGGTTCTCCAGCGCACGCTTCACGGTTGCCTGGTCGCGTTCCTTGCGTACGCGGTTGAGGCGTGTAAGGTGTGCTCGTTCACCGACCTGGTCGATGTAGAGGGTGGGAACTTTGATCTGCTCATCCACGATGTAGTCGTTTACGCCGACGATGGCACGCTGGTGCTGGTCGATCTCCTGCTGGTAGCGATAGGCGGACTCTGCGATTTCCCGCTGGAAGAAGCCATTCTGGATACAGGCTAAGACGCCGCCGAGTGCATTAATACGTTGCAGATAGTCCATGGCCGCTTTTTCTGTTTCGTCGGTCAGGGCCTCGAGGAAGTAGGAGCCGCCGAGGGGGTCGACTGTGTTGACGACGCCGCTCTCACTGGCGATGATCTGCTGGGTGCGTAGAGCGATGAGGACGGCCTTTTCGGTGGGCAGAGCGAGGGCTTCATCCAGAGAGTTGGTGTGCAAGGAGTTGGTGCCGCCGAGGACGGCTGCCAGGGCTTGAATGGCTGTGCGTACAATGTTGTTTTCAGGCTGCTGGGCGGTGAGAGAGACACCTGCGGTCTGGGCATGGCAGCGCATCATCCACGAACGGGGGTCCTTTGCTCCGTAGCCTTCGCGCATGAGTTTGGCCCAAAGACGGCGGCCTGCGCGGAACTTGGCAATCTCCTCGAAGAAGTCGTTGTGTATGTCGAAGAAGAAGGAGAGGCGCGGGGCGAATTCGTCGATTTTCAGACCGCGCTTGAGTGCGGCATCGACATAGGCGAGTCCATCGGCGATGGTGAAGGCCAGTTCCTGGACGGCGGTTGCTCCAGCTTCGCGAATATGGTAGCCGCTGATGCTGATAGTGTTCCAACGGGGCATGTAGCGCGTGCCAAACTCGATGGTGTCCGTTACCAGGCGCAGCGATGGTTCAGGTGGGAAGATAAATTCTTTCTGTGCGCTGTATTCCTTGAGGATGTCGTTTTGTAGCGTACCTCCGAGCGAGGCGATAGGGAAGCCATTCTTCTCTGCGTTGACCATATACATGGCCCAGATGACGGCCGCAGGGCTGTTAATGGTCATCGAGGTGGTGATTTTGTCGAGTGGGAGGTCTGCGAATAAGATTTCCATGTCGGCCAGTGAGGAGACGGCGACACCACATGTGCCAAACTCACCGGCGGCAAGAAGGTGATCGGTGTCATAGCCATAGAGGGTGGGCATATCGAATGCGGTCGAGAGACCAGTCTGTCCCTGCTTGAGCAGATACTTGAAGCGCGCGTTGGTGTCTTCGGCGGTACCGAAGCCAGCGAACATGCGCATTGTCCAGGGTTTGGCGCGGTACATGGTCGGCTGGACGCCACGGGTATAGGGGTATTCGCCCGGCAAGCCGATGTCCCGGCTATAGTCGAGCGCCTCATTGTCCTGGGGAGTGTAGATGCGATTGATCGGCACGCTAGATGTGGTCATCAGGTGGTCGCGTTCTGGCATGCGCGCTTGCGACTTCTTGACAGTGTTTTCTTCCCAGCGCTGCCGTTCAACCTTGAGGTGTTCTAAGGTCGCTTTATCAAAGAGTGTGCCTTGTTCGACTATAGGCTGTTGGCTGGTTTCTGGTGATTTCTGTTCGAGCATAATAAATGGTTCCTCCTCGTCGAGGTGATGTATGGATGAGAAATGGGTACGTTTCCGAGATCGGTTTCTTTAGGGGTATTGTACCATACTTAGGCCTGGGGATTGTCGGCCTCGGTCTGGAGAATTGTGCCTGTCCCCTTGCGAAGGGCAGGCACTGCATAGAACGTTTCGTGCTCTGACGACATACAGGTTTCAGGATTGCGGGCTTAGGCTAGTGAAGAGGGCGATGCGGTTGCCTGTTGGGTCGGAGAAGATGCCGAACCAGCCGGTGTTGGGGATCTCGGTTTTGGGTTGGAGTATCTTGCCGCCGAGCGATGCTGCTCTGGCAAGGGTGGTGTCGATGTCATCGGTCGAGACGTAGATGAGCACTTCGCCGGGTTTGTAGCTGGCACCCATTGCTTCGCCTACCTTGACAAAGCCACCACCAGGGCCTGGATCCGGCTGGAACATGTGGTAGTCGAAGCTTGGATCGACCTGGATCTTCCAGTCAAAGAGGTCTGCGTAGAACTTGCTGGCCGTTGTGGGGTCGTTGGCGGGAATTTCGATATGGACGACAGAATGGTTTGACACGATACTTCCTCCTTTTGTGTTTAGGACAACATGGTTTGAAACAAATCGTGAGGTTCCGCATACATTGTAGAATATAAGTTCTAATATGTCAAGATGTGTTAGGAGATTCGGGTGAGTGTGCTGTACTTCATCCGTGTCTCACGGTTGGTTCGGTACTGATCCTCTGTTAAAGAAGCTATCGCTGGAGAAACCAGCGGCAGCAGCAACCTGCTGTTCCGATGTTCAGGAACAAGTTTCATTTCTCAATAGTAACGTGATATGATTATCCCAAACTGTTGAGATGGAGAATCCGACGCAGGGTGATAACTATCTCCGTAGGTCAAAGGAGAGGTGATCTGTTGTCGGTGATCTGTATGAATGAATGAATATATTTACTCACAACCCCACTCATAAGGAGATGACATGCCAACTACATCATCCCCACAGGCAACAGCGACCGAGAGCCTTGTCGCGGGCTGGCTCACACCGAACGAATTTGCTATTTTGGAAGCCGTCTGTGACACGCTATTTCCTTCACTTAACCCGCCCGCCGGGAGTTCAGAAGCGGTAGCCACTTATTATTGCAGATGTGCGCGTGATCTGAATCTTGCTCAACTAATGGCTGAGACGCTGGCACAGGAAAACCCGCAGGCGCAGACGGAATTTCGCCAATTGTTGGCATTGCTGGCCAGTCCGGCTGCTGGACTGCTGTTGACAGGCAGCGCCCGTCCTTTCGTGGCTCTGTCGCAGGAGAAGCGCGAACGGTACCTGCGCGCGATGGCGAATAGCCCGCTGGGGCAACTCCGGCAGGGATATCAAGCGCTGAAGCGCCTGGCAGGCTTCATCTACTTCTCCGTTCCTGATGCGCAGGGTGTCAATCCCAACTGGGGTGTGCTGGATTATGCTGCACCGGTACCGCCACCTGCGGATGCGCCTCAGCCGATCAAGCCATTGACGATCTCTGAGGATACGACGTTGGAGGCTGATGTTGTGGTCATCGGTTCTGGTGCCGGGGGTGGAGTGGTTGCCGGTGAACTTGCAATGGCCGGAAAGAATGTGATCGTGCTGGAAAAGGGTGGCTATAACTACGAGGGGAACTTTAGCTGGCAGGAGGCACAGGCGACTCCTGAACTTTTCTTGAAGCGAGGAACGCTTGCGACGAAAGACCTGGGAGTGATTATCCTGGCAGGAAGTACGCTGGGGGGCGGTACCGTGATAAATTGGATGACCTCTTTCCGTACACCTGAAGCTGTGCTCGAGGAATGGGACCAGCGATCTGGATTGCATGGTTGCTTCACCGGTCACGCGTTGCAGAATAGCTTTGCAGCCGTGGAACGACGCATTAGTGTTAACACTGACAATAGTCAGCATAACAGGCAGAATCAATTGCTCTTTGATGGCGCGACAGCTCTTGGCTACCATTCAGGCGAGTTGCGTCGCAATGCCATTGGATGCGAGGAGCGCTGTGGTTTCTGTAATTTTGGTTGCCGCTACGGGTGTAAGCAGTCCACGCTGAAGACGTATTTGCAGGATGCTTACGATCATGATGCGCGCCTCATTGTGCATTGTAGCGCCGACAAAGTGCTGATTGAAGATGGTAAGGCAGTGGGTGTGAAGGCGACTGTGACTGATGCTGAGACGGGCAAAACCAATAGTGTGACAGTGCATGCCAAGGCTGTGGTTGTGGCGGCAGGCGCGATACATTCTCCGGCGGTGCTGATCCGTTCGGGACTGGAAAACGAGCATATTGGTCGTCATTTGCACCTGCATCCTGTCTCTGCTATTGCGGGTATGTATCCTGACAAAGTGTACTCCTGGCAAGGGGTGATGCAGTCCGCTTATTGCGACCAGTTCGGCCACCTTGATGGGAACTACGGTTATAAGCTAGAGGTACCTCCTGCACATCCTGGCCTACTGGGATTGTCGACGCCGTGGTATTCTGCGCGTGAGTACCGGGAGTTGATGGCCCAGGTTGCTCATCTTGCCACAATTATTGTACTCACGCGCGACAAAGGCGAGGGGACTGTGACTGTAGACCGCGAAGGCGAGCCTGTGGTGGATTATGTTGTCTCTGTGTATGACCGGAAGCACCTGTTGCATGGTCTGCGCCAGGCTGCGCGTGTGCATTTTGCCGCCGGTGCAGATGAGGTGCTTTCGCTGCACAGTAAGCGCACTCACCTGGAGCGTTCGGCGAATGGGGCTATTCGAGGACAGCAGTTGCGTGAGTTTGATCGCCAGTTAGAGCGACATGGCATGGGTGTCAACCGCTTGACGGTGTTCACGGCTCACCAGATGGGGACGTGCCGCATGGGCGCTGATCCTAAGACATCAGTAACCAATGAACACGGTGAAGTACACGGCGTGAAAGGCCTTTTCGTTTGTGACGGTAGTCTGTTTCCCGCGTCTTCTGGCGTAAATCCAATGCTGAGTATAATGGCTCTCGTCCATAGTACCTGCCAATACATGAAGACAGTGGTATGAAGCACGGGTGATAGGGGGGCAGAGCGAACAGGAAGGCCTTCTGCTGCGCTGTTTCTATATTCCTCAGGTTGCAGCGTCACTTTTTTCCTTGCTTGTGCTATACTGGCCCTACCAATGACGAACTACCACCTCCCACCAACAACTCTACTGTCACTTGCAGTACAAGAAGCCAAAGAGAAACGCCGAAAGCTCTTAGAGGCAGTGAGAGCAAGACGAAAGATCATTTACCAAAACTTTCGAGAGAAGATGCAGAAACATCTTCTTGAAGAAGTATGATATAATAAACTCAACAATATGAAACCCATTGATTTAAGCCAGGTCTATGAAAAATACAAAGGGTTATGGGTGGCACTCACCAATGATGATGAAGTGATAAGCAGCCTTTATTGGCTCTTGTGGACTCAGGTGCAGATTTTTGTTTGTTTGACGGTGAACTTTCGTATTTGCTCGATATTGATCTCACCAAGCTCGAAAAGATCAATTTAAGCGGAGTTGCAGGAGCAGCAGAAGGGAAATTTGAAATGGCTGATGCTGCAATTCGACGAGACCCAGAGCACATCATGTACGTTATCATAAACGGGTGCGGGAAGTATGCTCGTAATTTTTCCAGAGAGTTTGCTTAATGTATGAGGATAACAGTACATGCATGTCGAACAAGTAGAGAAACCAGTTGCCGATGCGAAGGTTTCGGCTCCGAACGTACGTCAGAGTAATGCGAAGATCGACTCCTTGACGGGCCTGCGGTTTATCGCTGCTAGCCTTGTTTTTCTGTGTCATACTCACTCTTCAGCAAACCTCCCCATGTTTCTGCGAATCTTCCTTTCCTCTGGCTATAACGGTGTTACTTTATTTTTTATTTTGAGTGGATTTGTCTTGTGTTATAATTACTACGATGCCTTTGGAAAACGGTTTGCTCCTACCCTTAAATCCTTTTTTGTCGCAAGATTTGCTCGAATTTATCCGCTTCATTTCTTGATATTTTTACTCTTTTTTGCTTCTATGTCAATTTCGGATCAGCTTCAGCATCATTTTCAGCGCATACTTGCTCAAATCACATTAACCCAGGCATGGAGCAGTGATCCGAGTGTTACATTTTCCTATAATAGTCCCGCCTGGAGTGTCAGCACAGAAGCATTTCTCTATATTTGCCTTCCACTGCTGGTAATTCTCTTATTCAAACGTGCCACGAAGATAGGGCAATTGTGCCTCATAGGCTTTGTTTCTTTTAGTGCCATATTTTTACTTGCTACTTGGTTTAGTCTACGCGGAACTCCAGTCTCTAGCACAGATCTTTATTGGTTAAATACGCTTCCAGTCACGAGATTGGGGGATTTTATCCTCGGATGTGTTGCGGCCAGGATATATGTCATACACACGTCCAAGCCTATTTCAGCAAGAGAACAGGTGCTGGGGATAACGCTATTACTCCTCTGCATAGCTGCTGTGATAGTCCTTATGGGGAGCAGTAATACATTTCTCTATCCTTACAAATATGATGCTGGATATAGCTTGTTCTTTGTCTTCATCATTTATGCTCTTGCTCGGTATGCATCACCGGTGAGTACGTTTCTCAGTACAAAGTTACTCGTGCTCCTGGGTGAAGCAAGTTATGCGTTTTATCTATTACACCTTTTATTTATCTATCATGCTCTTGCTCCGCTTTATATCTCAGCACAGTTTGGTGCAGACTTGTTTGTTGGAATGGAATTTCTACTGGTTGTAGTCATATCTTTGGGTGCTTATACCTACGTTGAAAAGCCATTAAGGAAAAAAATACGGCAAGTATTGGCATAGGAGTAAGTATCCGGTGAAGTCGCCGCCCACCTGGTACGCCACGAAACCGCAATCAGGGTATCGCCCCGATTTTAACGTAGGTGTACGCTAAGAATTTTCACCTCAAATCTAGCTTCCGCGCCGGACAATACCATATTGTCTGTCCTTCTTTGTAAGCAATCGAACTATGTCCAATACCTGGTATAATAAACAGGAGGAGAAGGGAAGAAACGGAAGTGAAAGGTATTGGAAGCAATGGAGACCAAACGCAAGCAGTACACAGCGGAGTTCAAATTAAAAGTCGTGCTGGAAAGCCTACAGCGTGAGACGACCTTGGAAGAAGTGCGCACCAAGTTTGGCGTGTCCACCTCGATGATTCATCGCTGGAGGCAGGAATTTCAAGCGAAGGCGGCGAGCATCTTCGTGGACAAACGCAATCCCAAAAAGATCGCGCAAGCAGCGGGCTATGCTCCTGGTGAGTCGCCTGACGATCTGAAGAAACTCATTGGCGAACTGACGGTGCAGAACGAAATCCTAAAAAAAGCACAGGGGTTGTTGGCACGCTAAAAGCCGCACAGAAGGTGGAACTGGCCCATCAGTTGATGGCTCCCAACGGCCCCTATAGCAAGAGCCAGGTGGTGCGCGCGCTCTCGTTTGCGCGTGGCAGCTTGTATCTGCAGCGCAAGCGACCACTCAAAGATAAGCAGGTAGCCGTAGCGATTGAGCAGTGGCACGAGCTAGATGATACGTTGGGGCATCGCAAGTTGGCTGTGCTCTTGGGCATGGGCCATAACCGGGTCAATCGCATCATGCACAAGTATGCCATCACCGCCCGACGCAAGCGCAAGAACTATGTCTCTCCTGGTAAAACGAGCGTGCTGGCCCCCAATCTGGTCAAAGAACTGGAGCAGGCCAACTCCACCGAGGTCGTTTTCTCGGACAGCTTTGAAGTGCGTCTGGCTGACGGGACGCGCGTGCGGGGCTGCTTTGCCCTCTGGAAGCGCACGCGGCATATCCTGGCTCTGGCCTTTGATGATCGCATGCAGGCAGAACTGGTGGTCAAGACGATCCAGATGGTGCCTTTTGAGGTGCCTGGGGCCATCTTTCATTCGGATCAAGGCAAGCAGTATGGGGCCGAGCAGACCAGAGGGCTCTTGCTGCAGAAGGGGTTCCAACGCTCGATGAGCCGAGCCGGGACGCCGACGGATAATGGCTATGCCGAGCGTTTCGTGGAGCTCTTTAAGCTCGCCATCGCTGAACGCCAGCCCTACCGTACGCTGGGTGACTTTTTACGAGCGGCCCAGCAGTGGGTCAACTTTTACAATACGACCCGGCCACATGAGAGTCTGGGCTATCGTTCACCTGATCAATATGCTCACGAACAGCAACTAGGCAGTATCCCTTCTCTTACTCTGTTTTAGTGTCTAGTATACCAGGTACTTGACACGCTCGACCGGCGGGTTCTGATTTCTGCAATCAGCGGCGTTCTTCTGGAGAATTACTATATTGCACAGCTTCACCACCTGTAGAAATTGACAGTATATACCCAGTGGTTTTACCTGCCTGGAAAACTGGTAGTAAGAACAAAGTATTGTGCCCCTTTTTTGGGTATACTTTGAGGAAAGCTGAAGAGATATCATCATAATTTCCGCTAAGGACCCACTATCTCATGAAACAACAGATAATGTTCGGCTCCAGAGCCTCAGGACGAGGAGCAGACGAGAAGTTTAGTATTAAGAAAGTTCCAGGCGCGCTTGCGAGCTTACCGCGTGTATTGCGCCTGGTATGGTCGACCAGCGCGCTGCTGACGATACTGTTGGGACTCCTGAGTCTCTTGCAGGGGTTCACGCCCGCCTTCAGTGTCACGATTACTGCCCTGGTGATCGACAGTGTTGTGAAAGCCATTCGCATACATAGCACGACTCCTATCTGGTTGCCAATAGGTTTGCAAGTGGGGATCACGCTGCTCTCCAGCTTACTCAGTACGTTAAGCAATATCGTGCAGCAACTCTTGCAGGAACAGGTATCGAACCGTGTGCAGCTGGATATTCTGAAGAAAGCCAACACGCTGGACCTGGCTTTTTTTGAGAATCCCGAATTTTATGATAAGATGCGCCAGGCCGCGAATCAATCCACCTACCAACCCGTCTCGATGATCTCTCAGACCTTCGACCTGGGCCGTACCCTGGTAACCCTGATTTCAATGATCTTTTTGCTGCTACACCTTGCATGGTGGCTTGCCCTCATAGCGCTCATCGTCCCTATTCCCGCCTTCTTCTCCAGTACACGTTACGGGTGGAGAGGCTATCAGCTTATGCGTCGTCAATCGCCTGAGCGCCGTCTCATGGCCTACTTCGTTACTTTGATGACAACTGACACGTACAACAAAGAAGTGAAACTCTTCAATCTGGGCGACTTTTTCATCGGCAAATTTTGGGACCTTGCTACTCAGCTTTACAAACAGGACAAAAAGCTGCTTGTGCGCCGTTACAATGAATAACTTTGTCTGGACGGGCTCACGGGTGTGGCAAATAGTGTCATTTACCTCTATGTCGCATTGCAGGCCGTGGCGGGTCGTATTACGTTGGGTGGGCTGACATTGTATACTCAGACGGCAGTGCAGGTAGGACAGAGCTTCCAGGGCTTGTTAGAACGGTATCTCCAATACGTACGAGAATACCTTGTATGTGAACATACTGTTCGATTTCCTCGAATACCAGCCCAAGATTGTGTCACCGCCGAGCCCACAGCCGATAGATCCTTCCCCGGAAGTTGGATGGACTCGATATAGAGTTTCGCAATGTCAGTTTCACCTATCCGGGGAAGGATCCTGAGACGCACGCGGCCCTGAAACATGCGAGTTTCACTATACACGCAGGTGAGGCCGTTGCTCTGGTTGGGCGCAACGGTGCGGGGAAGACGACGCTAGTCAAGCTACTCACGCGTCTGTATGATCCCGGATGAAGGCGAGATATTGATCGGTGGTCGCAATATCAAAGAGTATGATTTGAAGGAATTACGCGAACAGGTTGGCGTGATCTTCCAGGATTATGTGAACTACTATATGACGGCGCGTGAGAATATCGGTGTAGGGCGTGTGGACAAGATTGAGCAATCAGGAACTGGTCATGAGTGCCGCGCGCAAGAGCGGAGCCAGTGATGTAATTGAGCGACTCCCTCAGGGCTATGAGACGATGCTTGGACGCTGGTTTAAGGATCTTAAGGATAGCACTCAATTGAGCGGCGGCGAGTGGCAGAAGATAGCCCTGGCGCGGGCTTTCATGCGTGACGCACGTATTCTTGTGCTAGACGAGCCGACAAGCTCTCTTGATGCACAGGCCGAGTATGAGGTATTTGCGAAATTCCGCGTGTTAACCAGGGGCAAAACCGCTGTATTCATCAGCCATCGCTTCAGCACAGTGCGCCTTGCGGATCGCATATTTGTATTGGAGAACGGCAGCATTATAGAAAACGGCTCACACAAGGAACTGATCACGTTGGATGGTCGCTATGCGGAGTTGTTCAATCTTCAGGCGGAGGCGTATCGATAGTTCATCACCCCGGTTAAGATTTCCACAAATACTTCCCGAAAAACTACCCAAAAGTCTTAGAGTCAAGCTCAGCACTCTGACGAGTATGTTATGGTTTTGATGTTGCCAATACAGCTTAGGTCAAAGCGCCCCAGACCTGATATCGTTGCTCATTTGTGCCAGAAATGGAGGCTGTTGACCTATCTAGCAACGATATCATCGTCTACTGCCCATGTTGTTCGGTTCTCCATCCTTGCGGGGGAAGTGGGAAGAGTGGGGTAAGTGGGCCTGGGAGCTTACTTCCCCCATTACTATCCCGCGTACAGGGTCTCCCGCATAGGGGCTGGGCCCCTTAAGAACCCTGCTGTTTTGTCGTTCTAGTGTGCAAAGGAACACTAACATGAACATCGACACCGTAAGATTTTCGCATATTTTGGAGACCAACGAGCTGGCTAGCCTCAACTACTTCTTGTCTCACACCGCTTTCATCGTCTCCCACAAGAGTGAAAGCGTCGAAACTCTGCTTGGAGTGCTCTGGTACCTTCCCGTAAACAGCCCGATCATTATTGTGACAAACTGTCCACGAGAGAGTATGGAGGAGATCGAGAAAGGGCTGACGGAGCATTTAACACATCACAAAGAGGTCTACCTGGTACATCAGAAGGATGAGAATATCGCCGATCTCTTCAGGAGGTATGGTGTACAGCATATCCTTGGTAAGGATGGCAACATTGTAGATGGTAAGGGCGAAGGTATGTACATTGGTACGCTTTGTGCCCTTCAATTGGGTTATCCCGAATGGGTTATTTTTTACGACGCGGACAACTTTGTCCCCAGCGCATTGTTGGAGTATACGTTAGCCATGAGCAGGCTATTCATGGCAACTCCAGCAATTGCCCTATATCAGGAAAGCGATGCGCTTGTTGTTGGTGGACAGATGGAGGAGTGGGCTGCTCCAGATTTACACAATGTGCGTATTTGCTGGGCATCCAAACCAGAATTGGGAAGCAGAAATCTGCAAGCCAAGTTGTTAGGGCGCTGTACAAGAGTCGTATCGCCGCTTTTTAGCGCGCTCCTGGAGGAGTGTTTTGGCATAGAGAATTATGCTATTAGCTCGTCCAATGCCGGTGAGCAGGGAATGACTATCAAGACGGCAAAGACGTTGCGCTTTTCATCGAGGTTCTCCGTCGAAACGTTCCAGATGCTTGACTTCCTCTTCAAGGCTGCTGAACGTAGAGACTACGCGGGGAGTGCGATACTCCAGCAATATCAATCGAAAAGCCCTCATTTCCACGATAAAAAAGGGAATGAGCACATCAAGAAGATGATCGCGGAAAGTTTGGGGAGCTTTTTCCACTTTGAGGGATGCCTACCCTACAAGGTCAAACGCCAATTACAACAGGTGTATGCCGATTTGGGCCTGGAACTGATGTATCCTGTGGTATATCCATCACTGCAAGAATTGCACCTTGGACGGGATGAGGATTTTGTGAGCCAGTACAGGCTGTTCGAGCAGGAGGAAATTCGGGAAACAGATCGTTTGCCGGTAGTGGTAGCGTACGCCTCGGTGTAGTACCCCATCCATTGGGGAAGCGCTGTACAATCTGAAGTCATGTAATCTCTTTTACCAGGGCCTTTGGCAATTGCCAAAGGCCCTATTGAGTGGTGAAGAAACACACACCTGAAGAGCCAAATCATAACCAGACCTTAACAAAATCTTAACCCCCTCTCCCTTCCTTAAATGTATGTTTTCCCTTCATAATAGACTTTGGAGCTATAGAGATGTTTCTCCTATTCTGCAAACAAATCTGTCTCTTTTGCCGAAATAACGCTTCGGCAATATTTTCGAAGTTTTTGAAAGTGAGGTTGTGGTATGCGTTTCTTTTCTCGTTCGAAGGGAAGCATAATGTTCTTCCCTATTGCCTTTCTCACATTTGTTGTTGCATTAGTGGCGGGTGGGATATTTCCAGCACAAGTTGCCCTGGCTGCTGGTGGTTCCCACAGCGGGGGATTTTATCGGCAGACAAACTTGGTTTCGGACATCCCCGGTTTGGCCCGTGTTACCGATCCGAATCTGGTCAACTCCTGGGGTCTGTCACATAGCCCCACGAGCCCCTGGTGGATTTCGGACAATGGCACAGGACTGGCCACTGTGTATAAGGGCGACGGCACACCGTTCAACCCATTAGTACCTAGCGGCACACCACCGCTTGTGGTCACGATTCCACCACCAGCAGGTAGTCCTGCTGGGACGACAGCAGCCCCAACCGGCAATGTTTTCAACCCCACTAGCGACTTCGCCGTTCCTGTCCCACAAGGCCCTGCGTCGAAGCCGAGCATTTTCATCTTTGCTACTGAAGACGGCACAATCTCCGGCTGGAACCCGGGCGTTGACCAGACCAATGCCATCCTGGCGGTGGACCGCTCACAGGTGATTCAGGGTGGATTCACGGGTGCGGTCTACAAAGGGCTGGCTCTTGCTCAAACCAACTCCGGCAACTTCCTCTACGCCACCAATTTTCGCTTCGGCCAAGTAGAGCAGTTCGATGCCAAATTTAGTCTCGTCAATACTTTCACCGACCCGCAGTTGTCAAGCGATTGTCCGATCCCCGGCCCCCCGGCCCAATGTTTTGCTCCTTTCGGCATCCAAAACATTGGTGGTCTTCTCTATGTCACCTTTGCCTTGCAGGACGACAAGCATCACGATGACGTAGCGGATGCAGGTAATGGGTTCGTTGATGTCTTCGACACCAACGGGAATCTCATTCAGCGCCTCGTTTCACATGGCACGCTCAATTCTCCCTGGGGCCTGACCCTTGCCCCTAATGGTTTCGGTCGGTTCGGCAAGGACCTGCTAGTCGGCAATTTCGGTGACGGTACTATCAATGCTTTCGAACCTGATACCGGTACCTTCCGTGGTCAACTCAAAGATCAAAGAGGCAATCCAATTACGATTGACGGCCTGTGGGCATTGGGCTTTGGTAATGGTGGCCTCGCTGGTCCTACTGACACGCTCTTCTTCACATCAGGTCCCAACCATGAGGCGGACGGTCTCTTCGGCTCGATAACCAAGGGCGAAGGTTAAGGTAACTGCTGTAAGGGTATTCCGCAAGGGATACCCTTAATCTTGATGCCTATTCTTTACCTTCTCTCTACCCCCAATCCCCTTTCCACCACCGTCAGATCATTCTCCCCCTTATTGCAAATATCCCCCTGTAAACGGGTCCTCGGCCAATAACATGAGCGTATCCAGGTCCGATGAAACTGACATGTGTAACTCGTTTGCGTATCTTCTAATAGATGTGTTGGAATGGCTTTACTTTAGTACACTCATTTAATGAACTGCAAGGCAAATCCGACTATCTCGAGCCGAAACAACGGTTTTGGCTGGGCTATGCATCAGAGTTTTTGAAAGTGAGGTCACGGTATGCGTTTCTCTTCTCGCCTGAAAGTAAGAGGTGTCCTCTTCCTCATGGCCCTCGTCGCGTTGTTGGCAAGTGGACTATTTCAAGCATCTGCAGCCCTTGCCTCTAGCTCTTTCCTTGGACCGTTCCACGATGTCAGGACACTTACTTCGACGGTTCCTGGTAACGGAGATGTCAACCCTTATGGTCTGGTGGTTGTTCCTCGTAGCGTCGGCAAGCTGATCAGAGGCGATGCCTTGATCAGCAATTTCAACAATAGTAAAAACTTGCAGGGTACGGGCACCACCATTGTAGAGATCTCGCCGAATGGGATGCTTTATCTCTTTGCACGGATTAATCCTGCCAAACTCGGTGGGAGCTGTCCTGGCGGTGTGGGCCTGACGACGGCGCTTGTTGTGCTGAGACGTGGTTGGGTAATTGTGGGTAGCTTGCCGACCTCGAATGGCATGTCTGCGACTGCGGAGGCAGGCTGTTTGATTGTGCTGAATAGCGAAGGTCATGTCGTCGAGACTTTCACGGGTGATGGTATCAACGGCCCGTGGGATATGACCGCGAATGACAATGGTAGCGAGGCGGCGCTCTTTGTCACGAACGTGCTCAATGGTACGGTTTCGGCAAGCCCCAATGTGGTGCATGAAGGGACGATCTTGCGCATTGACCTGAATGTCCCGCACCAGGGAGGTGGGGTACCCAGTATAAATTCGACGACGGTGATCGGTTCTGGTTTCGCCGAGCGGACGGATCCTATGGCGCTGGTAGTCGGACCGACGGGTGTAGGTCTTGGCTTTGATGGCACCCTCTATGTCGCTGACACCGTGAATAGCCGTATTGCTGCGATCTCCGATGCACTTGATCGCGATAGCTCGGATGGCACAGGGGATACTGTGACACATGGTAAACATGTCAATGGTCCGCTCGGACTGACGATTGCGCCTAACGGGGATATTCTGAGTGTGAACGGGGGCGATGGCAATATTGTTGAGACGACGCCCGATGGCCACCAGGTGGCTGTAAGGTTACTGGATAAGACGGCTCCAGTGCCGACCGGAGGAGCCGGTACGCTCTTCGGCGTGGCGGTGGTCCCTGGTGACGTTGGTGTCTACTATGTAGACGATGGCAACAATACGCTGAGAATCCTGAACTGAAACGAGGCGAATTCAAGACGGGAAATTTGACCTGGCGGCTCCTGGAAGGGCCGCCAGGGTTTTATTTTCTTTCAACCCCCAATCCTCGCTCTACCCCTGACAGATCATATACCCCTCCTCTTTGCATGTAGCCGCCTGTGAAGGGGTCGTCGGCAAGGAGCATGGGAGTGTCAAGGTCAATAAACGAAAAGCCTCCGAGTCCTGCTGCAAGATGAGCGGCGGCTGCAATGGCAAGACGGGACTCTATCATAGCACCAATCATTAACCCTGTATGAGTAGCACGACAAAGAGCAGCAATATCAAGTGCTTCCACAATGCCCGCTTTCATCAGTTTTACATTGACCATAGTGACTGCTCCCATTGCGAGCAAACGCGCAACTGCAGCAGCATGAGAGGCACTTTCATCAGCAGCAACAGGGACAGTAGTGTGCTGTGTCACAAAGCGCAAGCCTTCATAGTCGTCTTTGTGAACAGGTTGTTCCAGCATAAGAGGACGAATATCATGGTCATTGAGAGCTTCTAAGCAAAGAAGCGCTTCGTTGGCTGTGTATCCCTGGTTAGCGTCGAGCGTCAGACCGAGGCCGGGGGCAGCTTCACGAACGGCTTCGACACGGGCTACATCGTCGGGGATGCTGCTACCGACCTTGATTTTGATGCTGGTGATGCCACGGGCTACGATATCCTTTGCCAGTTCGTAGCCGTGTTCGGGTGTGACCAGGGGGATACTCATGTCGGTTTCGACGGATGTGCTGGCACCGCCGAAAAAGATGTAGAGCGGTATACCGTAGGAGCGGGTGAACGCGTCCAGCAGTGCCATCTCTATTCCTGCACGAGCGGTAGCTTGACTGAAGTAGACGCTATACATGAGCTTTGAGAGCACGCGCCAATGGGCAGCGTCCCGGCCTTCGATGAGGGCAGCACAACCGCGAGCGGCTGCGAGTGCTGTTTCCTGCGTCTCGCCGGTGCTGGGACTGAAGGGTGCACATTCGCCGTAGCCTATGCTGCCATCGTTGAGGGTGATGGTGATGAGTACATTTTGTGCATCTGAAACGCTGCCGGTGGCGATAGTGAATGGCTCCAGCAAAGGGATGTTTAGGGGTTCGACGCTGACTGAGCGAATTGTGGTGCGTGACATAAATTCCTCCTGGAGGGGTAACCTGGCAGGGGCAAGCCCGCGATAGGTTTCTCCTGGCGGGGGCAAGCCCCGCCACTACATTTTCCTACAGACTGGTTCTGTTGCGCTGGCGGTCTTCGTGACGCTCGATGGCCAACTCGATCAGGCGGTCCAATAATTGTGGGTAGGAGAGACCACTGGCCTCCCATAGCTTGGGATACATACTGATCTGGGTGAAGCCCGGGATAGTGTTGACCTCATTGATGTAGACCTTGCCGGTTTCTTTCTCCATAAAGAAATCGACACGCGCGAGGCCGCTGAGGTCGAGGGCTAGAAATGCCTGTACAGCCCAACGTCTCACGTTCTCGGCAGTGATATGTGGGATGTCGGCGGGGATGATAATTTGAGACTTGCCATCGAGGTACTTGGCGTTATAGTCGTAGAATTCGTTGCTGGGGACGACTTCGCCGACGACGGAGGCGAGCGGTTCGTCGTTGCCCAGGACCGAGCACTCAAGTTCGCGGCAGTCGATGCTGCACTCGATGATGATTTTGCGGTCGTACTCTGCGGCGACATCTATGGCGTGTTTTAATTCGTCGCGGTCGTGGGCCTTATTTACGCCGACACTCGACCCCAGATTGACAGGTTTGACGAAGCAGGGATAGCCGATGTGTTCCTCGACAGCATCCATGATCTCCTCTGGTGAACGTTCCCACTGGTTGCGCCGATAGGTGAGTGAGTCGACGATGGGCAGGTCGACCGATGCAAAGACCATTTTCATTTTCTCTTTGTCCATGCCAAGTGCGGAGCCCAGGACGCCGCAGCCAACGTAGGGGACGTTGGCCATCTCCAGTAGTCCTTGCAGTGCGCCATCTTCGCCGTAGGTGCCGTGAAGGACAGGGAAGATGACGTCAAGAGTGCCCTCCACGCCGAGTTGTTCGTTGCTGCGCACGGGGATGAGACGACGCAGGCTGGGGTCACCGGTGAGGGTGACAGCGGTTGTTTGCGTCAGGTTTGCGTCGGAGGTGATGTGTTGCTCGGCGGCCTGGAGTTGGGGTGGTTCTACGCCTAGTAGCCAGGAGCCTTTTTGGTGATGCCGATAGGGACTACTTCGTATTTGTCTCTGTCGAGGTTGGCTATGACGGATGCTGCGGAGGCGAGTGATACTTCGTGTTCGCCGGAGCGGCCTCCGAAGATGATGCCGATGCGAATCTTTTTTTCTGACATCTCTTAGTCCTTTCTACTTCTAGAGTATATTGTGACAACTCCCCCTGATCAATCAGGGGGCTTCTCAGGCAACGCTGCACCCATCGGTGTACGTTAACGCCTGAAGGCCATGCCCTGGCCTTGCACTTTTGAGAATATTCTTGGCTGCATTGACATCGCGATCCTCAATGTAGCCACAATGAGGACAAATATGCGTACGAACACTCAAAGATTTCTGCACAATCTCCCCACACCTGTAGCACTTCTGCGAGGTGTAGCAGGGGTTCACTCGAATGACCTCATGTCCAGCACTTTCAGCCTTGGCAGTGAGGATATCGAGGAACGCGCCCCAGGAGGCATCCATGATAGATTTAGCAAGGTGATGGTTCTTGACCATCCCATCAATGCTGAGGTTCTCAACAGCAATATGGTGATACTGTTCAATGTATTGCTTGGCAACCTTAAAATGAAAATCTCGGCGTTGCCGCTTGATCTTGAGATGGGTGGCAGCCGTACTCTTGGCAGCCTTGCGCCGTCGCTTAGAGCCTTTCTTGCGACGGGCAATCGTGCGTTGCTTGCGTCTCAAAGTGACCTGACTCTTACGGTAGTAGCGTGGGTTCTCAACGGTATGTCCTTCCGAGTCTGTCAAGAAGGATTTGAGTCCCACATCAATCCCAATATCAGGGTGTTCGCACGTGTTTGGGGAGTGTTCTGTCTCTTGTTCGGTCTCGCAGACAATGAGAGCATACCAATGCCCATCAGCACGCAAGACGAGATGGGCTGTCTTCGGTGCCCCTTCTATCGGGCGGTGCACCTTGATCTTAATGGAGCCACCCAGCTTCTTGGGTACCACAAGATGCTTGCCATCAGGAGCAAGCGAGAAATCTGTTTTGTGCTGCCTGAGTTGAATGGAGTGCCATCTGTTCGGTTTCTTGAAGCGGGGGAAGCCTCCTTGCTCACCGATCTCTCGCATGGCAAAGAAGCGTTTGAACGCCTTATCCAACCGATCTGCCAACATCTGAACGGTCGAAGCGGGAACATGTTGGCCGCCACGACCACGAAACCTGGCAGTCAGATCATACTTGCCGAGAAACTTGCCCGTCTGCGAATACGCCTCTTTGGAGGCAGCCAGCATCTCATTGTAGAGATGCCGCGACTCGATCAAGCACCCCATGAGTGCCTTGGCTTGGGCTGTATTCGGATAGAGGCGATATTCAAACGTTCTCATGGCAGATATTTTACTGCAAGCAAATTAAATTGTCAAGAGGAAGGAGGGCCCATTCATCCCCCGCATGAATGACGGGGGCTTTCTGGGCCGTTTACTGTAACTGTTCAGGACTCCTCACCGCCTGCGGCGGTTCGCAAGAATAAGCGGCCACCAGAGGCGGCAAGAAGTCAGGCTCCTGAATAGCTACAACATATCTAGTATCGTTTCTATATGCATGCCGCGTGATCCTTTGAGGAGAACGAGGTCGGCACTTTGTACGTGTTGTTTGAGCAGGTCGGCGGCGGCGCGTTTTGCGGCTTCCAATTCGGGGCCGTTGTCGACGTCTGCGGCGAAATAGTAGGTGTTTTCCGCAGGTATGCCGGCTTGTGTTGCTCCTTCGATGAAGTATCGCGCCTGGTCGCCGATGGCGACGAGGTAGTCTACGACGCCGACCAGTGCGGCGCCGGTGGTGAGATGCTCGGCACGCGCATAGGGGCCTAGCTCGAAGATGTCACCTAGCAGTGCCCAGCGTTTGCCGCCGGGGGCAAGCGTAGTAGCTCGCATGGCCCGTGTAATAGCGATGATTGATTGACGGTTGGCGTTATAGGTGTCGTCGATCAGAGTGCTGCCATTGGGTCCTGGCTTGATCTCGCAACGTCCTTTGGCGGGGGCCAGTTGCTCTAGAGCGGTGCGAATATCGTTGAGGTGCATCTGCGCGGCGCATCCTGCTGCGGCTGCAGCCAGCGCTATGGTAACGCCATGTTCTCCGGGCAAGCGTAGCTGCACACGTGTTTGCTGTCCGTGGTAGCTGAGGGTGAAACTGTGTCCGGTCAGGGGATCTCCGTCTATGTTACTACCATGCACTTCGGCACCTTCGCCCAGACCGTAGTAGAGGACACGGGCGGATGTCTTCTCACGCATAGCTCGAACGTTGGGATCGTCGTAGTTGAGGATGGCGATACCGTCCGGTGTGAGGACCTGGACTAGTTCGCTTTTGGCGATGGCGACTCGCTCCTGGGAGCCAAAGAATTCGAGATGTGCTGCACCGATGGTAGTAATGAGCGACCAATTGGGGCTGGCGATATCTCTACAGAGCCAGGCCAGTTCTCCGACCCACTGTGCGCCCATCTCCAGTACGGCGTAGCGGTGTTGTGGCTCCAGGCGTAACAGAGTGAGTGGGTAGCCAATTTCGGTGTTGTACGAGGCATAGGTCTTGAGGGTGGGGCCTTGCTGGCTGAGGACGGTAGCGACGGCTTCTTTTGTGCTGGTTTTGCCATTGCTGCCAGTAATGCCTATGAGTGTGGTGTTCTGCTGGCGTTGTGTGCGGACACGGGCGGTTGCGTGTAGTGCTTTGATGACGTCGGGGACGACGATTTGCAGGAAATTGGGGGGCACGTCGCTTGCGAGTTCACTACAGAGCGCGGCGGCGCCGCCGGCTTCTGCTGCAGCGGGGATAAAACGATGGCCGTCGACATGCGCTCCTTTGATGGCGATGAAGAGGTCACCCGGTTGTATGTGGTTGCTGTTGTCGCGTGCAGCGGGGAATATGTGTGCCGGGTCGGGTAGTGTTGCGCTATGCAAGTGAACTGGCTGACCACAGCCTTGCAATATGTCGTTGAGGGTGAACATGGTGGTTGTATCCTGTGTTCAAGCTTTTGCCGGATGGCCTTTTCGTTGGGCAAATTATACCATACGATTGCTGGGTGATATACTGATACGGTCTTTGATGTGGTTCTGTGAGTGATTGCACACAAGAAAGGAGAGGGAGAGACGAATGAGAGCTATTGTAATTAGCAGGCCGGGTGGGCCAGAGGTGTTGGAGGTACAGGATGTGGAGACGCCGGAGCCGGTGGGCGAGCAGGTGCGCGTGCGTGTGCATGCGTCGGGAGTGAATTGAGCTGATTTGTTGCAGCGCGCTGGTGGGTATGCAGCGCCACCAGGGTCACCTGCCGATATTCCAGGTTTGGAGTTTGCGGGTGAGGTTGATGCTATTGGGCCGCTGGTGCGAACGTGGAAGCCGGGTCAGAGGGTGATGGGGTTGGCCGGTGGCGGTGCGCAGGCGGAGTATATTGTGGCACACGAGGGGATGCTGGTGGAGATTCCGCAGAATTTGGATTTTGTGCAGGCGGCGGGGGTGCCAGAGGTGTTTATGACGGCGCATGATGGGTTATTTACGCAGGCGGGTTTGCAGATGGGTGAGCGTGTGCTGATTTATGCAGTGGGTAGCGGTGTGGGGACAGCGGCTATTCAGCTTGCGCATGCGGCTGGAGCGACGGTTTTCGGGACGTCGCGAACGCCGGGGAAGCTCGAGCGGGCTAAGGAGTTGGGATTGGATGTGGCGCTACCGGACCAGAATTTTGCTGCGGAGGTGAGGCGTTTGACGGATGGCAATGGCGTTCATGTTGTGCTTGATTTTGTCGGTGCAACCTATATGGAGCAGAACCTGGAGGCGTTGGGGATGTGGGGACGGATGGTGTTCCTGTCGACAATGGGTGGTGCGCAGGCAAATGTGAATTTGGGCATGTTGATGGGGAAGCGTATTTCGATACGGGGCGTGACGCTGCGTACGCGGACGTTGGAGGAGAAGCTGGCGGTGACGCGGCGTTTTGCGATGCATGTGCTGCCTTTGCTGGCGAGCGGGAAGGTGCGGCCGATCATAGAGCATGTGTATACGATGGAGGAGGTTGCAGAGGCGCATAGGGTGATGGGTGAGAATAAGAATTTTGGGAAGTTGATTGTCATGAACTCCCGCATACATGACGGGAGCTTGCAGTATCCCTTAACCGACACGGCGATTGTTCCGCCGTCTCTCAGAACCCACAATAGGCACCATGACGGGTGCCCTTGAAATGTTTAGAGCAGCGTTCCGATCAGCGTTATCGGTATAGCCGCAGGATTGGCAGACAAAGGAGGCTTGACTCTTGCGGTTGGCTTTCTCGCAGTGTCCACACACGCTACACGTTCTGGATGTATAGGCAGGGTCCACCGTATGAAGTGGCACACCCGCAAGAGCGGCCTTGTAGGAGAGGAAGAAACGAAGTTGCCAGAAGGACCAAGAAGAATGCTTCGCTCGCTGGGATTTCCTAACCGTGCGTTCCGTGCGTGTACGGATGTGCCTTAAATCCTCGAGAGCTATTCCTTGCCTTTGGTTTTTGGCCTTCTGCACAATGCGTTTGGAGATGAGATGGTTGGTGTTTTTCCTGAACCGTTTTTCGCGTCCAGAGAGTTTCTTGAGATGCCGCCTGGCAGACTGTGTACCTCGCTTTTGCAGACGCTGACGCAAGGTGTGGAAGCGTTGCCGCGTCTTCTCAATCTGCTCACCACTGAACGTTTCTCCCTCGCTGTCAGTAGCCAGGTTGATGATGCCAAGATCGACGCCGAGAGTATCTGTCACTTCATCGGGCGTAGGCGCAGGAACTTCCAACGTCACAGCCAGGAAGAACGTTCCGTTGCGGTAGATAAGGTCAGCTTGTCCCTTGATCTCATCCATACGAGACTCTTGATAAGCACCGAAACGGAATGGGACAAGCACACGGCCAGAGATCGTCAAGAGGGACACGATATCAATGCCCTTGAAGTTCATCACCCGCTCATCATAGACGATAGCACCCTCTGGCCTGAATGTGGGTTTGATGCTCTTATCCAGTTTGTAGACATCCGTTGTTTTGCTGATGGCACGAATAGCCAACTGAGCAGGAAGATGATAGGTGGTACGCAACGCACCGTAGGTCATCTTCTGCAACTCAAACTTGTTGGCAACCTGAGACTCGAAGGCTTGTTCAGCAATGTAGTCACAAGCAGCGTTAAAAGCATGCATCGTATCAAGCAAGGCTTTGGCTTGTTCAGTTGTAGGAGCCAGCTTCAAGAGCATCGTTTGTTTCATAGTGGATAGTCTATTCACTTTGAGAGAAGGTGTCAAGCAGTGGAAAGTTTTTCTCTGCTGCGGCAGCGGGCTATTCCTCCCCTGGCTGAAGCCGAGGGGCTTCCTAGCCCGATCTCTGTGAGGATTGAGTAAAGGTAATACTATAAAAACTACACAGAACTAAGCGCTTATCAGCACCTTGACCATCTCGGCCGGCTGCGCTCCACCAGAGGGATTATCCGGGTAGAAGACTACAACTCCTTCTTCGGCGCCACCAGGATTGAGACTCGAGGTGTAGGTTACACTGATGGAGAAGGAGGGACTTCCCTGAATGGTGGAGTGGCCGATATCCGTATAGAGATGATCCAGTATGCTAATTCTACCAATAACTCCCTCAAAACCACCGCTTCTACTACTGCCTTTTACCATGACAGGGCTGGTGATTGATGCACGGCTCTGAGGAGCGGCAATAATCGAAGTCGTGCCGATTTCAACAAGGGTTGCCTCCCAGATGCCCCCATTGGTGTTGCCCTCAAGACGGCTGAGGCTGACCCTGATCTGTTTGTTTGGACCACTGGCTGTCACAAGTACTACAGCATCGGTGTCACCTGCGCCACCACCACTCTCTACTGATGCGTTGGCAGAAGGCCACTTAAGTAAGTCCGTTGCCAGGTGAGTGGCGACCTGGGTGGCAGTGGTTTTCCAAAAATCTTGCCCCTGGTTGACCATTGTCTGGTCGGTTTCGGCCTGGTAACGAGTCAGGTCAGGGTAGATGCCGGGGAAGGTTGCCTGAACCAGCGCGCCTGCTGCGTCGGACCATTTGAACTCGCGGAAGAGATCGACGGTGAACTCTGCGGCAGATTTGCCTTTGTTGATGCTGGAATGCAGGTCGGCCTCGCCGGTGAGGACGGTGTTGTAGCCACTGATTTTGGCTTCGCCGTCAATAAGACCCGCCAGCTTGAAGATTTGATTTGGACTATTGCTGGCGATGTTGTTGTAGACGTAGACGTTGAGGTCTGCACTGGCACCGGACATTACGGTAACCAATGCTTGCAGGGTAGGGTTGCCGACGAGGTTGGCACAACTGACCTGCTCTGTTCCCTTGTGTGCATCATCTGCGCCAACGATGGTGTTCCAATGTGATGGAGCTTTTACTGCGTCGGGACAGGGTTGGACGCCTAAAAATACCTGCGGCGTTTGCGTTGTAGTGGGGGAGTTGCTACCTGTTGGTGTAGCTGTGCCGCGGTTCGATGGTGCCGGTGTTGAGCCACCAGGACTGCAGGCGCTGACGGTGATGGCGAGCGATAGCAAAAGGAGCAGGCATGCACCTATTAAGAGGCGTTTAGGATGCTGTTCTGGTGCATGGTTTGTCATCGCCGTTTCCTTTTTTGAAGATAGTTTGTTTTCGGTCCTTTTGCTCTGTACAGCATTGTAGAGGTCTGCAGCAGGGATGTCAAGGGAAGTAGATTCTTGACAGGAAACGCCTTGCACCTTAGTATAGGATGCAATCAAAGCGGTGGATGGAACAATAGATTTGGAGGCTTGGACATGGAGGTAGGCGAATATGACAGATAGTTCTCGTGCGGAACGTAACCGTACAGTTTTGCTTTCGGCACAAGAAAAACAAACGAATCTTTCTCGACTTCTGTCAGGTACCCAAGCTCCCTGAAGGGAGCGGGCTTGCAAGCTCCTACTTGACCAGTTCCCTGTTGCGGACTGATGCCTCAGGAGCCGTTTGAGAGAAGTGCCCAGGTTCGCACTCCGGGCTGACCGGTCCAGGCCCGGACCCTGCAACTTCGGTGTTAAACAGCTCTGGTGGGAAAGAGCAGTGCATCGAAGAGATGGCCGCTCTCAAACCAGAACGAGGACCACTTCACCTTCTCGGCAACGGGAAGCGACGCCCCATTAACGGGGTCCCTCAACGAGGGAAGAAAGGATCACGCCATGTCACGGATTTTCATCGTGGATGCAAGAGCATCGGCCGCTCATGCCCTGCACGCCTGCCCGTGCCCGCATCCTGCTCAAGCGAGGCCAAGCCGCCATCTTGCGTCGCGCCCCCTTTGTCTTGATGCTCAAAGAGAGCCGACCTGATGCGCTGGTGCGCCCGATGCGGGTCAAACTCGATCCTGGCTCCAAGACCAGTGGGATCGCGGTGGTCAACGATAGCACCGGGGAAGTGCTGTGGGCGGCAGAACTGACCCATCGCAGTGAGGCGATCCGCCAGGGGCTCACCTCCCGTCGGGCAGCGCGCCGCAGCCGACGCGACCGCAAAACGCGCTATCGTCAAGCGCGGTGGCAGAACCGACGCAGAGCGGTGGGGTGGCTGGCCCCCTCCCTTGTGTCGCGCATCTTCCATCTGCTGACCTGGGTAGCTCGCCTCTCGCACTGGTGCCCGGTTGGGGCTCTCAGCCAGGAGTTGGTGCGCTTCGACACCGCGGCTCTGCAAGATCCCGCTCTGGAAGGCTCAGCCTATCAACGAGGCACGCTCTTCGCGTGTGAACTCAGGGAATACGTCCTGACTAGATTCGACCATCGCTGTGTCTATTGTCAGCGCACCAGTATTCCGCTCCAACTGGATCACGTCATCCCTCGCTCTCAAGGTGGCTCGGATCGCCCATCGAATCTGGTGAGTGCATGCGAAGCATGCAATCAGAAGAAGGACGACCAGGAGTTGGCCATCTTTTTGCACGATCGACCTGCACTGCTGGCCCAGGTCCAGACGCAGTTGAAAGCATCTCTGGCCGATGCTACCGCCGTCAATAGCACCAGGTGGCGACTCTACGAGGTCCTGCAAGCGACGGGGCTTCCCGTTGAAGTGGGAACAGGGGGACGGACGCGCTGGAACCGCACACGACTGGGTCTTGCGAAGAGTCATTGGGGGGACGCTGCCGCCGTTGGAGCTTCGACGCCGCAACGTCTGCGGCTCAAACATGTTCGTCCCTGGTTGATCGAGGCAACGGGCTGGCAGCGACGGCAGATGTGTCTGATGAATGCTCATGGCTTCCCGCGGACGCGTGCGAAGCAACAGAGCCGGGTCAAGGGGTTTCGCACCGGGGACCTGGTGCGAGCAGAGGTCAAGAGCGGGAGCAAAGCGGGCAGCTACGAAGGACGTGTGGCGGTACGTGCGACGGGATCCTTTAACATCAGGACGGACAAAGGGACCATCCAGGGCATCCACGCCCGTTGGTGTCGGCTGCTTCAGCAGCGGGATGGGTATCAATACGCACAAGGAGGGCGGGCTTTCCTCCTCATCGCCTGAAGGCGATGGGTGTCCAGCCCGCATGTTTTATGAAACTCGCACTCACTATCACACCGCAGCGCAGCACACAATATAGCAACATGACCGAAGCTTTAGCTGCACCTGAACTGCTTGCCAGTCCGCTTGGACCAGCCATAAGCAGTGTTGAGCGTGTGACACTTGCGGGGCAGGCACACTTGCTTGTGACTGTTGATGAGCCAACGCGGGCATTACCTGCCCCCCAGGCAGGGTTCCAGTCCCCCAGACAGGATGCCACAAGCTTCCCCGCCCCTACGGGACTGGGAATGCTCGATATTCTTTCTCGTTTGGGTGCGACAAGTGGGGTGTACGAGTATTTTGAGCGGATCGGTGAGGTGGAGGGACCATTGTTGCGCCCGTTAGAGCCACGCTTCACACCGTTTGTTCCACTGGAGATGGCGGAGGTGCGGCGCTACAAGGGTAAGACGAATGAGGTCTTCACGCGGGTATTGCTCAATATTGCTGTATTTGCAGGCGCTTATAGTGGACGGTATGCCGAACGGTTGAGAGTGCTGGATCCTCTTGCGGGTGGCGGGACAACACTCTTTATGGCGCTGGCGGCCGGTTATGATGCCTTTGGCATAGAATCTCAACGGCAGGATGTTGAGACGACGGCCGTTTTTGTCAAGCAATATTTGAACAGTGAGCATATTCCGTACAAGGAACTGGATGAGCGCGGACGCCGAGCGGGACGACGGTATCAATTCGAGATTGGGCGTAAGGGGTCGACGCGCATGCTTGTGCTGGTGCATGGCGATAACAACCAGGCCAATGTGCATATGCAGGAGGTTCCGGGTGGGCCACGTATGCATGCGATCGTTGGGGATCTGCCCTATGGTATTCAGCATTTCAGTGAGATTGCGGAGATGCTGCGCAAAGCACTACCGGTGTGGGAGCGTTTGCTGTTGCCTGGTGGTACGCTGGCGCTGGCATGGAATGCAACGCGCATTGAGCGCCCGGTGATGGTGGAGCTGGTAGAACGGCATACACGTTTGAGAGTACGCGCTGATCCGCTGTACACGCAGTTTGTGCATACGGTGGATCGTGTGATTAAGAGACGTGATATTTTAGTGGCGGTTTCAGGGGAGTAGGGCCCCTACCTGGCTTGCCAGATTTGTACGGTGTTGTCGTTACTGCCGGAGGCTATGCGGGTGCCGTCGAGAGACCAGGCGACGGTGTTGACAATGTCGGTGTGGCCGCTGTAGGTGAAGACATCGCTGCCGTCGGCAGATTTCCAGATGCGTACGGTGTTGTCGGCGCTGCCGGAGGCGATGAGGCTGCCATCGGGCGACCATGCGACGGTGTTGACGATGTCAGTGTGGCCACTATAGGTGAAGACGTCGCTGCCATCGGCGGCCTTCCACACATGAATGGTCTTGTCTGCACTGGCAGAGGCGATGAGTCTGCCGTCGGGCGACCATGCGACGGCATTGACAGCGCCGGTGTGGTTGCTATAGATCAAGGCAGGGTTGCCATCGGCGGGATTCCACACTTGTGCGGTTTTGTCGTTACTGCCGGAGGCGATGAGGCTGCCGTCAGGGGACCAGGCGACGGTGTTGACGGTGCCGGTATGGTTGCTATAGATGAAGACAGAGTTGCCATCGGCGGACTTCCATACTTGTACGGTTTTATCGACACTGCCGGAGACGATAAGGCTGCCATCAGGAGACCAGGCGACGGTGTTGACTCCGAACGTGTGGTTGCTATAGGTGAGGAGGTCACTGCCATCGGCGGCCTTCCAGACATGGACCGTCCTGTCGACGCTTCCGGACGCGATGAGGGAACCGTCGGGGGACCAGGCTAGCGAATGCACGCCGTCGGTGTGGTTGCTATAGGTAGGGATGATGTCAGCACCGGTATCTGCACTCCAGATGTGAACGGTGTGGTCATCACTGCCGGAGGCGATGTTTGGGTGATCGGGTGACCAGGCGACGGTATAGACATATCCGAAGTGACCATAATAGGGACGGAGGAGGGTTCCTACGGGTATAGGGGTAGGTGTCGGTGTAGGAGTAGAAGGTCTGGTGGTAGCCTCGACGGGATGCGAGAAATGCGACACCCAGGCTATTCCCGTCCCTGCGGCAGCAGTGGTTACCAGCCCTGCAAAACCCAGCAATAGGGTACGCCGCGAGATTCGGTAGTTGCCTAGTTGCTGGCCTGCACGGTTGAGCATATTCAACTTGAACTACTGCCTTTCAAACGTGGGAGCAGTTAGTGGATGAGCAAGCTGAGTAGAGAGACGAGGGCAAAAAGTACCACGAAGACGATCGTGATGTTAAAGACCAACTTTTCTACCCCACGCCTGGTTTTGAAGACGGAGCCAGCGCTGCTGCCACCAAAGACGCTACCCAGGCCTGCTCCACGCACCTGCAGCAGGATAAAGGCGATGACGGCGACGCAGAGGATGATCTGCACTATGCGAAGTGCCGGGAGCCACTGTGCCAACGTTTATTCCTCACTTTCGTGATATTGAGTCAATTCTGTTTGTGTGACTGCACCATACTATACAGCAACTGCGAAATTATTACAAGGACAAGGTTTTGGAAGACTTGTAGAACATCTATCCGTGTGGTACAATAAAATTCGGGCGAGGACATTGATTGGTCCCCGCCCGAACTTATGAGAAAAGCGGCACTTAAACAGATGGAAATTTCCTGGCTTGGCCACGCTTGCTTCCAATTGCGTGGCAAGAACGTTACACTGATTACCGATCCCTTTTCTCCTCAACTGGCAGACCTCCCGCAAGGGGAGCCCCGACGGCTGGGTAAAGTCAACGCCTCCATCGTCACCATCAGTCATGACCATCCGGGGCATAACTATGCCGCCGCGGTGGGCGGCAAGCCGTACATTGTACGCGGCCCCGGTGAATATGAGATAAGTGATGTGTTGATCATCGGCGTCCCTTCCTACCACGACAATAAACGCGGCCAGGAACGAGGACGCAATACGATTTACGTGATCCACATGGATGACCTGGTCATTTGCCATCTAGGAGATTTGGGCCATACGTTGCAAGAGGAGCAGTTGGAAGAAGTTGCGGACGCCGATATCTTACTGATCCCAATTGGCGGACAGAGTACCCTCAACGTGGCTCTGGCTGCAGAAGTGATCAGCCAGGTGGAACCACGTATCATCATTCCTATGCACTATATGGCTGGGGCCACTGCCAATCCCTTGGACAAATTTTACCGTGAAATGGGAGTGGAAGTGATGAACACACAGCCAAAACTGACCGTAACCCGTAATAATCTGCCTGCGGAAACGCAGGTTGTCATTTTATCACAACGCGGCTAACGCTCCAGGTAAGGAGGAAAGGATTCTATGTCGAAATTCATTTTTGTGACTGGCGGTGTAGCGTCATCGGTAGGGAAGGGGATTTGCGTGGCTTCCCTGGGATGCTTGCTGAAGAATCGCGGCGTCTCTGTCTCACTGATGAAGTTAGACCCCTATATCAACGTTGATCCCGGTACGATGTCTCCTTACCAGCATGGTGAAGTCTTTGTGACCGATGATGGCGCAGAGACTGATCTCGATTTGGGGCACTATGAGCGTTTTACCGATGAGCCTGCCTATCAGATGAATAACGTCACTACCGGCCAGGTGTATGCCGCCGTGATTGGGAAAGAGCGACGCGGTGAGTACCTGGGCGGCACTATTCAGGTGATCCGCATATTACAAATGAGATAAAAGAACGCATCCAGACGATAGCGCGCCGCTCCGACGCGGATGTGGTGATTGTAGAAGTAGGTGGTACAGTTGGTGATATCGAGGGCGAACCATTTTTGGAGGCGATCCGCCAGATGCGTAAGGATGTTGGGCGTCGCGATGTCCTCTACCTGCATGTGACGCTGCTACCGTATCTTGGTGCGACGAAGGAACTCAAAACAAAGCCCACGCAACACAGCGTGAAGGAACTCTTGCGAGTAGGCATCCAACCCGATGTAATCCTGTGTCGCTCAGACTATCCTGTGAGCGAGGAACTGCGCGAAAAGATTGCCCTCTTTTGTAACATAGAAGCGCGAGCAGTTGTCCCGCTAATCACTGCCGAGACGATCTATGAAGTGCCACTGATCCTGGAGGAGGCCGGTCTAGGGACGTACCTGGTAGAGGAACTGGGTCTGCGAGTGCAGGATACCTGTCCCCCGGACAGGGTGCCACACATGCAGGAGTGGCGAAGCCTGGTTGAGACGATTAAGCGCGACCGCCCTGCATTGACGATTGGACTGGTTGGGAAATATGTCGAGTTACATGACGCCTATCTCTCTGTGACGGAGGCCTTGCGCCACGCGGGCTGGTATCATGATGTGGATGTACAGATCAAGTGGATTAACTCCGAGGCTTTGGAGCATATGGGCGAGGGCTATTCCGAAGTGTTGGAAGATGTCGACGGTATCATCGTTCCCGGTGGTTTCGGGCATCGCGGCATCGAAGGGATGGTGAAAGCTGCTAACTTCGCTCGCCGCATGAACAAGCCTTACCTGGGACTGTGTTTGGGTTTGCATGTTGCTGTCATCGATTTCGCACGCAATGTACTCGGACTGAGTGGCGCCAATAGCAGTGAATTCGACCCGCAGTGCCCCGATCCGGTGATCGACCTCATGCATACACAGCGACAGGTGACTGACAAGGGGGGTACTATGCGGCTTGGCAATTGGGTTTGCTGCCTGACACAGGGCACGAAGGCTTATCAAGCCTATGGCGAGCCGATTGTCTTTGAGCGCCATCGCCATCGCTACGAGTTCAACAATGAATTTCGCAAACGTATGGAAACGCATGGTATGGTGCTCAGTGGCCGCTCTGCTGATAATAGTCTGATCGAGATAATTGAGCTGGCAGACCATCCGTGGTTTGTAGCTTCACAGTTTCATCCGGAGTTCAAGAGTCGTCCCAATCGTCCTCATCCGCTCTTCCGAGATTTCGTAGGGGCATGCCTGCGTGTAGCGCGAGAGGAGCAGCGTGTAGGGATAGGTGTAGAGGTAGGTACACAGGGGCGCGCATAATATGATATACCTGAGTCAACTCCTTGGCGCGCCTGTCGAAGACGTTAACGGGCAGCGTATAGGGAAGATCAGCGATGTGATGGTACTGATGACGGAGGTGGGAGAGGCTAAGCCTACCTACCCGAGTGCGTTGTTGGTTAAGGGGCAGGGGGACCAAAGCTGGCGTGTGCCTATTGAGGCTGTCGAATGGCACGGAGCCATGCTGCGCTTGCGCGTGCCCTTGGAGCAACTGACTGTGCAAGCGGTGCCATCAGCAGGACAAGAATTGAGCCTGGCGCACGAGGTGCTCGATAAACAGGTCATCGATATCGAGCGCAAGAAGGCTGTGCGCGTGAATGACGTCTGCCTGGGCGATGACTGGCATATTCAAGGTATCGATAACAGTACCCTGGGCCTGGTACGTCGTCTTGCGCCATCCTGGCTGCTGGGCACAAACATTAGAAGGTCTCCCACCAATCTGATTCCCTGGGAACATGTTGAACTCATCGGTATGCAGCAGTCTGAAGAAGGACCTTTGGAGGAGACAGAAAACCGTGAAGCCGGTACGCAAGGAACTGGTGAGACAACCCGGACACGGTCGGGAACGCTGGTACACTTGCCACGCACACCCAGTGGGCATCTTGCAGAGCTTCACCCTGCTGATATCGCTGATATTGTGCATCAACTGACTCCAGGAGAAGGAGCACGGCTGCTCGAGGGCCTGGATGATGAGACGGCAGCCGATGCACTGGAGGAGATCGATACCGAGCGACAGAGACATATCCTGGAAAATATCAGTGCCGACCGCGCGGCTGACATTCTGGAAGCGATGGGGCCTGACGAGGCGGCTGATTTGCTGGCGAAGTTGCCGGAGGAGCGCGCTCAGGAACTGCTAGCCCTGATGACGCCGGAAGAGTCAGAGGATGTGCAGGATTTGTTGAAGTACGAGGAAGACTCGGCAGGCGGCCTGATGACTACAGATTATATCGCTCTGGATGCGACAAAGAGTGTTGCAGAGGCGCTGGAGGCTGTACGTACCAGCATCCAGGAGCAGGATATACGCGCTGCTTACGTGTATTGTGTAGCAGATGCGTCCCAGGATGACTGTCACCTGCTGGGTGTGGTTTCATTGTGGGATTTGCTGGTGGCAGTACCGACGCAACCATTACAAGAACTGATGGACACGGATATAACGAGCGTGCGGCCTGAAACTGATCCACGTACTGTTGCCGAGATCATGGCAAAATACAATCTGCTTGCCGTACCTGTGGTGAGTGCAGAAGGCATCCTCGAGGGTATAGTGACGGTCGATGATGCCCTGGATGTTCTACTGCCTGCAGAACGACGTCGCAAATCAACAAGGATGTATTAGCCTTTATTGAGCGGTCCATGTGAACGTACGGAGTCAAGTGCTTCCAGCACCTGCAGGATATCTTCGCAAACCTCTACCATCACCTGGGGTAACCACTCTTCCGGGTGTGGATTATCTGCCATGACCTCCTCTTCCTCTTCTTCTTCATCGACCTCGCGATGACGACGAGGGATAAAACGCCCTGGTGCACGATAATGTGGGTCGTCATGCCGATCTTGCAAATCTTGCAGGCCGCGCATGCCCTCGGGATGCCAGATGGGCAGTTCTACACGCTGTTGCAGAGTAATAGCTTCGGGTTGTAAGCGGTTATCGTGCAGGGCCATCGTGACGCCTGGGCGCGTCTCATTGGCACGGCTGCTGTGCTCGCTTGCCCGCAATTTGAGCATGTGTGTGAGCGAGAGTAAGACAGTGTCGGAGATGATTGCTCCATTGAGAAGCAAGCTATAAGAGAGATCCAGGACCAATGGTGGGATGTCGCGTGTATGCAGATGGGAGCATTCATGCTCGGGTTCATGGAAAAAGTCACAAATGCCGATAGGACCGTCAAGTGAGAGGGCGGTATCGAGTGTGCCCCAGGTAAAAGAAATGGTGCAGGTACTACGGTTTTCTGCCTCTTCACAGCTTCCACTATGACAGGTACAGGCAAATTCACGTTCAAGCGAGCGTGAATTGATCCAATGTTCAGGATGTGTCATGAGTGTAACGCTGGAGGCTGCCTTGATAAAGTATCCGGTGATATCTTCGTAGGTTAACATGAGAAACTCCTCGCCGCCTATGTGCGCGACTTGCGCTGGATTTTTTGCTGTGCGGCGTGTTTCTATTATTAGCGATAAGGGGTATACGTGTCAATATCCATCCCTGCCTCTCCTGATGCCCACAACAAGCAGGATTCAATGTCGAGACCCCTTTTCTCATGTTTAGCCGAGCTCGATATCGGCATAGCGGAATTGGACAAGGCTAATGACTTCACAAGCGTAAAGCAATCCCGTAAGCCCGCAGCATAGACCTGGTATGACATAGTACAGCAACTGTGGCGGCGAGGTGACCCCCATGGTCACCTCGCGTTTGCTCTATACTGTAATGGTTGCGGTGAAGATTTCCTCACCTATGCTCACCTCGGTGGCAGGATCAACCATGCAATCTAACCGACCATCGGTCCAGATGGGATGGATACTACCGCCAAAGGCGACGATGCCCTCGTAGTCGCCATATTGATTTCCGGCATCGGCGCAAGGGTTAGCGGCGCTTTCGTCGCTCATAGCCGTCGTCACCTTGACATTGGTAGCAAAGGACGAACCCCTATCGGTTGACTGGCTGAAGAATATGTCAGTCTTTACATCAGCCGGATCGTTGCGGGCATCGTTCCAGCTCAGATTGACCGAGCCGCTGATTGGGTCCACCGACAGCCATTGGTTGAACTGATCTTTGGGCACACCGGCTGGATCATCATTTACACGTACTGGAGTACTCCAAGTCACGCCGCGATCAGCTGAATGCGCTACAAAGATGTCGGTTCCGTTGGTCGCCGTCTCGTCCATCCACGAACAGTAGAGGATACCACGGCTCGGACCGGTGCTACGATCGGCATCGCAGGCTGGATAGAGCAAGGCATGCCGACTGGCCTGGGCTGGAATAGCATCGTCGAAGGCGACAATGGTTGGGGAAATCGTCTGCGGCTGGCCGAAGGTAACGCCACCATCGAACGAGCTATTGGCCAATAACACGTTATTTTGGACATCGTGCCAGGCAACATAGACCTCGCCGTTGGGTCCCACGAAAGGATCGGCACCAATCACAGCAGATGGGCCGCCGTGAAGGATGTTCACGGCTATTGGATTGCTGAACGTGAGTCCACCATCGGTGGAACGCGCAAACAACAGTGCGTCGTTAGCCGATGATTTACCCGCGTTGTTCGAGGCATTGTCCCATGCAACATAGACATTATCACGGAACAGACTGTTCGGATTAGTGTCAACAGCAATGTACGGCTTGTCGTTGAACTTGCCGCTGCCACTATTGAAATTGAAGAATGTGACCTGGGGCCAGGTTTTCCCTCCATCGAAGGACTTGGCTACGGCCATCTCGGTGCCTTGAATCGACTGAAAAGAGCGATTAAAGAAGACGACGATGTAGGAATAGTAGACGTTGCCATGCGTGTCGAAGGCGACGCCCGGGTCAGAACCGAAGTCGGTTCCATTAGTGGTCGCGGCAGGCGGGAGTGGCAAATCTACGGCGCCCCAGCTCTTGCCACCATCACTGGAGAAATAGCCGCGCATGGGCAGGCGAACGATTTCATTGGAGCCACCGACGAGCATCTTGGGATTATTGGGATTGACGGTGATGGAGGTTTCACTCTGCGGAGTGTCCTCGTTGCTCATGTCGACATTCGGGCCAACCGAGAGAGCTTTTGTCGTGGATGAGGAGCTGACCGTTTCCTGCAGCAATCTCTGGTATTTGGCCCACCATGTTGGCACGCTATAGGGAGAAGCGAAGGATTGTGCGCTGACGCGGATGGGATGAAAGGCTGCAGCGGCAAATAGGATGAGGAGCAATGCCAGGATGATGAAGAGGTACTTGCGTCCCAGGCTGACGACGGTTATATACGGCATACATGTTTACCCCCTTACGATGATGTGTCCCTACATTTGACGTTTCAACGGAACGGTAGTTGAATGGCCTGATTGTATGCTTGTGCCTATGTATTGTCAATAGGAGGAATTTTTTCGGGGCCGCATCCTTCAGGGGGAACCAAGATGACATTATTCGTACGGGCGTGATTCATCACGCCCCTGGCCCAGCGTCGCGGAGGGGCTCCAGGGGCGTGATGAATCACGCCCGTACGAACAGTTTTCACCCGCCAGGACGGAGAGCCCGTCTAGGCAATGACACGAGAAGCACGCGAATAGATTACACCTCTACCACGACGGGCAGGACCATTGGTCGGCGGTGTGTCTTTTCGTAGAGGAACTCGCTCAGGGTATGCTTGATTTTGTCTTTGACGAATGACCAATCTGAGGCATGGCCATTCAGGCCAATGAATGATTCAAGCACACGCTCACGGGCGCTCTCGAGTAGTTCCTCGGCGTCACGCATATAGACAAAGCCACGCGAGACGATATCAGGACCGGCTAGAGGTTGCCCGGTCTCTTTATCAACCGTCAGGATGGCCATTAAAATGCCGTCTTGTGCCAGCACCTGGCGGTCACGGAGCACAACCTGGCCAACGTCACCTACACCAAGGCCGTCCACATAGACATTACCTGATGCAGCGTGATTCGCTATTTTGATAGAGTCTGGCGTCACCTCAATGATATCACCGTCTTCAGCGACAACGATGTGCTCCTTAGGAATGCCGAGTGAGCATGCTAGCTTCTGATGCAGCGCCAGTTGACGATATTCGCCATGAACAGGCATAAAGAACTGCGGACGGAGCAGGCCGAGCATCAACTTCAACTCTTCCTGGGCGGCGTGGCCTGAAACGTGGACATTGGAGATGGCCTGGTAGAAGACCTCTGCTCCCAAGCGAAACAGGTTGTTGATGGTGCGATTGACCATTTTCTCGTTGCCCGGCACAGGTGTTGCTGAGAGGATGACCGTGTCGTTTGGCTGGATACGTACCAGGCGATGATCCTGGCTGGCGATACGGGTGAGAGCTGAGGTTGGCTCTCCCTGGCTGCCTGTACAGATGAGCACCACTTGCTCCGGCTCAAACTTGTTGATGTCTTCAACGCGAATCAGGGTGCCCTTGGGGATGTTCAGGTAGCCAAGTTCAAGGGCCATTTGCACGTTATTGACCATGCTGCGTCCCACCAGGGCTACTTTGCGGTCGTAGCGCACAGCGGTATCGACCACCTGCTGCACTCGCGAAATCAGCGATGCGAAGGTGGCGATTAGGATACGCCCGGGTGCGTTGGCGAAGATTTTGTCAAGCGAGTCATTGATAACGCGCTCAGACGGGGTATACCCCGGTACTTCGACGCGGGTGCTATCGCCCATCATGACCAGGACGCCTTCGTTGCCGATGCGTGCCAGGGTCCCAAAGTCGGCAGGTCGGCCATCAATGGGTGTGTGATCGAATTTGTAGTCGCCGGTGTGTACGACGGTGCCAATTGGTGTATGTAAGACGATGCCAACGCAGTCGGGAATGCTGTGGTTCACGCGAAAGAACTCGACCAGGCATTCACCCAGCTCTAATTGGTCGCCTGGGGTGATGACGTTGACGGCCACTTTGTCGAGCAGCTTATGCTCCTTGAGTTTTACGTTGATCAGGCCCTGTGTGAGACGCGTTGCATAGACGGGCGGGAAATCCAACATAGGCAAGACGTAAGGCAGACCACCAACATGGTCTTCGTGGCCGTGAGTGATGAGGATGCCACGAATGCGCTGCTTCTTATCATTGAGGTAGTTGGTATCAGGGATGACAAGGTCAACACCGAACATTTCGTCATCAGGGAACATTAACCCGGCGTCAATGATAATGATGTCGTCAGCATACTCAACAACCATCATATTCTTTCCGACTTCCCCTAATCCTCCGAGCGGGATAAGTCGAATTTTTTCTGTTGTCAAGGTAAAAGGAACCTCCTCACTACACATTCATTAAGAGTGTAGCTGTGTTATTTATTTTTTGTTGTTATATCTATCTTCACTTCTGTATCTACCTACAGAAGTTAAGGTCTTGGTGATAAGTTTCAAATAAGTCCTACTATTCCATTAAAAGTCTATCACATTTGTCGGGAAAAGGCAAGCAGAGCATCAAGCTGCCCTCATATGCTATACTCAAAAAGGTTATAATCACTCAAAGAGGTTTTGATGGCTATGTTCGCAAATATCGTATTCGGCCTTACATTCGACCAAATCATTGCTATCATAGGGCTGATCGTAGCTAGCTTGCAGGCTCTGGTGCTGCCGATTACTATCTACCTGCTGGTGGTGCAGACACGTGCTATGCGCGTGCAAACGACGGCGCTGGTGGAGCAGAGCAAGGAGATGACGGCACAGACCCGCGTTTTCATCGATACGATTTACAGCGCGACCTTCCAGAGCCTCTATGATGCCGAAGCACACATCGGGGAGTTGATGATGACCTATCCAGAAGCAAGTCGCATCCTGATGAGTCCCATGCCACAGCCAACGGACGGCAAAAAAGGTGATGGCGGTGAGAACGCCGAGCAATACAGGTCCCTTGATCCAGAGCTGCGTGAGCGTGTACGCTGGCTCGGTACAGCTATGCTGGATTTCTTCGAGCATATCTGGACACAATCACAGAAGGGTGGCTTGCCTAAGGATGTGTGGGAGGCCTGGGAGGACTACATGGGGAAGATGTTGAAGGAGACACGTTTGCGTCACCTGTGGCAGACTGAGCGCGGCTACTACTCTTCAGATTTTCGCCGCTTTGTTGATCAGAAGGTTGGACTTCCCCCTGATACGCCTGTAATGCCGCCATTGCCGCGGCCAACTACCGGCGCGCTGACTCCCCCGCGTTCAGGAGAGAGTTCGCCGCCACAGGTGGCACGGGTGCTGCGGGCTGTGACGGAGGAGAATGAGGGGGAGAAACGCTCCCGGTGACCTGCTGCTTGTGGTGGAACCCGGCAAGTCTCGTCACAGAATATTCACCGCACGTGCCGCCAGCAGTACAATGATAGTCATGGAGAGTATAGCTTCCACCATCATCAGCCCTTTCGCCTTTCGGGTCAGCGGAAAAGTATCGGCGGGACTTAGAGCCGTTGCTCCGGTGAAAGCTAAGAAGAGGTAATCAAGAAAAAAGGGTACCCAGTTTCCAGTATTGCCATTAGCCTGTTGTGGAAACATGAAATCCGCAGCTTGATGACCTGCCAGGTGCCGTTTCAGCGGCCCGCCGCCGTCGATTTCCCAGTACCACAAAGCAAACACCAGGATATTGAAGAACCAGAGCAGCGCGGCAGAGCCAAGCAAACCCCTGGGCTGCCTGTTTTCTGGTAAGGTGATAATTAGGAGGGCTACTCCACTTGCCAGAGCCAAAGTAACGGCTGCCAATATTGCCATGGTAAGGATACGAACAGTGATATGCGGGAGTGTGCGTTGGGTGATGTGCGACAGAACAAGCGGCAACAGTAATATAACTTCGACTACCAACAATAACCACTTTGGGCCAATCGTTAGTTTATCAGGAAAAATGAGGTAGAGAACGCCGAGGACTAACGTTCCGATAAACGCAGTCCACTTTGATGCCATACCCCCTCGATGCGAATCTGGCACGGACATTTCTGGTTGATTATCAGCAGGAGCTGCTTGCATTTTGTCGATTGGCTTCATCTCCGTTGTGATCTTCTCTTTCAGAACAGGATAGTGGTCATCGCTAACTCTATTCTAATCTACTCTTTGCAGACGTACAAGCTCATCCATTAGGATGTATCATGACATTTTTTTCATCAAAAACATACACTTAAAGGAGGTAAACGTTACTACATAAGTAGGGAGAGATCAACATCATCGCGACATCGAAATACCCCGGTGTCGTGCCTGGTAGAGGTGATCTCTTACGGATACCTACCCCCAGGTAGGATGCCCTGTCTGGGGGCAGGTAATTATCATGGCTTTTTACCTATATGAGTGGGGAGGATGGTATGATGCTTGCTGAACAACAACTCGTGGACACAGTGAATTGTGGATACCTCAGCATATCAACGGTACTAAAGTCACTGCTCGATGAATTTAGTGCTGTGACCGATTATCGTACCCTGCGAGACAGCTTACCCCGACGCCTGGCTCATTTACTCAAATGCCACAGTGTCCTGCTCTATCAACGCATTGGTGAGACACTCCAGTTTGCGTCGGGTACATTCGATGAGAAACCCGGCTGGTCATCTTCTCTGCTAGCAGTAGCCCACATCAACCCCATCAGCACGAATAGCGATACGCCAGAAACGCTGGCCTGGCGTTCGCACCGCGCTGTGACCTCACCTACCGAGAGTCGCAGGCCCACCTTTGTGGCTGTACCGTTGATCTATCGCCAGCGTACAATAGGTGTACTTGTGGCTATTCGTGGAGAGCAGGGCATATCTGGCCCCCAGACAGGAAATCTTAAGGGAGACCTCTATGGCTACTGGCCAAATGAGGACGTGCAGGTTGTGGAAGTAGTGGCTGGCGTCGCAGCCATGCAACTAGAGAACACCCGCTTGTTGGAGCGTGACCGGGAGCGTATCCATGAACTCTCGTTACTGAACAGCATTAGTAGTCAGTTACATCGCGCAATGCACGAATTAAACCGTATACGCAGCATCGTCGTCCGGCGCGCGCGAGAAATTTCGGGCGCAGACCTCTGTGAGTTAGTTCTCCCTTCTACTCCTCCTGCTGCCATTCCCTGGATGACACCCACCCTCTATCAAATGCTGCTGCAGCGTATGAGTGAACGACAGGACCAGCATCCGTCGCCTCTTGTCATCGAACAACCAGTTGACCCGGCTTGGATTCACTCAACTTCAACTCTTCCTCCAGGTCTGCATAGCGAGTATCTGAGCCAGTTGGCGGGCAATATCAAGACCTTATTTGCTATCCCGCTGGTCAGCAGTGGTGCAGGTGTTACGGGAAGTAACCGCGCAGAGGACGGGCCGAAAATGCTAGGCGTGCTGGTTGGGGCCTATCACCGTCCCTGGAAACTTCGCCACGAGGAACTTGTGCTGCTTCAAGTATTGGCAAGCCAGGCAAGCGCAGTACTGGAAAATATATCCCTGACAGCGGAGGTTGTGGAGGCCCGTACCGAGGCACGTAAATTGTTGCGCCAGGTGTTAGACGATCAGCGTTTGAAAGAACTCATCCTCAAAAGTATCCCTAGTGGGCTGATTACGCTCGATCTACGCGGGTGTATCACTACCTTCAACACTGCTGCGGAAGCAATCTTGGGATACTACCCATCTGAGGTGCTGGGACAGCCGATACAAAGGATACTCAACCTGAAACATATCACTGGCATGAACAGCGATAAAGAGGAGCGCTCCTCAACACTGATCACCTTAGACCGCCACGGACAAGAAGTGGTCCTTGACGTCGCCACGTCGCCGTTATGTGATGACCGTGGTGAACAAATCGGTGTACTGGTCACGTTTAGCGATATCACCTCCATGCATCGCCTGGAGGAGGAGAAGCGGCGTCTTGACCGCCTGGCAGCGCTTGGCGAAATGGCGGCAAATGTCGCCCATGAGGTACGTAACCCGTTAGCTTCAATCAAAACCACTGTGCAGATGCTCCAGTATGATCTTTTAGAGGATACTACTGAACAGCAAGGTGATGGTATGCGTTGGACGAGCGAAGGAACACGGGAATCCGTATCAGTTGTGCTCAAAGAGGTAGAACGCCTGGACGCGATTGTGCGAGACCTGCTCCTGTTCGCCAGACCACGTCAGTTGCATTGCGTTCCATGTAACCTGCCAGAACTCAGCGATCGTGTATTACAGTTCTTGCAGCCGCAGTGTTTAGAAGCAGGCGTAGTAGTGCATCGTCTCTACCAGGCAGTGCCACCGGTGCAGGTAGACGTAGCACAGATGGAGCAAGTGTTGTTTAACCTCTATATGAATGCTCTGCAGGCCATGCCCGATGGTGGTGTGCTGACAATCAGCTGTCAGGCGGTATCTGGCTGGCTTGAGTTCTCAGTGAGTGATACAGGGGTAGGCATCCCGCCTGATCAACTTGAACGCATCTTTCAACCGTTCTTTACGACCAAGGCACATGGTATTGGTCTTGGCTTACCAATTACACGACGCCTGATCGAGGATCATCACGGGCGGTTGCTCGTGGAGAGCCAGTTCGGCTACGGGACAACCATCACGGTACGCCTGCCCTGCTCCGAGTAGTGCTTGAAGATGGAGGCAGGAGAAAAGAAAAGAGGAAGATCGTGAGTTTCAGTATTCTCATCATTGATGATGAACCACATTTACCACACCAGTTTGCGCGTTTCCTTAGGAAAAACGGTTACGAGGTGTACACAGCCTCTGACGGCGAAATGGGGTTGCAAGAACTGCAAAGGAACAACATCGACCTGGTGCTCCTCGACTTGCGTCTGCCCGGGATGAGTGGCCTGGAGGTCTTGACACACGTGCGCAAGAGCGATCAAGAGTTGCCAGTAATTATACTTACCGCATTTGGCGATGTGCAAAGCGCCGTTACCGCCATGAAGCTGGGTGCCTCAGATTACCTGCTCAAAGGCTTCGATCTAGATGAGCTTTTGCTGGTTGTACAGCGTGCCCTGGAGACAAGCGCAATGTACCGTGAACTGCGCCAACTACAGCGGGAGCGCCGTGATAACTACCACTTTAGCTACATCGTAGGCTATAGCCAGCGTATGCGAGAGGTATTTGACATGGTGGCCCGTGTGGCGCGTAACGATACTGCGTCGGTGCTGATCACCGGCGAAAGTGGGACTGGCAAAGAAGTGATAGCCCACGCCATCCACGAGCAAGGGCCACGAGCTGCGGGACCGTTCCACCCGCTCAATTGCGCGGCAATCGCCAGTAATCTGCTGGAAAGTGAATTGTTTGGCTACGAGCAATTTGCCTTTACAGATGCAAAAAAGCAGAAGCGAGGCTTGCTTGAGCTCGCTGATGGAGGAACATTGTTCCTCGATGAAATTGGTGAGATGCCACTCGATATGCAGGTCAAATTACTGCGTGTTTTAGAAACCAGGTCATTCTATCGCTTAGGAGGCAATAAAGAGGTCAAGATCAACGTGCAAGTAGTAGCTGCCACCAACCGTAATCTCGAAGACGCCATGAAACAAGGCTTGTTTCGCTCTGATCTGTTCTTTCGCCTGGCCGTCTTGCGTATTGCATTGCCGCCGTTACGTGAGCGGCCAAGCGATATCCTGCTCTTTGCCTCGCGTTTCATTGAAGATTTTAACAAATCACTGGGTCGCAACGTGCGCCAGATTGCGCCGGATGCGCAGCGCCTTCTGCTCGCATACCACTGGCCTGGCAATGTGCGTGAATTAAAAAACGTCATCGAGCGTGCCATGATACTCAGTAATGGTGATGACCTATTGCCTATGCACCTCCCGCGAGAAATCGCCGGATCAATGAGTGGTGGTAGCGCTGATCAGCTTGATCCATGGCAACAATGGCTCGATTTGCGACCAGGTGGTCCTGTTTTCCTGGAGGAGGTGACTGAACGTGTAGAGCAGTACTTTATTCGTTGGGCTTTGGAGACAGCAAAACATAACCGCGCCCGCGCTACCGAACTGTTAGGTCTGGCGAAAGTTGACCAATTGCGCTACCTGATGCGCAAACATGGCATAGAGTAGGCCAGCAGGTTACTCTGGTAGAGTTAAAGGTGATTAGCGTCGGGTTGAGTCAACCGGAATTGGAAGACGTAGTCAGATACTCCATGACTCTGCGTCAGGGGCTTGTTGCTAGCCTCGACCGCAACTCGCAACCCGTTGCCGAATTGCGCTTTGGTTTCAACAGCCGCAACATCATGGGAGGCAAGGTACCTCCGCCGGGCACTCTGACAAAGTACCCGTCCTTACCCAGGCATGCCGAGCAAGGAGCGTGATGATCGACCGAGAACGTTTTACCCCTGCACGGCGTTCTTGCAGGGAACCCGCTCCGTTCAGTTGGAAAAGACCCATGAGGCGAACCGTCTCTCTCTGGCGAACCAGAGTGCCTAAACCCCAAGAACAAGTCTAGCAGGGTGCAGAGGAGTTGTCAATATGCTATTATGCAGACATGGAAAAGACACGAACAACGATCCGATTAGAGGAGCAGGATCGGGAGGCCATAGCCACGATCAAGGCCCACTATGGCATCACATCAGACAACGATGCCATCCGCTTTGCATTGCGCAAGCTACAACGCGAAATCAGGCGGCAGTCGCCTCTACCCTGCTCCAAATAAGGACTCGCCATTCCTCCCCATGCATAGAATGCAGGGGCCTCCTGGCTCGAAAGGTGAAATAAATTATGATAAACTTACCAATAATACAATGAGAACATCAGGAGTTGTTTATGCCCAAGCATATTATCGTTGTTGACGATGACAAAGAGGTACGAGAAATTGTCACGTTTGCACTCAATTGCAACGGCTTTGAAGTAGCTGCTGCCAGCAATGGCCAGCAGCTTCATCACCTGCTAGCCAGCCAGGTGCCAGATTTAATTATCCTCGACGTGATGATGCCAGGACAGAATGGCTATCAGCTCTTTCACTTTTTGCGCAACAATCCCGATACTCAACAGATCCCAATCATCATTATGACAGCCCACGCCGAAAACATCTATGAGCGCATCAGTGCTGACTTGGGGGCAGCGAAGCATGTGACCAAACCGTTTCACCCCCTGGATTTGGTCGAGAAGGTCAGGGCACTCTTACAAATAACACCATAAATTCGAAAATTGAGACGCTAACCTCTTGTCTATGCGCCTAGAAGTTGGTATCATTACAATTATGAGCGTCTTGGCAAGTTTAAGGAAGCAGAACGGTCATGCCAAACAAATACGAGCGCGAGATCGAAGAGATTCTGCGTAATTTGGAACAAACAGGGCCTAAGCCAGGTCTAGGTCAGAAACTGAGTGGGCGCTTCCGCCGAAAATCGGCATATCGCACACCTACTGGCAAGACTGGTTTCCCATCAATCCATTTCAGTCTATCTGAGTGGTTCCTGCTTATCGCGGTAGTAGCAGCACTGATCGCTGGCGGCTATGAATATGAGTTAGGAGAACCTACTCTTGTCACGGGTGTAGTAGCACTTGTAGGCGCATTGTGTTTAGTGTTGGTCGTACTTTCACCGTTTTTTCGATCAAACCGTTCTACGCAATCGACTCGCTATGGGAATGTAGCTCCTCTACGTCGTAACCCGCTCAGCAGCATCAAAACACGCTGGAATCTCTTCCTGCTCAAGCTTCGCTATCGCCGCGGAAAGCCGTGACGCTGCTTGACACGTCACTATGAGTATGTTATATTGTTCTTGCGTTCGCATGGTAGAGGAAGCGTCGCGGGGTGTAGCGCAGTTGGTAGCGCGCATGGTTTGGGACCATGAGGTCCGCGGTTCAAGTCCGCGCACCCCGACCATACTCTTAATTATGCAATGCACCTATCCTTCAAGATGTTCAGCGGGAGTAACTCAGTGGTAGAGTTCCTGCCTTCCAAGCAGGCTGTCGCGGGTTCGAGCCCCGTCTCCCGCTCCAATGTGTAATCCGTCGCTCTCGAAGTGCTTCACAGGCCGTTTCAGATGAAGCGAGCAGTGATGACGAAGCGAGACGGCGGTTTTCTTGTGCCTCAAAAGGTCTTCAACGGACACCTGCCTTCTTTTTCTGGCAACCACCTGCCTCGCATTTCACTGCTGACAAAAGTGTTCGCAAGTCATTCGATACATGACAACCTGCCTTTCCCAGAATGTAACCACCTGCCTTCACGAGCCCACGGGTTGCGCAACGAGATTGTTGCTGAGGTAATCGTAGAGCGAAGGAGTGTAAGTCGCCCAGAACTGGACATGGCCCTCAAGTGAGGCAGCAGGAAGAGCGAGAGAGGGAGGGAAACGAGCAGCAGAGGAGAGAAACTGAGGACAAGTCAGGCGAAAAAGGCATGAGGGACCGTTCGGAGAGGCACGCCTTTCCGATCAGAGAGACCCCCTCAAGGGCGCGAAGGTGACTCGCTACGCCGCCCGGAGGCCGAGGAAGGCAGCGAAGGCGTCTGGCACTCGCGATCTGCTTGATAGTGGGCTCTTGAGCGGTTGGGGCACGGGCATTGCGCACGAGCCGCTCTTGCCAGCAGAGGCGATAATGAGCGCGTTGGGCACGGGACAGGATAACCGCCAGCTTCTCTGGAGCAGGTGGGCGGGCCGGAGCAAGCCTCACCTCGACGCGTTGGCTGCGCAGGAGCTGGATGCAGGCGCGCCGATGTTCTCTGCGGCTCCAATCCCTGAAGACGCAGAGGTGCAGTGCCCACTTGAAGGGGATGGAGCAGGACGCTCACCCGGCGCGGCTTTGTCGTCTCTGTGCCATGCCACTGACACTGCTCGCGCAGCCGACAGGCGCGACAATCGCCAATCCTGGCCGCGTAGAGCAGCCGCATACTGCCATCGGCTTCGCTTCGCTGCTCGGTCGGGTGGAGCGCCTTGCCCGCTGGACAGCGCAGGGTGCCGTCTGGCTGGAGGGGAAAGGCATCTCCCGCAAAGCGACCTGCTTTCCGAGGCGGGTGGCGGTGGTGGGCTTGCCGTAGCCCGAGGAGGTCACCTGCTCTTGCACCGAGGGAGCAAACGAGGTGGTGCGCAGGGGAGTCGGCTCAAGCTGATGACCCAGCTCCAAGCGGAGATTCCAGATCCACTGACAGACGATTTGCCACGCTTCTTGCCCGGCGGGCGCATGACTACACCAGCGATTCGTGCCCTGCTCCTGATCTTCATCGGCAAGCACCGGTTCAAAGGCACCACGATGGGAGGCGCGAGTGCCACCACATCGGAGGCGGTGAACGCGTCTTGCGGGAGATGGGTGAAAAAGAGTTCGTAGACAACGCCCTTGCGGGTGCGACCGATACGGCTCTTTTTCTCGGCAGCCTGGTGGGTGGCCACCACGACGCGGCAGCGCACGCTCGCTACGCCTCCACAGCTACATCGGGGCAGTCGTAGAGCTGCCGCACCAGGCCACTTTCCGAGCGGCTGAACTGCCCTTCTGCAGGCAGGTGCAGACGGCTCTGGACGCGCTTCCGATCCAACACGGTGTAATCTTTGCCGCGCATCACGAACGGGAAGCCTGCCAGATCGGCTATGACGGCCCCCGTCCCCTATTGCCCATCCAGCCGCGAGAGCCGCGCACGAAGGCGAAAGATGGTGTGCCTGAAGACTAGCCCCTGATGGCGGCCAGCGCCCGGCGCAGTTCCTCCCGTGCACGCGTCCATTGCCTCTGTTGCCGAAAATGCCGAGCCATTGGTAACTATGGGCGAGGCTCAGACGACGGTGCGCGTACGATCTGTTAGGTAAAGGAGCCCCTCTCAGAAACGTTTGCTTCTCTCAGATCAGCCTTTGAAGCTCAGTGGCCGACCCATTGAGAAGAAATCGTACATCAGTGTAGCACCATTGTGAGCAGGAGCCTGGACAGCATCGCTTCGGTATGCTATCATTCCGCTACGCATGAGTGTGTTGGAAGGGAGATGATGGCGATGCGTGCGAAAGGACGAAAGCAGGGCCGTTTCATGGCTCTGAGTGGTCTCACCAAACTGGCAGCCCCTCCAGGGAGTCCGTATCCTCTGCTGATTGTTGATTCTGCGGGTTCCCCGGTGTTTTTCCTCTGTGAATGGTATCGGCGTAAAAAGGCGGGAGATCCTGGAAGAACTCCTGATACGTACCTCGATATGGTTTTGCCTTGGGCTGGCTTCTTGTTGCGTCATGGCTACGCCTGGAACGCTGAACCTGATCGGTTACTTGCCTTCCTGGTTGAGTTCCTGCGCGACGATGTAGGCTGCCAGGTCGGCGCGGATGGGCAACGTGCAGATGGCTGGTGTGTCCAGACAACCGGGGCTTCGCCGCTTGCTAAAAGTTCGCTGGGTGTGCTCCTGGCTGCATTGACCAGCTTGTATGACACCCTGATTGGAGCGGGCTATTACGCGTATCGCAATCCTCTGCGCTCTGAGCGGCTGCTTCAACTCAAACAGGAGCACCTGCGCCAGATCCAGAATGTTGGCGCTCCCGATCATGCAGGGATTCGCAGTGAAACACGAGCGGAAACCAATCGCGCATTCCCCACCAATCAGTTTCGCCAGCGGCGCGGCAAGGTCTGGGAACCCCAGGTGGTATTGGAGCCGAACGCCGTCCAGGAGCGCATGCGCCAAACGGTTGATTACATGATCCAACACGCCACCTTCCAGCGGGATCAGGTGATCTTACTCTTCCTTCGACAAACTGGGGCAAGGCTCAGCGAGGTGCTTGAGATGACTGCCGGAGGGTACAGAGCTGCCCGACATGCTGGTCGGGCACTCGTGAAAAACAAAGGCAGCCGTGGGCGGGAGGAAAAGACCATCTACTTTACTCCCAGCCTGGAGCGGCATTTGCTCTCGTACATTCGGACGGAACGCGCACAATATGATCCACGAGGCCGCAAACGGCTCGAAGAGCTAGACGAGGATGATCCCCTGTTTCTGACACGGACAGGGAAACCCTACACGCGCGCAGCTTTCTATCACCACTGGAACAAGCTCTTTCCGCCCGCTCAGTGCCAATTCAACAAGCAGGAGCACGTGGAGTTTACTCCTCACAACCTGCGCCATTTGCGGGCTACGCGCGCCATCACCACATTGCGGAAAGAGGCTTCGGGCGACCCCGCAACGGAGGCAGCCCTGTTGGAGGGCTTTCAGCACCTCATGGGCTGGCGGAGCCCAGAGACCATGAGCACGTATGTGAAGACGATGAACAAGCGTCAGGCTCTCCAGGGCCTCTTAGAAGACGAAGAAGCGCAAGAACAGCGTATGGCTCATGCTCAAGTCCCATCTCAGCCACAACAGCGCTCTCCCCAACTCACTCCAGGACACGATGAAGAATCATCAAAGCAACATGCTCATGAGACAAGCGCCCAGGGTGAGTTTGATTGGTACGAAGAGTAGAAAAGCCGGAGGGACCATGCAGTCACCACTCAAGACGCCGGATTCGCCGAGCGCACAAACGCCAGGATCTGGATCAACCACGCCTTCGCAGGAAGAACAAACGGGCATCCCAACGACAAGGGAAGCACAATTTTGTGTATTGGGACCCGAAGGTCCAACTCGCAGCTTTTTTGAACTGGCTCCCCAAAGAACTCCACGATGCTCCATTGATCAATTGGACCCAGCTTTCGCCCAATATCATGCGGTATTGTATCATGACGATTAAAGACAGTCCCGATGCCGCCGTTCTTGCGGTGGCTGCTGCTTCCATGAGGAGCATCGACCAAGTGTCGCAACAAACGGCGCTGAGACAGGTGAATCAACTGTTGCGTGAACTTCGCGCCACTGGTCAGGTTCAAACCCTCTCTGACCTGAGACAGGAGGAGATCTGGTATGCATGGGCAGAACGACAACAGAAGTCCTCTCGTGGGCACTCACTGGTGAATGGATATGCTGCTCTCGCCGTTGGCCATCTGCCACGCTATCTTCATCTTCTTGAGCCAGGCCAGCGACAGCGCATGCAGCCCTATCTGTTGCCACCGCCACCTCTGGACTTGAGAGAGAAGTATTTTCCGTATCGGCAGGTAGATGCAGTTCAGAAAGCGAAACGCAAGGCAGAAACGGATGTGCTGACTCCGCTCTATCCCGTCTTGCGACAACTGGTCCGTTTGCGCAAACAGCTCGCGGAACGCATGATGGCTGCCATTCGGGAAGCACATCGCAAAGTCGAAGCTGGGGAGGTCGAGCTGCCCTACCACTTTGAGCATATTGATGTGATTCCTGAGGTGAACCGGGATGCTATGACGGTTGCAGAACTCCAAATCTTGGGACGCCAGGTGCCCATGCCCTTCATCTTGTGGAACAAATCGACGTGGGTGCTGCATCATCAGGATCGCTATGACAGACGGAGTGTGAGGATGGCCAGGCACGGCAAAGAGGCATATACCCCCGAACACAACGCCTTTTTTGTCCAATTTGACGGCCCGGCAGCCAACTGTTTGTGGGTTGGGGATCTCATTGAGCAACATCTCTTGCAACGCTTTGATGCCGATAACCTCCATCTGGAAGGATACCAGGCACGCTGGCACTATGCACGTCAACTCGGATTTTCCAATGGCGTTGAGTGCGGGCGACCAGGTCTCCTCAGTCCAGGAGACCCCTGGTTTTCACGCGCGGCACAACAAGGGGAAGACCTTTTTTTTGAACCCGAAAGTCTCTATCGGGGCATTGTGATGGGAGCGGCACTCACAACCATTGCCCTCTCGAATGGCAGCCGGGTGAATGAATTGCTCCAGATCAGCTTCAACAAAGAACGCCGGATCGTTCGTACGGAAGAGGTGCCAGTGCTCGGAAATGACGGGCACCCCCAATTCGCAGAAGATGGCAAGCCACTCCTCAGGCACGTCAAACTTCACTTCCAACTGTTGTTGCCCAAAGGAGCAAAATCGGACGAGGAACGCCAGTTGTTCCCCCTCTCAAAAGAGGCCATACGGCTTCTGGGAGAGGTGAAGGCGTTGCTAGAACAAGCATATGGGGAAATTCCCATGGTCTTCCCCACACGGAGCAATACCAAATATGAGCATCTGGGTCCGGAACGCTATCTTTTCCAGTGGGACGCATCTGCTGATGGAGCAGTTGGGGCCCTGAACACCCGCGATGTGCAAGCACTCCTGCGCTTCATCTTGCATGGGCTCGATCTCTTTACAACCCAGGGCAAACCCATCCGCGTCTCAGTTCATGTGCTTCGTCATGTGATGGCCACTCATGCCAGACATTACCGTCATGTTCCACCAGAAGTGATTGCCCACTTCTATTTACATCACCGTCTCCGGGAACTGACCGGCAGAACGCCGCGGCTTTCCGAAGTCTCAGAGTATTACACGCTTCAGACTGAGGGGCAGCAGTTCGCTGCCATTCGAGCCGATTTGGATGAGCAAGAGGAACTGGATCACCTGTTGTTGCAGATGGTCCCCACTGTTCGGGATCTGGAGCAGAAGAACGCTGATTTGCAAGCCGTGTACGAGATCTGGCATGCCTTACATCCAACGGCATTTGGTCACTGCGGTTGTCCGGGGCTGTGTCCACGGGGAAATGACCGAGCGCACTGCCTGGGGTGTGGCTACCATGTCGAAGACCCGGAAAAATTGGGAGCGGCTCTCGTCTGGCGCGAGTCCTACGCAAAACAAGCAGCACTTTGTGAGACACAAGGCAATGCGATTGATGCCCGCCAGGCACGCATCAAAGTCCAGTTGCTCGATGACATGATCAATGTGATGCGTCTGCAGCTTGAAGAGGAAGCCGCTGGCCGCTATATTCCGGTCTTCAAAGTGCTTTCCTCCCCCTACCGAAACACGGAGACCAATGATGAAAGCGCAGATTAAGCGCCGACCTCCACGTTTGCCTCGTACCTACTCGGAGGTGCAGCTTGCCGGGATCAAACAGTCCAGCACAGCGCGTCGGCTGGTCACAGTTGAGCGGCTACGAACCGCGATCGAGGCGTTGAAAGCGAAAAAGCAGGAGATCTCAGTCCAGACGATCTACGATGAGTGCGGCTTGCGCTACGCCGCGATCCATCGCAATCCAGAGGCGCTGGCGCTGTTTCGGGCGAACAGTACCCATCTCGTGGCTGCAAAAAGACAAAGCAAGCGGAAACTGCGTGCTGATGAAGAGGTTACGCCCGCGTCTCGCGATCCGTTGCTCAGTTACAAAAAGCCGCAACTGGTTGCGCGTCTGCGTTGGACTCAACAACAGCTTCTGGACGCCCAGCAAAATCAGTCCGCTCTAGTCGAGGCGAGGTTGCAACAAGAGGCGAGGATCGCAGAACTGGAAGCGAAACTGGCGGTCCTGGAACCGTACCGAACCTTTGTGATGCAGATGCGTGCGCAGATGCAGCGAGAGGAGCAAGGACGGTTCGGCGACTTCCCTCCAGGCGTGTGACCATTGGAGATCCGTCAGGTGAAAAAACGACATCCGTGTTGTACAGATGTCGTTTTTGATTGGCTGGAGGCTCTCTCAGGGGCATTTCCTTGCGTACAGAAATCTACTCCACCAAACGGACGACCTCCCCGCGCTTGCGCCCCGTGTAGAAAGGCGGCACAGACCTGGTTCAAGCGACGCTGTGGCGCAGGCAGTTCCTCTGTCTGAGGCCTCGCACGTTGCCGGGCGGCTTCACGCGTCCCATCGATGTCAAAGACCACACGTTCGTTGCCTGCTCGATCTGCAAGCTTGCCTGTGTGTCGCTCTTTGTCCAGAGGGCGCGCGAGCAGATCGGCGAGAAAGAGGGGACGCAAGGCTTCTGTGGCCTCCCAGGTCAAGCTCGCAAGAAAGCGCGAGAGCGCCGAGCGGGAGGGCAGTCTCACGCGGCGCGAACAAGGCCATGAAGGGCTGCGCAAGAGGCAAGAGCCGCTCATAGAACGCCTCCAGCGTGCGTTCGCCGAGGATTTCGTAGCCGAAGAGCACGGCGAGAAAATCGATGACCTCGTAGTGCCCGAAACGGCGGCGGGCCAAGCGCACGAGGCCGCGCTGATGGCAGAAAGGACGCCTTGCGCGGCGTCGATAGGGGATGATCAGCGCGACCTCCCCGAACCAGGAAGGCGTCGAGGGGATCGACTCGCGATCCGGTCTGGATACACACCGAGACATCGGCGATACTTGTATGGATTACGATCATCATCACGCCGTTCTCCACCCCACATCGTAACGCAGCAAGCAAGTAAGCTGTTTCAGAGAGCAAAGGAAGTCCGATACGGTAGAATGGACGTAAACACCACGCCGTCCTACCGTCAATTGAAAGGAAGGATTCTATGCTCTCGGAAGCCGATTTGATCGCCAAGCGAGCCGCATTACGCTGGCTGGCGCAGCAGCACCCGCAGTGGACTCATCAAGACCTGGCTGATGCGCTCGACATGTCCCGCTCTTGGGTAACCAAGTGGCTCCAGCGGCTACGTCAGGCCGATCCCCATGATGCGATGGCTCTACACTCTCGCTCGCGAGCACGGCACACCCCACCGGCCTCCATCGCCTCCCAACCTGCTGTCGTGCAACGCATTCTGGAGATTCAAATCGAGCCGCCAGAGAACTTGCAGCGCGTTCCAGGGCCAGAGGCGATTCTGTACTACGTCCACCGCGATCCTGCGCTCAAAAGCGCAGGTGCGCGCCTGCCGCGCTCTCAGACCACGATCTGGAAGATCCTGCGCCAGGCGGGCTGCATCGAAGAGCATCGTCGCCGCAAGTCCAAACCGCTTGAGCTCCGCCAGCCAGGGGAGGAAGTCCAGTTCGACCTCAAAGACGCCAGTAGTGTACCCGCTGATCCCGGTGGCAAGCAACAGCATGTGGTCGAGATCGCCAACTTCGTCGATGCTGGCACCTCGATCTGGTTGCACCGCGAGGTGCGCAGCGATTTCGATGCCGAGGCGCTCTTCGAGGTGGTAGCCCAGTTTTTCTGCCAGCATGGCTTGCCCGGCATGCTCACCTTTGACAATGACCCCCGCTTTGTCGGCAGTGCTTCGGGACGGGATTTCCCTTCCGCCTTGGTGCGCTTCCTGCTCTGCCTTGGGGTGATCCCTCATGTGATCCCGCCGCATCGTCCAGACAAAAATGCGTACGTGGAGAGATTTCATCGCTCGCTTGGTCAGGAATGCTTGCAGGTGCACCGGCCAGGTACCCTCTCGGAGGTCTCTGAGCTCACCGAGGCCTTTCTGGTTCATTACAACAGCGAGCGACCCAACCAGGCGCGCTCCTGTGGGAACCAACCGCCGCGGGTAGCCTGCCCAGCGTTTCCGACGCTGCCTGCTATTCCCCAGACGGTCGATCCTGATCGCTGGCTCATGCAGATCAATAAGCAAGCCTTTGCTCGCACGATACGGGCCAGAGGAGATCTCATGATTAATCGCGAGGTCTATTATGTGAGCCGAAGCCTGGCGGGCCAACGGGTCACGTGCTGGGTCAACGCCGCCGAGAAGTGCTTTGACATCTGGCAACCCGGGGGGTTCATCAAGTCGATCCCGATCAAAGGTTTGTATGGAAAGCCGATGCCATTTGAGGACTAGGTGGCGCTGATGAAACGGGAGGCGCGCTCGGAATATCAGCAGTATCTGCACACCCATCCGAGGCTGACCGAAGGTCGCCTGTGGGCTTGAACCTCCAACGCAGGACGAAAGGATCCGATCCCCACATCACAGCATGCACTACTCGTAGTGATAGCTCCCTCTGTCTTCTGCGCCGCCAGTGGCTAAACAAGCGCGCAGAGCCTGGCAAGTCTCTGGAAGAAGACCTGTACGCTCTTTGCTCTCCATCCTGTTTGTCTCTGGTCAACGAACAAAGAAGAGTTTTTCCAGGACGAGCTTTGTATAAATTCATCCTTTGAAAATAGCTTACTTCCTTGCTGATACGATGTGGGGTGGAGAACGGCGTGATGATGATCGTAATCCATACAATACTAGTCATGTCTACCTCCTTGTTGGGAACAGTTTTGTTCTTCCTCATCAAGGAGGCATATTTTTACGCTGGTTCGCTACTGGTTACATCTCGTTGCGCAATTCGTGGGCTACGGGAACCCCTACTTGAGAGAAATGGGACATCCCTCCTGTCGCACGGGAGGGAGTAGTGGAGCAGACCATTCTAAAACAAGTAGCCTGTTTGCCCCCGGATTCTTCTGAAAGACTCCCTCTTTCATCCGGGGTGGTGCGCCTACGGCGCATGGCTCTTGGAATGGTCTCCAATTCCACGAGCCCTTTTCGATCGCCTCGTGGATACGCTCGCTTTTGCTGCTTGATGACTATAAATCGCCTGAAAAATTTGGCTAAAGTCTACCTCAGGTACCTACCCATCTGAGGAGTTACGCCTCTCCTTTGTATGGATGCTTCTCCATGGTCGCGCCTGAGTTCTGCTGTAAGAACTGCACAACGTATCTTCCTACAATATCTGTCTCAAGATTGAGCAGCGTTCCCAGTTGCAAGCGACCCAGGTTAGTATGCTCCTGCGTATAGGGAATAAGCGCGATGGAGAACCGATCGTGCATGCTCTCGACCACGGTGAGACTCACCCCGTTTACCGCAATAAAGCCTTTCGAAACGACATAGGGACGAAGGTGTTCTGGTAGCGCTATCTCGACATAGAGCGCCATGCCATCTTCCCTGATGGTGAGGACGGAGGCTGTTACTTCGATATGCCCCTGGACCAGGTGGCCGCCTATGCGCCCGTTGGCAGGAAGGGAACGCTCCAAATTGACGGCATCGCCAGGCAGCAAACTTCCTAGACGCGTGCGCCGAAGCGTCTCTCCCATCGTATCGACGTGAAACCAATCCTCACCTCGCTCAGTGATGGTGAGGCAAGCCCCATCGACCGCAATGCTCTCTTTTACTTCTACCCCTTCAAGCACACGCTGTGCCTGGATGACGAGACCTGTCGGCTCAATCTGTCTCAGTGTGCCTACCTCTTCAACGATCCCTGTGAACATCAGCTTGCTCCTTCGCTTGTTTTGCTCTTCTGAGCACCTGAACCGTTCGTGCCATCTCCACTGCGGCTTCGGCACACTCCTTGCCACGTAGAATACGTGCTTCTGCCTGTTGCTGATTCTCGGCGCACATCACACCGAAAATGATGGGAACGTCCATCTCGAGTGCCACTCGCTGAATGCCCTGGGCCGCAGCATCACTCACCACGACATCATGACGTGTCTCTCCTTTCATCACACAGCCGAAACAGATGAGGGCATCATAGGCATCCCCAGTCAGCATGGCCTTGGCCGTTGTCGCAAGTTCGTAGGAACCGGGCGTAGAGACCACGTGGATCTCTTCGACCCCGAGACACCTCAGTTCCTCTTGCGCAAGCTGGAGCATTGCGCCAGTGATGTGCCAGCTGTAGCGTGCCACCACGATCCCGATCCTCAGTCCCGTGCCATCCAATTTAGGCACCGGTGGCTGTGTAGCTGTCTGCATGATTTGCAGTCTCCTCTCTGTATGGTGTTGCTGTCTTCTGTGCACCATGCAGCGATGTCAACAGGTGTCCGAGCCGCTGGTGCTTCGTCTGAAGGTAGCGAAGATTTTCCATGGTTGGAGGGATTTCGAGTGGGACACGCTCGACAACCAGGCCTCCCTCTCGCAACGCCTGCGTTTTCGTGGGGTTGTTTGTCATGAGGCGAGCCGAAGTGATGCCCAGATCGCGCAAAATCTCCACTGCATGGGTGTAGGTACGGGCGTCACTGGGATAGCCGAGCCGCTCATTCGCTTCAATCGTATCGTATCCTTGCTCTTGTAAAACATAGGCCTGGAGCTTTCCCGCAAGCCCTATACCCCGCCCCTCTTGAGGCAGGTAGAGCAACACTCCTCTTCCCTCCGTCGCAATCAGGTGCAGTGCTGCATGCATCTGGGCTTGGCAGTCACAGCGTTGCGAACCAAAGAGATCGCCGGTCATACAGGCCGAATGAAGACGCAGCAGTGGGGGTGGCTCCTGCTGCTCTCCAAGATCACCTAGCGCGAGCACGAGATAGTCCCGGCCTGTCTCGATCTCTTGATAAAGGAGAAGCCGAAACGTGGCTTCGGACGTGGGCAGATGTGTCTTGCTGATACAGCTCATCGCATGTTCTTGACGGTACCGAGCGATCGCGTCGACAGAGAGAAGACCAAGCCCCCATGTACGCGCAAGATCAAGCAACACCTGCCCACGTGCTGCCTCCCCATCGTCGCCCAATATCTCGCAGATGACCGCACCCGGCTCCAGACCAGCGATGCGCATGAGATCGACAGCCGCCTCGGTATGGCCTCGTCGCTGCAAGGTCCCTCCTGGTTGTGCCCGAAGCGGGAAGACGTGCCCGGGACACACCAGGTCTTCCGGTCGGGTGCGGGGATCAACCAGAGTGCGGATCGTGACCGCCCGGTCACGGGCTGAGATGCCTGTCGTTGTGCCACGAAGCGCATCGGCCGAGGCGGTGAAGGCGGTTCCTTGTAAGGGATCACCCCTGCGTTCGACGAGAGGAATGCGCAAGGCATCCAGTCGCTCTCCTGCAAGTGCGACACAGATGAGTCCACAGGCGGCGTGTGCGATAAAGTTGATGGCCTGTGGTGTGGCAAATTGTGCTGCCAGGCAGAGATCGGCCTCGTTCTCCCGACTCTCATCGTCACAGAGCAGCACTATGCGCCCTGCTCGTACCTCGTGAACCGCCTCAACGAGGGCCAGACTCCGTCCAGCAACATCAGATGTGTTTTCCATAGTTCTCCTCTTTATCTCCTTGATTGAACAGATGTGAGCCTGGGCATGCCGGTAGGGTTGCCCTTATCGGTAGACGACATGGCCCTCGACAAGAACATCCCCATCAATTACGCTCGTGTGCACATCCCGCAATGGGGATGCATGGGCCATCATCGGCAGCCCTCGGCCCTCTATGGGTGAAGGGGCATTGCATCCTCCAATCAGTTTGGGTGCAATGAAGGCTACTACATGATCGATGCAGTGGTGGTCAAACGCACTCCCCAGCATCTTTGCCCCGCCCTCCAGCAGGACATGCATGATGTCTCGTCGTGCTAGGGCCTGCAACGCGGACTGGAGATCAACCTGCCCATCTACCCCATTCGCGATGGGTACCACCTGGGTGCCGTAATCAGCAAGACGCTGACGCTGCTCGCGGGAACAGGTTTCAGCAACGAGAATGCAGGTGCCCCTGGCTAATTCAGGTTGGAGCAGCGCAAGCGTAGCGGGCAAGTGACCATGTGTTGTAAGCACCACGCGCAACGGTGGTTGCGCTCGAGGGGTCCGTTGCCATAATCGCTTGTCGGGCGGCAAACGCACGGTCAACTGCGGATTATCCATCCGCACCGTGTTAGCACCGACAAGAATGGCATCCACGCGGTCTCGTAGATCATGGACCCATAGCCTGGCCTGTGGCCCACTAATCCAAGAAGCATCACCTGTAGACGAAGCGAGCTTGCCATCAAGGGTCATGGCCCATTTCGCGGTGACGTAAGGACGCCCCCTTGTGATGTACATCTCGAATGGGCGGATGATCTCAGTCGCTTCATGAGCCTCTTGGGTCTTTTCCAGAAGAGCGGTCTCAATACCAGCAGCCCGCAGCTGCTCAATGCCACGTGTCTGCACGGAAGGATTAGGGTCATAGCTCCCTATGACTACACGGTGAACGCCTGCGGCAATAATCGCCTCGGTACACGGTGGAGTGTGAACAGCAATACAGCACGGCTCAAGCGTCACGTACAGATCAGCGCCATCCGCCGCTGCATCTGCTTGCGCAAGAGCCTGAACCTCGGCATGTGGTCCATACGGAGGTGCGGTGCTACCTCTGCCTACGATCTCACCATCGCGTACAACGACAGCACCAACAGGAGGGCGTGGGCTGGTACGGCCTTCAACACGACGTGCGCAGGCAATCGCTTGTTGCATCGCCTCTCTATCATCCATAACTGGTTGCTCCGTCAATTACCTGGATTGGCGTAACTCTTCAGCAGGGGGTGCAGGGGGACGCAGTCCCCTTGCCGGAGCGCGAGGTGTCCTCGCAACATCCCCTTCTTTTTCCAGGGCCGCCGCAGGCGGCGCAAGAAAGGTACCTGAATAGTTACGGATTGGCTATGTATGCGGGGCAGAGTGGGGTGTGAGAAGTTATGATAGGAGAAAACGGAAATAGGGCGTAGAACCTATTCCTCGTGGTATGTACGGATGAGTAGGATACTGCACAGAGCATTGTATCTGCACATCGTTCTTGCTCACGAAGATGTTATCTTTCTTGTCTTCTCCCATCCGGACTATACCGTCGGCTCTGGAACTTCCCCAGATCCTGCCTCTCCCTACAAAGAGTGGCTCGCGGGCTCTACCGCCGATCAGGAATTGAGAAGGCAGTTTACCTATCTTCTCTCACCTTGCCCCGAAGACATAGCAGTATTCAATTATGATGCTCCTAATGATAGCATACCATGCAGGTAACTGTCTAGGTCAGAGCTATAGGCAAACGAAGTTGCAAACCCACAGCGACCACTGACGCTCCAGTGTAAAGAACCATCATCCACCTGAAAGCCCTCAGCAATGATTTCCTGTCCTGGTCGGTCATGCCCCGAAATCCCACACGACACGGGTGCATCACTCAAGACGGGCCGGGCGGTCTTGGCCGTGACATAGTGTTCAACCGCGATGCGCTCCTGGTCGGGCACATGGTGCAACTCAATCTGCGCTTGACGTACTGCGTACACCTCTCCAATCGCGCGGGCGAAGTTGCGCAGCGTCGTCCCTCCAGCGCGGCCCAGGAAAATATCCGTCAACGCCTGTTGCTGCTCTGGCCCGCCCCTTTCATCCACGTAGAGGACAACGCGCCACGGAGCGCCCGGTTCATCGTCGCTATAACTCCCAGCCAGCACGACCGAGAGATCCGAGAGATCAACGGAACCCGCTTGGCCCTCGAGGACGCGCCACGAGAGGGCAAAATCGCAGGTGCCATAGGTAGAGCGCCCTCCTCTCCTTGTGCCATGCCGTCGGCAGGGACAGATGGCCTCGCAGTTACACACTTCGTAGTAGGATCCACTGATAGCCCAGGGTACGAACAGCGACATAATAGACCTCCTTCTTTACGGACTCGGCATGAGCATCCCATTGGCTGGAGGAATGAGACCAGGGGCCAGCCCAGGCATCCACAGGACGGCGACGGCCAGGACGCAGCACACCACACCAACCAGACGTGAGAACAGGACCCCATGCGTCCAGACTTTCTCAAGTGTGACAACGGCAGCCAGAAGCAGCATGGCAGCGATGTTCATCACCCCAAAGGCCAGCATGAGGACCATGAGGGACCAGCAGCATCCCAAGCAGGATGCCCCATGGTGAACACCCACTCGCAGATGGCGCAGTGACCCGCGCCACGAGGCGTAGCGGAGCAGCAGGGCAACGGGCACGCGACAGCGAGCCAGACACCGATCCTTCAGGGGCGTGAACTGATAGATGCCCCCGATGGCGAAGATCGCGGCAGCCGTCACCGTAGCGGCCAGCGGTGAGGTGGCAGCGATCCGTCCGGCGAGCCATGCCAGTGCAAACGCCAGCACACCAGTCGTGGTCCAGACGCCCAGATACCCGGCAGTAAACCCGAGCAGTCCAAACGACCGGGGAGACTCGATGATGCGGAGATAGCGAGACGCCAGCGGTGTTATGGACGGCACCATCATGGCAGCGACCATCAACGTCCACATGACCACGAAGGAAGGCATTGCGACCCCCATGGTCACCGGCATGAGACCCATCGACCCGGCTTGGAGAGCAAGTGCAAGCCACGCGCCTCCCGCAATGAGCAAGAGGGCAGCCACGAAGGGCCTCATGTGTGAGCGCGACGATTGGGTGCCGTTCGGCGGTGCCGCTTGTTTGCTACTCATGATTTTCCTCCACGCGATACTTTCATGGCCCCATCCATCCCCCTCTCGAGCAACGACGGTGGGATCAGGGGCAACACCTCGCCCGTTCAGGCCTTCAAGATAGCGGATCGCCCGCTCGGCAGTTGCCGTGAGCAACTCACGCATAGGAATCTCCTCTTTTCAAAACAGTTGTCACTGTCGACGGAAGCACTAAAAAAAGCGCATGCGCCCAAACAACTGATTTATCACTTCTGGCTCCCCATCCTTCCCAAGGCGTATCAGCAGGATGTTTGCAGGATCCATACTGATATTTGGTTCATCCATCATACATTCGAAAAAGTCAAAGGGCTCAAAGAGGTGTCGAAGCAGCGAGCGATAGCGAAAGGGAGACAACCCTGCTCCTTTGAGGTCCCAATGCCAGGAGAGGCCTACTGCTACGAGAATCATCTCCTCCACTGCATCAAACGCAAGGGCCAAAGACAGTAATTGACGAGCAATGCCCAACCTGCGCCAGTGAGCACTAACTTCAATCGCTATTTCGTAGGTGTTGGCCACTCCCTGCCACCATCTATCAGCAGGAGCTAGTGTCACTTGGCCAACGATCTCGCCGCCAGGGGTGTATGCAAGCGTGAGCGCACAATCCGGGCGCTCGGCAATTCCCAGCAAGAGTTGGTGCTCTCGTTCAGGAAAGTGCGCAAACGCATGTAATCCGCGCTCAGCTTTGAGCGACGCGACCAGGGCTGGTGAGCAGAAACTTTGCAGGATGAGTGGTCCTGCAGCTGTCTCAAATCCTCTCCTAAGTGGACTAACATTGCTTTTCTGTAAAAGATCAAATTCATCGAGAGTTAAATGACGTGATGCCATACAACCTCCATTTGAGGACGATATGTCCTCTTTCCATTCCAAAGGGTTATTGATAATTTTTTAATCTTGAGGTGCTTCCAGTTATATTGTGAGAAGTAGGGATGAGGCGAAAGTGGCCATACTCTTCACGCAGTAAGAGGAGGCGTCCACAAAATTGCTGTTTCTTACGCTTCCAGCTTGCCATTCAAGACGAGAAGCTTGAGGAACTCCAGATGGCGCACGATCGGCACGCGATCACTGCCCCCAGTTTGGTACCACTGCCGCAACCAGAGCAGGGAAACGATTTCCTCAGTGGTAAAGCCAGACGCAACAAGTTCGTCCTTCTCAGGAACTATTATCTCTGTGTTCACTGCTCCTTCGAGTCGCAGTTTTGTATACATGTGTGTATTCATCGTCCTATCCTTTCCAGCTCTCTTGGCTACGATCATTCCTGGCCTCGTAGCCAAGACAAACGCTTTCTGCAGATGGCATGCGAGCCAGCTCTATCCTCACTGTTCGCTCGGTCTGACCAGGATGCGCCCTCGCGTCTGCCCGCCCAGCATGGCCTCCGTCACCCTCGGGATGTCCTCCAGCGTGACTTCGGATACGATCAAATCCACCAGGCTCAGCAGCGTTGCTTCACCGATCACCTCTTCCCACAGCTCCCGGCGCATCTGGAGCGGTGTCGATGGCATATCGATGCCCAGCACCTTGATGCCCCGCAGGATGAGTGGTAATACGGTCGCTCGAAACGCTGCCCCTCCGGAAACTCCGATGGCCGCAATCACCCCTCCTTTTTTCGTCGTCCGCATCAGATAGGCCAGGGTCGCACCCCCCACCGTGTCGATGCTCCCGGCCCACCGCTCCGCTTCGAGTGGTCGCGTGCTTTCGGCTTCGGTCTCCCCGCGACTCAGGATCTCGCTTGCCCCAAGTTGCCTCAGATAGTCCTGGGCATCAGGTTTGCCCGTGCTGGCGGCCACCGTGTAGCCTCGCCTCGACAGCAGGCTGACGGCCAGGCTTCCAACACCTCCCGTGGCACCGGTCACCAGGACGGGCCCCCTCTGGGGTGTCAGATCATGCTTCTCGAGCTGGCGCAACCCCATCGCTGCTGTCACCCCTGCTGAAAGCACGTGGGCCTGCTTGAAGTCAAGCCCTGCAGGCAGGCGAAAGAGAAAATCGCCTGGGACACGGGCATACTCGCTGTAGCCGCCATGGCGGGAAATCCCCTGAGTGCTGCCAAAATCATAGGCCAGCACGGGATCGCCTGGCTGGAAACGCGGATCGGTCGACTCGACCACCGCTCCTGTCAGCTCGAGGCCGGGCACCAGTGGATAGGCCCGTGCCACGTTGCCATTGGGGATGCAGACGAGTGCATCTTTGTAGTTCACCGCCGCGTACGCCACCTGGATCAGCACGTCACCTGGGGGTAAATCGCGCTGTTCCAGCTGCTGGATGCCCATCTTAAACCCGTCAGCGGTTTGATCGACGACAAATGCTCGGAAAGGTGCTGTCAAAGCACTCCCCCCTTTATCTAGTATACTTTGCAACATATTCTCATCTCCCTGCTTACACTTTGCTGCGTAGCGGCTCGTAACTGCTGTAGACCTGGCGCACTTCCCTCGCTTGCTGGCGCTGTCACGGTAGGCTGTTGCCTGAATGCGGCCAGTTCCTGGCGAAGTACGGCCAGGATGATGCGTGGTTGGAACAGCGCTGACAAGGGTTTGAGCAGGTTCCGGACCTGCAACAAGGTTGCCGTCACACGTGGATCGGATGCGGTCAGTTCGATAACGCGGCGCATGTACCTGTTGAGCAGGCGTATGCGGAGCGATCTCTTCCCCTCAGCACCCGGATAGCGCAAATCTTCCCCCGTTGAGAGCAGCCAGGGAGTTTTGATGTCTCTGGCTATCGCTTGCTGGAATCGCTGCGTGAAACCAACCAGGCCGTTGTTCCCGGCGAACATCTCCTGCTCGCGCAGGCAGCGATCAAGCGACTGCGCTTCGATGGCTGCGACTGACATGCCCTGGGCATACACCGGATTGAAGCTGCATACTGCGTCACCCATGATGATGAAGCCCTCCGGGAGGCGTTCCATACGCTCATAATGCCGCCAGCGATTTACGGAATACTTGTACACCGCAGTAGGTGTGACCGGTTCCGCGTCTTTCATGGCTTCGTAGAGGTCCGGCTGAGCCAGGCTGCGAGCAAATTCCAGGAAACCAGCCTCATCGTCCGGTGGATAGTCGCGCAGCGAGCCTACCAGTGTGACCATCCAGTAGCCGCCCTGGATGGGGAGGATGACTCCCCCGCGTTTGTCGTCGGGAGGTCTTCCATAGATGAGCAGTCCCTTCCAACCGGCGGGAAGTTGGGCGGGGCAGCGATAGATGCGCGTGGCGTATCCAATATCGATTTTGACGCTGGTTTCCTGCACATTCCCATACCCCAACGAGTTGAGCCATTGTGGCGCACGCGAACCGCGCCCGCTGGCATCCACGATGAGGTCGGTGGACAGCGCTTCCTCGTGCTGCTCTCCAGAGCGGTGTCGCAGCACGACGCCAGTGATGCGGTCAGCGTGCGCGCACAACTGCGCAACCTCGCAGGCATCCATGATACGCACATTGTCCCTGGCAGCCAGTTGGTCTCGCACATGCTGCTCAAGGAATGGGCGGCTCTGGAACAAGGCTTTGACGGGACTCGGAACGGGCACCATCCAGACGCCGAGCTGATTCCAGCGTACATCTTCCAGACGTACCAGAATCGCCCCGTCCTGGGCAAGTGTAGGAAAGAGGTCAGGAAAGTATTCCCCCATGATGGCTGCTCCACGCGCCCGCAAATTATGCACGTGTCTTCCCTGCGGTACCCCTTTGCGCGCCTCGGCATCACCGGTCAATCGATCGCGCTCGATCATTGTGACCTGTTCAAAATGATCCGAGAGGACACGAGCGGCCAGCAATCCGGCCATACTTCCGCCGATGACGACGGCGTGGTGCCTGTCGAACGTGCCCTGCACCGGTTGTTTACTCCTCATGATTGTCCTCCATCCAGCTCTCGGGCAGCATCACCTGGTTGGCGTGATATTCTGATTCACATGGAACAGATTGCTCGGATCATACGTTGCTTTGATCTGTGCCAGTCGGGCGTAGTTGTCGCGGTACGCCGCTTTCACATTGTCCGTGCCCTCATCCATCATCATGTTGACATAGCCCCCACCCGCCGAATAGGGATGCAAGGCCATCCAGTAGTCCCTGGCCCACTGGATCATGCGCTCGTTGTTGGCCGGGTCGGGATCGACACCGACGATCACCTCGGCGAAGTTGGCGTCGCGGAAGCTGAACGCGGTGTCGCTCGTGCTGGCCCGATGGACGGCGCCGTTGATCGGATAGAGGTGCATCGTCGAGTGCATCGTCGGCAGTTGCGCGCCGTACTTGACATGCAAATCAATCGCCTTCTCACTCAGGTCTTTGAAGAAGTCGGCCTTCCAGTACCATTGCAGGCCAGCTGGGTACAACGCATCGAACAGGCTCTGCAGCACCGGCCACGGGATCGGCCCGGCAAAGTCCACCGCCGGGGAGCGAAAGGCACGAATGGGTTTGAAGAGCTCATCGGCCTGCTCCAGCGCGCCGCTGTAGCACCACACGATCGCGCACATCTTCTGCAGGTGAAACTGCTCCGGGAAGGGTGGTGCGGGTGGCACCGTGACAAACGCGAACCAGCCGTTGATCTCTTCGGGAGCGTGCAAGATGAAGTCACGCCAGAACTTCATCACGTCTGCCGCCTGTTCGAGCGGCCAGAACATCGGCCCGCCATAGACCGTGCTGATCGGGTGCAGTTGGAACAGGAACGAGGTGACGACGCCGAAGTTGCCGCCACCACCGCGTACTGCCCAGAACAGGTCGGCATGATCCTGGGCGCTGGCTGTGACAAAGCTGCCATCGGCGAGCACCATGTCAACGCTGAGCAGGTTGTCGATCGTCAGGCCCAGTGTACGCGAGAGGTAGCCGATGCCTCCGCCCAATGTCAGTCCACCGACGCCGGTAGTCGAAATGAAGCCACTGGGAGTGGCCAGCCCGAAGGGGTGGGTGGCATGGTCCACCTCGCCCCAGGTGCAGCCGCCTTCGACGCGAGCGGTGCGCGCGGACGGATCGACGCGTATGCCCTTCATGCCCGACAGGTCGATCACCAGGCCGTCATCGCAGGTACCCAGGCCAGGACCGCTATGTCCGCCGCCTCGCACGGCCAGCGTCAGCTCGTGCTCGCGGGCAAAGTTGACCGCTGCAATCACATCGGCCACGTCCCTGCAATGGGCGATCAGGGCAGGTCGCTTCTCGATCATGCCGTTGTAGACCCGCAGAGCCTGCTCATAACCAACATCGCCAGGACGAAGCAACTCGCCGCGCATGCGCGATACAAGCTCCTGAACCTCCGTTTCCTTCAAAGCGACTGGGGGGGTTTGCTGTTCCATCATACTTTTCTCCTTGTTTATGCTGTTAAGTAAACTGTGTATGCAACGGTCAACGTCTCGACCGCATGCAGAAGTCGATGATTGTGCGACAAGCGTTGCATGACAGACAGAGCAACCGTCGCTATCATACGTATCCGCAGGTCACTGAAAGAAGAATAGCATGGATGGCGTTAGCAAAACGTTCGGTAGCGCAAGATGAGATGCTGTTTTCAAGAGGTATGCGGATGCTTCCGGTCAGATGCGCGTTAGCAAAACGTTATTTCAGGACAAAATGCATGCGTAGACAGGCTACAGGTGCGCGAGGAGGAGCCGGGCAGCCTGCAGGTCCGGCGTCTCAAATCCTTCGGTGAACCAGGCATACAGGTCGCTTAGCTGCCGCCTGGCGTCGTCGGATCGATGCTGTGTGATCCACAAGCGCGCCAATCAAGTGATTCGCTTGCGCTCTTCGCGCTACACCTGGAAGCAGATTGCCTGCACGTTGGGGTTCAAGGATGCCTCGGGTGCATATCGTGCATATAAGCGAACGATGGACCGCATAGATTGGGATGTTCGCCGAAAGCAGGAGTTGAAGGGATGATACACTCCCGAAATCACCCCGAAAACAGCGAAAAAAAGCTTTCGGCGAAGCAGTTGTCATTTCTTCAGGAGGTGTTCCCTGCCACGGACTTGTACTGTTTGCCAACATAGCGAGCGCGCTCAAATCAATGCTGCACTCGTTGCGGGCGAGCCGTTTCGGAAGATAGCGGAACGTTTCGGAACGTCGGCGACCACTCTCACGCGTCATAAAGCTGAGCATTTGCCGGTGAAACTCTCGCTAGCGTATCAGGCAGAGCAGGTGAGCAAGGCGGATGATCTGCTCTCACAGGTGCGTGCACTGCACACGAAGGCCCTATCCATCCTTGCCACTGCGGAGACAGCCGGCGAACTCCGGACAGCCCTATCCGGTGTGCGGGAGGCACGTGGCTGTCTCGAACTTGAGGCGAAGTTGCGCGGCGAACTCAATTACCGTGCGAAATGGTCACTCATCAACAAAATGCCCTATCCAGATCAGCAATAGAAGGAGAATTCATAATGACCACTACCAAAGAACAGCAAACATTCACGCCGGACGCTGTAGAGCAGACAAGAGCACAGCGGGGGCAGTCAGTAGAGGAACTAAGAAGGGAAGAGATCATCGCCTACATCAAAGAAAGGGTTGGACCAGACCTGGCCTCCGTCTACGACGAGGCGATACGGGGTTTGCGGCTGGTAAGAACAGGAAGTTGGAAGAGGAACGTAGCCCAGACGGGCTAGAGAAAGGGAAAAGACACTCTTCTCCTCAAAAAACCTCTTCCGAAAGGGGGGACAGAAGAGCCACACAAGAAGAGCAGCAAACCCAGGCAGAAGCGCCGAGGTTTCCTTGCTCTCCCAGGACTCTCGAAAATGGAGAGGTGCTTCATTTTGGAGCATCGCATGGCCCGTTTCTTCCCCTCACTCCTCCAACGCGCCTGTTCTTCCCAACCGCAAACCCCTGCGAAGCAGCAGATGGCAAGTGGTGCTGCCACAGAGCTCATCTCGGTAGCCCAGAGAACAGACATTCTTCATCAAAAGCGCGGAAGATCCCCCTCCCTGGCGAGATTTGGTTACACCTCGTAAAGATCGCCAGCAAGGTATTTTAACCCGGTATCAACGGCTACCGTCACAACGGTATGCCCAGAACCAAGTTCCTGCGCAAGTTGGAGTGCGCCTACGACATTCAAGCCGCTGGAAACCCCAGCGAAAATGCCCTCCTCCTTGGCTAGGCGGCGAGCCATGTGGCGGGCTTTACCCTCATCGATGCCACGTGCCTCGTCATAGAAGGCGGTATCCAGCAGCGGAGGAGCATACCCGATCCCAATTCCCTCGACATGATGGTCTCCAGCTTTGCCTGCGGAGATGAACGCAGAAGCAGCCGGTTCCAGCGCGACGATGCGTGCCCGTCTGTTGGCCTGGCGCAAAGCTCTGGCAACCCCCATGAGCATCCCCGCCGTTCCCACCGCCGCACAAAAGGCGTGAATTGGCCCCTCGATCTGTTCAAGCAATTCGCGACCAAGACGCTCATGGCCTGTGATGATATCGGCATTGTGCAACTGGTCCGTCCAATAGGTTCCCTCTTCTGCCGCCAGTTCGCGTGCTACCTCCACCATGCGCGGGGTCAGATCCGGCGTGACCTGGCCTCCCCGGCTCGGAACAATGATCAGCTCCGCACCGAAGGCACGCATGGTTTGCAGTTTTTCGCGTGCAAACGCATCAGATGAGACCGCCTTGAAGCTATACCCCTTGACGGCACAGACAAAGGCGAGTGAGGAGCCAGTACTCCCCCCTGTGTACTCCACGACGGTCATGCCTGGCCGCAGCGTGCCGCGTGCTTCGGCTTCTTCAATCATGGACAGGGCCATACGATCTTTGTAGGAGCCGGTGGGATTGAAATACTCGAGTTTGACGAACACTTGGGCGCTGTTGGGGGGAACGACCTTTTGTAATCGGACAACAGGTGTGTTTCCAATGGCTTGTAGAACCGAAGAACAAACGCTGGCAGGTGTATGATGCATACATGCTCTCCTTTCCTTCGAGACCCTTCTTGTTTCAGTCTGGCCCACGAGGGTCGGCTGAATTCTTTTGTCTCAAAAGCACACGGTAATTGACAGAAAAGCTACTTTCAGGCAAAGTAGTAAAAACATCAACATGACAAAGTACGCCTGATGCTCTGAGTGTTGCTCATGAGCGAGAGACACTCTCCATGGAGTGTTGGGGCTGATCGTCCAGGTGCGCTCTATGTCTTGAGAGCAGGCTGGTGTGGTTGCACACCAGGCCTGTCTTAGAAGAACAGAAAGGGAGTCCAGCCCTGCTGATCCTGGGTTCCCTTTTCTGGAAGCGATCTGTGTTGCCAGACCGCATCCGTCTCCTTGATCCTGAGACTAGCACAGAGTGCGTAAAGACCTCTTAGGGCCGCCGATAAAATGTACAGCATTAAGCCTCCAAAGCGCTCCAGGAGTAGGGGTGTGCCCATGCCAGGCACAGAAACTCGGCGATCATGCCATCTGCAACACGAAACCATTCCCAAATGAGTGCAAACCAACCACGCTGCGCGCAATCCGAATCTGATCCTCCGACAAAGCGGATGTACACTTTATGACTCGTCAGAGCTATAGGCAAACGAGGTCGCAAATCCACATCGGCCACCTATGTTCCAGTGTAAAGCACCGTCATCCACCTCGATCCTCAGCCTTTTTCCTCCCCTAACGCTTCTTTTCTGAAAAGCTCTTCTGTTCACTCGCTAAGTTGACAATACCGACAGAACTATTGTGTTCATCGAATGCCCTTGGTATCGTCTTGCCAGTGTGCTGGCCGGATAGCGGCATCTGTCTCTCTGCCAATACGGATGATAATGGCCGGGAGGGCTTCAATGTCTTCCAGTGAGGTGCGGAAATTCACGATACAGGCACGTAATACAAATGTTTCCCCAATCACCGCATTGGAGAGGAAGACCTCGCCGCTCTTCTGCAGTCGAGTCAAGATCTCGGTATTTAACGCATTCAAGTACTGTTCAACTTCCTGAGAGCCAGGGACAAGATCGGGCGGAACATAACGAAAGGTGGTAATGCTCAAGCCCTGCGTAAAGACCTGGAGTTCGGACTGCGTCTCCACCATCCGATACAGTTCCTGCGCCAGGCGGATGTCGTCAGAGATCATGCCGACATAGCCTTCTCGCCCAGCCTGGTGTAACGCCAACCAGACCTTCAAGGCCCGAAAACCTCGGGAGTTTTGCGGACCGTACTCATAGTAGTTGATCGAAGCCGCGTTATCCTCATCAAGATGGTAGTATGGTGGGTGATAGCTGAATGCATCACGCAGGAGTTCGGGTTCACGGACTAACGCGCATCCGGCTTCGAGCGGTGCATACAGCCACTTGTGCGGGTCCACAGCTACTGAGTCGGCTTCGCGTATCCCCCGCAGATCTGGTGGTACTTCACACTCCTTTTCATCCAGAAGGAGCGCAGCCAGGGCTCCATAGGCTCCATCGACATGGAACCAAAGTCCATATTCCCGGCAGATAGCAGCCAGCTCGGGCAGAGGATCAACTGCTCCTGTGCTGACAGTACCCGCCGTTCCGACAACCAGAAACGGTAGATCACCGGCTTTGAGATCCGCTTGAATTTGTGTGCGCAAAACGGTTGTATCCAGCCGAAGCGCTTCATCGACAGGGATCCAGCGAACGGAATCGGTTCCCAGGCCAAACTGATCAGCAGCCTTTTGCACCCAGGTATGTGTTTCACTTGAGACGTATGCAAGCAGGCGGCGACTGTTCTCCGCATTCATCCCACCTGTTCGCACATCCCAACTGGCTTTCGCCTTACGGGCTGCCAGAAAGCAGACAAAATTGGCCATATTTCCCCCGCTGACAAGCAGACCACCGCACTCAGGCGCATAGCCAATCAACTCCGCAATCCAACGCACCACCCGGGTTTCGATTTCGCTCGCTATCGGTGCAAGCTGCGAGAGACCCACATTTGGATTCACTGCGGCTGCTAATATGTCGCCCAATGCTCCAATGGGAGCCGCTGAGGCAGTGATAAATCCCATAAAACGAGGATGACCATTGAACAACGAGTGCTCAAACAACAGCTTGGCCGCTTCACCAAGTAAAGACTTCGCATCACGCCCGTGCTCAGGAAGCGAAGGAGAGCCCAGCAACGCCCGAAGTGTTGTAAGCGACTCGTCTGTGGTCACAGGTCGCTCCGCGAGAGTACAAAGCCATTCGGCAACCTGATCTATGACTTGATAGCCCGCTTTGCGAAATTCGCTGGGGGTCATCTCGAGCGGCGCGATGCGATATCTCAGCGCATGTCTTTTGTCCATTAGGAATGATACCTCCGTCTCTGTCCTAGTTCTCCAATTGCAGTCCCTCAAACATATCGTTCTCAACCCTTCGCCCGCCATTAACCACACTGAAAGCCCGATAAAAGGTTGGGAAGCCCCATAACGCCTTATGCTGCTCTTCCGACATGCGCGCAAGGAGATGGTACGTCGGGAGTTGTGTCTGGTGACAACACACTGCCTTCCAAACGGTTTGCCAATGGCTCGAGGTATCAAGCCGGGTCGTCATTTGCCAGTCAGGCCACCCCTCTCCACGCCGTTCGACTTCGTCGATATGCATAACCAGGTCACCAAAGGCACCTTGATAGATCTTCAACAAATCCTTGCTTGGTGCCATATAATACAGCTTTGCGACACGATGAGGCGCTAGGTCCTGGGAGTACAAAGAGTTGGGGCTGGCTGCTTCAATAATGGCAGCGGTTGTAAACTGTGAAATGGCGATGTGATCTGGATGCCCGTAGACCCCGTCGGGACCGAAGGTGACGACGACCTGGGGCTTGACGCGCCGTAACTGTTCGACGATCTTTGCCACAACCTCGGCCGGGTGGGCCTGGTCCAGATCGCCATCGAGGTACCCCAGGAGATGGACGCTGCGGATACCCAGGACCCGGGCTGCGGCTCGCAATTCTGCCTCACGGATCTGTCCCAGCTCCTCTAAGCCTGGATACTCACGCTCGTCACCATTCCAGCCACGCTCACCCAACGTAGCGGTAACGAGAAAGGTTTCGATATTCTCAGCAGCATATTTTGCCAGAATACCTCCAAAACCCAACGATTCGTCATCGGGGTGAGCCAGGATCGTCATCAATTTCAGTGTATCAGTCATAGCTTCTCTGTCGCTTTCTTATGCAGATCATAGATCTTGCCTTGATGAGCTGATCTACTCCGCTAGAGCACCGGTCAAGTAATACCATTTTGGGGTACAGAGTGCTCTCCGCCGATGCTCATTGAGCTTGAGGATACCAGAGCTTATCAGCACTTTTTCGATTACTTGACCGACGCTTTAGGACTACTTTGTTAGTTTTCATTGTGCGCTGCCGCAGGCAGCGCACAATGAAAGAAAAAAGGTGTGTGCGAGGACACCTCGCACTCCGGCAGGGGCAGCGCCCCTGCACCCCGCGAGAAACTAACGAAGTAGTACTAGTACTGGGCGCATCTTAGCGCCTGATTGGGTGTCGGCAAATTGGGCTGCGTGACTTCCATCTCACCAAAGTGTTCTTCGACTTGGCTCATATGTTTTTCCCTCCCTGCAGCATCACCTGGTTGGCGTGATATTCTGATTCACATGGAACAGATTGCTCGGATCATACGTTGCTTTGATCTGTGCCAGTCGGGCGTAGTTGTCGCGGTACGCCGCTTTCACATTGTCCGTGCCCTCATCCATCATCATGTTGACATAGCCCCCCCCGCCGAATAGGGATGCAAGGCCATCCAGTAGTCCCTGGCCCACTGGATCATGCGCTCGTTGTTGGCCGGGTCGGGATCGACACCGACAATCACCTCGGAGAAGTTGGCGTCACGGAAGCTGAACGCGGTGTCGCTCGTGCTGGCCCGATGGACCGCACCGTTGATCGGATAGAGGTGCATCGTCGAGTGCATCGTCGGCAGTTGCGCGCCGTACTTGACATGCAAATCGATCGCCTTCTCACTCAGGTCTTTGAAGAAGTCGGCCTTCCAGTACCATTGCAGGCCAGCTGGGTATAACGCATCAAACAGGCTCTGCAGCACCGGCCACGGGATCGGCCCGGCGAAGTCCACCGCCGGGGAGCGAAAGGCACGAATTGGTTTGAAGAGCTCATCGGCCTTGTCCAGCGCGCCGCTGTAGCACCACACGATCGCGCACATCTTCTGCAGGTGAAACTGTTCTGGGAAGGGTGGTGCGGGTGGCACCGTGATAAACGCGAACCAGCCGTTGATCTCTTCGGGAGCGTTCAGGATGAAGTCACGCCAGAACTTCATCACGTCAGCCGCCTGTTCGAGCGGCCAGAGCATCGGCCCGCCATAGACCGTGCTGATCGGGTGCAGCTGGTACAGAAACGAGGTGACGACGCCGAAGTTGCCGCCACCACCACGGACTGCCCAGAACAGGTCGGCATGCTCCTGGGCGCTGGCCGTGACAAAGCTGCCATCGGCGAGCACCATGTCAACGCCCAGCAGGTTGTCGATCGTCAGGCCCAGTGTACGCGAGAGGTAGCCGATGCCTCCGCCCAACGTCAGCCCACCGACGCCGGTAGTCGAAACGAAGCCACTGGGCGTAGCCAGCCCGAAGGGATGCGTGGCATGGTCTACCTCGCCCCAGGTGCAGCCGCCTTCGACGCGAGCGGTGCGGGCGGACGGATCGACGCGAATACCCTTCATGCCCGACAGGTCGATCACCAGGCCGTCATCGCAGATGCCCAGGCCAGGACCGCTGTGCCCGCCGCCTCGCACGGCCAACGTCAGTCCGTGCTCGCGGGCAAAGTTGACCGCCGCGATCACATCGGCCACATCCACGCAGTGGGCGATCAGCGCGGGGTGCTTGTTGATCATGGCATTGTAGACCCGGCAAGCCTCCGCGTAGCCAGCGTCGCCAGGACGAAGCAACTCGCCGCGCATGCGCGATACAAGCTCCTGGACTGCTGTCTCCTCCAAAGCGACTGGGGTAGTTTGCTGTTCCATCATACTTTTCTCCTTGTCTATGCTGTTGAGTAAGCTGTGTATGCAACGGTCAACGTCTCGACCGTATGCGGAAGCCGATGATTGTGCGACAAGCGTTGCATGACAGACAGAGCAACCGTCGCTATCATACATATCCGCAGGTCACTGAGAGAAGAATAGCATGGGTGGCGTTAGCAAAACGTTTGGTGACTCAAGATGAGATGCTGTTTTCAAGATGTATGCGGATGCTTTCGGTCAGATGCGCGTTAGCAAAGCGTTAGTTCAGGACACAATGCATGCGTAGGCAGGCTACAGGCTGCGCGAGGAGGAGCTGGGCAGCCTGCAGGTCCGGCGTCTCAAATCCTTCGGTGAACCAGGCATACAGGTCGCGTAGCTGCCGCCTGGCGTCGTCGGATCGATGCTGTGCGCTCCACAACCGCGCCAGGCTCATCGTCGCACGGAGTTCCAACGACCTGGCCTGCTGTGATCGTGCGATCGAGATCGCGCGGAGGAGCGCCGCTTCGCCATCAGGTGCGTCGGCACCGTGCATGAGCAGGAACTCGCCTCGCAGCCGGTGCAACTCCGCGTCCCACCAGCGCTCGTTGTGGGTGCGCGCTTCAGCCAACGCCTCGTCGATGCATGCGAGCCCCTCCTCAGCGCGCCCGGCTTTCCCACAAACCTGCGCGAGCAGCGAGAGGTAATACGGCAGACGCAATCTGGCGCTCGAGGCTTTAAACTCAGAGATCGATTCGCGCAGGTGCCCAATGCGCTCCTCATCGGGTTGCTCCAGGGCCAGCGCATAGCTGACTAAGATGCCTGCCCAGGCGCGATAGTAGGGTACCTGGTACTTGCTCGCGAGCGCGAGCGCTTGCTCGGCGTGCGCTCGGGCGACGGCCTCATCGGCGCGCAACTGCTGCAGCAAGGCCAGGTAGGCTGACACCAGTGCCTGGTTGAAAGGCTGATCCAGGTCCTGCACCAGCTTGACCGCGTCGAGCCCCCGATCGAGTGCCTGCTGCGGATAGCCCAGGCACCAGAGCGCGTGTGCTTGCAACGCCCGTGCATGCGCTGCATAGTTCACTCCCTGCGACTCTTGCAGATGGAGGAGTTGATCAGGATCGTGCGCTGCGATGATCTCCGCAAATTGCGTGTTTGCGTCAGAGATCCTCCCCAGGTGCAGTCGCGCCGCGGCCAACATCACGCCGGCAAACGGCGGCGGCACTGTGCCAAGTGAGCGCTGATACAGGGTCTGCAGCTCATCGGAGACCATGTGCACCCGTTCGAGCTTGGCCTGCACGACGTACAAAGACTGCAATCCATAGAGCGTCTGCGCCCGCTGTGCGTCGTCACCGACCGTGTCGCACAATGCGAGGGCGCGATCGAGCGTGCGCTCCAGTTCCAGTGTCTCCCAGCCTTTGGTCACCCGGTAGAGTGGTGCCAGGGCCAGTTGCAGGCCAAGCTCCTGTTTGTCGCGTTTCGCACCGGCAGGCAGGAGCTCAAGCAGTTCCAGACTGCGCGAGAGCAGGCCGATGGCATCTTCGTTCGCATACACGCGCTGCGCCACGGCTGCCGCACGCTGATAAGAGGGGAGCGCCTGCTCGATCATGCCCGCACGCTCGTAATGCGACGCAAGCTGGCCGCTGACCGAGTCGAGGTCCTCAGCATGCATTGCTTCCAACGCCTGCGCGACGCGACGGTGCAGCATGCGGCGCTGTGGCGCACTGATCTCTCCATACGCCACCTCGCGCAGCTTATCGTGGGTGAAGTCATAGCTGTTCGCGCCGTGTTCGCGCACGATCCGTTTGTGCCAGAGTTCGTCCAGGGCACGTACGGCGCTATCGGCGTCGGCGAGGCCTCCGGTGCTCAAGAGGTCGAGCGTGAATTCGCGGCCAATGGTCGCGGCAAGTTCAACAAACGCGCGAGCGGAGGCCGAGAGTTGCAGGAGGCGACCGACGAGCACCGCGTGCACCCGTGGCGGAAGCGTTCGAGCATCATCAAGCGGCGGTTGCCTGTGGGGGTGATCGGCCTCTGGCAGGCTGGCTGATACTCGTCCCAGGCCGGCCCGCACCATTTCGACCACGAACAATGGATATCCCTCGGTTTCTTGAAACAGGTGCAGCCCCTCGTCCATATCCAGCTCACGGTTTGCCACCTGCGATGCCAGTTTCCCTGTTTCCGCTGCATCTAACGGCTGGAGCGCGAATTTCAGTCACACGCATGGTGCTGCGCAGATGCAGCAGGAAGGTGCGCAACGGGTGCTGCGGTGGCAGTTCTTCCTCGCGGGCGCACCCGACGACGAGCAGTCGTGCCATGGGGTCGAAGCGCAACAGAAAATGCAGCCATTCCAGCGTTTCCTGATCGCACCATTGCAAGTCATCGATCAACAACAGTAACGGCTGTGGTGCGAGGAGGATGGCGCGTGCCAGCGCCTCAAAGAAGCGCTGGCGCTGGCCGTACTCGGTCACGGACTCGTAGTGGGGTAAATCTGGCTGCTCAGCGAACAATTCCGGCAAGATGCGCGCGACCTCAGTGAGCCAGACTGCGTCGAGTTGCCTGAGGGGCGCACGCAGACCACCGCTTCTGAGCCAATCCGTCACTGGTGCGAGCGAGAGTTGGCCCTCAGCAGCATAGGAGCGCGCCTTCGCGGTGACGGCACCCTGCTGGCTCGCCCACAGCAGGAATTCCTCGGCCAGCCGTGATTTGCCAACGCCCGCTTCCCCCGTCACGAGTACGAAGTGCGGCTCGCCAGTGCTCGCAGCGTGCCAGACCTCTTGCAGAGCCTCCCACTCCTGCTTTCGTCCGATGAGCGTTGGGGTAGCAGCGAGCAGCGTTTGCTGGGCTCTGGCCGGAATGACAGGCGTCTCGTGCTGCATGAGTCGCTCGTAGGCTTCGCGGGTCGCCGGATCGGGGTCGACGCCCATTTCGCGTTGTAAGGTGCTGACACAGGTGTGGTACACATGCAACGCGCTGGCGCGATCGTTATTCAGCGCGAACAAGCGCATCAGACGGCGATAGAGATCTTCGGAGAGAGGGTCGAGTCCGAGCAAGCGCTGGGCATAGCGGATGGCGGTGACGGTGTCGCCCTGCACTTCAAAGAGGCGGAGCAGTTGTTCGAGGACCTGCAGGTGGCGCTGGCGTAGCCGATCCCGCTCAGGCAAGATCCATTCATCATAGCAGCCAGGGAGTAATTCACCGCGATACAGGCTGTCTGCCTGCTCGAGAGCGGCTTGTAGTGCGTGCTGGTCATTGCGTCGTGTAGCCGCGTCTGCGAGAGCGAGCGTCTGTTCGAACTCAGCGACATCGAGGGAGCATGGCGTGACGGGATGCCAGTGCAACATATGCGCGTCGGCAGAGAGGAAGTGCTCCACAGCCGGAAATGCCTGGCGCAACTGGTGGAGCAGTTGGCGCAAGTTATTGCGCGCCTGAGCCTCGGTGGCGTCGGACCAGAAGAGGAAGGCAAGATGCTGGCGCTGTTGGGGAACATCGCGATGCAACACGAGATAGGTGAGCAAGGAGCGCAGGCGCGTGGTATTGAGGTTGGTCACCTGCTGGTCGTCGTAGAGCAGGCTGAAATCGCCAAGCAAGCGGAGGTGAAGGGTTGGCATCGTCATGATCGGCTCCCTTTCTCCTCTTCAGGCTCAAGCGATGGCAGAGTGGCCAGCTCTGGGAACAGGTGTATGACATCACGAAAATCATCGAAGCCATCTACTGGCGATGCGTCTGATCACCTTCAGCTTGCCACGATCGTCCTTGATGCTCTTACTCTATCATATCATTCTCTTTTTTACCACTACCCGCTAAGAGAACAGTCACTGCCTCTCAGACCACTGTCTCTTCATCCATGCTACCGTGCTTGGCAAGCGGCAATGTAAACCAGAAGGTTGAGCCTTCACCAGGGTGACTGTCTACTCCCACCTGCCCACCATGCCGCTCGATGATGGTTCGACACACATGGAGACCCACGCCAAGTCCTACTCCGGACCCGCTATGCACTTCAATGCCCGGTACACGATAGAAGCGTTCCCAGATCCGCTCGTGTTCCGCTGAAGGCAGTCCCGGTCCCTCATCATGCACCGAGACGCGCGCAATATGCTCATCCGTGTGCAGACGGACTTCGACGGGTCGATCTGCCGATGAGTATTTGAGTGCATTCGTCAGGTAGTTTGTGACTACTTGCACGAGACGGTCGGCATCGCCATAAACAGGCACGTCTTTCCCCGCCGGTGTTTCCAGGTGAATGACTCGCGCAGGTGCGATTTGACGCTGGTCTTCGACCGTCTCCTGGACAATGTTCACCAGATTACAGGGTGTCATCAGCAGTTGCAGCGTCTGTGCCTGGATGTGTGAGGCATCTAGTAGGTCGTTAACTAAGCGATCCTGGATGCTGACCTGGTTCCTGGCGCGTTCCAGCAATGCCAGGATGGGGGCAAACCGCCTCATTTCGTCGGGAAGCAGTGCTTCCGAGGAGACGAGGCGCTTCACCTTGCGTTCCGCTAACTGTAGACTCCCGCGCATAATGGTTAAGGGCGTTTTCAGTTCATGGCAGATGATGCTCAGGAACTCTTCCATGCGGCGATGAGCTTCACGCAGAGCAAGCTCATTCGCCCGTGCCTCTGCATGTTCCCGCTGGAGTTGTGCTTGTGCAAGGATCAGTGCCGCCAGTCCCGCAATGGTTCGCATCAGGGCCATTTCATGTGAGGTGTACGTATGCCCCCGACTGCCGTCATCGACGCACAGCACACCAACCAGGCGTTTCTCGATACAGATGGGAGCTACCAGAACCGTCCGTACATAATAGGGAAGGACAGCGGTGTAAAACGGCAAGGCCATCCCCTCAAGGATGAGGACCTCACCGGCTTTGAGGTGTGAGAGGAGCGTGTGACTTCCTAGGTGATCTGACAGAAACGGAGCAGTCGTCAACCGTTCCCGCCACTGCTGCTCCTCTTGAGGTGTCAGCCCTACGGAAACGAGAGGACGCACGATCTCCTCTTCTGATTCTACCGCGAGCATGACGACATGCATGCTCTCGACCACGCTCTGCGTTAGCTCGACCACCCGCTGCCCCACACGTGCTGTGTCGCTGAGAGGGGTCGTTTCCTCATCCCGCTGAAGGCGCTCTGGGAACTGGATTAGTACTTCTGCCAGTGCAAACAACGCACGCAATGCTTCGGACGTACGCTGCTCGAGCCGACGTCGTGCTGTCACATCGCGAAAAATGAGCACAGCCCGCTCGATGGTTCCCGCTTCGTTCCTGATTGGAGCCCCACTCATGTTGAGGACCACTTGACGCTCGTCAGGTGTCTGCACGCACACATCGGTGGCTTGCGTACCGGTGAGGACCTCACCTGCAAGTAGACGAGAGAGTGGACGCTGCTTCTCCGAGAGTAGCCGCCCCTGCTCATCCCGTTGCACCACCTGGAGGAGCAGTTCCTGCCTCAAACGCACCTCATCGTTGGATGGCAAGGCACCCAATCCAAAAAGGCGGCGGGTCGCTGCATTGGTGTGGAGCAGCTGCCCCTGCCTGGTATAGACGACCATCCCATCGTTCATGGCCTCAAACGTCGCTTCGAGCTGGTTGGCCCGCAGAACCGCTTCTCGTTCGGCCACCAGTGCTCGCACACGCGCAACCTCACGCTGATTCGTGAGTAGGGCAATGATGATGCCAGCACTGGCAAACGTGAGCAGTTGAAGCATGCCGCTCCATCCGTAGGCACCGAGTGTTCCAAAGGGTGGAACATACCAGTAATCGAGCACGAGCAGGCTCAACAGCATGGCAAAGACGGCTGGTCCTACACCCCACAGCAGGGCCACCAGTACGATGGCAAATAGGAGTGGAACGCCGGGAAATGAAAATGGGAGCAACAGATGAGTCTCCACCGCTCCCACGCCCAGACCGAGACCTACCAACAGGAGGCCAACAACATAGCCGACCAGCGGATGACGCCAGCGCGGAAGCTGGGCTACAGAGTTGATGTGCCAGGTGACAAGGCGCTGAAGATATGCACGAAAATGTCCTTGGCGTTGCGTCGAGATCATCTGTTTCTCCCTATCGTTTGTGTTCACAGTGTGGTTGTTTCGTTTCCTCATCTCGAGAGAGCGAAGAGATAGTCATCTCTTCCTTACCATTGGTAAAGTGAGCATAAGCTATTCGTATGAACTACCCCTGTGACCAGGCTGAGTTGAGTCTGAGAAGCTCTCAAGCGTAAACGCTCTCAGCTCTTCTATTGACCTACACTACTTATGCTGAGCATGATGATGATCAAGATTAAGGACACGACAGCAAGATACAAAGTGAGAAGAAATCTATTGCTGTGCCACATGGAAAATCTCCTGTTCTACAAATGAACGATATGAGGTTGTAAAAGATAATGTGTCATCAAATGAGCATTCGCTGGAGCACTGTTGTCCTTCCAGCATAAGCATACGTTGTCCATATGAACTGGTTCTGTGGAGTAGCTGAGATGGAACTGAGAATTAAAGCAGGAGCAGTATTCGCTGCTGCTGGCTGGTGCGCTGCTCTCTATTACCCTCAATCCGTTCCTGTTCCGGGCGCTCCCCTGGATCGAAGCGCACCTGCGGAAGGTTCCCACCTTCTGGTCTCTCCTGGATCGGCATGGCCCTGTTCAAGCTCCCATAGCGGAGTCATTGCGAGATCATGTCGTGGTCATCGGCTGCGGACGAGTGGGACAGCATCTGGTGAATGTCCTCGGCCACCTCGGCATCCCACGCCTGGTGGTCGAACAAGATATTGGGCGCGTCACAGAACTGGAACGTCAGGGAGTTCCTACGCTCTATGGAGACGCCGCCAATTCAGATATCCTTTCACGTGTCCACCTGAAGCAGGCTCGTGCGGTGGTAGTGACACTGCCGGATGAAGCTGCGGCATCCATTGTGGTGGCAACAGTCCGCGCAGAAGCTTCGCACGCACCCATCATCGTGCGAGCTGCTACCCAGGATGGCGTACACCGGCTCTTCGCGTTAGACACTCAGCATGTCATTTATCCTGAACTGGAAGGCGGACTGGAGATGATGCGGGAGACGTTGGATCGACTGGGCTACCGCGAAAGCGATGTCCAGGAGTACACCGATGCCGTCCGGCGCAGTCACTACGATCTTTCCGTCTCCACGGATGCCGAACAACGTGCCCTGGAGCGGATGCTGGGTGAAGAACGGAGCTTGTGGAAAAAATCGGGACCTGGAATGGACCAATGTACTTTCAGGCAAGAGGAAGCCAGACACTGAACGTGCTGCCTTTGCCGGGTATGCACTCGGCAGTGATGTGACCACCAAGCCGCTCCACCAAGATCTGCGCGATAGAGAGGCCTAGTCCTGTGCCCTGGCGTGAGCGTGCGCGGTCGGCACGGTAGAAGCGCTCGAAGATGTGCGGCAGATCAGCAGGCTCGATGCCGATGCCCGTATCACGCACACGCAGCACGGCCTGTCCCCTGGCTCGCTCCAGCGACACAATGACACGACTCGCACCTTCCTCGTCGCGAATCGGTGTATACTTGATCGCATTGTCCAGCAGGATTAACGTGACCCGGCGCAGGCTCTCTTCATCTCCGCGCACGCGTACCGGCTCAATGTGGCCGATCTCGAGCCGTAACTTCGATCCTTCGATGCCCAATCGCCTGCGTAGTTGGCGCACCAGTTGGAGCACAGCGCGGTCAAGTTCGACTGGTGGAGCGCTTCGTGTGCTCTCCTCTGCTGCTGTCTCCACCGCTTGTGGTCCGAGCAGTGTATCTAAGCTGGCATCTGCACGTGCCAGGTGCAAGAGCTCCTCCACCAGTTCCGCGAGCCGTAACGTCTCACCATGTGCATCGGCAAGCATGGTGCCGCGCTCCCCTGGTGGCAGTTCATTGAGATGGCGTTGCAAGAAGGCAAGGTTCCCCTGGATGGTGGTGAGCGGCGCACGCAGTTCGTGTGAGGCATCGGCGACGAAGCGGCGTTGCGCTTGTGTAGCGCTTTCCAAAGACGCGAGCATCTCATTGAACGTCTCCACGACCTGTGCCATCTCGTCGCGCCCGCGAGGTTGGGGCACGCGCTGGCTCAAATTGCCAAGGCGTGTGCCACGCGCCGTGGAGGCGGCGATGGATCGTGCCGTTGCCAGGAGTTCCGAAAGGGGGTGTAGCACACGTGTTGCGATGAGCCAGCTCACGATCAGGGTTCCCGCCAGCGTGGCGACTCCAGAGATCAGCAGGAGCGATCGTAACAATAGCGTGGTTGCATCGACATCTGAGAGCGATTTCGCGACCAGCAGCACGCCGATCACCGGGCCATTTCCCATTGGTACGCCATTGGCATTCCCGCTCACCCCATGCACTGGCGCTCGGATGGGCAACGCTTCCACTCGCACGTGCTGACCATCCATCACCGTATCATACAGATCAGGCGGTTGGCCAGTGAGCACGATACGGGTCGTATCTTTGCTGAGTGGAATACGCGTGTCACTCGTAGAGAGATAGCGCACCCGGCCCTGCGCATCCAGGACCTCGACCACGACGCCTGGGTCGCGGTATGCATCGACTCGCATCGTCAGTTGTCCTGGCCAGTACGGTGGAGCAGCAGATAGACCATCCAGCACATCTAGCATGGCGACGCGTGCCTCGGTCCGTACCGCGCTATTCACGCTCGAATCAATGGCATCGGTCGTCAAGAGCAGGAAAAGGAGCGCAAAGAAACCCAGTGCAACGGCAATAAGTGAGCCATACCAGAGGATCAGTCTCAGCCGCAGCGAGCGGGGGAGAGCCCGCTTTGGCTCCGCTGCCTGACGTGTATACATAACTGCTTTCATTTCGATGCTCGCTGTCGATATACAGGACCGCTGGTGAGTTTCACTCTGCATGGGAGTATAGCATAGAAGTGCGGAGCGATGCTGTGTCGTAACGAAGTACCTTTCCTTGCCGTAGGAACCCACTTCAAGAGAGGAGCCTACAGCAAGGAAGTGTTTACCAGCTTCTTGTACGCTTGCCTATACCACGCCCGCCGGTAAGGGCGTTGATAAGCCAGAGCAAGAGGACGGCACCGAGAAACGCCGTGAGGAACGTCCAGATGATACCATCGCCTCCGATCCCGAACAGGCCAAGAATGGCCCCGCCGATCAAACCCCCGATGATACCCACAACGATGTTTCCCAGGATTCCCAACTTATCACCCTGAATCAACCGATCAGCGAGCGCACCCGCAAAGCCGCCAACGACAATCCAGACAATCCATGCCCAGAGTGTCCCCAGGACACTCGCCATAACAAGTGCTAGAACCATCTTCTTTCTACTCCTTCTGATCTGTATTCTCCTGGAGGCATCCAGGGATTTTTCGATGTAGATTGATCTCTCCTGACTCCTGCCAGGTGAGACATATATAGCATATCGCGCCGGGATGAATTGATCCTGTGCAGTATCTGAGATGGAACTGAGAAAAGGTGAACACTCACATTACTCGCTTTTGCAAGTTTCCAGGTTTTGAGTTCCAGAGGTCTGGATCAAACCTTCTCAGTTCCATCTCAGCCCATCCACAGCGCCAACTCACACAGATAAACTATGCTCCTCTTGATGCGAAGATAATCATCCAATTACACAACAATATTAGGAGTAAGTAAGCATGAGCGACACGCTAAAACAAGTGGAACCAATACAAGCGCGAGCAATACAAGCATCCCTTTTGAAAGAAGTATCGCACGTTCCAGCTAGGGCTCCAGGAACTGATGGAATGCCAAGGGTCGTAATTACAGGGGATATTCGCCTGCGAGTAACCGAGTCGTATGCAGCGCTCAGGCCAGTGAAGGGCCATTACCGCATCGAAACGGAAGGGATGCAGGAACCCTTGCATGTCATCTGGATCATCGAGGGAAATGTGCTCAACCATACAGTGCATTCCATCGATGTCGAATTTGACGTGCGAGGAATACCGGCAGGAGAAACACTCACGCGGGTGTTGACTGCACAAGTGACGGAGAGAAACGGGCAAGGTTGCATTGTTCACAGTAGTGTCTTCGTCCAAATTCTCGTGGTGAGCGATGATCTTCCCTATGAGAGATCCGGTGCTCGATAAGACCTCACGGTAGTACTGCGCTTCTAGCTCTGCGCCGGGCTTCGCGGCGCTCTTGCCGGATACGTTGCCTCATGCGCTGCCCAAAGAAGCGCCAGGCGAGGAAGAGGAACACGAGGACGCCAAAGATCAGCCAGCCGGATCTCTCGATAATCATTTGCAGGCGGTCAATCTCTACGGCTATGAAATAGCCAATCAAGCAGAAGGCAGTGTTCCATAAGGAAGCTGCTACCAGTTCATACCCCAGGAAGCGCAGGTAGTTCATCCTGGTCATGCCCGCGCTCAGTGCGACAAAAGAACGGAGATGCCCGATCAGGTGCGAAACGAGGATGGCCTTCCCGCCATGTTTTGCGATCAGCCTGCGCGCCAGGCGCAGCCGTCCAGCTAACCGTATGCGGCGACCCAGCCTGCTTGTGCTCCACCCAGTGGCAACACGGGCCAGGACGAACCGCCCAAGGAGGTAGTCGATGTGATAGCCAAGGATCGTTCCAAGCGAGGCAAGCAAGATCACCCAGCCCAGGTTGAGCGTGCCCAAACGTGCATACACGGCTCCCAATAATGCTAACGAGTTTCCAGGAAGGAGCAAACCGAGGAGCGCGGTGTTCTCACCCAAGGTGCCAAAGAACACGGCAACGTATCCATACTGATTGTAGAATTCACTCAGTAGTTTGATCCATTCATTAAGTGGAAAAGTTGGCATACTGTATTTCCCGATCTTCTCTGCTTTCGTGAAGAGAATAAGGAATAGAGCCTCTACGCAACTACCCTTCCCCTTTCCTGGTCATAGCATATCGCACTGGTATGAACTCACACTGTGTGGTAGCTGAGATGAGTCTAAGAATGTATCATAGTTTATTGTGTGCTTGTTCGACTCATCCTCAATCTTCAGCCCGGTCTCAGCCAATCTACAGCATCATCTCATTTGAAGCGGGTATGCTCGTAGTGGGAGGATGCGGAGGGTTCTGCTTTACGATTATCCCCCTCCTCTACCCCTCCCTAGCCATGAATGACGGATGACTCTAGCATCAAAGAAACTCATCTGTCAGATTGGCCAGAAAGGACGGAGTGCCTATGAGCACCCTCTATACAACGAAAGAATCATCAGCAGACTGGGAGCCAGAATCCGAAGATGCTCGTGATGCCAGGTTGAAGGCCTCACGTGAATCGAATACGCTCGATAAGGGCTTAGATTTCGTGGTTGCTGATCGAGAGGAGAGGGAGGTCGATCTCGTGCAGGTGTATCTGCGGGAGATTCGTCGTATTCCCCTGCTCTCTGCTGAGCAAGAACTCGATTTGGCACAGCGCATACAGCGTGGAAAGCTCGAGCGTCTCAAGGCAGGAGCCCATGCCAATCATCACATTATTACGGCCGCTGAGGAGGCTCGGCGTGCTCTCATCGAGGCCAACTTGCGGCTCGTTGTCAACATTGCAAAAAAGTATAACGGTCTCGGTCTGAACATACTTGATCTGATTCAGGAGGGGAACATTGGCCTCATACATGCTGTCGAGAAATTTGATGCGACCAGGGGCTACAAGTTTAGTACCTATGCGATCTGGTGGATTCGCCAGGCCATTACTCGTGCCATTGCCGATCAGGTACGAGTGATTCGTCTTCCTGTATATATGATTGAGAAGATCAATCGTCTCTTTCGTATCAACAGTCGTCTGCTGCAGGAGTTAGGGCGCGAACCAACGCTCGAAGAGGTTGGCATAGAGTTGGCGCTACCCTCGGAGCAGGTGCAGGAAATCATCATGTACAGCCAGGAACTGAAAAGCCTGGAAGCGCCAGTGAATGAGGAAGAAGATCACCATCTTGGGGACTTTATCGAAGATCAGGCGGAGCAAGATCCTGCTGATCGTGTCTGTCACGAGATGCTCAGAGAGGAAGTGGAGAAGGCTCTTAAGAGCTTGACAGTACAAGAGTATAGGGTACTTCATTTACGCTACGGTCTGGATGATGACTGTCATCGTACATTGCGAGAGGTAGGTGAAGTGTTAGGGGTGACACGTGAGCGTATCCGCCAAATCGAGTTGAGGGCTTTGCAGAAACTGCATGCTACCAGCCGCGATTGGAAACTGGAGGAGTACCTGTACTAGCCATCATCGCTACCGTCGAATAGGCGCAGCAGGCTCAGGCACAGATTCAGGATCCAGAATCACTACCAGTCGCTGCCACCACCAAAATCACCTCCCCCAAAGTCGGGACCTTCACCACCGAAACCACCGAAGTCGGGACCTCCACCAAAGGTGGTTGTGGGATAGTTCATGCCAGGATCATCACTACCCTGGGAAAGTGGAGTGATAGTATCAGGATTTATGGAATCATTGCCCTGCGGCTGTTGTTCATGTTCCCCAGCCATCCTTCCCAGACCATAGCCTAAAAGACCTCCACCTACTGCTCCCAGCCCACCAGCAACCCAGGGGTTTATGCCCCCTTGTGGGGGATAACCAGGGCCATACAACGTCCTGCCATATCCATTAGGATCAGAGCCTGGGCCATAGTAGGGAGGCCTGCCATATCCAGGTTGGCCATAACCAGGATCAGGGTCAACACGACCATATTCGTCTTTCGGGCCAGATCTCTCTTGCCACGGCATTCCCATCGGTAGGTTCATCGTGTTCCGTTGTCCAAAGGAGCGACGAAAGACAAAGAAACCTGCTCCAATAAGCCCCAATAGTAAGAGCCAGGTGAGCGGATTGCTCAGCACTCCATTTAAGCTTTGCAGCGGGTTGGGAATACCATCATTTCCCAAACTGGCTTGTAGCGACTGGAGAGCCGCGACGGTAGCAGCGGTATAATTGCCATTGGTCCCTGCATTACTCCCATACGCCTTGGCAAATGCCTGGCGAGCCTGTTCTTTCTGCTCAGCATTCAAGCCTGCTTGTTTCCCAGCAACAATTGCCAGGTAGCGCTGTTCAACACTGATACCGATAGCAATGGTATTCTGGCCGGTGAGAGCTTGCTCCGTACTTCTGCTAAAGTCACTTTTAGGACCATTGAACGTACTCATAGTAGAGATGCTCACCGGATGAGATAATTTGGAAGCCTGACTCCACACCTGGTCTACATCTAGAACCCTGGCATCATCTCTGATCTGCACACTCGCCGCATGCGCTGTATTTGTGTTCAGGGGTAAGAGGATGGTACTTACTCCAATAAGGAGTATGAGCATACCTCCTATGCCCCGCTGTAGTATTTTGAATATCCTGTTGTTCTTCATGCTACTTTTCACTCCCCTTATATGCGCTCTACCTGAATATAGGCTTCCAGCGAGGGTCGTAACCCGCTTTGAATCGTTGTCATCTCATTCATCCAGCTATATTGTCTAATATGTATGCCACAGACGTAGAAGAAGAGGGCCACGTAGACACTGCCCATCCACAATAGCAGCATAGCATGCTCATATGAATTGACTCTGTGGAGTGACTGAGATACAGCTGAGAAAAGGTATGAAGTGTGGGTGCAAGGGCCCTGTCGCTCGTCCCAGCCTCACACCCTCCTGTACTGCTGTCAGCCACAGGAACGCGCACAGGGCCCTACTCCTTGAAGACATAGCCCACACCGCGAACAGTATGGATGAGCCGTGGCTCACCTTCCGCCTCCAGCTTGGTACGCAAGTAGCCGACATAGACTTCCATGACATTGGAGGAGCCTTCGAAATCCAGCCCCCAGACACGATCCAGGATGATCTCACGGGTGAGTACCTGGCGCGGACGACGCATGAAGAGCGTGAGCAACTCATACTCGGTGGGGGAGAGTTCCATCTCACGCGCGCCACGATGCGCTACACGGGTACCAGTATCCAGCTCAACATCGGCATAGCGCAAGACCTCATGCTGCTCCTCCTGGTTTCGCCGCAGCAGGGCCTTGACACGTGCCACCAGTTCTTCAGGGGCAAATGGCTTCACCAAATAGTCGTCTGCTCCCGTCTCGAGTCCTTTCACCCGGTCAGCGACCGCATCACGCGCCGTGAGCATGAGTATCGGCACGTTGTCGCCTGCCGCACGCAGCCGCTGCGCTACCTCCAGTCCGTCCAGCCCTGGCAACATGATATCGAGCACGATCAGATCGGGGGACGCTCCAGTGAACGATTGAGGGCCTCGTTGCCACTAGCCGCGATGGCGACACTATACCCTTCATAGGCGAGGATACGTCGCAACAGGTCTGTGATGCGTGGGTTGTCATCTACAATCAAAAGATGTGCTTTCATCGGCCTTCCTCCAATCTCTATGACTACGAGGTCACCTCAAGGAGGAGCAAAAGAGCCTGTGAGGCCCTCATCTCCTTGTGGATGCCCTTGTTGTTTTGCATATTCATGTCTCCTTTATGCTATGGAAAGTATAGCATGCCGGTATGAAGCGATCCTAAGACAAGGCTGAGACGAGGCTGAGAGTTCAGTTTATACATACATGCTCTGTTTGTGCTACCAGGAGAAGGATCAGCAAGTTTTCTGCTCTTCTGCCGAGAGTTGGTTGCGGATCAACCGGGCATAATATCTGTTCTGCTTTACTAACTCCTCGTGTGACCCCCCGAGGCTCTCCCTCACTTTAAGTGAGCCTGCTTGCTTCCTTAGCTTCATCTTAGCCTCTTCACAGGGTCAGTTCATCCAGACATGCTATGCTTGTTCAGTCGAACGCGTCAAATTTAGCCAAGAAAGGAAGCACCTTATGACAACTTCTGATTCAACAAGGTTAATCGAAGCATGGGCTCAAGCGTGGCCTTCGCCCAATGGTCTGGAGAAGTTATTCTCCCTTCTCACAGACGACTGTGTCTATGAGGACTTGGGAACCGGTACTGTTACCCATAGTAAGGCAGAGCTCAAGGCTTTTTTCGAGGCCTGCTTTCATGCTATCCCGGATTTCAAAGTAGAGCTGACCTCTCATTTTGTTGCTGGCAACTGGGCAGGGGCAGAGTGGACCTGGTCGGGGACACAGACCGGCGACTTTCCCGGAATACCAGCGACCAACAAGTACGCCTCCGTGCGTGCCGCCAGTGTGTTTGAACTGCAAGGCAACAAGTTCAAGCGCTGCTCCGACTACTGGGATATGGCCACGGTTCTCAAACAGGTCGGCCTGATGCCTTCAGAGTAGCAGCAGCAGCCTCTTAATGAGAAGCTGTTCCTGTTCGGATCTTCCCACCGATTAAGTGAGTTCGCTTGCTTACAGCAGGAAAGGGAACCAGCGCCTCGCTCAGAATGAGCAAGAACGACAGCAGTTTCCCTCACAACGTGCCTCGCAAAGCAAGCGAACTCACTTAATGTGAGGATAAGCCCCTATATCCTTGACAAACACAGACCTGAGACAACAAAGCAGCGGTATGACCTCGTTGCCCATCCCATGGGCTTTAAGACTTCAAAGCCAGCCTAACTGACGAACTCATCGTTGCGGGCGACGAGAGCTACAGCAACGCCCATCAGGTGTGAAATGGTATAGAACATACTCTTCTGGACCCCCTGCATTGAAGAAGTTTGATGGCGGGCTCTTTCAATCATTGTAAATGCCTTTACATCACCTTCCTCACTAACTTGGGCAGATGTCATTTTCTTCAGTATTGGGCACTATACAGTTTTTCTGACAGTTTATACCTAAAATAAGGTTCTTTTCATCTCCTGGGCGAGGGAACTCTCGAGACTACAGGGAGTTCCCTCGCAGTTTTCTACTCTTCACGTCTTCCGCACATTCATTGACCGGTAATCACTCACTCCCTCGTCAAATGTCACTAAACGAACCAGGCCGGCATCCAATAAGCGGGAACGGATACGCTCGTTGATACCAGATAGCCGAATATGGTTAGTAGTAATGATCGTAAGTGCGCGGCAAACATACCTGTGATTAATGAGTTGAAAGAGCTTTTCTTCGGCCCAGGGAGTTGTCTGCTGTGCGCCAAGGTCGTCCAGGACCAGAACGTCCACCTCTCGCATCAAGGTGTACAGAGAGTCATAGGTGACCTCAGAGGTCGGGGCACATGTTGCACGAAGATGATCCAACAGATCTGGAACAGTGGTGAAGAGGACCGCTCGATCACGCTCTAACAAGGCGTTGGCAGCGGCTGCCGCGAGGTGGGTTTTCCCACACCCATTCGTTCCAATCAAGAATAGCCAGCCCTCGGGGCTGTGAGCGTACTCCCAGGCTGCGATGTACGCTTCCTGTACGCCTGGTATCAGCCCGTTGAAGGAAGCGAACGTTTTCTCCTCCAAGGATGCCAGCTGCGAAAAGCGGCGCAGGTCCCGCTTGCGCTTTTCGCGATCTGCCGCCCGCCTACAGACACATTTATCGATTTTGCCAAAGTCAGGATGTCCATACGGCACATCCCTTCGTGTATAGCCGGCTCCCTTGCACCAATGACAAACCGGCGAATTTGATGGAGAGCCAATGGAGACAGGGTGTCGGGTTAGCTACAATTGAAGCTTTTGTGGAGCAATCTGCTTCTGCAAGCCTTCTTTCGACCGCCGTACGTCTGAGCGTGTTTCATCTGCTAGTGACATACGATTTTTCCTCCTAGTTTGACGATACAAAAAGCCTCTGTGGGCCGTAGCATACGATTTATGTGAATGACGGCAAATGCTGTATCGCCGCAAAATACTGCTCCCACTGCTGTTTCGAGTGGAAGCGATAGGTAGAGGTACGCTCTTGAAAATACAGTTCGATCTCTACTTCCCAATGCCCATCCTGCAAGCAAGGATGAGCGGCAATCCCATAGGGACGGCCTTCGCAGTAAATTTGATCGACAAGCGCTCGCACCTCATCGCCTGGTATTCCCTCACGAACGACATTGCTATCCCCGGTCTCGCTATCTTCTGCCAGCGAAGGACTCTGCAATACGGACGGTTTCTCAGTATTCGGCAGCAAAGACTCCTGCCACTGCATCCAATAGTGTTTCGGGGATACTTCTCCAGCAAGTGATTCCAGACACTGCCGAATCTCGTTGTAAGAGCCAGCATATTCCCTGAGAAGTACTCGCATTACAGGCGGTATGCCATACTGTTCATAGGCCTGGCAGCAGGTCGTTACCCACGCTCCCGGCTTCCTCGGACGGCCGACCTTGCCGGTCAATTCTCCATCGACATCCACCGGCAAATCCCCGTCGAGATCGGGAAAGTAGGTGTGAGCGAGCATGTTGATGATCGCCGCCCGAATAATCTGTGGATGATATTTGCGCGTGAGGGTAATGTATGATCGAAAATTCCCCGGATTGCCTTCAACAAACTTCGCCAGCACCTGGGCCGACCGGGCATCGACGGGTCAATACAGCACTCGCGGCTCTCTGATTGTAAATTCTGGAGCGGCACTATCGATAACGATCGTTTGATTCTCTGGTAAAATTCTTGTGGAGGATATATCTCTATCTTACAGAGAACACCTGCCTCCCTTGTTTTTTCTGAAAGCATGGTTTATAGTTGCTCTAGAAGCAGTTCCAGGTACGAACAACCTGCCTATGCGAGGTTGCGAACACTTTTGTCAACAAGTGGAACGCAAGGCATGTGGTTGCGACACGTAAAGGCAGATTGTCATGTATCAACATGCTTGTGAACACTTTTGCTGGGCGTGCTCACATTGAATGCGGTGATGCGAAAGCCGCATGTGGAGCCACCTTACAAGAAGCGAGCGGTGAAGTTGTAAGTACCTGCCTTCCAAGCAGGCTGTCGCGGGTTCGAGCCCCGTCTCCCGCTCTTACCTCTGTTATTGCACCTCTTAAAAACCCCTCTCTGGCTGGCTCGCAGGAATAGTCTATTAGTAAATCTACGAATACTACGTCTGACATTGTAACGTTAATTGTATAATCGCGATGTTGGAATACGTAAAAACAATTAGCAATCCTTTTTCTCTCTGAAACAGCTTCATGCAAATATTGTTATGTATTTAGTTATATTACAATGGCCGTGTTTACGGGGTTTTTACAACACGTCACATATACTTGACACATATCTTAGTTTTCTTAGCACGCTTCCTATGGGGAAAAATTATAAGAGAGTGTTGACTGTCCTTTTCATTCGTGGAGACCATAGATATGTCCATATCCAAAACATTTGCTCAAGGGAAATTGAGACTGTCAGGTGTGCTCAACTCAGTTTCTGTTGCTGGCTTGCAGCAATTGTACAAGGGCTTTTTCCCGATGGCACGCGAGACAAATATCGCGGTTGCCTCTAGACTTCTCCCCCATTCTCAAAAATGCCCTGAGTGTAAGACCGAACTAGAAGCCGCGAACGAGGTATACAGTCGCATTGCTGTTTGTGATCATTGCGGCTATCACTTTGTCTGGTCTGCATCCAATCGAGTCGAACACCTGGTTGATCCCGGTAGCTTCAGGCCCATAGGTCGACGTATCCGGCCGATGGATTTTTTAGGCTTTGTCGATGAGCATCCCTATGCCACGAAACTCATCTTGGGCCAGAAGCAAACTGGACTCAGTGATGCTATTCTCACCGGCCGCTGTCGTATAGGTGGAACAGAAACCATCCTGGCGGTTTTGGATTTTCACTTCATGGGTGGTAGTATGGGATCAGTTGTGGGAGAGCAAATCACCTTTGCCTTTGAGTATGCTACGAGACACCGCTTGCCAGTAGTGACCGTGATCAATAGCGGCGGCGCACGTATGCAGGAGGGGATCATTAGCCTGATGCAAATGCCGAAAACTGCTGCTGCAGTTCAGCGCTTTCACACCTCAGGCTTACTCTATCTTTCTATCCTGGCGAGTCCTACAACTGGGGGAGTGTTTGCCAGTTTCGCAAGCCTGGGAGATGTGATCCTGGCTGAACCAAAAGCACTTGTTGGTTTCGCTGGGCCTCGTGTGGCAGAACAAGTCACAGGTCAAAAGCTTCCTGGAGGCTCACATCGAGCCGAAATGTTGCTTTCATCTGGACAGCTCGATGCTATCACTGCTCGACACGACCTACCACATGTTGTCGCTACACTGCTGAAAGCGACAGTGGTTCACGCAAAGCAGCGCCGCTCACATAGCATACACACAAACGAGCTTCCGCTCGTATCTGCCCACGCACCGAGGCATACAGCCTGGGAAAGTGTGAACCTGGCCCGTCACCCAGACCGTCCCACAGCACGGGACTACATTCGTCATCTGTCGCCAAATTTCCTGGAATTGCAGGGCGACCGCTGCTATGGTGATGACCCAACGGTTGTAGCAGGTCTGGGGGAAATCGATAGGCGTACCGTCATTTTTGTCGGGCAAGAGCGTCGCCACGGTGCTGCAGGAGAGATACAAACGAGGCCCCGGCCAGAAGGCTATCGCAAAGCGATTCGCATGATGGATTTGGCTGCCCAGTTACACTGTCCACTGGTGACATTCGTTGATACTTCAGGTGCCGACCCGGGAGATGAAAGTGAGAGACATGGTATAGGCTGGTCCCTGGCTCATTGCCTCTCTACGATGAGCAGTTTACCTGTGCCAATTGTGACTGCTATCATCGGTGAAGGAGCCAGTGGAGGGGCAGTGGCATTCGCCGTCGCCGATCACATACTGATGCTACAAAACGCCATCTATGAGGTCATTGCGCCTGAAGGGGCAGCAACTATCCTGTATCGAGATGCACAGAAGGCCAGTCAGGTTGCGGAGCAATTGAAATTGACGGCCTCTGACTGCCTACAACTGGGTGTTGTAGATGCCATTATACCAGAACCATTGGCAGGCGCGCACACTGATCCTCCTATAGTCATGCAGGCACTTCAGCATCATCTGCTTCATGCCATCACTGAACTCGAGCAAGTTCCTGTGAAACGGTTACTTGCTCGACGATACCGCAAGTTCAGGCATCATGGACGGTTCCAACGAAGGCGGTATCTGCTGACACGCGCTTCAGTGGCCGCACTTGGACAAGGACAGAGCTTACTACAACAGCTTAAAGACTGGCTCCCTATAGCAATTATCTCAAGATTGCCTGCCACTCTGGGTACGGCAATCGAAAGAAGGAGGTGGCGCCATGCATGAGGTGCTCCTGACTCTCGGCTTCGGGCTCGTGACTGCCGCCATCCTATCGCTGTCCGCGGTGGCATTCACGCTCGAGTACGCGGTTACCAATGTGGCCAACCTCTCGCACGGAGAGATCCTGACGATAGGAGCCTACGCCGCCTACCTGGTACACCAGTCGACCGGAAGCGCGCTCCTCGCCGCACTTGGGGCTGCTGCCGCGGGCGGAATAGCGGCCTTAGCGATGCACACTGCGGTGATCGATCCCTTCGTCCGTCGTGGTTTCGGGACAATGCCGACCTTCATCGCAACGCTCGGCATGTCCTTCGTGATCCAGAACGTACTGGTCATCATTTTCGGTGCGGCTAACGTCGCCTACACGATCCTCCAGGGCGCCCCGCATCAGGTAGGACCTTTCCTGTGGACCTCTGTTGAGGAAGAGATCATTATTTCCGCGCTCGGCATCACGGCCGTGCTCTACGTGATTATCACACACACGAAGTTCGGAGAGGCCCTCCGTGCCGTTTTTCAGAATCGGGATCTGGCCCGCGTCACCGGCATCAACGCACGGCTGGTGGGCGCCGCTACCTGGTTTCTGGCCGGTCTGGTAGCTGGCTATGCCGGCTTTATCCTTGCCGAGAGTGTGGGGTCGTTCAATCCCTATTTCGGATTCAGCTTTTTCCTCATCACCCTGACGGCGGCGGTCGCGGGTGGACTGGGGAAGCCGTTCAGCACGATGGCTGGAGCACTCATAGTCGGCATAGCTCTGGAGTTCACCGGCGGATACATCAGCGCGAGTTACGAACTCGCCTTTGCCTTTGCGATCCTGGCCACGATCATCCTGGTGCGCCCACGCGGCCTCTTCACCAATGCCAGGAGGACCGTATTCGAATGATACAATACCTCGTCTCCATTCTCACCGAGGGAGCGATCTTCGGGATCATGGCGCTCGGACTGAACGTCATCTGGGGCTGGTCTGGCGATTTCGATCTCGCCTACTACGGCTATGTCGCGTTGGGCGCCTACATGACGCTCGTCCTCACCATCGGCCAACCGACCCCGCCGGCCCAATACATCCTGGGATTGCAGCTGCCGTACCTGGTTGCCCTGCTTGGCGCTGTGGTTTCCTCGGCGCTCATGGGACTCATCGTCGGCCTGATCGCACTCCGGCATCTCCGCGGAATCTATTTCTCCATCGTTACTTTAGGAGCGGTCTACGTACTGTATGTGATGGCCGGCCAGTATGTGCCACTGTTCGACGGTTACAACGGGCTGTCCGGCCTGTTCAACCCGATGGGGGACGCCCTTGGCCTCGACTATCAGTCCTACCAATACTTCTTCCTTGGCTTCTGCGCATTCATCTTCATCCTCGTCTTTATTTTCATGGCACGAGTCTCCGGGAGCCGGTTTGGCCTCGCGCTGCGATCCCTTCGCGAGGACGAACGCGCGGCAGCCGCCTTCGGTCGTGATATCTACCGGCTGAAATTGAAGGCCTATGTCCTCGGGGCCGCGTTCGGCGGGCTGGCCGGCGGCCTATTCGCTGCGTACCTGAGCGCCTTCAACCCGTCGGCATGGTCTCCGATCGAAGCGATCGTTCTGTACTCCGCCGTCCTGGTTGGAGGTAGAGGAAATATCAAGGGCATCGTCCTGGGCGTAGTGGTCATGATCATGTTAATCCAGGAGTCGACGCGCTTCCTCCCCGATGTCCCGGGACAACCGAACATCGTTCCCGCCCTGCGCGAGATCGTGATCGGATTAGTCCTCGTCCTGTTCCTCCGCTTCCGGCCCAAGGGGCTGCTGCCGGAGCGCCGATACGTCGACCGCTTGCCCCATGATCGTGGTGTTGCTCCAAAAGTCGACGCGCAGCTTCCCCCAGGTTCTGGTACAACCGACCATCCTACTCCTTCTGAGCGAGATCGTGATCGGATGAGTCCTCGTCCTGTTCCTCCGCTTCCGGCCCCGGGAGCTGCTGCCGCATCACCTGTAAGCCGACCGCTTGACCAGGACAGACCCCTAGTGACGCCATCCGTGTCAGCGGTGCTGGTGGTTGAAGGACTTCATAAGCACTTCGGCGGCGTCGCCGCCGTGGATAGTTGTTCGTTCCGAGCTCCGAAGGGCCAAGTGACCGGGCTGATCGGCCCCAACGGCGCCGGCAAGAGCACGGCGGTCGATCTCATATCGGGGTTCAAGCTCCCCGACGCTGGTACCATCTTCTTCGAAGGCGTCGCGATCCAGGGCCTGCCTCCTCACCGTATCTCCCGCCTCGGGTTGATTCGCACCTTCCAGACGCCGAGAGAGTGGCCTGGTCTGACCGTTCTGGAGAACGTGCTCCTGGCTCGATGGGACCCAGAACGTGAGACCCTCTGGCGGAGCCTGATCGGGCCTGGGCGAGCCCAGCGCTCAACCCTTGAGTCGGAGCTCGGCAGGGCGCGCGAGATCCTGGCAGAGCTCGGCCTCGACAAACTAAGCAACGAGCGCGCGGGGAACCTCAGCGGCGGCCAGAAGCGGATAGTCGAGTTCGCCCGCATCCGCATGGCCGAGCCTCGGCTCGTGATCCTCGATGAGCCGATGGGAGGCGTGAACCCTGTGCTCGGCGAACGCATAGTGGCGGCGATCGAGGGGTTTATCGCCTCCGGGACCTCCGTCATCATCGTTGAGCACAACCTTCCCTTCATCGAACGGGTCGCTCAATACGTGGTCGTGATGTCTCATGGCTCGGTGATCGCAGCCGGGCCGTTCGAGTCTCTCCGCTCGAATCAGAGCGTGATAGACGCGTACCTCGGTGAGGTGGCTTTATGAGTAACGAAGAACCGACGTTCCGCGTTCAGAGCCTCACCGCCGGCTATGGGGGTCCGTCCATCATCGACCAGGTCAGCCTGACGGCACGCCGGGGTGAGATCACGGCCATCGTGGGACCGAACGGAGCCGGCAAGTCCACGCTGCTGAAAGCGGTGGCTGGGCTCATCCGGCCTACGGCGGGCAGGGTGTTCGTAGAAGGAAAGGAGGTCACAGGCCTGCCAACAGAGCGGCTCGTCCGGCGCGGGATCGCCTACGTCCCCCAGGTGGAAAACGTATTTCCCGATCTCACCGTCCGGGAGAATCTCGACATGGGCGGCTATGTCCGCAAGTCCGGCGTCCGGGAGAGGATTGAGCAACTGTTCCTCCTCTTTCCCGACCTCAGAGTGTCGGCGCACCGGCGGGCCAGTACGCTGAGCGGTGGCCAGCGAACGATGCTAGCCCTGGCGCGCGGCCTGATGGTCGACCCGGCGGTTCTGATCCTGGACGAGCCAAGCTCCGGTCTGTCGCCCAAGTTCCAGGGGATGATCTGGGAGCGCATCGAGCAGATCCGGTCGACCAACGTCGCAGTTCTCATCGTCGAGCAGAACACACGTGAGACCCTTCGCCATGCCCAATGGGCCTATGTCCTGGTCCTGGGTCGGAACCGGCTGGAAGGAACGGGACGCGATCTACTGGAGGATGACGAGGTTGTAGACCTCTATGTGGGACGCCTTTCCTGAGACCACATGATTGGCACCGAGGATCATGGGGCTGCTGTCTCCGACACTGTTTGGAGATGCTCCGAAACAGGCGGAGAGAGGTCGAGGGCGACCACAAGGGTTTACCCATACTCAAAACGTGTCGGGAGAGAGGGCATCAGACAGGGTTCGTTCCGGCCATCATTGCGCAGTGCGAAACGATGGCCGGAACGAACCTTGTAGCTGTCAGCTTGTCGTTACGGTGTGGCGGCCGCCAGGTCAGGCGCTGAGAGCAACATGACCTGCTGCTCCTGGCCGCTGAGGTTGACCTGGAAAGCACCATAGGGTCCGAACACGTTATTGTACTTGTTGTAGTTGAGGTCGCCACTGGCACCCTCGTAATTGATCTTCGCTCCTGCCTTTAGCTGATTGAGGCAGTCCTTATACGTGTAGCACTGGGTCCCCGGAGGATTGGTTACGACGTTCACGTCCGCGTTGATGGCCGATCCCGCCGTGGAGCCAGCTTTGTCGACGGCGAGGGCCAGGCTAATGACCGCGTCGTAAGCGTAGTTCGCGTTGGCGAGCGGCTGGGCTGTGCTCCCGAACTGGGCTGCGAAGACCTGGTTGAACGCATCGGCGGCCTGCCCGGTGACCGAAGTACCGTAGACCGAGGTGAGGTGGGCGTTGGCGGCGGCGTAGGTGACGGCCTTCAGGTACTCATCAACGCCAGTGACGTCTGTACCCACGAACGGGATGGCAAGGTTGTTCAGCTCTTTGAAGTTCTGGAAAAGGACGGCAGCCGTGGCCGCGTCCGTCTGCGTGAAGATCACGTCCGGGTGCGCGTTGATGACCTGTTGCACCTGGGTGCGATATGAGGTCTGGTCTGGGGCAACGATAATGTTGGACACGATCTGGTGGCCCATCTTCTGCCATGTTGCCGTGATCGGTGCAGCGAAGGTCTGCGCCGCTATGTCTGAGTAGAACAGCAGCGCGGCATTCTGGTACCCCTTCTTGTGGGCGTAGAGAGCCATGGCGACTCCCAACTGGGAGTCGGAGGGGCTATCTCGCCACAACCAGGGATTGGTGTTGTGGTCGAAAAGGGTGCTGCCGCCCTGGAACTCGTCCGGGATCTTGGCCGCCGTGATGATGGGGGCGTCGGCGCTGATCTCCTGGGTCTCCGGGCCGATAATCCCAACCACGTTCTGGGCGGCCAGGAGCTGGCGAAGCGCGGGGACAGAGTCAGCTTCGTCGCACTGGGTATCGGCGTGGGCCAGATTCAGTGGCCTCCCGAGAATGCCCCCCGCATCATTGATCGCTTTCTGCGCCACCTGCGCGCCCTGCAACATGGCTTGTCCCAGGCTAGCCAGCGTGCCTGTGAAGCAGGATAGGACACCCATGGTCACTGGACCTCCACCTGTGGTTGCGGTAGGAGTCTGCCGCATGCCGCCAGTGCAAGCACGAGCACCAGGCAGACAGCAACGATCCGTAGGAACCCATGCCGATCGCTCCTCTTTCCTTGAGCAAATGTTGTGATTATGAACATGTCTCTTCCCTCCACAAATAAAAAGGACAGTCATCACTCTCTTCTCGGCTCAATCTCTTCGCACACTGCCATAATAACAACTGACCTTTGATAGCAGGGAGGTTGAAGAAAATAAGCCGAGAAGACAAAGAAAGATATGCTACAAGTATACGTGACGTGCTGTAAAAAACCCATAAACACGGCGATTGAAATATAACTAAATGCATAACAATTTTGTGCATGATGCCGTTTCAGAGAGAAAAGGAACGTGAGCGAATACGAAGGATTGCTAAAGAAGGAGTTTTAAGGCATACTAAGCACAGAAAGGCTCTTGTTTTCTTCTCGGGAGGTGTAGTATGCACTACCTAATACGGCAGAAGATCAGTCTTCAGTTGCTCAGCCTCTATCTCCTCTTTGTCATTCCGGTTCTGCTGGGTGGTGCGGGACTCTATGTATTTCAACAGAGTGTGTTGACACAAAACGCTTTTCAAGCCGATCTGGCTCTCTCACAAGCCGTAGCACTGGAAGTCGGAGCCAACCTACGGGCCGCGACAGAGATAGATAGCGAATTATCGACATCCCAGGCAGCGAAAGATTTGGACTTGAAGCAACTCTCATTTGTCTTCGCCAATGCCTCCCACGCTCACCCTGATATCAATCTTTATTTTGTCTGCAATCCGTCTGGTAAGATGATCATTAACTATCCTATCAGTCCAAGTGCCATCGGTCAAAATTTCAGTTCCAGCGATTATTTTCAAGAAGCGCTCAAAAGCGATGCGCCTTTTATCTCTTCAGGCAGCATTAGTACTATTACAGATACCTATGTCGTCTCTATTGCGGCCCGTATTACGAGTGACAAGGGACGGATAGTCGGTGTGATGGTCATTAACTTGTCTCTCGATCAACTTACCACTCGTCTGAATACAGTACATCAGCGATTATCACCGAGCAGTCAGGTGGGTCTCTGGGTCATCGACCACAAGGGACAGACAATAGCAACGACCAAAGGGATATTTGCATTTCTCCATTTACCTGAAGACTATGACGGTCTCATACGAGCTTCTCATGATGCGCTTCAAGGAAGGGCTGGCACTTTCATCACCCACGCTCAGTCCCGTGATTGGCTCTATAGCTACGTTCCTATACCAGAGATAGGTTGGGCTGTGGTGGTGCAACGTCCGACAGATATTACTTTTGCCGTGCTCACGAATTTTCAGCATGGGTTGATAGCTGCCCTGGCATTGCTCATCCTGGGTGCAAGTTTTTTCTGGCTTATGATGCATCGTCGTGTCATCTCCCCGCTTACCAGGCTTGCGAAAGCAGTTTCGCAGATTCAACCAGGTCAGCCTATCCAGGTAATGCATACCCAACTGCTTTACAAGGATCGAAACCGACAGGACGAGATAGGCAATCTGGTCGCGGCCTTCTTTGCTATGGAGAGAGAGATACGCTCCCATTTTCAAAAAAGCGATGAAACGATTCAGACTCAGTTCTACACTCTGGATGCTATCATGCGCAGCATGGATGAGGGGGTTCTACTGGAAAGTCCAGATGGACAGATAGTTTATGCCAATCACATCTTCAGCCGAGAGGTTGGTATTCCCCAACAATCGTTAATGGACAGTTGCATTCAGGATCGCAACCTACAGGGGAGGCTGTCTACGATGTTGGACCGTTCTGAAACCTATCATAAGCTCATTGAGCCAATGTCGAAAGGGCATAGGCCACACATCGTAGAGTTTCAGATACGCGGTTCATATAAGATGCATGGCCAATTTGTGCCTGCCCAGCGTGATATACGTATGCGTCTTTTTCACGTGCGAGATGCAAAAGGCGCCCTTATTGGACGTGGAAGGATATTTCAAGATATTACCAAGCAAAACGAGGTAGAGCGCATCAAGAGAAACTTGTTAGCGATTGTCTCTCATGAACTACGTACCCCGTTGACAGCCATTAAGGGATTTGCCACGAGTCTTCTAGAAGAAGCCGATGGCGAAGTGGATAAGAACTGGCAGGAGTACAGTCTGAGCCAGATCGTGGCGGAGAGTAACCGTATGGCAGACCTCGTAACGAACCTGTTGGAGATGGCGCAGATAGAGGCAGGCACACTCAAGCTCTTTCCAGGGGCTTACCAACTGAGTTCGCTGCTTGAGGATGCCCTTGCTGTAGTGCCCAATGATCGATACCGCGTTCAGGTCCGTTTACCTGAAGAGGTGCCACTCCTCTATGTAGATGGGCGACGTATGCAGATTGTTCTGCGTAACATCTTAGAGAACGCTCAACGGTACGGTGGTCCAGATGTCCTCATAGAGATTTCAGCCACCTATGAGCATGAGCAAACAAAAAAACGAACAGGACTTACCTTGCATATAACCGATAACGGGCCAGGTATTCCTCCACACCTCGTCGAGCGTGTCTTTGACCGCTTTTATCAAATAGAGAGTGGTCACGAACGAAGCAGCAGCGGTGTGGGTTTGGGGCTGGCTATCTGCCGGGGGTTCGTTGAAGCTCATGGGGGGCGCATCTGGGCTGAGAATAGGGCTGACGGAAATACCGGTGCGGTATTTCACCTGTGGTTTCCTCCCATGGTGCTACACGCCCAGGAGCGACAACAGCAGTATCTCTAAAGGAGCAGAGAACTGGCTTGGCGAGAGAAGAGCAAGCTTCTTGCTGAAGACATAAGAGGAAGTACCTGAGAAGGAGTACAAAGATGCCTCAAGAGAAGTATATTTTAGTCGTCGATGATGAGCCAAATATCCGTGAATTCGTGAGGCGCTCCCTGGAAAAGCACGCATTCAAAGTGAAACTTGCCACCAATGGATGGGAAGCACTGACTGAGTTTGAGCAAACGACCTTTATCCTGGTGATACTGGACATTATGATGCCGCAAATGAATGGACTGGAGGTATGCCGTCGTATCAGGCAAACGAGCATCGTGCCTATCATCATTCTGACGGCATTGGGAGAAGAGGCCGACATAATAGCCGCCTTGAACCAAGGAGCGGATGATTACTTGACCAAGCCCTTCGGCGTAGGGGAACTATTGGCACGAGTACAGGCTGTCCTGCGGCGTGCCAGTTGGGCTGATACGCCTCGCCCGGTTGGTACGCAGCGTTTTGGGAATATCGAGATTGATTTTGAGCAGCGGCAGGTTTGGCGTGACGGTGAACGCGTCAAGTTCACTCCAACAGAGTTCAGTCTGCTGCAAGAGTTGGCATTGCACCCGGGCAAGATATTTACACACGAGACACTGCTTCGGCGTGTGTGGGGCACAGAACACAGTCGAGATGCTGAATATTTGCGGGTCTATATTGGGCGACTGCGACGTAAAATAGAGATCGATTCATCAACACCACTCCACATTCTCACCGAACCAGGAATAGGCTATTATCTCGTTAAGTAGAGGTAAATCTCGACGATTTACTCTCAACAAGTGCCCAAGGCGCGAAGCGAGCCAACTTTGCGTCCTGCCTCGTCAATGACCACTAATACATACCCGGCAAGGGTTATAGGTTGAGAGGCTTCCTCCTGCTTTTACTTGATATGGCTGAGAGTATGTTTTTGCATTAATGGTAAATTTAGAGTGAATAGAGAATTGTTGACATTCGTATCAACAGATGTTATCATACTGCTCAGAAAGAGTGTGGGAAGCAATACCAGCAATAAGGTGGAAGATATGCATGATCCTCCAACATGGCGCGAATTCTTAGGGAATATTATCAAGGACCCACAAGAGAGACAGCGCATTGCTAATGAGTTAAATGTCAGTATGATCACTCTCGCACGCTGGGTCAATAACGAATTGAAGCCTCGTCCACACAACCTGGGACTGTTAATCAAAGCACTCCCCGATTATCGCACGCAACTCGTAGAAATGATAGCCGAAGAATTCGACGAGTTTGCTGCCGCTACATCATCAACGAGCACGGATAACAAACCGGAAGAGATACCAGCTAACTTTTATGTTCGTGTCTTTCATGCAAACTCGGAGCTTCCTCCATCATTGCACTCCTGGTCGATCTCAGACCTAGTTCTGCGACAGGCCCTTGAGCAACTTGACCCAGATCATAAGGGCATGACATTGATCGCAGCAAAATGCATGCCGCCGTCAAGTGAGCGTGCCATTCGAAGCCTGCGTGAGATCATAGGACGAGGAACTCCTCCCTGGAAGAGGGAGTTAGAGCAGAATGCCATTCTGCTTGGAGCCGAGTCTATGGCCGGGTACGTCGTTACAACCGGTCGCTCGATCACGAGTCAGAATCTCAAGGAGGACAAAGGGATGTTCCCTGCTCACAAAGCGGAATGGGAGGTAAGTGCAACAGTCCATCCTATTATGCGTGGAGGCCGCATTGCTGGGTGCCTGATTGCTTCCAGCACACAACTCGACTATTTTTCCCCGTCTCGTACCATCCTTGTTCAGAACTATGCAGACTTGCTCGTGCTGGCATTCGAGCCCCAAGACTTCTATAATCTAGAGTGCATGAAATTCGGTGTCCTGCCTCGCTATGACGTGCAGCAGTCCTATTTAGCCAACTTTCAAGAGCGTGTTGCTAAACTAATGATAGACTCTCATAGAAGGCAGCAGCCCATAAGCAGTACGGAAGCGGAGCAGTTGATATGGCAACAAGTAGAAAAAGAGCTACTACAACTGTCTACCGGCGCAGAAGAGTAATCGGGAACCTGGCGTGGGTATAACCTGTCCCCAGACAGGGTCCCCGGCCCAGGCTAACCCCTACGCGCGAAAAAATGAAACACACCCCTTATCTCCTACACTGCTTGACTCAACCTGGCACACTCCGTATACTAAAGCAACAGGTAACTATTCAGGTGCTTGATTCCTTGCCACCTCTTGCGAACTACCGAAGGCGGTGAGAGGTCCGGAATAGTTGCAGCAATAGTATTCAATGTGATGAATCAGGTATATCCCTCCTTGTGCATAAGAGGAGAAGAACTGGTAGAGAATCGTGAAGAGCATGAGACGTTGGGGGCCGCTAGCCTTGTTGGGCTTGACTTTGCTTGGTCTGGCCCTACGCTTATACGGCCTGAACTGGGACCAGGGCAATAGTTTCCAGCCCGACGAGCGGCAAATAATGTTCCATGTAACAGCACTGGCATGGCCGAACAGCCTGGCACAATTTCTCGACCCAGTGAACTCACCGCTCAATCCACACTTCTTTGCCTATGGATCATTTCCGCTATATCTGCTGGCGATACTGGGCGATATACTCAGACGTTTTTCTCCTACACTGGGAACCTTCGCCAACCTGACGCTCGTTGGTCGTGTTCTCAATGCTGCCTTCGATAGCGGCACAATCCTATTGACTGGCTGGTTGGGTCTACTGCTAGCAGAAGATCACACGGTGGAGCGACGACGAGCCTGGACGTTGGCGTTGCTGGCAGCGGCATTGGTGGCATTCACTCCATTGCAATTGCAACTCTCACACTTTTACGCCGTCGATACTATGCTCCTTTTCTTTGTCACGCTCACGCTTCTCACCTGTGTTGCGCTGGTAGATACTGATGCACCTGTACGCTGGTCGCTGGTGGCAGGCCTGGCATATGGACTGGCCCTGGCTACGAAATTCAGTGCCGCTCCATTGGTTGTACCGTTGTTTGTTGCCTGTGTACTCCGCTGGCGTCGGCGCGGCCTTTTCGCCGCCCTGGGTTCCTTCTTCTCTGTGTTAGCCACGACCGGACTGATATTTCTTATAGCTATGCCATATGCACTTCTTGATCTGGCGAACTTCCGTCAGCAAGTGGCAGAGCAGGGTGACCTGGCACGCGGATTGCTTGATTTACCCTACGTACGGCAGTTTGCGGGCACAACACCCTACCTGTATGAGGGGCAGAATATACTGCTTTGGGGTATGGGAGTAACCCTGGGTTTAGCGGCATGCGCCGGATTTGCCTGGCTGCTGTGGCGTGCAGGGAGGGAAGTCCTGATGTGGAAACGAGATCTGGCAGGGGCATTACCTGATCCCCAGACAGGGCATCCTGCCACTGCATTGGAAATGTTGTCCGGTACCTGGAGGCGTGATATGGACTTGTGGCTGGTGGTGCTGTCATGGGTTGTTATCTATAGTGCTATTGTAGGTAGTTTCTACGTCAAATTCATGCGCTATATGTTGCCCGTCTATCCTTTTCTGACCCTTATGGCCGCTGCGTTGTTGGTCACATGGGTGTACAGTGAAAGATGGAAAGGCCGAGGCTATCGGCGTTTTTATGTGACTGTTCCCGCCATAGGAGTGATGATGCTCGTTCTGGCTGGTACGGCATTTCAGGGTTTGGCACTGTTGAATGTGTATAGCCAGCCGAATACGCGTATCCAGGCCTCGCTCTGGATGTATAGTCACTTGAAACCGGGAAGTGTGTTGACCTACGAGCAATGGGACGACCCTCTGCCCGTGGCTGTTGGGAATAACGATCCCTCTAGCTTTGTGCAGGCCACATATCTCGACGCCAACGGACAGACTCAGACTGGATTGGATTTGTATGGTGATGATACAGTCCAGAAGGCACGGCAGCTGGCAAGCCTTCTGCCAACCATCGACTGTATAACGATGGCCACTGATCGCCTGGATAAGTCTATACCTCGTCTGCCTGCCCGCTATCCGTTGACAATCCATTACTATCATTTGCTCTTTAGTGGGCAACTTGGTTTTCACCTGGCTGCGCAGTTCGAGAACCATCCCAACCTGTTTGGCCTGGTACTTAACGACAGCAGTGCCGATGAGAGCTATTCAGTTTTCGATCATCCGACTGTGCGTATCTTTGTGCGCGAGAATCCGTATCCCTACACACCTGACCAACTTTTTCAGAAACTGCTGGCAGGCGTGCAGTTGCCGTCATCCAGCACAGCGTACTCTGCTGCCCAACATTCCCTGCTGCCCACTTCTCAGCAGATGGGTGATAATCAGCAATTGTCGTTGTTGAGCTTCCAATTTGTAGGAGATAGCCTCGTTGAGGAACATCTCAGGCAACTGATACGTCAATAGACTCAGGAGCAAATTTGTTGCGTCTGAAGCGTGTTTTATGGTAGGAAGCGGCGGTGGGACCTGGCAGGATCATTCGCTTCTGGAGAGCATGTATGTTTGAACTATTGCAAATGTGGGCATTAGTCGAGTTGTTAGGCCTCATCTGCCTACCTCTCACTATCACCGTCTTTCATAATCTCCCGGACCGAGGCTGGGCTTTCAGCAAAGCCATAGCGATCGCTTTGCTGGCTTTTTGTGTCTGGTTGCCACTCATGTCCGTACATGCGCTTCCCTTCAACCAGATGTTTATCGCCGGTACCTTGCTTATTTTATCAGCTTTCGGCAGCATAAGTTTCGTAAAAACGCACCACTCCATCCTCAAGGTGTTACGTGCCCATTTTATCTACATTGTGGCATGTGAACTCATATTTCTGGGCATGGTTTTCCTCCTGGGCTGGATTCGCTCCTATGGGCCAGATATTCGCTCCTTTGAGATGTTTATGGACGAGGGCTTCATTGCCGCAATTATGCGTAGTCCGCATTTGCCGCCCAATGATATGTGGTTCTCCGGCTACCCTATCAACTACTACTACTATGCTCACTTTACAGTAGCAGTACTGGCAAAATTGCTTGGGCAGTCGCCTTCCATCGCCTTCAATACCGGCATCTGCGTGTTCTTCGGTCTGACGGCCATCAATCTGTTTGGTGTGACCTGCAACGTTGTCGCCTGGGCACGACACCTGCGCACGAGAGCTACGCGGGCGGAGACCAGCTCCCTACACACAGCACCCTGTCCGGGGGACAGGTATCCCCAGACTGCGTCTCAACTCCCCACCACTCCCGCCTCCACAGAAGCCACGACGGAGCGTCCTGATACAGTCTACCCATCACTGCTCGGTGCCATACCCTATGGACTGCTCACTATGATGATGGGCCAGGTGCTGGGTAATCTCGCAGCCACACAGCAATGGTTTCAAATACATGGTGACTGGTCGCAGTTCGATTGGTTTGCACCATCGCGTGTGGTCGATAAGACGATCAACGAATTTCCAGCGTTCAGCTTCCTACTTTCGTGCTTCCATGCACATGTGCTGGCACTCGCGTTCACCGTTCTGGCTTTAGCCCTGGCACTGAACCTGTTTCTAGCGCACGATGCCAAAGGTATGCTCATCTTTGGTCGTGGCTGGCGTATGCCGCTGACATTGGGGATGACGGCATTGGTGCTCGGTGGCCTCTTCGCCATGAATGGTTGGGACTTTCCTACCTACCTGGGTATCACCTTCGTTTGTATTGCATTACAGCAGTGGTTAGCTCACGCATCACGCTTCAGTTTCAAACTCGTATTGGATGTGTTCATGGTGGCAGTAAGCGTTGCTGCGCTGTCATTCCTCCTCTACCTACCGTTCTATCTCAGTTTTATTTCGCCATCCCAGGGATTAGGTCTTCTAGGCCCAGCCGATCGCTCTCAGTTGGGTGATGAGGTGCTGATCTATGGTATATTTGCCTTTGTCTTCCTCTCGTTGCTCCTGGCCACTGCTTTGAAATGTTGGATGCCGGTTCTGGTGGGGGCGGACGCGAATCCTTCTGACGCAGAAATGGATAATTCGCAGACTCGGCGTCGCTTACCCCCAGGCGCGGTTTGGCTGTTGCTTGCCATTGTGGCTGAACTGGGCGCAGTTGCCTTGTTGCGCAATAGTACAACGTTTGTGGTGGCCAGCAGCATTACCTTGCTAGGCGTAGCATTGGTACTGTCGCAATTGCATGATCGCCCACGTGCATTTATACTATTGTTAGGCACGGTGGCCTTTGCTCTTGTGGCTTTCTGCGAAGTGGTCTTCTTGAAAGATGTCTTTGCGGATAGCTATCCGCGCATGAATACCGTCTTTAAGTTCTATTTCCAGGCCTGGGCGTTACTCTCTGTTGCCTCTGGGGCAGGGTTGTACTTTATCCGGGAGAGTTTTCGTCCTGCTGCAATATTGTCTAAGCTGCAACGCAGGCTACAAGGTCTGGTAGGAGTGCTCTGGATGGCGGTCTTGCTCGCGTTGCTGCTGGCCGGTGCTGTGTATCCACTTGCTGGATCCTATGCACGCACCAACCATTATGCACAACGTACCAATAGCCTGGATGGGCTAGCCTACTTGCAGTCCATTGATCCGGGGGACTATGCTGCGATTCGTTGGCTCAACAGCAACGTCAGTGGTGATCCCGTCATCGTAGAGGCGGTCGGGCCAGACTATAGCGACTACGCACACATTTCTGCGTTTACGGGCCTGCCCACACCGATGGGCTGGGTGGGACACGAATACCAGTGGCGCGTCAACTGGCTCAACAGCGGCTTTAACGCTGCTGAGTTCAGTCGCCGCGCTGGCGATATCGATTCGATTTACACCGATCCACACCCTGATGTGGTTATGACGCTGCTTGCTCATTACAACGCGCAATATCTCTACGTTGGCCCTTATGAGCAAGCAAAATACCCAACAGCCAACCTGCATCGTTTCGCATCGTTTATGCAGATTGTTTATTCTACTGATGGTGTTACAATATACAAAGTGTAGGGGCGGGGTAGAGTGGAGTAGGGACGCAGACGCAATCGGTGGGATTGTGTGCGTAGGACTGTGTGTAGGGAGCTTGTCTCCGCCCGTGCAGGATGTCTGTAGAAAAAGGAGAAGTCCTTTGAGAAGTTATGAAACTGAGCCTCGTATAGTCGGTCCGCAAGCCGGGAACCAGACTACCCCGGGAGCCGAGCATATACCCCAGGATGAATCAGGGGCCTACGCAGAGGATGAAGTTGCCACGACAGAGGAAGCGCTGGACTCGGAGGGCGGAGGCACAGACGGACGCAAGGTCACGTCCCTACCGCCCCTGCTAACCACGCAGGACAGTAGGGGCGTGAGGATCCTGTCTGGGGGACAGGTAATGCCTCCGCCTGTTGAGCAACCTCGACGACACGGATTTCAACTTCCCTCTCCACCCTCTCGCGAGCAGTTGCTGGTTGGGGTTGCTTTCTGGGGGATCATCCTGCTTGGAGCGGTTCTGCGCTTTTGGGGACTTGGCGATAAGCCATTGCATCACGATGAAAGCCTGCATGCCTACTTCTCGCTGCAGTTGATGCACAACCTGGAAAACTGGGCTGCCTGTTTCAATGCAGTGCCTGGCTATACCTGTTATCAATATGATCCCCTGCTGCATGGACCATTTCAGTTTCATATCATCGCGCTGGTGTACAGGGTTTCGCAACTTTTGGGTGTGTATGACAATGGCGTCAATACCTTTACCGTGCGCATTGCGGCTGCCACGCTAGGGACGGTAATTGTCGGACTGCCATACTTCCTGCGTGACTATCTCGGCAAGCTTGGTGCGTGGATTGCCAGCTTTCTCCTGGCCGTCTCGCCCAGTATGGTCTACTTCTCACGCTTTGCACGCGAAGACATCTACTTCGCGTGCTTCACCCTGCTGCTGGTCGTCGCTACTGCGCGCTACGTGCGTACCCGCAAGATGCGCTGGATTGTCATCGCTGCCGCAGCCTTTTCGCTGGCCTACGCGACGAAAGAGTCAACGTTTTTGATGATAGCCGTCTTCGGCAGCTTTATGGTAGGGTTGCTCGTATGGGAACTTGGCGCGCGCTGGTCGCTGCCATGGCGCATGAAATTCGATGAGCAGAATCCCCTGGTGGCCCTTATCCCGCGTACGGCTGCACCGATTGCCCTGCTCGTCTATGCGCTGGTAGGTGGCGTGGCGGCCAAAATATTCTTTGGCTGGATCAAAGCCATGTCGATCTATGTGACGGATCCCGCGCATACCGCAACATCTGACAAGTTCGTAGCAGGATTGAAGAGTATCACGTTAGAGATCGTGCCTTATGTGGGCATTCTCCTGGGTGTCTATGTGATGAGTATCCTCATTCGTGAAAAGATGGGCAAACTGCCTCCACCAGAAGAACGGCGCGGTTTTGCGGCCCGGGTCGATCCCAAGAAACAGCCCTTGCTAGATGCGATTTTGACAATGCCATGGATGCACTGGTTCTTTGCCCTGCTGTGCGGATGGGTGATTTTCCTGGTGTTGTTTACGGTTGTGTTCACCAACATCAAAGGTGGCATTGGTGATGGCATCTGGCAAGGTCTCTACTACTGGCTGCAACAGGAGCAGGTGGCACGTGGTAGTCAGCCGTGGTATTACTACCTCCTCTTGATCCCATTGTATGAGCAGATTGGCGTTGTGTTCGGGCTGGTTGGTCTTGTGCGCTGCCTGGTGCAGCCTACGCGTTTCCGTCTCTTTGTAGCCTACTGGTTCGTAGGCAACGTCGCCATTTATTCTTGGGCGGCAGAGAAGATGCCCTGGCTGATGATCCATATGACAATGCCAATGATGTTGCTGGCAGCAATTGGTTTGGAGCCGGTTGTAATGACGCTTGTCAACCTGGTGAAAACCCGATTTGTTTCTGCTTCGACTCCAACTCCGGTGCAACCGAGTGAGATTGCATCCGTTCCGCCGCTCCCACGCCCGCACTCCGATAATGTAGTGGCACGGGACGGGGTGGGGTGGTTGGGGGCCCTTGCGGGTGCCAGGTCCATTGGTACTGCCCTGGTTGGTGCGGTGCTGGCAGTGTTACTGTTGTTGCCGACGCTACAGAATATGCGTGAAGTGTCGTTTGTGCACGCAGCAGATGGCCCGCATGAGATGATGGTGTATGTGCAGACAACGACTGATGTCAATATTGTGATGCAGAAGATTGATGCGCTTGACCAGAAACTTTATGATGGGAAACATCTGCTGCCCATCGGTGTAATGAATGATGCGGTCTGGCCCTTCGTGTGGTACTTGCGTGACTACAAGAATGTATGTCTCTACTATCCCGATTCGTGTCCGAATATAGCGAAGACCATCCCGGTTATCATTTCGGGTGGGGATAACTTGTACACAGCCAAATCGCAATACGGTGGAAGCGCTGGTAAGCCTGGGGAGTACCTGTATCACCAGTATCATATGCGCACATGGTGGGATGAGGGTTACAAGCCACCTCCATGCGTACCCGTCAAGGCAGGCGATTGCGCTGATCAACCTACGTGGGGTGGAGTTGGTCCTGGTCTCTGGCTCAGTTATGGTGACAACCCACCGCCCGGTGCGAAGTTCAATCTTGGCCTGGCTGCTCAGCATATCTGGCAGTGGTGGTGGCAGCGCCGTCCATTTGGCAGTACCGATGGGTCGTACGATATGGCGCTGTTTATCCGTAGTGATTTGGGTGCGACACCGTAACCCCTGCTACTCCCGATCTCCAGGGTAACCACAAGGGATCGCTCCTACTATACACGGCTGCGCTGCCTCAACAGGCTGGCTTCGAGCGAGTAAATATGCCGAGTAGGAGCTGACTCTTTAGACTTCAGTGAAATAATCACTGTCTATTTTCTTGATCTCATATGTGGAGACCTTGGATACACCAATGTCGTTATCAATCATAAGCAGGGCTAGCTGTCTGCCATCAATGAGCACTATCTTAGTGTCGATATTCGCCACATACTCACGAGCGTTACTTGAAAAGTCGGAGGTTGTAATAAAAATACCTTTCTTGGCTCGTTGCCCATGCAGAGCGCCAACAAATTTGTGAATTTCGGGACAACCTACTACCCCTTCATCCCATCTCTTTGCTTGAATGTAAATGGCGTCTAAACCCAAGCGATCTTCTTTGATAATCCCATCAATTCCTCCATCACCGCTTTTACCTACTGCTTCTCCAGCATCTTTTCTTGACCCCCCATACCCCATCTTGACTAAAAGCTCAACAACAAGTCTCTCAAAGAAACTTGGCGGGCAACCCTTGACTTTGCTCAACAAATCCTGAGCTATAATCCTGTCTGATTCGCTGGTAACCAGCATCTAACAACTCTTCGGGGGTCTGCTTGCTTGTTGTCTCTAACTCTACTTCCTCTACGCCATTTTTATCCCTTTTTGAGATGAATTGAAGGTATTCAGGAAATGCTTAGAAATTTCATGTTAATTTCTTGTGGATTCTGCTGCAACACCTGTATTCCACGCTGGCTGATCTTAAAGAAGCCTCGCCTGGTGTTCTCAAGAAGCACCGCATGTTTTAAGTGTGTTTTAGCCCAGTAAGCCCTATTATCGAAAATAGTCTGTTGTCCACTGGGTAACAGTTCTTCTCTCTCGGTGTCTGGTAGCTGGAATAACTGTGCAAGGTAGTCGGCTGCTTCACGCGAAGCATGTTCTTGTTGATCATTAGCGAACTTGAGCAACGGTAGCATTAACGTCTGAAATTCTGGTATACTCATGAATTGCCCTCACAAAAGAATGTTTACCTGAGTTTACTCCTGACATGCAGTTTTGTAACTACTTTTAGAAGAAAGGCCTATTGTGGATAAACTCAACTTACGTTTGATAAACCTGCGAGGCTATGGGGTGGAGGCAATCCTTACATGTGGTTACAAGAACCCTTTATCCCGCAAGAACTCAACCAACACCTTCGCCAACTCTTCCGGCGGTCCCTCCACCAACCTCGTCTGCCGACCTGTCGCGCCACCAGAGACGATCTCGCCGATGCGCTCGAATGCACTGTGACGGCTATCAGGGGCGGCTATGCGTCGTGGGCGTGGGCGTGGAGTATGCATCTCGAGAAGAGTCGTCTCATCCGACTCGTATTGCAGGCTCTCGCCGAGCAAAGTTTGTGGATCGACTAGAGGAATTTTGGCGCGCAGCGCGGCCATGTGCATTGGCAGTGACGGATAGCGCGGCTCGTTCAAGTCACTAGTAACGGTGATGAGCAGTGGTGGTCGTGCCTCTAACAACTCACGATAGCCGCGTTCTAGTCTACGTGTCACCTGCAGTGTTATGAGCTGTGAATTGCTGGTTTTGTTCGTGTCAGGAGGCCTGGCGGGATCGGTGGACTTAGCGGGATCGGTGGACCTGGCGGGGGCAAGCCCCGCCACTACATTTAGTTGTATCACACCTGTGATCTGCGGCAAGTCGAGCATTTCGGCGAGAGCAGGTCCGACCGTCCCGGATGCCCAGTCGCTGGAGGCGTCACCACACAATACCAGGTCAGGTATAAAGGGCGGTAGGGACGTGACCTTGCGTCCGTCTGTGCCTCCGCCCTGGCCTCTCCTAATGTACGTCGCTAATGCAGCCGCCACCGAAAATGGTCCCCATGCGCTAGCCTGCGAATTCCAGAGTCGTATGGCGGTATCAGCGCCGATGGCAAGAGCTGACCGCAGCGCGCCTTCGGCATCCTCTGGCCCAAGGGTGAGCGCGAGCACAGTACCGCCCAACTGTTCTTTTAAGCGTACTGCTGACTCGACCGCACAGGCATCCGCCGGATTGAGTACCTGGACGAAGCGTTCGTAATCTACCTGCCCGTTGATAGGGTCAATATAGACTGAGTTGCTGTCCGGCGTTTGTTTAAGGCAGACACAAATGTGCATGACTTGTATCCTCTCTTACGACGCCTCAAACAAGCCTGTGTCTTTGGTAATGTGGATAGGGCCGTGGGCAGCCAGTTCCTGTTCCACGAAGCTGCGAAATTGGTTTATCTTCTCGCCAGTAATCATAGGTGTAACGAACATGGATAGAACGTAGGCGACCAGCGGCTCAGCCTCGGTAACGAGGAGATCGCTTTCGTAACGATGTAGTGTAATGCTTGAAAACCAGGGGGAAAGTTCAGCGCTACCGCTTTCCAGGCGGAACGGCATCGACGATGCACTCGAAAACCAGCGTGCCATTGTATAGGGATCAAATTTTTCCAGTAACTCATGTAGTTCAAGCAGGTGGTTTTGACCATTGGTTGCTGCATATAGGTGCCCGCCGGGTTTCAAGACTCGTCGTATCTCCGCAAGCGCCTTTGCTCTATCCGGTACATGGTAGAGCATGTGGTTCGCGATGATGGCATCGAAATGTGCATTATCAAATGGGATGGATTGGACATCGAATACTTCGAACGCAATCCGTAGGGACCCTTGCGGTCGCCCGCGTAGGCTGTCATGCAGGTTCTGCTTCGCCTCTTGCAGCATACCAGGTGAGAAGTCTGACAAGGTGATATCCCAGCCCACAGGAATACGATCCATATTTTTGAGCCAGAACTTAGCAGGCCCGCAGCCTACTTCGAGGATACGGGCTAGTGCGGGAATTTGGAGGTGGTCAAAAACCCACCTCGACCAGTCATACTTATTGGTGCTGAAGCGCCAGTGAAGCTGAATACGGGCGTTGAGTTTGTCAGCGTTGTTATACTGGCTCGTCAAAAGATACTCTTGATCTGAATGCTTAGACATGGAAGCTCCTCTTCTCATGATGCGCGGAAGCTGACGCCCCAACCACCGCGTGGGTATTCCCATTCAATCGCTTTGCGTTCACAGGCGACGTAGCAGGTACCGCATTCCAGGCAGTGCTCATACGAAAAATGCATCTCGCCACCCAGCAGTTCAAATAGACCGGCAGGGCACACATACACGCAGGCAGTGGTGTCGCACTCTTTGCACAGCTCGCGATTCAGGCGAATGTGCGGTTGCTTGTCAACCTTGAAGCGCACCAGTTCCAGACGTTCTTCTATCGGTTGCATAGTTAGTTCTTTCCGGTTCTAAAAAAATAATGCTCGTCCGGCCTGCCAGCCGTCGCGTAACAAGGTGCGCAATGGTACTTTCCCGCGCATCGTGTCCAACATGACACGGCCCAGCTTGCGACGCGGCGTTCCATTGGAGCGAAAGAGATTCTCTGCCGTCTGACAGAACAATGCCGGATAGATGTTTTGTAAACGCTCGTTGTTGACAAAGGCAGGCGCGTGACGGAATTTCTTGAGGTCCTGTAATACAAAGTTCTCTTCGAGCCTCTTGCGGTAACGTGCCATGCTCGCTGCGGAGAAGTCGTGATCGGCATGCGCTTGCTGTGCAGTTGCCGCTGCGGCCAGGCCTGAGGCGATGGCGAAGTTCATGCCCTCCAGAAACAGGCCAGCAGCGAAGACGAAGCCTGCCGCATCTCCTACGACCATCAAGCCAGCGCGTGAGAGGTGTGGCAGCATGGCCCAGCCGCCTTCAGGGATCATGTGTGCCGAGTATTCCAGTGTCATACTGTCGCGCACAAGGGGAGAGACTGCGGGATGATGCTTAAACTGGTCGAGCAGGTCGTAGGCTTTGATACGTTTCTCGGCCAGCGATGCGATCTGTACAACGACGCCGATTGAGAGAGTATCATGGTTGGTGTAAAGGAATCCGCCGCCTTTGACTTCACCTGTGGCGTAGCCGAGATATTCGTTGGTCATGCCCTGGTCACCTGTGAGGTTGAAGCGTTCCTCGATGGTGTGCGCGTCCAGGCGTAGCACTTCTTTGACACCGAGCGTCATCTCATCCGCACGAAACTCGTGTTGCAGCCCTGCTTTTTTAGCGAGAAAGGAGTTCGCGCCATCGGCGGCAATGACGATGGGGGCGTACAGGTCACCATCGTCACGCCGGCAGCGTACGCCAACAACCCGCTCTTGTTCGTAGAGCAGGTCATCAACGACGGTAGAAGTGATGAGCAATGCTCCGGCCTGCTCTGCCTTGCCCGCCAGCCAGCGATCAAACTTGGGACGCAAAATGGTGAAGCCGTTGTAAGGTGGTTTTGCGTAGCTCCCCGATTTATCGTGGGAGTCGCTGCGAAAATCGATAGAAAGGGCTGCTTCCTCTGCAAGAAACGTGATAACGCGACGCACCAGGTACCGTTCAACGGGGGCTTCTTCCCAATAGTTCGGCAACAGGTCGGCCAGCAAGCCAGGCGCATAGAGGGCAGCCCCGGAGACGTTTTTAGCCCCGGCGTATTCGCCGCGTTCGATCAATGCCACGCTCAGTCCTGCGCGCGCTAATGCGAGGGCGGCGCTGCTGCCTGCCGGGCCAGCGCCCACGACGATGGCGTCGAATTGTTGTTTGGCCGTTGCCATTGTTGTTGCTCCGTCGGGCTGTGACTTCTCTATCGGAGTGTATCATAGGGATGGGTGAAGTAACAATATCTGGAGGAAGTGTGGTAATGGCCTGTTAGTGCGAACGATGAGCACGGGATGCTCAGTTTGTCTGACTAGACCCGGGCCAAATCTTGAAGAATATCACATCCTATGCGATAATCGTTCCAGCAAGGTACATCTGAGAAAAAGAAGGTCCCTTTATGAAGCCAGTGGAGCCAATAGTTGTGGTTGATCTTTTTAAGCCAATGCTGGATCGTCTCCTGCAATTGCTCCGCCAGTTATCTGAGCAGGAATGGAGAAGTGCTACGCCCTGTGAAGGATGGACAGTCAAGGATATTGCCCTGCATCTGCTAGGAGATGAAATTGGTCAGCTCTCAAGAGGAAGAGATAAGGATACCTCATCGACACTTCCTCCTGGTGCAGATTTGGTCAGCAGCATTAATCGGCAGAATGAGCTTTGGGTGGAAGCGACTCGACGCATGAGTCCCCGTCTGATTTGTGATTTGCTCGATGCGACCGGTCATGAAGTGGTTCAGTACTTCAAATGCCTTGATCTCATGGCAATGAATGGGATTGTGAGTTGGGCAGGTCCTGATCCTGCTCCTGTCTGGTTTGATTTAGCTCGTGAGTACACTGAGCGCTGGCATCATCAACAGCATATACGCGAGGCAGTTGGGCAACCAGGACTGACAGAAGCAGTATTTCTGACGCCCGTGTTAGACACCTTTGTCAGAGCCTTACCTTACACGTTTCGCGCAGTTTCAGCCCCTGAACAGACCGTGGTCAGACTGATAGTGGTTGGAGATGCAGGGCAAAGCTGGTGCTTACTCAGAAAAGAGGCACACTGGTCTCTGTTTACAGAAACACCTTTTTCTCCGGCTGCAATCGTCACGCTTGATCAGGAGACGGCGTGGAAGCTGTTTACAAAAGGGATTGCGAAAGAAAAAGCGAGGGAAAAGGCTCACATTCAGGGTAACGAAGTATTGGCTTCAACTCTTTTTGAAGCAGTTGCTATTATCGCTTAACAGAGAGAGCCTTCTTTTTGTCTCACTTACCCATCAAATGGCAGTCATTTTGAGACGTTGATTTCGAGATAAGTTCTGAGACAGGCCAATGAGCAGAGACAGGGGGCTCGTGTCATTCACCACAATATATGTCACCCTTTTATGCTCATTCTCAGCCACCCTCATCTTCAGGATTTCATGTCAGATGCTAGCGTGCATATCAAGTATAGGAGAGGCAAGTGTGGAAGTCATTGGGCAGAAAGTGAGCCTTTTTTAGCTTGCGCAAGTAGGCCGAGATATTGAAATTGGCACAAGACCTGGATATGGAACCGCCATGTCGGGTCTTTTAGACATTATTGGAGTTTAGACTAATTTGGCCCCGAACGGCTTGCAGACAGGAATTACGCTCTCTCATAGAGAATATCGATCACGCGGCTTCCTGCCCTGCCTCGTAAAAATTTAGTCTAAACTCCAAGACCCCGTAAAATTTACACGTCAGTGCAGCGAAATCCTTGTGTCCATTAACTAACCCGATCCTGATACCTTGATCCTCACACACCTTCATCAGTCCCTCAATCGGTCGAGACCTACCAGACAGATTTCCACAGGCGGTCCCACCCCTACGGGATACTTAACACTCCAGCCAGACGCCTCACTCCCTCCTCGATCTGCTTAGGAGTAAGGGCACAGAAGGGCAGGCGCACAAAACGCTCGCCTGGATGGCGTTTGTCCTTGCTATCTTCGAGCGGATCAGCAAAAAAACCACGGCCATCGGTCAGGAGCAGTCCTGCCTGCTCGGCACGTGCTAGCAGGTTTGTGCAATTGGCCTGTTCGGGTAGGGTGATGCTCACGAAGAAGCCACCTTCAGGTTCGGCGAAAGAGACGGTTGGTAGATACTGCTTGAGTGCATTGGTCATCGCGTGCATGCGCGGAGCATAGAGTTGCTTCAGGCTTTTCAGGTTGGAGGAGAAATAGCCACGCTGGAAAAATTCGACCACGCAGGCTTGCGAAGGCAGTACCGGCGAAAGAATAGTATCTTCGGCGAGTTTGCGCAGTTTCTCCACGAAGTGCACGGGACCGACCAGGTAGCCGACTCGTAATGAAGGGCTGATCAGTTTGCTGTAGGAGCTAATCGTGAGCACGCGCCGTGGACGAATTGAGCGTAGCAATGGTAGAGGATCACCAGCATAACGGAGCAGGCGATAGGGCACATCTTCAAGCAGCCAGAAATCGTGGCGTTCGGCTATCTCCACCAACGCCTCCCTTTTTTCGAGGGAGGTGGTGATGCCGGATGGGTTTTGGAAATCGGGGACCAGGTACATGAAGGCTGGAGTTTGGCGTGCGAGCGCTTTCTCCAATAGCTTGAGATTGACCCCATCCTGCTCCAGGGGAATACCAATCACCGTAGCTCCACGCCGGCGAAAGGTTTTGATGGCCCGGTCGTAACTTGGCTGCTCCGTCAGCACCACATCGCCCGGCTTGATAAGGAGAGCCGCTAGCATGTCTTGCAAATGCAGAGAGCCATTGCCAACCAGCACCTGGTCTTCGGAAACACCATATTGCTTAGCCAGTAGTTGGCGCAGTGGCAGGTACCCGCCGTTGTGGCCATACTGGAGGACTGAGGAGCCATCTGGTCCTTCTAGCACTGCTCGCATACACTGGCTGATTAGTTGTGCAGGTAGTGCCTCAAGCGCTGGGACGCCTCTGGTAAAAAGAATTTGCTCTGCCGCGGTCGGATGTGTGCTTTGGGTTTGGGTCATCCCTTCTTCTCCTTATTGGTCTATTTTCCAGGAATGTACCAGCACGATTTTACCTGGAAGTTCGCCTGATGCCAGCAGGCGGTGTGATTCTGCTGCCTGCTTTCATCTATGTTTCCTTCCTCTGCGGTATGATGGGCAAGATTGTTTCCCGTTCCATTGTATGCTGAACGCTCTGTAATTGCAAAATGTGTCGCTTTTGCCGCAGGGCGATGCTGAGCGGGATGGCGATAGAGAGGTAAACCAGAGCGGGTATTGCCATTACCCAATTGATGCCGATGGGCAAGATAAGGAAGCCCATGAGTACAGGTAAGATCATGCCAGCGAGGCCAGCACTTATCAGCATTACGGCTGAAACGGTACTCAGGGCATTGACAAACCACCGTAGGGCAATGGCCGTGATGCCTGGGTAAATCGGGCCGAAGAACAGGCCAATCAATGCACTGAAACCGAAACTAACGCCGATTTGTCCTACGAATGCGGCCAGAATCAAGCCGCTTATGCAGCCTCCTAGAATGGAAATATATAGGAGCTGCGTCTCGCTCAGTATGCCGCGTTTGAGTAGCTGTGCACCAAGCAGGCGTCCAATAGTGAGACCGAGCCAAAAAGCTGCTGCAGCAGGCGCTGCCAGGACAAGTGAAATGACTGCGCTCTGGCTTACTGCTGTGACGATCCAGTTACTGAAACCTACCTCTGCTCCGACATAGAGGCAAAGCTGGAGTGCCATCAACCAGAGCAATGGCTGTCTGAACACACTTAGTGGAGAAGATGAATTTTGTTGCTGCCCGGCCTTGTTTTGCTTGGCGACTGATGGTATGTGTTGGCGTATAAGTAAGAAGATGGTGATGAAGGCTACAAGAGAGCCAGCAGCGAAGGCCCCAATGGCATCATGTGTCAACTGAAGTACCAATGAAAGAAATAGCGGTGCCAGCAATGCCCCTATGCCATAGGAGCTATGCAGGTTGTTGAGGGTTTCACCGAGGGTGTCCTTAAAGCTGAGTGAGACGATGACATTGATGCTGACATCAAGAAAACCAAACCCGAGGCCCATTATGAACTGCGTGGCAAGCAGAAGCGGGAATGAGTGTGTCCAGGAAGTGACGATGCCTGCACAAGCCATGATTCCTAATCCAGCCATTAACGCATATTTCGCATTGGACCTGCTGCCGACAATACCCGCAATGAAGGCACCCAACATGAAGCCCGTTGCGGAAGATGTGAACGCCCAACCTGCGATGGCGAGCGGGACGCTGGTATGTTTTGCAAGTAATGGCAGTGTGGGACCAGGCAAAATGCTGATGATGCCGGCACAGATGTAGGCCAGGAAGAGAGTATAGAAGAGCAAACGGCGACTGCTCCGGGTAACGCTGTAATTCATTAGGGATAGTCCTTTATGGTAGATGCTTGCTATAAGTGTGCCATATAGGACAGAGGTTTGTCTATGTGTTGGAGGCTCAATGCTCAATCATTTCTGCTGCCAGTGGTAATACCTGGTTGGCATCGCCGAGTAACCCCAGATCGGCCAAAGCGAGGATGGGAGCGCTACGGTCGGGATTAATTGCCACCACCGTCTGTGCCTCGCGCACGCCACTGGTATGTTGTGCCGCGCCGGAGATGCCGCAGGCAATATAGAGCTTTGGTCGTACACTTTTGCCTGTTGCGCCGATCTGGTGTGCATGTTCAATCCAGCCCTGATCGGTGGCTACTCGTGTTGCTCCCACTGCCGCACCAAGGAGGCGAGCAAATGCTGCCACATGGGTAAAGCCTTCGCGGCCTACACCTCGTCCCCCTGCTACGATCTTCTCAGCGACCTCCAGTTCGATCTCCTCTGCCGAAGGAGCCTGGATCGCAAGTCGCTGTATGCGTTGCCGCTCAGAACTCTCCCCAACCTCTGGCGTGAGATGTGCGATTGCCAGAGGCCGAAGCGGAGAAGCGATATCCCGCGTTTGCGCAAGGGTGCCGCGTACTCCAGCCAGCAGTGTCGCCAGGGCGGTACGTCCGTGCAGTGCGGTGCGTGTCTGGATGTATGCGCGTCCCTCGTAGACGGCGCGTAAGGCGAAAAGAGCATCATCGTGTAGGTCGAGTTCTAAGCAATTGGCAACGAAAGGGAGATGCATTCGCGCAGCAAGACGTGGCGTCCAGTCACGCCCATTAGCAGTGGCACTGCCGACCACGAGCCTCGGCGCGTGCTGCTGTACGAGCCATGCTAGCGCGCTGACATAGACTTCCGTCGTGTAGTGGGCCAACTGGGGATGTTCCATCAGATAGAGGCGCTGTATGCCGAATGCGGTAAGGAGGGTTGTATCAAGTGGCGTGGTATCGGGCGAGGTGAGGATGATGGCACATAATACCGCCTGGTCTTGCTGTCGTTGCGCTATATCTGCCAATTCAGCCAGCAGTTCGCTGCTATATTCGTGGAACGTACCTTCGCGGTGTTCGAGTACTGCCCAGAATTCGGACATGTGTCATTCTCTTTCAGGATAGTTTTGCCTGGGGAGCATTCTGGTCATGCGCATCTTGTTAGAAGCTATCACCATAAAGGAGTGAAATAACTCCGCTACAATCTTCATGCTGAGGTTCGCTTCTGGTCTATGGGATACAAACGAGAATTATGACTATCTGGTCTCATTGTAGCATATCTCTCAATCGCATCTCCCTCCACTTTCAGAACTGCTTCCCACATCCGTACTGTGTCCACGAGTCTGAGAAATTGCTAATAGCTGTCCTGCCGGGTGCGCTTCTGAGACTCCCCGCCATAAATGACGGGGGTTCTGATCGGCTCCCCCGCAGTTGCTTTCGCCTTTGGGATCATCGCGTCACAGTTCGGGGCGGTCTCAGGCCGCCCGTCCGTTGGCCGAGCCTCACGCTCCAACGGCACCTATCCTTTTATCAGATAGGCCAGCCCTGCGGCTGATGTTGATCGCTCCTACCGTATCTCGATGCCCTACCCATCCGCACTCAGCACAGACATAGGTACGGTCTTGCGCTTTGTTGCGTGCACCACACGCAGGGCATTCCTGCGAAGTGTAGGCAGGGTCTACCGGCTCTACCTTGATGCCGAGTCTCTCTGCTTTGTAGGTGATGAAGGCCGTCAATTGGTAGAAGCTCCAACTATTCTTCATGCGGTTGTTTTTGCGGGCCGATGCCCCACGACTTGTACGTGTCGTGCCCTTGCGTACCCCTGCAAGGGACTCGATTTTGATGGTACCTACGCCCTGCTGGTAGGCATGATTGACGATCTGTCGAGAAAGTTTGTGGTTAATGTCCTTCATCCAGCGGCGTTCTTTGCCTTCGCTCTTCTTCATGGCACGTATCGTCTTGGCCTTCTGCAACCTCTTGCGACGAGCGTAGAACCTACGTCGCATATGCCTCTGATAGCGACCATTGCCAAAGAAGCGGCTGCCCTTCCTGCTGACATAAGTCACAGCAGGCACCTTGATACCGAGATCAATGCCCATCACGCCATCCTGTTCTACTGGCTGTGGTTTGGGGATGGTCATCGTGATATCAGCAATCCACTTGCCACGCTTCTTCTTGATGCGACATGTGCCAGGTAGCCCATCGAGAATCACATCAGCACAAGCAATCTGGATTTGTTGCGTCTTGCCATCCAAACATACTGGCAAGATGAGGGTTCCGTGCTCAAGATGCCAGTTCTGATTGTTCCATTGGCAGATGGGCTTTTTCAGCACGGGGAGCACTTCAAGCTCCAGAGACCGCTTGAAGACAGAACGGGCATCCCGTAGCGTCTGATTTTTCACACAGGAAGGAAGGTTCGCCACAAAGTCCTTGGTACTGAAGGTATCATCGTGGGGGATGAGATCAGCATCAAGGGCAGAGGAGAGCACATTGACCGTGCTGATGAATTCCTGACAATGGGCCATGAGCAAGCGGCTCTGTTCAGGCGTGGGGTACAGGCGAACCTGAAGCGTATTCTGGAGTCCTTTGGGCTTCCTGCTCATGTCTTGCTCTGCCTTTCGATGTACTTCTGAATGATTTCTGCACTCACATTACCCGCTGTACTGTAAAAGGTGCTGCGCGTCCACAAGGACGGGAGCTTATGCAACTCTTGAAATTCTTCCCGCAAAAGATGAGAGGAACGTCCCTTCATCGTTCTGGCAATATCGGTTGGCAGAGTATAGGGATTAGCCCGAATGAACAGATGTACATGATCGGGCTGAATAGCGAGTCGGAAAATCTGCCAATTGTGTTCTTTTGCAATCTCATGAATAATCTGCTCTAAGCGTTGGGCGAGTTGTCCTAAAAGCACCTTGCGCCGTCGCTTGGGACACCAGATAATATGATAAACAATCAGGTGTACGGTATGCTGTTCATGTTGATAGTCCATGTTGATAATATAGCTTCAACTAAGACAAAAAGCAAGGGTTTTCCGCCTGCGGCGCGGGCTTTTCATCCCCCGCGAGGATCAGCAGGGGTGGATCTGCCCGTTTTCTGTAAAGATATGTTATAATACATCAATATTCCTTCTCAGTTAGATGAAGCATAGGTACTTTGATGCGAGTGTAAAGATAGAGTCTATGCCTTGACAAGAAGGATGAAGGAGGGCAAAGACATGGCCCAACAAGCGACTACCCTTGCTAATCAACAAACAGCCAGGGGTAAACAAACGGCAGGGTATCAGCAGGGAGATGGTACTCAACGAAATACTGGTAGCCGTTACTTTGGCGCCCTGGTACTCGTAGGAGTCATCCTTCCAATCCCTGTTCTTGCTGCTCTTCTTACTGTAGTGATCTACATTTTGCCTACGTCCTCACTGGCCAGAATTGATCCCTTTCAGCTAGGGTCAATAATGATATCACTGCTGCTTGGTTTTATCATCACTCTAGTTGTTTGGCTGCTCCTTGCTCTCTTTAGTATGCGTTTTGCTACTGTTGCAGGCGGAAGGACGTTGAGTTATGACAGCCTGAAGATAGAGTTGGAGGTCCTAAAGGCTCGCTACGAGATCGTGAAGGGTGTAGATACCTATGAAACGCTGACAGAACAAGAAAAAGCCACGCTGACGGAAGAAGAAAAAGCCAGGTGTATCGCGCTTGCCGATATCAATGAGAATATCCGCTCGAGCGAACAAATGCTACAGAGCGATGGTTTGCAGTGGGTGATGAGTATAGGATACACAAGTGTGTGGAATCGCATTTATAATGCGAAAGAGGCGATGATTTGCTTACTGCCCCCTCCGGTAGTCGTCGATGACGCGAAGTATGACGAGTCACGCCTGCAGGGTTCTGACATTCCTGATCATGACAGCCTACTGACACTTCTCGAGAGCGCTATAGCTACATTGAGTCCACCCCCGTTGCCTCAGATACAGCCATCTCCCACTCAATCCTTGCAACAACTGCTTCCCCAAGAAACTGAGATGCAGGCCAGGACAAATATACGCAAAGTGAGCTACGTTATCCATAAGTTTAATAGTGAACGTTGGGAAGGACTGCTACGTAGTCGCAACCAGTTGATGGGAACGGCATTAATCACAGGGGTTTTCACGTACGTCCTGCTCGCTATTGCCATTCTAGCAGGCGTTACTGCCGATAAGATCAGACAGGTCATCGTTTTCTACTTTCTTGGTGCCCTCATCGGACTTTTTGGCCGTTTGTATACCGAGTCCAACCAAACCGATTTGCCGTAGATGACTACGGTCTGACGATGGCCCGCATCATTGTGACCCCTTTGCTTTCTGGGGTGGCTGCCCTCGTGGGCGTATTTCTTATCTCGATCGTCTCGATCGGCCTCATAACGCCGGCGACTGCATCACATGGGCAGAATCTTCCTGGTATAGGCAGCATCTACGATTTCACTATGTATCCTCAAAACCTGGTTTTCGCAGCGATTTTCGGGTTTTTGCCGAATCTGGTGATTAATGTACTGCAGCAGAAATCCGAAGATGTGAAAAGTGAGATTAAAAGTAGTAGCGCTGCTGATACAGGTACTGGTAGAGGCGGCGCAGCTAAGGGAAGTAGGGGTTCTGGGGGTAACGGGAGTAGCGGGAAAAATCAAGCGGGTACCGGTCCATTGAGCAGCCTCACAGGCCAATCGGGCACCAGCACCGGCCTATTACCTGCTGGTCCTGCTTCAGGTCAAGCAAACGGCGGCGGTGTTGGTCCTTTGGGCGGTGGACCCGCTTCAGGACAGCCCACTCCTGGTGGGCCCGCTTCAGGACAAACAAACAGTGACGGTGCGGGTCCTTTGGACGGTCATCCCGCGTCAGGTTAACCCGGTTCTTGAAAGGCGGCCATATCATAGACCCTTCGAGGGAAGAGGTAACGCTTGTGCTGCACGCTCTCCATCGAGGATGGCATGCTCCACGCGGCGCGGCGCTACACAATCGCCCACGCGGTAGAGCTGCTTGACTCTGCCCTGAAGTTGCTGATAGAGAGCATCGTGTGCCGTTTGTGGCGTCGCCAGTACCGCCAGGGCCAGGTTTTCGAGTTGGCGTGGTTGGCCTGTGTAATTATTGATGATTGTCGCGCTATTTGGTCCCAGGCTGGCCAGGAAGCAATTGGCCGTGAGGCGCATACCTCTGGCAAGCGCTCGCCGGTACCATAGCTCGATATCCAGTGTAACGCTTAAATCACCACCGACGTAGAATTGTGGCGTGACTACCTCAACCAGGCAACCGCGTTCGGCGAGGAGTTCCGCGACACTGGTAGCCTGGTGGAAACCCAGTTGATCGTAAACTAGTACATACTCTCCGGCCTGGGCGAGCTTCTCTTTCTGTAGCACCTGCCAGACAGTTGCCACATGAGATAGGTCTGCCCCTGGTACTGGCGGAAGGCTGGGGCGTGAGCCGGTGGCAATGATAACGGCATCGGGCTGCTCTTGTTCGATCAACGCTGCCGTTACCTCGACGCCCAGCCGTACCTCAACGCCTGCTTCAAGGATTTCGCGTTGCAGGTTGCGTGAAGCATCACCAAACTCGGCCCGGTTGGGAACCTTCACGATCAGGTTAATCTGCCCGCCCAGCTCCTGTTGCTGTTCATAGAGCCTGACATGAAAACCACGTTGCGCCGCAACTTTTGCTGCCTGCATGCCTGCCGGACCACCACCCACAATCATCAGCCGTGGCCTCTGTACCTGGTCCTTGGTACCCGCGCCGTGGGGCAGGTATCCCCGACGTATCGGGTCTGCGTTGACTGGAACCGGCCTCGTAAAGCGCAGTTCGTTGCCTGTGGCGGGCGTCTGAATGCAGCCCAGGCTCAGGTTAAGGCCCATGCGTCCAATGCAATACTGGTTGCAAGAGATGCAGAGACGGATCGACTCTGTGCGGCCTTCGCGTGCCTTGCGCGTAAACTCTGGATCGCAGATTTGACCTCGCACAACGCCCACCATATCTGCTAATCCTTCACGCAGGATGCGCTCGGCCTGTACCGGGTCTTTGATGCGGCCTGTGCAGAAGACCGGCAGTTTGACAACTTCGCGCATGCCCGCCGAGATGAAGAGCTGGTAACCTGGCGGTGTGTGCATTGAGCCTTCCACCATGTAGAGGTTATGAAATTCCCCAATGCTCGTGTTGATATAGTCCAGTTGTCCTGTCGCCTCCAGGCGACGCGCAATCTCGCGCGCGTCATCAAAGGTTAACCCTGCCGGGATGAGTTCGTCACCACAGAGGCGGATGCCCAATGTGAAATCCCGCCCGATCTCGGTACGGACGGCTGCGATTACTTCCAATGCGAAGCGCATGCGGTTTTCCAGTGAGCCGCCATAGGCGTCAATGCGCCGGTTAAAATACGGCGAGAAAAACTGGCGCATCAAGGAACTGTGGGAGGATTGGAGTTCTGCGCCATCAAACCCCCCTTCGCGTACATGGCGCGCCACGAGTGCATAGCCACGAACAATTTCGACGATCTCTTCGGGCTCGATCTCCTTGCACATCTCACGGTGGATTGGGTCCGGCAAAGGCGACGGACCAAGCACAGGACGTCGCGAATAGATGCTGCTTGCCTGCATGCCGTTGTGGTTGATCTGCGCGAATATGCGCGTATCATAGTCATGCACAGCACGAGTCAAGCGCCGGTAAGCAGGGACGACATGGGGATCAAAGCCGTGGATGAGTGGCTGGTAAGCCCAATCGCTCGGATGGACCGATTGCTCCTCCGTGATGATCAGTCCACAGCCGCCCCTGGCGCGTTCGACATAATAGGCTGTCAGTTGTGGTCCAGGCAGATTTTCCTCTGCCAGGTTGGTCAAATGTGCAGAGAAGGCAATGCGGTTGAGGATGACGGTCTGGCCGATGCGAATTGGTGTGAACAAATATTGGTATTGACCTGCCATGTCGTCTCCGTTTTACAGTCAACGAGCCAGAAAGCCCCGTCCATTCATGGCGGGGATGAATGGCTCTTCCTTGTGGGAGTGGGGGCGAGTGGAGATTGCTCTTGCCGTGCCACAATCTGCAAGGCCAGCCGCACTGCCGCCGTATCCGATATGCACCCGTACAGTTCCCTGATCCGCGTAATCGCTGCCATATCTTGCTCGGTGAACCGCATAGTGGTTTGTTTTGATTGCTTGCCCATGCGACTCGAGTATACTTCCTTGACAAGTGCATGTCAAGATGATATACTCTACGCAGTACTTTGACAACTGAATTATGTTTGCGGGTTCTAAGCTAAATCGCTCGCTTAGGTAAAAGCATGGGCGTGTGAACCAAAGAACGAACGAGACGTCCAACTCGTTGGATACTCCGGTATCCTCACAAACACCAGGAAATGTACGCGGGGCGTGCACTTCCTCAGCCGCAGGGCTGGCCTGTATGGTAACAGTACAGGCGCCGTTGGAGCGTGAAGCTCGGCCAACGGATGGGCCACCTGAGATGGCCCTGAACTGTGAGGCGTTTGCACCCCGAAGGTGAAAGCAATTGAGGGGGAGTCGATCAGAACCCCTGTCATTCATGGCAGAGAGTCTCAGCTGGCACTACACATTAACATTGCTCTCCCACCTGCCGACCTTCTGCTATAGCCTGTTCGATGCGCCGTGGCGACACACAATCGCCGGCACGGAAGAGACGCGGAACATGACCTTTGAGGGCATAGTACAAATCCTGTGATGGCTGATCGTAGACACCGAGCACAACTGCGTCGGCCGCAATGGCTCGTTCTCCCTCTGCGAAGCGATCGCTGACAATAACCTGCCCCGGTTCAATACGCACAACAGTTGTGTGTGTTGTCATCACTATACCATGGGCCAGTACGCGATTCATCCACGGTACAATGTCGTGTGTGGCGACGAGATCACGTCCGACATACCAATCCTCGGTCACGATCTCGATGGCATGGCCCTGCGTTGCGAGTAATTCGACTACGGAGAGCACACCATGAGAATCGGTTTCGTCGATGACAACTATCCTCTGCCCCTCGATATGCTCATCACGTAGGATGCGGCGCACATCCGTGACATGTGGAAGGTCGCGGCCAGCTATAGGTAGCAAACCACTGCCAGTGTGCGCTCCTGTAGCGACCAGTACTGCTTCTGGCCGTTGCGCCAATACCTGGCTAGCAGTGACCTCAACGCCCAGGTATATCTCGACGTCAAACTTCTCAAATTGGGCTTCTAATAGGCCGGCTTGCAAATAGTCGGTAATCAGTTGCAATTCGCTGCGACCAGGTCCCCTGGCCGCCAGTGCCACGGTCCCGCCCAGAGTTGTCTCGCGTTCATAGAGGATGACATGCCGTCCTCGTAGTGCGGCCGTGCGGGCCGCCTCCATGCCCGCTGGCCCGCCGCCGATGATGATGAGAGGTTGGTCGGCCCGCCGCGTGGGCCGAAGTATTGATACGCGCTCCGCTTCGCTTCGCTGAGGCGGTGGGCGCGAGGGAATTGAAACGCGCTCCGCAAGCTTCGCTGAGGCCCCTACAGTGTCGTGCGTGTCAACAACATCAGGATTTACGGTGCAATTCAGCGTGACGTTCATGACACTGCGGACCTGGCAGCCCTGGTTACAGGCGATGCAGGGGCGCACGTCCTCCATTCGGCCAGCCTGCGACAGTTGCGGTAGGCGTGGGTCGGCAATCAGTGCGCAAATCATCTCCACCCCGTCGGCCTGTTCTTCGGCAAGGATGCGCTCGGCCTGTGCGGCGTTCATGATGCGTCCAGCGGCGAACACTGGCACATTGACCGCTGCTTTGATCGATGCTGCCAGGTGGGCCGAGTAGCCGGGTGGAGTATGCATGGAGGCGTGGAAAGGGAACATGTGCGTGCTGAGGATGCTGCCCATGGTGATGGTCAGGTAGTCGATGCGGCCTGTGGCGACGAGTGAGCGTGCAATTTCTAAGCTCTGCTCCAGTGTCAGGCCGGCCCAGGGCGCGAGTTCGTCTGCGCACAATCGCACGCCCAGCACACGGTTTGCACCAAGGGCGGCATCTACGACTTCCAGTGTCTCTTGTACGAAACGCAGCCTGTTGTATGTCCCCGCTTCATCGTGGGACCCACCGTATAGATCGGTGCGCTGGTTGGTAAGGGGAGAGAGAAACTGGCGCAGCAAGGAGCGATCTGCAATCTGTAGTTCGACGCCATCTGCATCGGCCTGGACTGCGTGCTTTGCGACCAGTGCGAAGCCTTCGATAACTGCGCGAATGTCGGCCCATTCCATGACTTTGGGGACTTCACGCGAAGAGACGTCGGGTATGGCGGATGGCGCCCACAATTCCTGTTGCCGGTGGTCGCTGGTGGACTGCTGCCCGTTGTGGTTGAGCTGAACGAGTGCCAGTGAGCCATGTGCGTGAATACGTTCTACTACTCTGGCGGTGGCCACGGGTGTACCTGGGAGGTAGCCAAGGACGGCATATGCATATGGCAGGTCCGAAGGATGGACGATGTGTTCTTCCAACACGATGATGCCTGCGCCACCTGCTGCTCGAGCCGCGTAGTAGTCTGCGTGTTTCGCGCTTAGTAAGTTGTGTTCGGCAAAGTTGGTGGTGTGGCTGCCGAACAGTATGCGGTTGCGTGTTTCACGTGGGCCGATCGTGAGCGGCTGGAAGAGTTTGTGTTCCATGGAGCTATTATACTTTATCTTCGTCAACTAATGCGTAGGGGTCCTTCGTTTCAAGTCGAGGTTATTCCCGGCGGGGTCCAGGGGCAGCCGCCCCTCGCGGGGTTCCTATTCCATAAGCGCAGGTTTTTCTGTCCCTTTTGGCTGTGGGCGCAAGGGGATCAGCAAGACCAGGACGATAGCCGCAACGGTGATGGCCAGGCTGAATAAAAAGGCATCGTCAATGGCCAGCATGTAGGCCTGGCCCATCAACTGGTTGATGATTTGCTGTATGGCGGCGGCTGTGGCGGCCTGGGGGCTGAGAGCGTGGGGCGCAAAGGCTGCCTCCAGTTGGAGGATGAGCTGCCCCGTTGGGGAGGTTGCTGTCACCTGCTCTGCCAGATGAGCGTAGTGGAAGCTGGTCTGCGTCTGGACCAGTGATGAGAGCACTGCCACGCCGGCCGAACCGGCAACGGAGCGTATCACCGCGTTGAGCGAGTTCGCCTGCGACAAATCCTTCGGTTTGATGTCTGATAGAATTGCAAGAGTCAGCGGCTGTACGGAGAGTCCGAGTCCAAAACCTCGGAGGATGAGCAGCACTTGGAGCTGGGAGAAAGGCGTCTGCAGCGAGACAAACGAGAGGCTCCAGGAGGCGTAGGCCAGGATGAGCAAGCCTGGAATGACCACCGCCTTCACCCCGATGCGGTCGACCAGCTGTCCTCCGACTAGCACTGCGGCCATCGAGGCAAAGGCCTGGGGCAGCAGGATCACCCCTGCCTCGTAGGCGGTCTGACCGCGCAGGTTTTGCAGGTAAATTGGAACCAGAAACAGACCTCCGAAGAGGGCGAAGGTGACCAGGACGTTGGCCATGCTGCCGATCGTGAAGGCCCCATTGGCAAAGAGGCGGATATCCAGCAGGGGCTCTCCTCCGAGACTGGCGGTCATCAACTCGGCGACTACAAAGAGAGCAAGCGAGAGGAGGCCACCTGCCAGAAAGCTCAACACAGTGGTGGAGCCCCAGCCATCGGTACCAACCTGCGAGAGGCCGTAGAGGACAGCAGCCAGGCCTATGGCTGAGAAGACGAAGCCCGGAAGATCAAAGTGGCTAGTGCCATCAGGCCGATACGCATGTAAGAGGAAATATCCCATGACCAGGCCCAGGATGCCAATGGGGACGTTGAGGTAGAAGATCAAGGGCCAGCCCACAGAGGTGACGATGTAGCCCCCAATGGTCGGGCCCAGCGCTGGCGCCAGCAGGACCGGAATGCCCAGCGCGCCGGTCGCAGCCCCACGTTCCTGCACTGGAAACTCGCGAAAGATCAGGGTAAACGCCAACGGCAGCAGGGGTGCCCCGCCGACGCCCTGCAAAATGCGGAAAAAGATCAGCACCGGCAGGCTCCAGGCAAGGCCACACAGGGCCGAGCCCAGCGTAAAGAGTGCCAGCGAGAGCAGGTAGAGGCGTTTGAGTCCCAGCCGCCCTGACAAGAACGGGGTGAGTGGCGTCGCCACCGCTTGAGCCAGCGTATAGCCAGTAGCTACCCACTGGACGCTGCTCAGCGGTGCGCCAAAATCGGTTTGCAGGCGCGGGATGGCAATGTTGACGATGGTGCTATCCAGGACCACCATAAAGAGCCCAAAGATGACCACGATCACGACAGTCCATTTATAGGGCAATCCGCCGGGCGTTTGGTTCGTCTGGGCGGGAGCTTTCATTGTGTATAACTCCTTGGATGTGCGCTGGTCAGTCGTACCTGATTCAGGTGCCAATCTCCTCAAGATGTATCCTTCAGTACAAACCACAGATCGTTGTCGAGTATTCCAACATCCCACAATGTTAACACGGTTATGTTGCAAAAATTGTTGAGGGATCACAAGAGACGCGAAGTCGGTTTTCCGTCATCTGTTGCGTAGCTTGCAGCTGTTATCTATGATGCTACTTTATGATTTCGATGGAATCAATACACACATGTGCGTTTCTGTTGGTTAAGCGACATAAGAAGGAAAGTGGTGGGCGTAGGATACCTGTCCCCCAGACAGGTATCCCGATTTATCGCGCCCAGGGGTGGGGCAGTCCGTCTTTCCCGCGAAAACAGGATGACATCTTCCGGAAACCGACTACGCGGGAGTGTCAGAAGCTGCGGGACTTCAGTCCCTGCGGAGTGTCACTGGGTAGCACACGCCACAATAAGCTTATACCTGAGAGGCCCGGCAGAGGGGATTTTGTCCCCTCTGCATTCCCTCATCTGTTACTGAAGGCCATGGGATGGGAATGGGCGCAGGAAGAGGGTCGGCTCGAAATGGAGGAAGGCTGGCGGTGTCGGGGTGAGAGTTGAACCAGCAAGGAACACATTGAGGTTTGGACCAAGAGAAGTCACTTCCTGGTTCATCAGATCGGGATTGGTAGAATCTTCCCACCGGCCACTGTCCAGGCGCTGAATAAGTGTTTGGAAGGCGGTCAGTGTTTCCGCGGGAGTAAAGGCACAATGACCGGCGCGATGGACGAAAACCTGCTGCAGCAATCTGGCCTCCCCACTCGAGTCAACCACCTTCTCATATGCCTGCTCATCCTCATTGACTACCAACCCATCGCCAGTGGTGTGCATCGTAAGTACAGGAATATTCAGCTCGCCGTTGAAGGTGATGAACTGGTTCAAGTAATTTTCAGCTAGTGCATCAGACGAAATGCGGGGAGCTGCCTTCAGGGTTTTCAGGTCCTGATTCAGATTTATGCCAGCTTGCTTGTAGAGGGCTACAACTTCATTTCTATCGGCTGAATGGGCCAGTTGCACACGGTAGTCGACATCAGTGTTCCATGAAGGATTGCCACCTGCGCGGGCCTCGAGTTCGGCGCGGGCAAAGAATGCGAAGGCAAAGTCAATCTGGCTTTCCCAGAGGATTTGATAGATAATAGAAATAGCGGTGGCGCTCGCCTGTTCTTGCTTCCCCTAGTACTAGTAGCCCCTGCGAAATGCTCAAGCGGCTTGAGAAGCCCGATGAAGCGAATGAGTTTGGAAATGAATGGATGAACTTGTGGTGGGGAAGGGGGAGGGCTTGTTGCTGAGCTTTATGCGACCTTCGCTTGGGCGATATGGCGCAGGTTGCTGGCCAGAACGCCCAGGCCTAACCACCGTTCCATCCCGTCTTCCCCGTGATAGGCACATTTGCTCCATCCATAATCGCGTCTCAGACTCGCAATTCTCCCTTCGATGCCCGCGCGCCAGCGATACCCGCGCCGGAAGGCTCGGGTGTGTTCCACCTCTTGGCGTTCTTTGGAGACCTTGCCCATAGCTGGGATGGCGATCTGGGTGACGCCGGCCTCTTTGAGCCAGGACTCGCTCTCGGCTGAATGCACCCCACGATCTCCTGTGACCAGGTGGGGCGGGTGCTCAAACACCTGCTGATGATGGGCGACGGCTTGGATGGCCTGCCCATGCTCATTGGGGTGCGCGAGGATCTCATAGCGCGTGACGATGCCTCCCTTGACCTCATCCAGGATCACCTGCCGGCCAAATTCGACCAATGCTCCCCCTTTATAGCGGGGAATGGCGCGCGTATGCGGCTCAAAGAGGCTGAGCACCTTCTGGTCGGAGGCGACCTTTGTGCCTTCCAGCACACGGATGCGCGTTTGCGTGATCACGCGCTCGATCAGCGGGAGCACCTCTTTCGCCTGGGTCATGAGCCGCTCGGCCTGCGGTTCCAGGTGCTGGCTCAGAGCCGTGACCACCTGTTTGGTCTGCCGCACCATGTGCTCGGTGGTCTCGACGAGCTTCTGATAGAGCACTTTCTGTTCGGCTTCTTTCTCTTCGCCTTTGCGCCGCAACTGTCGATGCAGGGTCTGAGCCAGCCGCCGAGCGGTCTGCAACCGGGAACGGCACACCTGCTGCACGCTCTTCACCTCATCCTTGATGAGGACTTTGGCCCGTTGCACCACGCGGGAAAGCACCCGGACACTGTCGACGAGCAGGCCGCTATCGGTGGGATGATGGATCGTGGTTTGCACACACGTGGCATCGAGCCGCAGCTTGCGTCCTTTGGTCACCTTGGCCTGGGCAGCTAGTTGCACCACGCGATCATTGAGTGCATGCAGCGTTTCGGGACGTAGCGTATGCAGCCAACGTAACAGGGTCGTCTCATCGGGCACCTGTTCAAAGTAGACCCGGCAGAACCAGCGTAAGATCAGGCTATCTTTGACGCGCTCTTCGGTTTCTCGATAGCTCCATTGATAGAGATGTTTGCACAGCAGCATGCGCAGGATGACTTCGACGGGGGTGGAATGCCGTCCGTGCACCAGGGTCCACCGATACCGTTTTCCCAGGTCATCGCGCACCTGTTGATACAGCTCGTCATCCTCGAGCAACACGTCGAGCTGCTTGAGCACAGGATCGGTCTGAGCGGCCACTTCGGGCACACGAGCAAACACATTTTCTGATGGGTGTCTATCAATGAGCATGAGAGGATTCCCTTCCACTTTTCCTAGAGTTCTGCCTTCATTCTATCATATTTCTGCCTCTTTTGCACATCGACATCGTTTCTTTCTAGAGCATTAGCCTGCCAAGCCGCTTCACAGGCCCCATTTCGCAGGGGCTACTAGTACTACAACCGTAGTTATGAAGGCGCACGAGAGCGTCGCCGGAGCGCACGTCGTCGGTAATGACTACGACGGGCCCACAGTCGCTTCCTCCTGCGAAACGTCGACCAGGCTAACCGCAGTTCGGGCGAACGCACCGGTAAGGGGAGCGCAATCGCCAACAAGCGGCGCACTTCCGGCACCGTTAGCTCGGCAAGCTCATCGGTTCCTGCACTTTTTTTTCCCGCTCCAGCCGCCGGATACTGGCGAGCCAGGCGTGGGCCATCATTGACAGCGTGATGTGTCGGTACCAACTGTGCCAGAAACGCACTTCGTACTCATCCAGCCCCGTCTCCCCCTTGGCCTCCTCAATGCACTGCTCCACCGTGTAGCGACTTGAAGCGATCCGAACCTTGGTCTCGAACGACGTTCTGGCGGGCACATAGGCCAGATAGTAAGCAAGCTGTTTGGGATCAGTGAGCGAGCGGCGGGCCAGCAACCACACATCCGGCCCCGGCAGCCGATCCCGACTTTCCACGATGCGTGTACGTGCCCAGTGATAGGCGATGGGACCCTTCTCGCCCTTCATAACCGCCATTCGTTTCCAGGCCTGGGAAGGCAAACTTGCCACCACCTCAGAGACGATCCTGGCTTTGGGAGCCTCTGATGCCACCCGCAGTGCGAGCCGTGGCCGTCCTCCCGTCTGCTCCTGCGGCTCCTCCACCGCGGGCCGCTCGGTCCACACGCGCGTGTTGGCCGAGACCGCCAGCACGTAGAAGCGGCCATGCGCCTGGATCGTTTCCCGCAGACGCGGCGAGTCGCCGTAGACCTCATCACCGGTGACCCACCGCATGGGCACGCCTCGCTCCCAGGCATGCACAAGCATGGCGATAGCCTGCTCTGGCTTGGTTTCAAAGCGCACCTCTTCCGGTACTCGTGCCTGGGCACGTCGCTCTTTATTCCAGGCCCATTCTTCTGGCAGATACAGCCGTCGATCCAGAAACACGTGAGCGCCTTTGGCAGCGTAGCTCAAGACCGTCGCCACTTGCCCATTGTCCAGCTTGCCTGCCGCCCCCAGGTACTGGCGCGCCACCCCGACTGAGTGCGTCCCTTTCTTGAGAAAACTGGTCTCATGGACCACCCCAATCCCCTCTTCGTCTCCACAGGTCTCGATCACAAACTGCTGCAGTCGATCACGCGCCGCCTCGGCATCCCAGGGCACTTGATAGAGCAATCGCTGCATACGGTCGGGGATCGCATCCCCAACGACTTCAGCAACCTGCCAGCTGTTCTTGCGATCCGCCTGGGCGAGCAGCCCACGCAGATACTTCTTAGCTTGCTCGCGCGACTCGCTGCGCTCGAACAGGTCAGCAAACCGCGCGTGAAATGCTTCAAATTCTTCTTGCCATGCTTCCAATTCCTCGATCGTCATCCGCTTCCTCCCAATCGTCGATACTGCTCTTGGTCTCTCTTCATCAATATCTACGAGTGAGAGCTAACTACGGTTGTAGTACTAGCCGGTATAACGGTATTCAGGAAGTAACGTAACAGTTCCACCCAAATGGGGGAGTCGATACTTTTGCGCTATGATAAAGCAGTAGTGTGTCCTTACCCCCAACGTATCAGTCCCATATCGTGCTTGCCCGCGAGAGCAGGATGACTGGGTAACACTCGCACACCATAGGCAATGCTGCCGCTTTCGGCAGGTTGCAGGTTTGCGTCGTAGCGATACGAGCCATCCGCTTCCTGCTGCACGTACTTCATTGGCAATGTGTGCTGTGGAACAACGTGTTCGTTCATCAATTCGCCGTAGACAAGCTCAACGGCAAGGTCTTCGGGACGCAGTTTGCCTGCTCGTACCCAGGCTCGCACCTCAACTCCTTCGCCAAGGCTCAGTTGGCCGTCGCGACGCCCTTCTACGTATATCTCCAGGCTCGGCCAGCTCTGCTTTGCTTTGTCTTTCCAGGCGGCCAGCACTCGTGCCTGTTGGTAGCGGTTCTCTTCGATGCGCATCCCTTGCTGAATCTCGGGAACATAGTAGAGCGTGGTATACTCCTTCACCATGCGATGGGTACTGAAAGCGGGGGCGCAGGTGCGCATCGCTTCCTTCATAATAGCGATCCAACGATGCGGGATACCGTCAGGTCCACAGTCGTAGTAGGCCGGCACAATCTCCTCTTCGAGCAGTTGGTATAGGGCGAGGCTATCGGTTTCATCCTGCACGTCCGCGCCGTGGTATTCACGCGCTTCGCCAATTGCCCAGCCATTTTTGCCGTTATAGCCCTCGGCCCACCAGCCATCCAGGATGCTACAATTCGGCTGCCCGTTTAGCGCAGCCTTCTGCCCGCTGGTGCCGCTGGCCTCGTGCGGACGGATGGGGTTGTTCAGCCACAGGTCCGTGCCGGAGACCAGGTAGCGCGCCATGGCCATGTCATAGTTCTCTATAAAGACAACCTTGCCCCGGAAGTCCTCCGTGCGCGAGAAGCGGTATACCTGTTCGATCAGTGCCTTGCCCGGCTCGTCGGCGGGATGCGCCTTGCCTGCAAAGATGATCTGTACGGGATGCTCAGGATTGTTGATGATGCGGCGCAAGCGGTTCACATCGCGGAATATAAGCGTTGCCCGCTTGTACGTTGCGAAGCGTCGTGCGAAGCCAATGATGAAAGCATTAGGATCGAGCATGTACTCAAATTCGGCCATCTGCACCGACCCTTCACCCAGACGCAAATGCTGCTGTTTTAGATGGCGGCGCATGTGACCAATCAGCTCCACTTTCCGCTTCAAGTGTGTCTGCCACAGTTCTTCATCGGGAATCTCTGTCACCCGATTCCACATGGCTTGCTCATCTGCGTGGTCTTCCCAATCCTGGCCCAGGTAACGTTTGAGGAGCGCATTCATCTCTGGTGAAATCCAGGTTGGAGTGTGCACGCCGTTTGTGATGGAATCGATGGGCACCTCGTCAGCATCTAGACCCGGCCACAGGAATTGCCACATCCTGCGCGAGACATCTCTATGTAGTTTGCTCACACCGTTATGCTGGCCCGTCAGCCGCAGAGCAAGTATGGTCATACCGTAGGTTGGTCCATAGCCGTGATCCTCGCGGGCTACCTCCATGAATTGGTCGCGTGTCAGTCCTAGCTGTCCCCAGTAGGAACCGAAATACTTGTCAACCAGATCATAGCTAAATGTGTCATTGCCTGCTGGTACGGGTGTATGCGTGGTGAAAAGCGAGTTTGCGGCGACCACCTCACGTGCCTCGCTGAAGCTCAGGCCGGAGGCGACCAGTTCTCGACAGCGTTCCAGGCATAGAAAGGCAGCGTGTCCCTCGTTAATATGCCAGGCGGACGGTGAGATGCCCAACGCTCGCAACGTCCGTACGCCGCCGATGCCCAGTACGATCTCCTGGGAGATGCGCATTTCTCGATCTCCACCATAGAGCCGTGCTGAAAGTTCACGGTCATGGGGCGCATTGGGAGGAACGTCTGTATCCATGAGGTAAAGAGGAATTCGCCCCACCTGCAATTTCCAGACCTTGGCATGGATACGGCGTCCCGGCAAATCGACGCTAATCATCACTTCGTTGCCGTCTGAGTCACAGGCTGGCATAGCGGGAACCTCGGAAAAATGTAGTTTGTCATAGAATGCTTCTTGCACGCCCTCACGGGTGATATACTGGTTAAAATAGCCCTGCGGATACAAAAAACCTACACCGACGAAGGGCAAACCCAGGTCGCTGGCCTCTTTGCAGTGATCGCCGGAAAGAATGCCCAGGCCACCCGAGTAGATGGGCAGCGCCTCGTTCAGCCCAAACTCTGCTGAGAAGTAGGCAATGGTTCGATGTGTGAATTCTGGATAATTGCGTGAAAACCAGGTCTCATCTGCACGTGGGTGCATGTAGCGATCAAAATCCTTCAGGATGCTGTCGTAGCGCGCCAGGTATGCAGGGTTATTGGCCGCTTTCTCAAGGTTCTGAGGCTGTAACTCACTGAGGAAGCGAACAGGATTGTGCCCGACCTGTTCAAACAGGTCAGAGTCAAGTTCTCTATAGAGAGCGCGTGCCTCGGCATGCCAGCTCCACCACAAATTGTATGCTAATTCGTACAGTCGGCTAATGCGAGGTGGCATGATAGGGAAGACTGTTACACGGCCATATACTTTCATGGAGTCAGGTTCCTTTCTTCTCAAAGACACATGTCCAAGTCTGTTCTCAACAGTATATCGTGTGGGCAATATGAGGTCAAATGCTATTTCTAGCCTTCGAGCCTTGTTATGCCCCCTTGTTGGAGCGTGATGGGTTGGGAGACTGCTTGACACTTTACAGCACGTGTGCTCTACTGTAAAGCATGAAACAGAAGAAAGCCTACAAGTACCGCTTCTCTCCAAGCGAGGAACAAAAGTGCATCCTGGCTCGTACCTTTGGCTGTTGCCGCTATGTCTACAACTGGGCCTTGCGAGAGCGTACTGACGCCTACTACCAACATGGTGAGCGTCTGTACTATGAAGGCACAGCAGCCCGCCTGGTCACGCTCAAGAAACAGGAAGAGACCATGTGGCTGAACGAGGTTTCTTCTGTTCCCCTCCAACAAGCGCTTCGGCATCTGGATCGCGCCTTTCGCAACTTCTTTGAAGGGGTAGCTTCCTATCCCACCTTCAAAAAGAAACGCCATCAGCAATCCGCTACCTATGCGAGCAATGCGTTCACTTGGGACGGGCATACTCTCACGCTTGCCAAGATGGATGCTCCTCTTTCCATCATATGGCATCGCCCCTTGCCTGACTCGTGCAAGCCAAGTAGCGTCACCATCACCAAAGATGAGGCTAACCGCTACTTTGTAAGCATCCTGGTAGAAGAGGACATCAAGCCCTTGGAAGTCACGCCTCAGATGGTGGGGCTTGACCTGGGTTTGAAGTCGATGGTCATCACCAGCGATGGTCATACCTACGGCAATCCTCAGTTCTTTGCCAAAGATGAAAAGAAGCTGGCAAAAGCGCAACGCCGTCATGCGAAAAAGAAAAAAGGGTCCAAGAACAGGGCCAAGGCTCGTCTGAAGGTCGCTCGTCTCCAGAAGAAGATTGCAGACCGCAGACGAAACTATCAACATCACCTCTCGACTCACACCATACGCGAAAACCAAGTCGTCTGCGTCGAGAGTCTTTCCGTCAAGAACATGGTCAAAAATCACTGTTTGGCGAAAGCCATCAGTGATGTAGGTTGGGCTGAGTTTATCAGACAACTGGAATACAAAGCAGCGTGGTATGGACGGACGCTGGTCAAGATTGACAAGTGGTACCCATCCTCCAAACGCTGCTTTGACTGTGGGCATATTCTCGACTCCTTAACGCTTGACGTACGGTCATGGTCATGCCCCCAGTGTGGCGTTGTCCATGACCGCGATATCAATGCTGCAAAAAATATTCTGGCCGCGGGACTCGCGGTTGCTGCCTGTGGAGAGGCCGTAAGACCAGGGGCGGTGAAAACCAAACCTGGCAAGCCTCCGCGAAGCAGGAAAGCCTCTTCGTGAGAAGAGGAAGCCCCCGGCGTTACGCCGTGGGGAGGATGTCACCGTTAGAATATGGCATTGAGAGGATATGGAGTATTGGAGACAGGACTCACCTCTCTGAAGAAAAAGCAATAACGAAAGGTAGAAGCAATACCATGCCAAGTCGTAGGGAGGACGACCTATCCGAGTCAGAGGATGCTTTGCCGCGCTTACACAAAAAGCGCGCCCAAGGTCGTCAACCAGCTTCATTGATGCGCTCGCTTAGCGCTATCATCGGAGTTATATTCTTCGTTGTGGCCATCGCAGGGTTTGTATGGTACTCAGCCCATCAGCAACAACTTTTACCTCTACCGGCGCTCCCGATACCTGGCATTGCTCCTACCCACCCCTCTATGGAGCAAGTTCCGCCATTATTTGCCGCAGGCATTACCCTGAATCACCCCACGCAGACACCTGGGCTGAATCAGCAGCAAGCGCTACTCATCGCCAGCCAGCTTGAGCCGGAGGCTGCCGCCAATGCGCAAAACACCAGTGCCCAGTACGTGCTCTTGAATTATTCTGCTAGAGGCACCCCTGCTGCACTGTCCAATCTGAACCATGTCCCCACCTGGATGATACTCTATCAAGGTATCCCACTACAGCCGAGTGATCCGTCAGTTGACCCTACCCCGTTCCCACAATCACACCATGACCTCTATGTCTTCCTTAACGCAAATACCGGCAAGGAACTGCTAGCCATTTGGGTCTGACTATCATGATCTAGCTGTCGTGCATTTTGATCCAGCCGTGACGAAGTGCATGCACTACGGCAGCGGTACGGTCATTTACCGATAGCTTTTTGAGGATCGATGTAATATGATTTTTGACCGTCTGGTCGCTGATCTTCAGTGATTTGGCAATTTCTTTGTTGCTATTGCCACGTGCGATATAGTCCAGGATCTCCACTTCGCGGGCGGAGAGCGGTGAATAGAGGTCTTTTGTCGCGGTTTCCTCTTCCTCCACTGCCAACTCGCGAAACGATTTGAGGACGCGACTGGCGAGTTGGGGTTTTGAAAGCACATCATCGTTGATTAAATATTCGCCGCGACTGACTTTCCGCACGGCATCTCCGAGTTCTTCAGGGGTGATGTTGCGTGTGTAGTAGGCGGCAGCGCCAACCTTGATCGACTGAAAGAGACGTTCCTCATCTTCTGAAGGCGTGAGCACAATAATGGCCATGTGCGGAACAAGGTGGCGCATCTGCCGGACGATCTCCAGGGCATCAGTAGACGTGAGGCCAGCGTCGATAATCACCACGTCAGGGTTTCCTGTACGCGCTAATTCGAGTGTATTGACGGGATCGGTGGACTCGCCAATGAGCTCACAATCTCCCATGCGTTCAAGTGTAGAGCGGATACCGTAACGGAATAAGGGCTGCTCTTCGATAATAATGACACGTATCGTTTCCATGCAATCCTCGCGCAGCAGAGCGGCTACAGTGGAGAGTCTGCCGCTAAACTTTCTATGCTTCTGCTAGTATACTCCAAGCATGCAAATGCATTGCTTTTCCTTGCGTATTGGTGGGGGCATATGGCAAATGATCGTTGCATCATTATATACATCAAACTGCTCTAGAAACAATTGGGACACATTACAAAAGTATACTTAGGTGGGATGCTGCTACAACAGTCATCGAATGTGTTAGATGCGTTCCAGGCGGCGTAAGGTGGAGTTGATACCTGTGCGCAAGCACTCGATGACGCCCGTTCCCGTGACGGCAATTGCCTCAAAGCTAGGCGCGCGGTAGGGGTTGAGGTATTGTTCCAACACAGATATAGGGAGTATCTCCTGCAAGTCACGCTTATTCCATTGCATGACCAGGGGAAAATCGGTGACATCCTTATTCATGCGGCGCAATTGTTCTTGTAGCTCATTCCAACTCTCGATGTTCTCTTGCAACTTGCTGACCTGGGAGTCGGCAACGAAGATCACGCAATCGGTCCCTTTGAGCACTGAGACTCGTGTCTGCTGGTACAAGACCTGGCCAGGGACGGTGTATAGCTGGAAGCGGATTTGGAACCCATGGACCTTGCCAAGTTCAAGTGGGAGCAGGTCAAAGTAGAGCGTACGCTCGGTCTCCGTATCGATAGAGACCATATCACCTACGTCTTTAGGATCGACAACTTTGTGTATGTAGTGCAGATTGGTAGTCTTGCCACACAACCCGATACCGTAGTAGACGATCTTACAATTGATCTCGCGTTTGGCCATGTTAATCAGGGACATATGTCGTTGTTCTCCTGCCTGCTCATCTGCTCCACCGGATGCGCGGAGAACATTTCCGCGCCATGAGATGCGAGGTTGTTGACATCCTATAAACTCAGTTGATACAAAAGAAGCTAAGATGCCTCTTATGCTAGGGGACAGTATACCTTATTTTGCTGAACTGTACAAATAGATTGCTGCCGGCTACCTTTGTCTTTATGGTTCAAACCCAGGTATATCCAGGATTTGCCGCGTTCCATCGCATATCCGTCGTGACTTGTATCGCGCATTTTGCATATATTGGCTAGGACTTTTGGGTAGATGCTAAAACCTTTGTCCTTGTACAGGGCTATATAATGATGGTTACGAACCGATAAGGTAACTCTTCAGGAGGTATACATGCCATGTAATTGGGGCATACTTGGCCCAGGCTTCGTTGCCACACGAGCAGTTATCCCTGCTATGCAACAGACTTCCGAAGCTCGTATAGTAGCTGTTGCCAGCCGTAACGATGAACGTGCAAAATTGAGTGCAGCCAGGTTTGGCATCGAACGTGCCTACCATGATTACCAGACCCTCATCAATGACCCCGACGTCGACGCCGTCTACATCGCCCTACCCAACCATCTGCACCGCATTTGGACCATGCGCGCAGCAGAAGCAGGTAAGCATATACTGTGCGAGAAACCACTCGCTGTGAACACCGCAGAATGTGATGACATGATCACCGCTTGCCAACGGGCCAACATCCTGCTTATGGAAGCAGTCATGTACCGCTTCCACCCGCGTATGCTCCAACTGAAACACATGCTATCTACGGGCGGACTGGGCGACATACGTTTTCTGCATACCGCATTCTCTTTTCCCTTTGACAAACCCGACAATTACCGCGCTCACCCTGAGTTCGGCGGCGGCGCACTGCTCGATGTGGGCAGTTACTGTATCAACGCCGCTCGTTGGCTAATCGGCTCTGAACCGCAGCAAATGCAGGCCGTTATTTCCTATAGCCGGGAAGGAATAGACGTAAGTGCCAGCGCTATACTCTGTTTTGAGCAGGATGTGTTGGCGCATATCCAGTGTAGCTTTGCCGCTGCTGAGCATCAGGTCATCGAAGTAGTGGGTAGTGCGGGAGCTGTTACAGCTCCGCTTGCTTTCACGGCCTGGCGTAACGATACGACGGAGCTGATGGTACAGCGTGGCGCGGAATTTGAACGTGTAGAGTTTGCGCCTGCCGACCCCTATCAGGCGATGGTGGCTCATTTTACCGATTGTGTGTTGGGGCGGGCTGAGTTGCTGTATCCAGCGATAGATGGGAGAGCGACGTTGTGGATATTGGATAACCTGAGACTGGTTGGGCGACGAAGTTGACAATATTATTCCTCTCCCTCCGGCGGCTCATGTGCTTTGGGATCTCGCTCAAAAAACACCACGTGTTCGTCCATAACCAAGAAACCAACGCGGGAATGGATGCACGTTTTCTAGTCGTGAGAACATTGTGAGGTTGAACGCTGCTGACGTGATACGGTCGTGATACCGATGTGGTATCTCACTTATGTGAGAAGAGGTTCTTCCCGAATACACCCATCAACTCCAGAGAGGAGGAAGATAACATGTCACCTCTGTTTTTGCTGTGGGCTTGGCAGCCGCAGGCTGCCAAGCCCACAGCAAAAACCCTTGCGAACCACCGAAGGTGGTGAGGAGTCCTGAAGGGTTACAAGTAAAGTAGCAGCCTACCATTGACGAATGAGCGGGAAAGAGCTAGACTAACAGTAAATAAAAACATCCACCGACGTATTATAAGGTCAGGTAGGGAAAAATGACTACACATACCCACGCTGCTACAGACTTCGAAGTAGTTATTGGCCTTGAAGTCCACTCACAACTGCTAACTAAAAGCAAAATGTTCTGCTCGTGCAGCACGGATTATGCCTATGCTGCGCCAAATACACATGTGTGCCCGATATGTATGGGTATGCCTGGCGTCTTGCCGGTCATCAACGAGCAGGCCGTTGCTTATACCATTATGACGGCTCTGGCTCTCAACTGTCAATCCCCGAATACTCAAAGTTCGACCGCAAAAACTATCCCTATCCTGATTTGATGAAGGGCTACCAAATCTCGCAATATGATGTTCCTTTGAGCCGCAATGGATATCTCACCATTAAGTATGATGGTCAGATAAATCGTATCGGTATCACTCGTGTCCATCTTGAAGAAGATACTGCCCGTTTACTGCACCATGATGGCTATAGCCTGGTCGATATCAACCGCTCTGGCACACCGTTGATGGAGATTGTCAGCGAGCCGGATATGCGTTCAGCCCGGAAGAAGCACGGCTCTATATGCAGAAACTGCGCGAAATACTGGTGTATCTGGGCGTTTCTTCTGGACGTATGGAAGAAGGAAGCCTGCGTTGTGATGCCAACATCTCCGTGCGTCCCAGTGGACAGCAGGAACTGGGCGTCAAGACGGAGATCAAAAATATGAACAGTTTCCGCTCGGTAGAGCGAGCGATCGAGTATGAAGCACAACGCCAGATAGCCATGACGCGTTCGGAGGAGACGATTCACCAGGAGACCCGAGGCTGGATTGAAACAAAGGGTGTTACTGTCCCACAACGCAGTAAGGAATATGCGCATGATTATCGCTACTTTCCCGAACCGGATCTCCCGCCCCTGTTAATTAGCCGTGCCTGGGTTGAAGAGTTGCGTGCACAACTTCCAGAATTGCCTGATGCTCGCCGTGCCCGATACATTGACGGAGTATGGACTCTCAGCCCAGGATGCGAATGTGTTGACTGAAGAAAAAGCACTTGGTGATTACTTTGAGCAGGTTGTAGCAGTCTTCTCAGACAAGTGACCTCAAGGCACGAGCAAAAGCTGCCAGCTAACCTGGTGCTTAACGAAGTAGTGCGGTTGCTCAAAGCAACTCCATGTCATATCATGACAGTCCACTTTCGCCAGCAGCAGCAGCGAATTTGCTTGATCTGCTCGAGAAAGAGCGCATAACAGGCAAACAAGCAAAAGAGGTCCTGGAGGAGGCTTTTGCATACTGGCAAAATGCCCGATGCGATTGTGAAAGAAAAGGGAATTGAAGCCCCCTATCAGCGATCAGAGTGAGTTGGAGCGAATTGTAGAGGAGGTGATAACGCAACAATTCTAAAGCGGCCAATGACTATCGTGCCGGGCAAAACAAATGCTTTGCAGGCATTGATTGGTCAAGTGATGAAACAGACCCGCGGCCAGGCAAAGGCCGATAGTGTTCAAAAAATACTCATAGAGCAAAACTGGACGAGACGCCAACCAGAGTAGGTGGTGTCTCGTCCCTTTGAAAAGGAGAAATGCAGACCATGCACGATGATGTGAAGTCTGCCGCATTAAATCCCTATCATATGGCCGTTCAACAATTTGAGGCAGCCGCAAATAAAATAAACCTCTCAGAGGATATGCGGGAGGTTTTGCGACAACCCAAGCGTGAACTTACAGTCAATTTTCCGGTTCGACTCGATAATGGGCGTGTCAAAACCTTTACAGGTTACCGTGTTCAGCATAACGTCAATCGTGGTCCTGCCAAAGGTGGCATTCGTTACGGTCCTGACGTTACTCTTGATGAAGTCAAGGCCCTTGCGATGTGGATGACGTGGAAGTGTGCCGTCGTGGGTATCCCCTTCGGTGGTGCAAAAGGTGGCGTTATTTGCGATCCCAAACAGATGAGCAGTGCCGAACTGGAACGTCTCACTCGCCGCTATACCTCCGAGATATCCATTATCATTGGGCCTCACAGCGATATTCCAGCCCCCGATGTCAACACAAATTCGCAAGTGATGGCATGGATTATGGATACCTATTCCATGCATGAAGGGTTCTCTATCCCCGCTGTGGTCACCGGTAAACCCCTCTCGATTGGTGGAAGTGAGGGACGTAACGATGCGACTGCCACAGGCGTCTTGTTTGTCACGCGCCGGGCTGCACGCCGCATTGGTATGCCCATGCGCGGCGCTCGTGTCAGTATCCAGGGCTACGGGAATGCTGGGTCAGTCGCTGCTCGCCTCTTCCATAACGAGGGGTGCAAGGTTGTAGCCGTGAGTGATACTCGTGGCGGCATTTACAATGAGTCCGGGCTTGATCCGGCTGCTGTGCTGCGCTATAAGCAAGAAAGGGGGAGCGTGATTGACTTCCCGAAGGCTCAACGCGTAGGCGTGCAGGATGTGTTGGAAGTCCCTTGTGATATATTGGTACCTGCTGCTACCGAAGGCGTATTGACAGCCACCAATGCTGACCGCGTTCAAGCGCGTATTGTCTCTGAGGCGGCGAATGGTCCGACAACGCCACAAGCAGACAAAATCCTGTTTGAAAAGGGCACAATTGTTATCCCCGATATCCTTGCAAATGCTGGTGGGGTGACTGTCAGTTACTTCGAATGGGTGCAGGACCTGCAAAGCTTCTTCTGGGGTGTTGAAGAGATTACCCAGAAACTCGAGATGATCATGAATCGTGCCTTTGCCGCCGTTGCAGAAAAGGCTGACGAGTCTCACTGCGATATGCGCCTGGCTGCAAATATGATAGCTATCTCGCGTGTCGCTGAAGCAACGCAGATTCGCGGCATCTACCCCTAAACTCCCAGGGCGACCGCAAGGGTCGCCCCTACCATATACGGTCGGACGTCCCCGTTCGTGTATGGTAGGGGCGGGGCTTGCCCCCGCCCTGATGGATCTGATCCTTCACAATCAATACCTGCGTCGTTTCTCGATCCGCTTTGGGGGCTGTTTCGTTGGCCTGCTGGGCTTGGCCTTCTTACGCCCGCGACTGGTTGTCCAATCCTCCTCCTCCTCTTCTTCCTCCTCCTCCTCGAAGAACTCTTCTGTTGGTTCTTCCTCTTCCTCCTGCTGGGCTGCGATCTCGATCTGGGGAATTTCTGTCTCTTCTACCTCGATATTAGGAATGTCCAGATCATCTACCGCGCCTACCAGTTCCTCCTCCAGTTCTGGCTCAGCAAATTCTTCCTCGGCGAACTTTGGCTCGGCCTCGTCCTGTGCGAAGGGTTCCTGGTACCCGTCCGTAACAGCAGCTATGCTATCGCGCACAGGTTTGCGCACTACAGCGGCCTCTGGCATCTCGGATTCAAATCCATCGGCTCCCTCATCAGTTTTCGGCGCGCCGATGACTCGTCGTCCGGCGGCCACATCGAGCCAAAACTGCGAGTAGTAATGTGGCCGTTCTACTTCTTTCTCGCTATCTTTCTTTGTCATCAGACATAGCAGCGTGGATATCCCTGGCTCTCGTTTGGGCAGGACACGCCGCTCCCCCCTTTCGTAACTGTAGCCATCGCAGCAATAGATGACGGTACAATAGCGATGGCTCATTTTCTGCACCGTTCTCCGACTCACATTTTGCATGTAGGTTGGCCTGAGCACCCGCAAGAGGTGCCACTACGCTAGCCGAACCTCCAGTGTGGCATGTGAGAGCGTAGTGGCACCCCTTGCGGGTGCCAGGTTACCTCCTCTCAGCATGTCGGGCGACTACGAGGATCTTCCTATAGTTATGTCATCATAAGAAGAAAGTGACAGGCTGTCAAGAGGCCTTCTACTTCGCTGAGGCCGCTTGTGGAGGACAATGAATGCCTGTCAAGCCCCCAAGTGCATGAATTTTTTGACCGTAGTGTTTGCTGAGTTGTATGGATACTCCTATAATACGATGAGAATTATTTTGCATCCTTAGTTTTGGAGGAAATCATTGGCAAGGATTCTTGATAGCATTGACAGCCCGGCACAGTTGCGCGCGTTGACGCCTGTGCAAATGCAACAACTGGCCGAAGAGATGCGGCGCGAAATCATCGAAAAAGTTTCGGTGAAAGGCGGACACCTGGCTCCGAATCTGGGCGTCGTCGAACTGACAATCGCATTGCACTACGTCTTTGACACTCCCCATGATCTGTTGGTCTGGGATATTGGTCACCAGGCCTATGGACACAAGCTCTTGACGGGACGGGGGGATCGTTTTCACACCATTCGCCAGTTTGGTGGCCTTTCCGGCTATCTTAGACGCGATGAGAGCGAGTACGACGTATTTGGAGCCAGCCATGCCAGCACCTCCATCTCGGCGGCGCTCGGTATAGCTACGGGCCGTGACCTGCAAGGCCAGAACTTCAAGGTGGTAGCCGTCATCGGTGATGGTGCTCTCACTGGCGGGATGGCCCTGGAAGCGATCAACAATGCCGGCAGTTTGAAGAAAAACCTGATCGTGGTGTTGAACGACAACGAAAAATCGATTTCTGACAACGTTGGCGCGCTACATCATTACCTGGGCAAGATACGCCAAATGGAGACCTCCCCCAGTTATCGTCGTCTGCGTGAGATGGCGAAAGGATCGATTAATAAACTGCCCGTGGTAGGCGACAAGGCGCGTGAGGCAGCTGGCCGTGCAGAGATGAGCTTCAAAAATTTTATCATGCACAGCAAGAGCGGGCAGATTTTTGAAGAGTTGGGCTTCAAGTTCTTTGGGCCATTCGATGGACACGACATTCCATTGCTGTTGGATGTCTTTGAGAATATCAAGCATATCGAAGGGCCGGTGATGGTACAGGTGGTGACAAAGAAAGGCAAAGGCTTGAGCTATGCTGAGGAAGACGCGACGAAATGGCATGGTCCCGGCGCATTTGACTACACGACCGGCACGATCAAGAAAAATGCCGGTGATCCACCCACCTACACTGATGTCTTTGCCAATACACTCGTAGAATTGGCTGAGAAGGATATCTCCATCGTAGCCATCACGGCCGCTATGGCAGAAGGCACCGGCTTGAAGAAGATGCACCAGCATTTCCCCGAACGCTATTTCGATGTGGGTATCGCTGAACAACACGGCGTGACATTTGCCGGTGGGCTTGCCGTATCAGGCATGCGCCCCGTCGTTGCTATTTATTCGACCTTTTTGCAGCGAGCCTATGACCAGGTCATTCACGACATCTGCGTGCAAAATCTTCACGTCGTCTTCGCGATGGACCGTGCCGGGATCGTTGGTGAAGACGGCCATACACAGCATGGCAACTTCGACGTCGCGTACATGCGTATTATCCCGCATATGAAGGTCATGGCCCCCAAAGATGAGAACGAGCTACGCCACATGCTCTACACCGCCATCTACATGGACGGACCCGTGAGCCTGCGCTATCCGCGTGGAAAAGCCGTTGGCGTACCTCTGGATGCCGAATTGCAAACATTGGAGGCTGGCAAGGCGGAACTGCTCAGTCCAGCCACCATCGAAGAAGCAGAGCAGCAGGATTGCGTCATCCTGGCGTATGGGACAGCCGTTGCGTCGGCAGAGCAAGCGGCAAAAGAACTGGCCGAGCAAGATATTCATGTAGCCGTGGTCAATGCTCGCTGGGCCAAACCGCTTGATGAAGAACTGATCACGCGCCTGGCAAAGGAAACGCAACGCATCGTGACCGTCGAAGATCACGTGGTTGCAGGTGGCTTCGGCAGTGCAGTGCTCGAATTGTTAGAGGCGCGTGGTCTACTCAGTGAGGTCGATATACGCCTGATTGGCTATCCCGACAAATTTATTGAGCATGGTGCGCCATCGATCCTGAAGGAACTCTATGGCCTCTCGTCTGCACACATCAAAGATGTTGTGCGTGAGTTGGTGCACGCTGAGTCGAAAGGATACGAGTTAGCGCACTAATGTTAGGGTTTAGTATAACTGGCGAGAAACACTCAGTGTTTCTCGCCAGTTATACAATATTCCCGTCGCGCATGTGAATGATGCGATTGGCTCTCTTCCCGACCTCCAGGTCGTGCGTGACGATCACAAAGGTCTGCCCATTCTCCTGGTTAAAGCGGCAGAGCAGGTCCATAACATCATCGGCCGCCTCACTGTCCAGGTTGCCCGTGGGCTCATCCGCCCAGACGATGGCTGGGTCATTGGTGAGCGCACGGGCGACCGTGACTCGCTGGCGCTGGCCCCCGGAGAGTTCAGCCGGGCGGTGGCGGGCCCGGTCTGCAAGGCCAATGCGTTCCAGCATCTCCAGTGCCCGTTTGCGTGCTTTGCCGCCGGGAACCCTGGCGACGAGCATGGGCAATTCTACATTCTTCACCGCGCTCAACATGGGTAGCAGATTGAAGTCTTGGAAGACAAACCCCATATGTTGAGCGCGATAGCTGGTACGCTCGTTGTCGCTGAGATCACGCAGGTTATCACCTTGAATGAAGATATCGCCTTCATCGACACTATCTAAACCGGCGAGGCAGTTGAGCAGGGTTGTTTTGCCGCACCCGCTAGGTCCCATAATGGCGACCATCTCGCCCGCTGCAACGGCCATGTCGATGCCACGCAGAGCCTCCACTCGTATATGCCCGTTGCGATAGATTTTCCATACCTGTTGTGCTTGAATAATGCTTTGTTGAGCCATAACCTGCTATTTCTAGACAATTGTTGTGCTCCTCGTTATGGGAGGTATTGTATCACCTTTGCCTCGATAACTCACAGCAAGCTACAGCTCCATACCCATCAACACGCGATGCTATGCAACAGCGACATCTCAGGCTACCGTTGCGGCCTGGTCCCACTTGCCTGCCGACAGGCGCGATCTTGCGTTTTCCAGCATCGGCGCAAGCAGTTGCAGTAAGCGGATGTGTGCCAGAACACGGTTAGCCAGTGGGCGTGCTATGTACAGCTCGTCACGAGCAGCACAGCGAATGGCTTTTATCAACGTATCAGGTTCAACATCTTTGGTGAGATAGCCCATTGCCCCACGTTGTATGGCACTGAACGCGTCGTGTTCATAGTGCGATGCGGTGAAAATGACGATACGTGAGTGTGGAGAACAGGCTAATACCCGTTCTGTCGCCTCGAAGCCGTCGCATTCCGGCATATCCAGGTCCATCAGAACGACATCGGGCAGCGTCTGCATCGCCTGCGTCTCAGCCTCATAACCATTGCCTGCCTCGGCAACGATCTCCAGATCGTCTTCTTTCTCGACCATCTCGCGTACAACACGCCGCATCATTTCATGGTCATCAACGATCATAACCCTTACCATGTGCCTTACCCCCTTCTTGCTACTTAAGATACTATAGACTCGTATGTGCATATATGCCACACACTCTATACTATACTGATGTCTCCAACAAACGAGAGACGATGTTACCTCATATGCTCCATACCCGCCAGCATGGGAGATGTTATACAATGGTGACACCTTCCTTCCAACATAGCTACTGGGCAACGGGAACGAGTGTAGTGCGTTTTGGCATTACAATGGGATGGCGATATCCTCCTGTCCCTAGCTGCCAACCCTTGCGGCCTGCCCCCACTTGTCGGCAGACAAGCGTAATGCGGCCCTGTACAACATCCACAGGGACCGGGAATTGCAGTGAGCGGAAGTGTGCCAGCACACGGTTGGCTAGTGGACGCGTTATGTACAGTTCGTTGTGGACAGCGCAGCGGATGGCATAGACCAGCGTATTAGGCTCGATGTCTTTAATCAGGTAGCCCACTGCCCCACGTTGTATGGCGCTGACAGCGTGCTGTTCACACCTGGATGCCGAGAGAATTATGATACGCGAGTGCGGAGAACAGGCTAATACCAGCTCTGTCGCCTCAAGGCCACCGCATTCCGGCATATCCAGATCCATCAGAACCACGTCGGGCTGTGTTTGGGCCGCCAGTGTCTCCGCCTCATACCCGTTGCAAGCCTCAGCTACAATCTCCAGGTCACGTTCTTGCCAGATTACCTCGCGTATAACACGCCGAATCAATGCATGGTCATCAACTATCATGATCCTTACCATGTGTTATCCCCCTTCAGGCAACCCTGCTGGTCGCCCTTACTTCTTCTTACTACGCAAAAGCGATAGACCAATATGTGCATATATGCCACACACTCTATACTATACTGATGCCTCCAACAAGCGAAGGGCGATATCTGCTCAGCTTAGGCTGCCACGTACGAGCGAAGAGCAAAACGCTAAGACAGGTGTCTTCTCGATATCATCTCTCAATCAATAACTCTCCCGAAAAATCCTTTTTACCCACTGCGACTAAGGACCCATTAATGGAAGTCAAGGTTGTGATATACTTCCATTCGGTATAGTTTGCCTTCTGTAGACGACCGTGAACGCGCGATGGAGGGATTACAGGTCGACTACTGAGAGGGCCATGTCAAGACTTTGTCTGCAGAAAGGTCACATACGATGGAGGCACGGTTTACTCCCCCGATCATTTGTCCGGTCTTGATCGGTCGCGTGCATGATCTCACCCACCTCCGCCTGCTCATCGACCGAGCGAAAAGCGGCAAGGGACAGGTCGCTCTGATTGCCGGTGAAGCGGGCATTGGCAAATCTCGCTTGGTAGCTGAGGTTAAAACCTCTGCTGCCGCTCACAACTTTCGGCTTGTGCAAGGAAATTGCTTCCCGACAGATCTTACCTATCCCTATGCACCGTTGCTCGACCTCTTACGCTCCCTCTTCGCGTCACACTCGGCAGCCACACTTGCGACTGAGTTGGAGCGTTTAGCTCTTGACCTCTTTCCCTTGCTGCCTGAACTCGTCCCCGATCAGACGACGCCACTTCTGCCCCTCGAACCCGAACAAGAGAAACGCCGTCTCTTCGCGGTGTTGGCGAACTTTTTCATCCACCTGTCAGCATCCTCCCCACTCCTTCTCATTATAGAAGACGTGCATTGGAGCGACAGCACCAGTCTGGACTTTCTTCACTATTTAACGCGACGCACGGCATCTCATCCTATTCTTCTGCTGGCCACCTACCGCCAGGATGAGATGCGTGCAGAGTTGAAAAGCTGGCTTGCGCAGCTCAACCGCGGACGGCTCGCTCAGGAGGTCCAGCTCGCGCCTCTTGCGCGCAACGACGTCGATCTGATGCTCTCGGCTCTCTTTGATCAACGACACACGGCGTTCGACATGCGCCGCTTCCTGCATGGAGAACTTCTGGATGCGCTCTACATCCTGACGGAAGGCAACCCCTTTTTCGTCGAAGAAACGCTCAGCGCCATGATTGCCGCAGGCGACATTTTCTACGTCCAGGGCTACTGGAATCGCCGATCACTGCCTGCATCGCGCATTCCGCAAAGTGTTCAGGATGCGGTGCAACAACGAACACAACACCTGGGGGAAGCGGCCAAACAGGTGTTGACCCTGGCCGCTGTCGCCGGGCGGCATTTTGATTTTGCCCTCCTTCAGCAGCTTACCCACTATGATGAGGAGCAACTCCTCCTGGTCATGAAAGAATTGGTGTCTGCTCACCTCGTCATCGACGAATCCCCCGAACAGTTCGCGTTTCGACATGCGTTGACCCGGCAGGCCATTTACACGCAGCTCCTGGCACGTGAGCGCACCAGAGTGCATCGCACTATTGCCGAGACCATGGAACAGCTTCCTCCTGCCGCCCTCGATGCGCATGTGGAGGACCTGGCCAATCATTTTTATCAGGCCAGAGTCTGGCAGAAAGCAGCGGACTATGCGCAGCGCGCCGGAGAAAAGGCATTACGGCTGTACTCGCACCGCGCCGCCATCGACTATTTCACCTGGGCGCTGGAGGCTGCTGATCACCTGTCCCTCCCTCCTCCACCTGCGTTGTATCGTGCGCGGGGGCAGGCCTATGAGACGCTTGGTGAGTTCGAGCAGGCACAACGTGATTACACACTGGCATTGGATACGGTCCGCGCGATGCATGATCGTGCAGCAGAATGGCAAAGTGTGATTGACCTGGGATTCCTCTGGGAGGAACGCGATTATGCACAGGCAGAAACATGGTTTCGCCAGGCGCTGGTTCTGGCGCAGTCGCTTAATGATCCTGCCTTACACGCCCGTAGTCTCAACCGCATCGGCAACTGGCACCTGAATGTGGAGCAGCCACAGGAGGCACTGCGCTACCACCGTGAGGCACTCACCATTTTTGAGCAACTCCATGACCCGCGCGGAATTGCTGAGACACTGGACCTGCTGGGCATGACCAGCTACCTTGGTGGCGATTTGATCCAGGGTACGGCTTACTATCATCAGGCGGTAGTGCTCTTTCGCGAATTTGGAGACCGGCAAGGACTGACATCCAGCCTGGCAACATTAACGCTGCGCGGTCCGACCTATCAAACTGATACGATGGTCTCAGCAGCGAGTCTAGCCGAAGTGTATCATGATGCTGAACACGCGCTCAGGATTGCGCGTGAGATCGGGCACCGCTCAGCTGAAGCGTATGCGCTCTTGCAGTTGGGATTGTGCCTGGGGTCCCAGGGAGAGTACGGGCGTGCATTGGCGACAGTGCAGCAGAGCCTGGACATCGCAGAGGAGATTGAGCATCGCCAATGGCAGACGGCTGCCCATTTCGTTCTAGGGGGCATATATAGCAGTCTGCTGGCATACCCGCGGGCTCGTGAACACTTCGAGAAAGCGTTGGCACTCGCACGTGAGATTGGCTCATTGTTCTGGACGCGGATCGCGACGGGGTACCTCGCCTCTACCGCAATCTTGCTGCAAGATCTCGCCCAAGCGGAAACTGTACTTCATGTCGCACTCAATGCTGATACTCCTGCTGAAACGATGGCGCAGCGCATGCTCTGGTGTGCCTCCGTGGAACTCGCACTCGCGCAGCAACATCCCGCTCATGCCTTAGAAATGATCGATCGGTTGATCACTTCCGCTGCACAGATGGCTGAGGGAGAAAGCAGCCTTCGCGTCCTAAAACTGCGTGGTGAAGCACTGGCAGCATTACAACGACCAGTCGAAGCCGAAGTTGCATTCAAGCGAGCACAAGAGATAGCCAGGACGCAGGGAGTGCGACCGATGCAATGGCGCATTTGTATTGCTCTCGGCAATCTCTATCACGCCCAGGGACGAAATGCAGAAGCTGAGCAAGCGTTTGCGACTGCCCGCACACTGATCGAAGAACTCGCCACTACCATCGCAGATGAGCCCCTACGAGACAATTTTCTGCACCTGACGACGGCCATGTTACCCCATTCCCATCCACTCTCACCCAAACAGGCTGCCAAACAAGCTTTTGGAGGGCTGACGGCGCGCGAACGCGAAATAGCGGCACTGATCGCACAGGAGAAATTCAATCGCGAGATTGCCGACGTCCTGGTGCTGAGCGAACGAACCATCGAAACTCACGTGAGTAATATCATGTTTAAGTTGGGTTTCACCTCACGCAAACAGATCGCAACCTGGGCGATCGAAAGAGGATTGACAGCACACAGGTAAAAACGTGTTCCTCATTTTCTACGTGCCTCCTCTCCAGAAATCTACGTACTTCCTTGCATGCAATCTCCGTACCGTCCACGATGGCAGAACAAGACGTTCTGGCTATAATGAGAGAGTAAGCCAGGGAATCATTCCCCTGCCTTTCGGTCCACTGCAAATCACTATCAATGAAAGGACAAACTCATGAACGCAACAGACATTTTGAAGTATGGACAAGCTACGGCCCTGCAGGCGATCGATGGCTTCCCCGAATCGGCATGGGAAACACCGGGAGCCTGTGGTGCCTGGTCGGTCAAGGATATCATCGCCCACCTGGCTTCCTATGAAGAGGTCCTGGTAGACGTACTGTCCGGGTTTGTCGGAAGGCACCCTACACCCTACCTGGACAAGTTTACCGAGCTGGGTGGCCAGTTTAACGATACTGAGGTAGAGAGACGCAAAGACAGAACGGTGAGGGAGGTTCTCGACGAGTTCAACGACGCACACGCGCAGGTGATGTCGCTGGCTGAGCGGATTCGACCAGAAGTGTTCCGCCAGGTGGGAACACTTCCCTGGTATGGCATGGACTATTCCCTGGATGACGTGCTTGTCTATATGTACTATGGGCATAAGCGCGAGCACAGCGCTCAGATCGCTGCCTTTCGGGATCGCCTGGATCGCCTTCAGTGAGGAGCAAGAGAGCATGCAGGAAATTGCACAGACAGCATCGACTGTCGAGGTAATCAACCAGTTTAACGACGCCTTCAACCGGCACGACGTTCAGGCAGTGATGGCCCTGATGACCGAGGACTGCGTCTTCGAAAACACCTATCCTCCGCCAGATGGTGAACGGTTTGAAGGACAAGAGGCGGTTCGCCGCTTCTGGGAAGAGTTTTTTCGTTCATCGCCTGATGCCGTTTTCCAGGCCGAGGAGATGATCGCACATGAAGATCGCTGCGTCATTCGCTGGAAGTACGATTGGACAAATACCGACGGGAGTCGCGGGCATGTACGTGGAGTGGATGTGCTTCGCGTGCGAAACGGCAAGGTAGCGGAGAAACTCGCCTACGTCAAGGGGTAGAGAGGCATGAACGGTGGCTACATGACTCGTTCCGAAATTTTAAGGACGAGCGAGCCAAAATGAAAACAAGTTTCATTCGCTCAACCATCAGCAGTGATGAAGAGTAGTTCACACAAGGAGTAACACTATGACAACAACACAAAGGACTTACGACCTCGACGCCAGCGCGTTGAAAGCGAGCCTGCGGGGAGAACTCATCCAGCCCAATGATGAGGGCTACGACGCAGCCCGCAAAGTCTACAACGGCATGATCGACAAGCATCCCGCCCTGATCGCGCGGTGCGCCGATGTGGCCGATGTCATCGCGGCGGTCAATTTCGCCCGCGAGAATGGTCTCCTCGTGTCTATCCGGGGCGGCGGACACAATGCCGGAGGATTGGGGGTCTGCGATGACGGCCTGGTCATCGATCTCTCGCTCATCCGCTACACGCACGTCGATCCGGTAGCCAAAACCGTGCGGGTTGGAGGAGGCTGCACCTGGGGCGATGTCGACCACGCCACCCACGCCTTTAGCCTGGCGGTCCCCAGCGGCATCATTTCCACCACCGGCGTGGGCGGGCTAACCCTGGGTGGCGGGCTAGGATACCTGACGAGGAAATACGGCCTCGCGATTGACAACCTGATCGCCGCCGACGTCGTGCTGGCCGACGGCCGCCTGGTGACTGCCAACGAGTCACGCAATGCGGATCTGTTCTGGGCGCTGCGCGGCGGTGGTGGTAACTTCGGCGTCGTCACCTCGTTCTTGTTCAAGGCTAACCCGGTCCATACCGTCTATGGCGGCCCCATGCTGTGGGATAAGGAGCAGGCACCCGCGGTGATGCAGTGGTACCGGGAGTTCATCACGCAGGCGCCCGATGACATCAATGGGTTCTTTGCCTTCTTGATCGTCCCGCCTGGACCGCCTTTTCCCGAGCATCTCCACAGCAAGAATATGTGTGGGATCGTGTGGTGCCACACCGGTCCGATGGAGTTGGCCGAGGCAACCTTCAAGCCGATCCGGGAGAAGTTCCCGCCGGCCCTGGACTTCGTTGGTCCCATCCCGTACCCGGCGCTGCAAAGTATGTTCGATGCGCTGTACGCGCCAGGACTCCAGTGGTATTGGAAAGCCGACTTTGTGAACGAGCTGAGCGACGAGGCCATCGAACGCTATATCCAGCACGGCTCCCGCTTGCCGACCATGCAGTCAACGATGCACCTCTATCCGGTGAATGGAGCGGCACACCGGGTGGGCAGGAACGACACGGCGTGGAGCTACCGGGAGGCCACCTGGTCCGAGGTAATCGTGGGAGTTGATCCCGACCCGGCGAACAAGGACCTCATCGTCAACTGGGCCAGGCAGTACTGGGAGGATGTGCATCCCTATTCGGCGGGTGGCGCGTATGTGAATTTCATGATGGAAGAAGAGGGCCAGGAGCGCGTCAAAGCAAGCTATCGGGACAACTACGAGCGCCTGGCGGCCATCAAGCGCACGTACGATCCCACCAATTTCTTTCGTGTGAATCAGAACATCAAACCCGCCATATAAGGCAGCCACAGGACTATCGACAGGGGAGCAGGGCAGCGCCAGCTTCTTGCTGGCTGCTACCCAGTTCTTGTGGCTCAGGCAAAGATAAAGCAGGAGGCAGCAAATGAGCAGCGACAAGCAAGAAGCAGCGATAGAGCAACGAGTCCATGTTATCAAGCCACATCAATTTGATGCCAACACCGCCCAAACGCCAGGGATGCAGCGAGTAGCGGCGGTTTCCCAACAGTTAGCAGGTTCGCAAGGCCTCTGGGCAGGAGTCACGGTCGTTGCACCCAATGTCGCCAGTGGCATTCACCATCATGGAGAGACCGAGACCGTCATCTATGTCGTATCGGGCCATGCAAAGATGCGCTGGGGTGACAGGATGCAGTTCGAGGAAGACGTTGAGCCAGGCGACTTCATCTATGTGCCCCCCTTTGCGCCACACCAGGAGATCAACCCATCGCCCGACACCCCCTCACAATGGGTGATTGTCCGCAATTCACAAGAACCGATCGTCGTCAATCTTGAACCGTTCGACGTAGCACAACAGTGATGTGTATTCCACATACCCCTGCGCGAACTGGATGAATTAGAAAGCCTGGAGGGAGAAGAACTGCACACCGAGGTCTCAGAAATCAGCTTCGGAGCTTAGTGTTGTTTTTCGTTCCACTGTTCCTCAGAGGCCAGAAGATGATGGATTTTTCAGCGCACCCGTTAGTGGAAACGGCATGGCTGGAGGCACATCTGTCGGATGACGATCTGTGCATCGTGGATGCGCGCTGGCGAGGTGACGGCTCAAGTCGTGAACTCTACCAGCGCGGGCATCTCCCTGGAGCCGTGCATCTGGATTGGCATCGTGATCTCAGTTGGACGGATGAGCGAGGTGTGCGGGATCTGCTCTTGCCGCCTGAACCATTTGCAGAAGTGATGGAAGCGGTAGGTATCGGCGACCAGGCACGGGTAATCGCGTATGCCGAAACGGACCATTCCGGGGCAGCACGGCTCTGGTGGGCTTTGCGCTTCTACGGACATGAGCAGGTAGCGGTGCTCAATGGGGGATGGACCAGGTGGCTTGCAGAAGGACGGCCGGTGAGTACTGAGCGAGCGCAACCGGTCCCCACCCGCTTCTCTCCTCGACCGCAGCTCCACTGGCTAGCGACGGCTGCTGAGATTGAGCACGCATTGAGCGAGCCGGGGGAGATGACCCGTCTGCTTGATACTCGTCCACCTGAACAGTACGCCGGACAAGCCATCTGGACCCTGCAGGGGAGCCGCTGGTTCCCGCCTGGACAGGACTGGCTGGAAGTGGCACCCGGACGCCTCATGCGAGGCGGGCACATTCCTGGCGCCATTCATCTGCAGGCGGCGAGGATGCTCGATCCAACCGACTGGACCTATCGTTCCCCTGAAAGCATACGTGATCTGGCACGGACAATGGGCCTCGAACCAGAGCAGCATATCATCACCTACTGTGGGGTTGGCATCTCTGCCTCGCTCGCGCTCTTTGCTCTGTACTTGGCTGGCTACCGCCAGCTTGCCCTCTACGATGCGTCCTGGGAGGAGTGGGGCACGGATCCGACTCGTCCGGTCGAACGAGAAGGAAGATGACAAGGAGGAAACAGCTCTCTTGACAGCATTCCACCACTTGTATATACTTTCGTGTATACAAGTGAATACAGATAGATAAGAAAGAGGCATCCATGCAAGTAGTAAAATTGCGCAAGGTAGGCAATTCAACCACAGTGACATTGCCCGCCTGGGTAGTAGAAGCACTCCACCTACACGAAAATGATGAGATCGCCGTTGAGGTTGCAGGAGACCGTATCGTCCTCACTCGTGCCACAACGGATTTTCAGGATGCCTGGGACGCCTATCAGGCAATTGAGCCACGCTACCGCAACGCAAATCGGAAACTGGCTGAGTAGGCCTTATGATTCGTTTCCTTCCTGAAGCAATCGTCAGAGCAATTCATGAAGACCAGATTCGCTTATACGGTGGATCATACGGCGTGCGCGATGCTGCTGCCCTCGATGCAGCCCTTCATATGCCTCAAGCGCAATTCGGTGGGGAGTTTCTACATCTCACGATTTTTCACATGGCCGCTGCGTACGGTTTTCATCTTAGCCAGAACCATCTATTTCTCGATGGCAACAAGCGTGCCGCGGGCATGGCCATGTTCACATTTCTTCGCCTGAATGGATTAGAACCAACCGCCACAGAGTCTGATTACTACGCTACGATGATGGCAGTTGCAAGCGGGCAGATGAGCAAAGAGCAGCTAGCGACATGGCTGCAAACAGCCATGAGCGGTACCCCACCGGATATGACGGCGGAATAGTCCCGGGACTGGGTGGTTTGGCTCCACTGGCCCAGACTCACCTCTCCCTGACACATTCTAGGTCCTGCGTAGTCTCAGTGCCGTTGTGACAAGCGGCCTGGCACCCACAAGGGCGCGTCCAGCTCACCACCCCGTGCCACTACTTTCGAATACCACGCCTCCGCCCTGGGCTGCTGGGGCGGTGGTCTGAGCGTCCGCTGGGGGCGCCAAGCACGGGTGGCGGTGTTCAGGATGGCCCAGGAGCCAGTGGAGCGAAATTAGTGTCTGCATCATCGGCTCCCAGCAGCAGTGAGCGTATTTAGTCCTCATCATCGTAGCTCTCGGGCGAGTCGGCTGCGGTGCTAATCGATATCTTGGGCTCGCCGATGCTCGAAAACATCGGGATGTTTTACGGAGTAGCTCTTGGGCTCGTCGGCTTCGACCTTTACACGCAGGGTCAGTAGGCGCATGCACACATCATAGTATCTCGCTATCGACTGTTCGATTTCTTTGGCGCTGAGTTCGTCGATGCGTCTGCCCTCGTGTAGGAGGGTGATATGGTCCTCGATGCGTGCGAGGAGGGCATCGATGCGTTCTTTGCAGGTACTCTGCCCGGAGGGCGAGTTTTCAGATTCATCATTAGACATATTGTTATTCATAATGACACCTTTCCTAATATTAGGTAACATAGCCGTAGGTCCAGATCGTCACCGTGCAGTTGCCGGTGGTGGTGCGCACATCAACCGGACCATTGGCATCGAGTTAGAGGATACCGGCGCCTTGATATAGCAATTCGCCTTTAGCAAATTGCCGGTGCTCATGTACCCGTTGATCTTGCCACCATGAGAAGCCAGATCGATACTTCTCTATTCATTGTACACACAGGTAAAAATTGCTTGTGCGCACCCTGCCACAGTAGCGTTTGCCTGCGCTCTCGTAGTTGCCCAGGCACAAGGCCCAATACATTTTCAAATAAGAGACCATCTCACTTTGTCATCCTGAGCGCAGCGAAGGATCTCTCGCTGGACAGAGATCCTTCGCTGCGCTCAGAGCCTGCCCTTGAGCGAAGCGAAGGGATGACCATCCTACATCGGCTTCGTTTGTTATTTGAAATGTATTGGGCACAAGGCCTGTCCACGACGTCTTTAGACCCCTTCATGGCTGTGCCAGGAGGCAGCATTGTATGCCAGGGACTGGAGAGGTTGCTTCCCTTGCTCGAGGAGCGTACACGACTCTAGCTCATCCATGTGTCACAAACCAAATCGATGACAACCATGATGTCCCCGCGGAGACAACGGAGACAATGGAGACAAGTGTCCCAACGGAGACATTGGAGACATTGGAGACAATGGAGACAAGTGTCCCAACGGAGACATTGGAGACAACGGAGACAAGTGTCCCCAATTGAGACTAACATCATACCCAGGTAAGCATAGCTTCCTGAAAATCACCCTGACACCTGTCATTCCAACACCATCAACACGGACCAACGCGTCGTGAAACGACCTCAAGGAAACGGCAGCGAGAAAACCACCTTATAGCAAAAATCACATAACTATGCGCCGACCACCCCTACCCTTCCTCCAACTCCTCACCAACCACCAGCAACCACAACCCATCGTAAGCGTAGTCATACGCCGGACGATCAATAAATTTATCGCGCTCATCAAACTTCGGATCCTGGATAGCCTCAACGAACCTTGCTTCAAGGCTTTGCGTAATGGTGGGAAATCGTCTGCCCAACTGTGCCAGTGCCTGAGCACAGGCTGTACGTACGTCATTATCATCGTCTAACAAGCCATCCCAGAGTGCATCGAGTGTTGCTTCGTCTGCTTGAGCGATCTGGCCCAAAAAACGTGCTGAGTCGCGACGTATTGACCAGCTTTCTGCTTTACGTAGTCCTTCAAGTAACCCTTCTATTACTTCAGGGGAGGTCTGACCCAGTTTTGCCAGGCTGACTGCGGCAGAGGAGCGTACCTCGGCTTCCGCATCGTGCAGGGCAGCGAGCAGAGCAGCGATGACTTCAGGGGAGGTCTGGCCGAGTTGTCCCAGGCTGACTGCGGCAAAGGAGCGTACATCGGCCTCCGCATCGTGCAGGGCAGCGAGCAGAGCAGCGATGGCTTCAGGGGAGGTCTGGCCGAGTTGTCCCAGGCTGACTGCGGCAAAGGAGCGTACATCGGTCTCCGCATCGTGCAGGGCAGCGAGCAGAGCAGCGATGACTTCAGGGGAGGCCTGGCCGAGTTGTCCCAGGCTCCCTGCGGCAGAGCGAGCGGACGTTCGCCTCCGCATCGTGCAGGGCAGCGAGCAGAGCAGCGATGACTTCAGGGGAGGCCTGGCCGAGTCGTCCCAGGCTCCCTGCGGCAGAGCGGCGGACGTTGGTCTCCGCATCGTGCAGGGCAGCGAGCAGAGCAGCGATGACTTCAGGGGAGGTCTGGCCGAGTCGTCCCAGGCTCCCTGCGGCAGAGCGAGCGGACGTTGGCCTCCGCATCGTGCAGGGCAGCGAGCAGAGCAGCGATGACTTCAGGGGAGGTCTGGCCGAGTCGTCCCAGGCTCTCTGCGGCAGAGGAGCGTACCTTGGCCTCCGCATCGTGCAGGGCAGCGAGCAGAGCAGCGATGACTTCAGGGGAGGTCTGGCCGAGTTGTCCCAGGCTCCCTGCGGCAAAGGAGCGTACATCGGTCTCCGCATCGTGCAGGGCAGCGAGCAGAGCAGCGATGGCTTCAGGGGAGGCCTGGCCGAGTTGTCCCAGGCTCTCTGCGGCATTGGAGCGTACATCGGCCTCCGCATCGTGCAGGGCAACGAGCAGAGCAGCGATGACCTCAGGGGAGGTCTGGCCGAGTTGTGCCAGGCTCCCTGCGGCATTGTAGCGTACACTGGCCTCCGCATCGTGCAGGGCAACGAGCAGAGCAGCGATGACTTCAGGGGAGGCCTGGCCGAGTTGTGCCAGACTCTCTGCGGCATTGTAGCGTACATCGGCCTCCGCATCGTGCAGGGCAACGACAAGCAGTGGAAGTAATGCATTTGCTCCCGCACTCCCTCTCAAAATCGCTAGCCTTTCCTTCAAGGTCTCATTATAACTTTGGAACCGAGTAGAGCCAGTACGATGCAGGAGTTCATGAGCTAACCGCTCGATCAGCCGCTTCATCAGCTTAGGACGAACAGGTATGTTGTCACCGAGGCAACGCAGCGCAAAGAGATAGTCTCTTCCCAACAAATCTTCGTACTGGCTAGGGGTAAAGCCAAGGTTCGTTCGCCTCCTCTCCCTCTGCCAGAATGGCCGTCTCTACTAACTCGCTGGCCTCCGCCGGGTACTCCAGGCCGACGAAGCCTAAGGCCAGCAGGATCGGCTCTTCCCAGCGTGGTTGATGCAGGCGCTGGCGAATCAGTTTGGCCCGCGTTTTGCTGCGCGCGACAAGATGGCGCGCTACATAATATTCCTCGAACGTCAGGTGCATGAAGCCGTAACGCCGTGGCGCTTTCTCCACAAACAGGCCCGTGTGTTCGCGCACAGCTGCCAGAAATTTCCTGACCTCTACTGTGATTTTGGGGTTGGGATCATCTTCATCCCAGTGCATATCGTTCAGGCGCGCCCATTCCTGACCGAGCACCTCGTAGACCTCGCGTTCTGTTGCAATACCGGTGGGCTTGTTGACGTGCAACCAGTAGGCCAGCGTGCTCAGCAGTGGCGTAAGATACTCTTCCTTTACAAGAGCAGACTCGGGTACCCCCTGGGCCGGACGCCAGGTACGCGCCAGCGTATCAGCAGCGAGCTTGTAGAGTTCGATACGCTTCTGTGGCAGTGTGGCACCCGTGCGATGAATGAGAGCAAGTGTACGCAGGAGTAAGGGATTAGCAGCAAGACGGCCTACGCCTGGCGATGTCTGCACCGCCCGCAGGATGCTCTCAATCTCGCGCTTCGCCACGTTTCTTCGCTCTTGCACGGACAGTTCCGGTGTCTGCGCATCCTCTACCGCCTGGCACCAACGTTCCAGGAAGCGGCGCATCTGTGTCTCGTCCATCTCCTGTACGGCGTAGTGCGTGAACGGCTCTGCCAGCGGAGCGCTGCGGTAGCCTGCTTTGCGACTGGTGATGACGAAGCGGTTGGCTTTGCCGATATGGTGGCGCACGAAGTCCTCGATTTGCTTCACCACGCCTAAACGTTCATCGGCGCTGACGATTTCATCCAGTCCGTCCAGCAGCACCAGGCAGTTCCCTTTTTCAAGTTCGGTCTGTAAAAGATCGGCCAACCCATTCCTGGGGCAGTCATGAAGCATGTAACTGTCGGCGAGGAATTCGCTCAGCGATTTCTTTTTCTAGTTGCCGTCCTCGGCGTATTCGGCAATGCGGATCAAGATGGGAAAGCGTGCAATACCCAGGTCTGCACCTGCTTCGGTGCGGCCATGCCACAAAGCATCAGCATGTTTCAATGCGAGATAGCGTAGCAGGGTCGTCTTGCCACTGCCCGGGTCGCCCAGGATCACAACTCGATCATAGCGAGTGACGACTCCGGCTAATTCTAGCGTCTCTGGTGGCTTGTCTGCTGCCAGGCGGCTCTCGAAACGAGCCTGCAGGTGTTCACGCCTGTCCTCCATCTCTTCGGCGGATAGATTGGCAGTCATCTCTAAGTCGCTGAGTTCCTTCTCTAACAGGTGGCGGTCCGCCATGCCGGGCGTTTCGTCGCGTTGAGCCCGCAGCGAAATGTAGACCTCGTCGAGCTTGACCTGCACCTGGCGTTGCGTTTGAAACGTGCCCCGCGGGTCGAGGTAGAGGTTGCGCCCAATCAGCCAGCGCAAGTAATCGCGGCGCGTACCGGCAGTAGCCTTCTCCGCTCCCAGCTTCTGGCGGAGGGCTTGCAGCGTTCCGGTCATCTCCTCAAAAGCGCGGCTATCATGTAGCTCGCGTAGCGCCTCTTTGCTCTTGAGTTCGTGTGCCAGGTCTTCAAGGAAGTCGGCGGCGACCGGCTCCAGTTCACGAGTGTAGAAGGCTGACGCTCTGGCTGCTGGAGGTTCAGCGAATCGGCCCAGAGCGCAGCCAGTTCGCTGGCATCGGGGTGACCATCTCGGATGAGGAATTGCGCAAGGATGGGTGCTCCTTCGTGCTCGAAAAAGCTGGCGTCGAAGTGATCCGCTACCCATCGTGGTGCTGCTCCTCCAATCGCGCAAAAGCCTTGCCCAGGGCTTCTTTGAATGCCTTCTTTGTAGGGTCGAGTTTCAGCTTCTCCCGTGCCCATTCTCCGAGTTTGTCAGCACTCTTCTCAAAGGCGTAACCGAATACTGCATCAGCGATGGCTGTCAGGAGGATCTCTGCTACTGGCATATGTGCTTGCTCCTGCCTTACTGCTTGTGTTTCGACATTCTATTGTTAAACCATATTGTATCAATATCTAGTGTCTAAGGCAATAACTTGTCTTAAAGGGATGTTTGAAATAGTTATTGGCAAGGGGACGGCAACTATGCGTACGGGCGTGATGATGAACTTTAACGAAATAACCAGGACACCATGTAAGGGGACAAAACGCCTGTAGGCCGATTTACGTGCCCACCGCCGATTTATCGGCCCCCGGCAAACCCAACGGCATGTCCAGATTAATTTGTTAAAATCCATCATCACGCCCGTACGCATGGCATTCCCACAGGGATGCAGACCTTCTTAATGGGGAAAGAGATATTGCAGACCATCCTCCCTACTGTATCATAAGCACAAGCAGCGATGAAGATGAAGCAAGGGTGATTTAGATTGTTGCAGGAGATGTGATGCCTACTTTGGGGCGGGTCCTGATAGTCGGGTCAGCCAGGTGCGGGACCTTATAGAGGATCGTCCATAGGTAATAATTGAAATCTTACGTGGTACATGAACCGCGCGAAGCGAAGTTTCATCACCTCCTGCAGGCGTTGGCATGCTATGAAACGAAGGCTCGTCTAACGGCGTAGGGGTTGGAGTGGGATCAATCAGGGGTAAGCTCCAGAGGGGAGCATTGACAAGATCATAAGCAAGTAACTGTATGCGGTAAAACCGTGTTTTGCGTTGCATGTGCCTGCATCCTCCACCCTTCGACATGACGTCCCACATGTCTTCTCTTTGAGTATACCCCATTTCTCACCCATTTGGGAGCTCACGCTAAGAGGATAGCTAAAAGTAACGGTAAATGGCCTGACCTCGAATGCGTCCAAATCAACTGGAACAATAATGATCGCTTCCCCCTAATTGATGGTTGTCATAGGTTGGAAGCTGCAAAGATGTTAGGTATGGAAAATATCCGAATAACCACCAGAACATACCAATATCCTGAGGACATTATAGAAGCAGCAATAGCAGCTAACTTGCACCATGGGCTACCAATCCAACGCTTCAAAATGACTGACCACATCCTATGGCTGTATGGCAATGATTATGATATTGACCAAATAGCCGACATAGCCGAGCTCACCATAAAAGAGGTCCGGCGCTTCATCGCTAGATTTGAGAGCGAGATTGAAGGTGGCAGCACAGTAGCGGCAAAAACCGATGGGCAACTGCTGATAGAATATATTGTAAGGCTCCATAAACGAGTGAATAATGCAGCAAGTGTGGCTCGTGAAGTGGCGGTAGCCATGAATGAAACATCCGAAGTAAAGCAGGACGAGTACATTGATAGTCTGCAATTCATGACCGATGTTATTAGACGGATTAGGATACAATGAGATGAGTACACCACCCGGCACACGCAGCATCACCTTTTCTCTGGAGAACGGCGACAAGGTACTAATCTACAGTGACTCCACCCGCATTCTCTCCAACTGCGGCACAACACCCCTACCGAGCAAGACATTCTTGCACCATCCTTCAAAGTAGCTGTTTCTCTCACGGAAGGTGATGCTCTGGCATTAGCTTCTGAACTCCTATCCATCGTCTCGGCCAGGCTGAAAGCTACACCTTCCACTACTCTCCACTGATTGGTAAAGGCACATCATGGGTCAGTTTCCTCATATAACTCGCTAATTGGAACACCAAGAGCTTTGGCTACCCGTTCAAGGGTAGCAAGCGTGGGGCTATAATCTGTTGGTTGGTTGCACATACGAGAGATGGTAATAAGCGCAACATCCGACAGACGGGACAATTTTCCCATACTCATACCCTTCTCTTGCAATACTTCTTTGACCCTGAGTCTTATCATAGGCCCGATTGTACCAACAATTACCCCTTGACAGGTATTGACAAAAATGTTACTACTTTTATGTAGATACTTTTATGATATCGGCATACAGGGGGCGAGAATGAGCGAGCAGGTAAAAACCCTATGGCTGCTAGAATGTTCGGAAGGAAAGATGGGAAGATTGTTCACATTCTACGCAAAGGATAGCCATGATGCAGAGACCGTTGCACAAAACTACCTAACATTACATCCCGAACTTTTCAGGCTATCACTTACTTGCAAGCCACACGGATTTACCATCATGCACTCACGACGACCAGGCCATATTGTATGCCAGGAATAGCCTATGTTACCCGTATTCTACATCTACGTCTTAAATATCAAGAGCAACCAAGGAGTTTTTCAATGAATATATTTGAATGGTTTAAACAAACGCAACGACCGCAATAGCCAGAAAAAGAGAAACATAGATAACACAAATGGGCATGATACCAAAGATCATGCACAAGATGACCACAAAGGCCGGAAGAAGAGAAATACAGATAGCAATGCAAACGCTTCTGACACTAAAGGCGGTGAGCAACACGATGACCGCAAAAGTCGTAAGAAGAGAAGGACATAGATAATGCAAACATTCACGCCAGCTAAAGATGATGAGCGACGCGATGACCGTAATAGCCAGAAGAATGGAAGCAACGTTCCTAATACCAAGCAAACAGGAGAAATATACCGGCTTCTCGGCATATTCCAGCCTGGATGAGGAAAGAGGTATTTGAGAGAGATGGCGGTAGGTGTGTAGAGTGTGGTTCGAACATCTGATCTTGAATTTGACCATATCATTCCGATCAAGAAGGGTGGAGCAACAGTTGTAATAATCAACGAGTTCTCTGCCAACAATGTAACCGCAAGAAGGGTGCATCTTTAGCATGAGAGTGCAATACCTCCAACTTCGTCACCTCACCCCCACCGAGCAAGACACCCTTGCCCCATCCTTCAAAGTGGCCGTTTCTCTTACAGAAGCCGATGCCCTGGCGCTAGCTTCTGAACTCCCCTCCATCGTCTCGGCCCGGCTGAAAGCTCAGTCTCCCACATAGCAAGTCACCTAATCCCCCGCGCCGCCAGGTACAACACTCCTCGACTATCCGCGAATGCGCCGGTGTATGCTGCGAGCAATTCCGCGAGAATTCCGTGCGATTGTGCTGTGCTCGGTAATCATGTACAATAAACGTACGGGCCGTGCTAGCGTAGCGTTGGTGTGCCTCCCCACCCATCTAGTACGATCAGCGTCCAACTATCCGAGATATGCGACAAGTGCGAGGGTGGGGTGGTGGAGCGCCAAGCTGCGAGGCGGGGCGGTGTCGGGGGCGGCGGCAGCGGGCGCCGGGGGCACCCATTTGGGAGGGGTCTACGTAGGAAATTGCAACCCATCATTTACCTCATACGTAAAAAGTGCGGTGATACCTTCGGAAGCGCTTGCATACTGTTAAAGGACAATTAGTAACTATTCAGGTACCCGACTTCTCGCCGCCTGCGGCGGCTGGCGTCTGCTTTTGCTGCGAGGCTCTGCCGCCGCAGGCGGCAGAGCCTCGCAGCAAAAAACCTCTTGTGAACCACCGAAGGTGGTGAAGAGTCCTGAAGAGTTACGATGTTAGTCTAAAAGCCACATAAGGAGATAAGAACCATGTCTAGACTCCCTTTCCTGCCGTTTCCTCCCCCTGTAGTGCTTATATCGCTTGCAGTGACGATTTTCTGGCTCTGGATGCTGACAGACTGCGCCACAAATGAGCCGTCGGAAGGAAACGATAAGTTGACCTGGCTACTGATCATTCTCTTCGTTCCTCCGTTGTTCGGTTCCCTCATCTATTATTTCGTCAGGCGTCCTGAGCGTATAAAAGATGTAGGGCATTGACAGTGATAGACTGAAATGTAGTGGAATCCTGTCTGGGGGACAGGTATCCAGGCTCCCTACGGGTACCGTAACGCCTCGATAGGGGTGACACGTCCTGCTTGCCATGCCGGCAGCAAAGCCGCTAGCAACGAAGCCAGCATGGCAACAACCACAATCAACTCCAATTCCCCCCAGGGAATGCTAAACGTCAAGCCGGTCTGGTAGCGTTCAAAGAAGTTGACGGCAAAGATGTTGCGGGAAAGTATAAGTCCCAATATAACCCCTAGCAGGCTGCCTATACAACCCACCAGGAACGACTCACAGAGAAATGCTGCTTGTAGCAGTTGGCGACTGCAACCCAGGGCGCGTAACATGCCGATCTGCTGGCGACGTTCGATCACCGCACGGGTGCCCGTAATGGCAAGTGCCGCGATACCGAGCAGCAACGCCATACCGACAACCCCCAGCAGGATGTTGCTGAGCAGGATGCGCGGGCCGCGTACCTGCCAGACGGCATCTTCCAGGACGGTAGTCTCTAATCCATTATCGAGGAAGGCCGAACCAAGTGCTAACGCTAGTGCACGCTTGTCCTGGCCAGGAGCCACTTTGAAATAGAAGGTTTGCATCTCAGGTGTGGATGGGTCGGCGCTGATGTTGCCATAGACTGCGCGCGGAATGTACAACCCAAAATGGGCGCTGTCGCTGTTGTCAACAACACCGATGATGGTCAACTTGATTGCTGACCTACTCTGTGGGTTGGCCACCCATACCGAAGTTGGCGCGAAGCTGGTGGCACCCTGGTAGATGCCGTCCAGAGAAAAGGTGTAGTATGGATCCAGGCCCGGTGGATAGACCGGTGAACCTGCCTCGGCAGCGGATGGCGCGTTAGGATCGTAGACCGGCGCATTGGCCAGGCTATCGGGGTTAGGTGGTAGTGCATCACTGTCGATGAGAGCGTAATGCGAGTTGGATTGCAATGCCTGCCACACTGCGCTGTCGCTGTTAAAACCCTGCGCTCGTGCCATCAGATGGAGCCCCAGACCTTGCAAGAACCCCCCGCTCACCACCTGCGCCGGGTACAGATGCCATGCCGGACTCGTTGCGCTGGGCTGGATCACGCCCACATCTGTCGTATTACTTACTCCGATCGATGCGAAGTCTTGCGGGTCGATGCCATGGCTTGCCAGCACCGAGTTGATGTCGGGTCCAGTATGTCCGTCGCCAACAGGCAATGGTTTGAAATATGCGACCGCTTGAATATCATAACCACCCGTCTGCACATCGATATTCGTGTACGTGTTCTGCATAGCGTTTGTAATCACTGCCATGACCGTCATAGCGAAAATGACCAGGCTGAACATCACCACACTGAGCCCTGTGCGAAAGCGATGGTGCAGTGGATAGGCCGAGGCTAGCCTCGTCATGATGTGCAGGCCCGGTCGCCACGAACAGAGCGCCAGCAATGGACCCACCAGCAACTCCGCATTACTGATCAGCGCCCACGCTGCTCCCAATACCATCATCAGGCCTGCCAGAAAGAAGACCTCCAGTCCACCTTGAAAGCGCGGTAGACCAAGACCTGCCAGCGCATCGAAGGGTAACGCCCAATAAGCGAGAATAGCAAGCCCCGCCACGGCAGCAAGAATTCTTGTTGTCGGTATGCTTTTTTTGTTCACCGTAGGGGCGGAGGTGGTGCGCCAGGCGAAATGTAGTGGCACGGGGCTGGGTTGGGAGTGGATGGGCCCTTGTGGGTGCCAGGGGACCCTTGTGACACCCTGTTTGGGGGACTGGAACCCTGCCGGGGGGGAAGGTAATGCCCGCAGAGCCTGCTCTACGACAGCCTTTATCACTAGCCCGCCACCAATAACAATCAATGTGAGGCCAAGCGAAAAGAATGCAATTTGTGCCTGGTCTAGTCCCAACTCTACCAGCCAGTAGCCAGCCAGTAGCGGTAAGAAGCCCACCTGGGTCAGTGCGCGTATCAGCCCAAGCAGCACATCGGGAATCTGTTCCAGGAGAATATGCTGTGTCCGACGTCGTAATCTCTCCGTCCCGGTGGGTGTATGATGCCCGTTCGCATATAGTATCATACTCACCAACTCCACCAGGCGCGTACAGAGTTCGCCCAATGATGGTGCATTTCGTCCCGACTCTGGAAGATTGCGAATGGCTTCCACGACCGTCATGCGGCTGACGAGCCAGGAGGAGAGGGCCACGGAACAGAAGGTGAAGATCACGCCCAGGCAATAGGCAATGACCAGGCTGCGTGGCTGAAATGTGAGCATGAGCGGAAAGTCAAAACGCGCCAATATTGGTCCCAGGTAGGCCACCAGCAGTGCGCCTATGCCCACGCCAAAGCCCAGGCCAACGAAAGAGGCCAGCAGGTCATAGACCGTTCCCTCGAAGAGGAACATCAGCACAAGGTGACGACGCTGCACGCCGATGGCACGCGCCATACCCATCTCTATACGTCGTTCCGCCGCTAATAACACAAAAATGAGGAAGATCAGCAAGAGCCCAATCGCCAGTACAAATAGGGAGAAGAGGTCAAAGATGCGCGAGAAAATATCTTCGGCCTTCTGTGAGTCCTGCACACCTTGTTCTTTGACCTCGATAACGTGTACATAACCGGGAATCCAGCGTTTCAGTTCCGGAGTCACACTCTCGGTTAAGCCAACGCCGTTGACACCGCCTCCTCCACGGTTGGCAATGAAGACTTTTGTGATATCGTCAAAGCGGTGTTCGATGTTCCGAATTGGTTGAACCTGGCTCAGGATAGCGGGCGTATCACCCGTGAGCCCGCCATTCGTGACAACGGCTCGCACATAGAATCCATAGCGTTTGCCCGGCCAGCGTTTTGAATACAGGTAGATCAGGTCGCCTGCATGGGCGTTGAGCAATTGTGCTGCGGTATGGTTGAGGTAGATTTCATCCGGTGCCAGGGAAGCAATTTGCAGATGCCCCTTGCCGTTGTCGTTCTGCATCCCGCCAAAACCCTGTTCGCTGCCAGGTATGACAGCAAGAACGGTTACTTTTGAGCGTACCTGGCGGGAGTTCTCGTCAGCTACGAGTAGATTCGGTTCTACCAGCGCAGCCCCGACTGCCGCAATATCAGGATAGTACCTGGAATGTCTGATGATGCCGTAGTAAATCCTGTCATCGAAAAAACCGAGCGCGCCGTTTCCTCCCTCGACCGTCTCGTCAACATTACCCAGATTGTAGATGGCGACACTTTGCACGGCAGCGTTGACGACATCGCCAATTGCCAGCGTGCTGGAGAGCAGCGTGGTTGAGAGCATAAGTGCGAAGACGATCAGTACCATTTGTGTGCGACGGCGGGGAATATTGCGCACGCCGATCTTAAAAAAGATCAGGTTGCTGAGCGCCAATAGCACGACGCTGCTGATGAGAACGAGTGTCACCACCAGCAGGATCGTTGTCAGTGAATCCAGTGGCATGCCGAACAGTTGTGACATGGACTTTATCCTGTCTTCCCTTCCCTACGAAGGGTGCCTTGCAGAGCCTGGTAGAACAGTTCTGCCAGTTGTAAGTAGCCAATGTCATTGGGGTGAAAGCCATCGCCGCTGATATATTCAGGATGGTTCTTGAGGTTGAATCCCTGTTGCGATAGGTCTACCAGGATGATGTGGTGGCGTTTTACGATAGCAGCAATGGCGGCGTTGTAGTCTAGCATTTGCGTATGTAGTACTTGCTGTGCGTGAGGGTCAAGTTTGCTAAAACGAGGTATGAATGTCAGGTCGGGGACGTTGGCGATGGCGATGATCGCGTGCGGCACCCCTGCTTGTAGACGACTCACAAGCAGATCGAGATCGTAGGAGTAGTTGTTGACCGGCACCTTAGCCACGATGTCATTCACCGCCAGCCAGACAGTGATCAGGTTAGGATGTGTATCGAGTGCAATTGGAACCTCGAGGCTCAGCGCATCATGTACAAGCACGCCGGGTATGCCAAGATTGATCAGATGGACCCTGGGACCAAGCTCTACTTTCAGGTCGGATGCCCAATTCTGCATGTACGGATCATCGGTCCCAATACCAAAGGTGTCAGAAGCCCCAATTGCGACGTAGGTGAGTTGGCCCTGCGATGCCTGGTGCGCGCTATCAAGGTTATTGCTCGTCGATTGCCCGCCCGGCAGTTCGCTACAACCGACGAGGAGGAGCATGAAAAAAGAAAGCCATGCAAACGAGAGCCTGGCACACCTTATCTGAATTCGTGCTGGCCTAAGAAAAAATGGCAAACTGTACCGCCAGGAACTAGGACGACGATACCATCGTCTCAACGTTTGTCATATTAACGCAAATCATTTCATCGAAATCATAGCATAACTGTGCAGCAAGCGTCGAGCTATCCCTAAATTTTTCTTGCGTCTTCACCCACTCTGTGCTATACTTGCAAGTCAGCGAGAGCTATCTCTCGCTTGTATCGGCATGACATGATTGTGACAATCACCAAGTAAATACACACGCTCTCCGGCCAGAGGCCTCATTGATGAGTGACTGCAAACGTAAGTCCCCTGGAAGCCTTCGAGTTGTAAGAAAGAGAGCGGAGGAGGATCCATTTTTGGCAAACATCATTTCTATGAAGCAGCTTCTTGAAGCAGGCGTCCACTTCGGGCACCAGACCCGTCGCTGGAACCCCAAGATGCAACCCTTCATCTTTATGGATCGCAATGGCATCCATATTATCGACCTGCAGCAAACCGTGGCGCGCCTCAACGAGGCGTACAAGTTTGTGGAACAACTCGTCGCCGACGGCGGAACGCTCCTCTTTGTTGGCACTAAGAAACAAGCACAGGAAGCCGTTGCTGAAGAGGCCAAGCGCTGTGGGATGTACTATGTCAATCAGCGTTGGCTGGGCGGCATGCTAACCAATTTCCAGACCATCCAATCACGCATTCGCTATCTGCGAGACCTTGAGGACCGCCGCGAGCGTGGTGAATTTGAGCGCTTACCCAAAAGGAAGTGCAACATTTGCAAGACGATATGGCACGCCTGGAGCGCACCCTGGGCGGCATCAAAGATATGCGCCGCCTACCAAACGCCCTCTTTATCGTTGATACTCGCAAGGAGCGCACGGCAGTCTTAGAGGCGCGCCGCCTGGAAATCCCCATCATCGCACTCGCCGACACTAACTGCGACCCCGACGAAATGGATTATCCCATTCCTGCCAACGATGATGCTATTCGCGCTGTCCGCCTCCTCTGTGCCAAAATCGCTGATGCCGCCGTCGAAGGCCGTCGCGAGCTGGAAGCCCGTCAGAAGGACACTGAGGCAGCTGAAGAGGGTGAACTCATTGTAATGACAGACTCTGAGAAGCCTAAGGATCAAATCGAGGCTTCATCTCTTGTCGATGTCGGCAAGGAAGCACCGGTAGCAGAAGGGCAAGAGACGCAGCCGCAAGCCATGTCGGTTGAAAGCGCGGAGAATGGGGTCATCGCTCAACCCGAACCCGAACTCGTCGCGAAAGAGGCTCTCTAAACAAGGCTTTACCGAGAAACTAGGGCGACCATCCTCCTCTCCCAGGGCGACCGCAAGGGTCGCCCCTACTCGATATACGGTTTCGTCGGATGTGCAATGGACGTACAAACGGGATATTTGGGAGTATCGAGTAGGGGCGATCCCTTGCGGTCGCCCCCTGTGCGGGGTGGGGTGACCTATGGTGAGATGTGGGCAATCTCCATCCAACATTCCAGTATATTCTCATTTGTCAAGCACTCGGGGACCCAAAAAGATGGACAGCGGGAATTGTATATCCAACCATCACCTGAGTATCATAGTTAAGGAGAAAAGACAGTATGAACTACGTTGCCGCAGACGTAAAAAAGCTGCGTGAAGAGACTGGCGCAACATTTGCCGATTGCAAAAATGCGCTGACTGAAGCAAAAAGTTGGGGTGAAGCCATTAAGATCCTGGAGGCAAAAAGTCACCGTAAGGCCGAGAAAATGATAGCGGCGGACCGCGAAACCAAGCAAGGCGGCATCTTCTCTTACGTCCACCACAATCATAATGTCGGCGTCCTCCTGGAGCTGAATTGCAGCACTGACTTTGTCGCTCGCAGTCACAGTTTTCTGCAGCTTGCTAATGAATTGACCTTGCAGATTGCTGGCGCTCATCCTACTCCCAGGTACATCAATTTCGAGGATGTGCCGGCGGAGGTAGTTGAGCAGGCTCGTAAGCTGATCCTGGAAGAACCGGCAATGGAACGTGTTCCCCCAGAAAAACGTGAGGAGGTTATTAGCAACAAACTAAAGAAGACCCTGGGTGAGCAGGTATTGATGATGCAGCCGTGGGTGAAGGATGAGAGTATCATCGTGGGAGACCTGGTACGTAAAGTGATTGCCGAAACTGGTGAAAACATTGTGTTGCGGCGTTTCACTCGCTTCGCGTTAGCTGAATAAGTATTGAACAACGCATGGGAGTGTCAAAATCATGTCTCTACACACCCCTCAAGACGGTCAGCAAAAGGGTTCACCTTTGAAGTATCATCGTATCCTGCTCAAATTGGGTGGCGAGGCATTGTGTTCCTCGCGTGGCTACGGTATCGACGCGGAGATGGTCCGTCGTATTGCCGCTGAAGTCAAGCGCGTGCATGATCTGGGCGTAGAGGTGGCTGTGGTCATTGGTGGTGGAAATATGTGGCGTGGGGCCGATGCTGCAGCAACAGGCATAGATCGGGCTACCGCCGATTACGTAGGTATGCTGGCAACGGTGATGAATTCGCTGGTGATGCAGGATGCCATGGAAAAACTGGGCATGGTCACACGTGTGCAGACGGCCATTGAAATGCCACCTGTGGCCGAACCCTTCATTCGCCGCCGTGCCGTACGCCACCTGGAAAAGGGGCGCGTGGTGATTCTTGCCGCGGGCAGCGGCAATCCGTTTTTCACCACCGATACAGCAGCAGCCTTGCGAGCTGTTGAACTCAACGCCCAGGTGTTGCTCAAGGCAACAAAAGTCGATGGTGTGTATGACGATGATCCCATGCGTAACGCAAAAGCCCTTCGGTTCGAGCAATTGAGCTATATGCAGGTACTGAATATGGGGCTAAAAGTCATGGATAGTACAGCGATTTCGCTCTGTAAAGATAACCACCTGCCAATTGTGGTGTTCAACTTCAATGACACAGGTGCACTCGAAGCCATTATGCGTGGCGAAAAGCGTGGAACGCTGGTTCATGACGTGGAAGAAGTCTTCTCATAGGGGCCTGATTGATCGCGCCCGGGAAGGCCGATAGATCGGGCTCATAAGCAATACGATGGGAGCATTGCTATGGTAGATGACATTTTCACCGATACTGAACGACGTATGCAAAAGGCTGTGGAAGCTTTGCGCCAGGACCTGACCGCTGTGCGCACCGGCCGCGCCAGTGCAGCTCTGCTTGAGCGTATCCAGGTCAATTACTATGGCACGCTTACGCCGATCAACCATGTTGCTAATGTGAGCGTGCCCGAGGCCCGTCTGTTAGTCATTCAACCGTATGAACGGAAAATGCTGACCGACATCGAGAAAGCCATTCAGAAATCTGATCTGGGCATCAACCCAAACAACGATGGGCAGGTAATTCGTCTCAGTATTCCTCCTCTCAATGAGGAGCGCCGTCGCGATCTGGTGAAGACTGTACATAAAAAGTTGGATGAGCATAAGGTGGCCGTCCGTAATATCAGACGCGATGCAAATGACAAACTACGTGAGCGTGAGAAAAAGAAAGAAATTTCCGAGGATGAGCTGAAACGTAGCATTGAGCGGTTACAGAAACTCACCGACCGTTTCATCGATGAGATGGAAAAAGTCGGCAAGACCAAGGAGCTGGAAATTCTGGAGGTCTAAATTGACCAAGACACAAAATCTCGTTCCCCCATCACAGAGGAACGGGAGATTTGCTTCGCAGGCACAACCAATCGCAACCGTCTCTAGAGAGACCTCGCAGCCTGGAACGCTTGGCAGTCCCCTGCTGAGCAACCAGGCTGCGCCATCACTGCGCCACCTTGCCATCATTATGGACGGCAATGGGCGTTGGGCGACAAAACGCCATCTTCCCCGCCTGGCCGGACACAAAGCAGGAGTTACTGCATTGCGTCGCGTGGTCGAGTGTGCTACTGATGAAAACATCGAGATGCTTAGCGTCTATGCCTTCTCAACCGAGAACTGGGCACGACCACGTGCCGAAGTCGATGGACTCATGCGTCTCTTCTGGGAGACGATCCGCTCGGATTTAGAGAAGTTGCATCGCGATGGCGTGCGCCTGCGTCACCTTGGTCGTTTGCAAGATCTCTCGCCTGATATTCAACGGGCCGTGCGCGAGTCAATAGAACTTACTCGTAATAACACTCGCATTGGCTTGAATGTTTGCTTTAACTACGGTGGGCGGGCTGAGCTTGTCGATGCTATTCGCCAGATCATCGCCGATGGACTCAGTCCGGATTCGATTACCGAAGAGCTGATCGGTTCCTACCTGTATACACGCGACTTGCCGAATCCCGATATGGTCATTCGCACGGCAGGGGAGATGCGTGTCAGTAACTTCCTGCTGTGGCAATCGGCTTATAGCGAGTACTATGCCACGCCAACCCTCTGGCCTGATTTTGGCCGCGAGGATTTACGTGCCGCCCTGGACAATTACCGTCAGAGACAACGGCGTTTTGGCAAGGTGTGATTCCTCTTGTGCATATCCGGCGTTAGTACTACAATACTAGCATATCAACTAACCCGGTGTGCAAGTTTTGAGCAGGAGGTGCAGGGGGACGCAGACGCCGTCTGGGGGACGGTGTGCCCTTGCCGGGGAATGGGGGACCCTGCCCGGGGGGCAGGTAATCCCCATACTCATTCTTCTCTTTTGCTCACTGCCGGGGGCGGCTTTAAAGAATTTGCACATAGCGTCAAATAATCCACCCAGGCAGGAGAAAACAGTCGCGTGGAACACACAACCGAAGAGAACCCACCGCCAGGGGCAGGTACGGAAGAGAAGACCAGGAGACGAGGCATTAGTGTTCTTGGCCAACGCTGGCTCACCGCCGCTATTGCCATGCCAATTGTGCTCGCATTTGCCTTATTGGGTGGATGGTTTGCTTTCGCTGGCGTGACTGCTGTGGTGGCTCTGGGTACCTATGAACTCTATAACATGATGCACCATGCCGGTTATCGTCCGCTGATCGTCATCAGTATGGGACTGAACCTGCTCTTTCTCCTTGCAGCCATGTTCCCCCAACAACGCCTCCTGTTCCTTGAAAGCGGTTTGAGCGGTGCTCTATTCATCTCGTTTCTCTGGCTCCTCTTCCGTCAAAAACTCGATGGTGCCATGGTGGACTGGGCACTGACACTCGCAATCCCTATTTACCTGGGCTGGCCATTTAGTCTGGCCCTGCTCTTACGCGGATACCAGATCAGTTGGCCTTTGCCTCATGGTGCCTGGTGGGTACTCTTGATTCTGCTCGGTACCTGGGGCTTCGACTCCGCTGCATTCTTTTTTGGACGCTACTTTGGTCGGCATAAACTCGCGCCAAACATTAGCCCTGGTAAAACCTGGGAGGGCGTCCTTGGCGGTATGCTGCTCTCCATTATCGCCGCTCTGCTCTTCACCGTTGTACCCCTGGGCGTCCCCTGGTATATCGCGGTCGTACTCGGTATCTGGGTTGGGGCAGCGGCAGTGCTGGGGGACCTGGCGGAGTCACTGATCAAACGCCAGACGCATGTCAAGGACAGTGGGCAATTTATGCGTGGTCATGGTGGCATGCTTGACCGTATCGATAGCCTGCTGTTTGTTGCCATTGCGGTGTATGTGTTCGCACAACTGATGGGGAAGTGAGTCATCGCTGTATGATACCTATATGGAAGCAAATGTTGTGTTCGCTTGTTGATAGAGATGAAGACTCATGACCATTTTTCCCAGGCGTGTTGCTTTGCTCGGTAGTACCGGATCAATAGGCCGGCAGACATTGGACGTAGTGCGGTGTTTTCCTGAGCATTTTCGTATCGTGGCATTAGCGGCGCGCTCTAACATAGAGCTTCTGACCCAGCAGGCGCGTGAATTTGCACCCTCGTTGGTAGCATGTTTTGCCGAAACCCCGCAGGTAGAACGAGCAGCGCGAGCGGCGTTACCAGGCGTTGTCCTGGGTGAACAGGGTCTACTCGCAGTAGCGACGCATGCCGATGCAGATATCGTCGTAGCGGCCACATCTGGCCTGGTAGGGCTGGGTCCGACGTTAGCCGCCATCAATGCTGGCAAGACCATCGCACTAGCTAACAAAGAGACGCTGGTCATGGCTGGCCATCTGGTCATGCGGGAAGCGCAACGTACAGGTGTGTCAATTCTGCCCGTAGATAGCGAACACAGCGCCATCTGGCAGAGCCTGCGCGGGGAGCGTATAGTAGAAGTACGCCGCCTGCTGCTTACTGCTTCGGGTGGGCCTTTTCGCCATGCCACACTTGAGCAACTGCGCAACGTTTCAGTAGAGCAAGCCCTGGCTCATCCTACCTGGCGCATGGGGCCGAAAATAACGATTGACTCTGCAACGCTGATGAATAAAGGCCTGGAGGTGCTGGAGGCTCACTGGCTTTTTGGCGTTCCTTACGAATGCATTGATGTGGTCGTCCACCCAGAGAGCATCATCCACTCCATGGTCGAGTTTATCGATGGCTCTGTGAAGATGCAAGCGAGTTTACCCAATATGCATTTGCCGATCCTGGCTGCTTTGAGTTACCCACATAGGCTGGATACCGCAGATACCGGCCTGGTGCGAGAACTCAATTGGGCAGATGTAGCGCGGTTCAACTTTGAAGCACTGGATGTGACGCGCTTCCCCTGTTTTCGTCTGGCATTAGAAGCTGCAAAACGTGGTGGCACCTATCCTTGTGCACTGGTGGGGGCCGACGAAGAGGCAGTTGCCCTTTTCCTTGATGGTAAAATAGGTTTAATGGATATTGCTACACTCATAGAAACTGTGCTGGACCATCATCGATCCATCCATGAACCGGATGTACCTACAATTCTAGAGGCCTGTGCCTGGGCGCGTAGAACAGCACGAGATGCAAATAAATCTTTGAAGAAAGTCTTTTAAGGAAAGCCTAATGAATAACTGGTACTTGCTGGCTGCGATCCCAGTCTTTGGATTACTCATCCTGGTTCATGAATTTGGCCACTTTATCACAGCGAAGTGGGCAGGCATTCGCGTAGAAGAATTTGGCCTGGGTTTCCCACCTCGCCTGGTAGGCATCCGCAAACGCGAAGGTGGCTGGGAAGTCATCTGGTTCGTCGACAAATATGACGAAGGCCTGGGTGTCCCCGCCAGGTCATCCCATACCATCTACTCACTAAATTGGTTGCCTATTGGTGGCTTCGTACGCATGCCAGGCGAAAATGGCGACCCTAACGATCAAAAAGGCAATTATGACCCGCAAAGCTTCGCCGCTAAGCCAGCGGGAAAACGCATCATCGTTCTCTGTGCCGGCGTCACAATGAACTTTTTGCTGGCGATGGTGCTGTTTAGCGCCGCGTATAGCCTGGGTGCGCCAACCTATCCTGCTCAGATTGCCGGGATAGTTCCTGGCTCTCCGGCAGCTATAGCCGGTTTACGTGCAAACGATACTATCATCTCCGTCAATAACCAACCTGTGCACCTGTTTACTGACGTACGCACTATTGTCAACAACGTCATTGCCGCCGACAATAATCGGCACGCAACGGTCCCTGTAACCCTGGTCATAAGGCATGCAGGCCAAACCAACCTCATCACGACAACCGTCAACGTGCGTGAGCATCCGCCAGTGGGACAGGGAGCGATGGGGATCGAGGGCAAAACAGTACTCGTCAGTTCACCACTGTGGCAAGCGCCGTTCAAGGGGGTGGCGTACACATTCACAACCACCGGTGAGTTTGTGCAAGCTATCGGGCAAATGTTCACTGGTTCTGCCCCGTTTCAGCTTACCGGCCCGGTAGGCATTGTGAGGATTACCGGTGATGTGGCTCAGAGTGTCCCGACCGACGGTTGGTGGCCCTTACTCAGTCTAACCGCCCTCTTGAGCCTGAACCTGGCAATCATTAACATCCTACCGATTCCCCGCTCTGGATGGTGGACGCGTCCTCCTGATCCTGATCGAGCTTGTACGCGGCGGCAAGCGTCTCAAACCAGAGCGTGAAGGGATGATCAATTTTATCGGCATGGCCATTCTGCTCACCCTGATGGTGGTCATCACCTTCTTTGATATCAGTAATATCGTGCATTAAAATAATAAGCAGGGGTGCAGGGGGCGCAGCCCCCTGCCGGGGTGTGGGGGTGTCCCACAATCCCCTATTTCCCCCGCAAAGATGAAAAGCCTGATTAAGTGGAGTACTTGACTTATGCGTAAGAAAACCCGGCAAATTCATGTTGGCAACGTAGCTATCGGTGGCGATGCACCCATTATCGTCCAATCCATGTGTACCACCTACACCCGTGACATAGCAAGCACAGTCGCGCAAATACACCGCCTCGAAGACGTTGGGTGTGAAATCGTGCGTGTGGCCGTACCCGAAGAAGAAGACGCGCTCGCCATTGGCGAGATCAAGAAGCGCATTCATATTCCACTGGTTGCTGATATTCACTACAAGCACACCCTGGCATTAGAAGCTATTCGCCAGGGCATCGACTGCGTGCGCATCAATCCTGGCAATCTGATCAATGGTCGCAAGTCACTCGAGCAGATTGTTGCTGCCTGCAAAGAACGTGGGATTGCCATACGCATCGGCGTCAACTCAGGCTCGATTGATGCACTTGACCAGCGTGCCCAGATGCAGCGCATACAGGTCAGATTGCGAGACGATGGGGTACTCGAGCGCAGCGACCCGGCCGAGGCGCGGCGCAAAGAGCGTGAGCACTTGGCAGAACGCATGGTCAACAAAGCGCTAGAATATATTAGCTGGTGTGAAGAGTTAGACTTCCACGAAATAAAAGTCTCCCTCAAGTCTTCCACACCCCTGACCGCCGTTGAGGCCTATCGTCGCTTCTCGCAGCGTTCGGACTATCCCCTCCATCTCGGCATCACGGAAGCGGGCACAACCGTGACAGGCGCTGTAAAATCTGCCGTTGGTCTTGGTCTGCTGCTAGCTGACGGTATTGGTGACACTATCCGTGTGAGCCTGAGTGCGGAGCCAGAGGAAGAAATCCCCGTAGCCTACGAGATTCTGCGTTCGCTCGAACTGCGTAACCGTGGCGTCACCTTTGTCTCCTGCCCATCCTGTGGACGTGTAGAGATCGACGTGATCCAGGTTGCAAATGAAGTGGAGCGCCGGTTAGCGAAAGTGCAAACACCCATCCATGTTGCTGTCATGGGTTGTGTCGTCAATGGCCCTGGTGAGTCTCGCGATGCAGATGTAGGTCTTGCTGGTGGCAAGGGGAAAGGTGTGATCTTCCGCAAGGGTGAAGTAATCAAGACCGTCCCTGAAGATCAGTTCCTTGACGCTGTACTGAAGGAGGTAGCGAGCTTGCTGCCGGAGCAAGAGGCGAAACTGATCTATCCCGAAGGCGGGATTCAGGAGACTGCCGGTCACCATCGCACTCGCGCTGAGGGGATGGGGCTGCCGATGCTGAAGTCGTAACAGCCTCCCTCTAGAAAGAGAAAAACCATAAAAAGTGTAAAGAGAGAGAGGGAAATTGGCTGTGGAATCGGCATAATAGCCTTGCTTGTGATTGTCTTATTTGCTACGGGCGGCTACCTCACCATCAGCTTTATTGCCCCTCGTCTGTCCGGCATAAGCGCCAGCGCTGGTATTACACCCACACCCGCCTCGGTCACGACCACACCCATCAACGCGACTCTGACCTATGCAGGCGTTCAGATCACCATTGTCGACGTCCAGCAGTCCGCGGGTTTCCCAGAGGATGCCAACCTCATTTCTACACCAGGCGAAGTGCGTCTTGATATTAAAGAACGCAATACGATGGCCAACACGGTAGGGACTTACACCTATAGTGAGGCAGCGCACATAATCTTGCCAACCAGCAAGAGCGTTGCTCCTGTGAACGCCGACAATCTTTTCGCGCCTGAAACGGCCGCGCCACGCACAAATTGGCTTGATTTTCCTGTGCCTACCAACACGAATGTCAGCGACCTCCTCTTGCGACTGGGCAAGAACGGCGAGGCTCAGATGGATGTGCTTTTAAGGCCAAACGTTGATGTGAGCAGGTATCAGCTCAAGACTGTCAAACCGCACGCAGCGCTGCATTATCGTGGGTTGGACTGGACGGTCACAACGGCTACATTAAGTTGGAGCGTGGGTAATCAGCAGGTGAGCGCCGGGATGCGCTACGTCACACTAACATTGAAGGCAGATAACCCTACCTCACAAGCGTTTAATGCAGTTCCAGGTGACTATATGCGACTCAAAGCCGGCAGTACGACCAATGGGCCGACGCCACTCTCCGCCTTTCCGCCATCTGTTGGGTCAAAGACTACCGGCACAACAGGGACGGTAGTCTTTCTTGTGCCCCAGGATATCACCTCGTATACCTTCATTCTGGTCGCAGATCCATCTTCTCAGGTGAACCAGGCTTCGGCGGATTTCCAGATCCAATAGAGTAGGTCGACACAAAAAAGCGACTTCGGACGAAGCCGCTTTTGGGTGGGCGATACAGAACTCGAATCTGTGACCTCCACGATGTCAACGTGGCGCTCTAACCAACTGAGCTAATCGCCCTTGAACATGAGCAATAATATCATTGCATCTCCTCATTGTCAAGAACATTGCGCAACAAATATTCCAAAGCTTCGACGTAGCGTTATGTAAATGTTGAAGTTCTCCCCCTGGTAGCGTATAGTGGAGTGTAGGCAGAATAACAAAGTAGCATCAACAAGGTTTGTGAATTGAGAAAGAAGAAACACATGAGCACCTGGACCTACAGCAAAGGCCTGCACGATCTCGGCAACTCTGTCTACGCCTACCTGCAACCGGACGGCACCTGGGGCTGGAGTAACGCCGGCCTCGTTGTTGATGGCGAGGCGTCTCTGCTGATTGACACCCTCTTCGACCTGAAACTCACCCAGGAAATGCTGGACACCATGCGCAAATCCGTCCCTGCTGCCGCACTCATCGATATGGTCGTCAACACCCACGCCAATGGCGACCACTGTTACGGCAACCAACTAGTCGCCGATGCCCAGATCATTGCATCGGCCCGCACTGCTGAAGAGATGACCACCGGCGTCTCCCCTGCTGTGATGGCTGTGCTACTCAAACAAGCCCCACAGCTAGGACAAGTCGGAGCATTCGCCCGTTATGCCTTTGGACGTTTTGATTTCGAAAATATCACCTTGACCCCGCCCACCAGGACCTTTGAGGGCAAACTAACTCTGAAAGTCGGAGACAAAACGGTGCATCTTATAGAGGTAGGCCCAGCGCACACCCAGGGTGATACGCTGGTTCACATCCCCGATGATAAGGTTATCTTTACTGCCGACATCCTCTTCATCGGAGGCCATCCCATCATCTGGGCCGGACCCACCAGCAACTGGCTGCGGGCCTGCGATCGCATCCTCGCCCTGGATGTAGACACCATCGTCCCGGGTCATGGCCCCATCACGGACAAACAAGGAGTGATCCAGGTCAAGGATTACCTCGAATATGTCTATCAAGAGGCACGCAAACGCTATGAAGCAGGCATGCCAGCCTTTGAGGCCGCTAAGGATATTCCCCTGGATCGCTATGCATCCTGGACCGACGGCGAGCGCATCGCCGTTAATGTGGCGTCGATTTATCGCGAGCTGAGCGGTAATCAGGCTCATCCTGATATAATGAGTTTATTCGGGCAAATGGCCCAGCTGGCATTGGGAACCCGAAATCTGTAGTAAGGAGGATAGTTCATGAGCGTACCAGAAGACACCAGGCAGAGCACTGCTGGAGAGGCTCCCGCCCCGGCCCAGGCGGCACCAACCGACATCTACTCCATCCAGGCCATGATGCGCCCAAATAAGCTAGCGCTGGTCTGCGGAGAGCGCTCGCTCACCTACGCTGAATTGAACGCTCGAGGCAATCGCGTCGCCAGTGCCCTCACAAGCCTGGGTGTGCAGGCAGGTGACCGCGTCGCCGTGATGGTTCACAACTCGCTAGATAACTTCGAGGTTGGGGCGGGTCTCAGTAAGATCGGTGCGATTAATGTACCGGTCAACTACCGACTGCGCGAGCACGAGGTCGCCTATGTGATCAACGACAGTGGAGCGAAGGTAGTAGTGGCAGGTCCGGAACTGGTACAGGTAGTTGAGCAGGCGCGAGCCGAGGTGAAGGGCAAGCCGGTCTACATCGCCATCGGCAGCAAGGCTCCCGCCGGTTGGCTGCATTATGAAGAACTCCTGCAAGCTGCCAGTGAACATCCTCTGGGAGAAGGTGCGCTCGGAAAAACGATGAACTATACCTCTGGCACGACTGGCAACCCCAAAGGAGCCTACCGCCGCACCGGCGTTTCGGCCCAAGACGTGCTTATGCTCGTCCAGATCTTCGAACTCTCCGATGCCGACGTTCACCTCGTGGTCGGTCCTCTCTACCACAGCGCACCTGGCTTCTTCGCCGCCGTCAATCTGGTATTGGGAGCAACAGTGATCGTCCAATCCAGGTTTGATCCCGTGGAGGCATTGCGACTCATCGACCGCCACAAGGTTACCACCACCTTTATGGCACCGACCCTGCTCCAGCGTCTATGTGATGTCCCCGACGAGATCGCCTCGGCATACGACACCCGTTCGTTGCGATCCATCATCCTGGGAGCTGCACCGTGCCCCTATGCCTTGAAGGTACGGGCCGTGAAACGCTTTGGCCCGTGCATCTGGGAGTTCTATGGGGCCACCGAGACCGCCTTCGTGACCATCCTCAGGCCCGAGGACCAGCTCCGCAAGCCAGGCTCCTGCGGCAAGGTCGCCCCAGGCCAGGAGATACGCCTCCTCAACGATGCGGGAGAACTGGTGCCCGATGGCATACCCGGCGAGATCTGGGCGCGCAGTCCCTGGCTGGCCGAGTACTACAATAACCCGGAAGCCACCGCTAAAAACATGAAGGAGGGATTCTTCTCGGTCGGGGATATCGCCTACCGCGACTCCGAAGGCTACTATTTCATTTGCGACCGCAAGATCGACATGGTCATCTCGGGTGGCGTCAACATCTATCCGGCAGAGATCGAAGCTATTCTAATTGCCCATCCAGCCGTCGCAGACGTCGCTGTGATCGGTGTGCCCGATTCCTTCTGGGGCGAATCGGTAAAGGCGGTAGTGGCGCTACGACCAGGGAAGAGTGCCAGCGCGGATGAGTTGATTGCCTTCTGCGCTGAACGCCTGGCCGACTACAAGAAGCCGCGCTCGGTAGACTTCGTGGACGAACTCCCGCGCAACCCGGCAGGCAAACTGCTCAAAGCCCAGATTCGCGAGTCTTACTGGTCAGACATAGGGCGCAAAATCTAATATCGCTGTTGTTTGCCTGTCAGCCGCCTCTTGCCCCGTCCTGGTGGCTTAAGGGGTCGACGATGGCGTTGGCGGGGGCGGGGTTCCGGGAGTTGATGTTGCTATCGGTGTTGGCGTCGTTCCAGGAGTCGCTGTGGGCATTGGCGTCGGTGTCGTTCCAGGAGTCGCTGTTGGCGACCCGCTTGGAGTCGGCGATGTTTTGGGTGAAGGTGTCGATGTCACTTTAGGAGTCGGCGATGATGCAGGTGGAAGTGTTGGCGTGACCCCAGTAGTTGACGTAGGCGTGATCCCAGGATTTGTGGGAACCCCACTGGTGCTGGTCGGATGAGCCTGGCGAGTTGGGGCAGGTGTTGGCGACCCCGAGTATAAGCTTTGTAGTGCTGGTAGGAACAGGAAAGCCAACAACACAATACCTATCACTAACGCTCCCAGTAGCAACATTACGAGAAGATTCCTTGAACGGGCTTGGGGGTGAACAACTGGAGTAGGGGTGACCTTGGTAGGCGCATCTGCCACTGCCATCGCACCAATAGAGGACGCGGAAGCAGGACCAAGCACCAGGGGATTAGGCTGGGCAGGACCTTCTGGAATAGGAACAATAGATTCCAACTGGGGTTGTGCTACCTGCGTATCAAACGGATTTGGTGGCTCAACTGGCGGCAAGGGGAACAACTCCGGCGCCCATTGCCCTCTAATACCAGCATCAAATGCTGCCGCCAGTGCGCCTGCACTTGCAAAACGATCTGCGGGTTCCTTGGCAAGTGCTTTTAGAATTGCTGCCTCGGCAGGTTCAGGCAGATCCGGACGCAGAGAGCGAGGTGGTGGTGGCATCTCATTGAGGTGTTTCATACCTACGACTATAGGATTATCACCCCTGAAAGGAAGCTGGCCCGTAACCAGCATATAGAGCATAACGCCGAGCGCGTAAATATCCGTTGCAGGCTCAGCTTGCTCTCCCTTGAACCGCTCTGGAGCCATATAGGATGGTGTCCCAAACAGTTTTCCTGTGGCAGTCAATCTAGTCGGTGCCTCATCGACTGCATAGGGGCCAGTATCGAAAAGGTGTACAATGCCAAAATCAACAAGGTACACTCTTCCCTGCTTATCGAGGAGCACATTGCTGGGCTTGATATCACGGTGCACTACCCCATGCTGATTGGCATAATCAATTGCACTTGCAAGCTGGTTCAGATATCCTGCAATCTCCGCTAAAGGCATTGGCCCTTGCTCCCTGGCCAATCGCTGAGACAGAGTGCCACCAGTAACCACCGGCATAATTATATAGAAGATATCATCCGTTACTCCATAGCCCAACACCGGCAGAATGTGCTCGTGATGCATCTGGTGGGCAGCCTGGGCCTCACGGAGAAAACGAGCCTGGGAAGACAGCCATTCTTCCTCTGTCGAAGCATCGGAAGGCCTCAATACCTTTATTGCAACCCTGTCCTGCGGACTATCCAGGGGCTGTGCTAAAAAGACAATACTCATGCCACCCCTGCCCAGAAGATCCAGCAGACGGTAGCCCGCAATCGTCCGGCCTATTAAGTTTTCAATTCTTGGGAGCATATGCCAACCCCCTTCTGCATCGCAAGCACATGCAGTAATTTTACCATATTATAAGCTGAATCATAGGCTACTGACACTCCCCGCCATAAATGGACGGGGGTTCTTGGTTCCTCCATCCGACTTGCTTACGGGTATCACTACCAGCAAGTAGTGGTCAGATGTCCCCAAGCGTTTCACTCGCATTTTAGGAGTAGGTTCCCGTATGCCCTACGGTACCTTTCTTGAGAATGTTCACTGCCGCATTGTGGTCTCTGTCTAGGACCAGCTTGCAGTGGGGACATTGATGCGTTCGTTGGCTCAGACTCTTCTGCACTCTGTTCCCACAACCACTACACTGCTGTGATGTGAACTGCGGAGCCACGGCGATGATAGGGATGTCATGCAAGCCACCATAGTGGCGTACCCACCACAAGAACCGTCCCCACGAGGCATCACTGATAGACTTGGCTAAGGTATGGTTCTTGACCATGTTCGGTATCTGGAGGTGTTCATAGGCAATCAGATCGCTAGATGTGACCAACGTGTTCGCTTGTTTGCAAGCGAAATCCTCACGCTGCCTCTGCACTTTCAGATACGCTTTCGCAAGCCGTTTGCCGGCTTTCTTGCGGTTGCCACTCTTCTTGTGTTTTCGGGACACCTGCCGATGGAGACGCTTCAACTTCTTCTCAGACGTGCGCAAGAAGCGCGGGTTCTCGACGGTGCTCCCATCGGAGTCAGTGTAGAAGGACGCCAGGCCCATGTCTATTCCGACATGGCGACCTGTAGGAATGTGTTCGATGACACGATCAGTCTGAACCCCAAACTGCACATAGTAGCCATCAGCACGCCGCACCAGACGGACTCGCTTGATTTGCTTGCATGGAAAGGTTTCAATGTGCTGGGTAGGATTGCCGACCAGGCGGAGCCGCCCAATACCACAGCCGTCAGTAAAAGTGATCTGCTTGCCACCAGGCTCAAGCTTCCACCCGGTCTGCTTGTAGTCGGGTAGGTAGCCAGCGAGGTACTGTTGGTTTGCTTCTGACCTGCTTACTCGTTCAAGTGGTTTCATGGCTCAGTCCTTTTCTGACTACCCCCCGCCGAATGAAGTAGGGTACCGACGAGGTACCAGAAGAAGCTCTCATGGCCCTTTTTCGTTACCCCCTTCCCAAACCGGACTGGACCCTTTCGGTGTCATCCTGCGACATACAGCAAAGTTTGGCGTCAAACGACAGACTTTGCTTTTTCAGAAAAATCTTTCGATTGATTCCCCATATTTAGTCCTTCTTTTTCTCGTATGGCAGCACGCCGGGCTTCACGTACCACTGAAGAGCGGAGAATGCCCGGTTGCGATAAAACCAGGGCTACATTTCTTCCCGTTGGTGGTATGTTTTGCTCAAGAAGCTGGCGGACTGCGTCTTGAACCTCAGCACAGTGCTGTTGCTCCGTTGCCAGTTTTTTCGCGCTCATGTACGCTGCATAACGAGCTGAGATAACCTGACTAGGAACTGGATGATAGGTTTTCAAACTGTGAGGATCACCTCCTAACCGACGAGCTACGGTTTTCAGTGAAGGTGGTGGTACCTCCTCACTCTTTGCAATCGCCTCAAGCATCTCACGCACCTGAGCCGTCTTCCAGAAACCATGCGTTGCTTGGCGAGAGCCTCAATTCCAGAGGTTTTGTGTTCCCTCAAGACGAAGGGAGCAAGTGATCTGCTCTCCCAGGAGAAACTCTTGGAGCGAGCAATTCACGGCGAAGCAAACTCGTAAAAGATTTTCAACACTCGGAAGCTGCTGAAGGTAAAACCAATCACCTACCATTTTTTCTGAAAGCCCGACGAGACGCGCGAACGTCATTTTCCTTCCCTGGCTAACCTGCTCAAGCACAGTAGTAAGCCTCTCGTTGATGCGCGTCCGACTGGGAATGTTTGTCAGGGTGGGTGCAAGAGCGAGCAGCATGCTAACCTGTTCCGTACACCAATGGAACCAGATCGTTTCTTGCTCGCTTCCTTCTGGCCTCTCCAGGCCCATTCCTACCCACTGATGACAGCGAGTACAATACCCTGGGCGGCTACGCCAAGTGAGCCAACGCGAAGTCTTGTCACACTTTGGGCAATGCGTCTCTAACCAGCACCCATGTCGAGAGCAGATTTTTACGGCTTGCACTGCCCACAAGAGCGGTTCGTAAATGATGTGACCTGACGTTCCTAACTCTTCCAGGCAGCATGGGCACCAGGCGCGCTCGGTACGAATCAAACCGAAAAGGGGAAAGACCTCTGCCCATGTCAGCATCGTCAAGGCACGTAACCCATGTTGCCGGGTGAGGCTTTCCAGTGCGTTCACTGCATTCCTGGCTCTGTAATGAGCGGAATTGAAGGCTCCTGTCGCTTTTCCATCCCGAATATCCATCGCGACTGAGCCCCTTGCTCCCATGAGGTAGCTCGCGGCAAAAGGAGCAACGACTTTCCTCATGAGCACTCCTGGAAAAACACAATGGGCGAGAGCCAGCCGAGCGATGTAGCTGGTCAAGCTCTCTACGAAAGGCGTTCCGACGCCGATGGGGTTGAGAGAGTAGAGTGTGCTTGGTTGAGGCATGGGAGGAAGGGTCACTACCCATTCCTCATACAATTCGCTTGCTGCTTTCTCCATCTGTCTCCACTCCTCCTTTCACCGGGTCGTGTGCTGGCAATCGTTGCCCGATTGATGGGGTGCGCCTGTTCGATACCTTTGGCTCCGCGTCAGCCTCTTTCGGCGTAGTGCTTTCCGCTTTCGTCTTGCGGCGCCGAGGAAGCCCCATGCGTTTTCGCAGTGCATCTTCCGCAGTCTCATCATAGGTAAACCCCTCTTCCCCCTCTTCGATCTCCGTCAGCATCTGCTCCCGGCGTGGGAGTGAGGGGGCATGGTGGGCCAATAGCTCCGGCGAAATGGTTTTCGCCTTGGTCTCTACTGCCTCAGCGAGCGCCTTCAGCAACCATTCTTTGAAAATGCCGATACAGCCTGCCGTACAGGTGTAACACTCTTGCCATTGCGACACCAGGTCCGGCATCTCTTCTAGCGGGAGGTGCCGCTGGAAGGCCTGCAAGACCGTCTTGAACGCACGCACGTCCTCTTTGTTCGTTGCTTGATAGCGTGGAAAGTGGATGTCGATGCTTCGGCGCGAGAGCTGCGCGCTCAGGTTGCGAAACGCGAGGAGTTCATAGGTGCCAGCCAATACGTAGACGGTATTGGTCAGGATCGCCAGGCTTTTGAGGTAGTCGAGTTGATCCAGGAGGCTTGACCCCCGTCCGATCTTTCCCAAATGTTGCGCTTCATCGATGAGGACAGCAATTGGGCGCCGGTAATGCAGGGCATGTTCCCAAGAAAGCTGCAAGGTCGCCGCATCTGATCTGTTCTTCGGGGTGAAGGAAGATATGTGCGTCTTTAGAGCCTCTGCCTGTGGGTTCACTTTGTAGTCCACCAACGGCTCCCGCACGGCAAGCAAGCCACGTGTGAAGAAGTCCGCCCACTTGAACTGACGGGGTGCGGGGGTTGCCGCCAGCAATTTTACCACTGGGAGATGACCAGGGTCTTGTTCGAGTCGCGGCAGTGCTTCCTCACACAGACGGTGCTCCAGATGCTCCAACAACGTCGTTTTGCCAACGCCTGTAGGACCAATGACCATAATCAAGAGCGCACCGGCAGGTTCATGGATCGCATTCCACACAGCTCGGTCCACTGTGGCAAGGGTTGGATGCGCGACGGTGTATGCTCTAAAGTAGTCACGTCGAGCTTCATTGGCCTGCTCAAGCAGCTCGCGTGGAAACAGAGAAGGCTTGGGTGTGCGTGCCATTACCGATACTCCTCGTATTCATCCAACTCTTCATCTTCGTCTGGGTCGAGAATCTCTGCGCCCAGATGAACAGCATCCTCTTGCTGGTTTTCCAGGACAGTCGAGCTTGCAAGAAGGACAGAAGGGATCTGCTCCTCCAGGGCTTTCGCCAGATGAGAGCCATGCATGCGTGCAAAAACATCGCGGGCTTCCAGATCCTGTAGCCGTTGCATGAGCACCGTTTCGTAATCTGAGGCTTTCGCCAGTAGGTCAGCCAGCCGTCTCGCAGTGATCGCTGCCTCCCCATGCTGATTCTGGTAGCGCTTGCGAAGTTCGGCGCTGGCGAATTGCAGTTCGCGTTCGGTATGTCCACGCAGTTGCAGGTGATACTCGGAGAGGCATTTGACCCAGCGTCCCTCCACGTAGGCGTACGCCAACCCAATATTGAACGGATCGTAGCGAACCAGGACCTGGGTCCCTTGCACTTTTCGAGAATCGAATGCTTTGGAAAAGTAGTAGAGGTAATTGATCTTGACTCCCCGTCCGCGTTCCACCTTCGCTGTGCCTTTCCGTGTGGTTGGCAAGGAGAGATAGCGGAACTCCTCCCCATACAATTTCGTGAGGTGAGCACGCTCACCGCTCAGCGCAAGGCCCGACATCCATGCCTCGCGCGGACTCATGCCCAGGGTCATATGCACGTCCTGGTCATACACTTCGTATGCCCAGGTACACAAAAAGGTGTACAGATCTCCGAGGGTCCACGCTGCATGCTCCTTCGGCTGCATGGACCTGGTCACTTGCCGAACCTGCTTCATGACTTGCGTGTTGCCAAGGAGATTGTGCACGAACTCGGTATTGCTCGTCCGAAACAACCGCTCACACACAGAACCGTAGTGCGGTTTAGCCCAGGGCCGTGTGGCCTTGGTGCAGTGGTAATAGGTCACGAGGGTCTCAAAGTAGGTGCTGCGAAAATCGGGGCCCCCGTCAACGACAATCGTCTGCGGAAGCCTCGCGTTTCGCCAGACACATTCGCGCAACACCATCATGGCCGAACGGTAGCTGGGCGGATCGAACGTCAAGTAGACTACCAGTAACCGGCGAGTAAAAGCATCCATCAAGAAGGTTGCCCAGGGCCGCCCAAGTGGTCTGCCAGTGCGCGCGCTGACCAGTTCAATGTCAAGTTGCGTATGGTCAAGATGTGTGACTCCCCAAGGGCGTGAGCCATGTCGTGGAGTCGTTTGCTCAATTTCCCAGTACCATTCTTCTGAAGCGGCAGCACGCGGCCCGAAGCGTTTACGTGTGGCGTCGGCGCTTGAGCGGTGCGCAATGCGCTGCCGAAAGGTCGTGTAGCTTGGCACTGGTAAATGCTTGTCGCGCGCTTCTCGCTCAAAGAGGAGGTACACTTCTCGCATGGGCTGTTGCTTCAACGTTTCGTAAGTAGTCGTGATGAAATGTTCGAGGAGTTCCTCGACTTGTTGATCCAACCGAGGCTGCCGATTGCCGCAGGCACTCCACTCTGGAAGGAGGCCAAGATAGCCATTGCCGTAGGTGATCTCGCCCCCGCGAAACTGCTTGTGCCAGCGCTGGAGACTCCGCTCTGAGATGCCTGGTGGCATGCTCCCTTGCATGAACGCAGCGAGAGCAGTGTAGCGCCGGGTTGCCACCTCAAAGTGCTGGGGCTTGGCTCGCTCTAGACGCTCTTGAGCGGCTGCCTGGCGTTCCGCCTCAGCGGGTGACGCCACTCCAGTAATGATGCCCTGGTGCCACAAACGCTCAAATTCGCCTCGTGGGAGTGACATGAACTGCCGTTCCTCTGAGAGGAGCGCTACTTCTCGCTCTCCAAAATTGAGCAGAGTCCAGGGCTTGCCATCCCACCACAAGACCATACCGGGCTGAACTGACAGGATGAGCGGTGGCGGAGGAACACTGCTTGCCTGAGTCGTCATGAGAGCGTGAGCCTGGGCAACCTCTTGATCGAGAAAAACAGGAACATGATCTGGGTGCGCCAAATTGAAGCGATGCAGATCAATGTAAAGCTGATCAGCAATCAGCAGGAGATACACGTCGTCAGCAGTCGCACCGCCCAGTGTACGAAGGAGATCAAATAAGTACATGCCGGGTTGGTGCATGATAAGGGAGCGGATGGTTGCGACCGTTTCGGGAGGCACAGCGGGACGTGCCCCGATGAGATATTCTTCGAGAAAGCGCAGGTTCTCAAAGTACACCGGGTTTGTCTCCTGCGAGGAGCGTAGCCAGTAGGAAAGGCCAACAGACTTGGCGTAGGCGACACCTGGTGGGCAGGTCCAGGTTTCATCGGTCGCACGGACGTAGCGTTGCGAGTGCTGTTGGGCAAAACGGATCAGATCCTCCTCCATTTTGCATTCCACCCAACCCACCCCATCCTCGCGTAGCACAAAGAAATCAGGAGTGTGCCGGACACTGACCCTCTTGCGCGGCCCCTGGTACGTCAGTTTGATTCGCTCAGGCTGGTCGTAGTATTCCAGGACGGCGGGGTCATGCTCCATGAGCGTGATCGCGGCCAATTCATTGCGGCGGCTCTCGAACTGAATGCCAAATCCCATTTTGCGACTGGGATAACAACCGCTCACATTCCCGGCGCGGCTCTGCACCCGGCGGGAGGGCGGGGAAGTGCGAATGCGGGTGATGACCGCGCGAGCCTGTTCAGACAACGCAAGTCGCTGACACCAGTGCTCAAAGGACTCATCGCTGAGCATAGCAATATTCCTCTTTCTGTCCAGGTGGACACAGTGTTTTCTGTTCACACGAGAACCAGAGTGAAGTCTTACCGGCCTGGGACTTTCGGACAATCTATGCCGCTGAGCGCACTTTCAGACAGACTTTGCCATTTTTGGGTTCCCAGAATTGCATGTGAAAGATGCTAAAATGGGGTGTTGCATGACAGACTATGCTTCTTTTGGACGCCAGACTTTGCTGTGTGTCGCACATCCGGCTTTCCAGTCCCTGTTTCCGAAAGGACGCGGTGGATGTTCCTGCATGAATTTCCTCATGACATTTCCGACACACGATCAGTGTTTTGCGTCGTCTTGCTGCCATTTGTTTGACCCAGACAGGTTTGTCTCTTCGTCCTGGCTTTTCCAAATCAGCGAGCTTACGGATATGGTGGACCTCTACTTTCTCTTTCGAGCCGCAGAGTTCACAGGTGTCCGCAAGAACTCTTTGCAGTAATTCGCTGCGGTTGGTCATGACGAATTGAGGAAGGCGATCAACCAGAATGGCTTCTTGCTTCCGCTTGAGGGGGATGCCCCCAAAGCGGGCCACAAGGGGTTTCTTGTTCTCGCCACGGTGAATAACCACTTGCAAGCACTTTCTTGGCCCATGCTCCGTCTCAATGGTGGTTTTGTGCTTCTTTGCCATCTTTGTGACGGTAGACCGGTGTTTGCCTGCCAGTGTTTTGAGCAACGATGTTTGCGCTACCCAGTGCAACTTGTTAAACCAGCCCACATTCTGAGCCAGGAGGTAGTACTGCACTATCCCTCGGTACTCCGATTGATACTTGCTCAGAATGCTGTAATCACTCTCCCCTATCATCTCGGCCCGTTGTGCTGGTTTGCCTCCTCGCATGTAGAAGGCACATTTTTGTTCAATGACTTCCTTTGGCACTCGTAGGCCAATGGTTTCGTTGACTTGTCGCTGACCTCGACGGTCAAGCTTATCATCGACGTGTTGACTCACGATCTCATAGCCGAGGAATTTCGCTGCCCTCGTTCGGGTGTGGGTAATCAAGGTCTTTTCTTCCGAAAGCTCCAATTTCAGCGTGTCACGAAGAAAATCTCTGATTTCCCGTTTGATCTCCTCAGCTTCTGCCTTGGGACCACTGAAACCAAGCGCCCAGTCATCGGCATACCTCACATAGCGAAGCCGCCGATAGTCGGGGTCGTGCGGGTCTTGACTCGCAAAATTTCGTCGTTGCTTGCGCAGCTTTCGTAATGCTTGCCTGTCTCCTTTTCGCTTGGCGCGGGCGATGGCGTTCTCAATGCGTTGATAAGCCGGATTTTTCCCCTTCCGCTTCTCTCGATTGTACTTCGGGAGCAACACTGTTTCGACAAACTTGTCCAATTTATCCAGGTAGATATTACTGAGGATGGGGCTGCACACCCCGCCTTGCGGTGCCCCGCTCAGCGTTTCGTGCCATCGCCACTCTTCTAAATATCCTGCCTGGAGCATGTGTCGCATGAGCCGCAGAAATCGGTTGTCCTGAATGCGCTCACTCAGGATGCTCAAGAGGACCTGATGATCAAGTCGTCCAAAACAATCTGAAATGTCACCTTCGATGACCCAGTGGACACCCTTCCATCCATGCACAATTTCGCTGAGGGCCGTATGACACCCTCGCCCAGGGCGGAAACCATGAGAGCGGTCGGAAAAAGTCGGCTCAAAGTAGGCGTCAAGGAGTTGGCGCACCACTTCTTGCATGACCTTCGATGACCAGGAAGGCAATCCAAGCGGCCTCAACTTTCCTGATTTCTTTGGGATGTAGACCCGTTTGACGGGAGTCCATCGCCACCGTTCTTGACGGATGAGGTCAATCATGGTCTTGATTTTCTCACGCGACATCCCATCCACGGTTTCCCCCGTGGTATCTGGCGTCATGGCTCCATCATTGGAGTACAGGCGCGCATATGCCCGGAAGTAGAACTGTGGATTGTAGAGTTGTCGATACAGGTTCTGTAACGGTAATCCTCGTTCACCGCGATTTCGGATGATACTCAGGACTGTTGTGGCGTCCTGCAATTTCGCATACCTCGCTTTACTGAGTATCGAGGTCCCTGTGCCCCTTTGCCCTGCACGCCGCTTTCCGGCGCTCCCTGGTGGGACGTGATCCCCACGACTCATATGGGCACTCTGTTACCCTAAAGGTCGCCCTTTGTAGGTAATCCCGTGGTACGTCTTTGAGATACGTTCTAGCCACACGTTAGGGCCTCCATTCATCTCTTGAATTGACCTCGCTGGTCTTCTTTCACCTTCAGGGGATTGCCCCGGCCAACGGTTCAAGCCAAAGCAGAAGGTGACATCGGTTTCAAGCGTTCTTCCGATGGGTGCTCACGTACACCAAGTCGAGATTGGAGTTCAAGCAGTCTAGCCTTACCCATGGTGGGCGAGCCATACGGCTGCCATGCTCTACAACGCCTTCAAGCATGCGCCGCTTCCCCAACATGCTGTTGTTCCGTTTGGCTTTCGCCGTCGGGTGAGTTGGTAGCTCAAGAACACCTCCCTAGTTCCTCCTGTCTGTGACAGGGATACCTCAAAGCGCCTCACGGCGCACACCGTGCATGCACCTTTCAATGCACACGGCTCTCTAGTATTCGAGTCTTTGCCTTCTGCATGGCTTTGACTTCCGCAAGCGCCATCGGTTGTCGTCTCAGAGGGCGTCCTGCATGGACGTCCTCATGACATATTTGACAGACGGGCATAGTCTTTCGCCTCATGGCTATCATTCTTCGTACCCAGAGCGGTTTCTCGTGGCCTGGGTACTCATGCAGGTCTTTCATTGCTCGCATGTGATGCACCTCTACATCTTCCGTGCTGCCGCAGAGTTCACACATATCTGCTAGCAGCCGTCGTACGAGTTCTGTCCGGTGTCCTGTATAGAGCCTGGGCGGTTGCTCGTCCAGAGTCGCGTTGATGTCCCACACCAGGGGTATTCCACCCCATGTTGCCACAAGCGGTTCCTTTCCCTCTCGCGGTACAATCACTTGGAGCGCCTTGTACTCTTTGTTTTGTACCTTGATGGTGGCTTTATATTTCTCAGCTATTTTCTTCACCGACATCTTGTGTTTAGATGCCAGTGTTTTCAGCAATGAGACTTCCATGTATCTCTTGAGTTTCCCAAGAGAATGCATGTTGTAGGCCAGTTGATAGTAATTGGCTATGCCTCGGTACCTGGACTGGTATACCATCACAATGTCGTAATCGCTTAGGTAGAGTAGTTCAGGTCGGTGGATAGCCTTCCCATCGCGCATGTGGTTGTGGCAGTTTTCCTCAATGGTTTTTCTCGGTACTCTAAGTCCTATGGTTCCGTTGTGACTTCTGCGATCTCTCCCTATTTCATGGATGGGTCGCTTGTTGTCATCTTGGATGACCATCACTTCATATCCGAGGAATTTCACCGCTTCTGTTCTCGCATGCGTTATGAGCGTTTTCTCTTCCGATAGCTCTAGCTTGAGTTCCCTTTGGAGGAACACTCGTAACTCCTGCTTGATCTCTTCGGCTTCCTTTCGAGGGCCAACAAAGCCTAATAGGAAATCGTCTGCATATCGGACATACCTGAGTCGCCGGTATTCAGGGTCTTTGGGGTCTATGGATGGGAGTGTTTGGGCTTGTTTTCTCAATTGCTCCGCTTGTACCATGTTCCCTTTCTTCCTCTCCTTGCTAGCTTTCACTATCAGGGAGTGGTATTCCTGGTTGGCTCTTTTTCGGTTTCCCTTGGTGTACTTTGGGATGAGCGTTTCTTCTACATACTTGTCCAGCTTGTCTAACAGGATATTGGCAAGGATTGGACTGACAATCCCGCCTTGTGGCACGCCACTCGTTTCGGTGTTGAATGTCCAGTCCTCCATGTACCCTGCGTCGAGCAGTTCTCGCATGAGCTTGATAAATCTGCCGTCATGAAAGTCTTCCTCCAATTTCTGGATGAGGAGTTCATGGCTCAGCTTTTCGAAACATTGCGAGATGTCACCCTTCAGGAACCATGCGGTGCCTCTCCAGGTGTGGTAGATTTCCCTCAGTGCCGTGTGACACCCGCGTTCAGCACGGAACCCATGTGAGTGTTCGCTGAACTTGGGTTCGTAATATGCTTCGAGTACGAGTCGTATTACCTCTTGCACCAGTTTGTCTGACCACACGGGCATCCCCAAAGTACACTACCCCATCATCCCCACGAGTTTCGGGATGGGTGACCGTCACTCATCCCCATCATCCCCTGTATGGTCAGCAGGTAGAGATCATCCGTGTCCGTCGCGGCGCGGATCCCGACCTTATCATTCGACACATCGACGGCTACCACGGAGCCATTGCGGCCAGTTGGACGACATACGCGTCTGCACCAGATGCGCTTCTAGCCGAGAAGCCACCATTGCTTGACCTGGAAGGGCTCTGCCAACTTGCTCGTTTTGTTGAGCAACTCCAGGAGCGGAGCCATGCCTCTGAGGAGCATCGGCTATGATAGAGCTAACGATGTACGTCTGCGTCTTCGAGGAGGGATTCATCATGGTTACGGACTTCCCATCTGCCGATCAGCGTGTCTCGCCGGCACAGGTCTGGGCGCAGCTCTCGCCTGATCTGCAAGTGCACATCATTCGACTCGTAGCGCAACTGGCTGCTCACCTGGTGCTCGCCGAGGAAGAGCACACTCAACACACACGAAAGGAGACCGGTGATGCTCTCTCATCCATTGCTGAGCAAGATCCAGCCTGACCACCTAGACCGCGACGCCTTGATCTACGTGCGCCAATCCTCGTTGATCCAGGTGCGCGACAACACCGCCAGCACCATGCGCCAATATGACCTGGTGCAACGCGCCCTGAGCCTGGGATGGCCTCGGGAGCGCATTCATGTCATTGACCAGGACCAAGGCCACTCCGGGTCCTCGAGCATTGGTCGTGATGGCTTTCAGGCTCTGGTCGCTGAGGTCGGACTCAAGCATTGCGGAGCGGTCTTGAGTCTGGAAGTCTCGCGCTTAGCCCGCTCCTGTAGCGATTGGTATCACCTCTTGGAGATTTGTGCTCTGACTGACACCCTCGTCATTGATGAAGAAGGCATCTATGATCCTGGACACTACAATGATCGTCTCTTGCTTGGCTTCAAGGGCACCATGAGCGAGGCTGAGCTTCATTGGCTCCGGCAGCGGCTCTTGGGTGGAAAGCTGACGAAAGCCGAGTTGGGAGAACTGCGCTTTCGCCTTCCTATCGGATTGGTGTATGATCCGATCGGCAGAGTCGTTCTGGACCCGGATGAAGAGGTTCAGGCTGCGGTGCGTCTGGTCTTTGACCTCTTTGAGCACTACCGCTCAGCTCTGGCGGTCGTCAAGCACTTTAACACACACCATCTGCGTTTCCCTGATCGCTTGTGGCAGCGGACACGCAAAGGAGAGTTGGTGTGGGAACCGCTGCGCTGTGGACGGGTTCTTTCCCTGCTGCACAACCCCTTCTACGCAGGAGCCTACGTGTATGGACGAACCAAAACACGCAGACAGGCTTTGCCAGGCGAGGAG
>CAVYFB010000011.1:0-476961 GCA_963767625.1 uncultured Chloroflexia bacterium
GCCAGTGATTACCCACGAATTTCCAATAGAAGAGCATCAGCGAAGCACTGCCGCTGTATAATACCAGAAGCTATCCGGATTATTATGTTCAAACTTTAGTTCCTCATAAAATCAACCCTGTTGATCTGCATTGACATTCTCACAAAAACTCGTTACAGTAGAGGTGTTCCTTCCGATCATAATCGTGTTTAATTGAGTATCCGTGAGGAGAAAGAGATGTCCGAAGAATCAAGCGTAATCCTCGATCTCTCCCCTGAAGTTCAGGCCCTCCTGGAGCAGCAAGGCGTGGATCTCTACGAAGAGATCCAACGGGAACTGCCGACCGCACGTCTAGAAATGCAATCTGATCCACAGGCTCCCAAGGGGAGCCGAGACGTGGTGACAGTGATTGCGGTAACTGCCACGCTCGTGAGTGCCTTGACGCCAATTATCCTGCGCATCCTCAATATGATTACCCCACCTGATCAGGCTCAAATGTGGGTCGTCGAAGAAATCGAAACTCATAACCCGGACGGCAGTACCACCATTCATCGAAAGCGTGTTCACTCGAAGAGTGAGCAGCGCCCCTATCAACAGCAAGCAGATCAGTTGAAAGCAGCAGAGATAGCTTCACCGAAAGAAGGACAAGACACTAGAGAGTAGAGGAATGAGCCAGAAACGCTATGCTTTCCTGATGGGTGCCAATGGCCCACAAACATCTGTTATGAAGCCTCTTCAGTATGCTGAATGCGATGCCAAACGCTTAAGTGAGGCTCTAAGAGATACTCCATGTGCGTTTACCAATGCCACCTGGGTTACTGCAATCAACGCACACACTACCCTATCAGAGCTAGAGCTATTCACGAAACAATGTGTTCCTTCCGATCTGCTCGTGTTACATTTTGCAGGGCATGCGTACTATACTCGTGGTCATCTTTATCTGCTGTGCAATGATACTGATGTTGACGGCTCATCTCGTCAGCTCTTGACATCCAATTCGTCAAAGATATTCTCCAACCCTGTAGGGCTAGTCACAAGCTTCTGGTACTTGATTGCTGTCATGCAGGAGCCGCTCTTCCACATGGCTTCAGAGGCAGCCAGGAAATAACATCAGTTTTGCAAGAAGCTATGCAGGGCAGTGGCAGTGCCATTCTTCAGCCTGTCCCTCAGTAAGCTTACTCGTGAACTGGAGGTGCTTGATGGGGGTCAGGCTTCCTCTCGTGGGCCTTGGCCTCTACCTGCACTACACATTTTAAGGAAGCATCATCTGACGGTGTATCCCTCTCTTTACATGAAGTATGGAAGAATGGGATACTCCCCTTGCACAAACAGGTAAATCAAAAGTTGAGTACGGATGAGCAGCTTCCTCAACCTCATTTCTGGCATGAGCAAGAGGAAGATGGGGAAATCTGGTTGACTGAGGCACGGGGAGACACCGCAGGAAAAAGTGGCCACGATAAGCCACAGTACAATAGGGAGCATTTTCTAAAAGCTCTGCTCGCCGATCACAGCAGCTTCATGCGCAACCGCCTGGACAGCTTCGTTGGACGCGAGAGGAACTGGCAGAGATCCGCCAGCGGATTGTAGAAATGCAGCAGACAGGAGGATATATCACTATCACTGGGCAGGCAGGCCAGGGTAAGAGCAGCATCATTGCCAAGCTAGTCGAAATCTATCAGCAGAAATGTGGTCCAGAAAACGTCGCCTTTCACTTTATCCCCTTTAATCCTGGACCAGATCACCAAGTGGGGCTGTTGCGCAACCTGATGGCATGCTTGATCCTGAAATACAACCTCTCCGACCTCTATGTGGCCAGCGAAAGCCGCCCAGCCTTGCGTGACTACTTTCCGAAGGTGCTTGCAGAACTGGTGGCAAAAGGCGGGCAAGAAGTGATCTTTGTGGACGGCCTCGATCAGCTTGAAGAAGATGCCACGGGGGTGCGTGATCTGAGCTTCTTGACGAATAATCCACCCCCAGGGGTGGTGTTTGTGCTTGGAACGCGCCCGAATGATACCTTGAGACCGCTCGAGTTGCTCAAGCCGCGCTACGAATACCAGCTTCCTGATTTGATTAGAGAGGATTTTGATCTCATCTTGCGACACCGCAATGTGCGATTGGACAGAGGAGTTGCGGACACATTCTATCGGCGATGCAGGGCAATGCGCTCTATCTGGATCTGCTGGCGAAGGAACTAGCAGAACGAGGAACCATGCTCCTGAGGCCCTCATCAAGCAGATCACCGATAACCCAGAGCACTTGTTTTCGTTGACGATGGCCCGCTTGAAGCGGCAGCCTGTAGAGTGGCGGGAAGTTATAAAGCCCATCCTGGGTGTGCTCCTAGTAGCGCAGGAGCCACTTGGGGTGCGGCAGATCCGGCAGATCCTTGGGGTGGACGATGATCGGCTCAGGGAAGGGATGGAACGACTTGGTGGGTTGATTGTGAGAGACTGGCAGCAGCGCTATCGCTCTATTCCATCGGAAACTCTATGAGTATCTGCGCCAGGACGAGCAGCGTCCAATCAAAGAATATATCTTTGCTATTGATGAAGAAGAGAGTTGGCACAAAAGACTGGCACAGTGGTGTGAGCAGAAGGATCTATCAACCATCTGGCAGGATTTGAAGCATGATGCTATCCGAGCAACGGCGGTGTAAGTATGCCCGCCAGCACTACCTCACGCACCTGTATCGTGCACATGAGTGGCAGCGACTCTTTGAGGTCCTCGATACCGTGCAGTACGGACGGGAGAAGATGCGCGACGATCCAGCACCCGCTCCTATGCACAAGACCTCGATCTCGGGCGGCAAGCGGCTAGGTGGGAAGGATGGCCGGTTGAGAAGGGCATTGAGTTCCTCCCACGCCTATGGCAGTATACGCTTTTGCGCTGCAGTTTGACAAGTCGAGCCGACCAATACCCACTTGAAGCGTTTCGGCTGCTTGTGTTATTGAAGCGTGAGAGGGAGGCACTTGGATTGGCCGAGTTATTAACTAGTTCAATCTATAAAGTGAAGGCTTTGAAACGCATTGCAGAAGTGCTACGAGGGCGATCAAGTCAGGAAGAAGAATGGCTTGGGGTATTCATGAGAGTAAGCGAGATAGCACTTCTGATCGAGGACAGCGATCAGCGAGAGAAGATGCTGAGGGAACTGGCAACCGTCTTAGTAGAGGCTCAACAGTGGGAACTGGCTGAAGCCGTGATCGGCAAGATTCGAGGGTAGTTATCAGCGAGTGGTAGCGATTAGGGAGCTAGGAGCAACCTTAGTACAAGCTCAACAGTGGGAGCAGGCTGAAGCCGTGATCGGCAGGATCGATGACAGCCGTGAGCGAGCGGATGCATTGAGGGAACTGGCAACCGCCTTAGTAGAGGCTCAACAGTGGGAGCGGGCTGAAGTGATAAGTGGCAAGATCGAGGACGACTATCAACAGGCCTGGGCGCTGAGGGAACTGGCAACCGCCTTAGCACAAGCTCAACAGTGGGAGCGGGCTGAAGCCGTGTGGAAAGAGACTAAAGCCGTGATCGGCAGGATCGAGGATAGCGATGAGCGAGCGGATGCATTGAGGGAACTGGCAACCGCCTTAGTAGAGGCTCAACAGTGGGAGCGGGCTGAAGTGATAAGTGGCAAGATCGAGAACGACTATCAACAGGCCTGGGCGCTGAGGGAACTGGCAACCGCCTTAGTAGAGGCTCAACAGTGGGAGCGGGCTGAAGTGATAAGTGGCAAGATCGAGAACGACTATCAACAGGCCTGGGCGCTGAGGGAACTGGCAACCGCCTTAGTAGAGGCTCAACAGTGGGAGCGGGCTGAAGCCGTGTGGAAAGAGACTGAAGCCGTGATCGGCAGGATCGAGAACTGGCGTGAGCAAGGAGTGGCGCTGAGGGAACTGGCAACCGCCTTAGTAGAGGCTCGACAGTGGGAACTGGCTGAGGCCGTGGTTCGTACGATCGTGGGCAGCGATAAGCGAGCCTGGGCGCTGAGGGAACTGGCAACCGCCTTAGTAGAGGCTCAACAGTGGGAGCGGGCTGAAGCCGTGGTTCGTACGATTACAGATAGACGTGAACGAGTAGGGGTGCTGAGAGAACTGGCAACCGCCTTAGCACAGGCTCAACAGTGGGAGCGGGCTGAAGCCGTGTGGAAAGAGACTGAAGCCGTGGTTCGTACGATTACAGATAGACGTGAACGAGTAGGGGTGCTGAGAGAACTGGCAACCGCCTTAGTAGAGGCTCAACAGTGGGAGCGGGCTGAAGCCGTGTGGAAAGAGACTGAAGCCGTGGTTCGTACGATTACAGATAGACGTGAACGAGTAGAGGCGCTGAGGGACTTGGCAACCGCCTTAGTAGAGGCTCAACAGTGGGAGCGGGCTGAAGCCGTGTGGAAAGAGACTGAAGCCGTGGTTCGTACGATTGTGGACCTCGATGAGCAAGCGGTGGAGTTGAGAGAACTGGGAGCAGCCTTAGCACAGGCTCGACGGTGGGAACTGGCTGAAGCCGTGATCGGCAGGATCGTGGAGAGACGCGAGCGAGGTAAGGCATTGAGGGGACTGGCAACCGTCTTAGCGCAGGCTCAACAGTGGGAGCAGGCTGAAGCCGTGATCGGCAGGATTGTGGACAGTGATGAGCGAGCGAAGGCATTAAGGGAACTGGCAACCGCCCTAGCACGGGCTCAACAGTGGGAGCAGGCTGAAGCCGTGATCGGCAGGATTGTGGACAGACGCGAGCAAGCGGAGGCATTAAGCGAACTGGGGACAGCCTTAGTAGAGGCTCAACAGTGGGAGCAGGCTGAAGCCGTGATCGGCAGGATCGAGTACAGCCGTGAGCAAGCGGAGGCATTAAGCGAACTGGGAGCAGCCTTAGCACGGGCTCAACAGTGGGAGCAGGCTGAAGCCGTGATCGGCAGGATCGATGACAGCCGTGAGCAAGCGGAGGCATTAAGCGAACTGGGGAGCAGCCTTAGTAGAGGCTCAACAGTGGGAGCAGGCTGAAGCCATGTGGAAAAAGACTGAAGCCGTGATCGGCAGGATTGAAAACGACTATCAACAGGCCTGGGCGCTAAGAGAACTGGGAGCAGCCTTAGCACGGGCTCAACAGTGGGAGCAGGCTGAAGCCGTGATCGGCAGGATCGATGACAGCGATGAGCGAGCGGAGGCATTAAGCGAACTGGGAGCAGCCTTAGCACAGGCTCAACAGTGGGAGCAGGCTGAAGCCGTGATCGGCAAGATCGATGACAGCCGTGAGCAAGCGGAGGCATTAAGCGAACTGGGAGCAGCCTTAGTAGAGGCTCAACATTGGAAGCAGGCTGAAGCCATGTGGAAAAAGACTGAAGCCGTGATCGGCAGGATCGAGAACTACTATCAACAGGCTTGGGCGCTAAGCGAACTGGCAACCGCCCTAGCACGGGCTCAACAGTGGGAGCAGGCTGAAGCCGTGATCGGCAGGATTGTGGACAGTGATGAGCAAGCGGAGGCATTGAAGGGACTAGCAACCGCCCTAGCACGGGCTCAACAGTGGGAGCAGGCTGAAGCCGTGATCGGCAGGATTGTGGACAGTGATGAGCAAGCGGAGGCATTAAGCGAACTGGCAACCGCCCTAGCACGGGCTCAACAGTGGGAGCAGGCTGAAGCCGTGATCGGCAGGATTGTGGACAGTGATGAGCGAGCGAAGGCATTAAGCGAACTGGCAACCGCCTTAGCGCGGGCTCAACAGTGGGAGCAGGCTGAAGCCGTGATCGGCAGGATCGAGAACTACTATCAACAGGCTTGGGCGCTAAGCGAACTGGCAACCGCCCTAGCACGGGCTCAACAGTGGGAACGGGCTGAAGCGGTGATTGGCAAGATCGAGGACAGCGATGAGCGAGCCGAGGCGATGAGGGAGCTAGGAACAGCCTTAGCACGGGCTCAACAGTGGGAACGGGCTGAAACGGTGATTGGCAAGATCGAGGACAGCGATGAGCGAGAGAAGGCATTGAGGGAACTGGGAACAGCCTTAGCACAGGCTCAACAGTGGGAACGGGCTGAAGCGGTGATCGGCAGGATCGTGGACGACTATCAACAAGCTTGGGCCATGAGGGAGCTAGGAACAGCCTTAGCACAGGCTCAACAGTGGGAACGGGCTGAAGCGGTGATCGGCAGGATCGTGAACAGTCGTGAGCGGGTGGTGGCGATGAGGGAGCTAGGAACAGCCTTAGCACAGGCTCAACAGTGGGAATGGGCTGAAGCGGTGATCGGCAAAATCGTGAACAGTCGTGAGCGGGTGGTGGCGATGAGGGAACTGGGAACAGCCTTAGCACAGGCTCAACAGTGGGAACGGGCTGAAGCGGTGATCGGCAAAATCGTGGACAGCGATGAGCGAGAGAAGGCATTGAGGGAGCTAGTAGTAAATATAGCAGCAACGGGTGAACATGAACAGTTATTGCGTTTGGTCCAACGCTCCTGGTGGCAAGCCAAGACGAGAGAAGAGGCTTTCAAACTTTTCCCCATGGCTACTCAGTTTATCTCCCTGCATCCTGAGCTTGGCATGGCCTTTTATGAAGCGTTCACCTGGGTCGATACCTTCTCCAAAGGGTGAGGGAATGCATGTGCTACCTCGCCAACGCTGTCAACATTGCTGTACAGCACCGGCATTCTATTGATTTATTGATAGTTCGAGTAAGGATAGAAAGGGCATTGGCGAGGCGTCAGCACTGTATATTATTAGAGGCTATCCAATTCTTGTGTTCAAAGTTTGGGGTAATCGTTGTAGACAATCAATCTACAGTAGTGCTCAGAAAGATTGGGCTTGCTTTCTTCTTGAGAGACTCACGAGGGTTTCCAGGTCACCGGAAACAAGAGGCGACTTTTGGTGTTAGGGATAGAACGAGGACGAGTTCTGACGGCATTTTAGTATATAATGATGAATGAGAGCCAGGAAGAATCTGCTCTGCCATATCCTCGACGAAGTTTCGTTGTTGTTCATGAGCCAAACGATAAGCATATGACTGCCAGAAGGGAGTCTTTAGCATGAGTACAGATACAGCCGTTGTAGTGATTGACGTGCAAGTTGGCATGTTCGATGTCTCCGACCCGGTCTACCGGGGAGACGAATTGCTCACCAGAATAAGCTACTTGCTGGCGAAAGCACGTCAAGCCTACCTCCCCATCGTATATATCCAGCATGGAAGCGAACGCAAAGGCCATCCTCTTGAATATGGAACAGAGGGCTGGCAAATTCATCCCTCCATCGCGCCGCAGCAAGGGGATACAATCATAGAGAAGCAGATGCCTGATGCGTTTTACAAAACCGACTTGCATCACTTCTTGAGCGCTCATGACATCAAGCAGCTCATCATTGCAGGCATTCAAACCGAATTCTGCGTCGATACAACGTGTCGGCAAGCTTGTAGCCTGGAGTAGATGTCACCCTGGTCAGTGATGCGCATAGCACCTGGGATAGGGATCTGCTCACTGCGCCCCAAATTATTGCTCACCACAACTCGCTGCTCAGCGACTGGTTCGTGACACCCAAAGACGAGCAGGACATCTTTTTTGAGGACACCGTGGCAACTTCCAGCTAGCATTACCTCGTTCTTTGCTCAGTCCTGCTTAACCAACGTATGCCTCGTAAACAACAGCCTGCGAGCAGAACACAGATCCCCTCCTACTGCCTTCAGCGTCAACCTCCGCTCCTCAGGCCTCCATCCATACGTAGCCGTCCTTGCCTCGGGACCATTGAATTCCCAACATTTAGCATCTGAAACCGTCAATTGGTTGGCTGTCACCGTATATTGCCCCAGGCCCGCGTACTGCTCTGAGGCATTGCTATTGTTTCCTAAAGCTGTATTAAGAACCTCACCCACATCCAAGCAAATTGTAGTACACTCTACTATCAAAGAAGTCTGCTTTAGAAGAGAAGGGAACATATGTCATGACATCATCATCGTACGAGAGCGTCGACCAGGCAGTCGAACAAACCACACCCACGATCAAACGTATCGCTGCCGACGTGTGGCAGCTCGCCGAGCTTTCGCTCCAGGAGGTCAAGTCGGCGCAACTGGTTCGAGATATTTTACAGGCCCAGGGCTTCACCATCACGAGCAAAGGCACGGCTGGCGTACCAACCGCCTTCATCGCAGAGTATGGCTCCGGGGCACCAATTCTCGGCTTTCTGGCCGAATATGATGCGTTGCCAGGCCTGGGGAACGAACCCGTCCCCTATCGAGTGCCGCGCAAAGATCAGGTCACCAGTGGTCATGGCTGTGGTCACAACCTCCTTGGAGCAGGCTGTGTCGGGGCGGCCATCGCGCTGAAGAATGTGGTGGCTGAGCACAAGATCCCAGGCACTATCCGCCTGTATGGGTGCGCCGCCGAAGAGACCGAAGGAGCCAAGGTCTACATGGCTCGTGCAGGCTTGTTCAATGATCTTGACGCCGCTCTGGCGTGGCATCCCGGTCCGCTTGCCCAGGTCACCAACTTCCGCTCGTCGGCAATCGACCAGGTGAAGATCGAGTTCTTCGGGAAAAGCGCACATGCCGGAGGAGGTCCCTGGCTTGGGCGCAGTGCGGTGCATGCGGCAGAACTCTTCGCCCATGGCATCAATCTGATGCGCGAACATGTTGAACCGACGGCGCGGCTCCATTACATCTACGAGAGCGCCGGCATGGCACCCAATGTCGTGCCTGATTATGCCAGGCTGTGCTTATATGTGCGCGACCGGGACCGCGCGCATGTCGAGGCCTCTATCGCCTGGGTGAAGCAAATAGCTGAAGGTGCAGCTCTTGCGACTCAGACTACCGCAAAAGTCCTGGTCTACACCGGCGTCTATGATCTCTTGCCGAACAGTCCCCTGGCCGAGCGCATGCAAGTCCACCTTGAACGTTTAGGCGTCCCTGCATACTCTGAAGAGGAACTCGCCTTCGCGCGAGAGATACAGCACAACTTCGGAGTTGAGCCGAAAGGCATGGCTACAGAAACGCTGCCGCTTGCTGATGAAACCACCACCATGGGCTTTTCAACCGATGTAGGGGATGTCAGTTGGAACGTGCCGACAATGGGCTGCGGCATGCCCACCATGCCTATAGGGATCACTGTGCACACCTGGGCAGCCACAGCCTGCCACGGCACGGGCATCGGATTGAAAGGAGCCCTTCAGGCAGCCAGGGTGCTCGCGAGGACCGGTCTCGATATCCTGACCGATGCCGAGTTACGCCAGGCCGCCCGCACTGACTTTGCACGGCGCGTCAGTGGACATCCCTACGTCTCGCCCCTCTCGCCCGAGATGAAACATCCCTTGGAGCTTCCAGAGTGGCTTACCGCAGATGCTCGATGAGTTCCAACACAGGATGTTCGGGTCAGGTCGGCCACCTCACAGACCATAACCTCCTGGCTCAGGGGGCGGATCGTGCTTCGTTACATGAACAAGTGCTTCACCCGACAAAACTTCGTGTGGCGCCGTAAGAAGCGATCGTAGGTCCTGCTCTCTCGCCCATACAACAAATGACTTGTTGGCCTCATCCGCTGATGCTGGATATAGAAGAGATTGTGACGGCCTTGAGGAACAACGGAATAGATGGGCACAGTTAGGATATGTATAGACCTAGCTGCCTTTCAACAACCAAATACGAAGCCGCCTCCCCAGGATTCCGCCAGGTGCGGCAATGCCAAAGGCTATGACCAGTGCTACCAGGGTAAACGCAAGGGTGATGTCCTCGTCCCCACCGCTACGATAAGCTAGAAAGTCGAGAATACTTGCGATCACATTGACAATGGCAGCACCAAGCCAGCCGAGGAGTGCACTTCCCAATGCCAGTCTCCAGGTTCCACTGCTTCCCACGGCAAATGCGACGGCCAGACCAACCGAGAAGGGAATCAACGCTAACACAACGATAGCCAAGGAGGCCCCAGTCCCCTGGAGAGCAGTGTTTACGACTCCGACGGCAATCATCATACCTGCGAACAGCAGCACCACGACAAGGCTCAGAAGAGTACGTCCAGGGGATATTGCCCCGTAGCGCACACCCGGGGCCAGCAAAATGCTCAAGAGCATCGCCACTACGAGTACTCCTACAGGTACCTCCCATCGCCACCATACGGGAGTGGGCAACCTCACAAAAGGGAACCAAAGAGTTGTCGGTACACCAAGAGCAAAAGCCATCATTAAACGTAACAACACTGGCCTTGCCGGCGTTGATGCCATCGCTGGTAGATGCAGAGGTTTCTCCAGGGACCACACACGAAGAGCCCTGCCTGCAAGACCACCAAGTGCCGCAACGCCAAAGCAGGGTATGACCCAGAACAGTGGAAAATGAATGTAGCCAGGAATCGAGAAAAGGAGGCCGGAGCCCAACCAGGCGGCTAATCCCGTTCCAAGAGCTAATGTCCATGTTCCATTGCTACCCACAATGAATGTCCCCAGCAGACCAACGAAAAATGGAAATACAGCTAAGACAACGAAAATTAAGAGCGGATGCCGTAACTGCCCAGAGTAATACTCCTACAGTCATCAGTATGATGCCCGCAATGAGGAGCATCGGCAAGAGATCAATGATCATGCGTTCAGTTGGTATTTCGCTATAACGTACACCAGAGTCGAGTACTATGCTGAGTAGCAGAGCGACTGTGAGCACGCCCACAGGCACGGCCCACTGAGACCATCCTGGAAGGAAAGGATTTGGTCCCAGCAGCAAACCGATAAGAAAAGCAAGGAACAGACGAAGGCCCGTTGATCGTGGAGAAGTTGGTGCTATAGCTGAACCTGGCATTTGCCTCTCCTTCGAGACTACCCATTCTCCCAGTTAACGCTGGCCATCCATCTCCGGGTGATAGTTTAAACGTAAATGGCCTCGAACTTCTTCGTCAGATACAGCGCGAAGTACTGCGGGTTGGGTATCTCACCCGTGACGCGCTTCATCAGGTCTTCGGGCAGGTAAATAGCACCTACCGTATACATCCGTTCCTGCAGCCACTCCAGAATGAAAGCAGTATCGCCTGATGCCAGCTGCTCATCAAAATCGGGGAATGCCTTGCGCAGCGCTAAGTAAATCTGCGCGCCATAGAGATTACCCAGCGTGTATGTTGGGAAGTAACCGAAACCGCTCGTCCAGTGAATGTCTTGCAGTACTCCATCGCTATCCGTCTCCGGCTCGATGCCCAGGTACTCACGGTACTTCGCGTTCCACATGCCAGGCAAGCTCTCGATGGCAACCTCGCCATTGACAAGCGCCTTCTCTAACTCGAAGCGGATAATAATGTGCAGGTTATACGTGACCTCGTCCGCCTCCACGCGAATCAGGCTTGGCTGCACCTTGTTCAATGCGCGTGTGAACGTCGCGACATCGACATGCGCAAATTGTGCTGGGAAAGCCTCGCGTACTTTAGCAAACTGACCTTGCCGATAGGCTTCAGAGCGTCCAATGGCGTTCTCCCACAGACGCGATTGTGACTCGTGCATGCCCATCGAAGCGCCACCGGCAACGAGTGTGCGTAACAGCGTTGGCGCGCTGCCCTGCTCATAGACTGCATGACCGCCCTCGTGAATGGCTGCCATCAACGCTGCCGAGATGAGGTGTTCGTCGGGCCGGATGGTGACACGCACGTCAAATGGGCTGCCGAAGCTGGTAGTGAACGGATGCGGCGATTGGGCGATGTTACCACGCGAGAAGTCGTAACCCATGCCGCGCAATATCTCCTTGCACAAAACCACCTGCTGCTCTATGGGGAAGTCTCCCGCCAGGCACGAGGCATCGACCGTGTTGCCGCTGGCCTCGATACGCCGTAGCAACGTCGTGCTCACCTCGCGTACGGGAGTGAACAAACTGTCCAACTTGCTGGCCGTCAATCCTGGCTCGTACTCGTCCAGCAGAGCATCGTAGCGCGTCTCGGCATAACCCAGGCGATCCGCAACCTCGCGCTGCAAGGCGACAGTGCGACTGAGCCAGGGGGCGAAACTGGCGAAATCATTCTGCGCTCTGGCACGTCGCCACACATCAAAACTGGTGGAACTCACACGCGCCATCTCCTCCACCAGTTCACGGGGCAGCTTCGTGGCATGGTCATACTCGCGGCGTGCCTGGCGCACTAAGCCTCGGTCCGCATCCGTATAGGAGGCTTGTTTGACCTTCTCACCCAGTTCATCGAGTAAACTCCCCAGCCGTGTGGCTGTCCAGCGTTCGTGCACTATGCCCTGCAGCGTTGCCTGCTGGGCGCCGCGTACTTCGCTCCCACCCTCCGGCATGGCAGTATTCTGATCCCAGCCTGAAAGGCTACCCAGTGCGCTGAGGTCTGCTATTTCATGTAAACGATCAAGCAATTCACTGATATGTGCGTCGCTATGAGTGAAGTCCGGCAGTGCCGTAGTAACATGTTTGAGCATATTCCTATTTCGTCTCCTAATTATCGACAATATATGCGTCGAGATGGCAGGTAGAGGTGCCAATCGTGACCGCGTTAAGTTTGCTTGCATAGCATATAGCAGTTACGATAATCTGGCAAGTCACGCCAGGCCACTCCAACCTCCCAGGGCGGAGGCAAGCTCACGCCCCTACTAACCTGCCGCTCGGCCTGGGGTTGGGTGGTTTGGCTCTTAAGAATCATGTCATAAGATGTCATGAATAACATGCTACAATGCTCATGGCCCAACGACACCGCCTATCTCTCTAAATACACAGGAGGACGAAGAAGGTTTCTAACGGTGTTGTAGTAGAGAGTTACCATGATAGGGAGGAGCAACGCATTAATGCATTACGGAATCTACGTCCCAAATTTTGGCGACGAGACCACGGTACGTACTCTCGCCACATTAGCGCACGAAGCAGAACAAGCTGGCTGGGACGGCTTCTTCATCTGGGACCACATTTTGTACCGGACGAGCCAGCCCTTGCCCATGGTCGATCCGTGGATTGCTTTGACGGCAATGGCCATGACCACAGAACGCATTCGCATTGGAACGACCGTCACACCAATCCCGCGACGTCATCCATGGAAACTCGCTCGCGAAACGGTCTCACTTGACCATTTGTCAGGTGGACGCTTGATTTTAGGTGTCGGGTTAGGTGATCCGCCAGCGGCAGAGTTTGCTCACTTTGGTGAAGAGGCGGATAACCGCGTACGAGCAGCAAAACTGGATGAGGGATTGGATGTGCTCGTCGGTCTCTGGAGTGGCAAAGCATTCCGCTATCAGGGGAAACACTACCAGGTCCAGAAAACTGTCTTTCTACCACCAGCGTTACAAGTTCCGCGGATACCGATCTGGGTAGCAGGTTTCTGGCCGAACAAAGCTCCTTTCCGTCGTGCAGCTCGTTGGGATGGGGTGATTCCTTTGAAACACGGAGGGCCATTGAAGTCCAACGATGTGCGTGATATGCTCGCATACATCAATGAGCATAGGTCCAGCACAACTGCCTTCGATATCGTCAAAATTAGTAGCACGCCAGGAGATGACACTATGAAGGGTGGAAAAATGGTTACTCCTTTTGCGGAAGTTGGCGTGACGTGGTGGTTAGAAAGCCTGTATGCACATCGCAATTCGTTTGAAGAGATGTGTTTGCGCATCCGGCAAGGTCCTCCACGACTTCCATAGCCTTCCTCTCATCTGCTTATCAGGGCTTCTCAAAAGTTCTTTTTCCCGCCTGCAGCGGGAGAGAAGAGAGAAAGTGGGGACACCCCCTTTGGCGTCAACTTAAGCGGGATTGTTAAGGGCGGCAGCCCTTAACCTGGGGCTTGGGGCTGTGCCCCAACGTTCTCATCTCCTGCGCGCCGCCTGCGGCGGCACGCAAAAAGAGAAAAAGAAGTATTTCGGGGACACCCCGAACCCCGGCAAAGGGCGGTTGCCCTTTGCAATCCCACTCAAAAATCGTTAAGTTGACGCCAAAGGGGACACCCCACGCCCTGCTTAGGGACGGCCGTCCCTTAAGAACCCTGCTCGACTTTTGAGAAGCCCTGTCTGCTTATGAGCCCCATATGTCCCAATGTCTACGTCTATGATAAAATGAGGTCTATCAATTCTTGTGTTCATATATTTTAGCTCTGTCCCATTCCCAATCAAGGAGGCTTTATGTCCCAGATTGAGTCCGACCGTTTGAAGTCCGAGATTGATGAACTTGTTCCCGGCATGGTAGCGTTGCGCCGCGACCTGCACGAACATCCTGAACTGGCTTTTGAGGAGGTGCGCACTTCCGGTATTGTAACCCAGCGTCTGCGCACCCTTGGGTTGGAGGTGCAGACGGGGGTTGCCAAAACCGGCGTCGTGGGCTTGCTGCGTGGCAGCGCCGGCGGGGCAGGAGCGAAAACTATCGCTATACGCGCCGATATGGATGCGCTACCCATTCACGAACTGAATGAGATCGACTACCGCTCCACCGTTGATGGCAAAATGCACGCTTGCGGGCACGATGGCCATACCTCTATCCTGCTTGCCGTGGCCGATATTTTGAGCAAACGGCGGGCTGAGTTAACCGGCAATGTGAAATTTATCTTCCAGCCCGCTGAAGAGGTTGTCGGGGGGGCTGAGCCGATGGTCAAAGAAGGTGCTATGCAGGGCGTGGACGGCGTGATCGGCCTGCACCTGATCAGTAATTACACCTTTGGTCGCGTCGGCGTCCGTGCTGGCACAGTCTTTGCCAGTGCCGACAAGCTCTTGCTGACTGTGAATGGCAAGGGTGGCCATGCTGCCATGCCGCACGGATCTGTTGATCCTATCGTCATCGCTGCGTACATTATTACTGCCTTGCAAACACTCATCAGCCGTGAAACCTCACCATTTAGTCCTGCCGTTATTACCATTGGTACCATTCAAGCAGGTACTGCCTTTAACATCATTCCTGAAACCGTAGAGATGCAGGGCACCATGCGTGCCTTCACTGCCGAACAGCGCGAACAACTGTTGCGCCGTATTAGCGAACTGGCCAATGGCATCGCCAGCGCCATGGGTGGCTCCTGTGATGTGCAGGTCTTTAATGGCTGCCCACCCTGTACCAACGATGCCACGATGACTGAACTGGTTCACCAGGCGGCAGCCGCCTCGGTAGGCGACGATCACGTCGATAGTAGCGAAGAGGTCATGACTACCGGCAGCGATGACATGGCATACTTCCTCAACGCTGTCCCTGGCTGTTACTTCATTGTGGGTGCGCATAACGAGGCGAAAGGGGCGAAGTATCCACATCATCATCCGCGCTTTAATGTCGATGAAGATTCTCTGCCCATCGGCGTTGAGGTGTTGACACGGGCGGCGATTGAGTATTTGAAATGAAAACAACGTGATAGCATCGCCCGGTGCAAGATAGTGAGGCCGAGGACCAGGAACAGTATCAGGCTGTGGGTGCGAGCAAGAGCGCGGAGCCAAACCACCCAACCCCAGGGCGGAGGCAAGCTCCGCCCCTACTAACCACGTTCATGATATGAACCCAGCGGCCAGTTGGTAGGGGCGGAGCTTGCCTCCGCCCTGGTCCAGGACCCTTCTTGCAAAAATCTTACACACACCCGCTACCAATCCTCAGGATGCCTTGGAGGAGATCTCGTTCAGGAAGCAAGCTGCCCATGTCGCCGCTCAGTCGCTCGGGATAGCAGCCGCAAAGGTGTTCGCCATGACGCTGTACCCCAGGTCCGTGGCATGAATATCTTGGAAGCTACTGCAGATCCAGGTATAGGTGCAGATATTCGGATTTGGTACCGTTGCGCCGCCAAAGGCACCAAAGACGTCGACGATGATCCCAAAGCCACTCACATCAGCAGCAAGGTGCTGGTTGAGGATTTGGGTATATTGTACGGTAGTCGGACAGAAGTTTTGAAGCGGGTCGTAGTAGTTCATCATCACAATACTACCTGTAACCCGGCCCTTGACCGTCAGTGCTCGCAGCAACGCTGGTAAAATGGTTCCAGTCAGATTGCTATCAAGCGTTGCCAGATCATCGTTAAATCCACTAACGTTCACTGCGCAGGTACTCGGATTAGTATCACGTAGCACGTCGTTTGCACCAATGTCAAGTGTGACGGGACTCACCTTGCCAGCATGTGCCTGCAAATAGGCCAGAGCGGCACCTAGTTGTGTATAAGGAGGAGGTGGCGCTCCGGGGGCGGGACAGCCTCCACTAATGAAGGTCGTACTGGTTTCACCAGGACAACCGAGATCCGTTACGTCTCTGGTCCCTTCGTTCTGTAATATCTGGAAGAGGTCGGGGACATAGCCATGTGTGAAGTCGCCATTGGGCTGATAGCCAAAGGCGAGCGAGTTACCCAGCGCCAGGTAATTCTGCTTGGGGCCGAAAAGATGGAACGGGTGGCCGTGAGAAGCTACTACTGCCCCAGCCGCATGGGCCAGGCTTGGATGCCGTTGCAAGCTGGCACTGAGTGTCACCGCCGCCACCAGGGCTACCAGGCTGAACAGGGAGAGGATGAGGACCACGTTTGGAGCGTCGAGCACGATGCATATAAAAACCCTCACTTTGCTATACTATTCCGTTGAACACATGTCTCTTGCCCATGCAGAGCAGAGTGTTGAGCAGGCCCATTGAAGAGTAAATGCATGTTGATCCTGTACTATTTGACCATGCGGCAGTTGCGATGAGGTGATGAATTAGTAAAGATATGGTTATAAATCTGCCAATCCGGTTAAGGTTTTATAACTTTTCGCACAAGAAAGAAGCGAGCAAAAATACTGTGAAAGATGAAGAGATAGTTGGGAGCAATCGGTGTGGGGGATTATGAAACCAGTTTCTCAGACATTTGGAGATAATGCCTGTCACCCCTTCGCTTCGCTCAAGGGCAGGCTCTGAGCGCAGCGAAGGGTCTGGCTCGACGGATGGAGAGATCCTTCGCTGCGCTCAGGATGACAGCCCGGACACCACTCAAGTAATGTCACCCTTGAGCGCAGCGAAGGGCCGCTCAAGTCTTATCTCCAAACGTCTGCAGTTTCTATAGGGGTTTGATCGATATGCTTGATGCTTTCAAGATGACTGCCCTACAGAGGAGATGAATAAGGTAAATTGGATGCGTAGGCTTGGGATTGCAAAATCTCTCAAACCTGAGTTTTTAAAGGATATAGCCGGGCTTTTCGGCAATTAAGGAACCTTACAGCTTCCTTCATAACCCCAACAACACAGCTCGTTTCTCACGCAAGTACTGCGCGATCAGTGCCGGGTCCTCCTTGTTCAGCGCCATCTCTTTCAGGTTGGCCAGCACTACGCTCCACTGCTCCTTCGCAGGCAAGTAACGGCTGTCGCGAGCGACCAGTTCCTCAAAGGTGCGTCTCTCAAGTTCGTGCCATGTTGAACGGTCACGGCCATCAAGATCATCGTTCTCGGAGACATAATCTTGATCGTTCGTATTGTTGTCAACGCGTACATGTAGGGGCTGGAAATAGCTGCGTACCATCTCCTCCATATATGCCTGGTCGAGTGAGTCGGCGTCAAAGCCTAAGGTCCCGATTAGATGGACCTGCACGACGGGGCGTAACTCATCGTTCTGGTATGTAGAGCACTCGCGCCGGCAGTAATCCTCCAGGTGTTGGTACACCGCTTCCGGCTCGCTCAGGCCATCCACGCGCAGTTCATAGCGCACGAACGGACGGCGCTTGTTGACCAGGTGGGTAGCACGGTGACAACGCGCCTGCTCTTTCGGGTCAATGCTCTCATCCGCATCAGTATCAATCTCAACAAAGTAGTAGCCGCGTTCCCATGCTGCCTCTTCTGCACCCCACGTCTCGGTTGAGCCAGGGTTATACATCCAACCATCGAACTCGTAGGGCTTGTGGACATGACCCAGCGCCAGGTAATCGACGTAGTTCCGCAAAGGTTGGAATTGCGCCATCGTCGGCAATCCTTGTATACGCGGAACAACACCTTCCACACCCGTATGCATCAGCAAGAGACGATACTCTACTCCCTCCGCATCTTCCGCGTAGCGCACAGCCGCCATCGCGTGGGCCAGACCTTCCATGCTGCGCACCGTCGCCGCACCTTGCCAGGGTAAGCCGTAGATACGCAGACGCCCACCCAGGAGATCGATATGCGATCCTAGCATCGTGTTCTGCTGACCAGGGACTGAGTACAGGCGAACCGTCGCGCATGAGCGGGGCAAGGAGCGTCAGATATCCCTGGTAGCATAAAAATTGTAACCAGGACGTGCCGTCTCGATAATAGCTGCGGTCATGATTACCTTCAATTGCTATGACCACAATACCCGCCTCTTTGAGCTTCTTCAACCCTTCAATGGCATGAATGAGCGTTTGCGCATCGATGGCACGTTTATTAAACAGGTCTCCTGCGATCACGACAAAGTCAACGCCCCGTTCTACAGCGTCGGCTGTGATCGCCCAGAACGCACGGCTAAAGTCGTTGAAACGCTCGCGCACGCCATATTGTTCGTAACCCAGGTGTGTATCGGCGATGTGAATAAATGAGGCTCGCATGCATCTCTCCCTCTTACGGTAGTCCTAGCCCGGTCATCAATGCACGAGCACCGGCGGCAACCAGAATCAACGCAGCAATGCTGTAGATCAATATATCTCGACGCAGGCTCTTGCCACTGGTGGCATAGCTCACAGCAGCCGGGATGGCCAGTGCCACGATGGCTCCATAGACGTAGTGCAGGTAGTAGAGGCTGCCACCCGGTGGTCGCTGACCGAGTAGCAAAAGGGTGATGCCAAGCAGCGCCTGCAATGCAGCCAAAATAGCAGTGACAATCAGCGAGATACGCCAGGACCTGCTCAGCGTCCTCCTGGGCAGTTCGACCGCGGCGTTCTCACTCTTCTCGCTACGAGTCGCCACGTCAGGATTCTCTGACGTGGGTGCTTTCGCCTGCGTGTTTGCGCGGGCGGTACGTCGCTCGCGAAAATAGAGTATAAATCCCCAGACGGCTGTAACAATGCCTGCTGCCATCACCAGCACCATATTGTAAAAGTGAATTTGACCGATGACATCTGTCATTTTGCTCTCCGAGGTCGCTATGTTGCGACCTGTATATCTCAATGCTTCTTTCGCAGGGTGACAATAGCGGAAATAATGAGCACGCTCACAATCGTCTGATTACGAGCTGTTCACGCTCTCCGTATAACGGGAGTATAGCGTTTATCGGCCTGACATGCAACTGCCATTCCAACCCCCCAGGGCGGAGGCAAGCTCACGCCCCTACTAACCACGTGACAGGCTCCTCGGGGGACCTTAGGGGTGCTGTAGGGACGGTAGTGGCGATCCTTGCTATCGCCGGACGGACGCAAGGTCCGTCCCTACGCCTCAGCCCTGGTCCAGGACTTCCCCTGCAAAAAAAGATATTGTTGGCGAATTCGGTTTTCACGCTCAGAATATTGCGAACTCTAGCTCAAAACGAGCCTGGTTTTTGAATTCGCCAACAATATCAAAAAATGAACCACACCCCGTCTCTGAGGTTGCGCGTACGTGCGTACGATTGTTGCGCGAACCAACTCGCTCTGCTATACTCATACTCAAGTATGCAGCGAATGGAAGCAAAGGAACGCGCCTATGTCCTCGACACCAGAAGCACTACCAACCATCGAGGTCTTCTATTCCTATTCTCACAAAGACGAAGACCTGCGTGAGCAACTTGAGGCGCATCTGAGCACGGTGAGGCACCTGGGCCTCATCAAGAGTTGGCATGACCGTAGAGATTCCTCCGGGACAGGAGTGGGCAGGTGAGATCGATACGCACCTGAAGACGGCCCACATCATCATCCTGCTCATCAGTGCGGATTTTCTGAACTCGGACTATTGCTATATTACTGAAATGCAACAGGCACTGCAAAGGCACGAAACCGAAGAGGCTACTGTGATCCCCATCATCCTCCGTGAAGTCGACTGGCGGGGTAGCCCCTTCGGCAAGCTCCAGGCTTTGCCTAAAAATGCCCAACCCGTTACGAGTTGGCCGAATCGTGATGAAGCCCTCGCTGATGTTGCAAGAGGGATACGAAAAGCTATCGAGGAACGGCATAGCAAACTCTTCAGCGTTCCAACGTCATTTCCTGCCATGGCGTCAGTGGGGCCTTCGGGTGGACCCACACTTCCCCTTCTCTGGAACGTTCCGCACGAGCGCAATCCATTCTTTACCGGGCGTGAGCATGTCCTGCAAGCCCTCCGGCAGGCATTGACGAGGGATAGCGCGGCGGCTTTGACGCAGATACAGGCGATTAGCGGATTGGGTGGGATTGGCAAGACCCAAACCGCCGTGGAGTATGCCTATCACTACTGCAACGATTACAACGCTGTGTTCTGGGTACGGGCTGAGACAGAGGCTGAACTCAGCACGGGCTTTGTCCAGATTGCGCAGCTTCTAGGCTTGCCAGAGCTGGAGGCGCAAAACCTGGACAAGACAGTAGAGGCAGTGAAGAACTGGCTGGAAAACCACCATGGGTGGCTGCTGATCTTCGATAATGCTGACCATCCAGAGTTGCTCAGAAGATTTCGCCCGCGCAATCCTCGGGGTCACATCCTGCTAACCTCGCGGGCACAGGTCTTCGACATGCTGGCTATCTCCAGGCCGATTGAGATGCAGGCGATGCTACCCCAGGAGGCCTTCTCGTTTCTCTTCAACCGTACCGGGCGCGATGAGAGAGACGCCGCAGAAAAGGAAAGGGACGCAGCAGCACAGCTTGCATCTGAACTCGGCTATTTGCCCCTCGCACTTGAGCAGAGCAGTGCCTACATCACGACGAAGCATGCCCGTTTTCAAGACTATCTCACGAGCTACCGCAAGCAGCGTTTGCAGGTGCTCAACAAATCCCACCCGAAGCTGGGCGATTACCCGGCATCGGTGGCCACCACGTGGGACCTCAATGTCCGCGAGGTGGAGCAGACGCCTGCAGCACTTGATCTGCTGCATCTGAGTGCCTTCTTGAGTCCAGAACAGATCCCCCTGGAGTTGATTACCAACGGAGCCAGCCACCTGGGTCCGGCGAGTGCAGATCTCCTGGCCGAGGCGAAGGATGATCCGCTGGTGCTCGACGAGATGTTGGAGCCGTTGACCCGCTACTCGCTCATCCGGCGGGATGTCGACGCTCATACCTACAGCATTCACCGCTTAGTCCAGGAGGTCGTCAAAGACGAGCTGGATGCCGCGACGCGCCTCCTGTGGGCGGAACGTGCGGTGCGCATGGTCAACGCGAGCTTTCCCTTTGATGAAGTGGCACCCTGGCCGCAGAGTCAACGCTATCTCCCACACGCCCTCCTTTGTGCCACCGCTATTGCGCATGGGAACATGCAGTTTTTTGAAGCGGCGAACTTACTGCATAACGTCGGGATCTACTTCTATAACCGTGGACAATATCAAGAAGCCGAGCCGCTCATCCAGCGCGCTTTAGAGATCAGGGAACGCGTGCTGGGTCCCGAGCATCCCGATACGGCCCAAAGCCTCAATAGCCTGGCGCTCCTCTACTGGCACCAGGGCAAGGATGAGCAAGCCGAGCCGCTCATCCAGCGCGCTCTGGCGATCTATGAACGCGTGCTGGGTCCCGAGCATCCCGATACGGCGAGTAGTCTCAATAACCTGGCGATCCTCTACAGGGAGCAGGGCAAGGATGAGCAAGCCGAGCCGCTCTACCAGCGCGCTCTGGCGATCTATGAACGCGTGCTGGGTCCCGAGCATCCCAATACGGCGACTAGCCTCAATAACCTGGCAGCCCTCTACGACAGCCAGGGCAAGGATGAGCAAGCCGAGCCGCTCTACCAGCGCGCTCTGGCGATCATGGAACGCGTGCTGGGTCCCGAGCATCCCGATACGGCACAAAGCCTCAATAACCTGGCGATCCTCTACAGGGATCAGGGCAAGTATGAGCAAGCCGAGCCGCTCTACCAGCGTGCTCTGGCGATCAGAGAACGCGTGCTGGGACCCGAGCATCCCGATACGGCAAACAGCCTCAATAACCTGGCGAACCTCTACAGGCATCAGGGCAAGGATGAGCAAGCCGAACCGCTCTTCCAGCGCGCTCTGGCAATCTATGAACACGTGCTGGGTCCCGAGCATCCATCTACGAGAGCCACTCGGAAGAACTATGCAGAGCTCCTGCAGAAGATGGAGCGGGGAACAGAAACAGCGGAGCTACGAGATGAAGGTTAACGGCGAGATGACATTTCGCGAGGACAGAGCATGTTTCAGAGAGCGCAACACCACCCGCGCAGCCATCGACCAGTAGCCATCTTTCCCGTGCTGATCCTGGGACTCTCGTTAGTTGGACTCGCTGCCACACTAACTGCTTACGGTACTGCCCAGGTGCAAAACTGCGGGCAAATACATACACTGAATGGCCATTTTTTGGAGAGCGCAGACAGCGTAAAGCAGTAAGACTGTGATGGTTGTGTGATAATGAGACCCCACAATGTGATAGAATTGTGAAAATAGTATTTTATCATATTGACATAGTTCGTTTTTGACATTCAAGCTATTGCTTGCAATAGCGCAAACTCGACATTTACTCCAGCATCTTTATGCAAGGAAGCCTAGAGGTGATATAATGGAAAGATGGAAGAATCTGCTCCTTTGGATAAGACGGTTAGTTAATTGGGAAACTCTGCTAGCAGGTATACTACTGATTTTCCTAGGAGTTGCCTTAACTACGCTTTCCTACAGCTCGTACATCCCGAAATCTCCTGCCTGGCTTGCTGACCTCACAAAAGGGGTTGGCATAGGGTTAGTGGGCGCTTCTATCACTTCACTCGTTGTCAGCTTCTTTATCGTAAGGTTCCCCAAGATGTTTCAGCAGGAACTCGATAAATTCCTAGAGACAGATGTTAAAGAAAGCTTGGAAGGGCTTCGGTCGCGTGTCGAAGAGCAGACAAGACAGCTTGTTAGTATCTCAAAATCGCTGGTTTCGCTGGATCAAGCAGGCATCTCTCGTAGCTATACGCATCGCGATGAGGCTGCTGAGGATATGATGCAGGACTTACAAGATCCCAAACTCTCCAAGATCTGGATTATAGGCATTTCACTGAATGACTTTACCCGACATGAAACAAAATTACATTCAGTCTGGCAGGTCATCCAAGACGCTATTGATCTTTGGGGCTCAGAACAAGCCCCGCAACGCAATCGTCTAGATATTAGAGTACTCATCATAGACCCACATTGTTTCGGTGCATACTTACGGTCAACAGGAGAGGATCGTGAAAGCAATCTCCAGAGATCGATGCTTTTCCGCGACGTTCAAATCACTGCGGAACAACTTCTCCTGCTAGAAGAAGCAGCAAAAAATAAGACCGGTCTCAGTTTTCAATTTCGCTTCTACCAGTTGCCACCGCAATTGTTCCTTTTGCAGACCGATAAGGTCAGCTATATAGAACCATACTACTTCTGGGGCTCTCGTGACCCAATCGCATCCATGCCCGCGTTTCGATTTATCTCACAACATCGTTCACAGATCCATCATGGCATGGAAGAGCATTTCGATCTTATTTGGAAGATGGCCTCCATCTCCTCCCAGGAGTTTCTCGAACAGCATCGTGTTGGGACAGATAAGGGTATGCGTCAGTGTGGCGCTATGAACGTATTCAGCAATCCCACAGAGGCACGGAAACGTATATTATGGCACCTGGAAAATGCACAGAAGCGGGTGTACATCCAAGGAATCTCACTCCATTCTTATTTTGATGATGATCGCTATGACCTCTTCGTCGCAATTCAAAACTTGATTCAGCGTGGCGTAGAGGTCAAAATGCTTTTACTTGACCCAGGATGCGAACAAGCAGTATATCGGGCATTTCGTGAACATCACTTGCAAGCAGGCTTACCTGATATCCCAACAGTTGAGGAATACCAACGGTATCTGAAAGATCAGCAAGGGCGTGCGCAGGAACCGCTCTTCCGCCAGACGATTGATAGTATCAACAAGATTTGGCGTATTCTGATGCCGCTTGCGAAAGAACATGGCAATCTTCAAGTAAAACTGTATTGTGCTGCACCAGCATGCTTCATGTTACTGGCAGATGACATGGTCATGGTCGAGCAATATCAATATGGGAAGATCATGCTGCCAGGTAGATCCATTACACGGAGTCCTATCCTGGGCAAAGAAATGCCCCTCGTCGAGTATAATAAACATGTCCCTGCTCAAGAGTCTGTCAACATACCTATGCCAAATTTAGATGGAGGTCCTTTTGCAAGCTTGCAAGAAAGAAACGCCTTTAGTTTGATGGAGAGCCACTTCGATTTCGTCTTTACGCACTGCGCCCGTTCCTTAGAGGAGTCTGATATTCTTCTCACAGAAGCTCGCACGGGTAAGAGAGAAGCTTGACCCTATTTGATTTCAGATGCAACGCAGCATTATATTGCTCCAAGGCCGCCACAGATAGGCAATACCTACGCCTGCACTGGATTGACGCAGCAAGCGGGCGGATTACACTTCTCGGGCTGTGGTGATGAAGGAACTGTGGTTGTACCATTGTAGCCTACTCTTCGCTCAACACCTTGCGCATGTACTCGCGTAGCCCGGGGGCGATATCAGGGCGCTTCAGGGCAAAGGCGATAGAAGTGGTCAACAGGCCAAGGGGGGTGCCGGTGTCGTAGCGCACGCCGGTGAATTTCAGGCCGTAGCAGCGACCGGCCTGCGCCTGCATGGCAATCGCATCTGTGACTTGAATTTCGCCGTCCTTGCCAGGCGGAATCTTCTCTAACAGGGCAAAGATGTCCGGCGTGAGGATATAACGACCATCGATGCCCAGGTTGGAAGGGGCTTCCTCCAGTGCTGGTTTCTCGACCAGGTCTGTTATCTTGACAATATCCGGGCCAAGCGCTTCCACGGCAGCAATGCCATAGGAGGGAACGATCTCAGGGGGCAAGGACACAAGAGAGAGAACCGATCCGCCGTACTGTTCATGTATCTCGATCATGCGTGGCAGGCATGGCGTCTCCGGTGCTACCACATTATCACCCAGCATGACGATGAACGGCTCGTTGCCCACTAACTCCCTGGCGCACAGGACGGCATGACCCAGGCCACGCGGCTCAAGTTGGCGCACGTAGGTATAGGTTGCCATCGTTTCCACATGGCGCAGTTCTTCTAGCTCTTTCTTCTTCCCCTTGCTCTCCAGTACCATCTCTAATTCAGGGAACACGTCGAAGTGATCTTCGATACTGCGTTTACTGCGGCTGGTCACGAAGATAATCTCTTCGACCCCTGCAGCAACCGCTTCCTCCACAATATATTGTAGCGTTGGCTTATCGACAAGTGGCAGCATTTCCTTAGGGATGACTTTACTGGCCGGAAGCACTCGTGTCCCAAGACCAGCTACCGGCAACACGGCTTTGCGAATACGCATTGATCGTTCCTCCTGAGAAAAAATATAGGTAACTCTTCAGGTGCCCTCTTCGAGCCGCCTGCGGCGGCAGGTGAAGAGAGGAAGCGGGGACACCCCGCGCCCCGGCAAGGGGACTGCGTCCCCCTGCACCCCCTGCTGAAGAGTTACAAATATAGCTCATATATCATGGCATATAATCTATATGATAGTGGTGCCACAGTCAACCTGAACACGATGCTGTACAGACTTTACCCCTCTTGCCACTGGCTATCCGACGCTAGATGTGGCTTAATAATAGCTGAGGAGATTGCTTTTCTATTAGGAGCGAACCAATAGTAACCACAATAAACAAGTATCCCAGGAGGAATTTTCATGGCACCCATGAGGGAAGCGGTAATCGTTGACGCAGTTCGCACTGCGGTAGGACGCAGAAACGGACGCTTGAAGGACTGGCATCCCGTTGATTTGATGGCCCAGGTCCTCTCCGCTGTAGTGCAACGCACAGGCATTGACGCTGGCCTGATAGAGGATGTCATCGTAGGTTGTGTGATGCAGGTTGGCGAACAAAGCATCAACGTCGGACGAAACGCTGCCCTCGCGGCTGGTTTTCCTGAAATGGTCCCTGGCACCACCGTTGATCGCCAGTGCGGCTCAAGCCAGCAGGCGATTCACTTTGCGGCCCAGGGTGTCATCGCAGGAGCGTATGATGTCGTCATAGCCGGTGGCGTCGAGGCGATGACCAGGGTTCCATTAGGGTCATCTGCGCAGGGACCGGGCGCACCCTTTGGTCCACTGATGCTGAAGCGCTACAATAATGGGCTTGTGCACCAGGGCATCAGCGCCGACTTAGTAGCGCAAAAGTGGGAACTCACCAGGGCTGAACTCGATGCATTCAGCCTGGAGAGTCATCGGCGCGCCGCACAGGCCACGGCTGAGGGACGTTTCAAGAGCCAGGTCTTGCCCATTCCCGTCAAGAACGAAGATGGCACGACCAGCATCTTTGAGCAGGACGAGGGTATCCGCAGCGACACCAGCCTTGAGAAACTGGCAAGCCTCAAACCTGCCTTCAAACCAGACGGCCTGATTACCGCGGGTAACTCCTCGCAGATCAGCGATGGCGCAGCAGCCGTCCTGATTATGGAACGGACGACCGCCGAGCGATTGGGACTCAAGCCACGCGCTCGTTTTGTCTCGTTTGCCCTGGCCGGTGACAATCCCATCCTCATGCTGACGGCGCCTATTCCTGCCACGTTTAAGGTCCTTGACCGTGCCGACCTCAAACTGGAGCAGATCGACCTGGTTGAGATTAACGAAGCATTCGCCAGCGTCGTCCTGGCCTGGCAGCGTGAAACCGGAGCCGACATGAGCAAGGTCAACGTGAACGGTGGTGCTGTAGCAATAGGCCACCCACTCGGAGCCTCCGGAGCACGCTTGACCACCTTTTTGCTGAACGAGCTTGAACGTACCGGCGGCCGCTATGGCCTTCAGACGATCTGTGAAGGCGGTGGCATGGCAAATGCGATGATTATCGAACGACTCTAGTCTCCTACCCTTTGTCGTTATGCACAGTGAAAACCAGGGCAATCGCAAAGGTTGCCCTACAGTATTTTTTGCATTCTTATTGCCTTTTTGGAGCATCCTACCATCGCTTGAGAACTCGATGTGTGTTTGACACTGCGTGAGGTTCACCACTATTATGATATACTGCTTGGCAGGAGTGGAGTATGCAAGCAAAGGACATCGAGAAATACCTTGTCTGCCTTGGGCAGGAGTTAGCCACCCTGGGCATGCAAGAACCGGTACGGGTGCTCATGATCGGAGGGGCATATATGCTGCTCCTTGCCAAGGCACCACGAAGCACCGACGACGTTGACATTCTCTGGTTAGAAGAAGAGGATGCATTGCAACGAGCAATACACACCCTCAGGGATGGAGCACGAATCGTTGCTGAAAAAATGCGCTAGAGCCTGACTGGTTCAACTACATGACTCACCTCCTCATGTTTGACCTCGTGATCATCCCACGTGGGAAATTATGGAGGCGGTATGGTCCCCTTCACGTCTACGTTCCACCAAAAGAGTACATGCTTGCTCTGAAAATCCTGGCAGGACGTGAGAAGGACATTGGAGACTGTGAAATCTTACTCCAACAGATAAAAATCACAACACGAGAGCAGGCTCAAAAATTGCTTGATCGCTATATCCTACCCGTAACACAGCAGCAGAACGTCAACGAGATTGACAAATCGCTCCATGAGCTTTTTGGGAAAGGGTAACTGAAAGCAGGGGTATTCACCATGCCAACCACCTTCGGAACCATTCAGACGATGGCACGCGCCTACCAGCAAATCTGTACTGGAGAAGAACCCTGGATAGCACTAGGAAACTTCAGAAATGCCTGGTATGGCTATGCAAAAGACATCCGAGCAGCCTTAGTGAATGAACCACTGGCGGAACCAGAGCTAGACACAGAACACACCCACCGCTGGGGAGCATTTTGCGCGGCCTCCGTTGAGTTTCTCTGTGAGCGTTATGGCGTGACCTGCCCCGAATGGGTTCATCAGCCATGCTATACGTTAGCCACCCCCTGGTGGCATACGAAACACATCCACAGTCTCTCTATGCGAGCACACCTCATCGAAACCACGCTAGCACCCTTCGCACAACGCAAAATCTTCTGTGGTAATCGTCTTTTCCAAAACAAATATGAGATGAGCACCTGGATTCAGGAAGCGAAAGCGAAAGGCATAACAGATCCAGGCGATATCTGGCGCTACGCTCGTCAGAAAGAAATCAGCCTTCACGGGGGGTAAGAAAATCACCGTTAGTTCCGTCATTCATGGCAGGCGATAAGATGAGTCTAGAAATCAGAACATCTCTACACCATGTCCCAGCAGAGTCTTTCTTACACCTTCGAGGCCGAGTAGCTTGATGGCATTCTCTTTCAGGATCAGCGGTCGCACCTCAGGCCGGATCGCGATCTGCTCAAAATCCGCTAACCAGCGATCTGGGGTGATCAATGAATTATCGCTGCCAAAAAGTACCTTAATCTCCCTTAGGGCAAACCCAGCTTGCGTCGTTCCTGATCCTTGAGGACACGACGCAAGATTTTTCCGGAGGGATTTCGCGGGATGGCATCGATGAATTCGATCTCGCGCACATTCTTGTAGGTGGCGAGTTTGCCATTGGCCCAGGCCATCAGTTCCTCTGCACTCTGCTGCTCGTAACCGGTCCTGAGCACCACAAAGGCTTTGGGCATTTCGCCCGCTTCCTCATCTGGCCTGGCGATGACCGCCACATCGGCAACGGCGGGATGCTCGAGCAATAAGGCTTCGAGCTGGGCAGGAGCCACGCTAAAACCTTTGTACTTGATCAACTCCTTTTTGCGGTCGGTGATCGTCACGTACCCTTCTGCGTCTCGCCAGCCGATGTCTCCTGTGTAGAGCCAGCCATCGCGCAGAGCCTCGGCGGTCGCTTCGGGCGCCTTCCAATAGCCCTGCATGACCTGCGGCCCCTGGACGATCAGTTCACCTTCTTCGCCCACGCCCAGTTCAATCTGGCCGGTCTCAATATCGACGATCTTCTGCTGCGTATCGTGAATGGGCAGGCCGATAGTCTCGACCTTCATGAGCCGCGGATCGTAGACCGGGTTGGAGTGGGTTCCTGGAGCGGCCTCGGTCAGGCCATAGGAGGTCATCACCGGTATATGAGTGCGTTCCTCGAAGCGGCGCGCCAACGGAGGAGGCACTGGGGCCGCGCCGCACTGGGTAAAGCGAACCGAATGCAGATCATAGTTGTGTAACTGCGGCCAATCATTCAGTACGGCCAGCACCTGCGGGACGGAGTACAGGATCGTGATACCTTGCTCTTGAATCAGTTGCAAACATTTGCTGACCTCAAAACGCTCCATAAGCACCAGGCGCGCGCCTGACAGAGCAGCCAGGCCTATGAGCATAATGCCATAGATATGGTAGAGCGGAACGAAGACCAGCAGACGATCCTCAAAGGTGATGCGGGCCGTAGCGACCGATTGATAGGCGTTACAGACGAGGTTCTTATGACTGAGCATAACCCCTTTGGGCAAGCCTGTCGTGCCACTGCTGTAGGGGAGAGTAACCAGGTCTTCCCACCCTAGTTCACTGCTCGTGGGTGGCGTCGGTGGATGAGTTCGCAGCAGGAATTTAAAGTGTAGGGGCGGGAGTGGTGCGGAGTTGGGTGGGGATACCTGCCCCCCAGGCAGGGCACCCTGTCCGGGGGACAGGTATCCTTGCATCCGCCCGTCAGTCTGCAGGGCATGCTGGCCAGAGCCAACAATCACGATATGCTCTAAATCTGGAGTTTCAGCGCGTACTGTCTGGACCAGTGGCAATAACTCCTGCTGAACGATGAGCGCCACTGCCTCGCTATTGCTCAACTGGTAGGCGACTTCGCGCTCCTTATATGAAGGATTCATTGGACTGGCAACGGCGCCAATGCGGGCGATGGCGAACCAGCTTATTACATATTCGGGTCGATTCGTCATGAGCAGGCACACCGTTTGGCCCTTGCCTATGCCCAGGTCGAGCAAGGCATTGGCAAAGGAGTTCACCAGCGCGTCCAACTCCCGGTAGGTCAGGTTCACATCATCGAAGACAACGGCGATATGCTCCGGGTACCGTTCGGCTGTGCGGGCCAGCATCTCGGCATAGGGGTAGGAAGGGTACTGAAGCGATGGGCGGAAAAGCTCTGGTTGTAGATGTGGCCTGCTGGTTGATTTGGAAGTAGACATATCAGTCATGCCTCTTCTTTCCTGGTCAATGCTATTTGAATTGTGTCCTTGCTACAATCCAGTGTACATAATAAGCATGGCAACACGGCCTCGCAGGATCAGTCAATGCCGTTATTGGATTGGGACCTGGTACCCGCAAGGGGCACCACTACATTTCACACGTCAGATCTGGTACCCGCAAAGGGGGGTGCCACGACATTTGGGCCCTAGGCTGCCGTGCCGGGCCAAATTGGATGGGCACCTGGTACCCGTAAGGGGCGCCACTACATATGATGGGCGGGAACCTGGCACCCGCAAGGGGCACCACTACATTTCTTCCTCTCAAATCAAGGGTAACAGAACACTAGAGTCATCTCATTTATAATATCACAGACGAATCCTGTACCGAGATACAGCCCAATTCCTGGCCCATCGTCCGATGTAGCAGTGTTCTTCGTGAAGTAGACTCTCTGTAGATACTACCATGATGCCGTCATTCATCGGAGACGATAAGATGAGTCTAGAAACCAGAAGACTTGGCCACAGCAACCTCGCTATTACCAGAGTTGGCATAGGTACAGCCCCCATTGGCTCAACTCCCAGTTGGAGCATCTACTGGGGACCACAAAATGAAAGCGAAGCCATACGCGCTATAGAAGCGGCTCTTGATTTTGGCGTCAACTGGATTGATACCGCCCCCTTTTATGGCTGGGGACGGGCCGAACAGATCGTAGGTAAAGCACTGCAGGGCAAGCGCGACGACGTCTTTATTTTTACCAAATGTGGCACGCTACAGGACGAGCAGGGAAACTGGCAGGAGAACCTCACGCCTGCCAGCATCCGGCGCGAAGTCGAAACCAGTCTACGCAATTTGCAAACCGACTACATCGATCTCTACCAGTTCCATGACCCTGACCCCCACACCCCTATCGAAGAGTCCTGGGCCACCATGCAGGCACTCATCCAGGAAGGCAAGGTACGCTACGGCGGCCTATCCAACCACACACTTGAACTGATGCAGCGAGCTATGACTGTAGCCCCGATTACTTCGAATCAACACCAGTACAATCTGCTTAACCGGGCCATTGAGCGAGATGTCTTGCCATTTTCACAGCAGCACAATATTGGCGTGTTGGCCTGGTCACCACGCGCCAGCGGCTTTTTAACAGACGGCTTTGATCTGGAGAGCCTTGACCCGCATGATTTTCGACGGCGACACCCCTATGCAGAGGAACAGACCTATACCAGGCTCAAACAGCTACGGAGTACACTGCAGGCTATTGCCCAGGACCACCATAAAAAGATGGTTGACCTGGTGATTGCCTGGGTCCTCAGACTTCCTGCCGTGACTGGCGCGATCATCGGTATCCGCAATGAGCAAGAAGCGGCGGAAATGGTAGGCGGTCTCGACTGGCAACTTACAGAACAGGAGATACAGGCCATCGAACAGGCTCTCGCACTTTGGGTCTAGCGTGAAAGTTGTCCCACGCAAATGTTCATCAAGGAAACGTGCATTCTACCTCTTGTTCTTCCAGAGCGACTGAATCACAAGCCCGCCGCCGATTACCAGTGAGGCCAGGACCATGCTGATCGACAGGCGATTGGCGGCACGGTTCAGGCCATTTACTGCCTCGTCCAGGTTATCGACCGCCAGCCGCACCGCGAGCTGGTCATTGGCCAACTTATCCAGGATCATATCGCTGTGCCGGGGCGAATTCTCAACCAGGTGCTTCATATCCAGCACCCAGGTGAAGATGCGACCGGGCGTCAGTTGTGACTTGATCCGGCCTTCCATCACCTTGAGCATATAATCGCGGATCAATTGCACCGGGTCGAGTTCGGGCGAAAGGACACGCACAGCCCCATCGAGATTGAGGAATGCCTTGCCAAGCAGCGTCATCACACTTGGTACCGCAACGCTGTTGGATTGAGCCACTCGCGTCAGGTCGAGCAGAGCTGTTCCCATTGACATACGTCCGCCACTCATATCATGATAGCGGCTGACAAGAGTGGAAATGTCCTGGGTAAACGCACGCCGATCAAAGTTTTTAGGAATCTCGATCATGTCCAAGTAGGTATCGGCTACTCGCCTGCCTTGCCGCTCAGCGAAGGCCAGCAGCAGCAAAATGATATTGTCCTTCTGCCCCGAGTCGAAGCGTCCCACCATACCAAAATCCATCAATGCCAGCCGGCCATCATCGGTCAGGAAGATATTGCCGGGATGGGGATCACAATGGAAAACCCCATCGAGGATAATTTGCTTCAGATAAGCCGAAAGCAGCTCTTTGGCAATAGCACGCGAATCGAAGGCATCCAACTCATTGCGGGTCAGTTCTTCCAGGTGTTGCCCACGCACAAAACTCAGAGTAAGTACGCGGCGCGAGGTGTACTCACTGTAGACCTTCGGCGTAGTCAGAAGCGGGAAGTCAGCAATCTGCCTGCCGATGAGCCTGGTATTATCGGCCTCTAAGCGAAAGTCCAATTCCTGGTTGAGGCTATGCTCCAGTTCGCGCACGATCTGGGATATGGCGTAGCGTTTGCCGAACGAGGTATACTTCGAGGCGAAGCGAGCTACCTCGTGCATGACCTCGATATCGATCTCGATGCGTTGGCGTACACCGGGACGTTGTACCTTCACGGCCACCTCGCTGCCATCGTGCAGCACTGCCCGGTGTACCTGCGCCATTGAGGCAGTTGCCAGGGGTTCACAGTCGAACGACTGGAACAACTCAGAGATGGAAGCCCCCAGCTCACTCTCGATAATTGCGCTGATCTTGTCGCCTGGAACAGGCTTAACGGCCTTTTGCAGCCGCGCGAGCGCTTCAATGTAATTCGCCGGGAGCAGGTCCGGCCTGGTGCTCAGCAACTGCCCTAACTTAATGAAGCATGGCCCCAGCTCTTCAAGGGCACTGGTCAGACCTTCTGCATGGTCATCTTCTTCCTCGTGTCCATCAAGGCCGAACGCCTCGTCCTCGTTCTCATGTCGATGCGTCATGCCCAGTTGAGCAGCAACGTGATGCAATTCATACTTGCACAGGATACGAAATATCTCGATATAACGTTCGGGGTGACGAGAGAACCGGCTCGTCAGCAAGCTTCCAGCCGATGATGTCAGGCTCATATGTTTGTTGAGATCTGCCATGAAACGTTCCGGCATTCCCTCTTGCTTGAAATCAAAGGGGAGTGCCGATCCTCCCTTCTTCAGGTGAACTTATCAATATTTTTTCTGCTAACTTCATCTGTACAGGCGCAAGAAACTCTGCCGCTATAAGATAGTTTACGTTCAATTATACCTGCTGGATCAATCCTCCTGACTAAATAGTTCTTGTTCCCTCTTCCCTCTCCTGATATAGTATGAACGTACACGAGCATACACTGGAAAGGTCATCATACTATGGTAGAGGTAGCGCCAACTTTCTGGCTCACGCAGTGGAACCTGCACCCGTCCATCTTGATCGGTACAGCCCTCATCATGGCCGTCTACCTCTATGCCGTCGGCCTACTACGCAAACCCTATAAGCTCATCGATGGCGTCACTCGCCGCCAGGTCATCTTCTTCTATCTCGGCGTGCTTGTGATCTTCTTCGCATTAGTCTCGCCGTTGGACGCAATAGGCGATCGTTACCTCTTCAGCGTACACATGGTACAACATCTGCTCCTCACCATGGTTGGTGCACCTTTGCTGCTCATAGGCACTCCGGAGGTGCTTCTCAAACCGCTCATACGCCCCCGTCCCATTTTTCTGCTGGCCAAATTTCTAACACACCCATTTATGGCTTTCTTCTTATTTAATGCCGATTTCTGGTTGTGGCATGTACCTGCTCTCTATGACGCTACGTTAACGCATGAGGGTATACACATACTTGAACACATAACTTTCATCGTCTTTGGCGTCATCAGCTGGTGGCCCATCTTCAGCCCACTCACTGAGGATTTGCCACCTCTCTCGACTGGAGGACAGGTTCTCTACCTCTTCTTCAGCGGCATGCCTATCGTAGCGCTGGGAGCAGGACTCACGTTTGCCGGACCTCTCTATGCGCCTTACCTGGAAGCGCCTCGTCTGTGGGGACTTTCTCCCGCCACCGACCAGCAACTCGGCGGCCTGATCATGTGGGTTCCGGGCAACATCATCTATATCATTATTGTCAGTATTCTCTTTATCCGCTGGATGCAAAAACAAGAGGCCACACAACGGACCGAGGAAGCGAAACAAGATGTGGAGGAGGAGGCATTTAGGTCATTGTAAGGTCCCAGCAAGTAGCTGCAAGCTCCCAGTCAGGGATGCTAGCTACACTACATGCTAGAATGGAATGCTTATCGCACCTGCAACGGCGCGATAGCTAAACAGTTTATTTAGGAGATGCAGCCGTGAGGATGCCTTTATTTCGCAAAACGAAACGCTGGGTCACCATCGTCTCAGCCATGCTATTGTCCTCCCTCCTCTTAGCAGCTTGTGGCGAGAATTCCCCTTCCATACTGAACCCTGCGGGGCCGGTTGCCGCCAGTGAAGCAACGCTCTTCTATATTATCCTGGGGATAGCCACATTTATTTTTATCGTCGTTGAGGCGGCACTGGTTTACTCCATCTTCCGCTTTCGTGAACGTCCAAACTCACCTGCTCCCAGGCAGATACATGGCAACAATACCATTGAACTTGCCTGGACGGTTGCACCTTCGATAATCTTGTTCATCGTGTTGGGCGCCACCATTTACACTATGTTTACCCTCTATCCGTCTGGCGAGCCGCAGCTACAGGTGAGAGTGGTTGCCCATCAGTGGTGGTGGGAGTTCGACTACCTGAACTATCCCGGTTCTAATGGTCAGTCTGTCGTCACCGCTGACACGATGCACATTCCGGCAGGTACAATCATCAACGCTCAACTCTACTCCAACAATGTGATTCACAGCTTCTGGGTGCCGGCGCTCTCGGGCAAGTTGGATGTCATCCCGGGTCATGATAACCATCTGCTGTTCAAAGCGTTTGCGAACGCTGCTGGACATACATATCCTGGGGAATGCGTTGAATTCTGCGGCTCGCAGCATGCACACATGCACTTTGAAGTCGTTGTCGATACCTCGGATGGCTTCAATACCTGGATCAGCCAGCAACAACAGGCGGCAGTCGCGCAGAATTTTAATGGCCTTACATGTAATGCTAGTGGACCCATCGCACAGAGTGACTTTGTTGCCTGTGGCGCAAAATTTTTCGCTCAGGGTGCATGTGTGGGCTGTCATGGCATCGTCGGCGTAAACTTGAATAGCTATACTGATCCCAAGGCTGCACTTCTGATCGGGCCCAACCTGACGCACTTTGGTAGCCGTGACCTGATCGCGGGCGGTGTGTTACCCAATACCCCGGCGAACCTCGCTACATGGCTGGCGAGTCCACAAACGGTGAAGCCAGGTGTTGATATGCCCGACCTCGGTCTCTCACCAGCACAGATCAATGCACTGGTGGCTTACCTGGAAAGCTTAAAATAAGGTCTCTACTTTCCCATATCGGGACTGGACAGCGGAGGAAATACTCATGGCAACTATTGTTGAGCGTCCAAGTGTGGTACGCCGAAAGCGTTTTGGTGAGACTTACATTGGATCGTGGATCATGACAACCGACCACAAGAAGATCGGCATTATGTACATCGTGACCGGCTTCTTCTCCTTCCTGGTCGGCGGTATGGAGGCTTTGCTCATTCGCACGCAATTGGCAATACCGAACGGGCATGTATTAGGCCCTGAAGTCTACAATGAAGTCTTTACCATGCATGGCACTACCATGATCTTTCTCTTTGTAATGCCCACCCTGGCCGGCTTTGGCAACTACATTGTGCCGCTAATGATCGGTGCCCGTGACATGGCCTTTCCACGCATAAATGCCTTTGGCTTCTGGCTCGTCCTCTTCGGCGCGCTCTTCCTGAACGCCAGTTTCCTGTTCATCGGACCAAATGGGTTCAGCTCCGCACCTAATGGGGGCTGGTTCTACTACGCGCCATTAAGCGAGCAGCAATTTGGCTGCGGTGTCGCCGGTGTGGTAGGCTGTGTAAACGCCGACTTCTGGGCGCTCGGCATCCTGATGCTCGGTATTTCGTCAATTTCTGCCTCTCTCAACTTTGTGGTCACTATCCTCAGGCTGCGTGCGCCGGGCATGACGATGAACCGTATTCCACTCTTCACATGGATGACATTGATAACGGCATTCTTGCTGCTCTTCGCCCTTCCCAGCGTCACTGCTGCCGCCGGTTTGCTGCTGCTGGACCGCCATCTGGGCACACACTTCTTTCAAGCTACGTTTGGTGGTGATCCCTTGCTCTGGCAGCACTTGTTCTGGTCATTTGGCCATCCCGAGGTGTACATCCTGATCTTGCCTGCCTTCGGCATCATCTCGGAGGTATTGCCTGTCTTTTCGCGTAAACCTATCTTCGGCTATACCTTTATTGCCTGGTCAGGGGTCGCCATTGGTTTCTTAAGTTTTACCGTCTGGGCGCACCACATGTTTGCCGTTGGCCTTCCACCTATTGCCCAGGCCTTCTTCGCCACCAGCACTACCCTGATTGCCATTCCAACGGCGGTGAAGATCTTTAACTGGGTCGCTACGGTTTACGGAGGCAAAGTCAGTCTCAAAGCACCCATGCTCTTCGCGCTTGGTTTCATCGCCATGTTCTTGATCGGCGGCCTCAATGGCGCGGCCCTGGCAGTGGTGCCCTTTGACTACCAGGTGACGGACACCTACTTTGTAGTCTCGCACCTGCATTACGTGCTCTTTGGCGGGACCGTCTTTGGTGTCTTCGCAGGCTTCTACTACTGGTTCCCCAAGATGACCGGCAAACTGCTCAGCGATGGTTGGGGACAGGTGCAGTTCTGGCTGATGTTGATCGGCGTGAACCTGACCTTCTTCCCCATGCACATCCTGGGCATACTTGGCATGCCACGCCGTATCTACACCTACCCGGGTAATCTTGGTTATAACGAGCTGAACCTGATGGCCTCCGTCGGTGCCTTCATCATTGCCCTGTCGGTCCTGGTCTTCATCTACAATGTGATCGTCAGCCTGCGTAGCAGCAAGGAAGCAGGTACTGACCCGTGGGATGCCTTCACCCTCGAATGGGATACCGCATCCCCACCCAAAGTCTACAACTTCCTCAACATTCCCGTTGTACGTAGCCGTCGCCCATTCTATGACAAGAAGAATCCAGACATAGCCGACTGGAAGACGGCAACGCACTAAGGAAAAGAGGCACATAGTGTCTGAGGAGCAAGACCAGAGCCAGGTTTCTGGCCAACCGCAACAAACACCGGCTAAAGCAGGTGGCTCGAAATCAAAGTCAAAATCGAGAGAAGCACGAGAGCAAGCCATCAGTCCTCAACAGAGTGTCTGGCCCTTCGTCCTGGCTATTGCCCTGGTGGTCTTGCTCATAGGATTTATCATTCATCCAATTGTCTTAGGCATAGGCGTGGTACTGGTGGCTGCCGCCATCATTGGTTGGGGCCTCGAACGCCGTTGAAAATATAGGGAGAATTTGTAATATGAGCGCTGCATCAGCTATGGTCCTTGAAGAACATGGAGAAGCAGGGGGACGAAGTGTCAACTGGTGGGGTATGATTTTCTTCATCACATCGGAAGCGTTGATCTTCGCCAATCTCATCGCTGCTTACCTCTATCTAGAAATCCGCCAGGGATTCTGGCTCTTGCCCAACGGGGAACCTCTCCTTGTGTTTAGTGGTCCTTCGCTTTTCCCTTCGATACTTTTGCTTATTAATACCGCAATTCTGTGGTCAAGCAGTTTTCCTGCACGTTTTTTCGGTAGGGCTCTCGCCAGGGGTGATCAGCGTCAATTGAAGCTCTGGCTGATTGTAACTGCCATTATGGGTACCATCTTCGTGGCACTCCAATTCGGCGTTGAATATCCACACCTTGTCTCACTAGGGCTTACCCCGCAGGCGAGCATTTTCGGCTCCGCCTTCTTCACGCTCACCGGTTTCCATGGTCTGCACGTCACGGTCGGTGTGCTCTTCCTGCTGATTACCTGGCTGCGTTCTCTGCGTGGTGACTTCGCTGGGAAGAGAGTCTTCGCAGTAGAGGCGGTTGAAATGTACTGGCACTTTGTTGATGCCGTGTGGGTAGCCGTCTTTGGCGTCGTCTATGTCCCTTCTATTATCTACGTCATCTTCGGACTCCACTGACCTGACATTCACTCATAACTTGCCTCCTTCGGAGGCGAACAGTAGGGCGTCAAATTTTTGCACGAAGAGGCCCCACCCCAGGGCGCAGGCAAGCTGACGCCCCTACTAACCGCCCGGGCATGGTTAGTAGGGGCGTCAGCTTGCCTGCGCCCTGGAGGTTGGGGTGGCTTGGCTCGACGCAAAAAATTGCGACGGCGTTTGCTACCCTTTTTACGTCGGGATATTGTGCGTTGCTTGCGCCTGAGGGTGGCCTGGCTCTTACGGTAGTAGCGTGGATTAGCAACGGTGTTGCCTTCCGAGTCAGTCAAGAAGGACAAGAGTCCAACATCAATGCCGATATCGGGATGCTCGCACATGCTTGGGGAATGCTCATTCTAAGTTTCAGTCTCACAGACGATGAGGGCATACCAGTGTCCATCAGCATGCAAAACGAGATGGGCTGTCTTGGGTGTTCCTTCGAGAGGGCGGTGCAATTTGATCTTGATGGAACCACCCAACTTCTTGGGAATGGACAGATGTTTCCCATCAGGGTCAAGCGAGAAATCAGTCTTGTATTGCCGCAATTGGATGGAATGCCACCTATTGGGTTTCTTGTCCAATACTTTACTGCAAACGAACTAAGTTATCAAGTGGGAGTGGGACCCTCCCACCCCACTCCAAAAAGGAACGCCAGTTTCATCCCCATGTCTGAAGCGCAGGGGCTTTCACTGGCGGAGGTCGGTAAAAATGTGATAGAATTGTGATAAGGATACCGTATGTAGTGAGTTCAATGTAGCCACGTAGCGCACTGGAGGCAGGAAACGAGAAGGACCGGTCAGAAATGAGCGACTCAATGCATAGCGGTGGACCTGCTGTCGTGGTTCGTCAAGAAAGTTCACGGCGACCAAAAAAACGTGTGAATGTGCGTTGTTCAATCTGCGCACATCACACCTGGTTTGACGCTATACCCCTCATAGAGCCAGAAGGTGTGCCAGAACCACGCCATTCATGGACCCTCTGCAAATCCTGTTATCGTGCACTCCTCAGCGAAATGCGCCGTTCTCCTGTTCGCTCACCCATGCGCCTGCGCATCGCCATGGGACTGGTTGCCGCCGAGCGTTGGCCCAAAGCATACCGCTCCCGTGCACGTCGTCCTCTCCTTAGTGATCACAGATGGGTCGTGTTCATTGCCTGGGGCTTTGTCATCGCCATGCTCTTTCACCTCATGTTAATCGTCATGCTGGCCTATATCGCCAGGTGAAGCTCCTCAGCAGCGTTTGTCACTGCTTGCCGACCTTGTCCCTCATCTTGAGTACGGGCGTGATGATGAGTTTTAACAACCAGAGCCAGTAGTGTCATCCTGAGCGCAGCGAAGGATCTCAGTCCCTGGCCAGTCAGACCCTTCGCTGCGCTCAGGGTGACACTACATTACCGATTCTGGTCGTTAAAGTTCATCATCACGCCCCGTCCATTGACCTGCTCCAATGGCATCGTCCGTCCTTCGGCCTACGGAATGGCAGGGAAGTAAGCAACAATTTGACATTGTCCCCTTCGTAGGGCTATCATGCTATAAAGAAACCACAACCAAACATACCCAACATCTTTGGAAGGAATAATATACATGACAGAACCCACAGCCAATGGCACTGTGTTTTATACGCATCGCCTCAGCAATGGCTTGCAGATCGTTGGTCAGCCAATGCCCGACTTCGAATCGGTGGCAGTATCCTACTACGTGCGCACGGGCTCGCGCGATGAGCCAGACCCTAGGGTCGCCGGCGTCTCCCACTTTCTAGAACACATGGTGTTCAAAGGCACCAGAACCCTCGACTGGCAACAAATCACCCTCGAATTCAACAAAATCGGCGCAGAACTCAACGCCTTCACCTCCCACGAAGCCACCGTCTACTTCGCGCGTGTACTGGGCGAATACCTGGAGCGTGCCGTCGAGCTCCTCAGCGACATGATGTACCCCCGCTTGGCCGAGAGCGACTTCGAGACTGAAAAAGAAGTCATTGTCAACGAAATCGCGCGCTCTGAAGATCAGCCCTACAACCTCGCGTACAGGCGCATGATGCAAACCTACTTCGGCAACCACCCCCTGGGGCATGACGTGCTGGGCACACGCGAGAGCATCCGCAACATGCGCATCGAGCAGATGCGCAACTACTGGGATCGCCGCTATGGCGCCAACAACCTGATCCTTTCGATTGCAGGCAATTTTGACTGGCAGCACATCATCCGCCTGGTCGAGCAACACTGTAGCAACTGGCGTACCGGCGATGCCGAGCGCGACATCGCACGCTATGAACCTGCGCAACCCATCAACCAGGTCGTCGTTGACAAAAACCTCAAGCAGCAGATCATGATCGTCGCCATGCCTTCCGTAGATATCAAGGACTCCGATTATTATGCGGTCGCGCTCGGCGGCAGCATTTTTGGTGACAATGATGGTTCCCGTCTCTACTGGAACATCTATCAGAAAGGCCTGGCCGAATCAGCGAGTGCAGGCATCTGGGCGATGGAAGGCACAGGCATCATGTTAATGGAGGCCAATACCACGCCCGACCAGGCTCCGGGAGTCCTCAAGTTGTTGCGTAGCGAACTCGATAGCCTCCTGGAAGGAGGCGTGCATGAGGACGAATTACGCCGTGCCAAGGATAAATGGATTAGCAGCCTGGTCCTCAGCAGCGAATTTACCTTCTCCCGTATGCGCGCCCTCGCCTCCGACTGGGTCACCGAAGGTCGCCTCATCAGCCTCGACGAAGAGATCGAGCGCGTCGAAAAAGTGACTACAGACGACGTCATGCGCGGCCTTCGCCGTTTCCCCATGCGCAACAAACAAGTCCTGATGGCTCTGGGACCCTTGAGCGAAGCAGAGTTGCTATTATAGCCTACAGGGCGACCGCAAGGGTCGCCCCTACCATACACGACCTTCGGTGACCGCTCCGTATATGGTAGGGGCGACCCTTGCGGTCGCCCTGGGAGGGTCGCGGGGCGCTCCCATCAATTCCATTTTGGCATTCCTTAACTTGACGACTATGGCCTGAGTCAATTCACGCCCGAAACGTAACCTCCTTTCCTTCAGCGTCTCCATCTCTTCTAAGCAGAGTCTTGGCCGGTGTGGTGGTTGCTACTTCGCGTCCGTGCTTAAAGACGTGCAGGCGAGCAGGGACGAGACGCAGTGCTTCAAAGGCGGATGGAGCATCCAGCACGAGGAAGTCGGCTGGTTTGCCTTCTGCTATGCCATAACGGTCTTGAATGCGTAGAGCTTTTGCGGCATTGGTTGTGATCAGGTCAAGGACGTCGTTGATCTCTTCATAGCCACTCATGTGACAGAGGAAGAGCGCCAGTTGTGCTGCAGCGAGCATGTCACCCTTGCCGAGGGGGAACCAGGGGTCCATGATGGAGTCGTGACCAAGTGCGACGTTAACGCCTGCTGCCAGCAGCTCTTTGACGCGAGTGATGCCCCGGCGCTTGGGATAGGTGTCGAAGCGACCTTGCAAGACGATGTTGTCAAACGGGTTGGCAACAACGTTCACCTGTGCGCGTGCGAGGAGCCGGATCAGTTTGAAGGCGTAGGCGTTGTCATAAGAGTGCATAGCGGTACAATGGCTGGCAGTTACACGACCCTGCCATGCCTGCTCAAGGGTGTCTGCTGCCATGACTTCTGTAAAGCGCGAGTGCGGATCATCGGTCTCGTCACAATGGCAGTCAATGTCACGGTTAAACTCTTTGGCCAGGGCGAAGGCGAAGTGAACATCCTCGATACCCATATCGCGTGTCCACTCGTAGTGTGGAATGCCTCCCACGAGGTCACAGCCCAATTCCATTGCGTTACGCATTAACTCACGCCCATTTGGGAAGGACATGATGCCGTCCTGGGGGAAGGCAACAAGTTGCAAATCACAGATATCGCGCACTTCTTCACGCAGCTCGATGAGGGCACGCAATGCGGTAAGGTTGGGGTCGCATACATCGACGTGACTGCGAATATGCAATGTGCCTTGCGCCACTTCCCAGTGGATCTCCTCCAGTGCACGGCGCTTGACATCTTCGTGCGTCAAGCCTGGCTTGAGCTCGCTCCAAATCTGAATGCCTTCGAGGAGTGTGCCGGTGGTGTTGTAACGGGGCTGCCCAACGGTGAGGACGGCATCTAGATGCACATGGGCGTCGATGAAGGGGGGCGATACCAGTCGGCCAGTAACATCGATTTCGCGTGTGGCGCTGTCTTTTGTCTCGGTATCGGTTGGTTTGATGGCGGCGAAGTGTCCATCTTGAATGGCGATGTCGACGAGGCTCTGATGACGGTGGAGGTGTGCATGACGGATGATGAGGTCATAGTGCATATGAGCGAGGTTCCTCCTTACAAGAACTTAGAACGGCTGTGAAGGTTGGTTGGGACATTTGAAACAGGGGAATTGCGATGCTGTGTTGGCGTCAGATATTAGCTGCATTCAATCATGATACAATTGTACCATGTAAGGGATTAAATGTCCAGGATTACTGGATGCTTGTTTGTGGCAGAAGGATATATATCCATGATAGGAGAACTGGGAGGCACTATTCAAAACGACGGAGCTTTTTCGCTCTGTTGCAATTGTCGTCTTTTGGATACTTTGTCCTGCTGGGCCTTTTCTGTCATCCCAGGTGGTATAATGGTCCCCAGAAACTGAATACTAGTAACTCCTCAGGTACCTTTCTTGTGCCGTCTGCGGCGGCAGGCGAGGAAAAGGGAAGGAAGCGAGGACACCTCGCGCTCCGGCCAGGGGACTGCGTCCCCCGGCACCCCCTGCTGAGGAATTACGAATACCAGTGAAACAGTGGAGCTATACAAAAGTAGTTTCTGAGTATGAGTCAAAAACGTATCACCATACGGCCGCTACGGCAGACTGATGCCGACGACATTCATGAAATCATGCATATGCCCAACGTGCTGTGGGGTACATCAGTGCTCCCTTCTAAGACGGTTGATGCATGGCGTAAAACCATCGAAAGCTGGGTAACTGACGAACACTGGCATGTGTTTGTCGCCGAGACCAATGGGAAAGTGGTTGGCATCATCAGCCTCGAGGTGGGTGAAGGTCGCGAGCGTCATATAGGTGATATCGCGATGGCGGTCCATGATGGCTACCAGGGGCAAGGCATCGGCAAAATGTTGATGCTTACCGTCATTGATCTTGCCGATAATTGGCTCAACCTTGTACGGCTCGAACTAGATGTGTACGCTGACAACGAGCGGGCTATCCGCCTCTACCAGCATTGCGACTTTGAGATTGAAGGGAAGAAACGCTGTCACACGCTGCGCGGCGGCAACTACATTGATAGCTACATTATGGGGCGTCTGCACCCCCAGCATCTTCAACATATACAAACCCATGCTGGCTATGCAGAAACGTTGACACAGGTTCCCCAGGCCCATTCCGACTCGAAGCTTGGGTATGCGGGACCCACCGAGCCACCGCAGTGAGGTGATATTGTACACGATCCTGGTTACTGCCCGCAAGGGGCACCACTACATTACTGAGGTGATACTAGTTGTACATGATCCTGGTGCCCGCAAGGGGCACCACTACATTACTGAGGTGATACTAGTTGGCAGACAATACTTCTATCAACTACCAGCATTTCTTCCAGCAATTGCTCGAAGCAGCTTTATCACCGGTGCTCATTGTCGACCGTGCGTTGTCCATCCGCTACTATAACCAGCGTGCCGCTCGACTGCTCACGGCAACAGCGTCGTTGCCAGCAGTCAGGCTGGATCATGTTGTACCTGACCCGGCGATTGTTCAACTTGTGCGGGAAAGTATACAAACAGACAGCCCGCGCAGCGGTGAAGTCGACAGAAACAGCAATGGTCCAACCTGGAGAGTCTGTGTTACCCCGCTTGAACACAGAACGCACATCACAAGTAGTGGGAAGCGATGGAATGCTGTTGCAAGTCATCACTATTTCCTCATCACCATTGAGGATTTGACTGAATTACGTCGCCTGGAACGAGTGCGGCGTGACTTTATCGCCAATATCTCCCATGAGCTACGTACCCCGCTCGCCTCCGTGCGGCTGCTCGCTGAGACGCTGGAAGAGGTGATTGATACCGACCCTGAAAAAGCACAAACCTTTGTCGAGAAGATCGAGGTCGAGGTCCAATATCTCACCAGTTTCGTCTCAGAGTTACTCGAACTTTCACGCATTGAGTCGGGCCAGGTGTCCATGACTATCGAGCCGGTGCAAGCAGAACAACTGGTACGTGAGACAATGGCGCGCATGCTGCCACAGGCGCAACGCCATCGCGTGATACTGCGCACAGACATCCAGCAGGGAACAACGTTGGTTGCTGCCGACAGTAAGCAGATTGCACGAGCGCTCGTCAACCTTGTTCACAACGCTATCAAATTCACCCCCTCTGGCGGTGTCATTGTAATAGGTACGGCATTGCAAGCTGAAGGAGATGCACAGCGTTTCTTTGTGCGCGATACCGGCATTGGGATTCAGCCCGAAGAGTTGCCACGTATCTTCGAGCGATTCTACAAAGCTGACCGTGCGCGCTCTAAAGCTGATTTCATCGGCCCAGGCGGCGGAGGTAGCGGTCTAGGGTTGGCGATTGCCCGGCATGTGATAGAGGCGCACGGAGGCCGCATTACAGCAGAGAGCACAGTCGGGCAGGGCAGTACCTTTACTTTTACGTTACCCCTGGCTGTTCATAAATTTTAAGCATTTCTTTATGCCAATTTTGTTGCACTTAAGTAGAGGTCTATGGTACCATTGTGTTTGAACTTGTATTTTTCAGTGATTCTCCATCCTTCGCTTAGGGAGCAAGTGGGGATACCTTAAAAGATGGAGAGTCTTTCCTGGTTATTTGTCAGCACAAGCAACAAACACAGCTTGCGCCATTTGCTGGCGTGGGGTCCTGGTGTATGGTCGCATCCGCATACATGCGACCGTGGGGGTCGTAGTGTGGAAGAAAGAAAGAGGACATCAGCATGAGTAAACTGGTGATGGTCATTGACGATTCGCTTCCTGTTCGTAAGATCATTGAAACAAGCCTGAGACGCGGAGGGTTTGCATGTGTGAGTTACCCCGATGGGATCGAGGCATTGCGGGCATTGGCAGAGGGGCGACAACCGGTACCCGACCTGGTGATACTTGATGTTGGGCTACCTAAAATGGATGGCTACGAGATCGCCCGCCGCTTCAAGACGAAACCACAATTTGCTCATACCATCATTATTATGCTCTCTGGCCGAGATGGGGTCATAGATCGTCTCAAAGGCCGTCTTTCAGGTGCCAAAGACTACATCACGAAACCGTTTAAGACGCAAGAAGTTATTTCGGTGATCCAATCCCATTTGGGTGTTCCAACATACAGATGAGTCGCAAATGGCCTATTTTATTGCCAACAGAAGTCCTTGAACGGTTAAGCGACGAGGAGTTCTGGAGCTATGCACACGAACTGGCATCGCCGACTCCAATGGACACGGACACAGAGGCGGAGACACTTTCTGAAGAATATTTAAGGTGTCAGCTTCGTAGTGGCGATTACCTCATTCCACTGATGGCTCTGCATGAGGTTATGCTTCCACCTCAAGATGGCCGCGAGGCGCATCTCTACGCATTGTTACCCGCTATCCCTGCCTGGATGGTCGGCGTTTTTGCCTGGCGTGGTGAAACAATAGCGGTGATCGATCTTGATGCCTATTTCTCTACAATCGTCACCGGGCCGGGCAATGATCCTACATCCGCATCCACACTACTCATTGCGGACTGCTCCGGTACACCTATAGGTCTGCTTGTGCCCACCATCGGGCCAGCGACGATACAATCGGAAGTACCAGTCTTAGAACTACAGGTAATTCTGGAGGACGTTGTACAGCAAATCAAGGAAGCCTGCCTCACATGAACAACACACCCGCTCCCTCCGATCGCAACGAACTTTCAGACGATGATCTGGCCGTGCTGCGTACTTTTGAGATGGCAGAGGAACTTGCTTCTGTTGACCCCACAATCGCCGCATCTGTACATTCCACAAACCCTTTGCCGCCGACCTCCGTTGTCTCAGATGATATGCTTGTGCTCTTTGTCACCGAAGCCGATGGGGAAATCGCTGCCATGCGACAGGCTCTGCACGAGTTGGAGCAGAATGCCCCTGCTGACCTTGCAAATTCTGCAAGCCTGCAAGCCGTGCAGCGCAGTGCGCATAAACTGAAAGGGACAGCAGGGTCGGTAGGGTATGAGCATATCTCCACCATTACCCGCTATATAGAGATACTCATTGGACAGGTGAAGAGTGGTATCATTACCCATGTGACAGGTTTGATTGCGCTTGCTCGTGCAATACAGGCACTGGAAGCAACACTCTATAGCGTTGCCAGTGAAGGACGAGAGGATAGCAACCCCCAGACGAAACTTGAGGAGATCTATAAGGCGCTCAATGTGGAGCTACCAACCAAAGACGTCGTAGGATACCTGTCCCCCAGACAGGATTCTCAATTTATCGAGCCTGCGGGGTCGGACGGGGCGGGTTCCTCTCAGCAATCTCTATACGTAGACGCTCATCACCTGGAACAACTCATGCTGCATATTGAGCAGTTGGCGGAGCAGCGAACATCTTTAGAGCAGGCCCAGGAGCAAGTCGAGAGTGCGCAGCAGGAATTATACACAGCCCAACAGCGCTTGCAGCAGTTGGAGAGGCATCTCTCTACGCTTCCTTCCGTCCTGAAGGCCTCAAATAGTACTGGATATGATGAGCCTCCGATGTCATCACTGATAGCACGTATTCTGAACGAGTCGCTGCGACGTGTTGGCCATGTCTACCGGCGCAAGAACAGGCTACGTCCTCAATTGGTGAGATTGCAGGAAGCGCGAGAGACGCGGCAGTGGGACGAATTAGAAATTGGTCCGGATACATCGGATGAGCTACTGGTCGTTTCGCTCAGTGAGGCCATTGCGGATGTTACTACAGCGTCTACGCAGCTACGTACAGCACTTGAGCAACTCGGTCACACACTGCAGAAACATATGGCTCAAATGGCTCTGGTGCGTAGTGATGCGCGAGGACTCCCCCATAGATATGACGCAGTTCACGGGCTGCTGATCCGTGTTGGTAGTCAGTGTGTCGTTGTGCCATTTGAGCATGTGCGACGTATGGAATATGAAAAACATGTGCAGTATGACCCTCTCTTTGTACTGAATGAATTACTCGGCTTTCCTACGGAACAGGTTGTCACAGAGACGGCGCGAACTGTGTTGATCCTGCAACAGAATGATATGGCAGTGCAGGTAGACGAGGTTGTAGGGGAGATCGAGGTGGTGATAAAGCCACTTCCCCTTCACTTGCAGCGTCCAGGAATAGCAGGAACAGCTATCGGTGACATCGTGGAGGGTAATGTGCTGCTCGTACTTAATTTGTCCGAACTGGTGATGCGCATGGAGTTGGCGCAGCACATTTCGACGAGGGAGACGGCGCAGAGCGACAGGAAAGCACCTCAACAACGCCGGACTGTCCTGATCGCCGATGATTTAGTGTACATACGCCAGTCTGTTTTGCAGATACTCAATCACGCAGGCTACGAAGTAATGGAAGCGCGTGATGGCATCGAGGCATTGGAGCAATTGCTGACGCATCGTATAGATGCCCTTTTGCTGGATATAGAGATGCCCAGGCTGAACGGCTATGATCTGCTCAATATTATTCGCGTCAACCCTCTGTTCGCCAGGCTCAAAGTTGTAATGCTGACTTCACGTTCGTCAGAAAAACATCAGCGTCATGCGTATGCGTTGGGTGCCCACGGGTACCTGACCAAACCATGCCCCCAGGATACACTGCTAACAACTGTTGAGTCACTGCTTCATGCTACAAAATGAAAGTATCCATCCTTGCAACTATTCGGGAGCTTGACTTCTCGCCACCTACGGACTCTGCTGGCGAAAGAGAAAAATAGTTGTATGATAGGAGCAAGAGCGTGAAAACGAGAACAAGGAGAGAACCCATGTCGATGTATCCACACCCGATTGCTCCTATCCCAGCCGAAACAGCGCAGCTGGCTTGGAAAATCAATCCGAAGGGAACCCTGATCATGCGGTTGCGTGATCGATTGGGCAGCCTCTACCAGGACGAGGACTTTGTCGGATTGTATCCAGCCACTGGACAACCCGCCTTTGACCCCTGGCGGCTGGCTTTGGTGGTCGTCTTTGAGTACGTGGAAGGCTTGACTGATCGTCAAGCCGCCGAAGCGGTGCGCAACCGCATTGATTGGAAGTATGCCCTCAGTCTGGAACTGACCGATGTCGGCTTTGATGCCTCGATCCTGAGCGAGTTTCGTCAGCGGCTCAGCGAGCATCACCAGGCGGCCTTGTTGCTGGAAAAACTGGTGCAGACCGGCCTGCAAGAAGGCTGGATCCGTTCCAGCAGCAAAGTGCGAACCGACTCGACGCATATTCTGGCACGGGTGAGGCGTCTGAACCAGTTGGAATTGGTTGGCGAAACGCTGCGAGCCACCCTCGATGCGCTCAGCCAAGCGGAGCCGGCCTGGGTGCTTGAGCGGCTTCCCCGCGAATGGGGGATGCGCTATGGTCTGCTGATCAATGAACGCCGCTTGCCCAAGAGTGAAACGGAGCGTGAGCGCTGGGCGAGCCAGGTCGGCGCGGATGGCTTTTTCCTCTGGCAGCTGCTGCAAGACCCCGCGACGCCGCCCGGCCTGCTGCAGCTGCCAGAGGTGCACATCCTGCAAACGGTCTGGCAGCAGTGCTACCAGCGCGATGAGCAGGGTCGGGTGAAATGGCGCGATGGACCGCGACCTGCGGCCAAAGAGCGGATCATCTCCCCCTACGAGACGGATGCCCGGGTCGGCTGCAAGGGAAACCAGACGTGGCTGGGCTATCGCACGCATCTGACGGAGACCTGTGAGGCCGATTTGCCCGAAGTGATTGTCCAGGTGCAGACCACCCCAGCCCCGATCAATGATGTGGACCAATTGCAGCCCATCCAGCAGGACTTGCTCAAGCAAGGGCTGCGGCCCCGTGAGCAACTGGTCGAACGGAGGCTATCTGGAGAGTGAACAGATGCTGGCAAGTGCGAAGCTGGGCATCCAGGTGCATGGCCCGGCCTTGAGCGACCAAAGCTGGCAAGCGCGAGCCCCGGGGGGCTATACGCTCAAGGAGTTTGAGGTGGACTGGCAGCAGCAGAGCGTCCGCTGTCCGCAGGGGCAACCGAGCCAATCGTGGCAAGTTGCCCGTCGAGGCAAGCAAGCAGGAAGCATCACCGTGCTCTTTGCGCGAGAAACCTGTGAGACCTGCCCTGTCCGAGCACTGTGCACCCGATCGCTCAAAGACGGGCGCAAACTGAGCTTGCCGCCACGAGAGCGTGCGGAGCTGTTGGCGCGCAATCGAGCGCAGGCGACCGATGAAGCCTATCAGCGCCACTATGGCTTGCGCAGTGGAGTCGAAGCCTGTATTTCGCAGGCGGTTCGTCGGGTGGGAAGCCGACAGGCCCGCAGTCGAGGCGAGCCAGCCGTGCATTTGCAGCAAGTGACCTGTGCGGTGGCACTCAATTTCATCCGTCTGGATGCCTGGTGGCAGCAGCGGCAGCCACGTGGCAAGCTGCGGCGTGGTCGCTTTGGGCGCTTGATGGCTGCCTGATTTTTGCATCCCTGATTCCTTTCTAGTTTGAGTGTCATTCGCCAGCAGAGTCCTACGGCGGTGAAGAATCCTTGCCCTTAACTCATCATCACAAAATCCGGGCACGGAGACCCACATGCGCTTGCCGCTGTGGGAGGAAGCGCCCGCTCCTTTCCTGGTGTGTGGGTGGAGGACAGGGGCACCAGCCGCGTCCTCCACCGCATCAGTTTAATCAGGCGGCAGTCTGTCACCTTTGCTCCCTGCGTGAGGCGCTTGCCCGTCTGCGGCTCGTGCAAACTGATCTTGCCATCCAGTGTGCCACCCACGTAGGCTTTGCCCCACTTCGGGTGCCTGACCAGGGTGCCGCGCTTGATGCCTTGCGACAGCGTACCTCCGTAGGGTTTGCGCTTGCCACCCGATTCGGGCTGCAAGCGATGGAGTCGGCGGCGATGCCAGACCAAGGGCGCGATGCAGACCAAGCGGGTGTTATCCGGTGTGGTACAACCTCCTACGGCGCTGTACGCCAGCACCCACGCATCCACACAATGCGCGTTCCAGACCTCTGCCAGCTTCTTGCTCGTCTTCTTGAGGCCCAACTGCTCACGCAGCGCCTTCGTTTCCCATCCTTGCTTGATGGTCACAGGAGCCAGTTTGTGTAGGGCGTTGTAAAACCAGATCTTACCCACTTGCAGCGGGGAGAACGTACTATTCCACCTGCCTCCTGTGCCGGGGCGCGTCATAGTCTTGATGTCCTCGACCACGAAGGCACTGACCGGGTAAAGTTGACACAGGAAGGTGGCCAGTCGCAATTTCCATTGCCAACGGGCTTTCGTGGAGGGTGGCAGTTTCTTCCTGCTCTGGTGCCGGTTCTGGCGCGGCTGACGACAGGGTGTCTTGCGATACCGGCGTGTGCGACGCATGCGCGTGCTTTGCTGTTCGGCTTCCTGAACACCTGTGCGCGCATCGGCCTGGATGTTCAGATAGGTATGCGCCGCCGACACCACGCTATAGCCTTCCTTCTTGCTGCCCGGATCGATGCCGACCACGATGGGTTGCGTTTCGCGGGCAGATGGCTCGACCAAGAGACGCACGCAAAACACGCCGCCTTTCCAGAAGCCGGTCGCCTTGCCGCTTCTGATCCAGCGCCGTGCTCGCGCGGGCGTCGTCGGCATGAGTGGGTGCTGGTGCTGATCCACTACCGGAACAAAGGTGTGTGCCATGATGCGATAAGCCCCTTTCGGGTGAACTATAGTCCCTTCGCTACTGACCATCGGAGAGGAGACGAATTAGGGAGGCGTCCGTCTCGTCCGGTGGACTGCCACGTCCAGATGGTTCAGCGTCCTTCAAGCGTCCCGTTACCAGAACTTGGACAAGCTAGTCTCGTGTTTGGTCTCGCAGACAACTCGCGGGCGAGGCGAGTCCGTCTGCAAGCCCGTCCCCTTCAAGGGGACGGGTACTTGACTGCTACATCTTGCTGTAGGGTAGTATCATCGACTGGGCCGATTACAATGGAGCGGATGATGCCCTGGCGGTCGATGAAGTAGGAAGTTGGCGTGCTATTCACATTGTAGAGTGTCAGAACCTGCTGATTCTGATCCAGGACAATCGGGTAGGTCAGTCCATATTGCTGGACGAATTGCGAGGCTGTCTGAGCGTCGTCTGCGATATTCACACCCAGAATCACAAAATTCTTGCCTGTTGCCTGCTGTGCAGCATAAAATTGCTGCATGCCAGGTATCTCCTGCAGACAGCCGGGGCAGGTAGCATACCAGAAGTTGAGCATGACCGGCTTGCCACGGTAGTCACTCAAGCGGATTTGTTTGCCATCGAGCGTGGTCAGTATGAAGTTGGGCGCGAGGCTACCGACCTGAAGACTGGCTGGAGCGCTCGCGGGGCGTGATTTATCACGCCCGTACGCAGAAGTTGCCTGCGGTGTGTTCGGACGCAATAAACCCGCGATGATAATTGCCAGAGCACCAATCACAGCCAGAGCGACGATGATGCGGGTGGTCATGGTTGCATCGCGGCTTCGCTATAGTACGCAGGTGCGTCATTGATTGCACCTGTCTCTATCATGATCTCGCGTAATTGCCCGGCATCGACGGTCTCATACATACGTAATGCATGAGCGATGCGATCAAGCGTCACGCGATGGTCTCTGAGCAGGCTAAGGGCACGATCATAGGCCCACTTCACAATGCGATTGACTTCCTCGTCGATGATCGTGGCGGTCTTCTCGCTGTATTCGCGAGAGCCGGTCGCCAGCGCGGTACCCGCGAAGGGGTCTTCACGTTCGCTAAAGGAGATTGTACCAAGCCGCTCGCTCATGCCCCAGCGGGCGACCATCTGGCGAGCGATGGCGGTGACGCGCTGTAGATCGTTTTCCGCTCCCGTCGTGATGTGCCCAATGGCTACCTCTTCGGCGGCGCGGCCACCAAGCGCCGTCACCAGTTGTGACTCCAGGTACTCTTTCGAGTAGTTATAGCGATCATCCAATGGGGTGTACTGTGTCACACCCAGGGCCTGACCCCGCGGTACAATGGTGACCTTGCGCACCGGATCAACATACTCTTGCAGCAGACCCGTCAGCGCATGGCCGCCTTCGTGATAGGCGACGACATTCAAGTCCTCTTCACCTAGCACCAGAGGGCGCTCAGCACCAATAGGTAATCTTATCTAGCGCCTCACTCGAAGCACGCTTGCGTTACCGCATCAAGGTTACGACGGGCGGCCAGCAGGGCTGCCTCGTTGACCAGGTTGGCGATATCTGCACCGACCATGCCGGGAGTGGCACGAGCGATGGCCGTCAGGTCTACGTCACTTGCCAACGGCACGTTACGAGAGTGAATCTTGAGGATCGCCAGGCGACCATTCCAGTCGGGGCGTTCGACGGTCACACGGCGGTCGAAGCGGCCCGGACGTAACAGCGCCTTATCGAGGCCATCTGGACGGTTCGTCGCGGCGATTACAACGACGGCCTGGCGCGCATCAAAGCCATCCATCTCCACCAACAATTGGTTCAACGTCTGCTCGCGCTCGTCGTTACTGTTGATACTGGATCCGCGCTGGCGACCCACAGCGTCGATTTCATCGATGAAGATGATGCTGGGCGCAGCTTTCTTGGCCTGGTCGAACAGGTCACGCACGCGACTGGCACCGACGCCGACCAGCACTTCGACGAACTCAGAGCCGCTCATTGAGAAGAAAGGTACACTCGCCTCTCCGGCAACGGCTCGTGCAAGCAGCGTTTTACCGGTTCCAGGAGGCCCCACGAGTAGAACTCCACGGGGGATTTTCCCGCCCAGACGCTGGAATTTCTGGGGCGTCTTCAGGAACTCAACGACCTCAACCAGGTCATTTTTCGCTTCGTCAACGCCTGCAACATCGGCGAATGTCGTGCTTGGCCTATCCTCCAAGACGAGCTTGGCGCGACTCTTGCCGAAGCTGAAAATGTTTTGCTGCCCCTGGGTGGCACGCCGGCCAATGAAGAAGAAGAGGCCGAACAGGACAACCCATGGCAGGAATCCGACCAGGAGGTTGAAGAAAGTGTTATCTGCCGGCGGCACTGCCCTGAAATCTACATTATGCTGTAGCAGCAGAGGGACGAGGTTGGGGTCACCATAGTGTGTGGGATCACCAACGGGCAACTGTATGACGTGGTAGTGTGTCGACGATTTGACGCTACTAGTGGAGTCAGGATTTTGCACTGCATTCTTAAAGTCACCGGTGATATCCTGCCCCTGGAAAACGGCAGTCTTGACGTTATCGTTTTGGATCTGCGTGTAGAAGGTGCTGTAAGGGATATCTATCGCTTTTTGATTGTTACTGTTTGAACTTTGTGTGACGTATTGGAAAAAGTACCAGGCTAACAATATCACAACGACAATTATGAGCGAACGGAACAGGATCGTTGTCGCACTGTCACGTGGGCCACCGCCATTGTTGCCAGTGTTGTTGGGCCGCTGCGGGCCGTTTGGGCGTTGGTCGTTAGGGTTGCGCTGGTACATATATATAGCCTGAGCATCCATACGTTCAGACCTGCTTTCTTCAGTGATTCGTGTCATCTGAGATAGGGTGTTGCAATACCGAACCGATTACTATCTTCATATCATACACTTACTCTACATATTTCGTCTACCCGTCCTCTAACCACGTGTGTCCTGTGGGGGACTGCCAGGAGGTTGTGGCCAGGAGGCTTGTATAGAAAGGTACGTTTATAATACGTTTTAGATTACTAAAAGTTTGCACAGGGACTTTGTTCTTTCGTAACTCTTCAGGCACCTCATCCTCGCCGCTTTCTCTTGCCTCTTTTTTTGTTGTGGACAGCGCAGCCGCAGGCTGCGCTGTCCACAACAAAAAAATCTCTTGCGAGCCATCGAAGGTGGTGAGCAGTCCTGAAAAGTTACATTCTCCCTTACCAAGGAAACAACAATTATGATGATTTTATTCCGCAAGGTCTTCCTGCCAGCGCTGCCCAGCATATGCTATACTGTGAGCAGACGATCGTCAAGCATAAAGGAGTTCCCGCATGTCTATTACTATAGATGTCTGGTCAGACTTTGTTTGACCCTTTTGCTTTCTAGTAGCCTCCGGTCTGGAGAAGCTCCAAGAGAACTATGGCGTCGCTATTCGTTGGCATTCGTTCCAACTGCGTCCTCCCGGTTCTCCGCCTATACCACCATCGTATCGTGCACGCATAGAAGCTTCGCGCCCCTTATTGCAAAAGCGAGCGCGTGAGCAATATGGCCTGGAGATGAACGCTGGTCCATTTGACATCGACAGCCGTCCTGCGCTCATCGCTGAGAAGTTTGCCGCAGCGCAAGGGGAGGGCGAAGCATTCCACAAGGCTGTGATGCAAGCCTACTGGCAACAAGCTCGCGCGATTGATGACGAAAGTGTTCTGAAGGAAATTGCAGCAAGTGTGGGCTTGAACACAGATAATTTCACATCTCAATTGGCAAGTCCCGATTTCGATGCGCAAGTGTCTGCTGATATTGAGCTAGCGCGTGAGTACGGGCTGGATGGCGTGCCTGCGCTCGTTTTCGCCGACAAGTACCTTGTGATGGGCGCACAGCCATATGATGTGCTAAAGCAGGTTGTTGAGAAGGTTCAAGCAGAGGGATTATCTTAGCATGGCCGTTGATTACAAGGACTACTATAAAATTCTGGGCGTGAGCGAGAACGCCGAGCAGAAAGAGATTCGATCGGCTTATCGTAAGCTGGCGCGGCAGTATCACCCGGATGTCAACCCTGGCGATAAGACCGCGGAGGAAAAATTTAAAGAGATCAACGAAGCGAACGAGGTCATTTCCGATCCTGAGAAGCGCAAGAAATACGATGAGATGCGCTCCTATTATCAGAAGTACGGACGCTGGCCAGGTGCGGAGGCTGGTGCGGGCGCCGCTGATGGCGGCTTCGCCGGGGGCAATTACCAGTACCGGACGATGAGCGAGGAGGATCTGGAGGATATCTTCGGTTCGCAGTCGCCGTTCTCGGACTTTTTCGAGACCTTCTTCCATTCTTCTCCTGGTGCTACTGGCTCTACAGGGCGTACCCGCCAGCGCCCGACGACCGGGCAGGATGTCGAAGCTATCGTGGAGGTGACGCTGGCCGAGGCGTACCAGGGCGCGACCCGCACGTTTGAGTTGTCAGAGCCTGACGGCAGTACACGCCGCCTGGAGGTCAAGATTCCGGCAGGCGTGCGCGATGGTGCGCGTATCCGGGTCGCAGGCCAGGGCGCTCAGGGAACCGCCGGACGAGGCGATCTCTACCTGCATGTGACGATTCTGCCCGATGCGAAGTTTAGGCGCGATGGGACCACGCTGCACACCTCCGTGGAGGTTCCACTGGCAACCGCTGTGCTCGGTGGCGAGGTCCCGGTGCATACGCCAGATGGACGCCGCCTGCTCCTGCGTATCCCCGAGGGGACCCAGAATGGACGCTCGTTCCGCCTGCGTGGACAGGGGATGCCGCACCTTGGTCAACCCGACAAACGCGGCGACCTATATGCCGAAGTGACAGTCAAACTTCCCACACACCTCAACAGCGAGCAACGCCGGCTCTTCGAAGCCTTCGCTCGCTCTATTGGCTACGTGGACCAGGGCACAGCTGGAAAGGGAGGAATATGATGAGCGAGCAGCGATTCACTCGCATCACTCTCAGCACTACCGGATTGTACTATAGCGAGCAGGAGACCGCCGACTATTGCCGCCTGGAAGTACAGGTCCTGCGCCAGTTGTCCGAGTCCGGGGTTATTCCGGGCATGCAGATTGTGGGCGAAGAGGTACGCTATAGCGACGAGGACCTCATGCTGCTGCGGCGCGCCCGTCGCCTGTACGAGGACCTGGGCGTGAACCTGGAGGGTATCGAGATCATTCTGCGCCTGCTTGTCCGCCTGGATGCCTTGCAGCGCGAACTCGACAATTTTAAGAAAAGAGGGTGAGAGGGTGTATGGGTAACCCATACAGAAGTGGTCAACGCCCCCAGCGCTAAAGCGCGGGGCTTGCGGTCCGCCGCAAGTCCGTCGTTGTCCAGCCTGAGTTCCTGATCCCACAGGCAGGGAGACGAAGGAACTCCGTTCGTCCGGTCACGATACCCAGGAACGCCACCTCAATTCCTGGCTCTATCGCTGGTCGCTAACAGCCCGTTCGGGGTGTCGGGCGGGGCGACTAGCCCAACAAGCCGGAGGACCATTGGCGAGAGGAGCGTTCTGGGAACGCCGCCCCAGAACCGTCACCAGCCCCTTACGGGGGTCTCCTTTGGGAGGCAGAACAGAAAGGACTCTGTTATGACCGTGTTCGTCCTCGATCGCCAGAAGCAGCCGCTGATGCCCTGTTCGGAGAAACGAGCGCGTCTCTTGTTGGAACGGAAGCGAGCAGTGGTGCATCGGTTCGTCCCCTTTACCATCCGGCTCAAGGATCGCAAGCAAGAAGCCAGTGCGATGCAATCAGTGGTTCTCAAACTCGACCCAGGCTCGAAGACCACGGGCATGGCCTTAGTTCGGGTGGAGCAGACGCCAGCGGGCGAGGTCCATCACGCCCTGCATCTTGCTGACCTCTCCCATCGCGGCGAAGCCGTCCACCGGGCGCTCGTGCAACGGGCAGCGTATCGTCGCCGACGCAGAAGTGCCAACCTGCGGCACCGCCCGGCCCGCTTTGCCAACCGAACACGCTCTCGTGGGTGGTTGCCCCCGTCTCTGCGTTCGCGCATTGGCAATGTCCTCACCTGGGCGCGGCGCTATTGTCGCTGGACTCCGCTCAGTCGGATTGAGGTCGAACGAGTCAAGTTCGACCTAGCCCTGCTCCAGAATCCCGAACTCACCGGCGTCGAGTACCAGAGAGGGGAATTGTGCGGCTGGGAGGTCAGGAGCTATCTCCTGGAAAAGTTTGGGCATCGTTGCGCCTACTGTGGCCGTGGAGAAATGCCCTTTGAACTCGATCACCTCCTGCCTCGCAGTCGGGGCGGCTCCAACCGTGTCAGCAACCTGGTTCTGAGTTGCCAAGACTGTAATAGGGCCAAAGGGAATCAAACTGCCACTCAGTTCGGCCACCCAGAGGTAGAAGCCAGGGCCAGGCAACCGCTCCGGGACGCGGCGGCGGTCAACGCCACCCGCTATGCGCTCGTTGAGGCTCTTCACGTTCTCGGCCTCCCGATTCGCACCTGGAGCGGCGGGCGAACCCGATGGAACCGCGATCGCTTTGCCCTGGAGAAACAGCACTGTCTGGATGCTCTCTGTGTGGGAGAACTGGCGGGTGTTCAGGCTGGGAAACTCAGGCGGGTTTCCATCACGGCACAAGGACGGGGGAGCTATCAGCGAACCAATGTCACCGATGCTGGTTTTCCGCGAGGCTACTTGACCAGGATGAAGCGCATTGGAGGATTCTCCACGGGTGATCTGGTACGGGCTGTGGTCCCAGAGCATCTCAAGACTCGGGGCGTCCACTTGGGGCGGGTCGCTGTGCGAGCCTCGGGCTCCTTCCGAGTGGGCAAGATTGATGGGATCAATGCTCGCTATTGTCAGGTGGTCCAACGAGTGGATGGGTACGACTATAGATGGGCAGGGCAGGAGAGTGGGGAGCAGGGCCAGGCTCCCCACCCCCAGAAGGAACGCCTGCTTCCTCCCCATCTCTAAAGAGAGGGGCATCCGCAGGCGAAAGTTTGGTGATGGTGAAAATCCTCGTGGATATCCGCAGGAGAGCCGAGAGGCTCTCCTGCGTGATTAGCGGTTAAGGGATGGTGACGGTGGCAATGACTTGCTGCTGGCGATTGTCGGGATTGGAGCCATCGTTGTATGTGCTCACAAAGCTCGAAATGTTTGTTGAGCCACTGGTCGTATTGCCGAAGTAATCGCCGATGAATGTGGTGATAGCGAAGGCACTGTCCGTGTGCGGCGAGTTCAACTGTGGGTCCCAGGTGTGCTGGGTGAGCCGAATGTTGTTCCCGAATGGCACGAGGGTGGCATTGTAGAACTGCACACTGGCGTTGATGCAGTAGTTGGTCGCACCATACGGAGGCAGGCTGCCTGAATAATTAGGGTTGGTCTTGTCAAGGGCGAGGCCGGCGCCAACAGCCTCGGTTCCAGCAGGAGGACAGCTCAGGCGGCGGTCGTAGAAGGCCACACTCACCGTTCCGTCGGAGGCGACCGTCAGGTTGGGTTGGAACTCGTCGACCAGCGACGCGTTATCGTTGACCTGAATAGGGGTGCTCCATGTCAAACCTTGATCGTAGGAAGCCGACAGGATGTTGTTGCCCACTCCCGCACTGTAATCCTCCCAGGACACGTAGAGTGGGTAGTGACCTTGTGCCGATAGGTGATTGCCGACCGCAAAGGTGTCCTCAATCCCGTCCCTGAAAGTGGTGTTCGCATACGTCAGCGGTGGAATTTGAACGCTCTGGATGACCACCCGCGGCCCCTGCCAGGTGATGCCACCGTCAGTCGAGAAATCGACTGAGATGGTGGCGCAGCAGAGTCCGTGCTTTCCTGGGAAATTCGTCACCGTCGTGTAGACCACACCATTAGGGTCCACATGTGGCAGCAGGTAGGTATCCCCTGCTGTGCTGGTGACAGTTGGGAGCAGTTGCGGTGTGGACCAGTCCGTGTGCGTCCCATCAGGTAACGCCTTGGCGGTCGAGACATACGGCTTGCTAGAGATGCCGTTGAAGAGCGTCCACATCGCGTAGATCCTGTTATAGTTGGGATTGGGCGAGCCGTTGGGCAGATTCTTATTGGTGTCGATGGTGATCCACTGCTTATCCGGCTCGCGGCCTACGCTATCGTAGGTGGCGACGTAGTCCGGATGACTGTTGTGGGTCGTGATCCAGTTGGTCGCAGTTGTTGCGCCTTGCGGATGTACTGCAACAGAGATGACCTCAGCAGGGACAGCCGGATTCGGCTCCTGGGACCCGCCGACTGTGAAGTCATGCGTGCCATCCTTGTCGTAGAAGAACTGGTAGGCGAGGATCAACTCATAATAGTTCCCAAAGCCATCGAAAACTCCAACCGGGTCGGTGTTATCGGTCCAACCTTCATAGCCTGGGATATGCCCCTGAATAGACCATGTCTTGCCAGCGTTGAAGGACTCGTAGAATCCCAGCAGATGATTGTAACCCTCGGCGCTGACGAACCACTTGGAGGAGCCGATCAGGTGCTTAGAGTTGGTGGGATCGACCCGGATGTCGGACTCCGAGTAATCCTTGACCAGCATAGGAGTGTTGGCAGGGTAGCCGGGGTTGCTGCCGGTCTGGGTAGAATAGGGGCCGAGGTCCTCGCCAGTGGTGGCAGCACCGTTGCAAGCTGATTCGCCGCTATAGCCATCGTTGGGCAGCATCACCGCGTACGGCACCTCTGGCGTGTAGCAGCTGGTCTGCTGTGTGGTTGCAAATACGTTCGTCACGTGATTGGTCGTAAAACTGCTGGCGTAGGTAGTGTTGCTCTGAGTTCCCTGGGGAATGTTGCCCACGCCGGGGTCAAACGCTGCTACGCGTGTGTGTGCAAACGCAAACGTGGGGACCAGGGCGAGTAGGGTGAGCAACGTCACCGCGAGATACGCGAGATAAGATTTACGCATGTCATACCCTTCCTTACTAAATAATGAGGACTACTGCGCCGTGTGTCAGAGAATGGTCTGATTTGGCTCGTAACGCGAGACAAAATCCACCAATTCGAGTATAGAAGAAAGTCATGGAATGGGGAATGGCAGGAGGGTTGTGATTTGGTTAAGAAATGGTTAAATATTTGATTATCGCATGTCAATATCTCAATCCTTGGGAGGCCTGGTACCCGCAAGGGGCACCAGTACACTGTTAAATGTACTGGTGCCCCTTGCGGGTACCAGGCCCTTCTTGCATGAAACAGTTGCAAGGGCTTCAGCCTTTTGATGCCCGTCGCTTTGCACGTTTCCGACGCGGCCCATAGATGCGATTGGCCATCGCTTCTACGGTCTCCATCACCTCTTTGAGCACCGGTTTTTGTTGAAAAAATATCACCTCGCTTGCCGCATCGTCAAACGCATCTTCGGTGATTTTCAATCCTTTGTACACAAGCAGAAGCAGATGAGCACAATTGGCTGCACGGACTTTCTCGATCTTGCGTCGAAGGTACTGTGGATGCCAAAAGCCGACCAACTCGATCAGAATTTTGCGGTTCTCATCCTGATCGTCAACGAGAAGGAAGTCCGGGATCATCACCGTATCGCCGAGCAAAAGAACCTCGCTTTCACGAGTGAGTCGCCAATGTCCTCGTTTTCCGCCCATCTTCTGCTCGAATTCGCTTGCAAAATCCGCTTCCAGGCGACTATCAAACAGACCGCTCTGCTTAAAATGCGTCTGTAAGGAGGAAGTGTGATCAAGCCGATAGCTTGCTACTGCTCCTGTTTGAGGTGGATGTACTGCCGCGACCATGCGCCAGCGCTCACACAGAAGCAACGCCGGCAAAAATGCCGCAAATTGTCGACCATAGCGGGTGGTTGCCTGGACAAATGGCGAAATTGGGCCGTCCAGGTCGATGACATATCCATCCCGCTGTGACTGTGCCCAGAACATCAGCTTAAAGAGTTTCAGGTACTTCCACAGGTCTTTATAACCGGTATGCACCTCAATCTGCACATGGCTGGCCCAGTAGAGGACGCCGCGCGCCAGTTCCAGGTTATAACGGGCAAGCAAACCCTCGAGTGTCCACTGCGGCCCTGGATCGCTGAGGATATATGTTGCAGGTCTGTCCGCGAAGAGCGTCGCTTCTAACTGCTCTGAGGAGATAGCGAGTTCATCCGCCACATTCCTCAGCACCTCGTAGCGTGTCAGCGGCTGAAATAACTGGGGCGTCGGGAACACCGGACCATGCGCGAAGAGCCGTTCACGCAACTGAGCTGGAGGAAGGGCAGTCGGCAGATGCGTGAAGGTCGCCGCATCTGTAAGCACTTTTGCCAGGCCACGCACGACAAAATAGTCTATACGCTCGCCTAGATAGGTTTCCAGTACCTTATCCCAGGCCCCTAGTGACTGACCTACGTGCTTCTGAAATAAGGCGATCAAGTCCATTGCAGTTTGCAGCCAGGATGAGTCGTGTTCATCAAGCATGTTGATGGATAGCTCTGATCCACGCAGACGCAACCTCGGCCTGACGAGGTCAGCCGTGAGCATTAGTCAGCCTCCTGCTGTATACGCCGCCGTTGCGACTTGCCTTCTTCGATGGTCTTGCGTGCAAGAACTTCAAAGAGCACCGCTTGCCGATTCTCGACCTTGCGCAGCACCCGCCCCAGACGCTGGATATATTCGCGTGCCCCAGATGTGCCACCCAGCACGATGGCAACCTTCGCCTCCGGCACATCTACACCCTCATTGAGCACTCGAGATGTGACGATCACACGGTAGCGACCTTCTTGAAACCCATCGAGGATATGCTTGCGCTCGGCTGCACTGGTTTCATGGGTGATAGCCGGAACGAGATGGCGACAGGCAATGTCATACACCATCGCATTGTGTTCGGTGAAGACCAGCACGCGTTCGGTGGCGTATTCACGCAGCAGCGCAGCGAGTGCTGTGAATTTGCCCTCACAACTGCCAAGCAACTGCAAAAGACGTTGACGGGCAAGCAAGGCTCGGCGCGCCTGCGGGTCAATGGCAGAGAGGCGCATCAGTTCCATCAGCCAGCCTGCGCCATGACTGCGTTGTAATTGCCGTGAGCGAACAAAGCCCATGTAGATCGCGTAGTCGGCATCATAGCGGGCGCGCTCTTCAGCAGAGAGATCAATACGCAAGCGTTGCGTGCGATAGTGCGCGAGTTGCTGCCCGACCAGCTCCTCAATACGCTTGGTGTACACAATTGGCCCGATCAGGTCGTCCACGCGCCAGCGCCCATTTGCCTGTTCGTGCTCTTCAGGGTAGGTAGCCGTCAGCCCTAAGCGGAAGGGGGCAGGAGCCATCAGAGCAGCTTCCCCCCAGCTTGGTGCGGGCAGATGATGCACTTCATCAAAAATGATGAGCTTGAAGGCATTGCCATAGTCTGCCATCAAGTCGCCCGCCGAGTGATAGGTGGTGACGGTGAGCGGCAAGACCTTCTTCTCACCACTGTAATAAACGCCCACATCGCATGCGAACGCGTTGACCAAACGGGCATACCACTGGTGCAGCAGGTCTATGGTGGGTGCGACCACAACAGTAGAGCGGTTCACACGATTGATGGCCTGGATGGCGACAAAGGTTTTGCCTGCCCCCGTAGGAAGCACGATGCTTCCGCGCCGCCAGGCACGATCCCAGGCTGCCAGGGCAGCGACCTGGTAATCGTGCGGCTCTCGCATCTCCTGCATCTTCAGGTTGAGTGGCTGCCAGCGTGGCACGCTATCGCGAACATCCTGCTCCTGCAAGTAAGGTTGGAGCGAGCCATAATGATAGCCTTCGCAGCGCCACCGTTCCTTGATGAGCTTAAACGGTGCCGGGGGCCGCTCTTGTGTGCCCACGTCGCGTAGAACGAGCGTGCCACCTTGAAAGACGACGTATTTACCCATGCGTATATGATAGCAGGGTTAGGCCTGCTATACAATAAACATTAAACGCAATTTTGAAAAAATGTTCTTTTGCCATATTGCGGAGGCAAGCCAACCCACCCAACCCCAGGGCGGGGGCAAGCCAACCCACCCAATTCCAGGGCGGAGGCAAGCCAACCCACCCAACTCCAGGGCGGAGGCAAGCTAAACCACCCAGCCCCAGGGCGGAGGCAAGCTCACGCCCCTACTAACAAATAAGTTGTTTATGCAACTATTGACAACGCAACATAATTATGGTATAACTTAGATAGTTGCATATGCAATGATATTCAGGACAACTATATACTACCAGAAAGGTCGTATCAATATGAAAGTTCCACTATGTCCCGTTGTTGAAATTCCTGATGAAGGGGCGAAAGCCATCGAATTCTTTGGACGTTCGGTCCTAGTCTACAAGGTCGATGGCAGGCCTCGTGCGATCGCCAATGTCTGTCTGCACCTCGGCGGACCTCTTCAATGTGAGGGTGATAAATTTGTCTGTCCCTGGCATGGAGCAGAATACGCCCGCGTCGATGGACGCCGCATCGCCGGTCCTGTCCGCCAGGACGCCCGTCTGATGGTTATACCGACACGCATCGAGGATGGAGTGTTGACCTACGTCTATGGCGAATGAGCCAAGCCACCCAACCCCAGGGCGGAGGGAAGCTCATGCCCAATCGCAACGATTTTAGCGTGGGCCAGGGTGCTGCGGTGCAGATCGCGGCGAGTTCGATGGTCACCATCGAAATAGATCTGGCGGCTGTTCAGAAGTCAGTGGAAGTACAAGAGTCAGTGGCTATAGTCGAATAGAAGGAGAAAAATCATGGCGACGAATTTCCCAACGAATACCCCATTACAGCAACAGATTGATGAATTTAACGCTCAGGCGGCCAGCAAGCTACCCGCAGAATTGCTGAAGGATTTGACAAGCCCCATCGGGCAGCTTATCACTTCCGGTGCCGCGGAGAAAGCGCTCAAGGAAGGTGCGCAGGCACCTGATTTCACCCTTCCCGACGCACTCGGTAAAGTGGTGACGCTTTCGCACCTGCTCAAGCAGGGGCCAGTCGTCATTACCTTCTACCGTGGCGAATGGTGTCCGTACTGCAATCTGGAGTTGCGCGCCTATCAGCAGGTCTTGCCGCAGATGCAAGCATTGGGGGCCTCTCTGGTGGCGATTTCTCCACAGACGCCGGACCACAGCCTTTCGACAGCGGAAAAGATGGAACTGACCTTTGCGGTGTTGAGCGATGTAGGCAACCAGGTGGCTCGCCAGTTTGGACTCGTCTTCACTATCGATGAGGCGGTGCGCGGCGCCCACAAACAGGTGGGCGCGAACCTGCCCGAGTTCAATGGCAATGACTCGTGGGAACTGCCGATGGCGGGGACATTTCTTGTTGACCAGTCGGGGACAGTTCGCCTGGCCTTTGTCAATCCTGATTTCACGCGTCTCCTTGACCCGTCAGTCATCATCGCGCGACTCAAAGATCTCAAAGGCTAAATACAATTGTTGGGGTGGCTCCCATTGGGCTCTCCATCCCCAACCTTTAGAGCGGCCAGACGTACCAGGTGAGTAGCAGGAATTGACCTGCGCTCACCGCCATGGTCGCCCAGATGAAAGTAAATTCCAAAGAGTTACACGGGTTGTCATATTGACACTTACGCATCTTCGCCCTGGAGTCTCCGTCGCCGTCGCTCTGCGCCCCAGCGTGTCAGCGTCAAGGTTTCCCCGTCATTTTTCTGTTTGTAGGAGACGATGGCGATGTCAAAATCGGTCTGGTAGCCAAGATGCACGTAGTCCGGACTCTCCGCACATTGCAGCCACTCCGCCAGCTTCTTCTGCGCACATTCCTCACAAAGGTAGTGAAAGAGAGGCCGTTTCTGTTCATCGCGATGTTCATACTCAAAGATCGGGGTCGCCTGCTTGCATCTGAAGCAGACACGATCCCACAAATTGGTATCTCTGGTATAGCGTTTGAGGCTCCAAATGAGGAACCCGGTTGGTATGCGGCTCATGCCTAGCTCCTTATCACCGTTGGAAAGAGAAGGATCGTTGCTTGCGAGGTTGTGCTTTTGAGTATCAACACACTTCGGCATTCTCTAAATATAACATATTCAACACACCCTGAAATCCACTCATAACTTGCGTCCTGCGGAGGCAAACACAGGGGAGAGAGAAGTTTGCTGGGGACACCCCAGACCCCGGCAGGGAGGCTTCGCCCCCTTGCACCCCTGAGTTATGAGTGGATTTCAGATCACACCCTCTTGACATAGAGTCCACTCCAGGTTCTATACTTATGGCATGGAAACAGGACTGACTATCCAAAAGAATGATTACTCGCCTTAAAGAGCGCGAAGCTCAGCGAGACGCTGCATTTCATCCCGATCACATTTTTGGACCAAGCGAAGTAGCTGTCAGTGCCGGCCGTCCAGACACAAAGTAGCACGTACAAACGAGCGCGTACAATTTTTGCATGGAGGGCTCGGACCAGGACGGAGGCACGGACGGAGGCAAGCTCGCGTCCCTACCGTCCCTACCACCCCTACTAACCACGAAAACGCAGGGCGGAGGCAAGCTCACGCCCATTAGCACCAACTTAAGGCCCACTCAACGCCTTCGCGCTCCAGGAGTTGGGCCGAGTTGGGATGTTTCTTGCGCTTGTTCATGTGGCAACCCGAGCGCATGCGCCGTCCAATCAGCCGCAGGGTGGCAGGCAGACGGTGTCCGCAGGCCAAAGCGGGCATAAGGATCCAACTGGTATCGCGGACCACCTGGGCCAGTTTGACCAAACTGCGTTGGGGGTCCTGCCAGGCGAACAGGACGATCAACCAGTGTTGCAGCAGCGCTCCGATCAACTTGGCATACAGTTCGCACAGCACGCGCCAGGGGTTGTTGGTGCGCCACTCGTCGATCTGGCCATCCTGTTTCCAGAGTTTGTAGAGCAACTCCATCTGCCAGCGTTCGCGTAGCAGCACCAGCGCCTCCTCGAAGCGCAGATGTTTGGCAGGCACGTCGGTGATCAGAATCGTCCAGTCCGCCAGCCGCAACGTCTCCTCGCTAATGGTCTGCCCGCGCCGCTGGGCATCGCGCAGCAGGTCTTCGCGCCGCTGATCGCCGACTGCCTTGGGCACGCGCAACAGCAGTAAGCGCATCGGCAGGCGCTGCTTGGCTCCCACCAGCACCTGCAGTTCCTTCATCTGTCCCACCCGCGGCGGCAGCACCGACTTCAAGGGCAGCCGCTGGCCTGTGGGCGTGAAGAGCGCCGTGCCGACATGCAAACGCGTCAGGGAGTAAGCCGTAGCCTGCTGGCGCTGGGCCAAGCGCTGCAAGTCAAAGTAGCCCAAGTCCTGCACGTAGAGCGCCCCGGCCTGCACCGGCTCGGTGTTAAACGGACTCGTGTGATCGGAGGTCCGCCCATCGGTGAGTCTGGGTCCCCAAAGCTGTCCCCCTTTGAGTTCCCAGCGCACATGCAGCTTGACGGCTGCCGCGGTGTGGTCCTGATTGCCGCCACAGCCGCGCCAGAGCTCGGCGAGTTCGTTGGGCAAGCTGACACTGCTGCTGTCCTCCAGGATCACCGCGCTAAAGCGCCGCAGCAACCTGATCGGCACGTCGTGGGCCGCTTGCACTACCACGTTACTCATCTGTTCTAAGACGGCATGCAAGAAGGCTGCACACTGCGGCGTGAAGCGCTTGTCCACCGCCGTATCCGTCACCGAGACCTCCCCCAGTTCGGCTGTCGAGGCTAACTGCTCCAGGCTGGCATCCGGGTGCTGCTGCCAGCCGAAGATCAGCGTTTGCAGCAAGCTCGCTCCCGTGAACTTGCGTACTCGCTGGATACAGTCTGTTTGCTTGGCTAACTCATTGGCTTGCTCGTTGAGAATCCGTTCCATGTGCTCGGCTATCTGTGGTACACTGGTCATCTGAAGGCTCCTTTCCGTCACGATATCACTCCGAGAAGATATGGATATCATCTCAGATTGAGCCTCCCTTTGTCATCCCTTTCCTTAAGTTGGTGCGAATGGGCGGAGGGAAGCTCATGCCCCTACTAACCTACTGATCGGTCCAGATCATGAACATCATTTGTAGGGGCGGTGCTTGCCTCCGCCCTGTTCTGGGACTTGTGCTATACTTGAGAACATGACAACAGAACTTGAAGACTCACGTCTAACCGCCTGGCGCAGCTTTCTTACAGCGCACGCCATGCTCATCGACCGGATCGGGCACGAGTTAGTGGAAGCAAGTGTTTTGCCACTCAGTTGGTATGATGTCCTGCTGGTATTGTACGAAGCTCCTGGTCACCGGCTGCGTATGCATGAACTAGCCAGTGCCATTGTCCTCAGCCGTAGCGGACTCACTCGCCTGGTTGACCGGCTAGAAGCCGAAGGATTGCTCTTTCGCGAGAGAAGCGGTACCGACCGGCGTGGCGCATATGCTGTGCTCACGGATGCCGGTTTGGCGGCGCTGCGTCAGACGTGGCCGGTGTACGCGCAGGGAATTGTCGAGCACTTCACTCGTTATCTCAGCGACGAGGAGGTACGCACCCTCACTGAGGTGTTCAAGAGGGTACTTGCGGCTTCACACGAGAAGACGAAACCTTCTCAGCTTCCTGTGACATGAAAGGAGAAGTAATGCGCACAAACCACGTGAAGGAAAAACTAAAAAAAGGTGAGCCAGCACTGGGTGCATGGTTGAGTCTCCCCAGTATCTCTTCGGCCCGACTGATGGCACGGCTTGGCTTCGATTGGCTTTTGGTGGATATGGAACATACTGCACAAAATCCTACGCTCATGGCTGATATGGTTGCCACCATCGTCGACGCCGGAACCTGCGCTCCCATTGTCCGCGTTCCTAACAATAGCGTCGAGTGGTTCAAATGGGCGTTGGACGCCGGAGCATGGGGCGTGCTTGTTCCCATGGTCAATACCCGCGAAGAGGCTCAACGTGCGGTCGAGTGCTCGAAATATCCTCCTTTTGGCACACGTAGTCTTGGCGGCGCGTTCGCACCCTATGCGTTTGACATTAGCGACTGGCCAACGTACGCACGCATGGCCAACGACGAAACCCTCGTGATTATCCAGATTGAGGGCGCACCGGCGCTTCAGCATCTCGATGAGATTCTTTCGGTGCCAGGGATAGATGTAGCATTCGTCGGGCCAAACGATCTGCATGCTCAACTTGGCCTCACACCGAGCACCGAGGGTGCTGAACCCAAATTTATGGAAGCATTGGAACACGTCAAAGCTGGAGCAAGGAAGCATCACATCGCCACAGGCATCTTTAGTAGGAACGGGGAAGCTGCCGCTGAGCGTGTGCGCCAGGGTTTCCAGATGATCAGTGTGACCAGTGATATCAGTAGCATGGTCGCTGCGGCAAGCCAGAATCTGCGGATCGCACGGGGAGAGGGAGACAAGGAAGTATCTCAACAGGAGGCAATAGCTTGAAATTAGATACCTTTGTCGATGCTCTGCATCTGGCTGAAAAGATCACGGGTGTACCTGCGCCTCGCATACAAGTAGCCCCATCGATAATGAAGATGATGGCGGCAACGATGGGCCTTGTTGAGAAGGTCATACCTGTACCACCAGACTATAGTTCCGAATATTTACGCGTTAGTGCAGGTGTGACCTATATTGGTAGTAATGCCAAAGCGAAACGCGAGTTGGCCTACAACCCGCGCCCTTTAGAAGAAGGATTGACTGAGACGTTACAACATGAGATGCGGTTGCTGGGGAGGAAATGACTATAGCCACTTCCTCCTCAAAGGATATGCTGTTACAGCACACGTGTTGGCGTGATGCGAATGGGTTGACTATACTCTGTCGCCATTTGCTCTGGGGTAAAGCCGATTCGCTTTATGGCCTCACCGTACTTCTCCACATAGGCAGGGTTCGCTGTATCCACCTCGCCTGGCGCAAGCAGCCTGGCTATGCCTTCAATAGTAATCGGATCAGCACCTTTATGCGTGTCGTCTACTGCCAGAAGCACATTTGTATTGTGTTGCAGATTGCGTATTTTCTGCGTATGAGGCTGGCTAAAAATCAAGAACAATTCGCCGTCCCAGAGGAACCAGACCGCTGCTGCATGTGGACGTCCGTCGGGGCGTACCGTGTTCAGCCAGATAATGATGTTGCTGCGCAGACGCCGGTCAATGTGCGCGTCTCGCTCCTTCGTCGTATCCAGTATGGATGCCATTCTTTATTTCCCTTCAAAATTCTGCTGAAATAGTGAACGTAATGCCAGCTTCTTTTCGCCGTAAATACCACAACATTTCTACCATTCCTTTTCATCCCATAAGTCTCCTTTTATCCTGAATACCTATTTGGGGTAGCACATCGAGGCCCTTCGCAGGAAAAGCCACACAATTATTACCAAACCTCCATTTTGAAGGCCCCTGGCTTCCAGCCATGGGGATGAAAAACGCGTAGCACTTGCTCCCGTCAGCCTGGGGGGCTGTCAGCAAGGTTGCCCGCAGGCGATATTCAATTATTGAGTACTCAGCTTATGAATATTCAATGAAAGTCTAGACAATGCGGTTAAACTTGATGTAACAAGGCTCCGTGAGACCGCAAGGCATCGACCCCATGGCAGGAGAACCTCTCTCTTCTCTTCGTTGGCTACTTCGGTAGCAGTGCCTGGAGATGGGCATAAGTCGCAACGAGGAGTAGCAACGGGCGGAAGGATAGGCTGTATAGCGCTATCCACGGTCACGTCCTGAACCGTTAGAGCCCGTCGGCTTAAAGTTCTGTTGGTCTTCATCAAGGTCCCTCTCTTGAAGAGTGTGAAGAGGTGGAACGACAACAGAACCCCTGCATTCTATGCATGGGGAGTCTCAGGTTCCTGGACATGTTGACAGGTGAACAGGAAAGCACTACCATAACCATGGTGTAATCAAAGGCTAGCAAGATAGCTGTATTTACTTCCGAAATTTGCCCCCCAGGCAGATCGCCCCCGATTTATCGTGGGGGGAGAACAATTATGCACAGGCGGTGGTGCTATTGGCTTGTGCCAACAGGAATGGTACTGCTTTTTCTGCTGGCAGCATGTGCTAATGCAGGTAACAGTCCAGGAGTCGTGCAAAAAACGCCAGCAAAAACTGGAACGCCCCTTCCATTTGTATCTGGCGGCAGTCCATTCCCCACAAATGCTACAACCGTAGCGAACGATGTGAGTACTGTCAGTTTCACACTTAACGGCGGTGTGATCGGATCATACATAATTCAGGCTTCTTTACCCACTTCTAAGCTTCGTCATGGTTATCGAGAATTCACCATCGATGTAGCGCACGCGGGCATATCCATCTTCTTAGCTTTCTATGGATACCATGGCCCTGGTACCTACACACTCTCAGAAGACAGCAACGGTGGCGATGTGCACATTGATTTCTACCAGCAGTCCGCATCCTGGGATCTCTCATTGATGCCCAAAGCTCAATGTACATTGACGATTACGAGCGATACACCCACCATGTATGTAGGTATTGACAGGATGAAAGGAACCTTCTCATGTCCACGGTTACCGTCTAGCAGCCCTAACCACCCACAACGGCCCGTAGCAGTCAGTAACGGTCACTTCGATGTAGCTATCATCGCTGAGAGCTAAGCATGCGACAAATCATTTCCCTGCAGTGGACCGGGAGACTCCTTGATCTTCTCCTGTGGCAGCGAGAGAATCTTTTTTACATGCAGTTGTGCACCACACGATTCGCGAATGATTAAGTTTGTTGGCAGCTCGATATGCTTAGGAACGCCAACAATTCCCTCGATGCGACTGATTAATAGCGTGCCCGCTCGTAATCCTATATCTATGAATGGCTGCATGATCGTCGTAAGGGGTGGATTCACGTGCGCAGCAAACCCCATGTCATCGAAGCCAACTACGGCAAGGTCTTCTGGTATACGCAGGTGAATGGCTTTTGCCGCTTGCATTACGTCCAGCGCAACGTAATCGTTGACGGCGAAGATGGCATTTGGTCGATCAGGACGTTCCAAAAACTCAACCAACCCTTCATGGGGAGAAGAAGGTCCCGTCTGCAGCTGCCTGAAATCGGGAACGACCGGTGTCTCGTCATTAGGGATCGAGCCAATAGGCCATACCGCCGCTTGATAACATGGATTGAGGTCAGGAGCGACCAGTGTCTCATCATATGGGACTCCATACTTTTGTAATGCCTTACAGTAGCCTTGCCAGCGCTCATAGACTGAGGTAGTTTGCAAAGTTTCTTCATAGGAGAAGATGAAGCCGATGCGCCTGTGACCCAGAATGAGTAAGTGTTCTGTGGCACGATAGCCACCACCGACGTTGTCTAAACCAACATAGTCTATAGCCAGGTCAGGAAGGTAGCGGTCTATCAAGACAAGGGGGACATGATCGGCCTGAAGTTGCTGGATCGAGGCATCATGGCTGGAGTCACCCGTAAGATAGATAATCATGCCTAAGACATGATTCGCTCGCAGACGGGCGATATCGCGGGCTTGCTGCTCCTGGTTGCCTTCGGCATAGGAGAAACTGACGCTATAGCCATGAGACTTAGCTGCTTGTTCGACACCGACTAGAAGATTCATATTCACTTGTGTCCGCAACGTTCGATTGAGGACTAAGCCGATCTGCTTCTGTTTAAGTTGCGTCACCGGACTACTGTTTGATGGTGGCTGGCTTACGAACGTGCCACGTCCCTGAACCCGTTCGATCAAACCCTCGTGGGATAGCAGCGCGAGCGCCTGACGTACGGTATCACGGCTGATTTGATACTGGGCAGCTAGCTCTCCATCGGCCGGAAGGCGTGTTCCTGCTCGCAGGCGCCCATCCAGAATACGCTCACGAAAAAAGGCCATGAGTTGGGTGTGGAGAACCTTCGTGCGCTCCTTTTTGCTCAGCTTCGCTATCAAATCAGTCTTCCTTCTTCAGTAACATTAGATGCATAAAATAAAGGGGTTGCATGATGACATCAGAGTTAGGCAAAGCTTAGCATATCTGTGCGTATTATGCAAGCAAGCCTCTAGCAATTTTTCGATTTTCGCATATCGATTTTCGATTTTCACATTGTGAAGCGCGGGAAATGGCGTATTTCTCAGCTAAGGATCGGAAAAATATCCATTGACAAATTGTGGTTTTTAACACATACTTAACCTATGATATTTGTGACAGACGTGCCAATAATAGCTGAGAGGAGGTGCAGCCGAAACTCTACTATCCAGCATTCTTAACTGACCACCACTTTTATCCCCTTCTAGCTGTCCTGATTGTTTGCTAGTGAGCCTGATTCAAGGGATGCTGAAGCTCATAGCACACGTCGACGTTGACTGACAGATTTGCAAGGACTGGCTGTCCTGTACAATCAAGGAGATGTGTTATGCACAAGCTATTGAAACGCTTGGGTTTCTTTCCCCTTTGTCTTTTCGTCATGCTTTTCGCTCTAGCAACTGTAACGCAAGCTTGCGGTGGCCCTTCTACTACCAGTACCAACGGACCGGTCACCATTACTGTCGCCTATCAGCAATTTGGTCCTCCACCCTATCCTGAACAGGCATGGTGGATGCAGGTAAAACAGCGAGTTGAGGCGGCTAACCCGAATATCAAAGTCAAGTTGGAACCTATCATCGCTAGCGAGGGAGACTATTACACAAAGCTCGACCTGATGATGCGTTCTCCCAGCACGGCTCCCGATCTCGTGCGCGAGGACAGCTTCCTGATTAGCTCTGATGTAACTGCTGGCTACCTGGCTCCGCTTGATAAGTACCTGGCTACCTGGCCTGATTACAGTCAGCAGTGGTTCCCTGGTATGCAGAAGATCACGACGTTCAATGGTCAGAACTATGGCGTGATGGACGGTACCGATGTACGACTAATCTGGTACAACAAGAATATCTTCCAAAAGGCAGGACTCCCCACTACCTGGCAGCCCCAGAACTGGGCCGATATCCTGTCGGCTGCTCGTACTATCAAGGCGAAAGTGCCCGGTGTCATCCCGATCAACCTCTACTCAGGCATTCCAATGGATGAGGCCTCCTCAATGCAGGGCTTCGAGATGTTGCTCTACGGCACCAAAAATCCACTTTATGATTACACGACGCAGAAGTGGGTTACTCCCAGCCCGGGATTGCTCGATGCACTCAACTTCGTGAAGCAGGTCTATAATCCATCTAATCTGCTTGGACCCACCAACGATATTGCCTTGAGTACCCAGGCTGGTAATACGATTGCGCAGCAACTTATTCCGCAGGGGAAGCTTGCCATTGATATCGATGGCTCCTGGGTCAGTAGTAACTGGTATCCCACCGGTCCAGCAGCGTGGCCGCAGTGGCAACAGACGATGGGTGTCGCCAAGATGCCGACCGAATTCGGGCAGGCTCCTAACTATGTCACTCTCTCCGGTGGTTGGGCCTACTCCATTACGTCCAGGTCAACCCATCCAGATCAAGCATTCCAGGTACTCAAGACCGCCTTCAGTCAGGACTTATTGGCAAACTACGATATTCAGGACGGGCAGGTGACACCACGTCAGGATATTGTCAATGTGCCTGCGTATCACAACGCCCCGCTGAGCCCGTTCTACACGAGCCTGGTGGCTTTCACCCAATTCCGCCCGGCTTTCCCTGCATATCCCAAGATCTCGGTCCAGATCGACTCCGCTATGCAGCATGTGATGAGTGGTCAGTCACCTTCTGACGCGATGAGTACCTTCTCCCAGGACGTCGCAAGCATTGCAGGGGCGAGCAATGTCGAGCAAGGAACGTAGCGTGTTAAGGTCATGGCGACCCTGGCGGTCGCCATGACGCTCGTTAGACGCACCTGGGACATCTTCTGGCGTAATGGTGACCCTGGCGGTCGCCAGGCACGATGCTATTCTTCTATCGACGATACGAATGTATTGTTAACTGCTGGTAAAGGTGGATCACTTCCAGGGGGCGACCGCAAGCAAGCAGGGCGGGGGCAAACCCCGCCCCTACTATACACAACCGAGATGCCCAATCGAGTATGGTAGTGGCGACCCTTGCGGTCGCCATGTCCCCTTGCTTGCCCACGCCCTGGATGTAAGCGATCCATCCCTGGCTGAGGAGCTGGAATATGCAGGTTGAGACGAAGCGGGTGCAACCACTGCAGATGGTTACACCCGCCCATATCCATGGACGCAACCGGCGCAAGCGACAGCGTCTTGCTATCCTCTTTATAGCCCCCGCCTTCCTGATCATCGCTATTTTTATGCTCGGCCCGGCTCTCTGGGCTGTCTATATCTCTTTCACCAACATGTCCTTGACGGGTGTAGGCGCGGCAACCCCTCAGTGGGTCGGGTTACAAAATTTCGTGCAAATCCTGCATGATGCAGAGTTCTTCAACGCCTTCCGTGTGTCGTTGACATACCTGGTTGGCTCAGCGTTGATCGGGCAGGCCGTGCTAGGGCTGCTCTTAGCCATGTTGATGCGTCATCGACAGCGCGTCTTTAAGGCGGTCCTTGGGGCTATCATTATCATCGCCTGGGTGATTCCCGACGTGGTAGCTGGCTTCCTCTGGAGTTCCTTCCTTGCCGGCGGCCCGCAAAGCGTCCTGTCCCCTGGCCTCCTGAACTCGGTCGTGGCAACCTTTGGCTTGCCCCAACATGCCTGGCTTCAGGACTACCCGATGACCTCGATCATTGTGGCAAACACCTGGCGCGGCACAGCGTTCTCGATGCTGCTGTACGCTTCCGCGTTGGAAGGCATTCCACCTGAATTACTCGAAGCGGCCTCGATTGATGGCGCTGGTTTGTGGGCGCGCATTCGTTATATTACGCTCCCACTCATTAAGGGCAGTATTGCCACCGACCTGCTACTGATTACACTGGCGACGCTCTCCGATTTCACCCTGGTCTACGTCCTGACAGGGGGAAGCAACCTCGATACAGAACTCATGACCATCTATCAATACCGCCAGGCGTTCCAGTTCTATCAGATTGGGTATGGAAGCGCTATCTCGCTGCTGATCCTGGTGGTGGGAGCCATCCTGGCGTTGTTGTATCTCCGTGTTCTGCGCATTGACTTCTAAGAGGAGAGAGACATGACTATCCGTCGCGGCCTGACTTCGACATCCGCCTACGTTATCCTGGTGATCCTCGGATTATTCTTCCTGGTGCCACTCTTATGGCCCATCCTGGCAAGCTTAAATCCGCATGCAACCCTATCGGTCACGATACCTGCTCATTTCAGCTTGATCAATTTTCAAACGATTATCACCGATGGGCTCGTCGCGGGCCCCTTTGGCAACAGCCTTATCCTGGCAATCAGTACGATGCTGCTGGTGATCATCCTCGCGGGCCTGGCAGCCTATCCGCTCTCGCGTTACCAGTTTCCCTTCAAGGGGCACCTCATGTACGGCATCCTGTTCGCTAGCTCGCTGCCCGTTCTAGCTCTAGTGACGCCGCTGTATGCGATGTATGCCTCGCTGAATCTCATTGATACGCTCCAGGGGGTTATTCTTTTCTTTGTTGCCAGTGCATTGCCTTTCTGTATCTGGCTGATGAAGAACTTTTTCGATTCGGTTCCCTTCGAGCTGGAAGAGGCGGCCTGGATTGATGGCGCTTCGACCTTCCAGGGGCTCATTTATGTGCTATTCCCGCTTGCCGCGCCAGGGATTGCTGTGGTCGGCGTATGGAGCTTTCTGGTGGCATGGACGAACTTCTTCGTTCCCCTGATTATTCTGCAAAGCCTGAATTTACTGCCGGCTTCGGTTCATATCTATACGTTCTTTGGCAGTTATGGCCAGGTGAACTACGGCCAACTGGCCGCCTACGCAATGCTTTACGCGCTGCCAGCCGTCGTACTCTATACACTAGTATCGCGCTTCTTTGTGCGCGGCGTCAGTGGAGGCCTCAAGGGCTAAAAGTGCCAGCAAGGGACCTGGCGACCGCAAGGGTCGCCACTACGCTCGTCTGAAGCCACTTTCGGCCAAGTGAGAGTAGTGGCGGGGCTTGCCCCTGCCAGGCTCCATGCAAACATCGTACGCAGACCTGTCATGTGTGTTCCTTGAGTGGAAAGGAATGTCTCTTGGAAAAATATTTACTGTCCAAAAACTTCGCAATAGTCTTGAAACACTGCGCAAAACGACCGAAGGGCCAGTCCACATGCTTTCCCCCGTCTATGGTGTTGCTGCCGCTGGCCCGATGGTTATACCATCACTTACAGATGCACTGTGGCAATCGGTGGAGGTAGGACTGGTCTGGGGGCTGAAGCATGGAACAAGCTGGCTGATGACACCTTTGCAACCACCAGCGTCGATGCAAGGACTACCGCTGGTCCTGCAATTGCATTGGGATACGCATGAGAATGATCCCCTTTTGCTCCGTCTGGAAGCGACTGTTTTTCTTGATGGGCGTGCTATTGGGGCTTTTGATTGGCGGCATCCTGTTCTCTTGTTGCCTGAGGAAGCGTGCGATGGGCAATCTCATACGTTGATGCTCCAGGTCTACACAGGCGTTCCTCTGCGCTTTGGTGGCTTGACGCTGCGTCCGCGCCGCGTGGTGAACTGGCAACTCTATCACTTGATGCAGACTCTCCTGGAAGCATCTCTCATACTGAAGGAAGGTGATCCGGCACGTCATGCCTTATTAGCGCGTCTCAATACGACCTATACCATGCTCGATCTGCGCGAAGGCTGGCAGGGTGAACGTTTCATTGACTCGGCTCAGGCTGCTTATGATTACTTGCAAACGCATCTTGCCGATGGCTTGACGAGAGGCAACCGCCCGCAGATTACTGTCAGCGGACATGCCCATCTCGATGTCGGGTGGATGTGGCCTTACTGGAGAACCCGCCAGAAGATCGCTCATACCGTCTCTAATGTGCTGGGATTGATGGAGCGCTATCCCGACTACCACTATAGCCAGAGCCAGCCGCAATGCTTCAATGGTTGAAGGAGGACGTTCCTGAACTCTATGCGCGGGTGAAACAGCGTGTCGCAGAGGGACGTTTTGAGCCGGTAGGTGCGATGTGGGTTGAAGCGGATTGTAACCTTACCTCTGGCGAGTCGCTCATCCGCCAGATTATGCACGGGACGCGCTTCTGGCAACAAGAATTTGGTGTCAAGCCCCGTCATATCTGGTTGCCAGATGTCTTTGGCTATAGTGCCGCACTTCCGCAAATTATGCGCGGTTGCAATATTCCCGTCTTCATGACCACGAAAATTAGCTGGAACCAGTTTAACCGTATGCCCTGTGATACATTTCCGTTGGCGCGGCATCGACGGCTCTGAGGTCCTGACTCACTTCATCACGGCGCCAGAGCTGGATACGAAGACAACTTTCTATAGCTACAACGGTCCCTTACGACCCAGCGATATGACCGGGACCTGGATGAACTATCGTCAACAGGACATCAACGATCACTTGCTATATCTTTGTGGCTGGGGCGATGGTGGTGGTGGACCAACGGAAGAACAAATGGAGCGGATGCACATCATGGCAGACCTGCCGGACTTTCCCCAGGTTCGTGCCGGTCGAGCCGAAGATTACTTCACGGAACTCTATCAGCGCGTGTGGGAGAATCCGCGTTTGCCCACATGGGTAGGTGAGTTGTACTTAGAGTATCACCGAGGGACATATACCTCGCAGGCACATGTCAAGGAGGCGAATCGGCGAGCTGAATTATTTTATCGCGAGGTGGAATTGCTGAATGCCTGGGCCAGTCTCTACGGCATGTCGTCCCGCCAGGAGCAACTGAATCAGGGCTGGCGGCTCATACTCCTGAATCAATTCCATGATGTACTGCCCGGCTCATCGATCCGTGAAGTCTATGACGATGCCGAGCGGATCTATGCCGAGGCACGTGCCATAGGAAAGCGGATATACGATGAGGCACTCGCTGTTGTGCTGCAACAGATCCCTGCAGGAGAGCAGGATCTCTTCCTGTTGAATACCCTGGCGTGGGAACGCACGGACCCCATACAGATACCAGCGCAGCTTGCATCATCTCTTCCGCATGCCCAGCAAACAACTGACTGGGAAGGGAACACAGTGTTCCTGCTGGATGGTGTGCGCGTTCCCCCATGTGGAGTGCAGGTAGTATCGGCAGCCAGCAATGCGGGGACCGGTGAGGCGCAGATGCCGAGGGCGGGGGCATTACCTGTCCCTACTCGCGCTGTCTACACCGATGAAGAGACAATCGTCCTGCAGAATGAGTATTATGACCTTCGGATCGATGCGCAAGGAGAGATCAGCCGACTCTACGACATGCGTGCAGAGCGTGACGTTCTTGCCCCTGGGCAAACAGGCAATCAGCTTATCGCCTATGAGGACCGTCCGCTGAATTTCGACGCCTGGGATATTGATCTCTTTTATGAGGAGAAACCATATCCAGTGCGAGCTGTAACATCTATGCGCATCATCGAAGAGGGGCCGGTGCGTGCAACCGTCGAGATTGTTCGTCCGTACATGTCCTCGCGTATCACGCAACGTATTTCGCTCTGGCGCAACTCGCCGCGCATCGACATGGCCACCGAGATTGACTGGCACGAACACCAGACGTTGTTGAAAGCGGCGTTTCCGCTGGCAATCAACAGCACACGAGCAACCTATGAAATACAATTTGGCAACGTTGAACGCCCCACGCATCGTAACACATCCTGGGATATGGCCCGTTTTGAGGTCTGTGCTCATCGCTGGGTTGATGTGAGCGAAGGAGGATACGGTATCAGCTTGCTTAATGATAGTAAGTATGGGCATGATGTTCACGATAATGTTGTTCGTCTGACGCTGCTTAAGTCCGGTATCTACCCTGATGCTCATGCAGATGAAGGTTTACACCGCTTCACCTATAGCCTCTTGCCGCATGTAGGAGATTGGAGGGAGGCACAGAGCGTACGGCGTGCCTATGAACTCAATGTTCCGGTAGTGTGCGTGGCTGGTCAAAAGAAGGATACCAAGGGCGCAGGCAGGACGGAGGAAAGCTCACGTCCCTATCTGCCGACCCGGGATAGTAGGAGCGTCAGCTTGCCTGCGCCTTCTTTTATACAGACAGATTGTGCGCACGTTATAGTAGAGACGGTGAAACCTGCCGAGGATGGGGATGGTCTGATTGTGCGGCTGTACGAAGCGCATAATCAGCGCGGACGTGGCACGCTCACCTTTGCCACGTCGATTCTTTCCGCGCAAGAGTGTAATCTTCTGGAGGAGCCGATCAACAATGTCTCCTGTCAAGGGAACACGCTATCGTTTCAGGTGAGACCTTTTGAGATAAAAACATTTCGCATTCATTTTTCGCCGGAAAGATAGGTCAGATGTAGCTCCCGTAACTATTCAGGCACCTTGCTGACATGCCTCCGGCATGTCGGGCGCAAGCACTTCGTGTCTCGCGCCGCCTGCGGCGGCCCTTGAAAAAGAAGGGGATGTTGCGAGGACACCTCGCGCTCCGGCAAGGGGACTGCGTCCCCCTGCACCCCCTGCTCAATAGTTACTAGCTCCCCGATTCATTACTGTTCGCCGGTCATCTTCCAACGAATGTGATCCGAGTCGCGCAAGAGACGCTCTATAATATTACGCCGCAGGCGGTAGATTTCCTGCACCTTACTGAACTCCTGCGGGCAGAGACGTACAATTTCACGTGGCTTGAGGTTGCAGTGAAAAAGCAGGTAAGCCACTCGCCGCTCGCGCTCATCAGGGAGCATATCCTGGATGATTTCCCACAACCCTTGACCTTCCTCCTCATGATCTTCGACTGCGGGCTCATCGGGGCAGCCTGGCTCTGGCAAGACCATTACTTTTGATCGTGAGTAGGTCCGCAATGTATCCACGATAGCACCATTCAAGCAACTGCGTAGGTAGCAGAGTGCAGCTGCTAAGGTGGTAAACTGCAGTTGCTGGTTATGCACTGCTGCAAGCCAGAAACGTTCAAATGCCTTCGCTACATAATTTTCTGGGCTATCGAGACGAGACGCCGCCTCTTTCCTCACATGACGACGAAACAATCCCAGCATATACTCATCAAAGCGCTCTACTAGCAACGTCCAGACATTATTGTCTTGCTCTAGCATAGCACGACGGAACATCTCCAAACAATACTGATCGTTGCAGGCCTCCCCACGACGGTAGTTGCTGATCTCCCGCATACAGCGGTCCGCGAGGGCTGACGAACTCATGTCTTTGGATTGTTCTTCCATCTCGATGCCCATTGCTCTCGACCTACTTTCCTCAGTATGCGCTGAAGGGCGATGCGCAACACCATTTTTCAATCCAGCCTGGTGGACCGCTTCCATGGCCGCTGCGTAGTCTGGCTCGCCCACCTGATCGGCTATGTACTCGGTATAGACGATGCGATCGTTCCAATCAATCACAAAGACCGCCTGCTGCGGCAGGCACCACTCCTTGAACCATACGCCGTAGTCATGCCCGAACTGCTGACTGCGATGTGGCGACAGTGCCTGGTGCATCACGCCCGTAGTATCCTGCCATCGAGCCTGCATCTGGGGCAGGTCCATACTCACGGTGTAGATGCATGCATTCGGTGGCAGATCTGCGCAGAGAGCCTCCCAACGTCGCGTCACCAACTGGCAGACAGGGCTTTCCAATGTGTTCACCACACTGAGCAGGCGCACCATCCCTGCAGAGTCGGCAAGGCGAACAGCGCGGACGGCCATATCAGTCAGATCAAGATAATCCAGGTAGAAATCCGGTGCGGCCTCTCCTGGGTGTAGCTGCTTGCAGATGTGTTCTTCCATGATGGATTGCTCCTTTCTGCTATCAAGTCTAGTATGTGGCGGCTGAGAATGCATCGTCAGAACTGAGGAATTCTCGTAAGGAGGAGGGAGGAAGAGTTGCTGAGGGTGCCTCCTCAGTTCTGAGGAGGAAGGCTGGGACGGGGAAGCCTCACAGCAGGTGGTGTTCTATGGCGTAACGGGTCGCCGCACTGCGGGAGCTGACACCCAGCTTGCTGTAGATCGAGCGAACATGGGAATTGACGGTGACCAGACCGATGACGAGTTGCTCGGCAATCTGAGCGCTGGTCAAGCCCTGTGCGAGCAGACGCAGCACTTCGACTTCGCGTGGGGTCAAGTCATTGGGATAGGTTGTGATAGGTGCAAGTGCGGGCTCGGAGGCTGTGGGTAGTTCCAGCGCAGTGGGAACAGGTTCTGGTGCTGCCAGTAAGGTGGAGTCAAGCTCAGCCCCTACCTCCAGGGTCATCGCGCGTCCCTCAGCCCACATAGCAGCAAAGGCCTTCTCTCCGAGCTGGGCACGTATAGCAGCTACTATGCACTCATAGTCGGGGCGATAGACAGGCAGCATAGAGATGCCATTGGCCTCACGCAATGCCTCCGCCATCCCCCACAGTCGTACCGCCGACCTGGTTACCTGTCCCCCAGACAGGGTTCCCGCAAGGGCCTCTATGGACCTGGCACCCGCAAGGGGTGCCACTACATTACCGGAAGCTGCTATTGCAGTTCCCAATCCCTCCAGACAGAGAGCGATGTATTCGTTGTCGCCCAACGCTCTCAGGAGCGCCAGGCTGTCCTGGTAGAGCGCACGTGCCCTAGTGTTGTCTCCCTGGGCAGCGATTACGTTCGCCAAAAGGCAGAGAGACCTGGCAGTCCCCCTGCGATCCCCCACTTCTCTGAAGAGCAGCTGGCTTTCCGCCAGCAGCGAATGTGCCATAGCCGTATCGCCCTGGTGGAGGGCCAACTGCCCCAGCAGGCCGAGCGACTCGGCGATGCCTTGCTTGTAGCCCAGCTCTCTGGATATCGCGAGGCATTCTTGAACGAGTGTTCGTGCTCTCGCCGCATCACCCTGGGCAAAGATCACACGCGCCAGGTGGAGCAGCACGTAGGCAATGCCCCATCTGTCGCCTACTTCTCGGAAGAGCGCGAGACTTTCTTCCGCCAGCGAGCGCGCTCCAGTGTAATCACCCTGCACAAGTGCTAGATCCGATAAGATAAGTAGGGGATCAGCAGCTCCTCCCTTATCTCCCATCTCCCTGTAGAGGGCCAGGGCTTCTACTTCCAGGGAGCGTGCTGCTGTATAATGACACTTCCACCAGGCTAACAGTCCTAGCCTATAGAGGGTTAATGCCATGCCTTGTTTGTCGCCAAGCTCGCGGAACATGGCCAGGCTCTCTGCGCATAAGGCCTCGCCTGCATCGTAGTCGTCCTGGTTGAGAGCCAGCATGCCAGCAGCATTGAGGGCCTTCGCCCGTACGACCGTCGCGACCTGGGTAACCTGTTCCCCAGACAGGGTTCCCGCAAGGGATACCCCTACAGTGAGTGCCCTCTCCAGGAAGTTCCGTCCCTCACTCACATGGCCACGTACCGACCAGAACCACCAGATCGCGGCGCACAAGCGTAAGGCCGATGTTGCCTCTCCTTGCTCTAAAAAGCAGTTCAGAGCCGCCCGCAGGTTCTCATGCTCTTGCTCTAACTTCTCTAGCCATACGGCTTGCTGTGCGCCTCCTAACTCCTTTTCCGCTTCCTGTGCCAGTGCCAAATAATAGTCAGCGTGAGCGCGCTGGATGGCCTCCATCTCTCCCTGTGCAGCCAGGCATTCCAACCCATATTCACGGATCGTCGCCAGCATCATGAGGCGAGGCTCCTCTTGCCCTTCATACCCTACCTGCAAAAGCAAACTCTTATCTAGCAGCGATGCTACCTCGTCCAGGACAGAGAAGCCATTGCGGCCTTTTTCCTGGCCTGTGTTCGCCACAGACTCCGCCGCCTCGAGTGTCCAGCCACGCACGAAAACGGAGAGTCGGCGGAAAAGACGCTGCTCCTCTGCACTGAGCAGGTCGTAGCTCCATTGGAGGGTATTGCGCAAGGTTTGCTGACGGACAGGCAGGTCCTGCACGCCACCCGTCAGGACCTCCAGTCGATGGGAGAGCCGCTTGAGCAGGGCCTGCGGCAGGAGAAGTTTGATGCGCGCCGCCGCCAGTTTGATGGCCAGCGGCAAGCCGTCCAGTAGCACGCAGATCTCGGCGATGGCGCGCGCGTTGGCCTCGGTCAACTGGAAGTCGGCTTTGACGGCTTGCGCTCGCTCGACGAAGAGGCTCACCGTCGCCACGTGAGCCAGGTCCGCAAGGGCGGGAAGCTGCGTGAGATCGGGCAGCGCCAGGGGAGACACAGCGAACTCGTGTTCGCCAGAAAGATGCAAGGCGGCACGGCTGGTCACCAGAATACTGAGGTGGGGGCAGGACACTAGCAGGTCAACCAGTTGTGGGGCGGCAGCGATGACCTGCTCGAAGTTATCGAGCAGCAGCAGCAGGTGCTTCTCTCGCAGGTAGTCCTGCACCTGTTCCAGCAGGGGGCGGTCTCCGGATTCCCACAGGCCGAGCGTCTGGGCAATAGTGGCAATGACCCGTTCGGGATCGCTCACGGGGGCGAGTAGAACGAAGCAGACACCATCGGGAAACGTATCCTGCATGGTACGGGCGGCGGCAAGCCCCAGGCGAGTTTTGCCCACCCCTCCAGTCCCCGTGAGCGTCAGCAGGCGCACTTCCGGTCGTCGCAGCAGCGTACAGATGTCTACCAGTTCGTGTTCACGCCCGAAGAAGGGAGTGAGTTGCACAGGCAGGTTGTGTTTATGTGCATGTCCAGCGCCAGGTGTTTGCCTGGTGGGAATCGCGATGCTCTCGTGTTGCACGACTCATGACCCTCCGTTGTCCCCGCTTGCCTCTCGCCAAAGTTATAGTAGCAGAAATCGATGCGTTTCTGCAAGAGGGGACACACGTTTTCTCGCTCTCCCTGTTCAAAAAGCAACGTAACTGTTCAGGTACCTTCTTCGAGCCGCCTGCGGCAGCGGGTGAAGAGAGGAAGCGGGGGACACCCCGCGCCCCGGCCTGACTTTTTATCACAAGTCTAGTCGATCTGCTCAGCCCCCCTGGGAGGCTGACTCCCAAGGATCAGTTCGAGTGGATTTTAGCTCAACCGGTAAAGAGGCGAGCCATTTTCATCGGCTTGCTGCCAGGCTTTGTACGATGTCGATTAAACTTGTGATAAAAAGTCAGGCCCCGGCAAGGGGACTGCGTCTCCCTGCACCCCCTGCTCAATAGTTACAAGGCAACAAAATAGGACGCGAGTTCTCGCGCCCTACACAGACTGATTGGGAAGGCTTATGCCTGTCCGATATCCGTAGCGCTGCTAGCGCTCTTACTCTCGCTGCCCGCCTGACCCTGAGCTGATCCATAGATCATATCAGAGAGTTCCTTACGCGAGCGATCAAGCAATGCACGCAGTTGTGATAGGCGCTCTTTGTTCTCGAACGCGCCCCGGCTGGCGATAGCGAAGAGCCGAGCCACCTCTGCGGCCTCAGCGCGCAATGCCAGCAGTTCCTCGGGTATGCCCCAGTGTTGACCGGGGCCAAAACCAGGGCCGAAGGGGCCGCGTGGACCTTGCCAACCGCGATGGCCCCAGCCTTGCCAAGGGCCAAAGGGACCGCGCGGACCTTGCCAGCCGCGTGGGCCGCCAAACCTACGTCCGAAACCAAACGGGCCGCGTGGACCCTCTCCCTCACGCGACATCCAGGGAGGCGTCCAGCCTTCCCAGTTCGCTTCCTCAGGGGAAGGCTCAGATGGTCTGCCAAATTCACCAAACATTGTTCTTTTTCTCCTTTCAATTGAGAGAACCTTTGCGATATATCGCTTTTGCCACATCAAACAATGCGATGTATCTTCCTATTCCCATTTACGATATATCGCAATGAAAGTTGTAAATCAATGTGTTCCGTGAGAATGAACATAGGGTTGCTCCTTATCTCTCGTTATCTATTACGCTTCATTAAGAATGTGTTCTGATGCGTGCCTTCAGGCGATGTTTGCTATCTGCTCAATGCTCAGATGTTGCTGGCTCTCCATCCTGTAGGGGTACGGCGGGCGACCATAAAGGCCCACCCAACCACTCCTCACCGCCCTCGCCCCTACGGGAAGGATGGAGAGCCATGTTGCTGTACTACTTGCACCTCTTTGGAAGCATTTGCTAAAATCAAACAACAGCTAGTTTAGGATATTATACGGTAACCAGGAGGAACATTCTTGTGTTAAAGCGCAAACTCGGTCGCACAGATCTCTCTGTTTCACCGCTCTGCTTCGGAGGGAACGTGTTTGGATGGACAGTTGATGAAAAAAGCTCGTTTGCCGTGCTGGACGCGTATGTTGACGGAGGAGGGAACTTTATTGACACGGCTGATACCTACTCTGTAGGCGAGTCTGAGAGCATGCTTGGGAGCTGGATGAGGGCACGGAACAACAGGGATCGCATCATACTCGCGACGAAAGTGGGAAGCCGTATGGGCAATGATCCCCATGCGCAGGGCCTCTCGCGGCAGTACATTCTGCAAGAAGTAGAAGCCTCGCTGAAACGCCTGCAGACCAATTACATCGACCTCTATCAATCGCATCGTGATGACCCCGATACGCCGCTCGATGAGACCATGGCTACCTTTCATGACCTCGTGCAGCAAGGCAAGGTGCGTTACATAGGCGCCTCCAACTACAGTGCTGCTCGCCTTCGAGAAGCGCTCCGGGTCAGCGAGCAGCACGGCTACGTCCGCTACGAATGCTTGCAGCCACCATATAGCCTGGTCAACCGCGCAGACTACGAGCGTGACCTTGAGCCCCTTTGTCTTGAACAAGGGCTCGGCGTCATTAGCTACTCATCGCTGGCAAGCGGTTTTCTCTCGGGGAAGTATCGCCCGGGCAAAGATCTGCCTTCCAGCCCACGCGCAAAAAGGATACAGGAGCGCTACATGAACGAGAAAGGCTTCAGGATATTAGAGCAGCTGGACCGTATAGCTGAAGTTCACCATGCCACGGTAGCACAGGTGGCACTCGCCTGGATTATGGCCCGACCAGGTATCACCTCAGCCATAGCCAGCGCTACCTCTGTAGAGCAGGTGCGCGAACTCCTCGGCTCAGTAGACCTCAAGCTCAACGATGAAGATATGAAAACCCTTGATAGAGTCAGCGCGTGGAGTTGAGGTTGATTAGACAGAGAGACCCATGCACAAAGGAGGAAAAGCATGACGATTGCCACCCAACTCTTTGGCCGTAGCGGTCACATGAGCACACGTACCCTTTTCGGAGCAGCATCGCTCAGTCAGGTCACACAACAGGAGGCAGACCGCACGCTGGAGATATTGCTCCAATACGGGGTCAACCACATCGACGTAGCGTCGAGCTACGGAGATGCTGAACTGCGCATCGCTCCCTGGCTGGCCCGCTATCGCTCGCAATTCTACGTGGCGACGAAGGCTGATACTCGTACTGCGCAAGAGGCAAAGGAAGAACTGCACCGCTCTCTGGAACGCATGCGCATCGATTACGTGGACCTGTGGCAATTGCATAGCCTGGCGGATCCTATTGAATGGGATACGGCATTGAGTCCGGGCGGTGCTATCGAGGCTGCCATCGAGGCCAGGAAGCAGGGATTAATACGAGCGATCGGCGTTACCGGGCACGGCCTACAGATTGCGGCCACACATCGGCGTAGTCTCGAACGCTTCGACTTTGACGCGGTGCTGCTTCCTTACAACTACATCACGATGCAGAATCCCTACTATGCCGAAAACTTCAATGCTTTGCTCTCGACCTGCCAGCAGCGCAACGTCGCAGTACAGACGATCAAGTCCATTGCTTACAAACCCTGGATGGGTCGCCAGCACACACGCGATACATGGTATGAGCCATTGGAGGATCAGCAGGATATTGATCTAGCGGTACACTGGGTGCTTAAGCGACCAGGTATTTTCCTGAACACAATTGGCGATATCCACCTGCTTCCCAAAGTACTCGATGCCGCCAGCCGCTTCCAGGAAGGTTCACCAGGCCCGACGGAGGAGCAGATGCAGGAGCTGCTTGCGCGGCTCGGTATGGTGCCTTTATTTGTATAGGCTCAGACAGGGCGACCGCAAGGGTCCTTGCACAGGTAGGTTTTTTGGGTAGCGTATCCTTTGCTAAGGGTCGAATTCGTTGGATCAGATTTCAAGCTCAATTATGAACCATAAAAAACTGCACCCTTAGCAAAGGATACGCTACCGTTTTTGGGGGGAGCCGCCTGCGAAGGACCTTGATCCGTAGGGGCGAGGGTGGTGGGGATGGGCGGGGTGGGCCTTTATGGTCGCCCGCGTAGCCCGGTCTGGGTGACGATAGGGTGGGTGAACGTCGCAGAAAGGGACGACGGGCCACACAATCCCCCGGATTGCGTCCATAAAGGCCCACCCATCCCCTCCCCACCCCACTCGCCCCTACGGACTCGAGGGGCACGCTCCAAAAAACCTACCCGTGACAGAGGTAATGCCCCCGCCCTGGGAAGCCAATTCTCACGCTACGATAATCCTAACAGGCTCAAGAGCGCAGTTCTGCACCCCTGGCGCTCGGCACCTTCCTGTACCGCTGTAGCGTTGTAGAGTGCCGATTTATCGAGCACGTCGCCAAACTGCTTCCATTGAGCATCAGAGTCGCTGGAGGACGCCGGCATCAAAGTAACTCGTAAATGCCGTTTCGGACGCAGGGTGATTACCGGCTGGAAGCCAGGAGTATAGCCAGGGGCAGGCTGCGGTGTGTAGTGCTGGAGAATAGTCGCGAGGATAATCCTGGCCTCCAACTGGGCGAGGGGCATCCCAATGCAGGTGCGAGGTCCGCCTCCGAAGGGAAAGTACGCTCCGGGTGGGATTTGCTGCCCGTTTGCGGGATCCCAGCGCTCAGGTTTGAACACGTCCGGGTCCTGCCAGATAGCGGGCAAGCGATGAATGACCCACTGGCTCAGGATGAGCAGAGTCCCAACCGGCAGGCGTACACCATCCAGTGCAGATTTTTTGGCGACAAAGCGCATCTGCATCCAGGCAGGCGGATACAGACGCATTGATTCGCTCAAAACCCAATCGAGATAGGGAAGCCTGGCGAGGTCGTCAAGGGTTGGCTCGCGGCCGGCGAGTACCGAGCGGATCTCATGCTGCAATTTGATCCGTACCTGCGGATAGCGTGAAAGCAGGTAAAATGTCCAGACGAGGGCAATGGCGGTCGTTTCGTGCCCTGCTGCCAGGAAAGTCACGATGTGATCGTGAATTTGTTTCTCAGTCAGTTTTGTGCCCAGCTCTTCGCCGCTCTGTGCCGTCATCAACATGGAAAGCACGTCATGGTAATCGCGGTCATCGTCACGGCGCTGGGATATCAGTGTATAGATGAGCATATCGAGTTGGCGCGAGGCAGCCATGCGCTTGCCATAACCGGTAATAGGGTTATCGATGCGAATATGCAACAGGTCTTCGGCCACACTTGTCGAACTGCCAATGACGCCATCGAAAGCATCGCTGAGAGGGCCAAGCTGGGATGACAGGTCAATGCTGAAGAGACACTTGCTCACGATACGCAGCGTCAATTCTTGCATGGCACGTGACATATTGACCGTATCCCCCAGATGCCATGTCTTGAGCAGTTCTTGCGTGTATTGCTCCATGATCGCAGCATAGCCTTCGACCCGTTTTTTATGGAAGGCCGGTTGTACCGCGTGGCGCTGCTGGCGATGCTTTTCGCCATCGATGGTCAGCAACCCTTCACTCGCGAACCCGCCATCACTATTCCCCTGGAGTACGCCCCGATTCGAGAAATTGCGTGGGTGTTCCACCAGCACATAGCGTACGTGTTCCGGGCGGAACAGCAGCACTGCCGGATTCTTCCCGACATAGATCGTCGCCATGTTGCCATACGTACGTTGCAACTGTTGCAGAAAGCCAAGCGGATCTTGCCTCAACGAGAGAAGATGGCCAATATAGGGTAACCTCGGGGGACCTGGTGGAAGTATCGTCTTTGTCGTTTGCCGTTCTTGCGCAGTCGTTGCCATGTGTAGCTGTTTCCTCTAGCGCGCTATCTATATTGTGTCAAGACTTATTACTCTGTATGATAAGGCAGAAGTAGTGAGATAAGCAATGGGTTAAGGATGTGACTCTCAATTGGGGACACTTGTCTCCGATGTCTCCGATGTCTCCGTTGGGACTTCATGGTAGTGATTGATAACGAACAGATTATCTCAAAACCATTCCTCTTGCTGTAAGCGCATGGGCGTGTTATGCTTCTTAGGGGACATCCCCACTGCTGTCACAAACGAGCATGAATATTTTCGTTAAGGAGGCGATACATGGAAATGCAACCGCGTTTCGATTATAGCAAGGTTGTTCAGGGCGTGGGCAGAGCCATGGGTGGCCTGGACCATCTGGTCCGGTCATCCAATCTGGCCAGTCAGGAGCCCTTGCTCATTGAACTTGTCAAAATTCATGCGTCACAGATGAATGGGTGTGCGTATTGAATCAATCTGCATACCAAAGCGGCGCGGTCGCGCGGCGAAACCGAACAGCGCATCTACGAACTCGTTGCCTGGCGCGAGGCCCCGTTCTATAGCGAGCGTGAGCGGGCGGCCCTGGCATGGACGGAGGCAGTGACCCTGGTTTCCGTTGACCACGTGCCGGACGAGACGTATGTAGAAGTACTCAAGCAATTTACCGATGAGGAACTGGTCTACCTGACGCTGGCGATTATTGCCATCAACGGCTGGAACCGCCTGGCGATCAGCTTCCGCACGGTTCCCGAATAGCCTCGCCCCAGGTCACCCCAAGGACGAGGGCAAGTTCGCGCCCCGCGTCCCTCCCAGCCACCCCAAGGGCGGAGGCAAGTTCGCGCCCCGCGTCTCTCCCAGGGCGGGGGCAAGCCCCGCCCCTACCATACAACGGCTTCGCAGGCCGTTCTGTATAGGGTAGGGGCGACCTCCACATCTCGAAAATACAAACTGAGCATTCCAAATGCGTGATTCATGAAATTCCGAGATGATAGTCTATTCTTCATAGCAGTGGTACAAAGGGATCGACACAACAGATTGGAATTTGTATGCAAGTCGACAGTGGCGACAGAGGAGAAAAAACATGGCAATTGAATTTGGCCTTATGCTTCAGCCGTTTCCCACCAATTTTCCCGGGCCCGAGTTGTTCGAGTACAATCGCCGCTTAATTAGAACGCTGTCACAGGGATTTACAACGTTGTGGGCCGAGGATCATCTGCAGCTCGGGGGAGACCGCCACACACGAGTGCATGACCACCCTGAGTTACTTTGCCGGTGAATTCCCTCAATTCCGCGTGGGCTCGCTCGTGCTGTGTCAATCGTACCGCAATCCGGCTCTGGTCGCGAAAATGGCTGCCAATCTCCAGTTGATGTCTGGAGGAAGGTTTATTCTGGGGCTGGGGGCTGGTTGGAAAGAGGACGAGTACGAGGCGTACGGATATCCATTCCCAGACACGAAGACGCGCCTGGAAGAATTAGAAGAGGCGGCGATCATCGTGAAGGCCACGTGGTCCTCGCGCCCGGCAACGTTCGAGGGAACGCATTACAGGATTCGCGATGCCTACTGTGAGCCGCAACCGCATCCTCCTATTCCTCTCCTTATCGGCGGTGGCGGTGAAGAGAAAACGCTTGCGGTCGTGGCCCGCCGCGCAGACTGGTGGAATTTCAATTCATGCCCGGTCGAGGAGTATGCCCGCAAAGATGCCATACTGAAAGACCACTGTACTCGAGTGGGTAGAAATCCGGCGGAGATCAAACTGACCTATCTGAGTACGGCAAGTGTATCGGAGGATCCCGATCAAGTAGTACGCAGTCCTCAGAAGCACTTTGTGGCTGGAAGCAGCGCAGAAGTGATCGGGGAATTGGAGCGATTTCATGAGGTGGGGGTGACGCATTTCATATTCAGGTTTTTAGACCCTGAGTCCCTCGAGCGGTTTGTACAGACCGTTGTACCGCACTTCCTTTAAGGAGAAAAGCATGATGGAGAGCCTTGAGACGTTTGCTCAATTGCATATGATTGACTTACCTGGTGGTCGCTTTCATTATGTAAGCTGGGGGGCTGAACGGACTGAACTGCCCAGTATGCTGTTACTGCACGGCATCACGAGTTCCGCCCAGAGCTGGGTGCGTGTTGGACCGGCTCTGGCAGACCGCTATCGCGTCTACGCCTTCGATATGCGTGGACACGGCGAGAGTATTAAACCCTCACGAGGAGCCTATAGCCTGCGCCATACTGCTGATGACGCGCTTGCATTTATAGAAACCCTCGGCCTGGAACGTCCCGCGCTGATGGGGCATTCCTGGGGTGGAGCGACAGCGATCGTGTTGGCAAGCGGAGCCTGGTCACAGCAGCCTGTGCCCAATCTCTCTCAACTGATCCTTGAGGACCCGGCAATTAACTTCGGTCGTGGTGATCCAGAAGAACGAGCTGCTACCTATACCAGGGATATTGGTCGTCCTGCAGATGAATTGCGCGCCGAACTCACAGCCAATAGTCCTGGCTGGACCGCGGCCGATATCGAGGGCAAGATCGACGCGCTGCACAAAGTGACACGAGAGGCGGTTGTAAGCGTCTTCACCGAGGCAGGCCAGGCGGGTGATCTGCTCCCATTGCTCGCCAACATCGCTGTGCCGACGCTCTTGATCCGGGCCGATGCTGCCCTTGGAACGACGCTAGATGATGCTGCCTGGAAGCAAGCAAAGCAGTATTTGCCTACGCACAGCCACGCTGTCCAGGTCAATGGAGCCACGCATAATATTCACCGCAGCCAATTCAATGCATTCATGCAGGTGGTCAACGATTTCCTGAGCCAGGAAAGGAATTGAGCAATCCCCGCAATTTGAACTGTTAGCGCCGGTTCGTCTCAATATTGTCTGTTTCGCCCTGCGCGGCGCGAATGCAGCGCGGCGTGACCATTTCCTTGAGGCACTCAAAAAGGATGGACGGGTACTGCTCACGCCCACCTTCTTTGCCGGAAAACCCGCTATCCGCGCGGCATTTGTCAATTGGTCGACGAGAGAGGAGGATATACCGCTTATTCTCAACGCATTGGAACAGTGCGCAAGCGCCCCATAAGCGCGAACATAAGGACCAGCAAGGACCCACCCCTACGGGCCACCCTTGCCCCCAACATACCATGGGTCGGCCTGCGATGCCCGTGTATGGTAGGGGCGTCCCTTGCGGTCGCCCAATACGCATCACCCTAACGAAAAGCCCATCAGCATCTGTAGGGGCGAGGGTGGTTGAGTGGCGTGGGGTGGGCCTTTATGGTCGCCCGCCGTCCCTTTCTGCGACGTTCACCCACCCTGTCGTCAACCATACCGGGCTACGCGGGCGACCATAAAGGCCCACCCCACTCATCCCAACCTCCCTCGCCCCTACGGATCACCCAGCCTCCTACCGCTCTCCCTGGCTTAGGGTGATGCCTATTGGGCGTCCCTTGCGGTCGCCCTGGGGCTATACCTCCTGATGTTATGAATCATCCTCGTAGCCCGAGGTTTAGCGCTCTGAGTGTATTACCTGCTGGTTCATTGAACCATCGTTGGCACTGGGAACTGGCTCCGTGGACTGACGGAACTCTCCTCGAACACGGCGCCTGGCAAAGTTCACGAGAGGCGATCTACCCAGTGCATTGGGAAAGAGACGGCGGAGGAGATGTCCGACACCACGTGCGATACGAAATCCAACTCTATGCCTCGTGGTCCAGCGCAGTCCATATGCCTGTCTGATGTCCGATGGCAGTTGTCCGACCGTGATCAAGCGCACGATCGTCCACAACGGCTTGCGCACCAGGGGCATCGGGGGATAGAGGACCTTCTGGGCAATGAAATGGGCGGCGGGCCCGATGGCGATTTCGCCTGACGCAAGCGCTTCACGAATGTATTGCTGCACAGCGGCATAGCTGGTCGGGAGGGTCGTATCGGTTAATCCCAGGATTCGTGCATAGCGGCAGGATTCCTGCCAGTACTGTTCGCATTCTGCCTCTGAGAGCGGGCCGACAAATGTCTTGTAGGCGGTGAGCATGCTATCGACGAAAACGATATGGACCCACAGGAGCGCTAAAGGCTCCATGCCACTATAGGTCTCACCAGCTGTATAGCGTCCTATGCTCTCTGGAAGAGTGCCCTGGACGGTATGGTGCAGGCGATTGATATGACGAGCCATAGCGTTGGCCTCGTGGGTGGTGCCAAAAATCAATATCGCCATTCCCCGAATGGTACTATACACGCGTCCAAAGGGGTCCTCGGCGAAACCACTATGGTCAAGCGCTCCCTGGGCCACTTTGGGATGGGCGGCTTGCATTAAAAATGCGCGCGCGCCTGCCGTGATCAACCATTGTTCTTCATGTAGGCGCCAGGATAGCGAGTCGGGGCCAAGTAAACCTGGGTCTGGATCCGGGTCACTGATGGGTAATTGGCTAGACATCGGTGCGCCGCTGGCCCAGTGGATGATGCGCATCGAATTGAGGGGTGTTTTCATTTGTTTTTTTGGCTCTAGGGTTGGCGTTATAATCGCCGGATATGGTTCATATTTACTCTACTGTTATTATAGTGCGTTATAGGGGAGATGACCAGCTTTTGGCTGTTGTGCAGTGCGGTTGGGGTTGAGCCAGACCACCCGACCCCCAGGGCGGAGGCAAGCTCCGCCCCTACTAACCACGTTGAGGATGTGAACCCAGCGGCAAGTTGGTAGGGGCGGAGTGCGGAGCCAAACCACCCAACCCCAGGGCGGAGGCAAGCTCCGCCCCTGGTCTAGGACCCTTCTGGCAAAAATCCTACGCACACCCAAGTATCCTGAAGGGGCATACATTCCGCTCAGAAAAGATGGTATACTACTGCTGAAGGTCAGCACGGACTGGATGCCATCATGCAAGCGACGATCAACCCACATTTCCTGCTTTCGAGTGAGCAATAGTCACTTATCGAGTGGGTATATCATCAGTTGTGCCTGGCGCTGGTGCGCTGAAACCAAAAGGAAAGGGAAGTATCTATGTCCAAACGCAGTACGTCGCTGAATGTCCCCAAAGAAATGCAGGCGCGGTTCGATGAAATCACGCAGCTCACTGATGCCTTCAGTCAGACCTACTTGAATGACGAGTACACAGACCTCTGCAGGCAGTTGACGGCGACGCTCTGCAGGAAACGTCCTTCGCCGCTGAGCCAGGGCAAGGCTGCTACATGGGCGTGCGGGATTATTCATGCGCTGGGCGTGGTGAACTTTCTCTTTGACTCCTCGCAGAAGCCTTATATCCCGGCGAGCCAGATATGGAGTCATTTCGGTCTTAGTTCGAGTACAATGCAGGCAAAATCCAAGCAGATCCGTGATCTGATGAACATGTCTCAGTTCGATCCGGATTGGACGATCCCGTCGATGGTCGACCAGAACCCGCTGATCTGGATGCTCGAGGTCAATGGGCTGATCATCGATGTGCGCCACGCGCCGCGGGAGATCCAGGAGATAGCCTTCCGCAAAGGGTTGATCCCGTATATCCCTGATGTTTGAAAAGAGGTGGGCTATGAGCGAAACAACGTTGGCACAGGCGGTTGAGATGTTTGCGCTTACTGGGGTCAGACTCTCCGATGCTGCTTTAGAAAAGCATTGGCAGTGGGGGGCATACGACTCCGAGGGGGTACGTTTCGCGTTCTTCCTGACGTACCAGGAGTTGCGCGAACTGGCTACGCGGACGGCGGCCCAGCGCGCTGTACAGGGGCCTGTCATCACGTCGGCGCAACGTATTCTGGCGCAGCATCACGCGGCGTACATGGATCTGCGCGGTATCCTGGTTGGCGTGGATGAAGATGAGCTTGATCGCGAGCCAGCCGAATCGGAATGGTCGCTGCGGGCTGTGCTCGGTCATATTATTGACTCGGAGCAAGGCTTTTCTACGGTGATTAGCGACGCTCTTGATCGGCAGCGCAAGTGGAGACGAGCAAGCGTTGGAGATGCCCGAGCCAGATGAGGAGGAGGAGGAGGAAGATGAGGAAGATGAGGAAGATGAGGATGACAGCAGACAGGAGACGCTAAAGCAGAATTCTCGCGAACTATGACATGCTGCACTTTCAGATACTGTACGATCTGGCGAGTATCAGTGAGGATGAGCTGCGCGCACCTTCGTTTTTTTGGGAAGGCTATCCAATGGAAATCCGGTTCCGTTTGCACCGCTTCGATGCGCACCTGCGGCAGCATACGATCCAGGTGGAGAAGACGCTGGCGGGGATCGGTCACCAGTTGCATGAAGCTGAACGCCTTGTGCGTGTCATCTACGGTGCGCTGGGCGAGGCTGAAGGTGCGCGAATTGGGGCGTGGGAAATGAATGCTGACCAATGGCGCGATGCGGCGGAGGTGATTACAAAACGTGCTACTGAGATTGTGTAGATTCTCAAATCTCCGGTGCCATAATGCCCGATTGCGTGGATATCTCGTGTGAAGCCTTTCTCCAGTTAGACGCTCGAAGGGTCTATCTTAACGAATATAAGAATTCGCTTCGATTGGGGATGGACTTCGACGCACGCAAAGTTTTTGATGCGTCGAAATTGAACCTTGCCTAATATTATAACCCCTTTTTCCCACTCACTTTGATACCTCTATTATTATATCGTCAGGCCAGCCACTGATCATCTTCTTGACATGATAATAATTGTGAATTGCACGCAGGAGTAGGTACTTGCGAGTTCCCAATCTTAAAATGTCATTATTAATGCCGTTTCCACATACAGGGCAAGGGCATTCCACGCTCAGTTGACTGAGCAATTTATGAGGGCTGAATTTAGGATCGCTCGGCTGAAAGTGACTCCCCGCAATGCCGAAGCGCCTGTAAGGCTCGCTGTACAATATCTCATTGTAAATAGCCGCCTTAATAGGACGAGCAGAGTCTACTGACGTAACTCCCCGCTCTTTCAGTAATTTCATTGTTTCAATGGCACTGACTCCAAACACATGCACTGATTGCCCGACTACCGCCTGTACTGCTTCTACTCGCTTCACGATCACATCTGTCTGGTACAGATGGGCCATTGAACCAATACCGAAACGCGTATACCCAATTGCAAATAACTGGCGAGCACAGTACTTGATGGTTGCGACATCATATCCCTGAATGATAACCAAAGGTTCAATTGGATGGTGCCTCTGCTTGCCAACGAAGCCGCTTTTATAGTATTCTGCCATCAATGTCTTCAACTCCCAAGCGTTTGCAATCGTCCTATCAATCGCTCGGTTTCGCTCGGTCAGTGATAGGGATTTCTCAAGCATGGGTCTATCGACAGCACATATGGTAGTGGGTACATCGCTGCCGGCCAAAATCGCGAGTTGGCGATTGAAGACTTCTCTAGGTGTGGGCAAAGGTAAGTGATTCGCTATGTAGCTATAACTTCCGCTGTCGAGCATGACCTGGTACGGCAACTGGGGGAAGTGGGTGAGTTGCCAAATACTGCTTACTGCAACCGTGCTGATAAGCATGCTACACTGCTTATCATAAAGTTGATAGAGCGGGTCACTGTGTGACCAACTGACGAAAAAATCCATCGGTCCTTCCCAGATAAGTGTTGAAAATAATATAACAGTATGTTACATTAAAAGAAACGATTGTGCAAGTGGAGAATTTTCAGTTAGGTGCATTTCTGAAGAGAGAGCGGGAGAGGCAGCATTTGAGCAGCCGTGAACTGGCGAGACGTACCAAGAAAAGCAATGGTGAAAAGGGGGTGGCAGCCTCCCACATCAACAAAATAGAAAAGGGCCATGTTTACCCTACGTTTCAAACGCTCCAGAAAATCGCAGCCGCATTAGGACTGCCACTTGTTATCGTACTTGATGGCAGTAAAGCAAATCCAAATACTGTGGCAATTGTATCAACACTGGAAGTTGCACAATCTCTTCCTCAAGCACTTCGTCGCGAGGAGCTAGTACAGTTGTTACTTATCTGCCATAAGCTAACGGACAAACAGATTGAATCGGTTTTGGGTGTCGCTCGTTCCATGCACAGCTCTACTCAATTGCCCAATGAGGCCGAATCAACATAACGCACGTTTATCAGGGGGATGAAGAAGTGCTTTTCTTAACTGTTTACGGCCCTGAGCTAGAATCGCTCTTTTATTATATTCACAAGTATACACAACGAGAAGGGTCGGTCAGTCGTGAGCAACTCTACTCGTCATATTTACCTCAAACTGCTCTTGCTCACAAGGGGCAAACAAAAAATATAGAGGATGCGATAAATTACCTCAAAGCTGCTAGGCTGATAGGAGGAGACAAAGCATATTTCTGTATGCTGCCTGATGTAGATATGCATATGCCGTTTGCAGCTTTACTGCTTCGGCAGTTTCGGCAACTTGAGCATGTCTCTACGCAACTTCCTCTGCTCGATCTCCTATATATAACGCTGCTAGAACAACTTTACATTGCTCCCAATCGAGTCTGGATTAGTGATCTACATGCTGCCACCAATCAGTTGGGATTGGCTCAACAAAGTGGTGGCATTAGCCAAGAAAAGATAGGTGCGTGGAAACGCGTTATGGAATTCCTGGGGATTGGTTACAGAATGGGTAGTGGCTTCTACTGTCTCTATCAGCCAGAACTATTACATGTCATTGCTCTACGATGGTCTCTGACAGAGGGAACACTCCAAGAGTTCTTTGAAGAGCATCTTCAATCCTGGATTCCCTGCCTCACTGGGCGGGGTGAAGTCGCTCAGCCAGTAGTCCATGCGTTAGAGCATTTGGCACAAAAGGGAAGTATAGATCTCCATTCTAAGCAAGATTCCCCATCTAGACCTTATTTTGGAACTTGTCATTTGAGAGGAATAAAAGTAGTATGACTACCACGCTTGGAACGTCTGATGCTAACAACAAGTCGTTGAAGTTGCCTTGCCTGGCTCCAACTGGTACAAAAATATTTGCTCCAACTGCTGACCAACGGTTTCTCGCTGGTTCCGCCGAATTCTTACGCACGCATTTTCCAGTTCAAGTTCAATATCGCAATGCTGGCTACTCTACTACTTTGGCTGAGCAGGACATACTTCATCGTCTTTTAGAACCTAGTCCTGCCGTAGTGGGTAATCGAGTGTTTGTTTTGTACGGTGCTGCTGGGTCTGGTAAGTCCGAATTGATACGTTGGCTTCAAACGCAAATTAGCCTGCAAGATACATCGCGTGCCGCGGTCACAATGCGTATTGCACGTACCGATCTGGATGTATTTCACATTGCCCAACGTTTCCAGCACCTGTATCGTACTCAATCTTTTCAAGCTAACACGCTTGCAGCGCTGGGAAGAATGTCGCCAAAAGCCGCGTACCTTGGCAAAAATTTTAGTGTTGACCGCTTTAGAGCAGTTGCTTGGTTCTGATGACCAGATCAACGCTTTGTACTATCAACTTATTGATGTAGTACAGACGAACCTGGAACGATGCTTTGCTGCAATGAGTCAGCCGAACGAGGATGTGGGACACTTCATAGAGCTGTTTAGCCGTGAAGACCTTGTAGAAATCCTTCGTAACAGCGTCATACCCGTTCCAGTCGAGTATGAGACCCTACGGTATCACCTATTAAAAGCATTTCGTGACCAACTGCTAGAAGGGTTGGATCTGCCGTACACTCTCAAGCAGATTGCTCAACACATTCAGCAAGAGCAACGAAAGCGCCCGATTCTGTTCATCGATGATTTGGTGCAATCAATTAATCTCTTTGCTACCGACTTGCTCGACTACTTTATTACGCTAGAAGAAGGTTGCTGGGACGTAGTAGTGGGCATTACGCCAAACTCATTAGAGGCTACTCTTAGAGGTAGGGAATTGCTTGATCGCATTGCCTTCCTCGATACAATTGACGATCGGGTGGAGAAACTCTGGCTTTCCGACGAATATGGTTTGTCCTCTTCTTTCCTAAACGAGATGAACTGTACTGAGTACGCCCGCTTGTACCTCAATGAGTATAAACGCCAAAATAAACAGCCGTGTAACGAACATTGCCCTGCCTTTCATCGTTGTCATCACCTCGAACCAGATCAACCAGATGATCTACTCGCTCCGTTTAATAAAGAGGTATTGATCCGATTGTTTCGCTCATTGCCCCCAGGTAAAGGCAAAGTGCGCTACTACACGCTCTACTTACGGGATATCCTGGAGCGCGCCACTCAAGGAGAAGACTTGCTCTCAGTCGTGCAACAGTATGTGAAATCTGAGCAGGCAGCGTATCATCCCAATAGACATCTTGCCCAAGTACATGAGTTATACGGTCCTTTGTTAGACGTAGAGACACTTCAGGAAGAAGCAACCGACATCTCTCGCCTCTACCAGTTCTTTGATGTGCAGGTATCAGCAGAAGATCCACAGCAACCCGTAGTCGCTTCACTGTACAGGAGGCGGCAAGAAATACCGTCCATTCCTGATGACCAGCCAGCCATTGATCCAGGCAAGGAGGCTATCAGGGGGTGGCTGGAGGGTGAAACCGTCAATAAACAGCAACTGCGAAATTTACGCAGAGGAATTGTCAAAGCTATTAAAGATGGTTTACTTCTGGACACCTTAACGAGACTTCACATCGCGAAACCAGCGCGCATTTTACGCTGGGCACAAACGCGTTTGGATACAGTGCCACCAGTTCAATTGGAAGGTGTCGATGACTTTGATGGCTTGCCTGTACAGCAAAAGATTGGCCATCTCGCCTACATACTGCACGACTTTGCGGACGCGGCGGGATTGGCCGAACAGGATTTACGGAGCCAATTCTTGACGAATGAAGCATTTCCTTCAATCCTATTTGAGGGAAGAGCCTATCGAAGGAGTATGTGTGATGAACTAGAAAAACAGTTGGGGGTGAAAGTAGAAGAGTTCGCCTTCTCTTTGCTGATAGTGGCCATGAGCCTCGGTCATAATCCGGTTGAGCTTCCGCTGTCCATTGAACGGAAGATAGGAGTAGAACTGACCATTTCGCCCCGATACCCTGAAAGCGTGGAGGCTGAACGACCTCGGCTCACGAATGCTCAACTGGGAATAATCCGACGCCTTTTTGACGACTGCTTCAAGTTGCGTGAGAACGTGTACGATGGTTTGTTACTTGAGACAATCGCAGGAGAGATAGACCGAGAACGTGTATTGGAGCCGCTGCAACGTATCGAAACTCGTAATATTGCGATGGATTTTCGCCTCAATGAAATCCCACTAAGTTCCTTTGTGAGCGAGATACAGGCCGAAATCTCCACCCTAATGCGATTGAGGACAAACCAACGAGTCAAAGCAGTTCTCGTTTCCATATGTAAAGCGGGTTTGGGCGCGGATGATGCCTCCAAACGGCTTGCCGCTCTGGTAAAGATTGCTTCTGATATTGAGCAGTCGGTTACCGACTTTCTCGACGGTTGCCACCCCTTTGATCTTCATCAGGCCCTTATCCTGGCTGCTGTGGTTGACGCTGCTCAATACGAGCACGGCCTTGTCCAACTGCGTCATATCCTTTCAGGGTTAGAGTCCGAGACCGTGAAAGGAATTACGGCGGTGGAAACTGCGGACCTTTCTAAGAGCTTCACGAAAGCTGAAACGGATACACTCGTACGCTTTACCCAACAAGGTTTCCGAGTGCAGATGAGTCAAATCGAAGGTAATTTGCTTGCTAAAATCGCCCTCCACCTACCAAATATTTACGAGCGATTAGAATTACGGCTCCAAAGGGGCTAATGGCTTGTTTAGATGCGTACAAAGTAATATAATCGATTCTGACGGAGAGTAGTGAGGTAAATATGAACGAAAGTACAAGGGAAAACGTTGAGCCTATTATCAGACATTCTAACACGTGAGCGAGTGCCTCTAGAAGAGGCAGCGCCGCCTGGTAAAATACTTATTGTCACATCCTGTACCAAAGATAAGCTGAGTCTGCCAAATGGGCTGTATAAGCACCAACTTACACCTGATCAATTGTGGGATGAGCAAGATGATGATCGTGTGGCTCGCGACTTTGGAGAACTTGAAAAGTATCGTGTTCCCGCCAGCCAATTGTATCGAGGTCGTCAGCACCTACAGTTGATGCAAGGGGTAGAGCTATTACGCCAAACATTTGGTCATACCGTGGTTGATGTCAAAATCATCTCTGCCGGTTTTGGCCTAGTGGATGAGGAGCAACCTCTTCCTCCCTACAATGCTACGTTTGCTGATCTGTCGTCTTCAAAGATACGCGCTATTTCACTGAGACTTTGTATTCCGCAGAAGATCAACCACTTGATGAGCGACTCCTATGATTGTGCCTTTTTCTTACTTGGTGATCGTTACTTGCTCTCTGTTGGCTTACCATTCTCTCAACAACCGAACTTTCCGTGCTTATTTCTTACTGGTCCTTCCAGTCATAAAAGGGTACCGAGGCGAGTTCCCTATTATTTTGTTCGTGTTGGCCAAGATGATTCAATTGCCTTTAGTTATAACCTGGTCGGTTTAAAAGGACAATTATTTAAGCTCTTCGCCGAACAGGTTGTTGTCCCGCTTCACCAGACACCGTCAACTGCGCTCAGAAGCGACGTGAGTGCAGGGGAAAGACTCAGTGACTTCTTGAAAGCACCTACTCCTCAACAATTCTTACACACCATCAGTCCGTTCCGGCAGTCCGGGCGAATTTCCACAGCCCAATCGAGCGCACGGGCAACGCAATCGCCACTTTTTACCAATTCAAACAGCCACGACCTCAAGCGCACAAAAAATTATGGGCGTCCCATGCGTTATTTTATTCCTGATTGGGAAGACCTGGTCGATCCGGGCTATGATTTCGCGAACGATACGGGAACGGCAGGGAAAGTAAAGTACCACGATGAAGTGTATGCGCATCAAATTTATAAAGAACCAAACTATGATGGCCTGCTGTTTTCGAAGAATACTGTGGAAGACGGGGCTATCAGGACTAAAACGGTGCGAGATTTGGGTATCCATGCATTTGCGCGTTTCGAAAAGCCGATCATGGGTGACTGCGGGGCGTTTAGCTACATTACACATGAAAGCCCTCCCTACCAGACAAGAGAAATATTAGATTATTATCAGAACCTCGGTTTTGATTACGGGGTATCTATCGATCACCTAGTCATACCGGCTTTCTACCACGTTAAAGAGTATCGTTACAATTTAACGCGCGAAAATGCGCGTGAATTTATAGAACTTCATCGCGCTGGTGGTTATAGGTTCACACCCGTAGGCGTGGCACAGGGTTGGTCGCCTGAAACGTACAAACAGGCTGTAGCAGAACTTCTAGATTGGGGCTATCACTATGTTGCGTTAGGTGGATTGGCGCGAGCTAAAACGGAGGAGATCTACGCGATTTTAGAGGCAGTTGCACCGGTCTTATCGCAGGATACAGACCTGCATCTGTTTGGGGTCGCTCGTGATCGGGAAGGACCCGAAATGCTCCACTTCCGGAAATTGGGCGTTACCAGTTTCGATTCAGCATCCTATCTTCGGCGAGCATGGATGAGTGATAATACAAATTATTTCACCGAAGATGGGAGACGCTACGCGGCTCTTCAAATCTCGCCTGTCTACCCTTCTAGTCCTCGTGTGAAAAAACTTCTAGCCGAGGGCGTTGCTAGTTTCGAGCAATTACAAAAGCTAGAAAAAGAAGCGCTTAAAGCTGTACGTGCATATGATCGGGGAATGCTGGATTTTGAAACGACGCTCGAGGTGCTGCTTGAGATCGACAAGTTGGAAGAGTATAGCTACGAACAGCATAAGGTATCGTATCGCAGAGTATTGGAGGATAAGCCATGGAAGGGCTGCTCCTGCGAGATATGTAGCAATCTCGGCGTGGAGGTCATAATATTCCGTGGCAATGATCGCAATCGGCGGCGTGGTTTTCATAATACGCACATTTTCTATAAGCGCTTCTGTGAGCTTATGAAGAGCTTGGAGATCTCGAAGGGGTTGAAATGGTGATGCGGGTAACGCATTCAGGGAAACCGCTGCTTTGCGAAACAGCGCACCCCGGCTTTTCATATTCACATCGCTTCCAATATTGATTTCTGCACATACTCTTCTATGGCATGGATGAATGCCTGTTGACCCTCTTGATTGCGGATACACGACTTTGCGCTGATCGAGATATGGCATGATGCCGTAAGAGAGAGCGTGTTTCATGGCCGTTGTGACTAGTACTGACATATCGGATTTCTGAGCCAGGAATTTAGCTGAATCCGTAAGTACTTCATCTGCGCAAATGTGCACATCTAGCCTCTTATTCCGCTCAAGCAATAGCTCTCGTGTCCGGTTGGCTGCGGTCTGGTACAACGAGAAAATGCAGATACAATATCCTTCCGGAAGCGTGCCGATAACATCCACAGGCTCTTTCTGCTGCAGTTCTTCCAGAAACTGTTGTAGCAAGCGAAGGACGTCATTTCCCGGTTGAATGACTTTACCTAGAGAGAGCCAGCCGAGGAGGTTGGAGCGATCTCGATGCAGTTGCTTAAACTGTACCCATTCTACCCACGTTCGGTACCAAGGTATGAGCTGGGCGGGCTCCAGACCATAGCCGATAAGCATTTCGAAAGTCTCCAGTGCCCACGGCTCCAGTTTCTTCAGTGGCTCACCGCTCCACTCCTGCAAATTATTGTAAATAGATGCACACTTAGACGGCGCAGTATGCAAGAGTGCATCCGCCAGGCGCAGGAGTAGAAAGTCGTTGTGCATTTCTTCTCGTGCATGCTTTGACAGCAAGCCCACGTAGAGTCCTTCATAGAGTTCCTGGTAGTCATGTTCGACTCTAGGAAAAGCTTCGTCACGCAAGAAAAACTCGACTAGCTTAAAAAGAGCATCGCGCACAAGAGGGAGTGATACAAGAGTGTCGTCAGTCACGGTCTGTAAGAGTGCGTCTTTCAACTCAGCTATACGCTCAGAAGTCCAGAAACGATCATCTGAGACGATGACCAGATATTCAAGCGAAGGTGCAAGTGCCTGATCGTTTGCTTGCTGAGACAAGCGCTGAAACCAGTCTTTCCAGTTTGTGATGGATGGTGATTGTATAGATCGTTCGGGTTGTTCTAGAGATTTACCAGGTGTAAGAAGACGCATGAGATCTTCGCTGATAGTACGGATAAATGGATAGCGTTTCTGGAACTGTTCTTGCTCCTCCCCCGTGTGTTCCAGGAAAAGTAATAAGACGTGTTCTGCCAGTACCTGGTCGCGCGTATCGAATGCGATACGCATCTGGAGCAGCATCTTTTTTTCAGGATCGTCTAGTTGCTCAGCATATCGCATAGCGACGTCATAGTCTCCGTCAAACAGCGCTTCTTGAGCCTGCCTCCAGGCATCTACTGGCTGGGGCGGTGCTTAAATCACTACTCTCTCAGGACCAAGCAGGCGCAGGAGTTGTTTAATACACTCCAGCGATGCCCGGTTGTTGCTGGCTGTTATCAATTCCTGCAACTCTTCCCGGTTCTGCTGCATTGCTGCCTGATAGGCAAAGACCTGGACAACTGGACCTCGAGGCAGTCCCAGACGTGCTGTAAGGAGCAGTCCAAGGTCCGAATTCCGCTGGCGAAAGAGTTCCAGCGCTTCCTGCCAGTTCCCTTGCAGTTCCTCCGGTAACAGAAAATGCTGGTGAAATGCTGTGATCAGGGCCGCTCGTACCTCTCGAGGAACAGGGATAAATGCCAGGCGAGAGAGATCCTGGCGCGTCCAGATGTCACGCCAGCGTTGTTGGCTTGCGAGTTCCTCGATTTCCAGGAAGAGCAGGTTCTCGGCGGCAATTAGATTCAGGCGCCGGATTTCTTGGCGTAGTTGGTCCGCTTCATCCCATTGCCCTGCTGCCAGCGCGAGTTGAAACCTTTCATAGTAGACGCCATACGAGGGTACCCTGATGATGCTTTGCGGCGCAGGTCGGTCTTGTTCCAGTTGCATCCACACGTCTAGTTGCTGAAAAATCACCTCTGAATATTTTTCCTGTGATTGCAACACATAGAAACCGAGCGGATAGATCTGAGCGCCCAGTTCCTGAAGTTTATTATGACGGTCAAATGGAGTGAGATGCGGCATTTGACCTGGAAAAAATGCATACGTTGGGACGAGAAAATGTTGCAGTTGCTGGCGTGCCTGTTCCAGTTGCCGCAATGTCGGACCTGTAATTAGCCATTGGGAACGCTTCAAGCTTGGCAGCACCACAACCTGTTGTTGATTGTCGATGCGTGTCAATAGGCGCCCCAATATGTCATGGTGCGTTGTGATTACTAGATGCCCTGGATCGAGTTGGTAGAGATCGGAAGGACATGAGTGTAGAAACTCACACGCGAACTCGTAATGAGCTGGCTTTGTGAAGCTAACTCTCACCATGATCTGCATCTCCCCCCCATAACACCTGTGCTTCCTGTAAGGCATGCCATACTGCCACTTCATCAGTGGTGAGTTCAACACTCTCTTGGTTCAGATTGATGCCTGAATAGGTGAAGTTCATCGATCCACGCAAGTAGAAATGAGAGGCAATCAAGCCTTTTTCGTGCAAGCGTCGAAAGCCTCGATGCTCAATGTGCTCAACATCTTGTATACCTCGCAAAAATATACCGGTCATGTCTTTGGCGGGAGAAAGGTAAAGGACACGGACCTCAGTTCCCCTTTCTGCTAATAAGCGCAGGATATCAGCCAGATACAGTATCGGCTTGTTGTATTCACCTGCGATAGCGCGAAACTGCCCATGGCGATTATCAATGAGTGGTACATTGCTCAACCAGGGTGAGATCAGATACAATTCCTTCCCTGGGGAAAAGAGTTCTAATGTCAGGAGTGAACTCAGACAATCGATCAGTTGTAACAGAGCTGCCTCGGACCCGTGACTTTATGATGCGATTAGACATAGGCAAACTCCCTGATTCTCATTTCAATGGTCCACCCTGTTCCTGTGCGCGTAATGCGCTCAATAGCGGGGTAGAAAAATTGAAAACCGATATCTGTGGGCTCAACTAGAAGTGTGAGCAAGGACTTTTTACAGTCAGCTAGTTGCTCCTGCCGGCAACTGACGCGCGCCCTATACGTCGTTCCCAGTTCCTCTTTGAGTTGCTCCAACCAGTTCTCTTGCCCATAAACGATCGTGCGTTCATCTGCTTGCACTAAGGCCAGCAACAATTGCCGTGAAGGCTTGACCAGTTGCTGGAACGGATGGTATTCCTCAATACAATCGGGGCAACTGGTGGTGCAGGGCAACCAGAGTAAGGATTGCAACACGTTGAAGATCTGACTATTGTCAGGTGCTGCCTCACTGCTGATTCGCTGGAAAACGTTTTGTACCTGTTGTCGAATGTCCGGTATTGCCAGAGAAGCAACGGCGATGACTCGGAGATCAATCGTGCAGTTAAGACGAGCCTCCTCCTTTTGCCAGAAATTCACTAACTGAGCGATCAACGTATCCGTGTCAGAAGATGAGTTGGGTCGGAGGAATTTTGCGAGCAGAGATACCACGAAGTCGCGCGTTGCAGTGATACCGTGCTGCTCTAACAGGCGTTTCAAATGTTTGAGCGCTTTTTCCTGGTCATCGAGGACTAGTTCCAGGCGCATTTCAGCAAAAACCTCGTTTATCTCTCGGTCTCCTTGCCTCACCAACTCAGCCACTGCACGTAATTGGCTGTCCAGTTGCTGACGATCACAATATGAGAGGGTGTCCTGCATTTGCAGATCGAACTCGTACGGCCTCGTTTTCACGACGTCTATAATTTTCGTGATAATGCCGATGCCGCCGGGAACTGCCTCTGTAATCCAGATACTGTTTCCGTCAATATCCATGTGTAGATCTTCTGGATCAGTATCGGGAGCGAGTTCGGTTAAGGTTGTGAATAGTGAGGTACCAACCGACGAGGCGTAGCATTGGTTCAACCATTCATAAAACTCTGGATCGTCTGGCGCCCAGAGGACACGCTCGCTCTCTAGGAGCGCTTGTTGAATGCCATCGTTTTCGAGGAGTTGCTTGAGGTGTTCGTGCAAACGGCCCACTTTTTCTTCATCATCATCATCTTCCGCTTGCTGTGCCTGGAAGATCGTTTTCATAGTGGCTTCTGCCCGCTCGGCTCTTGAGGTGTGAATCTCTGGCGCAACATCTTGGAGGAGGCTACGTTTTTCTACCGCTCTGGTAACCAGCATAGACAGTTCGAGTTGCCAGAGCCAGTCAATTTCAAATGTTGAGAGCTTCTCTACCAGGACAGCCGGGTGTCGGCTTAAACGGTAACGAAAATACTCCGGACTCAAGTTCCGGCGCAATTCGGGCCAGGTGGGGAGCGCGAGGCATTGCGCAATGTCTAGGGGGCGAAACTGAAATTGCAATGCGTCGACGTAATTCATATATCCTATGCCGACCCGTTCTTGTGTCGCGTTCTCAAACTTCAGCCACTGGCGTAGCGCCCTCTTATTTCCCTCGTAACGGGTTTCCGCGTGTACCCCTGTAGCTAAGCGAGCCACCTCTACGCCATCGCCATTTGTCTGCGTGTAGCTTCTAATGTTTGCCAAAAAGCGATTCCAACGTGAGCGCGGCGTGAGTTCTACTGTCTCGGCATCCAGCGGTTCCTCTTCCTGATCAATATTGGATGATCGCAGTTGCTTGCCTGCAAAATGTGATTTCCATATCAATTGAGCGCTGCTGGTACTCTTCACGTCATCCGGTATTTGCTTGAGATAATAGCGACGAGGAGTGTAGAATTGGTAATTGTTGCCCTGAATGAGAAATTGCCTAGGAAGTTTATCGCAGACGATAGTTGAATTTAACGCTTCGATCGGAAGCACATCACCACGTAGTTCAGCCACTGGTATGGGAATCCAATATGCCTCCTTCTCGTTCTTGCTCATAGCAAATCGTTTATTGGCATTTCCGGGGGCAAATTCAACGAGGCATTGGTGCAGAGGCATTTGTTCTTCCCTCTCCTCTTGCTTTGGGCTATCTCCTGGCCTGCTTTGCATGCGAGAGGGTGGCGGAGGAGGAGGAAGCATCAAGGGAATGTCGAGCGATTTCAGATCGGAGAACAGATTAGGCGTGATGAACTCCGGCAGGGGATTTTTACTTACCCCGTCGCTCCATTCCATCGCTTCGCCATCAGATAAACACTGCCAATTGCTTGCTATCTGCCTGAGTATCGTGGGCAAGACTTCAAACAGCAATGAGCGCGGATCGTCCCATAGAAGCGCGTCTACCTCGCGTTGGCTGTACAGGCCTAGTGCGAGACGTAGATACTGGGCTAGTTCGTCACGCTGTGTTGGATTGCTTAACACTTCCGCGATGAGTTGGCAAACCAGATCTCGTGGCCGCTGAAAGAATTCGCCTCTGGATTCTCCACTAAGCACTTTCCACATGTCGATGTGCCTGCACGCCGGCTCATACTTCAGCTTAAAGGCAAGCCAGTCCATAAAGGCGAAGGTAGCCTGAATTTTACGCACGTAATAGTTTTCTACCGGCAGAGCGATGTCGCTCAGAGTCGGAGAAAAGAGGTTTTCCGCATGCTGAAAGGCCCAGCGATCTCGCCCGTAGGCTGAAGCGACAACGATCATCCAGGGACGCATTGTGCGCCGACGCCCTGCGCGCCCCTTGCGCTGTACGAATGATGCTAGGCTGTGTGGAGCTTTATGCTGTACTACTGCTCCTACCGCTTCGTCATTGAAGCCAACCTCTAGTGTGCTGGTAGCCAGGACCAGTTGTGCTTTAGGGTTAACACCACGATCCTGGGAAGAAGTGCGGTCTATGATCAAGGGAAGCTTCAGGTTATGTCCAATAGATGTACAGGCCCACCAAAACTGACCAGCCTGATTCTTTTTCCGTTGTATCTCCTGTGTATCGCCCTGGACAAGGCGATATTGGCTCAGCCTCTTGTTTATTTCGGCGTCCTGCTCGATTTGATACCAGCGGTTAAGGACATCGAGTTTATCGCTGAACGCAAAGATCTTTTGCCCGTAGGCTTTATGAGATGGCTCATTGGCATTGATATCAAGCATGCGCGCCAGCAGCATTACCGTCTGCACAGAGGTTGCGAGGAGACTCACGCCTGAAACCGGGTCTCCCTCAACACGATATTGTATTCTGCACCTTCGCTCTCCAGGTCCTCATTGATCGGGTGAATGTAATGGACATTGCTTCTGGAGATGCCAGTGAGTTTAGCGAAGAACGCCTCTGCGTTTTGCAGTGTCGCCGAGAGACCAACGCACAACATCGGCGTTGAGGCATATTTGCTCTGTCTCCGTCCGTAGCGCCAACGTCTAAGAAGATAGGCAACCTGCGCACCATGCAACCCTTCGTGAGTGTGAATTTCGTCGAGGAGCAACATCGATGGTGGTTTAGCTCGTTTCGACCGCGCACCCAAAGAGATCTTGCTCGTCAACCTTGCTCAGACGGCGGTTGAGCATCTCCGTCGTGGTAAATAGAATATCAGGAGGATCATGAATCATCTGATCTCGCGTGAGCGAGAGTTGCTCCGCGATGGTAAGTTGGCAATTTGGGCAATGTAGGATAGCATGCCTTCCATAGATATGATGCTTGTTGTCCTCCGCCTCCTGTTCGATGTCTTTTTTATACCAGACCAATGGCCGTGACAATGGTTTACAATCCGGGCACTGGAAGAATGGAGACTCCCAGCCGTCCTTCTGTGGGGTGAGTTTCCAATTCGTCTGCTGGCTCCTTAGGAACATCTCAGCTCTTGCGGGCGTATCAGCGTAGTATGCTCCGATGGTGATTGTACGCGACTTGTGTTGTTGCAGCAAATCGTTTAGCTTACGCGCCTCCTGGATAGCCTCAACCAACTGATCCTTCAATAGTTCCACCCGCGGGTAAAGAGCTAGAGCCCGCACGAAGCGATCCCTGGTAAGTGAGGCGGCAATCTCTGCCATAGCAGGAACATAAAAGGCTTTTGTTTTTCCCGCACCTGTGCCTGCACCAATCACGAGTGCATGCTCATAGAGCGGTTCGGATGCTCCACCGTGGAGTGTCCTGTAGTGATGCAATATCGCTTCTTTCTGAAACTTAGCGATTGAAAGATTATTGCCAAGCTCACCCTGTAGCAGCCTTTCCACTGCAGCGAGGTAAAGCGGACTGGCTCGTTGCTGGCGTAGTTCTTCAAGCAATTCGCGACTAGAGATATCCCGTTTAGGATAGTTTCGGTGCCTGAATCTATTTTGAAGTCACTAACAGGCGGCTTGCCGTCTGCCAGTCATAGGTCGAGAAACGCTGGCGCAGTAGGGAGAGCAGGCGGATGGCCTCAGCAAAACGGCTACGATAAAATTGTTCTGATTTAAAGATCAATTTTCTTGTCGTTAGGTTCTCCAGAATATGTTCCGGTTGAACATCCCATTGTTGTGCTTCTGCCCAGAGTCGCTGTCCAACGCCTGACAGTGCTTCTACATGTCTGGCAACGTATCTGTTAAAGGGCTGCGGACCTCAACAAAGCCCCAGCCCAATAACTTGAGCTCATCCTGTTCTATCGCGGTCAGTATCTCGTTGCAGAGCTGAATCCAATTTGGGATACTCTGACGGCTGCATAGTTGCCAGAACTCCTTCCTAGCTAGCGTGCAAATTGAATGGAGAATGCTCGCGCGTGCTCCCCCTGGCGACACCACTGCAACACTTCGTCGGTCACGTCGGCCAGTGTCGCTGTTCCGCTTACCGTCCTGAGCAAGAATGTTTTTACTGCCTCGCTCAGCCCCTCAATGCCGCCAAGCAATGAAGTAAATTGTTCGAGACTCTGATCAAATTCCTGGAGCTGCCTGGCCGAAACCGGAGCTTTCTCTTTATAATCTTCTAGCTTTTGTCTCAAGGTGCTGTAACGGGCCTGTTGCGCGACTACCTCCGGAAGGTAGTAGACCAGGGTATGATAATTCAATCGGCTTGCTTGCACGTTCTCGTGCATAGCGCTTCCATGCCTGTTGCAGAATGCTATACTGTTCCTCGATCCGCTTCTGGATCGATTGTAATTCTTGCCCCTGGCGTCGCTGATCCTCAAATTGTGTTGCGCTTCTCAGTAGCCGGGAAGAACAGTCTTCTAGCCCGGTTTGTATTAGGCGCAACTCACTCTCAATGAGACGCGTCTGGATTAACTGCAAGAGGGTGCGCAGGCGAATCACTTGCTCTTTGAGCGACTGCAATGCCTCGCAGGTATTCTGAATGTCTGCAGCGACTAACTTATATCTCTGCAACGTATCGATCTCCCTGATTTGCTGGCAGACGCTTTCGGCTAATGAAGCAATCATCTTACACCTCCTGGCGTATTCAATGAAGCCAGCATGTCGATGATTTCTCGATACAAAGCTCTCGCCTGTTCCTGCTCCTGGGCGATGCTCTCTCCCCCCTGTTCCCTAAGTAGAGCGAGTTGTCTTTTGCCCTGTATAGCTAAGCTCTCTGCCTCTTGTTGGAATGACTGAAAATAGTCAGCGTAATGTTGCGCGGCTATCAACAACTCTCCCGCCTGGGAAATCTTCAGTATCTGAGACTCCGCATTTTGCTCGTGGACAACATCCTCTAGTGCAGTGATGGTGGCCTGCAAATCCCCCTCGTTGAACCGCTTGTTTTGCTCAAAGCTCAGGCCCCGCTGGCTTTCTCGCGCTGTCATCAGCAAATTATCGATGGCGTTGAAAACTTCTCGCGGAGAAGAGCCCGCGATGTATGCTTCCAGTCTATGCAATCGACTCTCAGTAAACACTTGTTCTTCTTGGATTGCTACTGCGAAATATTTTTGCAGTGCTTGGTATGTTGAGAGGGCGTCATCCCAAAGGCTGGTTGTGATCATGCCGGTGAAGCCCACGTCGGGGAGATGCCAGTGGCGTTGCCGGAAGTCGTTTAGAATGCGTAGCCCCGTCGCGGCGTCCAGGAAACGTACTTCGATGCTGTCTCCCTGTGCGCAGTTCAACAATTGCAAGCAGGCCGAATTCAGTTTCTCTACTACCGATGATTTGAATCTCTTCATAAGACTGACCCAACTGGGAGCATGTTTTGTTTGGGCCATGATGGTCTGTTCGTCCCAACTGGCGGCCTTGGTATTCTGACAGAAGGATATCAGGTCAAGAAACAGTTCCTGCGTTGTCTCATGGCGTTTCTGCAGAGACCCGTGAAGACAGGCGAGGAGCAGACAATCGAGGACAACGATATGTGCTAGTGGGAGTGTACTGGTCGCTTCATGATTGGGGCAGCGTACAAATTCCACGATCTCCTCTTCATGCTGGCGCAGCCAAAGGCTGAAATTATTCAGGTAACCGCTGAGTAATGCCGGGTTCAATGCAGTTCCTGCCTCTTTTATATGTACCAGCCCTATCAGAACCGCGGCTAGTTGGGGGCTGCGTCGCAGAGTGAGATAGTACGCAGCATTGACTTTGCCTACCTGCGCCTCGATGTACAGGTGCCTTCTAGCCTTGAGCAATTCATCCACCTGTATTGAATTTATGCCATGGAAATCCCAATCGATGCCGGCGCGAATGAATGGCACGAGTAGCTCGTTATACTCCGCGTAGTAGCGCAAGGAGCCATTATTGAGCCATTGAGTGATATCCTCATTATATTTGTGCATTTTTTCTTCCACAGCGGTTGAAGCGGGGAAAATCTCGGTTTCAATGCCTGGTTTCGACGGTGGCGGCGTTCCAGTTGGTCTAGTGGGTGAGGAGGGACCACGCGGCCCCTGAGGGCGTGGTGGAGGTGCTGGCTCTACCTTAGGTTGGGGAGCAGAGCTTAGGCGTTCGCCCGGGATCGGCGTAAGTGCAAATGCTTTGAAGACTTCCTCCGACAGGTCACCAACTAGAGAACGACCTTGTGAATCTATGACTGCGTCGACAGTGCGATTCCCCCAGATCGTTATCAAGGTCGTGATGCGGCCTGCGTCTCTTCCTCCCTGCTGGCGTATAATTTCGCGTTGCAGCGGCTTTTTTAGCGTGAATTCAGTGAACTCGCCTCCCAGGTCCTGTGGTGCAGGCGGGAAATATCCATCCCTATTTTTGGGGCCGTGGCTTTGTAAGATATAGTGCAGTACATTGTAGAGCAAGGCACGTTGCGTGAGCCTGCTTCTTGTTGTGTCAATACGTTGATACAGGTGCCAGAGTGCCTGTTGGTTAAAGGGGTACAGGCCAATGTGTTGCTCGCGCTCACTGCCCCCATGCAAAGAGAAAAAGCCGAAGGCTTTGTGACATGCCACACGTACAGGACAGCGCTCGCACGCATTCGGCAGGGCATCGGGATCTTCACCTAGGTGAAACCAGGTGTCCAATGCTTGTGCTGGGAGGCGCATAGCGTTCAGGTAGCGTATAGCTAGATCTGCGATTGCATCAGGTTCGTTGAGTGCTATCGTGGCATTATCCGCGCTCAATGTCAGGTGGTGGGTGATACGATCCTTAATGTTATCGGGCACCTGGCTATTGAAGAAGCTGTCGGTAATGCCGATGACCGAGATCAGACGGCAGAGTTCCTGCTGCCCTATCCCTCTTATGTTGTGTGACCAGGACATCCAGTAGACCGCGATCAACGCCGGTCAAGGCGGTGATATCTTCGATAAAGAGTGCCAGATTGCGACCTCGGGGATGCAGATGGCGACGGAGATCATAAAACATCTGCTTGAAGTCGTCTCCGGTCAGTGCTGTGGCGTGCCCGATCGCGTAGCGAATAAGACGGTTGAGATAACCGGCCAACTCCACCCGTTTTTCCCGTTCGTCTTCGCCGCTGAGATTGGTGGCCAGCCACTGAGCCTCTTCGTAGCCTTGTATTTCCCGCCGTACTGCAATCTTAAAATCGAAATCTTGCTCCTCGAAATGCGGAATCTCGCTATTGTCTATTCCCGTGCCGGGGCCGCTGGTGAGGAAGCGTACGAGGCGTTCTATAGGCCCCCCCACCTTCATTAGTTCTTGCCGCACACGATAATCGAGTAAGAATTTATCCAGTCTGTTGGAGCGTGATAACCAGCGTGGCATTTCCTCCTGCTGATCCTCGTGGGTTGCAACGCGCAGTTGGTCCAGTAGAGTGTCGGCCAGCGCCTCTTTCGACAATGCTATCCGTGCATCTCGCAATTTATTGAGTTGGTCGCGCATGGTTGAGTCATCAAAGATATCCGACCTGATAATTTGCTCCAGTGTACTGCTCAGGCTGCATTGTGCGCGTTCGATAAAGAGCACACCCTCGCTCTGGTCTTGTTCGGATAGGTAACGCTCTTTCAGCCAGCGTATGAGGTGTGATTTGCCAGAACCAGGGATGCCCTCGACCACCACAAACGCGTGCTCATTATCCAAGGCGCAGCGCGTTAATTCCTGCAAGAGGCCATCCTCGCCTGGGTCCGCTAGGTGCCGGAGTGCGCGTAGATAGGTGATGTTGCGTAGCGGCATATGTGTTGCAAGGAATGTGGAACGATCCACAGACGTAGCCTCTTTATTGATAATCTGGTCAATGCGGTCGTTCTCCCAGCATTGTACTCGCTCAAAGGTGTCTGCTTGCATAGCGTTATGCTCCTACCAATTTAATATGGGTGACCTGGTGGTGAGGGTTGCCTTCTGCTGAGTAGAGTAGCCAGTTCTCAAGTGCGTCGGCCTGCTCTTCCAGGCGAATGACACCCAGCCCATGGAGGGTGCGGAGTGCTGTAGAGAGCATCAGGCTGATGCGCCTGCCGCGTTCCTCTGCTCCTCTGCTGGCCTGCCAGCAATAGCGAAAGAGAGCTCCGCCGTCCAACTCTGGGCAGTGGAGCGCTAGCCGTTCAATAAAGGTCCCGAATGGAAGAAGAGCTTTATCTGGAAGTAAGGCAGGTAGCAAGGATCTGATACGCACGGTGGCGTCGGGAATGATGATCTCGCGTTGGCCAATGCGCATTGGCCAGCCAAGTCCAAGAAAAGTCGCCCATTTACGCCAAGCTCTCAACTTGGTATCGTTAAAATGTCTGGGCGGTGGCGCATCAGGGTACAGCTGATCGTTAAAAGGCCCGTCGTAGCCCGTTTTCACCAGATCCTGCAGAACGCGCTCGTCCTGTACTGCATACCAGGCTGAAAACAAGTTGAACAGATAGTTCGATTTTCCCTCTTCCGTCACTCCAAGCACAACAGATTGCATATATTGCTGAAATGCCGACATCGTTTCAAACTTTTCTGCTGGTACACCTAGTTCAAGTATCCGACCTCGGTTCTCTACGATCAGGCCGCAATCCTCTGCGATACGGCAGGTATTATTGGCGGAGGATTGTACATCTCCGCCATCATTGGTCTCTACCAGCGGCAGCGGTTGTAGCAGATTAACGACGTCCCGCCGCGTTGGCTGTGGCAGGTTGGCGACCAATCGAACCAGCGCCTGGACGCGATGCTTTTCTGCCTGGTTATCGTTGATAATCTCCATCTTTATTCCCTTCTAGAAAAACTTCGGCTCCTGCCATTGTGTGAGTAGCGATTGAAGGCGTGGTAGCGTTTCCGTTTTGCCATCAATTCGATCCATAAAATAGCCGGACTCACATTCAAGAAATAGAAAACGACGCACTATGTGCAGGAGCGGGATCCACTGTTTACTCCACGGTTTCAGCAAGGAGCGTACTCGCCGGTGGAACACGTCTGCTTCCGCATCGAAAGAAGGATACATGATGACAGTTGGCAGCGTATAAAACGGTGTTCCATCAAGAACCTCCCCATGTGCAAGGATGCGGTGGGGAATAGGTTTTTTTGCTGCGATTTGGCGACACAGTTCCTGGGCCCATTGCTGATCGGCAAGCAAGTCATCAGGTAAAAGGAGTTGCTGCATGCCCGCCCATATCAAGTCAGTAAGCAGATGCAAAACCTGTCTTTTAAGCGAGGCAACATCCTCTGTAGCGTCCCAGGTGACATTCATGACAGCTTTTCTACCCATAAGGAGCCGTAATTCTCCATTGAAATGCTCTGGCGTAAATGTCTCTGGTATCTGCTCCATCTCAGCCACCAGTGGGCCTTCATATGGGGCTATCCCATTAGCTCGACAATATGGGCAACCACCGCAAGCAGGAGAGCAACCAGAGTAGAGTTCGATCAAGCGGTGGGCAAGGCAGTCGTGAAACGGCTGCTCAGTATATTCCTGCACCACACGCTTCATCTGTTCTAAGGCCGCCTCCACCTCTTCACGTTCCTGATTTCGTACCACTTCCAACCGGGAGGACAGCTCACTATCCGAATAGGCAGTGATGGTTGGCTGGAGGAGTTGTATTTGGAGAGTATCTGTGCGTATTGATCCGAAAGTATTGATGTGGCCTACATCGCTCCCGATATCCTCACGCGTATCGGTAATGCGAAGCAATCCAGCACGCTGCATGAGCAGGAGTGTGTGTTCGTTCCATCTACGATTCGCCTTGCTGCGGCGCATATCTGGTGATTCCGCCGGCGGTGCGTTAGTGTCCACTACCATCAAGTCATTGCGCTCCACTACAGGAAAGCTAGCTGTCTGACGCATTCCCTCCCAACGCTTTATTGCTTTCTCGGTGGTTATGCGCGCACCCCGAATCAAACTCTCAGCCACCAGATAGTCATTTACTGTAGTACACATCAAACTTACCGAACTGTACCCGTCCCGCCCCGCGCGTCCTACCTCCTGGTAGAACCGTTCAATGTTTTCTGGCAGACAGGCGTGAACGATGGTGCGCACATCGCCCTTGTCGACACCCATCCCGAAGGCCGAGGTAGCCACCATTAGATCGATTTTACTGCTATTCCAATCCTGGATCAGCTTTTGCCTATCGTCGTCGTTGGTTTTTCCAGTGAACATGGCAACCCGGCGGAAGTCGAGGCCGCTTAGAAGTTTTCGCCAGCGGCTAGCGTCATCGAGAGTTGAGACGTACAGAATGAGCGGCCGAGGAAGGTAGCGCAGGGCTTCTAGCACACGGCTTTCCCTTGTGTGAGGATACTGTGAAAATGAGAACCAGTAACTTGGTTCGGGCCGCAAACGGTTGGCAGAGACCTCATAAAACCGGCCACCTCTTCCAAAAAGTTGTTTTAGCAGACGTTCGGTGGAGGGTTTGACGGTAGCCGAGAGCAAAAGCGATCGCAGTTGACCAGCCGAGCGCGTCAGCAGTTGTATGCGGTATGAGGCTAGGAACTGGAAGTCCGTCCTGAAGCCCGCTCCCCATGAATCAACGATATGCGCCTCGTCAATGACCAGGTGTCTGATCATTCCATGCTCAGCGGCTTCGAGGCAGGTGGTATAGAGACTGGATTGCATCAGTGCTTCTGGAGAAAGGTAGAGGATTGGCAACCTGCCATTGCTTATGCCTTGCAGAATTTGCTCGCGTGTTTCCGGTGGCGTGTGCCCGGTCCAACTACAAGGTAAATAATCAGAGTCGGGTGCCTTCTCCTCGAAGTAGCTGCGCGCTTTTTGTTCCTGATCCAGTGCCAGTGCAACGGTGGGAACGACAACTAGTGTTGTGCCACCGCTATCCTGTGTGGACAACCAGGCTGCGAGTAGGGCAACCAGACTTTTTCCAGACCCTGTTGGCAACATTACCAGCACTGTTGATCCCGGTTCGGCAAAAAGGGCCGTATGTACTGCGATCTGCTGTGCCTGCGATTGGTATTGATAAAATTTGCCATTAGTCATTGCATATAGGAGCCCATCACCTGGGGATGGCTGGTCATTCCGCCGCTTCTGCATACGATCAATAGCCTTCACCCCGCTCAGCCAATCAGGGCACCAGTCATTGGCAACGATTTGCACGCGTGCCGTATCCTCCACGTCGATAGAAAGTAAGTCGCTCTGAGAGCTGTATTTACTCAGCTTTTGCCATATAGCCCGAGGAATCTCTAAACGCCGTTCATAGCTACGAATGACCTGCCGCATAAGGACGACGACGTCAGATGTGCCCAGACCAGTTTCTTGCCAGTGTTGCAATGCCATGCCTAGGCGGAGGATACTATAACTTCGTGCCAGTTCGAGTTCTTGCAGGTCTTTCTGGCTTATCGCAACCTCGTGAATAAGGTCCCAATACGCAGAAGGCTCGGCACTTAGTTGCTGTTGTAGCCTCTCAAAGAGTCTGCTCACAACCGTTGTCTCCCCGCAAAATCCAATAACACACTGACTCTAATCTCCTGACTGGGCGTTTGATCCCTTCTGCCAGGGCCTCAGAGATAGAGTTATACATAACCAACTCTTCTTTTGTAATGCTCGGTTTCCCGGCGTAATGTTGCTGCCAGAGAGAGGCAAAACGCAATCCCAGTACTCGCCTGTCAAAAGTCTCCAATGCCTCCTCGGCGACTTCTTCCATATAGTCATCCAATTCATCGGAGAGAATCTGTTCAGCTAGCATAAAGATACGTTCAACTGTTATCTGCCAGGAATCAGGAGGATAATGCTCCTTAAAAGCTTCAATCTTACTGATCTTGCCATCTCGCTGGCCAAGATGGATATCTCGTGCTTTGTCAGGTCTACGCTGGATCAATTGACCTATGGCGCTGCTGAGGCTCTCGCGCTTTCCCTCTTCAGAGAGCAAGAGGCGATAGGTGGAAGTGCGAAGAAAACCAAGAGCAAGGAACAGATGAGTAGGGTCGGCACCAAGCTCATAGAGTGGCCGAGGATCAACCATGAAACTATAGAGAAGCTCAAAGCCTCGCCATACGCCCTCCATGCCTGCTACATGCCGCATGATGGCGCAACTACGTCCCATGTCAGCCTCAATCGCATTGGCAATGATAGCATCCAACCAGGGGTCATTGCCGGGCGCAAAGAAGACAAGGTCCTCACGACGAACAGCGATATCGCGATGAAATGTTCCTTTGATCACCAAATCACGTTGCCTACCTGAACGGCGTAGCGCCTCCTCCATATTTGGAAATTGCAGGAATTTCGCTCTTTTGATACTACCCATGCTAAATTTGCGCGGATTAAAGCGGATAATCGTGTCGTCGATGCTGGTATCGATACGTAACCCTGCCAGATTTGCCCACTGTAAACATGCAATTTGTAGCAGTTTCCCGTCCCGATATTTCTCACTGAGATTACGGAACTCATCCCGTAATTGATGGTTGATAGAGACCTCTTCATAATATCGCTCTTCTTCCACGATCTCACGCAGTTTCTCCGCTCTTTCTTTCATACCTTGCAGTAATTGCTCGAGACCACGACGAGGATGCATGCGAATCGAGTTGAGTAAGTCATTCTGCACGCTTTCCAGGGCTATCTCCATACCACTCATTGAACAGGTAAACAGGTGGAAAGCATCTTCCCATAGGTGAAAAAGGTCTTCTTCTGGCCAGCCCCGTGCAAACGGTACGAGCGAAAGAACATCTCCTATACGGCCAATGCGGTCAATGCGTCCGATGCGTTGCTCTACCTGAGTTGGTGTCCAGGGCAGATCAATATGAATAACTTGGTCGGCGATCTGGAAGTTTCTGCCCTCGCCTCCTGACTCGTCGCATAGCAAAATTCGACATTCAGGACGGCTCTGGAACAGGTCCACATTGTGCTGTAACTGATCATAGGGGAGATCGTAGGTAAATTGTACTACAGCTTGCTGACCATAACGTTGTCGTAGGTATGGGAGTATTGTTTCGAGTGTCGGTAACCAACTAGAGAAAAGAATCACTTTCATCGTCGAACTGGATGTTATTACTGCATGGATAGCACGCATTATCTCAACCAAACGATGGGAGGCAGATTGCGATGCTTTCACACCGTATCGAGCAACCTCTGTCAGGCTAGTTTCTGTTTGTTCATGCCATCGTTCCACCATTCGCAATAATGGTTCAATAAACTGAGCTTGCTCTTCCGGCATTGTTGGGGCCTGCGCCAGAACCTTTTTAATCCGATCGTATTCCTGGCTCGGTGTTGAAGGAACAAGTAAGCGCTGGGGATCGTCATAATTGCTAGGCGACTCTGGAGCAACAAGATAGGCAAGGCGCGTTTCAACGATATCGAGTAGTGCGCGCGGACTACTGGCTGATGCGTACATCCAAACACGAACGTACTCTGCCGTCAATGGATGTTCAATAAACAAGCGGGCATATATTTCGAGATACTCATAGAGAATATCTAGCGTTTCCGCTTCAGTCGTGTCAGGTGTATAGCTATACGAAGAATCGAGTTTGCGAACGGGTAATGCGACGTTCAAGTGTGCTCGACGGTTGCGAATGATGCGGCGCTCAATTTGATAGTTTTCACCAAGGTAAGCAAGCAATGCTCGCGCAGTTTCCTGTCCACCGCTTTGCTGATAGGCCTGTTTTTTAATTTCTTGGGAGAGCGAGATAAGTTCCTGGTCGTCCTTCAAAAGCTTAAGGATAGGTTCTAGTTCCTCGAGAAAATCGTCTGTGTTGAATTCATGCTGCAAAATATCGGTTAGGATAGCTACTCGCTTGAGCAGTTTTTGCTGAATTTCCAGGAGGTGCGCAAAGTCTGCAAAATCTTCACGTTGGTAACGTTCTGGATTCACTAAGGCCAGTAGAGAGAGGTATTCTTGCTTGTAGCGTTGAATTGGAGTTGCCGACAAAAAGAGTACTCGTGCAATCTCACTGCTAAGATGATGGATGCGCTGATAGAGAAGTGGTTGTTTGAGGACATGGTGTGCTTCATCGACGATGAGCAATCCCCACTGTTGCTTGCGCACCTCTAACCAGAGGGCATCGTCTGTTGCAATATCCTCAGTACAGAGGATGCAACCAGGTGCACCGGATGCTTTAAGGACATCATTGCCCGTATGTCCAAGAGGGAGATCAAGCCAGAATTTGCTATTCATCTCATTGTGCCATTGGTGGACGAGCGTAGTTGGAGCAATGATCAGTACTCTGAGGTGCGGGTACCTTCGGCGTAACCCTTTCAGAATCACACAAGCTTCGATGGTTTTCCCTAATCCGACCTCATCCGCCAGAATATAGCGGCATATCGTGTCAGCTAGCACACGTGCAATTACCTCGGCCTGGTGAGCGAAAAGCATCAAGCGGGCGCTTACCAACTCTTCCAGACCAAAAGTAGCATTGTGCAATTCGCTGTACGCCTCAATCAGGTGGTCGCGCGGGAACTTCCAGACGGGCTGCTGAAATTCGTAGCGGAGCAACTGCGCCCGTGGATCATAATCTTGTCGGTTGCGTTGGACGAGCAAATCGACTTCGCGGACACGCACCACACCTGCGACATCCGCAATCTGCACATAGTACTCGGCAAACGTTCCCGGTAAAAAGCCGTCGCTACACCGATACAGGATGCGCCCTCGTTGACAATCATGTGCTAATTCACAGGCTGTATCCGGCAAGATAAAACAACGGTCCAAGTAATCAAGCGGGCATTCGACCTCGTCTTGCTCGTCGTCAACATGGCCATGGAAGCGCACAATCGCTGTATTGGCAACTTCGTCGAGAGAGTATAGTTGACCAATTCTGTATTCCCGAAAATTGTTATCTGTCCGCTCAGTATCCAGTGGAACACGCACATACATGCCAGGGTTTAGAGATAAAATGCCCTTGTGCCTGTTTGATTCCAATGTGACCGCCTTACTAACATATGAGTTTGGTTACCGGTCGGTACGGTATCCTGGGCGCGGGTCCGTATCCATCGAGTTAACTACGCTACTTTATAGAACAACCTTCCAGGAATTTCTGTCTGCCTTTCCTGGGTCTGTTGCGGCTTGCTAATAAGCAAAGTTACAACTTCATTTCAGAACCACCTGCTGAACGGGAACGATCGAGTTTTATGCGTGTATGACTGAAGAAGAGGAGGTGGAATGACATGTAGAGATTTGAAACAAAGATAATAAACATTCACGTTGGTGCGTATGTATTTCAGCCTACATAGTCGTCATTCTTCCTGATAGAAAATACAATCCCCTACTTGAAAGCAATGTACCTCTTCTGCCGCATTTCCATTATACACCACTATTTCTGGTAAACAATAGGTTTTAAGCGTATCTCTTTTCCCGGTTGAAAGAAAAAGGGAAGATCTGACCGCTTTAAACCAATTTCTTCCTCCCCCAGATGATGACATGCATTTGAGGTAAAACCCGGACGTAGTACTTATCCCAGAAGGGATCGCGCACTCGTTTAGCCAGGTCTTCAAGCGCGGATGGATAATCCAGCGTTGCGGTATCGCCCTCCGGTTGTAAAATCACTGGTAGGCGACGCTTCGCGAAGGCTGGGTAACGGGTCAATAAAGCTCGTAGAGCCTGTTCATCAGCATCGTCACGGATCACGAATTTCCATTGTTGTTGATCTGATCGAAGTCCTTCGAGAAAACGTTCGATGACCGGATAGCGTAGGTAGTTCTCACCAGCACTGGAGAGCTTAGGCGATAAACTCCAGAGATCGATAAGGGGAACGGCGGCTGTGGGAAAGATTGTCGTATTCGTCTCAACGGTCAGGTGATGCCCTTGATCTTTGAGTAATTGCGCGAGCTGAGCCAGTTCCTTTTGTAAGGTCGGTTCGCCCCCAGTTAGTACGACATGCCGGGCCCCAAGTGCTTGAACGCGTTCTACCACTTCCTGTGCTGGAATAGACTCCCACGTTCCCCCTTCGCGTACACTCCACGAATACTTCGTGTCACACCATGAGCAACGTAAGTTACAGGCGAAGAAGCGTACGAAGGTAGTAGGCACTCCCATCAGTGTGCCTTCCCCTTGAACCGAACGGTAGATTTCCATTACGTTCATCTAATTGCGTTCCTGTTGGGTAATTTCTACGAAGCAACTATCGGTTTCCCATAGACGGATGCGATAGAGTAGTGCTTCGGCAAGACCACTGGCGATTAACTCATTCCATATCCAATGCACTAGAATTCTCAGCGGTTGTGTGAAGCTCTGTTACTGCATTCAGGTCCTGATGGTCAAGGCGCTCTATAACCGCATTTTTCACGATCTGCGCGAGATCACCAAAATCCATAACCATGCCATGATCAGATTCTCCTGGTGCATCCTTGATGGGACCGCGAATAGTGACCTCTAGCCGATACGAATGACCATGAGGACGAGCGCATTTGCCGTGGTGCCCTGGTAAATGATGCGCTGCCTCGAAGCGAAAGATTTTAGTAATGATTGCATACCTCATTTACCTTCTCCTCACCAACTTAGCAATCATGCTTATGCTAAAGTATCGTGCGCTAACCTCATAAAAGCTACGATAAGAGATATGCTCAATCCCCTTCTCTCTCATACTCTGTTGGATCAGGGACACCAGCAAGCTCGAAAGCTTCTTTCCTTTCAAAGCAGGTACCGCACGTGCCACAATGCCTCTCCTCACCTTTGTAGCAACTCCAGGTATCAGCATAGGGGACTTGCAGGGCCGTACCAAGCTGGACAATTTGCTGTTTGCCAAGATGGGCAAAAGGGGCTCCGAGTCTCAGTTGTGGGTCCCCAAATCCTTCGATAGCAAGCCGTTGCATGGTATCAAACGCAGTGATGAACTCAGGTCGACAATCAGGATAAATAAAGTGGTCACCAGCATGGACACCTATGGCAACAACCTGAGCTTGCTCAGCAACGGCAACTGCATATGCGACTGAGAGCATCATGGCATTGCGATTAGGCACTACCGTTATCGCCATCGTGGGAGCAGCGTAATGACCGTCTGGAATAGGAATGGTATCTGTCAGGGCTGAGCCTTTGAGAAACCGATTGAGGCTGCTGAGATCGACTATGTCAAATGCTGCACCGAGCCGCTTCGCGCAACGTTCGGCGTATGCCAACTCTTTCCTGTGGCGTTGTCCGTAGTCGAAAGACAACACATGGAGTTTATAGCCTTCGGCATGTAACAGGTAGGCTAGTGTGACACTATCTAGACCGCCGCTCACGATGGCAATGGCTTTGGACATTTGGAAATATCTCCTCTGGTGATTGTGGTTATGAACACTCTATCTCAATCTTCTTATGTAATAACGTTCTGAAAGGGCTACGCTTTTTGAAAACATAGAACCTGAAGCTTGATGTAAGTCTATCACAGAAGAGCATGGAACAGAACTGTGTAGCCTACAAGGACTAGTGGAGTTGGATGACAATGTACATCAGTTCAATGGTTACTAGTGCATCGGAGGAGATGCTAAGTCTAATGTGAATTATAGCGAATGTTCTTGCTATCCGAACTCAATCACAACTTAGTTTAGTTGAAAAATAGGGAAATCGCAAGATATATAGACCGATAAGGGGCATCGATATAAGTACTATTAGGCTCAGTTATTAGCTCCAGTATAAAAGTACCAAATATTTCCATCTTTATGTAGAACAATTAGATCAAATTAAGTGAGTATAAGTGCCGTTATATCCTGTTCCTGGCTTCTAGAAGTGTATTCTCTAGTTGGCAACTTCTGTAAGTTCCGGATTGATAGCGTAAAATGTAGGTGTTCGGTAAATGAAGGGGGCAGAATCATCGGCAACCTTTTTATGCATGTAATCGTATGATTTGTATAGGGGCAGTCTGCCCTGGAATGAAAGTACTGAGAAGGAGCTACACGATGAGTATGTATATCTATGAACTGCCAGCGGATACTCAGAGGCTGGAACAGGATGCACGTGACATGGCACAAAAAGAGGTAGAAGTTAACTACCCAGATGTTTATCGTGTACCTGAGGATATAGCAAATCACGCACGTGCGATCTGTGAACAGACACTGGCTGCCACGCCCAACGTTACCAACGACCGCCAGGCATACATCGATCTCTACACAGATGCCTACGCCAGGGCCTACGATGTGCAGAGGGAGCAGATGGACGCCGACCAAAAGAGCCCAGGTGTGAAGAGCGGCCATTAATGGCGGAAGTGGCGTTTGCCGGTGAAAATCATGGCGATGGCATAGTGGTTCGCCATGCGGATGGCCTCTTCGTCGCGGATGGAGCCGCCGGGCTGGATGATGGCTGTGATACCTGCTTTGGCTGCGGCCTCCACGCCGTCTGCGAAGGGGAAGAAGGCGTCTGAGGCCATTACGGATCCGCGTGCTCGCTTCGATGCTTTCTCGACTGCCAGTTGCACGCTGGCAACGCGGTTCATCTGTCCAGCTCCAACACCGGTCACAGCGAGTTTGTGCGCTAGCACAATGGCGTTGGACTTGACGTGATGCACCACTTTCCAGGCAAACATCAGGTCGGTTACCTCTTCCAGGGTTGGCTCGCGCTCGGTCACGACACGATACTCTCTTTCCTGTTCGCCAGCGGCATCGGGTGTTTGTAACAGTAACCCGCCGCTGACACTACGCACTTCCGGTTGACCTGTGGCGAGAAACTGTGTGGTTGCATTGTTTGGCTCAATAGGGCAATGCGTCGCTAATAAGCGCAAGTTCTTTTTCTGGCGCAGCGTGAGAAGTGCGTCGTAGGTGAAATCGGGTGCGATAATCGCCTCGTAGAACAACTGGCTGATCTCATGGGCCGTAGCTGCATCGACAGGGCGATTGCAGCCGATGATGCCGCCAAATGCTGAGATAGGGTCGCCTGCGTGAGCTTTTTTGTAGGCTTCGACAAGGGTGTCATCGCAGGCTACTCCACAGGGGTTGGTGTGCTTGACGATAACTACAGTTGGCGCGGTGAAACTGCTTGCAGCAGCCAGAGCGGCATCAAGGTCGAGCAGGTTATTGTAAGATAAATCCTTGCCATGCAATACTTCTGCGCCCGCCACTGTAGGGGTAGTGGCCGATGTTGACGAGGTGCCCCAACGGTACAAGGCCGCCCGCTGGTGAGGATTTTCGCCGTAGCGCAGAGTCTGGATGCGCCGCAAGGGAAGGGTTAGCTCGTCAGAAAAATAGTCAGCAGGCTGGGTGCGTAAATATTCGGCAATGATGCTGTCGTAACTGGCGGTGTGCTGAAACGCAATGGCAGCAAGGCGTCTGCGAGTTGTAAGGCTAACTTCGCCCTGTTCCTGCCATTCTTGCATCACGGGGGCATAGTCCTGTGGATGGACCAGCACGATCACATCCTGAAAATTTTTAGCTGCAGCACGTACGAGGGCGGCACCACCAATGTCGATCTGCTCTAACGCTTCCGCTGTAGTGACACTTGGACGAGCAACTGTCTCGGCAAAAGGGTAGAGGTTCACGGCTACAATATCGATGGGTGTGATGCCGTGGGATTGTAGTTCCTCCATGTGGGCAGGGATGTCACGACGCGCAAGAATAGCGCCGAAAATAGCCGGATGCAGTGTCTTGACACGCCCATCAAGTATTTCAGGAAACCCTGTTAGTGCAGTGACCGGCTCTACCACGATACCGTCTGCCTGTAGGGCCTGGGCAGTGCCACTGGTTGAGAAAATAGTCACGTTATGCGCTTGTAGTTCACGCGCCAACTGGGTGAGGCCGTCACGGTTAGCCACACTGATGATTGCTCGCATGCCTTGTCCTTTCTTTGGCCGATTTGATGGGGACGTAGCCGCTTAACAGTTACTGAAGCGGCGGTGGCATCTCCTCTTGTGGATACTGCACTTGTGGCTGTTCATAGGTTGATTGTGGCGCAGGCGGCTGGTACTGCTGCTGCCCACCCTCTTGATATGTCGCCTGTGGTGTTGTTGGTTGATACCCTTCCTGATAAGGCTGATAGGTGCTGATACGCCTCTTGGGGCTGCCGATTGGTCCGGGTGAGAAGCCCCAAGCCAAGCAAACCTGCGACCGAGGGCACGTTAAGAGAGCCTAAAATCGCAGAGATGCCCAATAAGACGAGAATACCAGGCCACCACCAACCGGTAGAGGCCAGCACTGCAAGGCCCAGCAGGAAGACAAAGCCCTGGAAGCCCCCATAGATCCCCTGTGGGTTGGCCGAGGCAAGAGAACCGACCAGGGAAGTAACCGCCAGAGTGGCAAGAAATACAGGAAAGAAGTGGCCCGAAACAAAAGCAATTGCCAGCCCGAAGAAGAAAACTCCGCCAGAGAGGCCGCCAAATAAGCTAGCGCGGGCTGTTTTGTTCTGGTTATTAGCCATATCAGATAACTCCTTGCCTGGATTATTCCGCTCGTGCCCTCGTCGCCAGATCGCTTAGCCGCGCAAAACTATGAAGCGGACGACTGCAAGAGTCGCCCGCATCTTAAAGCAACCATCTTCTAAGCTTGTGCGACAGCGACAGCCGAATTACCGGAGGGTTCGGCGCTCAGTGAAGGGCGACCGGGGAACTCGGTGTAGACGCTGACGCGACGTTTGGTGCGCGAGTCGTGCTCAAACTTAACATAGCCTTCGATCAATGCGAAGAGCGTATGATCACGCCCGACACCGACATGGTTGCCAGGGTTGATCTTGGTGCCGCGCTGGCGCACAATAATGCTGCCCGCCGAAACATACTGCCCATCATAGCGTTTCACGCCGAGCATTTTGGGGTTGCTATCCCGACCGTTGCGGGAACTGCCTACACCTTTTTTATGTGCCATGATTTATTCCTCCGTACTGCTCTCGCTATCCTCATCCTCGACCCTTGTTCTGCGACGACGAGAGGTCCTCTCCTCTGACTCTTCCTCGGGTGTTGTTGCTTCGTCCTCAGCTTCAGTCGTAGTTTCGTCCTCAGCAGTGACTTCGGCGGCTTCGGGTGCTACCAACTCATCCTCGCTGGGAACTTCTCTGGCCTTTGGTGCTTCGCCGGTCACCAGGCTGATGCCGTTGGTAAGGATATCATCGATGGTGAGAACAGTGAGTTCCTGGCGGTGACCGCGGCGATGGCGGTAGCGCTTCTTGGGTTTATACTTGAAAACGATCAACTTCTTGCCTCGGCTCTGGCGGGTGGCTGTTGCCAGCACGACGGCATTGTCTACCAGTGGGGTACCCACCAGCGAACGGTCTGCATCTGAGATGAGCAAGACCTCGTCAAATGTTACCTGGGCTCCGTCCTCTACAGGAAGGCAATTCACCTCTAATGTCTCGCCGACGGAGACTTTGTATTGTCGTCCACCACTTTTAATTACTGCAAACATACTTTTCTCTTGTTCTGCCTTTCAAAACGTGTGCGAACGTTCGGCTCCTGAGCACATGATGTCCACGACATAATAGCAACGTTTCTGTGGCTTGTCAAGTTTTCGGAAGGAAGAAGGAAGGTGGGGCCATTGTTTAATCCGTGAGGACGTGATATGCTTTTTATATACACAGTATTTTTTCGCTGGGTGGTGTGCCTGCAAGCGACCTGGCGACCGCAAGGGTCGCCACTACGCCGCAAGGATGCCACCTGGTCGCTGCTCGGCGAGCGTAGGTCGCCAGGTCATCTGTACAAGGGAGGCTTTTATGGTATCTACTGAAAGTCAGAAGCCTGTCTGCCCGGTATGTCATCAGGCAGATCAGGGTAATGACACTAAAAGCAGCTTATGAATCTGGCATGGAACGTTTTGCGCCACCACCTATGCCTATGGGGCGGGTCTCGATGGTAAAGACCATGGCTATCGGGGTTGGTGTCATCGCTTTAGGCTCATTTCTCATCATCGTGCTTCTTGTACCGACAAATATGCCACCGTGGGCCCAAGTCCTACAAGCGGTGTTGACGGTCCTGGCTATTGTTGCTGTACTGGTGTTCTCCTTCTTTGCTTTTAGACATGTAGTCCAGGGTGATCTTCATTCACAGCAACTCCTACCGGCCTGGGACCAAGCGCTCGCGAACTGGGGTCGGTTACGCTACTGCAAACGAGACAATGTTGTGTTTGATCCCCAGCAAGCCTCTTACAAGCCGCTTTCAGATGAGGAGTTGGACTCCCTGCTCTCAGTCAAGGCACCAGGGGAACAGGCTGACGAGAAGAGCGCAAGAATCGCTCAACGCGCATCGTAGGGGCGTGAGACGTGCTCGATAAATCGGCACTCTACAGCCTCCGCCCTGGGAGCTTCTTATGACGGATGCGACCACGAAATCTGTCAAACTGCGGCCAGCGGGCAAAACGCCTAAGTCAGAACGCTACGGGTACACAGCAGTCGTTGGTAGCTGGGCCGATAATGAGTTTGTAGCTATCCGTACGTTCATGCCAGCGCGGAGCCTGAGTGTGGCCGAGCATACAGGGTTCCATAGTCCTGCCTATGCCACGGCACAGGGGCGTGTCTTCCTGGCGTTCCTGTCGGAAGATGAACTAGACCACTATCTACGCACGACAGAGTTGCGTGCGCTGACTCCCGAAACCTTGACGAATCCAGAGAGCCTGGGGGTCGAACTGGCTACTATTCGCGAGCATCTCTACGCCGTAGCATCCAACCAGGCTGTCCTGGGTGCGACGGCCATCGCCGCGCCCGTCTTCGGCATCCAGGGGCAGGTGCTGGCTACGATTTCTTTAGTCTGGTTTACGCCTGAATTGGTGCCGCGCATGGAGGAACTCGGCGCGGCACTTCGAGATGCCGGTTTGCAGATCTCAGCCGAACTCGGCTTCCGCGTACCTCGCCGCCTCTCAGGGATAGATTTTTTGTGAGGCTGCATGCAAAGGGGCACGAGACCTGGGTACGGCGGGCGACCATAAAGGCCCACCCCGCCACTCCCCGCCACACTCGCCCCTACGGACATGGCGAGCGTACCACAGGAGGCGAGCCTTACGAGACGGCATTTTGGGTAGAGCGTCCGCGCGCGCTTGCTGCCGATTGTAGGACGTAGTAGAGCACACCGGCCACGATACCTCCCACGTAGTAGGAGATATCTGCTCCATGCAGCAAGACGGCTATCGGTCCTTCATAGAGCGAGGAATCCATGAACGGCACTGAAATGGCCAGACCAATCAGAAATGCTAGCAGTCCTGGCCATTCGATGGCTTTACTTAGCGACGTGCGCAGGTTTCGACCTGGCCTGGTTTCTTGTCCTGGGTGCAGGAAGAAATCGACGAAGACGATTGCCAGCCAGGGGCCAATCCAATAAGAGATTAACAGCAGGAAGTTCTCGTACTTAGCTGAAAGTCCGTTCACTAAATAGAGAGCCAGCAATCCTCCAATCACGCCTGTGACGACCACTGACATCCAACGTTTGATTGGTGCATCCAATGTCAGCAGCGAGAGCGCGCCGGTGTAGATGTTGAGGGCATTGGCGGTAATCGTGCCCAGCACCACGGCAATCAACGCAGCTACCCAGACCGGGCCCATCACCTTGACAACAAGATCGATTGGTGCAAGATTGAGGCCAATCGTTGCCACCGCTACACCGAGCACCTGCAAGCAGACGCAGGCGATAAACGATCCTGCAAAGACCGAGGTGAAGACACGCCATTTGGAGGTATTGGCAGGAAGATAACGGGCGTAGTCGGAGGCATACGGAGACCAGCTAAAGACGTAGGAGGCCACGGCGGTCGTCATGAGGATAAACAGCCCAACATGATCGGCAAGTGGGAGTTGTGATGTCAGGCCAAAGTGAGCCTGCGGCAGGCCAATCACTGCCATGATCACAAAAATGATTGCCAGGAGTATCGCGCTGATGGCCTCAAAACGTTGGATCAGGTTGTGTCCATAGACACCAAGCAGGATCTGTACGATCGACAATAACAACAATGAAATCCAGAAGGGTAACGTTGTCAGGCGCGCAATGGCCAGGGCACCTAAGACACTATTGACGGCGTACCAACCCCAGGTACTCACCCAGTTCAACAGGGCAGGCAAGTAGGCGCCGCGCTTGCCGAAGCTGTGTCGCGTAAATGACAGTTGTGGCATGCCGATCTCCGGGCCCATACTGGTGGTAAGGGCAAGGAGCCCACAGCCGATGATATTGCCAATGAGCACGGCAGCAACACCATCGGCAAAGCCAAGGCCGAAGATGACCGCCAGGGCGCCAACTAGCCAGACGGGGAGTCCCATGTTGGCCGCAAGCCAGAGGGTGAAGAGGTTGCGAGTGCTTCCATGGCGTTCGCTGTCGGGGACTTGTTCAATTCCGTGTGGCTCGACGGTGAGTACCTGGTCGCGGTACTCGTTGCTCGTTATTTCTTGCTTCTCCATATCTTGTCTCCTTGTTTATTAAGGAATTCCCCACGAAGGATTAAAACGCGCTTCGCTGAGGGGGACTACATTCCACTAAAAACTCTGCTCAATAAATGCTAACTATTCCCTCCTTTCATATTATTCCAGTTGCGCGATGACTCGTGCCATGCCGCCGTTCTCGCGCATTTTGACAGGCAGGGCGTACATTGTAAACTGACGCTGCGGGATTGCGTCCGCCGCCAATACCTAACTGGCGGCTTCATCTCGATCCTTGCACTGAAACGACACTTTTTGGAGTATGCTATTTTTTCTTCGGCTATGATGAAAACAGGGAAGGTGTTAAGAACCCACTCATCAAACTCGTAAAAGACGCTCGATTTCTGCGGAGAGATTTTCATTATGCCATCGGATTTGCTCTTACAACTGGTTACCCAACTCGTTACCAATAATCAAAAAGAAGTTTCAGTCGAGGAAATCATGTGTATCCTCTCCAAGCTCGATGAGCAGCGTATAGAAGAACAGAAGGCTCTCATCGAGCAGGAGCGCAACCGTATCGCACGTGAAATTCATGACGGAGCAGCCCAGCAGATTGCCCATGCGATGCACAAACTCGAATTTATCCAGCGCACATTCGAGAAGCAGCCCCAGGTAGCTCTGCGCGACATTGCGCGGGTTTACGATATCCTGGAAGAAAGCCTGCAAGATCTACGTCGTGGCATCGAGTCCCTCATTCCACCACAATTGGAACAAAAGGACTTTGACGCTGCATTACGGGAACTCTTCAAGAGTTATGAGCCAGGATTAGAGATTCGCTACGATGCGGACCATGTCGACATGCTGTCTACGTCGCTGGAGGTCCCCGTTTTCCGCTTCATTCAGGAAGCGCTCAGCAATGTGCGTAAACATGCTCAGGCCAGTCAAGTAGTAATTCGCATACGCGCCCTTTCTGGACTCTTGCTGGTGCAGATCAGAGATAATGGGACGGGGTTTCTAGTAGAACAGGTGACACGGAGTGCAGGGTCGGAACAGCATGTCGGCCTGCGTACTATGCGAGAACGTATAGAGCAGGCAGGGGGGAAGTTGGAGATACACAGTAAGCCTGCTGAAGGCACAACACTGAAGGCACGCTTCCCGCTGACAGCTCCAGTGGCGAGGCTGACGAGGCGGGAACGGGAAGTATTGGGTCTGCTGGTTGAAGGATCAACCAATGGTGCTATTGCGAAGAAACTTTCGGTGAGTGTCGAAACCGTCAAATCGCACGTGCGTCACATCATGCAGAAGATGCACGTGAAGGATCGCACGCAGGCTGCCGTGATAGCGACCAGGCAACGTTGGTTATAACGGATGACCGCAAGGGTCCCCTCCCCGCATCCACTCCACCCCGCCCCTACATGTCTTCGTCGAGGATGAGCCCGTGGCGGTAAGCAAAAATAGCCGCCTGGGTACGATCACGAATGCCGAGCTTTTGGAAGATGATCGAAAGGTAATTTTTGACCGTCTTCGCTGAATACGCTAACTTCTCCGCAATCTCTTTGTTGTTCATTCCTGATGCCACATGGCGGATGATTTCAACCTCTTTCTCAGAGAGGGTATAGGGATGTTGGTCAGTAGATGCCGAGTCGGATAAGCGACGAAATTCGCTGACAATGGCTCCGGTCAGTTCTGGCTCGATCAGCATCCCTCCTTCGTAAACAGCTCTGATTGTGCGCACCACTTCTCGCGAAGAGGCACTTTTGAGCAGGTAGCCCTTTGCTCCACTTTTCATAGCCTGAACTACCTGCTGCTGCTGGCGACACATGGTCAACATAACCACGGCAATGGTAGGAAACTCTTGAGTTACCTGGCGTGTGACAGCAATGCCATCTATCACAGGCAGGGAAATGTCCATCAATACCACTTCGGGGCGCAACTGGCGTATCTTGTGGAGAGCATCGAAGCCATCGACAGCTTCACCGATGATGTTCATATCCTGTTCGAGTTCGAGCAGTTGCCGCAGTCCTTCAAGCATCAATGCGTGGTCATCAACAAGCAGAACACTGATGACTTCGGTTGAGAAGTCAGGGCATACCTGTCCCCCAGACAGGGTGCCGCAAGGGGCCACTTTGTACGGGCGTGATGAATCACGCCCTGCGGGCCGCTCGACAAGGGAATGTCGGGCGTGATGAATCACGCCCGTACTGGCGAATGCCTTTGTGGTTAGTACACTATGCCATCTATCATCAAACTGATTATGTTGCATGAGCGACTCCTTCCGATGCAAACAGGTAGAACGGTATAATTCCTATCTTAGTATGAGCAATCAGGCGCTGTAACACATCACTCACCTGGGGGATTTTTGTGTGAGGAGTAGGCTATTCTTCCTGTTTGACCAGTTTGTTAAATAAACGTTCCAGTTCATCCTGATTGTTGAAATGCAGGACCAGTGTTCCTTTACCTTTGGCGTTGGACTTCAGGTCAACTTTCACGGTGAGTGCGTTGCGAAATTGCGTCTCCAGCTCGTCCAGGTCGGCTGAACGCTGCGAGGGTGGGATGGGGGTAGCGTGCTGAATGGTGGTGGTCGCACGTTCGGTCGCCTTGATGCGAGCCGCTAGTTCCTCAGCCTGCCGCACATTTAGTCTCTCAGTGATAATCTTGGCCATAGCCGCAATTTGATCTTCTTCACGGGAAATGCCGATCAAAGCGCGTGCATGGCCTTCGCTAAAACGCTCGGGCTGGTTGATCAGGGCCTCGCGTACTTTGGGGGCTAATTGCAGCAGGCGAATGGAGTTTGTGATGGTTGAACGGTCCTTACCGACTTGTTTAGCGATCATCTCTTGAGTGAGGCCGAATTCCTGGATTAACGTCTGGTATGCCAGGGCCTCTTCAAGCGGGTTCAGATCGGCCCGCTGAATATTCTCGATCAGGGCCAGTTCCAGCATTTCCTGCGGGGTTGCTTCTTTAATGATGACGGGCACTTTTGTCAGGCCAGCCATGCGTGCGGCACGCCAACGGCGCTCACCTGCGATGATTTGAAACTGCACCGTGTTGGGCACATACTCTGTCCCCGATGCTGTAGAGGCCTGATCTATCGCGCCAGTTCCCGTCAAAGCCTCATTTAGTTGATCATCTTCAGCAAACCAGGATCGGGCGGAGGCGAGCTCCCCCACAACGGGCGGAGGCAGGACGGAGGCAAGCTCCCCCTCACCACCCTGCCCTACCCCCGTCCCTACGTCTCTACTGTCCCTACGCTCTGCTCCCGCCCCTACGGCTTTTGGCGTCGTGCCTGATGGAGGAGTATCCAGGCGCGTTACGAGCAGCGGCTGCAGCAAACCATACTCTTTGATGGAAGCACTCAGTTCCAGCAGTTTGGGGTCATCTTCACGAAAAGCTCTGCGTGGTTGGCGTGGGTTGGGTATCATGCTATCGAGGGCAGCCTCTAAAATGCTATGTTCATCGGTAGATAAAGACTGCTGGGGAGCCATGACATCTTTCGCGCCGGTGATCAAGGCATCCAGTCCTCGCCCCAATGCAAACTTTTGTTTAGCCACGGGCGATAACCTCCTCTGCCAGGGAGCGGTAGGCGAAGGCGCCCGGGGAGTTGGGGTCATAATCGAGAATGGATTGCCCGAAGCTAGGAGCCTCACTGAGACGGACGTTACGGCTGATAATGGTCTGAAAGGTCTCTTTGGGGAAGTGGTTGCGTACTTCCTTGACAATCTCACTGGCCAGGCGTGTACGCGGATCGAACATGGTCAGCACGATGCCGGCGATGTACAGGTTGGGGTTCAGTTTGCTCTTTACAATACGGATGGTATCCCGCAGCTTGCTGAGGCCTTCCAAGGCCAGGTACTCACATTGGATAGGAATAATCACCCCATCAGAGGCAACCAGGGCGTTGACGGTGAGCAATCCAAGTGAAGGTGGACAGTCAATCAGAATGTAGTCGCAACGATGGCGAATCGGCTCCAGTACCTGGCGCAGCCTATTCTCGCGCGCCAGGGTTGCCGCCAGTTCGATCTCGGCGGCGGCTAAATGTACGGTGCTTGGTACGACGACTACCTCACGCCGTACTGTGGGTACGATGGTGTCGAAGATAGAAATCTCGTCTTGTTGTTGTACGAGCAGGTCATAGATGGTGTGTGACCTGATGTTCTTTGCTGCGCCGATGCCGCTTGTGGTATTGGCTTGTGGGTCGATGTCGACGAGCAAGACTTTGCGACCTGCGGCTCCCAGGTACGTGGCAAGGTTTATGGCGGTGGTGGTTTTACCGACGCCGCCTTTCTGGTTTGCGATTGCGTATACTTTTGACACAGGTTGCTTCTGTACCTTTCATGCTGGCTTGCGCTGGATGGACTTTGCTCGTAGATGCTTGAGCGTGATGATAGACACGCTCTGGCGTATGCTCATTGTAACAAATGCGTGGGTGATACGCAACAGGCACATAGGATTGCTTGTATGCTTGTGGGTCCGATGGGGGTATGTTATCATAGAGTTGGCAAGACCACCAGTCTGACTCGCCAGGGAGGCGAAGAAGACGACATGATAGAGATGGGCGTAGGAGACCTGGGTAAGCCACCTGGACGCACGAAGGGAGAGTGGCATGGCAACACCATTTGAAGATGAGGTAGCGTACTACTACGATTTCCACCCCACCGAGGAGGACTTGATGGGGGAAACCTCAGTGCACGCTGATCTGGTCCATTATCTCAGAGAAGTACTCAAATGGCTCTTCCATGGACAGGCCTATGCGATCTATGACAATCTCAACTTTTACCAGACGGCCAATTACAAAGAGTATCCCCTGGCTCCGGACATCGCAGTGATCAAAGGGGTAGAACATCGGTCTGTGCGCAGTTGGCGGGTGGGCAAGACAGGTCCAGCTCCCCAGGTGGTCTTCGAGATTGCCTCGGAAGAGACGTGGAAGAAGGACCTGGAGGAGAAGCCACTGAAATATGGGCTGATGGGGGTGAGAGAGTACTTTGCCTACGATCCCAATGAACACCCCGTGAGCAGAGAGACGACACGCAGGCTATTTGGCTGGCAACGGGACAAAGGCAGAGGCGAGATGCGGGAGATGCCGTTGCGTCCAGATGGCAGTCTGTGGAGTCAGCACCTGGAGAGCTCCCTGGTACCTGATGGGGAGTATCTGCGCCTCTATGACAATGCTGGGCATCGGTGTCTCACCCAAGCTGAGACATTAGCTGAGAAGTTGCGCTCACTGGGGGTTGACCCGAACCAGTTATGACCTTCTTGAAAGCGAAATAATACGGTTATGCCCTATACTGAAATCCGCCCGGCGCGGCCAGAGGATCGCGATGCTGTACTGGCATTTTGTGTCTATACGTGGGAGTGGGGCGACTACATTGAGTATGTTTGGGACGAGTGGCTACACGATCCACAGGGTCAAATGTTTGTGGCTACCGTTGATGGTCAACCGGTGGGAGTGGCCCATTTCCGCATGCTCAGCGCGACAGAGGCGTGGTTGGAGGGAATGCGCATCGATCCTGCCTACCGCCAGCAGGGTTTGGCGACAGCCATTAATAATACGATGCTGGCAGAGGCGATGAAGCGAGGTGCAACCGTCGCTCGGCTCATCACCGAGTCCACGAATACAGCGGCTATTCGCGCAATGGGTCATAGTTTTATGCGCCAGGTTGGTGCGTTTGTGCCGTTCAAAGCCAAGCCCATGACAACTGCACCCAAAAGTCAGTACGGACTGGAGACGCCGCAGTTGGCGACCAGCGCTGACATTGATGAGGTTGTCGCATATCTCAATGCTTCAAATATCTTTCCTGCCGTGGGAGGGTTATACTACCTTGGCTTTACTGCTTATACCATCACTAATGATCTACTGGAAGCAAAGGTGCAGGCAAAGCGGGTCTATCTCTTGCGTCGCTGGGATCGCCTGGACGGACTGGCCATCGCCGAACCACGGCAGGGGAGGCATGACAACCACCTTTTTATCGGGTACATCGATGGCACAACTGAGGCCATCAGCCTGATTGCCTATGCGCTGCGCCGCATGGTACTTGATATGGGGCTTGAGAGTGTGTCTACACATGCGCCTGACTTGATGATGGTGCGTGACGCTTTTGTTGGGGCTGAGTACGAGTGGGATGGGAAGGTGTTTTACACGTATGAGCGGAGATTGACTTAATCAACAATCCAGGGCGGAGGCAAGCTCACGCCCCTACTAACCACGCAGCAGGCTTCTTGGGGGACAGTAGGGGCGTGAGCTTGCCTCCGCCCTGGTCTCACGCCCTATGCTTGTTTCAAGACTGCCTGGGGGTGCTTGAATTCGTGGAAGCGCAGCAGCCAGCAGCCGTAGTTCATGCCGCCACCGACGGCGGGCAAGGCCATCCACTCGCCTTCGTGCAGGCGATCCTGGCTCAGCAACTCGACCAGGGCGGTGGCGATGCTTGCGTTCGAGAGATTGCCATAGTAACGGAAGTTATCGACAAGCTTCGTCATGGTTGAAGATGGCCACCCATAGTCGTTGATCAGCAATTCTCCCAGGCGGCGCGTGATGCGCGAGTTGGCCTGGTGTGGCACGATGTGTATGAGTTCGTCATGGCTCACCCCGGCGTGACGGCAGAGGGCATCTACGGACTCAGCCATGGCACGGGGAGCTTCACGGAAGACCTCTTTGCCGTTCATTTTGGTGTAGCCAACCATGTATTGCGAGAGTATTTTGTTGAGTTCTTTGCCCCTGCCCTCGCGGTAAAGCTGGCGCATTTTTATATCCACCTCGGCCATCTCGACCACGTCTTTGCGCAGGGGAGTTTGATAGAAGAGGGCCGCCGCCTGGCTGGCATCGGAGCCGTTGATGAGATAGGTGTCTTCATCGCTGCGTTCAAGCAGGAAGGCGGCTGCACCTTCACCGAAGAGGGAGCTGGTCTTCCAGTCGAGGACGTTCATAATGTTGGGGAGCAGCCCCTCGGCGGTGACCATGAGGACAAGTTTGGCAGAACTGGCGGCCAGTACTTCGGCGGATGTTTGAAATCCCTCTGTCTGGCAGGCACATGCACCTCTGAGCATGGTAGTGCGGATGGGTTTCAATCCAAGGCGCAACTGTAGATGTCCGGCGATGGTCGGGAAGGCATCATTATCGGAGGAAGATGCGCCGATAATGGTGTCAATTTCGGAGGCATCACGGCCTGCGCTGGCAAGTGCTCGGCGGGCGGCGATGACCGCCATGTCCACGAGCGACTCATCCTTGGGCATACCAGGACCTTCAATCAGGCCTGGAGCATCGGCCCCTGCCATCTTGCGGCAAAGTTCGAGTGTGCTGGCCCGCACATGGCGCGTGGTGAGTCCGGTCACACGTTCCAGATCATCTGCACTGCGCGGGTCCCCCAGGCGCGTAGAGATATAGGCAAAGAATTCGTTGGTAATTGTGCCTGCCGGGGCATAGGTTCCTAGACCGATCAGGCGCACCTTTGCTACGGTATAAATTTGAGGCACAATGTAGGTGTAGTTAGGCCACTGCCCTGCCTGGGTTTCTGTCATCATGGTCCTCCGTGATTTTCTGTAGAGTAGATGTGCTTAGTTATTAGTATAACACAACTACGTCACTACAGACTCGCCACAAAATCTGTCAACGCACTCGCCACGGCATCGGGTGCATCGAATAGTACCATGTGACCTGCATCAGGAATAATTACCAGACGCGACCCCGGTATATCACGATGCAGACGCTGTGCGTACTTTAATGGCATCTGTTGATCATGTTCAGCCCAGATGATGAGGGCTGGTCGCCCTAATACTTTGAGGTCGGATGCCACCGAGTTGCAATAATTGGGATGCAGCAGACGGATGTGCTGGAAGAGGACTTCTTTGCCTAGTTCGCTATTCCAGGGTTCGACGTAGTCGTTGATAACGTCCTCAAACTGCCTGGTGTTCTGCACACCATCGGGCAGGGTTGCACGCAGGTCATGGATCATGTCCTCGACGCGCGTTTGTTTGGGCGCATCAGGGTCCTGACGCTTACGCATATCCGGCAAGGGCCAGTTCTCGGCAATTGTGTGCTCGTAGCAAATACTATCGATGAGTACCAATGCCGCGACACGATGAACGCTCAAGCGGGTCGCCAGTATCTGTGCGACACCACCACCAATGCCGTGCCCCACGAGTATGATGTTGGTGAGATTCAGTTGATTGAACAGCATTGCTAAATAGTCAGCGTGGCCCCAGATGGAGGTGTCTGCCTGCCAGGGGTGGTCAGAAAGGCCGTAGCCGAGCATGTCGATGGCGTAGACGGCTCGATTGGTGCTGGCCAGTTGCGGCAGTATGTTCCGCCAGGCAAAGGCGCCTGAGACGATGTTGTGGAGCAGGACGATTGGGCTGTCTGTTCCATATTCGGCTCCTTGGAGGATGTAGCTGATGTTGTAGTGGATGACATGTGCTGTGCGCCGCTCCTGAGCACTGGTCGTTTCTTTTTCTTTTGTCTGTTCCAAGGTGATTTTCTCCTTGTTAGTCCCGGTTTTCCATCCCCAGTGGGAAAGGGGAAATTGTAGGGACACCCCACACCCCGCTTAGGGGCGGCCGCCCCTAAGAACCCTGCTTACCCCAGTGGGAAAGGGGAAATTGTGGGGACACCCCACACCCCGCTCTGACTTGTTATCACAAGTCTAGTCGATCTGCTCAGCCCCCCTGGGAGGCTGACTCCCAAGGATCAGTTCGAGCGGATTTTAGCTCAACTGGTAAAGTGGCGAGGCGTTTTCATCGGCTTGCTACCGGGCTTTGTACGATGTCGATTAAACTTGTGATAAAAAGTCAGACCCCGCTTAGGGGCGGCCGCCCCTAAGAACCCTGCTTAGCTCTTCGCATACAAGGTGGGTACGTTGTAGAAGGCGCTGAAGCCTGCATAGCGGGCTGTTTCGCTGCCGAGTTCCTCTTCGATCACTGACAGGCGATTGTACTTCGCTACACGTTCGCTGCGTGCGGGTGCGCCGGTTTTAATTTGACCTGCGTTGGTGGCAACCACGAGATCGGCGATGGTGGTGTCCTCGGTCTCGCCGGAGCGGTGCGAAACTACTGCGGTAAAGGCTGCACGTTTGGCCATTTCAATGGCCGCCATGGTCTCTGTCAGAGTGCCTATCTGGTTGAGCTTGATAAGGATGGAGTTGGCGGAATGTTCCTGGATGCCACGCTTGAGGCGGGCCGTGTTGGTCACGAACAGGTCGTCACCGACGAGTTGTATGCGATCACCGAGACGCTGACGCAGGTGTGCCCAACCCGCCCAATCGTCCTCGGCCAGGCCATCTTCGATGGTGATGATGGGGTATTCGTTGATCCATTGCTCGTAGAGGTTCACCATCTCAGCGGAAGTCAATGTGCGTCCCTCTCGCGCCAATACATAGTTGCCATTTTCATAGAATTCCGTGGCAGCCGGGTCCATGCCTAGGAAAATATCAACACCAGGCTTGTAGCCAGCCGATTCGATGGCAGCGACGATGAGTTCCAGTGCCTCACGATTAGAACTGAGCGAAGGAGCAAAGCCACCCTCGTCACCAACGTTAGTATTGTACTTTTTGCTGTGTAGTACCCGCTTCAGGCTCTGATAGACTTCAGCGCCCATGCGCAGGGCATCGCGAAAAGTCGACGCACTCACCGGCAGGATCATGTACTCCTGCATATCGGTGGAGTTGTCGGCGTGCTTGCCTCCATTGAGGATGTTCATCATGGGGACAGGAAGTGTGCGCGCTGACACACCGCCCAGGTAGCGGTATAGTGGCTGTTGCTGTACACTGGCCGCAGCCTTTGCTATGGCCAGCGAGACGCCGAGGATAGCATTTGCCCCCAACTTCTGCTTATTGGGCGTCCCATCCAGTTCGATCATGACTTCATCGAGCATCACTTGATCGACGGCGTCCAGGCCGATGATAGCCTCGCGAATGGTCTCATTGACATGCCGAACGGCGGTAAGTACACCTTTGCCACCGTAGCGACTCTTGTCACCATCACGCAACTCTACGGCTTCATGCGCTCCAGTTGATGCACCAGAAGGAACAGCAGCAACACCACGCTCACCGCCCATCAGCAAGACCTCAACTTCAACAGTAGGATTACCCCGCGAGTCAAGGATTTCTCGTGCGAGCACGTCTTCAATTGTGCTGATACCGTCTACGTTACCTGGCATAAAGATACCTCCATTATCTAGACTTGCGGAAGTATTGTACATCGCGAAGACAGACGAAGGCAAGGGGCTTATTTTTTCCCTGTATCGGCATCGACGAAAATCTGCGTGGGACGGCGAATCAGCGTCTTGCGGGGAGAGGAGTTACCATTGTGGCGTAGTAAGCCGGTGCCTGCCGCGAACTGAGAAGGCCGTACAGCAGACTGAACCGAAGGCGTCTCGGGTAAGTCTTCTAGAGGCGAATGCATCATCTCCATGCCCTGGCGCAGGGTCATCATATCGCGCAGGAAGCATGCTACAGCAGAGGCAGCGGAGCCTTTTTCTTTGGAAAATTCAAAGCGCCTGGCGGTTACTTCACCGGCAGTTTGAGCGGCCTTGGCCATAGGATCAGAGGTCTTAGCAGCATAAGCATCCTGGAAGATATCTTCCCAGTCGCTCCACCGTCCGCGCAAAGGCTTCCAGCCAAGCTGACTGTCGCTGATGGTACGCCATTTTTCTTCGGTGAATTGCATCCAGTCGTCTAAGAGGCGTGAATAGGCTGCCAGTTGCTGACGCAGGTGCTCTTCCTCCTGGGAAGGACGCTGTGGGAACGTTTGGGGAAGACCATCGGTCCTACGCTGGCCCATGAAGCCATCAGCTCTAGCCTGGGGGAACTGCATGGAGGCTTGATAAGCAGAAGCTGCGGCCATACCGGGAAGAGCACGAGAATTGGCTTGCGGGAATGCGGCGGTGGGACCGGTTGCCAAACCCAGCATGGGTACCTGAGTGCCCGCCGGCAATTCACCAATGACCTGGATGCCGCCTGATCCTAACGCAGCAGAGTCCATAAGGGTGGTACCATCGGCCATAGGCAAGAGGACCCCTTCAGGGAGGGAGGGTAAGCCCCCGATGACAATTTCTTCATGACCAATAGCGTCGAGAATACGCCAGGCCAGCCGTGGGTGCTGCATGGCCCACCAGAGACGGCGCATGAGAAATGCACTGGCGAAAGAAAAGTTCACTACCAGCCAGACGATACCTCGCACAGCCAGCCAGTTGACAAGCCCAATCACAATGATCCAATACCAGGCATCGCGTTGGCCTGCCTCTTCTATAAAGGTCAGGACAGCAGCAACGGTGAGGCTAGGATCACGCAGGGGATTGATAAAGTCCAAAATGCGCCAGAGCCATTGTTGGCGGCCTATCTTCGCTTTCAATACGGGCTCCTCTCGGCTCCTGATTTCCTATCGCAGGGGCCTGGCACCTACAAGGGCCCCCCACATCCACCCAGCCACCCCGTGCCACTACATTATGTTCAGGTGGTGAGATTCTAACATGAACCCCAGGCATGTGCAAGTTTAGCTTCGCAGGGGCCTGGCACCCACAAGGGCCCCCCACATCCATCCAGCCAACCCCGTGCCACTACATTATGTTCAGGTGGTGAGATTCTAACATGAACCCCAGGCATGTGCAAGTTTAGCTGTTATGGTAAGTACTTTTGTTGTATGGCCAACAATTCGGTGATACCTTGTTCGGCAAGAGTTATCAGCGCATCCATTGTGGCACGGCTGAACACACTGCCTTCGCCCGTCCCCTGCACTTCAACAAATTCGTGTTCTGCCGTCATTACAATATTACAATCGACATCGGCATGTAAATCTTCTGCATAGCAAAGATCAAGCAGGAGTTCGCCACCTACGATGCCAACACTGACGGCAGCTACTGCTGTCCGTAGGGGATGCACTGCTAGTACGCCACGCTGCATCAATTGCGAACAGGCACGGTGGAGTGCAACGTACGCGCCGGTGATTGATGCCGTGCGAGTGCCTCCATCGGCTTGCAAGACATCGCAGTCAAGTGTGATGGTGCGTGGCCCGAGTGAGTTCATATCTACCACAGCACGCAGTGAACGACCGATCAGACGCTGAATTTCCTGCGTACGCCCGCTTACTCGCCCTTCACGTTCTCGTGGAGAGCGTGTGTGCGTTGCACGCGGTAACATGTTGTATTCAGCTGTGACCCAACCCTGCCCTTTGCCTTCCAGGAAGGGCGGGACCTTCTCCTCTATGCTGGCAGCGCACAGCACCCGCGTGTTACCGGTCTCGATCAAGGCTGACCCTTCAGCATAGTCCAGGTAATCAACAGTCAGGCGCACCGGACGCAGTTGTATCTGTGAACGACCATCTATACGTAGCATTGATGAATACCTTTCCAGGCCCCTGTGGGACCTCTTACAAAACACTTCCCACGCTCACAGTCTACCATTTTTGTTCGACGTTGGTCGACTCTGTATGCACTCGTTCAGCGGGATTGCTGTCAGTTTTAGGCTGTTATGAGGATTTCAATTCTGTTGGGAGGAGGAGCAGAGCCTTGTTCTGTCATGCATGATGCGAAAGAAGGACAGGTCGGTTGTTGTATTTACTGTGTTTTTCAGGTACACTCTCAATGAGTCTATCGATCTCCGCTCATCTTGTCGTTTTTCTGTTGCTCCTGTAGTACCTCAGCTTTAGCCCAATCATGCACCTTATGAAGGTAAGGTAGTAGCATGCAAGGCTCATTTCAGGAGCAACAATCCGTTTTTCGAGAGAACCGACATGCCTTTGAGCAGCTATAAGCCACCTTTTGACGGCGACTTCACCTCCTCCATGTGCAGCAGCAAGAGCTAGGTCGGCACAGAAACGTCTTACTCTGGGACCGGCAAGACCTCGAACATTCTTGTCAAGAGGGAGAACGGCGACAACGAGAGCGGTACTGGCGACTCAGGTAAGCCGTGTTGTTCACCTGACAGACCCAGCAATCTTCCTCCTGCTCTTCTTTAGCAGCGTGGCTTTGCTCTGTGCTCTCTTCGTGAGGACCTGTTTGAAGGATGGTGTAGACGACAGCGAAAATCGCGAATGGCTTGCCTTCGGGAAACCTCTCGACCGGAAAGATTTCCTTTCTACTCATGAAGAGGTGTTCAGCCGGTAAACGTGAACGAGCGAAAATAGAAGGAGACTCCACCATGAGCAACAACTGGATTACCACAGCAGAAGCGGTAACGATTATCAGCAAGCATAGCCATCACTTGGTGAGTCCTCAACATGTCCGAATGCTTGTCAACAGAGGCAAGATTGGCACGCGATCCTCTCAAGGAGGAACGACATTACTCAAGCGGAGCGATGTCGAAGCAACTCGTGTTGCCATAGGTACAGGCAATGGTCACCGTACAGACATAGCAGGAACCGAGTAACGTTTCTGCTTCTCTCTGAAAGCTGAAAAAGAGGTCTTCACAGTCCCAGACATTGGGCTAGATTGAGGAGCGTTTCCCATCCTATGAGTACCGAAGTATTTCCCCTAGGAAGTAGGATATGTGTGGTGAGCTATGGTCCTTTTAGAGGGCTGAGAGGAACGATACGAACAGTCGATGCCATTGCTCACCTTGACGAGCCGTTTTGCTTCTATCATATCGAGCTAGAAGGAGCGCTCATCAAGGAACCTATCTGGTTTGAACAGCAAGAGGTAGAGTTGTTTTCTCCACTTGAGAGGAAGTCTCTCAAAAGCGTGTACACGATTCCTGATGACTGAGCCTCCGAGTCCCAAAAATACTTCACTGCATCTCTGTGTTCTTTTGGGCGCAGAACCCAACACGTTGAGAAAGGCAGACAGCGCTATGGAGACCAATGCGCACGGAACCTACTTTCAGGAGTCATCCATAAGGAGTCTTCCTTATGCTCTGGTCATTCCTTCGCCGGTTCATGCGCATCCAACGCAGGTGATTGGCAAGATGAGCATTGAACGTCGCCCCATCGCCCCATTCAGGGTGCGTTGCATGAAGCGACTGGAAGGCGAGAGCGATGACATGCTGCGCAAACTGCTTCACATCCATCTCGGTCAGCAGTCTGCGTAGGTGGTGTGGTGAGGGCGCAAGCCACTGCTCCCGCGCTTCAGGCTCGACTCCAGGCATGGTGCCAGGTGGATAGGAGGGGTGTTCGGTCGCTGCGGGAGTGTGCGTGTATCCTAGTGCAGACCAGGTGACCTCCGGTGCATCATCAGACAGACGAGACGGTTCTTTCCCAGGTCTCCACTGATCAATGGTGTGGAAGAGGTCGGCATCGGAGAGTGCCAGTAAATCCACCTGGACTTGTTTGACAAAGGTCTGGGCTTGGTATCTCATCGGGCATCCTTCCTGTCCACTCGTGCCTGGGCGACATGAGGTGGGCTGCTGTCTCACTCATCCTGCCCAGGGGAATGTGCTCCCGCGCTTTAGAGGCTTGCTTATTCATGCTTTTGTTCCTTCCGCTGTTAGAAGCGTGTAGTTTGCCTTGAGTACATTATGTCACATAGTATGGCCGCATGAGAAGCGCCGTGAAACAAATGCGTCCCCAGACCACTCTAACTAGCGTTCCACTTGTGCAGTGGAGCACGTACGTACGAGTGGAGGTTCTCATGCGACTCAGCGTAGTTAACAAGGCTGTCGTCCTTGTAGTAGTTATTGTCCCCCTACTTGCTACTGTTCTCGCTCTAGGATTGCTCTGGGAGCGAGCCGTTCATTGGTCCGATCTGGTACTGCTGGTAACGATGTACTCTCTCGTCGCGCTCGGTGTGACGGTTGGCTTCCATCGTATGCTGACCCATCGCAGCTTTCGCCCCCATCCCTCCATTAAGTTCGTCTTGCTCGTCCTCGGTTCGATGTCGTGGGAGGGACCGGCACTTTCGTGGGCAGCAACGCACATCAAGCATCACGCGCAGGCCGACCGTGAAGGCGATCCCCATAGCCCCCTCGAAGGGTTCTTTCATGCGCATATTGGCTGGCTCTTCAATGTCTGTACGGCCGACCCCAACGTGTATTGCCGTAATCTGGTGAAGGACCCGATGGTCACCTTCATCAGTCGCACCTTCTTGCTCTGGGCGGTGCTATCGCTGCTCATCCCATTTGCGCTTGGCGGGTGGACGGGTCTATTGTGGGGTGGCCTGGTGCGCATGTTCCTCACGCACCACGTCACCTGGAGCGTCAATTCTGTCTGTCACACGTTTGGCAAGCGCGAGTTCGAGACGAACGATCAGAGTCGCAACGAGTGGATCGTCGGGCTGTTGGCTTTCGGAGAGGGGTGGCATAACAACCACCACGCGTTCCCGCGTTCAGCCTTCCATGGGTTGCACTGGTGGCAGTTCGATCTGTCAGCATATCTCATCTGGATGTTTGAGCGGCTCGGCTTGGCCCGTGACGTCTACCGCATCCCACTCGCCTTACGAGCACGCTCTGCTACCGGTGGGAAGGATATCGCACCGAGGACCGAGACGCTCGCGAAGAGAGATGAGGCGCCCACGCGCGTATAAGTGTTGGCCGTCTTCGCACCTTGAACCGTTTGCTGCAGGGTCTTGCGCAAGACCCCGTTTTGCTGTCAGGATGACTGTCAGACACGACTTTGTCAGGGGAAGGTGCGGGGCGAAGCAAGCCGAGAAGGGAGTTGAGGAGAATTGAAACTGTTAAACATGGTTCATACGTATCATATATGGACTACCTTTCAACGGATTTTGGATATTATCGCACAAAAGAGCGATGTGAGGATCAGGCAGGGATAGAGCCTCTGCCTTAAAGATTGAGGCGATGAATAGCATAATTGTGCTAGGAAACTTACGCGACAGAATGTAAATATGGTACAATTCTTGCGAGTCTAACTGTGCATCACCATGCATTTACCTGTTTGTTTCTGTGCCAAGCTATGCTACCCGCTTTATTTGCATGAGTACAGCAGGACTGTGCGCATCTACGGCGATATAGCGGTGGTATGGTAAAGGCAAGAGTGGTGATCCCCTCGATTAATCGGGGGACTACTGAGAAAGGATGGCCTCTGCCGATGCAGAAGACAATACAAGCGGTGCAAACGCAACCGATACATGCCAGTCGTCTCATTATTGCCTCCAATCGTGGTCCAGTCGAGTATATGTTGAGCCAAGACAAAACGCTGAAGCGCCGTCGTGGCGCGGGAGGTTTGGTCACGGCGCTCATCGATGCGGTAAAAAACATGGAGGTGACCTGGGTTGCAATGGCAATGACAGAGGGTGACCGTCTTGCACTGAAGGAAGCACAAAACAATGGTGGCCTCCTCTCGTCGCCATTATCCTGTCAGCAGATACAACTGCGCTATGTCGGTATCTCCAAAGCCGCCTACTGCAAATTCTACGAGAAGATCAGCAATCAGTTACTGTGGTTTTTGCAGCACTACATGTATAACCTTACGGAGGACGCGGCCAGTAAACGGGTTCAGGATGCCTGGACAAACGGCTACTGTGTGGCGAATCAGGCTATTGCTGATGCAGTGAATAAAGAGATCGAACGTGAAGCGGGTAGTGCCGTGGTCATGCTCCACGACTACCATCTGTATCTCGCCTCGGCGATGATTCGCAGGCGCCATCCATCGGTTGTCATCCAACAATTCATCCACATCCCCTGGCCGGATATCCGCTGCTGGCATTTCCTGCCGAGCAATATCACAAACGCCATTTTTAGCGGCCTGGTTGGCAATAACATTATTGGCTTCCAGACGGAGCGAGATGCGCGGAACTTCCTGGAAGGAGCACGTACGGTGCTTGACGGCGCTGAAGTCGATTTTGCAAAGGAAACGATTTGCTGGCGAGGCCACTGCACACAGGTACATGCCTATCCTATATCCATTTCGGTATCAGGGGAACGACATGCCGTACGCAGTCAGGCCGGGAAACGCGCCGCAGAGAAGATACTTCCCTTGTTGCGCGAGAAGACAATCATGCGGGTGGATCGTATCGAGCCAACGAAAAATATCTTGCGCGGCTTCCAGGCCTACGCGCTGATGCTTGATGAACACCCGGAGCTGCTGGGTAAGGTCACTTTTTTAGCCTTTCTGGTGCCATGTCGCCAGGCCTTGCCTGTGTATCAACGGTATCATGCTGATGTCCTCAAGATGATCGAGGAGATTAACCAGAAATACGGTTCAGACGAGTGGAAACCTATACATGCTTTCTTCGGCAATGATCGCGTACGAGCACTTGCTGCTATGCAGTATTATGATGTGCTGCTAGTGAATCCCATCATTGATGGTATGAACCTGGTGGCCAAGGAAGGACCCGTGGTCAACCAGCGTAATGGTGTGCTGGTGCTTTCACGGACGGTTGGGGCATTCCAACAACTGGGGAAGTTTTGCATTCCCACCTCGCCCACACATACGACCGAGACGGCGCAGGCGCTCTACAAGGCGCTGACTTTGTCACCAGAAGAAAGGCTAATCAATGCAGTACGGGCTCGACTGGCGGTGGAGTACCAGGATCTCAACGGCTGGCTAGCACAGCAGATACATGACCTCAATGAAGTGCTTGATGGCTTCTCGCCTCGCCCCGCCAGGATTGAAAAGCCACTAGAGGTTCTTGCGGCAGCTGTAGTGTGAAAGGTGTCTTTATAGGGCGACCAATACAATCGCTCTATAAAGATGCTACTATCTGGCGCAGCAGTTCTGCCATGCCGTCGACTCCCTGTACAACCAGGTCTGCGTGTTCAAGCAATGCAGGAGGGGTGTCACTGTGCTGAACGACGATAGCGAGGGCGGCTATACCTCGCTGCCGCAGTCGGGATATCTCCATTACAGCATCAAGATCGGTACGGTCATCACCTGCGAAGATGATGCCGTGTAAGCCATAAATGAGCATGAACCACAAGAGAGCCTGCCCCTTGTTTACTGCCAGGGGAGTCCGTATCTCAACCGCCCGTTTTCCCTGATCCAGGCGCATACCGAGGCGCTGTGCAGGCTCTTGAAGGAGCGACAATATCATCTGCCGCGCCTGCTCAGGATCGGGACAAAGACGGTAGTGTATCGTTCCGCCAATACGCTTACGCTCTACGATAATTCCAGGTAGTGCAGCGAGTTCCTTTTCAGCCAGGTCGAGTAACACGTTCCCAGGGTGGAAGTAGGCTAATGCCTCCGGTGCGACCCGCACGGGTTGCAATCCGGGTAGTCCATCGCACCATTCTAAGCCGTGAGAGCCGATATATGTCAAGCCATCGACGTTGACCATTGCTGCACCATTGTCAATGGCACGACCTGTCATAATGGCAACGTGAGCATGCTCACTGGCCTGTTGCAATAAGGAGGCAATGCCTGGGTAGAGCCGTGCTTCATCGGGGGTTGGGGCAATAGGGCTGAGCGTGCCATCGATATCAAATACCAGGCCTAATGGTCGTTGGGATAAGACGGATTGTATGATCTCGTTTGACATGTTTGTGGTTTCTAGACTTACTGATCCTTCTTTATTGATCTTACCACATGAGTTTAAGGGGACTGTTATCTTGTTCAACTTCCTGATAGGCCGGGTTGAATATTATCTCGGTCACCTGTTCAGGCAATATATGGTCGAATAAATCCCGGCTTTTAGGATCAAATCCCGCTTTTGCAATGCCGGGCCTGAAAGCCATCTGCTCTTTACAACCCCACCCTAAAATGATTGTTCGCTGCCTATATCCATAATAGCCAGGGTTGGTTCCTCCAAATATGGTGATGATTTTCACCGTATTCCTGGGGGAATATTGTGTGTCCACATCCGGCCTTAATGTCTTGGTGGAAGCAGCGAGGTGCATGAGACCTGTGTCGCCGGTAATGAATATATCCGCCTGATCTATGAAGGCTGTTGTCTCTAGTAGACTCGCCCTTGGTTCAGCCGACATCAGAAAAACACGTCCAGCAAAAGCGGGAGCAAGAGCACGCCACAATTTTTCGGACGACGTTTTCTCGGTATAACCTGGCAAAATGCATACGATCAGTTCGCGGCATCTTTTTAGAGCTTCAGCCAGAGCAGCCGCAAGCAAGTTCGTTGGTGGCCTTGTAACGCTAGATGCCGTATCGGGAGCTACTACCAGAAGCTTGCTGTCTTCGCCAGAAACGCTTGACCGCTCTTTCATCGTTGCCACAACGGTCCTTGCTTTTTGTATCTGCTCAGAGCCTATGTAGAGCAAAACTTCATCAGCAATTGTCGACTCCGGCAACTTATTGGCAAAGGATCTGTTCACCATCTCCCTGATCACTCTAGTCAGTGGCTTGAGTTCTTGCTTGTGCAACGCTAAATAGTTGTTCCCTAGCTTGAGCAGATTCGGATACATAATGTGGGAACCAAGCGCCAAATAGAGGGCCGGGGCCACTAAACTGGGAAGGACTGCTTCGTAGTGTCTATCGCGTAAAAAATTGACTACGGTGGCCGCTTCAGCACTCAGCATGATTGCTTTGTACCAGGTTGTAACGTCACAGGAAGGGAAAAAGGTTATATCGGTTTGAATAATCCTATTAATGCGCGGATCGTAGGTAAAAACTTCCGTCTGGAGTTTATTGCACAGCACATCGATTGTCCCATAGGCCGTAGGATCATTCCTGATAATCTGATCAACAGCACTTAAACCCACCGCAACAGCATCACCAATTCCACGATCCAGAGTGATTAAAAAGCGAGGAGTATCTGGTTTACTCGCCAATTGCGGCGTAATACCTTGGACATATTCCCCAGGAAAGTAAGCAGAATTTTGAGAAATGGTTTGCATCGGTTTCAATACATCTACGAGTCTGCAATCAACATGTGTTACGACAAAGGTTAGAGATCCACGTAGCTCGTTGACAAGCAATGAACTACTGGACTACACAAAGTACACGAGGGGAAAGGGGAGAGTGTTACAACGTTTTCGGTAAAGGGAGTGAAGTATGCTTCCAGTTTGCGACTGCCAACTCCTGGAATTTTTGCAAATTGAGCTTCACTTTGGGGGCGCTGTTGGGCCATTGCTCGCAGACTCATATCCGGGAAGACGATATAAGGCGGTATGCCCTGTTCGTCTGCGATATGTTTGCGCAGGCTGCGCAGGCGCTTGAATAACGCCTCCTCCTCTGGCTTCAACTGAGTAGGAGCATTGGTCTTTTCCTGGCGAGTTTGAGTAGGTGTGGCAATCTGCACCTCGCGCTGTTTGCGTAAAATTTCGCGAGAAAGTGTATTTAGCCTGAGCACTGGATAGCCGTCGGTGGTTTCGCTGACCAGGCCTTGATGCAGCAGGGCGCGGCCGAGGCGTATCCATTCGTCTGCACTCAAGTCCTTGCCAATGCCGTAGGTTGGGAGTTGGTCATGACCATAATCGCGAATCTTCTGTGTGTTTGCTCCTCGCAGGATGTCGATGATATGGCGCATGCCGAAGCGCTGCTGTGTTCTATACACGCACAATAAGAACTTGTATGCATCGGCGGTGCGGTCTTCCAACGTTGCCGAACTCAGACAGTTGTCGCTGTTGCTGCAATTCTCACCTTGTAGCGTTTCGCCGAAGTAGGCCAGTAGGACGCGGCGACGACAGGTGCTACTCTCACAGTAGGCCACAACCTGCTGAAGTTGTTGGCGGGCGATGCGTTGTTCCTGCTCGTCCGTTTTTTGGGCAATGAGGTACTCTTGCTTGACTTTATCACCATAATTGAAAAATAGATAGTGACCCCGTTAAGATGTGATAGGAACGTGAGAAGTTAACAGCTCTTGGAACGACCAGAGATGCTCGGTCAGTTCCAGAGCCATGGCTGAAGACCGCTGCTGATAGTGACGAGCACCGTCGAGAGCAGACAGCCGCAAGGCCGGATGAGGCCGATGAAAGTGGTGATCGAAGAACGGCCTCCCCCACCAGCGCATCGAAGGCTCGCATTGCGTTTGGCGAAGGCATGCGTTTTGCGGGTGATGGCATTGAACCGGTCACGCAAGGCCCCATTGAGCCGTTCCACATGCACCGTGCCAGCTGGCTCCATCCCCGCTCCCAGCGCGGCGCGGATCTCCACTGCCAGCAGTCGCTTGTGCTCATTGTGATGCTTGACCGTGTGCGTCAAGCTGACCATCTCTGGGACCATCCACCGAGGACGTCTCCGTTTGCTCGTAGGCATCCGCTGGCGATAGCCCGCACCAGGATGCTCCGATAGCCCTGCCAGCCATCGCTGAACCAGTGGAGCTCACGCTGGTGGGTCCGTTCCACAGTGCTGGTTACCGCTTGCTCGATCAGGTCCTCGTGGAAGCGGACCGGTAGCCCCAGCGACGACGAAGCGACTGTCCCGGTCCTGCACCAGGCATCCCAGCGCTCTCCCGCCTCAGCCTGGCAAACTCCGCTGTTTTTTCTGCACGAACGACCAAAACTCATCAATTTCCACCTGGCTCTGATGCAGATCGCTGGCCAGCACCTTGGTGAGGGCCTCGGCATGAGTTGCTGCCTGCTTCAGCCAAGTGCTTATCGTCTCGTATGTATGCCACGTGCGCATTGCCTCACGAGTAAATCTTACCCTGACAGAGATCATTGCCTCATGAGAGATCTTACTCCTCGGTGATCTTTCTTGCAAGCGTGTCTGCTGGAAAGAGTCTGCAATTTCCTCAGCAGCCATCCTCTTCTCCTGCCCAACGGAGTCGCCCAACTGGTCCCCGAAGCGTCCGTTTACCGAACGTGAGCGTTCCCCCAGGGTGCCTGCCCAACGTCTGCCGCAGCCTGCACCGCGTCCCCGACTCCCGGTGCAGGATACGTACTCCAGACCAGAGGGAGTCAACGCCGTGCAGGTGGGGTGACGGAGCGGTGGGGGCACGCTCGCCCTGGCCTTGACCCCTCTGGTAGACTTGGCCTTCCCGCACGTGAGGCTCGTCATGAGCAGAGAGCACCCATCAGAAGGCGCCAGCAGTGGCGATGGCACGCAACACCAGGGCAGGCCCGTGCCCATTGATGGCTTCTTGGGTCCATTGATCATCAAATGTCACCAGCAGGCGTGCCCGCACCTTCTGGAGACCTCGCTGCAAGGTGCGGACCTGGGTGTTTGAGAAGCACCTGGGATACAGGTGTCGCAGTTCCTGGAAGATGGAGACGCCGGTACGTTCTGGGTGATCGGTCAGCCAAGTCGTGATTTGTTCCCATAAGCCCGCAAACGGATCCTTCCTGGTGCGCCAGTCATGTGGTCGTGGTCGGTTCTGCCGCTCATACCGTTTGCGCTTGGAAAGGACTGGAATGCCAGAGGTAATGCCTTCGTTGGGCAGTGCTCCCGCAGCACATTGCTGGACGTCAAAATGCAGGGCAGCGTGCGCTGGGCTCTGGCTTTCTTGTGTCAAGAGCTGGGTGGCATGACGCCACAGGGCCTGCTGTAAGCACTCAAGTTGTGAGAGTAACCGGATTGGGTCGAGGACACGGGCCACCCGATCCAGTTCTTCTACCTTCGCCGCCTCAAGCACACCGGACGCACGCAATCGCTGGAGGGGTGTCTGCGCCTGGTCGTACGTGCGGTGAACCTGACTGCTTTCACGGTGTTTCGATTGGAGCTTCGTCGATGGCTGAAAGCAGTTGACGGGACCGTCGCAAGGCCCGATACCGCTCAGTCAGTTGACGATACGCAGCTTGCCCAACGAAGCGATCAGAGCCGACGCGCTTTTCGGACAATTGCTCCATTCTTTTGGTAGGGTAGGCACCCGGCGAGTTGCCATTTGAGGATGGTACTTTTCCGAATGCCCCCCTCCAAACGTAGCATGCGGCTTTCACCGCACTATGCGACATACAGCAAAGTTTGGCGTCAAACGACAGACTTTGCTTTTTCAGAAAAATCTTTCGATTGATTCCCCATATTTAGTCCTTCTTTTTCTCGTATGGCAGCACGCCGGGCTTCACGTACCACTGAAGAGCGGAGAATGCCCGGTTGCGATAAAACCAGGGCTACATTTCTTCCCGTTGGTGGTATGTTTTGCTCAAGAAGCTGGCGGACTGCGTCTTGAACCTCAGCACAGTGCTGTTGCTCCGTTGCCAGTTTTTTCGCGCTCATGTACGCTGCATAACGAGCTGAGATAACCTGACTAGTGCAAATGCAAAGGAGGCACTTGGGCATGTGATAAAATGAAAGATTATGCAAGCACCATTGTTTATCCGACCACTTACTGAAAAAGAGCAGGCGGAGCTCGAAGCCGGTGTCGGTCATCTCAAGGCTTCACCGTCCGCCGCAGTCTGATGCTCTTAGCCAGTGCTGAAGGAAAGCCAACGACCACTATTGCCAGTCTTATCGGCTGTAGCGATCAAACGGTTCGCAACGCCATTCACGATTTTCACGAGCGAGGACTGGCTGTGCTCCAGCCCAAATCCTTGCGTCCGCACACGACCCATGAGGTCTTCGATGCCTTGAGCCGCCAACGGTTGCGAGCGCTACTGCATCAGAGTCCTCGCACCTTTGGGAAGAACACGAGCATCTGGACGCTGGATCTGGCAGCCGAGGTGAGCGTCACCGTAGGCATCGCCAGCCGACCAATCAGTAGAGAAACGATCCGCAATGCCCTTCGCCAACTCGGCGTGCGCTGGAAACGTGCCAAACACTGGATTACCAGTCCTGATCCCGACTACGTCAGGAAAAAAACCCGACGGGATAGCCTGATCCGTTTAGTGTTGGCTCATCCGACTTGGGCGCTCGGTTTCCTCGATGAGGTCTGGTGGAGCCGGTTGGCTCAGCCTGATCAACACCGCTGGGTGGATGAGGACGACGTGACTCGGCTGCAAGAACTCGAACGCAGCAAAGAGGACAGCGATCCCCAAGCCTTAGCTTGTTATGGAGTGCTGTTGCGTCGCCGTCCCCAGCATGCCGACCAGATGCTTTTGCGCTTTGTGGATGGCCGTCCTGTCAGCGCGGTCACCATCGATTTCCTGGTGGCATGTTGCCAGCAGTTGGCCTCACAATCGGTCACGGTTCTCGTCCTGATCTGGGACAACGCCTCCTGGCACAAGAGTCAGATGGTTCGCGCCTGGCTGCGCAGCCACAATCAGACGGTCAAGCAAACTGGCAATGGGGTGCGCATTCTGCCTTGCCTGCTGCCCTCCAAAAGTCCCTGGCTTAACCCGATTGAGCCAAAGTGGGTCCATGGCAAGCGGAAGGTCTCCGAAGCTGATCATATTCTGAGTGCGGACGAGCTGGAGGCTCGCGTTTGTGTGTATTACGGATCTCCGCGTGAACCTCACCTAGTGATGCCCAAAAAGGTCGCTTGATTATGCACTAGGAACTGGATGATAGGTTTTCAAACTGTGAGGATCACCTCCTAACCGACGAGCTACGGTTTTCAGTGAAGGTGGTGGTACCTCCTCACTCTTTGCAATCGCCTCAAGCATCTCACGCACCTGAGCCGTCTTCCAGAAACCATGCGTTGCTTGGCGAGAGCCTCGATTCCAGAGGTTTTGTGTTCCCTCAAGACGAAGGGAGCAAGTGATCTGCTCTCCCAGGAGAAACTCTTGGAGCGAGCAATTCACGGCGAAGCAAACTCGTAAAAGATTTTCAACACTCGGAAGCTGCTGAAGGTAAAACCAATCACCTACCATTTTTTCTGAAAGCCCGACGAGACGCGCGAACGTCATTTTCCTTCCCTGGCTAACCTGCTCAAGCACAGTAGTAAGCCTCTCGTTGATGCGCGTCCGACTGGGAATGTTTGTCAGGGTGGGTGCAAGAGCGAGCAGCATGCTAACCTGTTCCGTACACCAATGGAACCAGATCGTTTCTTGCTCGCTTCCTTCTGGCCTCTCCAGGCCCATTCCTACCCACTGATGACAGCGAGTACAATACCCTGGGCGGCTACGCCAAGTGAGCCAACGCGAAGTCTTGTCACACTTTGGGCAATGCGTCTCTAACCAGCACCCATGTCGAGAGCAGATTTTTACGGCTTGCACTGCCCACAAGAGCGGTTCGTAAATGATGTGACCTGACGTTCCTAACTCTTCCAGGCAGCATGGGCACCAGGCGCGCTCGGTACGAATCAAACCGAAAAGGGGAAAGACCTCTGCCCATGTCAGCATCGTCAAGGCACGTAACCCATGTTGCCGGGTGAGGCTTTCCAGTGCGTTCACTGCATTCCTGGCTCTGTAATGAGCGGAATTGAAGGCTCCTGTCGCTTTTCCATCCCGAATATCCATCGCGACTGAGCCCCTTGCTCCCATGAGGTAGCTCGCGGCAAAAGGAGCAACGACTTTCCTCATGAGCACTCCTGGAAAAACACAATGGGCGAGAGCCAGCCGAGCGATGTAGCTGGTCAAGCTCTCTACGAAAGGCGTTCCGACGCCGATGGGGTTGAGAGAGTAGAGTGTGCTTGGTTGAGGCATGGGAGGAAGGGTCACTACCCATTCCTCATACAATTCGCTTGCTGCTTTCTCCATCTGTCTCCACTCCTCCTTTCACCGGGTCGTGTGCTGGCAATCGTTGCCCGATTGATGGGGTGCGCCTGTTCGATACCTTTGGCTCCGCGTCAGCCTCTTTCGGCGTAGTGCTTTCCGCTTTCGTCTTGCGGCGCCGAGGAAGCCCCATGCGTTTTCGCAGTGCATCTTCCGCAGTCTCATCATAGGTAAACCCCTCTTCCCCCTCTTCGATCTCCGTCAGCATCTGCTCCCGGCGTGGGAGTGAGGGGGCATGGTGGGCCAATAGCTCCGGCGAAATGGTTTTCGCCTTGGTCTCTACTGCCTCAGCGAGCGCCTTCAGCAACCATTCTTTGAAAATGCCGATACAGCCTGCCGTACAGGTGTAACACTCTTGCCATTGCGACACCAGGTCCGGCATCTCTTCTAGCGGGAGGTGCCGCTGGAAGGCCTGCAAGACCGTCTTGAACGCACGCACGTCCTCTTTGTTCGTTGCTTGATAGCGTGGAAAGTGGATGTCGATGCTTCGGCGCGAGAGCTGCGCGCTCAGGTTGCGAAACGCGAGGAGTTCATAGGTGCCAGCCAATACGTAGACGGTATTGGTCAGGATCGCCAGGCTTTTGAGGTAGTCGAGTTGATCCAGGAGGCTTGACCCCCGTCCGATCTTTCCCAAATGTTGCGCTTCATCGATGAGGACAGCAATGGGGCGCCGGTAATGCAGGGCATGTTCCCAAGAAAGCTGCAAGGTCGCCGCATCTGATCTGTTCTTCGGGGTGAAGGAAGATATGTGCGTCTTTAGAGCCTCTGCCTGTGGGTTCACTTTGTAGTCCACCAACGGCTCCCGCACGGCAAGCAAGCCACGTGTGAAGAAGTCCGCCCACTTGAACTGACGGGGTGCGGGGGTTGCCGCCAGCAATTTTACCACTGGGAGATGACCAGGGTCTTGTTCGAGTCGCGGCAGTGCTTCCTCACACAGACGGTGCTCCAGATGCTCCAACAACGTCGTTTTGCCAACGCCTGTAGGACCAATGACCATAATCAAGAGCGCACCGGCAGGTTCATGGATCGCATTCCACACAGCTCGGTCCACTGTGGCAAGGGTTGGATGCGCGACGGTGTATGCTCTAAAGTAGTCACGTCGAGCTTCATTGGCCTGCTCAAGCAGCTCGCGTGGAAACAGAGAAGGCTTGGGTGTGCGTGCCATTACCGATACTCCTCGTATTCATCCAACTCTTCATCTTCGTCTGGGTCGAGAATCTCTGCGCCCAGATGAACAGCATCCTCTTGCTGGTTTTCCAGGACAGTCGAGCTTGCAAGAAGGACAGAAGGGATCTGCTCCTCCAGGGCTTTCGCCAGATGAGAGCCATGCATGCGTGCAAAAACATCGCGGGCTTCCAGATCCTGTAGCCGTTGCATGAGCACCGTTTCGTAATCTGAGGCTTTCGCCAGTAGGTCAGCCAGCCGTCTCGCAGTGATCGCTGCCTCCCCATGCTGATTCTGGTAGCGCTTGCGAAGTTCGGCGCTGGCGAATTGCAGTTCGCGTTCGGTATGTCCACGCAGTTGCAGGTGATACTCGGAGAGGCATTTGACCCAGCGTCCCTCCACGTAGGCGTACGCCAACCCAATATTGAACGGATCGTAGCGAACCAGGACCTGGGTCCCTTGCACTTTTCGAGAATCGAATGCTTTGGAAAAGTAGTAGAGGTAATTGATCTTGACTCCCCGTCCGCGTTCCACCTTCGCTGTGCCTTTCCGTGTGGTTGGCAAGGAGAGATAGCGGAACTCCTCCCCATACAATTTCGTGAGGTGAGCACGCTCACCGCTCAGCGCAAGGCCCGACATCCATGCCTCGCGCGGACTCATGCCCAGGGTCATATGCACGTCCTGGTCATACACTTCGTATGCCCAGGTACACAAAAAGGTGTACAGATCTCCGAGGGTCCACGCTGCATGCTCCTTCGGCTGCATGGACCTGGTCACTTGCCGAACCTGCTTCATGACTTGCGTGTTGCCAAGGAGATTGTGCACGAACTCGGTATTGCTCGTCCGAAACAACCGCTCACACACAGAACCGTAGTGCGGTTTAGCCCAGGGCCGTGTGGCCTTGGTGCAGTGGTAATAGGTCACGAGGGTCTCAAAGTAGGTGCTGCGAAAATCGGGGCCCCCGTCAACGACAATCGTCTGCGGAAGCCTCGCGTTTCGCCAGACACATTCGCGCAACACCATCATGGCCGAACGGTAGCTGGGCGGATCGAACGTCAAGTAGACTACCAGTAACCGGCGAGTAAAAGCATCCATCAAGAAGGTTGCCCAGGGCCGCCCAAGTGGTCTGCCAGTGCGCGCGCTGACCAGTTCAATGTCAAGTTGCGTATGGTCAAGATGTGTGACTCCCCAAGGGCGTGAGCCATGTCGTGGAGTCGTTTGCTCAATTTCCCAGTACCATTCTTCTGAAGCGGCAGCACGCGGCCCGAAGCGTTTACGTGTGGCGTCGGCGCTTGAGCGGTGCGCAATGCGCTGCCGAAAGGTCGTGTAGCTTGGCACTGGTAAATGCTTGTCGCGCGCTTCTCGCTCAAAGAGGAGGTACACTTCTCGCATGGGCTGTTGCTTCAACGTTTCGTAAGTAGTCGTGATGAAATGTTCGAGGAGTTCCTCGACTTGTTGATCCAACCGAGGCTGCCGATTGCCGCAGGCACTCCACTCTGGAAGGAGGCCAAGATAGCCATTGCCGTAGGTGATCTCGCCCCCGCGAAACTGCTTGTGCCAGCGCTGGAGACTCCGCTCTGAGATGCCTGGTGGCATGCTCCCTTGCATGAACGCAGCGAGAGCAGTGTAGCGCCGGGTTGCCACCTCAAAGTGCTGGGGCTTGGCTCGCTCTAGACGCTCTTGAGCGGCTGCCTGGCGTTCCGCCTCAGCGGGTGACGCCACTCCAGTAATGATGCCCTGGTGCCACAAACGCTCAAATTCGCCTCGTGGGAGTGACATGAACTGCCGTTCCTCTGAGAGGAGCGCTACTTCTCGCTCTCCAAAATTGAGCAGAGTCCAGGGCTTGCCATCCCACCACAAGACCATACCGGGCTGAACTGACAGGATGAGCGGTGGCGGAGGAACACTGCTTGCCTGAGTCGTCATGAGAGCGTGAGCCTGGGCAACCTCTTGATCGAGAAAAACAGGAACATGATCTGGGTGCGCCAAATTGAAGCGATGCAGATCAATGTAAAGCTGATCAGCAATCAGCAGGAGATACACGTCGTCAGCAGTCGCACCGCCCAGTGTACGAAGGAGATCAAATAAGTACATGCCGGGTTGGTGCATGATAAGGGAGCGGATGGTTGCGACCGTTTCGGGAGGCACAGCGGGACGTGCCCCGATGAGATATTCTTCGAGAAAGCGCAGGTTCTCAAAGTACACCGGGTTTGTCTCCTGCGAGGAGCGTAGCCAGTAGGAAAGGCCAACAGACTTGGCGTAGGCGACACCTGGTGGGCAGGTCCAGGTTTCATCGGTCGCACGGACGTAGCGTTGCGAGTGCTGTTGGGCAAAACGGATCAGATCCTCCTCCATTTTGCATTCCACCCAACCCACCCCATCCTCGCGTAGCACAAAGAAATCAGGAGTGTGCCGGACACTGACCCTCTTGCGCGGCCCCTGGTACGTCAGTTTGATTCGCTCAGGCTGGTCGTAGTATTCCAGGACGGCGGGGTCATGCTCCATGAGCGTGATCGCGGCCAATTCATTGCGGCGGCTCTCGAACTGAATGCCAAATCCCATTTTGCGACTGGGATAACAACCGCTCACATTCCCGGCGCGGCTCTGCACCCGGCGGAGGGCGGGGAAGTGCGAATGCGGGTGATGACCGCGCGAGCCTGTTCAGACAACGCAAGTCGCTGACACCAGTGCTCAAAGGACTCATCGCTGAGCATAGCAATATTCCTCTTTCTGTCCAGGTGGACACAGTGTTTTCTGTTCACACGAGAACCAGAGTGAAGTCTTACCGGCCTGGGACTTTCGGACAATCTATGCCGCTGAGCGCACTTTCAGACAGACTTTGCCATTTTTGGGTTCCCAGAATTGCATGTGAAAGATGCTAAAATGGGGTGTTGCATGACAGACTATGCTTCTTTTGGACGCCAGACTTTGCTGTGTGTCGCACACTACGCTTTCCAGCATCATCAGGTTGTGCCTGTCCGTGAACGTGATACCTTGTTACTGTGTGGGCGTCCATATTGAATATCCATATGGCAGGTATGGCAAAGAACCAACGTTTTCCGCTTACGGGAAGCCATGATCTATACCCACTGCGGCTTCTCTCGGCCTGTGTATTTTTCCAGGTCTTTGAGCGCCCGAATGTGATGAACCTCGATTCGATCAGTAGCGCGGGTTGCTCCACATTGTTCACACACCTGGGCAAGGAGCCGTTTTTCGAGTTCTGACTTGTTCCACTGGTATGGCTTGAGCAGGTCGTCTATGGGCGCGTTGATATCCCAAATGAGTGAGATACCTCCCCATGTTGCTACCAGTGGCTTCTTTCCTTCTCGTGAGACGGTCACTTGAAGTCCTTTGTAGGTTTTGCCGTCACTCTCCAGATCTGCATGGTATTTTTGGTAGACCTTGCAAACGGATATCTTGTGTTTTGCCGCTAACGTCTTTGTAAGCGATTGCTCCATGACCCATTTGAGTTTCTGGAGCGTACGAAGGTTGTCAGCCAGTCGGTAGTAGTTAACGATCCCCCGATATTCAAGCTGATACGTTGCGAGAATGGTGTAGTCACTTTCATTGAGCAGTTCTGCCCGGTGAGAGGGTTTCCCATTGCGCATGTATCGTTTGCATTTTTCTCTGATGACCTTTGTTGGAACTTTGAGGCCGATATCCCCATTGATGCTCCGGCCTCGGTATCCGTTCCGGTCGAGGGTTTGTTTGGTATTGCTTTGGCGCGTCGTGATTTCATAGCCTAAGAAGGTTGCAGCGCTGTCCCGCGTATGGGTAATCAACGTTTTCTCCTCCGACAGTTCCAGTTTGAGTTCTTCGCGGAGAAATGCTCGGAGTCGTTGTTTGATCTCTTCTGCCTCTGCTTTGGGGCCAATGAATGCTAATGCAAAGTCATCAGCGTATCTGCAATACTTGAGTCGTCGGTAGTCGGGGTCCTGGGGGTCAATGGAGGGAAGTTTCTGAGCCTGTTGTTTGATCTTTTGGGCAGCCTCCTTCTGTCCTTGTTGTCGTAGGCGATGGGCGCGGTTTAGCAGGCTCCGATAGGTTTGATTAGCTTTCCTCTTTCTTCCCTTGTTGTACTGTGGCAGGAGTTTGGTTTCGACAAATCTGTCGAGTTTGCTGAGCAGGATGTTGGAAAGCACGGGACTCAAAATGGACCCTTGGGGAACGCCACTAAGTGTTCTGTTGAATTTCCATTCTTCCATATATCCTGCGTCGAGCAATTTCTTGATGAGGTTGAGAAATCGTCCGTCCTGGATATGTTCAGAGAGTGCTGATACGATGAGATCGTGATTCAGGCTTCCGAAGCAGTCTGCTCTATCACCCTCAATGATCCATGTCGTCCCTTTCCAGGTGTGGTAGATTTCTCGAAGCGCGGTGTGACATCCTCGCTCTGGCCGGAACCCATGCGAATGTTCGCTAAATGTCCCATCAAAATAGGCGTTTAGGATCGATCTGATGACCTCAGCCAGGAGTTTGTCACTCCAGACAGGCATGCCGAGCGGTCTTTCCTTCCCATTTTTCTTGGGCACATAGGTTCGTCGTGCTGGTTGCCATTGATACCGTTCCTGCCGCACTGCTTGAATGATGTCCCTGATTTTTTCCAATGACATCGTATCGACGGTTTCTTCCGTGACGCCGGGCGTCATTGCGCCAGCGTTGCGGTAGATCCGGCCATACGCTGTCAGGTACAGGTTAGTGTTGTAGAGTTGTCGATAGACGCGTTTGAGCGGCAAGCCGCGCTTGCCCCGTTCACGGAGAAGCCCTAAGAGCGTTTCGGTTGTCTGCAATTTCGCATACCTCCATGCGTTAGAAACTTCCTGATACCTTCCCTCTGTGTGGGTATCTGTCACACACTCTGGCCCATCTTCATGGGTTGCCCCTTCGTTTCTCTTGAGAACGGCTCTGTTCCTTAGAGAAACTACTATGGGGGTTCCGTCGCCATCAGACTCGCGTCTGGTAGGCGATCCCGCATTTACGCTTTGTAGACGTTCAGGGCGTTTAGGTGTCCCGTTCGCTTCCTTGCCCCATTCCCTGTTGGGTACTCACTGGAGAGAACCTTTGGTGCCCGTCGAGCAGAGGCACCTATTCCAGTGTCATCGCTTCAGGTATGCTGCGATGGGTGTGCTATTCCACCGTTGGAAACTAGGATTAAGCCAGTGTAGGTTTCACCATGCGTCCAGGACTTGCGGCGCGTTACGCTACATACCTTCGCATTTAGCCGCTTTCCCAACATGCTACTTTCCCCTTTGAGTTTCCTCTCCAGGTCGGTTGGGTGTCCTAAGAGGTACTATTGTTCTCCACCTCCTGCATCTTTCGATGCGATCTACCAAGCGCCGAAGCGGCGCACCTCGACAAAGCACTGATCGTTGCTCCGATGGGAACGTCCCCGTGTGTAGGTGATGTGTTCCCCTTCGCAATAAGCCAGCAACCTCTCGTTGATGAACTCCGCTCCGTTATCCGTATCGATCCCCAAGATGGGAAACGGCAACAGCTGACGTGCCCAGTTGAGGGCCTGGATGACAGAATCCTGATCACGGTGGAGCAATGACAGGCATTCCGTCCATCCCGTTGCCACATCCGTCAAGGTCAGTGTGAACAAGTACGCTCCCTGGGCCTGCGTGCCGCAATGAGCAACCGGGTCGGATTCCAGAAACCCTGGCTTGGCCTCGTTCCAGTCCTGGAACGTACGGATCGGGATCTGTCTGCTGCCGCAGGGTGCCAGACCGAGTCGTGGAGATGCCGCCAGACTCCTTGCGGTAGGGACGTAGGAGCCGATCAGCCGTCGCTGGACTGAGGGTGAGCAACTGGGTGCGGGGGTCGTCAGCAAGCTGAAGATGGCCATGCCGTTCCAGAGACTCGACCAGGGTCGAGAGATTCGGGATCAAGCGTTTGGCACAGATGCGATTGGCCGCGGTCCACGCCAAGTGCAGTGCTTGCTGCACCTGTGGTCCATAGTGCGGTTGGCGGGGACGCTGGATCGTCAGCTTGGCAGCGACAGGACGATTGAGGATCCGGAGGGCATACTTGCGCGCATAACCGGTGACTGCGACGAATTCATCCAGAATGACCCCTTTCTGGGTGGCTGATGGCTCGCGATAGCGCGGGGCGATCTGGAGCAATAGCTCTCCTTTGGCTCGAAAACTCATGATTGACCTCACTTCTTTCCCCTCCGCTGTGTGAATAGGCTTCGGGTTACATTGTTCGTGAGGCAAATACCCTGTCAAGGTAATATCTTTGGTGAGTCAATTCGAGGTGAAGAAATGGTTACGTTTTGGTTGTAATTCGCGCTGAGAGGTTACAATATCAACATCACTTCAGAACGTATGCTACACTAGAGTGGGAGAAGTCGAAAGCGTTTCGCCGGGAGCGAAACATGCTCCGTTCACTTCCCAAGAGGAGTGCCACGCAATGCAAAGATACAGGCGTGTTCTACGCAGGCACGCAATATTAGCCTTCACATACGGGCTCGCAATCTTTATTTTCCTCCTTTTGTTGATGGTCACCAGGAACATAGCTCCAACTGAGAGAGCCATCTCCTACATCAAGACCCCAGGGCACATTCTCGTACAACTCGCCGAACCTCCTGAGCTTGCTAGAGCAGAAATGCACACAGTGCCAGTGTGGACCCTCTATGGCGACGGAACGCTCATCCTTCAAACGGATCCAGGTGATAACTTGTGGCGAGCGCAACTTCCCCCTGGTTCAATCCAACATATTCTGGATGTGATCATCAATCAAGACCACTTCTTCGCCTCCTCAGAACAACGATACGGCAGCATCAGCCATGAGGGCGATGATAACGAACTGCTCCTCACAGTCGATGCAAATGGTCAGCAGAAAGAATTGACGCTGGCGGGCGAGCCACCCACAAGAGGGGCCATTGATATCCAGACAATGCAGGTGTTTGCCATCGAACAGTTCCTGCTTGCCTATCATCCCTTGCATGCTGTGTTTTATGCCCCCAACTCCGATCCCGACAGAGACAAGGGAAATTGATGGTAGTGCTGGCTGGCTCAAGGGCCCCAGAGAGCAGAAGCATGAACACACGTATTGCAGTGTAACCCAGCAACGTAGATACTCAGAAGAGGCATGATTTTGTTCACGTTGACTAATCACGGAGGGTACCATGACACACGCAATGAACCGCAGTAGCAGCGAGATCATTCTCGCGGTGATCCTCAGCGTCGTACTCCTGACCATCTTGGTTCTCACTCTCGTCGCTACATGGCATATCTTTGGTGGCCCGACGCACCTCTGGCATGCGATAGCGGATGACGTGACCGACGCTGGGAGTAGAACTCTGAGCTTCTAATTGACCAGAATAATTGTGCAGATTCCGCCTTGGAATGGCTGGGAGCCACTCTTGAAACATCATGCGCCGGAGGCCACTCGGATGTACTAACTTCTTAGTACATCCGTTCTCTCCTCGGACGTTCCAGACAGTCAGCAGTGTATATTTTTATTTTAAGCAACCAACCGATAATATGGGAAACTAACGAGATTTTGGTGAGAAGTATAAAACTTTCATATGGCATGAGGCTGACGATTTCATGCTTCATTTCGTGCGGATTTTGTAGGACTTTATTTGATGCGTACAACTTGGTTGTCGAGTCTCATAAAGTCGTACTCATCGAATTACCTGGAAGTCTCACAAAGTCGTACCTGTCTGCAGGGGTTCACGGTTCTAATTAGTGGTGCGCTTCAGAAATGCAACAACTCGTAGAATTTTGATGTAGTTGGGTTTATTCCCACAACTAGTGCGCTGCGCACTACTACCACTTTAGGCTCTCCAGAAGACTCCTAAGGAATCAGGATCCCCTGCTGCTTTTTACTTTCCATCAGCCGATTAGCTACCTCATCCATAATGATGCCATACCGAATCTTGTGTAACGGCACATTTCAGAAAAGCCAGGAAGCTAGGTCTGGAATGGGTTTAGCGTCTTCCCGTTGTACATCGTTACACAACAATCGATATGGCGTCGCAGAAGGCAGGTTGAAGGCATAGGCCACACGAGCTTCGAGGAGCAGCTTGCAGCCTGAAACGAAGCTCCGGGATGTCGTGTGTAACGCCGGGCCTATCAGGAAAATACTCACTCAATCAACACGGAAGATGGCTTTGCCGTTAACGCGCCGCTCGCGTAAAGCGGGTAGTGCGCGAGCAAGGTTGTGCCAGCTATCCTCTAAGCCAATCTGCGGGGTTAATTTGTCGGCCGCGATCAGCGAGACGAGCAGGGCCAGGTCGGCGCCGAACGAGGCTGGTTCACCCGAGAGATAAGAGAAGAAGCCTGTCAGGCGAGCGCCCGCATGCCCGGCAAAAGCAGGGAAACTGATGGGAGTTTGCTCGCCGGACGAATTGCCGAACATCACGATGGTTCCGTTGGGAGCAACAAGGCGGATCGCCTGGGCAAGCGATGAACCACCGACTGATTCAAGGATCAGGTCATAGGGCCCCTGCGCCTGCTGAATCGACGTGACAACTGAGGCTGCGCCAAGTTCGCGTAAGCCTGCTGCGCGCTGGGAGTGACCGACAACGCCCGTTACCTCTGCTCCGGCCAGGGCGGCCAGTTGAACGGCAAAACGACCAACGCCGCCAGATGCTCCGGTGATCAGGACACGACTTCCTAATGGATACTGACCCAGGCGCAGGGTACGCAAAGCTGTCAGTCCTGCGATTGGCAGCGTGGCCGCCTGAGCAAAGCTAACGCTTTGGGGTAAGACTGCCATGCGAGCAGTTGGCGCGGCTGCTCGCTGTGCCCAACCAGCTTGATCGACCAGGGCAACGACGCGACTGCCCTCTTTGGGTCCACTTCCATCGGCGGCAGATTGTACGATGACTCCGGCTATGTCCTGGCCTGGTCGCCAGCCTTCAGGGCGATTGGCGAGCAGCGAGAGCTCGCCCCGGTTGAGCGAAAAAGCTCGCACCTCTACGATGGCTTCATTTGCCGCCGCCTCTGGCTCAGCTACATCGCGCAGCTCGACTGGAGTGTTTCCCCCGGGCGTGTTGACAAGAGTAAGCATGCGGTTTCTCCTTCATTTGTTACATGTGATATTGCATTGTATCAGAAACTGCCACTATTCATGGATTCTCTATGAGATGAGTGGATGATGTATCACTTCATAGCTACTATACCTAAAGAACTCGTATCTTGCAAACTGTTGATGAGGTATTAAGACACGCACTTGTAGACGTTGTATCGAACTAAGTTTGTGGTATCATCATACAGGCAATAAACAACTGGCGACCTCCGTGAAAAATCAGAGCTCGCCAACTATTCGGTGTAAATCTTTGTTTTAATTGTAAGACTTTATTTTACGCCTACAACAGGACCATCAGCCTGCCCTTCCTTACTCCACCGTCACCGACTTCGCCAGATTCCGCGGCTGATCCACATTGCAACCCCGTGCTACAGCCGTGTGATACGCAAACAACTGCAACGGAACCACCGCCAGTAATGGACTGAGCGCCTCGAGCGTCTCCGGCACGTACAGCACATCGTCGGCATGCTGCCGAATTGCCTCATCCCCTTCCGTCGCCACCGCGAGTACACGAGCATCGCGGGCACGCACCTCCTGGATGTTGCTCACTACTTTCTCGTATACGTGCGAAACAGTTGCAATTGCCACCAGCGGCGTGTCCGGATCAAGCAGAGCGATAGAGCCGTGCTTCAGTTCGCTGGCAGGGAAGCCTTCGGCATGGATATAGGAGATCTCCTTCAGCTTGAGCGCACCCTCCAACGCTGTGGGAAAACCTACACCACGCCCGATAAACATGATGCTACCGGTACGCGACATGCGCCTGGCCAGTGGAGCAATCACATCATCAGGACCGGCAGCCTTATCAAGTACACGCTGAATCTGGTCGGGGATACGCTCAAGGGCTGTGAGAATCTTCCCCACCTGCTCACTCGTCATACGACCGCGCTGTTGAGCAAGATACAGGCCCAGCAGGTACAAGACCGTGACCGTGCTGACGAATGTCTTGGTCGCTACGACGCAGATCTCGGGACCAGCTTGCAGGTACAGCACGGCATCGGCCAGCCGTGTAATGGCGCTGGCGACGACATTAGTAACGGCGATCACGGGCGCACCATGTTCCCGCGCCTGTCGGATGCTCACCAACGTATCTGCCGTTTCACCGGACTGGGTGATCGCAAGACACAGCGTTTCTGGCCCCACGATGGGGTTACTGTAGCGGAACTCGCCGGCAGTCACCACCTCTACCGGAATGCGTGCCCACTGCTCAATCACATATTTGGCAATCAAGCCGGCATGATAGGAGGTCCCGCAGGCAACAACCATGATGCGCTGCACCTGGTCGAGCAGGCCTGCTTGCTGGATACGCTGCAGTTCACTCAGGTGTAACTGGCTATCGCGTACGCGCCCCATTAAGGCGCGGCGTACAGCATCCGGCTGCTCGTTGATCTCTTTGATGGCGAAGTGAGGATAACCGCCCTTCTCCGCTGCCTCCGCATTCCACTCGATGATCAGCGGTTCACGTTGTAACGGCGTGCCATCGAGTTTGCTGAGAGAAACGCCACCGGTGCGCAATGCAACCATTTCGCCTTCATCGACGATGATGATGCGGCGCGTATGGTTGAGAATGGCCGGGATGTCCGAGGCCAGAAACTGCTCGTTTTCACCCAGGCCGACGATGAGTGGACCACCTCCGTAACGGGCGCCGACCAGCAGGTTTGGCTGCTCACTGCTCACCACCGCAATAGCATAGGAGCCGGTGACACGCTGCAGGGCAAGCCGTACCGCCCGTTCAAGGTCATGGTTCGCTTCGCCGAAGTAGTAGTGTTCGATCAGATGGGAGAGCACCTCGGTATCCGTTTCGGAACGAAGCGTGTGCCCTTCCTCCTTCAATTCCGAGCGCAACTCGGCATAGTTCTCGATGATGCCGTTATGCACCACGGTCAGCACACCGGTACAATCGGGATGAGGATGAGCGTTGATGTCATTGGGGCGGCCATGCGTTGCCCAACGTGTGTGACCAATGCCAAGTGGCCCCCGTTCGGGTCGGGAACCCATTTCGACGGCTTCTACCAGGTTGGCGAGTTTGCCGGCCCGGCGGCGCACTTCGAGTGTGCCATTGGAGGTGAGGACGGCAATACCGGCGGAGTCGTAGCCGCGATATTCCAGTTTACGAAGGCTATCAAGCAATACTGTCGTAACGTCGCTGCCCTGTGGGCCGACGTAGCCAATGATACCGCACATGAACTCGGGTATCCTTTTCTGTTGTGTGCCATCACCGGCAGCGTTTTGTTCCAACCGTTACCGGTTGGGTTTGTGCGCCACCTTCTCAGGGTAGTGACGTACCCTGGAGGCTCCCCGCTGACAGTCCGAACAGCCCCCACCTCGTCAACCGTGACTCCTCCTACAGCCCGGCCCATGCGCTACTAAATGCGACAATCATCCATAGGGCTAGTATACCATTACCACGACTCTCTCTGTGAACGGGGACACTTTTGGCCTAGCCGAAGCTGGGAATATCTCTTGTGAGGGGATTGTCGGCGTCCAGCGGGCGATCAACGATGGCCACGGTGCAACGCGAGACGCAGATGAGTTTGTCGTTCTCGTCACTGATCTTGATGTCCCAGACGCAGGTGGTGCGACCACGATGGATAGGCGTGGCTACAGCAGTCAAGCGACCATCGCGCTTGGGTCGCAGGTGATTGGCATTGATCTCCAGGCCAAAGGCCATCTGCTTATCCATATCGATGTTCAGCGCGGTACCGAGTGAGGCTACCGACTCGGCTAGTACGACTGAGGCCCCACCGTGCAAGTAGCCAACCTGCTGGCGCTGGTTAGGTCCCACGGGCATGGTAGCGATGACTTTCTCTTTCTCGGCCAGTACTATCGTAATATCAAGCGCATCCGAGATCGACCCTGCGCGGGTACGGTTGATGCGTTCCACAAGTTCTTCACTAGAAAATTCCAAAACCTTAGTTTGCTACCTCCTTAACGTCATCATACAACATCTTAGATATGAAAATCATTCTTTGTTTCAAGTAACCCGAGTGATTCCAACTTACCCCCCCGCCCACAATCATTTACAGACCCAGGTTTATTGCCAGCTATGCAGGGTGAGGTTCATTCTTTTGCACGGGGAGTCCTGGACCAGGACCAGGGCGGAGGCAAGGACGGAGGCAAGCTCACGTCCCTACCACCTCTACTGTCCCTCTAGGAGCCTGCTGCGTGGTTAGTAGGGGCGTGAGCTTGCCTCCGCCCTGGGGAGTTGGGGGTGGCCTGGCTCGACGCAAAAATCTGACGCGCACCCAGATATGCACTCCACCTTGACACAGGTATCTCCTCTCTCCTATACTCAATATATGAATACTCAATATCCGAGTTAAGGAGACCAGCATGAACAACTTACCGAAGTTCCTACGCACTCTCTTCCTGTTGATTGTACTCGGTAGCTTACTTGTCGCGTGTGGCGGCTCAACGACCACGACCACCACAACGTCGTCGGGAGCAACAGCAACAACAGCCCCTGTCACCCTGAACGTCTTTGCAGCCGCGTCCCTGACGGAATCATTCAATGCCCTGGCCGCCAGCTATAAGCAGACACACCCCAATGTCAACCTCGTCTTAAACTATAACGGGTCACAGATACTGGAGCAGCAGATTGCCAACGGAGCGCCCGCCGATATTTTCGCTTCCGCCGATATTGCAAATATGCAGAAAGCGAGCGCTGCCGGGCTGGTTGGCGAGTCTCAGATCTTCGCCAAGAATAGGCTGGTAGTCATTCTTCCCCTCAGCAACCCCGGCAAAATCATGTCGCTGAAGGACCTGGCTCGCCAAGGCGTCAAGATCGATCTCGAAGCCTCGACAGTTCCTGCTGGAAAGTACAGCCGCCAGGCGTTGATGAATATGTCGCAATCGCCTGAATACGGGGCGAACTTTGCCAGCGAGGTGCTGGCGAATGTCGTTTCGCTGGAAGATAACGTCAAAGCGGTCGTGCAGAAGGTACAGTTAGGCGAGGCCGATGCTGGTTTTGTCTACGTGACCGACGCATTTTCGGCGTCTGGCAAAGTGACGGTCATTAATATTCCCGACCCGTTCAATGTGATTGCGGAGTATCCCATCGCTGTTGTCAAGAACTCGTCGCATGCGAGTGATGCGCAGGCTTTTGTAGACTTTGTCCTCTCTCCAGCAGGACAGGCGATCATGCAGAAGTATAAATTTATCCCCGTCAACGCCTAGACGGAGTGCCTACCTATGTTACTGCCCCTGCTGAAACGATACTCGGTGAGCAAGGCCTGGTCGCGTTGGCCAGCCAGGATACTTGTAGGTATCCTGGCTGGCAGCTTTTTCCTGTTCCTGGGCATCCCACTGGCGTCCCTACTGCTGCATGAGCCACCGGCATTACTCTGGGCCTCGATGCAGCAGCCGGAGGTCTTGGAGGCGTTGCAACTGAGCATCCTCACAACGACTATCAGTACCCTGTTGGCCGTGCTTTTTGGTCTGCCCGTGGCATTCGTTTTGGCACGCATGCATTTCCCTGGTCGCAAACTGCTGGAGACATTAGTGACAATGCCGACAGTGCTTCCACCGGTCGTTGCAGGGGTGGCATTGCTACTCACATTCGGGCGCTTTGGATTGATCGGTCGCTATCTCAGCCCATTGGGGATCGCCATCCCATTTACAACCGTGGCGGTGGTCATGGCACAGATGTTTGTCTCTGCGCCTTTCTTCGTTAATAGCGCACGTGCAGGGCTTGAGCAACTGGATACACGTTATGAACTGGCGGCATATACACTACGAGCCTCGCCATTCTATGCGTTCCGACGCGTAGTGATACCCCTGGTCCGACCTGCTCTCCTCGCAGGTGTAGGGCTGGCGTGGGCACGTGCGCTGGGCGAGTTTGGCGCGACCATCACATTTGCGGGCAATTTCCCCGGTATCACGCAGACGATGCCCATCGCCGTCTACATCGCCGCTGAAACCGATTTAGATACGGCGGTCGCGATTTCTGTGGTGCTGCTGGCCGTGTCATTCGGCGTGTTGCTGGCTCTGCGCGTCGGACGCAGTCAATTCTAAGATTCCTTCACCGGTTTCGCCATCAGCGACTTCTCCTAGCTAATTTGTGCTGACTTCATCTTCTTCGCTCAACTCGAAAGGTTCCGATTCTGATGAAGAGCTTTCCTGATCCTGTGGAGTGTCTACAGGAACATCCGCTCGACCTTCTGCGGGAGGCACGGCGGTTACTTGATTGGTTGGCGTAGAGGTATCAGCGGTGGCATTGTTTTCTGACCCTTGCTCTTGTTGCCCATTGCTTGCATGGGACATACTGGTCTCAGACCCCTGCTGCTCGCTGTGTGTTTCCGCTTGTGAGGAGTGCATCTGCGCCACTTTTGCTTCTACATCGTGAAGATGAGTTTCGGAGGCTTCAAGTTGTACTTGAGCCTTGGCAACTCTCCGTTGGGCTTTTTGCACGTCTTGCCTGGCTTGTTCCAACTTGAGCATTGTTTTGGCTTCTCGTTTGGCCTGCTTCTTGCGTTGCTTTTTCGTTTCCTGGGTATCCGAAGTGGCTGTTCCGTCTTGAGATGACTGTGTCATGATTTTTACCCTCAGTGACTGAACTATGTACTGACAATAATAAGAGGTGCCTGTTACCTACACGGAGCTTCGATTTAGTTGTCTCAAGCCTATCCGTTGGGCATGGCATCAGATAGTGGTTGCAGTATACACCAAAAAGCGCGGAATGGGAATCTGCTAGTGCTTGCAATACTTTGATCTGGCTTGTGAATGCTCCTCTATCTGGTATAATGGGGTGGCAACTGTAACTATAGACAGTAGTACTGAAAAATGGAACTCAACGACACAACCGACTACCAGCGTTGCTTTGTGTGTGGGCAACGAAACCCGTTTGGCCTACACCTGGTCTTCCGCATTGACAATAATACCATAGTAGCCGACTTTCAACCACGAGAGGAGCACCAGGGGTTTCCTGGGGTTATTCACGGCGGTATCGTGGCGGCAGTGCTGGATGAAGCCCTGGGACGTACAGCTATGTTGGGAAGCCATCCTGAGTGGACGATGACGGGTCGGCTGGAGATACGCTACCGCCGCTATGTGCCCTATGGACCACTGTTACGAGTGCGTGCATCGTTGGGCATGGAACGCCAGCGTATGCACCAGGCCTCAGGCGTCCTCACATTGGCCGACGAGGAGCACGTGGTATTTGCAGAAGCGCAGGGCACGTTTATGTTGCTCTCAGAGGAAATGGCAGATATGATCGAAAAAGACTATCCGGAGTTGGGCAAGTTCTTTGGAGGAGTATAAATTATCCTGGCAAAGGCTCAGCCTTTGCCAGGATAATTTATCATTCTAGCGCGAGAGTGTATTTCTCGTTCTCAGCCAAATTGTCCACTGGTAGTGCCATTCCCATTTACCTCTGGGAACGGTCCTGGCGTTTGTGGTGCGAGCAGAGGTGAAGTGGACGAAGTGGGTATTTGTGCAATGGATTGCGGCGATGCAATCACGGCACCGGTCTCCTCCATAATCTGTTGGAGCTGGCGGGCGTTGATTGTCTCATGTTTGCGCAGTTCCTGTACCATGCGATCAAGCGTTGGGCGATGTGCTTCCAGAAGTTCAAGAGCGCGATTGTAGCACATACTCACGATACGCCCAACCTCATCATCAATTGCTTCGGCTGTCGTTTCGCTGTAGTCTATGGGACCACTGGTAGCGCCACCGCCCAGGAATGGGCTGGAGCGTTCGCTGAATGAGATGGTGCCCAGGCGTTCGCTCATGCCCCAGCGAGTGACCATCTGGCGCGCAATAGCAGTCACGCGCTGCAGGTCATTTTCTGCGCCCGTCGTAATACGCCCTATGGCGACCTGTTCGGAGGCTCGACCTCCAAGGAGCGTGACAAGCTGCGTGAGCAGGTACTCTTTCGAGTAGTTATAGCGATCATCTAATGGGACAGACATCGTCACACCCAGCGTCTGGCCGCGTGCCACAATGGTAACTTTTTGCACCGGGTCGGCATTTTCCGAAAGCAAGGCAGTGAGTGCATGTCCGCTCTCATGGTAGGCTATGACGTTGAGGTCTTCCTCACTGAGCACGATTGGACGCTCGGCCCCGAGCAAGATTTTGTCTAATGCCTCTTCGAAGCATTTCTGTGTCACGCGATCCAGATTGCGACGAGCCGCCAGTAGTGCGGCCTCATTGACCAGGTTTGCCAGATCGGCGCCAACCATGCCGGGTGTGGAACGTGCGATGGCTACCAGATTGACGTCAGTGGCCAACGGCACGTCACGAGAGTGAATCTTGAGGATGGCTAAACGTCCATTCCAGTCGGGGCGATCCACTGTGACACGCCGGTCGAAGCGTCCCGGGCGCAAGAGGGCTATATCGAGGCCATCGGGACGGTTGGTAGCGCCGATGATGACGACGGCCTGGTTTGTATCGAAGCCATCCATCTCGACGAGTAGTTGGTTCAAGGTTTGTTCGCGCTCATCGTTGCTGTTAATGCTCACACCGCGCTGCCGTCCGACGGCATCGATCTCGTCAATGAAGATGATGCTCGGGGCGGCTTTCTTGGCCTGGTCGAACAGGTCACGCACGCGGCTGGCACCGACGCCGACGAGCACTTCGACGAACTCTGAGCCGGACATCGAGAAGAACGGCACGGCAGCTTCACCGGCCACGGCTCGAGCTAGCAGAGTCTTGCCTGTGCCTGGCGGGCCAACAAGCAGTACACCGCGTGGAATCTTGCCACCCAGGCGTTGATACTTCTGTGGCGTTTTCAAGAACTCAACGACTTCTTGCAATTCGTACTTTGACTCGTCGACTCCCGCAACGTCGGCAAATGTCGTGCTTGGCCGATCTTCGAGAATGAGCTTGGCACGGCTCTTGCCGAAGCTGAAGATACCTTGCTGTCCCTGCGTGGCACGGCGGCTAAAGAAGATGAAGAGGCCGATGATGAGGAGAAAGGGGAGGAAGGTGATCAAGAGATTGAACCAGAACCCATTATCGGCAGGAGGCGAATTGACAACGGTAGCGCCCTTTTGGATCAGCAGCGATTCGATCTGTGGATCCCCGTTGGGAAGCTGCACCAAGTGATATTGTGAATGCCCATCCACAGGGGTTTTGAAGTACCCCTGGATATCGGTCGTGCCGATGAACGTGGCAGATTTGATATTGCCCTGCTGCATTTGGTTGTAGAAGGCACTGTAAGAGAGTTCATCGGGTTGCGGTGTGTTCGCAGTGTTCGTTGTATTCGCGAAGTACATGTAGACGTATATAGCGAGCATGACTCCAACGATTATCAGTAGCCAGCGGTTGACGAGCGAAGGGCCTCTTTGCGGTGTCTGTCCATTGCCGTTGGAGCGACCGTTGCGTCCAGGACCGGGGCGCAGCGGGTTTGGGTTTTGTTGTCGCTGCGGCGAGCTGCGGTTGTTATTATTTTGTAGCCAGTGCATTGTCGTCGGCTGTGTTTTCATTATCGGGTCTACCTGCTTTCTGGGAGTGGCCAAACGATACTGTCCTTGCCAACGCAAAGCACAGAGAATATACGCCACTGTACAGCAATGATCTTATTATATCTCACAGACGCTTAAAATGCACGTGATTGATGAATCGGCCCCTACACTCGTTCACTCACATCCATGTTTTACAGCGGCCTGGCCATCAATTGTAATGCGATGTGTTGTGAGGTGTGCGGCGCGATCGTCAAACGGTCGGCGGGCCGGTTCAGGGCATCTTCGCTGCCAACCGTTGGCTCGAAACAGACAAAAGCGTGATCGGGCCTGATTGCTGGCTCGGACCAGACTTGCAGGTTGGTCAACCTGTACACATCGTCCTGTGGGAGTTCGGCAATCGTCAACGTGCCACGTTGTGGCACCTGAACAATGACACGATGGGGAAAAGGATAGGGATGATCGGGCGGGTTCTTGTCCCAGTCAAAGGTACTGGCTGCAAATCCTGGTAAGCCATCGGTGATGAGTCGGGATTTGTCCTCCTGCGCTACGGCAAAATAGGGATGAAAGCCGGGAGCGATGGGCATATCTTCATCACTATGGTTTTCCATTGTCAGCGTGTACGTCAGCTTCTCTTCACCTACGGCAATGTTGGCACTAAAGGTAAACTCGTAAGGATAGTCTGAGCGGGTGGCATCGCTACTGTTCAACTGCATGCGCAAGTGGATACTATCCTGCTCAATGATGGTCCACGGGAGATTACGACCAAAGCCATGAATGGGGAGGGTGGTTCCTTTGTCTTTGAAGATGCCATCTTTGAGCCTGGAGAAGTTGGGGATCATTAGTGGCAACCCCCAACGTTTGACGTTGCCTGTCTCTTGCGGCCGGTAGAGCACCTGCCAGGGTCCAACCTGGAAATGGGAGACGAGACAGATGTCGGCTATTACTCCCACGGTTGTGTTGCCGCATGTCAGCACCTGTTCACGCGGGGTGGGGAATCTCATGAAATCTGCCATTGTGTGTCACCGTCCATTTCTTGTACCTGTTTTATTTATCATGCAGTTTCACCAGCTTCTCCACCATGTTGCCGATCTCGTGCCAGATATGGTGCTGATAGTCGAGCATACGGGACTGGTTCAGATCGAACTCTCGATTGGAGGCATCTTTCTGTGCGTGTTCCTCGAATTGCCTGGAAAGCGCCAGCGTCTTGTCTCCCCGACCATGCAAATAAACGGCTAATTCTTGTAAATCTTTCAGCAGGGCCGCAAGCTTCTCTTCACTTGTGGGCATGATCTTACTTATTCCTTTTTTTATCTCTTTCCGTAACTCTTCAGAACTCCTTACCACCTGCGGTGGTTCACAAGAGGTTTTTTGTTGCTGGATGTGCAAGCCGCAGGCTTGCACATCCAGCAACAAAAGCAAACGCGAGCCGCCTCCGGCAGCAAAGAATCAGACAGATGAATAGTTACTCTCTGTCATACGCTCTTCGACGGCGGAAGAATCTTCAACGCATCAGCAAAGCGATTGAAGAAGTTGAACAGACCTATTACGGTGGCAAGCTCGACAAGCTCACCATCGTCGAAGTGCACTTGCAGTTCGTCCCACAACGCCTCATCCACATCGCGGGCATCCGTCGTCATGATCTCGGCGAAGCGCAGTGCTGCCAATTCGCGTGCCGTGAAGAGATGACGATGCTCGTCAATGTGGTACAGGGCGTCCAGCAGCGCCTCACTCACACCCAACTGCCTTGCCAAGGCAGTATGCTCGGCCATTCAGTAATGGCAATGGTTCACCTGGGAGACACGTACCGCCAGCAGTTCTTTTAGCCTGGCATCGACCGTCCCGCCGCGCATAGTCGCCTCTAACAACTGCCGACTATGTTCCATCAGATCGGGACGATGAGCCATGATAGCAAAGAGGGTAGACATATTGCCGACCCCTGGCGTCTCATCGTCCTCCGGCGGTATCTGCGCAGTATCAACGGGTTGGATGCGCGGCATAGGTGGATTTTCCTCTCCAGGTCTTCATTCCATATTGGTCCAGGAGGCATTCATCTCTTGTCCCGTGCCAGGATAGGGCTGGTTGAACGCCAATTGGCCTGTGCGAACGAAATGTGGTCGATCTAGCTTCTGGTGGACGTATCCTGGATATTTGCGTTCCATACGCCGCCGTAGTTTACGTTCTTTCGCCTCAACAAACTCGTTGGCGAGACGACGGTAGAGCGCTTCCCACCGATCGAGCACTTGCGTACGGTCGTGCTTGGCGATGATCTCCAGGCTCTTTACCCCCATCTGAGCACGTAAGGCTGGATCAGTCAGGAGCGTATCAAGGTAGCTTGCCAGTTCATCGCTATTGCCAGGCTCGAAGACGAAGCCGTTCTCCTCATGATGAGCCAGCTCTGGTAGCGCGTAAGAGTTGGCGGCTATGACGGGGAGACCACAGGCCATCGCCTCCATCGTTGCGAGACTCTGCAGCTCCGCCTCTGAAGGGATGACGAAGACATCTGACAGGCGGCGCAGGCCGAGCAGGTCGGCGTCGCGCACAAATCCCAGGAACTTCACGCGATCGCCCAGGTTAAGTCGTTCGGCCTGTGCTCGCAATTCTGCCTCGGCGGGACCAGAACCTACAATCGCCATAAATCCATTGCTCGACATCTTCGCGGCGGCATCCAACAGCACATCGACGCGCTTTTCGTAACTCAGGCGGTTGACATGCAATGCTAGCGGACGCCCTTCTGGCAGGTCGAAACGTTGACGGAGGTGTTCATCGCGTTTGCCAGGGCTAAACTTCTTCAGGTCGATACCATTAGAGATGGCCTGGGCAGGAGCACGCAGCCCATGCTCATAAAGCAGCTTCAAGGCAGTGGCCGTCGGGGCTGTAACGTACTCACAGCGATTACAAAAATGCACCAGGTATGAGTAGGTAATCTTGCTGAAGTGCTTGCTGATCAAGGGCTCGGCAGTCAGTGAACGGCTAAGATTGATGGGTAGATAATGGTTCGTCGCAATCACGGGTTTACGCAAGCCACCCGCCAGAATCTGAGCGATATTGCCCAGCACGACCGGAGAGTGAATGTGGATGATATCAGGGTCTGCCTTCTTTATGAGGTTGCGAAAGGGCATCAATGGTAAAAACGGGATGCGTTGCCCTTCATATGTAGGCCACTCGAAGGAAGAGAAGCGATAGACACGTACCTTCTGCTCGAGACGGCGTACGTCTCGTAAGCCATGACTGGGCGCAACCACCCATACCTGGTGTCCACGGTTGGCAAAATCAACGGCAAGTCCATGCGTAACAGTCGGGACGCCGCCAACCATCGGTGGATATTGATCAGTAACAATCATGATACGCATACCTATCGTTCCTCAAAGCGGGCTTTACCTGCAAGTGTGCGTAAGGCTTTTGCTCGATACGAAGGAAGCGATCGCCGATTTGCACGGGCGTGATTCGTACGGGCGTGATTCATCACGCCCCAGGGCAAGGACCAGACCGCAGGCCATGATGAATCACGCCCGTACACAAAAATCTCACACATAGCCATTACCTGTCCCGCCCCTACGGGGTCGTTATTCTTCAGTACCAGCCTGTTTCTCTGACGTTTCCGCAGGAGCAGGAGCCTCTACAGCCGCAGGAGCAGCAGGAGCCTCTTCTTCCTTCTCAATACGAGCCGCAGCAACTTTTACAACACCTTCTTGGGGATCGGTAATCAGCGTGAAGTTGGCAGGCAGCTTCACATCCTCGGCATGGAGAATGGCATCAATCTCATCCAGAGGCGTGACATCGACCTCGAGGTATTCTGGGATGTCGCTTGCCACACACTCTACCTCGAGTGTATCCATCAGGTGTAGTAATACTCCATTCTCGTCCCTCACGGCAGGAGACACGCCGACAAAGTGCAACGGAACTTTGACGTCGATGCGCTCGCTCAGGCTCACACGGAAGAAGTCTACATGGATAATCTTGCTGTTGCGTGGGTCGCGTTGTATATGGCGAATCAATGCCGTCTGTGTAACGCCTGTGCCCGGCAGACGCAGTGCGATAATGTTTCTAGCACCATGTGAACGTCGCAAACGCTCAAAGGCGAGGGCCTCGACTTGTACTGCCTGCGATGCTTCATGATGTCCAAAGATATTGGCCGGAATGATGCCCACCTTGCGAAGGCGCTTGGTCGCTTTGCCCATTACTTCACGAGGCGAAATTTCTAATTCTGTTTGTTGTGCCATAATGATTGTTCCTTTTCTGGGCGATCCTTGCGGTCGCCTCTATATATATAACGCCATATTGTGCCCAAAGGACGCATGGTACTATTTTGACGGGCCGATAAATCGGGGCCAATACGCATCAACCTAACGCAAAGCTCATCATATTCCGTAGGGGCGAGGGCGGAGCGGAGTGGCGGGGAGGGCCTTTATGGTCGCCCGCGTCCTATTCCCTTGGCTCACACCTTGGGGGAACACGACCACCCCCCACCCGCGGGCGACCATAAAGGCCCTCCCTACCTCCCTTCATCCACCCTCGCCCCTACGGATCATCCGGACCCATCTTGTTAGATTGATGCCTATTCGGGCCGATTTATCGGCCCCTACGCCGTGCGCCTTCTTTTGAAGAACTGCAATAGTTCCTCCGTCTGCATGGTATTGAGTACGTCTGTTGGGCGTAGCCAGCCTTTGCGTGCAATGCCTATACCATAGCGCATATCGTCCAATCCGGCAAGTACGTGTGCATCTGGATTGATCGGTATCTTGATGCCTTTGTCGCGTGCACGGTGCAAGAAGCGCCAGTCAAGATCGAGGCGTGAGGGGTTGGCATTGATCTCAATACACACCCCATGCTCGGCGGCGGCATCGATCACCGCTTCCATATCCAGCGTATACCCTGCTCTGCCAAGCAGAATGCGCCCGGTAGGATGGCCAATGATATCGACGTAGGAATTGGCGATGGCGCGTAGCATGCGTTGTGTCTGCTCCTCTGGCGACAGATTGAACAGGCTATGAATGGAGGCAACCACAAAATCGAGGCTTGCCAGTACGTCATCGGCGAAATCGAGCGACCCATCCTTCAAGATATCACATTCGGTCCCCTTTAGAATATGTAAGTGACCGGCATATTCCCGGTTCAGGTTGTCGATTTCTTCGTGTTGACGACGCAGGGCCTGCTCATTCAACCCATTCGCATACGCTGCCACCTTGCTATGGTCGGTAATGCCCAGGTAGGCCAAGCCGCGTGCAATGCATGCCTCAGCCATCTCACGAATTGTATTATGACCGTCGCTCCAGGTGGAATGAACGTGCAATACACCGCGCAAGTCGCTCTCCTGCACCAGTACCGGCAGCATACCATGCACAGCAGCCTCAATCTCGCCCGTATCCTCGCGCAATTCCGGCTCGATATAGGCACTGCCCAGCGCAGCATAGATATCGGCCTCATTCTTGCAGGGGACCAGTTGTAGGTCCGGCTCCTTCCCACGGAAGAGGCCGTAGTCGTTAATAGTCATATTCATACCGAGCGCACGTCGTCGTAGGGCGATATGATGTTCTTTGGAGCCGGTGAAGTGATGAAGGGTATAGGGGAACTGGCTATCGCCGACGACGCGCAGGTCCATATTCATACCACTGCCCAGGACAACACTTGATTTTGTCTCACCCTTGCCGGTAATGGCCTTGATGGAGGGCTGGCTGGTGAAGACATCCATGATCTTGCGCCTTACATCGTCACCGGCAAAATCAGCAACACTCGCTACCATATCGATGTCCCCCACTGTCTCGCGGCGGCGGCGCAGACTACCCGCCACTTGCAAGCGCACAATTTCCGGCAATGTTTCCAGCACAGCCTCAATGCGTGCTGCCTCCTCCTCAGCAACAGGATAGAGAAAACGGTCGGCATGTTGTGCCAGAAACGCGATGCCCTGCAAGATGTTGTCCTGCGTCTTCTTGCCAAACCCCGGTAGTTTGGCAACCTTGCCCTCTTTGCAAGCCTGTTCTAGTTCAGCAATGCTGGTAACGTGCAACTGGTCATAGATGGCATTGACTTTCTTTGGCCCTACGCCCTGGATACGCAGCATTTCGAGTTTGATGGCGGGCGTGGTGGCAACCAGTTCATCATAGAGGGCCATGTGCCCGGTGTCGATCACCTCTTCGATGCGCTTGATGATGGTCGATCCTAACCCTGGTACCCCTTTGAGCTTGCCTTCGCGGACCAATTGTTCGATGTCGCCGTCGAGCGCAGTGATGCTGCGAGCTGCATTCTGGTAGGCTCGCACCTCAAACGGGTTGCTGCCTTCTTTGAGTTCCAACAGGGTAGCGACTTCATCCAGCAGATTGGCAAGCTGATTTTTATCCATTCATTTCATTCTCCAGGTTACGTCAAGCGCAAATCAAAAAATTCAGGCGGGTGCAGCGTCACCTCGAAGGGATTGCGCCCCTTGAGGTCGCGGCTGAGGTACCGTTTGCAGTCGAAATGCACTAGCAGCCAGCAGAACATGTCGTGAGTAACGAAGACGGCATCCCACGGCTTCTCAGTACCCATGTCCAGGACGTTATTGCAGACGAAGCAGCGTCCCATGGCTGCTTCCACGGCCCGTTCAAACCATTGCAGCACGAAACTATGGAAATCTTCCAGGTTCATCATCTCCAGGCACGACTCCGGGTAGCCGAAGAGTACCGGGTCGGGACACTCGCGAAAGTCATCGCTAGCGCGGCTAAGAGCCACGAGCGGTGCCTTCACCGTTACCTTGATCTCGTCGTGCTGCGGGTCCTCCGCCGAGGTCACCACATCATGGAGGAGCAGTCCTTCCCGCGCAAACCATGCCAGTAGTTCGTTTCTCATGTCACAATAAACCGCAAAACACCAGCAAACAGGTCAACCGCAAGGGTCCACCCCGCGCCACACCACCACCCTTGCCCCTACCATACTACGAATTCGCTACCCCAGTATTTCGTTTATCACAAGATAGCGATCCCTGGTTGCTGGTGGAACCTCGTTTGTGTGTTGTGAGCATACATGTTTGCAGTGATGCTACGCTGTATCAATGTACCATGCGATGGTCGGACCGTCAACTTTTCGCGCTCTCTGCGCCATTGGGGTGCATAAATTTGTTGAAAGTTGAGGACGCCATGTTCCCTTGTCGCTTCACCCGCCAGGTGAGCCAGATCAGCCAAACAAGCGCAAGCGCGTCCGCCAGCATCAGTCCCCGCATGTCCTTCCCTGGCGCAGAGACCCAAATAAGCGACTTTAGTATTGCGATACCGGCTCAGGGCTCACGTTACCAGGCACGCAGGTGATGGCGGGCACTGTCACCTGCATGCTCCGGTTGTTGGACACTGTCGCGTGAAAAGAGCCAACTTCACCTACCCCGAGTGTCGCTTGAGGAACTCCAGGGTCACCTGGTTAAACTCGTCCACCTTCTCATAGATCGTTGCGTGAGCACATCCCTCAAAAATCACCAACTCAGCATGTTGAATGTTCTGCTTCAACGGGTCGGCAAAACGGGTTGATGTGACCATGTCGTACCGACCAAAAGTAATCTGCGTTGGCGCCTCGATCTTCCCGAGTTGAGCCTCAGCGTCGTGGGCGATCACCGCGTTTGATTGTCTCATGAATGCGTCTAGCGGCTGTACCGGTCTTCCCCTAACAAAATCAGCCAGCGCTGCGATGTAGTCGGGTCGGGAGGCATAGAGTTCGGGGGTGAAACACCAGAGGAAAATCCCCCGAATAACCATCTCAGGAACACTTCCCAGGCCTCTCGCCATCACCTGCCAGCTTTCCACCGCAGCTTTGAGAAAAGGATCGGTTTTTGTCCAGCTGCTATGGAGAGACAACGACTTGACCTTTTCAGGATGCTTGGCCGCTAGCCACATCCCCGTTGCTGCGCCCAGGGAAAGGCCGGCAACGTGGGCCTGTTGTATCCCTACCGCCTGCATGAAGGCCGCGACATCATCGGCAAAAAGCTCGGTGGAGTAGGTCCCTTCGGGTTTGTCTGTTTCACCCGCGCCTCGTAGGTCCACTGAGAAACAAGTAAAGTGCTTGGCGTACTCGGCGACCTGAAACGCATAACAGGCGTAATCAGCCGCCGAATATGGGATAAGGATGAGAGGTTCTCCGGTTCCCTGCTGATCGTAGTTCATGGTTAACTCGTTGACCTGGACTTTTGGCATGTGCCTTCCTTTCTTCACCCACCGACCGTACTCCTACGGTCGCTGTGGGTCTTGCGGGGTTATTTCTCCCGGTATAAATATTGTGATGCCTGATCTCTTCTGTCCCCCATTGCTGCCACCAACAGACCGAATAGGCCTCTCAGCGTCCATACCACCCCAATGGGGAACAGAAGGAGCAGTAACAATGCCATTATCGCGCTTATGCATGTACGCCGTCAATGTATATCCCATATGCTGAGCAAGCCAGACCACCCAACCCCAGGGCGGAGGCAAGCTCACGCCCCTACTAACCACGCAAACTCAGGGCGTGAACTCCTTGACTTGTCCCCACAATCCTTCTATACTTGCCTCAATACTTGAGGTACCGTTAGACCTATAATCACCTGACTGTAAAAGCAACCGAAGTAGGTGTCGTATGACGGATCGCGTAGGCCAACAACTGGGCAACTATCGCCTCGTGCGCTTGCTGGGGCGCGGAGGCTTTGCCGAGGTCTATCTCGGCCAACACCTGCGGCTCAACATGCAAGCCGCCATCAAAGTCCTGCACACCCAACTGGCAGATGCTGCCGACATCCAGAACTTCCACCGCGAAGCCCAGACCATTGCTTCTCTCATCCACCCACATATCGTGCGCGTGCTCGACTTCGACGTCAAGGATGGCGTCCCCTTCCTGGTGATGGACTACGCCCCCAATGGCTCGTTGCGCCGCCAGCATCCCAAAGGCGTCCCACTGCCACTACCCACCATTGTCAGCTATGTCAAGCAAGTCGCCGACGCCTTGCAGTATGCCCACGAGCAGAAGCTCATCCATCGCGACATCAAGCCGGAGAATATGCTTCTGAGGCAGCAGAACGAGGTCTTGCTCAGCGACTTCGGCACCGCCATCATCACCCAGAGTTCACGTTATCAGGGGACTCAGGATATGGTGGGCACCATCGCCTACATGGCCCCGGAGCAGATCCAGGCTCATCCCCGGCCAGCCAGCGACCAATATGCCCTAGGCGTCGTCGTCTACGAATGGCTCTGCGGTGAGTATCCCTTTCACGGTTCATTTAGCGAAATTGCTGCGAAACACACGATGATGCTTCCACCATCTTTGCGTGGGAAGGTCCCAACGATCTCGCCAGAACTGGAGCAGGTAGTGATGGCAGCGCTCGCCAAAGATCCCAGGCAGCGTTTTACGAGTGTGCAGGGCTTTGCAGCCGCATTAGAGCAGGCAAGTGTAGGGGTACAATTTATCGTGCCCGCATCGACACCGATGATTCAGCTTCTGCAAGCCTCGGCGAAGACCTCGCTGGTGATTAAGGTACCGCAACCGGGAGCGACTGATCCTGCAATGATCCCACCAGTCCAGCCAGGCGTCATAGCTCTCCCGCCAGGCAGGATGGCACAAGCGCCTGTGACAATGACGCCACCAGGTCAATCACGGCAGCAAATCAGCACACCCAATGCGTTGAGAGCGGCTGGGCTACATCACCAGGGCATCTCACGGCGTACGATTGTCCTGGGACTCGGGGTAGCAGGACTGGCTGTAGCAGGTGGTGGTCTCACCTGGATAACACTCCTTTTGTCTTCTGCCCCAGGTCTTACACCTACTCCTATCCCCTTGGGAACGCTCCTATACACCTACCGTGGGCACTCCGATTATGTGCATGCAGTGGCGTGGTCGTCCGATGGCCGACGCATCGCCTCTGGGAGCGATGATCAGACGGTGCAGGTCTGGGATGCGGCAAATGGTGGCAATGTCTTCACCTACCGTGGGCATTCTTATGCTGTGGAAACTGTGGCATGGTCCCCCGATGATAAGCACATCGCTTCCGCGGGCAATGATCAGACAGTGCAGGTCTGGGATGCAGCCGATGGTGAGCGTGTGTTCACCTACCGCGGGCATACCGATCTTGTGGATGCAGTGGCGTGGTCCCCAGATAGCACCCACATTGCTTCGGGCTCATGGGATCAGACAGTGCGGGTCTGGGATGCAGCCGATGGTGGCAATGTCTTCACCTACCGCGGGCACTTTAGTATTGTGACCGCGGTGGCATGGTCCCCAGATGGCACCCGCATCGCCTCGGCCAGCGATGATCAGATGGTACAGGTCTGGGATGCAGCCGATGGTGGCAATGTCTTCACCTACCGCGGACACTCTAGTATTGTGACTGCAGTGGCGTGGTCCCCAGATGGCACCCGCATCGCCTCGGCCAGCGATGATCAGACGGTGCAGGTCTGGGATGCAGCAAATGGTGGCAATGTCTTCACCTACCGTGGGCAGTCCAATCCGTACTTTGGTGTGCTTGCAGTGGCGTGGTCGCCCGATGGCACCCGCATCGCCTGCGGGTGCTTGGATAAGACGGTACAGGTCTGGGACGCAGCCGATGGTAGCCATGTCTTCACCTACCGCGGGCATTTCAAACTTGTGACTGCGGTGGCGTGGTCGCCCGATGGCACCCGCATAGCTTCGGGAAGTAGTGATCACACAGCACAGGTGTGGGGAGCAGGGTGAGGTGAGGGAAATGTGATGCTACCTCCGGTCAAACCTGGCACGACGAACCTGCTCAAGAGCCCAGCCATCTTGAGGCTCGCCAATTCGGTTCAGGAAGAATTTGCATCCCCTCTTTCAGGTATCCCCCATGTCACTGTAGCAACAACGTGGAGTGGAAGCATACCATCCTTGTGCAACTGCAAAAGGAGCGTTCTTACCTGCTGATCAAAGTCAGTCACATTTTGTTGCCCCATGCGTTCCTTGGAGAAACCACTTCTCGAATGAAGGCCCTCGATAAAGTCATCTATCGATTGGAAGAAAGGTACAGCAGCAGTCTGCTTCTGCCCTTGCCTGTGAAAAAAGCCGCGTCTCTCTAGCTCTTGAAGCACATTAGACAACCTGTGGTCTCGACGCGTTGAAAATTGCTCACGAAGTTTTCTGAGGTCTGCATCCCAGGGCATAGGCAGTGTCCTTCGATAGATCAGCGCGAGGGAGCCGTTGGGGGTTAGCATGGCGCGAAAGCGGGGGAACGCTCGCCCCCACTCCGTCCAATGAATGCTTGTTCCCGCTGTGATCAGCGCATATGGAGGAGAAAGTGGCACCTCTTCTACCTTTCCATAGATCCAATGTAAATGAGGGTGATCTCCATTGAGAAGCTGTTTGCCCCTCTCAATCATGTGTTGTGAGAAATCGACGGCATCGACCCGTTCAACGAGATCAACCAAACGCCGGGCAATATCACCTGAACCAGCGCCGATATCTAGAACGGTACGAGGCTCATCAGTAATAAGGCCTGCGAGAATGTCAAAAACCTCCTGAGGATAAGGAGGGCGATGCCGATAGGCATCTACGACCTGGGAATCTTTGAACGCCTCGGCATAACTGGTGCCGAAATTCTCTGGTTTTGGTTGCATCTCTTCTCCTTGTCAAAAGCGTTTCTTACGCCATCAGCGCCCCCACCATCACAAGCACAACAGTACCTAACACTATATAATCAATCGCGCCGAAGGACTTTTCGTGCAAGGGCGTTTGGCGACCTTCGACCTGGTAGCCGCGGGCCTCTAATGCAGTTGCAAGCTCAGAGGCGCGGCGCAATGTGCCTTGCATAAGTGGCACGATCAGAGCCGCTAGCGTCTGCAAGCGTTCGCGTATTGTGCCGTGTGAAAGGTCCGCTCCGCGTGCGGTCTGTGCCTTGACCAGTTGCTCCACCTCCTCTATGAGCGTGGGGATGAAGCGCAGTGCAAGCAAGGTCATCAATGCAAAATCATCGACTGGCAAGCGCAACCAGCGCAGCGGAGTGAGCAAGAGTGTCATGCCCTCGATCAATGCGACTGGAGTGGTCGTCATCGTCAGTAACATTGAGAATGCATAGAGCACGAGGAAGACCGTAAAGAACGACATGAGCAGCCATACAGCATCGTGCGTAATCACAATGGGGCCAAGCAGAACGGCCTTCGGCGTGATGTGTATCAACCAGAGATCGCTTAGTAGCGTCGTCATGATCAGTAGCAGGGCTATCCCGCTTAGGCGAAACCAGCGCTGCTTGCGCAAGCGACGTATGGCTGTAGCTCGCAGCAGTGATGCGAGGATGTAGAGTGCAAGCAAGAGGCCAACGACGAATATCGCCCCGTATACCTGGGTGAAAGAGAAAAGAAAAGGTCCAAAGGTGTAGAGCGGGTTAACCAGGGTGTCGGGAATGAGTATGGTTGGAATAGCACCCACGATGGCGAGCAGTGTCAATAGCCAGATACGCTGCCACAGGTGGCGCGGCGAGATACCGGAGAGAGCTATACCTATACAGAGCAGTATTACTACAACTGCGTATGGTGCAAAGTGCCACTCGTGCTGGTTCGCTATAGTCAGGCATACAATGAAGCAAACGAGTATCAGCAGCTTGGTTCTTGCCTGCAAGCGATGCAGGAGGCTATTTCCTGGATAATAGATGCCTAATGAGATGTTTTGAAACATAGCGTTTTTTATCCTTTATTCGGCCTGGCACCACACGTAATATAGTCCCGCACCTGGCACCCACAAGGGCCATCCACCCCCAACCTCCCCCCGTGCCACTACATTTCGCATGGCCCGCCGCCCCGCTCTCATGTCCACCGCGCCGTCGCCTGGGGCAGGGCAGTCTCCCGAAATGTAGTGGCACGGGGCGGCAGGGTGGAGTGGCAGGGCCCTTGTGGGTGCCAGGCCTCACCCTCGCGCCATCTTGCCTATCTCCCGTAGCACCGCAAAAGCTTCATCAATCGTCAATGTCTCCTCAGGAATGGCCAGGCCTTGCTTGCGCAGGAGCGTCAGCAGTTCGCTGAGGGGAGGCGCGGCCAGGCCCCACTTACGTAGGCGGTCGCCCTGGACGAAGACGCTACGCGGCGTTCCTTGCATGACCAGGTTGCCACTGTGCAATACAAAAAGCCAGTCGGCTAATGCCGCTACCTCGGCCATATCGTGGGACACGAGTACGATAGTAATGCCGTGTTCCTGCCTGGCACGCTGCAAATATTGATAAAACTCAGCTCGCCCATCCGCATCAAGTCCGACGGTTGGTTCGTCCAGGATGAGGATGCTGGGTGACATTGCCAGCACGCCCGCTAAGGCAACGCGCCTCATCTGCCCGCCACTCAACTCGAAAGGGGAACGCGATGCAAACTCCTGGTGGGGTAAACCGACCATCTCTAATGCGCTAATGACACGTTGGCGTACCTCGCGCCGGTCCAGTTTCATGCGCCGAGGCCCAAAGGCAACATCGGCAAAAACGGTGCGCTCGAATAGTTGCGCCTCCGGGAACTGAAAGAGCATACCGACACGCTGCCGTAGTGCTACCAGGTCCGTCTCAGGAGCGCCCACATCCAGTCCGTCGACGATAACACGGCCCGAGGTGGGACGGAGTAAGCCATTGAAATGCTGTACGAGCGTCGATTTACCAGAACCGGTGACACCGATTATCGCAACGCAACTCCCTCGCTCAATCTCCAGGCTGATATCGATCAGAGCTGCCTTCTGAAGAGAACCTGGCTGGTTGGATTGATAGGTATAGCAGAGGTTTTGAGTGAGAATGATCGGGTCTGTCAATGCACCAACTCCCGTGCAATCGCTTCCACTGTGACTGCCTCCTGCGCAACCGGTAGGCCGGCAGTGCGCAGGCGTGCCGCTAGCTCTATTGGTGCCGGGATCGCCAATTTCAGTCGACGCAGCTGCTCCAGATCAGCAAAAATTGTTGCTGGTATACCTTCCATTGCAATCTGCCCCTGCTCCATCACCACCACACGCTGTGCCAGTGCAGCCTCCTCCAACAGATGGGTGACGTGGATGATTGTCAGGCCGTGTTCGCAGTTGAGTTGATGCAGTAACGAGACGATCTCCATACGTGAAAGCGGGTCCAGTTGAGATGTGGCTTCGTCTGCAATGATACACTGTGGACGCAATGCCAGCACTCCGGCAATCGCCAGGCGCTGCCGCTGCCCGCCGGAGAGTCGGTGTGGCGTCAGCTCGCGCAGGTCGCTGATGCCCACGGCTGTCATCGCCTGCTCGACACGTTCAGCAATGAGGCAAGCTGGGAGGCCACGGACCGTCAATGCCCAGGCAACATCATCTTCAACGACGGTGGCAATGATCTGGTTATCGGGGTTCTGGAAGATCATGCCCACTTTGTCCCGAATAGCACGCTGGCTGGGTTTATCACGAGTATCAAGCCCTGCTACCAGGACGTTCCCACTGGTGGGTGTGAGCAAAGCGTTACAGTGACGCGCAAGCGTGGATTTGCCGCTGCCGTTATGGCCTAGTAAGACGAGGTATTCTCCCTGTTGGATTTGGAGGCTGACGTCTTGCAGGGCGGGCGTTTCCTGGTTGGGGTAGGTGTAGGTAATGTGGTGGATGTCGATAAGGGGAGGATTTGCCGTGGGCCGAAGTATTGATACGCGCTCCGCTTCGCTTCGCTGAGGCGGTGGGCACGGGATTGACACACAGCACCCTGTCCGGGGGACAGGTATCCCCAGACTGCGTCGCTGCTCCGCAAGCTTCGCTGAGGCCCCTACGGCGTTGTCCGGCCTGTCGGGCGCAATGAATTGAGCCCCTACGGCGGGCTTTCTCGTGATGCCTCGTCTGCGGACTTCCTTGATGAGTGTTCCGGTGAGCCGGTGCTTTCCGAGGCCCAGCCTGAGGGCTAGTCGAATGAGAGTCTGCATTATCCAACGGATCAGCTTGTCAAGTATGCCGCCGGGAAATGGTCGCACATCGTACCCGAGCAGGCGCACAAAGAAATTGGTAACGGTAGTGACAATGATAACCACCGGGCATAGAACTAGCCAGACAAGCATGTAGATGAGCGCCCACCAGTAGGTGAAAATCAGCGTCTCGAACGAGGTTACGATTGGGTAGGCGTTATGTATCCACCAGCTGCCCAGTCCGATGTGGGCTGCGGCATAACCCAGGGAAGCGGCGATTGCGTCATAATTCCGGTGGAGAGAGAGGAGTGTCCTGGTAATGGGTACCCCGGACAGCAGTGTCGTGAGTATGATGAGGCCGGACAGGAGAAGTGCAGAACCTGTTGCACCCAACAACACAAGGGGAACATCGCGTACGCGATATTTCATCATTATACCCAGGAATAAGCCTGCTCCACCTTCTAATAGCATGGGGAAAAACGATTGTATGCCGGTTAGCATGCCGATGACGAAGAATGCGACACAGAGGCCCATGATGCCTGCGTACAGATTGCGCCGTAGCACCAGTACTGTAAATGGGATAGGGACGAGCAGGGTAATGTAGCCCCCGGCGATGGGGAGATAGATGGTGAGCAGTTGCAAAATCACCGCAATATCTGCTAGCAGGGCTCCCTCTGCTATTTCGATTGCAGTCAGCTTTCCGGGCATCATTTCCCGCAATTTTTGGAGCATGCGGTCTCCTTCTGAATCTTGGTTGGGTCTCTGCCCTTGTCGAACGACAGCTATTCTACATTGAGCGTGTGCCTTTGCATGCGACGCACTTCGAGTCGACAAACGGTGACAGTGTACCCGAGACAGGGCTTCTTTTCCTATCGGCAGTGGGCACGTCCGCCAGCTAGCGATGAGGCCGATCAAATCGTGCGCTCATCCCCCGGACGAGGTTTACCTGTCCCCACAGTGTACGAGCTATTCTACATTGAGCATGCTCTTCCATGCACGCACTTGTGTGCAAACAACCAGTATTTCGAGACATCTTATCTCGAACGAGCAAGCCCAGGGCGGTGAATCCGGCCAGGCCGAGGCAAAACCAGCCGGGGGCCATCAGGTGAGAGACGGCCATGAGTACGATACCTCCGGCCAGTGTAGCGGCGAACATAAAGGCCCAGGCAAAGCTGCCAATGCTCGACGGGTTGCCATTGGCATTGCCGTTATCTCGCCGGCGTCCGCGACGACGTGGTCGACCGTTCGGCGCACTTCCGGCAAGCCTGACCTCGATCTGTCCCGTTTCAATTTTCGTGATCACTCGCTCCATAGCAGCCGGTAGAGCCAGCAACGTACGGCCTGTAGCCAGCACCTGGACGAGAATTTGCTGTATGGTCTGTCCTGCACCTTCGGCGTCCAGTCCCAGGAACTTCTGTGCATACGGGGTGGCCACCTCGACGAAGTTAAACTCTGGCGCCAGCCCGGTTGCAACGCCTGAGAGCGTACCGATAGCGCGACCCGTAAATGCGAACTGCGCCGGTACCTGGAATGGTTGGCCGTAGAGCAAATTCTCTAAATCCTGTGCCACCTCGGGTATCTCCATATCGCGTGCCTCGCCCAACGTCATCCCGTAGTACTGCTCCATCATCAGAGCCATGCCACGCTCTATGGCCGCCATATTCGCTCCTGGGCCAATGAAACCAAGCCTCTGCAGGGCATTCACCAGCCCTCGCGAGTCACGGGCTACGAAGCCCAAAAACAGGTCCTTGAGCCCCTTCTTGATATTTTTCGTGAGCGAGCCGACCATACCAAAGTCAACGAAGACGATCACAGGCCCATTGCCGTGTGTCCCTGGCCGCACAAAGATGTTACCGGGGTGCGGATCAGCATGGAAGAAGCCCACTTCAAAGAACTGGTAAAAGTAGGCCCGCACAGTACGTTTTGCCACCTCGAGGCGATCAATGCGCCTGGCGTCCAGCGCAGCATAGTCGTTGACCTTTATGCCATCAACCCACTCTAACACAAGCACACGCCGTGATACGTACTTATCATAGACACGCGGGATGTAGATGGTGGGATTGTCCTTGAATATCTCTTTGAAGCGCCTGGCGTTGGCCGCCTCGGTGATGTAGTCTATCTCTTCATAGATCGTACGCTTGAACTCGCGATAGAAGGCCATCAGGTCGATAAACCCACCGGTATCAAAGAAGCGGTTAATCACCCAGATGACGAACTTGAGTGTGCTCAAATCCATACCCACGAGCTGATCGATGTTGGGACGTTGAACTTTGACGGCGACCGCCTCCCCGCTAGAGGCGAGAATGCCTTTATGAACCTGCCCGAGCGAGGCCGCGGCGGTAGCTTTGCGCTCCAACACGCTGAATATTTGCTCGATCGGCTTGCCCAACTCTGTCTCGATGACAGAAACGACATGACTGAACGGTGCCGGTGGCACCTCGTCCTGCAGCTCGCTGAGCACTTCAAGTGCTTGCTCTGGCAACAAATCAGCACGAGAACTGAGAAACTGCCCGAGTTTAATCATCAGGACGCCGAGTTTCACCGCTGTTTTACGGAAAGCTGTCAGTACCCGAATCAACACCTCGATGTTCGGCTGAACCTCATAGTTGCCACGTTCATGAGCGTGTATCACCCGGCTTCGTTCACGATAAATAACCCAGATCGTCCACAATAGTAAGCGCGAGACGCGCAGAAAACGCATAACTTGCGAGAATCTATTAATACGCGGAGTTTTCGCAGGCATGTTAAGACTAAGACCCTTTCGTTACCGTTGCTAAAATCTGTAACTATCTGATGCAAGATGAAGTTACCCACACAATCGTAGGAACACAGCTTTGGGCTGTGACGACTGGAGGAAAGCCGAACCAAGCCAACCAGGAGCGTAACAGATCTTTCCCCGAACGTATCGGGCAGGGTGGTTCCCTGTCGGTGGCAACAGCAGCACCGAGCCAGCACCGGTATACGACACTGGCTTGACCCGTGGGTCAGTGATCAAGCAAGGCCGATCCTTGCTTGTGTGTTTCCTTTGCAGCAGATACGCCACGCCCAGACGAGCGATGTTGACCGAGGCGCAATAATCCCGATCGCCATTATAGTGACAGATCCCACAAGACAGCCAGCGCCCCCACTTCACCGCTTCTTTCCGGTCACTGGGAGAACGATAGGTTTTAGCTGACTGCCGTAGGGTAGTAACCGTGCGCCTTAACATATTGCTACGTCAGGTTTCACTGAAACCCCCTCCGAACCGGACATATGCGTTTCCACATATCCGGCTCTCCGAGTTTTCCTGAGCATTTTCTTTTTTTCACTGAGTGTTCCTGCGTGGAGTTCATCGTGACACTCGACACAAAGCACCATTGTTTTGCGTCGTCGCTCAATCATTTGGCGTTCCCAAGGGGTTTTGCCTTCCAAATTCCCCAATTTACGGATGTGGTGTACTTCTACCTGACTGCCTCGGATACCGCACCATTCGCACTCACATGCTAACAGGCGTCTTCCTAGCTCATTGCGGCTTTGGTACATCCACGTTTTGGGGATGAGGTCCACTTGTCCATACGTTACCTTTTCCCTTTTGAGTTGTTTGGTCGAGGCGATGAGTTCATACTCTTTGATCCCTTTTCCCTCCTTTTCCAGAGAGATAACGTATCGGCCTGGTCCTTTCTTGAGGCTTTTCATGACTTTCTTGACCGAGCGTTGGCGTTTGGCTGCCAGGGTGCAGAAGAAACTCCTGGCTGTGATCCAGAGAACCCCTCCAGCTCCATCCTTCAAATTGTCTGCCAGCGAGTAATACCCTAAGAACCCTCTCACTTCCGCGTTGTAGGTCATGAGAATTTCCAATTCACTGAGATTGAGGAGTTTGCTTCGATGTTCCCCATGCCAGGTGTTTGGGTTTCCGTATTCCCTGGCAAAGGCGATGGTTTTGTCCGGTGGCATCAAGAGGCTGAGTTGATAGGTGCCCGTGCGTCGTGTTTTTACCCCTTGTGTCGTCGGATAGCGGAGGATGCGGGTTCCTGACCAGCGTTTGATATCGTACCCCAGGAAGCGGACTCGCTCTTTGGCGCTCGTCACCAGTGTTTTTTCTTGCGAGAGTTCCAATTGGAGTTCGCTGCTGAGATAGTCTCCGAGCCAGTTTTTTACAGCCTCAGCTTCCGTTTTGTCCCCATTAATTCCTACGAGGAAATCGTCAGCGTATCGTACGTAGTACATCCGCCTGTAATCGGGGTCCAGCGGGTCTTTGGCATCGGTTTGGAGCATCTGTTGTTTCAGCACTTTGTACTGTGTCCACTTCCCTGTCGCTCTGGCCTTTTGTTTTGCTCTCCCCACCGCTTGTCTCAGCCTGTTGTATTCTTTCCTTAATACTCTCTCTTTCCCTCGCTTGAACTCGGCGATTTTGGTCGCCATTGCTCGGTCGAGTTCGTCAAGATAGATATTGGAGAGCACGGGGCTGAGGGTTCCTCCTTGTGGTACTCCTGAGTACGTCTGGTGATACCTCCAATCCTCGACATATCCAGCTTTCAGGAATTGTCCAATCAGGTGGAGAAACCGTTTATCCGTGATGCGCTTGCTCAATATGCTCAGTAAGGTATTGTGGTTGACATGGTCAAAAAATCCCTTAATGTCTCCCTCTACCCACCATCGGACACCGTTCATCTCTCGCTTTACTGTGGCGAGCGCCGTATGACAACTCCTTTCTGGCCGGAATCCGTGAGAGCGTTGGGAGAAGATTGGTTCATAGATGGCTTCCAGGATGAGCTTAAGCACGGTGCCAAGCAGCTTATCCCGAAAACTGGGTATCCCGAGCGGGCGTTGTTTACCGTTGGGCTTGGGGATGTAGACACGACGAACAGGAAGCGGTTTGTACCGTGAAGCTTTCAGGTCTGCGATTGCCTCCCGAATGAGTTGGAAGCCTGCTCTGTCAATGGTTTTTCCGTCTATCCCGGCGGTCATATTGCCCGGTTTGGGGGCGATACGCTGGTAGGCCAGGAGCCAGAGTTCGACATTGTAGAGTTTCTGAAACAGCTTGTCAAATCTGACCTCTGGCTTGAGGGCCATGTTGCTCAGTGTTGTAAGAAGTGCGTTCGGTTCTTGCACTGTGTGCTCCTCTTTCATGCTTACAACAGAAAACTCTGCGTCCCTTGGCCCTGTATGCGGCTTTCCCGCACTCCATGGGCAGGTCGTTGCTCTCCTGCCGACTACTACGGACGCTCCGTCATCTGGTCTGATTTTCAGGCTCTACAGCCATAGCGACGTGTCTCCGTTGGCACTTCGCGTTCAGACTCGGATGATCCCCGTTTAGACATCATTCAGATACTCTCGATGTAGGTTTCCCGTTCAAACCTTTGTTCCCTGATTGGGACCGCGTCTCCTGCCTGGGTACATCTCTCCAATGTGGGAAGAGTGATATTCAGGAGATAGTGGGTGTCACCAGCTTCCCACCAGGCGCCCGATATCCCGCTCGGTTCTAGGATTAAAGCAGTTTAGCTTTCACCATGTCGAGATTGCCCTGGGAAACACTCCGGTTTGCTGGAACCATCGCTCTCCCTAGTCTTCGCGTCATACTCTGGTCCTTGACTTTCCTTTCGGTCGCAAGTGAGACGTTGGGCATACTTCCATTCCCAGAGGAAGTAGGAGATTGCTCTCCGCTGAGATGATGCCCTTTTACGGGCGTAACACACTGTGGGCACGTATGCGATGTACCACGTGGCTGTTCGGTGTGAAACCGCAAGCCAATCAGATGGCATTTGTAGCGCAGTAACCTCCAGATTTCCCCGCGGATCGTCGAGTTGTTGCGATAATTTCGCCATTTTCCTCGTACGCCTCGTCCCCGGCCCGTCGATTTGAGCGTTTGCAACGATTCCATCGAAAGCAGCGAGCAGCCATGCAGCTGACACAAAAGCAACAACACATTGCTTGCCAGATGGGCCAATGCGCGATTGCGGCGTTCATACTTGCGCCAACACCGATCAATCTCCCGACGGTAGAGCGCAAGCCTCTGCTTGTACCAGGCTTCGTTTCGGGTGATCTTCTGAGCAAGGCATCCCGAAGCTGTTCGTAGGTGGCAACCTTTTTTTGCAATTCATCAATTTGTCGGCGGGTGCGGGCTTGTCTGCCATCAAAAGCGCCGGTGTTTAACCAGAACGGTCGGCCCACTTGGCTTGAGTGTTTATCGACAGCGGTAGCCGTCAGTAACGAATGGACGCCCCAGTCTGCTCCCAATACCCGCTCGACGCTCTCCCAAGCGGCTAGCTCCTCTTGCTCCACCTCGATGATGAAATCCAGCACTGCGAAACGCTCCCCATCAGCCCTGCGTTCTTCTCGCAGGGTGGGAGCCAGCAATTCCCCGTCACTCAGGCGCTCTTTGAGACAATCTGGCAAGGGAATAAGCGTGTCCACTTTGCGCCAGTGCCAGACTCCCGCCTCGTCGGGATAGCGGAACCGGAACCGCGCTCTCCCTGCATCCACATCAAGAGACAGACGATATGCCTGGCCTTTTGCGCCTCCGTCGTCACCTGCATACGTCAGCATGCCAACTTTCAGGAACGGGAAGTGGTTGGAGGGCCTTTCGTAGGTTGGCGGAAACTGATCCAGCTGGAAGTAGTAATTGCAGCATTGCTCCACCACATTTTGTAAGGCCACAAAGCTGGTCTCGTCCTCTTCCAGGCTCTTTTGCAAGGTGGTAATCGCTTCCTTGATGGCTGGCCGGTTCTTGCCTGCCGGGCGCTTGTCCGTCTCGGGACGAATGAAGCCATCGGAAAGGATGGGCTCAATCAGCTCAAAGGCGCTTTTGCGTTCTGCTTGTAGCACGAACACTCTGCCCACCACTTCACTTTCGCATCGCCATTGGCGATCACCGTGCGGGGATGGGCTTGCGATGTACTTGCCGACCTGTTTCCAGGCCGGGCCAACGCGATCGGTGGCAAACTCGTCGAGATGAGGCCAAAGGAGCGCGAGCGCCGCATTGACCACAGCTTTACTTTCGTCTAACAACCGCAGGGCGTCGGCCTGAGCTTCGTCCGGCAAACGCACATCGTAGGTTAAGGGCTGGTGAGAACGGCTGTCGCGCATAGTCCTTCCTTCAACGAACATCTGTCCTGATGAACGAGAGTCTAGCAGGAAACACACCTGTGAGCAAGTGTGTGACTCTTTGAGACCAGTACAGATAGCTGAGGATAACAAACGATAGTTGTAACTTTTTGGCAACTGTCAGATACCCTCTAACGTTAGCATATCATGTACGTTGCAATCAAGATGGAGGTTAGAGAGTCTTGACGCCAGTTACTCCAGCTCCCTCACCAGCCGATTCGCAAGTTCAAATGAGTAATTCTGCCCGCGGTCGTGCGGATACACCTGAAACATATTCGCCACCCACAAACCTTTGAGTGGGGTTTGCAGAGGCGGAATATGCGCGCGATACTCGGTCGTCACGATCGGTTGAGCAAAGGCGGCCTTGAACATCCAGGTCTCCTGCACCCGGTCAGGCTCAAAAGCTGGCACAATCCGTTTGAGATGGGGGAGATATTCATCGAGCACCTGTTCCTTACTCATAGTGAAGAGTGGATCGTTCATCGGTCGATAGTTGCCGAGGTAGACAAGATGTCGTCCCTCGTACTCAGAAGGGGGACGGAAGTTGGTATGCTCGAACAGGCCCGTGAAAGGAAATCCGGGGTCACAGATATTGATCCAGTAGCTATCGGTAAGCTGGCGGTCCAGGGAAAGAATCAGGCAATGGGCGCCATATGCCTGGCCCCAGTCGTACCTGCCGCGGTACTCATCAGGTAGTGCGGGAATGAGGCGACAGCTAAGACGCGTTGGCAAGGTCGAGATCACGCGGTCAACCGTCCAGCTCCCCTGGCTTGTTTGCACCTGCCAGCGACCATCTGCCAACGGCTCCGCCTTCTCCACGCGGGTGCCAAGCAACACCTTCCCGCCCACCTGGCTGATGCGCTCAACCAGGGTTTCGTAGACCTGTTGAAAGCCACCGCGCAGGTAACCAAGCTTCGTCGTACGATCGTGGAAGCGCGCCCAAAACCACGGCAGGGCGACCTGGTCATGCAGCGCGCCAAACTTGCTCACGAAGAGCTGCTCAAACACCATCTCATAGGGTCGTGCGCCCATCCAACGGCGCAGCCAGGCCGCAGACGTTTTGCCTTCCAGCCACTCGGGGTTGGCCACTTTGAGAAAGGCACATACCGCCGCTACACGCAAGCGCTCATCAATGCGCCACGGGGCAAAGCCAAGCAATGTCAATGGCGAGTCCAACTGGTGAATTTGCCCACCGACAAGAGAAACCGTGCGGGGACGCATCCATTCCAGGCGGTCTCCCAGGCCGAGTTCTTCTATGACGTTGATGGCGGTGGTATCGCTACGAAAAAGGTGATGGTAAAACTTCTCCAGCCAGGTATCTCCGATATGGAAACCAGCCGCCAGCCCACCAGCAGTTGTCTCCTGTTCAAAGACCATTACCGCCTGACCCGCTGTTGCCAGGCGATACGCCACCATCAATCCTAACGCGCCGCCGCCAAGGATGGCATTTTCCATAGACGTTCATATTCCTTAAAATCTGTTATAGTTTCTATCATTGAGAACCTTGCAATTGTATCATATATTGCTTAGGTTGCGGGAGTGAGCGTATTCTCTAGCCGTTCTGCAAGGCCTGGGTTGGCTATGATATACTTCGTTATCAACGAGTGAGCCTGGCTAGAAGCATCCCTACAGCGATCACCAGGCTCATTTCACTAATGTAGTGGGTTAAGCAATGGCAGCAAACAAAGAGCGACTCGATATTGCATTGGTGAGGCGTGGCCTAGCACCAGGTCGGGAGCGAGCACGCGCACTGATTATGGCAGGCCAGGTGTATGTTGGGCATCGACTGGTGGATAAGCCAGGTATGCTGGTACCTTTGGATGCCGAATGTCGCCTGGCGGAAGTCCCTGATGAACTGAGGTACGCCAGCCGGGGCGGGTTGAAACTTGAAAAAGCCCTGGATACCTTTCAACTGGACCCGTCGGGCCTGGTGGCTCTCGATGTTGGAGCGTCAACCGGCGGATTTACCGATTGCTTACTGCAACGCGGGGCGAGACGTGTCTATGCGTTGGATGTTGGGCACGGCCAGCTGGCATGGAAGCTGCGCAACGATCCACGAGTTGTCGTGATGGAGCATACCAACATTCGCCACGTCACGGAGTTGCCGGAGCCAATCGAGTGTGCGGTGATCGACGTTTCGTTTATCTCGTTGCGGCTGGTGCTGCCTGCTGTTGTACCGCTACTTGCGCCTGATGCCTGGGTGGTGGCGCTGGTCAAGCCACAGTTTGAGGCTGGCAAGGCCGATGCAGACCGTGGCGCAGGCGTTATCAGTGATCCGGCAGTGCACGCGCGTGTGCTGCAGGAGTTACAGGATTGGATACCGCAGCATACGCCGCTACAAGTCCGTGGTTTGACCGACTCGCCTATTTACGGACGCGATGGCAACCGCGAGTTTCTGCTCTACCTGGAGTTCTTAGGCACAGCTACAAATGAGATATAATATACTCGTGGTTACGACTTGAGAAAGCTTACGAAGACCTTCCAGGCCTTGGATGAGGCTTAGCAAGTTCCTGCTATATTTGAGTTTATAGAAAAGCACCGCCTAGAAGGTGGTCACCTGGAAGTTGCACCAGGAGAAAAGAGGTGTACCAAATGTCTACTACTCTTCCCGCCATTCCTACTGTCATTGTGCCGGATCAGTTCAATGTCGCCACTGCCTTCCTGGATCGTAACCTTGCCGAAGGGCGTGGCGCAAAAACCGCTATTTATCATGAAGGGACTGCCTATTCCTATGCGCAAGTGGCGGAACTCGCCAACCGCGTAGGCAACGGACTGCGCGATCTAGGTGTTGACATGGAACAGCGAGTCGCCTTGCTGCTACTCGACTCGCCACAGTTCGCTGCTGCCTTCTTCGGGGCGATCAAGATAGGGGCTGTATCTGTTCCTCTAAACACCACGTTGCGACCCAACGACTATGTCTATATGCTCAACGATAGTCGTGCGCGGGTGCTGTTTGCCCATGCAAGCCTGTGGAAGCAGATGCGGCAGATTCTGCCAGAACTCAAATACCTGCGACACGTCGTCGTGGTGGGCCTGGCACAGGATGGGGAGCAGGAGACGGCGACCATGCATGACTTTGAGAAGTGGGCACTCAATGCTTCTGCGACGCTGGAGGCTGCCGAAACAAGCAAAGATGACAGTGCCTACTGGCTGTATAGCTCTGGCAGTACCGGCTTCCCCAAGGGCTGTGTCCACTTGCAGCACGATACGAGCTACTGTGTTGAGTATTATGCCAAACCCATCCTGGGTATTTCTGAGCGTGACATTACCTTCTCCGCCGCCAAGCTCTACTTTGCCTATGGTCTGGGTAACAATCTGACATTCCCATTTGCAGCGGGAGCCGGTGCCGTGCATTATCCAGGGCGGCCTCTGGCGGAGGATATGTTCAAGGTTGTCGAGCAGTACCGTCCCACCATCTTCTATGGCGTGCCCACGCTCTATACTGGCATGCTTGCACTGCCCGATGTAGCCAAACGCTTCGATTTCTCCTCTGTGCGCGTCTGTATCTCTGCGGGTGAATCGCTGCCCGCCGATATCCTGCGACGCTGGGAAGACGCCTTCCATGTGGAGATCCTGGATGGGATCGGCAGCACGGAGATTCTACATATCTTCATCAGTAGCCGCGCGGGCGAAATACGGCCAGGAAGTACGGGGAAGCTTGTGCCGGGCTATGAGGCGCTGATTACCGATGAGAGCGGCCACGCGGTGAAACAGGGAGATATTGGCAATCTTTTGATTCGCGGCGACAGTACGACGGCATACTATTGGAATAAGCACGAGAAGACGAAGGACACGATCAATGGCCACTGGGTTCATACCGGCGACAAGTATTACCAGGACGAAGATGGCTATTTCTGGTATTGTGGTCGCTCAGATGATATGTTGAAGGTCGGTGGTCAGTGGGTCTCGCCTGTTGAGGTAGAAGGTGCGCTGATTGCACATCCTGCTGTGCTGGAGTCTGCGGTGGTGGGCCATGCCGATGCAGACGAGTTGATCAAACCCAAGGCGCATGTTGTGCTCAATAGTGGCTATGAGCCGTCAGAAGGACTGGCGGACGAGCTGAAGGCTTTTGTCAAGGGACGGCTGGCACCATTCAAATATCCACGCTGGATAGAGTTTGTGTCTGAGCTGCCAAAGACGGCGACGGGTAAAATCCAACGCTTCAAACTACGAGAAACGACTGAGGATTGATAATGCAACAGGCATACCGGTCGTTACGAATCGTCTCTGAGGCGCAGACGATTCGCATAGTGCTGGCGAATCATCCTGGGATGTTGATGCTCAAAGAGTTGAGTACAGCCTGTGCTACTCTTGATACGGAGAGCAGTAATGGGGTTAAGGCGGTAGTATTGGATTTCGTGGAAAGTGCGAGTTCAGGGAGCGAGGGTGAAGCCCTGTCTCAGGAAGTTGTCGATGGGGCTTGTGCGGCGGTACGTGGGGTGGCGCAGCCGGTGCTCGCAGTTGTGCGAGGCACGCTTTCGGAGGCGGCTTGTGCGCTGGTACGCGCTGCCGACCTGACGCTTGTGGCGGATGATGCTGTGCTGACGGTTCCAGATGCGGTTTCGGGCAATGATATGCTCACAGGGGCACAGGCGGCACGGTTGGGGCATATTACCTGGGCTGTGCCGACTCAAAATGTGAAAAAGGAGATGGAGCGTGTCCTGGACATGCTGCGGGGGAAAAGTGCTGTGGCGCTGCGTCACACAAAGGCGAGCGTGCGCCTGGGGCAGGCAAATCACGTAACGAAACTGGAGGCGCTCGGCCGGGTCAATACGTTCTATCTCACGCAGGTGATGCAAAGCGCCGACGCTCACGAGGGTCTAAGGGCATTCCTCGAGAAGCGCCAGCCGGATTGGAAAAATGCTTGAACAAGGAAGTAGCATGACAAAACATCATCCCTGGACTACGTTGTCGTATCAGCAGGTTATCGATACTCCTCATTTACGGATTCGTTGTGAGCAGGTAGCGATACCGGGTGGGCCGGTTATTCCAGACTATTACATCATTGAGAATCGCGGCTGGGTGGGAATTGTTCCGGTGACGGAGGATGGGCGTTTTTTGATCAATAATCAGTATAAGCATGGCATCGGGTTTGAGGTGCTGGAATTTCCTGCCGGTGGCATCGATGCGCATGAGGAAGACCCGGTGGTGACTGCGCACCGGGAGTTGATGGAGGAGACAGGCTATAGCGTCGAGGATGGCAATATGGAATTTCTGGCGCATATGTATGCCAATCCTACGGGGGCACGCACGCGTATCTGGTGGTACCTGGCCCGCAATGCGCGCAAAACGGGTATACCGAAGGTCGATCCTGCTGAGGTGATCGAGACTCGATTGGTAACCCCCAGGGAGTTGCTGGCTCTTATTCACGATGGTAGTTTCGTTGTGCAAGGGCAGGTGGCCGCCGCGTATATGGCGCTGGAGCGATTGGGGTATATAAGCCTATCGCTGTAGCTGTAGGACCAGATCAGAGAGATAGAGAGGCCGACATGGAATCTCGAGGCATAAGAGATAATCCGGCACGAACGCTTGGCCAGCTTACTGAATTTGCGAATCGAGATCACCTGGAGAATCCAGAAACATATAGAGCCGCTATCGATGGCGTCCTGGACGTGTTGTATAAAGAAGAAGGCCTGATCCGATTACACTCCTCGCCCACTATTATCGTGCCTGACATCCATGCTCGCAGAGGCATGTTGATCGATATTTTAGGCTGTCAACTGCCAGAAGGTCCTTACGCCAGGAATCGCGTATTTGAGCTATTACAAAAAGGGCTCATTAACATGGTGTGTATCGGGGACATCGTGCATTCGGAGGTACGGTCGGATTGGGTGATCAATGATAATGGGGACTGGACAGTCGAGCTATTAGAGAAAGAGATGACACGTTCTCTGGGAACCGCAACACTCATTATGTACCTCAAAATGCAGTATCCCGAGCACTTCCATTGCCTGCGTGGGAATCATGACGATATAGCTGGAGAGCTGACAGAGGATTTCAGGAAGTTTGTCGGTGTAAGATATGAGAATAACGAGCGTGTTATGGTCAATGGTCGTCCTATGCTCACTTCTGGCAAAGGGGAATCGAAGATTGTAAGAGAATGGGTACTGGCGAGAAGCGGTTGGGGGCCAACATTTTTACAACTGTGGAGTCAATTTGACAGGGCAATGCCTATCTTTGCTGCGGGCACATATTATGCGATGAGCCATACCCTCCCGCAAACGCCTTTGACAGTGTCAGATATGAGGAATAAAAATAGACATCCCAGGATTACATTTGAGCTGACATCGCAAAGGGGAGAGAATAGGGAGGCTATGTACAGAACGTTGGAAAATCTGGGCACCGTACATACGGTACGACGATGGTTTCATGGGCACACACACGTTCCCCCAGATACCAATGGTGGAAAATACCTGGAAAGTCCCGATGGCTTTGTGGTACGTATCAATAACCAGAGCAACTATGTTTTTGCCTATGTGCCTGGACCTGCGGATAAATGGCCTTTTCATCCGCCGAAAGATGTGTATATCAAAGCACCGACTGAGGCGATGTTTCACAGGTGAGTTGTAACTCTCAGATGCCTGATTTCTCGCCGCCTTCGGCAGCTCGCATCTATTGTTGCTGCGGGCATGGCAGCCGCAGGCTGCCATGCCCGCAGCAACAAATCTCGTGCGAACCACCGAAGGTGGCGAGGAGTCCTGAACAGTTACGATTAAGATATCATTTCCGATTTTTACTATGCTATAAAGAGTGAATATGTAGGAGCCATTCAAGAGAACCTCGAGGGAAGAAAACAGATGATCGATTTGGATGAATTCGCGCTTAAAGAACATCTGCGCCGGCGGAAAGCGGAAGGGAGGTACGAGGTCAGCGAGATCGAGATAGTGCTCAATATTCGCGCGTTGCAGGCGCAGGGCAATATTGCCAGAGTGCGTTTACTCTGCGAAGTGCTGCTGGAACGCTGCGCGGCAGAGTTTCAGCGCCGCACCCTGGGGCTGCGCCACCGCCCTGACCTGCGCGAAGATGCCATCGCCAATATGAATGAGCACCTGCTGCGCGAAGCAATGGACCCAAACGAAGTCTTCATGACGCAAAATTTTATCCATTACTTACGCTGCCTGTGCGCTGATGAGTTCACGCGCATTCTGCGCCAGGAAGGCCTGCATTACCGGCGCGACGACGCAGGGCGGCCATCGGGACGGCCACAACACGTGCCACGCACCCTGATGGAACCGCTACAACCTGTAGTGGCCGACGAGGAAAGCGCACCTGGCGCAGACGTGGCGGACCCACATGACCAGTACGAACGGCTACACGCAGTGGATGAGAGCCAGCGCATCCTGACTTATTTACCTGACCCGATGGATCGCAAGATTTTGGTTTTGCGTGCCGTCGAGGATATGAAATGGGACGATATCGCCCTAGTCTGCAAACGTACCGAGCGTACAGTACGCCTGCGCTACGAACGCGCTCGCAGCTACCTGCGCGAATGCATTAACAGAGAACAAATGGAGTATGCAGAGATACCACACCAACCATGAGGTTGCAGGTATCGAAAGGCAGAGGTTCGATGAATACTCATGAATTACAACAATTAAAAATGGCGTGGATGGCTGCTAGAGAAGCCGGAGATACACAAACGCAACTAGCTCTGCTACTAGACCATCCAGATGCACAAGCGGCGTTAGTTGACTTCATCGCTGCTTACCACGCAACTGAGGTGAGCGGACCCGATGCCTTGCATACACCTTTGTTACCGTTGACGCAGCGGGCCTGTCAAACAGCGCTGGAACGGGTCTTCGGCAATACGCTGGTAGCAGCGAACCTGCGCGAGCTACGTATGCAGCGTGGCCTCAGTATGGCGAATGCGGCGCGAGGTTTACGGCTCGGCATTGATGTGTGGAAAAAATTTGAGGATGGCGCAATTGAACTGGCGAGCCTGACTGAGCGCCAACTTGAACGCCTCACCTCATTCTTTCGTGTGAGCACCGAGCAGTTCAGCATGATGTTGCAGCATAGCCAGCCCACCCTCGCGCTCAATCGCCGTCAGACGAGCGACGCAGCGCACAGTGAGCAGCAGGGTGCGCAGAAGCAGGGCTTTGCCCAAGCGGTCGAGAAAAGCACGATGACCAAAGAGGAAAAACGTCTCTGGCTGGAGTGAATCTACAAGAACGCAGCTTCCCATTAGATCACAAACGTCATCAGATCACAACCCACAACAATGGTTCCTTCGTACCCCGCTGCCTCAGCCAACGTTTGCAGTCGTTGTGCATTGATCTCCCTATACAGGTGCGAGCACACGATCGTCTTCGCCTGCGATGCTGCCGCAAGTTGGACAATCTGCTCGTCCGTAATATGCCCCGAGTCGATGATGGCAAGATCGACTTCCTTCAGAAAGTTTATCTCTGCCTCGTGGAATTCAGAGTCACCCGTAATGGCATACTGCTTCCCCTTCCACGCAAAGCGTAAGCCATGATTCCCGGCGGGCGGTAAACTTATGAAATCAAAGTGATGCGGGCCTATTTGCATATGCTCTTCGGTTACTTCGTGGACTACGAGATGGTAGCCGGGCTGTTGAAAAGCATGGAGACCGAAGATATTCACGAAACCTTCGATAAGCTTCTGCACGCCAAGTGGACCATAGATGTGCGGGTCTGTGCTGCGTGGGTCGCGTCTCGACCAGGCCCCTGCATGCAAGAGGGGGAGCAAGTCTGATACATGGTCTAGATGGAAATGTGACAAAACGATGTGTTCGATGTCCTTGTGCTGAACCCCGACGTCCAACAGTCGTTGTACGATGCCATGCCCGCAATCAAAGAGGATGTACATGCCATCCAGTTCTAAAAGCACGCTTGATGCTCGCCGCTCCAGTTCGATCTGGCATGTGCCTGTGCCGAGTAAGGTGATGGTGCTCATATCGTCTCTCCAGGTTCCTTATCCCTCATTATCCGCCTACTGCGCAACTATTCAGGTCTCCTCACCACCTTCGGTGGTTCGCAAGAGGTTTTTACTGCGGACTTTGCAGCCGCAGGCTGCAAAGTCCGCAGTAAAAGAAGATGCGAGCCGCCGTAGGACTCTGCTGGCGAATGAAAGGAATACTGCAATTGAGCGTGGCATCCGGCTGTGTCCAAGAGACCCAACGAGGAAACTTCTCTCCATGGGTAGGCTTGACAAGCCACTTCAGCCAGATGATCTCCCAAGTGGATCATGTCGCATTGCACTCCTTATCTCATTCGCCAGCAGAGTCCGTAGGCGGCGAGGGGTCAGATATCTGAACAGTTATCCCACAGCGCAGACCCCGATGCCTCAATCACTCGCAGTGTCTGCTCGAACACCTCGCACTCCGTGGGTTGCATGATCGGGCGCAATAGCTTGACCGTTTCCCGGTACAGGGATAGGAAAGCAATTCCTCGCCAGTGCAGTGCCGACACACCTGCTGGTGCTGGCTCGATGCTCACGGCTCGCAGATGAGCCTGCGTCCAGGCGGAAGTGAGGCCGACGGACTCCTGCACCTGGCGAAAAAAGCAGCTGTCAGTCGTTATCAACACCCCGCGCTGGATCGCCAACAGTTGTGACAGGCGAACGGGAAAGGTCGTCATCGCCGATGAAAATACCAGCGCATCGTCGTTCAGCAGGATACCAAGCATCTTATGCACCTGTTCAGTACTGCTCATCATCATCGAACGTGCATAGGCATTGGCGGCTTCCTGAACCGACTCCCAGCTAAAATCTAGTGCATCTCGCTGCAATATGCCAATAGAGCCATCTTTATCGAGCAAAATGCGTAGCTCTCGCATCATTGGAACAGCATATCAGGCGATTTCCGGTCGTGTGAAATCATGTTGCACACCGGCTACCGTCCTGGTTGCAATCCCCACAAGCCGACCATCCCGGTAGATAAACCTTTTCTGTGGAAGCTGGACAGTATCCAAGAAGAAGCACATCAGATCAACATCACTATAGGGCGTTGCCTCCCCTCGAACATGACTGCCCCCTATGCCGATGCCGATGATATCATCGTTATCGCGTTCTGAGACGAATGTATTGATGAATTCATCGGGCAAGGGAGCAGAGCGAGGTGGTGCGCTCTGCTGTGCTAAGGAGTGGGATGTCATGTTGTCCATAGATGTATTCTTTTCAAAGACCTGTCATAATCTCCTCAAACCATTGCTCACCAAACTTCACCGCACCATACATTAGCAGATTGGCCTCTCCAGTGGGTGAGATGTTGCCATGATATTTTAACACAAAGTCGCGCAAGCTCTCCTCTGTCACGGCCAATGACAACAATTGCTGCACCTCGTTATCTTCGGGAGTGCGCGTCTGCACCTCGGCCAACGGAATGTTGAGGCGAGTGAGGAAGCAGAGTTCGCTATGCGGTGTTGTCAGGTCATAGACGACGCCGAGACAATACTGCTCGCGAATGTCGGATGATTGTATGCCCGTCTCTTCACGTATCTCGCGACGTATAGCCCGGAAGGGGTCTGGAAGGACTGTCATATCGAGGTCTCGTTCAAAAAAGCCGCCGATGACGTGGAAGCGCCCTACGTGGACATCGACTCCCTGCCGTTTGTCGAGCAGGATATGCCCATCGATCGTTTCGATGACGGAGCAGACGGCGAGTGCGTTGCTCAATTCCTGGCAGGTGCGACCGTGGAAAAACTCTGGGACGCGGGTGGTAGTGTATTCTTTATAGCTGGTGTTGCCCAACACCAAATGTAAGGTGCCATCGGGCTGGGATGCTGCATTAACCAGGCGGAACAGGTTGGTGTTGAACAGGGGGATGCCTTTCTGGCGGGCAGCGGCCAGGTTCTGTTGCCAGAGGGTGTCGATCCAGGATTGGATGGTGGAGGTGAGTGAGCATGCGAAGGGAGGGGTTATAGGTGACGATGAGTTGGTCGGGCCGATAGAGGCCACTGGTTAGGATTTCGAATTCGATCATGTGATTTCTCGTGCAATTGAGACTCCCGGAAGGGATTTCCCCGCAGCCACCACGGGCCGATAAATCGGCGGTGGAGACCCACGATAAATCGGAGTCGTACACCGGCCCCTATTCCCATTCAATCGTTGCAGGCGGCTTCGACGTAATGTCATACACCACCCGGTTGACTCCGGGCACCTCGTTCACGATGCGGTGGGAGATGCGAGCTAGCAGGTCGGGCGGGAGGCGTGCCCAGTCGGCCGTCATGAAGTCGCCGGTGGTGACTGCACGCACGGCTACCACGTTGGCGTAGGTGCGTTCGTCGCCCATTACGCCGACGCTCTGCAATGGGGTGAGCACAGCGAAGGCCTGGCCAAGTTCGCGGTAGATGCCGGCACGGCGGATCTCGTCGATCACGATGGCGTCCGCAGCGCGTAAGGTCGCCAGGCGCTGCTCGTCGACGGCTCCGATGATGCGGATGGCCAGGCCGGGCCCGGGGAAAGGATGACGCCAGACCCACTCTTCGGGCATTCCGAGCGCCAGGCCGATTTCGCGCACTTCGTCCTTGAAGAGCAAACGCAGCGGCTCAACTAGTTGCAAGCTCATCTCTTCAGGCAGACCACCGACGTTGTGGTGGGTTTTGATGCGGGTCGCGGTTGCAGCGGTATCGTGACTGGTACTCTCGATGACGTCGGGATAGAGCGTTCCTTGGGCCAAAAAGGCGATTCCCCTGGTACCCGCAAGGGGCACCAGTACATTTTGTTCCGCTGTTTCTTCGAAGATGCGAATAAATTCCTCGCCGATGATTTTGCGTTTTTGTTCCGGGTCAATTATGCCTGCCAGACGTGCAAGAAAACGCTGGCGCGCATCGACGACTACCAGGGGGATATGCAGGTGAGTACTGAAGGTCTCGACAACCTGTTCGCGCTCTCCTGCTCGTAGACATCCAGTATCGACAAGGACGCAGGTGAGTTGATCGCCGACAGCACGGTGGACAAGCAGAGCTGCTACTGCGGAGTCTACGCCGCCGGATAGTCCACAGATGACACGTGCCTGGCCTACACGCCGGCAAATCTGCTCGATGGCTTCTTCGATCACAGAGCCGGTGGTCCATGCGGGTGTGCAGCCACAGATATGGAAGAGGAAGTTGCGTATGATCTCTTTGCCTTGCGGTGTGTGGGTGACTTCGGGATGGAATTGCAAGCCAACTATGCCTTGTGGGTTGGCGATGGCGGCAACAGGATTGTTCTCGGTGCAGGCAAGCACTTTGAAGCCAGGGGGCAATTGGGCGACGCTGTCACCGTGGCTCATCCAGACTGGAAGACGTAAGGGTGTATCCACGATTGGTGGGGCATCGGCCTCGCCCCACCCCTCGGGCGCGATAAATCGGGAACCCTGTCTGGGGGACAGGTATCCTACGTCGGCTGGTGGTTGATCCAGTTCGATGGTTTGTTCAGGCGAGGCAGTGATACCTGCGAAAATGCGCGAGATGCGCGCATCTTGCGCTGCATCGGCCAGTACTTCGATGGTGGCCGGGCCGTATTCGCGTTGTTCACTGGTGTGGACAACATGCCCACCAAGTTGCTGGGCCAGCAGTTGCATGCCATAGCAGATGCCCAGCACGGGGATACCGCTGTGTAGGATTGCAGGGTCGCAGGTGGGGGCGTTTGAGTCATAGACGCTGGCCGGCCCACCTGAGAGGATAATGCCTTTGATGTCGAGATGTGTGTTCTGTTGCAATTGCGCCAGGGTGGTGGTTGCTGGCACCAGTTCGCTGTAGACCTGGCACTCGCGCACGCGGCGGGTGATCAGTCGGCTATATTGTGAACCAAAATCAAGAACGAGTATCGCTTCTCGACGCTCCAAGGGCTGCATGACCTTCCTTCTTTATCAGTTTCGTGGGGCTGGGCCGCCAGAGACGTAGATGACCTGGCCGTTGACAAAGCCAGCTTCGTCCGAACATAGGAAGCAGATGACGTTGGCGATATCACGCGGCTGACCGATACGACGCACAGGAATGCGCTTGGCTGCTTCCGCCTGTATCTCTTGTGGGTCAAGTCCCATACGGCGGGCTGTGGCACGGGTCATTTCGGTGTCAATGTGACCGGGTGCGACGGCATTGACGGTGATGCCGAAAGGTCCAAGTTCGATGGAGAGTGTACGTGTGAAGCCCTGTAAACCCGCTTTGGCTGTAGAATAGTTTGCCTGGCCGCGATTGCCCAGCGCGGCGGTCGAGGAGAGCGAGACGACTCGCCCATATTTCTGCTGTACCATGTGTGCCTGCGCAGCTCGAGTACAGAGAAACGCCCCCTTTAGATGCACGTTCATCACCGTATCCCAGTCCTCCTCCGACATCTTAAAGAGCAGGTTGTCACGCACTACTCCCGCATTATTGACTAAAATATCCAGTCGTCCGAAATGGCTGGCCGTCTTATCGACGGCATCCTGCACCATAGCACTATCTGTTACATTGCAGGGGACCACAAGACTTTCCATGCCAAGACGATCAAGCTCAGCTGCTACTTGCTTGCAGCCCTCGGTATTGATGTCGGCAAGTGCTACGCGGGCACCCTCCTCAGCCATTCGTAAAGCGGTCGCTGCACCAATGCCTCGCCCTGCTCCGGTGATGAAGGCAACTCGTCCGTCAAGTCGTCCCATGAATTCTTCCTTTCGTAGCTCGGATAGACAACTGGTCAAGGCAAACGGGTTACACAAGCCCACCATGATGAACAGAGTATATCACAACTGCGTCCCATGATGGCGTGTAGCTTCCAGGCAAGTGACCCCCTGCGGGCCAACCCGCGCGCCATGTCGTATTCCTGCTGGCAGAATGAAGCAATCGCCTGGTGCCAGGTCTACCGCACTTATGTTGCCTGAGGCATCGCGAGTGTCGGGGAGGATGAAACGAATGGAGCCATGTACACAATACAGGACTTTTTCATAGCTGTGACTATGTACAGCATAGGTATCACCGGGCCCATTCGACCAGCTGTAAGGGGACAGGCCCTCCTGACGCATTAGCTGCCATAGTTCCTGCTCTTGTGGCGGCGTTGTCTTTTGCCAGCGGACAATCTGCATAGTATCTAGCACCTCTTCGAGAGTTCAGCGCGTCTCAACATAATGGAGGGCTTCCTGTGCCAATTCGAGCCACCTGGAGGTATGCTCGGCCGGTACTTCGACCCACTCTTTCATGGGTCGCCCACGGCCTGACGGATCAAACAGTCGAGCACCTGAGAGGGCGAGAGCCTCGGCATGTGTGGGAGCTCGAAGCTTGAAGACCATTGCGCCTTCGTAGAACCCGGCAAATGCTTTTCCATCGTTCTTGAGGCAAGGCATGCCAAACATTTTTCCGGTTGTTGCGGACGACGTGGCTGTTATCTCAGCGGCGACTGCATCGTACTCGGCGCGTGGGTCTGTGGACATATCAATTTTCACCTCAACATTCATTATAAATCAGGCAACTGCCCTCGATTTGGGCATGTTTACTATACTCTACCGTGGGCAGAATTTCAAGCTTGACCTACCTCTTGTCGTAAGCGGGACAGGGGAGTACAATAGAGATCTAACCCCATCTCATCATGTCGTCCGCTCGGAAAGGAGTTCTTCTACCTATGAGCACGACACAGATAGCTGCGGCACTCTATCAGTTGCAGCAGCTCGATCTCGAACTGGAACGTCTCTCAGCCGAACAGCAAGCAGTGGCGAGTTCACTACAGGGTAATGCCGCACTGCAGAAGCTGCGCACGGAACAGAAAACCGCTCAGCAAAAATTACGCGTAGGTCTCCAAGCGCAACGAGAGGCAGAGAGGAGGCTCGAAGACCTCGGCCATCGTCTCAAAACACAGGAACAACGTCTCTACGGTGGAACCATCAGCAATCCGAAAGAACTCAACGCCCTCCAGCAGGAGTTACACCATCTGCACTTACAACAGAGCCACCAGGAGGAGGTCACGCTGGAAGCAATGGACGCGGCAGAGTCGCTGCAGGAGAAGGCAAACGATGTATCTGAAGCTCTTCGGCAGGCAGAAGAAGCCTGGATCAGGCAAAGTGGAGCACTGATCACACGTCGCGATCAATTGGCGACGCGACGGCAAGAGGTAGAGCTGAAACGAGAGCAGTTAGCAGCAAAGCTCGATGCAGATCTGCTTGGTCGATACGACAGAATACGCCGTACGAGGCAGGGAAAGGCCGTCTCCAAGGTTGAGCAAGGTTCGTGCCAATGGTGCAGGGTGATTTTGACTCCCAGGGAGTTGCAGTATGTGCGTATCAGCACGGAACTGCAAACGTGCAGCAATTGCGGGCGCATCTTGTATTTTGATCGCTGAGCAGAATTTAATCTATAGTGTGGTCATCACCGAATGGAGGAGGGAGAATATGGTGGGACCCTTTAGGCCGAAGCAAAACCACAAAGCTATAGGGGAGCGAAGTGAGGCCATTATCATTGCGAAGTTTTTAGAAGTACGAATTATAGTGAGGGCGGAGGGGATCGAACCCTCGACCAATCGATTAAAAGTCGATTGCTCTGCCACTGAGCTACGCCCTCAGACCTGGTACATTATAAAAGGTACTTGCTCTGCCACTGGAGCTACGCCAGCACAAAAGTAGTATATCACGAGCCGTCAAGACTCTGGCAGTGAAGACAGTGTGGGTCTCAAACGCTACTTGCCCTTTAGTCTAAACTTTGTATGGTAGAGGCTTTTTGGCCCATCAACATCTTTACAAATCGGTCTCTTTCGTGTTATAAACAGAGTAATGTCACTGTATGGTCGCTGTGGCGTGATGTCGTCTTTTTCAAGCAAGAAAGGAGTGTGAAGCACAAGGGAGGCTTCGGGTTCACGAAACATCAATACATCTATATGAATTTTTGTGCTATACACTCTATACTTCCCCGAGTGGAGGTAACTTCTTCAATTCCTATTGTTAGCCTTGGAACCCTTTGGAGAGTATACCTATCTCTCTAATTTTCAGAAAGTGAGAAGTACATATGCAACGGTTTCCTTCTATGAAGATAGGATTAGCCAGCTTTCTCTCGTGTCTCGCGCTCGTGCTCGGTCTGTACACCACAACGGGCACGGCCTCAGCGCATAGCGCCATCCACCCCTTTATCAATGTCGTCTCTGGTCTTCAGAATTTGGGTAACTGCGTCTCCTTCCAGCTTGAAGGGGGGGATTTCACACCCAACCATCATGTCGACCTTTTCGCTGATGGAGGTGGGAGCATCAATCCTGATCGCGTTCGTGCTGACGGCGATGGCAAATTCTTAGTTGACGTTACAGCTTGTGAAAACCAGCAGTTCTCTAACTGTGGCTCGTTCATCGAGAGCACGAACTTCTGTGGCTTTAACCTGCCTCAGAATGATTTCTGCGGCTTGAATGGCTTTTCGCAATTTCAGACTTGCCCCTTCATAGGGTCAGCGATGAAGCCTCTACCTGGGCCATGCATGCAGCCGTGGTGCCAGCAGGGCCAAGGCGGTCAAGGCGGCCAGCAGTGCAACGGGAATATGCCGCCGCCGTGGTGCCAGCAGGGCCAAGGTGGTCAAGGCGGCCAGCAGGGCCAAGGTGGTCAAGGCGGCCAGCAGGGCCAAGGCGGTCAAGGCGGCCAGCAGTGCAACGGGAATATGCCGCTGCCGTGGTGCCAGCATGGCCAAGGTGGTCAAGGCGGCCAGCAGGGCCAAGGCGGCCAAGGGCAGTGCAACGGGAATATGCCGCCGCCGTGGTGCCAGCATGGCCAAGGCGGTCAAGGTGGCCAGCAGCATCACCTTCGCTTCCATATACCAGTGTCTAATTTCTGTAACTTCAATAGGCAACAGCGGTTCCCGTTCTGCTTCCGCTTCTTCCATCAGCAGTTCCCACTCCAGATCCTCATTACTGCTGTGGATGAGCACACGGGGCACCGGGCTCACGTCGGTATCAGCATTGGATAGGATCTAAGTCTTAAATAAGGTACCAGTGAAGGGTGTGTCCCTTCACTGGTATTTTTGTTTTTGGTCATGAGCATAAGCCGAAGGAATTGTCCAGTCTATACCACATTTCGGTTTAGTGCACCCCTTATAAGGCGACCTGTCTTGAAACTAAATTGCTATCCAAATCGTGTTTGATGTGGTGGAAGTTGCCTTAGAACTGTCCACACTGTCAGGTTTGGTTGAACGTTAATTGAGTCTTGTTTTCTTATGTGAGTTGGCCGATATACAAATTCAGAAAGTGAGAAGTACATATGCGACGGTTTCCTTCTGCGAAGCTAGGATTAGCCAGCTTTCTCTCGTGTCTCGCGCTCCTGCTCGGCCTGTACGCCACGACAGGCACAGCCTCGGCGCACACCACTGCAAGCCACCCCTTTATCAATGTCGTCTCCAATCTTCACAGGTTTGGTAACTGCGTCTCCTTCCAGCTTGAGGGAGGTGGATTCACACCTAACCATCATGTCACCCTTTCCGCCAGTGCTTTTGGAGGTGGGAGCATCGATCCTCATCGCGTTCGCGCTAACGGCGATGGCAGATTCTCTGTTGGGGTTACAGCTTGTGGCAACCAGCAGTTCTCTAACTGTGGTGGGTTCATCGAGAACCCGGGGATCTTCTGCGGGTTTAACCTGAATTCGCAGCAGTTCTGTGAATTCAACTTCGAGCCGAACCAGTTCTGTTTCCCACAAAGGTTCCCAGGGCAGTTCCCAGGTATGAGACCGTTCCAGTTTGGGTTCCAACGCGTGTCGGTATCTAATTTCTGTCGCTTCCATTTCCACGAGCAATTCCCGTTCTGTTTCCGCTCCTTCCCTCGGGAGTTTCCAATCTCGCTCCGCATTACCGCTAAGGACGAGCACACTGGGCACCGGACTCACGCCGGTGTCAGCATTGGATAGGGCTTCTAAGCCTTAAAAGAGGTACCAGTGAAGGGGTTCTCCCTTCACTGGTTTTTTTGTTTTTGGTAGATGGATAGGCACGAATTGCGCCGGTGATGGTGCTATAATAGGTCTAGGGTGATCGTGATGATCGCCAGTACAGATTTTGCGATGAGGGGATTGACGGTTCTATGGCAAAAAAGATTTTAATCATGGATGACGATCCGACGATTGCCGATCTGCTGACGGAGGCGTTGGCAGACGAAGGCTACGAAACACATATGACGACACAGAGTCTGCGTTTCTACGATGCTGTGAAAGAACACCAACCTGATCTTATCTTGCTCGATCTGATGATGCCATACCTGGATGGGCGCGATGAACTGAAGCTGATGTCGATGGGCGTCGATCGGCAAATTCCGGTGATTGTTGTGACTGCGGATCTGACGGCAGCAAACGGTGAGCAGGAGTTCCGCCAGGCCGGTGTGGTGCATATTGTCTACAAACCCTTCGATCTCGATAAACTTGTGGAGCTGGTGAAGGCCACAATTGGTGAGCCAGAAGGGGCAGCAAGATGAGTCAAACTTCGTCAGATAGCGAGTCTGCGAAGGTTCGTGTTGCCCTGGATGCTATGGGGGGCGATAAGGCTCCTGGCGAAGTTGTACTTGGAGCAGTGCAAGCTGCTCGTGAATATGGGCTGGGTGTGTACCTGGTGGGACGCGAGAATGCTATACGGGCAGAACTCGCCAGGCACGATACACAAGGCCTGGATCTGCCCATCATCCACACGGATGAAGTCATCGAGATGGATGAACACCCTGCCACGGCAGTGCGGCGTAAGAAAAATGCGTCGATGACGATCGCACTGCAACAGGTGCGCGACGGAGCGGCGCTGGGGGCTGTCTCGGCGGGCAATAGCGGCGCGATGCTGGCAGCTTCACTCTTTACGCTTAAGCGCGTTGCGGGCGTGGAGCGGCCTGCACTGGGAGGCATTTTCCCCACGAAAGATGGGGTTTGCCTGGTGATCGATATGGGAGCTAATACCGACTGTAAGCCAGAGTATTTGCAACAATTCGCACTCATGGGTTCCATCTACATGGAGCGTATTTTTCATGTGGGGTCGCCCCGTATCGGCTTGCTGGCTAACGGCGAAGAGGAGAGTAAAGGCAATCAACAGGTGCAGGAGGCGCATCAGTTGCTGAAGACGAGTGCTGCCACTCTAGGCCTAAACTTCATTGGCAACATTGAAGGACGTGATATCCCTGCCGGAGCTGCTGACGTTGTGGTCTGCGACGGTTTCGTTGGCAATGTGGTGCTCAAGTTGAGCGAAGGGTTGGCTGAGACGCTGATAGGGATGCTACGCGCACAAATGACCAGTTCACTGCCCAACAGGCTGGCAGCAGGCGTGTTGCGCCCAGGCCTGCGCAAGGTGTTCGGACGCCTGGACTATGCTGAATACGGTGGGGTGCCACTTTTGGGCGTCAATGGCTCTGCCATTATTGCACACGGTCGCTCGAATGCAAAAGCGATCAAGAATGCATTGCGGGTCGCCCGGCAGACGGCGGAGACGGGAGTTGCAGCAGCAATTGCAAATGGGCTGGCGAAGCTAGGGACGGTTGCGTCTGGTTAATCAGGTGCAACCGCTCCTCAGTTGGTTAGCTAGTCTTTCGCTGGCGTTTTGCCGACCCGCCCATTTTGCCAATGCGACTATAGAAATCTGAGTCTTGCCTCTCCTTGGTGGTTTTGCCACCTTTTTTGCCCATCTCTGAAAAATGGCCTGTGCCGTACTTATCCACGTTGGCCTGGCCACCTTTCCTGGCGATGGAGCGGTAGTATTCGCTACCGCGCTTTTGCTTGAGAGCGGTTCCACCTTTTTTTCCAATGCGCCGGTAGTAGTCTTCACCATACTTATCGCGGACCACGCTTCCCCCTCTACGGCCCGCTTCTGATGTCGACATGGGGATGGGGAAGGGATTCACTTCGCCTTCAGGCTCCATCCTAATACCCCTTTCCTGGGTAGAATACCCAGGTGAAATAGTTGTAGGGCATGCAGAGGCAGCATATGGAGTCCCTTCTAGTCGCTCTGGAAGCCCTCAAAGTTGTGTGCAGAGTATACCGGAAAGCTCAACCTTTGTCAATAAACCCGTAGGGACGTGACCTTGCGTCCGTCCTGCCTCCGCCCTGGCTGGGACCATCCACGCAAAAATCACACGCGCACCCCAACAATAGGCCATCTGGACAAATTCGACCCGGATGGCTATACTAGAGATAGATGAACGTATCAATGTGTTTCAAGGAGCATATGCCTGCATGGGTGAAAAATCTGCTGATGATATGAGGCGAGGCTTCGCCAATGGTCGCGGACCACTTATCCCCGAACCTGTGCCAATTGGTGACCAGCATCGGCGTAAGCAGGCACCTGGACAAGGACCTTCGTTGTGGCTCTTGTGCAGCAGGTGGATTCGGTATCACAGTATTCAATGGCGCTGGGATATTGAGCGTTTTCTCGCCAGACGCTTCAACCGGCGTTGGGGTGGGTCGTAGCGGTAGAGGAGACCAGTGAGCCAAACCATGCCGACGGAAGACAAGAAGCCAGGGACTACATCCCACAATATATTTGCCCGTATATATGAACTGCTCAATAGTGGCCTCGCTGAGAGCAATTTTATGGTCCCATTGCGTCGGGAGATGGTCGGCAAGGCTCACGGCCTCGTTCTGGAGATAGGTGCGGGTACAGGACTCAACTTCTCATTTTATCAGCCAGGACAAGTTGAGCGAGTGGAAGCCATCGAACCCGATACTGCCATGCTGCGTTACGCGCGCGAACGCATGAACACGGCACAGGTGCCTATTACACTCACGCAAGTAGCGGTAGAAGCGTTGCCCTTTGCCGACGAAACATTTGATAGCGCAGTGACAACGCTTGTTTTCTGCTCCGTCACCGATCCTGTGCGCGGCTTCCGTGAGATTATGCGCGTGCTGAAGCCCGGTGGTACGTTGCTATTGGTGGAACATGTGCGATCTCAGGGTGCCATCGCGGCTCGTGTGCAGGATGCGCTGGTGCCAGTGACGAAGTTGCTTGCCGGCAATTGTCACTGGAATCGCGACACCGCCCACACTGTTGCTGAGGTGGGTTTCCAGGTGACGTTCAAGCGCGACATACATAGTCAGTTGATGCCGATGATTTTGCTGGAGGCAACACGGAGCTGATTGCATTTTTTCCTCTCGACCTCAGTGCTTATCTCTGATATAATGAAGACAGACTGTTGGTAGAACATTGGTTTCATCTGGGAGAATGCTATGAGCGACCGACTCGTCTCACCACGTATGAGCGAAGAGGAACAGGCTATCGAGGGTAGTCTGCGTCCGCGCCGCCTGAAGGAATATATTGGGCAGGAGAAGATTAAAGGGAATCTGAGCGTGCTGCTTGAAGCTGCGCGCCGCCGCAATGAGTCGGTTGACCACGTGCTGCTGTATGGTCCGCCCGGATTGGGGAAGACGACTCTATGTAACATCATCGCTGTCGAGATGGGCGTCAGCATGAAAACGACCTCTGGACCGGCCATTGAGCACGCGGGTGATCTTGCCTCTATCCTCACCTCGCTGCAGGCAGGTGAGGTGCTTTTCATCGATGAGATACACCGTCTCGCCCGCCCGGTCGAGGAGCGCCTGTACTCTGCGATGGAGGACTTTGCTCTCGATGTGATGATCGGTAAGGGGCCAAGCGCCAGGGCACTGCGCCTTTCGTTGCCGCCCTTCACCGTCGTCGGGGCTACTACACGGGTCGGCGCAATGACTGCCCCACTCCGTGACCGCTTCGGGGCCATATACCGACTGGAATACTATGATCTCGCCGCGCTCAAGCAGATTTTGACTCGCTCGGCCCGTATCCTCAAGGTTCCGGCACATGAAGCGGGCATTGATGAGATTTCCGGACGCGCTCGTGGGACGCCGCGTATCGTCAACCGCTTGCTGAAGCGGGTCCGTGATTATGCACAGGTGATGGCAGATGGCGTGATTACGCGGGATGTGGCTCAAGCGGCACTCGATGCGTTGGAGGTCGATCACCTTGGTCTCGACCAGACCGACCGTAACCTGCTGCTGACGATCATTCAGAAGTTCGATGGTGGTCCCGTCGGGCTGGATACATTGGCTGCCAGCACGAGTGAAGACCCGGAGACGATTGAAGATGTGTATGAGCCATACCTCCTGCAACTGGGCTTTATTGCCCGCACACCGCGTGGCCGCATGGCTATGCGAGCGGCGTATCAACACCTGGAACTGAATCCACCGGGCGGGCAGAATGGAGCAGGGTTGTGGACAACTCCCACATCGACACCAACGCCTTGAAGATCAGCGATTTTGACTATCATCTGCCGCAAGAGTTGATCGCCCAGACGCCGATTGAGCCACGCGATGCCTCACGCCTGCTGGTTGTCCATCGCGCATCTGGTACGCTGGAGCACCGCCATTTTTACGGGATCGGCGACTATCTACACCCCGGTGATTTGCTCATCGCCAACCAGAGTCGCGTACTCCCGGCGCGCCTACGCGGACGCCGCGCTGAGACGGGTGGAGCTGTGGAAGTGCTGCTGCTGGCCGAACGTGCCGACCTGGGGCCAGATCATTGGGAAACGCTGGTGCGTCCTGGCCGTCGTCTACGCGAAGGAGCGCGTATTGTGTTTGGGGATGACCTGATACCCCCCATCCCCCTGGCACCCGCAAGGGGCGCCACTACATTACGGAGCCAGCCCCAGGTAGCGTTACACGCAGAAGTTTTGCAACGCACTGAGGCGGGCGGGCGTATTGTGCGCTTCTTCGTTAACCACACATCGACAGATGATCGTAGTATGGTAGGGGCGGGGATACCTGCCTCCCAGGCAGGATGCCCTGTCTGGGGGACAGGTAATGCCCCCGCCCCCGTGCTCTTACACGACGAAAAGATTGCGCTCGTCCAGGTATCCAACTCATTGCCAACTGTACACCAACTGATCGAGCGATTGGGGAGCATGCCTCTCCCGCCGTATATTCACGAGCCCCTGGCCGATCCGGAGCGATATCAGACGGTCTATGCGCGTATCAGTGGCTCGGCAGCGGCGCCCACGGCGGGATTGCATTTTACACCGCAGTTGTTGGAGCAACTACGCCTGCAGGGAGTGCGAGTCGGCTTTGTCACGCTGCATGTCGGACTCGACACGTTCAAGCCTGTGGAGAGCGAGGATGTCAGTGAGCATAAGATGCACAGCGAGGCGATTGACCTCGATGCTCCGACCGCAGAACTGATTAATGAGACGCGCAGCGCCGGTGGTCGGGTCATCGCTGTGGGTACCACGTCGGTGCGCGTCCTGGAGAGCGTGGCGAATGTGACGGGTTTCCACGAAGGCTCACAACTTCGCATCGAGCCATATTGCGGGCACACCCGCCTGTTCATTATGCCAGGCTACCGCTTTCGGATCGTGGATGCTATGATTACCAATTTTCATCTGCCACGCTCGACGCTGCTCTTGTTAGTGAGCGCTTTTGCCGGGAAACAATTGATCGAGAAGGCCTATCAGGAGGCTATCCGAGAACGTTACCGCTTCTTTAGCTTCGGGGATGCGATGCTGCTGATGTAAAGAGTTCAGTATGGAGAACCCACATATCGAAGTACATTCTCTGGCGAATTTGGCGGTGGCCATCGCACGACTTGGCGGAATCGGCCATTGCATACGCCTGAAGCGATAATTGCAAAGTAGGGTTGACAGGCGCTTTTGGTTTTGCTATCATCAGAACATATGTTCTGATTTAACGAGGAGACGAGCGATGACCCGCAAGAAGAGTCCATCCTGGGTGCTTGAACTGCCTCTGGCGGTTCGGCCTGATCAAGCCAAGCGCCTGCAAGCTCACCTGGAAGCCGCTCGCTGCCTCTATAATGCGCTGCTTGGCGAAGCGAAGAAGCGTCTCAACCGCATGCGCTCTGACCCTGCATGGCAAGGGGCACGTGCCATCCCACGCACACGCAAGCAGGAACGCAAAGCCGCCTTCTCGCGCTCGCGCAGGCAGTACGGCTTTGCGGAATACGCTATGCACGACTACGCCAAAGGAGCTCGCAGGAACTGGATTGCTGATCACGTGGACTCGACGATGGCGCAAACCCTGGCGAGCCGGGCCTATCAAGCCGTCAATCGCGTGTGCCTGGGGCAAGCCAAACAGGTACGCTTTCGCAGCAAAGGTCGAGGCATGGGTAGCGTGGAGGGCAAGCGCAACAATACCGGCATGCGTTTCGTTTTGCAACAGGCAGAGGAAGGCAACAAAGGGTGTCTCTTGTGGGGCGAGGATCACTCCCCGCATTGATTGATTGGAACGATCCGGTGGTCGCATATGGACTGCGCCACCGGATGAAGTATGCGCGACTGGTATGCCGCAAGGCGTCTTCCCCCCGGGCACAAGGGACAGACGGCGAGGGCAATCGTTATTTCGTGCAGTTGATCATAGAGGGCACGCCCTACCAGAAACCGAGGAACCAACCCGGCAACGACACGATTGGACTCGATATTGGACCCTCCTCCTTGGCGGTGGTGCCACGTGAAGGGGAAGCACAACTTGTCGAGTTCTGTGAGGAACTGCGCCCAGATATCCGCAAGAAGCGCAGGTTGCAGCGCAAGATGCAGCGGCAGCGCCGCGCCAACAACCCGCACAACTACGACGAGCGGGGCCGAGTCAAGAAGCACGGCAAACGTCGCCTCCACTGGCACGACAGTCGCGGCTATCAAGCTACACGCCGCCGCCATGCCACCTTGGAACGCAAGCTGGCGGCGCATCGCAAGAGCCTGCATGGCAAACTGGTCAATGACCTGGTGCGTGTGGGCAATCATATTCTGATCGAGAAAACCTCCTTCAAAGGCTGGCAGAAAATGTATGGCAAGAGTGTCGGACTTCGTGCCCCAGGGCTGTTTGTAGCCCATTTGACACGCACAGTTGCAAAAACTAGCGGCACCCTGACCGAAGTTCCGACGTATCACACCAAACTGTCGCAGTACTGTCACAACTGCAAGCGCTACGTGAAAAAGCCCTTGTCGCAACGTTGGCACACGTGCCAATGCGGTATTGGGCCGGTGCAGCGTGATCTGTACTCTGCATGCCTGCTGGCCTATCTGGACCCACCAGAAACCATTCCCTCTATCACCCATGACGAGTGGGCAGGTGTGGAATCGCGCCTGAAGGCCGTGGTAGAGGTCTTGCAACAACGTGCGAATGAAGGGCAATCCTTGCCCCGAAGCTTCGGCATACCCGGAGCCAGAGCGCGTCGGCCGAAAAGTCCGCCGCCGAACCGACAAGAGCTAGCCTCCCTCTCTCGAAGAGCTAGGCTAGAAGCGTTGGGGCTGGCACAAGAACCCCCGCTTCTTTAGAGCTGGGAGATTCAGTTGACATTGCGCAAGAGATGTAGTATTCTATGGGAGTCGACGCGGGGTGGAGCAGCGGTTAGCTCGTTGGGCTCATAACCCAAAGGTCGAAGGTTCAAATCCTTCCCCCGCTACCAATCAAGTCATCGACAAACGAGAAGACACGTTACGACGCGGGATAGAGCAGTGGTTAGCTCGTCGGGCTCATAACCCGGAGGTCGCAGGTTCGAATCCTGTTCCCGCTACTTTTCTTTTATTGCCTGTAATGTCAGTCACGAGGCGGCGTAGCTCAGTCGGTAGAGCAAGGGACTCATAATCACATTACCGGCTGAAGCCGCCTGTATCCTTGTTTTAGATGCTATTAGTTCTGTACCACACAGTACTAGTCTGAACAAGGAGTTTTTTATGCTCGTCACCGACGCAGTAGAAGATTATCGCGTCTACATCCTCAAACACTCACCTGCTACGCAAGTCTGGTACCTAGCTCGTCTCAACGCCTTTGCAGATTGGTGTAATGCTCATAACCTCCAACTTGAGCAGATTAAGGCCGTTGAAATAAGGCGCTACATCGAAGAGCTACGTAACAGAACCAACAAGCGTACAGGTGAAAAGCTATCAAGCTACACAGTACACGGCCATGCCAGGAGCATCCGTACTTTCCTCAATTGCCCACGGGATGCGCAACAAGATTGCATAACTGAGCAATAAGAGAGGAAAATTGGATAAAATTAAAGAAATGTATCTCCTTGTAAGAAAATAGGTTCATGTATCTGTTTCCCAAAAAGGAGGACACAAAACCAGTATGACGCATCCTTCGGTAACTATCCAGATCACACCAGAATCCGCTCCCTCACCCCCATCCTGGATGGGAGAAGTGGCAGCTTTCGCTCAAGTCCTGACGCATGTCGGCCTGCTCAAAGCCATCCAGAACCATGTGCAATTTGCTCGCGCACGTTTCGGTACGTACGACACGATTGATTTCGTGGTCGTGCTTTTCGGCTATGCCCTCAGCGGCGAACGTACCCTCCATGCCTTTTATGAGCGTCTTTCCCCCTTTGCAGACGTCTTCATGGCACTCTTTGACCGCGATCGTTTGCCGGATCATTCGACCCTCTCTCGTTTTCTCTCCGCCCTTGATCAGACAACGGTGGAGGCATTGCGCACGCAGTTTCAAGAAGATCTGGTGGCACGAACCCCATTCGCCTCTGTCGGCGGCTTGTGGGATCGTTTCGACCAGCAGTATGTTGTTGTGGATGTCGATGGTACCAGGCAAGCCGCGAGCCCTCGTGCGCTCCCCCAACTCCCATCTCTTCCCGCACCCCATCGACGTTTCGATCAGGTTGCGGCCCCTGGGTACAAGGGACGCAAGAGAGGAGAAGTCGTGCGAACCCGCATCACGCTTCTGCAAGCCCATACGCATCAATTCATGGGCACGTTTGGGGGAGCTGGCAACGGCGATTACCGGGAAGAGCTGAAACGAGCGATCCAGGTGATTACCAGGTATGCGACCACGCACAAGCTCCTCCCCCCCAAATCCTGGTGCGGCTGGATGGTTTGTATGGTAACGCCGCAGTGCTGAGAGATGCCCTGGACACCGGGCTGGGCCTCATCGGGCGCAGTCGTGACGATGCGCTGCTGGATCTGGCCTCGGTCCAGGCGGTTCTGGCGCGTCCTCCCGTCGAGATCTGCACCCATCCGGAAAGTGGAGCCTTGCGTGCCCTTGATGATTGCCCGGACATCCCCCTCACGGCAGGAGGACCGCGAGTCCGACTGATCGTCGCCAGTCATCCCGCCACATCCACGAGCGCCTCCATCGGGAAAAAGCGCGATGGCATGGTCTACGAATTGTTCGTCACCAGACTTGCCGCTCCTGCTTTTTCCGCCAAAGATGTGGTGGATTTGTATCTGCATCGCGGGTCCTTTGAAACGGTTCTGGCCGATGAAGACATCGAGCAAGATCCCGATCGCTGGTGTTCGCATACCCGCTTTCCGGCAGGAGTTCTGGCCGATCTCTTCCAACCAGGTACTTTCCTCTGCATCCGTTCTCGCACCACCTGAGTCCACCGCTTGTTGTCCAGTGCTTTGGGGAGACTGGCCACGTTGCCAAATCCGGCGCAACTGGCTGAAAGTGGTGCGCTCCGAAAGGGTGGTGATGACGATGGGAGCCCCACCAACGGAAAATCAGACCGATGCGACCGATGTGCCAGTGATCACCCGAGCTAAGCGTGCCCATTGGCGATTGTCATGGGATGAGCGGTTGGCTCGCAACGCTCGCCCAATCACCGCTCGACCCCTGACCGTCACGATCCACGGTCTTCCCGACACCTTTACCCACGTCTACGGATTTGCTCTCCTCGAAGCTGCGTAAACGCTCATCAGCTCTCTTCAATACTAACCTCTCCGATGAAGTTCTACCTGGCCATACTTTATTATTGATCTTTATCTCTATTGTCTCTTCACCCCTCTCTCTCAGGGATTGCTCTTTCTGTTTACTTGCTTCATCTCGTTGCGCATCCCGTGGGCCTGAGATGATCAGCCACGCGGTGTGGCTGTATTTTCGCTTCTCACTCAGCTTTCGTGATGTCGAAGAGCTTCTGGCTCAGCGTGGGATCATCGTCACCTATGAAACCGTCCGGCAGTGGTGCCTCACATTCGGGCAGACGTATGCCAATGAATTGCGCCGTCGTCGTCTCGTTGTGGGGACAAATGGCACATGGATGAGATGGTGCTCACCATCCAAGGGAAGAAGCACTCCCTTTGGCGAGCAGTGGATCAGGATGGCAACGTGCTGGATATCCTGGTGCAGAGCCGACGCAACAAAAAAGCTGCCAAGCGATTTTTCCGTAAGCTGCTGAGAGGGCTACAATACGTCCCAGGAGTGATCATTACCGATAAACTGAAGAGCTATGGAGCAGCCAAACGCGAGATCCTGCCTGGCGTGGAGCAGCGACAGCACAAGCGACTCACTAATCGCGCGGAAAACTCGCACCAACCCACACGTTTGCGGGAGAAAAAAATGCGGCAATGCAAAACAGCCAAACAGGCCCAACGCTTTCTCTCTGCTTTTGGCCCCATCGCTGGACATGTCCAGCCACGAAGGCACCGCTTGTGTGCAAGGGACTACCGTGCCATTTTACAGGGCCGGTTCCTGGTGTGGAATGAGATCACCGGAGTGAACTTGGTCGCATAACCGTCAATCCTCCCCAGTCTCTCACTGCCCTCCAGCATCTTTCCTCTTTATACCTCTTCAATATATTTTGTTTTTTCTAACAAGTTGACAATACCAATCTCTGCACCCTACGCTTGACTTTTGCCTCAACAGGCCGTAATCTAAGTATAGACAATATTTCCATTTTCAGAAAAACCGAGAGGTTGTCACTTGTGCGCATCGAACGCTGGAGAGCCAGCGAGGGAACACGCTAGGAGCGTGTATGTTTGAGGAGCAGCACTTGCCGCAGGTTTTCGAACTGCTCAGCCGTGTGGCCAGAGCCATCGTTGCAACGGTGGGAGAGCAGTGCGAGGTGGTGGTTCATGACTTGCGCAATCCTGAGCAAACGCTGATCGCCATCAGCGGCAATCTGACAGGTCGCGCAGTGGGTGCACCTGTACCTGATACAGAATTCCTGCCACGCAATCTCACTGCTTTTCAGGACGATATCATCCGCCAGCCTGCCAGAACGCCGCGCGGTCGAGAGTTGCTCTCGACCACTGTCTGGGTGCGCAATACCACAGAAGCTATTGTCGGGGCGATTTGTATCAATATGGACTTCAACGATCTGCGTCACGCGCGCGATCTTCTGAATAGCGCGCTCATTGGCGTCGAGGCTTCCCCGGAAGCGGAAGTGCTGGAAACGTTTGCCACTTCGCCCCAGGATTTCGTCGAGATCGCCCTGCGCGGTGCTATCAGAAAGGTCGGCAAGCCGCTCCACCACCTGAATCGCCAGGATAAGATCGCCATCATTAGCGCATTAGAACAGGCCGAGGTCTTCCGCTTTACTCAATCCATCGAGATTGTGATGGAACACTTGGGCATATCACGCGCCAGTATCTATGCCTATTTAAAAGAGATTCGAGGAGAAACAGACCCCTCGCTTACGGAAGCAAAGAACAGTTTGTGAAGAGACAGGAAAGAGCAGGAGAGCATATGCCTCGTTACCAACCAGTCGATGCCTTGCAATCGCCGCGTTTCTGTGGTATTCGCACGTTTGCACGCCTGCCCCACGTAACGGAGACCGTTGATGTCGATGCAACGGTGCTGGGCATCCCTTTTGATACGGGAGTCAGCTTTCGTTCGGGAGCCCGTTTTGGTCCGGCGGCGGTCCGTGATGCGTCGGTCTTACTGCGGCCCTATAATGCAGCGGCAGGAGTGGATGTGTTTGGCACGCTCTCGGTGACAGATGGCGGCGACCTGCCCGTGGTACCCGGCTACATCGAGGATAGCTATACGCGCATTGCAGAGGGATTGCTCCCCATCCTGGAAGCGGGCATAATTCCGGTCTGCATAGGTGGCGATCATTCCATTACGCTGGCTGAGCTACGCGCGGTGGCACAGCGGTATGGACCGGTCGGCCTGGCGCACTTTGACTCGCATAGCGACACCTGGGATGCCTATTTTGGACGGAAATATAATCACGGCACGGTTTTCAAACGCGCAGTCGAAGAAGGATTGCTGAAGCCGTCACACTGCATTCAGGTGGGCATGCGCGGCCCGCTCTACGCCGCTGATGACTATGATACCGCTCGTCAACTTGGCCTGACGCTGATGCCCAATGCTGAGATGCGCCAGTATAGCATGGCTGAGGTCGCGGCTATCGTGCGCGAACGGATCGGCGACGGGCCAACCTTCCTCACCTTTGACATCGATTTTATTGATCCGGCCTATGCGCCCGGAACCGGCACGCCGGAAGTCGGTGGCGTGACGAGCTGGGAGGCGCTGCAACTACTACGCGGCTTGCACGGTGCCAATTTCGTGGCCTTCGACATCGTAGAAGTGCTGCCGGCCTACGACCAGGGACAAATCACTGCCCTGTTGGCTGCCAACATAGCGTTCGAGATGCTGACATTGGTCGCCGCCAGATCATTGAGAAAAGGCTGATCGGGGGCGCGAAGTCGGCTGGCAAGCCTCGGGATTGTTCATCTGGAGATTGGCTCAGGAGCAGCGATAGGGGAAACAGCACGAAGGAGACAATAGGGAGAAGCATGACTCCATACATTGATCTATCTCATCCACTTGAAAACGGCATGACCTATTTTCCGGGAGACCCCGAACCACGCATCTTGCCCGCAGATGTCACGCCTCCCTGGCGCGTAACGCAGTTGATCATCGGCACCCATCTCGGCACGCATATTGACGCCGCGTCGCATTTCATCCCTCATGGCAAGACGATCAGCGACTACCCTCCTGAGCGTTTCCTCCTGCCAGGGATTGTTGTCCCTCTCCTCGGGAGAAACGATGATGAGCCCATTGGCCCGGACGTTTTTGTTGATTACCTCGCAGCCCTTCCCATTGGCGGTGCACTGCTGATCCATATAGCCTGGGACCAGTATTGGAAAACCGAGCGTTATCTGCGCCACCCCTATCTTGTGCGCGATGCAGCGCAACTCCTGGTAGAGAAAGGCGTGAGCATTGTTGGCATCGACGCATTGAATGTAGACTCCACGGCACAGGAGACGGATCACGTCCATGCCGTTTTGCTGGGAAACGATGTCCTGATCGTTGAAAATCTCACGCGACTCCACCAGCTCTTGCCTGGGGTCGTCTATCAATTTTCTTTTCTACCGCTTGCTTTGTCTGGGCTTGATGGTTCACCAATCCGGGCGATTGCCTGGCATACCGTTTGAAGCCCGAGCAACTCATCAAGGAGGAAGACAATGTCTGCACAATCCCAGCCATCGTATCCAGGAACGTTCGTGCGCAAAGCCTCTGGCTTAGTGCGCACAGCAGGACCCATGGATATCCTGGCCTACAACATCAACTTCATCTCGATCGGCCTCTTGCTCACCTTTATGTTCCTGTTCATGCCATCGCTCTATCCCGGCGTGAATATGTATCTCTCGATGCTCATTGCCGTCATTATAACCATCCCAACGGGCCTGGTATATGGCTTTTTGGCGGCAAGTATGCCCCGCTCCGGAGGCGATTACGTCTATAATAGCCGTATTCTTGGGCCTGCCTGGGGGACCATGGCGAACTGGAATATTACGATCTGGTGGTTCTTTTATGGTGGAGTACCCTCGGCGTTTTTTGCGCGGTATGGGATTGCTCCTCTGTTGCGTGTGCTGGGTGCCTACACTGGCAACATGGGATTGGTAACGGCGGCCGATTGGGTATCCTCGGCAACTGGCACATTCTTACTCGGCGCGCTCTTGCTTATCGTTTTGACCGTGATTTTTGTGCTTGGGTTGAAACGCTTTTTCGTTGTGCAAAATATCTTATTTTTCCTGGCACTACTGAGTACAGCGCTCGTGATTGGTGTCTGGTTATTTGCTTCTCCCGGGGCTTTCCATGGGGCATTCAACGCGACACTTGGCAAAGTTTCGGGGCAGACGGATCTCTACTCAGGGATCCTGACTACTGCAAAGTCAGGTGGATTTGGTCTTTCTCCGTTCTCGTTCTATTACACCTTGCTCCCCATCACCTGGATCTATTTGAACCTTGGATTCTCGTTCTCATCGGCATATATCGGCGGCGAAGTCAAGAACGCCAAACGTTTACAGCTCTGGGCTGCGCCTGTAGCCATTCTCGTCGTAGCCGCTGTCGTCATGCTGACCATCTTTGCGGCCGATCATGCCATAGGGCTGGGATTTATTGGCTCAGCGGGTTTCATCACAGACTGGAGCAAGTTGGGTCTCAGTTTCACCCCTACCTATAGCGAGTTGGCAGCGTATAGCACCGGCAATCTCTTCCTTGCGTTTCTCATTATGTTTGGGTTTTTGTTCTGGTCATATGCCTGGTTACCTGGACAAATACTCAACGGCTCGCGTAACCTGGTGGCCTACTCAATCGATGGATTGCTGCCCAGGCGTTTTAGCGACGTTCACCCCACATTCCACACCCCAGTTTTCAGCCTTGGGGTGATGTGCGTCGCTTCGCTTCTCTCGCTGGCAATTTACGTGTACACGCCGTACTTTGCGACGCTCGTCGGCATTTTCGGCTTTATCCTGACCTTTGGTCTGACCTCCATTGCGGCGATACTTATGCCTGTTCGCGCAAGGACCATTTTCGAAACCTCCCCGGTGAGATGGCGCATCTTCGGTGTGCCGCTCATCTCTATCCTGGGTGTGTTGAGCCTCATCATGTGTGGTTTTATGGAGTGGATCTTCTTGAGCGATCCCAATGCCGGTTTGCTGTCGACGACGGCTCCGTTCTTCTCCCAGATCCCCTATGGTATGGCATGGTTCAACGTCGCAATTTTCCTGTCCGGGCTATTGCTCTACTTTGGCGCGAAGGCGATCCAGTCACGCCGTGGCATGAATGTGGACCTCTCCTACAAGGAGATCCCCGTTGAGTAAAGGAGAGTGGAGCGCCGTCGCAGAAGGGTAGGAGTCTTGAACGGGGGTATACTATGGCATGGTTCTCTAGCAACAAATTGAACAGAAAATTAGTGCGCATCTTCTTCGCGACAGACCTACATGGCTCCGAGCACGCATTTCGCAAGTTTATCAACGCGGCAAAATTCTATGAGGCCAACGTGTTGATCATGGGCGGTGACGTTTTGGGGAAAATGATTGTCCCTGTGGTCAAAGATCGGTACGGGCGCTATCGTGCTACGGTGCAGGGCGAGACAGAAGAGGTGGAAACGGAGGCCGAGCTTGAGCGGCTGCTTAAGCGCATTGGAGCACAGGGTGCGTACAGCAAGGTGATGAGTGAAGAGGAATACCAGGTAGTGCAATCTGAACCTTCGGCGCTTGACGATCTGTTTCACGAATTAGCGCGTAAGCGCATATCTGATTGGGTGGATTTTGCGGAAACGCGGCTGAAAGGCAGCGGCGTGAAATGTTATATTACCGGGGGAAATGACGATTACCCAGATACGTTGGTGCCCCTGCAGCGCGAGGATTTAGAGTCCGTCGTCGGGTGTGAAGGCAAAGAGGTCCAGGTCGCTGATCGGTATACGATGATCAGTCTTGGCTTGAGTGGCCCGACACCCTGGAAGACGCCACGTGAAACGGACGAAGAAACGCTTGCGCGGATGATTGAGGCAATGGCGGTCAAGGTAGCAGATATGGATCACTGCATCTTCAACCTGCATGACCCTCCGCTTGACTCGATGCTCGATACCTGCCCTATGCTCGATTGGAATACCGATCCACCAAAGCAGATTGTACGCGGCGGTCAGGTGGTGATGTACGGTGCAGGAAGCAGCGCAGTGCGCGAGGCCATCGAAAAGTATCAGCCATTCTTAGGATTGCACGGACATATTCATGAGTCGCCGGGAGCCATCAGATTGGGGCGCACGCTTTGTATGAACCCGGGCAGTGAATACGGTGAGGGCATTTTGCGCGGTGCACTTGTGACACTCAACGGCAGCAAAATCGAGCACTACCAGTTGACTTCAGGTTAGGATCAGCAGTGTTTTTGGGACTTAGTGTTGTGCATTTCGTCGGCAGGCCTGTTAGATCTTTAGAGTAAAGAACGTAGAAACGGCTTCTATCCTCATAGGAACGTTCTTTCTTATGGAAAGAGCGAAACGAGAATACGGAAGAGTTGGCTTGCGAAGCTCAACGGAGCGTAAACGTCTTCTCAAAAGAACTGAGAAACAACGTAACGTTTGAACGTGAACGTTCTTTCCGTTTTTCCCACTACGTTTTTGTCTCCAAAGAACTAATAGGCCAGGTTTTGTATGGATTATCCTCATCATCACCTTGTTCTTACGGCCACATCGTAGCTCTGCTGAGTTTGCTGAAGCAGCTTGCTGAGAGCGATGAGCTGACTTGGAAGGACACGATGTGGCGTGGACAAGTGCGTCATGATGATGGTAATCCATACATGCTCGCCTCCCAGTCCTCTGCCAGAAACGGCCCGGGTTCCTTATTTGGCTGCTTTCTTTGCGGCTGGCTTGGAAGGAGCAGCCTTTTTCGCCGGAGCGGGTGCTTTCGCAGCCTCTGCCAACAGTGATCCGGTGCTAAAGCTGACGCGTTTGCCGGCAGGGAGGTGAACAGGGGTCCCACCACGGATGGATTTGATTGTCCGTGCCGAGACCGCGGTCAACTTCCACGCCCCAAACCCCATCAGGCGCACCTGGTGGCCTTTGGCGACTTCTTCGCGCACGGTGTCTGTCAGCGCGTCAAGCATCATATCCGCCTCTTTCAACCCCACGTGAGCCCTGGCTGCGATCAAATGGGCGAGTTCCTCTTTGCCAATGATCTTGGTGGTCTTTTCTTCGGTTGCCATAGCTGTGTCGATCCTTTCGAGTCACATCACGAGGGGGGACGCCGACCGGCCTGACCGTCACGCCTTCGGCTTTCCTGCTCGTTTCAGGCAACGGAGTGGCTCGCATCGGACTCTTTCCTCTCCTCTTTTTCCAACACGGAGGAATACACCTCCAATGCTGACACGTGCGAGTCACCTGTAAGGATACAGCGGTGCGGAAAATGGCTGTGTCCATGGCTCTCCTTGGAGACCGTTCCAGAACAGGGGCAAAGTGCGTCCTTGCTGAAAGAGGATCATCTTGCTGTTCTGTCTGCACCAGGAGAGGCTCTTCTCAACCAAGCGTTCAGTTTTCCCCTGTTCTCTTCTGAAAGTGCCTCGATGAAAAGCTATAGAGAGCATAACTTTCATCCGTAGTGGTGCTCCAGAGGAGCATGACGCTTGGAATGGTCTCGTTGGTATCCTGGCATGGAAACGGGTAGGTCCCAACAGGAACCAGCGCTGGCGGCTGGTTGAGCGGTGTCTCAGAACCTTTTCTGATCCCTGCTTATTCTGCGGGTTTGAAGCGCGGATAGAGAGATGGTTTCCAGCGAGGGCGAGCATCATGAGAGTTCTTTCCTCACATTACTGCGAACGCTGTCGACGTTCCCACTCACGCGCTTTGCGTTTGGCGGCCTCGCGGTTATCGGCAATATAGCGTTCCAAGCTACGCAAGGAGGTATGTCCGCTAAAGCGTTTGAGATCGGCTTCGGTGTAATCATGGGCAGCGCGCACGTTGATCGCCGTGTGGCGGAGTTGGTGAAGATCCCAGTCGGGGGTATAGCCTTTCCAGAGCGTGTCGGCCTGTCGGTACGAGAGGCGTGCGTAGCCGTCGGCGTTGAGATCAGCTCGTCGAGGCAAACGGGCCTTCCGATGCGTGACGAAGAGCGGTCCAGACGTGGGGTATCCGCGTGTAGCCAGGTACTTATCGAGGAGGGTGCCGACGGCACGCGAGAAGAACATCTCACGTGGGCGGTCGCCTTTGCCGTGAATGCGAATCGAGCGCTCGGGCCAGTAAATGTCGTCGATATCGATGGCCAGCGCTTCCTGACAGCGAAGGCCACCATCATAGATGAGCCAGAAGAGAACGCGATCACGCGGGTCTGCTATTTTCCGCAAGACGGACTCGACCTGCTGCGCGTCCAGCGCACGAGCCGTCCGTTTCCCCTCTGGTTTCCGTTCAATACCATCAAGGAGCGTCTCTGCTAACCATCCCTGAGCGCGAAGCCACTTGGTGAAACTCCGCAGTGCGGCCAAGCGCCGATTGTAGGTGGCGGGCGCGAGTGATTCTTGTTGTGCGAGAAAGGTCTGGATCACATCAGCCGTGAGCGCGGTGAGCGGCATCTGGCCGCACTTCGCGAACAGTGGTGCCAGGTCTTCCGCGTAACTTTCGCGAGTGCGTCGCGCGAACGAGGAGACCTCCAGGAACTGCTCAAACGCATGTGCCAGCGTCAAGGATGGACAAGCGGGTGTTTTCATACGTTATTGCACCTAATGCGGGTTGTAGCGTATACTGTTGTTCAGGTGCAGTCTAGCGTTTTGGTCGTTGGTTGGCAAGCTATCGCACCTAATGGGCTATTAGCTGCGATAAACTCGAAGGCAGAGAACGGGCGTATGAGTGATATCACGGTCTTCGCTACCAGAATAGACAGCTAGCTGTTGATGGACAGGTGTAACGTTTTGACAGCAGGCGTTCGGTTTGCCCTCGGATTGAAGTGATTTCATGATTATGCCGCCTTAGTAGATATTTGTCGAAGGTAAGGGAATAAAGAAGTGTGAGCAAAACCTCCTCTAGCAGTACTAAGCTGAAAGTATTTATCAGCTCTAAGATGGCAGAGTTGCGTGATGTGCGTGAGGTTGTAGCCAATGCGCTGGATGACAAAGGCATCCATGCCTGGGTATATAGAATCTCGTGCTGGTGCAAGACCGGAAGATGTCGTGGAGACCTCATTAAGCGAAGTAGAGGCTTCCGACATTTATGTAGGGCTATACTGGGAAAAGTATGGCGATGTGACAGCGGAAGAGTATCACTACGCTCGTGGTCTGAACAAGCCTTGCTTTGTTTATATCCGTGACAAGAACTTCACACGAGAGCAGAAACTGGAAAATTTCTTGCGAGCCGAAGTCTACGATCTGCAAAAAGGTGTTGCCTACGACTACTTTGACAGTGCTATAAAATTAGGCGAGCAAGTCGCCGACGACATCATGGCCTGGCTTGTAAAGCGTCACAGGGAAATGACGGCAGAGATTCGAGAGGCTCGCGTTTCCAAGGATGAGATTGCCGGTCTCCAGGCAGAGGTAGACCGCCTTCAGGCGACTAGTCGTGGACGCCTACCGCAAGGCACTGCTGTAGACTATCTCGCCCAACAGACGAGGATTTGGTTTGAGACGTTGGGCTACCGCTTTGAAAGTCACGAGGTACGGGCCAAGGACTATTTTGAATGGATCATCAATGTCCCAGCACGTCGACGATATGATCGCATTCTGGTTCGTGGCATCGAGGGAGAAGCCGAAGTTAGCGATGTTAGTATGCTGCGTCAAGCTGTTGATCACCACAAGACTGACGAGGGATGGCTCCTGGTTGCTCGGCGTAAAAGCCAAGCTGCTAGTGAAGCAATCGAAAAACAGGAAAATCATGACCTTTTTTGTTACACGTTTGATGAACTCTTAGACGAGAACGCAGACTTTAGTGGCTATCTTGACTGGCTGGAGACCGAGGTCAAGCGTCAGGGCATTGACAAAATGTATGTCCCTCTATCCTGCACTAAAGAAGAGTTCGATCCAATTGCTAAGAAAAAAATTGGAGAAGCTCATTATGATGAACGCAATGGCTGGATAGATGGTTACATTGATCGCTGGCTCGATGATCCTTCCAAGGAACACATCTCTATTCTTGGTGAATTTGGTACTGGCAGACCTGGTTTGCGCTGCACTATGCCTGGACAGCATTACAACGCTATCGCGATGCCAAAGCACGAGGTGTTGAGCGCCCTCGCCTACCTTTGATCATCCCTCTTCGAGATTACGCTAAGGCTGTCAGCGTTGAGACTCTTTTCTCCGAGTTCTTTTTCCGCAAGTATGAGATCCCCCATCCTGGGTATTCGGCTTTTGAGCGACTCAACCGCATGGGGAAACTGCTCCTGATCTTCGATGGATTTGATGAGATGGCTGCGAGAGTTGACCGGCAAAAGATGATTAATAACTTCTGGGAATTGGCCCGGGTCGTGGTTCCAGGAGCCAAGGCAATCCTAACCTGCCGCACTGAACATTTTCCAGAGGCCCAGGAAGGACGCGTGCTACTCAATGCAGAGCTGCAAGCCTCTACAGCCAATCTAGCAGGCGAGCCGCCACAATTCGAGGTGCTGGTACTCAACTATTTCAACGATGCCCAGATCCGCCAAGCGCTGTCATTACGAATCGAAGCTACCTCCTCTACAGTTGAACTGGTGATGGGAAATCCTCAACTTCTGGACCTAGCTCGTCGCCCTGTCATGAACGAACATATCTTAGAAGCTCTTCCTGACATCGGAGCAGGCAAGCCGGTGGATTTATCGCGTGTCTATTTATACGCCGTGCGAAATAAGATGGAACGCGCCATCAAGGAAGAGCGCACCTTCACCTCGCTTGCTGATAAGCTCTATTTCTTGTGCGAACTCTCGTGGGAGATGCTGTTGACCAACCAGATGAGCCTCAACTATCGACTCTTTCCCGATCGACTCCAACGTCTATTCGGCCCCGTTGTGCAAGAGAAAAAGGACATGGATCATTGGCATTACGATATGATGGGTCAAACGATGCTCATTCGCAATGATGATGGTGACTACACACCAGCCCATCGCTCATTACTAGAGTTCTTCGTTGCTTACAAGTTTACGGCTGAAATGGGAGTACTGGCTTCAGACTTTACCGAACTGGCCCGCTCACAATCACATGTATACAAGGGTATACAGTCACATAAATACACTTGGTCTTCTTATTTTGAGCGGAGAGTAGACGAAAAGGGTAAGGTCAGGTTGATTCCACCCCTGGAGGAGTTCCTCGTCGAGGACACGGATAAACTAGTGACTACTGTAGGAAAGAGGCCGATAACCAAAGCTGTGCTGGACTTGATGCAAAACATGCTTGTTCAGGACAGGCAAGAAGTAAATTTCCAACTGTTGACTATCATTGGTAATACGCAAGAAAAAGTTTCAGAGGAAGTAGGTTTCCTTGGAGGTAATGCTGCTACCCTACTCATTCGTCATGATCCATTAGCACTCAGACGCCAGAACCTCCCTTATGTAAACCTCAATTATACTGACTTTGACAATGCCGATCTCACTGGCTGCAATCTCCAAGGCGCAAATCTCCAGTATGCCAAATTTGGTGACGCCATACTGGAAGACGTTAATTTGTGTGACGGAGATTTGACTCATGCTGAGTTTGCCGAGATAAAAGGAGTCAGTTCCATTGCTTTCAACCCAAATGGAAAGAGTTTAGCAAGTGGTGGCGACGATATCTACATACATGTATGGGACGTGAAAACGGGTAGCGAGTTAAATACGCTACGTATGTTGCCAAGCCAGGAACAGGAACAAAGAGTTCATCGGGTCGCGTTTGATAGTCTTGGGCATTTTTTAGGTGCCGTATCAAACGATCTAGCCCAGATTTGGAATGCCCAAGATCTCAGCATAGTGAAGACAATTACTTCCCAGGAACTCGGACTCGAAAAATTGAGAGCACTCTGTTTCAGTCCTAGCAAACCTCATGAGATCACTATTGGTGGAGACTATGGCTTGATAACACTTGATCTTTCCACAGAAGTAAAGGTCCCCTGGAAAGAAATAACACAGTCTGTACTTGTATGTCAGTACTTCTTAGACGGTCAGTGCCTTGCAGTCGGTCTCGCTAAGTCATCGTTCATCGCTTTGGAAGTGAACAGACAAATAGTAACATATGCACTCCAGGAGGAAAACAGGAGTTGCCTTGATCTATGCATTTCAAAGGATAATAACCATATGGTTATTTTCTGGGGTCCAGAAGAAAATGAGGCCGGAATCACTAAGAAGGTAGCTCCCCATTAATTGGTGGTCGCACAAAGAACCTGCTTGCGCGGACGTCCGCGTGGACGTTTGGGTCTGGTTGGGTCGGGAAAGGGTCTAGTACGGGGCCGACCGCGTCGCTTTGGTGCGACCCAGAATGCAGGAGCGATCTTGTAGCAGAGCAGTTCAGAGATGCTCCAAACATGATCAGTGAGTCCAGCGGCCATAGCGGGAGTGCGTGGCTGTGCGACATGTCGTTTGCCAGTGGCACTCTCGCGAACGTGGCTCAATTCGTGATGCGGCCAACAGAAGTTGTAGGTGGTACCCAGCAGATACATGCCCGTCTGCAACGTCTCCAGGCGCCGAGCCGCATGACGGCACTTGCGGGTTAAGGTTGCCAGGCGCTGGCGCATCGTGCCGTTGAAGCGTTCAATAAAGGCGGTGTTGAGCATGGTTCCTCCTCGGGAGCGACGCAACAGGACAGCAGCCCGCTTGAGACTGCCATGAGCCATGCGGCGAGTGATGGCTGAAAGTCGATGCTTGAGGGTGTGTTTGATGACCGTGCCGATGTGCAACTGCGGCCACACCCGCAAGCATGCGCGCCCACGTCCCGCCGTCTCTTTCACTTTCTGGCGAAAAGCGCGCTTGATACTGTTGGGGTAGGGTAGGCATCTGGCGAGTTGCCATTCAAGAATGGTACTTTATCCAAATGCCCCCCTCCAAACCACGCATGCACCTTTCAATGCACGTGGCTTTCCAGCATCATCAGGGCGGTTCTGTCCGTGAGCGTGATACTTTCCGTTGGTGCGGATGTCCATATTGGATGTCCATGTGGCAAGTACGGCAGAGAACCAGGGTTTTTCGACGGCGGGCAGCCATGATTTGAACCCAACGCGGTTTGACTCGGCCTGTGTACTTTTCCAGATCTTTGAGTGCTCGGATGTGGTGGACTTCGATGCGGTCGGTTATGCGGGTTGCCCCGCATTGTTCACACACCTGAGCCAAGAGTCGTTTTTCCAGTTCCGAGCGATTTCCCCATCTGGTTTGGAGCGGGTCCTCTATGGGTGCATTGGCATCCCAGACGAGTGGGATGCCTCCCCATGTGGCTACCAATGGTTTCTTTCCTTCACGTGGGACGGTCACTTGCAGTCCTTTGTACCGTTTTCCTTGGATATCCAGATCTGCTTGGTACTTTTTGTAGACCTTGGCTACCGATATCTGATGTTTGCGTGCCAGCGTCTTCACCAGCGAGCTTTCCATCACCCATTTGAGTTGATGAAGGGTGTGAAGGTTGTAAGCCATGCGGTAGTAATTGACGATCCCCCGGTATTCCAGTTGATAGGTTGCAACAATGGTGAAGTCACTTTCATTGAGCAACTCTGCTCGATGAATGGGCTTGTTCTTTCGCATGTACCTCTTGCATTTTTCTTGCATGACAATTCTCGGTACACGTAAGCCGATATTTCCGTTGATCCTTCGGCTTTTGTGTCCGTTTTTGTTGCGGAACTGCTTACTGTTGCTTTGCAGCGTTGCGATTTCATACCCCAGGAATTTGGCTGCTTGACTCCTTGCATGGGTGATCAGGGTCTTTTCCTCCGACAGATTAAGCTTGAGTTCTTCAAGCAAAAAGGTTCGGAGTTGCTGTTTGATCTCTTCTGCCTCTTCCTTTGGTCCGGTGAATGCCAGCGCGAAATCGTCGGCATACCTGCAATAGCGTAATCGTCGGTAGTCGGGGTCATGCGTGTCTACCGAAGGAAGCTGTTGGGCCTGTTGTTTGCATTTGCGGGCAGCCTCCATCTGTCCTTTTTTGCGCAAACGATAGACTTGTATTCTCAACCTTTCGTAGGTTGGATTGAGTTTCCTTCTTTTGCCTCGGGTATATCGGGGGATGAGTGTGGTTTCCACAAACCTGTCGAGCTTGCTGAGCAGGATATTGGACAAAACGGGACTCAAAATCGAGCCTTGGGGGACTCCGCTGAGTGTTTTGTTCAGTTTCCATTCTTCGAGGTAGCCAGCGTCCAACAGCTTTTTCACCAGACCCAGGAAGCGTCCGTCTTGAATATGCTCTCCCAACGTGGAGAGGATGAGTTTGTGATCAAGGCTTCCAAAGCAATCTGCGATGTCTGCCTCGATGATCCAGACGGTACCTTTCCAGGTATGGTAAATGTCTCGCAGTGCGGTGTGGCAACTGCGTTCTGAGCGAAAGCCATGAGAGTGATCGCTGAATGTTGCATCGAAGTAGGCATCCAGGACCAGACGCATAACCTCCGCCAGCAGTTTGTCGCTCCAGACCGGCATGCCGAGTGGCCTTTTCTTCCCGTTTTTCTTGGCAATGTAGGTTCTTCGGGCTGGTTGCCATTGATACCGTTCTTGCCGCAACGCTTGAATGATGGTGTCAATTTTCTCCAGTGCCATGCCGTCGGCGGTTTCCTCCGTCACGCCGGGCGTCATTGCGCCTTTGTTCCGGTAGATGCGTCCGTAAGCTGTCAGATACAGGTTGGGGTTGAAGAGTTGTCGATAGATGCGCGTCAGTGGCAAGCCTCGCTTGCCTCGCTCACGTAGAAGCCCTAAGAGTGCTTCAGTTGTCTGCATTTCGCATACCTCTGCCTTTAGTCACTTCCTGATACCTTCCCTGCGTCTTGGTATCCACAAGACGCTCTGGCCCATCTTCATGGGCTGCCCCTTCCCAGGTTGGTGGCCTCATTGTCTCGTCTCCTGGTACTATGGGGGTTCCGTCGCCATGCGTCTCGCGACGTTTAGGCGATCCCGCTTTTGCGTCCCTGAAACGTTGAGTGTGTTTAGGTGCCTTTTTGTTCCCTTTCAGGTTCATTACCTGCCACTCGCCGGAGAGAGCGTTCCATCTACGAAGGTTCGTGGATGGATGTTGCGCATTTGCCTACCCCGAATGCGTTTTCCAGCGTCGCCATTTTCGACATGGAATGACGGATGTGGACATCATCGTGCGGGAACTGGGGTTCAACAATTGTCCAGTTTCACCATGCACACAGGACTTGCAGAGCCACGAGATACATGTCTTCTCTCGTTCTCCGCTTTAAGAGCATGCTACAGTCGCCTTTGAGTTTCCTCGCCGGGTAAGCTCTTGTCCTAGAGGTTCTTGCTCTCTCCCTCTCCCGTGTTTCACGGGGATTTCAGAAACGCCGACACGGCGCACATATGCTGCCCAGCCATCGGTGCACACCAGCAGCGCCCGCATACTCTGGGCACATCGTCGCACGAGGCTCGCATGAGGCGATCGGCTAAAGCCGTGTCCCGTGTCAGGCTCACCGTTCCCGCCAACCATAAACGCGTGGAAACCATCAGCGCCAGCCCCATCCTGACCGTCATCTTGCATCCTTTCACGCGGATTTCATCGGCTTGCACATGCACCAGGTCCAATTGACCTTGCTCGACCAACGCCTGATGCACCTGTTCGCAGTACTGGCCCGCACGCTCACGCCAGCTTGCCACCGTGCGCTCATCTAAGCCGAAGGCATGTACAATCGCTTGCACTGGACAACCATACGCCACTAGTGTTATCACAATCACGATGAGATCCGTCGGCTTACGCAGCCCTGCAAACATCGTGCCCTCCCTTTTATCCCGGTGCGACGGAGGATGAGGATCGCATCCCACATCATAGGAGAAAGGATCGAAGGTTCTTTCCCATCCGCTTGGGAAAATCTCCGAGGGAGCCTAAAAATCATTCATTTGATCCTCCTCTACTTTGCTACGGAGCGAGTATACCTGATCATACTCGCTTTGAAAGGGTAAACCTCTCCCTATATATTGTATTCTGGACGCAAAACTACTGAGTACGGCGCAGGAGCGATCGGACTAGCTTAATTTCGTCGTAGGAATACTCATCACCCAGAAAATCCTTGACGGGCTTGAGTGCCTCATCGCCCACCTGTTGCAGAGCATTCACAATGGTTTCATAATGCCCAGGTTAAATCAAGTATTCGACATTAACTGCCTCGCCTGCTTCAATAAGCTCAGCCAAGTGGCTGATAATTGTACTTGGCTTGAGGTTACGTTCTCTAGCTATCTCCTCAATGCTTTGTCCCTGCCTGTACAGGTCGAGCGTGAGTTGGCGCGTAGAAGGGCCTGTATGGACTTGTGACGCAGCGAGTTCTTCCGTTTTCTTTTCTTTTTCCTCTTTGACCGGCTCCAGGCCGATAGCCAGGTTATGTAGCTCGCAGTAGTCTCTTATGGCATGAGTAAAGGGCGTAAAGTACGCTTCTAGCTTGCGGCTTCCAACTCCAGGAATTTTAGCAAACTGTGCCTCGCTTTGAGGACGTTGTTGCGTCATTGCCCGCAAACTGCTATCTGGAAACACGACATATGGAGGTACTCCTTGATCGTCGGCAAGTTGTTTACGCAGCTCACGAAGATATTGGAACAAGTCCGCCTCCTCCGGCGCTAGTGTATGAGATAGGCTATCGCTTGTCTTTTGTCGGCGTACTGGTGCAGACGGAATCTCAACGTCGCGCTGTTTGCGCAAGATTTCGGCAGAGTGTTTGTTCAGTTTGAGTACTGGATATCCATCGTTGGTCTCACTCAGCAAACCCTGTTGCAACAGTGCTCGCCCAAGACGTAGCCATTCGTCCGCACTTAAATCCTTTCCGATGCCATAAGTGGTGAGCTGATTATGGCCCAGCTCACGAATCCTCTGCGTATTTGCCCCGCGCAGGATATCGACGATATGCCGCATGCCGAAGCGCTGCTGCGTTCTGTAGATGCACATGAGGAACTTTCGTGCATCGTCGGTGCGATCTTCCATCGTCGTCATTGGACGCAGGCAGTTATCACAGTTGCCGCAGTTCTCATTTTGAAATGTTTCACCAAAATAGGCCAGTAGAGTGCGGCGACGACAGGCAGTGCTTTCAGCGTAAGCCACGACCTGCTGAATTTGTTGACGGGCAACAAGTAGTTCTTGCTCGTCCGTTTTTTGAGCAAGCATAAACTCGAACTTTGCGCGGTCACCATACTGGAAAAAGAGAATGCACTGTGCTTCCTGCCCATCACGTCCAGCTCGCCCTGACTCTTGATAGTATCCTTCCAGGCTTTTCGGCATATCATAGTGAATGATGGTGCGGATATCCGGTTTGGCAATACCCATACCAAATGCGATGGTGGCGACTAGCACCGACACATCATCGCGCATGAAGCGAACTTGATGCTCTGTACGCTGCTCACTAGTCAAACCAGCATGATAGGGAAGAGCACGAATGCCATCCCGTCTGAGAGTCTCGCTCACGTCGTCAACACTCCTGCGACTTTGACAGTAGACGATGGCTGGCGCATCAGGCTGACTGCGTAGGAGTTGTAACAGTTCGCGGTAGGAACCTTGATGCTTTTGGCGAACTTCATAGTGGAGGTTAGGTCGGTTGAAACTGGCGACATAGATGTAAGGATCATCCAGCCTCAATTGGGTAAGAATATCATCGCGTACCCTTTCTGTGGCTGTTGCCGTGAGAGCCAGCATCGGTACATGTGGATAGTGGTCGCGTAATCGCCCCAACTGGCGATACTCAGGGCGAAAATCATGCCCCCATTCGCTGACGCAGTGTGCTTCATCGACAGCCAACAAAGAAAGGCTCACCCGGTTGTGAACCTCATCTAGAATAGAGATGAAGTTCTGGGTCATAAGGCGCTCTGGCGCGACATAAAGCAGCTTAAGCTTCCCATTCAGCACATCTCGTTCCCTATCAAATCTTTCGCTACCGCTTAAAGAACTGTTGATGAATGTGGCAGCTATACCGTTGGCTTGCAGCCGATCCACCTGATCTTGCATAAGGGCAATCAACGGAGAGACCACGACTGTCAAACCTGGCATGAGTAGTGATGAAAACTGGTAGATAAGGGATTTGCCAGCACCCGTTGGCATCAAAACGAACGAATCTCGCCCGGATAGCACCTGCTGGATGATCTTGCGTTGACCCGGCAGAAAGGTACTGTGCCCGAAGTATTGTTTGAGGGTCAATTCGATGTTCACGAAAGTTTAAAATAATCCCTTCCTACGTGTTGTTGTTATGATATCACGTCAGGAGATCATGTTCTATCCTTCCAATTCCACCATTTCAGCAGTTCAGGGTCATGTTGCTCAATAGTAACTATTCAGTTCTGCTTGTTCTTGCGCTGTCGAAGGCGACGGAGTGGGGAAGGTGCGAGGACACCTCACGCTCCGGCAGGGGGACGCAGTCCCCCTGCACCCCTTAAGTTGACGCCAATTGTTCTTGCGCTGTCGAAGGCGACGGAGTGGGGAAGGTGCGAGGACACTTCGCGCTCCGGCAGGGGGACGCAGTCCCCCTGCACCCCTTAAGTTGACGCCAAAGGGCAACGCTACATCATGTCGAAGACCAGGCGGGCCGGGACGCGAGCCTGTTCGATCTCCTCAAAGGCATGATTGACATCTTCCAGGTGTCGTTTCTCATAGATCACATGTGTCTTGCCGTCCGCATGAAGCTCGAACACTTCCGCAAGGTCGAGGCGGGTTCCCACAATCGAGCCAACGATTTTGATCCCATTGAGCACGGTCTCGAAGATCGGCAGTTGCATGTAGTTATCGGCGGGCAGCGCGACAAAGACCAGCGTTCCGCCACGCCGCAGCGAACGAAACGCCTGCTCGAACGCTTTTGGCGAAACTGCCACGCTGACGGCGGCATCCGCGCCGCCAAGCTTTTTGATGGCCTCCACAGGATCCTCTTTACTGCCATTGACAGTATAGTCTGCGCCAAGCTTCTTCGCCAGGTCAAGCTTCTCATCCACGAGATCAACGGCCACTACCGATGCGCCCGCAATTTTGGCATATTGTAAAGCCAGGTGTCCAAGCCCTCCGATACCAAAAATCGCCACCAGATCGCTGGGCCGCGCCCCACTCAGCTTCACGGCTTTGTAAGTGGTGACGCCCGCACAGGCCAATGGGGCAGCCTCAAATGGATCGACCTTCGCCGGTACTTTTGCGACATATCTGCCAAACGCCCTGGCATACTGGGCATAGCCACCATTAATAAAGTAGCCAGTATTCAATTGTTTCTCACACAGTGTCTCCCATCCAGATACACAATACTCGCACGTCCCACAGGCATAGCCGAGCCAGGGAATGGCGACGCGATCCCCCTCTTTGACGTTGGTGACCCCCGGCCCAACTTGTTCGACAATGCCAACACCCTCGTGTCCGGGTATAAACGGTAAATTCGGCTTGACCGGCCAATCCCCGTGCGCTGCATGGATATCCGTGTGGCACAGCCCCGACGTTTCAATCTTGACGATAACCTGATCTGGCGCTACTTCCGGTTTAGCTACGTCTTCAACGCTAAGAGGTGACTTGAAATCATGAACGACAGTCTGCTTTCATTGAGAGTTACTCCCCTTTCTTTGTGAGACAAGGCATGTTACTATAGACGCAATACGCCAACAAAACAACGAGGTTACCTGAGTTACAAGGTCTGTTGTGGTTCTCCATTTTCCGTCACTGGTCACCAGAAGGATATATTCCGAGCTCGTCCAGACAACCCTCTTAAAGTATGCGATCAGAATCTCACAAAATGATCACATTCATTTATCTTTCGTCACAAATCCATCACATGCAACAAAAGTGGGAATACAGAGGGCTAGTCGTCACATAGACTAGAAGCGGGATCTCTTCATGATCGCGAGATACTATTTCAAACCCGCAATTCAGTCGCTGACGATGTTGACAAACTGCTCATTTTCTTCGCTGTGGGGGAAGTGCCCGCTCTGCTCGAAGATAACCAATTGTGAGTTGGGGAGTATTGCATGGAGTCGCTCAGCTCCATAGGCTGGTGGAGTGATCCAATCATGTCTGCCAAAACTAAGGTTGTAAAGGTATTAAGTCGTTTGATAAAACTAGCCACGAATCCTGGCGATTTAGTATTTGACCCTTTCATGGGAGTTGGCTCAACAGGAGTGGCAGCCTTGCAACTTCATAGGCGTTTTCTAGGAATAGAGATAGACCCCCTCTACTTTAAGGCGGCAGAAAAAAGATTAGAAGCAGTTACACCTGAACTTTTTACGTCTGAATCGATGGACGACGAGAGTATCGCTAGCGAAGATGCTTCCATAGAAGAACCACCTCTATTCGCATCGAGTTGAGTCCAACTATGAGATATCTCATCTTAGAAACACCCATTGGTTGGCTTTAAGTGGAAGCGCGAGAAAGTTATCTCGTCATAGCTGTACATCGATGTCCACATCGCTGGCAGAGCCTGGGAGTCCTATCGTGCCACCGCTCAGGAACCAACGGCTTGTTCGTGCTGTGACGGGCCAGACGGTTGCCGTTGGGCACCGGGAACAGCAAGGGTCACAACCTGGTCAGGGAAGACAGCTCGAATTTCTAGCCGGCCACCGAGTGCTTCAACATAGCCAGCGAGAGATCGCAGGAAGATATTCGGGTTGCGCTCGAAATGTGACACATTCGACTGCGTGACGTTCATCCTCTCAGCAACGCTCTCCTGAGTAGCGCCGAGGGCCTCGCGAAGCTGACTGATGGTCAGCTCAGCCTCAATGGCCTGCTCACGCTGTTCAATCCGGGCACGACGCTCCGGGTCCGCCCGCAGCTTCGCGCTGATTTCGCTCCAGGGCTTATGTCCACTCATAGCAATTCTCCTTCTCTACATAGCTCTTCTAGATATTCGTCATACAGTGCATCCCCAATGGGAATATTCTCGTCATACCACTCCTGCCAGCGGTTCGTCTTATCACCACCAATGAGGAGGATGGCGGTCCGTCGAGGATCGAAAGCGAAGAGGATGCGTATATTCGTCGCTGGCGGTCGAAGCTCCTTCATATTGCGATGGCGTGAGCCTTTGACTGTGTCCACCAGGGGTCGACCGAGAGCCGGCCCGTCGCGCTCGAGGAACGGGATGCACGACTCCACTGAGTCCTGCTCATCCTCGGTAAGGTCATCCCACCAGTCCTCGAATTCGTTGGTGTACTCGACGTCCCATTTCATTCCTACACCTCTATTATAAACCGTAGTTCATATGAAGTCAAGTTCATAATCCAGTAGGTCCTACTCTAAATCATGAGCAACAAGCAAGTGAACCTCATGAGCAATATAACCAGGATAACTATAGAAGTCAAGGAGCTTTCTCATTGATGCCGCATCATATGAATACAAAAGGGAAACACCAACCAACCAGAGAAACTCCATGTATCTAGAGAACACGTGTTACTTGACTTTTCCGCTCCCATGCGCAATAGTGGTACTACTGACTCATAAAAACAAACCAACGAACCGGTAAGAGTAGAATAAAGGAGCAGGCTATGGCACTTCCTGAATACCGCTTGGTAAGCTATGAGGAATACCTGGCGATTGACAATGCCAGTGACGTCCGCTTTGAGTACGTCCAGGGTCAACTCCGTATGCTTGCCGGCGGTAGTCGTAACCACTCATTAATCGCGCATAATCTTCACGGCTTACTCCATGACCACCTGCGTGGAACTCCATGCGCAGCCTACACCTCTGACATGCGTGTTCAGGTCGCCAAAGACCTCTACTACTACCCCGATGTCACAGTGAGCTGCGATGAAAATGAGGAAGATACTGCACTACATGCTCCCCATGTCGTGTTTGAGGTTCCCTCTCCAAGCACCGAAGCTATTGACCGTACCGAAAAACTGGAAGCGTACCGTGAGTTGCCAAGCATAGAGGACTATGTTCTCGTGAATTCTGAGCGCCTGGCCGTTGAAGTTCACCACCGAGATCGCAAGCGAAACTGCTGGATCACCAGGATCTACAACCCTGGAGACACAGTGAGCATCGAAAGTCTCAACGCTGAATTTCTCATGGATGAGATTTACGAACGTACCCGCTTCAAACAGAAGTAAGATGGCTCATCCATACAGAAACGCCCTGGAACTGGCTTCCAGGGCGTTTGGCTCCTCGAACAGGATTCGAACCTGTAACCTACCGGTTAACAGCCGGCCGCTCTACCGTTGAGCTATCGAGGAATAGATGCTCTTAACGAACATTTGCAGTATACACTACCCACAAAGATTAGTCAATACTTTTTGACAGGAAACCTCCTTTACACGTGCAACATCCCAATCAACCACAGTGCGACTACCAGGAAAAAGCTCAGACTGACCACCGCGATGATGGGGTCGAGCAGTGGCGCGCTTACCAGGCTTCCGCGCAGGTGAGGCGCTGGAAAAGCGTTGGCAAAACCAGGCCGCAAATGGCAGCGAACAACAGTGTAAAGCCATGACCCAGGCCAATGGCCACTCCCAGTAGCCACGAATGGAAGATCAACCATGTCAGCACGCCCACGACGATTGTTGCCAGTACGCCACCGATAGTACCAAGTCGCAGTTCGCGAAAAATACCTACCCAGAAGTCACTACCCCTCGCCGAACGTAGCTGCCAACCCGCCACACCAAACGCCTGTGAACCAACACTGCCACTTGTAAGCAGCACCATAGGTATAAAGCAAATCAACCCATCGAGCGCTAGAGGAGAGCGTATGCCCGGCCACAAGACCGCCGTTTGGAAGTGGACAGCACTCCCCGGTGAGCACCGGTCCCAAACATCTGGTAGAGTATCAGTGCGAGAATAAAACCGGCCACGACGTTGACTCCTAACCACGTCACGCGGCTTGAGACGGCACGCCAGGAAAAATGCTCTTCTTCCTCAAATTCCTCGACACTGGCTCCGGCGATTTCGGAAAAATCTTCCGCCTGCTCCTCATGAATGACATCGATCACATCATCGACGGTAACTAGTCCCACCAGGTGATTTACCTCATCGACGACAGGCACGCCCAGCAAATCATATTTGGCGATGATACGCGCCACTTTCTCCTGGTCGGTATCGGTCTCAACTTTGATCACATCGTCGTCCATCAGGGCTTTCAAGTGCGTAGTTGGTTCAGCTACCACCAGCTCGCGCAGTGAGACGACGCCGACCAGCTGCTTCTCGTCATCCACGATGTAGAGGTAATAGATCATCTCGAGGTGATCGGAGTTGTTGCCGCAGGTAAGACAGCGCCTCTTCAACGGTAAGATGCTCGCGAGAGCGAGAATACCTCGGTGGTCATGATGCCGCCCGCCGTCTCCGCGCCATAGCGCAGCAGTTCGCGAATGGGTTGCGCTTCTTCGGCGGGCATCAGGTTCAGCAGGCGTTCGGCCTCTTCCTGTGGGAGATCTGCCAGGATATCGGCGGCGTCATCCGGGGCGAGTAGTTCCAGCAGGTCGGAAGCGCGTTCCGGGTCGAGTTCGCTCAAAAGCTCGAACTGGCGGAGTCTCGACTTCGTTCAGGATGTCGGCAGCTGTCTCGGTATCCAAGCCGCCCAGCACGGCTCCAGCTTCTTCGACATCGAGTTGTTCCAGGATATCGGCGATGTCAGCAGGGTGCAGGTCGGCCAGTTTGGTGTGGCTGACATTCAATTGCACCTGTGGCACGACACCGGTAGTGCCCACACCTGCGCCTGCCAGAGCAGGTGCGAGACTGGCCAGTTATGGCTCTTTGACGACCTGGATCGGCTCGACATAATTCCAGGTAATGGTGCGCTCAGGAGAGGCGAAATGGGCAATACATGGCTCACGCAGTTCGACCGGTGCGAGTATGCCCAGGCGGCGTAGCAGCCCGCTAAGGCTGATATCGACGCCGATCAGTCGGGCTGTTCCCTTGATCTGCGCCAACTTCAAATCATTGACTTTCACAACGCGAAACCCCTGCGTATCGACAATTTGCTTATCCAGCAAATGTCGCGTCTTAGCAAGAGCGCATCAACCGGTGGCGTATAGGGAGACAAGTTGTGCCCGCTTCACAGTCAGGTAGATCTCGGCTCTTCCAGGCTATCAATCTGAGACCAGGGAATAATCAGTTCATGATTGCCAGTCGCGGTTCGCACGACAAGCGCATTCACCACAGGAAACGTCTCATCCAGTGTTACATAAACATCGCGTAGGACGCCCAGGCGTCGTCCTTCACTATCATAGATGCTTTTACGCAGTAATGTGCTAAAAAAAATCATGGGTATCACCGCCTTCCGCAAAATCAGTAGCGGGCATCCCTTACGGGTGCCCTCGCCAATACATGGATATAACCAGTCCGCCTTGCGTGACTTAACTTATGTCACAAGACAACACATATTCCGCGGCATGCACGTATAAAGTGCTTGCCTTGAAATTGTGCTGTTGATGCAGGGGACTGCTGCATATTGGTAACGGTCCCTCGCCTACTATTCAGATGCCTGCTTCCCGCCGTCTCCGGCGGCTTGCATCTTCTTGTGAACCACCAAAGATGGTGAGGAATCCTGAGTAGTTTCGGATAGAGAATCGAGAGACTGCACCTTTTGCAGCTATGCAGGACTTACTGGCAGATGGGGAAAGTGCTTACTCGACATGGCTCATCGAGTAAGGCAGCGGTGGAAGCCCACCAGAAGGTGAACTAGACCAGGAGGATCAATGATACATGTATCCAGCTACGATACTTGATGAGGAGAAGAACAATCCCACGAGCAGGCAAACGCGAACCGCATACCTACTATGACTGGGGCCAGCGTCCATATGTCCCTCACCTCCTTTGCCCATCAGTTGCAGCTTTCACCAGCGGCGATACCTCCAATGGCATCTAAGACCTCAACTGGCGCACTTTTACAACTATGGGGACCCTGTCCATTTGGAGGACAGGAAATGTAACTCTTTCTGTATTGAAGTATAGCACGCTTGTCCAGACGTGGGCAAGTGTTAGTTTCCTACGCAGGCTCAATGCGCATCAGTACATCGCCCTTCTGCACCACATTGCCATTCGTTGCTACCAATGCAGTCACGCGGCCTGCGACTTCGGCCTGAATTTCGCTGAACACCTTCATTGCTTCAACCAGGGCGACCACCTGTCTGACTTCCACTGTATCGCCGACGGCAACAAAAGGCGGTGACGTAGGAGAAGGCGCTGCATAATAGACGCCTGTGAGCGGGGCAATGATGGCGACACTGCTATCAGCCCTTGTCATACGCCCGGCGCTCCCAGGCGCAGAGGGTACGCCCAACTGCAGATGGGGATCGGTGTCATCATCATATCCGGTCGCCGCCGAATGATGATTTCTGTACCTGCCTCCGTCAGTTCCAGTTCGCCAATCGTACTACCCTCAAGCGCATGGATCAGGTCTTCGACACGCTTGATCCATGGCATCTCTTGCTCACGAAAATTCTTCATAATGCGTCACTCTTCGAACCGCTTGAAAATCAGGCAGGCATTGTGACCGCCGAAGCCCATCGAGTTTGTCATAGCGATATTGACCGTGGCCTGTCGCGCCTGGTTAGGTACGTAGTCGAGGTCACATTCGGGATCGGGATGGTGCAAATTGATCGTCGGTGGTATGATACCTGTCAGGATAGACATGACAGAGACGACAGATTCAACTGCACCTGCCGCCCCCAGGGTATGTCCCGTCATCGACTTGGTGGAGCTGATGGCAAGACGATAGGCATGATCGCCAAAGCAGGCCTTGATGGCCTGTGTCTCCGTTCGATCATTGTAAGGCGTCGAGGTGCCATGCGCGTTGATATAATCTATCTGCTCAGGACGTAATCCTGCTTTTTGCAGGGCGCGGCGCATTGCTCGTACCAGGCCGGCACCCTCTGGTGCAGGCTCGGTCACGTGGTACGCATCGCCGGTTGCAGCATAGCCTATCAGTTCTGCCAGGATCTTTGCGCCCCGCGCCCTGGCAAAATCCAGGTCTTCCAGGATGAACATACCAGCGCCTTCGCCCATCACGAAACCATCGCGCGTCGCATCAAAGGGGCGGCTCGCCCCTTGAGGATCATCATTGCGGCGCGAAAGGGCACGCATATTATCGAAAGCTGCCATAGCGATGGGAGTAATGCCTTTCTCAGACTCCGCCCGCGATCATCGCCTTAGCATCACCGCGGCGAATTGTCTCCCAGGCTTCGCCAATCGTATTGGCGCTGGTGGCACAGGCAGAGACAATGGCGAAATTTGGCCCCTTGGCTCCGGTCAAGATCGAGACGATACCGGGTGCGCCGTCAACTATCATCATATTGATGAAGAATGGGCTGATACGGTCGGGTCCTTTGGAATAGAGTATTTTGAACTGCTCATGCATGTGTGACAAGACCTCCAATACCACTCCCTATATAGACCCCAATATCATCGCCATTCTCTTCCGTAATTTGCAAACCAGCCTGGGCTAGTGCTTGCTTGGTGGTGGCTATGGCAATTTGCTCGTACGGGTCATTGCGGCGAACCTCCTTGCGATCCATGTAAAGCAATGGATCGAAGTTCTTGATCTCAGCCCCGAAATGCACGCGATACTCGCTCGTATCGAAGTTCGTAATCTCTGCAACGCCAGACTTCCCCTGGCACAGAGCCTCCCATGACGACGCTAGATCGTTACCCAAGGCGGTTATCAGCCCCAACCCTGTTACAACTACACGAGACATTAGGTCACCTCCTGTTATATGCCCAACGCGACGGCTTCTTCTTGTATGAAACGTGTGTATGTTTCCCCACGGATAAAGCCTTCGTGCCTGAGCAGACGCTGGTGAAAGGGAATAGTCGTCTTCAACCCTTCGATTACAAACTCGTCAAGCGCCCGTTGCATGCGCACAATGGCTGCATCGCGGGTTTCCGCCCAGACAATCAGCTTTGCCAGCAGAGAGTCATAGTAGGGTGGCACCTGGTAGCCAGCGTAGAGGTGGCTATCGACACGCACTCCTGGACCACCGGGAGGTAAATAGCGCTCCACGGTGCCCGTCTGTGGACGGAAATTAGCTTCCGCATCCTCTGCTGTGATCCGGCACTCGATAGCATGACCGCGTGGCCGGATTTCTTCTTGCCGAAGGTGCAGAGGCATACCTGCGGCAATACGAACCTGCTCCTTGACCAGGTCGGTACTCGTCACCAACTCCGTTACCGGGTGTTCTACCTGCAGGCGGGCATTCATCTCCATGAAATAATAGTGGTCCTGCTCATCCATGAGAAATTCAAGTGTGCCAGCGTTGCGATAGCCGATCTGCTGTACGGCACGAATTGCCTTCATACCGATCTCCCAGCGCAGTTCGGGGGGTAAAAGCGGACTGGGCGCTTCTTCCACCAGCTTCTGATGGCGTCGCTGGCACGAGCAGTTACGCTCGCCCAGGTGAACGCCATAGCCGAAATTATCGACCAGCACCTGAATCTCAATGTGACGAGCCCGTTCCAGGTAGCGTTCGAGATAGAGCCCATCGTCGTGAAAGGCCTCGCGTACCTCGTTCTGCGCTGTCGTAAAAACTCGTTCAAACTCCTCAGGGTGATTGACCAGGCGAATGCCACGTCCGCCACCGCCAGCAGCCGCCTTGAGCATCAGTGGGAAGCCAATGTCTTCTGCAGCCTCCAGCCCTTCGGCGAGCGTGCGTAAGATACGGGTACCCGGCAGCATCGGCAGTCCGGCCTCAGCCATCGTTTCACGCGCAGCCACCTTATCGCCCATAATCGTCATGATCGATGCGGGCGGGCCAATGAAGGTGATATTCACATCTGAGCAGATTTCGGCAAAACTGCTGTTCTCTGCCAGAAAACCATAGCCTGGATGAATGGCGTCCGCGCCGGAGATCAGCGCCGCACTGATGATGTTTGGAATGTTCAAATAACTCTTCCCACTCGCCCCCGGCCCAATGCAAATATGTTCATCAGCCAGGCGCACAGGTAGAGAGTCTCGATCAGCCTCGGAATGGACAATGACGCAGCGAATACCCATTTCACGACAGGCACGAATGATGCGTAACGCAATCTCCCCACGATTGGCAATTAAAATCTTACGAAACATTAACGCTCTCCCCCTACATAGCCCTTTATTTAGAGGCGGTGTAGGCTATTATATCTCTTGGGATCAAGCAACCGCAAGGGCGTTTGTACCTGCCCACGGAAGCCGAAGTATTGATACGCGCTCCGCTGAGGCGGTGGGCGCGATGAATCGGCCCCTACGCTGCCTTGAACGGGTCGAGATATTATGAGCTCTGGATGACGCCGCGTGGGCGCGATAAATCGGCCCCTACGCTGCCTTGAATGTCAGCCCCAACGCATAGGTGATTACCGCCTCTACTGCCCCGACGACTGTCATCTCCAGCCCGCTATTGAACCAGGAGCGACCGGTCACCAACGTCTTGGCCGCGCCGACCGCAAAGTGTGCAGCCAGGCTGATGATCGCCGCTGCAATAATGGCCGGGATGCCTTGCAGGAAGAAGAAGGGAATGATCGGAATGAATGCCCCAAGGGCGGTAGAAAGCATCGCTGAGAGTGCTGCTACCCACGGCTTGGGAAAGTTCTCCTCCGACAATCCCAACTCTTCGTGTGCCAGGGTGCGCAGGAATTGATCCGGCTTCTCCGACAGGCGCGTTGCCAGCAGCTTCGCCTCATCCTCGGTAAAGCCTTTCAACTGGTAGAAGAGCGCCAGTTCCTCCTTCTCCTCTTCCGGCTCCTCCTCAATCTCGCGTTCTTCGCGTCCAATCTCCGCCTCATACACCTCGCGTTCACTCTTAGTCGCCAGAAATGCGCCTGATCCCATCGAAAGCGCGCTCGCCAGCATGCCTGCCAGGCCGCTGATCAGCACAAGGTTGCTGCCCCCTGTGTAGCCTGCTACACCACTGACGATGCCGAAGACTGCACCCAGGCCATCATTTGCACCGTAAATGGCATCACCGAGCCAGCCTCCGCCGCGCTTATGCCAGCGTTCGCGGCGCAGCATCAGATCAAGCATGCCCTGAGGTCCAATCGGGCTGATGATGTCACGAATAATGCGCCCATGACTCTCCTCCTCACGCCTCACCTCGCGCAGCATCGTCTGTGCCTCTGTATCATTGATGCTGCGAGCCTGCGCTTCGTAGCGTGCGATATCCTTGTCTTCCTCGCCCTCCATGCGCCGCAGGGTAGCCTCCGTCCCCAACTGGCGATGTAACCAGCCCTTGAAACGCACACCCAGCGTGCGCTCTTCCCTGGGTGGCTCGGCCCCCAACTCGGCGAGTTTGCGCTCCCATCGCTGCGCATGACGAGTCTCGGCCTCGGCCAACTTTTCCAGCACACCGCGCTTCGCTCTATCGCTCTCGTTCCGTGCCAGGTCGCGATAGGTGCGTGCTCCCTGGACCTCACGCTGCCAGTTTTGCTGTAGCGCCGCGATGAGTTCTCGTTTTGTTTCCTCTGTGGGCGCGACGTCATTCGCTGGCGTCCCGTTCTGTGGAGTCTGCTTGTCCATCTGCTCTTCTTTTCTATTTGTACTCATATGTTACTCCTTTGAAAGGCGCTGCCAGCACCTATACGATACATTCCTCTCTATCAAAACTCCATTCTGGATACCCACCCACCTTTAGGCGGTGGGAGGAAAGAATGCTGCCCGCAGGCAGTACTCAATCATTGAATACTCAATGAAACACTAGACAGTGCTGGTACACTTGATCTAGTACTTTGACAACGGAATAGTGTTTCTGGGTTCCAAGCTAAATCGTTCGCTTGGGTAAAAGCATTAACGTGTTCAACCACTGTACACTCTCTTTCTCTTGCCAGTATCGAGAACCAAGATACTGATGAACGAGTAGACTGAGAAGCTACCGCAGGGCTTGCGGAAAGCAAATGCCTGTGGAGGATGGAAGCGCTGGCCTGTGGGCATGTTGCCACAGGTGAAACTACACATCCAACGAAGCAGGAAACCCGACTCGCGAGGGTCGGAATCTCGTCCCGTTTACGGGATTGAGAGGATGTCAATGGTGCAATATGACTTCACTCCCCTATTTGCCCATTGATAAAAGCAGAGACAGGTCCACTCTTGATTAGTGCGCTCTGCCAGTGGTGAGCCACTCAGCCCAATCAGATCGCTGATTGCGGCGCGCTACCTCGGCCGCATACTCCCAGTCATAAGGAACCTGCACATGCTCCACCTGCCAGGAGTGGAGCATCCCGCTCAGAAGAGCATAGCGAGCGTGAGGGCTTCCCGACTCCATAGCATATGGAACGGCCGTCTCCATCGTGTAGGCTGGCAGACCGACGCTGCCAGGATTCACGATCAGCTTTCCCTACCGCAAGGCCTCAGCCGGTAGGAAAATGCGTACAGTCACACCTTCGCCGGGCGCGCTTTTAATCGTCAGATTACCACCCGCTATCGCCAGCAGCGCGCTATGCGTCAGTAGACCACCGCCAGTCCCCGTCGTGGAACTGTTTGCCGAGGCGATACCAACGCCATCATCTGCCACAATCACCTCCAGGTGGGGATCACACGAGGCTTTGAGGGTGAGACGCAGCCGGCGATGCACATCAGAGCCACGAGCGTGCCGGGCAGCGTTACGCAGAGCTTCCTGCACAGCGGCGAAGATCAGTTCGGCAATCGCAGGCGGCGTTATCTCGTCGATACAAGCCGCAGTCTCGTCCGTGACGCGCCATTCAACCTCGTCAAAGGCATTTTGAAAATCCTGCTCCAGCATAGTACGAATGGCATTCATCATGCCATCACGCTCCAGGTGATGCGGCGCACTGGGAACCGTAGCACGCATCATAGCTGCCAGGCGACGATGCGCGTCACTGATCATACCTATAGCCTCATCCAGGGCAGTACTGTCCGTGAGCGAATGGAGCGTCTCCAGCCGCAAGAGAGCGAGATGCATCTGTGGCAAAATTTCGTCGTGCAGGACACGGCGTTGCTGCGCTCCAAGTAATTTCACGTCTACAATACGATGACGCAGTAACCCGGCAACAGCCTGCATAGCTTCATGATCGCCAAGGGTGTCTAATATGCGTTGACCACAGGCATGGGCCAGGTCCATATCTTCATCGGTAAAGGCACCACCATCCTGGCGCGGACCAAGGTACAACGTAGCCACCAGGCCACGTTCATCATACATAGGTAATACCCAGCAGATGATCATTTGACCATCTACGGTCATGCGCAGACGATGAGCCTGGATACCTAGGGAATCACGCCCTGGAATGGATGCCATCGATCGCTCGATGGGATTCCCTTTCTGCTGCTGGGCAACTGTTGGGGTTTCTCCTATAGGCCTGCCTATTCGTTGCATCGGACGGAGGCAAGCTCCCCCTCTCATCCACCCATCCACCCCCGTCCCTACATTTGCGCTCTCAGGCCAGCAGTAGTTGAAGCTACGCCGCAAAGGGCCAGCTCTGACGACGAGACGTGCAAAGCGCACTGCCAGGACATCATGACAAAGATGAGAAAAGAGGTCTTCTAGCCCTTGCTCGGTCTTCTGTAGGTCAATGTTGAGCCAGTGGCGTACGCCTGTGCTGCGTAAAAATGATCCCAACAAGGCGATATAGCGATCATGGGCGGTGTAGCTACTCCAGGTGAACATGGCATAGGCAACCGTCGCAAGTGAGGAAATCAGCAATAGGCCCGACAGGCTACTATGAGTGAAGATGACAAGCAGGGCAATGAAGATTGAAACGGTTGTAGCAACGATGACGATGCCGCGCCATTGCTCCAAGAAGCCTCGTCGCGCCAGGGGACGTTCAATGAGGACGCCATGCCTGACGACCGAATAGCCAATGAGCAGGATGATGAGCGCGACCGCGCCAGAAGCTATAAGATCAAGTACCAGCAAATTGAAGGGGATCGTATTGAGTACAGGCGGTGTGGGAAGCCGGTGATGTTGTACGATAGCCAGCCAGTCGAGCAGCGAGCGAATACCCAATATACCAAGACTCGTGGTGAGACCGGCCATAAGCAGTGCAGCCAACAATAAGCCGGGGCGCGCCAGGTGCCAGGACAGGATCGGTTCCTCTAGCAGTTCGACATCGGCTGGATCATCCCAGAAGGCATCTTCCAGGGCAAAGCGTAGAGAGGAAAGCGACGCGGGCATACCTGTCCCCCAGACGGGGTGCCATAAAGGCCCCCCCAACCTCCCATCACCACTCTCGCCCCTACGGAGCCCTGATACTACATGTCGGCCAAGACAGGCATGCCACAGCACTTTCAACAAACGGCACACGCGGCCCGGTGTAAACCAGGGCCCGATGGCACAGAATGTGACATAAACGAGGAAGAGTATGGGCAATAACACAAGTGACAATAGCAGCCCTGCATGAGTGGTATTAAGTGGATCACCATAGACCAGCAGGCGCAAGGTCCCAACGAAGGTGGCCGTCGATTGATTAAAGATGAGCAGCAATAGAAGGATAAAGCCAAGTATCCCGTTACTAATTAAGAGCATAGGGCGACGTCGTCGCCAGCGTGGACTAATTAGCGCGGCATAATGCAAGCCTATAGCTAACCAGATATAGGGAACGCCAAGCCCGGGCAGCCAGAGGAAATGCCATAAAATATCCAGAAAGGTCAGCCCCGATGTGTTTGTAGCGGAGGGAGGGGTGGGAAATACAGGCAGTCGGCTGGAGATGAGCATTGCGTGAATAAAGAAAAAGAAGGCGGAGAGCCCCAGGCCAACGACTCCCAGGCGTGTAATGCCAGCCCGGCGATCACCGTTGAGCAAGACGGTGAGAGTCAACCAGAGAAAGGCAAGCAGGTTAAAGATGGAGAGCGCCAGCGCGACAGCCTGCACCAATTGAGCGGGTTCGAGCAGATGAGCGAGTGACATTTCATTCCTCTTGGTAGAGCTGCACCCATTCGCCCCGGCGGTCCTGCACCAATGCGACGCCGTTCTCATCCCAGATAATCATGCGATTGAGCGTGTAGATGAGGGTCGCTCGTGCACGCGCAACCTTGTCATCGACGGCTGTTTCACTGAGACCCCAGGAAGCGTAGATGCGTCCATTCGTACGGCTGACTGCCCGTTTATCATGCAGATTGAGGCGGGCGGCGATCTGTTCGTTGGTCATCCCCTGCGCCAGCAGTTCGACTACGCGCAGTTCGTTCGGCTCGAGCAGGGCACGAGGCGACTGCTCATCAAGATCACGTACTTCCTGTACCCGATCTTCTATCTCAGGATCAACCAGGCTGCGGCCGTTGATGGCATCCCGCAGGAGAGGGACGAGCATGTTGGGCAGCAGATAATTGCTTTTGCGTACATAGGCATAGTGTGTAAGGATACCGGAAGCACGAAACTCACGATAGTATTCGTCATCATCTTGAATAGAGTAAAAGACGACGGGCATACGCGGGCGCTCACGGCGAATGGCGACCGCAGCGCCCACACCGCTGAGAGCGTTGCGTTTGGATTGTGTGTCCTGCAACTGTACATCCATCAAGATAACATCCATGTCGAGTTCCAGCGCCCGTGCGACGGCCTCACGCCCGGTGGATGCCTCACCGACAACCTGCACAACCCCGGTCGCCTGGAGGCCTTCTCGTAATGCTTTTCGTAGTGGCCCATGGTCATCAACCAGCAGCAATTTAATGTTTGCCATAGCTATATACTATATACCTCAGATCAATGATGTTCTCAAAGCTAAGTATACCAGTTTCTGGACAAGGTACATAGGGTTTGTGTGCTGGTGGGTGAGGAACTCGGCAGCATCACGCTGCCGAGTTCTTTTTCTGGAGACCTGAGTTTTCTCAGAAATCACAAAGCTTGTCCACGGGGTGCATGTCTAGGTAAGGAGCTCTTCAATGGTATGGAGCAATTCTTCTAATTCGACCGGCTTCTTCAAGCAGGCAAGCTTGCGATCACGCGCCTTTTGTAGAGGCAGGTTGGCACTAAACACGATGGCAGGGATGTCTGCTAACTCTTTGATAGCATGCAGGCGGTCATAGAGTTCGATGCCATTCATGCTAGGAAGCTGGTAGTCTAAAAGAAATAAGTTCGGTTTCAGACTTCTTACTGTCTTTAATGCCTGGAAGCCGTCGGAGACTAACATAGCTTGATAGGGACTTTCGAGGAGAAGAGCCTGGACGAGGAAGTCACCCACATCCGCATCATCTTCGACCACCAAAATAGTTTTCACTATGGCGTGGTCCTCTTCTGAAGAATGTTGGTGGGCGTCAGTCATAATCATCCTCCCGGAATACTTCGCCAGCAGCCGAAATACGTGCTCGATTGTATAACACGTGCGGGAAGAGGAAGAAGTTTCAGTATTTCTTTGTAAAAGTGGAGGTTGCACCCGATAGCTTCAAGTATCTTGCGTACACATCGTCGTAGGTCGTTTGCCTGGTGCTCGGGGTTGCGACGACATATGTGGAAGGGGCCACCGAAGCGGTTGCCGCTGCATCGGCCCAAATGCCACTCGCGATGCCACCGAGCAGGGCAGCGCCGCGGCCGGAGGCTGCCGGTGTGTCGACCGTCACCAGTTCCCGACCCAAGACATCGGCGAGCATCTGACGCCAGGCGGGATGCACGCTGCCGCCCCCGGCGAGGCGCAAGGCGGTTGTCTCGTTCGTTCCAGGGAGCGCCTCAAAGGCAACGCGGATGCCGCATGCCACCCCTTCGAGTGCGGCGTGCAGTAGATGCACACGCTGGTGGTCGATACGCAGACCCAGGAAGGCTCCGCTGCTGTGGGGGTTACGATGGTGCGGACGCTCTTTTGTCAGGTAGGGGAGGAACGTCAGGCCTTCGGCGCCAGGAGCCACTGCATCAGCACTCTTATAGATGTCGTCCCAGCTAGCGCCGAGTGTCCGGCGCACCCAGTCAAGCGCGAGTCCAGCATTTTGTACCGCAGCCATCGCATACCAGTTGGCCCCGTCAGCGGCACGGTAGAGATGGGTGTGCCGTGTTGGGTCGGCTCTGGGTTCCGAGCAGAGCCGCACCAGTTGCGCGCCGGTCCCCATAGTCAACTGGATGGGGCCAGGAGCAAGCAGGCCGGTACCCAGCGCCGCCGCTGCGGTATCTGCTGCGCCTGTTGCTACAGGCAGCCCTGGTGATAGGCCGAGTACTTTGGCAGCTCGTGCAGTGAGCGTCCCAGCGAGCCCGCCAGAAAGGGAGATCGCTGCAAACAGGTCCCGCTTCAAACCCAGGGCGACGATCACGTCGTCTGCCCACCGATCAGCTTCCAGGTCGTAGAGCAGTGTGGCTGAGGCATCGCTGGGGTCCGCAGCGGCGGTATCGGTCAGGCACAGCCGGAGCCAGTCCTTCGGTTGCAGCGCCCAGCAGGTCGCCTGGTAGGAGGATGCTTCGTGCTGCTCCAGCCAGCACAGCAGAGGGCCGGCCATACCAGGCACGAGTGGGTTCGCCAGACGCTCCAGCATAACGGCTGGCAGTGCCTGATACCGTTCAAGCTCTGCCTCCGCTCGGGTGTCGGCCCACAGTAGTGCTGCTCGTGTGGGCCGTCCTTCCTTGTCAGTCGGAACGACACCATGCATCTGTCCAGAGAGGCCAATCGCAGTGACCCTGGCGTGTGGTGCCTGCGCCACCGCCGCTTGCACAGCAGATACTGTGGCACGCCACCACTCGCTGGGGTCACTCTCGGCCCATCCGGGTAGCGGGGCCATGACCTCGTAGTCTGCTTTACTCATGCTCAGCGTGCGTCCCTCTGTGTCAAGGATGATGACTTTGACCGAGCTCGTACCCAGATCGATGCCCAGAATTGCCATCCGTCTGCCCCCTCAAGCTTTAGCCGATTCGAGACGCGCTTGTGCGCCAGGCTATGTTTTTTTCTTGCACGCCTTCAGTTCAGCCATGACAGTGGCGTGTTCGGGTGAACGAAGGCAATCCTCATACACAGCAGTCATCCAGAAGTTCGCTCCCAACACATTCCACGCTTGAAAGCATACCTGATTTCAGGGGGAAAAACAATCCTATGCATCCCTACCGGCACCTTGCAATCGTCGCCAATGGGCCTCAACCTCCATTGTTGCCCGGGGTTTCGCGAGCAACGCACGTTTCAGGCGTACCTCTGGCAACCTGTCAACAAAAAATACCAGTGAAGGATGTCCCTTCACTGATACCTTGTCTCACCAGACGTTTAGGCCAGGCTTGTAGTCCTCCGCCTGTGATTAGAACCGACGAAGTCGGTTCTAATCACACTATTTATCGTGGGGATTTCGTCGTAGGGATCCAATTTCAGAATCAATGGTGGTGGTGATTCCCGCGACGGAAGAAGAAGAAGTTGCGGCGTTGTTGGCGGTGGAAGAAGAAGCCTCCACAATTGAAACAGCTGTTAAACCCACCTCCGCAGAAATTGGAAAAGCCGCCACATCCGCCTCCGCAGAAATTGGAAAAGCCGCCGCATCCGCCTCCGCAGAAATTGGAAAAGCCGCCGCATCCGCCTCCGCAGAAATTGGAAAAGCCGTCAAAACCGCCTCCACAGAAATTAGAACAGCCGCCAAACTCGCCTCCACACTCGCTAGACCCGAAGCCGCCTCCGCAACCCCCACAGCCCCAGCTTGCCATCTGTGCTGACATAGCAGTCTGTGCTGATGCTGTGTGAGCTGATGCCGTACCGGTAGAGATTGCCGTACCGAACACGAGTGTCAAACAGAAAATAGCACCTAGAAATCCCAACCTGAAAGGGGTAGACAGTCGCATAAGTCTTTCTCACTTTCTGAAGTAGGAGAGCTTGTTAAGTTGTACACAAACTTTCCAAGAAACAATACAACCAAGGGCATTTCATAACTCAAAGGCCCAGCCGACAGGGTTTGGGGCACTCCCCAGCTGAGGTGCCCCGCCCTCTCTGAAATCTAGTATAAGGAGGAAGCAAAATGACGTATTCATAAGCATCATCATGAATACGTCATGGGCAGTGGCCTGAAACTCTGACCCACGGATGAGCAAGAGCGTGCTTGGCAGGGAGAACACCGACAGAATAGCGGCTCGATATGATCACCAGGGTTGGCATCCTGAGCTGATCTTCATGGTCTGTGAATTATCCTGGTACCCGCAAGGGGCACCACTACATCACACGCTCAACGACACCAAAAATGTAGTGGTACCCCTTGCGGGTACCAGGTGTATCTTAGTCATACCCTAACAACTCTACTGCAGTAAGCGCATAAATCAACGCGACCTTTGTGATATTCTCGACTGGCACAAATTCATAGGGTCCATGCGAAACCGTCAGCAGACCGGGACCATAGGCGAAGGCTGGTATACCCTGACGGGCATACCAGCGTATCTCCAGCAGTCCCGGGCACATCTCAAAAATGGCTGCTTTCCCCGTCACGTGCTCGATGCTGCGCGCGAGCGCTTGAGCAAGTGGGTGCGTTTCGCTCACCCCTGACGAAGGAGCTTCTTGAAAAATCTCTACCTCCAGGTCGATCCCTTGTTGCTTGAGTCGCTCAAACAGCTCCAATAAGCGCTGCTTCTCTACCGTAAAGTCCTCCTCTGGATTGATGCGGCGATCCACGGTAAAAGTACACTCGGAAGGAACCAGGTTAAAATTGGTCCCAGAGGAACATTGCCCTCCCATCATCAGAATCGATGCACGTGCCGCTTCTGGCTCAATGTGGAACTGCGTTTGCCTTGTGCTAATCTCACGCTTGTAGTCCAGCAGGGCATTCGCTACCGTTACCATCTGCTCGAAGGCGTTGACCCCTTGATAGTGAAGCCCCACATGCGCTGGTTTCCCTTTCACCCGTACCCGCAGCGAGATGGCCCCACGATTGGCGTTCCACACGACTCCACCGGTTGGTTCAGCCGTCAGCATCCCAATGCCCTGACAACCCAGGAGTCCGTGCTCCGCCAGATATTGGGACCCCCGTTGGCCTCCTGTTTCCTCATCGGGCACAATGGTCAGGCCGATTTTGCCTCGTAACGTGATGCCAGAAGCTTTGATGGCCTGGATTGCCCCTATCATGGCCGCAAGTCCACTCTTCATATCCGATGAGCCGCGTCCAAACAAATTGCTCCCTTTGACATAAGGCTGAAATTGAGCGGGATCGGAAGCAGGAACCACATCATAGTGCCCATGAAAATACAGGATATTCTCTCCAGTTCCGTATGAGCTCAGCAAGCAATACCCAGGCTCTGAGGATGACGCTGTCGTCGTGGCAGGGACTTCCAAAAGGGTATATTCTAGCCCAACCTCAGCAAGTTTCTGGGCAAGCAGATCGGCACAGGCCCGATAAGCGACACCCGGAGGATTTTCGCTGGGAATCGTAATTAACGCTTTAGTAAAGGCAATGAGGTCCTCTTCGTAGCTGTCAAGCGTTTCGCGCAGCACCTGTTCCATAGCGAACTCCTTTGCTCAATTCCCTTGTCTATTTATCTTCAAGCTCTCTTATCGTCCCCCAAGCCGCGCAACTACTGGGGCAAAGTTCTCCATTTGTCCATCGTAGACCTGGAAGTAGGTATACCCGTACCGTTCGCGCAACTCGAGTAGATGTTCGACCGCTTGCTCTGTACTCATCGATAGTGTTTGCATGGGTGGCATACCCGGAGGCCGGGAGATTGGGACCTGGTTATCAGTGATGTTGATATTGTAGATCGTCTGACAGAATTGCAGATGAGCGAAGCGCTCTCCCGCGTTTTGTTGCACCCACGCAATCTTTTGCTGGATGTCCTTGTGCACCGCATCTGTTCCCTGGACGTCCCAGCCGGGCATGATGGTAATGATGTCGGCTTGCCTGGCAGCAATCGAGAGCATCCGTTTGCCCGAACTGCCAAGTAAAATGGGCGGATGAGGCTGCTGGACCGGCCTGGGCACACCTCTCATCTCGGTAATCGTATAGTACTTCCCGGAGAAATTCACGATTTCCTCCGTGAACAACTGTTTGATGATCTGAAGGGACTCTGCAAGGCGGCTAACGCGTGTGCCAGCGCTCTCGAATGGAATGCCCATCTGGTTGTAATCGGACGGTCCGACACCTGCGCCAAGCCCCAATTCAAAGCGTCCTTCGGACAACAGGTCCAGAGTAGCGGCTTCCTTAGCCAGCACCGCCGGATGCCGGTAATCATTACAGAATACAAAAGTGCCAACCCGCAGCGACGTCGTTGCCTCGGCTGCCACCGCGAGGGCTGTGAAGGGTGCAAGGCCCGCGCCCATGCGGTCTACGACTAACAGGGTCGCGTAGCCGAGTTCCTCGACTCTGCGGGCAGTCGTGATCCATGCAGTATGCGATAGGGCATGGCTCGAGACCACGCCAAAACGAAATGGTCGGTTCATACAGGTGATTCTCCTTTACAACGACTTCTGAAGAGTCTATTATATAGACAGACTACCCAATTATTTTAGATAGACAGATTATACAATGAAATTTGGGAGGTGTCAAGTCAGCTATGAGCCCACGCCCGTATCGACTCGGTCAGCGTCAAGCCACTACCGAACAGACGCACGCTCGCATCCTCACTGCCGCCCGCGAGTTGCTCATGGCAGCCGATGGCTTCTCCGGCTTCAGCATTGACGCCGTTGCCCGCAAGGCTGACGTCGCCCGCATGACCGTCTACCATCAGTTTGGCTCCAAAATCGGGCTTCTCGAAGCCTTGAGCGACTCTCTTGCAGCACACGGGGGAATGGAGCAATTGGCCAACGCCTTCCGTCGACCCGAGCCGCTCGACGCTCTGGATGAATACATAACGGTCTTCAGTCGCTTCTGGAATGCTGACCGGCTTGTGACGCGCCGGCTGCGAGCTCTTGCCGCACTCGATCCAGACTTTGAGCAGGTCGTGCGGGCACGAGACGAACGGCGGCGGCAGGGCCTGCGTATCATCATCGGGCGGTTCATCGAGAAGTACGGACGACCCGCCCCGGAGGCATTCGGCGAGACGGTTGATGTTCTCTACACCCTCCTCAGCTTCGAGAGCTTCGATACCCTCGCTGGTCCCACGCGCAGCATTGAGGAAGTCGCATCCGTGGTGCGCCGACTCGCTCACGCGGCACTAGGTCTGAACAGATGAGGTGCTGCTCAACCAGCCTCAAGTCTTTTCCTCCTGGTTTCGGCCCTGTTGCCATTGCCTCTTGAGAGAGGAGGTGAATGCCTGCATTTCGGCCTGCCCGCGTGCCAGATAGGTCGCCTTGAGATCATCGGGCAGTTCTTTTACCACAAGGCTGATATACTAAGGATATTGACGGCAGGTGTATAGTTGCAGAGGTAACCCCACAGATTGTTCTAGGTAGTGGCCAATCAAGAAAGCCATAGGAAAGGAATTTTTCCTTGAAAACGCGAGGCATCACTTGCAATTTGTTGGTTCTTGTACTGACAGGTATCCTTGTCGCATGCAGCGGAAGCAGTACCACCACCCCTTCACTTCCTCCCACGCCAACGCCCAAGCCCTTGAGCGTTAGCGATACAAGCGCTATCGCCATACTGGGCCAGCCTAACTTCACCAGCCCGACCTGTAACAATCCAGGGTTGACCAACAGCCAGCAGCTCTGCCACCCTGTGGGCGTAGCCGTCGATAATCGGAGTGGGAGGTTGTTTGTCGCCGATGGGGACAATAATCGCGTGTTAATCTGGCCGAGCGCTCAAGATTTCACCACTGGTCAAACCGCAAGCGTAGTGCTGGGTCAGCCCAACTTCACGATCAATCAAAAATGCAGCAAGACGAACGCAGGCAGTCTCTGCGATGTGAATAACGTCACAGTGGATAACAATGGCAACCTGTTCGTTGCCGACACTGATGATAACCGTGTGCTTGAGTTCGCACCTCCCTTCTCCACCGGCATGAGTGCGAGTCTAGTAATTGGACAGCCCAGCTTCGACAGCGCTACGTGTGTAGCTGGGAGCGCTCGTCTCTGTGCACCACGGGATGTGACAATGGATAGAAATGACAACCTGTTTGTCGCCGACGCCGACAACAACCGTGTGCTCGAATTCAATGCTCCCCTGACGAACGGGGAGGCAGCCCACCTGGTCATTGGTCAATCCAACTTCTCCAATAATCGGTGCAACCAGGGCGGTTTAACGAGTGCCAGTAGCCTCTGTAGCTCGAAAGGGATCGCGTTGGACGAGGCGGGCAATCTCTATGTCGCCGATGAAGACAACAACCGCGTGTTGATGTTCACACATCCTTTGACTAGCGATCCTGGCGCTGATCGAGTCTTCGGCGAACCCAACTTTACTACTTCTGCCTGTAGGACAGGCGCGAGCGGTCTTTGTGCGCCTCACCGAGTTGCAGTGGACGCAAGCGGACAGCTTATTGTCAGCGACAGTGATAATAACCGCGTGCTGGTGTACTCACATCCTATGAACAGCAGCAGCGCCGATGTCGTTTTCGGCCAGCCGAACTTCGCGAGTCACACCCCCACCACGAGTGCGACGGGCTTAGCTGGTCCCCAGGGCATCGCGACAGACCGTCACGGCACCCTCTACTTGACTGACGAGGACAACAACCGTGTGTTGAGGTATAACGTCCACTGATGTGTGCTATTCCCGAGGAATAGTGAGGTCGCCTGTTAGTGCTTGCTCTCACGCGATGCCAAATCCGCGCAGCACCATTTCAACAGCTGCGACGACAATCACCACCAGGAAGATAATGCGTAGTATCCTGTTGCTCAGGCGAGCCAGTACGCGAGCGCCAACCAGCGCCCCGATCAGGATGCCCAGGGCAACTGGAGCAGCGATCAGTGGAGGAATATCACCGCGAGAGAAGTAAATGCCAGCGCTGGCAGCCGCCGTCACGCCGATCATGAAATTGCTGGTGGTGGTGGACACCTTCATAGGCAAACGCATTGCCACATCGAGTGCCAGCACCTTGAAGGTGCCACTGCCGATGCCCAGGAGGCCCGAAATGAGACCGGCGATATACATCATCGATAATCCGAGTGGTGTGCGTGTCACTTCGTATGATACTTCACGATGCAGGCGCTGATCGGGATAGGAAGCGTTGAGGTGCAGCCAGTTCGCCCAGCGATCATTCTTGACCCCCTGCGGCAGCTCCTCGCCGAGCTTGAAGACTAATGGGGCAGCCGAGATGAGCAGAATGATGCCGAAAATGACCGCGAGGAGTTCGGGAGCCAGCAGCCCTGCGAGGAAGGCGCCGCAAATGGCTCCTATCGTCGTTGCCAGCTCCAGGAACATGCCCACGCGCAGGTTCGTCATATGTTCCTTCACGTAGGCGGCAGCGGCCCCACTGGACGTGGCAATGACCGAGATGATACTGGCTCCAATGGCGAAGTAAATCGGAAAGCCGAAGACCAGGGTCAACAGAGGCACAATCAGCACCCCTCCACCAAGACCAACGAGCGAACCCAATAAGCCTGCGGCAATCGCTCCCACAAAGATCAGCAAGGGATAGACCCAGGAGTACTCACCATGTAGAAAGCGCTGATGTTGCCCTACGGCCACAACATTGCCCACATAGAAGATGCTGAACAGGAGAATCAGAAGCACTACCGTCGTAATCACCACAAAACGCCGATCACGCTCCGCTGCAAAGGCGACAATCGAGACTGCTACGCGTACCACCGGGGTCGCGATTAATAAGAGCAAGCCGAGCGCGATTACGGCTTGTGGACGCAGGACCAGCAATCCTGCCCAGACCTGACCAAAGGTGTGCGGAAACATCTGGAGCTTTTGCGGTGCGAACTTATTCGGCTGCAAGAACTCCAGGAATAAGCCAATGACAATGACGGCGGCGCTGAGGATGACACCCCCTTGCAGGACCCATCCAATGATGGTATACGTCGTAGCGACTGCGATGTATTGACCTTCTGGCGGCTGCGAGGGAGGATGGACATGCAGGGTATCTCCCTTGCTTTGCTCGTTTGAAGGAGGGTTTGCCTGCATTTTCTCTTCTCCCTGCGATGAGAGGCGGTAGAAAACGACATTGGAAGAGTATGCCATTCACACACTCTGATTGTTATACGCATCTCATGACACCTCTAGATACTCTGCCACCAGCATCCCTCGCGATGTATTTTAGCCATTATACCACCTGTTAACATGTCTCCCCATCATTCTGCTACCTCATCGTCAGAACGCTACAACAAGCGCAACCATCACCACGCCCGCAAGCACATCTCTGACTCATTATAAACTATTCCCAAAAGGACAAGAGCTGAACAGATATGATATGATGGGAACGACTTATGTTTCCAGGGGAGCTTTGTATGATATTGTTCACCTTTGACCTAAGGAAGATTTGAGGGTGAGGGTAGCCAGGCATTGGTGGAAAGGATTGAGGTGTTGTGCCATCCAGGTGCCGAAAGAGACTGGCGAGGCCCATGCGGGTCTGGGAGCCTTTGGGACTGCGGGTGCCGCCGCTGATCTTGCGGGCGATGACGAGAGGGCGAACACTGCGCTCCGCCAGATTGTTGTGCGCGGGAACGCCAGGGAATGGCCACAAAAACAAAGAGTTCGGGTAAAAAGCGTTCGACGCGCTCACATAAGGTGTGTTGAGGGGCGGTGGTGTGACGCACGTAGGGTTGGCAGAGCTGCCAGAGACGCTGCTCGAAGGCATGTTGGTGCGCCACGCGAACACGGCTGCTGTTTGTGCGGTGGAGAGAGCGCTGGATCAGGTTCTTGCTGCGCCCAGGCGACGGCCTGCCTCATAGAGCGCTTTGACATCCGTTGCAGCCCAGCATCAAGCAGCTCCTCGTCGTGAGGGATACATCGTCTTTGAGCTCATGCACATCGCGTAAGAAGTGGACCCAGCACCGTTGATGCAGACCCTGATGGATGTTGTAGCCTGCATAGAAAGTCACTGCCCAAGCACGTCCGTCATAGTCTTCGCCGATCAGGTGCTTGACCACTTCTCCACGCCCGCGAATGATGGTATTCGTAATACCGGATCGCTGGGAGTGGAGACGCTCCAGATGTAGCCGTTGATGCCATCTTCTCGCCATCCGGTTTCATCGGCTTGGACGGCTGGGACTGGCGCGGATCTCGGCTTTGAGGCGCATCCGAGCATGGGGCTGCGTCATGTTCTTTGATCCGATGCAGCAGTTCCACCAATCTCGCCACGAGACTGATCGTGAAAGCCGTGCAGCGTGAGCAAGCACAGTCTCGAAGCTGGCGAAGAGGTAAGCGCATCACCGTGCGCAACGTAGGCGATGATGACTGGCCAGGCGCACTCCGATACGTCCCTGGCCCAAGCACTTGCTCGTGAGAAATCCACGGGGGCTTCATGCCATTTCTGACAGCCGGTACACCACCCTTTGTAGATCCGATGTTCGGTCACTTCAACAGGCGGAGGGGGGGGCACATCAATGACCTCGCGGCGAACGAGCCAGACTGATGCCCGCCCAAACGCAGGTGACAGTCAGGACACTCCAGCGAGCCGATGCTCCACGATCTGGGTTGGCGTACGGATCGCTGACGCGCACGATTGTACTGGGCATCGCGCTTCTTGCGAGGCTTCTTCTCCTCGGCTTTGGCCGTTCTTTCTTATTGGCTTTGACGAAGCTGGGCGGACCGGCGTTTTCTGTTTCTCCAACTCCGCGATGTGTGCCTGGGCCTGCTCGCAATTGCTCTGCGTCTCTAGTGAGGCGCTCGGTGACTTCATTCAGCCGCTCTAGAGTTTGCTTTGAGTTGGGCTTCTAATGATGGCTATCGTCTCTTCTGCTGTCATGTCCACAGTATATCAGAGAAGGGTCAATCTGAACAGTACCTTTGTATGACCATCGATACAGCATTTACACGCTTTCCATCCCTCATCACGAACCGATTGCTCCTTCGACAAATTCAACCAACTGATGCAGAGGCACTCTTTGAGACGTTTTCTGATCAGGAGGTGATGGAGTTCTATGGACACGAGTCTCATCAGTCTCTCGACGACACGCACGCGTGGATTCAACACATACAGGCACGCTATGACCGGCGTGAAGCCATCCGCTGGGGTATCACACTCAAGGGCGAAGAGACCCTCATCGGCTCGTGCAGTTTCCATCATTTCGGCCCTGGCTTTCATCGCGCCGAAACGGGCTACGAGCTCAAGCGCGCTTTTTGGGGAAAGGGCATCATGTTTGAAGCGATGTCTGCCATCCTGACCTATTCATCCCAAGCCGATCTGCTTCATCATGCCAACCAGGTCATAGAAGAGGTTCTCTTCCACAATTTCACCATTCTGCCAATGGGCAACGGTACAGAAGTCAACTTCAAATGACTTGTTCGTAGGCGGGATCTGCTTGCCGTCAGACCCTGTCATAGGACCTTTCATCGTCCCAGTGAGGCGTGCAATTGAGCATGTCCAGTCGCCTTGGCCGAATAACACCTTATACGGACAATTCTCTAGATGGTTATCTGGGAACGTCTTAAAGAACGCAATACACTCTGCTTTGTGGTCATGTACGCCTCGTGTTGGTTCAGGTTTACCTGGCCAAAAGACGACGGTATTCTCAGCATGACGTTTGCTGAAGGTATCCCAGTCCTGATTGTTCCAGGAGTCATCCAACGTTTGCATGAGCTGAAGATTGTCGTGAGTCGTCATCTGCTTCTTCTTTCTGCTTACTCCAAATCATAACGCCAAACAAAGGGTCATTAGGAGGAGGCATCAGTTTTTCGTCAAAACGCCACTGACACGATCCTTGATGCGGTGGGGGCTGGCATATGAAACGTTGCTCGTTACCTTGTTCCTTTAGCTTGTCTCATCTATACGTGCTGGTAGATCTATTTGATTAAGACGATTCCAGAGTACGTAGTCCGTCTCCTTTTTAGGAACATAATAATTGTCGGCTTCTGCTACCATATCGGAGGTAGCGACGAACTCGCCCTGCTCCAGGTGCATGAGATCGATGTACTTCGCTCCCTGTTCCAGGTGTGTTCCTGCTGGCAAGACCGTGATGCTCTTGAGTTCATCGTCTGTGAGGTCCGCAAGGATCGTGTGCATTTGCTTGATCTCGTCGGCTGAGCGTGCACCAGGCAAGAGGGTCAGGTTCTCACCGTGATTCTCCCCGGCCTGGTTCTGTGGATTCAGGTCCCGTGCAAAGTCGACGTCGGGGCGAGCATAAAGCGGTGCATTCTGGTCCTGATGATTCTCGTGAAGCCTGGATTGCTTACGACCGTGATGGGCATTTGAATCACTTCCGCTGTGCTTCTCGCCACGTTTTTCCATCAGTCGTGAGTCAGCTTTCTTGCTCGACTTTTTCACAAATCTTCTTGGCTGGTGTTTCTGTTCTGACATCGCTCTCTTCCTTCTTTCAGAGATACTGGTGCATAAAGATAGACTATCTACTCAGCGTGGTATGGAAGGTACAGTGTCATCAGGTCGACGACGTTCACCACGCGCACCTTCAATTCTGGCAGGTGATGGCGCAACCACCATGCCGCAGCAACGGTTTCCATCGTCATGACATCACCTGCACACGCCAGCACCACATCGGGCTCAATGTTTTCCTCATTGCTTGCCCATTGCCAGGTGGAAGAGACCACGCGTACAATGTTCAATGGCCTGCTGCGTGGGAAGGAATTGCAGGTGGAGTTGTTTATCAATCACCATGAGGTTCACATAGTTGTGGCTGCGCAAACAATGATCAGCAACGGAGAGCAGACAGTTTGCATCTGGCGGTAAATAGACACGCGAGACGGCGCCTTTACTTGATAGCGCGGTGTGACATACAACGTGACATGCCACCAGTGGTTCACAAATGGACTCAGCTCCATTCTGACCTTCCCGACGATCTGGGTCCACATGTGGAGCGCATATAAATCGGTAGGTCACTGATGTTTTGAGTGGGAAGGAGGCCACCAATGAAAGTGCGTGTACGAGCGGATGATCTCCGGTTGGTTCTGCAGCACGACACAGCGCTGGATCTGTGCGGCCTCGAGATCATCGAGCGTGCGGAACGACTGATTGGCGACCCCTTCGTTGGAGAGCGGCCACAAGCGCTCACAGGGCTGCAGTTCGGGCGAATAGGGCGGCAAGAAGAGCAAATGGATGCCTTCGGGCACCACCAGTTCTTTGCTGGTATGCCAGCCTGCTTGATCGAGGACCAGCAGGATCCGCTTCGTTGGGCCTGCGCCGACGGCCTGGGCGAACTGCGCCAACGCAATCGTGAACACATCCGCCCGTACGGTCGGCAAGAGCAACCACTCCGTCTGTCCGGTAGCCGGCTGCACAAAACTGTAGAGGTAGAGCCATTGGAAGCGATGCTGGACGGTGACACGCGGTCGGGACCCTTTGCGCGCCCAGACCCGGCGCAGGATCGGTTTGAGCCCAACGCGATGCTGATCGGTTGTCCACAGTTCGACCGTGGCCTGGGGAAACGCTTGCTGCACCGCATTCACCTGCTCCGGGAGTTTTTTTTAAATGCTTCTTGGGCAGCAGGATCGGCTTTGGCGTGGCGTGGCCGCAGCACGCGCTTGCTATAGTTCAGACGCTTGAGATACTCCCAGCCGCGCTGCGGATGCACCTTGCGTCCCGTGTGGCTCTCGATCCAGCGGGCGACTTTGGGGCCAGTCCACAGCCCACCATCGGCTGGAGGCTCCTCGAGAGCCCGTTGGAGCTGCGCTTGCTGCTCTGGCGAGAGGAGGCAGGTGCCCCCAAGATTGCCATGGCGGCGGTCGCCCAGGCCTTGGGGACCCGCGTCATTGTAGCGATGGGCCAGGGCGCGAATCCACGTCAGACAGTACCCGGTGACTTCAGCGATCTCTTTAGTCGTCTTGCCCTGGGCGAGCAGCCAGATGATTTGCCAGTGGCTTCGCTCCACTGGATCTTTGGCCTTGCGGTAACGCGTCTCGATTGTTTCGATGCTCAAATGAGCTTTGACGGTGATTGGCTTTTCTCACACGTGTCCTTCCTCCATGCCTCAAATGGCAACGATGGCCATAGCTCCGTTGATTCTCCTTGATTCGTCTTGCTTGTGCTCTCCATATGTTTCTCCTCCTGGTTGTCGCTCTTCTTCCAAACTCCGAGCCTTGAAGGACGTCACTCCACCTGGCTCGCTGCTTGGAGTGCAGCAAGCAAGACATCCTGCTCCCAGGAACCTGGATACAGGACCCCATTGATGAAGAACGTTGGGGTGCCCTGCACCCCGCTGCGTTCACCACTCTCCCTATCCTCCTCGATACGGGCCAGGTGGAGATGCTCTTCATATGGGAGTGGTAGACAATTCATAGTGCCCATGCTTCTGCTACAGGTGACACACTTCATCAAGCCCGGCGTCAACTGTTCACCTTGCAATGGTGTGTATCGGGTCCTCACTGCGTTATACAACGTAACACGTGCAGGTGCAAGCTCTAACATACGTAGAGCTCCAACGTGCCTCTCGCAGTTAGGAAAGGGCATGCAGCCCTTTCCAGGATGATGAAAGTCCGTTGCGGTGGAACATGAGAGGTGAAGCCATAGCTGGCCCTGCCTATGAGCAGCGACTTCAGTCCTCTCCCGAGACTTTCCGGTCTTCTGGCTGGGCTGGTCGCATTTCTTTCCCGATACGCAACTGGATGGATACCTGAGCGAACTGGCTGCCTGGTGATCCGCCAAAATCAGCGAGCCTGTGGGAGAACCAGGAGAGATGGCAAAACCTGTCCTTTTGCGGGAAAACATGGTACGCTTTGAGTGAACATATTCGTGGTGATGAATCGTTCGCGCTACTCTCACCGTCTTTGTCACGTGAATCTTGGCTCCTCCTTTGGAGGGAGAGCCGTGTTCCGACGAGCCTTTTTGGCAAGTGCTCGTAACGGACTGTTTTCAGCTTTGGATGGGTTGACCCCTAATATCGCGACCGATCCCCCAGGCTTTACCATCGATGAGTCAGCCGAACACCTGGGCAGCCAGCTCAAGTTGCCACCCTGGCTAGAACCCGCCAGGTCTGAAATCGAAAAGGCATTGCCACCGTTTCCCAGGGCCTGGGGCCAGCAGCACTGACAGGTGTTCACACAGACAGAAAGGGAACTGATGATGACTGAAGAGCAGAGCATCTCTTCTGGGCCAATCACGACAACATAAAGAAGATCGGGCTGGGGTCATCATGGCTGCCCCTCTGCCGATGAGTGAGCGGGATCTTCATGGAAGTGAGGACCGAAGGAGTCAAGAGGAATATGAAAAAAAGTTCCCAGATGCTCACTAACTTCAGCAAGCGGGCAAGCAGTGAGCAATGCAAAGAAGGTGGCCGGGATGCCTGGAATGGACCACCTGATACGAATGGATCGTGGAGGCATGATGAGTACGTCAGATAAAGCAGACTCGATTTGGGCACCACTGCGCGTTGGAATCTTCCGCGCGCTGTGGCTCGCAGTCCTGGTGAGCAACATTGGCTCCTGGATGCAGACCGTGGGGGCCCAGTGGCTGTTGGTCAACCAGCCGCACGCCCCGATCCTGGTCGCGCTGGTCCAGACGGCGGATATGCTGCCGGACGTGTTGTTGGCCTACGTTGGCGGCGTCCTCGCCGATACGATCGATCGGCGTCTGCTCCTCATCGTTGTCCAGGGGTGCCTGGTCATTACAGGGCTGGTACTCACCCTCCTGACGATCGTCGGCCAGATGCCGCCTGCCCTCCTGCTCACGCTCACATTTCTGCTCGGCGCCGGGTCAGCCTTCTCAACGCCTGCCTACCAGGCGCTGATCCCCGATCTCGTCCCGCGGAACGAGATCTCCTCCGCCTCCGCCCTCGGCTCGATCAACATCAACCTGGCGCGGGCCGTCGGCCCGGCGATCGCCGGGGTGCTGATTGTGCAGGTTGGAGTTGGGGCGGTCTTCGCTCTCAATACGGCCACGTTTCTCGTCTTTGGGCTCGTGGTCGCAGCCTGGCGACCTCCCGCAGGCACGACAACGCAGTTTCCCGAGCGATTCGGCTCGGCGCTGCGGGCCGGGGAGCGTTACGTGCGCTACGCCCCGGTGGTCCTCCGCATCCTGGTACGTTCGGCGTTGTTCCTCGTGCCGGCCAGCGCCCTCTGGGCGCTGCTGCCCCTGGTCGCGACTCAGCGGCTCGGACTCGGTGCGAACGGCTATGGGCTGCTGCTCGGCGCGCTCGGGGTCGGTGCCATTGCTGGCGCATTCGCGCTTCCGCGCATCCGCGCCAAACTGTCGAGCAACGCCATGCTGCTGATCGCCAGCCTCGTCTACGCGGCGGCGCTTGTCGCGCTTGTACTGGTGCCGAACGCCGCAGTGATCCTGGTCGTGCTCATACCGACAGGGATCGCGTGGATCGCCGTCCTCTCGAGTATGAATGCCGCGATGCAACTCTTCCTCCCCGCCTGGGTGCGCGCCCGCGGTCTGTCGGTCTATCAAATGGTGCTCTTCGGTGCCCAGGCAGGTGGTGCCGTGATCTGGGGTGTCATGGCCGGGCCGGCGGGACTGGTGGCGACTTTTCTGATCGCAGCGGCGGTCATGGTCGCAGGGGTAGCGACCATCCGTCTCTGGCCCCTCCTTGACACGAGAGGCAGCGACCGCAGCCTGGCGGTCTACTGGCCCGAACCCCATCTGCTGATCGAGCCCGACCCGCGGGCCGGGCCCGTGCTCGTGACGACGACCTACACCGTCGCGCCGGAGAAAGAGCAGGCGTTCTTCCGCGCGATGAGCTGGGTGCGAAGGTCGCGGCTGCGGACCGGTGCGGCGGAGTGGGGGCTCTATCGCGATGGCGAGACAGCACACCGCTTTGTGGAATGCTTCGTCGTCCCCTCGTGGGAAGAGCATCTGAGGCAACACCGTGATCGGCTGACCGGTGCCGACCGGCAGTATGAAGAGCAGGCCGATGCCCTGTCCGACCCACCACCACATACGGCGCACCTTCTTGCCGCTGATATCCCAGACTGATGACCGCCCGGCGCCTGGCCACTCCAAGAGACGAACACTACTTTGGGTTGCTGAAGGATGAATGGCACAAACTCTCTTGAGGCCGGCAGTGTGAGAAACACCGAGGCGGCTGGTTGTGGACCAGCCGCCTTCTTTAGCGAAGCGATGATCAGGCTGGAGCTCTAATCCGATAGGGCCGCATCGCCCATTGCAATAGCCATATTGACCACCTTGATATACTTGAGCCAACAATCAGCTAAATGCTTCCAGTGAATAGTTGCGGAATGAGCTTTGCCTGCTATACCTCGGAACCAAATGACGAGGGCGTTCCGAGATGGTCATTCCGCAAGTTCAATGTGGAAGCATATAGTAAGGTAGAGGTGATCTAATCGCGATGCCTGCCAACACGACAGAAACCGAAAAGAAACTCTGGGCGTCAGCAGATAGCCTGCGCGCCAACTCCAAACTCAAAGCCTCAGAATATTCCGTGCCCGTATTGGGCCTTATCTTCTTACGCTTCGCCGACCACCGCTTCACCCAGCTCGATCAAGAGTTGCGCAAAAAAGCGCCCGTTCCGGGAGGTCGCTACTCTCTCAGCAAGATCGACTACCAGGCGGAAGGCGTCATGTACCTGCCGGAAGAGGCGCGTTTCTCCAACCTGCTCAAACTCCCCGAAAGTCAGGATATTGGCAAGGCTATCAACGATGCGATGAAGGCGATCGAGGCAGAAAACGAGGAACTGCTTGGGGTCCTGCCCAAGACCTACAATCACCTGGACAAAGACATGCTTGTAGCCCTGCTCAAAACATTTTCCGGTATCCCCATGGATGTTGAAGGCGATTTCTTTGGCAAGGTCTATGAATACTTCCTGGGCAAGTTCGCCATGTCGGAAGGCCAGCGTGGCGGCGAGTTTTTCACTCCCACCGCACTGGTAAAACTAATCGTCGAGATCATCGAACCCTTCTATGGGCGTATCTTCGATCCTGCCTGTGGCTCAGGTGGCATGTTCGTGCAGAGTGCGCGCTTTGTCGAGAACCACCAGCGCAACCCCAGCACCGCGATCTCCATCTATGGACAGGAGAAAACCCTGGAGACTGTCAACCTCTGCAAGATGAACCTGGCGGTGCACGGTCTCTCAGGCGATATCAAGCAGACCAACTCGTACTACCAGAGCCTCCATAATCCCCAGGGTCAGGGTGATTTCGACTTTGTGATGGCCAATCCCCCCTTCAATGTCAATGGCGTAGACAAGGAGAAGATCAAAGGCGATCAACGCTATTGTTTTGGCCTGCCCAACCCCGACAATGCCAACTATCTCTGGATTCAGGAGTTCTACAGTGCTGTAAACGAGCATGGCCGTGCCGGCTTTGTCATGGCTAACTCTGCCAGCGATGCACGCAACTCCGAAATGGAGATCCGGCGGCAGCTCATCCAGTCCCACGCTGTAGACGTGATGGTCTCGATTGCCTCTAACTTCTTCTATACCGTCACCTTGCCCTGTACCCTCTGGTTCCTTGACAGGGGCAAACGAGAGACCGACCGCCGCGACAAAGTCCTCTTCATCGATGCCCGCCACATCTACCGCCAGCTTGACCGCGCTCACCGCGAATTTACGCCCGTACAAACCGAGTTTCTCGCCAACATCGCGCGCCTCTACCGCGGCGAAGCGATAGAAACGACGAATGGCAGCACTACAATGATGCAGGAGCACTTCCCCGATGGTGTATACACCGATATCGCCGGGTTATGCAAAGTGGCGACCCTGGCAGAGATCGAGGGGCAAGGCTGGAGCCTCAACCCCGGTCGCTACGTTGGTGTCACCGAACGCCCCGTCGACGACTTTGACTTCAAAGAAAAGCTTGAGGCTCTGAACGAGGAGCTAGAGGTACTCAATGTGGAGGCGCATGAGTTGGAGGAGAGGATAGCGGCTAATGTAATGGCGTTGTTAGAAGGGGTAAGGGAATGAAGCAAATAGGGAGGAATGGCTGGATTCCTAGAAAGTTAAATGAACTTGGCTTTGTTGGTCGGGGTAAATCTAGACATCGTCCGAGAAACGAGCCTATGCTATATGGTGGCCCTTATCCTTTCATACAAACCGCAGATATTATGGCAAGTGTTCTCCATATCACGAAATATTCGCAGACTTATAGCGAAAATGGCCTCGCACAAAGTAAATTGTGGAACGAGAATACCCTTTGTATGACTATTGCAGGAGAAAATACGGCAGAGACCGCCATTCTCTCATTCAAAGCTTGCTTTCCTGATAGCGTTATAGGTTTTATTGCAAATCCAGATAAGTCTAATGTTTACTTTGTGAAGTATTATCTGGATACAATGAAGCAACAGTTAAAAAACGTTTCTAAAGGAGCAACTCAAGATAACCTGAGTCTTGATAAATTGTTGTCTTTTGATATCCTCACACCCCCTCTTCCCACCCAACATAAAATCGCCGCCATTCTCTCAGCCTACGACGACCTGATAGAGAACAACACGCGCCGCATTACCATTTTAGAGGAGATGGCGCAATCACTGTACCGCGAGTGGTTCGTGCATTTCCGTTTTCCAGGACACGAAAAGAAGAGAATGGTAGAGTCTAAGCTTGGGATGATACCGGAAGGATGGGAGGTGGTGAAAGTAGGGGATATTTCTATGCTTTTTCGTGGACGATCCTATTCGAGTACAGACATTGCGACAATGGATGGCTTACCATTTCTTAATCTGAAGTGCATTGAGCGTGATGGTGGATTTCGTCAGGATGGCATCAAAAGATATCAAGGGTTATACAAGGACACCCAAACTGCTCAAGCTGGGGATATAATAATGGCCGTTACCGATATGACGCAGGAGCGAAGATTGGTAGCACGGGCCGCACGGGTGCCAGCAATCGGGGAAACGAAATTTGTCTTTTCAATGGACTTGGTAAAATGTGTCCCGCATAATGAACATTATCGGAATTGTCTCTACGGAATGTTCCGTTTTTCCAGTTTCCCCGATGAAGTAAAACAATATGCTAATGGGGCTAATGTTTTGCACTTATCTCCAGAACACATAGAAAATTATCTGTTTTCTCTGGCTCCCGAAGCTTTAATCGCAAAGTACTCAGAAATTTGTTCTGATATGTATAAGGCTCTTGACGTCCTGCAAGCCAAGAACACCAACTTACGCTGCACACGCGACCTGCTCTTACCCAAGCTCATTAGCGGCGAAATAGACGTAGAGGGGTTAGAACTCGAGATAGGGGAGGAAATAAGCGCGGTGGTTGCCAGTTCTGAACCCGTCCAGGTCGAGGAAGTTGTTCTAGCCAGTGAGCAGGGAACGTTATGGGCATAGTTATGTTTATGTACTGCTGCATGGATAATGAAGGAAGAGATTCGGGTCGATGAACGAGAACGCCGAGGCACCACTGGTCGAACAACCCGCGATTGAACTATTCAATACCCTGGGCTACGAGACCATCAATGCCTATAACGAATTCAAGGGCGTGAAAATCTTGGGCCGTGAAAGCCACTCGGAGGTCGTACTGGTTCCCCGTTTGCGTGCTGCTCTGCGACGTCTTAATCCTGCCTTCTCGAAGGCAGCTCTCGACCTTGCCATCGAAGAGTTGACCTGCCCTCGTAACGTTCTCAGCCTTGTCAACGCCAATCGAGAGGTCTACCTGCTGCTCAAGAATGGCGTAAGCGTCCACATACCCGATAAGGAAGGCGGGGAGACTGTTGAGACGGTGCGCGTGATCGACTGGGATATCCCCACCAATAATGATTTTTTGCTGGTCTCGCAACTGTGGGTGAATGGTCCTGTTCATACACGACGCCCCGACCTGGTTTGCTTTGTCAACGGCCTGCCGCTCGTCCTCTGTGAATTCAAAGCCTCGCACAAAGCAGTAGAAGACGCCTTTAACGACAACATCACCGATTACAAGGATACCATCCCGCAACTTTTCTGGTATAACGCGCTCATCATTCTCTCGAATGGCAGCAAGAGCCTGATCGGCAGCCTCACCGCCGGACTGGAACACTTCTTTGAATGGAAAAAGGTCGAGAGCGAAGAGGAGGAAGCCAGCGTTTCGCTGGAGACCATGATCCTTGGTATCTGCGATAAACACCGTCTGCTGGACATCGTAGAGAACTTTACACTGTTTAGCGATGCCAGGGGCGATCTCAGAAAGATTATTGCTAAGAACCACCAGTACTTCGGCGTCAACAACGCCCTTGAAGCCGTCTATAGTATTCGCGAGAACCAGGGCCGCCTGGGTGTTTTCTGGCATACCCAGGGCAGCGGCAAGAGTTTCTCCATGATCTTCTTTGCCCAGAAGGTGTTGCGCAAAATCCCCGGCAACTGGACCTTTGTGATTGTCACAGACCGCGATGATCTTGATAACCAGATCTACAAAACCTTTGCCAGCGTCGGGGCAGTCACCGAGCCGGAAGAGGCGGTACGAGCCGAGAGCGGTGAACATCTCAAAGAGTTGCTGCGTGCAGATCACCGCACCGTCTTTACGTTGATTCAGAAATTTCATATCGAAAAGGGTGGCACATATCCAGAGCTATCCAATCGTGCGGATATCATCGTCATGACCGACGAGGCCCATCGCAGCCAGTATGATACGCTCGCGCGCAATATGCGCAATGCCCTGCCAAACGCAGCCTTTATCGGCTTCACAGGTACCCCTTTGATGCTGGATGGTGAAGAGGAGACTCGCCGGGTCTTTGGAGACTATGTCAGCATTTATAACTTCCGCCAATCGGTCGAGGATGGCACCACCGTCGCCCTCTATTACGAAAACCGCATTCCCGAATTGCAACTGACCAACCCCGAAATGAATGAAGCGATGGAACGCATCATCGAGTCGGCTGGGCTCGATGAACAGCAGGAGCTGCGACTCCAACGTGAATTTGTGCAGGAGTACAGCCTGATTACCAGCGATGACCGCCTTGAAAAAATCGCCAGGGATATCGTATCCCATTTCATGGGACGTGGCCAGCAGGGCAAGGCGATGGTGGTCTCCATCGACAAGGTTACCGCGGTACGCATGTATGATAAGGTTCGCAAGTACTGGCAGCAATATATCGATGATCTACAGCGACAACGTACTGCCAGCAAAGATAAGCGTGAACGCAAGCAACTGGCAGATACGATCGCGTATATGAAAGCTACCGATATGGCGGTTGTAGTTTCACAGGAGCAGAATGAGGTAAAAAAGTTCAGGGAAAAGGGGCTCGATATTCTCCCACACCGCCAACGTATGGTACGGGAACACCTGGATGAGAAGTTCAAGGACCCTGCTAACCCCCTGCGTATCGTCTTTGTTTGCGCCATGTGGATGACGGGCTTCGATGTCCCCAGCCTTTCAACTATCTACCTGGATAAGCCCATGCGCAATCACACGCTGATGCAGACCATCGCCAGGGCTAACCGTGTTTTCCTGGATAAAGCGAATGGCTTGATTGTCGACTACGTGGGCGTCTTCCGCGATCTGCAAAAGGCCCTGGCGATCTATGGCAGCGGCAGTGGAGGTGGCATCGAGGAGGGTGATACTCCCGTCCAGGAGATGAGCGAACTTCTCGCACTGCTGAAGCAGGTCGTTGTCGAAACGGTAATGTTTTGCCAGGAGCAGGGCGTTGACCCCCAGCAGATAGCGGCGGTAAAAGGTATCGAGCGTATTCCTCTGCTTGACGCCGCAGAGAATGCCCTGGTCGCCACTGACGAGATCAAAAAGCGATTCTTGTTCCTGGCAAGGAATGCCGCGAAGCTCTATAAAGCCCTGCTTCCTCATCCGCAAGCCAGTATCTATACCGCCCTGGTAGATATCTTCTCTACGCTCGCAGCAAGAATCCGCCTTCTCACGCGCCAGCCAGATATTACAGCAGTCATGGGAGATGTCGAAAGACTCGTGGGAACCTCTATTGCAACCAGGAACTACGTCATCCGCGAATCGGCCTATGACCCTGGTCGACTGGTTAATCTTAGCAAAATAGATTTTGATGCGCTCAGGGCCAAATTCAACACGGGATACAAGCATACAGAAGTAGAGAAGCTGCGCAGTGCGATAGAAGAAAAGCTCGAAAGCATGGTGAAACGGAATAAAAGCCGCACCAACTACTATGAGAAGTTTCAGCGACTGATCGATGACTATAATGCAGGCAGCATGAATGTAGATATTCTCTTCGATCGACTAATAAAATTTGTGACCGAGGAGCTGAATGTAGAGGAGCAGCGTCACATCGCCGAACAACTCAGCGAAGAGGAACTGGCCATCTTCGATTTACTCAGACGACCCGATATTGCACTCTCTGAGAAAGAGCAGGCGGATGTCAAGCGAGTTGTGCGGGAACTGTTAGAGACCCTGAAACGCGAAAAGTTGGTGCTCGATTGGCGTAAAAAACAGCAGACGCAAGCAGCCGTTCGTAAGACAGTCCGAGACATGTTTAACGCCGCACTGCCGCCCAGCTATACCAAAGAAATCTGTGACGAGACATACGCTGCCGTCTACCAGCACATCTACGACTCCTACTATGGCATGGACAGAAGTGTATATGCAGCGTAGGATTATCAAAAGCAGCTTCATCTCAAGAAGAAATAGATTGTCATTCCCACGCCAACACAAATCACGAAGATCCGCACCCAACGCTGCTCGATGCGCCGCGCGTAGTATGCTCCGCCGAAACCGCCCACAATAGCACCCACAACCATCAGAATTGCTTGCGGCCACACTACTGCGCCAGCGATGATAAAGGTAATCACGGCAACGCCGTTGATGCAACTCTGCAGGAGCGTTTTCATAGCATTCATCTCGTGGATGTTCTCCATACCCATCAGTCCGAGCGTCGCTAGCATCAGGATACCAATGCCACCACCGAAATAGCCACCGTAGACGGCTATGATGAGTTGAAAAAGTGCTATGCCAGAAAGTGCGAGCCACGAGAGCTTGTCTTTTGGCACGGTATTCCTGCGTAGCCAGGCGGTGATCGGCCCACTAAAGGCGAAGAGGAGCGTAGCCAGCAGGAGGAGATAAGGGATTAAGTGTACAAACGTCGTTTGCGGAGTACGCAGCAGGAGGATGGCACCGAGCACGCCTCCGACCAGGCTAGTACCGCTCAGCACAAATAGCAGCGTACAATTCTGCGTGGCCAGTTCTTTGCGATAGGCGCTCACACTGGCAACCGAGCCGGGCCAGAGAGCGACGGTGTTGGTGGCATTGGCTTCGATGGGAGGGACACCTGTGAAGATGAGAGCAGGAAACGCGATGAAACTGCCGCCACCGGCGACAGAGTTCAAGGTGCCGCCGAGTATGGCTGCAATGAAAAGAATGAAAGCTTGGAGAATGGTCATTTTGCCTCGGTCTTCCACTGTTTCGGCATAGAGCAAGGCCCTTCCTACGTAGTATTCTATGCGAAGTGTAGCATACCAGAAACAAGCTGTCGAGAGCTACCGTTCACTGTTCAGAGCTTCTCAAAAGTTCTTTTTCCCGCCTGCAGCGGGAGAGAAAGTGGGGATTACCTGCCCCCAGGCAGGGTCCCCCACGCCCCGCTTAGGAACTGCCGTCCCTAAGAACCCTGCTCGACTTTTGAGAGGGAGCAAAGAACAGTGCTTAATTTTGTATGGAAATGTGGTCAAATGTGTGCTACAATACAAGTACGTGTAAACCTACCGCATGAGCGGTAGGCGTCCCGGTAGTGGCTTCGTCGGGACGAAAATTCGCTTGTGGAGGGTGGACCGCTCTGGCCTGACACGTCAGGTGAAACGACGCCCGTTGAAGCAAGTACTGAAGTGTGGTTACACACGTTTTACTACATTTTAGAAAGCAGCCCAAAAGGTCGTGACCCCGATCTCTTCAGTTAGAGAACCAACGTGGTCCCAACACTGTTGGCAATGAAGGCATCGGGGAGCGCCCGTGCTATCTGATGGGTGGCAACCCAACCCGTACAGTGTCCAGGGACAAGATAGCACGGATTGATCTCTTGCAGCGCGGCAATCGTCGCCGGAATGATCGGCTCAAAGAGCGGACCGTTCAAATGGAAGCCCCCCATGATAGCATAGACCGTTGCAATGCCCGTAATCTTCTGCGCGTTGCGTACGATGTTAATAATGCCCGCATGCCCGCATCCGGTGATGATCACCAGGCCCTTCCTGCGGACATGGATGATCGCACACTGATCATCATGGATGAGCGGGTCGGGTTCCCAGCCGTGTGAACGTCGAGCATAGTGAATGGGATAACCGCGCTCGAATGCGCTGGTACGCGCTACTTCACCGGAGATGAGAATCATATCCTCGACCAGCATTGACGGACCAACCTCTTCAATGATGCGAATATGTTCCCGTTCCAGGTCTGCTTTGCGGGGGGGAGGCAGGCTGTGCTCCTCTCCATTAGGAAACACGAGCTTGCGTTCGAGATACGCTTCAGGATGGAGGATGAGCGGGAGGTGACGGTTTCCCACGCGTTGCACCAGGCCAAGCAGTCCCATGGCATGGTCGGCATGGCCGTGACTGAGGACCACTGCCTGGATGGCAGAGGTCTGTGGACTCTTTCTTTCTCTTTCTTCAGCAAAATGGTTCAAACATGGGTGGGAACGAGAGGCGTCTATGCATCGATGCTTGCCTCTCTTTCTCTCGTCCGCATCTGCACGCTCAGATGAGATGGAGATGAGAAATGCTGTCTCATCTCCATCTCCTGCCGGCTCTATCCTCGGCTGTTCATCGTCCAAAGCGTCGCAAACGCAATGCGTTACTCACCACCGTGACTGACGAGAGAGCCATGGCCGCCGCTGCGAAAATGGGCGCATTCCCCTGTAAAAAGGGAACGAGCGGCGAGAGAAGAGCGGCTGGGATCAGGACGATGTTATAGGCAAACGCCCAGAAGAGGTTTTGCTTGATCGTACGCAGCGTTGCGCGTGAGAGGGCAAGCGCCGTGGCCACACTCTTCAGATTGCCCTTGACCAGGGTGATGTCGGAGGCTTCGATGGCGATATCGGTGCCTGTTCCCATCGCGATGCCCGCGTCCGCCTGGACCAGTGCCGGCGCATCGTTGATGCCATCGCCCACGAAGGCAACGATCAACCCCTGCTCCTGTAAGCGCTTCACCTGATTGGCTTTCTCTTCCGGCAAGACCTCGGCCAGGATCTGTTGCGCGGGTATGCCGACCTGGGCGGCAATGGACTGCGCGGTCCGCCGGTTATCGCCAGTGATCATCCAAACAGAGAGTCCCTGCGCGTGCAAGTGCGCGATTGCCTCACGCGAACCAACCTTGATGGTATCGGCTGCGGCGACCAGGCCCGCCATCTTGCCATCAATGGCAATCAGCATCGCGGTTTTGCCCTGTGCTTCCAGTGTCTCCAGGCGCTCATGAAGCATGGCAGTATCAATGGCATGCTCTCGCATCAAAGCGCGCGTCCCAATCAGCATGGGATGTCCCTCCACGGTGGCCTTCAGGCCGCGTCCCGCCAGAGCGGTGAACGTTTCAGATGTCGCCCCCAGTGGTATGCCTCTCGTCCTGGCTCCTTCCACTATGGCCGCAGCGAGCGGGTGCTCGGATCCCTGTTCCGCCTCTGCCGCGAGGCGCACCATCTCCTCAACAGACATGCCAGGCAGCGCGAAGACATCCGTCAGTTCTGGCTTGCCCTTCGTAATCGTTCCCGTCTTATCCAGCAGCACTGCACGCACGGTTTGAATGCGTTCCAGGCTCTCTCCCCCTTGATCAGAATGCCCTGCTCGGCTCCTTTGCCTGTACCAACCATGATCGCCGTCGGCGTGGCAAGCCCCAACGCGCACGGACACGCCACCACCAGCACGGTCACCGCGGCCACGATAGCCGTAATCCAGGGATCGCCAGCAGTGGGCAGAGGGACGATATGCAGATTGCCGATGATCGCCCAGGCGATGAACGTCAATGCAGCAATGACCAGCACCACCGGCACAAAAATGCCGGAGATCGTATCTGCCAGGCGCTGGATAGGCGCCTTGGAACCTTGCGCCTGCTCAACCAGACGAATAATGCTGGCAAGCACCGTATCCGCCCCCACCTTGGTGGCACGCAGACGCAGCAACCCGCGCTGGTTAATCGTCGCACCAATCAGCGGATCACCTTCGGCCTTCTCAACCGGAATGCTCTCGCCCGTAATCATCGATTCATCAACCGAAGAGAGGCCGGTCAGCACGATCCCATCGACGGGAATCTTCTCCCCGGGACGCACCACCAGTTCATCACCTCCCACAACCTGTTCGATGGGCAGCTCGACCTCCACATCCTCACGGATGACATGGGCCGTGCGAGGCTGCAAGCCCATCAACTTGCTGATCGCTTCATTGGTCTGCCCTTTCGCACGGGTCTCCAGGTACTTGCCTAGGAAGATCAAGGTCACGATCGCTGCGGCAGTGTCATAGAAGATCGCTGCACCAACCACTCGTGGGAAGAACGTAGCAACAACACTGATCAGGTAAGCTGCCGTTGAGCCAACCGAGATCAACGTATCCATGTTCGCGCCCGCATGGCGCAACCTTTTGATGGCTACACGATGAAACTCCCAACCCACGACAGCCCACACCGGCGTAGTCAGCGCCAGCAGCAGAAAGTTCTCACTGGGGAAGCTATTCATGAAGAAATTGTTCAGAATGACCACCGGCACTGTGAGCACGATTCCTAGGATCAGCAGGGCGCGCTTGCGCGCCAGTTCCGCCTGTCGACGTTGGCGCTGCGCATCGGCTGGTGATGCCTGTGGCGTGCCGACAGAGGGCACAGCGGATGGGGCAGCATGTGTCCTTTTTGTCGCTTCTGCTGGCGATCCTGTTTGGGGTATCGCTTGATACCCGACAGCCTCCACCTGCTGCACGAGTTGCTCAACACCAGTCTGTGCCGGGTCATAGATCACCGTGGCCTGCTCACTCGCGAGATTGACACGTGCTTCCTTGACACCTGGCACCTTTTTCAAGCCCTTTTCAATGCTCATGGCGCAGGAAGCGCACGTCATCCCTTCGACCTCGAAAATGACACATATCTCGCTCTGCTCCTGTGCTTGTGCAGGTGTTGCCGCGAGAACAGTCAGTGGTGTCGCTTGGTATCCGATCGCATCCACTTTCTGTACCATCGTCTCCACATCTGTTTGGGTTGGATCATACGTAACCATGGCCTGTTCGGTCGCCAGATTGACGCTCGCCTCCTTGACGCCTGGCACCTTTTTCAGTCCCTTCTCGATACGCATGGCGCAGGAAGCGCATGTCATGCCTTCAAGGGCAAAGGTGGCACAGCAGGTCCCCGTTTCCTGCATTTCTCCGCTTGCGGTTCGTCTTTGTATGGAATATGTGGCTTTTGTTGCCATCAGATTCACCTTTCGTTTTATGTGTATACCCCTACCCACCCGGTAGGGGTATACATCGATTATAGTTCACGGTGTCAAGATCTCTCAACCGAGGAAATGGAAGAAAGACCTTGCCTGGGTGTGATGCATTTTTTTACGCCGTTTGCTTGTTAGGGGGAGTGTGATGGTCTGGATGGAGCCAAAGAGAGGAAAGCCAGATGGACATCTCTTAGCCCACGCCCAAGAGGTGCTGGTGCGCTTGAGTAGTGAACTTCCCTCATGTGGAGGCGATGCTTAGGAGTGGTGGTGCGTGGGGCGACCGCACGCCGACACACCCTCGCGGTGGGAAAGCGGTGTTTTTAAAAGCCCTGTTCACTGTTTTCTGGTTATAGACAAACGCAGTATGCGCTGTGTTCTATTGGTGAGCCGCGCCCTATCGTCGAGGCACACACCGGCTAGCCACACACAGTGGGACGCTGAGAAAAAGAGTGGGATGTGCGAGCGATCAGAGCGGGGAATGTGTTTATCTACCAGCACATCCTGTACTTTTTTTTCCTGTGCCATCCCCAGTGGTCGTATGCGATCGCCGGGATGCCTGGTTCGTACTTGAAGATTTCGAACCCACTTCCGAACCTACTATGTCAGCATCAACATAGACAGTATTAGAAGTGGATGGGAGTAGTTGCCACACAAGCGACCAGTCTTCGCGAGAGAGCGCCTGTTGCACCTCTTGCAGCAGTTCATGCGGTAATATCTCCGCTATTGCCATCCAGGGTGTCCCCGGCACTTCGACATGCCCCGGAATGGGCAAAAGGGCGGAGGCAAGCCCCGCGGGCGCAGGCAAGCTCACGCCCCTACTCACCGCACGGGCATGGTTAGCCACCCCAACCTCCCAGGGCGCAGGCAAGCTGACGCCCCTACTAACTTGATGCTCCTCATGTTGAGAAGGAAGGGCAGGTATCGGTGTATTGCCTTGAGAGCGCTCAAACACAACAGTGTCAGCCTGGCATATTACGTGTAATTGGTGGGGTAGATCAAGCATTCGTCCTTGCCCGCTCCTACGATAAATCGGGTCCCTACGAAGAAGTTGCTCAATCAGTCTATAGTGGCGCAGTTCCAATGGGGATTGTCCTGCACAGAGATTGGCTGTGACGCGACGTAGCAGGTGGCGTTGTATGCTCAGTGGCAGAGTCAGTAGTGCAGCAAGGTTGAGCCTGACGCTATCATCTTGCTCCGTGAGGACGACAGTGGGCCAACTGGCATCAACTTGCGCTTCGATCCACTCAGCGTCGACACGCATTACCTCTGCATTGCGCAAGAGCGTGGCACTTATGCCAGGATTTAGTGATTCCAACAAGGGCAGCAGTTCATGGCGAATGCGATTGCGTAGGAAACGCGGGTCGGTGTTGCTGATATCTTCCAGTGGAACGATCTGATGCTGCCGACAATAGGCAATCGTCTGTGCATGGCTGATCTCCAGAAGAGGGCGAATGATGTCTTGCTGGCGTGGCAAGATGCCGACCATGCCAGCAAGGCCGCCACCGCGCAGCCAATGGAGTAGGAGGGTCTCTACCTGATCATCGGCGTGATGTGCCACGGCGATGGGTTGTCCACACGCCACTTTACGTAGAAAGCGATAGCGGGCTGTACGGGCAGCATCTTCCAGCGACCGTCGTTCCTGGCGTGCCAGAGCTGGAACATCGAGTTCACCAACTGTCACAGGCAACCCCCATGCAGTGGCTATCTGGGCAACAACAGCAGCGTCCCGCGCACTTGCTTCGCCACGCAGTTTATGATTGAGATGCGCTACATGCAACCGCAGTTCTGGATAGCGTTTCCCTGGTCCACAAAGCCGGTGCAGCAGGTGGAGCAGGCACAAGGAGTCGGCTCCGCCCGAGACGGCAACGATGATTTCGCCACTTGCCGGGAGGAGATGATGGCGTTCAATGTATGCTGCGACGGTCTCTAGCATATTTCTTCCTGTTATCCCAACAGCAAGCGGGCGACCATAAAGGCCCACCCATCCACCCCACACCCCGCTCGCCCCTACGGACTCACTTTATCCCAACAGCAAGCGGGCGACCATAAAGGCCCACCCATCCACCCTACACCCCGCTCGCCCCTACGGACTCACTTTATCCCAACAGCAAGCGGGCGACCATAAAGGCCCACCCATCCACCCTACACCCCGCTCGCCCCTACGGACTCACTAGAGGTGGGATTCATTTTTCCTGAGATCCTCGAAGAGGATGGTCTGGAGATAGCGCTCGGCTGCACTACAAAAAATAGTCACGATTACTTTTCCACGGTTTTGCTCCTTGCGAGCTTCTTGCAGTGCCGCCCAGGCTACAGCACCACTGCTGATGCCTACCGAGAGACCTTCCTCCTTCATAAGACGAATGGCGGTGGTAACAGCATCATGATCGGTGACCGGAATGACACGATCGATGAGGTCTACTCTGAGTGTGTCGGGCTGGAAACCAGGGCCCAATCCTTCAATACGATGTGGTCCAGGCCGTCCACCGGACAACACCGCGCATGAGGCCGGCTCAACGGCAACTACTTCGACGGAAGGTTTGCGAGCACGTAGTCCTTCGGCAACCCCCGTTAAGGTGCCACCGGTTCCGACACCAATCACAACCATGTCAACTGTCCCGCCGGTATCTTCCCAAATCTCCAGGGCGGTTCCCTCGCGATGTGCCCGGGGATTGGCCTGGTTGTAGAACTGCTGGGGAAACCAGGCGTTGGGGATGGTCGTACGTAGTTCAATGACCTTATTGATGGCCCCACGCATGCCCTGGCTTCCGGGAGTCAGCACCACCTCAGCACCGAAGCGTCGCAAGAGCAGACGCCGCTCCAGGTTGATGGTATCAGGCATGGTCAGAATACAGCGATAACCACGAGCTGCAGCAACCCACGCCAACGAAATCCCCATATTTCCACTCGTAGGTTCGGTGATAATCCCACCGGGGCGCAGGAGACCTTGCGCCTCTGCTTCGCGGATCATCTGCAACGCGACGCGGTCCTTGATACTTCCACCGGGGCTAAACATCTCCAGTTTGGCGAGCACAGTGGCATGCACGCCCGACGTCACGCGCTTCAATTCTACTAGTGGGGTGTGACCAACCAGGTCCGTCACATCCATTGCCCAACGGGCCATATCTGACTCTCAGTTCGTTTGCTCATCATCTGGTAACAAAGCACGAAATCATGAAGAGAAGTTGCTCCATGCTGAACGGCTTGCGGAGCAGAATGCCCGTTTGCAGTCCCTGGCGATGAAGTTCCCAGTCCTGGCTACCAGTGATCACAATAATCGGTGTATTTTTCGTATTGCTATGCCCACGGAGCATTTTATAGAGGGAAATACCATCCAGATTGGGCAGCCCGATATCCAATAAGATCAGGTGTGCCCCCAGATCGGGTAAACGATCTATCGCTTCTCGCCCATCAGAGAAGATGTGTAAACGCCAGCGCCCTTGTTCATGCAACATGTCCTGGAACATGATGGCGAGGTTTGCGTCATCTTCTACGATAGCGATCAGTTTACGGTTGTTGTGTGTCTCGTGCTTATCAACGCCCACTTGCTACGCTCCCCCGTTTCCTTCAGGTGCTCTGAAAGAGTACTTCAAATATAATACATTGTCTCTGTACTGCCGGTACGATGACGTTGTGCCAGTTCCTCAATCGTTGTAGAGTTGAGTATCTGCTGGGTCATCTCATCAATTTTTTGCCAGACCTCACGCAATGCACAGCCTGGTGAGAGCGGGCAAAAGTTCGGGTTGGGAAGGCATTCCATAGGCGGCACATAGCCTTCGAGCGCCTGCATCACCTGAGCCATCGTTATTTGGGCAGGTGGCTTTGCCAGCATATGTCCTCCCTTTGGGCCGCGTACGCTTTTCACCAATCCCTCTTTGCGCAGAACCATTAAAATTTGATCGAGATACTGCTCTGGGATGTACTGTCGGCTCGCAATGTCCGCACTTTCAATCGGTCCCTGCCCATAGTACGCAGCCATATCAAGCATAGCTCTCAGACCGTAATCGCCCTTCATGGTAAGTTTCATAGCCCGGGCACCTTTCCAAACAACACTGTGACGGACAGAACGACGGGTACTCCCGCAATGCTAGGATATATCAGTTGCGAATTGCTGTCAATGGTTCTGAAAAGCTCTCAGAAGATCAGATCTCCCAGGGCATACCTGTCCCCCAGACAGGATGCCGCGAGGGTCGTCCTGAATGTTGTCGAACAAGGATCATAATCGTCTATAGTATGATAAGGCATCGGCGCACGGCGGACAATACAAGAGATGAGGATTATTATGTCAGATTTCATAAAAGTAGCAGAACTCAGCGATATAGAAGAAGGCGAACTTATGGAGGTAGAGGTTGAGGGTGAGCCAGTCTGCCTGGCGAAAGCGAGTGGTATCATCTGTGCTTTTACCGGTACCTGTACACATATTGGTGGTCCACTCAGCGAGGGTGAACTTGATGGTGATGTGCTGACCTGTCCCTGGCATGGCGCACAATTCAATGTGCATACAGGCAAAGTACTGCGAGGCCCTGCGCGTCAGGACATCCAGACGTATGCGGTGCAGATTGAAGGCGAGGATATCCTGGTCAGCTTGCCTGAATAGGCATCACTCTGTCCTTCCAAAGGAGCATTTTGTCGGGCCTATTGAAATATGGTTCAGGAGCCTCTACAATGGAAATATATTTATATATCTATGGGGGTAACTCTTCAGGATTTCTCGCCACCTTCGGTGGTTCGTAAGAGATTTTTTTGCTGCTGACTTTGCTGCCGCAGGCAGCAAAGTCAGCAGCAAAAGCAGATGCGAGCCGCCGATTGCGACAAGGCTAACTTAATTAAGTGATGCATTATTTGCATTACGCTATGCAGCAAAGGCGGATACGAGGCGGTGAGGAGTCAGGTACCTTGCAAAAGGACATAAACGCATGGAAGGTAGATCGCATCTACTGCTTGGGCTGACGGCAGGAGTCGTCTTGGATAGCTATGTGCATTTGTCAGGTCCTCCCTTGACGATAGTAAAGGCCGTCACACTGGCACTAGTAGTGAAGAAGGTAGTCTACTACGTAATGGTGGGGTTTGGGGCCTTGTTGCCTGATATCGATAATGCGCGCAGCATGTTTGGGCACAAACTGGGCTGGGTGAGCAAAGAAATCCAGCGCATAGCCGGACATCGCACGGTCTTCCATAGCATCTTGGGGTTAGCGTTAGGCTCATTGCTTACCATTGGCTTACAGCAATTGGTGATCTATCTGCTTGCCCAACGTGGGTTTGCTGCTCCAGCTCTCTATATACGCGGATCATACCTGGTTTTTTTTGCGGTTTTATTTGGCTGTATTATGCATATTGCAGCCGATGCGCTCACACAAGGGGGTGTACCATTGCTATGGCCAATGCCAAAACGTTTCGGGTTTCCCCCCAATCCACGTTGGCGTTTCCGTACAGGCACGTGGCCGGAGTTCGCAATCGTCTGGGGGTTCATGATCCTGGTCGGTATCGGTATCTGGCAAGCCTATATTGTTATGTGACACTCCTGTCCCCTAAAGGGTGACAGGCTTCTGAGCAACGTCCGCAGTGTGGTCTGTCCCCGTAGGGACCTGCACCGTGTGTAGTGGTTAACCTGCTGACTCACTCAGACAACGTTGGGGCGTGTCTGCCCTCCTACTACTCCTGGATGGACCAGGGCGTAAGTATCGGCGCAAGATACTCACAGGGGAGGTACAAGCGGAAACGAAACGCTTGATTACAGAGTGTTGTGGGCGACATGGCCTCACCCTGCTGGCACTGGAAACGGACATCGATCATATCCATGTCTTTGTGAGTGCGCCACCACGGTTTAGCCCTGCGATGATTGCGAATCTCTTGAAGGGGCATTCATCGCGGTACTTGCGGGAGAAGTTCCCGCATCTGAAGAAAGTCTGTGGAAAGGACCATCTCTGGACGAGCAGTTACTACGTTGGGACGGCTGGCGTGGTCTCGGCGGAGACAATCAAGCGGTACATCATGGAATGCCAAGGCAAGTAGTGCGATATGGGCGGGGTCGCTTTCATCCCGCTCTCTTCGTTAAGAGAGTAAGGAAATATGGCATCTAAACAAGACAGCCTGGTGGGGGCATTACCTGTCCCCCAGACAGGGTCCCCCGCCACTACATTTGTAGCGAGGATATTACGAAATGTAGTGGTGCCCCTTGCGGGTACCAGGCCTTGGATAGCCTGGGCAACACTACTGCTGGCAACGCTGGTGTACGCAGTGGTCATGAGTCACCAAGCGGTGCTGCGCTACGACACGTTCAAAGCGACCGCTTTTGATCTTGGCAATATGGATCAGGTCCTTTGGAATACCATCCACGGGCGTCCATTTCAGTTTACGAATCAGGCAATTGACTGGTATGGGCCACCGACACGTCTCGCCATTCATTTTGAACCGATTATCTTACTGCTTTCTCTGCTGTATATTTTTCATGCCGATCCACGTATTCTGCTCGTATTTCAGACACTGGCACTGGTATCGGGAGCATTGCCCGTCTTCCTGCTCACGCGCAAATACCTGCCTGAGTGGCCCTTGCTTTCCACATGCATGGCAATTGCCTACCTCCTTTCTCCTGCATTGATTGGTATGAATATCTTCGACTTCCATCCTGTGAGTTTAGCAACGCCACTGTTGCTATACGCTGTACTTGCGCTCACTTACAAACGTCATGTGTGGTTTCTCATCGCCTGCATCCTTGCTGCCGCCTGTAAAGAGGAGGTTCCTCTGAGCATTGCTCTGTTAGGCATACTGGTTATCTGGCGCTACAAATCGCCACGTTTGGGAATTACCTTAATCACCGGTGGGCTGCTCTGGAGTTTCCTGGCCTTTTTCGTGATCATTCCATACTTCTTTCCGGGCGCACAACATAACAATTTCTGGTATCGCTATGAGTCATTAGGGAGTTCCCCCGGAGCAGCGATCTTGAACCTCCTGCTGCACCCATGGCTGCTTCTTTCCATGTACATCACATTTGATCGCTTTTTCTATCTTGCCGGGCTCTTACGCAGCAGCGGCTTTCTCGCTCTTCTCGCCCCGGAGTGGCTGCTGCCAGCATTGCCCAGCGTAGCGATCAACATCTTGAGCACAGACCCGACCTTATATAGTGGTGTCTACCACTACAATGCGGTTATCATTCCATTCATCATGCTTGCAGCAATTCACGGCACGCGGCGCTTGATTACAGTTTGGCAGGGATGGCGTGGGGAAGTAGATCCCCTCAGCGGAACGCAGTGGAGCGCGTTTAAATCCTTCGTGGGACAAACTACTGACACAATCCCCCATACGCATGAAGTTAAGCGCTTGGCAAATGAAGTCGTCCTGATATCCTCCGTCCTGACGGCGTGGCGGATGGCGACCCTTGCGGTCGCCCTGTCAATTGTCCTGGTGCAATGGCGTCGCGTAGCGGCGGAGCTTGCCTCCGCCATGGCCCCTTTAGCCAGTAGGATTTCTGTGCCGCGTCTGCAACAGGTCGTCATTGCCTGGATCATATGCATGGTGGCAGTAAATTATGTGCTTGCTATGCCTATACTGAATAGCTTCTGGGCGGATCATGAGCCGGGTAGCCGTGAGCAACATATCCAGCAATTGCTGGCCTTAATTCCAGCGGACGCTTCAGTTTCCGCAGGGTCCAATCTGAATCCGCATTTGAGTGAACGCCAGCGCCTGGCGGTATTTCCTTCACCGCTCAATACCAGCGTCGAGTACATCATCGTCGATCTAAACGCCGTCTTTCCAGAAGATCGGGATGAAATGGCAAGTGAACTCAACCAGCTCGTGGCTTCAGGACAGTTCCGCGAGTTGGCACGCGCAGAAGGGGTAGTGCTCCTCGTTCGCCGTAGCAGATAACAGGCAAGTCATGTTATAATCGTATGTAAGGGCAGGGATAGCCCACAATGAATCGGGGCTCTACGGTGAGATATATATCGATGCATTTGTAGGGGCCGATTTATCGCGCCCACCGCCGATTTATCGGCCACCGGCTCATGTCTGCACAAAACAGGATTAGGAATAGCCCACGATAAATCGGGCCACCACGATGAATCGGGTGGCTACAGTCGGAGGAAAAACAGGATGCACAGAAACCTTCATCCAGAGGATCCAATCGACGAACAGGCAACCGAAGCTGTACCTCCGATGGAAGAGTTACAGCCCAGAGCAGTTGTACATGCAGAGCCCGCGCGTGAAGCTATCGCCCCGGTGGAAGAAGCAGAAAGCGTGGACATACGCCCGGTCGAGGCGCGCACAGCTGCTTTTGCTATCGGGAAACTCAATGACTTCCTTCAATGGCTTGCTGTCGTATTGGAGATCGGCTTGCTGTTGCGTTTCATCTTGAGGCTGATTGGAGCGAACTCGGCCAACCCGTTTGCCGGTTTTCTCTATGCCTTAACAGGTATAGTTCTCTATCCATTTGCGAATATCGTCGGATCGGCATCGATCAGGCCGCCAGACCAGGCCTTTGAATGGTCAACGCTGATTGCCATGCTGGTCTACTGGCTGATATTCTTTGCCATCAGATGGTTCCTGCGCATTCTCATTACCAGCCCAGAGCCCGCCGAGTAGCTCCCCGATTTATCGTGGGACACACTACCGGTGAGGACGCCAGTGAGATTAAGAGTATGCCACGTAAAGATAAACTACCAATACATCCTGATGATGAACGAAGAGAGATGCGGAAGCCAAAGAACTACGCATCCGATCCATTTGAGGAGCAGGTAGCTCCCCGATTTATTGAGGGAGTCTATCAGGCGGGTGGTCCCGTAGGGGCGGGAGTGGAGGGGAGTGGTGAGGGGATACCTGCCCCCCAGGCAGGATTGCATGCCTCCGCCCGAGGTAATCGCGAGAACAGCTGGCAGGCATCTCGCCCGGCTGCACATCATCCGAGCCCCGGCGTAGAGGCGGAGCTTGCCTCCGCCCTTTGGGGCACAGGTAATGCACGTCAAGAAGACACCTCCTTTGAGCATGGAGAGCGAGAGCATGAGGCTGGCAAGCGCGATGTCGAACTCTACATTCGGACTTACAACACATTACTGCGCAGTTCAGGCGAGATCAGCTTGAAGGCGCTGGTGCAGGTACATTACAATATTGACTCGAGTTTGCATCCTGACGCACAGTCACCCTATCCTGACATGTCTGCTTTCATCTACAGTGTGCTGCGTTTGCCGACTTCGATCATTCACTGTGACCTCGTGCTCCTGGGTCAATCCGAACAGGTCTTTCTGCAACAAGGATTTCACGTTGATACCTGGGAAGCTGTGACGTCACCTGCCCGGCGACGCAAGTGGTTCTATGATGGCAAAGGGACGCTGGCTGCGTATGTTGCCAGTGTCAGCGATACCGATGACATCGTCCCCATCCTGGTTGCCTTCCAGATCGAATGGAACAAGATGCACTACCTGCTGAATGCGGACCCGACGACTATGCAGTTGCTAGAGACGCGCATGGACCGTACATCGCCGGTATTTGCCGAGATTACCAAGGTGCTGCGCGAACGTCTGCACATTCCGGTGGATGATTGGCGGCGCCTGGAAGTGATTTGGGGTGATCGCTTGTGGGAAAACCTGCTCGTGATTGGCAAAGGCCGCAAGAGTTTCGGTATGCGCATGCTAGGAGGCTCACATGTAGGTTATGTGCGTGCCACACACCAGTGGTGGGAACCGGTCGAGAAGCTGCTCGATACGCTTGGCTTACAAGAACATTCAGTCTACTTCGTCTCCAGCAATACACACAGCCTGGTTAACCTCATGTCTGGCTCCCTGCTCAGACGCGAGGCAGAGTTGACGAAGTTTGCACTCAGTGGAGAGGACCCTTACCTGGCTGAGGAGTGTCGCAAATTGCAGGAGGGCACGGTACCGGGCAACTGGCAGAACTTCCTCTACTTTGCAGCCCGACAGTGGATACGCACACCCGCAGGTCGGGAGTTTGAGCGCAACCGTACACAGGAGGAGCAGGGGCGTGGCATCTGGTGCGTGGGAGCACGGCATGGGCTAGAGATCGACGCACAGGTATTTGAACTTGCCAAACTGCGCCCGATGGAGATTGATCCTCGTTGTCGCATGCCAGGCATGGATTTGCTGGCGAAAAGTCAGGCTATTGTGCTCAATATAGACTACCCATTGGGGATGGCTGCCTATCGGATGCTGCGCGAAATCATGGAGAACCTGACGCATATGCGCGGCATCTACATCCTGGGCAAGGCTGCTACGCTGAATGGGAGCATCGGCGATGTGATGATCTCAAACGTCGTCCTTGACGAACACAGCCAGAACACCTACTGGCTCGACAATGTTTTTACAGCGCAGGACGTGCAGCCTTATCTGATCTACGGTTCAGTGCTGGATAACCAGAAGGGCGTCTCTACCAAAGGCACCTACCTGCAGAACCGCCAGTACCTGGATTTCTACTACAATACTAACTATACGGCTGTCGAGATGGAGAGTGGTCCTTACTTGAACGCTGTCTACGAGGACCAGTACTTGATGCGCTATCCAATGGGGGAGAATATCAACTTTGCTCGCCTTCCCTATGATCTGGGTATCCTACACTATGCCTCTGACACACCCTATACACGGGGTAAGAACCTGGGTGCAGGCAGCCTTTCATACTTTGGCATGGATTCTACCTATGCCTGCGCTGTCGCTATCTTGCGCCGCATCTTGGAGCACGAGATTCGCACCATTAGAGAAAAGATGACGGTACCTCTCGAAACGGAAGGACAGCAACAGAAAACCGAGACCGTAGGGGCGTGAGCTCGCCTCCGCCCTTTCACTTCAGGCGGTCGCGAATTTCCCTCAAAAAAAGCATGGCGGGGGCAAGCCCCTCTCTCCCTGACAGTTTCTGGAGCGGCAGGCGGGAGCCCCATCGTCGCGAGGGACCTGGCACCCACAAGGGCCCCCCACGTCCACCCAGCCACCCCGTGCCACTACATTTCGGGGGACCCACCCCACCATCAGGCGACGGCTCGGTGGACACACGGGGGGGGTGGGCCAGACGATATGTAGTGGCACGGGGCTGGGCTGGGGATGGATGGGCCCTTGTGGGTGCCAGGCGCAGGGTGAACCGAAATATATCAGGGAGAGAGGGGGCAAGCCCCGCCACTACTACAAGACGAGCGAACATTCGTGTATAGTAGTGGCGGGGCTTGCCCCCGCCATGGAATAGTATTGCTGTGATTTCTGTGCTTAAAGGGAGCCATTCGGTAAGCCTGGTACCCACAAGGGGCACCAGTACACTGCCAAAGTACTGGTGCCCCTTGTGGGTACCAGGAATTCTGTCCTCGAAGAGTAGGCAAGCTTATCCATTTATGGTAAGATAAAGAACAGGCCAGGGTTCTTCCAAGGAGTCCAAGAAGAGAGGGCAGGCATGGACTATGTCGGTAGCACGCTCAATAAGCGTTACCGCCTGGACAATAAAATCGGGGAAGGCGGTTTCGCGAGTGTTTTCTTAGCTATGGACCTGGAGTTGGGTCGCCAGGTAGCGGTCAAGATATTGGGGCAAGACTGGACCAGAGACAAAGACCTTTTGACCCGCTTCCGCAACGAGGCACGCGCTATTGCCATCCTGGATCACCCGAACATCCTCCAAATCTATGATTTTGGCGTAGCCAAAGGTGCGCCGTTCCTGGTGATGCCATATTTAAGCGGAGGCACGCTCGCCGCGCGTATGAAGCGGGAGCGGCTTACACTTGACGAGATTGGCTTCTACCTGGACCAGGTCGGTTCAGCCCTGGATTATGCGCATCAGCATGGAATTGTTCACCGTGATGTCAAACCGGCCAATCTGCTGATACGGAACGATGGGCAATTGGTGCTGATGGATTTCGGATTGGCCAAACTGCTCGATAATGTTGCACTACAGGCATCAACGCTCGTATTGGGTACGGTTGCTTATATGGCTCCCGAACAATGCCTGGGCATGGTGAGTGCGGCGAGCGATATCTATATGCTGGGCGTCATCTTATATCAGATGCTAGCAGGCAAATTACCATACGAGGGCAATACTACTCAGATCATGGTCGGACATGTCCATGCAGCACCGGGTTCGCTCATCGGTCAGTCTACGATGCAGGCGTTTCCACAGCTGGTTGTCCAGGCACTGGACCAGGTAATCATGAAGGTGCTTGCAAAGGCTCCTGCTGATCGCTATCCAACCTGTCAGACTCTCAGTTTTGCTTACTATAACGCTCTCAAAGCCGATCCAAATAGAGCTGCCAGGTACTACAACCGCGATAAAAATCTCGATGTACGCCAGCTCAGAGGGACGATACTTGAAGGTAAGCAACGTGTTATGCCGGCTATTCAGGCAGATACAGGCAAAGGAGCTGTAGCTCCCCGATTTATCGAGGGAGCGCCTGGTCCTCTGGCATCTCCGAAAAAAGCAACGGAACCGGCTTACCCGGCTTACGAGGATTCCGCACAGATCACGCCTTCGCAGCCCCCAGCATCTCCGCTAAAGGCAACCATCCCGGCTCATCCAACTTACCAGGAACCGAAGCCGCAGGATACTTCGCCACCGCCAGCACCACTAACAGCTTCGACTGATTCTGAGGCCACAATTATCACACCTGTTTCGTCCGAGCATAAAAAAACACTGCTCAAACCACCGCGTTTGATAGTGACTACCGAGCCGGACAAGGGCTTCCGGGCAACATTCGAGCTGACGGGAGAAACACTTACACTGGGGAGGGCAAAAGATAATGACCTCTACCTGCCACTTGCGATCATTTCGCGCTATCACGCAGTATTTACCCGGATCAACAGTGAATTACAAGAGCCCCAGTTTATAAAGTACAAAGTTGTGCAACGTAAATCAATCAACCCGCTCTGCTTTAAGGGGAAAGAGGTAACTGAGAAGGTGCTGGAGCATGGAGATACCTTTGAGGTTGGTCAGCGAGGGTTCGCTGAATATGTCGTGAAGCTGACGTATCTGGCCGCGGAATATGACTCCGCATAATCACCTCCAGGGCGGGGGCAAGCCCCGCCCCTACCATACACGAATGGGATGCCCAACCGTCTATGGTAGGGGCGGGGCTTGCCCCGCCATTCGCACCAACTTAAGGAAAGGGATGACAAAGGGAGGCTCGATCTGACATGATATCGGTAAATCTGACAAGAGATATCGTGACGGAAAGGAGCCTTCTGATGAGTAGTGTATCACAGGTAGCCGAGAGCATGAAGAGGATCATGGAAGAGCGAGCCAAGGAGTTAGCGCGGGAAATGGGCTGTATCCAACGGGAGCGCAAGTTCAGTGGCGCAGACTTGCTGCAAACCTTGGTCTTTGGCTGGCAACAGCACCCCGATGCCAGTCTGGAGCAATTGGCCTCGACGGCAGAACTGCGCGCGGTGTCAGTCTCAGACACCGCCGTTCACAAGCGCTTCACGCCGCAGTGTGCCGCCTTCTTGCACGCGGTCTTAGAGGAGATGAGCAGCGTAGTCGTCCAAGCGGCCCACGACGTACCGATCAGGTTGCTGCGGCGCTTTAGCGCGGTGATCCTGGAGGACAGCAGCAGTGTCAGCTTGCCCAACGAGCTGGCCGAGCGGTGGCGCGGCTGTGGGGGCAATCAGGACCACACCGCAGCTGCCATCAAACTGCATACGCGTTGGGAGCTCAAGCGTGGACAGCTCTGGGGGCCGAAGCTGTCGGATGGACGGGCCTCCGATCATCGTAGTCCGTTCAATGCCCAGCCGGTCCAGCCAGGGGCACTCTACGTGCAGGACTTGGGCTACTTTGACCTGCAGCGCTTGGCGCAGCGCCATCAGGCAGGAGCCTCTTCGCTGACGCGCTTGCATGCCGGCACGGCCCTCTTCACGCCCAGCGGTCAGCCGCTGTGCTTGGAGGATGTGTTGCCGCCGCGAGTAGGACAAATGAAAGAACTGCATGTGCTGGTGGGAGCCAAGCAGCGCCTGCCGATGCGCTTACTGCTGTTGCGCGTGCCCAAGGAAGTCGGCGACCAGCGCAGGGAGGACCTGCTACGCGATGCTCAACGTCGTCAACAGACCATCTCGGAGGAGACGTTGCGGCTGGCCGACTGGACCATTCTGATCACTGATGTGCCCAGCAAGCACCTGCGCTTTGAAGAAGCTCTCGTGCTGCTACGCGAACGCTGGCAGATGGAGCTGCTGTACAAACTCTGGAAACAGGACGGCCAGATTGATGAGTGGCGCACCAGCAATCCGTGGCGCGTGCTGTGCGAACTGTATGCCAAGTTGATCGGCGCGCTGCTGCAACACTGGCTGATCGTCCTCTTCGCCTGGCAAGACCCCCAACGCAGCTTGGTCAAACTCGCCCAGGTGGTCCGCGATACCAGTTGGATCCTCATGCCCGCTTTGGCCTGCGGACACCGTCTGCCTGCCACCCTGCGGCTGATCGGACGGCGCATGCGCTCGGGCTGTCACATGAACAAGCGCAGGAAACATCCCAACTCCGCCCAACTCCTGGAGCGCGAGGGCGTTGAGTGGGCCTTAAGTTGGTGCTAATGGGCGGGGCAAGCCCCGCCCCTACCATACACGAATGGGATGCCCAACGTCTATGGTAGGGGCGGGGCTTGCCCCCGCCCTGCAAGGAGACCCGCCAGAAATTGGTGGTCGGATCGTTTGTTTAGATGGTGCATGTATTGTTCTTTGATCTGGAACTGACGAAGGAGACGACACTATGGCTATATCAACTTTCGACCAGGTAGGTAGGCTACTCAGGGGACGCGAACTCCAGTTTAAAGCTGTGGTGATCACAGCGCTATGCTCTTATGGGGCCCAATTAATCGGCATTTTGCTGCACTGGTCACTCTCGGCCATTGCTGCTGCGACGATCCTTCCCTGGATCCCGCTATTCTCGATGAAGATCTTCTGGACCAGCAAACACTACGGATTCATGGCCACGTACCTCGTGATTATGATTCTACAAGCAGGACATGTTGGTGAACATGTTGCGCAGATGCTGCAGTTCATCTTCATCTATAATCCGCAGGCCGGATGTTACGGCTGGTCCTGGCAAGGATATTGTAGCCTGGCACACGGCATCTTTGGTGAGTTGAACCGTGAAGAGGTGCATTTCGTCTGGGACGGTATAATACTGGTTGCCTGTATTGTGCTGAGAATCCACTTCCGCAAGACAAAGAACATCTGGCTGACGCTGGCGCTAATAGCAGCAGCTGTACACCAGGTTGAACATATCTACCTGTATGGCAACTACGCATTGAACAGCAACTTCTACAACAACGGCGGCTACTTCCTGGGCATCCATATTATCAACGGTTTAGCCGCACAGAATGGCATTCTGGGCTACAATGGAATTTTGGGAACCCTTTTCCCCTTCATCAACCCGATCTTGCCAAGCCGCATCAACCTGCATTTCATCTACAACACACTCGTGTTCATTCCGATGGTACTGGCTTTCCGCCAGCAGGTCCGGCAGATCTATGACGAGTGGCTGGCGAAGGCTTTGCCACAACTGAGTGAAGAGCAGTTGATCGCGGCAACCGCACAGTCTCAGAATGAGAAGTTTGCGCCTGGTCAAGTCATTTTCCGCCAGGGTGACCCGGCAGACAAGTTCTATATCATCACCAGGGGCCAGGTTGATATATTCCGCTCGGCGAAAAAGGATGCCCCGGAAATGGCCGTCGGGCGGCTATCCGAAGGACAGTTCTTTGGCGAAATTGAACTGCTGGGGCGGGCCGAACGAGCGGTGACAGCTAAGGCAGTGAGTGCGGTGGAGTGCCTGACACTAAATCGTGATGTACTTAAGGAAATGCTGGCCAGTTCGGGTGAAGCGTACAAAGAAGTGGATGTGTTGCTGCGCCGTCGACTTGTTCAGTTAGGGGCACTGCAAGGTCTGCCGATCCAGGATTCGGTCAACGCCGACCCGGATACCGTTTTGAAGACGCGCATGATCCGCGAACGGCTCAAGATGCTCAATGCTGACGATGTTAGCAGAATTCTGGGCAGGGCTCCGGCTGCTGTTCCTGTGATCGCTGCGCAAGCACAGCCAACACAACGGGCAGGCGAGTAGCTCCGATTATCGTGGGAGTGGCAGAGCGTCCTGCTCAGGCCGCGAGGGAATTGATAGACGCTCCGCAAGCTCCGCTGAGGGCCCCTAGAGCCGAGTCTACAGTGATTTCGCCACCTGCCGGCTTCCGTCGTGGGGTGTTACTGGTGCGAAGTGGTCCTTCTACAGGTATGCGTTTTGAGATCACTGCTCCACGCATCATCATTGGACGGCGCAGCGCAGATCCTTCTTCCTCCAATCTGGATGTCCCCGTGATGCAGCTCGACGATGGCCGCATCTCACGCTACCATGCGGAAATCTTTGCCAGGCCAGATGGCCTCCAGGTATCTTTATATATTCACGATATGGGGTCGGCGAATGGTACCTGGTTCAATGGCAGACAGCTCGGCGGTGAACCGGTTCGCTTGCAAGATGGGGCGGAAATTCAAGTCGGCCCTGATAGCATGCTGAGTTTTCGGGTGATCTAAAGTTTGATGATAATTTGCGAAGCAAGATCATCAAACTCAACTTCTAACGAGGGTAGCAGCACTGTCATGCTGAGCGCAGCGAAGCATCTCTCTGCCCATCGAGACAGACCCTTCGCTGCGCTCAGGGTGACAATTCACTGCAGGAAGGAATAGCCCACGATGAATCGGGGCTCTACAAAGCGTGTGTTGATCCTGGGAGGAGGCTTTGGCGGTGTCACAACCGCCCAACGACTCCATCAGCATTTCAAACGAGATGCCAGTGTCGAGATCATGCTGGTCAACCGCGATAACTTTTTTGTGTTTGTGCCGCTGCTGGCTTCAGCAGCCTCTGGCTCAATTGAGACGTTCCACATCCTCAATCCCATTCGTCGTATGATCCCGGGCATTTCTTTTCGTGCAGAGGAGGTGCTCGGCATCGATCTCAACCGGCGGGTAGTCACGACCACCTCACCGATTACCGGACGCGAAGCCCGTCTCCCTTATGATCACCTTGTGCTTGGACTGGGCAACACCATTAATCTGGCCTCGATGCCCGGTGCTGCGCAGCACGCTAAAACCATGAAAAGCCTGGGTGATGCACTTTATTTGCGAAACCACGTCATTTCCATGCTAGAAGCCGCCGATGTGGAGACCGATCCGAATATACGCCAGGAACTGTTGACGTTCGTGGTAGCGGGAGCAGGGTATAGCGGAGTCGAGACAGTAGGAGAACTCAACGACCTCGTACGCGCCATCTCTAAAAGCTATCCTTCGCTTACCAGAGAGAGTGTCAAAGTCATACTCTTGCATAGCCGCGAGCGCATTCTCCCTGAAATGGGACCAGGGCTGGCCGATTTTGCGCTTACCAAGCTGCGGCATCGTGGCGTAGACGTGAAGCTGCAAACACGCATCAGCGCCGCCACACCCCGTGAAGCCATTCTGAGTACGGGCGAACGTATTCCCACGCGCACGCTGGTAGTCACGGTTGGCTCAGCTATGAATCCGGTGCTGACCTCGCTAGGCTTACCCCGCGACAAGGAGCGTATCCTGACTGATCCCTACATGGGTGTGCAGGGGATGCCGGGCATCTGGGCCCTGGGTGATAATGCCGCTGTGCCGAATGCGGCGGCGAAGGGCGAGTTTTCGCCACCAACAGCCCAATATGCGCTGCGGCAAGGGAAATTCCTGGCCGACAACCTGGCAGCGGTCCTGCGTGGGCAGCCGCAACGGCAGGTGCCATTTGCCTTTCCTGGGCTTGGTCAGTTGTGCCTGGTAGGCCACCAGGCCGGAGTAGCGGAATTGGCCGGAGGCATTAAGCTGTCAGGGTTTATCGCCTGGTTCATGTGGCGCAATGTCTACCTGATGAAGCTTCCAGGCTGGGAGCGAAGAATCCGCGTTGGACTGGATTGGGGCCTCGATCTCTTATTTCCGCCCGAACTCTCTTATGTCAATCTGAACCGTACCCATGTGGTCAACCAGGCGCACTTTGAACCTGGCGATTTCATCGTTCGCCAGGGCGATGTGGGCGATCAATTCTATGTGATTGTCTCTGGCCAGGTCGAAGTTTTCAGAGAAATGCCTGATGGGCAACAAATGAAACTAGCACAATTGGGCCAGGGTGAGTATTTTGGGGAAACGTCTCTGCTTTCAGGGAAACGGCGGAACGCCAATGTACGGGCTTTAGGGCCAGTTGATCTGATGTGCATAGGCCGGGATGAATTTCATACTTTGGCTGGCGCCTGGCTAAAATTTTCAGAAAGTGTGCAGGAGCTGTCCGAAGTACGAGAGAAAGCTGTGAACGTCGGTATAAGGGGTGCTGGGCAAAGCGATGATTTTGGCACTATTCTGGCTCGTTCATTGCTTGGGCCTCAGCTAGCAGGGCTGGTGAAGTCTCCTGACAAGGCTCCCGCGGCGGCACCTGCGCCTCCTCCACCTCCCTCTCTGGTGCGTAGTGATGGAGCAGAGCTGCAACTGGAAGGTGATGTGTTATACCTGGGACGAGGGCCGGATAATCATATTGTGGTGAATGACAAGATGGTGTCACGCCGTCACTCCGCGCTTAAACGGGAAGGGACGAATTACGTGTTGGAGGATTTAGGCACGACGAATGGCACTCACGTCAACGGTCAGCGCATCCAACGTCATATATTGGCGCAGGGTGATGTTGTCAGGCTGGGTGGAACGTTGTTCACCTATCGCGTACCTGGTTAGGGGATTGTCGGGATGTACCTTGGGATCGCCATCGGCAACAGAGTCCATCTCGTTGTCTATCATCTCATCTGGTGTCCCAAACGACGGAAGCCTATTCTTGTAAGAAAACTCAAGGACCGCTGTCAGGAGCTTCTTGAAGCAAAGTGCAAGGAGAAAGGATGGGACATTCTCCGGCTTTCTATCCAACCGGAGCATATCCATATCTTCGTACGGGTATGGCCTTCCGATAGCGCAGCAGAAGTGATCAAGGAATTGAAGGGATAGACATCCTTCTTCCTTCGACAAGAATTTACATCCATTCTCTCAAAGCTTCCATCGCTGTGGACGCGCTCATATTTTTCATCAACAGCGGGTGCTGTGAGTGCCCAAACAATCCAGGAATACATAGACGCTCAGAAGGGGATCTAGTATGGCAAAAGCAACCACGACTATCAAGCAGGTCTTGAACTACCAAGCCGAACATGGTGCGTGGTTTGCTGCCAATCAAGCCCTCTTTAATCGTGTCACAGCCTTCTACTTCGGAGTCATCCAAGCTCATGAGAAAGTGTTGGATCTCTCCAAGAAAGACGCACTCACTGCTCTTGAAAAGCTTACCCACACCACACAGAGCAATCCAACTCCGGTCATGCCCTTGGAGGACATCCTAGAAGACATTCCTGCCATGTTCCGCAGAGCGGCTATCAATGCGGCCCTTGGATCAGCTCGTTCTTTCTACTCCCATCTCACCAAGTGGCGAAAACGCAAAGGGAAAGCAGAAGCTAAGGGCAAGAAGTTTCATGAACGTCCTCCAGTTCCCCCTCGTACATGGAACAAGTCCACTACACTCTATGCAGGAATGTGGAAGGAACGGGCCAATAACAACATTGTGATCAAGGTATGGACTGGTACATGTTGGAGTTGGATCAAAGTTCGCATCACCGGGCGGGAATTGCCTAGTGATGGTGAGATGGGAAGTCCCTCCCTCATCAGACATGGCAATCAGTGGTGGTTGCACACTCCTGTTGAGAGACAATTCAAGAGCCCTGGCACAATCGAAAAACAAGTCGCAACCAATGCACAAACGAAGATTTGTGCTGTGGACTTAAACATAAACGAGAACATCGCAGTGTGTACGATCCAAACTGTTGAAGGTACGATCCTCGCCACTCAGTTCATTCATGGTGGTAGACGGATATCCGGCTGAAGGCGCGAAACAGTTAGGACGTATTGCACGCAACCGACGCAAGACTGGCATTATTGCAGAGAATGAACAAGACAACGTACAGCTTTGGAACAAGATACGCCACGTTGATGAACATAGCGCTCATTTTGTGAGCGCTCGTATTGTTCAATTTGCGAAGACGCATGAGGCTACTATCCTTGTGTTTGAACACCTTGGGAACCTCAAACCAACCAAGGGCAAGTACAGCAAACGAAGTAACGACAAACGGGCTTATTGGATGAAGGGACGTATCTTCAACTACTGCAAGTACAAAGCTTACAACGCGGGTATTCTCACTAGTCGCGTCAATCCTAGGAACACGAGCAGAGAGTGCGTGCGTTGCCATAGCCTTGTAGCCCGATACGATACAGGGAAACCAGCAGAAGGCTACACCTATGGCGCTCCTTTGGTAGCTTGTGCTCCTTGTGGCATGAGAGGAAACGCGGACAGGAATGCCAGTCTTGTCATCGGTCAACGCCTCATTGTGAGGTATCAGAAATCTCAGGAAAAGCCTTCAACTCCTCTCGCAAGAGAGAGGGTGTCGAAAGACGCAGGTGTTGTTGTTTCCCAAGATGCGCAATCCGCAAAGAGGAACCATCTATTCCTCTCGTAAGGCATGGAGACCGCAACGAGCATGGCACCGCTCAAAATGTATTGCTCAGGATGGATGAGCACGCATCAGATATTCCCTGCCAACTACGGCTTCCACTTGAGTAGGAACCACGTTCCATCTTCTCAGGAAACCGACTACGCGGGAGTGTCAGAAGCTGCGGGGTTTTAACCCCTGCGGAGTGTCACACGCATACCTGGTGGGGGCTCGGCATCTACCTCGTCAGTTTTGCCCTTGTGGGGGCACTCCTCTGTCGGCGGTTGTTTGCCCTTAACAAGCGCAAGCACACTCCGGCACAGTCTCCCGCTCGCAAGGCCGATGCGGCTCATCCTGGGAGCCCTCAGCCTGTCAGGGGTGTATGAATTTTTTGCAGGCAACCAACCAGGCTTTAGGCTTCAAAGGCTGCCCCTCGTGCAAAGACTCGGTAGCCAGCGGCAGCAGCTAAGCGAAGAGAGGCAGTATTTGACGCCTCAGCACTATAGAGCGGAATACGTCCTTCTTGTAGGATCATTTGTGTCCACACCACGGTGGCAGCAAGCGCATATCCTCTTTGACGGGCTTCTGGTAATGTATCGATTCCCAACTCACACACCTGTGTTGTACGACGAGCGCAATGTGCAAGACTCAGTAACCGTCCATCAAGGACCACACCTATGAGGGGACGCATCTCTTGATGAAGGTAGTCGTCAGGAGAACCTGCCTGGAAGGCTTCAACAAGGGGCCAGTCCTCCGAGGTTAAAGGACGTGCGATGCTGCGAGCAGTCTCTCCATCGAGTCTTGGTAATGCGGTCATAGAAAGAGCCACTTCCCGGCTCACTTTTGGCATTGGGGCAACTATCAGAGGCAAGGCCAAAGCTTCGTTCACTCGTAGACGCAATACTTCACGCTCCGCAGCATCAACATCTGGCCGCCAAACATGAATATGAGCATTAGCAAGTTCGGCGACATAGAGCTTCCAAGAAGGATGCATGCTTTCTGGCAACAGTTCAACGTCGCACTTCTCCAGAGGAGGAAGTTGTACGCCCCAAACGGCTTCAATATGCAAACGCAGCAATGTTTGATCCATTACTTCCATGACAATCCTTTCTGAACGATTGGGTCTATTGTCACTCGTCTGGTAACTGAAGCTGGATCAAGCTCGCTTTCGACCGATGTAGAGAAAATGGTCTGAGATGCCTAATCCATCTGGGGTCTTGCCTGTCTGCTCGACGAGATCAAGCCAAGCGTCTGCATTCTCTGCAGAGAGCATGGGAAAGACCTGTGCTGGCTACTTGGAATATCCGTTCAGAAGAATCAGAGACTTGTGCCACGAAAATCGGGAACGGACAAGCCTCTGATCAATGCCTATGCAGGGAGATAGCTGGGCAATTGGGCAGAAAGATGAGATCTTCTCCTTGTCCGTGGAAGGAAACAGAGGAGGAAATACAGTCACATGCACTCCTCTTGATATGGTATCATATTCTGTTCTCGGGTTCTCCGGCAAGAAAGCCTGCTCTATCGTGGGCATCATGTCGATTTCCTAAACGGATGTCTCAAGTAGCCAGCATAGCCGAAAAACCTTTCTGGCAAAGTACACATTGATGGTCAATGCGTCGTCGTGCACTCGTACAACTGGTTTGCTCCAGCCAGGCCAAACCCTCCACTGAAACCAGCACCGGTCGAGGAAGGTTGCCACAGGCTCGTCGGTACCACCTTACAGTGTTGCGTTACCCAGGTCGTGAGCGCGGCCTGTTGACCAAATCCGCCTCCACCAAATCCGCCTCTGGCGCGATCTCTGAACTGCTCAGGAATCCGATCAAGAATCTGCGGAGAGAGGTGTCTTCCCCCATTGAACGAACCCAGGAGGAAGAAGCGCACCGTGCCCTTCGCGACCAGGGTCGCTAATTGGCTGGTCGTCAGGATGGGGTCGCTGCCACCGAAACCGCCCATTGCCATCACGGGCTTGTTCGTCGCGAGAATGATTCCATCCGCTGTCATTGAGCTGGGTGTGGCGACCAGGTAGGTGGCATTACCCTGGTTGGCCTCCAGATAGCGTATCAGTGCAGGGTTCACGTTGGCATTCTCATCACCACCACCAAAGCTACCACCTCTCGCAAAGTCAGCACCTTCTCTACCAAAGCTACCTGCAAAGTCACCACTTTGGGCTGGTCCCGCTACCGGGAGCTGTGCTGTCGTATTCTGGATGACGGGGATGGCTGCCCACACCGTTGGAGCAAGCATCAGGGCCAGAATCCCGACCCCGAGTGCAGGCAGAAGAAAGCGGGCGCTGGGAGCTTTGACACGGATATGTGGGGCAATGCGGGCACTCAGGAGAACTCCCACGGCAAGGATGCACAGGACGACCATGAGCGGGATCAGCCACTGGCTCCATGTGGGATAACTGTTGAGAATGTATACCTGCTCAGCAACAGTAGCGATGAGCGCTAGCGGCAGCAGCCAGCCGCGCCAGCCCGAACGACGGTAGTCCTGCCACATGACCACGATGCCAATGCCAAAGAGCGCGCAGATGGCCGGAGCCATTTCCGTCATGTAGTACTGGTGGAAGAAGCCTGCGATGCTAAAGAAGATGCCCATGGTGAGCAGCCACATGCCCCACAGCACCAGCGATTGCTGCTGCGGGTCGCTCTGGAGGCGAGGACGCCGCTGCCAGGCAAGAGCAATCATGCCAAGGAGCGCCAGCGGCAAGAGCCAGGCGATCTGTCCCGCGAGTGGTTCGGTGAAGAGCCGTAACGGGCCGGGAGTGCCGGTTTCAAAGGCCCCACCGAATCCCGCTGGCACCTCCTGTGCTGCATTCCCATTTGTCCTCGTTGTTGGCGGCGTAGCTCCCCGATTTATCGTGGGAGTCGTTCCCCCATTCCCGCTACGAGTGTTGGATGAGCCAGGGGTGTTCGGGCGAGGCCCTCTGCTGAAGCCCCTCCCAAATTGCCCAAGGAGACGATTGATGCCGTTGTAACCGATGGCGAGGCTGAGTTCTGAATTGTCCTGGCTAGAGCCTACATACGGTCGCTGAGAGGCTGGAGTCAGGTCCACCGCCAGCACCCAGGAGAGCGAAATTGCCAGTAGTACAAGCGCAGCCAGGGCGAGATGCCCAATACGCTTCCACAGGCTTTTCGGAGCGGCCAGTAAGTACAGCAGCCCGTAGGCGGGCACCACCAGGTAGGCCTCCAGCATCTTGATATTGAAGCCGATCCCGACCATCACTGCAGACAGGAGCAGCCAGCGCAACCGGCCGGTTTCAGCCGCGCGCAGCACTGCCCAGGCCCCCACGAGCAGAGTCAGGGCGAGCGTACTATCAATCGTAATATTGCGATTGGTTACCACGCTGATAGGACTGAGTGCCAGGGCGAGAGCAGCCAGGAGTCCCGCCGCCACTCCGAAGTGGCGACGCACCAGGGAATAGAGTAGGATCACCGAAAGCACTCCTGCGAGCGCCTGGGGCAAAAACACACTAAAAGGCGTGAAGCCGAAGAGCCTGGCACTGGCAACCTGCAGCCAGAAGCCCAGAGGGGGCTTGTCGATGGTCACAAAGCCTCCTGGATCATAGGAGACGAAAAAGAAATTATGCCAATTATTCAGCATGCTTCTGACTCCGGCGGCATAGTAGAGATTGCCGAAGCCGTTCTGTCCCAACTGGAAGAAATTCATGAAGACAGAGATGGATGTAATTCCTACCAACGCTAGTAGAGGTAAAATGGGAAGGTGCTTCTTTACTGTTTCTGTAGGATGATCAGGCTCAACCTGAGTGATTGTTGTTATCGTATCAGCCATATCTATGTTCTCCTTATATTTTTGGTAACTATTCAGGTCTGCTTGTTCTTGCGCTGTCGAAGGTGACGGAGTGGGGAAGGTGCGAGGACACCTCGCGCTCCGGCAAGGGCACACCGTCCCCCAGACGGCGTCTGCGTCCCCATACACCCCCTGCTGAGTAGTTACGATTTTTGTTGCTTTTCTCATGCAGTACCAAGGCGGTCGTTTTGGGGTCGCCTCGCATGAGTCAGGATAGCAGGAGATGATGAGAAGTCTATTGGAGGAAAATGAGGAATTTCTCATGCATGCCCAGGAGATAGGCAATGAGGTGCGGGATACCTGCCCCCCAGGCAGGATGCCCTGTCTGGGGGGCAGGTAATGTCGCTCTCGTTCGTGCGCACAAGCAGAGCATAACGCCATCAAATACAACCGCCGGGGAGGCCATGTTCTGCTCTTTACAGACATCACTTCTTGCGTCGCTCTTGTTGACGGTGTGCAAGGAAGACGAACAATGCCAGAGAAAATGGGATGATGAGCACCAAAGTGGTCGGTCCTACAAGCCCCCAGGGGTTATAGGGGTTAAGGGTGTCGCTATAAAAGAGGATCAGAATAACCCCAAGCATTAGTACGAATGCTACAGCGGCGACTCTCATAGAGAATACCACCTTTCTTCTCCATCCATAATAGGGGAAAGGGAAGAGTGAGGATTCCCCGTATAGGCATTATCTGTCCCCCTGACAGGGTGCCAAAAAGGTCATACACACAATCCGGGGATTGCGTCCCCACTCCACTCACGCCCTACGGACGCGCAGGATTGACACACAGTCCCCCAGACTGCGTCGCTGCTCCGCAAGCTATCCCACGATAAATCGGGGAATCCTGCCTGGGGGGCAGGTAACGAAGGGTCCCTACTGGCCAGGAGCGAGCGTCATAGTTGCCATCAATTGTCCATGAAGGTACGCAGTGATGGCACCGCCGCCGCCTGGAATGGGTAGAATTTGCTCATCGCCGTTAAGAGCAACGCCATGGTAGGTATGATCGGAAAGCGTTACGATCTCCTGCACTTTGAAGGTGTGGTCAGGATGCGCAAGCAGATCAATCGCGTCGTTATCGACGGTCGTCACCCAGCCCTGGATATTGGTGATACAAATCTCCACATGCCCTGCATGTGTGCGGATGAGGGGAGTTGAATCAGACTGGGTTGCCGCAAGAGACGCATGCGCTGAAGCAAGGGCAAGGTAGCCATTGGGGCCCAGCAGGCCAAAACCATCACCGGCTATGTTGACATTTTGACTGAAACAGCCCAGTGAGAGCGGTCGGTAGTGGTGGCCTTGGGTGCCTTCGATGATGTCAATCATACTTTGCGCGACGCATTGAATGGTAAATGCGTTGTGGCTGGCAATGGCATTTTGCAGCAGTTGTGCCTGTGCATTCAACTCTTGCGTCTGGCCCAGCACGCCTACCAGCAAGCCAATATGATTGGGCGTTATGGGAAATGCAAGGAGGAGATGACGGATATGGACGACAGCCTTGGGCGGGAAGTTGGCCGCGAGCACTACTTTGCCCGTTGGCGCGTTAGGCTTTCCTTGCTCCAATGTAATCTCTAGTGTATTGCCCAGAGTAAGCAAGTTGGTACCATTACCAGCATAGTTCAGTGAAAAATTCTGACCACTGGCAGAGAGCGGGCCCAATTTCGTAATCTGCTCATTCTGCTCGTTAACGAACCAGGCATAGTATTGGGAACCAGCAGGCAGAGCAGCCAGGCTGCTAATGTTGAGACTGAGTGAGTCTGTATGTCCCTGGCTGTTCTGGCTATCGACAAATCTGACCAGACCGGTGGCAACTCCCCCGACACCAGCACCGCCGCCGTTCGTATTGCCATTGTTCTTCAAGACAAGTGCTATGGTGCCGCCAGCAATTACCAGCACTATCAAGGCAGCGATGATGACTATACGTCCAATATTGGGACGTTGGGATAGAGGTGGTATGATGCTGCCCTGAGCAGGCGTATCTGGCATTGGAGAATGAGGACCTGGTTGTGCCTGCACCATAGGACCAGGTGAACCATACCTGTTCTGTGCAAAATTTGGGCTGTTGAGACTTGGTTGTGTCTGCTCGACAGCGGAAGCAATAGTTGCCCCTTGGGCTTGCACTGGCGCTATTTGATTACCACAATTACCACAGAAAGTGGCATCTTCTTCTAAGGGCGCATTGCATCTTGGACACTGCATAATATAATTCCTCCCAGGCCTTTTGTTCTAAGCCTATTAGACGATCTAGAGGTCGCCCCGCTATGTAATCTGTACAAAGTATATCATGCCTGAAGCACGATTGCTTTATGGAATATTTCACATTTTTCGGTTTTTCTCAACTATTCAGGTGCCTTTCTCGCGCCGCCTGCGGCGGCCCTGGAAAAAGAAGGGGATTTTGCGGGGGCACCCGCGCCCCGGCCAGGGGACTGCGTCCCCCGGCACCCCCTGTATGGGTTACCCACATCGTGACCCCTGGTATGTACCCACATCGTACCCTCTGGATGAGAGCCGCTGTTGCACCTACAAGGGATACGATGTACGTACACAGCAAGGGTCACGAGGTTGGTACTCCATACACCCCCTGCTGAATAGTTACAGGTCACGTCCCTACCACCCCTACGCGCCCAACACACTTGTCAGTAACTCCAGCACAGCATGATAGGTGATAATGATCAACGCAAGGATTGCTAGAGCCATATGAACGTAGCGCCAGGTACGGAAGGTGAGACGTGCTCGCTTCTGCCGTTGCAACGACGCTGCCAGCCGCGCACGGTCAACCAGTGTTTGTTGAGCACGCTGAAAATCGGTTTGTTCTTGTGGCGGTATCGGCGGATTTCCTTCCAATCGCCCGGCGCCTGCGTCGTCGAGGGCTTGCAAACAATATGCTTTGAATGGCTCGGACTTGCCGGCGCTCAGGCGTTCAACGGTATACTCCAGTTCGAGAATGCGCTCTTCGAGTGCCTGTACAATGCCGACGCCGTTGGTACTGGCATCTCTCGCAATGATGCGTGCTTGCCAGAGGTCGAGCAGACGGCCTACGATGCCGCTAATGACAAGAAGTATCAGCGCAAAGAGGGCACTTGTGCCGAAGTATGACTGTGAGAAGCAGCTGAGATTGCTGCAATAATCGTGCAGGATGTGGTCATAGTTTTCATGTAAGAAGGCGATGAGGATGGCCGCTATGCCTATAAAGGTGTGCATCCACAACCAGTCTCGCGCCATACCCGGTAAACTGCGCACGAAGCGACGGCGAAACGAGTAGGTGGCTGTACCAAGGACCATCACAAAGGCGATGATGCCGAAGAAGCGCAACGGATCACGGAGTGGTCCTGCGAAGGGTTGCGTTTTGAGAGTGAAGAGATACCAGGCGTAGATGGCGGCATACAGGATTATCGAGACTGAGAGCCAGAGCCAAAACGCTTTGGCAAGAGGTGCTTTAAATAGTCGCGCTTTCCAAACGCGCCGCATTGGGCCCCTTTGGGATGCCGGTGATTTTGTTGCTATGGCCATGAGCACCTCCTGGTACCCGCAAGGGGCACCACTACATTTTATTTCGCTCGCCGTCGCAGAATTTCCTCGGTTGAGCCGAAGAAAGCGGTAGGCTGTACACGGATGGCTGCACTGGTTGGACAGGCCTGCACACAGGCCTGGTTGTCGTAGCCCGCGCAAAGGTCGCACTTGATAGCTATTTTCTTACGCATTTCGCCATAAGCATCAACCGGTTGATGTGCATAGAGCGGGCCGGGGGCTGCCATTTGTAACAACTTGCGTCCATGCTCCTTGCCCGCACCTTTGGTGAAAAAGCTACTGAATGCTTGCCAGGTAGAGCGCGGTTCGTGCTCTTCTTCGAGCGTCATGATCGAGATGTTATCATAGGGGCAGCGTTCGGCGCAGATGCCACAGCCGATGCAACTGTCCGTGATGTAGACCTCACCGCTGGGTAGGCGGGCGATGCCTGCGCGGCTGCATAGCATGCATACAGGGTCCTGACACTGCCGGCAGGCGGTGGCGATGCTGATGTTGCCAACCACCATGCCTTTGCGGTTCATACGAGAGTGCCCGTGACGCCTGGCGCATGCCTCTTCACATTCGTTGCAGTGGATACACAGGTCAAGGTCGATGACGAGCACCTCGGTACCCTCGACCACACCTCCACCGACCAGTTGGCGTAGTCCGGCACGCGCCTCGGCGTAGCTCCCCGATTTATCGTGGGAGTCGACGGTTTGCGTGCTTGTATGCGCAAGTGGATCGAAGAGGCCAGTCTGTGCGGCGGCAGCGGCATCACGATACTGCTGGAGACGCATGGTAAAACGCTGGCTGACTTCGGGATAGCGCGCGAAGAGGTTGAGTAGGACCTGGCGTGGAATCTCTGCTACGCTGGCACGGGTGATGGCGGTCACAGTCACGGGACGGCCATCACCGAGCAGGTCAAGTCCACCGGCAAAGTAATCTCCTCCCTGGCGGTAAGCAATGATACGCTCATCTGTCTTGTCGCGTCCTGTGCCTGCTGTGGTGCGGCGTGCCACTTTGACGAATCCTTCGAGCAGAATGTGCATTGATTCACGCGCTGGTCCACGGGCGGAGGCAAGCTCCCCATCCCCTCCCCGCACCACTCCGGCCCCTACGGTGCCTGGTCCGCCTTCGCTGAAGAGGCGATCATCACGGTCATAACGTTTGACCTGTGTTTGCTCAGCGACCTGGCGGATATCGATAGGCGAGACGCCCTGGAACAAGGCCATGCGCTTGAGAATGGCTTCGATGGAGCGAGCATTATTCAATTGCTCAAAGAAGCTCCGCACCGCAGGCACGATCTCCATTAGCCGTTGCATGACCTGTTCAGGCACCTCTAGCACGACGGCTGCCGTCTGGGCGCGTGCGGTCGCATTGCGCTGCTGACCGGTGAGCATACCATGCTCGCCCATATACTCCCCTCGGCGTAGGACCGCTACAGGCAAATCATTGCCATCTGGTCCGGCGGAGGAAAGTTCGAAGCGTCCTTCCAGGATGAAGTACATATCGCGGCCAAACTCGCCTTCGTGCATCACGATGGCTCCAGGCATGAGCATGAGAAGCTTGGAGGTGGCGACGAAATGCAGCAGGTAGTTGTCTAGCACGAGTTGTGGGTCGCTGAACATTGGCTGTTCGCGCAGACGGCTCAACAACAATGGAAGGTCCCAGCCAGGTGGGAGGTAGTTCAGTACGCGACTCATGTCCACAGTACCATCCCAGGAGACGCCCAGGCGCTGCTTGAGCGAGAGCATCAAAAGGTCACGATGGTTATCGACGGGACAGACGGGCACACAAGAGCCGCACATTACACATTCATCGGTGAAGCGCGCCACATGGGAAGCAATGTCATCGGAGATGGTGGCACGATTGAGATCGGCGATGTTGACCATGGATGACATAGGGATCGGACAAGCACGCATACAGCGGTCGCACCCGATGCACATGTCGATCTCGAAACGCACCTCCTCTTCAGTGAGGGGTTGTAAGTTTGTGCGGTGCTCAACGCCCACGACAAGGGGCTGTTTTTTTGACTGTGATGGTTGTACCTGCATATTACGTCCCTACCTTTTGCCCGCAACCTGCCGGTTGTAGTCCCCCGATTTATCGAGGGGAGCGCCACAGTTTGCGCAGAAACGGGCTATTTGAGTATTCGACGTGCCACAATTACGGCAGATAGAGGATTGCCCTTCCCGTCCGAGTAGGGGCGGGGGACCCTGTCTGGGGGACAGGTAATGCCCCCGCTCTGGGATCTCGTCAAGGGCACGCTGATGAATAAAATAGAGCATGATACTGCCTATAGCAATACGATCTCCATGCGCGAGACGATAGGGATTATCGATCTTAGTACGGTTCACCATCACGCCGTTGCTGCTGCTAAGGTCGCGAATGTAGACGCCATCGAGACCATGTAGTACCTCGGCATGCAAACGCGATGCGGCTACGTCGGCCAGCACGATATCATTGTTCTTGTCGCGTCCGAGCGTGAGGCGCTTGCTCTGTTTCAGGTGGAAGACCTCCGGTTTCCCATGAGAGATCATGATGAGCGCGGGCGATTCTTTGAATGTAGCGACGGTGGCGGCAGGGACAGCGCTGGTCGCTCCAGGAAGCAGCAGCGAGCCATCGGCATTGAGAATGGGTTGACCCAATGGTGGTGAGGCCTGGCCGGCGGCGTTAGGATCGAGGAAGCCGGTTGCCAACTCATGCAGCGTCGTCAAACGCTTCGCTCTGGCTTGTCCTGCGACCACACGGATCTGGAACGTATACGTCACTTTATTACCGAAACAGATGCGGTCACCCTGCTTGAGAATAGCAATACTGCCTGGCTCCAGGCGCTGGTCGTTGACGAAAGTCCCATAGGAACTGCCCAAGTCATGAAGTACATATTGTCCAAAGGAATTCCCGTCGATAAATCGGGGAGCTACTTCGGCGTGGCGGCGAGAGACAGAACCCTCATCGATCAGCAGATAGACGCCGACCTGTCGACCTACCGTCATGACCTTGGTCTGGCTCAATTGAATCTCGGTCAAGCGAAGTGCATCGTCCGCCTGACCGACAGGTACCAGAAAAGCGTCCATCTGCGGCTGCGGTTTTGGTTCTGCCAATTCTACCGCAGTTCCAGATGGTCCGACCGCAATCCCCTCGATAAATCGGGGGACTACCGCCGCAGCGGCGACAGCACCCTCTCTACTCACACTCAGGATAGGCGGCGGCACCCCCTGTTTGTCGAGCCACTCGCTGAGATCGAAGTAGCTCCCCGATTTATCGTGGGAGTCGGCGAATAGTTTGGAAGCTACGGGCATAAGATTGACACCGTGATCGATGGCACGTTTGAAGGCAAGCGCCCCTTTGCGATCGCCCAGGGCGAGGAACCCGACTGGAACACCATCTTTGAGTAGGACTTTGCGATAGACACGTGGCTGCGGGTCGGCTACGATCTCCTGGTAACCCTGACCACCCTGTGGAATGCTCGTCTGTCCCACCGAGGCGAAGTCTAGCCCATACAGGAATGTAGCGTTATAAAAGGTGCTCGACCGAAACGGACGTTTGGTGTCAAGCAGGTCGAGCATACTATATGCAGCGGCCCGCGCCTGCTGAATGGCCGGATACCATTGACCGAGCACTCGCGTGCGCTTTGTCATGGCATCGGCCGTTTCCAGGAGATCACCGGCGGCGTACACGTCGGGAGCGCTGGTGCGCATGGCACTGTCTACCCGGACGCCACGTCCACAGGGAATACCGCTATTCTTGATGAAATCGATAATCGGGTCGATACCGACGGCAATGATAACCATATCGCAGGGGATACGCGCACCGCCGGTCGTCACGACGCCGTTCACCTGTCCAAAAGAGCTTTTAAAGCCTCCGGTTACCTCGGCAATCTCTTCCTCGATACGCACATCGACACCATCGCGCCTCTCCTGCTGAAGTACCAGGTCGGAGGCAGTTACATCCAGCACCTCGGACCAGAGTGTGCGGCGACGCAGCAGATGGACGACCTGAAAGCCACGGTGGCACAACGTCTCGATGGTCTCAAGTGCAAGCGTACCGCTGCCAGTCACCACGACACGGCGTACGCTGCCGAGGCGGTTCTGCACCACCTGGTAGTCGGCGACGGTGCGCAGGGTGGTGACGCCGGCCAGATCGAGGCCAGGACACTTGAGTGTGCTGGGACGGGCACCATTGGCAAGCAGCAAACGCGAATACCCGACCTGCCGTCCACTTTGCAGTTGGACGCTATGCTGGCCTACTTGTATGCCTACTACACGCTCGGAGAGGAAGCGGATGCGCTGATCCTGGTAAAAACTCGTTGGCCGTGCCCACAGTTTATCCTCCCGCACGCGCCCGGCCAGGTAGTCTTTGAGTGCAGGGCGGTAGTAGACAGGGAATGGATCATCGGCGATGACCGTGATATCCGCCGCTGAGTCTTCGGCACGCAGGATTTCAGCAGCGGTGACACCAGCAATGCCATTGCCGATAATCAGATAGGAGAGCTGCTCAGCCATTGTTCTATCCCCCCTGGTACCCGCAAGAGGCACCAGTACATTCCTTTCAACGATTACGGTTCGGTGATGGTACCATTGGCATTCACTGTGATGGGTATCTTTGCGAGAGGAGTCGGTGCCGGTCCTGCAACGACGGCGGCTCCCCTGGCAGGATCAAAGACTGCATCATGGCAGGGACATTCGAGCAACTTGTTCTGTGGATTATAGCTCACGGGACAGCCAGCATGGGTGCAGGTAGAATCGAAGGCCACGAATTGATTATTGGGCAGGTAAATCAGCAAACCAGGGTTCTGACTGTTGGGGATGGGAAAGGTTTTGGCGCTATTCACTGGGATTTCAGATGTATTGGCCAGCACATGGCCTGCCTGCGCCGGAGGTTTGGTTCCCTGGGTTGGTAGTTTATTTGCTTGTGGGCTGCCGACGCTGGTTATACTGGTAGGAGACGTAGTCCCCACCAGGTAGTGGCTTGCGAAGGCCGCAACGGCGGCGATGGCTACAGCGGCACCGCCGCCAGCGCCAATGATAGTGAGGGCACGGCGGCGCGAGATCGGCTTTTGCTCGTTTCGCAACGCCGCGGGTGATGGCCGCTGAAGGGGCGGGAGTGGTGCGGGGAAGGGTGGGAAGAGCTTGTCTCTGCCCGCGTTGTTGTGGCGGCGTTGCGGATGAAGGAACAGATGGAGCAGCGATGATAAATGGCTTGCGCGCCGTGTCATCAGGGGCGACGATCTGGTGATAGGCATTGGCAAAGGCACCCGGCTGACGGAAACGCTGAGCTGGCTCCTTTGCCATGGCGCTGGCGATAACGCCATCGATGCTGGAGGGCAGCCCACTACGCCATTTGCTGATTGATGGAACTGGGGTTTGCAGATGCTGCTGCACGATTTCTTCGCGGCTTGTAACACGAAATACGCGATGAGCAGTGAGCATGCGATACAATACCGCACCCAGCGCGTATACATCTGTATATGTGTCGACAGGCTTGCCCAGAAGTTGCTCGGGAGCAGGAGAGCTGGACAGGCTGTTCCCATAGAGAGCGATCATTTGCTGGGGGTCTGATCTACTCAGTTCGAGCACGCGCATCACGCCGAAATCGGTTACAACCAGGTTGCCATCATGCTTGAGGAAGATGCAGTCGGTGGTGAGATTGCGATGGAGCACTGCATGTTCGTGTGCATATTCCAGGGCAGTGGCTACCTGGTCAAGGTAACGGCTGGTTACGAGGACATCCAGGGGTCCTTTCTGCGTAAGCACGGCGCTCAACGAGGTAACAGGGAGGTTTGGTGATACGAGGTAGGGCGTCCCTTGATGGTTTCCATAGTCGAGCAGCGGGAGTATGTACGGATTTTGCAGTGCGGCGACCTGGTTTGCTTCTTTTTGAAAACGCCCAAGGTACACCATGCGAGCATCTGCTGTAAGATCGGTTGGCACGGCCAGGACGCGCAGCAGGTATGTCGATTTTTCTCTACCCTCCTGGGGGTTTGGTGTATCGCGTTTGCTGGCCAGGAAAACAGCACCCAGTTCGTTCTGCTCGATAAGTCGTTCCAGACGATAGTTTCCTAGAGTTGTCCCAACCAGTTTACCGAAAGACAGATGTTCAATCATAATCAACTCCCTACGCTCTTCTATGGAACGCGATAAGGTAACACGTCTTTTCTCTAGTATATGCCTGGCGTTACGTTGAAAACATGCGTAAGATTACCCATTTCTTGTTGGGTGATATTGGTTGCTAAATGTTAGCTCCCTGATTTATCGTGGGAGTGATATCCCAATTATAGCATTCAACAGAGAACTGTGGAAGAGATATACATCCCCAAATGGGTAAGATTGCGCATGCGTATTGTGCAGTTTACCTGTATACTAACACTTGTAGGATAGAAAGCCTGGCGTTGGCCAGCCCCACCAGGCCAGTTTACTAGTGCAAAATCAAGAGACCTGTTAGGCCATGGGAGTGCAGGGGGCGAAGCCTCCTGCCGAGGCTCGGGGTGGCCCCGCTCTTTCTCTGTTCCCTAAAAGGTTGGATGATGATGCACTAGGTAAAGGAGACAGCATGTTACAAATTACCATTACGCGCCGTTTTGCCTTTGTGAGCCTACTCTTGCTCGCAATGCTGCTCATCGGTACCTTGCTTGCATACACTGTGAATGCAGGCTCTACAAGCCGACAAATCCGAGCCGCAGCTTTTCAGCCCAAAAACCTAAAGCAATTGATCCAGTCACATGAGTTGGCCTCGACGGTTCAAGTTCTCTCTTCACAGCCGCCGAGCGTCATCATCCAGTTTCCGCTCTTCCCTAGTGGGATCAAGGCAGCATTTCCCAAAGCCAGCGGTGTTGTGACGATTGTCGAGGGGAATCCTGCCGTCAGCCTCTACGACACGGTGACGGTCAATGTGCAGAATATGCCGCCCGACATCACCTTCACCATCTTTTTCATCGAACTGCCGAATAAGCCCTTTGGCCATGTCGAGTACGTTGCAGATCTACACACACGCATCGACGGCTCTGGTGAAACTTCCTTCCAGGCTATCACCCTGGTCGCCTTCGCGGCAGATGCGGCCAATCCTGGTGTATCACAGGACCAGAGCGGCCAGGCCTCGGGCATCCAGTTGGAACACCTGGGTATGTGGTTCTCCTCGCTTCAGGATGCACAGAAGATACTGCACAACCCTGGCCTGACAGGGACACCATTCGATGGTGGCAGCCCACCGCTGCACGCTGGCCCACAGGCGATGACCGATGGGCAGACGGCTCCGGTATTCTAATAATAAGGAGGAATACAGATGCGCTTTCTGCACTTCATACGCAGAATAACTCTGAGAAACGCGGGCGACCACAAGGGTCCCCTCCCAACACCACTCCACCCCCGTCCCTACTGGCTGCTGGCCCTATTACTGGTTGCAATCATGCACGTCAGTGGGGCTGCCGCCGCAACACTTACGCCTGTAGGTTCTGTATCCATCCATAGTACAGAGCACGCCGCCAGTGTTCCTTACAATCCGGAGGCTGAGCGTCTACGCCAGATGGTGCATAATGGAAGTTTGGCCCAGACGGTGCATGTGCTGAACAGCCTGGCACCAACAACTATCGTTCAGTTTCCGCTCTTCCCTAGTGGTATCAAGGCTGCTTTTCCAAACGCTAGCGGGCTGGTGACGATTGTGCGAGGCAACCGTGACAATGCCATCGCTGACACCGTGACGGTCAATGTGCAACACATGCCGCCCAATATCACGTTTACCATCTTTTACATCGAGCTTGCCAACAAGCCCTTCGGCAACGTCGAATACGTGGCAGACCTGACCACGCGAGGTGATGGCAGCGGTGAAACGATTCTACAGAATATTGCCTTCGTTGCCTTCGCTATGGATGCGCGCAACCCTGGCACATCGCTGGACCCACTGGAAGGGCTGACCTCAGGGACAAATCTTAACCATCTAGGCATGTGGTTCTCCTCGCTCCAGGATGCGCAGAAGGTACTAAATGACGATACGCTGCAAGGAACCATTTTCGATGGTGGTAGCCCACCGCTGCACGCTGGTCCACAGGCCATGACCGACGGGCAGACCGCTCCAGTGTTTTAGGAGGATAAGACATGTTTGTATCGAATTTTGCCATACGACGCTCTGTCATCGTGCTGGTGGGGATCGTATTACTGAGCCTGCTTGTCAGCGCCTGTGTCCCTCCTGGGGGCCCAACGACGCCGACGACTTCAAGCACGTCGACGATAGGCGGGACGACGACAAATAGTGGGGGAGCACCCAGCTTTCCGAGTATGCCACCGCCACTGCGTGTGCCGACCTTTGGCTCTGCAGGACAGGAGGCACCGACGGTCAAGGTGCTGCCATCGGTCGCTCCTACTGTGATCATCCAGTTTCCGCTGGTTCCGGTAAGCATCAAGACGCTTTTTCCGCAGGCTACGGCATTGGTGACGGTCATACAGGGCAATCCGAGTACCAACGATTTTGATACGGTGACGGTCAATGTGCAGCATATGCCGCCCAATGTGAAATTTACGGTCTTTTTCACAGAGATTGCTGTTAAGCCTTTCGGTCATGCGGAATATGTTGGGGACCTCATTACTCGTGGCGATGGTACTGGCGAGTCGGTCTTCCACCTGATTACCTTTGTGGCCTTTGCCGCGGATAACCGCAAGCCTGGCACCTCAACAGACCAGTCGGGTGATGCCTCCGGTATCCAGTTGGAGCACGTGGGAATGTGGTTCGATGGGGTGAATGCCGCTCGTCAGGTGTTGAACAACCCGAGCATTCCCGGCACGCCTTTCGATGGTGGTCACGGGGTATTGCATGCCGGGCCACAAGCGATGACGGATGGTCAGACACTGGCAGTGATTTGATTTGTATTAGGGTAAGAGGCTCAAACTTAGTTTCAGAGCCGTGTCAACACGGCTCATTTCTTCGCTGCTGATGCTGCCGCGGCGACGGATCAGACGTGATTTTTCGATGGTCATGACTTGTTCGCATTTGACGTCGGTGAAGTAGGTCAGGCCGTTTTCTTCAGAAGGGGCAATGCGCACATGTAAGGGCAATTCTCGTTCTGTGCGGCTCATCGAGGCGACGATTGTCAGGGGGTAAGTTGAAGAGGCATTGCCGCGGTCGTTCTGGATGATCAGGGCGGGTCGCGTGCCTTGTTGCTCAGCTCCACAACCGGGGGACCAGTTCACGTCCCAAATTTCGCCACGCCTGGGGATGGATGGAAGCGAGCTTGTTTCATTTTGTGTAGGGAGCCGATTTATCGCGTCCTGGGGGCTGGGCGATGATTGCCTGGCCTCACTACTCATGCTAACATACCTTAAGCGATCATGCCTTCGCGACCGACATTAAAAAAGAAGCGTGCATCGTCAAGAGTTTCTGGGATAGAACCGAGGTAATTGTAGGCTTCATCGAGGGAGTGAGTAAGAAGAGAGAGGTCGCGTTCACGTTTCTGGATGATGGCTTGTTTCAACTGTTGATAATTGTCCTTCTGCATAAGTTCCATGATTGTCTCCACTACATCGCCTAAAGAGGATTCGAGTTCAACAGCGAGGGCCTTTAGCTCTTTATGCTGTGTCGAGGGTATCTGTATGGACTTACGGATGTAGTTCTCATGACGATAGAAATCTGGTTGTACAACTGCCATGAAGCTGCCTCCTGATGGTAACCCATAAAGCGAAGCCGTTCGGTCTCTCCTAATTGTAATCGCTTCGTGCGAAATTGTCAATAAAAATTTGGCAATTCGCCAGGGCTTTTGCAAAGTCTCTATTTGCCGCCTGCGGCGGCAGGTAGAGGGGGAGGGAGCGAGGACACCTCGCGCTCCGCCAAGGGGCGGCTGCCCCTTGGAACCCTGCCTGGACAATTCACGCCGTGATTTCGTCTGAGTGGCAGGCAGAAGGGGAGGGAGCGAGGACACCTCGCGCTCCGCCAAGGGGCGGCTGCCCCTTGGAACCCTGCCTGGGCAATTCACGCCGTGATTTCGTCTGAGAAGAAGCGTATCCACAGCAGGCAGACGCCCAGACCACCCACGAGGGCGAAGAAGGCAACTGCGCCGCGTGTACCTTCATCGACGGTAAGGTCTGTGAATGGGTAAAAGAACATCAAAGCCAGCCAGGAAATCGTAAATACCGCAGTCCAGCTCAGTTTCGTCGTCTCAGTGTTTGAGGGATAGAGGAGGTTAAAGAAAAAGAGCGCAAGCAAACCCAGCACTATAGTGGCGAGCCTGAGGCTCACATAAGGAATCATCGGGTAGCCGAAATCGATGACGAGCGTCGGGCGAATAAAGAGGAAGCAGCAAATCCATAGGATGGCAATGATGAGGGCAATCACGATCTTGTCTATTCGAAAACTCATGATACAAATCTCCTTTCCGCGGCGGGTCCATGGCGGGGGCAAGCCCCGCCACTACTATATCCGCAAGACGAGCGAACATTCGTGTATAGTAGTGGCGGGGCTTGCCCCCGCCATGCTTACTATGTGAACTTATTGTAGTCGCTGTAAGGAAATAAATCAACATCTGAGCGACCTGTGTTATAATGTCGCAAAAAGTATCGGAGCAATGGTAAGGGAGGGAAAACACTATGCCCGACACAAATAAAGAGAAAGAACAGAAGCCAATCGTCGCTTGTGTGACGGTCGGCATGTTCCAGGAAAACTGCTATTTATATGCTTGCCCGCAAACGCTCGAAGCGGCTATTATTGACCCTGGTGATGAGGCAGAACGCATTCTGGAGCGCATCGCGGAATTGAAACTCATTCCTAAATATATCATCAATACCCACGGTCATATCGACCATATCAGTGCGATTGATGCTGTGAGTGAGGTCTACCCCGTGCCATTGGCAATCCATCCCGACGATGTTCACATGTACACAGATGAACGTGTGGCACGGATGTATGGACGCCGGGCACCACTTGTGCAGAGAAAACCAGATATCTTGCTGAAAGAAGGCGATACGATCTCCTTTGGCACACTGACACTTGAGGTGCTGCATACTCCCGGTCATACCCCCGGTGGTGTGTGCCTGGTGAGCCGCCCCTACTGCGTGTTTAGCGGTGATACTCTCTTCTACCGCAGTATCGGGCGCACGGATTTCCCGGGGGGAAATTATGAGCAACTCATTCGCTCAATTCGTGAGAAGCTGTATACGCTTGACGAGGATCTCGATGTCTTCCCCGGGCATGAGAGACCAACAACTATCCTGGAAGAGAAGCACGAAAATCCTTTCGTCCATATATAGCATCCAAGGCACCTGGTACCCGCAAGGGGCAGTACATTTAGAGGAGTAACATCTTGTCAATCATATGCGTCATTGGCACAGGGTATGTGGGCCTGGTAACAGGCACCTGTTTCGCCGATCTGGGAAATCAGGTCACCTGCGTTGACATTATTCCGGAAAAGATCGAAGGTCTCAAGCAAGGAATTCTGCCTATTTACGAACCTGGCCTGGAAGAACTGGTCGAGCGCAACGTACACGCGGGGCGCCTGCATTTCACAACCAGTTACAAGGAAGGTTTGGATAACTGCGATTTCGTTTTCATCGCCGTGAATACGCCCACGGGCAGCAGCCATGGGAGAGCCGATATGCACTACGTTGAGAGTGCAGCACGAGGCATTGGGCAGGAACTCGATCACAATGCGATCATCGTCAACAAAAGCACCGTGCCTGTGGGCAGCGGTGATGTTGTGAAACGCATCATCCTCAACAATCTCGAAAGGCGCGATGTGTCCTTCGCTGTTGTCTCCAATCCTGAGTTTTTACGCGAAGGTTCTGCGGTGCAGGATTTCCTGAACCCCGATCGCGTAGTGCTTGGCTCATCCGACTCAGAGGCAGCTAATAAGGTTGCTACGCTCTATCTGCCGTTACGTGCACCTATGGTGATTACCGACTTGTATACGGCGGAGATGATTAAGTACGCGTCCAACGCATTTCTAGCAACGAAAATTTCCTTCATCAACGAGATTGCACAGATTTGCGAGCGCCTGGGGGCTGATGCGAAAGAGGTGGCCGCAGGCATGGGCTACGATAAACGCATTGGGCGGGCATTCCTGGATGCGGGCCTGGGATACGGGGGTAGTTGCTTTGAAGCCGATCAGACGGTTTTCACGCTCAATAGCCCCAATGTGTCGGTGGAGCGCTTCGATACCCTGTTCACTAAGGGTGGTCCATCTTTCCTGGGAGATGTAGTGGAGCTTGTGCAGCCCTCCGATCAGCGTGTGCTTGCGTTTGATTTAGAGGCGGGACAGCCTATCCTTGCCGACGTAAAAGCCATCACCCGGCGGCCATACAAAGGCATCATGGTGAAGATCAATACCAGCATGGGGCGCACTCTGCGTGTGACTGCCGAGCATCCGGTCATCTTGCACAAGGATCAGCAGTTCACCATTCTGCCGGCTGCGACGGTTGTACCAGGTGACCAACTGATGGCCTTGTGCGAATTGCCCACCATCGAACAGGCCACAAATCTCAACTTGATCGATCTGCTCCGGGATACCGACCTGGAGGCCGACGTCTATGTGAAGCCTGGCGATAATACATTCAGCGAGCAGTATGAGCAATTTGCTACCGCGATTCCACAGGCAATGCTCAAGTACCCGCACGAGATCAAGCGTCATAACCGCATGTCGCTGCGCCTGTTCCGATACCTGAGCGAGGCACATGTGCTCGATGTTCCTGCTCAGAAGCTTCAGCTGTATACCGCGAAAGGCGCTGCGACGATGATCAATGCCCTGATTCCAGTCGACGCGGATCTGCTGCGGCTGTGTGGCTATTATCTTGCCGAAGGCTATCTTGCCCAGGACACGGGGCGTGCTGGTGCGGTACGGGAGCGAGTAGGCTTCTGCTTCCACGAGCAAGAGACTGAATATATCGCGGATGTGCAGCGCATTTTGCGCCGTTGGGGCCTCAAGTTCATTGAGCGAAACGCCACCAGTGCCCTGACGACTATTGTCTCTTCGCGCATTTTCTCCTGGCTGCTACGCGATGTCTTCCGCTGCGGCACGCGTTCAGAAGACAAGGCCCTGCCTCGCCTGGTGTTCAATGTGGTACCTGAGTTGCGTCTGGAGTTAATCCGTGGTGCGTTCAGTGGCGATGGCGCAGTTACAACGGTGCAGAATGGTCAGAATCTGATGCTGGAATATGCGACCGTCAGCAAATTACTGGCTGATGGTATGACACTGCTGCTGCAAACAATTGGTGTCATCCCCTCCATCCGCACACGTTGGATGAACAAATCGACGCAAGCGGCATATATCTTGCGGGTGAGTGGCTACGAACAGGTGGTCGCGCTCAAAAATGTTTTTGGCAATAAGCATCGCGCACGAATTGAGCATATACTGGCAGGGTATCAACGTCATATTCAGCCGCATGGCTATGAGCGGTGCGGGGCTTTTGCGACGCTTGTTGTCCGTGAGGTCGAGCATGAAGACGTTGAAACAATAGTCTATAGCATGGAGACCAGCACAGGGACGCTGATCGCATCGTCCGGGCTGATCAGCCATAATTGTTTTCCCAAGGACGTGCGCGCCCTGGCACATATGGCCGCTGAAGCCGGACTTCACCCCCAATTATTGCATGCCGTCATGGATATTAATCAGGATCAACGACGTTTGGTGGTGTCCAAGCTCAGTTCAATTCTCGGTTCACTACGAGGCTGCACCATCGGGGTACTCGGCCTGGCTTTTAAGCCAAATACTGACGACATGCGAGAAGCGCCTTCCGTCGATATCATCCGTTGGGTAAGCAGCCAGGGGGCAATGGTGCGTGCCTACGATCCAGTCGCCAGGAACACGGCACAGGAAGCCCTGGAGCGCGAAGGTATTCGTTTGGATACTATCACCTTCTGCGAAGATGCCTACGAGGTAGCACAGGGCGCCGATGCCCTGGTGATTGTGACAGAATGGAATGAGTTTAAGTCCCTCAATATGCCCCAGATTCATAGTGTGATGCGCCGACCTATCCTGATCGATGGCCGCAACATCTATGAAGCAGAGGAGATGAACCACCTTGGCTTCACGTATCGTGCTATGGGACGTAGTACAGGGCCAGCCCCGACTGTCTTACCATCGGGGGATACAAGTCTGCCGCAACAACAAACGCTTCTCAGAGAAGGAGATAGCAAGTGATCGACGAAGACCTGCCGCTGCTTTTCACCCCATTGGTGCGCAAACCTGGGGTAGCCATCCCCGATTGGCTCTTTGGACCGGCAGGACTGGCGGGTCTGCCTGCGCCGCTGCACCCATTCCAGGGTGTGAATATCGCGGTTGGCATCGATATCATTGAAGTAGGACGTGTGCGCAGGGTCTTCGAGCATCACGGTGAGCGTTTTCTGCGGCGCGTCTTCACTGAAGCGGAGGTATGGCAGTGTCACGGTAAGGCGACGCGTCTTGCCGGGCGCTTTGCCGCCAAAGAGGCCATCAGCAAGGCCCTGGGGACCGGCATCCACGGAGTCGCGTGGCGCGAGATGGAGGTGGTGCAGTTGCGCAGTGGACGGCCCACTGTGCGCTTGCACGGCAATGCGAAGCGACGCGCTGAAATGCTTGGTCTCAGTGCCTTCGATGTCAGTATCGCCGATCTGAAAGAATTTTCGATCGCCATTGCGGTGGCTGTTCAGACGACTCCAACGGAGCGAACAGAAGCCTGAGAGCGTTACAGCAACGTGTGAGCCGGGCGATTGTTTCGGTAGACGAGAAAGTGGTCGGCGGGATCGGGTAAGGGCTGCTGGCACCGCCGAGCAGTAGTTGAGCACAATCACCAGTACCACGAAGCCAAAGGCTGCGCATCATGAGAATGTGCACATCTCTTTCCAATGCTTTGCATATCTATCTCCAATGTTCTACCTATCTTCGGGATCTATACTACGAGTGTTCCCCCAAATGGGAATTAACGAATGGCGAAAAATCGTAGAGCGTTCCTGTGTAGCGCGTCTGGTTAGCGCGTTTGGTTTTGAACAAAATAGTTTCAATCAGTTTTAGATATGTTGTCGGAGAGCGTCTACCCCCTGTTTGCAGCTCTCCTCTTACAGAAAGTGAAAAATACAATGTGGCGATTAACCTCTGTTAGAATAGCCTTCTTGAGTTTTGTGGGATCTTGTATGCTCTTGCTCGGACTGTTGGCCTTCCCTGCTACTGCATCAGCCTATTCGGGTAACGCCAGTTCCCCGAGTGTTGCCCAGCGTTCGCAGTTGAGCGCCTTTGTGGTTGGCCACGCTGGGCCTTCATCTCTCGAGGTGCGTGTGTCAGGGTCTGGGTTTCGTTCAGGCGTGGTGTTCCTGTCGGCCACCGAGGGTGGGCGTACCGTGTCCATCCAGCCGATGACCGTTCGTACCACTAGGAATGGGTCCTTCTCGCAAGTGGTGCGCATCCAACTGCCCTTCAACGTATCCCGCCAACAGTCTTTCGGACAGCTCTCTCAGCTGCATTCAACGCAGATTGTCCTGCACGCCACTGGCCGGTTTGGCCAGAGTGCCACTTCTGTGCTCTTCTTGGGTCAAGCCTATCAGGGCTACCAGTACGGTCTGATTCGCTAGGTGCAAGAGATACTCTCGGTCAATCGAGACGACCAGGAAAGCAGAGGAGCCAGTGAAGCATGATCCTTCACTGGCTCCTCTGTTCGTGATGAACAATCTGATGGAGTTTGATCTGCAAGAGTTATCGGAACAGAGTGATTTCGTCATCAAGAAAGGTTCGGTGAAAGACCATGAGCAACGCAACTCCACAACGACTCTACTTATACGCCACCAGCCCGAACGCCTCCGGCTTGCGCACAACCCGCGCAAAACCTGCCTCCCGGAGGCGTCGCATCACACCCCTGGTCACCCCACCACTTGCCTTACTGTCTGGATCGCCAACGTAATGGAACAAACGCCCACCACGCTTGAGCACCCTGAAAAGCTGGCGATAAAACGCGCCCGAATACAGCTCTCCGGCAAGACTAAACGTTGGTGGATCGTGGATGATACGTGAAAAAGACTGGTCTTCAAAAGTCTGCACGACCTCGAAGGCATCACCCATCATCTGCCGTATCCTGGGATTATCAAAAAGACCCTGAGACCATGGGTTGAGCCGTGCTATCTCCTGCACCCCCGGATCGATCTCAATGGTCACCACCTCTTCCGCCGTCCTTGCCGCCTCGATAGCCGTATATCCCAGGCCCGTAGCCGTATCCAGCACACGGCCCACAACCGGTGCAATGGCCGCGATCTTCCTCAGCGTATCAGCATACGGATCAATATTTTTGATGCGGTGCATCACGAAACCCGCAATCAGCATGCTGGGAGCCTTCTCCGTTGGCATCAAACTGCATACCCTGTTCGTCGTCTCAGAGAATACCTGTATGGGTCGCACACCCTCATGCTCGACAACGAAGCAATTGACGGTAGACTTGCCGATCTTCTTGATGCTCTCCCAGCCAACGTGCTCCCCGCCCGGGAATACAATCCCTTCAGGCCTGATGCTCACCATGGCCATCGTCAGCCCTAAATCAGGCGAAACCTCAACAGAAGATAGCCGCTTTTGTCTCGCCTCGAGTATAGGCTTAACTTGAACATATGAAAAAATGATCGGCAGCATCATTTCCCCGGCTGATCAGAAGCGGCTTTCTTCTCCTCCTCATGCCGGCTCCACTTCAACGTCACCGTATAGTTAGCTTCAGTACTCGCCGCAGCAATAACCACCCCGGCCTCCGCGTGCAAACTAAAGCCAAACTGCATCTCAATCTCATCTGGCTGCTGGATCAGATCACGCAGCGTAGTAATTACTGTCTCCGTCGCCGGGCAAATCTTACTCACAGCCTGCTCAAAATACAGTCGAGACTTCTCTGGTGTTCCAGTGTCGCGACCGGCACGGACCGTCCCGCCCGCTCCCTCCGGCTCATCCACCTCCACCCACATACTCCCACCACCATCTAACGGAAATTCAATCAAACGTTTCATGGCAATCCTCCTTGCACGATTTCCCCCATTATAACAGATGAGGCATGCTACCCCCTCGATACCGAGAGCACAATGCCAGGATTGTGGTAGATCCGACTGGTCGGTGACACAGAGCTTGAGGGTTGTCGTCAGCGGTGCGCCGCTGCCCATATTCCTTGCGTAGAGTGGATACGCACCACTCGGAACCTGCAGGCGCATCCCACAGGACCGCTCCCCCATTACAGTGGGGCCAGCACCCAGCGACCAACCAGGACGAACGCCGCCAGCAGCAACAGCACGACATTCGCGCCAATACGCGAAAATTCCCGGCGCGAGGCGTGGAAGATCGCGGCCAGGAGCATGACCAGCACCAGCCCACCGGCGGCTGCCACCGTCAACCATGACTGAATGCCTGTGACGGCGGGCACAATCAGCCCAATCGCCCCCAGTAGTTCAGCGACCCCAATGAAGCGCACGAGTGCTGCGGGAAGGTCGTTCGCCCAGGTCATATTCTTCTTCAAGGTTTCCAGCGGCATGAAGGTTTTCATAAAGCCCGCTAGCAGAAACGCCAGGGCCACCAGGCCTTGGACTACCCATAATGCGATGTTCATTTTCTTCCCCTTTCCGAGAAATTACTACTTTGATTTATTACCAAATCGATAATAAATTAGCACAAAAAAGAGAGGCCAAGCAACCTAACAAGACCCATGGTCGTTCCCCAACCAAAAGGAACGTTAGGGAGATGTAGGTGGCCTGGTCTGTTGATCAGCGGCATCACTCCAATTGGCCCGTATCTTGGCGAACAACTCAACCAGTACCAGCCGTTCCGTAGGTGTCAGTGCTGCAAGCATGCCATTCGCTATGTTTTCGAGATTGTGGACAAACCTCCCAGCCAGCAGCCTTCCTTGCTCAGTCGCAGCCACAAGAAAACTGCGACGGTCCTGGCGATTGAGAGTACGAGTGATGTAGCCTTGTGTTTCTAAGCCATCAAGGACACGAGTCAGTTTACTGAGACTCATCCCCGGCATGGCCTGGGCAATTTCCTTGACCATCAGCGGACTACGCATCGAGAGCATCTGCAGCACAGTGGCCTCTTCAGGAGAACACAAAGTCTCATCCTCAAAATGTTGCGACGTGCGACCCAGAGTATCACCCAGGAACATCATAAACTCAAACACAGCACGCACCTGCTGTGGATCAGGGATGGGTTCCATGACAGTATCCTTTTTCTACGTGTTCATCTTCAAAAAACACATTCAGAACACATTTATCTTGATATATTATCAAAGTAAGAATATATTAACATGGACTTCATTTATTGTCAAGGACTGGGTACTGACATCCACTCATAACTGGGGTAGGTTGTAGACAGTCACGCATGGAGCAGCGCGTCGTGAGGACTGGCACCCACAAGGGCCCATCCACCCCCAACCCCACCCCTTGCCACTACATTTCGCACAGCCCCTGCCCCACCGTCGTATCCGCCGCGCCGTTGTTTGGTGGATGTGTGGGATCACCCCTCGAATGCTGTACAATTGAACCAGGTGATCAATTGTACAGCATCATCATACCCACGTCGGGGAGCACATCGGATTACCCACGACGCTGAGCATCGGGCAGTCTCTGGAGGATTTTGCCGCAGGATATGAAGGTCTAATTGAGTGGCTTGTTCTCATCACAGACAAAGACTACGACGAGATTGGTCGTATGTTCTCACTCGTACAGTCTCAGGAGCAGTAATCGCTCCTCCACTGCCACTGACGGCAGTCCTGTGGGTGTCATGCCTCAGCCAGGCAACCGGGCACATAAAAAACTGTCTGGGGAACTCTTAGCCACTCGTGAATTATCGTGAGATCTGCTCCAAAACCACCTTCATGCCATACTTCGGACGCAGGGTCACCTGCGGTGACAGCACAACGCGATGCCCCGGCACCAATCGTGGCGCATACCGTTGCAGGATTGTCGCCAGTAACAGGCGCGCCTCCAACTGAGCGAAAGGCATGCCGATACAAATGCGCGGCCCGCCGCCGAACGGAATATAGGCTCCCTGCGGCACCTTCTGCCCGTTTTGCGCACCCCAGCGTTCGGGCCGGAACACAAACGGATCGCCCCAGATATCGGGCAAATAGTGCAGCACCCATTGGCTGTACAGCACAAATATGCCCGCAGGCAAATGGTAGCCATCCAGGTCGAACGCTTCGACCGCGCGCCGTCCTTGAAGCCAGGCCGGCGGGTACATGCGCCATGACTCGTTCACCACCCAGTCCAGGTATGGTAGATCAGGCAGATCTTCCACCAGCGGGTCGCGTCCCGCCAGCAAACTATGCAATTCAGCCAGAAGTTTCTTATAGACAATTGGGTATCGCGAGAGCAAGTAGAAGGTCCAGGATAGCGTGTGCGTCGTCGTCTCGTGACCCGCCGCCATCAGCGTCATAATGTGGTCGCGCACCTGCTGGTCGCTCATCTCCTCCGCCTCATCCGGTGTGTGCAGGAGCATCGAAAGCACATCACCTCTATCGCGTCCCTCTGCGCGGCGCTGAGCAATCAGGTTGTAGACAAAGGCATCCAGCCTGTCCCTGGCAGCCATACGCCTGTCCCTATCTGACCGTAGAAAAGGCACCCACCGGCCCAGCACTTCCAACGGGCTGCTGGGGGTATCGATTATGTCGCTGAAGGCCTGGCTTACCTCTGGACCCTCGGTATTCAGATCAACATCAAACAGCGCCTGTGTAACAATTCGCAGCGTCAAGCGGCGCATGTCCCGCGCGATATCAATTGTGCTTCCTGGCTGCCACTTATCCAGTTGTTCGCGGGTATAGTCGACCATAATACGCGCATAGCTCTCGACCCGCCGTTTGTGGAAAGCGGGCTGTACGATGCGCCGGTGCTGGCGATGTTCCTCACCGTCCATATTGAGCAGGCCGTTCCCGAGCAGACCACGCAAATTCGCGTTCACCTCGCTGCTGGTAAAATTCCGGGGATGCTCTATCAGCACATAGCGCACCTGCTCCGGTCGGAACAGCAACACAAACGGATGATGCCCAAGATGTATTGTTGCCATCCGACCATATTTCCACTCCAGTCTGCGCAAAAAACGCAACGGATAATTGCCAAATGCCAGCGCGTCCCCAACAAAAGGCAGTCCCCGCGGACCCGGCGGGAGGGTTGTTTGTGAATGTTGTGTCACCATATTACTCGTGTTCCTGTGATGCTAACCCCTCGCCGGCCACACCTGCACCGTACCATCCGTGCCCGCCGATGCAATGTGCGTCCCATCCGGCGACCACGCCACACTATTCACACCTGCACCAGGTGTGAAGTGGCCAAGAGCAAAATCGGCATGGCCTCGATAGACATACGCATGGTCGCCTGTGAAAGCATCCCACACCTGCACCGTACCATCGGCGCTGGCAGAAGCGATACGTTTCCCGTCGGGGATACCTGTCCCCCAGACAGGGTTCCATGCCACAGCCAGCACATCAGACGTATGGCCGCTATACGTGTAGACATTACGCACTGCCGCAACGTCCCACACCTCCACCGTGTCGTTGGACCTGCCAACAGCCAGGTATCTCCCATCCGGTGACCATGCTACGGCATGCGCAATACCGCCATGGTAGCCATAGTAGACGACATTCTTCCCGCTGGCGGCATCCCAAACCTGGATATCACCAATGCCGCCGACTGCTATGCGCTTGCCATCCGGCGACCACGCCACGGTATTCCACGGTACGGGAGAACCCCTGGCAGTAGTTACGCTACTATAGCTCAGGACATTCCCTCCGGTCATCGCATCCCAGACCTGCACCGTACCATCTTCACTTGCCGAAGCGATGCGCGTCCCATCCGGGGACCAGACCATAGAAAACACCGCATCCGTATGGCCGTGATAGGTATAGATGCGGTGTCCATTACCCGCATCCCACACCTGCACCGTCGTATCGAGACCGCCACTGGCAATGTATCTGCCATCCGGCGACCACGCCAGGCAAAAAACATCTTTATCATGACCATGATAGGTATAGATAGTCGTTCCAGAGGAGGCATTCCATATCTGGACCGTGCCATCGCCACTCGCCGAGGCAATACGTTTGCCATCTGGGGACCATGCTACAGCACTGACATAGCCAGAATGGCCATGATAGGTGAAGTGGCCTGGTGGAGCAAAGAAATGCGCGACCAGGGCAACATCGTTAGATATATCGGTGAATACAAGCAGAATGAGAACCAGTACGACGAGTATGATCGAGATGATAATACGCTTTCCCCGCGACTTGCGGACAGGCGTCTGGGGCAGCTTCTTGTCTAGTATAGACATCCTTCACCTATCCTTGGGAATATGTGGCAACGCTACGTGTCAGTCACGATCTAACATCATCATTGTATGGGACGGGCATAAATGCGTCAAGTTGGGGTGCCAGGTGCTTGCCCTTGCGGACGCCAACTTTCTCTTGCTATAATGGCGGTGTTCTTGTTACTCGCTCTGGAGAAGACAATGCAGATCAGCGAACCAGCCGAATACGCCATCCTGGGACTGCTTGAACGCCGGCCTATGCACGGCTATGAGATGTTTCAACAGTTCGAAAGCGGTACACTACGGCAAATCGTCCACCTGGAAATGAGCCAGATGTACGCTTACCTCAAGAAACTTGAACGCCTACACCACATCGAAGCCCAATTGGAGCCTCAGGGCGCTCGTCCTCCGCGCAAAGTCTTTCACCTCACAGCCTCGGGGCGTGACATATTCCTCCAATGGTTGACCCAACCTGTTGAGCGACCACGTGAGATTCGCCTCCTCTTCCTCATCAAGCTCTACTTTATGCAGCATATTATGCCACAACAGCGTGCCTATCTGGTCGACCAGCAGATAGCCGCCTGTCTCAGATTTCTTGAGCGCCTTGAGTCCAAACATCCTACCGATGCGGAGACAGGTGATATGGCCTTCTTTGATCACGTAGTATTACGTAGTCGCATCTATCAAACCCATGCCCTCCTCGACTGGCTACGCGAACTGCAACACGAGTTAATCGAAACATAGTACTAACCAGACCTCGCCAAAAGCCTTGCCAGTGCCTGCTCGTAGGCCCGGTACGCACTATCGCCAAATAGCACCATCGTCACCCACCTCAGGCTCGTCGGCTTCTTGATGTGCTCGATAATCGTTCCCAGCGCTAGCGGAGCCGCCAACTCCAACGGGTATCCATAGACACCTGTACTGATCGAAGGAAAAGCTATACTTTCCAGCTTGTGTTGTTCCGCCAGGTCAAGACAGATCTGGTAGGCACTCTTCAGCAGTCGCTCGTCCTCATTGCTACCGCTGTATATCGGCCCCACAGCATGAAAAACATACTTTGCCTTGAGCTTCCCCGCCGTAGTTGCCACTGCGCTTCCTGTAGGGCAGCCGCCAAGCTTCCGGCATTCCGCCATGATCTCTGGCCCGCCTGCTCGATGAATTGCCCCATCGACGCCACCGCCCCCCGCGAGCCACTGGTTTGCCGCATTGATGATAGCATCCGCCTGCACTTTTACAATATCTCCCTGCAGCAGCTCCAGGGTCACGCCTTTGATGGTATGTGTAGACATAATCACTTCTCTCCAATTTATCATAACAGCACACCGAGCGGCTCCTCCAAAAGCCGTTTGACCTCCTGCAGGAAGCGTGCCGCGGTCGCACCGTCTATTGCTCTATGATCAGAGGAGAGCGTCACCTTCACGCGGTCGCGCACCACTACCTGGCCGTCTACCACCACCGGCGTCGGCGTAATCGATCCGACCGCAAGTATAGCGGACTCCGGCGGATTGATCACCGCGGTAAAGCTCTCAACGTCAAACATGCCCAGGTTGCTCACGGTAAAGGTACCTCCGCTGAACTCTTCTGGACGCAATTTGCCACTGTGTGCCGCTTCCGCCAGGCGTTGTGTCTCATGTGCGATGTCGAGGATGCCGCGTTGGTCAGCATTGCGCAGTACGGGCACGATCAATCCCTGGTCAAGCGCCACTGCAACGCCGATATGCACCTGCTTCTTCTGTAAAATGCGATCTTCTGCAAAGGAGACATTCACCTGTGGCATGCGTACCAGGGCTCGTGCCACCGCTTTGATGATCAGGTCGTTGAAGCTGACCTTGACCGGTGTAGGTTCACGGGCAGCGTATGCGTTGATTTCTTGCCGTAAAGCCGCGAGTTTAACTGTATCGATCACACTTGTCACGTAGAAGTGTGGTGCGGTCTGCATACTCTGGCTCAAGCGTTTGGCGATGGTACGCCGCATGGCTGTGAGCGGGATCTCGACGACTTCGTCTCTGTTAGGGGCGACGAGTGCTGGTTCTGTCACCAGTTCGGGTTCTGGTGCAACAGTCGGTGGTTGCACCGCTTGTTTCCCTTGGGTCAGAGCTGCTTCAATATCCAGCTTAATAATTCGCCCGTTAGGTCCGGTGCCGCGAATCTGCCTATAGTCGAGTTGATTGTCCTGTGCTATGCGACGTGCCAGGGGTGAGATAAAGATCCGGTCCTGGCTGCTCGTAGGTGATGCGAGTGTACGCTCACTGGCAACCGGTGAAGATGCCAGATTTACTTTCTGTGCCTCAATAGAGGCAGACATTCCACTGCTGGCCTGCCAGTTGGTAGCGGCTTTTACTGCTCCGTTAAATTGGGTCGAAGTCCTTTCTCGAGGAGCTTGTTGTACCTGGTCCGCTGCAGGTGCAGCCCTAGACTTTCCGCCAGCATCCTCCGGCAGAGGTTCATCTGGTGTGCCGATGAACGCAATGGTCGCGCCGACGGGGGCTGACGCTCCCTCTGTGACGAGAATCTTGCGCAGCATGCCACCGGCGAAGGCCTCTATCTCAATATTCACCTTGTCTGTCTCGACCTCTGCCAGCGATTCCCCCTTTTTCACCGTGTCGCCCTCTTTTTTGATCCAGCGTAGAATCTTGCCTTCTTCCATCGTATCGCCCATCTTGGGCATTTCTATTCTTTTCATAGAGACTCCGTTCTGGAAACCCCCTGCATTCATGCGGGGGAGGCAAGAACGGCTGCCCACAGGCAGTCCCGTCCTTGCCCATACTTGTAGCCATCGCACCAATGCACAGACATACAGGTGCGATGGCTGATCCCCTGTACCGTTCCCTGTGTGGTCGTGATGTTGAAAGAGCCTGTTGTGCGTACCGCAACCCTTCCCACGTAGGTCCCAACTTTCTTGCCTGCCCGGACCACGGCACGCACCATGTCTCCTGTTTGGAAGCCCTTGACCCGCTTAGCTTGCTTGGGACCTGTGCGAGGGAACCCGTAGCGGTCCATCCGACACATTTGCCGACTGCCATTGCCTACGGCTGTGATGAGGAGCGGTCGCACATCAGCAATTTGCACGACAAGAGGAGTCGATGCTCCGACACAGGCAGCATCGATCCAGTGGGCCTTGGGCAGATTGCGGGTCACACGGTTGTACTTGGTACAGCCTCCCGTTCCACATTCGATAGGCATCCCCATTGCTTGCAATCGCACGTAGAGTGCCCACCGGGTCACATTGACTGCTGCGGCATCCTTGAGTGGGACCTTTGCCTGAGCCAGGATTTTCTTGAGCAGGTCCGGTTTCTTTGCCAGGAAATCCCTGATATCCTGTGTTCCTTTGGCCTGATTGCACGGCTCACAGGCAAGGCAGAGATTGCTCACGCGATGAGACCCGCCCTTGGCACGTGACTGGATATGCTCTACTTGCAGAGGCACATGCTGTTTCCCGCAGTAGGTACAAGCACGGTTCCACTTCTCAAGCAGGTATTGCCTGACTTCGTAGCCTGCACGCGTGCCTTGCTGGTACTGGGCGCCCTTGATCTCGGCATTTTCCACCGCTTGCAGGTCAAACCGTACCAGTTCCTGACTGACGGCTGAGACCGGACTGACCCGCATGAGACGAGCAGCCCACGTCATCACATTGCTTAACCTGCTTTCCAGTGAGGGAGGCAACCAGCCCTTCTTTTTGTGGCATCGGTTCTGAAATCGAGGTTTCCGGTAGCGGGTATAACGCTGGCGTCGTGAGCGACGGATCGCTCGCCGGTTGTCGAGTGCGGCTTTGATCGTCTGTCCTCTATGCATCAGTTCTGCTGCCCAGACCACCTCTCCCGATGCATCGTTGACGATGGCTAGTCCCGTGGTTTTGCTCCCAGGATCAATCTTGAGACGTAATGGTTGTATGGAAGGCGCGACGATTTCTTTCTTCAAGATGATGGTAAAGGGATACTGACGGAACACTGCAGCTTGTCCACTCGACAAGAGCTTGCGTGCCCAGCCTGGGTGGATGGGGTCTAATTGACGTTCCATCGTATCGAGTACGAATACTTTTGACATTGCTATGCTCCTTGGAGCCTCTGGTTTCCCAGGTAATGTTGGCCTCGACAAGGTTAAGGAGCGGTTTGGCGTATGCAGCACTGGCTTAACCCTTAGACCTGTTTAACTGCATACCGTAGAGGCTGGGACTGGCCGCGCATCCCAAACGTACCTATTTCGCTCCTAACGTAGGCTCTGTTTCAAGCCTGAGTCTGGTCAGGTGTGAGCTTGCAAGAGGATGTTGGCCCTGCTGCAAGCTCCCGTCTTTTAAGCGGGGGTTCCTGACGATTTCTTTCTCCGAGTCAGACGGGCATTACCTGCCCCCCAGACAGGGTTCCACAAGGGTCCTACACACTGTCCCCCAGACAGCGTCCCTTCCCCGCACCACCCCCCACCCCTACGGATTGGTCTGCACGAGAGCTGCCGGTACAATCGCCTTCACAGCTTTGATCACATCGTCCTTGTTGGGGAGTGCGGCGCGTTCCAACACTTTTGAGTATGGCATGGGAACATCAGCACTGGTGACGTGCTGGATGGGAGCGTCCATATAGTCAAAGGCATATTCGTAGATCAGTGCTGCCAGGCCCTGGCCTGTGCCGTAATATTTCCAACCCTCTTCAACAATAACGACACGGTTCGTCTTCTTGACAGAATCGAGGATCAGGTCGATGTCGATGGGGCGAATGCTCCGGAGGTCGATGACCTCCGCTTCAATGCCTGTTTTAGCAAGTTCTTCAGCCGCCTGTAGCGAGACATGGAGCATGCGCGAGAAGGTAACGATGGTGAGGTGATACCCTTCGCGTTTCACCTCACCTCGGTTGAGTGGCACGGTATATTCAACATCCTCGTCGGGCACCTCGCCCTTCACGTTATACAGCAGTTCGTGCTCAATAAAGAGCACAGGATCAGGGTCGCGTACCGCTGATTTGAGCATGCCTTTGACATCGTAGGGAGTGGCGGGCATGACCACCTTCAGGCCTGGGATATGCGCGTACCAGGACTCAAGCATCTGAGAGTGCTGCGCACCACGTTGCGCGCCACCTCCGCCTGGTGTGCGTATAACCAGCGGCACTTCTGGCTGCCCTCCGAACATATAACGAAATTTGGCAGCACTATTGACGATGAGATCACTGGCTAGTAAGCTGAAATTAATAGTCATGAGTTCGAGTATAGGACGCAGGCCACCCAGTGCTGCCCCGATGGCGGCTCCCGTAATCACCTCTTCAGCCAGGGGAGTGTCGCGTACACGCTTCGCGCCGAATTCTTCAAAAAGTCCCCTGGAGACGGCATAGGTACCGCCATAGCCAGCGATATCTTCGCCCATAATGAAAACGCGCTCGTCGCGCAGCATCTCCTCGCGGATGGCTTCACGCAGCGCATCGCGATAGGTAATCGTGCGCATAAACTCCTAGTTCCTCTCGTAACGGTAGCTGAGGGCGGTGGAATTATCGACCATCACATCGGTATAGAGTTCGTCCGGTGTAGGGAATGGGCTGTTCTCGGCGAATGCAGCGGCATCTTCTGCCACCTGTAAAGCCCTGGCGTCGTTAGCGTCAAATTCATCTTGCGCCGCCATACCCTGTTCCAGCAATTTCATCTCGAAAATGCCGATGGGGTCGCGTGTGGTACGCCATTGCTGCTCTTCCTCGCGGCTACGATAATAGGCGGGGTCTGTCATAGAGTGGCCACGGAAACGATAAGTTTTGATCTCCAGCAATGTCGGACCCTGGCCGCGGCGTGCTCGTTCGACTGCTGGCGTCACCGCCTCGTACACAGCGATGATATCCATGCCATCTACCTGCTCGCCTGGTATATTGTAGGCTGCGGCACGCGGAAGCAGACTATCCACTGCCCACGCCTTTTCTACCGCCATGCCCATGGAATACTGATTATTTTCGCAGATATAGACGACGGGTAACTTCCAAATAGATGCCAGGTTGAGGGATTCGTGGAAGGCCCCTTCATCAACAGCCCCATCGCCAAAGAAGCAGACGGTAACTGCATCCCGACCTTGATATTGGGCAGCAAGGGCCACGCCTGCGGCAATGGGCATCTGTGCAGCGACAATGGCATTGCCGCCAAACAGGCCTAGTTCGTTGCTCCACATATGCATAGAGCCACCTTTGCCTTTGCTGCAGCCGGTAATCTTGCCAAAAAGCTCGGCCATCACTACACCTGGGTCCATGCCTCTCACCAGTGCATGCCCGTGTTCTCGATAGCTAGACAGAATTTTGTCCTCGGGGCCAAGGGCGCTGATGCTCCCTACGCCTATGGCCTCTTGACCGATGTAGAGGTGCATGAAGCCGCCAATATTGCCCCGTGTGTATTCTTCAGCACTCTTCTCCTCGAAGCGGCGTAAGAGTGCCATTTTGTAGTGCATCTCCAGTAATTGTGTTCGGTTTAACCCTGCAAGCGTCGCGTTGCTGATTGCCATAAGTCATGCTCCATTGTGTGTATCATATTTTCCCCTATTGTACTCTATTGTTGGCCGAGATTCCAGAGCAACGCAGCATAACATTTTGCAGGCAAGCGAGCGTAGGGGCCCGATTTAGCGTGCCCGCGGGGTGGAGTGGGCCACACCGTCATGTAGGACGGGCTGCCCTTCCGCACCCCGGGCGCGCTAAATCGGGCCCCTACTTTAAAACCTTTGGTAGCGAGGAAAAAGTGTGAAGCGCAGCTTCACAGGTCACACTACAGTTTACTTCGTTTTGAGGACAGCTTCCGCTAGTTCTTTGCCGGGGAAGAAACGCACCCGCTCCTTGGCGGGTACCTGGATGGGTTTGCGGTCGCGTGGGTTCACTCCCTTGCGAGCGGCGCTCTGGCGTACTTTGAAAGAACCAAAGCCTACCAGACGGACTTCATCGCCACTCTGGAGCGCCTCACGGATAGTATCCAGCGTGGCTTCTAGCACCTCTGCAGCTTGCTTTTGCGATATCTTTGCTTGCTGAGAAATGCGCTTTGAGAGCTCTTGTTGACCTACCGTTGTCGACTCGGTCTTGGCTGATGCAGACGCTGATCTTGGTGCGGCTGCATTAGCCGTGGTAGTTGCCTTAGCTTTTTTAGTTGTAGCCATGGGTTCGAAATCCTCCTTACAACAGTCAACACGTCTCGCTTCTCATCCCAACATCATATTGTTGGGCCTCGGAAGCGCTATTACCGCCTCGCTACCTTACCGTTAAGGAGTATAGCATGCGTTTTTGAGAAATACAAGGGTGTAACCCCGCCTCTGTCCTTGTCGCATACTATAAAGTCTCTTGGGAAGCCAATCGAGGTCTCTGAAGCAAATGAAAAAAACCTTCTCAAATGTGTTGAGAAGCCAGCATAACTAGAGCAGTGCATACAAAATAAGCCCATCTGTCGCGTGATGTTGTTCCAGCTGTCCTGCGATGCGCAGGTATTCCAGGTGCGAAAGTGTCTCGGCCATTGCCATGCGCTGTGCTTCGTTGTTTTGCATGCGCCGACCAAAAAGCTGCTGTGCAACCTGGTAGGCGTGCTGTGGTCGATCTTCAAGCAATGTGAGAATCTGCATTTCACGTTGCTTGTGATGCTCCAAAATTTCTTTGGTGCGTCCGGCCAGATCGATAAAAGGCTCACCATGCCCAGGCAGGACGATACTGGCTGGCAATGTCGAAACTTTCTTCAGCGAGTCTTTGTAATCGTCCAGAGGATTTGGGCGTTGATATTCCGAATAGAGGCCAATATTCGGCGTGATGCGTGGCAAGACATGATCAGCGGCCAGGAAAACGCCATCGCGCTCACGGAAGAGGCAGATATGACCATCAGAGTGTCCTGGCGTCCAAATCACGCGGTAACGCTCACCTACCAGGTCGATATACTGTCCATCTTCAACCAGCGTAAACGCCTCGTGCGGCGGGACGCGAATGATGTCGCGCATGACCTGTGGGTCTATCTGTGATAGCCAGAGTTCGGTAGGAGGCATGCCATGTTGTCTGAAAAAGTGCGAAACGCGACCGAACCTCTGGGGCATCTTCCCTGACCAGGCGAGTTGGAGATCGGCTTCATCGATAGGATGCATGTAGACTGCTGCGCCACTTTGTTCGTATAATTCAGCGGACAGGCCGACATGGTCGGGATGGTGGTGTGTCAAGACAATGGCACGGAGTTTATCAATGCTCACTCCGGCGCGTTGCAGTCCTGCCTTGAAAGCTGCTCGGCCATCGGGCATACCCATGCCTGCGTCAACCAATACCCATCCATCATTGCCGACAAGCGCATGCATGTTGACGGTACGCAACGGAAAAGGAATGGGCATGGTGATTTTCCAGATATTGGGAGCCACTTCGCGGGCTTCGGGAAGCGGTTCATCAGGCTTTAGGGGTTGTGCCAGTGGGAGTTGCTGCATGAGGAATGTATCCTTTATGTTCTTTTCACTATCGTCGATAGTAACTCCTCAGGTACCTTTCTTGTGCTGCCTGCGGCGGCAGGCGAGAAAAGTGGGAAGGAAGCGAGGACACCTCGCGCTCCGGCCAGGGGACTGCGTCCCCCGGCACCCCCTGCTGAGGAGTTACCGTCGATACGCAAACGGTTCTAGTATATTCTGATTGTATGGTGTGATTTGCAGTAATGTCAATGTTTGGTATGTTCGTTATGCCTCACTAAGGATCAGCGCGCCGTCATGTGTCACAATCACGGTATGCTCAAACTGTGCGGCCCAACCGCCATCTAATGTGCGTACCGTCCAACCATCGGCATCGACTTTTACCCGTGGCGACTTCTCTACCAGGATTGGCTCAATCGTGATGACCAATCCCTCCGGTATAATCGGGCCGGTTCCGGGGCGTCCCACGCTCGGCACGTCAGGTTGCTCGTGCATGCGCCTACCCAGGCCGTGGCCGATATACTCGCGCAGGACATGAAAGCCACGTGCCTCAGCGAACGTCTGTATGGCGTACCCTATATCGCCGATGCGATTTCCCGGCATTGCAGCGCGGATACCTGCCATCATCGCTTCATGCGTTGTCTTGATAAGATACTGGTGCTGCTGGCTTACTTTGCCGATCGGCACGGTGATGGTGGAGTCACCACAGTATCCGTCCAGAATCATGCCTGCATCTATGCTCAGGATATCCCCAATCCTCAGTTTCTGCTTGCCTGGCACACCGTGGACGGCAGCATCGTTAATGGAGGTATTGATGCAGCCAGGAAAGCCCTCTTCGGTATGAAAGACAGGCACTGCACCCAGCTGGGTGATGTAGCTCATGGCGTATTCATCCAGTTCGTGTGTGGTGACGCCAGGACGGGCTATGCGGGCAAGTTCTTGTAATAGTCGTGCGGTGACCTGATTGGCTCGCCTTAGACCTTGTATGGATTCTTCAGTTTTAGCTACCAAGATTTTTCTCCTTATACTAGATGTCGCAAGCACAGAGGTGTAGGTACTCTGGCTTTGTCCTCAACAAATGCTCTGTGGGCTGTGCGCAAAGGTGTATATGTCGATTCTTTTCCATTGAGTTGTATAGAAATGGTTCCTCCGCAGCACATGTTGCTTGTATACCCTGTAGTAGGTAGATTTGTGAGGTGACTAATGTTAGAAGCAGGAAGGCTCGTTGCACAATGGCGGGACAGCTGAGTACACATAATATGTACTTCTGGAGCAGCTAATACAACGCCTTGTACGATGTCCTCTCGTGGGTTATCAAAATGATTTCTACCATGTGAGAAAATCACTAGATGAGGTTTTACTATCTCGCACAATCTTTGCGCAAATTCTTGACCATTAGCACTACCTGGGGTTCCACCATGATGCGGGAAAATCAAAATCTGTGCTTGGATATCCTTATGCTCTGTTAGAAAATTATCCAAACCAATCTCATCTATATCTCCTGGTAACAGGGCCACTCTGCATGAGCGATGTGTAAGTGCTATCACTGCGGACATGGAATTAGAAGTCAGCGGGCGTCCTATTGAATCCTCTCCACTTGAACCTCCCAGTGCTTCTTTCAAAGAGGGTGCTAAGATATCTATCTGTACCTGACCAGAAGGGATACTCCCAGGTGATGTAGGTGTGATTTCAGCGTGAACTTTGGTTCCTCGCTGTGTAGCTGCATGTAAAGCAGTACGAATTCTCTCTCCACGTTTTACCTTTTTTCCCTGCATCTGGGTTGAGATAAATATGATGAATACGGACTTTTTTCAAAAGGTTCGTCAGGCCACCGATATGATCTATGTCAGCATGAGAGATAAGCAGGTAATCAATTGTGCTAATACCCAGTTGGTCCAACGTCTCAAACGATACGGGGCTACGTGGACAATCAATCATAGTCACTGCCTCTGTGTCCCGAAGAATGGCACAGTTGCCGTGACCAACATCTAAAACGATAAGCTCAGGCAAGACCATCGTTTGGATCCAGCTCTGGTGCTAACTCAATATCTTCAAAGAAAAGGTCTTGTGCTTTTTTAGCTCCAACGTTTACGTTAGCAAGTAAGAGGACATCTCGCTCCACTTTTTCTTGTATGTTTGTAGGAACCAAAGAAAGTGGGAAGCGAACCATTTCATCGGAGTCCCAATTGAATATTTTTGCTTCTACTACTTTGTTCCCGTTTTCGCCGGTAACACTTTCAACTCTAATTATGGACATATAAGTTTCCTTTGTAGGCGACGGACTTACCACAGTTAGCCTTGCTGGCCCAGGTCGCCTGACTCCGTCGAAGTAGTTGAGTAGGTCTCGCTCAAACTGTAGAGGAAGGTTGTATGCTTCGAGCAATTCACCATCAATCCGTCTCATAATCCCTCGGCAACATCCCTCGAAATACTTAGCTTGCTCTGGCTGTTCTAGCCACTGCTTTCGATAAGAGCGGTAGCTGCGCACGAGAGAGACAATGAGGTGGGTGAGGGAAGGTTGGAGTTTAGGAATGGGTATACGTTTTATCGTCTCTATTTTGTTGCGACGTGTAGTACGATGTGAGCTGAGAAAAGCGTTGGCAACCGGACCATTGAGCAGCGCAGCAATGACTTCCAGAGGCATATCACCGGCAGGCCAGATGCCATCGAAGTTTTCGTAGCATGCTAGCCCTTGCTCATCAATTGCCGCCGTGATAGTCCAGGAGCCCCTACTTTTACGTGCCGCATTCATGAGTAACTTTTGGCTTGTTCCAGGGGAGTTTGTATGCTTGTCGGCGCATATATTTGGGATCCATATTGAGATATTTGAAGGGACCTGGGACATACGGTTCAAATCCGTCTGCTACGAGTAGCAGACCAGGAGCAAATCCCGTGCGCGGCTCGTCTGAAACAAGATGTGATGCATTTTTCTCAAAGTGAATGTACTGTATCCCAGTGTGAATATCCGCGAATTCTCCCAATCGTGGTAGATGTGCTAGTACATCCCATAGATGTTCTAATCGGCTATGCCATAAATTCCCCCTGGTTGCTGCCTGGTCAATAAGCATTTCTCTTTGCCATGTTGGCTCACCCGTGTGGATGAAGCGTTGATAATCGTTCTTCTCGACCAGTGCAGAACGTCGTACGGGTTGAACTATCCTCTGTCCATGTGCTATAAGTAGCACTGTCTCCGCTTCTGAGTAATTGAAAGCATTATCTGGTAACGCAACGAGAGAAATATTATTATAGAGATTTTCAATTTGTTGTCGTGCCCCACGATACCTGCGCCCATCCACAAATGAGCGTGGTAATACAAAGCCAAGCATCTTTGGTGATTTCCTCAGAACGAGCAGCAAAGCCTCAATAGCTTTGTTTGTTGAGAAGATATGTCGCTCTCCGCGTCGAAAATCCTCGAAAGGGGGATTGCATAGGACTACTTGCGCATGTTTCACATGGTCAGTTAGCTCTGGGGAGGTGAAAACATCGGAGTTTGTTATGCGCCATCCATTAGGATTGGGATAGTCAGCCTGGATTAAAGAATTAAGAGCAACCTCACAAGCAAACGAATCGAGATCCATACCTGACAGCATTTGTATGAAGTAATTATGTCTCTGTCTTGTGTTCAAATCTGGTGATAGCAGTGCCCGAAGTTGACCAAGAGCAGCGGTTAAAAAGGGGGCATGTCCGCAGAAAGGCTCGAAAACATGACGCTCATCAATGGCGAGTTCTTCAAATGGAAGGCTGTTCACAATATATTCTGCAATCTGCGATGCAGTTGCGTGCGTCCCATACTCTTTGCGTGTCTCAGGGCTGACTAATGTGTTCTCATACACATATGCGAGGGCCTCAACTGAGAGATTCTGGAATGAGAATGCAGTACGAATTTTTCGCCAGGCTTCATCTTGAACATTTCGGTCATTGAGTACAGGCTCAGTTGGCGTACCCTGAAAGTAGAATGCTTCAACTGCTCGAATAACTTCCTGTGTGTTGCTGCTGAGCCAATTTCCTGGATATTGCCGATCACCAAGCACTTTCGCAGCAATCAACCGAAAGACGAGACGAAATAGTGCATGATAGTCGAGCTCTTTGTTATGACGCTCCTTATACACTGACTTGCTGGAAGCCATTACCTCCTCTAGCAGGTTGTCTAGCTTGCTATGTACCAGTTCTTCGAGGGTGGGGAGCAGTCCTATATCAAAAAAGTCTAGTTGCACAGGACCACTGGCAAAACCAATAGACTTGGCGCGTAATACTCGTTCTGGATTCCATTCATCTCTATGGGCCTGGATAGTTGTGTATAACTGAGATGGTTCGATGGTATCAATTGGTATAGGATCACCTTGTGCTGGAATTTTCCAGCGACGGATCATATGAGCTTTTGGATGGAGTGCGAGAATCTGTGGGGCACCAAGTGCTCTATAGACTCTGATGGCTTCAGGACCGTCATAGGATGGGATGGTAATCCCGATGCAAGCATTGCGATAAGATGGGGGTTCTTGTGCAAATGCTGCAAGCTCTATCTGGCGCAATGGTTGATCTTGAGCCAAGATATCGACGAAGCCGTAGTGCTCTCGGAGCAGATCATCTCGGTAGCCAATGTCACGCAGTCCTGCTTTCACACTATTGAGTAATGTTGCTGCTGTATAGGTTTCAGACATGGCTTCCTCCTGTATTACTCCCTTCTCGCTGTGGCCAAATACTTCTCGTTGGCAGTATATCATAGAACAGATGAACTCGTACACTGCAAGGTATCTATGGTCTGTAACCTATGGTATACTTATCTTCAGAAAACCAATGTTTGCTGGTCGGCATGCTATACTGAAAGGTAAGGACATAGGTTGTGCCTGTCTCACGAGCAGGCAAATCGTCTGGAAACAACACGACCAGGAATTGTAGGGATGCCGACCTCACCATCAGTGCCTCACAGGTGTCCCTCATGATGAGTCTACCGTCTAACCACCGTTACCCGGTCAGCCATGAACAACAATTAAGAGGATAACAGCACTTATGATTGAACAGGATGGAGCCATATCCCCGGAGAACACGCTTTTTGTTCTGCTGAGTTTCGAGGGACCCGACATCTACTCCTCCGCGGGTGGCCTGGCTACCCGCGTCACCGAACTCAGTGAAGCCCTGGCTACACAGGGCTATACCACGCACCTGATCTTTATTGGCGACCCGTCCAAGCCCTCCGTCGAACTCGATGTCGATGGCCGTCGCATACTCAAGCGTTGGTCACAATGGATCAGCAAATACCACCTCAACGGCGTTTACGACGGCGAAGAAGGGAAAATCCGTGACTACAATGAAAGCGTTCCCTACCATATTTACCAGGAGATCGTCCGTCCGGCGGTGGCCGAAGGCAAAACGGTTGTCATCATGGGCGAGGACTGGCAGACCGCGGAGGCGATATGCCGCACCTCCGATTTGCTTCATTGGTTCGGTGTGCGCCAGAAGGTGCTGATGCTCTGGAACCTCAATAGCCTTATGTCTCTACATCGCATCAATTGGGGACGTCTCAGCTTTGATTCCACGCTCTGCACTGTCAGCAAGTACATGAAGCACAAGATGTGGGACCTGGGTGTTAACCCATTAGTCATCCCCAATGGCATTCCTGCGCGCTATCTCACTCCTGTCGATAAGAACGCGGTGGAGCGACTGCGCAGAGATTGCACGCCAGGGCGACCCACGCCGCTTCTTCCTCTTCAAGATAGGCCGCTTCGATCCCGACAAGCGCTGGATGATGGCCATCGAGGCGGTGGCGCGTCTGAAGTACAGTGGTCATCCGGTCACCCTTTTCGTGCGTGGCGGCATCGAGCCACACGGGGCAGAAGTGCTCAGTCACGCCCATAGATTGGGCCTGGAGATACGTGATGTGGTGGCCCGTCGACCTGATCTTGAACAATGCCTGGATATCATGGCGAAAGCTGGCCGCGCGGACATCTATAACCTGCGTTTCTTCCTGCCCGAAGAGTTTGTGCGCACCATCTATGCAGCTGCGGATGCAACCTTAGCAAACAGTGGCCATGAACCGTTCGGTCTTGTTGCCCTCGAAGTCATGGCGGCGCAGGGTATTGCCATCACAGGCAGCACCGGTGAGGATTATGCCATTTCGTTCGAGAATGCCATCGTTGTTGAAACCGATGATCCTGGCGAGATTGTTGGCTACCTGCTCCATTTGCGTCGCCATCCTGAGGAGCAGGAGCGCATTCGTTCCGCCGGTCAACGCACGGCAGAACAGTTTCTATGGGACCAGGTGATTGTCAACCTGGTGGGGAAGTTGGAGTTCCTCGCACGCAAACAGAATATCGTGCTGACTTGAGAGGAAGTGATACTATCCGGTTAAGATTCGGTTAAGATTTTTGGGAGTTCTGTCCTATTCTTAACCTACCTCACGCACAACACATTGACGGGCTTTGCACAGTTGAGTACACTCGCTGATAGCATAGGTTAATGTATGTATATTTAGTGATGAGGTAGGTAATGCAGCAGTTTCGTCCTTTTTTGCCGTTTCAGCCAACTGATGAAGCCGATTTGGTGGAGGAAGAACCAGTAAGAGAAGTTGACTCACTTGACATCTCTGCTAAAACCGAACCGCTTATCCTACAGACGGGCGGGCATCACGTAGTCACCACTGGGCTTCTCATGGATTCTTCAGGCATGCTGTCCACCGTGCCATCACAGGATTCGACAAGGACCACTGAGCCGCTCAAGGCCATCACAGATACACGGCCCGCTATAACTGTCACGCCTTCACTTACCGCTGCTTTGCAAGAGATAATGTCCTCCAAGACTACTGAGCGCATAGTATTCATTCCGGGGTCAGAAAAGCAGAAAAGTGCAGGATCGAAGATCACAACTCCGCTACCCAGGCAAATGAGCCTACGTCTTCGCCAGGGCATTGTTCTTGCTACTCTGCTGTTCGTTGCCATCGTTTCGCTGGTTTCTCTCTCGCCATTGGCTACCGGACAGTACGGGGTGCCGATCTTCAGGGGAATTAGTAACTGGTTTCAAGAGCAGCAACTGATCTGGCAGCTTCAAGTACAGAACACAAAGAGTAACCTTCCGCCCCCGCCCCCCGTCAGCCTGCCGAATAGTCAGTATGTTACCATCGCTCAGCAGGATGCCATCGATGCAGGTATCTCGCCAGATTATTTTGTGCGGCAAATCAATCAGGAGAGTCTTTTTAACCCTAACGCCGTTTCTCCGGCTGGGGCTATCGGTATTGCTCAGTTTATGCCCAGCACTGCTGCTACAATGGGAGTCGATCCCTGGAATCCCACTCAGGCCCTGCAAGGCGCTGCTCGCCTGATGGCTAGCTATGTGAGCCAATACAGTGGGAACTATGCTATGGCTCTGGCTGCTTACAATGCTGGGACAGGTGCCGTCCAGTATGCTGTCAACTACTGCGGCGCGAACTGGATGAATTGTCTGCCTGCCGAGACTCGCAACTATATTTACGTCATCATGGGCATCTGAGAGCCCACGGGAGCATGGCGGGGGTAAGCGAGCATGGTTGGGAGCAAGTGAGCATGGCGGGGGCAAGCCCCGCCACTACTATACACGAATACTCGCTCCCGAAGAGTAGAGTAGTAGCAAGGCTACCCTGCCATGAATATGACGAAAAAATCTGACGGATACCCGCTTTATAGAAGGAAAACAGATGCGGAAGATGGCTCAGCCAATAATCATCGGGTTAATGCTCGTTGGGGCAGCAGCGATAGGCTCTGCATTTGCCTTTAAAGCTCTTGCGGTAGAGTAGAGGCCGGTTGTCCATTGCTGGATCGCACGTACCCCCCTCTCACGAACCGTGCTTGCACCTTTCGGCGCACACGGCTCTCACCTTCCCCTGTTTCTTGACGTAATTGGTTTAGGGACAGCATCAGCACATCCCATTTTCCCTTTCTGCCCCATATCAGGTTCCGCTAGCTCACTTCCTCCCAGGCAGGTATGGTTTCGCAGCAGTTACCTCCTGCTTATCCTCCTGTCGGTACCGCTTTCGCGGTCTGCACAAGCCATTACAGCCGTACTTTGAGTAATATTGAGCCTCCGTAACCATGCAGGTATCACCCTGTTTAGGTCATCCCGCCTTTTCAGCAGAGTGAGATTACGACGTGCTCCAGGCCTCCCGTTTGCCCCGTATGCCCTTGTAATAAGGGTCTGCCAGCGTCGATGGGTAGAGCCGTCGAGTAGCGATACGACCCTAGACGCTGGTCCCAACGTTAGTAGTCACCTTCCGTTGGGGTCCCAAGTTAGACCAGTAGGACTAGGATTTAAGCAGTCTAGCCTTAGCCATACACGTCTTGCACTGGCCACCCAGAGGGTTGGTGACTTCCTCCTACGTGACCGTCCTCGCATGCTATGGTCGCCCTCCTCTTTCGAGGTTTGGGGTAAGCGAGGTGTGCATAGAACCTTCCATCAGTTCTAACAACATCAGTTGTACTCATTATCTGCCGCTGAAGCGGCGCACCTACTTTCCTGGCTTGTCGCCGTGCTCGCCATTATGGCTGTGAGCGTTATTTTGCTGCGACAGCCGTATTAGGTAGGGGGTGAGAAGAGTCTTTTACAGGATATCTTCAAAAAACTGACTTACCTGGCAGCTAAAGCCTGGAAGGTGTGGAGATCGTAACAGATCGGCTTTGTAGAGTGTACTATGGAGTTTGAGCATGGCTTCGTCACGCCGGTACAATTCAAGTTGCTGTTCTATCCAACTGATAATCCAATATTCCAGGACGCCGCGTCGGGAGTAGAGCCAGAGTTTGAACTCACGATCTCGACGCTCGTTTGTTTTACCAGGTAAGAGCACTTTCGACCATCAATTCAGGTGCAGAATGGAGCTTCCCGTCTGGCTGGCGTACGAGAGTGTATCGTTCTCGACTGATCCAGACGACGTCTGGTGCCACATCATCATCATCAGCAAAAATCACGCCTGGTGCGGCGATAGCTATCCCGGACTTTGTTTGACGGCTCCACAGTTGCAATAACTCCCATACTCTCGTACAAATAAGCTGATGATCTATATTTGGTTGTTTTGAAACGTACAACTCCCCATCGATAATCTCAAATCGCTTGCCATCATCGGGCAGGATTTCTAAGTCTTGTGAGGTCCAGTGCAAAGCTTTCATTGTTCTTCCGTCTTTTCCTTAATCAACTGGCATGTATTAATAACTCAGGGGGTCAAATGTCCCCGACAGGAATCGAACCTGCGACCGCGGTTCCGGAGACCGGTGCTCTATCCACTGAGCTACGGGGACTCTGGCACAATCATACCACAAAAGTCAACGCTGCTCAACCAAATCTGATCCCATGATCTTATCTACTTTGGAGGGGAAATAGGCTGTTCAATACGTGAGAAGTTGCCTCCACATGACGTATATTATCTATGACTGTGACATATAGCCTTTGTATCTGCTTATGTCACTGGTGTGTACTGTGTCGGGACAGTAAGGGAGGCAGCTATCCTGACACCTGTCGTAATTGGTTCCCGCATCGTATGTGCTGGTCAACCAGTTCCTCTCGCCTATGTTTATTTTATCGAGGAGGACACAATGCTCAAGAGACGTAGACCCCAATCTCTTATGATGGCCTTTTCCTTCTTTGCCGGGCTGATCCTGCTGCTGGGAGCTTGTGGCGCACCCAGTCCAGGAACTACCCCGCCAAGCGGTGGGGGCACCCCGGTCAAGGGCGGCACCTGGACCGATGACCTGTTTGAAGAGCCGGACTCGCTGATCCCCAACGCCTCGTCGGAGACGTTTTCTGACGAGGTCGACCAGGCCCTGTACGCTCCACTCTTCGTTGGCGACCCCAGTGGCCACATTACCCCTGGCATAGTAACCACGATTCCCACTATTGCCAATGGCGGTGTCAGTGCTGATTCCAAGACCTGGACCTTCCATCTGCGTCCGGGCCTCAAGTGGTCTGATGGCATGCCTCTGGATGCCAGAGATGTCGACTTCAGTTGGCGGCTGTGGACCAATCCTAAGTTCCCAGCAGCCAGTACGATTGGCTTTAATCTGATCACCTCGACGGACATCTCATCGGACAACCTGACGATTACCTTCCACCTCAAGCAAGGCTTCTCCCCGTTCCTCGCCATCTGGACCGATGGCTTGGAAGCTCCGTTGCCGGCGCATCATTTCATGGGGATTGCCCCCGACAAGATCGTAACTTCGCCGGACAACCTGAACCCGTCGGTGACCAGTGGCCCCTTCATGATGAAGGAGAGCAAGCCGGGGGATCATTACACGGTGGTGCGCAATCCCAGCTACTACCTTGCCTCGCAAGGGCTACCCTACCTGGATAGCGTGGTCTTCCGTATTGTGACCAGCCAGGATACCATTCTCAAGGACCTGCAGGCGGGGACGATTGACTCAGCCTGGTTCCTGGATGTGACCAAGGCCATTGCTTACCAGCGTTTGACCAACTACCAGTTGACCTCCAACCCCAATGCCTCAAACTATGAGGCGTTCTACTTCAACTTCCACAACAAGATTCTGGGCTCTCATCCGGAGGTACGCCAGGCGATGGCGATGGCGGTTGACCACCAGGCCTTGATCGACACAGCCCGTCGGGGTGAGGCAGTGCCGCTGTGTACCGACCATGGCAAGGCCTATGTCCCTGGCTATCAGCCGGATGCACCCTGCCCCAAATTTGATCCTGCGGCTGCGAACGCGTTGCTGGATCAGAACGGCTGGACGAAGGGGTCCGATGGCGTGCGCACCAAGGCAGGTATGCGACTGGAGTTCGAGTACTCGACGACGGCCAACAACCTGTGGCGCGCTGATGACGAGTTAATCTTGCAGTCGGATATGAACGCCATCGGCATTAAGCTCGACATCCAGAACTATCCGGCCAGCACGTTCTTCGGTCCCTTCCTGAGCGGCGGCAATGCGTCCCCACCGACCGGAGCCGTGTCGGGCAGGTACGACATCGGCGAGTTCGAGAATTCATTGTCCTACGATGGCGATGACGCCTCGGTGTTTGCTTGCAGCCAGATCCCGCCCAACGGGTTCAACATCACCTTCTACTGCAACCACCAGTTGGACCAGCTGTATACGGCAGAGGAGTCGACGGCTGATCCGGCCATGCGCCAGCAAGCCTTCAACCAGATTCACCAGATCTACCTGACCGACTTCCCCTTCGTGGTGCTCTACAGCCCGGTGGACATCGCGATGCACAAGGTGGGTCTGCATAACTACACCCCGGCTCCCGAGGGTGCATCGGAGACGATCAACATCTGGCAGTGGTGGTGCACGAACGGGCAGTGTTAGGCCTGTAGCGAAGACAAGCGTTGTATTGTATTCGTAGCTATGTAAGTAGTCTCTGGTTGGGTATCCACGTATCCAACCAGAGGTTTTCCTCTGTATCTACTTTACTTGTGGTCAGCACGGGAGGTGCCCCCGTAAACTGACATCCACTCATAATTCCTTTGGCGGGCCGTAGGCCCGCTTTGAGAGAAAAGGGAATGCGAGGACACCTCGCGCTCCGGCAGAGGACTTCGTCCCCTGCACCCCTGATTTCTGAGTGGATTTCAGTCGTAAAGTGTTGACAGAAGTAGAGGTAAATATGGTACACTATCTCTAACGTTTCCTTCCTTCGTTTTAACGCTCGTCGGAGGTATTTATGGGACGATACATCATCAGGCGCCTGTTACAAGCCATCCCCTTGTTATTTTTCATGACCATATTTATGTTTGCCTTAATCCACCTCTTACCGGGTGGGCCGGAGCAGGTGTTGTTCAATCCGCGCCTGAGCGCGGCAGGTCGGGCTGCCCTACGTGCCCATTTTGGCCTGGATGACCCCGTGTACATCCAGTATTTCAAATGGTTGAGCCGAGCCTTGCAGGGTGACTTTGGTTTCTCGTTTGCCGACAATGTGCCCGTGTCCTACCTAATTTCCCAACGTTTTCCCGCGACGTTGGAGTTGTTTAGCATTGCCCTCTCGCTTGCATTGGTCGTTGCGCTTGTACTGGGGGTGGTTTCCGGCGTACGGCAGGGAACAGTAACCGATTATGGTCTGACGGTCGTCTCCTACTTTGGTATTGCGTTGCCCACCTTTCTGGTCGGCCTCTTTTTGCAATACATCTTTGGCGTGTGGCTGCATATCCTGCCCACATCCGGCACCGAGACACTTGGCTACACACTTGGGCCTGCCGATGCCTTTGTTGACCGCTTCGAGCATATCATCTTGCCTGTCTTAACCCTGGCTACGATCTCTATCGCAGGCTGGAGCCGCTATATGCGTGCCAGTACGATTGAAGTCACCAAGCAGGACTATATGCGCACTGCTCGTGCCAAGGGCGTAGCCCCGGTGCCACTGCTCATCCGTCATGCTCTGCGCAATGCGGTTATCCCTCTGATTACCGTCGTCGCAATTGATTTTGGTGCAGTAGCCGGAGGTGCAACGATTACCGAAGGCGTGTTTGCCTGGCCTGGCATGGGCTCACTGTTCTTCTCCTCTCTTACGGTCCGTGACTATCCTGTGTTGTTGGCCATCTTAATGCTGGGAGCATTCTTCGTGATTATGTTCAACCTGATAGCCGATATCCTCTATGCGGTGATGGATCCGCGCATTCGTTACTCTTAGGGGCCGATAAATCGGCGGTGGGCACGATAAATCGGCCCCTACGGAAAGGAGACTACTGTGGACATATCCGAACAACTCAGTGTGACTGAGGAAGAAGTCGAGCCGTTTCTTGAACTGACGGCGGAGCTGGTGCAGAAGCGGCGCAGCCAGGCGCGCATCATCTTCGATCGTTTCATGCGTAACCGAGCTGCGGTCGGTGGCGCTGTTTTCCTGACCCTGCTAATCCTTTTCTGTTTCCTGGGCCCTACGGTCACGGGGCATAATGACCCTAATGCCGTGAATGTGACGAACGTGTCCGCTACGCTCGCTGGACCATCGTGGAAATATCCATTTGGCACCGATGATGTAGGGCGTGATCAACTGGCGCGTGCGATGGTCGGTGGGCAAACGTCGCTGCTGGTTGGTCTTACTTCGATGCTCATGGCCATCATCTTTGGTATCGGCATTGGCGCGTTTGCCGGTTTCTATGGTGGTCTCGTTGACAACCTCTTGATGCGCTTTACAGACGTCGCACTGGCCATACCTTTCTACCTCCTGCTTTTTGTCCTTTCAGCATCGTTTACCGATGGCACACCGAAAAGCGTGATTATCTTAATCGCTGCCGTGAGCTGGTTCTATACCGCGCGCCTGGTGCGCGGCGAGTTTCTCTCGCTTAAGGAACGGGAGTACGTACTGGCGGCGCGGACAATCGGAGCACGCAACTGGCGTATCATGTTCCGCCATATACTGCCCAATGCCGCCGGGCCGATTATTGTGAGTGCTACCCTGCTGACCGGAGTGAACATTATCACGGAGTCGGTTTTGAGCTTCTTTGGCTTTGGCATTCAACCGCCGGTGGCCAGTTGGGGCAGTATGATCGATACCGGGCAAAACCTGATCGATGTGCAACCACTGCTGGTCTTCATCCCAGGTCTGCTGATCTTCTTCACAGTGCTCTGCATTAACCTGGTGGGTGATGGTTTTCGTGATGCGCTAGACCCCTACATGACGGAACGTTAAGAAATGTGGGCGCGATAAATCGGGCCCGTACGAAGGAGTCAATGTCTTGGGCGAGAATCTGCTAGAGGTGCAGGACCTCAAGCTATACTTCAAAGTAAAGGCCGGGCGCGTTCGTGCCGTTGATGGCGTGAGTTTTACGGTCAGGCCCGGCGAAAAGGTTGGCGTGGTTGGCGAGAGTGGTTGCGGCAAAAGTGTGACGGCCCTCTCTATTATGCGTCTGATACCCCAACCGCCAGGAGAGTATGCGGGCGGGAGTGTGCTCTTTGAAGATCAGGATTTGCTTGATGCCACAGAGAGGGAGATGCGCACGATACGCGGCGGCAAAATCGGCATGATTTTTCAAGATCCGATGACCTGCCTCAACCCGACGATGACAGTCGGCAACCAGATCGCCGAGGGGTTGCGTATTCACCTCAAGGTAAGCAAGGATGAAGGTCAGAGGCGGGCGATTGCCTTACTGGAGCAGGTGGGCATTCCTGCCGCAGCCGAACGTATCAACTCCTATCCGCACCAGTTCAGTGGAGGGATGCGCCAACGTGTCATGATCGCGATGGCTCTGGCGTGTAATCCCAAGTTGCTAATTGCTGATGAGCCGACAACCGCCCTGGATGTGACCGTGCAGGCCCAGATTCTCGAGCTGATCAATGGTGTGTGTAGTGACTTTGGCACGGCGGTTATCCTGATCACCCACAACCTTGGCGTTGTGGCCGGTATGACAGACCGTGTCGTGGTGATGTACGCCGGCAAGGTTGTTGAAGAAGCGTCAACTGATGAGCTATTCGCTAACCCCCGTCATCCCTACACACTAGGGCTGTTAGCCTCGGTACCGCGCCTGGATGAGGAGAGGCATGCCACCTTAAGAACCATCGAAGGTGCTCCTCCTGATCTGCTGAAACCACCTCCTGGTTGTCCATTCATGCCACGTTGTGCCTTTGCACGCAGTATCTGCCGCACTATGCCCCCGCTTGACCCGGTGGCAGGGAACAGCGCTCACCGCAAAGCCTGTTGGTTTGATGTTACCGATCCAGAAGTGCAGGCGTATGCGGAGAGGCGACGCAATGCCAGGCAGCAAGCTCTGCAAGCCGTCGTGGGTCAGCCAGCAGATGGTACTGCTCTGCAGGCATCGTAAAGAAGAAGAGAGGCGTATGTAGATGGCAGATACTCTTGTAGCGACCAACACGCTGGTCGATGTACGCGACCTTAAGATGCATTTCCCTCTCACTAAAGGCATTGTGCAACGTGTGGTAGGCTATGTGCGGGCAGTCGACGGCGTCAGCTTTAGCATCGAACGCGGGCAGACGCTCGGCCTGGTGGGCGAGAGCGGCTCCGGCAAGACGACCATTGGACGCACCATGGTGCGACTCTATAAGCCGACGAGCGGTCAAATCCTGTTTAGGGACCAGGACCTGGCTAAACTACAAGGTGAAGCGTTACGGCAGATACGCAGACGGGTGCAGATGGTCTTTCAAGACCCCTTTGCCTCGCTCAATCCGCGTTTCACGATCGGGTCATTGATTGCTGAGCCAATGCATATCTATGGCGTCGCCTCTAAGGATGAGATTCGCGAGAGGACGTTGGAGTTACTACGTGTCGTGGGCTTGCGTTCTGAGTACATTGATCGCTACCCCCATGAGTTCAGCGGTGGACAGCGCCAGCGTATCGCCGTTGCGCGTGCCCTTTCGATCAACCCTGAGTTTGTAATTGCCGACGAGCCGGTGTCAGCATTGGATGTCTCGGTTCGTGCTCAGGTCCTCAACTTGCTACAACGCCTGCAAAAGCAGTTCGACCTGACATATCTCTTTGTCTCGCATGATCTGAGTGTGGTGCGTCACGTGGCCGACCGTATCGCAGTGATGTACCTGGGAAAAATTGTCGAGTTGTCAGACCGCGATGAGTTGTATGCCGCTCCCAAGCATCCATATACCAAAGCCTTGCTCTCGGCAGTACCTATCCCCGATCCGCAGATCGAGAAACGACGTCAACGGATCATTCTTTCTGGTGACTTGCCCAGTCCGATCAATATTCCTTCCGGGTGCCGTTTCCATACACGTTGTCCGATGGCGCAGCAAATTTGCCGAGAGGTTGAACCTGCCTTCGAGCGTAAAGAAGGCCGTGAGCACTTCGCAGCATGCCATTTCTCTGAGTCCGTCAGCCCAAGTTGATGGCATTGGGCGCGATACATCGGGCCCCTACGCATGGCCCTCGTTACTCCCACTGGAAGGTTCGTATTGCTACAAGCAGAATGACGATAGTCCAGATAGTGAGCACGAGCAATGCGAAGCCCGGAAACGCGGCCCCGTTGGTCATTGTTGCCTGTAGTGCCCCGGTAAGCGCGGCAGCGGGCAGGAGCTGCGCAAATGCTGCCAATGGGGGCGGCAGGTGGCTCAATGGTAGAATACCGCCTCCAAGGAGCAGGAACAGTAAGTAGAGTCCATTGGCTCCCGCCAGGGTGACCTCGGCACGCAATGCGCCTGCCATAGCCAGACCCAATGCGGCAAACGTCACCGTCCCCAGGGTCATCACCAGCAAGGCAAGCAGCGGTGAACCTGCCGGTCGCCAGCCATAGAGAACCACTGCCACACTCACAAGCACGATGACCTGGATCAATTCCAGCACCAGTACAGAGATCACCTTGGCAAGAATGAGTCCGCTACGGGGTAGTGGTGATGCACCCAGTCTCTTGAGGACGCCATAGTAACGCTCGTAGGCGGTGGCAATCCCCAGGCTGACCATGCCCGTTGCCATTACCGCCAGTGCGAGCATGCCCGGCAGGAGAAAGTTAACGGCCTCCCCGTTTGTTGTGGGCACAATGTTCAGGGAGGTAAAAAAGATCAGTAGCAGTACTGGTACGATCAATGTGATCAGTACACTCTCGCCGCGTCGTAGTGTCAGTAGTAACTCAACCCGAGTCTGTGCCAGTATTTGGCGACTCAGGGGAGCTGGCTTTGCGCTAGCAGTACTTTGGTCTATTGTATGTGTTGTCATATCCTTTATTCTCTGTAACTCCTCAGGTACTTGTCTCATGCCGCCTGTGGCGGCGAGCGAGGAAGAGGAGGAAGGGAGTGGGGACACCCCACACCCCGGCAAGGGGACTGCGTCCCCCTGCACCCCCTGCTCAAGAGTTACTCTTCTCTGACTTTGGCGCCGGTGAGGCGTAGGAAGAGGTCTTCCAATGAACCGTGTCCCACGCGCAGTTCGGAGAGCGTGATACCCTGGTCGCGCAACCAGGCTGTGAGTTCTGCTAGCAGCACCGGAACTGCATCTGTCTCGATCACGTAGCTGCCGGGGCGAATCTCTTCTACTTTGCGTGCCGAGGGTAGCGCCGCCAATTGAGTGCAGTCAATTCCAGCAGGAGCGACAAAACGCACAATAGTTGCATTTTGCACTCCGGTCAATTCGCCAGGGGTATCGAGGGCAATCAATCGCCCATGATCGATGATGGCTACGCGGTCTGCCAGGCGTTCTGCCTCATCCATCAGGTGAGTTGTCAATAGCACTGTTGCTCCATTGTGTTTCAGGTCGCGTATAATCTCCCATGTTGCCAGTCGTGCCTGTGGGTCCATGCCAGAGGTTGGCTCGTCCAGGAACACGAGTGTCGGATTTCCTACCAATGCCACTGCCAGAGCGAGCCGTCGTTTTTGCCCGCCGGAGAGTCTGCGGCACTGAGTTCTGGCTGCTGCACTTAACCCGACACGCTCCAGGAGATGGTCAATGTTCTGCGCGTGCTCGTAGTATCCTGCGAAGAGACGTAGCACCTCACGCACTCTCAATCCTGGGTAGAGGCCATCTTGTTGCAGCATCACGCCGATCTGTGGCTTGAGTGCTTTTGCGTCACGGATGGGGTCGAGTCCAAGGACGCGCACACTGCCCTCGTCAGGAGTACGGTAGCCCTCGAGTGTTTCAACGGTGGTTGTCTTGCCAGCGCCATTTGGTCCTAGCAGTGCGAAGACTTCACCTCTATGTACGGTAAATTGTAGATGGTCAACGACTCGGCGCGAGCCGTAAATTTTGCTGAGTTTATCAACGACGATAGTTTCATTGTCAGTTGCCTGGGACATTTGTACCTGTTTGTTCGTGAACTGCGTCTCAGCAGACATAGGTTGTAGCTCCTCTTGCCGGACAGCGGTAAAACTAGTTCTTCTCATTGTCGGGATCAGGCCAGTCGAGAAGATATCGTTGTGCCTCCTCAGGGCTTTGGGCCAGGCTGACTTTGACGATCAAGTCCTTCAGGACTACTGGATCATTGATGATGGCTGCTTGTCCCTTTGTCAGACGCACCATCTGGGGAGTGGGAAAACGTGCCTGCACGATAGCAAGCAGTGTCTGCCGAAGCGCTTCACGCCCTTCTTCACGCCCTTCTTCACGCCCTTCTTCACGTCCTTCTTCACGTCCTTCTTCACGCCCTTCTTTCATAATATCCTGGAAAGCTGGTGTATCCCGCAACATATCGTAAAGCATTGCAAATCTCCTTTTGAGCCATTCCTGGTCGGCTTCATTCTCAAAAGCTAACGATGCCAGTCCATAGGTCAGGGTCAGTAACTCTTGTCTGGGCTGTTCCCCCAGTGGGCTGAGTCTCATGATCGTTCTTTCCACTACTTCCCGTCGTACTCCTTCACGAGTCAACGGCAGCAGCGGGAGCAACCCCACAAGCCCTAGGTGTTCCAACTCTGCAGTTGACTTCTCCCAGAGCTTGATGGTGCCGAAGTCAAAGCGGTGGACGCCCTGACCATTGGGAAGCTCGGTGAGCAAGGGCGAGCTGGGAATGTTGCCATCATCCTTCAGGTAGATCACCACCGACCACACTGGACAATTGTACTGCAAGGTGGCTTTCAGGTTGTACTCCCATAAGCGCAGTGCCATCCTCGCATCGCGACGGCGCTGGAACTCAATATGCAATAACATGCGTTTGCCCAGCAGCGTCACATCGAACAAAAGATCAGCGTAAATTGGATCCCTCTCAGGGTCCAGTTCAGTGGAGACGATACTGTTGAAAATGGCTCCAGCCAGTAACCAAACCACGAAGTCCTGTGGAGCTGCACTGAGCAGGCGCTTCATAGTTCTATCCCAAGGTTTACGCATAGTACGAGACCTTCCTACAAGTCCTATTCTGCTTGAAGTGTAGCATAGTGGAAATGCGTTGTCGAGAGGCGCAAATCCTGAAACTGGGCGAGCTGCGAAGATGCGTTGCATTTTTACATCACTTCGAAGCCGCGTTCTCGTAGCAACTCTATGACGCGCTCTAATTTGTCTGGTTCCACATGCACCAGGCGAAGCTGTGGAGCAACCTCTGTACCAAGCAGCTCTCGTAACTCATCATCGGCTTGCAAGTCTTGTAGAACCTGGGCCGGTAGGGCAAGTAACGGAGCATGTTCCACCTGAATTGTGGGCTGGCCATCATAGCCGCCTCCCCATAATTTGAGGCGAATAAAGAACGAGTTGGGTACCCCGCCTTCACAGGTAATCCTTCAAGAAGCGCATGACGTTTTCCAACGAGAAGCCTGCATCACGAGCGCGTTGAAGTGCTGCCGGTGTTATGCGCCTCCAGCCGGTCGCTTCGTCAAGTTCGCTGAAACGCTCAAGTTCCGCTAGAAGGTAGAGATTAGATACGGCATATAGGGGCTGGAGCAGACCATCGTTATATAATCGCCATTGCGGTTCGCAGGTTGGCAAGGACGGAGGCAGGCTCACGTCCCTACGCGGTGTATCATGTAGGGAGGCAGAGACAAGTGCTGGCAAGTAGTCGCGTTGCCAGAGAGCCTCTTGTAGCGCCGACAGTTGATGGCGCGGGATTTCTACCATCGTGGGAGCTAAACGACGACCTAACAATGGACGCGTCTCCGCGTCGGCATAGAGTTTGTCGAGCACGGTAGGATCGTCGACCTCGAGCAGGGTCGCTGCAGGCCATAGTTCAATACGCCGCGCTTGCCGTTCCCACTCTAGCAGAGAATAGCGTATATTCTGCGGAATCTCACCACCAGATGCTTGCTCCAGTGTTTGCTGAATGGTGTCAGCATGCAAGCCCATCTGGATGGCGCGGGTGACGCTTGCTTTGGTCAGGCGATACTGGGCAATACGTTCCAGGCTGGTACGCTCGGCGAAACGGTCCAGGTTGATGAGGAGAGCTTCGGAGATAGGAGCTAGCGCAACCAACTCAAAATTCGGTTGGACGATCAGGCGGCCCGCAGGTGGTTCTTCAATGCTGATGGGTACATCGCTTGTGACCAGTGAGATACCCTCTGCTGGGCGGAAGGAGGTGGGATTGTCTTCGTTGTTTAAGTCTACCAGCCCTAACCAGTACAGTGGTCCTGAAATGACAGCGCGAATGAAACCGCCTTCTACCAGATGCCAGCCCTCGCGATGAGTCAACCAGCCGCGCCGCAGACGAAAATCCCAGCCGTATGGATTACTTCCTATCGAGTAGCGGTCAGCGCGTGATCCATAGCGACGCGGGAAGAGGAGATAGGGTGCGTACAACTTGGTGTGGGCAATAAATGTGGAAAAGTCGCACCAGGGCGGAGGCAGGGCGGAGGCAAGCTCCCCCACCCCACTCCCTACCACTCCCGCCCCTACGGCGCCCCTACACTCAGACAGTACTCGAGCTACTACGGTTTGGCGAGCTTGCACGACTTCCTCATGGGCCGGATCGAGTGGGGCAGGACCGGGGCGCATGATCACCTCCGGTAGGTGCATTAATTCGTTCCAGAAAGTGTCCTCAAGCCAGGCACGATAACAGCGGCGTGCACGCTCCAATAACGGTAGGGAAAAAAAAGCTTTGGCAGCTCCCTCGATAAATCGGGGAGCTATGAGTGTGCCTTGTTGCTCCCGCAGTAATCCCAACTTCAGCAGCAGCAGCCTGATGAAGAGAAGGTGAGGAACTTCATGCTCCGCACGTATCTCCGGGGCGGGAGTGGCAACGGAGGAGCGAAGCGCTGCTATATCGGAGGCATTACCTGTCCCCCAGACAGGGTTCTCCTCCCTAACCCGGTACGAATCGGGTCCCAATTGCTCCATGACCTGGCGCAGAGCCTGGCGCGAGAGTAAGCCATTGTTCACCAGAGGTAATCCTTCACGTGTTGCTGCGACAAGTGACCAATAGAGGTAGAGCGTGCGCTGCAAGGCATACATGCCTTCGTTTATATGACTCTCTGAATTCGGGTAAGGTGGTCTGCCCTGCCTATGTTCGCGCTGGTGTTTGCTCTTTACTTCATTCATCACCGCCTGGGGCACGATTAAAACCCCATCGTAGACGCCACTGGTGTAGTCACGCCCGCCGAAGTTTGTTTGCTTGCCCCAGAACAGCAGGCCAAGTAGTAACAGGTGACGCAGCGCCAACTCGAAGACGCCATGGGGATGTGGAATCGGATATTGGGGTATCCCTTGTGGATGTTTCTGCGTGACTTCAGGAGCAGCTGCTACCGAGTCATTGGTGAGAAGAGGCTCTATCCCTTTGGTGACATTGAACAGATCGCTGCTGCTAAGAAACAGGGCAAGATCACGGCTGTTGGCCCGTCCGCCACATGCTACCAATTCGTGCAAGATCAACGTTTCCTGTTCCCCCAGGCCACTTAGCGCCTCGTCGATAGCAGAAGGATTAAAGAGATGTTGGGCGATCTCGCTGATAGTTATCGAGGAAGGTTCAGTAGATGTATTGACTTGGGGTCCCTTCGGGGTGAGTGGCAGATGTCGTGATTTGATCAATGTTTGTAGATGATGAAGTGGGACCGTGTGCAACAGATTGAGGTCATTCTGCTCCATAGTCCTCCTCTTCATGTAGGAGAGGAGACTGTCCACGCCGCTTCAGGTCCTGCATCACGCGATCTGCTCCCTGTTTCTTGAGAATCAGCAATGTTGGGTGTATCGTTCGCACTATCTGCTCCTCCAACGGTGTAGTCGCGGAAAGTTCACGTATAACAGGCGTATCCGCTACTTCCAATAATGTCACGTCAGTGTATAGACGTACGCGCCCATAGTTTTTAATCCGACATTCTAGCTGCGCCAGTAGGGGCGTAGGGACCCGATTTATCGCGTCTGCGTGCTGGTGGAGGAGTTGTAACAAGGGGGCGGGATTCAATCCACGACTCATTGCCTCGCTCAGTGATGTTGCTGTCAGGCGATAGCGGAGTCGACCAGCCTGGACCCCTGCTACCTCCGCAAAATCCTCCAGCAATTCAATCAGTGGCCACACAATCGAGCTGGAAGAGATGAGTATATCACCGGTCTCTGACAGCGTTAACATTGGTGGAGCTTCCTGGTCCAGGTGATCGTCATGGTCTCGCCAGGCCGTGACCTCCTTATGGTTGCGCGCCGATTGATTCCTGCCATGCACGAGGAGGCCCGCCAGAGGCGTGAGACGAAATGCTAACAATTGTCCGCTATGGGACAGGGCGAGATCGCTGATCCCCCACCAGTGGAGTGAGCCACATAAGAGTCGGGCTACGTAGCGTCCCTCGGCTCGCAGCCAATCGTTCAATTGGGTCGGATGCAGTATTCGACCTTCTTCTTGTTCCAACCACCAGGGTGGGGAGGAAAAGAGGAGGTGCCGCTTCTGCAAAAATGCTGGGTTCAAGCGATAGACGAAACGCGCAAATGCAGAAAAGCTGATCCATTGGTTGAGCGGAACCTTTGCCAGTAAAGCGACGAGCATTTGCCTGGCTTCAGTGTTTTCCATCTCCAGTTCGCCAGTGCGGAGTGCAGGTCGTCCCAAAGGTCCACTACGGCAGCATAAGCGCAGTCCTTCTTCTTGTAGCTCAAACAATTCGGCATATGTCGGTTGGGTAAGCCAGCGTACGAAGAGGTCGCGGGCTACCTCGGTGCGCATCGGGCTAAGTAACAGGCGAGAGGCATTGGGTAGTATACGCAGGTAAGGTGTTCCGTCGTCATCTTTGTACAGGATATCGACCAGGCGCAGCAGGCGGATGGCAAAAAGTAAAAAATCGGCTGGACGTGGAACAACGTCTTGTAACGATGCTAGAAGGGATGGTGATGGCATTTCACGCGGAGGAGGAACCAGCATGAGACCGTCAGCAGGAATTGCGTAGGGGCGGTAGGGACGAGAACTTGCGTCCGTCTGTGCCTCCGCCCTTGCCTCCATTGTCTTATTTACTCTACCTCCTTCTTCAACATCATCGTAGCTCCCCTCAGCGGAACGCAGTGGAGCGCGTATAGATGTTTCGAGGGAGTGACCATCCAACGCGCGTGCTACCAACAGGAGGTCTTCTACCAAGCTATATGGCTTGATTTGTTGTATGTTTGGCGCTTCAGTATTGCTATTTTTAGCAGACTGCACATCAAAGGGCGTAATTGGTACGGTGACACGCAAGGCAGCACGTACCTCTGATGGCACATACCAGAGGGCGGAGGCAAGCTCAGCCCCTACGAGCAACGAACCCATCATCCCCATGTGCTGTTGTAGAAAGGTATCGGAGCTGGTACGAAAGAGCAGGCATTTGCTGCGCAGTGCAGAGAGCATAGCCTGCAACTGATTGGGATAGCCAAGCGAGAAACGCTCATAGAGTCCTCGCAGTTCTTCGTCGGTGACGGTGCCACCGGCTAATGTGAGGGCTGCTAACAACTGGCGCTGAGGTTTTTCAAGTGTACCTACCACTCTTCGTATCATTTCTGGCTGTTTGAGCACCTCTACCATAGCCTCAACAAGCTGTTGCTTGTTCAAACCCGTCTTGGTGATGTCATACTCTCGCACAAGAGTGCGTAGCTCGCTCAACCCCAACTGGGACAAGAGTTCTGTAATGTTGCCTTCACCCGCGATAAACCGGGCACCCGCGATAAATCGGGGTGCTACAGATCCTTGTTCCCCAGGCAAGGTTCCAGGTTGGAGGAGAGAGGGGGGAGACGAGGTTGGAGGAGAGGGCGGAGGCACGGACGGACGCAAGTTCTCGTCCCTACCGCCCCTACGGGTACGTTCGGTTTCTGAATAGGAGTATGTGGATGGGATTGAGGTATGTGAAGAATTTGAACGAGGCGAGACAAAGGTCATTGGATGGGCAAGCCATTGATAGAGGAGGGCGGTGGCATGTGGACAGATGTAGGAGGAGTCTGAAGGGGTATGACAGGTACAGGAGGCATGCCACGTACTGTGATCCAGTATCTCAACTGAGACGGAATAGCGTCCTGGTTGAGCATCTACGTCTTCTGTGGTTCGCACCTCTTGCACTTCCTCTACATGTTTTGTCGCAGATGCAGCTTTTTCGTGATTTGAGTCAAATGTGCCAACGACGCCAGGTAAGCGACCACCCGAGGCATTGTTGCCTGCGCTGGCGGGCACATCAACGATACCGGTAATTTGTGATCCCCGATGCATCGTTGTATGCACTGCACCAATACGATAATACTCTTGTCCTAACGCCGCCGATTTGAGTCCTGCCATGTCGATAATGTCTGCTTCGCGCAGACGTCGCAGTGGGCCAGGTACGACATTATCCATAGGAGTGTTACCTTGGGTACCTGGCACCGCTTGCAGGTGCCAGGTCTAAGCTATTGTGTTGCTGTATAATAGCACGAAGCGAACTTTTGGTCAATTGTTTTGGTTCTCTCTAATAGATGTGCTATACTCTCGGTGCATGCATCACTGTTCGTTCCTTAGTACTGTTTGTTTACTTCTGATACAAAACAGAGGAGGAAAAGATGTTACGCCGACTTCTTCGATGGATCCTCATCCTGGGAGGGGCGGTAATCGTGGTTGTTGGAGGAGGGTGTGGGAGTTATACGGTTACCAACCCGACCACGGTTAGCAATACCGCGACTGCTAACCCGCAGACGAACAACACTGTGACGGCTACTGTCCAGGCCACTGTTACAACGACAAGCTATACTATAAAGACGGTCTTTCTGATTCTGATGGAGAATCACAACTGGTCGGATATCAAGGGTAGCTCCTCGGCACCTTACATCAACAATACGATCCTGCCGATGGCCTCCTACGCTGAGCAGTACTACAACCCACCGGGTAATCATCCAAGTGAGCCAAACTATCTTTGGCTGGAGGCCGGGACCAATTTTAACATCTTGAATGACGACGACCCTATCGCCAATCACCTGAGTACGAAGCAGCACCTGGTAACACTGCTAAGCAATGCCGGCATTGCGTGGAAGTCTTACCAGGAAGGCATTAGCGGCAAGGATTGCCCCCTCACTGAGAACGGTGTGTATGCCCCTAAACACAATCCGATGGTCTTCTTTGACGACATCACTGGCGGGAACAATCCGAGTTCGGCCACCTGCATTGCGCACGTACGACCATATAGCGAGCTGGCCGGAGACTTACAGAAGAATACACAGGCACGCTACAATTTCATCACACCCAGTTTGTGCGATGATATGCACGACACTTGTCCTCCTTTCAACGATGCTGTGAAGCAAGGCGACACCTGGCTTTCACAGAACCTGCCGACCATTCTCAACTCACAGGCATACCAGAACGGGGGTGTCGTCTTCATTACCTGGGATGAGGGCGAGGGAGGGGATGGCCCAATCGGGATGATTGTGCTTTCGCGTGATGCGAAAGGGGGAGGTTACTCGAACACGATTCACTATACCCATAGCTCGACACTGCGCACAATAGAGGAGATTTTTGGTGTGAGTCCGCTTTTGGGTGATGCGGCTAATGCTACTGATTTGCGGGACCTGTTCAAGACATTCCCCTAGAGTGTGAGTTCAGTTTCAGTAAGATAAGGAAATCAATCATGTCTACCCCCACAAAGACGTCGCAATCCGAGCCAAGTCCGACCAGGAACGGACTAGACCACTACGCCCGCTGGGGGCTATGGGCACTGCCCGTCTGGGCGGCGCTTCTGTTCGCCGGTACTTTGACCCACCAGCCCTCCTACCAGACGGACTTCCCTGGGTACGCGAGCTATATCACTACCACCGAGTTCCTGATCAGCCACCTGGTGGCCAGTATCTTGGGCGCTGGAGTCGGCACTCTCGGTCTCACCGCACTGTTCATGGTCCTCGGCAAGGGACGGACAGCGCCTCTTGCGCTCTGGGCGCTCGTGGCGGGGATCATCGGCAACACGCTCGTCACATCGGTCTTCGGCGTCGCGGCCTTCGCGCAGCCAGCGATCGGCCGCGCCTACCTCTCTGGGCACATGGCCGAGGCAGTTGTGATCAACAATGACGTCTACGGGCCTGCACTGTTCGCCACGGCCCTGCCCGGGCTCTTGCTCTTCACGATTGGGATCGTCCTGTTCGGTGTGGCGGTCGTCCGCTCCGGCTCCCTGCCGAAGATGGGAGGCGTCGGTTTTGCGCTCTCCGGTGTGTTGTTCGCAGTGATTGGCTTCGTTCTCGCTGATATCGTCCAGACGGTTGGGGCCGCTCTCATGGTCGCCAGCACCGCCTGGATTGCAAGCGCTGGCGGGCGGGCGTTGCGTTCGTAAGGGGAGCATTGCTAGGTCAAAATACTTAGGAGAAATAGATCGTAGGCAAGATGCGTAGGACGATGCCGGAAGCTATACTTGAGGTAGGAATGCTTCATAGCTTGCGGCACGTCCCGACGGGGTGAAGGTTCGCCTCACTATTCTCACGCGACCTGTGCAGTTGGTTCATGCCATTCTGTAAGCACTACAAAGCCAACCACCAGAAACGCGACAGCGGAAAGGGCAAATGGAAGATCGCCCGTGATGTAATCTGGCACAATAAAACTGAGTTGATGTGAGATCGACGTGGAAGCCTTCCTGCATCAATCATTGACTATTGTTAAAAGGACATCTTTGCAGCTAATCACCTAAATACGCTCGCCAGCCCAGCGTCGAGACGAGGTGGGCAATGGCTTCCTCGTTGTGCGTCACCGTCATGATCTGATAGCGCACGCGCTGGATCACCTGCTGTTGGCGGTTTGCCCCACCGCGCCCGCGCCCGACAAACTTGACCTCTTGCTCACTCTCCCGCTGGTAGGCGTAGGTGAGTAGACCCGTGACACGATACTTCGCGAGCACCGCTCAGCCGCGCTCTGGAGCGCCGTCTCTTCTGTAATCTGGCGTTTGCCCCGTACACGGGTGGCGTCAACGCCAGGAGAGCCTCCTGAGCTTTGGTGAGGCGGTCTTCCAGATGCTGGCGTTGGGTCTGAGCGTAGGCGTGGGAGCGCACCACCAACACGCGTTGTGCCAATTGTGCTCTCCATACACACCTATGTGGCTCACTTCGTATCCCTGTGCCAGCACCTGCTTCCCATCCTCGGCCAACACCTGAGTAAGACGATCCTTTGCGCTACTCCCGCCTCAATCCACTGCGGCATCTGCTGCGCCGTCTCGCCTACCTGTGCTAGTGGAGTCAGGTAATACTGACCTTGCTCTTGCAAATGGGCACGGGTGGCCAGCGCACTCATCTTGCAGTCTCCCACGATCAACAAGCCCTGCCGCCCCAGGCATGCCAGCACGCGGTCAATAGTGGGGACATAGCAGGGGTCATCCGCCTGTTCCCCCGACACCACCTCCAGCGCCAAGGGCAGGCCCAGGGGGTCAAGCGTGGCCATCATGGCCTTGATCTGTCGCAGCGTCGGATCATCCTTGCTGTACCCGAATTGCCACAGGCTGTCCTCTCCCCCTTCGCGATACCCTGACACCGTCGTCGCATCCACGCGGATCACTTCTTCCTCCAAGTCGTACACGCGGATCAGATGCTGTCCTAACTCCTGCTCAATCGCCTGCGAGCAGGCCTCATCCGAGAGATGCCGCAGCACAATCGTCAAGCGGTAGTCGGTAAAATCCGTCTCGCGAATATCGCGTCCTGTGATTCAATCTGAATTAGCATGAGATTCTGGCTCCGACAGCATCTTGAGGAGCGCTGCAACAAGCATTGACCACTCACGAAAGTAGAACGCTTCTCCCTTTTGCACATGCTGCACTTTCCCGCGCCATTCGGTGCGGTTGTCTCCCAGGTCCTCCTGCCAGAGCTGCACCGTAAACAATTCGGAATGGTGCGTCCGTTCGTGCCTTTCCCTATCCATATGGAACTACCTCCTGCTGTACTACGTGGTACGGAACCGATAGAGTCGTGTTCAGCGTGATCCTGATGAGAGTATAGGACACAAAGCGTTTCTGAATCGTTTTGCGGAGCGTTTGATGGTAGAGTACGAGGGTGAAATTTTACCGATAATCTGGTAAAATCACACCTTTGATGCGTTGAACGTCACAGATAGCCCATCTCCTGAGCCAATGCAGCCGCTTGTTGCAAGTGAAAGCGAGCTGAGTCCGATTCGTCCGTGTCCCATGCCTGGATTGCCGCTGCCAGGACCGCCGAAAGGGCGTCGGGAAGGCGTTGTTGCGAAGGCGCGAGTAGTGCGCGTACGTGGCTTACTGCTTCCGAAATGTGGTTTAGCTCTAGTGCACTCCCAATCAAAGGCCAGAGGGCAGTCCACTGGAACGCATAGACTATCGAGGCGAGTAGCTCCGAGCGCCATAATGCCAGGGCAGCAGAGCCTTTTGCTTGCGCTTCTTCTACCTTTCCCTCACGCCAGGCAACCCACGCCAGATTAGCTTGTGCTGTACCGCTTTGTTCAGGTCTCGGTATTGCGGTTGCCACCTCCAGGGCCAGTAAACTGATGCGCTGTGTTTCTTCTACCTGCCCGCGTTTCCGGTACAAGAGGGATTGGCCGATCAAACACCATAACTTCACCATCACATTGCCTGTCTGCTCTGCTATTGCCGTCGCAGCATGAATATGTTCTCCCGCCTCCTCGAGATTGTCACGCCACAGGTGGTGATAGCCATGGTCGCATTGGGCCCAGGCAATCTCATCCAGGCTGCCAATTTCTTGCCGTGCTATCAATGCGGCATGGCCATATTCCAGCGTTTCGTCGGAAATCGTATAGCGATCACGCCTGACATTCAGGCGATAGCAGTTCTCGAAGAGTTCGGCACATTGTACCGGTGTCCCATACTGCTCCACAACCGGTCGCATCTGTTCGATCAATTCAACCATTGCGTCCATCTGGGCCAGCCAATAATGGACCATGAAGCGATCACTCTGGATCTCTATCCATTCTTGCCACCATAGGGCAGCACCCTCAATTGGTTCCTGGCCCAGGCTGGTTACTGCTCTTCTACAAGCCTGCAAGACGTCTTCATAGCGGTGTTGCGATTGCCAGATATCACCAATCTTGCGATGGAGGCGGGCTAGGTGGATCTGCTGGTATACCGATATGTGAGTCAGAGCATCCTGATATGCATCTCTGGCCTCTTCGAGGCGACCAGTTATGTGGAGGATATCGCCCATGCGTTCATAGAGATCGGCAGTCACCTCTTGCTGCCACGACTGCTGGAATGTACCTTGCGGATCTGCATCAAGCAACGCCAATGCTCGCTGAAAAGATGTGATCGCTTCTCTATTGGCATAGACCCGCCAGGATGCTTCACCTGCCCGCCGGTAGTATGAGATTGCCTGCTGGAGTTGACCGGCGTGCTCATAGTGGTTCGCGATTTGCCCGTTGACGGTATCCAGGGAAGCGGCATACACCGTTTCGAGCGCTTCGGCTACCCGCTGGTGTAGTCGACGCCGCCTAGCACTACTCAAAGCAGCGTAGGTCACCTCACGTAATTTATCATGGCTAAAGTCGTAGGCATCTTGCCCCTGTTCGCGCACAATGCGTCGCTGCCACAACTCGTCCAGTCCACTTACCAGTATATCTTCGTCGGCTCCGCTGGCCTGGGCGAGTACAGCGAAGGTGAATGCACGACCGATCACGGCTGCCAGATTGATCAGTTCATGAGCCATAGGAGAAAGTTGCGCCAGTCGTGCAGCAATCACGGCCTGTACGGTCTGAGGAAGGAGAGCATTATGACGAGTGGGCGCGTGTTTAGCAGGATGCTGCGTGGTCTTGCCTGGGTCCAGAGTTCCAGCCCGGATAGTTTCGACCACGAACAGCGGATTGCCTTCTGTTTCCTGGTACAGGGCAGCAGCGTCAGGCGAGGTGAGATCATGGCCGGCGACATGGCTCGCCAGGAATGTGGTGTCCGCTACATTCAGGGGTCTAAGTTCGATTTCGGTCACCAACCCATCGCGGCGCAAACTATTCAGGAATGAAGCGAGGGGGGATGAGGCTGACATCTCTTCAGAGCGAATGGCACCGATGAGGAGCAGCCGTGCCTGCTGATCGAAGCGCAAGAGGTAGTGCAACCACTCAAGGGTCTCGCGGTCGCACCACTGGAGATCATCGAGATGTACTACCCGGGGAGCGTTGCCTGACAGCAGGGCGCGTGCCAGGGCTTCAAACAGGTGCTGGCGCTGCCAGCCTTCGGTGAGTGGGCCAGGACGAGGCAGGTCTGGGTCGCTCGCCAGCAGATCGGGGAGCAGCCGTGCTACTTCACTCCGCCACGCCGGAAGAAGCGTAGATAGGCTTGCCCTTAGAGCATCGACGCGCAACCATGTTGCCACGGGAGCATAGGGAAGCGTGCCCTCAGCAGCGTAGCAGTGTGCACTGGCTGTGATGATACCCTGTCGCCCCACCCAGCTGAGCAGTTCTTCTGCCAGCCGTGTTTTGCCGATGCCAGCTTCTCCAGTCAGGATGATCATGTGCGGTCGCCCCGCCACCATGTTACGCCAGGTTGCTTGCAGGTGTCCCCATTCCCGTTGCCGCCCAACCAACGGAGTGACTGCGAGCGATGCCACGCGTGGCTCCTCCGATTCCGGCACATGTACCTCCAGCTGCAGGAGGCGCTCATAGGCTTCACGAGTGGCCCGGCTGGGCTCGGCTCCCAGTTCGCGCTCTAAGACAGTGGTGCAGGTGTGGTAGGTTCGCAAGGCACTAGCCCGGTCGCCACTCGCAGTATATAGGCGCATCAATTGGCGATAGGTCGCCTCGTGTAGGGGATCGAGACGTAGGAGGCGCTGGGCGATGCCAATGGCAGTGGCATACTCGCGCTCGCCCTCCAGCAGCCCAACCAGCCGATCGAGGGCGTGCAGAAACGCCTGGCGCAAGCGGTCACGCTCAGGGATGATCCATTCGTCATAACAACTGGGTAACAGATCGCCATGGTATACCTCCACTGCCTGTGTTAAAGCCTGGCGTGCTGCTTTGAGACCCTGGACGTGTTCTGCCTCATCAGCCTCAGCCAGTGCATGTTCGAAATCCTGCACATCCAGTGTCCAGGAGACATCTGGTCGCTCTGACTGCCATTGGAGACCCTGTCTTTTGACGTGAAGGAAGGAATTTGCATCGGGCAGGGTGTGCCGCAACCGGTATACGGCATTGCGCAGGTTAGTGAGCGCCTGCGCATCAGTCGAGTCGGGCCACAACTGATAGGCGAGGTGAGCGCGCGGTTGAGGTGCCGTGCGGTGTATGACAAGATAAGCGAGCAGGGATTGCAAGCGCGGCACATCGACGCTGGTTACTGGCGTCTCACCCGAGATCAGCAGGAAATCGCCCAGCAGCTGAATATGCAGGGTCGGTACAGTAGGACGCGGGTAAACTGCCGAGTCCATAACAGCAGAGGTGGGAGAGACAGACACAGCGACGGGTTCGTCACAGGCGCGTTGCAGGGCAGCAGCAAAGTCTTGTACGGAGGCGAAACGCTGTCCTGGTTCTTTGGCTAACGCACGCATCACGACCTCCTCGATGCCAGGCGAGAGGTCGGGCAGCAGTTCCCGTAGGGGAGGTGGAGGCAGCGAGAGATGCTGCATGGCGATCTCAAAAGGGGTGCCGTGGAAAGGGGGAGCACCGCACAGCCATTCATAAACCACCACGCCGAGGGCATACTGGTCACTGGATGCCACCCCACTCTTTGGCTCGACTCGAGACGCGTTACCGCAGGCCGATCCAGTGGAGCGAGCCCTCTCTCTCTGCTCGCCCGCAGACGACTAGAGATCGCTGAAGTCACCGGGACTGCCTGCCGTGGAGTTCGCGCCCTCCTCGCTCTGCGCGGTCCCCAGGCTGGGCGACCGCCGCCATGGCAATCGTGGGGGCACCTGCCTCCTCTCGCCAGAGCTGCAGCGCAGCTCCAACAGGCTCTCGAGGAGCCTCCAGCCGATGGTGGGCTGTGGCTGGCCCCAAGTCGCCCGCTGGATCGAGAGCCAGGTATGGGACGCAAGGTCATCCGCAGCGCAGTGGTTGTGCCATCAAGCTTCTGTGCTATGCAGATAGTGTGTGGTGCAAACATCGCCACGCCAAAGCATCCACTGAGAAGATTAAAAAAAACCTCGGAACGGTGAATGCGGTGCAGCAAGCATATTCTCAGGCCACGGTAACTGTGGAAAACCGATCAGCATCGCGGTGGGATCAAACCGATCCTGCGCCTGGTCTGGGCATACTGCAAAGCGGAAGCCACCTGGGTGTTACTCCTACTCTACTCTACAGTTTGGCAGCGGCTACCGGACAGACGGAGTGTTGCTCTTGCCGACCGTACGGGCGGATGTGTTCACGATTGCGTTGGCGCAGTTCGCCAGGCCGTCCGCGCAGGCACATCGAAGCGGATCCTGCTGGTCATCGATCAAGCAGACTGGCAAAGCAGCAAAGAACTGGTGGTGCACGTAGGGATCCATTTGCTCTTCTTGCGCCTATTCGCCGACTGCAGCCTGTGAGCGCTTGTGGCCGCTCTCCAACGAAGGGGTCGCAATCAGTCGTTCCGCACGCTCGATGATCTCGAGGCCGCACAGATCCAGCGCTGTGTCGTGCTGCAGAACCAGCCGGAGATGATCCGCTCGTACACGCCTTTCATTGGTGGCCTCCTTCCCACTCAAAACATCAGGGACCTACCGTTTGGGCTGGCAAATGTGGGGGTGATTGCTCGATAAATCGGATTGCTGATATGCCCCCGGCATATCGGGCGCAATCGCTACGCGTCTACAGCCTCCGCCCACGTTTGCCAAGCATCTTCACCTATCACGATCCAATAACCGTTGAAAGGCTGCTACAAACGCATTGGCTTCTTCCTCTTTGAAGATGCCTAAGATAAAGTGGTCGGGCCGAACGACAATGAAGTGATCCTGGCTTGTGCCGAGAAAATCTTTGTCTGTTGGACGGACGACAATGATGGGAGGCGATTGTGACCCGGGCGACTTAGATTGTTCGTTATAAGAGTCGTGCTGGCGGGTGTCCTTCTTTGTGTCCATCCACCTTCTGGAACTCTGCACGTCATCGGTTTGTATGCACACAAACCGCGCTCCCAGGTGCTGCCAAAAGTCGGTTTTCAAGGTTGCAAAAGCTTCTGCTGGATTGGAATGGCGACGTAGCAAGGCAAAACCAGTACCCAATACTTCATCGAGCAGGACACGTTGCCCTTGTTGTGTGATTACTTCTGGCTGAGGCAACAACGTTCCCACCATGGGCATACCTGTCCCCCAGACAGGGCATCCTACCTGGGGAGTAGGTATCCGCAAGGGCCCACAGGCTAAACACACCGCCTGGCCCCTACACTTCTGCCCCTTGAAGAGGAAAAAGCCTGCTTTATATTTAGCCTGGGGCTTCATGCGCATCTCCATCAGATATTGGCGTGTGATGGGCAACGTATAGAGCATTTGTATGAGCAGATTGCGGCAAAAAGCCAGGGGGCGTACAGTTGACATGAAGATAGTGCCTAAAAAAGATGCGAAAGCTACCATTTGAGCGGCGTGCCTGGAACGTTCCTGGTGATAGGATGCCAGTAGGGACGTATACCTGCCCTTCAAGGGTAGGGTTTTTCGAATCCGGTCATCATGTCCGTAGGGGCGAGTGTGGCAGGGAGTGGCGGGGTGGGCCTTTATGGTCGCCCGCCATACTCCCGCGCGGTCCTGTAGGACCATAGCCAGTTTCCAGGCAAGGTTATGGGCGTCACGAAGACCACTATTCAATCCCTGTCCTCCGAAGGGGGGCATCATATGGGCGGCGTCTCTGTAAAAGGAAAACGCGTCCTTGTGAGAAGGTTTTCGCCCGTGCCGCGTGGAATGTATACACGGTCTGGCGAATAATATCTGTATGAGGGAACGCATCGGTTTGCTGAAGCAATGCGGAAATAGTTGCCGGTTCCAGCATTTCCTCTTCTGTTTCGCCGGGGAGGAGCATGAATTCCCAGCGCCTGCCATGATGAGGAGCAGGGATAGACACGGCTGGACGTTGTGGATTGCAGAAAATTTTGACGACTTCCTGGTTACCTGTCCCCCAGACAGGATTCCCGCAAGGGGTTACCTGTCCCCCGGACAGGGTTCCAGTACATTTGGAAATGGAGTCGATGACCAACCATCTTTGTGCAAATGTTTTGCCTTGCAAGGGAATGTTGAGCGAGTGGCGTATGGTGCTTCCTCCGCCATCACAGGCGAGCAGGTATGAACATCGTACTTTGTGGAGTGTTCCCGCTGGGGTGCGAATAGTAACGACTACGCAATCTGCGTTTTGCTCAAGTGTCTCGACAGAGTGCTGAAAGCGTAGGTTGACGCAAGGGAAACGTTGAAGTCCATCCAGCAAGACGGCTTCAAATTCAGGTTGATGAAATGTTGAAATGAGAGGATAGCCATTCCTCTTGCTTGTAGGTACCACCTTTGCCAGGAGTCGCCCCTCTGACACACAATCAACAGAGATATCTGATACGATACAGTTGCTGATAGCAGTACTGAGACCCATAGCCTGACAGATGCGCAGACCTTCATCGTCGAGTGCTATCGCTTTTGGGATATTGCTTAATCCGGTGTTGCGCTCAATAATAAGCGTAGCTATACCTGCCACGCCTAGTAAATTTCCGGCAGCCAGGCCAGTTGGTCCAGCTCCTACAATCACAACGGGTAGGGATTCATCAGTCGGGCTTCCACGATCAATCGGGCTCCCATCCACCCCGCGGACGCGATAAATCGGGTCCCTACTATGTTGAGTTGGTTCGGGTGGTTTATTCATACCCTCCTTACTGGGAACCTCCAACACTTCGTACGGGCCTATAGAGCGAGAAAGGCCAATGCTACTGGTCTTCGCCTTCCATTATACGCGCTGGCTGTTCTCCTGTACACTGCTTGATGAGGTAGTAGAGCTGGCATGGACGGACGCAAGGTCACGTCCCTACTCTTCACTAGTGCATAATCACGAGACCAATTCGGGAATGGGAGCCATCTCCCGAAAATCACCCTTTTTATGCACGAGCGCAGGCAGCGATACAACCGACACAAGCGATACAAGTGATACAACCGATACAAATGACACAAACCTCTTTGGAAGTCCGCTAGCTCGCCTGCCACACCCGTACGTCATCGTCCACCGAAGCGATACGCTCCCCATTTGGCGACCAGGCGAGGGCACCGACGATACTGCTATGACCGCGATAGGTGAAGACCCGGCGCCCGGTAGTTGCGTCCCACACTTGCACGGTCGCATCCCAGGAGGCCGAGGCGAGGCGCTTCCCATCGGGCGACCAGGCCAATGCCCACACGGCACTGGGATGGCCGTACAGGTTGAAGGTGAGCGTTCCCGTCACTGCGTCGCGGATCTGCACCGTCCCATCCGCCTCGCCCCGCGCCAGTTATTTCCCATCGGGCGACCAGGCGGCGGTAAACACACTGGAAGCGCCTTGATAGGTCCACAACGTGCTTCCCAGTCGGAGCGCATTGGCGGGAGGAGCAGGGAGGCCGCCAATAACAAGACGAGCCAGCCGCGGGCAAAGAGCCAGGCGGCGATACGAGTACGCATGCCCGTGCTCCTTCCTCAAGCGATACGCCGCTGTAATCCTTTTCGCAGCCTCATGCGGAGGGAGCGCCAGGACAGCATCAGTCGGGCCGGGAGGAGCAGCAGCACGCTGCGCCTGGGGTGGAGCAGTTGCGCCAACAGCCGCTCTTGCTCTGCCTCGCGCAGCAACTCCTCGAAGTGGGCTTGAGCTAACCGCTCGCGATCGTAATGGTTCGGCATCATGATAATTCTCCTTTACTACAGACAGAGTATTCAAGCAGATTGGGTATCACTTCCGTCCAGTGACTGGTGGTCCCGACCCCTGACGAATCATTTGCTCATAGTTTACCTGGCTCAGGCATGGGGCACATCTGTAGAATCACCTGATGTCATTACCGGTCTTTTCATGGTCAGGAGACGATGATTTCGCGGGCATCCTGGTAGAATTACTGGGGTGGCGTTCCCATAGACAGATAACCGAGTGTTCGGTCTGCCCTGGGAGGTGATGGCTAGAAGAGTGGCCTTGGTGCAAGCGATTGCGGAGAGGCGTGTCAGAGGAGGGGAACAGCAAGAAAGAGCAACGGAACGTTAGACCAGGTGCTGCTCCATGGCGTAGCGGGTGGCGGCACTGCGCGAGGAGACACCGAGCTTACTGTAGATCGAGGTCAGGTGGAAGTTGACGGTGCGCGGACTGATCACTAACTGTTCGGCCACCTGGGCGTCGGTGAGGCCCTGGGCCACGAGACGGAGCACTTCGACCTCACGTGCCGTCGAGTCCCGCAGGATAGCTGGGTAACTTCCCTGGTGGACCCGGTAATGGTCCTGTGGCGAGCTGTTGGGGCATTGTCATTGACCCCTGCGCGGCAAGGGTCTGCTCTAGCGTCAAGGTTCGTCTTTCGGCCCACGCAGCGGTAAAGGCCTGCTCTCCTGGTACAGAGCACGTGCTGCACGGTCGCCTCCCCTACGCAAGAAACTGCTCAATCCTGCGACGAATGCCCTTCGGCGTCAAACCAATCTCCTCATCGTGCTGTTCAGGTTTACCATAGTGCGTCAGCACCTTATGGGGTACACCAATAGTCTCAATACGTATCGGGTGTATACCTCATCGCCGCGCAGATATCCGGTACCAGCACACCCTCATAGTATGGTTCCACCAGTGACAATATTGTTGCTCTGGCTTGTAGCACGTAGCGTCTCGCCATCAAACGGTGCAACCGTGGTGCAGTACAGCACCGTCACGTCCATGTCCTCAACGGCAGGCAGAACTGAAGCCAGCATTGGCCCTACGGCAATCACCGTTGCTTGTTTTCCCAGCTTCACAACAACTAACTCGCCAAAACGCACAGGAAACTCAACTAGGATTGCTTTTACCATCAGGCGATAATACGTCGTTTGAGCCATTCGCATAGGAATTCGCGGAAGAGGGCATCAAATTCTCCTGGCGTACCCGGAACAACGATCTGCATGCCTGGCAAGCTGCGTAAAATCTGCACATCGCCCGATCCATGGTGCGTCATGCCCTTCCGTGCTATAGTCATAGGAAGCCCCGGTACTGATGAAATTTCCACCGAGTTGTTGATAGCAAAAATCATCCTTAAGCTGCTCGAAAGGACGCTCCACCAGAAACGGCGTGATTGAATGAACGACTGGTATAAAACCCTCCATCGCTATACCAGCAGCTACGCTCACCATCGTTTGTTCCATAATTCCCAGGTTCAAGATGCGTTTCGCAAAGGTTGGGTTGTTCTTATTGAAGAGACTGTTGCTTATTTCGGCCAGCACCACCACGAGCCGCTCATCGTAGGCCAAAAGCTCCTCGAGCGATTTTACCATTTGTTGTCGCATATTCATTGTGCATTTTCTCCTCTCTGATAGGCTGATTGAAGGTACACTATCCTATTTCTGCGACAACGGCCGTAGGACGTATGCTCTCTGTCGCGAAAGGGCCTCGTAAATCTGTTCATGGTCGCGACCATTGATCGTCGTGGCGGCCCAACCAAAAGCTGCAAATTTGGCAGCAAGATCGCCAAACTTCAGCGAGCTTGAATGGTTGTTAATGGCGATGCAGGTGAGATTGGAGAGTTGCCGATTGCCTGCCAAGAGGATCGCTTCCCAAATGCTCCCTTCGTTGCACTCGCCATCGCCGATCAGATGCGAAGACCCGGCGGTCGCTCTTCTTCAGACGAAGCGCCAAAGCCATGCCCACGGCCATTGAAAGGCCATGCCCAAGTGAACCTGTGGACGCCTCTACTCCTGGCACCTGGTTGCGGTCGGGATGGGTTCCCAGGATGCTCTCCCATGCCATAAAGGTCTTCAAACATGCTATCGGGAAGAAGCCTTTATCCGCCAGGATGGCGTAGAGCGCCTCTGGGCCGTGCCCCTTGCTCAGCACGAAGCGATCACGATCTGCACTTCGGGGGTTCTTGGGGTCGTAGCGCAGGATGCGGTCATAGAGCACCCAGAGCACGTCGAGTGTGGAGTGGGCGCTTTCATCGTGCTTCTCGTCACCGGTGATCTCCATCATCAAGCGCCGAATGCCTGCGATATCTGTAGTCATTGTTCCGTTCACCTCCATATTTACGAATCATGTTAGCTCACCTCCGTAGTGAGAACTCCTGCCCATAGTGTACAGTGTGGAACATGGAAAGACATCGCCAGAACAGGGTAATTCTGAGAGCCTAGGGAACACCAGTGAGTGGAACTCGTCCAGCCAAAACAGGGTGGGGCATGCGCAGGAGGAGCGAGCGGGTGAAAGGTCGGGTGACGAGAACAGGCGAGGGCTGTTCGCCAGAGCAGACAAGCCAGACGCTTTCACGCGAGGTGGTGCTCAAAAGCATAGCGCGTGGCCGCACTACGTGAGGTGACACCCAGTTTGCTGTAGATGGTACGCAGGTGCGCGTGAATGGTATGCAGACTCAGCACCAATTGCTCGGCGATCTGAGCGTCAGTCAATCCCGTTGCGAGCAGGCGCAGCACCTCCACCTCGCGTGCCGTCAGTCCCGCAGGATACCTGGGTGACTTCGCTGGAGGAGCAGGTGCTGGTCCTGCGGCGAGCTGTTGGGGCAGGGTCACCGGTCCCTGCGCGGCGAGAGCCTGCTCTAGCGTCAAGGTCCGCCCCTCCGCCCATGCGACGGCAAAGGCCTTCTCTCCAAGCTGGGTGCGTGCACCAGTTATCGCACGTTCATAGTCAGCACGTTCAATTGGTGGAAGGGGGGTACCGATGGCTTCGCGCAGCGCCTCTGCTGTTCCCCAAAGTCGTGCTGCCCCTGCTGGCTCTCCCAGCACGGCGACTATGCCTGCTAGTCCTTCCAGAGCGGAGGCTATGATCACCTTGACGCCTATCTTCCTAGCTGTCGCCAGGCTCTCCTCGTACAGGGCGCGTGCTGCCATATAGTCACCCTGAAAAGCGGTCACCCTCGCCAAAGAGGAGAGCGAATTGGCAATCCTCCCTGGCTCCCCGATCTCTCGCGAGAGCGCTAGGCTCTCCACAATCAACGAGCGTGCCGTCGCGTCGTCACCTTGATGGAAGGCCATCTGGCCCAACAGGACGAGTGAATTGGCACTCCCCTCCCGGTCGCCTACCTCCCTGGTGAGCCTGAGATTCTCCTCTGCCAGTGCATGCGCTCCCGCCAGATCGCCCTGGTACAACATCACCTCCACCAAGCAGAGGAGCGCGTTGGAAAGGACCGGTATGTCACCTATCTCCCGTAAGAGCGCTGCGGCTTCTTCTGCCAGGATGCGGGTCTTGGCGTACTCGCCTCGCTTGATAGCTACCATCGCCAGGATGTTGAGGGAGAAGCCAACATAATTATTCTTGGCACCCAACTCCCGCCAGAGCGTCAATGCCTCTTCCGCCAGTGAGCATGCCGCTGCGTAGTTGCTGCGCCACAGCTCTATCATCCCCAGTTCAGAGAGGGACATTGCGATACCTGGTTTGTCCCCGACTTCCCGGAACAGTGCCAGGCTCTCCCTGCACAATTCCTGGGCCCGGTCATAGTCGCCCTGCAAGAAGAAGACGAGCACTCCGAGACCAATGAGCGCCTTCGCCCGCACCGACGCCCTGACCTGCCCTCTGCTAGACAGCGTTCTCTCCATCCACTGACGTCCTTCATTAGCGTGATTACGTATACCCCAGAACCCCCACAGTGCTCCGCCCAAGCGCAAGGCCATCTCTGCCTCTTCTCGCTCTAACAACCACTCCATCGCAGCCCGCAAATTGTCATGCTCTCGTTCTAGTCGCCCCAACCACGCGGCCTGCTGTGGACCGACGAGCTTTGGTGCCATTTCCTCCGCAAGTCGTAGGAAGTATGCAACATGAGCACGGCGCGTCAACTCCATCTCTCCACTCGCTGTCAGGCACTCCAGCCCATACTCACGGATCGTCTCCAGCATGACGAAGCGTGGCATCTCTCCTTCTTGCTCCGTTTGTTGCAGCAAGCTTTTGTCGATGAGCGATGCTACTCCATCTAGCACTGGCACTATTCCATCGCCTTCGCCAAGCGAAGCGCATATGGCCTCTAACGCCTCCAATGTGCAGCCGCCGCCGAAGACGGAAAGCCGTCGAAAGAGGCGTTGCTCTTCGGTAGTCAACAGGTCATAGCTCCATGCGATGGTGTTGCGTAGCGTCTGCTGCCGTGCTGGCACATCCGGCGCCGCACTCGTTAACACCTGCAACATCTGTGAGAGGCGAGCGAGCAATGCCTGTGGTGGAAGCAACTTAACGCGGGATGCCGCCAGTTCGATGGCCAGCGGGAGCCCATCCAGGCGAGCGCAGATTTCAGCAATGGCACGAGCATTGGCGTTGGTTATCTGGAAGCCGGGTTTGACTGCCTGAGCTCGCTGGAGGAAGAGCGCCACCGCCGCGTAGTGCGAGAGTGTTGCGAGATCGGGCAGGTGTCTGGGATCAGGCAGCTCCAATGGGGGCACCGCGAACTCGTGCTCGGCTCGCACATGCAGTACTTCCCGGCTCGTCACCAGTATCTTGAGCTTGGGGCAGACGGAGAGCAGATCCGCTACCTGCGATGCTGCATTGACGACCTGCTCAAAGTTGTCCAGGAGCAGCAACATCTGCTTCTTTTGGAGTTCCTCCTTCAGACGCTCAAGTGAAGATTGACCAGCGACTTCGCGGATGCCGAGCGTCTGGGCGATGGTGGACAGGACCAGATCGGGATCGCTGAGGGGAGCCAGGTCCACGAAAAACACCCCACCGGCGAACAGGTCGCTGAGTTCCGCCGCCACCTGCAAACCCAGGCGGGTTTTACCCGTGCCGCCAGGACCCGTCAGGGTGAGGAGCCGCACCTCCTCGCGGCCTAGCAGGTCTCTGACGACCGTCAGTTCCTGTTCCCGTCCGATGAACGGGGTCGGCTGGATGGGCAGGTTGTTAGGATGAGCATCGAGCGTTTTAAGGGGTGGGAAGTCGGCAGGCAGGTCTGCGATCACCAGCTGAAAAAGACGTTGGGGGCCTTGTAGGTCCTTGAGGCGATGCTCCCCTAGATCACGCAGGCTCACCGCATCCGGCAAGTCGTGCTCGACCAGCATGCAGGTCGCCTGGGAGAGGAGCACCTGCCCGCCGTGCCCGGCAGCCATGGTGCGTGTGGCCCGATGGACGTCCAGGCCCACATAGCCTTCGGAAATCAAGGAGGGTTCGCCGGTGTGCAAGCCCATGCGCACACGGACCATTGTGCCTTCGGGCCAGGTATGGCGGGCCAGAGCACGCTGTGCGTCCACCGCTGCCGAGATCGCATCCGTGGCACGAGCAAAGGCAACGAAGAAGGCATCGCCCTGCGTATCAACCTCGTGGCCGCTCCAGTGCTGGAATGCGGCACGGAGCAAGTGTCGGCACTCTATGAGCACGCTGGCATAGCGGTCGCCCAACTGCTGAAGTAGATCCGTGGAACCTTCGATGTCAGTGAAGAGCAAGGTCACTGTTCCCCTGGGTAGATTCCGCATGGAAGACTTCTGTTGCTCAGCTTCGTCTGGATGGTCCGAGGCAAGTGCAGGAGGAGAGCGAGGAGACATCGCTTCCTGATGAGCGTGTTGCAAGGCGATGGCAAAGTCTTGCACCGAGGCAAAACGAAGCGGTGGCTCTTTGGCCAGTGCACACATGACGACTTGCTCAACTGAAGGCGGCAGGTCAGGTACCTGCTCGCGCAAGGGTGGCGGTGGTATTGAAAGATGCTGCATAGCGATCTCAATGGGGGAGCCACTGAACGGCCGCTTCCCACAGAGCCATTCGTAGACCACCACACCCAAGGCATACTGATCACTTGCCGGTCGTGGTTTGCCCTGGAGCTGTTCAGGTGCTAGATAGGGTGTGGTTCCGGCCATTGACGGGTCCATCGCTTGCGTGCTTGCAGAGTGCGTCTGCGGTGTGAGCATGGCGAGACCAAAGTCACTGAGCAGCACTTCATTACCGGTGCCCAGCAACATATTCTCTGGCTTGACATCGCAGTGGATGAGGCGCTGGTCATGGGCGTACTGCAAGGCGGAGGCCACCTGGCTAACATAAGCGAGGATCTGCTCGAAGGGGAGGCGCGTACCTGCCGGGTGCCGCGTTCGCAGGGTGCCACCGACGGCATAATCCATGACAAGAAAGGGCATACCGTCCTGGACAGCAAAATCGAGCACACGCACTATATGGGGGTGGTCCAGCCCTGCCAGCTTCTGCGCTTCCCGCAGGAACTGCGCGGTGTCCTGCTCGCCCAGGCGCAGGTGCAGGACTTTGAGTGCGGCAGGTTTGTTGAGATAGGTATGCTCGCCCAGATAGACGTCGGCGAAGCCGCCACGTCCTAAGAGGCACAGCAGACGATAATTGCCCAGCTGTTGGCCGACACGATCAGTCATATCTCCCTCCCCTGGAGCAGTACACGTCAGGGAACCTGCGCGAGCCAGCGTTGTGGCAAGCTAGACGTAGCATATCGTATGGCGAAGGAGGCGTCAAGATCCGTATTCACTCAGGTAAAATGTTACTAAGGGAGGTACACTTCACTCAAATGAAAATGTTACCGAGTGAGGTGAGCCATGCCAAGCGAAGAGCAAATGACGGTGAGTGAACGAGCGCCCCGTATCTCAAAGTGATGATACCCCGCTTTGTGGCAGCGAAGCGAGGCGAGCGAGGCCGCTTGCTGAGCGAGATGGAGCAGGTGACTGGCATGCATCGCAAGAGTCTGACCCGCCTGATGCATGCCAGCAGCTTGGAGCGCAAGAAGCGCAGCACACCGCGCCCACGTCGGTATGGACTGGCGGTCGAGCGGGTGATCGTGCAGGTGTCGGAAAGTCGGGACTACATTTGTGCCGAACGGCTGACCCCAGGACTGCTCAACATGGCCCAGCATCTGGCCCGCTTCGAGCCACTGGGCCTGATAGCACAGGTGGAGGAGCAGTTAGCTACGATCAGCCGAGCGACGGTGGCCCGCATCTTGAGCACATACCGCTCCCGCATGGTGCGCTTGCCGCAGAAAGGAGCCGAGCGGGCCAATCAGGCGACCAAGGGAGTGCCGATGGGACGCATTCCCTGGGACACGAGCGAACCGGGACACTTTGACAGGGTTTCAGCCATTTTGAAAGAAGGTGCGTCAAAAGTGAGAGAAGGTATTCACAATGAGCGTCTCTCAGAAGAAGTCTCTTATTCTTCATGCACCCTCCTCGGCATTTGGCTGAAACCCTGTTAGTGTACTACCTTTTTATGCGGAGAGGGATACGTCTCTTACTGAGAGATGAACATTTTTCGAAAAAGATGCTGTCGAAGCACGCCACGTTCGATTAATGGGTATGACAGGGATGCGTTCCTGGAACAGCCATTTGTACCGCTAAAGTCCATTCCTTTTTCTCGCTCGCTGATTGCCACGCCGCCTGCACGCATTGCTTGAGCAGCACGACATTTGTGAGCGGCCCGACGCCGCCCGGTACAGGTGTGATCGCCCCGGCAACTTCACGCACGGATGCAAAATCGACATCGCCCACAATGCCTCCATCGGGCAGCGCGTTGATGCCCACGTCGATGACGACCGCTCCGGGCTTGACCATCTCAGCCGTCACCATCCTGGGACGGCCAGCTGCCGCTACCAGCACATCCGCCTGGCGCGTCAACGCCGCCAGATTCGTTGTGTACGAGTGGCAGATCGTCACCGTCGCATTTTTCTGCAAAAGCATCATACCCAGCGGCTTCCCCACCACGTTGCTGCGACTGATGACCACCACTCGCCTTCCCTCAAGCGGAGTATGCGTTCGCTCAAGAATCTCCAGCACCGCTGCTGCCGTCGAAGGCAGGAAGCTGGGCAGACCGAGGAAGAGATTCCCGACGCTGCGCGAACTGATGCCATCGATATCCTTACTGGAAGCGATCGTAGCGGCCACCATCTTTTGTGACAGGTGTGCCGGAAGCGGCATCTGCACAAGAATACCGTGTACGGCCTGATCATTGTTCAATTGCACCAGCAGCGCCCGCAATTCATCGGCTGACGTATTCACTGGTAATTGTTCAAGGTGAGCAGTGATGCCCACATCCGCCGCTACGCGCAGGATCGTCTTGCTATAGACCCCAGAAGCCGCGTCCTCCCCTACGCGCACAATCCCCAAGCCAGGAGCCTGCCCCTGTTTCTCCACAAAGCGGCGCATCTCGCCGCGCAACTCCGCCTTCATATCCGCGCTTATGGCCCGCCCATCCAGAATCTCTGCTGTCATGCTCGCTCTCCCACAATAGCCGTCACGCGCTGGTTGCCTACCATCATGCCATCCAGCGTCCTGCCCAGCCGTGAACTCAACATACCTACCAGTTCTGCCTCTTTCATCGCCCCTCTCGCGATCAGGCATGAGCCCTTTGTACACAAAGTTCTTGCGTGCCAAATGATAACTGCGATCTGCTCCAAAGAAATTCAGCCACATCCGCTGCAATTCTTCATTCCGATAGGCTTGCAACGGCTTCCTTGCTTCATCGTTCTTCCGTGTTTGACGCTTTTCCTCCAACATGGGCTCGTAGCGATGACTGCTAGCAAGCTCTTCTGCCAGCTTTCTGATGTGCTCACAGAAGCTGGCTGCATCCTCCTCAAAGGCATCATCAAGTAACCCAATCTGTTGCGCCGTTCTGCTACTTATCGGCAGCAGGGCTTCTGTCAGTTCTCGCGCCTTTTTTTCTCCAACCCGTTTCGGTAATAAGTAGGTCCAGTATTCCGATCCATACAGATTGCCCATGCCTTTATAATGTGGATTGAGCACAATCCCTTTTCTGGCATAGACCAGGTCTGCCGCCAGAGCCAGCATCACTCCCCCTGCCGCGGCATTTCCCTGCATGGCAGCGATCACCAGATGGGATTCGGTCGTGACGAGTTCCCGCACCAGATCATCGATGGCCTGGATGTTGCGCCAGGACTCGTGAGCCGGGTCAGCGGCAGCTTCTATCATGTTCAGATGAATACCATTTGACCAGAAGTCAGTCCCACCCATCAGCACAATCACTTTGGTTGGTCGCCGACGTATGAGCAGGAACGCTTCTCGCAGACGTTGACAGTGCTCAGTGCTCATGGCTCCATTGTAAAAATCAAAATGGAGATAACCGACGGCGTGCCTTTCCTCATACCAGATTTCGCGGTAGGTCCGTCCGTTGCACCATTGATCTACCGCTAAAGGAGCCTCCTGGACATGATCCAGACGATCGCCAAGCACATGAGTAGCTGGTAACTTGAAGGACGGCTGTCCATCGGTGCCTTTTTGCTTCACATGCGTGATCCAAACTGCCCCATCACCCGTTGCTCGGCAGATCGCTCCATCTCGTTTGGCAATGATCTGCCCAGGTGTCCCTCTGAGTACGTCTTCTGCATGAGCACCATACAGATAGCACTGCATGCCCAGCACCGGATCTAAGATGCCTGGAAAGCTATCCGCACACCGGATCTTCCTGAGAATAGAGGCGGTCGGTTCTGACCAGTCAATGGCACGATCAGCTTGCTTCATGCAGGCTTGCAAACAGCCTTTGACATCTTTCCTGCTATAATCCAGGGGTTCTGGTACAAAGGTTTTGCTCTCAAATTTTGCTATCGTTTCTAACAGTCCTTGTATGGCCGCTTCCGTGACCTCGTGTCGATAGAGGTGACTCTTACTCTCTCCTCTCATGGAAAAGGTACGCGAGGCCCAGATGTCTCCAGCATCCATTTCAGCGCCTGCTTGCAAGAGGGTGACGCCCCATTCCTCGCACGCATTGAGGATGGCCCAGTCCAAGGAAGATGGCCCTCGGTCTCCTTTGATCCCTGGATGGACGATGATACAGGTATGTTGTTGCCAGATGGAGGCCGGGATCACTTTTTTCAACATAGGAGCAACGATCAGATCGGGGTGTTCACGATCGACCGCTGCGAGCATCACTTCTTCGCTGGATGCGATCACCACGATCACCGTATGCCCGCGATCGACCAACTCCACAAAAGCACGTTGACTTAAGCTATTATGAGCAGTAGTGAAGAAGACTATTTTCATTGGATATCACTCGCTATTCTTTTTTATATTAAGACGCCAGAAGAGATGGTTTTTAGCGCGCAAGTGCCCAGTCGTAAGCAGGAGCAGAGGAACCGCCTACGACTCGAACTCACCACGCTCTCGCAGGGCTCGCAGCTTTGTCCAGGCGAGCACGTGCGGTCCCGAGGGAGGCGAACTCCAGGTGTAGGGGCGATCATGATCGCCCCCTGCACTCAGTTCTACTTCCAGCCTCCTCACCTCGATCCAACTCATGCTGTGCTTGTCCCAGAGCTGATCCACGCTGACTGCAGTTGAGAGTAATCCCTGGTTGGCTCGCCTGAGCATCTCATCCATCTGCTCAGGCGAGGAGGACAGAAATACGCGGATGTGCTCATTCGGCACACAATGATACAGTTTCAGCAAGCCCAGCACGCCGTGAAGCGAAGTGAGCGGGCTTGACTTCCACCGCCACGTGGCTGATTGACTCCCTTGTAAGGCAACTCGATAGTAGATCATGTAACACCGCGCCTCTCATTATTGAAGCTCTCTCTCATTTTTAAGCCGCATAAAGGACACTGTCCTGCAAGAAGGAGACGACCTGCTCGGCAACATCGATAGCGACCTGGACCTGCGCCTCTTGCGTTGAGGCTCCCAGGTGTGGTGTGGCGATCACGCGCGGGTCGGCCAGTAGTTGTTGTAACACAGCGTCATCGCGTATCGGTTCCTGGCTGAAGACATCGAGTGCGACTCCCGCCAGGCGATTCTCTTTGAGGGCATGAAGCAGTGCCTCTTCATCGATCAAGCCGCCGCGCGCACAGTTGATGAGACGCGCTCCAGGTTTGAGCAAACTCAGTTCGTAAGCGCCGACTAGACCGCGTGTGCCCTTCGTGAGCGTGGTATGTAGTGTCACAAAATCGGCCTGTTTTAGCACGTCTTCCAGGCCGAGCATCGTGACGCCGAGCTTCTCTGCCTGCTCAGGGGCTACGTATGGATCAAAGGCAATGACCTGCAGACCTAACCCCTGGGCACAACGCGCAACCTCTTTCCCGACCTTCCCTAGGCCAAGAATACCCAACACCTTGTTGCGCACCTGCACACCCAGGAAGTGGCTCTTCTCCCACCTGCCGGCTCTGATGCTGCTAGTGGCGGCAGGAATGTGCCGTGCCAGGGAAAGGAGCAGCGCGATGGTGTGTTCGGCTGCCGCGATGGTATTGCCCCAAGGCGAGTTGACGACCGCGATGCCATAGCGTTTCGCCGCCCCTGTATCAATATTGTCGAGGCCCACCCCGGCACGGCCCACGATCTTCAGCTGTGTTGCTGCCGCTAGGATGCCGCTAGTGACCCGTGTTTCGCTGCGCACGATGAGCGCCGTATACTGGCCGATCACCGCCTGCAGTTGTTGCGCTGTGAGATCTAGACGTACATCGATCTGGGCATCGGGCAGGTGGCTTCGCAAAAGATCCATTCCCTCCTGCGCAATGCTATCAGTGACGAGTATGTGCATTGCTGCCGTTCTACGATTTTGCTTGAGTCCGAGTGCCATACCGACTTTTTCCTTACTGCTATTGCACCTCCAGGAGGTGATCAGTTCTCTCAGTTCAACATGTGAACCACTGCTTTGAGTCTACCTGGGAAGAGGCGAAAATACATCGTCACAATCGGCTAATGTACAAACAGCACATATGGCAGCTTTTGAGCAGTAGCTAGTTAGAATTAGCTAGTCGGTTTGGAGGGGATAGGCAAAGGAAGTGAATTAAACGGCGAGTAGGATGGCAGCAAGCGAAGTTGGAAGCCGTTTACGGAGATGGTCTTCACATCAGCTGATGCTCAAAAGCATAGCGCGTGGCCGCACTACGCGAGGTGACACCCAGTTTGCTGTAGATGGTACGCAGGTGCGCGTGAATGGTATGCAAACTCAGCACCAGTTGCTCGGCGATCTGAGCATCAGTCAATCCCGTTGCGAGCAGGCGCAGCACCTCCATCTCGCGGGCGGTCAGGCCAGCAGGATAGGTCGGTGCTGTCTTCGTCGACGCAGCCGACAGAGCCTCAGCTAGGGTCGGTGGAGGGATGGTCGCTGATCCTTGTGCGGCGAGGGCTTGCTCTGGCGTCATCGTTCGCCCCTCTGCCAACGCAGCTGCAAATGCCTTCTCCCCTAGAGCCGAGCGTGCAGCCGTCACCGCCTGCTCATAGTCGGCGCGGTAGACGGGTGGCAGGGGGGCGCCAATATCCTGCCGGAGCGTTTCTGCTGCTCCCCACAGCTGTGCTGCCCACCGGGCACCCGCAAGAGGCGTCTCTACAGTTCCCTGTGTTGTTACCACTGCTCCCAGGCCCTCCAGACAGGCAGCGATGAACACCTTGTTGCCTATCTTGTGCAGCAGTGCCAGGCTTTCCTGGTAGAGGGCACGTGCCGCCGCACGGTCGCCCTGGGATGCCAGGATGCGCGCCAGGGTATTGAACGCTACAGCGTACTCTCCACCCAACTCCTAGCTCTCTGCAGATCGCCACGCACTCTTCGGCACGTTCGCGGGCCCTGGTCTGCTCCCCCTGGACCAGGTGTATCTCCCCCAGCAGCCACAGTGGGTCAGTACTACACGATGTGGCGTCGGCCTCTCTATTGAGCGCCAGGCTCTGCTCGGCCAGGGCAGCGGCTCTGGTCAGGTCGCTTTGCGACTCAAAGAGCACGCAGGCCAGCAGATGGAGCACCCAAGCGATGTACAGTTGGTCGCCCAAGGCTCGATAGAGTGCGAGACTCTCCTCCAGCAGCGCGCGTGCTCGCTCATATTCGCCTTGCACAGTGGCGATGCGGGCTAATTCGGTGAGGCATTGGCCTCGCTTCCAGGTGTCGCCCACGTGCTGGAAGAGCGCTTTGGCCTCCTCGAGCTGGGCACGGGCCAGAGCATACTGACTCTTCTCCCGGGCGACTTTTCCTAGCAGCAAGAGAGCGTCCGCCATGCCATCTGTATCTCCCAGTTCCCGGTACAGTGCCAGGCTCTCCCCTGTCAGCGCTTCTGCTCGCTCCAGGTTATCCAGTTGCCAAAGCAGAAATCCAGCAGTGCTGAGCGTCCTGGCCTGGAGCGATCTATCCACCCCCTTCCGCATCGTCAGGGCTTGCTCCAGGAAGTTCCATCCCTCTCGGAAGTACCCATACCAGTACCAGAACCAGAACAAGGCGATGCACAGACGCAAGGCCCGCTTCGCGTACTCCCTCTCCTCTTCGGCCTGCCCCTCCATGCGGGCGCGCTCGAGCAGCCAGGAGATGGCCGTCCGCAGGTTCTCGCGCTCCTGCTCCAGGCGAGCGAACCACCTGATCTGCTCGGCCCCCTTGAGATGAGGTTCGGCCTCCTCTGCCAGGGCCAGGTAGTACGCCGCGTGCGCCTCGCGCGTCGCTTCGGTTTCCCAGGCCTCCGCCAGGCGCTCCAGCCCATACTCGCGGATCGTCTTGAGCAGGACGAAGCGGGGTTCTTCCTCCCTCTCCTGCACTGTTTGGTGCACCAGATTCATGTCGAGGAGGGAGGCCACACCCTCCAACACGTGCATCGGCTCATCACCGAGCAACTTGCAGACAGCCTCGACCGCTTCCAGCGTAAAGCCGCCGACGAAGACGGAGAGCTGTCGGAAGAGGCGTTGTTCCTGAGGAGACAGCAGGTCATAGCTCCAGGCAAGCGTATTGCGCAGGGTCTGTTGCCGGACTGGCGCGTCCTGTCCCCCACTGGTTAATAGCGTCAGCCGATGCTCCAGTCGTGTCAGCAGGGCTTGCGGTGGCAGCAGCTTGCTACGGGCGGCCGCTAACTCGATGGCCAAGGGCAAGCCATCCAGCTGCACACAGATTTCGGCGATGGCATGGGCATCGGTAGAGGTCAAGTGGAACGTGGGCTTCGTGGCCTGGGCGCGTGAGACGAAGAGGGTGACGGCAGCGTAGCTAGACAAGGCCTCCGTAGGAGGAAGCTGGTTGAGATCGGGGAGTGTCAATGAAGGGACAGGAAACTCGTGTTCGCCTCCAACGTGGAGGGTGGCACGGCTGGTCACGAGGATGGTGAGGTGTGGGCAATTGGTCAGCAGGTCGGTCAGGTGCGGGGCGGCTGGCAGGATCTGCTCGAAGTTGTCGAGTAAGAGCAGCAGGTGTTTGTCACGGAGAGAGGCTTTGAGCAGATCGAGCAGGGGCCGCGCTGCGGTCTCTTTGAGATCGAAGGTTTGGGCGATGGTGGGGATGACCAGGGCAGAGTCGCTGATGGGGGCGAGCGAAACGAAGTAGACGCCATCGGGAAAGTCAGCGAGCAGGTCGTCACCGACCTGCAGGGCCAGGCGGGTTTTGCCGACGCCGCCGGTGCCGGAGAGAGTCAAGAGGCGTACATCTGGACGTCTGAGAAGGGTACAGGCCGCTGCCACCTCAGCTTCGCGCCCGATGAATGAAGTGAGTTGGGTAGGTAGGTTGCTTGTGAATGTCTGCTCAGTTTCGGGTGGCTTTCTTGAAGGGAAAATAGATATTTTGTCCTGCATAGTCTGCTGCTCCCCATTATGCCTTCTTCACCCGGTGAAGGTCTCGTTTTTCTTTTTGCACCAAACGTCCAGACTCTTCCTTTGTATCTATTCAGGTATCCGCCTCATGCCGCCTGCGGCGGCACACGAAAGAGCAAGGGAAAAGGTGGGGACCCCCCACGCCCCGGCAAGGGCACATGCGTCCCCCAGACCCCCTGCTGAATAGTTACCTTCCTTTGCTCTATACTATACCAGAGCAAGAAGAGCGTCAAGAGTATAGAGTTAGAGGTAGCGTATCAATCTCTAAGGGTCGAGATTTCGCATAGCCTGTGAAGCTGCCCTGCAAAACCAACCCTTAGCAAAGGATACGCTACCGAGTTAGATGTAAAGTGCCAAATTAAACTGGGAGATTGAGATCTGGACTTCCCGCGCCCTGCTATTAAATGCTGGTGGGGGTGGCCTGTCAGGCAAATTCCCGCCATTACGTTTTATTGAGGAGCATGAGGTCATGGGTTACCTCGCCTGCCATACCGCAGGTCATCGGCTACTGAAGCGATGCGGGTACTATCGGGTGACCAGGCGAGGGCACCTACGATGTCGGGAATGGCTATAATAGGTGAAAAGATGCTGGCCGGTGGTCGCGTCCCAGAGCTGCACGGTGGTATCCCAGGAACCAGAGGCGATATGCTTGCCATCGGGCGACCAGGCTACGGCTTGCACACCATTGGTATGACCAGGGTAGATCACCAGGGTGCGGCTGGTGCTGGCATCCCAGACCTGCACGGTTCGATCTTCGCTGCCAGAGGCGATGCGGGTGCCATCAGGGGACCAGGCCACGGCCCAGACACGATTGTTGTGACCACGATAGGTCAAGAGATGGTCGCCGCTTAAGGCGTTCCAGACTTGCACGGTGTGGTCGAAGCTGGCAGAGGCGATACGTGTGCCATCAGGGGACCAGGCCAGTGCCGCGACGGTATCGGTGTGGCCGCGAGAGGTAAACAGGGTCTTGCCGGTGGTCGCATCCCAGACTTGCACGGTGCCATCGCTGCCTGCCGAGGCGAGACGGGTGCCGTCCGGGGACCAGGCGACGGTGAGCACGAAGTCCGTGTGGCCGCGATAGGTCAAGAGATGCTTGCCGGTCGCTGCATCCCAGAGCTGCGCGGTGTGATCCCAGGAAGCTGAGGCCAGGCGGGTGCTATCAGGCGACCAGGCCAGCGCCCAGACATTATCACTATGATCGTGCAGGGTGAAGAGAATCCTGCCTGTCTCGGCATTGCGGACCTGCATGGTCCCGTCGGCGCCTCCCAATGCAAGGTATTTGCCATTGGGTGACCAGGCAACGGTAAACGCGTTGAAAGTGTTTTGTACAGTCAAGAGGGTGGTTCCCAACCGAAGAGCGGGGGCGAGCTGAATGGCGACAGCTGGGGCATCGAGAGCAGAGCAGGCAGTCGTGAGCATCATGAGCCAGCCGATAGCAAGCAGCCATCCAATATAGTGGGTGCGAAGTGTGTTCATGATTTTTCTCCTTGACACAAGGTGTAGCTTCACTACTGCTGCTCGTTCACTGAAGTTATTGTTGAGGATAACCCGGCGGAACGATGCAGAAGTAGTTTCAGTCTTGCCCCGATCACGAGCAAGAATGTGTGTTGCATAACGATCCATTTCGTTGGCACGTTTGTGAAGCACTGCTTGCTTCTCATGCAGTCCCTCTCGCGAGAAGTTCTGTTCATAGTCTACCTGGTTGGATGGCATCAGCGCATCGCGTAAATAGGCGATTTGTCTGAGCTCGGTGATGGCGATCAGAGGCAGTGGAATAGCTAAAACTAACTAGTCGAAGCAGTGCTTGCGAGCACGAAGCGGAGCATCTCTGACGCGGAAGGAATGCGTGAGGTGAGAAATAGACAGCAATCGGGAGAGAGGTTCAAAGCAGGTGGTGCTCAATGGCATAGCGAGTGGCGGCAGCTCTAGAGGAGACGCCGAGCTTGCTGTAGATGGAGGTCAGGTGGAAGTTGACGGTGCGCGGGCTGATGACGAGTTGTTCGGCTACCTGGGCGTCGGTGAGCCCCTGGGCCACGAGACGAAGCACTTCGACCTCACGGGCGGTCAGTTCTGCCGGATAGATGCGTGCTGTCTTTGCCGTAGGGGTGGGAGTAGAGCGTAGGGGCGCGAGCTTGCCTCCGTCCGTGGGGATACCTGCCCCCCAGGCAGGATTGCTTGCCTCCGCCCGTGCCACGCGGGGGACCTGCTCGGGCCTGGTTGTGGGCTGCTGTACAGCCAGGATTTGCTCCAGTATCGTCGTCTGTCCCTCAGCCCACGCTTTGGCAAAGGCCTTCTCACCAAGCTGAGAGCGTGCAGTAGCCACAGAGCGCTCATAGGTGGCACGGTCAACAGGTGGGATGGGCGCCCCAATGGCCTGGCGCAAGGAATGCGCAGCCCCCCAAAGTTGTATCGCCCCCAGGGACGTAGCTCCCCGATTTATTGTGGGAGCGCGAGACTTCCCGCCAGCGAGGAATGCCTCTGTAACTCCCTCTGCCATGGCTACAGCCGCCAATCCTTCCAGGCAGATGGCGATATTCATCTTGTTGCCCATCTCCCTGACCAAAGCCAGGCTCTCTTCGTAGAGGGCACGTGCTGCTGAGTGTTTACCCTGAACTGCGAGCACCCTTGCTAAAAGGGGAAGCGACTCAGCGATACCTTCTCGATCGCCTATCTCCCTGGAGAGTACAACACTCTCCTCGGCCAGTGAGCGGGCTGTGGCAACATCGCCCCGGCTGAGAGCCACCTGACTGGAGAGGTAGAAGCAGTCAGCTATATCCTCCTTATCACCCAACTCTCTATAGAGAGCAAGGCATTCTTCGAGCAGAGAGTGTACCCTGGCCTGGTCGCCTTGGGAAGCAAAGAGCACATGTGCCAATTGGAAGAGTGAACTGGCAATACCTTCTTTATTTCCTAGTTCCCTGTGTACTGCCAGGCTCTCCTCTGCCAGGGCATACGCTCTGGAGTACTCACCTTGCTCCCTGTGCAGACGCGCCAAACGGAAGAGCGACCAGGCCACACGCTCTTTGTCGCCTACCTCTTTGAAGAGCGCCAGGGCTGCTTCAGACATCGAACGTGATGCTCTAAGATTGCCCCTTGCCCTGGCCACTCTTTCCAATTGATGGAGGGAGAACGCGATGCCTCGTGTATCTCCGAGTTCTCGGTACAACGCCAGGCTCTCCTCTGCCAGTACCTCTGCCCGATCAACGTAACCCTGGTTGAGGGCTATGTTCGCAGCAGAGTTGAGCGCCTTCGCCCGCACGGACGCTGTGGTTCCTTCACTTCGCGCCAGAGCGCGCTCCAGGAAGATGTGCCCCTCATTTAAGTGACCATGCACCAACCAGAACCGTCGCAGTACTCCCCCAAACCGTAAGGCCATCTCCATACGGTGCTCCGCCTCTCCTCGTTCTAGCGACCATTGCAATGCTGCCCGCAAGTTATCATGCTCCCGCTCCAATTGATCCAACCAGGCAGCCTGATCTGGACCTCCGAGTTTCGGTTCTACTTCCACCGCCAGTGTCAGATAGTAATCAGCATGAACTTGTCGGGTGATCTCTAGCTCTCCGTTCGCAGCCAGGCACTCCAGAGCGTACTCCCGGATTGTCTCCAGCATGCTCAGACGTCGCTCCTCTTCCTGCCCGTAGAGTGCCGATTTATCGAGCACGTCCGTCGATACTTGCAGTAAGCTCTTCTCGATCAGAGAGTCGACCGCGTCTAAGACTCGATTCGGCTCCTGGGACGTGCTCGAAGTATTGAAACGCGCTCCGCTGCGCTTCGCTGAGGCACTCTACACGTCTACTGTCGAATGCGGTATAGAGAGCCTCCACCGCCTGTAGGTTGCAGCCACCTACGAAGACCGCGAGTCGTCGAAAGAGTTGCTGGTCCCAAGGTTCAAGGAGGTCGTAACTCCATTGGATGGTGCTGCGCAGCGTCTGTTGGCGGTTCGGCAGCGTAGCTGCTCCCCGAGTGAGCACCTGAAGTCGGTGCGCCAGTCGAGGAAGTAGGGCTTTCGGCGGCAGCAGCTTGATACGAGCGGCGGCCAATTCAATAGCCAGCGGCAGGCCATCCAGGCGCACACAAATCTCGGCAAGCGTTGCGGCATTGGTGGAGGTTACATCAAAGCTCGGAATCCGTGCTTGTGCGCACTGCACGAAGAGGGCAACGGAGGCATAATGGGCAATAGCCTCCTTCTCAGGAAGCCGTTTCAGGTCCGGCAAGGCCAGCGGGTGGAGTGCAAGGCGCTGCTCGCCCTGAATGTGAAGAGCAACGCGGCTGGTGACAAGTACCTTCACGTGCGGACAGGCTCCAAGCAGGCGCTCGATAGACGGAGCTGCCTGTATGACCTGCTCGAAATTATCCAAAATCAGGAGCAGGTGCTTCTCGCAGAAGAAATTCTTTACCTGCTCAAAGGGACAGATGTCTTTCGTCTGCAAATCCAGTTCATGTGCGATGCTGGGTATCACCTGGTATGGATTCTGTATGGTAGCCAGCGAGACGAAGCAGACACCATCGGCAAACCCGGTTCGTAGTTCGTTGGCGACCTGGATGCTCAAGCGTGTTTTGCCGATACCCCCTGTTCCTAACAGCGTGAGGAGGCGGATCTCTGGGCGCAGAAGCAAGGCACAGGTAGCAGCAACCTCTTGCTCACGCCCAATCAACGGTGTCCATACCGCCGGCACCCTCCAGATTGGCTCGTGCGTGCTCGTGCTGTACTGATGGTAGGGGCGGGAGTACGGCGGGCGACCATAAAGGCCCACCCCGCCACTCCCCGCCACACTCGCCCCTACGGACTCGTGCTGTACTGATCGTAGGGGCGGGAGTTGTACCGACCCGTGTGTCGCCTGTTGCAGAGCGTAGGCAAACTCTTGCACGGTAGCAAACCGCTGCTCTGGCTCTTTGGCCAGGGCGCGCAGCACCACCTCTTCGAGAGCAGGTGAGAGATCAGACACCAGGCTGCGTAACGGTGGTGGTGGCACGGAGACATGTTTTATAGCGATTTCCAGGGGAGTTCCCTTGAAAGGCGGGGTACCGCAGAGCCACTCGTAGACCACCACTGCAAAGGCGTACTGATCGCTGGCACAGCGTGGTCTGCCTTGCAACTGTTCAGGAGCAAGATAGAGAGAGGTGCCTTCCACCTGCTGGGCCATGGCATGGGTGCTGTAGGAATCCCCACGATAAATCGAGGGAGTACAGGGTGCGAATAGCGCAAGGCCGAAATCACTGAGCAGGAGATCATCCCAAGAACTCAGCAGCATATTCTCGGGTTTGATGTCGCGGTGGATCAGGCGTTGGTCATGGGCATACTGCAAGGCCGAAGCCAGCTGCTGGACATAAGATATGACGGTGTCGGGTGGCAAGCGGGTGCCTGCAGAATGGCGCTGGCGCAAGTTGCCACCAATGGCATAGTCCATCACCAAAAATGGGATGCTATCTTGCACTGCAAAGTCCAGCACCCGCACAATATGCGGATGGGAGAGCCGCGCTAGCGTTTGCGCTTCCTGCAAAAACTGCTCAGCACCCTCTTCGGTGAGCTGGATGTGCAGGATTTTCAGTGCGGCATGGCTCTTCAGGTAGATATGTTCGCCCAAATAGACCGAGGCTGTGCCTCCGCGCCCTAACAGGCGAAGCACACGGTAGTTGCCAAATTGCTGCCCGATATGATCTTGCTCTCCTGATCCGCTTGCTCCTCTTATATCCACGCGACGCTCCTTTCATAGATTTGGTTAACTACCATTTATACGAAAAGCATACAAATTTTTGTGGTGTGGATTTCTGAGTGAGTACACCCCGGTAATCCTACCTATATGTCCTTGAAATGTTTCCTTTTTTGGTACGCAAAAACTGGTAATGTGAACCGGTAATTCTACAGATGCGCTACCACCTTCAGTCACATACACTGTGAGCAGTGGTTCTGCTATGGATGGCTGCACCGCAGAGTCAATTGAATGTTCTTGAAAAGAAAGATAAAAGAGGGGATAAGGAAAATAAGGAGTAGCATTATGGCTGAACATCATCCTGATCTTGTTCCAAATGATCATCTTGTAAGGTTGTCTGCCCAGGGTTGTCACGTGCCGGGGGTGCAAGTCTCTTGTGCGTATTACATTCGCGCAGTTGTATGGTCGGACCTCTCTCAGGCAACAGGAGATACTCCTGCTGCTCAGAAGGCCATAGAAGTAGCCTGCAATAACCATCCCAACGCACTGTGGTGGATGCAGCATTCTCGCCATGCTATGGAACTCATTACGGAGGAAGCAGGAAGATTATATGCTTCATGCCAGCGAGCAGATGCAATGTGACCAGATCAGATCAACCCAACAGAAGGAGGTCTTGAGATCATGTTAGGCGAACAGATTTGTGAAGCATCCGGGAAGTTCACCGGGACCAGGGTATTGCCGTCCGAGGGGCCGATCCCCAAGCTGGAGGCGTCGTTTCAGGGCAGCGGCAAACTGCTAGGGGTGGACATGAACGATTTCGGCACATACTACCAGACCGTCAGGTCTGGGGGCATGCTCTACGGCGAGGGGCAGGTCGTCATCATCACCGCCGACGGTGACATGGCTATCTGGACAGGATTTGGCATTGGCAGGCCGACAGGCCGTTTCCCACGGGTACTTTCGGCATATGCGGTTCCTTTCAGACAGCCTCTCAGAAATTAGCCCACCTCAACATGGTTGCCACCGTCACCGAGTTCCGAGTGGACGAGTACGGGAATTACTCCTGGAAGGCGTGGAAATGGACATAATCCTACATCTCCTTCATGCGAGAAAAGGCTGCCTGTTGAGCTACGCAACCAGGCTGAGACACGGGGTCTGGCATCTTGCGTCACCAGCGAGCGTGCTGCAAGGCTGCTGTTGTCGGTTTCCTGCCCCGCTCATTGATGTGAGCCCAAGTACTCCCCTTTTACGAGTAAGCTTTTTGAGCATAGAAACATCGGAGACATCAGAGACATCGGAGACATCGGAGACAAGTGTCCCAACGGAGACATTGGAGACAAAAGTCGTTACACAAGGGCACCCTGCCTGCTCTGTCCCTGACAGTTTTAGGCAGCCATGCATCGAGCGGCGCGCCGTGAAGCCTGGCACCCACAAGGGCCCCACACATCCTCTCAACCACCCCGTGCCACTACATTTTGGGATCGCCCTACCCCACACGATGGCGCGGCGGGCACTACAGGGGGGCGAAAGGGCTAGGTGAAATGTAGCGAGCTCTCTGGGGGAGAGATCAAGCACAGGGTGGTGGTGTGGGGCGGTGAGGCCCTTGGGGGTGCCAGGCGCAGGGCGTGCGCATGGCGGATGACATTGGCCAGCGCCTCCTGACTCCTTTGCTGTTCTCAAGATGCTAATGGTGACAACTCCCCATGCGTAAACGCAGGGGCTTCTCAGGCAACGCTGCATCCATCGGTGTACGTTAACGCCTGAAGGCCATGCCCTGGCCTTGCAACTTTTAAGATATTCTTGGCGGCGTTCACATCGCGGTCAGCCACATAGCCACAGAAAGGGCAGATATGGGTACGTACAGACAAGCTCTTCTGCACGATCTCACCACATTTGTTGCACTTCTGCGAGGTGAAACGCGGGTTCACTCGAATGACCTCATGTCCATGCTCTCAGCCTTGGCAGTGAGGATGTCGAGGAATGCGCCCCAGGAGGCGTCCATGATGGATTTCGACAGATGATGGTTCTTCACAATATTGTCGATTTGCAACTTCTCGACAGCAATATGCTGATAGTTCTCAGCATATGGTTTAGCAGCCTTATAGTGGAAGTCACGTCGTTGCCGTTTGATCTTCAGGTGTGTTTGTGCAGTGCTCTTAGAAGCCTTGCGACGGCGTTTGCTGCCCTTCTTCCTTCGTGCTATCGTGCGTTGCTTGCGTCTGAGTGCGGCCTGACTCTTACGATAGAAGCGTGGGTTAGGAATGGTATGGCCTTCACTATCAGTGAGGAAGGACTTGAGACCTACATCAATACCAATATCAGAATGCTCACACGTGGATGGGGAATGCTCAGTGTGTGGCTCTGTTTCACAGACAATGAGCGCATACCAATGCCCATCAGCACGCAAAACAAGATGGACGGTCTTGGGAGTGCCTTCAATCGGGCGATGCAGTTTGATCTTGAGGAAGTGACCAAGCTTCTTGGGCACAATGAGGTGTTTCTTATCCTCATGCAAGTACACGTCTTTGCCATATTGCCGCAATTGGATGCTATGCCAACGGTTAGGCTTCTTGAAACGAGGAAACCCCACATCAGGAATATCGAGAGCCTTGGCAGCAAGAAAGCGATCAAGGGCTTTTCTGAGGCGATCTGCAAGCATTTGCACCGTTGTCGCTGGTACATGTTCACCCCCACGCCCTTTGAACTGAGCGGTCAGATCGTACTTCGATGGAAACGTGCCATCTTGCTCATACTGTACTTTGAGTCCCGCAAGCATCCCATTATAGAGCTTGCGGGACTCAGCCAGGCAACCCATGAGCAGCTTGGATTGTTCCTTATTCGGATAGAGGCGATACTCAAACGTTCTTATGCAGATATTCTACTGCATGTGACTAGACTTATCAAGCGTTTTCCGCCTGCGGGCGGCGGCATTTCTGGCGTGCCCCCAGCACGCCGGGCGCAATCGCTTCACGTCACCCCCATACCTGAAGGCAGGGGCCCTCAAGCCGCGTTTGGTAGAAGCTGTGCATGAGAAGCAACACAGTGGGCAGCTATCGCAGCCACCAGTTGTTCTTTGCATCGTGGCGCGTCAGCGAGACGGAGTCGAGGCTCGACCAGTTCCAGTTCCATCAGGCGTAAGGTTCCAGAATCGTCAATGAGATCGACCCGCGCGAAGAGGAAGGACGAATAGCTGCAGATGCCAAGGAGTTTCGCCGCAATCCGCAGAATCTTCTGTGCAAGGTAGACCTCCTGGCTTGTAGGGAAGATCGGGTGCTCTCCCAGGCTGTCGGCCTCACCGCACAAAACGGCTCGCTTGCGAAATGCATGCGTCTGCTCTCCGGCGATGGACACGAGCGAGTGTTCACCGACTTCCCTCACGGCATTGATATGTGGCTGAATCATCATTTCGCGCTCAAATGCCCAGGCGTTGAGATGTGTCTGAGCCCCTCCAGCCGCGAGAGATGCTTCATCAACGAGTAGTGTTGCATAGGCATTCGTCGATACCGCCGGCTTTATAACGGCAGATGACCACCTTCGCTCATCAAGGAGATCCGCAAGGACCAGAGATTTGCCTCGTGGGAGCCAGATCGTTGGAATAGTGGGTATGCCGTGACGCGCCAGTACTTGCAGGTAGCGCTTATGTGTATTCCAGCGCAAGACTTCAACTGGATTGAGCAGTGTTGTTATACTCGCTATGCGTTCAGACCAGGCTAGAAAGCCTTCCCGGTAACGATGATAATCCCAGCAAGAGCGGATCACCACGATGGCTCCCTGGGCCATTTGTTCCCAGTCGATTGTCAGGTCATTCCACACAGCTACCTGCACGTCTATGCCCCTCTCAAGCAACGCCTGCCGCAACAACTTATCGTCGGGTTCACGTGACGTCTGAGAGGAAACATCAAAGTGCTCCGCTCCAGTGATCAATATTACGCGCTTCATATTTGTTCCTTTCTGCTATTCCTTTTTTGATGCATAGTGCTGTACTCATATCAAGAGAGATCCACCCATCACGCCTCGTCTATGAACAGGCAGTAATCAGTTTCGATATAGTGATCAATACATCATGATGGAGTGCAAACAAGTCGCATGGATCGCTCCCATTCACCGCAATTGGGTGACGGTATTTCGAGTAATTCTCTTGCCCTCGGTATCCAGGTCTTCTCAAAAGCGAGAACTCCTGCTCATAGTCTACTGAGCGCAGGGCTGTAAGGCATCTGTAGAATTACCAGATTGATTACCGATTACGCACTACGGCTCTAACTCCCCGCTGTGTACCCTGGCAAGCAGCCTCATCCAGGCGAGGACTTGCGGCATGGAGGGAGGCAAGGCGAAGGTGTAGGGGACATCATGGTCGCCACCTGTCCCACGTTCTAGCTCCAGCCGTCTGCGATCCAGTGAACTCATCCCTCCTTCATCCAGAGCGTGTGCTCCCCTGGTGCTCTCGTTGGGCGCAGGTTCGGTGGCGACAGCTGGGGATGCCGTCCTCTGGTTCCCCCACGTCCCAGGTTCTGATGCTCCCCATGCCACCTCTCGTGAACCGATCATCCTCTCTTGCAGGAATTGTGCCGCCGTGACCGAGATGGACCTGTATCCCATGTTTTCTCGCGCCAGCTGCTCGTTCATCTCCTCACATGAGGAGGAAGAGAACACACGCAGCCGATCTTGAGGAAGAGCACGATAGAGCCGAAGCCATTGAAACAAGGCATTCAGCGAACTGATCTTCGTTGATTTCCACTGCCAGGTAAGCGACGGATCCGCCTGGATAGCTACACGATAATACATACTCTGCCTCCCTCTATCTTGTACTCACAATCCGATTCCCCGAAGTGAGGATGATTTCTTCTCGGTTCGCAACTTCGTATGCACCCGCATCCATCACCTTCATATTTGCAACGAGCAGATTATCGGGTGCGACCTGACGGAAATGTGCAAGTACCTCCAGACCGAAACGCTTAGTAAATGGCGTGCCTGCTTCGATGAGATCAATGTAAGGATGCACTTGCTCCACCAGGGTCAACGCCTCTTGAGGCGTAAGGGTATCAATAGCAAGTTGAAGTTTCTTTTTCATTTTTCTTTCACCTGTTCATGAAAATGAGGACTTTCTCTAACTGTGAACATTTGGACAATACTTCCCCCGAAAATTCGGCGTTATCAAACGCTCAGGCAGCCTCTTTACAGATGCTATGATCCTGGCGACGTGATGGATGCGCTCTCCGTTCCCAGCGCTAGTCCCACCAAATTTGAGGACACGTACCTTACGCATAGAATCCTTCCTGCAAATCATTGCAAAAGCGTGAACGCTTCACTGCTCACAGTGTAGCTGGCGTGAAGGCGATGGCACATCTGTAGAATTACCGGATTGATTACCTGTCTATGGATGGTCAGGAATCCGTGATTTCGAGGGCATCCTGGTAGAATTACTGGGTAGAGTTCCCTGGGAGAGTGACGAAGCGCAACAGGACATGAGGTGCAAGCAGATCAGAGGGGGAGCAAACAGAGGCAGGGAGCGTTAGACCAGGTGATGCTCCATGGCATAGCGAGTCGCGGCGGCTCTAGAGGAGACGCCGAGCTTGCTGTAGATCGAGGTCAGGTGGTTGTTGACGGTGCGCGGACTGATAACGAGCTGCTCGGCTACCTGGGTGGTGATCCCATAATGCGCTTGCTCTCGGGGCGGTAACAACCATCCCTCACCCCCACGCTGTACCCGCTCCTCAATAGCCGCACGATCCTGCTGGTCAAACAGATCCAGAGCGGATTGCCCATCCTGCGGAATGAAGGCATCCAGATACACCAAATGCGCCAACCGCTGCGGAACCCTGTCTGCGACAGAGGCGATAACGAGCCCGCTGTAACTGTGGCCCACCAGAATGACCCCTGCCAGGTCTTCGTAGGATATCACCTCCAGGATGTCCTGGATATGCGTCTCCAGATCAATGTCTGGGTTCAGCAGGTGAACGCGCTCACCCAGACCGGTCAGGGTGGGCGTATAGACCTCGTGCCCGGCGGCACGTAAGAGAGCATTGACTTTCTTCCAACTCCAGCCCCCAACAAACGCTCCATGTACGAAAAGAAAGGTTGCCATGATGTCACCTCCTGTTAACCCAACAGCAGTCCACTTGCGTACAGCACCATCTCACTGTGTCCTCTGCTGCTTGCCCGAGACGCTGATGATCTCTTCTATTATGCTACATATCTGCACCTATGTCACCAGGAACGCAGGCAAACGGTTAAAACAGGGAGTGAGCCTTTTTGGGCATAAACACAACTAGAATAGGGCTCACCCCCGTTGTCATCAGTCCGCCGGGTCAAGAACGAAGCCGCTCCCCGACTTCCCAGCCAGCGGCGCGGTGCAGCAGTTCAACCTGTGCGAAAGCGCCCTCAAAGCACCGGGTTTGGAAGCAGTGGTCACGCGCAAAACGGCGTGAGCCGTTTCTCGAGGAGGGGGCGATCCTGGCAGGTGCCCCAGTCCTGCTGGGCTGCGGAAGCAAAGCTTCTGCACCACCCCTACTCGATCCCTTCAGGGTAGAGGGTATAGACCTCGGGGTCATGGGTGGGCAGGATGTGCTTCCCATCCTGGGCGATACGGCGCAGCGCTGCCATCACTTGCTCAAGATTGACGAAGTAGCCGAAGGGAACCTGCCGCTTGACATTGGTGGCCAGGAACGCGGCATCGCCCGTGATGATGGCGGTGCCTGACGGGACCTCCACGTAGACCATCTGGTGCGCTGGCGTATGCCCTCCGGTGAACACGGTACGGATCCCGGGGAAGAGTTCGCGCTCCTCGTCCAGCAGGTCAACACGGTTCCAGAGGGTGCTGACGAGCTTGGCGATATCCTGACGGTCGTAGAAGTGAGCCGGGAAGAAGGGGGCGGCGGCATACTGCAATTCGGCGCGCGGGAGCAGGATGCGAGCGTTGGGCAGCAGGTCATCAAGGCCACAATGGTCATTGTGCAGATGGGTATGGACGACATAGCCAATATCCCCCGGTTTGAGCTGGTGTCTGGCAAGCTGGGCCTCCAGGGTCTGCTCTGTATGACTTTCGATCCTCATGACCCCAGCTGTTTCCCCAAGTCGTAGACCAGCAAGCAAGAGCTAAAGATACTCAAACAGTACACTTCTGATGAGAAAAGAGTTTTCTCGAAAGGAGTGTATGATGCAACAAGAACAGTGGGTTGCTGATCGGGCAACACTGCAACGGCTCCTGCAACGGCATCCGGAGTGGACCCAACAGGAACTGGCGGATTGGATTGGCCGCTCTGTCGGATGGGTGAAGAAATGGGTCAAACGCCTGCGGGAAGCTCCTCCAGGCGATACACTGGTGCTGTTTGGCAAATCACTCGGTCGTAAAACGCCGTATCCGCAAATCGACCCCGAGGTGGAAGAACGGATCTTAGCCATCCGTGATGCACCGCCCGAGAATCTCAGGCGGACACCAGGACCACGTGCCATCTGGTATTACCTCCCTCGCGATCCTCAGGTGCAACAGCGGACAGAGGCTTTGCCTCGTTCCACGCGTACGATTTGGAAGATCCTGCGCCGTAACAACCGCATTGCCGAGATGCGGCACCGCAAACGCAAACCTATCGAGCGCCCCCAACCGTTAGAGGAAGTCCAAATGGACTTTAAAGATGTCTCCAGTGTCCCTGCCGACCCTGCCGGCAAGCAGCAGCACGTCGTCGAAGTCTTCAACTTTGTCGATGCTGGAACCTCGATCCTGCTTGATGCTCAGGTCCGGGCGGACTTTCACGCTCAAACCGCACTGGAGGCAGTCATCCATTTCCTCCGGCGCTATGGCTTGCCTGCCAAACTCACCTTTGATCGCGACCCACGTTTTGTCGGCGCGGCTACCGGACGTGACTTTCCCGCGCCGCTCGTGCGCTTTCTGCTCTGTCTTGGAGTGGAACCCCACATGATCCCGCCGCATCGACCTGACAAAAATTGCTACGTTGAAAGGTATCATCGCAGCTTCAATCAGGAGTGTTTACAGGTGCATCATCCGCAAACACTTGAGCAGGTGCGTGAGATCACAGAAGCCTTCCTGATCCATTACAACACCGAGCGACCCAATCAGGCGCTTTCTTGTGGCAACCAGCCGCCTTGTGTGGCATTTCCCACCCTTCCAAGCCTGCCTTCGCTTCCCAAGTTCGTTGACCCCGACGCCTGGTTACCCCAAGTGCATGGACAGCATTTCGTTCGGAAGGTGCGAGCCAACGGCACGGTACGTATTGCTGAAGGAAGCTACTACGTCCATATGAATAGGATTGGGCAGTACGTCGACCTGTGTGTGGATGCACCCGGGCAGGTCTTTGTGGTGTCCCATCAGCAGCACGTCCTCAAGCAGGTGCCTATCAAAGGGCTCCAAAGGGCCTTGCTGCCCTTTGAGGAGTTTGCCGCACTCATGTGCCAGCAAGCCCTTTCCGAACACCGCCGCCTGCTGCAAATCCAACAGGAGGCTACCACGACAGCTCTGTAGGCAAAGCTGTCCGGCTTCTTTCTAACACCGCCACCGCCAAAGAGGTCTGTGGTGTTTTCAGCATACCCTCCACAAAGGTCCAAAGTACACCCGGTGTCTCAAAACGCTCATTCCTTCCACCCACTCCTCCTTTTTTCGTGCAATGGTTCGCCTTGGCCCACGTTATCCTGGTGAAAAACCACTCCTTCTTCCTTCCTGCTCGTTTGCTGGTCTACGACTTGGGGAAACAGCTTGGGGTCATGAGGATCGAAAGTCATACACTTGGTGACACACACGGTATCTTGACCTGTAACCAGATGTTGGTATGTGCTGGAGGCTCAGCAGCCTTCCAATATGTAGGCTCGTATGCATGTGGGAATAGCACATCCTGGCGCTTGGCCTTTCTCCCTGCATCATAGCCTCTTTCTCTATGCTCTACAATCGCTAACATTCCATGAGAATCAGCTTACGTAGCTCTACCCCATGAAGTGAGATGTTCACCCTGCTGCTGGCTCGATGAGTGTTTCTTGAAGCAAGAATCACCAAGTTATTTCCGTAAGAGCCCTAAGCTCTCCACGTAGCGGCTGCGTGCTGCTCTCAGATCACTCCGCTGTGCCTCCACCCGTCCTAAGACATACAGCATCAAGGCAATATGCCATCTGAAATCCATCTCCCGGTGATAGCCAGGCTCTCCTGAGCCAGGTTGTATGCCCTGGCCGTCTCCACCTCAGAGAGGGCAATCAGTGCTGCATGGCTAGAACTATGAGCAATCCAATTCAGGTCTCCCACCCTGCTGATGAGTGCCTTTCCTTGCTGGAGCCGCTGGAGGACCGTCGCCACATTGACCGAGGCAGACCACCAGAGATAGAACGCCGACCGGACGAGGGTCCCACCAACCATGAGCTCGTTGCCTGTTTTGCGAAAGAGCATCAGCGCCTCCTCGAAGAGGGCCTGCCCCCTGGCGTACTCGCCTTGGGTGCTAACCTGATCAGCTAAATTGAAGAGGGCATTGGCAACTTCCCCTGGCTCGCCGATTTGCCGCATGAGTTGCACCCACTCCTCAAGGAGCGCGAGCCCCTCGGCGGACTTGCCCCTCGTATAGGCGACCTCTGCGAGCAGGGAGAGGGAGTTGGCGATGGCGCGTGTGTCCCCCAGTTCTCGGCAGAGGGCTAAGTTTTGTTGGACCAGCACTTCTGCGCGATCGTAGTCACCCTGCCGTTGTACAATATCGGCGGTCGCCTCCTCTCGTGTGCCCAGCAGCATGTTCTCCGGCTTGACGTCGCGGTGCATGAGGTGCTGGTTGTGGGCGTACTGCAAGGCGGAGGCCACCTAGCTGACATAAACGATGATCCGCTCGAGGGGGAGGCGCGTGCCTGCCGGGTGCCGCGTTCGCAGGGTGCTACCTGTGGCATAGTCCATGACCAGAAAAGGCATGCCGTCCTGAACAGCAAAATCGAGCACGCGCACAATATGGGGGTGGTCCAGCCCTGCCAGCGTCTGCGCTTCGCGCAGGAACTGCGTGGTGTCTTGCTCGTCCAGGCGCAGGTGCAGGACTTTGAGTGCGGCAGGCTTGTTGAGATAGGTATGCTCGCCCAGATAGACGTCAGCGAAGCCGCCACGTCCTAAGAGGCGAAGCAGACGATAATTGCCCAGCTGTGGCCGACACGATCAGTCATATCTCTCTCGCACGTTCTAGCACTCCTTCAGGTAACCTGCGCGAGCTAGCATCCTGGCAAACTAGAAGTAGCATATCATATGGCGCAATTAGGAATCATGCCATATCCGGTTCATCACTGTTAAAACGACAAGGGTTTGAATTTTTCGGAGATAGGATTACCGACAAGGCTCCGCAGACTTCCTGACGAATGACTGAACAGGATTTGATAGCAAGATCATTTTTACGGAAACAGTAGCAGAGCATCAGACCAGGTGCTGCTCAATGGCGTAGCGGGTGGCGGCGGCTCTAGAGGAGACGCCGAGCTTGCTGTAAATGGAGGTCAGGTGCCAGTTGACGGTGCGTGGACTGATGACGAGCTGCTCGGCTACCTGGGCATCGGAGAGCCCCTGGGCCACCAGGCGCAGTATCTCGACCTCGCGGGCCGTCAGTCCTGCTGGATAGGAAGGATGACGTGTAGGAGCGGTTGTGGAGGACCCCGGCGCTTTTTGGACTTCCTGGGGTGCCTGCGGGGCCTGTGGAGGGAAGGACTCATGCGAGGCGAGCGCCTGCTCCTCCAGGGGGTGATCGCAGGCTTCCCACAGGCCAAGTGCCTGGGCGATCACCCCTTGGACGTGGGCAGGATCGCTGACCGGGGCGAGCGGCACGAAGCAGGCCCCATCGGCAAAGTCATCTTGTAGGATGCTTGCGACCTCAAGGGCCAGGCGCATTTTGCCCACCCCGCCGGCAGATTGGCCGCCCAGATGGCGATGTGATCGCCCTTGCCCAGGCCCAGGGCAATCAGCCCTTTTGCGATGGCGTTGGCTCGGTCGCGGTAGTCCTGGTAGGTCCAGTGGATGTTGAGCGCATCCCCAAATTCGGGATAACACGAATAAACAATGGCTTCTTGGGTAGGAAGCTCATTAGCACGACGGTCTAAAAGGTCTCCAATCGTCATATCGAGGAGATCGATCCCCTCGCTTTCGGCCTGCCAGTAGGACAGGCCATCAGTGGTCATACCCATTTTGTTCCTCCTGGGATGAGTTCTTCTTACCGTCGCCCGACGACCAAGACCTGCTGGCCTGGTTGGATGTCGGCCAGGTCCATCATGCGGTCACTTAGCTATGGAATGTTTGCATGTTGTCGTCCCTCTCAGATCAGACGATCTGGTAAGGAGGGGCGATAAGCATTATGCCGGGATGTGCGGGATGTGCTCCAGCTATGCTGCTGAGGATCAGGAGAACACCTACTAGTAGAACAATACATAGGACTGCTACAAGACAGCTTACCACTCTGGTCTGGCGGATCAATTTGCTGTTCATATCATCCTCTCTGTTTCCAGACGCTCTCGCTTAAAGAGCTACGGAGGGCGCTCTTCGGACTGTCCTGGTGTGGGGACAACACCAAGCTGTTGTAGCAGGCCCAGCCTGTCTGTTAGCCCCAGTGTTCCATTCCTCCTCCTACCCCCTCCTCCTCACCTGTTTAGAGCATACCTGAGCAGGCGTTCCTGTGTCATGAGACGGATTCCCAATGCGCTGGGAAATTGTTCCCGATTCCGTCGGGATTATTCGCTTGCTCTGCTGTGCGCATTCACCAGAGCTTGATAGCATGACGCTATCAAGCTCCTGAGAGATTGGGCTGGTCTATCCTTTGGATGGTCCCTGGAATGCGAGACTCCCAGCCTTGCGCATCGCCTCCATCGTCTCCTCAACGGTGAATAACCTGGTCGTCTTGATCGCTTTGAGATGCCCTGGGGTGACTGCCGCCATGGCCGTTGCCAGGGCAGCGCTGTCATCGGGGGCTTCTAAAGAGCACAACGACATCGTACTCCCCAAAGCAGTAGTAGACGCTGATCATTCGTCCACCAAGCTTCTGCGCCAGTTCACTGAAGGGTTTGCTCCGGTCTTGTGGATTTTTCGTCATCGTTGCCCACGCCTCAGCGGCGTAAGCAGCTTGAATCATGTAAAGTGCCATAATGTTGATCTCCTTCTTTGTTCTATCAGGTGGACCTCTCAGTCCTCAACTAAAACGGCTAACCTACGCTAAAACTTTACAAGCTCCTCACCTACGAAATGGACGCGTTCTGAAACAACGTTATCTGTTCGCTGTACTCGAAACGGGCTCGCGAAACGGGCTACCGAAATGCTTATCCTGCCTATCCTTGCGTTGGGATTACCCCGAGTTGTTGCATGAAACTTTCTGTAGTTTGGCGTTTTGCAGTTTCTCCTGCCACAAAAATGTGGACGGTGAGCCCGCCACTTTTTTGTATAGGACTTTTCTGCGCATCAGTTGGAAGGGATCTGGCAGCAACCAGCGAAAAGCTGGCGCTGCTCTGCTATCTTGTCGATATTACTATGTCGTCTTTATATGGTGGGCTTGATGTTCTGATTCACGCGGAAGAAATTGGCTGGATCGTACTTGCTCTTGATGGCCGCCAGACGTTCATAGTTGTCCCGGTAGGCCGCCTTGATGCGCTCCTCGCCTTCTTCCATCATGAAATTCACATACGCACCGCCTGCCGAAAGGGGGTGCAGATCCTCCCAGTACTTCCTGGCCCAGTCGACGATACGGTCCTTGTTGGCAGGGTCGGGATCGACTCCTATGATCACTTCGGCCCAGCTGGCATCCCGGTAACTCCACGCTGTGTGGTGCTTGCCCACCCGGTGCGCCGCACCATTCACCGGCCAGAAATGCATGGTTGAAAGCATGGTCGGCACCTGGGAGCCGTGCTTCACGTGGAGCCGGATCGCCTCGTCGCTCAGCTCGTTCACAAAGTCTGCTTTCCAATACCGCTGGAGCCCGGGCGGGTACAGCGGATCGAACATGCTCTGGAGCGCCGGATGCGGGATGGGTCCGACGAAGTCCAAGGCCGGAGTTAGAAACCCCCGGATCGGTTTGAACGTTTCCTCAGCCTTCTCCATCGGCCCGGTGTAGCACCATACCACTCCGCACATTTTCTTGTTGTGGAGATGCTCGGGAAAATGCGGCCCAGGTGGCACCACCAGGAAAGCGAAGAAGCCATTGATGTCATCGGACGCCTGCATGATGAACTCCTGAAACCACTTCATCACCTCGGGCGCCTGGTCCAGTTCCCAAAGCATGGGACCGGCATAGTCGGTATGGATCGGGTGGGCCTTGAACACGAAGGAGGTGACGACGCCGAAATTTCCGCCACCGCCGCGCAGCGCCCAGAACAGATCCGCATTGTGCCGCTCGTTGGCAGTCACCAATCGGCCATCAGCCAGCACGACGTCGGCGGAGATCAGGTTGTCGATCGCCAGGCCACATTTGCGGGTCAGGTACCCCATCCCCCCACCCAGGGTGAGCCCACCCACGCCGGTTGTGGAAATGACCCCGCAGGGGACCGCCAGGCCAAAGGCGTGGGTGGCGTGGTCGACATCGCCCAAGGTGCAGCCTCCCCCGACCCGGACGGTTCCTGCTTCGGGATCGACGTGCGTGTAGCGGATGAGCGAGAGATCGATGACTAGACCGTCATCGCAGATCCCCAGCCCTCCCGCGTTGTGCCCACCGCCGCGGATGGAAACGAGGAGGCCGTTCTCGCGGCCGAAGTTGACCGCCGCGATGACGTCGGCAACATCGGCGCAGCGCGCGATCAGGGCGGGGCGCTTATCGATCATGCCGTTGTAGACTTTGCGTGCTGCATCGTAGCCCTCATCGTTGGGCTGGATAAGTTGTCCCCGTAGGTTCGCTTTCAAGGTTTCGATACCTGGCTTCTCGAGAACCGCGCCTGCGGTGCTGCTACCAGGCTGACTTTTGTACTCTTCTTCTGACATGGAAGATGTTCCTTTCTGTTCTCTGGATGTTCAAACTTGGGAAGTGTTTCTTCCCTGGATGGAGGAGCCGATGCTCAACTCCATCCATCGTGTAAACGACGTGAGGCTACATTTTTTAGCTACGATTTATGGGGCAAGGTACTAGCTGGCCTGTCCTGAAGGACGAACATCGCCGACAGGGACGGAAGCATCGGCCATCACCGCCATGAGCGCTCGTGAGACAATTGCTTTGACGGATGCTCAATGTAGGAGACATCACCTCTCCAGCCTATGGTCTCTACACTACTCATCACCATCCATCTCCCGAAACATTGTTCTCCCAAAACAATGCTGCTACACCCACTACACCTACTACATCTACTACACCCCCCCCATCACTCATGAACTCTTAGGGGCAGGCATTTTCTCTTTATCACCGCCATGAGTCGATACACGACTGGTCCCTGGCTCTCGCAACTGCCGGAATGAATGTGGGCGGCATGCATAGTGTTAGGTTCCAGGCCACTCAACGCTGCTGTCTACCCTGTCCTCGTCACCTGCCTAAAGCATACCTGAGCAGACGTTCCCGTGTCATAAGACGGATTCCCAATTTGTTGGGAAGTTGTTCCCGACTCAGTCGGGATTGACTGCTTGCTCTGTTCTGCACAAGAGATCTGGTGGGAGTGTGAACCAGGTTCACTAGAACTCCGTTCTGGAGGCCCGCCTCATGTCCTCACACGGCGGATGCCTGTACCCCTAGGAAAGACGCGAAGCGCTTGCGCCCGACATGCCGGGGGCATGTTAGCAAGGCATCCGCAGATGGAAAGCAGGGCTATTCAAAAGAAGCCATAGAATTTGTCAAGCCCCCTGGCAAAACGGTAGCGTATCAATCTCTAAGGGTCGAGATTTCGCATAGCCTGTGAAGCTGCCCTGCAAAACCAACCCTTAGCAAAGGATACGCTACCGGCAAAACTCCCAGGCTATGCAAGAGCCTGCATAGAGACAAAGAGTCCCTCTTGCGCTTGAGTGCTCGTGCTCAAGCGCTCTGCCCTGTGCTCCTGCGCACTTGGAGCAGGGGTGTTGGCAGCCAGGCGAAGCCTCGTCGCTCTTGAAGCCGCCGCTGATGCAGGTGTCTCCTCTCTGCCAGAGCCAGGCTCAGGAGCCCGGTTCAAGCCCTAGCCGCCCCTGAGCATGCGGCTGGGGGGTGGGGGGCGCGTGTAGAGGCTGATCCCGCGCGGGATCAGCCTCTACACGCGCGGGCGACTCTGCCCGGATCATACTCCTCTCCGGTTTTGAGCAAGTGGACGGCCACGATCAGCATTTTGCGCATCACGGCAATCAAGGCTGACCCCTTGCGCAGCCCACGTGCGACCAGCCGATGGTAATAGGCTCCAAAGGCCGAGTCGCTCATGTGGACAGAGCGCACAGCGGCCAAATACAAGACCCGCCGGAGCAACCCACTGCCACGTTTGGAGAGCTTGGCCTGTCCTTGCCATTTGCCACTGGTCCTGATCGCCAGATCCAGGCCAGCCGAGGCCACCGCCTGGTCGATGCGCTGGAAACGGGCCACATCGCCCAATTCGGCTCGGAGCACGGCAACGGTCTTGTCTCCAAACTCCGGCACCCCGCTGAGCCGCTGCGAGCCGCTATCCTGCTCTTGCAACTGCTCAAGCTCGGCTTCGACCTGGGCCAGATTCTCCCGCGTGTGCTTGAGTTGATCGCACAAGATCCGCATACTGGTGCTGCGTGCTCGTTGCGCCAGCCCTGGACTCACCGACGTGCGAGCCAACTCAAGCAATGTTTGGGCCGTCTGGCGTCCGTAGTTGCGCGGGGCCAGTTGCTGCAAGAGCGTGGTGAGCTCCTCCACACTCACCGTGCTCAGGGCGGCGGCACTGGGATAGCGCTGGAGCACCGCTAAGGCCGTGGGGCGGCACGCATCAGCAAAGACCTGGTTGAACTCGGGGAAGAGCACCTGCAAGAGCGCATGGATCTCATTCTTGTAGCGTGCGATCTCATCGGTCAGGTGCGTATGTAACCGCACCAGTTCGCGATAGGAGCCGATCAGTTCATCTGGCACATAGCCCACGCGGGCTTCGCCACTCAGCAGCACATGCGCAATCGTGACTGCATCCAGTTTGTCCGTTTTGGCTCGCAGTCCACGCCGTTGCGCAAACTGATGGGTTTGTGCCGGGTGCAACAAGCACAGCTGATAGCCCTGCTGCTGCAAGAAGTGAAAGAGCGCGTCCCCGTAGCGCGACGTTGCTTCCATCCCAATGAGGATCTGCGAAGCCGGCACGCCCAGACCTGCGAGCTGGTTCTGCAAGAGCTGGAAGCCCGATGCCGTATTGGCAAACAGACTGGCTTTGTGGACCAAGCGTTTGTCTGGTCTCAGGACACACCTACTACAATTCTGACTGCCGATATCAATGCCGACGACATACGAAAACGGTGAAGGGTCCAATGGGGATGGCAACCTGCTTTGAGCCATCTCACGCCTCCTCTCTGACCTGGTGCAGTCACGTGTTCTCTTGCCTCTTCTTTGCTCGACAGTGGGGAGATCGTCCTGCCAGAGCCTGCGCAAACTCATACTGGATAGGCAGTCACCCCTCGATCATCTCAAGGATGAGGGCTGCTGCAACAAGCCCAATAGGCGCTTGAAGCCCTGGTGGACGGGGAACCGTCTTTTGATGGGGGTCACTGCCTCACCGAGACAGGCCGCAAAGTCGTCCTTCGGTTCTCCCGCTGTTCCCACCAGTGTAGCAGATTTCCTGGTGATAAGTCCTCTGCTTTGCTATCAATTAGTATATGAGTCGTCGTTTCCCTTCTCGCGTCCCCTTCGGGGACAGGAATTTTTTTGTTGTGGTGCGTGCGGACGCAGTCCGCACGCACCACAACAAAAATCTATTTGGGGCCGCAGGCCCCGATAGCCCTTCGTTGAGGACTTTTGAATGGCCCTGGATGGAAAGCCTCCCGCTTGCTTTTCTTGTACATCGGTGCTTCAATCTGGCGGTAGGCTTAGGCACTCTGCGATCTAGCAGAGAGAGACAGTTCGCCTATAGGGAACCTTTCCAACTGAACGTATGGCGTTCTGGCAGAGAAGCCGCTGCCAGGTAAAACGTTCGCGGTTGAACGCAACGCTCCTTGCTCGGAAGTGGTTCGGCTACGCTGGGCAAGGACGGGCCACTTGTCGGATGGTCCAGTGGAGTGGCAACACTCCCATGATGTGTCGTGCCGGGAAGCCAAAGCGGAAGAGCGATCTTCCGAGTTGCGGTCGAGCCTAGACACAAGCTCATCCCCTTCTAGGGGTTTGAGTATCTGACTTATGATCGAGGAATTCTATGATACGTCCCTTACTGAAAGCTAGATCTACAAGGTTTTACACCTTTTTCACGGCTACCACCACATTCATGCCACCGATACCCCGTCCTCCGATGAGGACAGCAGAACCTGCTAATGGCCTGGCCTGGTCGCGTACCATGTCCAGACCATACTGAGGGTTGAGTTTCTCGCAATTGATGGTTGGCGGAATGGTCGAGTGTTGCAAGGCCAACAAGGCCGTAATGGTATCAATAGCGCCTGATGCGGCGTAGCTATGTCCCTGTGCTGTGCGTGGAACACTCACGGCCAGGTGTTGTACGTCCGCACCAAAAACGAGGTGCAGGGCATCTGCCTCTCCTTGATCAGACGAAGGAATAGCTCGGCCATCCAGGCTAAAGTAGCTAATATCCTGCGGAGCAAGATTGCTTTCCTGCATGGCCTGGCGTATAGCGCGAGCATAGTAGGTGCCGTTAGAGGAAGGTGCCATCGCTCCACTGGCATCATTGGTCTGTCCATAGCCACTGATCTCGCCATATATCGCTGCGCCCCTTCTTTGCGCGTGTTCGTATTCTTCGAGAATACATATGCCAGCTCCTTCGGCCAGTATTAAGCCGATGGCACGTTCATCGAATGGACGATAGGCGTTGGGATCAGCGCCGGTGGCACAATAGGTGTATTGGCTATTGAGGCCAACTACGGCCAGGCTAAAGGGATGTAAGGATGCTTCACATCCACCTGCAATGATGATATCTGCTGCTCCGCGTCGAATAGCTCCATACGCCATACTCAAAGCATCCAGGCCCCCAACGGTATCATTGACGGGTGTTTTGCAGTAGCCTTGAACACCATAGCGAATGGATATCTGTCCGGCATTTGCTACCTGCAGCCAGGCGATAGCTGTGTACGCACTCATGTGGCGCGGCCCGCGCACATATAAGGCTTCAATCTGCTCCAGGACATACTCTATGCCGCCAAGCGTATTTGCCATGACCACACCAACGCGTTTGGGGTCTTCGTTGGGCAAAACGATCCCGCTGTCCTGTAGCGCTTCCTGGGAGGCAGCAAAGACAAAATGAGTCATACGGTCGGTGCGATTTGCCAGCTTGCGGTCAATGTGGTCACTGACCAAAAAGTCAGTAATTTCACCTGCCACTTTGATGGGCAGATCAGCTGAGGGGAAGCGTTGAATAGGTTTTATGCCGGAGATGCCATTGCTTGTTGCATGCCAGAAGGCTTTTTTGCCAATGCCGTTTGATGCCACTACACCCAGGCCGGTGATCACTACTCGTCGCTGCATGCAGCCTTCCTTCTTTCCGGGGGAAAGCTATCCCATTGCTCTCTAAATCAAACCAGTCGGCCTTCGCGAGAACGAGAGCAGTATTTACGCCACCAAATCCACTGGAATGTGTAAGTGCCACCTGAACGTCGCTCGGACGAGCCACATTGGGCACATAATCGAGGTCGCACTGTGGGTCAGGATGTTCCTGGTTAATGGTCGGCGGAATGATCTGCCGATCTAACACCAGGGCTGTCACGATGGTTTCAATGGCGCTGGCCGCCCCCTGCGTATGACCTATCATTGACTTGGTTGCGCTAATCGGAATGTGGTAGGCCTGTTCTCCAAAGACGGCTTTATATGCCACCGTCTCTGCTGCTTCATTTGCTGGCGTTGAGCTGCCATGCGAATTGATGTAGTCGAGCTGTTTGGAGGTGATGTGCGCTTCGTCCAGTGCCTGTTTTAGCAGCTGCTGGAGCGGTGCTCCATCTGCTGGCAGAGCCGTCATGTGGTATGCATTACTGTTGGAGACAAAGGCGATGATTTCTGCATAGATGTGTGCGCCGCGAGCCAGAGCTAGAGCGCGGTCTTCCAGGATAACGACGCCAGACTCCTTCTGCCATGACGAAGCCGTCACGATCTCGATCGTATGGGCGTGACGCCCGCTCTGGCTCGTCATTGCGTGTACTCAATGCGCCCAGGATACAGAACGCATTGAGGCCTACATAGGTAATGGCTGAGTCAGTACCGCCGGCCAACATATAGTCAGCTCGCCCTTCCTGTATAGCCCAGAACGCCTGGCCAATTGCATCAGCACCGGCGGAGCATCCAGTTGAAATGACCATACAGGGGCCATGCAGTTGGTGATGTGTGGCAATGCTTGCGGCAGGGATGTGTGTTAAAAGCAGGGTAGGAGGTATGAAGCCATCGGATGGATAACGGGGGGGATGTGTACCCCGAATTCGTAGCCTGCACCCAAAGCTTTTCCCCTTCTTCAATCGAAGCCATTGCAGCCCCCATGTACACACCCATGGCATCGCCCCATCCCGCGGGCCGAAGTATTGATACGCGCTCCGCTTCGCTTCGCTGAGGCGATGGGCGCGGGATTGAAATGCGCTCCGCAAGCTTCGCTGAGGCCCCTACGAGCAGCCCGGCATCTTGTAGAGCGAGATTAGCGGCAGCGATGCCTAATTGCGCGCCGCGATCGAGGTGTAGGTGTTCAGTAGGTGTGAGGCCAAGTGCTTCAAGGTCGAAATCTGGTATTTCTCCAGCTATTTGTGATGGGAGTGGACAGGCATCAAAGCGAGTGATGCGCCGGATTCCTGAGTGCCCAGCAACACAGGCGTTCCAAAATTGCTCTTTACCTATGCCGTTAGCCGCTACCACTCCGAGGCCGGTGATCACTACTCGTCGCTGCATGCAGCCCTCCTTCCTTCCTTCTTATGTTGATTATTTGCGAACATCCTTTGCTTTCAATGCCAGGCCAATGGTAATGAGCAGGATAAGAATGATGGCGCCCAGAGCGGCCCATGCGAGCAGAATACGTTGAGTAGCTTCGGTCTGGCTGAAGGTTGAGAAAAGCGTGCCATGGTAGCTGGGATCGCTTCCGAATAAGCTATCCTTACCTGTGACCTCACTATGCACACCAATGGATGAACTTAAAGCGATCATCGCCCAACGTGTTGGGAAGATCATGGCTAAAATTTGCAAAGGCCAGTCTTTGAGTGGAATGATGACGCCGGCAAAGACCACCTGTGGCAAGAGGATGATGGGAATAAAGCTCGTGGCACTGTCGTTATTGGACGAGACTGATGAGATTGCCAAACCCACTAACAAGCCGGCCAATGAAGAGAGCACGAACGTGATCAATACCTCGAGATTAATGGGGAGGAAGACTCCCTGGTGCAGAGGTTCGATCGAATCTGTGACGAGGAGAAGGATAAGACTTTGCACGATACTAAGGAAGCCCAGCACAACTAGTTTGGAGAACATGTAGGGAAGAATGCCAAGGTTCACGGTGCGTTCGCGCCGGTAAATGGCTGCCTCTTTGACGATCTCGCGATATCCGTTAATGGTGCCAAAGAGCACTGTGGCAAAGGAAAGGATGAACAGAACTGTTTGCGCGCCCGAGCCCGAGCTGGGAAGGATATAATCCTGTAGTGCTTTATTGACATCGCCATTTCTTTGTGTCCTGACGTAATTCTGGCCGTTGGGGTCAGTTTTCAGAAATGTGACGATCTGGTTACAATCAACCGGTCCACTTTTGCCATTAGTATTGATGCCGAGAATACCAGTTGGGTTATCCGGCTGGTGAATGGCAGAGGATGTAATAATAGTTGGAGTACATTGGACGACATTGTTTGCACTGAATACGTTTGACCCGAAGCCAAGCTCAAATCTGACCATGAACATGATGAGCAGGCCAATAATAGGTGCCTGTAAAAGTAGGATAGTAAGGGTGGGCTTATCATTTTTAAGCAGCTCCAGGTAGCGCATGGAGAGCAGCATAAACTGCTTCAGTGGATTGCTGCGTTTGCTTGCTTTGATCTGCTTGACTGGCTGATGACCATTTGTGGCGGAAATGCGGATGTTGGCCGTTTGCAAGGGTTCGTAAACATACTTCATATAGTCTTGGGAAGACTGAAAGCGAGCCTGGGCCTCTACAGGAATGTTTGGATTTTCGTCGGTTGGCTCCAGGCTGGTGTAGATCTCGGCAAAGTCAGTTTTATCGAAATAGCGCTTTGCCTCTTCAGGAGGCCCAAAGAAGGCGAGTCGCCCGTCTTTGACCAGGAAGCAGACATAGTCGCAGGTATTGATATTATTGGTGGCGTGTGTGACCAGAATAATGGTATGGCCCTTGTCGGCCAGTTTGCGCAGGAGGAACATCATCTTGCGGTCCAGCCCGGGATCAAGGCCTGAAGTAGGTTCATCCAGGAAGAAGAGACTGGGGTTGGCGAGCAATTCCAGGGCAATGGAAACGCGCTTGCGCTGTCCGCCGGAGAGCTTACTGACCAGGAGCTTGCGGCGTCCCGTCATTTCTACATCTTCAAGGACCTCCTTGATACGCTGCTCAATCTGTGCATTCGTGAAGTCGCCTGGTAGTCGCATCTTAGCCGCGTAAAAGAGAGCACGTTCGACGGTCAAATCGCGGTGAACAATGTCGTCCTGGGGTACATAACCGAACTGGGTGCTGAAGGCCGCTAGATTGTGGTAATAGTCCTGTCCATTATAGAGGACTTTACCCTGATGTGCAGGTCGCAGGCCATTGAGGGCGTCCATGAGTGTTGATTTGCCCGCGCCAGAACCACCCACCAACGCTACGAATTTCCGTGGCGGAATACTCATGGAAATGTCACTGAGCAGTGGAACGTTATTATTGCCGGTCTTTTTGAGACCAATGGCATCAATACGAATGAAGTTTGTCTCGTCATACTGTTTCAGCTGGTTCGCCTCATAGACGAGTCTAAAAGGCCCAATGCGTATCTCATCACCCAGCTTGAGAAGGTAATTTGAGGTCTGTTCGGAGTTGACATAGGTGTGGTTCGTGCTGTTCAGATCAAGGATGCGATAGGTACCTCCCTCTTGTACCATGCGTGCATGATGTGCAGAAACCTGTGGATGAGACAAGACCACTGTGTTGTCTGACCTGCGTCCGATGGTGATTTCACGCTTATCCAGGCGAATAGGCTGCATTGGAGGTAGTTGTTCTTCAGGTTGTGTGCCAGTCCCATCATTGTAGGTGAGCGTGACGAGAGTACCGTTCTCATCACCAATACGGAAAATATCACCGTTGGTGAGGGTTTTGCGGAATGGCTCATCGCCACGAATTTTACGGCCCTGGTAGAGTAGACCATTCAGAGTTCGAGGCTGATCTGGGTGAGGATGAATGAGAATGAATTGACCATCCTGACGAATGATTTGAAGATGGTGAGTAGAGACGATACGACCATCTTTGATCGAAATATCATTGCTACTATCTCGTCCAATGTTAATGATATCTTTCGTGAGTGGATAAGACTGCCTGGTGCCGTGAATATTGCTACTCACTACGAGCGATGGCAGGTTCTGCGCGCGTTGTGTTGCGTCGGGTCGTTCACCAGGCTGCATAATAGGCCCCGTAGATGGAGGCAGTGGCTGAGCAGGATAATGAGGGAGTGCTGAAGCAGCTAGTGCGTTGGTTGGAGGACGTGATGCTGCTGATTTTTCAGGCTCGACGAGAAAGAGAAATGAAGTATCTGCTCCTAAATGGATGGTGGTATTGTTGGTGATTGTAGCTTGCTGTACCTGCTGTTGATTAACGGTGAGGGTATTATGAGGTGGAGCAAGTTTCTCAATGCTCCATGAGCCGTTGTACCATAGGAGCCGGGCATGGGTTCGCGAAACTTTCAGGTCGTCCTTCACAACAATATCATTGTTGCTAGCGCGGCCAATAGTGACAGACGATTTACGAATGGGGAAAGTTTGTCCTGCAAGGGGCCCACTTAGGAATCTGATTGATAGCGAACCTGGTGGAATATTGTCCTCGTTCATGTGCTGTCTCCTCTCAAGGGCGACTGCAAGGGTCGCCCCTACCATACGCGACCGGGTAGGGGCGACCCTTGCAGTCGCCCTGAACCTGTGAGCGTCGTTTTCTTGTTAGCTATTATATTATAGAGCTAAAAAAGTAACAATACATGTCCCCTGGTACCCAGGGCTTCTCAAAAATTCTTTTTCCCGCCTGCAGCGGGAGAGAAGAGAGAAAGTGGGGATTACCTGCCCCCCAGGCAGGGTCCCCCACGCCCCGCTTAGGGACTGCCGTCCCTAAGAACCCTGCTCGACTCATATACTAATTGATAGCAAAGCAGAGGACTTATCACCAGGAAATCTGCTCCACTGGTGGGAACAGCGGGAGAACCGAAGGACGACTTTGCGGCCTGTCTCGGTGAGGCAGTGACCCCCATCAAAAGACGGTTCCCCGTCCACCAGGGCTTCAAGCGCCTATTGGGCTTGTTGCAGCAGCCCTCATCCTTGAGATGATCGAGGGGTGACTGCCTATCCAGTATGAGTTTGCGCAGGCTCTGGCAGGACGATCTCCCCACTGTCGAGCAAAGAAGAGGCAAGAGAACACGTGACTGCACCAGGTCAGAGAGGAGGCGTGAGATGGCTCAAAGCAGGTTGCCATCCCCATTGGACCCTTCACCGTTTTCGTATGTCGTCGGCATTGATATCGGCAGTCAGAATTGTAGTAGGTGTGTCCTGAGACCAGACAAACGCTTGGTCCACAAAGCCAGTCTGTTTGCCAATACGGCATCGGGCTTCCAGCTCTTGCAGAACCAGCTCGCAGGTCTGGGCGTGCCGGCTTCGCAGATCCTCATTGGGATGGAAGCAACGTCGCGCTACGGGGACGCGCTCTTTCACTTCTTGCAGCAGCAGGGCTATCAGCTGTGCTTGTTGCACCCGGCACAAACCCATCAGTTTGCGCAACGGCGTGGACTGCGAGCCAAAACGGACAAACTGGATGCAGTCACGATTGCGCATGTGCTGCTGAGTGGCGAAGCCCGCGTGGGCTATGTGCCAGATGAACTGATCGGCTCCTATCGCGAACTGGTGCGGTTACATACGCACCTGACCGATGAGATCGCACGCTACAAGAATGAGATCCATGCGCTCTTGCAGGTGCTCTTCCCCGAGTTCAACCAGGTCTTTGCTGATGCGTGCCGCCCCACGGCCTTAGCGGTGCTCCAGCGCTATCCCAGTGCCGCCGCCCTGAGCACGGTGAGTGTGGAGGAGCTCACCACGCTCTTGCAGCAACTGGCCCCGCGCAACTACGGACGCCAGACGGCCCAAACATTGCTTGAGTTGGCTCGCACGTCGGTGAGTCCAGGGCTGGCGCAACGAGCACGCAGCACCAGTATGCGGATCTTGTGCGATCAACTCAAGCACACGCGGGAGAATCTGGCCCAGGTCGAAGCCGAGCTTGAGCAGTTGCAAGAGCAGGATAGCGGCTCGCAGCGGCTCAGCGGGGTGCCGGAGTTTGGAGACAAGACCGTTGCCGTGCTCCGAGCCGAATTGGGCGATGTGGCCCGTTTCCAGCGCATCGACCAGGCGGTGGCCTCGGCTGGCCTGGATCTGGCGATCAGGACCAGTGGCAAATGGCAAGGACAGGCCAAGCTCTCCAAACGTGGCAGTGGGTTGCTCCGGCGGGTCTTGTATTTGGCCGCTGTGCGCTCTGTCCACATGAGCGACTCGGCCTTTGGAGCCTATTACCATCGGCTGGTCGCACGTGGGCTGCGCAAGGGGTCAGCCTTGATTGCCGTGATGCGCAAAATGCTGATCGTGGCCGTCCACTTGCTCAAAACCGGAGAGGAGTATGATCCGGGCAGAGTCGCCCGCGCGTGTAGAGGCTGATCCCGCGCGGGATCAGCCTCTACACGCGCCCCCCACCCCCCAGCCGCATGCTCAGGGGCGGCTAGGGCTTGAACCGGGCTCCTGAGCCTGGCTCTGGCAGAGAGGAGACACCTGCATCAGCGGCGGCTTCAAGAGCGACGAGGCTTCGCCTGGCTGCCAACACCCCTGCTCCAAGTGCGCAGGAGCACAGGGCAGAGCGCTTGAGCACGAGCACTCAAGCGCAAGAGGGACTCTTTGTCTCTATGCAGGCTCTTGCATAGCCTGGGAGTTTTGCCGGTAGCGTATCCTTTGCTAAGGGTTGGTTTTGCAGGGCAGCTTCACAGGCTATGCGAAATCTCGACCCTTAGAGATTGATACGCTACCGTTTTGCCAGGGGGCTTGACAAATTCTATGGCTTCTTTTGAGAAGCCCTGGCCTGGTACCCCTTGCGGGTACCAGGCCAGCTACAATTTGAGTGCTATAAACCAACCGCCTGCCAGCACAAGACAGAGCAAAGCAATCAGGTAAAAGTAGGCTTTACGTGTTTGCCTGGGCTTCTCCGGGCCGAAGAGGAGGAGCATTGTTATTAAGCCCAGGCCAGTGAGAATGAGTATTGGTACCATCAGCCAAAGTTGAGCAGGTACGAACTGAAAGATCGTGAGAACACCGATCAGAATGGCTGCTGGAAGAATGAGAAGAGGGCAGGCAATAAACGAGCCTTTCACACCGAGCACAACGGCGAGCGTATTCGCTTTGCTTGCCGCATCCTCTTCTACATCTGGCAGGGCGTTGGCAAGATTCAGTGCCACACCTAGTAAAGCGCCGATTGGGATAAACCAGAGGACCATAGATGGAATACGTCCTACGCCAGCAAAGGCATACAGGGGGAGCAGTGGCATAGCCAGTGCAAAAAGGATACCGCTCAAAGGGGTCGATTTTAGTCCAAGGTTGTATATCTGTCCTAGCACAAGATAACCAAGTGCGGCGAGCAAGGTTAAGAGATTGAACGGCAACAATATGACTAGCATGACCACGATCATGAAGAGACCAGCCAGGAGAGCCTCGTGTGGGCGTACCAGGCCGCGGACAATAGGTTTGTTTTTCCCGCCCGCTGCATCTAAATGACGGTCACAATAGTCATTGAGTATGCCGATAGAAAATTGCATGGCAGCCTGACCTGCAAGAAGGAGAAGAATGGTTGTCCAGGGAGGATGCGGCCATGTGGCTCGCACTGCAAAGAGCGTGACAACTGTTAGTATGAGGACGATAGGCTCTACGTGGGCGAGCATCCAGAAGCCTACAACGATATCACCCACACTACGTTTCTTCTTGAGTTCCATGTGCCAAAATTCCTTTTCTCAGTTGCTTGCCGGAGCATACACTGAAGCGAGAAACTGTTCTATGAGTTGATTAACAGTCTCTGCCTTAGCGTACATAAAGAAACGCTCTCTGCCTGGAACAATATGGTAACCGGCACACCTCGGGAGGTGCTCGGCCAGCCATTGCGTCTTCGCTTGAGGGGAGAGTGCGTCATCAGCCCGGTTGATGAGGAGTACGGGCATGGTTAATGAGGTCAGGCGTTCACACATATCAAAATAATGAATGATAGGGAGCAAGGAGAACTTATAAACAAAGGGCCAGAGGGCAATTTTGCCAAACTGCTCCTCAATCAAGGCGCGAGGAAGAGTTGGCTCGGCGGGGGATGTCCGGTCATGTGCGACGATATAATTGATGACGATACGGCGCAGGAACCATGCAGGAAGGATGTACTCGACGGGCAGGCGCAGGAAAAGTTCGTGCAGGAGCCAGATGAAGGGGTGGGGCGCAATCTGGTAATCGGCACCCTGTGCAATTATCACTAATGAGCGGCAGCGTTGGGGATAGCGCACTGCAAACTCGAAAAGAACCATTGCCGCATCGCCATGTCCCACAAGATCAACACATGCCAATCCCAAGGCATCGAGGACTTGCCGGAGTTCTTCGGCCCTTTCTACCAGGCCAATTGGCTGCGTACGTGACTCATGTCGTCGATACGTGATGACGCGTCGTGTCTGGCTGAATGCGCGTATTTGTCGTGCATAGACGAATTCCAGGTGTTCGAGAATGGGCACAAAGACAAGAGGGTTGCCTTTATCGCTGCTTTCGTCGATCAGCGGCATGTCAAGCGCGCCTATTGCTACGCGCTGCCACAACGATTCGATATATTCCACGTCAGTATGGAAGGTATCCGCGTCGATCTCGGAGGGATCGATTTTTTGCATGTGTCTTCCTATGCTTAGGTGACTTGAGAGAAGATAGAGCGAGTATAGCATCTCGTCGTCTGACTGTCTATATGCTCAGCTTTCGGCTTTCGGGGTATGCGTGAGATGTTTGTGCAACGCGAAGGAAGTGATGGCATGTTCGTAGTAATGGCAGTGAAAGTCATTGTGGGGTAAAATAATGTGGGTGTAATGCCAGGAGAAAGAGGGTAGGTAGCCTTCGTAGGCAGAAGAGAGGTGCGAGGGTGAGTAACGCAATTCCTGCTCCAAGTGAAAGGCTGTTTGAGAATCCGTTTCAAATCGCAGATCTGAGCGTTTTCGACGATGTTACCTTGCAGAAAATGGTGGGCAGCGGTGGCTTTGGCTTGACAGCAGAAAATCTGGGGCGCAGCCTTCACGGTGCATCACATTTGCTTATAGAGCGTATCGGGCGCACTTTGCCATCTCCTCAGCGCTCGTCTTTCATAGAGGGGCTACGCTGCGCTGTAACGCAAGCTGAGGTGGAGGCTGCTCGCAGGCGTATCCTTGATAACCTGTTTTGGGAACTGACGTACTGGAAAACACCTGAGTTGTACGAGGAACTGACCGAGGGGGAGCAACTACATCCTGGTATATTTCAGCAGTTGGAGGCAAACCTGCGCGGCAAAGTGGTGCTCGATGTGGGTGCAGGCAGTGGACGTGCCTCGTTTGAGTGTATTCGTCGTGGGGCCAGGCTGGTCTACGCTGTAGAGCCTTCACCGGGTTTGTTACGCATCTTGGAGCAAAAACTAGTGGGCCAGCCGTCCACTTGCGCTGGACGCATCGTTGCATGCCGAGGCCGTTTTGATGAGCTGCCGCTACAAGACAGGAGTGTTGACCTCGCCCTCTCTTGTTCGGCTTTCACGGCGGCAGCGGAGCAGGGCGGCGAGGCGGGTCTAGCGGAAATGAGGCGCGTGACCAGGCCGGGTGGCAAAATTGTACTGATCTGGCCACGTATCCAGGACTATGACTGGTTAGCAACACATGGTTTCACATATGTCTCGTTACCACTGCAGCAGGTGATGACGGTACGCTTTCGCTCACAGCAAAGTGCTCTGAAGTGTGTGCAGCGCTTTTATGCTCGTAACGAGGCTGTAGTTCCTTACATTCTCAAGCAGCAGATGCCGGAAGTTCCCTTCTCAGTTTTGGGCATTAACCCGCCGTGTGATTATTGTTGGCTTAGGGTACCGTAACCTGGTAGGTCCCCGATTTATCGTGGGACTTTGATTTGAAAGGAATGTGATCAATGTCTACAGAAGTAACAACCGCGCAACAGAAAAGTTGGGCGGAGACTCCACCGCTGAATCCGCTGCTACGGCATCTAATTGGCGAGGTGGTTGAGAATCAAACGTGGCTAGACAAGCTGGCTGTACCTATCCAGAGCTGGCTTTTGAAGTTCTTTGGGCAGCCGGGACAACCCAATCGCAAGCTCAAAGACATGCTCAATGGGACGTGGTTTGGACATCCTCTGCATCCCGTCTTCACCGATATACCGTTAGGTGCGTGGAGTGGTACGACACTGCTGGACCTCGCCTGGCTCAATAATGAAGATGACGGCATTGCTCGCGGCGCAGACCTGACGCTCTTGTTAGGCCTGGCAGGAGCAACGGGGGCAGCGGTGACGGGTGTGACCGATTGGAGCGACCTGGATGGGACCGACCGCCGTGTTGGCTTGATGCACGGTCTGCTCAATGGTGGCATCACGCTCTTGTATCTCACCTCATTTCTGCTGCGACTCACAGGCCAGCGTCGCACGGCCATTACCCTCTCGACAACTGGTTATCTGACCTCGCTCTTCTCTGCCTACCTTGGCGGCGAGCTATCCTTTGCGAAAGGCATTGGCGTGAACCATGATGCGTGGGAAGGTGGCTCAGATGACTTTGTGGCGGTGATCGATGAGCAAAAGCTGGTAGAAGGGAAACTGACGCGTGTCGATGTGTCCGGCATCCCGGCCGTATTGTTGAAACAGGGGAGATCAATTTATGCCATCGGGGCAACATGTTCGCACCTGGGTGGACCCCTGGACGAAGGCAGTGTGAAGGATGGCGTGGTTACCTGTCCCTGGCATGGTTCCGGTTTCTGTATGGCTGATGGCAGCGTATCGAATGGCCCGGCGGTCTATGCCCAACCGACCTTCGCAGTGCGTGTGCGCGCGGGGAATGTTGAGTTGCGACGGCTGGATCACGCCTAAGTTTCGTTCCGTGGTTCAACTGCGCTATGCCGGTCAACTCAGTTTTGCGGAGATTGGGCAGGTGCTGCGTATGCCAGAGGCTACAGCCAAGACATACTTTCATCGAGCCAAGCTGTTGCTCCGTACGACGCTGAGAGCGCAGTTTCAGATTGTACCTGCCTGTTGATGGGGATCAAGCGCGATAATGAGCTAGTACCTATTCCCAGGCAGGGTCCCGCCACCCCTGGGCGCGATAAATCGGGGTCCACGATAAATTGGGACCCTACGAGAACACCTGCTGCCACCAGGCTGCCAGTTGACGACGGGTGACTGAACCTGGCCAGGGTGTGTATAGTAGTGCGAGTACGATGCCTACAAGCAGACCCAAACGGAACAGAACCCTTGCCAGCTTGCGTTTACGTGAATAACTGGCAAGTTGATCTTGTACCGAAGCCTGAACGACTTTAATGCTTTTTTTCGCTTTCTTCAAGCTCTTGTTAGCATTTTTGACGTTCTTTCCAATTACATCCTGGGCAGTCCCGAGTCCCGATTGGACGCTCTCCTGTACAGACCCAAGGACGGGCTTCATCTTTTTCCGTGCCTTCTTCAAATTCTTGTTGGCGCGTTTGACGTTCTCTTGCCAGGCATCCTGGGCGGTCTCGAGTCCTGATTGGACGCTCTCCTGTATAGACCCGACAGCGGATTTCATCTTTTTCCGTGCCTTCTTCAAATTCTTGTTGGCGCGTTTGACGTTCTCTTGCCAGGCATCCTGAGCCGTACTTAGCCCGGTTTGCAACGTGTCCTGGGTTTTGGCCAGGCCGGATTGCACGGTATCCTGCGCGGTGGCGAGGGTGGATTGTGCAACTGCTTTGGCTTTATCTTTGACTGTACTATCAGTATTTGTATTAAGGGTGAATTTCATGATATGCCTCACGTTCCTTTCAAATCGACTGTCAGATCGATTGCTAAATTGGAAGTTACTCATAGGTTCATTTTACACCACGCTGTATAAGCTAGTAGAGTTTCACATCTTGTTTCTATGGCAACTGCTTGAGGAAGATCAGGGCCCCACTTCTCTACATGCTGATCATGCATTGCCGAAGATGAGGGCGGCTGCAAAGACGAGTGCACCTCCGCCAACAACCTGCAATAGAGAGAGCCACCAACTAGTCCCAAAGAAACGATGGCGAATAGCTGCAATCAGGACGAGTTCAACGGCCACGACTACATAGGCGAGAGTCAGTGCGATGTGCAAATTCGGCGCGAGGAAGGGTAGGGTATGTAATGATCCTCCGAAAAATGTCATGCCTCCCGTAATGATTCCGCGCACGACCGGATTGCCGCGTCCAGTGAGAGTACCGTCGTCGGAGAGGGCTTCGGAGAAGGCCATACTAATGCCTGCTCCGGTCGCAGATGCCATTCCCACCAGGAAGGCGGTAAAGGGTTTGTGCGTGGCAAAGGCGGTGGCAAAGATGGGGGCAAGCGTCGAGACCGAGCCGTCCATCAGACCAGCCAACCCTGGCTGCACCACACGCAGTAAGTAACGTCGTGCGCTCTCATCACTTTCAACTGTTGCCCTCACATCCGGCGCCAGTTCTGTTTCTGAAGCCGGTGATATGCTTGGCTGTTCTGTTTGATCGCCAGGGCTAATATTCTTTTTCAGCTGACCGGTCAGCCGTTCAGACGAATTGGCGCGGCTAAATGGTGTTGCGCACATAGATATCTTCTTTCTGTATTCGCTCCTCTATATTTAGGGCGGATCATACAAGGTTTCCTTAATATTACATCTAAAAGCTTGCCGTCGGATACTATGCTCTAATCTCCAGGCTCTCTTGCCACCACACCCCGCTTATGGGCGGCAGTCCCTAAGAACCCTGCTGTACTTGTCACTATAAAGGATGTAATCCCAGCGCTATCGACTCATGAATATTGTACCGTGGGAAACTGTTCTTCGTACACCCCATGGAGCAACTGCTAAAGATCACAAGTTTGCACTGCGACAATTTGTCGATCCAAACACCTTGAGGCCTATGCTCCTCATCCTGCCTATCAGTGGGTGAGTGAGGGCTACAGCGCATCTGCCAGGGCATCATTGACTTTGATCTTGAGGAATACGGGTATGCAGACATGTAGCAACAGGTATAGCAACGCCGACGATTTTCAGCGAAAATAACGGTATGTAGCGAACAAAGTTCAAGGAGTTAAGCATGAGGAGAACATCATCTTCTGGTGCTACTCAATGTATAAGTAGCACCATTGGTTATGTAATAGCCGGATTGTAAACGAAGGCTATGAAAGCCAATAAGACGATGCTATAATAACACTAACCTATGAGCCAGGTGTTAAACACTATTCTTGGAATGAAAGAAAGAAGAAAGGCGCATTTCCTTACTATAGCTCTTCCAGCGCCACCTCAGCCTCCGGGACTTGATAGAGCTCCTCCAACGTCTGATAGCGCGCCTTTTCAATGCGTGCTATTCTCTTTTGGAACTGACTCGTAGCGTACTCCATGTACTCCTCTACTCTCATCCCAAAGGGTCGCTCGGCCTCGAGATCTTCCATAGTATCTGTTTCCTGGACCACTCCGAGTGCGAGCGGCAATAGTTCGCTCATGCGACTCTCCACGACCGACCAGAGTTCCTTGTCCTGGGCCACGAGTCGCGAGATGAGGAATACCCCGTAGGCGATATGGCGCGACTCGTCCCGCTTGAGCAAGTGGATGCCCTCTCGCAGTCCGGGCATGATATTGTTGCGCTCAAGCATGTTGAAGTAGCCATAATAGCCGGTCTCCGCCAATACTCCCTCGATAATCATGTTATAGGTGACACTTGCTCGCACCTGGGCAGCGGGTGAACGATCACTCAACAGGGCATACATGGTCTGTGGAAGTTCTTCGTAAAACAACTTGCGGTAGCTTGGCGAATGGAAACGGTGCAGGTCACTATGCTCATGCACCACCTCGTCGAGGAAACGCCGGAAAAACTCGGTGTGCTTGGCCTCCTCCCACAGGAAGGTGGTCAAAAACATCTCCTCCTCGATATGTCCATCCAGCGCAACCGCCATAATCAATGGCAACAAATCAAGGGTCACGCCTTCTTCGCCCGCCTGGAAGAGCGCAGTCTGAAGAAGAAGTGTCTCTTTCTCTTCTTCCGTGCAGCGCTGCCAGTCTAGCATATCCTGTGAGAAGTCTATACTGCGTGGATCCCAGATGCCGAGCTGCTTCGCCTTGTGATAGAGCCGCATGGGGAGAATGTCGTGCCGCAATCCACGTGTACTGGTCGTCGCAAATGCATCATGAACTACCTGTGCCATGGTCGTACCTCTGTCCTTTCTGCAAGCAGACTCCCACGATAAATCGGGGAGCTACGACGAAGTGACTGACAGTCAGTCATAATCCATTGTAAGAATAACAGAACTGTTTGCCTCCTGTCAATGGTTTTGGGGATGCCAGAAGTCTATAAATAGTCCGGCGAAAACGTGTGACTATGATACGCCCAGAGCTCGGCTTACGAATTTGATCACCTCAGCGATATAGACTTCTGGTCGCACCTGCGGGTTGTGGATGTAGCACTCGTCAGCGGCGTGGTTAATCAGGCCGATAATCAGCCGAGCCGAAATCTCTGGATTGACCGTGGCGTCAATCTCTCCCGTTGCCTGTCTCTGCCGGATAAGTTCAGTGACCAGTCTGTGGTACGGACCAAATTGGGCCTCACAATCACTCTCTGTCGAAAGCGAGGTGATGCGCGAATGAATCACGTGCAGCACATCTCGATAGCGCTCTAGCTCCTGAAAAGCAGCCGTTACCCCCATGTTCACGATTTCGGCAGCGCTCGTTGCCCTTGCCACTGCCTCGCGTACAGCCGCCAGGATGCGCTCATTCAATTCCTCATCCAGAGCCGGAATAAGCGCCATCTTCGATGGAAAGTACAGGTAAAAGGTTCCTTGTGCTACCCCCGCCCGTGCCACAATCTCGGAAACTGTAGCCGCCTCCAACCCTTTCTCAGCCAGAATCGCCCTCGCGGCTGCGAGCAAATCGGCGCGTCGACCAGGCTTAGTTCTTATCTCAGTCACACGTTATTTCCTCCGTTCACTGCTATTTCCCCTGTATATCATACACCAGTTGGCCCATCTTTGACGAATATGGTCTCAAATGGGTTCTACCCAAAAGTGATCGTGTCTGTCATCCTGAGCGCAGCGAAGGATCTCTTCGTCCTGCGAGCCAGACCCTTCGCTGCGCTCAGGGTGACAGCGCTCCGCTTCGCTTCGCTGAGGCGATGGGCACTCGATCCCTGTCCCCCGGACAGGGAGATTGGCACCTACAGGTCCTTCGCTGGCTTGCCAATAGTGATTTCATAGACCTCAGTCCCAAAACAATTGACTCAGGACTTTTTGCAGTGGCATAGTATGCGGGCGTCCTGTGTCGACGAGTAAAAGACAAGGGAGAAGCACAGGCGCACGCTACCGTCTGCGCGATGTGACCTTCCAGGAGCCACAGATCGAGGATGTGATTCGACGGATTTATGAGGAGGGGTTGCTGCTACAGGAGGCAGGGATGCTAAGCAGCTAGAAGGTATGATGCGTCTGAACGTCGTGTGCCCCATTGCGTCGCAGGAGGTCAACAACTTCCTGCTCACGCCCATTAGTTTTAACTGTTACAATGATATGACCAGCCTCAAACTCACGTCTGTAGTGGTCAACTTTCTTTTCGGGCACGCCAATATTTGTAAAAGCGCTGAGAAAACCACCGGATACAGCTCCAATTGCTGCTCCACCGAGAGCAGCTATCAGGATGCCGCCCGCGATCACCGGGCCGATACCAGGAATTGATAGCGCGGATGCTGCACCCAGCACGCCACCCATGACCCCACCACTAACCACTCCAACACCTTCATTGACCCTTATCTCATGAGCGATCACTTCTCTGTCTTCTTCTGTCTCGACTTTTGCCTCATTAGAGACTGCACCTTCTTTTGCTTCACGATCGGTGTCAGAAGTTCCCCTAATTGTATCTATTATTTCCTCTGCGGCAGGCAGAGCGGTTTCCAACGCGTTCGCTGCGGGTGATGGGCCTATTACAGGTAGCAATAGCAAATCGGCTGCGCCTATCACACCGCCAATGATGCCCCTGGCGATGTCGTCAGCTCTTTCTTCCGCTACGTTTTTCGCCTCTCCGGTAGTGGTATCGCCTTCTGTCACGTCGTGGTTGCGCAATACGAATCCGATCTGGTCGTTGCTAAATCCAGTTCGCTTTAGTTCCTGTATGGCCTGCTGAGCCATCCTGGGGTCTTCAAAGACACCTATTACAGTCGAACGCTCTGACATGATTAAGAGCTCTCCTCTTTCAGGGTTTTTACCTAGACTGTTTCTCAATACGAATGCGCTTCGCGAAAAGTTGCATAGCCTATTGCGCGTACTGGAACTCATACAATCGGAACTGGCCATTGCCGATTGCAGAATGTTGTACTTCTCGGCCAGGTCGCGGATGGGCAGGAAGAAGCGGTCAACGTATTGCAGGTAGGCGACCAGTGATCCCAGCGTCAGTGCGCCGAGCAGGACCCGTCCGCCGCCATGCCAGATAATCAAGGCGACCGCCAGCGCGCTGAAGAAGTTGGTGATCGAGCCAACGAGCACAAAGTACAGGATGGAGCGGATCGTCTGCTTGAGATAGTCGCGGTTCAGTTCGTCAAAACGCTCATAGTTGCGCTGCTCGCGATTAAACAACTGCACGATGGACATGCCGGCGATATTCTCTGCGATATAGGCGTTGATGCGCGCCAGGCGAACACGGATGGCGCGGAAATTGTCACGCATGGCGGTGCGGAAATAGGAGGCGATCAAAAAAAGTGGAGGCATTACTACGATGTGTGAGAAAGAAATATGTGGTAGGTGCCGAGGTAAAATGAATCAGTTCCCTTTGGGTAGGTGCAAAGGGGTCGTAGGTCCCCGATTTATCGTGGGACCTCATTGCATCTCGATGGAGGTCAAACGAGAATCTCATCGAGATCACCGACCAGTTTTTGAATCTCACGCAGGCGGCGCTCTGCTAACTCCACATTCTCCAACGCCTGAGCCAGAATACGTGCCTCTAACGAAGAGTACGACTCGGCAATCTCGGGGTCAATAGCGCCCCCAACTAACTCTAGCGCGCGGTTCAGTTTTGTCTCCTCTGGTGTTACAGTTGTCATAGTTTTTTACCTCTCCATTGTGCAAAGACGTAAAGCCCGGTACTCGTGAGACGATCTATGTAGACGGTAAAATACGAAACTAGCGCGCTCAGTGTGAGTATGCGTCTCAATAATCAGTACGTTAACGAATGACAATTAGTTACATCGGCAGGAACAACATCTTTGTTCCTCATGCAATGCTCTACGGTTCACGCATATATTATATTAGACGCCGAAAATTTTCAAATGGGGGTACCATTCTTCCTACTCCCTACAACAATGAGCAAGAACGCAACTATTCCCAAGCGCCTTTCGGTGGTTCGCAAGCGGGCATGGCGGGGCTTGCCCCCGCCATGCTCCCTCGAAATCCCCGCCATGCTCCCTCGAAATCATCGCCCCTACACTGAGCTATTTAACAATAACCATTAGATTTATTCCTGGATGGATGGAGCAATAAATGTGGAACGTCCCTGCCGTAGCAAATGGCCCAATCTCAACATTGCCGTTGACCTGGAGGTTATTGATTGTCGGAGCCCCTGGCTCTTTGGCGGGCCTTGGAGTGCCGTTAACCCAACTACCGTTGCCGAGAATGTGTAAATAAGCGCCATCATCGATAAGCATCAGTTTCGATCCCTTGGGTACGTCCACGCTGGGTTGCACAAAATTCGCCGGACCCAAATGCGCAGTCGGCTCACCACCGCCGCTGCTACTGGTCCCAGAACTGCTCGGACCTGTGCTCACACTGGCGCCAGGAGTCCCTGGGCGTGCGCACGCTACCAGCAAAATACTGCCAAGTGCCAGTGCTGCCAGCATCAGCAACACTAACCTAAATTGCTTCTTACTCATAACGTTGTTTCCTCTTGATAATATCGGTTCGCCCTCTTGACATGAAAATAGGGCGGTAACATATTCTATTCCATACTATAAGAACCCATGCAACCTATAGGACCAGGGTATGTACCGTTCCTTTCATCAGGTGGATACCTGATTTTTGTAGCTCCTTAGTTAATGAGTTTCGTGAAAGAAGTGGCCTATTATGACGGCCAACACCCCACTGATCGAAAAACTCCAGACGAAATGTAGACAATGCTTTCCTTTTTGAAGTGCCTTTTAGCATTGACTTTCATGACATTCTATGGTATATAGATAGTATTCCCCCTATGGGAATCCAGGGAGGAAAGAAACCCTGGCATCAGGCGAAGGACCTTACATTGGTGCTTCCGAAAGGAGAATTAACATGCCAATGAAGAAACCAATACGCCTCTTAGGGATGGTATTTCAGATTGACTAGTGAAGCCCGTGACGGCGGGTATACCGAGCCTCTGAGCCTCTAGTCCACTACCTGATTTACCGCGTCTATCTCATGTTTGCACAGAATAGCCGGTCTTACCGACGGCTTTCGTCGCAGGTTGGCAGGGGTACGCAGAGGAACTACTAAGGGCATATCTCTATTATGACTATTATGCCCCTCTAAAATATAGTAAAGCTCGGTTGACGTGACACGGGAGTTGTGCAGAAAAAAACACACACAAGGGCCAGACGAACGTTCTGGCCCTTGCTGCTATTACCTGGCACCCGCAAGGGATGCCAGTACATCTCCTGGGGCTAATCTCCAAGTGACAAGATCGCCATAAACGCTTCCTGCGGAATCTCGACGTTACCCACCATCTTTAACCGCTTCTTGCCTTCTTTCTGCTTCTCCAACAGTTTACGTTTGCGTGTGATGTCACCACCGTAACACTTCGCGAGCACATCTTTGCGTAACGCTTTGACGCTTTCGCGGGCAATGATACGCGAACCAATTGCAGCTTGAACAGGTACCTCAAAGAGTTGACGCGGGATGAGTCTGCGCAGCTTCTCAACAAGCGTCCGTCCTTGCTGATACGCTTTCTCACGATGCAGCACCAGTGAAAGCGCGTCCACGGGATAGCCATTGACAAGAATATCCAGCTTCACCAGGTCTGCTTCGCGGTAACCGGCGAAACTGTAATCGAGCGAGGCGTAGCCCTGTGTGCGCGACTTGAGCTGGTCATAAAAATCAACAATCAATTCTGCCAGTGGCATGCTATACGTCAGCAAGACGCGCTCAGGCTCGATGTACTTCATCTCCTTGAAGGTGCCCCGCCGTGTGGTCACCAAATCCATAATCGTGCCGATGTAGCGAGTGGGCGTGAAGATAGAAATGTCCATCCACGGTTCTTCAATCTTCTCGACCGAGTCCTGTGAAGGAAACTCAGATGGATTGTCAACCCGCACCGTCTCACCATTAGTCTCGGTGACGTAGTACTCCACGCTTGGAGCGGTTGCAAGAATATCCAGGTTGTACTCGCGCTTCAGGCGTTCCTGCACAATCTCCATGTGCAGCAGACCGAGGAAGCCGCAGCGGAAGCCAAAGCCTAAGGCATTTGAGGTTTCTGGCTCAAAGAAAAGTGAGGCATCGTTGAGTTGCAAACGATCCAATGCATCGCGCAAGAGCGGGTAGTCGTTGCCTTCCACCGGATAGATGCCCGCAAAGACCATCGGTTTGGCAGGTTTGTAGCCAGGAAGAGCCTTGATCTGACCGAGCGCGGAGGGGACAGTCACGGTATCACCCACATGACAATCTTTGACATTCTTGAAGCCTGTCGCGATGTAGCCAACCTCACCGGCTGTCAGTATCCCGGCGGAGATCAGGCGTGGTTGGAAGTAACCAACCTCCAATACCTCGGTGGTGCTGCCGACCGCCATCATGGCGATCCGTTCGCCCTCGCGCAACTGTCCATCGACGATACGCACATAAGCGATGACGCCTTTGTACGAGTCGTAGTGCGAGTCGAAGACGAGCGCACGTAGCGGCTGCTGAACATTGCCTTTGGGAGGCGGAATCTGCCTGATAATCGCTTCTAAGATCTCCTGCGTGCCGATGCCTTCCTTGGCCGAAGCCAGGATGCACTCTTCCTTAGGTATACCAATGACATCTTCGACCTCCTGCTTGACTCGTTCAGGATCGGCACTTGGCAGGTCGATTTTGTTAATGACGGGAATGATACTAAGGTCGGCTTCAACTGCCAGGTACAGGTTGGCGAGGGTCTGAGCCTCGATACCCTGTGTGGAGTCGATGACCAGTAGCGCTCCTTCGCATGCGGCCAGGCTGCGTGATACTTCGTAGGTGAAGTCGACATGGCCGGGTGTGTCGATCAGGTTCAGCTCATACTCTTCGCCGTTGAGAGCGGTGTAGAGCATACGTACTGCCTGCGCTTTGATGGTGATGCCCTTCTCGCGCTCTAAATCCATCTGGTCGAGCATCTGTTCTGTCAGTTCTCGTTTAGAGACGGTTCCGGTAAATTCCAACAAACGATCTGCCAGGGTTGATTTGCCATGATCGATATGGGCAACGATACAAAAATTTCGGATATGTGCTTGATCTGTCATTCGATGATTCCTCCGCACAACACCTCATCTCCATCCTCACCGCCATAGAAGACGGCTCCTTGTCCAGGTGTGATGGCGCGCTGCGGGTGTAAAAGTGTCACTTGCGCACGCTTCCCTTGCAGGGGTGTCACCAGTGCAGGCTGTTCGGCTGCTTTGTAGCGGACACGCGCGGCAGCCTCGAATGGCTCGGTTGGTATTTCGCCACTGACATAGTGCATATTGCTAACGGTAAAGCTCGTCTTCTCCAGGGCCTGGGCCGGACCCACGATAAGAGCGTTCTGCTGGGCATCGATCTGCAGGACATGCAGTGGTTCGGTCGAGGTCACCCCCAGTCCCTTGCGCTGTCCAATGGTATAGTAGGCGAGTCCGCGATGGCGACCCAGGAGCTTGCCACCCTGGTCGTAGATTGGCCCTGGCTTTGGCAATGTAATAACCGATGCTGTTCTGGCTGTTGCGCCCATTGCGCCTACTGCGACGGGGTTGTTTGTTTCTACAAGGGCGGCTCCGTAGCGGTCGATGAAGCCGCGATAGTCGTTGTGTGCGACGAAGCAAATTTCCTGGCTCTCCGCCTTCGTTGCGACGCTCATGCCACGATCAGCCGCCATGGCTCGCACCTGTGGCTTGGTGTATGGTCCAAGTGGGAAGCAGGCATGAGCGAGCTGCTGCTGATTGAGCACGTGCAACACATACGACTGGTCCTTTTCACGGTCAACTGCGCGTCGTAGCCTGCGCTTGCCGGTGAGCGGATGGTCATCCACGCGCACATAGTGGCCGGTTGCCAGGTAGTCGGCGTCAAGTGCTAATGCGCGCTTGAGTAGCACGGTGAAGCGAATATGGCGGTTACAGACCAGGCATGGGTTAGGCGTACGGCCGGCGATGTACTCCTGGTAGAAGAAGTCTACGACGTTCTCCTTGAACTCTTGCTCGACGTTGACCAGGTAAAATGGGATGTCGAGCATGCGTGCAACGCGCCTTGCATCGTCGACGGCTTCGAGAGAACAGCATTTATTTTGTACGACGCGCTCGACGCCGTCGTCTGCGATAACGCCGGGTTCTGACCAGAGGCGGAGCATCATGCCTATAACCTCGTGTCCTTGTTCTTTGAGTAGCGCGGCGGCGACCGAGCTATCTACGCCGCCGCTCATTGCGACGACTATTCTTACCATGCTTCTGCTTTGCTCCTGTGTCTGTGTGCTAATGATAGAAAAAAGGCTAGCCTCCTGGGCTAGCCGCCTCAAATTGCGTTTATGCTTGTGTGCGTTCTACTGATGTTGCCCTCTTCTGCCATAGTAAAGGTAGCATAGAGTGGCTATGTTGTCAAATGCCCGTATCCGCGTCATTCTACGTAGACACCCGAGCACTGATTGCCCTTCGTCCAGAAGCAGATACGTGATGACTTCACGTTTTTCTAGAGATGTGTTGTGGACCTTCCTGGCACCTTGACATCCGTTCCAATTACCCACTATAGTAAGGAGGCGACAATAACATCGAACGGAAAAAATCATAAAGCATGTCAACGCAGGCCAACAGCGTGCTTGCCCCATACGTAGCGCGTGCACGCAAAGTCCTACAATTCGAACAACGGGCCAACCATCAAGACAACGTCGTCAAACCCGGCGGGCTGGAACTCTTTGTCGTGCGCTGGGCCGACGAAACCAGCACTGCCTGTAGAAACGCTGGCCTTGACCTCAAACCCATTCACCGCTTCGCCGAATACCTCGAAGGCTATCGCCGCCAGGACCCCATGCAGCGCGCCGCCAGCCTGCGTGCCGCTCTCGCCATCCTCGACGAGATGGAAAACCATGCGCAACAGGGATCGCCATCATTCAGGGGAGAACAGCCAGCGGGCATACATGTCCCCCAGCCAGCGGACGACCACAAGGGTCCTACACACAATCCCCCGGATTGCGTCTCCACCACCCTACCGCCCCCGCCCCTACGGGATATCTCTCCACAAGAACAGAGATCCCAACAAGACAGACCCGCCGGCAAAGCGTCACCCACGCCTGCACTTACCAAAACCACGCAGCAAAATCCCATTCGCCTGGAAGCTGGCATGTCGCAGGGGCACACCTCCCTCACTCTGTTGAGCGCTGACGTCACTGCCGTCCCCGGCGTAGGACCATCCGTTGCTGCACGGCTGCACAACCTTGGCATCCGTACCGTACGTGACCTGCTTTTTTATTTTCCACGTGAACATCGCGATTACAGCAAACTCGAAAAAATCGCCACCATCCCCTTTGGTGAAGTCACTACCACGCTCGGACTCATCTGGGAAGTAGAAAGCACACGTACGAGCGGTGGTCGTGTGCGCACCATCGCCACTATTTCGGACGATACCGGCAAATTGCGCGTTTCCTGGTTTAATCAGCCCTACCTGCAAAAGCAATTGAGCGCAGCCAAGGGCTCCTACCTCGTCGTGACCGGCGTCAAGCAGCGCTTCGGCAATAAAGTCGAATTCTCCGTGCGCAGCCACGAGCTTCCCGAACAGGGTGATCTGCTGAACACGGGACGTCTGGTACCCACCTACGCACTCACCGAGGGCCTGCACGCCAGGACACTGCGGCGTTTCACCAAATGGGTTGTCGATCGCTATGCAGCCATGGTCCCCGATCACCTGCCCGTATCAATCCGTACCGCGGGCAAACTCATGCCCCTGCCGGAGGCCATCTCGCACATCCACTACCCCGAAAACGAACAAGCACTTAACGCTGCCCGCCGTCGCCTGGCCTTCGACGAATTGTTCTTGATCCAACTCGGCATGCAGGAACGGCGCACGCGCTGGCAACAGGAAGGTCCACGCGGCAACGCCTTCAAGACCGACCTCACTAAAATTTTTGTTGCTGCCGATAACGTTGAGGCAGCAGGCGTGCCACCACATCTGGTAGGTGCGGAAGACCCTGCCTGGGGGGCAGGTAATGCCTCTGCCCGGGAACCTGCCCTGATGAATTCAACGCTCTGGTCGCCGCTCGCTACCAGCGAACCATTCGAAGCAACTTTGCTGTTTCGCTTCACCTCGGCACAGCGTCGCGTCATCACCGAAATTTTTGCCGACCTCGCGCAGACAAAACCCATGAGCCGTCTCTTGCAAGGCGATGTTGGCTCCGGTAAAACTGTCGTAGCCGCCGCTGCTCTGCTCATGGCCGCGATCAACGGCTACCAGAGTGCCATCATGGCCCCTACAGAAATCCTGGCTGAACAACACGCACGCAGCATCAGCGCCATGTTGGAACCATTCGACATTCGTACTGCCCTGCTCACCGGTGGCCTGCGCCAGCGCGAACGAAGCATGGGGCGTGCTGCCATCGAGAGCGGGCAAGCCATGGTTGCCATTGGTACCCACGCCCTCATTCAAGAGGATGTCAACTTTCAGCGTCTAGGCCTGGTCATCGTCGATGAACAACACCGTTTCGGCGTGGAGCAGCGTGATGCGCTGCGACAGAAGGGCTATCGCCCACATATGCTCGTCATGACGGCCACACCTATTCCACGCACCCTGGCACTCACCTTATATGGGGACCTTGATGTCTCCGTTATCGATGAACTTCCCCCAGGTCGGCAGAAGATCATTGCCAACTGGCGCTCCGGCACACGTCGCAACGAAGCCTATAATGTCATAGCCCAGCAGGTCGCAGGAGGTCGCCAGGCCTTTATCATCTGTCCCTTGATCGAAGAGTCCGAGACGCTGGCTGTCAAGGCCGTTACCGTCGAATACGAACGCTTGAGCCGCGAGGTCTTTCCCAACTTGCGTCTAGGTTTGCTGCACGGCGCTATGAAGCCTGCCGACAAAGACCAGGTCATGCGTCGTTTCCGTGACCACGAACTCGACATCCTCGTAGCCACCTCGGTCATCGAAGTAGGAATCGATGTACCCAATGCCACCGTCATGGTTATTGAGGACGCGGACCGCTTTGGCCTCTCGCAACTTCACCAACTGCGCGGGCGTGTCGGTCGCGGCCAAGATCAATCCTATTGTTACGTGCTCAGCGCCGATGCCAGCATCCAGGCACAGGAGCGTCTCGAGGTATTCCAGTCAACCGATGACGGCTTTCGCCTGGCGGAGGAAGACCTGCGCCTGCGTGGCCCAGGCGATTTCTTCGGCGTGCGTCAGAGTGGCGTACCGGAACTGCGTGTCGCCAACTTGAGCGATACCGCTCTAATTGAGCTTGCCCGCTCTCTCGCCGCAAAACTTTGGCACGACGACCCCTACCTGCGCAAACCGGACCATGCCGCACTACGCGAGCGCATGCACCTCTTCTGGCAAAACTTCATGGTGCACTAATATCCAAACCCAACGGTCAGGGCTTTTCGAAATGAATGATCTAAAGGTCACTCTGGCCTAGTCGGACGTGTCAGCGGCGGAATTGTTCGCTCATGCTCTGAGTCTTCGATCAGCCTGGCGAGTCGCTTTAGCCTGGCCTCTTCTCTCTTCGCGCTTATGACCCACCAGATGGCAGTCCTTTTTGCGTGGGCCAATCCCCCCAACCCCAGGGCGGAGGCAAGCTGAGCGGTGGCGCGGCTGTGGGGGCAATCAGGACCACACCGCAGCTGCTATCAAACTGCATACGCGTTGGGAGCTCAAGCGTGGACAGCTCTGGGGGCCGAAGCTGTCGCGATGGACGGGCCTCCGATCATCGGTAGTCCGTTCAAGTGCCCAGCCGGTACCAGCCAGGGGCACTCTACGTGCAGGACTTGGGCTACTTTGACCTGCAGCGCTTGGCGCAGCGCCATCAGGCAGGAGCCTTCTTCGCTGACGCGCTTGCATGCCGGCACGGCGCTCTTCACGCCCAGCAGGTCAGCGGCTGTGCTTGGAGGAATGTGTTGCCGCCGCGAGTAGGACAAATGAAAGAACTGCATGTGCTGGTGGGAGCCAAGCAGCGCCTGCCGATGCGCTTACTGCTGTTGCGCGTGCCCAAGGAAGTCGGACGACCAGCGCAGGGAGGACCTGCTACGCGATGCTCAACGTCGTCAACAGACCATCTCGGAGGAGACGTTGCGGCTGGCCGACTGGACCATTCTGATCACTGTGTGCCTGCGCCCCTACTAACCACGCAGCCAGTTCCCAACTCCCCAGGGGGCGGAGGCAAGCTCACGCCCCTACAAACGACGTTCATTAGGATATCAGTCATAGCTCTAGACTCTTAGCCCCAATCATGATATTATTGGTACCGAAGTACACTGTCATCTTAAAGAGAGATTCAAACGGTCCTATCGTAAGTACCAGGAGGGTACTATGCATTTCAATTTGATTCAATGGTTGTTTACTGACCCATTTACAGCCGCAACGAACGGTGGCCTGACCGTACCGGAGGAGCCATTTCATTTTTACGTTCAGTGGCTTATCTTTTGTAGCCTGGGTGTCCTGATCACCTTCTACTACTCCGTCGAAGGTCGCAGGCGTTTCTTCAAGAATAAGCCGCTCGTCAAGTACATGCTTGACCGCTATCTTGGCTGGTTTGCCGTAATCTGTGTGCTCGGCTATCCGATCATCTTTGCGCGTGCCTACCTCGATGCATACTTCTTCGCATGGCGTTTCTGGCGCTACCTCTGGCTGGCTGCCCTGGTCGTCTGGGCGATTACGTGGATCGTGTACCTCGTACGCAAGTATCCGAAGGAGCGTGCGGACTTCAAGGCCTATCAGAACCGCCAGCAATATGTCCCCAAGAGCAGCAAACGCAAGGTAACCTCTTCGAGGTGAATGGCTCTGCCTGTATCATCCTTGCCGGGGGGCGCAGCACACGTATGGGCACAAACAAAGCCCTGCTAGCGCTTCCTGGCAACCGGCACATCACCTTTGTCGAACACCTCGCCTCCACACTCACTCCACTCTGCACTGAGACTATTCTCGTCGCTCGTGACGCAAACGATGCAGCCAACTATACCCTAGCTGGCGTACGTGTCGTCACCGATAACCTGCCCGATTATGGACCTTTGATGGGCTTATACAGCGGCCTGAGCGCCATGCAAGCACCTCGTGCGCTGGTCGTCGCTGTTGACATGCCATTTATTCGACCCGCGCTTATCTCCTTTCTGCTCTCTCAACCCCTGACCAATACATTGCTGGTACCTATAGTGAATAAAGTGCCGCAGGTGCTGCTGGCGGTCTATCCCCGCACAATCTTGCCGCTGATCGACCAGCGCATAAAGCAGGGACGCCGTGACCCCCGTTCTCTGCTAGAAGTGGCAGCGGTGCAGTATATCGAAGAGGCCCAACTACGCCTGGTTGACCCCGGGTTGCGCTCATTCGTGAATGTGAATACGCCTGAAGAACTGAACCATCTGCAACGTTCTTAGCCTCTAGTCCAGTCACAGAACCCTTGCAAAAAACGTGTTAGCTCTATATCCCAACCGTACCCGAAGAAGCCGGACACGATGGGACGCAGGGGAGATACCGCTCATTTATCGCTCATTTTGAGCGCAAAAAAGGGGGGGTGTCCTGCTTTCACTGGTAGGTTTTTTTGGTGAGACCGCCTGGGAAGGGGGATCATGCATTAGGGTTGATATCTCGCTTAATATCATTGTACCAGACGTTTCAATCCCCCCAGGAAGTCGACCCGTCGTTCATGCCGTTGGTTCACCAATCATCCAAGGGACCTGCCCGAGCGAAGTGGATACCTGTCCCCCAGACAGGGTGCTTGCAAAGGTAGTTTTTTGGGTAAAGGCACGGCGGGCGACCATAAAGGCCCACCCATCCACTCCACACCCCGCTCGCCCCTACGGACTCGATGGGCACGCTCCAAAAAACCTACCCCCTGACAGAAGACAGGGTGCCCCTTGCGGGGGACAGGTATCCACAATCCGGGACGGGCAGCCCAGGCCGTTTCACCTGGGTAGAACGTGTTTCAATCAATTGATTGACAAAGGGACATTTTTGTGGTATATTTAATCAAGTGATTGATTGAGGAGGTATCATGGACGATATTGAGCAAACTTCGCAGAGCATCGACGCTGTAGCCGGGCGCATCCTGAGGGAAGGTGCAGCGCCCAAAACTCAGGGGGATCAACGGCGGCGCTCGCTGGTTTTGGCGGCTTACCAGCTCATTGCAGAGGGTGGCTTTGAGCGGCTACGGACGCGGGATATTGCAGCGCGAGCTGGAGTGAACATCGCTACACTGCATTATTACTTCGCCCGCAAAGAGGATCTCATTCAGAGCGTGGTCGAGTACCTGCTCCAGCAGTTTATGACGGCGTACCTGCCGGGTTCTCCGTTTGAGATGAGGACGCCCTTGGAGCAAATTCGTGGAGAGCTTGCGGAGATGCAATACCTGGTGCAGGAAAAGCCGGAAATGTTCATCGTTTTGAACGAACTCATACTTCGTTCACTGCACAACCCGGCAATCCATCAAATGATCACGTGGTTAGATGAAGGGTGGCATACGTACCTTGAACAGGTCATACGCGCTGGCATAGAGCAGGGCCTGTTCCACGCGGACCTTGATCCAGGCAGCGCGGCTACCTGGCTGATCCTGCTGACGAAAGGAACTACTCTTCACTACATGACGAATCCAGGAGCAGTTGATTTCGAACGGATCAAGGCGGATATCGAGCACTGGCTAACCAAGGACAATGACTAGGAAGGATTCTGCAAAGTGCAAGTCACAAAACATAAAGGTATCTGGTCGCGCCAGCCACTGGCGACACTGGGCAAACTCACAGTAGCAGCATTGATTGGGGCTGCCCTTGCTTTCGCCATGCTTTTGCTGACGATCTTACTGGCCACCGGCGCCATAGTCCCGCAACTGCTGATCGTCGCTATAGCCTTGCTGGTGGTAGCGGGCATCGTTGCCACCGGCGTTCGCTGGACGCCACTGCTTGGCGCCCTTGCAGGCCTGGGGACGATGATAGGAGGAGTATTCACGCAGCAATACTTCCTGTACCATCTCACGCATCCTGCTGAAGGAGGGCCTTTTCTCTTGTCCCTTCTCATCTGCGCGTTTGCCATCGTCGCGGTCTGTACAGGAATTGGCGCAACGGTACAAAACTACCGTGGTATAGCCCGGCAGGGGCCACGCTGGCTTCCCATCCCCCTGGCAGCCCTGGGAGGCTTTGTCCTGGGGGCTCTGCTGGTCGCGCTTCTGGTGCAAGCCACTCCTGTCGCAAGTAGCACAGCCAGCGTGAATGGTGAACCGGCGGTGCATATGGGTGTAAGCAATTTTGCACAGTCAAGCGTAACAGTTCCCAAGGGCTCCAAGCTCCTACTCGTCGATGATGGCTCATTTACTCACATCCTAAGCAATGGTATGTGGGTGAACAACACGCCTCATCCGGCAAAAGAAGCGGGCGCCCCTTCCGTTGGGAACGTGCAGGTGAACGGCAATTCTGTCGAGATCGGGTCGTTCAACACGGCTGGTACATTTCATATCTACTGCACGATCCATCCGGGAATGAATTTGACCGTGATTGTACGATGAAAAGAACTCCTCCGCCACCCCAGAGCGCAGGCACGGACGGAGGCAGGACGGACGCAAGGTCACGTCCCTACGCGTCCCTACCGCCCCTACTAACCGCGACGCACAACGGTCGTACAGACAGCACCCTTATTATCAAGAAGGAGAAAGGATGTCATGACCTTGCCAACAAACGATCAACACCACGCCAACACACCGGACATTTCGCTAGAAGGAATGACCTTACATGTTGCTGACGTCGAGCGCTCATTGGAGTTTTGCACAAAGATTCCAGGAGTGCAGGTCCTGGTACACCGGCCGGGCATATTCGCTCTGCTCTCCATTGGCAACGGGCGACTGGGCCTGTTGAAGTATGGACCGACGCACCTCGAATTTGACACGCCCGATCCCGATACTCTCTACCAGCGGCTCAAAGAAGCCGGCATGCCAGTTGAAGAACCGCCTGCCGGCAAAGCCTGGGGTGAGTACGATTTTACCATCCACGATCCGGATGGTCATTGCCTTGAGTTCGACAGCCTACACCTCCAGCAACCCGCTGGCAGTAATCCGCAGGCTTAGATATGAATCAGTTTTGCGTTTTCCAGGGACCATGGCCGTGAATATGCTCAATTGTAATATGGGTAATATAGCCTTCTGGCGAATTGTCAGGCAGAAATTGCGTCCCCGGTCCTGCTCGCGCCTTGAAAGTCGAGGAGAACGCATGGCTCATTGCCAACGACATAGGCATCATGGCCTGGTGGGGTAATCGCGATATCACCCGGCCCGAGATCGTCTCCGGTGCCATCGTCCATTACTGTGCGAAAGTGCCCGGAAATGACGTAGCTAAAATGGGTTCCCTGGCAACTCTCCGTCCCTGCGATGGGTCTGATATGCTCTGACCACCTCCAGCCAGGCTCTACAGTCATTCTTACGATGGACATATCGCCGAAATTGACGATTTCCATCTTCGTGTTTGGGGGCGTGCGCGTTTCGTCTGGCGCATTGAAGCTCTTCTTTTGGGATGTTGACATAGATGGTATTTTCCTTTCTTTCTTGACTTCCCTTCGGAAGTACTGCTTTCAACGGATTGCACTGCTGTCGTGAGGGGACTCCACCGGTACACGTTGACTTCCCATCAGGCCGTGGAGATCACGTAATGGAAGCGATTCTCCTGCCGGTAGCCTCCGTCTGGCGTCTTGAATGGCACTAAGGACGTAAGGACAACCTGCTTAATGGTCTCTTCACCTACAGCGCGGATAGCCGCCACCAGGGGACCGGAAGAACTGATCGTTTTCCACGCCGTTTCGTCGTCGGGATACTCAAAGGGGCACGAGACATCGCCACTTGCACATACGGTCAGCCCTGCCTGTTCCATCAACGCTTCCATCTTGCCTGGCTCTGAGAGCGCGAACGTCCCTTTGGCTCCAGGAGGTGGCGGCGGAAGGCATGCCATCACCGCTTTGAGTGTCGTGGCGAATTCGCAGTCCTCCATCCTGCCCCAAGCCACCATAGCGACATACCCACCTGGCTTGACCACTCTTCTGGCCTGCCTGAGTGCATTCAGCGGGTCTTGTGCGAACTGGAAAGAACTAAACCCCGTGACCACATCAAACGAGGCGTCCGCATAGGGTAACTCTTCCATTTCTCCGCAGCGAAAGTCCCCGCTGGGGACGCGCTCGCGTGCAATGACGAGTTCGGCTTCGGATGCGTCTATGCCTGTGACAAGAGCCCCCAGTTTCGCGGCAAGCTGCGCCGCCATGCCTGTTCCGCAGCCCACGTCCAGCAGGCGCGTCCCTCTGCCCACGTTCGTCTTGTCGAAGACCACATGGTAGATGGGCAATGATTTACCTTTTTATCCTACCGCAGGATGAATCCATTTGACACGTAAGGCACCTTCCACTATTATCTTACTGGCGAGGAAACAGGCTACCGGATAAGTATGAGAGCAGAGTACATCGTAAAAGGGTTTTGAACATGAGTTATCGCGTAGATCAGCAGATTGGCAATTATCGCCTCATCCGTCAATTGGGAACGGGCGGATACGCTGAAGTCTACCTTGGGCAACACCTCCACCTTGATACCGTTGCCGCTGTCAAAGTGCTCCATCAGCCACTGCGGGATGAGCACGTCAAGAAGTTCCACGATGAGGCATGCACTATTGCTAGCTTGCTACACCCGCATATTATACATATCCTCGATTTTGGCATAGATACCCAGGCCAATATACCTTATCTTGTGATGGACTACGCTCCCAATGGAAGCATGTGCCAACGCCATCCCCGAGGGGTACCACTACCACTAGAACTCATCGTACGTTATGTCAAGCAGCTCGCAGATAGCCTACAATATGCACATAGCCAGCGATATCCCGATAACAAACGATTAATCCATCGGGATGTCAAGCCGGAGAACATCCTCTTCGGACGCAACGATGAGCTTCTGCTCAGTGATTTCGGCATTGCGGTCATCACTCAAACGACTGACCCCAGAAGCCCCCAGGAGCTGGCGGGTACGCTGGCCTACATGGCCCCTGAGCAAATTCAGGGCAAGCCGCGCCGGGCAAGTGATCAATATGCACTGGGTATCGTCGTCTATGAGTGGCTTTGTGGCACATGCCCTTTTAGCGGCTCTCGAACATCGCTGGCCTATCAACATCTCAATGATCCCCCACCGTCCTTACGCTTGCGAGTCCCCTCCCTCTCACCCTCGGTCGAGCAAGTCGTCCTCAAGGCGCTGGAGAAAAACCCCAAAGAGCGTTTCGCCAGTGTGCAGGAGTTTGCCATCGCCCTGGAGCAGGCTGCTCTGTCGAGTAAGCTGACTGGTGAGCATTCATTTTCAGAGAGTAGTGTCTATACCTATCGCGGGCACGCTGCTGCGGTGAAGGCTCTGGCCTGGTCACCCGATGGAGAGCGTATCGCCTCTGGCGGCGATGAGAGAACGATCCAGATGTGGGACGCCACCACAGGCTGCAACGTCTTTGCCTTTCCAGGCCATCGCGGTGTGGTCAATACGCTGGCCTGGTCACCCGACGGCAAGCGCATCGCCTCTGGTGGTCAGGATGGCACCGTGCAGCTCTGGGATGCCATCACCGGAAAACACATCTTTACGTACACTGGCCACGCATCGAGTGTGACAGCAACAGCCTGGTCACCCAATGGACAATATGTCGCCTCAGTCAGTCAGGATAGGACCGTCCAGGTTTGGAATGCCTTCAATAGGAAAACGTATGACGGTCACACCAGTGATGTAGTAGCAGTTGCCTGGTCACCTGATAGTGCATGGATAGCTTCTGGCTCTCTAGATGGGACAGTACTGGTTTGGGATGTTGCCACTGGGAGCTCTATTCGTAGCTATCATCATGTCGATCCAGTAAACGCCCTCGCCTGGTCATCTGATGGACAGCGCATTGCTTCTGCCGGTGATGGGAAGAAAGTGCGCGTGCGGGAACTTACTACGGGACGCATCGTGGTGACCTATCGTCGCCATACGCATGCTATTCACGCGCTGGCATGGTCATCGGATGGGCAATATATCGCCTCCGCAGGCTCTGATAGAACGGTCCAGCTATGGAGTGCAACGACGGGAAGCCATAAATTCACCTATCGCGGCCACGCCGATGCCGTTCATGCTGTAGCCTGGAACCCTGTTTGGGGATCAGAAATGCCTGGTGGCCGACGCCTTGCTTCTGCCAGCGCTGATCACACGGTGCAGGTATGGCAAATGCTCTAGGTATGCAGAACACATCGTCTGAAAGGGGAAGTCAACGATGCCAGACCGTCGAGGAGAGCAGCTTGGCAACTATCGCCTCGTGCGCCTGCTGGGCGAAGGTGGGTTCGCTCAGGTCTACCTGGGAGAACACACCTTTCTCAAAAAGCAAGCTGCCATCAAAGTGCTGCATGGCCAGGTGACGGAAGATGCTTTGGCAACATTTCTGGGCGAGGCCCAGACCATTGCTCGTTTAGAGCACCCCCACATCGTGCGCATTCTCGATTTTGGTGTCGAGAACAAGGTTCCCTTTCTGGTCATGAGCTATGCTCCCAACGGCACTTTGCGCCAGCGTCACTGTGAAGGGAGTCGCTTGCCATTGAGCACAATGGTGAGCTACCTCAAGCAAATCGCCCCTGCTCTCCAGTACGCCTATAGCCACAAAGTGATCCATCGCGACATCAAGCCGCAGAATATGCTCATCGGCCTTCACGATGAGCTTCTGCTCAGTGATTTTGGGATTGCCGTCGTCTTCGAGAGTACCTCGTTCCAGAGCACACAGAATCAGGCTGGCACTTCGGCATATATGGCGCCTGAGCAATACCAGGGCAAACCACGTCCTGCCAGCGACCAGTATGCCCTGGGTGTTGTCGTCTACGAATGGCTGTGTGGTGAGCGCCCATTTCAGGGAACTCAGAGAGAGATAGAGATGCAACACCTGGCTGCTGCTCCACCACCGCTACGTCAGAAAGCTCCGCACGTCTCAGTAGCGCTTGAACACGTCGTGCTCAAAGCCCTTGCCAAAGGCCCCAAAGAGCGCTTTGCTTGTGTGCAAGACTTTGCACATGGCTTTGAGCAAGCCTGTCAGTCACCACCGCTGCGAAAGGATCCCTTGATTTCAAATAACCAAGAGCGTGTCGGCCAAGCGCTAGAGAAGCTCAACAGAGGACTCAGGCCCTTTGTTGAACGCCAAATGGAGAGGACGTATGGCACTTCCTGGCAGGAAGAGGTGCGGAAGTCCCTTCCTGAGCGCCATCGGGCAAGAAGAGGTCTCCATTTAGATACACAAGCCTTGCTTTTCATTCTACGGGATCAATGGGACAGCGTCTTTATTGAGGTGCTTGGACCGGAAGAACGAAAAATCATCGGAGAGCTGCTTGCAGCACGAAACAAGTGGGCCCATCAGGAAGCATTCAGTGATATCGATGTCGAACGTATCCTGAAGAACATTGAACACTTACTGACTTGGAGCGGTCCCAAGGACTCGTTCTCTCGACCGACATTCAATCAGGCAAGCACAACGCGCCCCAATGCTACGTCCGTGAACCAGACCCCGCCAGCCTGGCCAAATCTGCCCAGGTCGCCCCTACCAGCGACAAGGGCCGATAAATCCCCGCGCCGCGCTTTTCTCATTGGAGTCGCAAGTATAGCAGCAATTGTTACGGTCGGGAGTTGTGTTTTGCTTGAACAATCCCCGCGATATCCGAATGTGACGTCGCCAGATCAAACAGTGACGACGCAGGAAACAACTGCAACTTCCCAAAGCCAGCCCCCTTTCACCTACAAGGGGCATGCTAAGGAGGTGGAGGCAGTCGCGTGGTCGCCCGATGGCAAGCGCATCGCATCCGGCTCTGCTGACACGACGGTGCAGGTGTGGGATGCCAGCGATGGGAGCCATGTCTTCACCTACCATGGGCACTCTAGTACGGTGACTTCAGTCGCATGGTCGCCCGATGGCAAGCGCATCGCCTCCGGCTCTGGTGATCTTCTCAGCTCTACTGACACGACGGTGCAGGTGTGGGATGCCAGCGATGGGAGCCATATCTTCACCTACCATGGACACTCTCAGACGGTGACTTCAGTCGCATGGTCGCCCGATGGCAAGCGCATCGCCTCCGGCTCTGGTGATCCTTTCAGCTCTACTGACACGACGGTGCAGGTGTGGGATGCTAGCGATGGGAGCCATGCCTTCACCTACCATGGACACTCTAGTACGGTGACTTCAGTCGCATGGTCGCCCGATGGGCAGCGCATCGCCTCCGGCTCTGATGACAACACCGTGCAGGTGTGGAACGCCAGCGATGGGAGCCATGCCTTTGCCTACCGAGGACACTCTGGCTCGGTGAATGCAGTCGCATGGTCGCCTGATGGCAAGCGCATCGCCTCCGGCTCTTCGGACGGCACCGTGCAGGTGTGGAACGCCAGCGATGGGAGCCATGTCTTCACCTACACAGGGGACCCTTTATATGGGGTGGATACAGTAGCCTGGTCGCCCGATAGCAAGCGCATCGCCTCCGGCTCTTCGGACGGCACCGTGCAGGTGTGGAATGCCAGTGATGGGAGCAATGCCTTCACCTACACAGGGCACTCTAGTACGGTGACTTCAGTAGCCTGGTCGCCCGATGGGCAGCGCATCGCCTCCGGTTCCGATGACAACACTGTGCAGGTGTGGCAAGCAGTGTAGGTGACAGGGGCTATCAGGCTCTGATGCGCACCCGCATGGACTACCATACCTATACCTACTATGAAAGAGGTAATGGTGGTGACAACAATCAAAGTGATGAGGAGGAGAGCCAGCAGTCGCTTGTTGCGAAGGGCGAGAGCCATACGCGTTGTTCTTTCTAAATGCTTCCAGTGAATAGTTGCGGAATGAGCTTTGCCTACTATACCTCGGAACCAAATGACAAGGGCGTTCCGAGATGGTCATTCCGCAAGTTCAATGTGGAAGCATATAGATTGATGTATGCAGCTGTTCAAAAAATGGGTTGAAATTATCGAGAAGGGTCTGTCTAAAGAAGAGGTTGTCTGCCTCCACGGGTGATGCTATCGGGTCCTCACCTGCGGTGATTAACGGCATCGTCTATATCGGCTCCAACGATGGCAAGCTGTATGCCTTCAACGCCTCTTCTGGCAAAACGCTCTGGTCTGCCTCCACGGGCGCTCCCATTTGGTCCTCGCCTGCGGTGGCCAACGGCGTCATCTACGTCGGTTCACGTGACCACACGCCTTATGCGTTTCACTTGCCTGGCACAATACCCTGAGGAGGTATAATGCAGTGTTCAGATTGACGAGCCAATTACAATAGTTTGAGGAGATTGCACCAGGAGGAAGTACAAATGTCAGCTATCGAAGAACGAGCTATGCTCAATTGGTGGGCTACATGCTTCCAGCGAAGAGCTATGGAATGAGCATTTCCTTGGTTACGATTAGAATTATTCTAATCGTAACCAATCGTAACAGGGCGAAAGGAGAACACCAGCATGAAACAACGAATATCCAAAGAACAGCAAGTCATGAGAGAGCAGCAAAACGCTTTGCTGCGTGCCTATGGCTATCACTGGAAGCGTACAGAGGAATGAACAGATGAACAATGGTCTGCCCTTCATGCCATGATGGACCGCGAGGACCAGACAGAAGATCCACAATGGGCATTGCTTTCCCCGCTTGGGATGCCCGTGAAAGACTGGACTATTCTTCGATAGTTAGGGAAGCGGAGTACAAGTATTGAAGAGATGGTGACTTTTATCGCCGATCACGGTATTGTAGTAGAGGGGAAAGATGAACGCGGCATCTGTCAGACTGAACTCGCTGTAGTGCGCTATCTATACACCGATGGTGAGGGAGGATGGGATGCGGGAGCATGGGTATAAAACTCATCTGAACATGTATGAGGCCTGACGGGAGATGCTTCGAGCACAGTTGTGGTAATCCCATCGTAATAATCGTAACAAGCGGAAAGGAAGTACACCTATGACAACATATGGCGAGCGGGGTGACCAGCGCTTTCATGCGGCCACTATAACCGCCTTGAAGGACATCGACGAACGAGCTATGCAACTCCCGCAGGCAGAGCGCTACGCAGCCGCGTATGGCATCTTGCGAGGCTACGTTGAAAGCCTGCTGGTCAACTTCGCAGAAGCATTCAGTGCTGAGCAGATCGGAGAAATCAGGATTGTTCTGGACCAGCTCGCCAAAGTCACCGGCGAAGACTATCATCTCGACGAGGAGACCAGGAAAAAGCTAGACCAACTGGCACGGACACTCAGAGAAGGCGATAAAGAGAGGTGGCAGGAGTCGCCGCAAGAGTTTGCCGAAACGAGCGGGGTGCATCACACTGAATACACCCTGTACTGGCATCCATCTCCGCAGTACACCTCTCGGCTGGCCTATGGAAACGACACCCCGTTGTGGGGCAGCGAACGCCTAGAAGTGTGGCACGAAGGCCTATGGATTGCGGGCAAAGTGGGACACCTGCATGCTGGCGGAGTCCTCGTGCTCTGGCCGAGAGAAAAAGAGGGCCATCCTGAGTACATCACGTTGCACGTGGGCAACCGGGTTCGCAACGTTAGCAAACCGCATGGCGACGGTGGAGGGCCAGAACAGTGACAATCTATGAAGACCCCCTGCGGGGGACACACTATCTGTGCTTCGCCTGGACTATTCGGCAGTGGCTATCAACCACGCCCAGTGCACGCGTAGCGTACTAAAAGGATTGCCTGATAGGGGAGTGCACCCGGATTTCCGCGAAGTATGTGCTCCTGACGCTGCAACTACCGCTCCCGCCTGGTGGAACGGAACAATTGCTGACGATGCTGGATGACCAATTTCTCATGGGTATATATATCAGGAATCATGTTTTTCTCCTTTCAGTCAGGTGATGTAGTGGCTCTGTTTCACTTTATATTTATAAACGCTTCGAGGTTTTCTTTTTCAAATCAGCGAGGCTGCGGACTCTCGGAGGACAACGTGAACACGGCGGCTGGCATTTTTGCAGTCAGCCGTCTTCTTTCATATCAGATGCAGATTTCGACGGGCACCGGGTCGGTGTCCTTCCGATACACTTTACAACTAACCGTGGCATGTGCACTTGCACTAGCCTGATTGCTGTATGCGGATGCAACACCTGTAGGGGTGAGTAGCCCAAGCAGGAGCGCCAGGCACGAGAGAACGGTCACAAACCCTATTTTGAGGCGTTTGAGGAACATTGGTCCTTCTCACTTTCTGTTGACAAGATGATCAAACACTGTTGTGTAAACTATTCGAGTGAACCTACATGATCACGCACGACAAGGTATCTTTTCCACATTTCACTTTGAGTATAAGGTCAGAAACTGGCGTGCGCATGCGTAATCTTACCCAATTGTTGCGAAGGAGTCGCAAGATGGTTGGCTATGCTAGTTGTCTTCTTTTTTGTGCAATTGCTCACTGCAAATCATCAGAGGTGTTCGTCATAATGTGTAGAGACACACCGTAGAAGGGGTATGTGGAGAGTTTGCTGCTCTTCCAGCCCAATACCGTCTTCCATGATGTGTCTCATTGGTTAATACGCTGCAAACGGAATGGTTTCGGTCACTGGTTCTGGTGTCATACATGTGTTTATTAGACCCCTGCAGGCCGTCTTCTTTTTACAGTGTATATTGGTCAAGAAACCATAACAGGGTCACTGTATTATTGCGGGCTAAACATACGCTAAGAGAGCGAGAAGGGGCAAAACAAGCAAATTTACTCTGGAAAGATGCTTTCTGAGTCGTGCTTGTGCGGTAGAAGAGGTGGAAGAAGCACAAAGTTGAGCGGCCAGAAATCCTTTCGCATCATGTATACTTGTACTGAGTTCGCTCTACAAGGGGCTTCATCGCTTAGCGTATGTTTAGCTCGCAATAATATGGTCACCCCTTCAACAGATCACAAAATACGTCCATGTGCGAGCGCAATATTCTGCAAGACAGTGGATGCTACAATACGATCAAAAGAGGATACGACCTCTCGTGCGACAGAGCCTGGTTCTGTCGCACGAGAAGCGTAGGGGTATGAGCTTACCAGGTCTTGAGTCCTGAGAAAGGAGGAGCTGATGCAGCACACGAGCAAGGAGTGGGTCAAGGTCTGGCATGACCCTGTCCTTCAGGGGCTCGAGCTACACTATGCTACCTATATTACCCATACGTTCTCCCGGCATATGCATGACTATTACGTGCTTGGGGTGATTGAAGCAGGGATACAAGCGTTTTCCTATCGAGGGGCTCGCCAGATCACCCCCCCAGGGGGCGTGTTTGTGATCAATCCAGGCGAAGCCCATACGGGTGAGGCACTGACCGCCAGTGGGTATACCTATCGCACGCTCTATCCCGATCTGTCCCTTCTCAAGCGAGCTGCTTCAGAACTGGCCGGGCGGGAAGAGAGGTTCCCCTTCTTCTCAGCCGCAGTGATCATTGATCCTGAACTCAGCAGGCGTCTCAAGGAACTGCACCACGCGCTCGCCACTGCTCAGTCGCCCTTAGAACGTGAAGCGCGATTTCTGGAGGCCTCTGCTTACCTGATCACCCACTATGCTGAACTGCGTCCTCCCGCGCAACGTCTTGGACAAGAACGACAAGCGGTCAAGCAGGTTCGTCACTATCTTGACGAACATTACGTCCAGGGGGTGACGCTGAGCGAGTTAGCTCACCTGGTCGGGTTGAGTCCGTTTTATTTGCTGCGCGTCTTTGAACAAGAAGTGGGCATCCCGCCCCACGCCTATCTTGAGAGCGTCCGTATTCGCCGGGCGCAACGACTCCTGGCGTGCGGCATCCCGATTGCTCAGGTCACCTATGAGCTGGGCTTTAGCACGCAAAGCCACTTCACGCATCGCTTCAAGCGGCTGCTTGGGGTCACTCCAGGCCAGTATGTCTCATCGGCACAAGAGACGGCAAGACAACGGAGAAGCTTCTGATCTATCCTTGATCCAGACGATGTGCCAACGCCTGGAGAAACCTTGGATTTCACCTTGTGGAGGGTTAACATGGATCACATACTCCTCAAACGATTTACATCTCCAGATGAAAGCAGGTCCTTTGAGAAAGGAACATTCGAGGTGGTGCGGTTGGGAGGGCTGACCGTCGGTCGAGCCAGCTATGAACCTGGGTGGAAGTGGTCAACGCATGTCGGTCCACTGGTGGGCCTGTCATTGTGTCAAGTCGCGCATGTCGGGATGGTCATTGCAGGGCGTGCCATGGTTGCGATGGAGGACGGCACGACCTATGAGTTGGCACCTGGTGATCTGTTTGCGATTGCGCCAGGTCATGATAGCTGGGTTATCGGGGAGGAGCCGTATATTTCCCTGCATTTCCTGGGCGCAGAAGATTACGCCCATTAATTCAGCATGTGCTGGGGGATTCCTGTGAGTTTCTGCACAATTGGTTCTCTGATCCTGGCTATAAATGGCTCTTTTCAGAAATCCATTTGCAGCAAGCGTGACGAGGCGTTTCGCATCCGCGCTCAAGTACACGGTCCGCTGCTGCACGGCTTCCTGCACACTGCGAGGAACGGGAGCCCGGTGGGCAGTGCGCTTCCAGGTTCCATAGACAGACACCAGCTCTCCCGCGGTCATGAGCGATGTGAGGAGTTCTTCGACTTTTTGTCAATGGGAAACAGTTTTCTCTTTTTTGCCATGTTTATTACACTATTCCTTATCGTTACTACTTGTCAAGCTCTTTGCATCATTATATCACGACTACAGGTCGTGGAACGGGCGGTACGTGGGGATCAAAGGCTTATGGATGTGTCATACAAGGGATGTAAAGGGGCATTGCCGGGTAGGCCGACACTGCGTCAGGCAGTAGCCACCGAGCGACGTTACACACCCAAGAGGTCAAGCTCCATCTGTGATCGTCCTGTGATGATTGAGCGGCTCTTTGTGAGTTCCTTGTGAGACGCCTATTCTATGCTGAGAAAGCTATCGAGCAGAAGGATCCTTCGACAGCATGCTCGTAGAACGAAAAAGATAAGTGGTCTCCACCCGCGCGTTTTACTCTGAGAAAGAGGTGTTTCTATGTGGAGTAACAGTAGGACAAGTAAAGCATTGGTCATCGTCGTATGTTTTCTCGTATTAGGGGTAGCTGGATGTGGGAATGGAATAGGTAGTCATGGAGGTGATGCAACAACAGTTGCCCCATCCCACTCGTACTCAGCTCCCTCAACAAGCTTAGTAACGACGCATACCCTAAGCATGATAACGACGAATGCAGCAACATTCAGAGTAACGAGCATTGATATGTCTGTCACCCCAACAACCACCTCGACATGGAAATGCGGCTCCTCCATTCAGGTCGTCTACAATGCAGTGTTTCATGTCGTTTCAGGCCCAAACGGGGGGACGATTGTGTTCTCCTACACGGTGAATAACGGGCGTTCCCAAACGTTTGAAAAGTTAACCATTCTCCCTGGTCAGCATCTCTCAAACTTCGTGTTCACGTGGCAAGGGAGTCTCCCAAGTGATCATACGTATCCAGGGCCTGGAGGCGTGTTAGTCACAAGCCCTAACTACGTCCTGTCTCGGATGGTCTTTCCAGCCGGTAGGTGCAGATAATCAGAGAGGTTTCGAGCGTTCCTGCTAAAAACGCTCTCCCGTAACGGGAGCAATTGGTTCCTCCACATAGCTACAAGCTAGGGGGTTCCACAATTGGAGAAACTGACGAAACAGAAAGTTGTTGGTAATCACCAGGTAGATACCCCGATCAGTTTTGCGTTTTCCAGGGACCATGGCCGTGAATATGCTCAATTGTGATATGGGTAATATAGCCTTCTGGCGAATTGTCAGGCAGAAATTGCGTCCCCGGTCCTATATAGATCTGGGCGAGTCGATTCAACAGTTCGGGAGCGCCACCTTCCGTCACCCGGGCGCGTCCCGTGATGACGAGATAGTTGTCCAGGCCTCCACTTTTTCCACCGGTCACCATCGAGAGCGCCACACGAGCATCGTGTTGAATATTCTTCACTTTTTTCCACGAACCGAGATGGCCGCTAACAATCTCATCGCCATCGAGGCCCACCCATACCACTGAGACTTGCGGGCTTCCGTCCGCGTTGAGTGTTACGAGATGAGCAAGATGCCCAGAAGTCAGGGCTTGCCGAACAGCAGCATGCAAAACCATATCTAACGAACTCCTTTTGCCAGGTTGTGTTCTCTGCAAGAACACGTTCAGACCTGGGGTCATGAAAGAGGATTTGACAAAGATGATTTCCTGGATACTCTCTTTTGCCTGGTAGAGCGCCAACTTCACGAAGCGATCCGTCAACTCTGTCGATCTTGAGAGCACCTCGACGACCAGGACAGGCGTATCGATGATTTGGGACTCCCCATGATCAGCACTGTCACAGGAAACGACGATGTCTGGTATCACCGTTTTCGTGGGAGTCAGTCGTACCAACTTATCAGTCACATACGGACGGCAGGGAGCATCATCCCCAAGTGCCTGGTCAAGTGCTACTCCGAAATTGAGCGCGATCGTCGCATGATTCGATGATCCGCCTGCCATCAGGCGTACCTCGCCATCATAGTATTCATAGCGCCGGTCAGAGTGACTCACCAGCAGTAAATATTGTTCAAATGACATGTGCTGCTGGGTCGGATTCGTCGCCATATGCTCACTCCCTTGCTCATTCCCCGGTCATGTGCGCTTTTATTATATCATGCCACAGTGGGTACAGGCGTCCATGAGTCCGGGAAGGTGGGAACACGATCGCCAGGCGCGCAGCGATGCAGGTGTAGAGTCTCGGTATGTCGTACCCTCCCTTCTCAGGGAAAGTCTCAGGAAGTCGTACCGGTCAAGACGTGAGTATACTCAAGCTGGCGCCACGCCTCATGAGTCAACGCCAGGGTGAGTTGATGCGCGGATAGAGCGAGCAGATGTCCGAGTTCGCCCATCAGGTCGGTTTTCGACAGCCCCTGGTGTGCAATCTAGCTCGCTAAGCTGCTCGTTCATGCTGGAGAATCAGAGCCGCTACCAGTTGCGACCATCAGGTACGATTTTCTGAGACTTTGGAAAGATACACCCGGCACAGACCTACCGAGACTCAACATCATCTGAGCATGAGCCGGAAGCATGTCTATACAAACTTGAGAGAAAACGAATATGAACTCAGAAGCCATGGGGAGGCTGAGCATCACCGTGATAAGCTATCGATCTCATGAATGGCATGCAGAAAGGCGTCGGTGGATACGTGCACACTACCGGCGAAGGGATGATTGATCGCCACGATCATCCAGAGGCTTATGGCGATCAGGCCAGTCAGCAGGGCCGTCAAAGCTGCATGGAGCTTGATGTTCTCCATATGTAAGAACAGGCAGAAGCAGATCGTCACCCCTGCCCCAAGCACCAGCCCAATCCAAAGGACCCCAGGTAAGGCTGCCCCATTGGACTCAAGACGCATAGCCCGTTGGGCACTCAGATTGTCCAAACTGACAGTGGTATGAGGGTCCACCTGGCTTGGAGGGAGGCTTCGGTAGATGCTCCACACAGAGTTGATCGCGGCTAAGGCGCCCGTACTCTCCTCATGCTCCAGCGTGCCTTCGTCCATTGTTCTCCATTCATCATTGATCACATACTGAGCATAGGCACGAAGCAGGTCATGGACTTGGCCGCGCGCCGGTTCAGGAAACGAGGAGGTATCATGAGCGACCGAAATCAGAGCCGCGGCTTCTTGTGACACAGCACTTTCGGCTGCAAGATACTGTTCCCAGACAATGATGACAGTAAACGCGAGCAGTACCGCGTAGATGACTCCCACCGTAGCGAAAATGAAGCCAGCTACCTCATTTTGCTTCTCATCCAGCGGTTTTGTTGTTGTGCGACGTAGCAGCACTGTCCCTGCCCAAGCCAACCCTACTGGAACGCCGACAATGAGAGTAAAGAGAAGCCCTTCCGGTAGTGCATAGAGAAACGCATCCATTATAACGAGCCCCCTTGGCTGTTCCCATTGCCGAGATCGGTAGAGACTGTCCGAAAAGGCTTTGGGGTGAACTTTAAGATGCACGAAGCAATAGTGAAAAGAGGTTGACGAGTAGTATCACTACGGCCACGACAATCAGTCTATGGATAAAAATCTTCCAACACGAAAGAAAAAGCTCCAGGAGCCAGAAAACGACGAGAAGTATGATAATTGCCCAGAGGATAGTATGTAGCATACTTTTTCGCTCCTTTGTTAACCTGTAATCAGGCAGGTAAGAGCAAATGAGGCAAGTAGCATGGGACTCTCTTCTTTCCTGATCCCTCAGCTTGTATGTGTTCGCCATTCCAGCATGCGAACCCTCTGCTCGAGTTGAGGGAAGGTGGCGCGTGAACCGTACGAACCCCTTCTCTTCAGCATTGTTTCCAGTATAAAGTCAAATTGAACGAAACGCATCATCAAATCGCACTATTTTCAATGTTCTGGTGGTTCTCCTGGGCATGAAGTGGCGAAGAGCTTCGTGTGAAATCGCGCCTCAACTAATGTTAACATACTAGTAAAGCCCGACGGGTTTCTCATTATCTTCTTTGGAAGCGAGCAAAAACATTGCCTTTGAGTGATGAAAATTCCACCCAGGTCAGTACACTTATGGTAGGGCCCCATTAACTGGTGGACGGAAGTCCTAAAGGATGGGGTCCTACCACGTAACACCTGGCTCCAGTTATTTAGCCTCAATAACCTGCTCCATGTCGCACAATTTCTTGTTGAGTCTCGGTAGGTCGTATCCCCCCTTCTCATGGAAAGTCTCAGGAAGTCGTACCGGCCAAGACGCGTGTATACTCAAGCTGGCGCCACGCCTCATAGGTAAACGGCAGGGCAAGTTGATAAGTGGGCAAGGCGAGCAAGTGTCCGAGTTCGCCCATCAGGTCGATTTTCGTCAGCCCCTGGGGTGCAAATGTGAGGGTGGTCTCACTGTCTGCTGGTTGCCCAAGGAAGCACCCTTGATCGGTATCGAAGCGGAGTTCGAGCATCTGGTTGCGCCGGGTGACGCCCAAATAGTAGTCATAGCCCCCAAGATCAAGCCGCCCGTTGGCGCGCACGCGCCGGAACCAGCGACAGCGCGCCAGGTACGCAAAGACGCGATCCAGGTCGAGCATCTCGGCTTCCCATTCTGGGCGATACGAGCGACCTGAGTGCGCAGCTTCCGGATAGGCCTGTAAGGGAGCGCGGTCCTGTAAGACGCAACTGGGAATATGCTCATTGAGCATGGCGCGGCGTGCGTCCAGACCGGCCCATAAGGCCGTTTGATCTGGCCAGCACTGGCCCAGGAGTGCTTGCAACGTCATGGTTTGGTGTGTGCGCTCGATCTTAGCATGGTCGGTGGGACAGCGTTTGCGTGTGAAGCAGACGTCGATCCCCAAGGCCAAAAGCCAGAGATGCAGGCGGGTCGGAAACGGCGACGCTGAGGTGTTATCGTAAAAGACCGTTCCATGATCCAAGGTGATGCGCCGGGGCAGGCCTGTCATCAAGAAGGCCCGTCGGAGCATGAGTTGGTAGGCAGAGAAAGGCGGATTGGTCGTATCCAGACAGGGATAGCTCTCGATCTTGAGGCGGCTGACGGCATCAATCATGGTGATGAGACTGACGTTGCCCACTCCCGCCACATGCATACGGCCTTGGGCATCCAGCTCCCACTCATCATGAGGGGCGCCTTCCGGTTGGATCGCTGGGAAGGGCAGTTCACTGTGCTTCTGATAGGTGCGCGTGAGTTTCTCGGCCTTGAGCAGCGCCGCGATGCGAGAGCGACTTGGCGGGGAGTGATCGGCCCAGCGAGGATCAACCCGCAGTTCCGCAAGCAGCGTATTCGGCCCCCAGCCAGGATGCGTCCGGCGCATCTGCACGATGGCATCACGCATGCCTGTCGGAAGCGTGCTCAGCGGTCCCCTAGACCCACGAATTGCGCAACGAGGTTGTGGAAGAGCTTCTCGCTGAGTGAGAGAGCGAAAGGCTCCCAGAACTGGAGCTTGCACGTCTGAGAGGTAGCAGCCACAGAGGGAGAAGGAGCAAAACGAGCAGCAGATGAGAGCAACTGAGGCAAAGTTAGGCCAAGAAGGCATGTGCATCCGCTCGGAAAGGCACGCCTTTCCGAGGAGAGCCGCCCCTCGTCGCCCGCGCCAGGGCGCTACAGCTGGGTGGGCAGGCCGAGGAGAAGGCATCAGGCACACCGAAGAGTTGGATCGTGATCCGGCTAGCAGTGGGGGCGCGGGCATTGCGCGCCAACCGCTCGGCAAAAGAGAGACGGTAATGCGCCCGCTGCGCACGAGAGAGGATGGGCGGCGATGGTGCTGGAGGAGGCGTCAGGGCCTGCTCAAGCGTCACGTCCACCCGTTGGCGGCGCACGAGATGCATACAGGTGCGCCGATGCTCTCTGCGACTCCAATCACGCCAGAGCAGAGGAGCGGAGCCAACCGAGAGCGGATGCAGCAGCAGACTGACCCGACGCGGCTTTGTCGTCTTTGGGCCGTGCCACTGACACTGCTCGCGCAAGGGGCATGCGCGACAGTCGCCGATCCTGGCGGCGTAGAGCACCCGCAGGCTGCCATCGGCTTCGCGACGCTGTTCGGTTGGGTGCAGCGCCTTGTCCGCCGGACAGCGCAAGGTCCCGTCCGGCTGGAGAGGAAAGGCTTCTCCAGAGAAGCGGCCCGCCTTCCAGGACGTGGCGGCCGAAGGCTTGCCATAGCCCGCCGAAGGCCCATGCTCCTCCAGGGCTTCGGAGACGGCGGGAGCAAACTCGGTGGTGCGCAGCACGGTCGGCTCAAGCTGATGACCCAGCTCCAGGCGCAGGTTCCAAACCCATTGGCTGATCACTTGCCAGGCTTCCTGCCCACAAGGAGCGTGAGAGCACCAGCGATCCGGGTCCTGTTCCTGGTCTTCATCGGCAAGAGCCGGCTCAAAGGCCCCACGATGCAGATACAGCTCGACCACATCGGCAGCGGTGAACGCCTGCTGCGGCAACTTGGTGAAGAAGAGTTCGTAGACGACGCCCGAACGCGTGACGCCAACCCGGCTCTTCTTTTTGCCGGCTGGATGGGTCGCCACCACCACGCGGCAGCGCGCTCCGGCAGGTCCCACAGGCACATCGGGGCAGTCGTAGAGGGCGCGGGTGATCTGGCTTTCAGGACGACGCTGGTGCTGATCGGGGGGCAGATGCAAGCGGGCCTGGACCTCGGGGCGATCCAACACGGCATAGTCCTTGCCGCGCATCACGAACAAAAAGCCAGCCAGATCGGCGACGATGGCACCCGTCCCATATTGTCCATCCAGACGGAGCAGGGCGCGCTCCTGGGGGAGCTGGTATGCAGCAAGATAGCTCCCGATGGCCGAGAGCGCGCGATGCAGTTCCTCCCGGTAGAGCCCATTGCCTCGATTGCCGAACGAGCCGAGCCACTGGTAGGTGTGAGCCTGCGAGACGGCGGTTCGGGTACGGACGACTTCCCCCCGTTTGCGCCCGGTGTAGCCAGGGGCACAGACCTCATCCAACCGGCGCAAGGCAGACGGCAGATCCGGGTTCTTGGGCAAGGCCCGTTGGCGGGCGGCCTCTCGCGTGCCATCGATATCAAAGACGAGTCTGGGCTGAGCCTCTCGATCCACAAGCTCGCCTATCTGCCTCTCTGGGCCCAGAGGGCGCGCGAGCATATCGTCGAGAAAGAGCGTGCGCAAGGCTTCGACGGGCTCTGGGGTGAGCGCCGTCAAAAAGCGCGAGAGCGTCGAGCGCGCAGGCAGCCGGTCGCGCCCGAAGAGCGCCATGAAGGGCTCCGCAAAGGGCAGCAATGTCTCGTAGAAGGCTTCCAGCGTCCGCTCCCCGCTGATGGCATAGCCGAAGAGGACGGCCACAAAGTCAATGACTTCATAGTGCCCGAAGCGGCGGCGTGCAAAGCGCACCCGCTCACAGATGGCTGAGAGCACTCCCTGCTTGCGCAGATGATGGACCAGGAGCGCGACTTCGCCCAACCAGTGGGGCGTTGAGGGCATGAATTGGGAAGAAGTCTGGATAGTCACCGCAGAATCGGCGATACTGTTCATGTCTTTCTCCTTGTTGGGAACGATTTTCTTTTTCCTCATCAAGGAGACACATTCTTATGCTGGTTCGCTACTGGTTACATCTCGTTGCGCAATTCGTGGGCTAGAGGGGCGGCCCATCTGGGAGATGAGACCGCTGCGCCCCTGATGTTGCGCATGGCGCCGCCATTTGCGCACTGTCCAGACTGAGCAACCGAGCGCCGTCGCAATTGCTGGATCGGACTGTCCAGCGGCTGCCCGTTCGCTGATGTCCAGCCGTTCTTGAAAGGTGGTTGTCTGTCCGCGCCGTAGCATAAAGCCTCCAATCGTACCGCTTCCAGCTCGATCCGCTGATCGCTCCTGCTTGAGCATCAGAGCCGCAACTGATAGCAGCTCCCCGGTACGATTTTCTGAGACTTCACAAAAGTAGGCCCGGTACGACATATCGAGACTCAACAGAAGTTAAGGCGACGCGGAGGTCATGTCTTAATGTCTCGGAGCAATCGGGTGAAGGCCTGAACTAATGGTGCACTCGTGTGAGAAAATACTACAGAGAATCCAATTGTTCTCTCGGATTGTCCCTTCTTGCATCAGTCGAGGCAGCGCTGTATGCCAACGTCATTAAATGATACCCAGCAAACTCGTATCTATAAAAGCTTTGAGAGCTTCTTGTACGGACTAGCACAATCACCTCTTGATGACCAAAGGCGGCTTGAACAGATCGAGGTAGCCCGTACCATACTGCAACAGCACGTCCTTGCAGGAGTCTCACAGGGTCTCTCCCTTCAGGAGGCCATGCTGGAATATCTGGTGATCCGTGAACATGAAGAGGCCCTCCACCTTCCGAAAACTCCGGTTCCAGACGTCCTCGTTCCTCATTTTCAGCAGATCAGTCATGGCGAACTCCAAGCAGTCGTGAAGCGACTTTGCTTCTTCTCCTCCCCTGCGGCTTCACCGCCAACCTCACAAGGTTCAGACGTCTTCTCAGAAGAAGATACACAGAAGCACTTTCAAGCACTTCTGCGGACAAGTCACTTGAGGCTTTTGATGAAGCAGCTTGCTGCTGCTACCGGAGAGAAGTTTGATCCCCGCTATCTTGAAACTGAGACGAGCTTTACGGTGTATATCCTCTGGGAGCGCAGTCATCAGATGTACAACTATATCGAAGTCCGCTTTGATCTTGATGGAACTATCACCATTCAAGGGGTTTCCATTCCCATGCACGAGTGGCAGTCCAACAGGAGTGCTTTAGGAAAGGCTCTTGAGCAGGCCTACAGACATCCAAAACTCTATGACGCCGGTCAATCGCGGCAATGACACTGCCTTCGTTGCAGAATTGAGCAGTTTGTTGAAAATGGCCCATTTCTGTTGAGCTTAGCGTGGTGGGCGCTAGTAGATATCCAGCTTCGTTGAAGAAAATGGGTTCTGTCCACGTGGATACTTGAAGACTCTCTTGCCCTTTGTTTCATGGAGTGGGGAACCATAGTTTCTTATATGTATGTGAGGAACCTGGTGTACTGGTGGAGCTTGCTGTACTGGCGGAGATGGCTTAAATGAACGAAGGCAATCGAGAAAATATTCGGCATTCTTTCTATTACTTGCCTGGAGAGATAATTTAAGCCATCTGTTACCTATAAGGTTTAAGTATGTGGCCTCTGTTACAGGAACTTGGTAGTTGTTTCGGTATCTGAGATCGGGAGTTCCATTTTTATTGATGTAGTGCCAAGTATATCTCATAATTCTTGCATCGGCTGGAGGGGCTCCTGCTTCCATAAACTCAGCATAATTACTAGAGAGCACCAGGTCTTGATAGTGAATTGCACTTACTTTCTTCCCTTTCTCGACAAGAATATAATCAGGTAAAAACACCACTAATAATCTGTTCCGTTGTAACCCCCAAACAGGAATATTCGTTTCTAGCCAAGAAATTGAATTTGGTGGCAGGAGTCGCACAGGTTCGAAGGAGGCTAATTGACTTGCACCTGCATGCTGTTTCCAATTTCCCTGAGCTTGCAGCGCTGTCACTTGCCGCAGCCGGTGAACTTTAGCAAGTGCCTCTAAACCTGAACAAAGACGTTGATAATTTTTTCTCTCTTCGGTTCCTAGTCCATAATTCAGTGCTACATGGGTTTTTTTCCGGTCATATTGTCGTATGAAGTGTGCCACATAGATGCTTGCGGGAAGTGTTAACAACAATACGATAAGAAGCACCACAAGAGGAAGAAAATTAGGAAGCACTACAATAAGAAGAAAATTAAGAACTATCAATGCGGATAAAACAAAAGGGAAGAAAGCGGTATGAGATCGTTGAGAAGAAACATGTTCAGCTACCTGGTCTACAGTTGTGGGCGTAAATTGATTTCTACCTATGCCTATCTGTGGAGGAGCGCCAGGAGCATTTTTTGGGCTTGCTGCAAAGGGCTGCCAACTGGAGCAGCAGGCTGTGTCAAGGTATCTGGTTGTGGGGCGTTCTTTTGGCCAGCAGTTTGCTGTGTGATAATGCGTTGCAGTTCCTGTTTCACTGCCATCATACTAGCAGGCCGTTTGCTCTCATGTATCTCTAGCATCTGCATGAGAAGCAGGTTGAGGTCAGGAGGAGTGGGTTGGCCATGCAGTTGAAGAGGCGCAAATTGAAATGGAGTGTATGAGGGATCAACCCCCGTGAGTAGGTGGTGGAGTGTGGCACCCAAGCTGTAGATGTCAGAGCGAGCCGTCGTTTGCGCTTTGCCATGCTGCTCTGGAGCAGCATAGCCTGGGGAACCGAAAGCAATGGTATCTCTCACCTGCCCTGGCTTGAAGTGACGAGCAATCCCGAAGTCAATCAGGTAGAGGTTTCCTTCAGGCGTCCGCATAATATTTGCAGGTTTGAGATCGCGGTGGATGATCGATGGTTGATGGTTGTGCAGGTAACTGAGTACTGTACAAAGTTGAATACCAATCTGGAGGGTCTCCTTGACAGAGAGATGTCCTTCCGGCTGTTTTTGAAGATACGCTTCCAGTGTTTCGCCTTCGATGAAATCCATGACCATATACCAACGTCCTGCCTCACTAAAGTGTTCGTAAATTCTCGGCAGGTTTGGATGCTTGAGATCAGCCAGGAGAAGAGCCTCACGTTTGAAGTTCTCTGTGGCCTCCGCGATTTCTTGTGGGTTCAGACTACTTTGACTCATTTCTTTCACAGCGAGGAGTCGATTGCCCAATTGTACATCCTCAGCCCTATAGACGGCACCGAAGCCCCCCTTGCCTACCGTGCCTAGGATGCGGTAGCGCTGCTTGAGCAGGAGGTTGGGGGTAAGAAGCCCCGTGGAGGTACTGGTGGCTGAGCCTGCTATTGGATACTGATGCGAAGCTGGTGTAGCTTGTAGAGGGTGTCCACAGGCAAAGCAGAAGGCATCCTGAGCTTGGTTAGCTGCTCCACATCTTGTGCAGTAGCGCTGAGAAGGAAGCATCTACCATTCTCCTTATGATATGACAGCGTTTCCAGATGAATGTGAATAGGCTGGACCAACGATAAGAGAGTTACTAAGGAACACTCAGATATGAAAGATAGTGGGTGATGTTTTGCAGCCTTTGCTCAGACTTTTATCCGGTGATTACGGTTTCAATTCGCCGCCATGATCCGTTGCTGCGGGAATGCCTGGAAGCGTGGACTGGGTATCCTAGAATACCCTTTCATGGCCGTTTTTCCTGTTTCAATCCAGTGTCATTTATTTCTTATCGGACGGGAGGCTTTCACTCTTTCAGAAGAATGGCTGAGGCTAAATTATACGGATTTCAATTTTGTGGGAACGCGGGGTACTACAGTTAATTATATCATCAAATCAGTCAAAGTACAATAGAAAAGCAGATAATTTAGATAAGATTGAATATTAAGGGCTAAACTCGCATAAAAAGATTTAAAACTCATCCTATATAAATGAGTCGCATTCGCCAATTTCTTTTCTCTCGCCTTGGCTCATGTCGGACATGAAACAATTTACGGCGTGGCAGGTGGTTTTGAGGCTATTTTACACGATAGCGAAAAATGACATTGTGTAAGGCGTGAATGAAGACTCACCAGAAACCCACGAGATAACCTCGTGGGTTCTTTTTGTCCTGCAATCCCGAACGGGCAAGGGCAGGTTTTGATGCTAAAGCAACAACACCTCTATTGCTAAACGCTACCTCCGTTGGATTACTGACATCGAAGGCGACAACTCCAATTGAACCTTGGCTGAAAGTGTTGTCAGTCACGGTGCCGATTTCCTGCTGGTTCATGTACAACGTAATGGCGTTGCCTTTTACTATTACAGTAATCAGGTTGGTCTGGTTCAGACCCCGATGTATAGCTCCACTGTAGCCCTGCAATAATGGTGAGTTACATGAGTTGGATTGACAGACCCAGAGCCGGTAAGAACCATCTCGCCTAACCGCAAATAAATAGCCAAAGTATGTGCTCCCACGGATATTACTTCGGAAGGTGACCCCTCCACCATCGCCTTTGATAATCCGCATCTGCACTTGATAAGCGAAGTTACTGAAGTTGAGCACAGTACTACAGATTTCATCCTCGCTTGTACATTGCTAGCAAGGTAGGCTCCTCCGGTAAACGTACAGTGTGAGGGCTTTCGGACCATGGATTATCGTTGTTATTGCCACGTAAGGTATTGCTGAACAATGGAGTTCCGCTCATAATGCGTTAAATAGATCCTGGTATGCAGTGGCCGTAGGGTTGCTCTTCATTGACGGCGGCTGTAGCCGTAGCATTGACGCTGGCAACGGTGACCTGGTTGGTATGTATGATGTAGAAGAGACCTGAACCACCTGCCATCAATAAGAGGAGTGCAAGTCCGATCAGCAGGATAGTTTTGCCCCTTGAGAGTGATAAGCGTGTAGCATTGTTCCCACAACTAGTGGGGATACTTGGTTGTTGGTTGGCAATCGCTATGCCCACCTTTAGGTGCTAACACGTTAGGATGGATGGAGGCTGGCTCTCTATTAGTAACCGCGTTGTAGATAATAAGAGTAGAGGAAGCAATATTGCAATCGTGATGCCGATGATAAATGCTTCAGCGACAATTGCGACGATTAAAGGTATAGTTATAGTAACGTGAAAAGCCGAGTAATATCCTTCAAATTCTCTAGAGAGTCAGTAAACAATTGCTATCGCACAATTGACTCCTGTAGCAAACATAATGTTTCGGCGATGGTCATAACGCCCTTGAGATTTAAGCAGAGTAGAACCTGCAACAAAGCCTACAAGCGCAATATTCTCAGGAATATCCGAAAAGTAGAGATATTACCTACCAGAGAGTGATAAATGAGACTACCCACTCCAAGTACCCAGGCCAACCCAGGGGCCAAATACAGAGCCAAAGAAAAGAGGAATAATTAAAACAAATCCACCTAAAATACCACTAAGATGGGAATGGTCGGCAATGAAGGAGAGAATGACATAGGGAATGATACCAACCACTGTAAGTACAAGTTGACGTCTACCAAAGCTGAACACCTTTATTCTTGCGGTAGCGGGAGAAAGAACTGTAGAACCCAGTGGTGTACCAATTTTCCGTACCCCTTGTTGAAGCTTCCCTTGGCGTGGGGGAAGGACTGTGGGAGGGGTCGGCGGTGTACTAACAGCCACAGTGGGCGGTAGTGGAGGTTTACCAGCAGATACGGTGGGGGTGTCAGCAATGTGCCACTGGAGATGTAGCTAGGCTTTGGAGTTTTTGGCCCACGATCACGCGCTCGTTGGTCTCTTGTTCTCATCCAGGTCGAGCATGTGGGTAATGAGCATCGCTAGTTCAAGAGGAATAGTTGGAACTTGTGATTGCAGAGGTGGAAACCGAAAGGGGCTAGTAGATGGATCATGCCCTGAGAGAAGTTGATAGGGACTGCTCCGAGACTATAGATGTCTGAGCGAGGTGTCGTTTGCGCTTTGCCATATTGCTCTGGCGCAGCATAACCTGGGGAACCGAGGGCTATCGTATCCCTATTCTGCCCTGGTTTGAAGTGACGAGCAATGCCGAAATCAATCAGGTAGAGGTTTCCTTCAGGCGTAAGCATGATATTTGATGGTTTCAGGTCGCGGAAGATGATCGGAGGTTGACGGCTGTGCAGATAAGCTAATACCGTACAAAGCTGAAGACCAATCTGGAGGGTTTCCTCAACAGAGAGATGTCCTTCCTGCTTTTTCATGAGATGTTCTTCCAGTGTTTCGCCTTCGATAAAATCCATGATCAGGTACCAGCGTCCTGTTTCGCTAAATTGCTCGTAAATGCTTGGCAAGTTTGGATGCTTGAGAGCAGCGAGAATGTGAGCTTCACGCTTGAAGTTTTCTGCCGCCTCCGCGATCTCTTGTGGGTTCAGACTACTTTGACTCATTTCTTTGACAGCGAGGAGTCGATTGCCCAATTGGACATCTTCAGCCTTATAGACGGCACCGAAGCCTCCTTTGCCTACCTGTCAAGAATGCGATAGCGCTGCTTGAGCAGGAGGTTAGGGGTAAGAAGCCCTGTGGAAGTAGGTGGCTGAGCCTGCTATTGGGTATTGCAGGGAAGCTGTTGTAGCTTGGAGAGCTTTTCCACAGGCAAAGCAGAAGGCATCCTGGGCTTGATTAGCTGCTCCGCATCGTGTGCAGTAGCGCTGAGAAGGAACCATCTACCATGCTCCTTATGACATGACAGCATTTCTTGATGAAAGTGAATACGCTCGACCAAAGATAAGAGAATTACTATGGAACTTTAGATATGAAAGGTAGTAGGATATGTTTTGCAGATTTTGCTTCAGAATATTACAGGATGGGTATAGCTTCAGCCGCATCATAGCATCAAGCATCATAGAGTGTCAAGTCAATTCATTACAGGCGGTGATTATACGAAGAAGATGGGGAGAGAGAAGGTTTGTGGAGGGCAGAACGATAGAAAAATAGACATGGAAAGCCTCAACGGGGTAATGTACCAGGGGGAGCGCATCGATCAGTTGGTACTCACAGATGGCGATTGTGTGAACCTGGCTCCCAAGGTGGCACTGCGGTTTGCTTCGATACCCTTAACAAAAAAATTCCTTCCCATTTGATCTATGGCTGGTTGTGCTCTTTGGGATTGGAGAATGGCTTCATTCGTTCAGGGAAATTTCCTAGGTTTGATGGCTCTGACATCGAGTCGGTTAGATGCTCATCCGAATTTGGCACAGACTTATTCACATCATATAAGGGATTGAGCCAGGACAATACTCCAAAACGATTGACGCCGAGCAATTCCCAGGCCCGTATTAGGCCAACACTATAGACAGCCAGTAGCAATGATGCCAGTGTGTAGGCGCTGTCTACAGCCAAGGGTGTTATGGTCAAACGCAAAGCATAATAGAATTCGGCCCCATAGATAGCAAGGCTTATCAGGATCAGAAATACTCTGCGTAAAAAATTTTGCCAGTTCTTTGGATGTCTGAGAAGATGACCGCCCAGGGCCAAGCTGTTCAGAAGTCCCAGGAAACTCATTATCAGGCCGACCAAACCTAGACTTCCGGGCATCAAGGCGCCTAGTGAGATAAAGAATGCGTTGACCAGTGCTGTAAAGGTGCTGGCGGCTACAGCTTGTCGCTCTATTGGAGCACGACGCGACGCAATCTGCTCCGGAGAGATGGAGACTGCTACGAATAGCAGACCTATCAGGGCAGCACCAGCGCCAGCCGTTGCCAGGAAGTAATTAGATAATTCTGGTGGAACCATAATTTGGGACTCTCTCCTCAGGTAATTTCTTGATTTTGCCTATGTGTGCTATGTCCTGGTGCTATGATCTAGTTGTTTCAAGGAAGATAGTATCACAAGTTGCGAGAAGTTGCTTGAATTTTTTGCTATGACTGACTTCTCACTGCCTCCGGCAGTTCGCAAGAGGTTTTTGTTTGGGTGCGGGTGACGAGAACTCCTGAATAGTTACGAAAAAAGTTATTTCACCAAGTCCCTATTGAGTTTGTATTCTCCATATAGAATGACATTACTCCATGCAATCGGGCTAATGTGGGCAAGCAGGGATATGTCAAAGGACAAGGCAGCAATTTCCATGCGGCGGCCTGAGTTTCCGCCTGATCTCTGCAACGTCCCAGGAGATCCTGCACTGCAACGTGTTTGGGACGAGTACCCAGGCACCGATCGCACTTTCATGGTATGATACAGACAGGTAGTAGCCAAACAACGCCGTTGTGTATCTTTTGCGTCCTACCTTGGAAGGAGATTTGCACATGGTCGTATCGAGAACGCCGAATATGACTGATTATGAAGCCGAACGTCGTGGTTTCCAACTAAATGTTCCCGAATACTTTAACTTCGCCATCGACGTGATTGGCAAATGGGCCAGCGACCCCAACAAGCTCGCTATGCTTTGGATAGGACAAAACGGCGAGGAGCGACATCTCAGCTTCGCGCATTTTGCTGAACGTTCCAGCCGTGCAGCCAACGCCTTTGCCGAATTGGGCATTCGCAAGGGCGACAGCGTGTTAGTGATGTTGCCGCGTTTCCCTGAGTGGTGGGAAAGCGTCCTTGGCCTCATGAAGATTGGAGCCATCCCGATCCCCTGCACAACTCTCTTGACGCCTAAAGACATTCAGTACCGCGCAGAGGTTTCTGAGGCAGTCGCCTTCATCACGGACAACGAAGGTTCATTTAAGTACGACCAGGTGCGGAAGGAGTGTCCTACCATTCGTTTCCCCATCCTGGTCGATGAGCACAATCCTGACCTGACAGGCCGCGAGTGGTGGACAGACTACCACCAGGTCATTGAGGAGGCATCGCCAGTATTTAGCGGGCCCAAAACCCGCAGTGATGACCCATGCCTGGTCTATTTCACCTCCGGTACGGTCGGCTATCCCAAGATGGTGCTGCACACCCACGCCAGTTACCCCATCGGGCACACCATCACCGCCAAATACTGGCTCGACCTCCACGAGGACGACCTGCACTGGAACCTCTCAGAGATGGGCTGGGCCAAGGCTGCATGGAGCAATCTCTTTGGCCCCTGGGTGATGGGTGCTGCGATGTTTATCCAGGATGCTCGCGGCAAGTTCAATGCCATCGAAACTCTGGAGATGCTGCACAAGTATCCCATCACCACGCTCTGCGCCCCTCCAACAGCCTACCGCATGCTCGTATTGGATGAACCCCTCGCCGCATTGAAGGCTCATCCGCCCAAGGCGCTACGGCACTGTGTCGGCGCTGGAGAGCCACTCAACCCAGAGGTAATAAAAACGTGGCAACAAAGCACAGGGATGATTATTCGCGATGGCTACGGTCAGACCGAAACCGTGCTACTCTGTGCCAACTTCCCGCCCTTGGAGGTCAAGCCCGGCTCGATGGGCAAGCCGTCGCCTGGTTTCGAGGTGAGTGTGATCGACTATGACGGGAGCGAACTTCCTGCAAACAAAGAAGGCGATATCGCGGTAAAAATAAAGCCGCATCGTCCTACATGGATGTTTAAAGAATACTGGCGTAACCCGGAGGCAACGCAAGCCTGTATTCGTGGCGACTGGTACATCACCGGGGATCGTGCCTACAAGGACGAGGATGGCTACTTCTGGTTCGTCGGACGCGCCGATGATGTGATTATCAGTGCGGGCTACCGTATCGGCCCTTTCGAGGTGGAAAGCGCATTGAAAGAACACCCCGCCGTTGCCGAGTCCGCGGTGGTTGCCAGCCCCGACGAAATGCGCGGTGAGGTCGTCAAGGCCTTTGTTATCCTGGCGCCGGGCTATACTGCCTCTCCTGCACTGGCAAGCGAACTCCAGGAGCATGTCAAACGTGTCACAGCTCCCTACAAGTATCCTCGCGAGATCGAGTTCGTGGAGAGCTTACCCAAGACGATTTCAGGCAAGATTCGCCGCGTCGAACTGCGCGAGATGGAACGTCAAAAGGAATTGGGGAAATGAGTTCGCACGCATCCGTCTTCTTCAAAGGTACGCATCATCGTAGCCATGCGTAGGGTGTCCGTCAGATTTTTGCGTCGAGCCAGGCCACCCCAACTCCCAGGGCGCAGGCAAGCTGACGCCCCTACTAACCACGCCCGTGCGGTTAGTAGGGGCGTCAGCTTGCCTGCGCCCTCGTCCAGCAATTATGGATGCTGTGCCACGAACTGCCTGATCTGCTCGTACTCGCTCTCACTCAGACGGAACTCGGCTGCCGCGATCGTCTCTTCCACCTGGCTGGGATGACGTGAGCCGACAATCGCCGCAGTGACCGCCGGATTGTGGAGGGTCCAGGCGATGGCAACAACCCCTGCCGTGACCTGGTGTGCCTTGCCGATCTCAGCCAGTAGGTTTGCCAGGGCCAGGTTGCGCGAAAGGCGTGGCGCCTGGAATTCGGTGCCTCCTTTGCGCCAGTCGTCATCGGGCAGGTTCGCGATGCGCGCCCCGGTCATCTTGCCCGTGAGCAGACCCGAAGCCATCGGTGAGTAGACGATCACGCCGATCTGGTGCTGCCGGCAATAGGGGAGAATCTCCTTCTCGACATTGGGGTGCACCAGCGAATAGGGCGGCTGAAGCGTCTCAACAGGCGCGATCTTCTCCGCACGCCGCATCTGCTCGACACTGAAGTTCGAAACGCCAATATGGCGCACTTTTCCCTCTCGCTTCAGTGCGGCAAGGGTACTCCAGCCCTCCTCAATATCGGGATCAGGATCAGGCCAGTGGATTTGATACAGGTCGATGACGTCGATGTCGAGCCGTTTCAAACTGGATTCGACTTCACGCCGCAGAGAGGCGGCTTTGAGATTATGGCCCACGTTCCCGTGCTCATCCCACACCTGGGAACCCTTGGTGAATATATAGGGCCGCTCGCGCCCCTTGATAGCCTTGCCTACCACGGTTTCCGAGTGGCCCAGGCCGTAGACCGCGGCGGTATCGATCCAGTTGATACCCATATCCAGCGCGCGCCTGATCGTCGCAATGGATTCCTGGTCGTCTTGCGGACCCCAGCCAGCTTCCCAATGCCCGCCACCAATCGCCCAGGCACCAAGGCCAACAGGCGTAATCTGCATTCCCGTTTTGCCAAATTGCTTTTTCTGCATACCATTCTCCTTTTCTTGTGCAAAGCATGTCACACTGTTGTTCGCAGAAGGACGGCGGGCGACCATAAAGGCCCACCCATCCACTCCACCCCCCGCTCGCCCCTACGGTATCGCTTCATCGTTTCCCTGCTCTCTTTCAATCAGTATAGTGTTTCGTGTGGAATGTGTCATGATACTGGAGTGGGATTGTGCGGATCGGCAGCGCTCACACTTTCGTGTCACCTGGGTATCAGCGCGGGTGTATGAAATAATTGTTGGCAAGCGACCGTAGGGGCCGATTTATCGTGCCCACCGCCGATTTATCGGCCACGTGCTGGATAAATCCGCACTCTACAAAGGTCCCACGAGCGACCGTTCATCATCGCCGATGGGGGCCGATAAATCACATTGACAAAATAATACAGACATGCCATTGGGTTTGCCGGAGGCCGATAAATCGGCGGTGGGCACGATAAATCGGCCCCCATAGACATTAAGTTAAGGAGGTAGACAGCAATAGGCTCCATCTTCTATCATGGAAAAAACCTTGAACCATTTCCTGAAGGAAGAAGGAGAACCTATGAGCAGTGTAACACACTTCGCCGAAACGCTGCAACGCATTGTTGGCGAAGAAGCCGACCGGTTAGCACGAGAGACCGGCTTCATCGAGCGGGAGCGGGTGCTCAGTGGAGCCGATTTTGTCCAAGCGTTGATCTTGGGCTGGTTGCAGGAGCCCGAGATCACGCTGGATGGGCTGACGCAGATCCTGCAACGCCGCGAGGTGAGCATCTCCGCCTCCGGGCTCTCGCAACGCTTCACCGAGGCGGCGGCGGTCTTGTTGCAACGGGTGTTGGAGCGGCTGTGTGCCGAGCAGATGCAGGTCGAGCCGGTCGACATCGCGTTGCTCAAGCAGTTTAGCGCAGTGATCGTGGAGGACAGTTCCAGCATCATGCTGCCCCCAGAACTGGCCGAGGTGTGGCGGGGCTGTGGCGGCAGCACCGGGACCAGTGAGGCAGCCCTCAAGCTGTTTGTCCGTTGGAACGTGCTGGCGGGCGAGTTGCAAGGCCCCGGGCTCGCCGATGGACGGCGCAACAACCATCGGGGGCCGTTGGCGCTGGAGGACTTGCCTGACGGCTGCCTGTATGTGGCCGATCTGGGGTTTTTCGGGGTGCAGCGCCTGGGCACGATCGCTGCTGGCCCGCCAGGCCAGCCTGCCGTCAAGCGCTACTTTGTCAGTCGCTATCAACCCAAGACGGTCTTGCTCACCGGGGGGGGTCATCGCATCCAGTTGCGCGGCATTCTGCCACAGCAGGTGGGCGAGCGGCTGGAGATGGGGGTGTTGCTGGGTCAGCTCGGACGTCTGCCGGTGCGGCTGCTCATCGAACGGGTACCCAAGGAAGTGGCCGACGAGCGCCGAGCGCGCATCCGCCAACACGCCCAGGATAGGGGCGGCAGCCCGACGAGGAAGTGCTCTACTTGGCAGGCTGGACGATGGTGCTCACCAATGTGCCACGTCGGCGGCTCAGCGCCGAGCAGGTGCTAGTGATCCTGCGCTTGCGCTGGCAGATCGAACGCCTGTTTCGTTTGTGGAAAGAGCATGGCCATCTCGACGAATGGCGCAGCAAGAAGCCCTGGCGCATCCTGTGTGAAGTGTACGCCAAGTTGGCGGCGATGCTGATCCAGCACTGGCTCATCCAACTGGGCTGTTGGCAGGAGCCTCATCGCAGCTTGGTCAAGGCAGCTCAGATGGTCCGTCGGGAGGCAGGTCGCTTGATGGTCGGCTTGTATTAGGGAGGACTGGAAGCGGTCGTGGAGTCGATCGTGCGCTGCATGCAGTCGGGCTGTCGCTTGAATACGCGCAAGACCTTCCCCAACACCTCCCAGTTCTTGTTGGGCACCCCGCTCGTCTGGCCCAAACGCAAGCCAGCAACCAAGGTCAAGGTCTTAACTTAATGTCTATGGGGCACGATAAATCGGCCCC
>CAVYFB010000012.1:0-69324 GCA_963767625.1 uncultured Chloroflexia bacterium
GAAAAAGGGCCATGAGAGCTTCTTATGGTACCTCGTCGGTACCCTACTTCATTCGATGTCTACGGTTAGTTCATTATCGGCAAGGAGATAGAGCTTGAGTACACCCAAGGAACATCCCCTCTCTGGCGCGGATTTCATACGTCAGTTTTTCCCTGACTCACCTTATGTTGCCCATCTCGGTATTCAACTCACCGATATGCAGCCGGATGTGGCGATACTGACCCTACCTTTCGCCAGCGCACTTGTCACCATTGGAACCATCGTGCACGGCGGGGCGATTGCTTCACTCATCGATACCGCTGCTATGGTCGCTGCGTGGTCGGATGCAGAGGTCCCCGCTAAAGCTCGTGGCACGACGGTCAATCTCTCGGTTGCCTATCTTGCGCCGGCAGAGAAAGAAGACTTGCAGGCCGTTGCCCGTGTGCTGCGCCGGGGCCGCAACCTGGTCTATCTCGATGTTGAGGTCAGGGGCGCTTCGGGGAACGCCATTGCCAAAGGACTCGTTACCTATAAGCTTGGCTAAGTACAAGCCACACCCATCACCCCAGAGCGCAGGCTCCCACGATAAATCGGGGAGCTACACGCCCCTACAGCCGGTACGATCATCGCGGTTAGTAGGGGCGTCAGCTTGCCTGCGCCCTGGTGGGGGGCTCAAGATGAGACTCAACAGGTACTAATCTATACTGTAAATTCTCCTGGCACTGACCTTGAGCTTGCTTAGGAGATTGTCACTATCTATAATACTAGCAGTAACTATCAGTATATTTTTTGAGGACTGCATGGAAAAGTGACAAGGGGGACAACGTGAAAGTGGTACAAGCTATTCTCCCCATTGGAACTGTGCTAAACGGACAGTATATCGTAGAGAGCCTCCTTGGCAAAGGTAGCTTTGGCAACGTCTATCTGGTATGGGAGCAGGATGACAAACAGAAGCTTTTTGCCCTTGCAGAGCTGATCAACCCGAAGGAACAGGAAGGGTATCGCTTCACGCTTGAACATGTATCACATACACCCCCTAATCATCGAGCATTGCCCCAAGCCCAATCTGTTTTCACTGACGACAAACTCGGTCGGACATGCCTGCTTGTGAGTTATAGTGAAGGGCCGCACCTTGAGATACTGCGGTTACAGCAGCCGGAGCAGCGTTTTCTACTACCTCAGGTTATGACTATTATGGCTCCCATCATGAGTGCTATTAGCCATCTGCATCACCGGCACCCTCCTGTTATTCATCAAAATATTAAGCCGACCAGCATCCTCGTACCACAGACGACTGGCGAGCCCGTGCTGATTCTTCTCGGCATCGTTAAGAAACAGGGCTTCACTACCAACCCTGTTCCTTACTTTGCACCCTGCTATGGAGCGATTGAGCAATACCGTGGAGAGTTTAGCACTCGTACCGATGTCTATGGCCTGGGTGCAACATTCTATATTCTCTTAACCGGTATTGTTCCCCCCGATGCCCTCTATAGATCAACTCAATTGGACAGCACGGGGATCGATCTTTTGAAGCCAGTAAACGAGGTGGTACCGACCATCCCTACGTTTATAGCTGAGGCTATTCAGCAAGCGATGGCTCTAGAGGATGATCATCGCTTCTCGTCAGTTGAGCAGTTCTGGGAAGCATTGTGGTCTCTAGCAGAGTATCCGTCATCTGTGTCTGGTGATATGCCATCAGCCTTATCTCATCCGTCCAGGGTCCCCAGGCAGGCAGTGGTACGACCTGCTACTATATCTGTACCGAAGCAGCCGCGTGTTCCCCGTATTTGGAAATTTGGCTCCTTCTGGCCTTTCGCTCCTAAACATCGGCATGCTCCTCAAGCCGGGGAGCCTGCCGTTGCTGAACACACAGGAGAACCTCCTGCATCGGGTGGGCGTCAAAATTTTACACGAAGCATCTACTCGAACGAGGCCCCACCCCAGGGCGCAGGCAAGCTGACGCCCCTACTAACTGCCCGGGCGTGGTTAGTAGGGGCGTCAGCTTGCCTGCGCCCTGGGAGGTTAGGGTGGTCTGGCTCGACGCAAAAATCTGAACCTCACCTTCCTGCATCTGTACCGAAGCAGCTCATCTGCGGCTTACTTGCGCTATTTATCGTACTGGTCTTTGGAGGAATAAGCCTCTGGTTTTATGCGGCAGCTAGCACTCCTGCTCATCCGGCTATCGTAACACCTCGACCTACAGTTCCTGCTGTAGTTACTCCCTCTTCCCAGCCAACAAGAGCACCTACCACTCTTCCTACAACCCCTGTATCAAGGCTTCCAATGGTTGCTGGATCGTATAAGGGTACTATTCATAACACTCCTGGCGATGTTACCTCAACCATGTCGCTTACAAACATCAAGCAGGGTGGCGGGAAGATAAGCGGCTACTTCGCGCTGGGTTCTGGGCTTCTAGGAGATGGATTTTTTAGCGGGACGGTTGATACTGCCCGACGCATCCAGTTCACGGTTCCAGGAGTATCCGGCAATGGATCGCTCCATTTCACAGGAATCGTCCAGGCAGATGGTAGCCTCAAAGGCGGCTACTGTAGCCTCGACCAAACCAACCATTGCAATCCTGGTGCAGGTGGTTATGGCACCTGGAATGTTAAACCTATGAAAGCAGGACAAGCCTTATCCCCAAGTCCTTTCATATCACTCTCAGTAGGTGGGGCCAATTTTTTCAAGCTCTTTAAACAATGACCGAACCATGGAGTCTAATACTATTGTATACCTGACAAGCGCATCAAACACGGCACTCGTCCAGCATAGCTATAAGATAGCTCATAGTAATACTGTAAATAGAGAGTCTCATGACCATCCGCGAGACAGCATGTAGACGCAGGTGATACTATAGATACAACTGATACAACTGACACAACTGACACAACGCTGCTAGCATACATCGGCAACCAGAATAACCGCAGCACACGAACATACCTGAGCAACGAGATTGCATATAGTATTGTAGGTGCGACCCTTGCGATCGCCCTGGAAAGGTAGCACAACCTGGACACCCGAACCCTCCAACTCCTACGCCAAACAACCCAACACTTCATCGACCACAACCAGCAAGCCTACCTCACCGGCGGCTCCATCCGCAACCTCCTGCTCGGCCGAACCCTGCAGCGACTGGGATATCGTCACCGACGGCAACGTTCCCCAATTAGCACGCTCCCTCGCAGACAAACTTGCTGGCTACTTTGTCCACCTCAACGATAAAGCCAGCCGCATCGTTATCAAACACGCAGGAAGCGAAACCATCATCGATATCGCTCCACTCAAAGGCAACACCATTGAAGAGGACCTGCGTCAACGCGACTTCACCATCAACGCCATCGCCGCACCCCTGGCCGAAATCGTTCACCTCCTCCAAATAGGAAATGTGGTGCCTTTTATGATAGATCCCCATTCGCGTGAAACCACCCCAGGGCGGGGGCAAGCCCCGCCCCTACCATACTCCGGCTTCGCGCCCCGTAACTTGATGCCTATGGGGGAGGCGCTCATCGACCCCCTCAACGGCCTCGCCGATATCCAGGCACGGCAACTCAAGGCAGTCGACGACACTATCTTCGAATACGATCCCTTGCGCATGCTCCGCGCCGTCCGCCTGAGCATGCGCTACCAGCTCAGCATCGAATCAGCGACCGAAAACCTTATCAAACGCGACGCCAAATTGCTACTACTCGCAGCACCCGAACGTATCCACGATGAGCTGTATGCGATACTGGAGCCGGTTGGGGCAACCGTGCAACTGCGTTATCTGGATGCGCTCGGGCTGTTAACTGTCCTCATGCCCGAATTCATCCCGGCACGCGGTATGCGCCAGCCCAGCCCACATTACTGGGATGTGCTGGAACATTCGTTGGAGTCGGTCGGGGCGCTTGAACGATTGGTTGCAGCAATTCGACAAGGCTACGCGGGCGACCATAAAGGTCCCCACCCTACCCTACCCCACCCCCGCCCCTACGGGGGCGATGGTGGGCCGAACAGGGGGAAGGACCGACCAGACAAGGGGGAGGGCCGACCAGGCGGGGGCGATGGTGGGCCGAACAGGGGGGAGGACCGACCAGGTGGAGGGAAGGACCGATCAGACAAGGGGGAGGGCCGACCAGGCGGGGGGGATCTTCTACGGGGAGGTTTTTTGAGCACGGAGACATCGGAGACATCGGAGACAAGTGTCCCAATGGAGACAATGGAGACGAGTGTCGTTCCACAAGGGCACCCTGTCTGGGGGACAGGGACCCTGCCTGGGGGGCAGGTAATCCCTCCCCACTCAATCTCGCACCGTCCCTATGGACACGATGACCCCTTTCCGAAAAACCTACCCTTGAGAGACGGGGGGGAGGACCGACCAGACAAGGGTGATGGTGGACCGAACGGGAAGGGTGCCGAGCCGAATGGGGATCAGGCAGATTTTGCCGAGTTACGCACACTCCTTCACGAAGCGGAGCAGCAGGGCATCTTCCAGTTTGCTAGCCTTACGGCGCCACGCATGAAGTTAGCTGCCCTCCTGCACGATATCGGCAAACCCATTACCTACTCCACAGATGCAGACGGCAATATACACTTCTACGATCACCCGCAAGCAGGCATACCACTCGCCCAGCAGATCATGACGCGCCTGAATGCCAGCACTCAGGACCGCCGCGTGGTACAATTAGTCGTCGCCCATCACATGCGCCCCGGTCAACTGGCACACGTGGATACCGTCACACCTCGCGCTATCCGTCGTTATTTCGTCGATCTTGGACCAATGGGCATCCATGTGGCGCTCTTCTCATTGGCCGATCATATTGCTACCGTGGGACCTTTGTGGGATGAGTATACAAGGCGTCCTGATAGCTCATGGCCGCGTCATCTCGCCATTGTGCGCCTCCTGCTCACACGTTATATTCGTGAACGGGAGAGTATTTTACCTGCTCGACTCGTCAGCCCGGAGGAATTGATGCGCCGTCTCAAACTGGAGCCAGGACCTTTGATCGGGCAATTGCTTGAGTCTATTGCCGAGGCGCAGGCAGAAGGACGGATACATTCTAAAGAGGAAGCGTTGTGGTTGGCGGAGGAGGAGCTTCTGGGAAGGAATTAAGAAGGAGGATTTCTACATGGCGCGTTTTATCCTGGTTATGGACGAGGGAACGACGAGTGCGCGGGCGATTCTCTGGGAGCAGGCGTAAAATATGCAAATACTCTCCTCAACAGAACGCACACATAACCTATCCATCCTCGCTAGCGAGCGTTTCGATGTCCTTGTCATTGGTGGGGGCGTCACAGGCGCGGGAGTCGCCCTGGATGCTGCCGCACGCGGCTACAAAGTCGCGCTCGTCGAAAAAGTTGACTTTGCCAGCGGCACCAGCAGCAAGGCAACCAAGCTCGTCCATGGAGGCATCCGCTACCTGCCCAATTTCGATATTGCCCTGGTGCGTGAAGCCCTGGTCGAGCGCGGGCTCCTGCAACATAACGCGCCATTCCTGGTGCACCCGCTCGCATTTGTCCTGCCGCTCTATAAGGGCGATCACCACCCGGTAGGTATGCGCTTTACTATGCCAGGAGGCATCGGACTCAGCCTGATTCTCGACGTTGGACTCTGGTTCTATGATGCATTGGCGGGACGACGCAATGTGAGCAGGCATCGCCGTTTGAGCCGCGCCGAAGTGCTTAAATGTGCTCCACACCTTGTCAGTGCAGGGTTAGAAGAAGGCTTTGTCTACTACGATGCGCAAACCAATGACGCTCGTCTCACGATAGCGCTCATCCGTACCGCCGCCCAGTACGGCGCTACCATTACCAACTACACCGAAGTGACCTCATTTATCAGCGAGCAAGGGAAGTTGTGTGGCGCTCAAGTCCGTGATCATCCTGGCAGGCATGAACTGGCGGTACGCGCCCGACACATCGTCAACGCCACCGGGGTTTTCACCGAACAGGTCGAGGCGCTTGCCGGCATTGAAGCACAGATTGAGGTTGAGCCGAGTAAGGACGTACACCTGGTCTTCTCACGCGAAGATATCAAGTTGGGCGATGCGGCGATTGTGTTGCCAGAAACCGATGATAAGCGCATTCTCTTCATTGTGCCCTGGCAATCGCGGGTGATTTTTGGTACGACTGACACCGGCTCCGGCGATCTTGACCACCCCATTGCCACGCCTGCTGATATCTCCTATTTGCTGCACCACCTCAACCGCTATCTCTCCGTTCACCTGACCGAGGCGAACATCATCAGCACCTATGCCGGCTACCGCCCGCTCTTGCGTTCACGCAGCGCAAAACACTCGACCGCGCAGCTCTCCCGTTCGCACGCGGTGCTGGAGAGTCCGACCGGCATGGTCTCGATTGTTGGCGGCAAATTAACGACGTACCGGCGTATGGCCCAGGACACCGTTGACGTGCTCAATCGTCTCGATGGCCTGACGCCGCTTCATCCCACCCAAAACCTGCTTTTACACGGCAGCCTGGGCTGGCCGGATTTGCAGCACAACCTGGCTGTGAAGGGGACGGCGCTGGGACTCTCCTCACAGACGATCACTCACCTGGGGAACAGTTATGGCTCCGAGGCCGGCGCCATCCTGGGGCTTGTTGAGAACGATGCATCATTGGGCACACGCCTGGTCGATGATCTTCCCTATATCCGGGCGGAGGTAGTGTATGCATGCCGTCACGAGATGGCGATGACACCCTATGATGTGCTGGCCCGTCGCACCTCCATCGCACTCGAAGATCGTCAACGCGGCCTGGGTGTCGTCGACGAGGTTGCCGCGCTCATGGCAAACGAGCAGGGCTGGTCCCCCCAGCAGCAGCAAGCGATGGCAGATGCCTATCGCGAAGCCACGCAGCAGCAGATGGCCGGGGAGAAGGGAATGTAGGGGCGCGATGATGCACATTGACAAAATAAATGGTTATAGCGCATACGTCCGCATTATTTCCCGAAGGTGTAGGGGCCAATAATGCACATTGACAAAATAAGGGGATACCTTCGTACGGACGTGATTCATCACGCCCAGGAGGCCGCTCAACGTGTCAGGCCAGGGGCGTGATGAATCACGCCCGTACGAAAATCATTATTCCTATTTAAATTCCATAATCACGCCCCCAACCATTTACCTTTACGCCCCCGGCAATACTATATTACCATCCTTGCCACAGGCGTTGAATCGCAATGCACCTGGCAGCTTTGTTAGACCGGCACACGTAAAGGCCTGGGCCGGCGAAGGGGGTCTTGGCACAACGCGGAATTGCCTGGCATCTGTGATCGAGCACTTGCCCTGATTGTTGTGGATCGTGAACGTGCGAATGAGCGACGTATCAATGCTACTCATGATGAAGGCAAGCGTAGCAGGTTGGCAGTGTTGAAACGCCTGCCAGAAACAGCTTTCCGCTTGCGCCCCAATGGTGTCATTCACCGGCACCTCAAGGCGGCCGAGACTCGCTACGGTACCACAGCTCTTTACCTTCGTCTGTACCTGTGTTGGGGCCTGGGGCTGAGCCACTTGAGCTTGAGACGGCGTCGAAGATATACTGGCACTACTATGGCTACAGGCAGCCAATCCTATGCTCAGCAGGGCAATCAGGAGCCCTATATTCACTATGGCAGCAGTTGTGCGTAGCCAAGATCGCAGTCCCTGATGGTGTTGTAACATGTTTGCCCCCTAACGTGTTTTAAATTGCCCTCAAGCGGTCATTACAAACGAATCTACCATGAAGACGCCAAACTGTCCCCAAAAGTTCCCTTCGTTTACCTGGCGAATGGCAAGCTGTCACCTGCCGGAGCACAGTGAAGATATTGCCACGCAAAAGTGCAAAACTTAACCGTTTCTCAACCAAACCTCAACCTTCTCTCCATTCCCAAGCTGATAAATTTCTTCCATAATCGCAGCATAAAGCCTATCTCTGCCTTGCGATGCAAGGCACATCAAATCCACGCGCTTTGGATAGCGCATCCAAAAAGTATTTGATCGGAGTTTAACCTAAATTTTATCAACAGAGGTTTACCTATGCTACATATCTTTTCCCTTAAGCGACACTTCATTCTTTTGGGAATATGTATTTTCCTACTCGGGGTCGGGGCTTTGGCGCCTCTCGTCTCCTTTGCGAAACCGGTCACCTCACGCCACGCTCTCTCTGGCTCGTCTAGGTTTGGCTACAGGTCAGTTTGTTCAGCCGGTTTCAGGTCTGCCCACTGTCATGCCTTTATCTACACGAACGCGCAGGGGGTACCACTCGTTCAGCCACAGGTGAGCGGGCCGCTTGCCGGTAGCTATGGACCGACGCAATTTCACGTTGGCTACAATCTGCCGTGCAGCGTCGGCGGTACAAGCCCGCAAGCTTTATGCTCACAACCGGGCAGTTTTGGGGGACAGACGATCGGGATCGTTGATGCCTACAATGATCCGACGATCAAGTCTGATCTGAATACCTATGATACCCAGTTTCACCTGCCAACGTGCACCACGACCAACGGCTGCTTCACTATCGTTAACCAGAAAGGCAGCCCATCGCATCTGCCCGCTACTAACGCTAGCTGGGCCGTAGAAATTTCGTTGGACGTGGAAACTGCGCACGAAATCTGCCAGACCTGCAAGATTTTGCTGGTGGAGGCTTCCTCAAGTAGCTTCACCAGTATATTTACCGCAGAAAACACCGCCGCCAGGCTGGGTGCAACCGAAATTTCCAATAGCTATGGTGGCTCAGAGTTTCTCGGTGAGACATCGTATGACAGCTATTATAACCATCCAGGCGTTGCCGTCACGGTCTCTTCCGGCGATGGCGGTTACGGCGTGGAGTACCCGGCGGCCTCACGGTATGTGGTCGCTGTGGGCGGCACGACGCTCAACCTCAACAACGATAACTCGTACAACAGCGAGAGTGCCTGGAGCGGCGGCGGCAGCGGGTGCAGCGCATACGAGACTGCCAACACCTGGCAGACATCGAACACAAATTGGAGCCAGACAGGGTGCGGCAGCGAGCGCGGCGTTGCCGATGTTTCTGCCGATGCCGATCCCAACACAGGAGCAGCCGTCTATGACTCGACACCCTACTCTGGAGTGTCCGGTTGGTTCCAGGTTGGTGGCACAAGTCTTTCTTCTCCGTTGATCGCGGGCGTTTTTGCTCTTGCTGGTGGTGTCAGCTCGTACAGTAATGCACAGCAGGTGCCATACACGAAGTTTACCAGCAGCAATTCGCATGACGTGACGAGCGGCAGCAATGGCTCTTGTCCTAGCACGATCATGTGCAAAGCTGTTGCTGGCTACGATGGCCCGACAGGTCTTGGCACCCCGAACGGAACCGGTGGCTTCTAAATACTTCCAGTGAAAAGTTGTGGAATCGGCGCTGCTCATGTCGGCCTGAGGTCGAGTTAGGAGCACGGTCCTGCGAGCTTATTCCGCACATTCAATGTAGAAGCATTGAGCTGTAAAGCTATCGTTCAATCAAACAAGAAGGTCGCATCATTAAGAAGTGACCTTCTTGTTTTGAGTTTAGAACTGGCGAAATGCAGTTCGCGAGACATTTGGAGATAAGGCCTGTCACCCCTTCGCTGCGCTCAAGGGCAGGCTCTGAGCGCAGCGAAGGGTCTGGCTCGCCGGACGAAGAGATCCTTCGCTGCGCTCAGGATGACAGCCAGGACACCTCTCCAGTTCGCTCACGGGAAGCCTTATCTCCAAATGTCAAGCAGTTCGCCGCCCTGGATGCACAGAGAAGATATTGCCACACAATAATACAAAACTTAACCGTTTCTTAACCGAACCTCAACCTCCTCTCAATTCCCAAACCGATCCGTTTCTCCCATACTTGCAGTATATAGCCATTTTCTGCCTTGCTTTGCTGTGCAAGGCAAACAAAATCCATGCGCTTTGGATAAGTGTATCCAAATATTTTGAAAGTGAGGCCAAGTTTTATGCGTTTCTCGCTACGCTCAAGGATGAGCATCGTATTTTCACTGGTCGCTCTTATCTCCATTATTGGTGGATTTATGGTCTTTGTGGGGACCGGAGCGTCCAACACAGCACAGGCAAAAGGTTTAGCACTCAACGCCCTTAAGCCGATCCAACAACGGCTCCTGGATGGCCTCGTGAGTTCCGAGCTTGATCCCCCGCAGCTCGCAGCGAGCACGAAGGCAGCAACTCGCAACTACTTCCCCACCAGTGATGACGGCTGTCCTCAGAACCGGGGGGACAACATCAAGGTCAATCAGAACTGCTTGAACATTACGGACACAGACCTGCAAGGACGCGGGCAGGCACAGAATGAAACCTCCATCGCTCAGGACCCCTTAAACCCTAATCACATTGTTGCCACCTACAACGATTACCGACGGGGGGATGGAACCTGCGGAGTTTCTTACAGCCTTGACGGTGGGCAGGGACTGGGCTGACTGCTACTACCCCCAACGGATTCGTCCGTGGCGGCACCTTCGGCGGCGTTGCCCGCCAGTACTGGCAGGCGGGCGGCGACCCCTCGGTTGCCTGGGACACGAAAGGCAATGCCTACTACAACTGCATGGTCTTCATGCGTGGCCCTGGGACTAACGAACAACCCGGACCTGTCAAGTGCCGTCTATGTCTTCCGGTCGACCGGGAACTTCGGCGCTTCGTGGAACTTCCCGGGCCGCCCTGCCATTGAGACCTACACGACTAACCCGGCGGTGCTCAACGACAAGCCGTACATGACCGTCGACAACCACGTCGGTAGCCCGTTCCAGGACCGCATCTACACAACCTGGACGGTGTTTGCGGCAGACGGTACCGCCTACATCTATGAGGTGCACTCATCCGATTACGGTCAGACCTTCAGTTCGCCCGTGCTCGTTAGCTCAGATAGCTCCCTCTGCACGTATACTTTCGCTGATCTCGGTATATCTGCTCCAAATGGGAGGTGCAACGAGAACCAGTTCTCGGACCCCTTCACCGGCCCGGATGGGGCACTCTACGTCGCCTATGACAACTTCAACACCGTACCAGAGTTGACTTCGAAGAGCGATAACCACTATCAGGTCTTGCTCTCGAAGTCGACCGATGGTGGCAATACCTTCAGTGCCCCCGTGCTGGTGGCAAACTACAACGACCTTCCTGACTGTGCCACGTACCAGGGTGGGCAGGACAATGGCCGTTCCTGCGTACCGGAGAAGGGTTCGTCTGAGAGTTCAGTCTTCCGAGCTACTAACTACCCATCGGGTGGGGTTGATCCAACCAATCCATCAGACGTAGTGGTGACGTTTGGCTCGTACATCGACAACGACTCGAACACGTCAAATGGCTGCGTACCAACCGGATTCTCTGCTACCTTGAACCCCACGTACACTGGTGTGAAGACCGCGGGAGCGTGCAACAACAAGATCCTCGAAAGTGTATCCACTAACAGTGGTGCAAGCTTCAATGGGACTGTCACCGATCCGACAACGGTGCCAATTGTCAGCTCGGCCCCAGGCCAGAAGTTGACCGATCAGTGGTGGCAGTGGAGCGCCTTCACGAGGAACGGGAAGCTCGCAGTCTCCTACTACGACCGCCAGTATGGCAATGACGAGACGACAGGGTTCATGGACTTCAGCCTTTCTGGGTCCAGTGATCTCACGAATTTCGGTGTGCGGCGGGTCACGTCTGCGTCCATGCCATCTCCGACGGAGTTTCCCGATGCAGTGGGCAATAGCAACAGTGACTTCTTCGGCGACTACTCAGGTCTCAGCGCGGTCGATGATGCGCACCCGCTATGGATGGATACGCGTAGCCCGGATCTGGCTCTTTGCCCAGGCACAGCTGCACCAGGGGTTCCACCCAAGGTCTGCACATTTACTGGGCCTAACGGTGTTCGAGGCTAACGATCAGGACATCTTTACGTCGACTGAAGGCGTGCCTTCGAAATAGCGGATCGGCAACCCTTTGGGAGCGGGCGGATCTTCAAAGCCGCTCCCACTGAGTCCCAAATGTTGTTGGGGCTGACAGGACAACTGCCCTTTGATTAGCCAGGAGGGCCGCTTCCTGGAAGCGGCCTTCTTTTCAACGGGTAGCAACTCTCAAAGTCCTTATGGTAGTGGCGCGAGAGAGCCCACCGTGAATACCGCCGAATAGATAGTCGTCGACGAGCCAGCATTGAGAGACGTACCGTAGGTCAGTGTAGCGTGATAGAGACCAGGTGGCCAGCCATTCAACGGGGCAACTAGTCTCACTACGAGGCGCCGTCCCGGACCCAGTGAGTGTATCCGCGTCAGTATTTCAAGCCTGCAGGGATTGATGCCGAAGGGGTTGATGCCGGCTTGCACACTACCGCCAGCCAGCGGCTGAACCTTCAGCCGTTGCAAGAGAATGACGGTGCAGTTTGTCAAATGATCTGGAAAATAAATCGTCCGGTTACTCTGATTGCTCACTGTGACAAAAATCGTGTCATTTACCCTGTATACTTTTGCATTGGTATGCAATGTGACAGGCCCGGTCCTGACTGCGCCTGCGGGGTCATTCGAGGTCGTGAGTGAGCGATTCGTCACCGTGATGGGCAAACCAGTTCCGCCTATGGCCACATCTGGCCCGCAGCCAGCGAGCAGTGCCAGGACCAACATAGTACCAGGGATCATGAACAGCCGATATAAGCGCATCATAATAGACCCTCCTTCGTTCCAAACAGATGATCGCGCCCATCCCCAGCATGCTGGATGTTGGTTTCTTGCTTGCCAACTGTCGAGGACTGACATGGCTATGGCGAGGTGATCAACCTCTTATACAAATAGACGTGCCTAGTTCATTAAAAGTTCCCAAAGTGCGTCCCTTTGTCCCAAAACTTATGTAACCCGCGCTCGTTTGGGATGCTGACATTCCAAACCCCATTCTGTACAGGGTCAATTTTAAAAGTAGCGGCCCTCACAATTTAGTTGCCGCGCTCAGTAAACTTTTCTCCATTTAATAAGTCTATTTTTAACCTTTTCTTAACCAAACCTCAACCTTCTCTCCATTCTCAAACCGATGAATTTCTTCCATACTTCCAGTATAAAGCCTTTCTCTGACTTGTAGTGCAAGGCAAATCGAATCCATGTGCCATGGATTGCTGTATCCAAATTATTTGAAAGTGAGGCCAACTTTATGTCCTTCTCTTCCCACGCTAAAGTTCGCATCCTTCTCTCGCTAGTCACCATCCTGACCGTCACGAGCGCTTTTATGGTTGCATTCGTCGCTCACGGGTCAACCAGCCGTGCTAGCGGTCCTTCCGTGATCACATTCCAGGGGTCGCAAACCACTATCAGCCGGGCAGCCTCCCTACAATTATCGCTTAACGCGACAGCGCAGACGCCCACCACGACGGCGCAGTCGTCCAGCAACAATGGGACCGGTCCGCACTTGCTCTTTTTACCTCCCCGCAAAAGAGCCACTACAAACTCTGCCACTACAGCCTCTGCTACGCAGTCACCTAACGCTGCTGACAGAGGTATGGGCGCTGATGCAGGCCAGTTGCTCCAGAATTTCGAAGGGCTCAACAGTGTAAACAGTTTCGATGTCAACGGCTTCGTGCTCGAACCACCAGACCAGGGCCTGTGTGTCGGTAACCTGCTTGGATCAAAAGTGGTGAGCGAGATCATCAACGACGTGGTCACCTTCTACACACCCAATGGTGCATTGTTTGGCCCCGAGGAAAACTTGAATGTCTTCTTTGGTGAATCGCCTGCTCTAAACATTTCGGATCCTCGCTGCTACTTCGACCCAACAACACAATCGTGGTTCTTCAGCGTGGTCGTTTACACGAACAGTCTTCTCCCCAATCAGAGCCGATCTTCTCGTGCTCCATCCAAACTTGAGTGCTTCTGTGTACCGCATAGACACGACCTTCCCGAATAACACTAAGGGCCAGTGTCCCTGCTTCGGGGACCAGCCGAAGCTGGGCATTGACAAGAACAATGTGTATATCTCAGTCGATCAGTTTGGTGGTGCTCCCAATTTTCTGCCGGAGACTGGGGCAGACCTGATCGCCCTCTCGAAGTCGCAGCTCGTGGCAGGGGCGCCTGTCGTCAACACTGCAGAGTTTCTCAACCTCTCCCTAGGGGGTATTGGGGTCACTGCCTTGCAGCCTGCCATTACCAATAGCGACTCAAACATCGAGTTCTTGCTGAACTCGTTCCCCTATGCGGACGAGCTGCAATCGATGCCGAACACGATCTCGCAACTCCTCGGTTTGTGGGCGCTCTCCGATACGCAGGCCGTCACCAATGGTAAGGTACCAAAGTTGAGCGAGACGCTGATCACCAGCGAGATCTATGGGTACCCGGTTCCTGCTCTGACCACCAATGGACTCTCCCTGGCCACCTTTTCGAATGATAGCCGCATGCAGCAGGTGCAGTTCATCAACGGCCAACTGTGGGGGTCATTGGATTTGGCAGTGGCCGTAGATAACGACCCCGTTACGCGCGACGGTGCAGCGTGGTTCGAGATAAACCCCATAGTGGGTAGCAACGGGAAGGTCCAGGGTGCCCAATTCACCGATCAGGGCTATGTTGCTGTGAAAGGGGAGTACCTGGTCTATCCAGCGATCACGACGACGTTTGCGGGAACAACGGGTATCTCGTTCTCCATTACCAATACGACGCTCAATCCCAGCACCGGCTACGTGGTGCGTAAGTCAGGGAGTGCGGATTTTGGCAACATCCATCTTACCAGCAAGGGATCAGGTCCCGACATCGGTTTCACCTGCGTGCCACCGTTTCAGGGCACCTTTCAACAGTGCCGCTGGGGCGACTACTCCTGGTCGGCGCTCGATCCTAACGGCAACAACCTGTGGATGGCAGCGGAAAAGACCGTGCCGCAGGTAGCCACTCAAATCATTCCGGGTTTGACCCTTAAGACCAACTGGGGCACTCGTGTCTATGAGGTGTCGGGCTAGATAGATCGCTACTCAGGTGGAGTGAACAGCTCAGGCGCGCTAGTACGTGCTCGCCTGGTACGGAAGTAAAGGTTCTCAATCGCAGGCGGGAGTTTAATCATGATTAAGCTTCCGCCTCTCTCTTCTGGACTTTGTCCATCAGCCTCTCTTGAACATCAATGCATGTAGTGCGTTAGGAGTTCTCGGCAAAGCCCTTCAAGCATACCAGTCGGCGCGCGTCAATGGCAAACAACCATCACCCCCATCAGGCTTCGCCAGCAGCGCCTGGTAGATGTTGTTGCGACCAACCTGGAACGAATAGGCTGACCCTGCTATGTACAAGCGCCAGATACGGTAGGTGATGTCACTGGTGAGCCTGCGCGCTTCGTCAGCGTGCGTTTCCAATCGTCGCAGCCAGTGCCGCAGCGTGAGTGCATAATGCTCACGCAGGCTCTCCACATCGCGCACCTCAAAGCCACTTAGCTCGGCTGCTCGCAATGTGCTGCTGACCGGTACCAACTCACCATCGGGAAACACATAGGTTGAGACGAAACTGGTTCCCTGTTGAGCCTTGAGAGTAGTATCACTCGCGATGCCGTGATTGAGGAAGACGCCGCCTGGACGCAGCAACTGCCAGGCTTGTCGAAAGTAGATGGCCAGGAGCTTCTCACCCACATGTTCAAACATGCCGACACTGACAATTTTATCAAACGAGTTTGCCTCATTTATGTCCCGATAATCACGTACCTCAACACGGCAATGTTCCTTTAGTCCAGCTTGCTGGATGCGTTGCTGTGCCAGTTCAGCTTGTGGTTGGCTGAGGGTGATGCCATAGGCCTCCACCCCATACCGCTGCGCTGCGTAGATGACCAGTCCACCCCAGCCACAGCCGATATCCAGCAGACGCTCCCCTGGCCGCAGCCGTAGCTTGCGGCAAATATACTCAAGCTTGCGTTCCTGGGCCGTGTCAAGATCATCGTCAGGTGTTGCAAAGTATGCGCAGGAGTAGACCATGCGCTGATCCAACCAGAGCGCATAAAAATCGTTGGAGCGGTTATAGTGATAGGTGACTGCCTGACGATCTCGCTCTTTGGAGTGCCGTGCACCACGCAATTTCGCCGCTGCATCACCCGAACGCGCCTGGCTCGTCTTCGGCAAGCTCAGTAGGCGTTTCCCATAACGCACCTGTTCCACTTTTCCCCATTGCCTGTTGATGAATTGATCCGCGAGAGGAAAAACCGCTGTGATGTCCCCCTCGATGTCAAAGTCATTGTAAATATATGCCTCGCCCAGACTTAGTTCGCTCGGTGGTAGGAACATCTTACGCAGTGCGCCAGGGTGTTGCAGAACCAGGGTGAAGCTTTTCGGCTCCGCCAATTCCGGTTCCGGCTGCCAGGTAGTGCCATCCCACAAGAGCACGGCAAAGTTGCGCTGCTGAGAGGAACCCGGTAAATCTTGCCTGAGTAAATCTTTTAATACCGATAATGTGGTCTGGACGGCCTGGTCGCCGGTCCTGGTGGCTGATGTCTGCATACCTCTTCCTTTCTGCTGCTCCTATCCTGGTAGTAGGTTGGCTTGCCCAGATTGGATGAGCAACGAGATTTTCTGCTGTTTCTGTATGATATGATATCACTCCACCTGGGTATAGATTACAATTCGCCTCTTGCTTGCTACCAGAATCTATGCTAAACTCTCAATGAAAACCTCTTTTCATGCGCAGTGGTGCGCCTGCGACACATGACGTTTCTGTCCCGATAGCCCCATTGATTGCCCCAGGGCATATGACACTTTTCACCTTCAGAAACCCTCTAAGTAATGTAGTGAGTATCCTTTCCTTCTAGGATAGAACTTGAGCAAGAGATCATTTGAAAGGAACCTGGACCATTGAAGTCACATCGCTGGATCATCGGCACAATATCGAGCGTCGGCATACTGGGACTGGCCGCTACCAGTGGCCTGGTCATGCTGGCACATCGTTTTGTCGATGAGTTGTCTCGTCCACATCAAGCATTGAATGACAAAGACTTCCAGTGGGGAATGCCTCCCTCAATGCCAGATCCTCCATCCTCACAGCAGCGTTCGCTGATGTTCCACGCGCCTCATGGCCCACTGCTGTGCGGCGAGTTCTGGGCACAGCCACAGCCGGCTCCTACGGTGGTGATATGTCATGGCTATCGCGTATCAAGGGGGCAACTGCGCTCGGTGGCGGCTCTTGAGTATGTTTTCGGCTATAATGTCTTGCTGTTCGATTTCCGCGGACATGGCGAGAGTGAGAGTGTAGCGACAAGCGGTGGAAATGCTGAAGTACGTGATCTGCAAGCAGCCTTGACCGTCGCCGCTCAGCAACCGGAGACGTTGCCCGGCAAGATCATTCTGCACGGCTTCTCCATGGGCGCTTCGATTGCATTACTCACACTTCCGCATTCGCAGGTGACAGCTGTCATTGCAGATAGTCCATATGCACGGTTGGATGAAATTTTGAGTAGCATTGTCCACTGGCGCCTGACGGCCAATAGCAGCTCCTGGCGACCGGCATTGCGCCGACTGCGCCCTGTGTTTCCGGCTGTCGCGTGGTGTACAGTGGCAGTGAGCAGACCTGTCTTTCGCCTGCGCTTTGGCCATGCCCTGATTGCACGCCCTGAGCTGGGCTTCAAACGCTGGAAGACACGTTCAAAGGCAGCAATTGAAGGACGTTATCCGCCAATTTTGCTGATCCATGGCATGTGCGATGAGATGGTTCCATTGTCACACGCCCGTCGACTCGTTGTGGCGGCACGAGCAAACAACCTGCCGCTGGAGGTCTACTTTGTGGATGGCGCCGGGCACTGCGGAGCCTACGGACATGATCCAGAAGGGTATATTGCGGTGTTGCAACGATTTGTTTTGCGTGAACTAGGAGAGCCAGGCCACCCCAACACCCCAGGGCGGAGGCAAGCTCACGCCCCTACTAACCCGGGTTAGTAGGGACGTGAGCTTGCCTCCGCCCTTCGTCCTGGTCCTTGTCTGCGCCTTCGTCCTGGTGCAGGACGCCTCGTGCAAAAAAATGAACCTCACCCTTCATGGACTTAAGCCTTGACTTTTTTCCTGTATCGCTTTTATACTTCACTTAGACATAGTTATCTATGTTGATCTACAAAATCAACAAAATAGTGAAGGAGACAGCTTTGACAACCGTTCAGGAATTCCTCAAGGCGAATGAAGCTTACGCAGCAACGTTCCAGAAAGGCAATCTGCCGATGCCTCCTGCTCGTCGGGTGGCAGTGCTGACGTGCATGGATGCGCGTCTCCATCCCGCACGCTTTCTTGGCCTTCAGGAAGGCGATGCCCACATCATTCGTAATGCTGGTGGGCGAGCAAGCGACGATGCCATTCGCTCGTTAGTAATCTCGCAGCAACTGCTCGGCACTGACACTGTAGTTGTCATTCACCACACCGACTGCGGTATGCTTACCTTTAGCAATGCAGACCTACGCACGAAGTTGCGCAAGGAACTTGACGCCAACGCGGACCATATCGACTTCCTGCCATTCAAAGACCTGGAACAATCGGTTCGCGATGATGTAGCAACCATCAAAGCTTCCCCGCTCATCCCAAAGAATATAGAGGTCAGCGGTTTCATCTACGATGTGAGAACGGGCAAGCTGTCGCCCGTGACGTAAAACGTAGGCGATTCGGGATGCCATCCCCATTCATGGTATCCCGGGTATTTGTTAAAGCACCCCCACCCCAGGGCGCAGGCAAGCTGACGCCCCTACTAACCCCGCCCCGGGGTGGGGCTCGTTCGCGTAGACTTCGTGCAAAATTTTGACAAACATCCCCAGTATTTCCAGCATTAGACACTCCCGCAGGCCACATGCTATACTGCCTTAGGTAGCCTATTTTCCTCATCACATCGACGGAGAGACAACAATGACCACAAGCGAACGTAGCTCACCGGAGTCATCAGGACTCAAAGGATCACAGGAGAGGCTTGCAGAACTGCGGAGTTTAAAAGATGCGGCGATGGTGGGTGGCGGCAAAAAGCGCATCGAGGCACAGCACAAAAAAGGTAAACTTACCGCACGCGAACGACTCGACCTCTTGCTGGACCCAGGCACATTCAACGAACTGGATATGTTTGTGACACATCGTTCCACAGACTTCGGCCTGGATGAGCAGAGGATACCAGGCGATGGCGTTGTCACCGGCTATGGCCAAATCGATGGACGCCTGGTCTACGTCTTCTCGCAGGATTTCACAGTCTTTGGCGGCTCGCTTTCGGAGGCGCACGCGGAAAAGATCTGCAAAGTCATGGACCACGCTATGAAGAATGGTGCACCGGTCATCGGCCTCAATGACTCCGGCGGGGCACGTATTCAGGAAGGTGTGGTCAGCCTGGGCGCATATGCAGAAATCTTCTTGCGTAATACATTGGCCTCCGGCGTGGTACCACAGATATCAGCCATCATGGGACCCTGCGCGGGCGGGGCTGTCTATTCTCCAGCCATCACCGATTTTATTTTCATGGTGGAGCATACCAGCTATATGTTCGTTACAGGCCCAAACGTGCTTAAGACGGTCACCCATGAGGATGTGACCTTTGAAGAATTAGGCGGCGCTATGGTTCATAATAGTACCAGCGGCGTAGCGCATTTTTCCTGCCCCAGCGAACCCGACTGCATCCGTATGATACGACGACTTATGAGCTTCATCCCATCAAACAATGTCGAAGACCCGCCAAGAATTACCCCTGTTGACTCACCCACCCGAGCCGAGGAAGCACTGGATACCTTCGTCCCTGACAATCCAAACAAGCCCTATGATATGAAAACGATTATAGGCTATATCTTCGATGATGGCGACTTCTTCGAGGTCCAGGAGTATTACGCGACTAACATCGTCATTGGGTTTGCTCGACTCAACGGTCGCTCCGTCGGCATCGTAGCACAGCAGCCGGGAGCATTGGCAGGGGCACTTGATATCAACTCGTCGGATAAGGGAGCACGCTTTGTGCGCTTCTGCGACTGTTTCAATATCCCCGTCATTACGTTTGTGGATGTGCCCGGTTTCCTGCCCGGCGTGAGCCAGGAGCATAGCGGCATTATCCGCCATGGGGCCAAGCTCCTCTACGCTTATTGCGAGGCGACTGTGCCAAAGATCACCGTGATTACGCGTAAGGCCTACGGTGGCGCATATGATGTAATGAACAGCAAGCACGTGCGCGGCGATATCAACTACGCCTGGCCCACGGCGGAAATCGCGGTCATGGGTGCAGAAGGCGCAGTGAACATTCTGTTTAAGGATGAGATTGACCGGGCTACCGACCCCGAAGCACGCCGCAAGGAATTGACTACGGAGTATACCGAGAAGTTCGCCAATCCCTACATCGCAGCCGCTCGCGGTTATATTGATGAGATAATTGAACCCCGTTACACTCGCACCAAGCTAATTACGGCGTTGGAGATGCTGAAAAATAAGCGAGATTCTAACCCACCCAAGAAACATGGGAACATCCCGCTGTGATGTGTATCGATTTTCAAAGTTTATCCGTATACTATATGGCCTACCAAATGCGATAAGGCAGAGGTGACCAAAGATACTGAACCATATGATAACTGACCATACTATTAACGATTGTGGCCTGGTCAAAGCATAAGCTCTTTCGTTCCTCTTCTTTTGTTACAGCCGATGTAGCGTTTCGATGCTACATGCTCATAGAGAAGATAACAACTAACGTATTTGAGCGTTATGAACCCAGGCACGTTCTGCCCGACGTTACGGGAGATGGAGGTGAACAGGATCACCAGGTCCAGCCAAAACACCTGGAGACTGAAATGGTACGCGGCATGTACTCGATTATAGTGGCAACGAAGCCTTCCTGAGAATATGGTTACCAGCTCTGGATCATTATGGTTTGCCATCGGTCGGCCAAAAACAAGGGAGTTAGAGAAGGGATTGCTGTTGTATATGCGACAGCGAGAAGGAAAAGGAGAAAAACAATGGCAGACAACCGAATAAACGAAGCTTCATGGGACCTGGTCAATTCCATACATGAGACCAATCAGACAGTTGCCAATAGTCTTGTTGCTGTCCAGGACCGCAACATGAGATTTGCCCAAAACATCTTTCTGAGCGGGATAGAGGTTCTCCAGAACCAGGTGGAGAATACCCATAATGTGATGCAAGAGTGGGGACAACAGGTTCAGAAGCAGCAAGATGCTTACCAGAGGTTAGCCTCTGCGACGGCGGATATCTACTTGGACTTCTTCCGCGCTCCATTCTCCTTCTATCAGCAGTTAATGGAGGTCACTCAGACTGCAGCGCGACGCGGAGTCGAGTATGCTCAAAACGCTACGCAGCGACTAGAGCAAGCTCAGAAGACTACGCAGCAAGCACAGCAGCCGGCACAGAAAGCAAGCGAGTAACGACGCTTGTAGCAAGCAGATTGCATTGGGGGTCGGGGTTCAAACCTCGGCCTTTCTTTCTTAGGAATCTCGCTCCACTAATTCCAACAACACCCCATTCGTTCCCTTGGGGTGGAGAAAGATGGCACGTCCTTCGGCGGAGATGCGTGGCTGCTTATCCAGGACGGGGGCACCTTTCGCCTGCATATCGGCAAGAGCGGCGTCAATATCATCCACTTCCAGGCAGATGTGGTGGAGACCCTCACCACGCTTCTCCAGGAACTTTGCCAGGCTGGAGTCAGGATTGGTCGGCTCAACCAGTTCGATTTCGCTCCCGCCGGGTCCGCCCAGCGGGAGAAAGGCGATGCGTACCTGTTCTGTGGGCACTGCTTTGATCTCACCCGGCATGATGCCCAATATGTCCCGGTAAAAGGTGAGGGCTTGTTCGATGTTGCGAACGATGATGGCAACATGGTCAATACGTCTGGGCATGAGAAGCTCCGCTTCCTCTTTTGAAACTTACGCGGGCGACCATAAAGGCCCTCCCAGCCACTCCTCACCACCCTCGCCCCTACGGATCACCCGACCTCCTTACGCAGCTAGTGATGGCACTTCGCCAGGTGAAAATCAGTCTGCCGCAGCCTTTGTGGGATGGTGGCAAAGAGGCCAACACCGAGCTGAATTGAGCTGATGAGCGTCCGTAGCGCCATCAAAGCACCGATGCGCGTCTCTTCAGTATACCCTAAGGCCTCTGCCGCCTGCTCAAACTCCACCTGGGTAAGCACCTCATGGCTCAGATTTGGCTCGATCAGAATGCTCAGGTCGAGATCAATATAATATAAGCGATCCAGCTCAATCGTGGCGGGCAGAATTATGTTGGCATAGGTATGGATTAGCGCGGGCCCATCATAAAAGGCACTTAGCATGTACCAACGCTCAGGCCAGAAAAACTGTAGACAGTTGTACCCTAGTGGACGCGACCTTATTGACCAGCGCATCTGCGTGCCTTTGGGCAGCCAGAGGCGTTTACAATCGCTGGCCGCTTCTGCCACTCTTTCATCGCTGAGTTGTACGGTCGCATCAAGTAGATACCCTTGCCATGACCCACGTACCATCTGGTCATAACTGCGACTTTCCACGCGAAAATCTGGTTGCATGGATACTCTCCCTTCCTTACATGCTCATAGTACGCAAATTCGTCGTTGTCGTCAAGCGTCCAAGTAAATAGTCCCAAGGTCTTGCAGAGGCGCCAGGTTCCTTTTTCCTTTTGCCGTAACTCCTCAGGTACCTTTCTTGTGCCGCCTGCGGCGGCAGGCGAGGAAAAGGGAAGGAAGCGAGGACACCTCGCGCTCCGGCAGGGGGACTGCGTCCCCTGTCCCCCTGTATGGAGTACCCACATCGTGACCCTTGCTGTGTACGTACATCGTATCCCTTGTAGGTGCAGCAGCGGCTCTCATCCAGAGGGTACGATGTGGGTACATACCATGGGTCACGATGTGGGTAACCCATTCATCCCCTGCTGAAGAGTTACTTTTCCTTTTGCCTTCTTCAGGTTGTACAATATAGAAGAAGACTCAACTTCAGGATAGCTGGAAAGCTAAATCGGCATATATTATTAGGATCGATATGATTTGTCCAAACTGTCAGACCACTAATCCACCAACAGCCAAGTTTTGCCTTGAATGCGGCAAGCGCCTGGTTATTTGTCCAAACTGTGGCACAGTCAACGTGCCGCTGGCAAAATTCTGTATCGAATGCGGCACGGCGTTAGCTCCAAAGGGCGATATCACTCGCCCACTGCCATTGAATGGCAATGAGAGCAGGTTGATGCTTCCAGGGGAAAGGCGCGTCGTCACCATTATGTTCGCCGATATTATCGGCTCGACACCACTGGCGGACCGTCTGGACCCTGAAGACATGCGAGCTATCCTGACGGGGTACTTCAACCTGATGACAGAACAGATACGGCGCCATGGGGGGACGGTAGAGAAATATATCGGTGATGCAGTCATGGCCGTGTTTGGAGCACCGGTGGCTCATGAGGACGATCCTGACCGGGCTATTCGTGCTGCACTAGATATGCAGAAAGCGCTAGACGACTTCAATCAGCAACGACAGCAAGAATATGCAGAGGCGACGCAATTGCAGATGCGCATAGGCATCAACACAGGCGAGGTGGCTGCTCCAGGAAACATGCAGTCCGCCAGGCAAGATTTTCTGATTACCGGAGATGCTGTCAATGTTGCCGCTCGACTACAGCAGGTAGCCGCACCCGATACTATTCTTGTGGGGGAACGTACCTACCTTGCAACACGAGAAGTGTTCGTTTTCCGTCCCATAGCCCCCCTGCACCTCAAGGGCAAGCCAGAACCGATCCCCGCCTGGGTTGTCATCGATCTGCACAAGCATAGTTCTGCTGTTGCGCAACATCCACGGGGCATCACAGGTCTACAAGCTCCTCTTATTGGACGCTCGTTGGAACTTACGCTCATGCATGCAACCTATGCGCGTGTTCAGGCTGAACAACATTCACATTTGATTACCTTGTTGGGCGCACCAGGGATTGGTAAATCACGCCTGGCATTCGAATTTATTGTGCACGAACAGGATGCCGCTAAAAAGGCTTCATCCAGTAGTGGGCTGATCGCTCCCAAAGTGCTAGAAGGCCATTGCCCCCCCTATGGCGAGGGGATCACATACTGGCCCCTGGTTGAGATTCTACGCTCCTTGCTGAGTGTTCAGGATGGAGAAGATGCGAGTACGTTGTCAGCTCACTTTGCCGAGTTTGTGCGCGATACACTCGCAAAGGCCAGGCGCACTGAAGACCCCGAGCAGATCGTCAGTGTCATCGTACGCAGCATCGGCAGGGAATTTAGCGGCAGAGCAGATGAACAAAGTGATGCAGACAAGCGTGAACGAGAACGCTTGCGTAAAGAGGAACCGGGCAAGGTCGCCAGTACGATCTCAGCCAGTTCCAGTGCCATTTCAGCCACCATTGGCAGAGCAGCTAGTGGCAATCTGGATGAGCAGGTTTACCTGGACAGGCGGGAACGAGAACTGCAACTCAGCAAACTCAGCAAAGATACAGAAAAAAATAGCCAACGTATAGTGCTATTTCGTGCCTGGCGTGTGTTGCTGGAGGCACTGGCCCAACAACAGCCACTCATTCTCATAATAGACGATCTCGAGTGGGCAGATGAAGCCTTACTTGACCTGCTTGAATATTTAACGGAGCGCATGACCAGTGTCCCTATTCTCTTCCTCTGCCCTGCCCGGCCTGACTTCTTTGAGCGGCGGCGCAGTTGGGGAGGGGGACAACGCAATTTCACCACCATCGCACTGGAGTCACTCTCGGAGCAGGAGAGCAGTGACCTGGTCGATGCTCTCCTGAATACGGACGATCTCCCTGAAGTGCTGCGTCATACTATCCTGAGTCGAGCCGAAGGGAATCCCTTCTTCGTGGAAGAAATTGTGCGTATGCTGGTCGACCAGGGCGTATTGATCCGTACCAATGAAGGTTGCTGGCATGTTGGGGATCAGAATGAAGCTCTCCTTAGTGAGCTGGCAAGCCCTGCTGCACCACCGGAAGACACTATCATCGACCAGCACTATGTCTTTCCACTTCCTCGCGTGCCTGATACAGTTCAAGGTGTGCTTGCCGCACGCATCGACCTCTTGAATGCCGTAGAGAAGCGGGTCCTTCAGCATGCATCGATCATCGGTCGTACCTTCTGGCTGTCAGCACTGTTCGAACTTGCTGCAGACCTGACCAATGTTGCAATCCTTCGGGCGCTTGACTCGCTTGTGCAACGAGACTTCGTTGTTGAGACTGAGGAACATGGGCGTATTCCGGTGGAGCAAGACCGCGTCTTCAGCTTCAAACACATTTTGGTCCGTGATGTAGCCTATAACAATATTCCGCGTATGCGTCGTTCTCAGGAACACGCACGACTGGCCCTCTGGCTAGAAGAAAAGACAGCGGGTAATACGGAGGCATTTGTAGAACTGCTCGCCTATCACTACCAGCAAGCACTGGTTACCTGGTCCGCACCTTTCCTTGCAAGTGCTGTTGCTACAAGTGATGTGCCTGGTCCTGCTGTTACACCAATGCGCTTAACCCGCGTCGAGTTACGTAGCCGCACGATTACCTATCTCAAGATGGCAGGCGATCAGGCATTTCATAGTTACCATACAATTCGCGCCATTCAAGCTTATAGCGAGGTGCTTGATTTGTTGAACGCGAGCGAAGCGGACAAGATTACCCTCGCTGAGATGCATCGAAAACTCGGGGATGCCTACACGCAACGCGCTAACTTCGATGAGGCCTGGCAGGAGTATCGCCGGGCACTCCAACTGGTAAAGGCCGAAGAGTCGCAGATGGAGAGTTCGGACCTGGTGTGTCTGTATGATCGATTGGCAGAGTTAGGGGCACGTTGGCTACATTTGTTCAACACGCTCCCAGATATGCAAGAAGTACGCTCCTACATCGATGCCGGGTTGAAACTGTTAGAAGCACAACAAACAAGCACTGAGTATGCGGCATTTCTTACTTATCTAGCTACCTGGTATATGCGCCAGGTAGAGTTAAAAATTGTGCCAAGTTCAGAAAGAGCTGAACTGGCCGAGCAAGCTCTATATAGTGGACACGAGGCTCTACGCATTGCTGAGGAACTCGGCGATACCTATTCACGCTGGATCTCACTCGATGCGCTGGTGTTTATTCACTTCGAGCGCCGTCAGTTTCAGGAGGCGCACCAGGTACAACACCATCGCCTGGAGCTTACTTCAAAGATTAACAATCGAGGAGAACTTCATGACTTCTATGTTTCCCTTGGCTGGGTTCATGAGCGTATCGGTGACTACCCTACAGCATTAAAGTGGTTTGGTTACTCCTGGCAGATTGCTCAGACGATGGAGAGTCCTTCGATGCTGCTGGCCAGCATGATTGGGCGTATGTATACCTGGTACCAGTGGAATCGGTGGAGTGAAGTACGTGAAGTCGCCAGTAACATTCTACAAATGGCTGAACAATACCAACTGGACGAACAATGGTACTTTGATGCCATAGAGACGCTGGCAGAAATTGCTTATCGTACAGGCAACGAGGAAGAAGGCGACCAGTATATTCGACAATGTAAACGACTGATCGAGCAATACAACGTGGAACCGAAGCTCACCAGAAGTATTCATCTCGCACGCGAAGACTGGGAACGCGCTACCACAGACTACAGCGAGGCGGTGCAACGCAGCGAACCATTTCCTCAACCGATGGTGCTGGCTATTTTGGCAGAGCTATACGTGATGATCGGCGAAAGCCCAGAAACACAGCAGACAACAAGCGAGCGAGCCGTAACCATTGCAGAGCAGTCGGGATCGCGTAAGAGCCTGGCTATTGCTCTACGCGCGCGTGGACGTACGCACCTGGAGCAACAAAACTGGACGGAGGCAGAGCAAGACTTGCAAAAAGCCCTCCACGAGTGTGAGATGTTAGACTTACCGTGGGAAAAGGGGCAGACGCTCTATTGCCTGGGGTTGTTCTATCGCCGTCGCGCTGATGCGCTCAATCAGAACAACCCAGAGACGCGAGATGCTGATCTGGGCTGGGCTCGTTACCACTTCGAGCAAGCACTGGGCTTTTTCGAGGCATTAAAAGCTGTACCCGATGCAGAGCGTGCTCGGCTGGCACTTGTACAGGATGGGAAGGCACGCGTATAGCTATGCCTACGGGGCTCCAATGGATGGCAGTTCCTCGGTGCTAGCATGGGAGAGTTCCTCAACCCTGCTCGCCTCATGCGATTCTGATATTGCTCGCTGATTGACCTTACTAAGAATGGGTATATCCATATCTTCAAGGTCATTGCGAATATCGTCCAGGTGAACAACAAACTTCCATCTATGCCGATTCGTGTGATCGTATATACTCGCATGTTTTCTGCCAAAAACATCTCTGTAGGTCAGAGTAAGACGTGCTACATAACCATATCGCCCGTCAACGCCATCTGGCGGCAGGTCAACTGAAGGTGGATACAAGGTATATTGCTCCGTTGTCCCATCACGATTCTCAATCATCTCATCAATACGAAACAGTATTTCTCCACTAAGAAAGTAGGTGTCAATATCTTTGTCTTCTTGTGAAACAGGTGTATGTGACCTGAGACAGTACTGTCGGGGAAGATCGACAGTCTCTGCTTGTTTAGGAGGTAGCAGTACGCCCCAAACATTTAAGGCAACTCCTGTGCCTACATTTTTTATCCTAACAGTGTAATGTTGGGAATCCCAATCGAGGTCATTGTTGCGAAGCGATAGTGGCGTTCTGGGTGCAAGTATAGGACAGTTTAGGGCATAGAGCGTTGCAAAGCTTTGTGCTCGACTTTCGGCGAGGACCTCCTGGGCTATCTTCTGGCTGGCGATGATCTGCGCTTGACTTTCCGCAAAGGCATCCTGGGCTAACTTCTGGCTAGCAAAGCTTTGTGCTCGACTTTCGGCGAGGGCTTCCCTTGCCTGAATTTGACCTTGAATAATAGCAAAAATACCAATAACCACAGCAGCAACGCTCGCAGAAACGACTAGCACTTGAATGACATCACTGATACTCACTCCTGATTCCTCCGAACCTAATATCAAAACCGGTTGAGGAGGGGAGATTTGGGGGACTCCCCAATACGGTTTCAAATAGCGAGAATCGGCGCTCATAAGGATGAGCTAGAAACTCTCGATTTGAGCGTGCCGTTGCACTTATTTAAACCGTATTTGGGGGACTCCCCCAAACCCCTGCCAAGGGGCTGCCGCCCCTTGGAACCCCGCTGACATAGATACACTCTCTTACCCGGATTTGGTATAAAACACGATGCGATAGGACGAAAGGACTTTAGATGAGAGCATAGCAGAGGATAGACACATTGTCCAGGATTTAGCACCAAAGTAACGTGCCTACTTATATAAGATGTGGTATCCTGTTACTATTAAAGAAATGTGGCAAATTCTTTAATAAGGGTTGTCGCTATTAAAGGTACCTTTATTAACGACAACCCTTATTAAAGAAAAATGCCAATATCTTTAATAAAAGGTAACCTAAAAGCAGGATAACATATTATGGAGATGATGACATATGGCTAGTATGAGGGTTCCAGGAACATATATTACTAATTCGCTTTCCCCAGAGCCTTTTAGATCATTTATTCCAAAACCTTTGCCTCCTGATCCGCCATTAAACCTTAGTGGAGAACATTACGCACTTCTTGATAAGGCTACATTGGCGTTAGGGCGGTTAGATGGTCTCATGGTGCAACTTCCAGGTGATGTCGTTTCCTTATATACCTACTTCTATGTACGAAAGGAAGCAGTATTATCATCACAAATCGAGGGAACACAATCATCCTTATCTGACCTTCTCTTGTATGAGAGTAACGAAGTACCAGGTGTTCCTGTTGAAGATGTGGCAGAGGTTCTCCAATATGTCAGCGCTATGAAACACGGCCTCAAGCGACTTCGAGAGGATAATTTCCCCTTATCTTTACGGCTGATCCGTGAGATGCATGAGATTTTGCTTTCCTCTGGAAGAAGTAGTGAAAAAATGCCAGGTGACTTCAGGATGTCACAAAACTGGATTGGCGGCACTCGACCTGGTAACGCGAGATTTGTGCCGCCTCCGCCAGATGAGGTGGTTGCATGTATGGGAGCGCTGGAAAAATTTATTAACGAGAGACACTTACACATGCAGGTTTTAGTGAAAGCTGCGCTTGTGCATGTTCAGTTCGAGACTATTCACCCATTTCTTGATGGAAATGGACGCCTGGGGCGATTGCTCATCACTCTATTGCTATGCGCGGAGGGCATTCTGCAAGAACCATTGCTTTATTTAAGCCTCTATTTTAAACAACACCGCGAGACCTACTACGACTTGCTGCAACGAGTGAGAACCGAAGGCGATTGGGAAAGTTGGCTCGATTTTTTTCTCACAGGTGTGTATGAGACTGCTAATCAAGCTGTGCAAACATCCAGAAATACTTTAGACCTCTTCCAGAATGACCGGCGACGTATTGAAACGTTGGGACGTTCTATAGGAACCACACTTCGAGTCTTTAAGCTCTTGCAATCCATGCCACTCGTAACTATCCTACGGGCATCACAAGAGACAAAAATTTCCGTACCAACCGTGACTGCTGCATTAACTCGCTTGCAAGGGTTAGGGATTGTGCGCGAGATTACGAGCAAACGACGCGATAAACTCTATAGTTATGAGAACTATATACAACTCCTCAGTGAAGGAACAGAACCGATAAAATAGAAAATAGTATAAATCACAAGTGTCGACAAGGTCCTGGGTTGGTCGGGTCTGAAAATGAAACGTACTCTTACGTTTCCCACAACGACGGTGTCCTCCACATCTGTGCGGAGTCCCAGATACTGCCCATTCCAGGAGGTAAGGCTGTAACCTGCACCTGTGCCGGGTTTGCCCCTGCAAACTCGATATGATTACGCATGATCTCAAGTGCAAGTTCAGGGGTATTATTAACGAGGCTGAGATGCGAGAGCCAGACCCAGCGTATGCCATCTGGACGCCAGGTATGCAAAACGGCTTCGGCCGCTTGATCGTTGGAGAGATGACCTTTGGCGCTGAGGATACGCTGTTTCAGTGCATAGGGATAGGGGCCGTTCAGCAGGCGCTGACGATCATGATTTGACTCTATGATGAGTAAGTCAGCCTGCTTCATCATCTTGAGCATCCTCGGTGTGACCTTACCGCTATCGATAGCTATACATACACAACGGCCGTCCGCTTTGAGGAGATAGCCACATGGCGCTACAGCATCATGCGAGACAGGGAAAGATCGCACTTCGATATCACCAATTACAGTGCGGGAGCCAACACTCAAGGGGGTGGCGTAGCGTAACTTGTCTCCATGCCACATGCCATGCGCGGTCGCAAGGGTTACCTCTTCGTTTTCCTGATGTTCGCTGGTCACCGCATTCGCAGAGATAGACACGATAATGCTGGCGTCAGACTTTCGGGAAATAATTGCCCCTGAATCTGTTTGCCAAACACCAGAGGCAAAGCTTTCTTCTATAGCTCCAAGCGTGCGGGCATCGGCAATCGCTGGAATAGCGAACCGTTTCATTAAGGTAGGGAGACCTATAATATGATCACTATGTTCGTGGGTGACTAAAACGCCTTGAAGCAGCGAAGGAGGAACAGCTAGCTGCCTCAGACGATTAACGAGGAGACGACCATTTAAGCCTGCATCTATTAGTAATTTCGTACGTCTCTGCGGTCCGGCTTCCACTAATAAGGCATTGCCAGTACTTCCACTGGCTAATGAGGTGACCTGCATAATTATAATCCGAGTAATTGTCGCGCGTTGTCGCCCAGCACCTTCGCTACGGCCTCTGTGCTGAGGCCAGATTGGATGATATGGTCCATAACGCGGCGCTGAGGTAGCAACCCATAATCGCTTGCAAAAAGAATACGGTCTGCACCAACCAAGCCTGCTACCACAGGGAAAATGCTGTTCCGGTAGAGATAGATGGTAGCAGCAGTATCATACCATACATGGGTGGTAATGCGCTTTATTTCTGGCATAAGGGTATAAAACGGTAACCCGCCGCCCCAATGTGCAGCTATAAAGCGGATGTCAGGGAAAGCAGTGAGGAAGGTGACGATATCGGGCAACGATACATTGCCTTTGCCGGGATAGATATGCCCAATGGGTTCGCTACAATGTGAGAGTACCAGCAATTGATAACGACGCACAACCTCCATAAGCGGTGTGAGCAGGTGAATATCGCTCAACCTATAGCCTTGACCATGAGGCATGAGTTCGCCGAGCCCAATCATACCGGCTTGCGCACAACGTTCCAGTTCATAGAGAGCATGTGATGTGGCAAGCGGTTGAAGCACTGCCATTCCATAGATGCGCTGTGGATAACGATGCATCGCGTCGAGTATGTAGCTATTCGTTTCCTCTATCAGTCCCAGGTCGGTCCAAGCGAAAGAGAAGGCAACGGAAGCAGTAACACCAGAACCATCCATCTCTGCAATCAGATCCTCTGCACTTGCCATATGAGCACGCGTGTTGCCATACAATTCGTTGAACCAGGGATCACGCGCACAATAGCGTTCACGATGATGGCAGATATCTGGTGGGAAGAGATGGGTATGAAAATCGATAGGCATGATGATACACTCTCGAAAATAAGCAGAGTAAGCGCAAGACAAAAACAAAGGACTCACTCCATAGAAAAGAGTGAGTCCTTTATTCTAACATTATTACCTCAATATTGCCGAGGGCAAGAGAGCAAAGCAAGCCGTACGATCATTAGGGCCGCTGGGCTCCAGCTGTTACCAACTGTCCACCGGCGGTCTATCTACCAGGTGTTCTGCCTGGGATCTTGACCTCCTCCTGCGAGGAGGTGGGAAGACTGATCCTGGCGTCGGCTTCGCGCTTAGATGCTTTCAGCGCTTCTCCGCTCTGAGCATAGCTACCCAGCTGTGGCCCGGGCAGGCCAACTGGCTCACCAGCGGCTCAGCCATCTTGGTCCTCTCGTACTGAAGATGACTCGCCTCCCGCTTCCTGCGCCCACGACGGATAGAGACCGAACTGTCTCGCGACGTTCTGAACCCAGCTCGCGTGCCGCTTTAATGGGCGGACAGCCCAACCCTTGGGACCTACTCCAGCCCCAGGATGCGACGAGCCGACATCGAGGTGCCAAACCTTGCCGTCGATACGAACTCTTGGGCAAGATAAGCCTGTTATCCCCGGGGTAGCTTTTGTCCGTTGAGCCACGTCCCTTCCACTCGGAAACGTGGGATCACTAAGCCCGACTTTCGTCCCTGCTCGGCCTGTCCGCCTCGCAGTCAAGCTCCCTTCTGCCTTTGCACTCTTCCGGGTGGTATCCATTCACCCTGAGGGAACCTTTGGGCGCCTCCGTTACTCTTTAGGAGGCGACCGCCCCAGTCAAACTACCCGCCTGGCCCTGTCTGCCCTCCCGCTCAGGGATAGGCATGAGAGGCAACACTGCCGAAAAGTGGTATTTCACTCGTGCCTCCCCACAGCCCACAAGCTGTGGTTCACTGGCTCCCACCTATGCTACGTAACGCCAGTCTCGTCCCAAGGCCACGTTGTAGTAAAGCTCCACGGGGTCTTTTTGTCCTGTCGTGGGTAACCCGTATCTTCACGGGTACTTCAATTTCGCCGAGCCCCCTGTCGAGACAGCGCTCAAGTCGTTACTCCCTTCGTGCGGGTCGGAACTTACCCGACAAGGAATTTCGCTACCTTAGGACTGTTATAGTTACAGCCGCCGTTCACCGGGGCTTCCCTTCACGGCTACGCTCACCGCTCCGGTTCACCTTCCGGCACTGGGCAGGAGTCAGCCCCTATACTTCGGCTTTCGCCTTCGCAGAGACCTGTGTTTTTGGTAAACAGTCGCTTGAGCCGGTTTCTTGCATCCCCCTCACCCCTGCTGGTGCGACCCAACAGCGGCTACTAGGGCCCCCCTTCTTCCAAAGGTACGGGGTCAGTTTGCCGAGTTCCTTAACAGAGGTTCGCTCGTCCACCTGTGGGGAGTTCCCCTCGCCCACCTGTGTCGGTTTGCGGTACGGGCAGCTACGGCATCTGGCTAGAGGCTTTTCTCGGCGGCCTGGGGCCACATGACTTCCGTGCGATTGCTCACACTCGTCCCAGCCGTCATGCCACTGCGATCCGGGTTTGCCTGGATCGCGCACTTCGGTCTGGCAACCCATCCTGTCCATTCGATGGGCTCATGCTCCCTGCCGCGTCCCCTCCTCGCTCCTTAACGATGCCTGCTGGTGCAGGACTATCCAACCTGCTTGCCATCGCCTACGACTATGACGTCCTCGGCTTAGGTCCCGACTGACCCTGGGACGACTGACGTTGCCCAGGAACCCTTAGGCTTTCGGTGGAGGTGGTTCTCACACCTCGTTCGCTACTCATTCCGGCATTCGCACTTCTGGCCGCTCCACCCGTCCTTGCGGTCGGGCTTCTCTGCTGCCAGAACGCTCCCCTACCATCTCTCTCCTACAAGAGAGATTCACAGCTTCGGTACGACGCTTGAGCCTCGTTACGTTGTCGGCGCCGACGCACTCGACCAGTGAGCTATTACGCACTCTTCCAATGATGGCTGCTTCTAAGCCAACATCCTGGCTGTCTGGGCGCATCGACTTCCTTTGACACTGAGCGTCGACTTGGAGACCTTAGCTGGGGATCTGGGCTGTTTCCCTTTTGACGACGAAGCTTAGCCCCCGCCGTCTCACTCGCGCTCACCGCTGCTGGCATTCGTAGTTTGCTTGGGGTTGGTAACCAGCACTTGGCCCCTAGCCCATGCAGCGCTCTACCTCCACCAGCGGACTGCTTGCGCGGCTGCACCTCAATGCATTTCGGGGAGAACCAGCTATCTCCACGTTCGGTTGGCATTTCACCCCTATCCACAGCTCATCCCCCAGTTTTGCAACACTGGTGAGTTCGGGCCTCGACGGACTGTCACATCCGCTTCACCCTGGCCATGGATAGCTCACGTGGTTTCGGGTCGCATCCTTGCCACCGCTCGCGCCTGTTTCGGACTCGGTTTCCCTGCGGCTCCCCTCCTTTATCAGAGGTTAACCAGGCGACAAAGATGCACTCGCCGGATCATTCTACAAAAGGCACGCCATCAGCCCGACCTTGCTCCTGCAAGAAGGGCCTCTGACTGCTGGTAAGGACGGGGTTTCAGGCACTCTTTCATCCCCCTTGCGGGGTGCTTTTCACCTTTCCCTCACGGTACTTGTTCACTATCGGTCGCTGAAGGTAGTTAGCCTTGGAGGGTGGTCCCCCCTGCTTCCCACAAACTCACCGGGGTTCGTGGTACTCAGGATCCCAGTCGGAGCAGGTTGGCTCGTCCCCTACCGGACTCTCACCGTCTCTGGTGGTGCGTTCCAGCACCTTCGGGTGGGCGCTCCCTGCTCGTGCTCCTGGTCCTACAACCCCATACATCCGAAGACGCATGGTTTGGGCTCTTCCCCGTTCGCTCGCCACTACTAGGGGAGTCTCGTTTGATTTCTCTTCGTCGGGCTACTGAGATGTTTCAGTTCACCCACGGCCCTCCGCCCTGCCTATAGATTCAGCAGGTGGTCGCCAGACATGACTCTGGCGGGGTTGCCCCATTCGGATTCTCAGGGCTCATCGCTCGCATGCAGCTCCCCCTGAACGTTTCGCCGGTCTCCGCGTCCTTCATCGGCCTTCAGCGCCAAGGCATCCTCCCCGTCCTCTTCTTTGCTTGTTCCTCCACTCTTCTTCTGCTCTCGGCAATATTGAAGTAATAATGTTATTCAATTGTGAAGGTACACCAGTGATGTCCCTCGACAACTGGAAAGTGGAAAACAGTGAGCAGTGTTCATACGGAACAGTACTGAAGTGACATCTTCTTGCGAAGATGACCGACCTGGGAGTGCGCGAGCCGAAGCTCGCGAAAGCTCCCTAGAAAGGAGGTGATCCAGCCGCACCTTCCGGTACGGCTACCTTGTTACGACTTCACCCCAATCACCGACCCCACCCTCGACGCCTGCCTCGGATCGCTCCGTTAGCCCAGCGGCTTCAGGGGTTGCCGACTTTCGTGGTGTGACGGGCGGTGTGTACAAGACCCGGGAACGTATTCACCGTGGTGTGCTGACCCACGGTTACTAGCAACTCCGACTTCATGCAGGCGGGTTGCAGCCTGCAATCCGAACTGAGGCCGCCTTTGCTGGGATTGGCTCCCCCTCGCGGGTTGGCTCCCCGTTGTCGCGACCATTGTAGCGTGTGTGTCGCCCAGGATGTAAGGGCCGTGCTGACTTGACGTCATCCCCACCTTCCTCCCCGTTGATCGAGGCAGTCTCGTCGGACAGATCCAACCGACGACGGGGGTTGCGCTCGTTGCGGGACTTAACCCAACACCTCACGGCACGAGCTGACGACAGCCATGCAGCACCTGTGCCGGCGTCCCTTGCGGGCACGACCTTCTCGGGCCGGTGCACCGGCATGTCAAACCCTGGTAAGGTTCTGCGCGTCGCGTCGAATTAAACCACACGCTCCGCTGCTTGTGCGGGTCCCCGTCAATTCCTTTGAGTTTTAATCTTGCGATCGTACTCCCCAGGCGGACCACTTATTGCGTTTGCTGCGGCACGCAGGGGGTCGATACCCCGCACACCTAGTGGTCATCGTTTACGGCTAGGACTACCGGGGTATCTAATCCCGTTCGCTCCCCTAGCTTTCGCCCCTGAGCGTCAGGTACCATCCAGGACACTGCCTGCGCCTTCGGTGTTCCTCCGGATATCTACGCATTTCACCACTCCACCCGGAATTCCGTGTCCCTCTCTGGTCCTCAAGTCAGCCCGTCTTTGAGACGCTCTCCCAGGTAAGCCAGGAGCTGTTACCTCAAACGCGACCGACCGCCTGCGGGCGCTTTACGCCCAGTAACTCCGGACAACGCTCGCCCCCTACGTATTACCGCGGCTGCTGGCACGTAGTCAGCCGGGGCTTCTTCCTCGGGTACCGTCCGTAGCTCTTCCCCGAGAAAAGCAGTTTACGATCCGAAGACCTTCCTCCTGCACGCGGCGTTGCTCGGTCAGGCTTGCGCCCATTGCCGAAAATTCCTCACTGCTGCCTCCCGTAGGAGTCTGGGCCGTTCTCAATCCCAGTGTGGCTGATCATCCTCTCAGACCAGCTACCGATCGTCGCCTTGGGGGGCTTTTACCTCCCCAACTAGCTAATCGGCCACAGGCCCATCCTCTGGCGCCCCTCGCGGAGCTTTGCTTCCCGAAGGAAGCCTATGCGGTCTTGTCGACGATTTCTCGCCGGTATTCCTCACCAAAGGGTAGGTCACCCATGTATTACTCACCCGTCCGCCACTCCCTGCCCCCGAAAGGACAGGGCGTTCGACTTGCATGTGTTAGGCACGCCGCCAGCGTTTATCCTGAGCCAGGATCAAACTCGCCATCCTGTTTTATCAAACAAACTCTTACAGAGCTTGTTCTTTTGCATTTATGCTGAGCGATCCAGGCCAAGTTCTCATTACACTTGGCTGTTTCGCAGATTCTCGTATTCATCTTGTGGGTAACAAGATGAACGGAATGACAGTGACTGTTCTTTACTTTACAGTTGCTGTTCTGCTTTCCACTTTTCAATTGTCAAGGTGCCATCAGAAGCAGGTCTTGCCCGCTTCAGAGTCAACCAATTCGAGACAAGCATACCAGACCAGTGACTAAATTCTCGTTGAAGAGACAGGTAGTCTCTAGTTTTCTGAATTTCTAGGGAAAACCTAAGAGGTTTGCTTATCAGAAGCAGTTTGCTCGTCATTATCGGCGACAGGGGTATTATGACATATGCCTTCCAGGATGTCAAGTGGTTTAGGACCAGTTTTTGGAAAATTGCAAAATTTCATTTTTGTAGAGGAGTAATACAACATACCAGACCTGGCGAGGCATGCGTCGCCAGGTCTGGTATGTTGATAAAACCGATCATCTCTAGACTTTGTGGTTATCCTGCCAGGATGCTGACGTAGTTACCTGGGACTGAGCAGCCATTGTAGAGATGTGCTAACAGCGGCTCCTGGGCGATTACACGAACCGAGCCACCGGGGCAAGATAGGATCAGGGCCCGAGCCCCCAGGCCAAGGTCCTGGCGCAGCCCTTTCGGATGGCCATTCCCATCCAGAACACCCATGGGCCAGAACCCACCCTGGCCTTGTTGGAAGAAGTCTTTGCCGCTGAAGTAGAAGAAGGGAACGCCGAAACTCTTAGCAGTTTGCACATCGAGGATCAGGGTCAAGATATGAGCGACGGAGATGTCGTAGGTACCACCGAGACCGCACCCTGTGACACAGCCGGTGCCTTCTATCACCCACACGTGGTGACCCAGGTCTCCGCCAAACTGCCCCGCCCAGAAGTTAAGGAGCGCACCCAGGCTGTTGACGCCCTGGCTGGGGAAGCCGTTATGCCAGCTATCGATTATGCCGATTTTTTGTGAACGCCAACTCCAGTGACCGCCTGGATGTACGATGCTATTCATGGCGTTCTGCATCTGGTCGAGGTAGCTGACCCGGTCAAGCAGAGGCCCATAGTCGATGCCACCAACAAGGGGGTCCACAGAACCGAGCAACACAGAGATGCCTGGATTGGCGGCATGTATAGTGCGTTCGCAGATGTCAAAGAAGCGCGCAAAGTCGGCTGGCTGGACGAAAGTAGAGTAGGCGTTATGCTTCATTTGCTCGTTGCCACACTCTATGGCATCAGCGCCTGATTGAGCAACATCATTGATCGGTCCCATATTGAAGAGATGACTCGTCTGCTGGCAGAATAAGATCAGGACATGAACACCTTGCAGATGATCGAACTGAATAGTCTGCCTCAGTGCGTTGCCGGTTGGACTGGACCCACATGTGGCGTAACTTATGCGTGTCCAGTGAATGCCTGGGTACAAGGATGGAGGACCGGCGTCGATTCCGAGCACCGAGGCTGGATTTACATCAGGGGCAAGGACAGGGGACGTGATCGACGAGAGAGGAGGATTTGACGTTGGTACCGCCGTTGGGATCGTATTCGCGAGTGATGTAGTCGGGGTCGCATTTGCGATTGAGGTAGGATGAGTTTGCAGGGCTGCATGTGTCCATGTTAAGACGGTCACCTGGTATGCAAGCACGGCCAGCAACAAACTGACAATCACTACTAATGTGAAAGTGATCATGGATCGTCTTTGCGAAATAATCATCCGTTGTACCCCCTCTTTCCTAATTACTGGCAATTACTTCTGATCTAATTATAACAAATTTTACCAATCGGGTTGAGCTTATTCGATAGTAATTTTGCGGTCAATTTGAGCTTATTTGCCGATACAAAACTCACTGAAAATCTTGTCTAGCAGGTCTTCACTGACGGTCTCTCCGGTCACCTCTCCAAGCGCGTCATACGCAGTACGCAGGTCGATTGAGACGAAATCCAGCGGTAGTCCTTGTTCAAGGGTTGCCAGTGAAGCCTGCAAATGTTGAGCGGCGCGGCGTAGCGCTTCCTGATGCCGAGCACTGGTTATGAGCACACTTTCCCGCTCGATAGTTCTGCCGGCCAGGACCAGGTCGGCAATAGTCTCTTCGAGTTTTGGCAGTCCGACCCCCGTTAGCGTTGATGTTGCTACACATGGAGCGCCGGGCCACATGTCGCGTACCTCATCGACCTCCAGTTGTTGCGGACAATCCGCTTTATTCATTATGACAATGACCGGTCTGGGGGCAGTAGCGCTGTTATTAAAGCCCATGGCCCACAATTCTTCCGAGACATGGTGATCCTGCCCGGTCAACCTTTCTGCGCCATCAAACACCAGCAAGATCAGATCGGCACTTTCGGCGGCGGCACGGCTGCGTTGCACACCTATCTGCTCGACAGGGTCATCTGATGGCGTGATACCAGCCGTGTCGATGAGGTGCAGAGGAATACCATGCAGGTTCGCTACCTCTTCCACTGTGTCACGTGTTGTGCCTGGAATGGGTGTGACAATCGCGCGTTCACTACGCAATAAAGCATTCAGCAGACTGGACTTGCCCACATTCGGCCGGCCGATAATAGCAGTTCGCAGACCTTGCCGGTAGAGCCGCCCCTGTTCTGAGCCGGCCAGGAGGGCATCCACTCGTTGCTGCGCTACAATGATCAATGGGCGCAGTTCCTCAGGTTGAGGAGTCGGCACCTCCTCTTCAGGAAAATCGATGCTGGCCTCAATGCGTGCCACTACGCCAAGCACATCGTGACGAGCCTGCTGCACCTGTGCCGAGAGGCGTCCGCGAAACTGTTGCATGGCCAGGTGCAGTCCCGGTTCTGTCTGTGCACTGATCAGATCCATCACCGCCTCTGCCTGTGCCAGGTCGAGCCGCCCATTCAGGAAAGCACGCAGGGTAAATTCACCGGGTCTTGCCAGGCGTACTCCCTGTGCCAGCACCAGGCGGAGCATGCGTTGAAGCATCAATGGACCGCCGTGCCCCTGTATTTCCACCACATCCTCACGAGTGTAGGTACGCGGGGCACGCATGAATGCCACCAGGACTTCATCGAATACTTCCTGGCTGGTCGGGTCGACAATATGGCCGTAAGTAAGCATATGTGACGGAGATAGATCGCTGCATCCACCTGGTCGTTGGAGCAGCGGCAACACCGTTGCAAACGCTTCGGGTCCACTGACGCGAATGATGCCTATACCTCCGGTGCCTGGCGGCGTGGCGATGGCTGCTATGGTGTCGTTCTGCATAGCAGGATTATAGCGCATCCAGCCAAGTCTGTATAGACAGGTATCAAGCGGGGGTTCCATTCTTTGGGTGAAAGTGGGCCGCGGGGGCGTGATGCATCACGCCCGTACGAACGATCGCATTAGGTGATACGTTCAGGATGGGTATATACATTCATTGTTTGATCGCGCAGGAAGCCGATCAGGGTCACTCCAGCCTGATTTGCCAGTTCGACGGCAAGGCTGGAAGGCGCTGAGATAGCCGCGATGCAGGGAATACGTGCCAACAGGGCCTTCTGGATGATTTCAAACGAGGTACGCCCACTCACCATCAAAATGTGCCTGGAGTATGGGAACGTTCCATTGAGCAGACCATGCCCGATGAGCTTGTCGACGGCGTTATGACGCCCCACGTCCTCACGCAGGAGCAGCAATTCACCGCTGTGGCTAAAGAGGCCGGCAGCATGCAATCCGCCTGTATGGGTAAATACTGTCTGTGCTGTACGTAGTTGCGCCGGTAGATTGTAGATGATCGAGGCGGGGATACGCATATCATCGACCTGCAAGGGTGAGGTGGTGACCATCAAGTCGGCGATACTATTCTTACCACATAACCCACAGCTTGCTGAGACGGCAAAATGGCGCTCGAAAGCCGGTCTCTCGCCAGAACGCAGCAGCACATCCTGTTGCTGATTGTGGCGCAACACGACATTGACGACATTTGCAAGAGGCAGACCGTCAGCTTCGGTAGCGTCTTCAATTGTGAGTACATCGCCGGACTGACGGATCACTCCTTCCGTAAAGAGAAAGCCCATTGCCAATTCTTGATCGTGTCCGGGTGTGCGCATAATGACGGCGAGGCTACGTTGGTCGATACGCACTTCAAATGGCTCCTCAACGGTCAGTTGATCCTCGCGCTGCTGCCACTCGTTGCCCTGCCAATGTGTCATGCCGACATTCATCACTCGCTCTGGATCAAGCGAAGAACGCCAGAAACCGGGTAAAGCCATGAGTTCCTACTTTCAAGTAAAGGCAATTTTGCCTGCTATAAACGATGCTATGAAACCTCTGCTTAGGAGCAGCCGCTATAAGATATTTTATTGTATGACGTTACAGGGTGACTGCAAAGGGACATACGGAACTGCCGTTTGTCATGCGCTCACCTCTCCTTTTTGAAAATACCTCTTCATCGGTTCCCAATAGAGGAGGCTCCAGTGCGTGTTGACGATCGAACTCAGCGGACCGATTTCTCCTGTCTCGGGAACCCTGACTTTATAATCAGGAACATTGACCTGCACGAGCTGAATCTCCGCTCCCACTAGAATTCTTCTGAAAGGTTAAGACGACTGTCGAGTCAAGGTCGGTGATCTCGCTGGGATCCAGCGCGAAGTTCCACACCATGTTTTTCCAGGTCAGGACAATCACTTTCCCTGGAACAAGCTGCAAAATCTTCGCAGTCAGCGAGAACTGCATCTGTCCATCAGGGCCTGTGAAGCCAAAGGCACGCAATTCGTCACCCTCTTTGCCATAAGCAACTTCACCATCTCCGGGCCGGAAAAAGGATGCGGGTCGGCTGCCAGCAGTCATGGCGGAGTGCTCCTTGGAAGAGAGGTACGCGGTATAGAGGGTCTCTGGGCTGACCCCCGGAAAATGAGCAGTTTGGGCAATCATCTTCTCTCCTTCTGCTTGTCAGGTCGGGATGACCCGACCTGATTTAGCATCTTTGATACATGACTCAAGAGCCCCCGTTGGGGCACATGGTATCGGGTGTGTGCGCTATGCGGGTACTTGGAACGGTTTGCCTTTACCCGTGGTGCAGAAGAGGTGTAGGCTTTCAAGGTAGTAGCCCCATTGGAAGTTGTAGTAGCCGTAATAGTCGTCGCCCAGCTCGACGGCATAATCTTGCCAGAACCGCAATCGGGTGCGCCCGTCGTCGAGCGCCTCAAGCTGGAACCGGAACGTGCTCTCTTTCCATGGGTCGTGGCCGGCGACGCAGCGCCAGCCCAGTTCGCGCCGCTCGTCGAGGGTGGTGATTTCCATGACCGGGTTGAAGTCTCCGGCAAAGGTCCAGTGCAGCTGCGCGCCAACCTCAGCTTCGGATGTGCTCAACCTGGTACTCCACCAGCTCGCCAGGCCGCGCGCTTCGGTGAGTGCGGCCCATACAGTAGTTGCGGGGGTGTCGATGTCGACGACATGATGAATACGCTTCATAGACTTTTGGCCTCCTTCAGACGGATGTGGGGGAGAAATCGATGCTCACACTGTTCCAGTGGAGGCGACGACCGTGTACTCAGTGAACTCGACGGGCGCGAGCAACACAGGGTAGAGCACCTCGGTGAAGCGTCTCACCCCCTCAGAACTTCGATGCTGCTCACGGGCTACCTCGTCCTGGAAGACCATAACGTTCAGGAAACGCGTCGGGTCCTCCGTCTGTTGGTGGACCGTGTAGACCAGCGTCCCTGGCTCGTGGCCCAAGATGTAGCTGACGTATGCGCGGTTCGCCTGTGCAGCTCGCTCCACCCCTTCGGGACGAACCTGGAAACGAGCCGTTTGATAGATGGGCATGGTTCTCCCCTTTCAATGTCAGGTTACACTCAATTGAATGTACACTTATTAGACTGCGGCGAAAGCCAAAACTGTGCGGTCTGACCGAGGATGTTTTGGGCAACCTATACCGACTGTAACGATGGGACGTATAATGATTTAGACTGCGGCGAAAGCCAAAACTGTGCGGTCTATACCGCCAGAAGTTTTGGGCACCGTGTACCGACTGTACCAGTTGCACTGAGCAGTAGCAGAGTCTGGAGAAATCGAGGAAGAAAGAGTCGTGACATCTGAACGTGCGAAGGCACACACCACATCCGGCGATCCTTCTGAATTCATCTCCCTCATCGAGCCGTATCGCCGGGAGCTGCACCTGCACTGTTATCGCCTGCTGGGGTCGCTCCACGAGGCTGAGGATCTGGTGCAGGAAACCATGCTGCGCGCCTGGCAGCACTTTGACACTTTCAAGGGCCAGGCCTCGCTGCGTACCTGGCTCTACAGAATCGCGACCAACGCCTGCATCGACGTGCTCAAGAAACGTTCGCCGCGCACACTGCCCGTGACGGTCGCTCCCGCCGCTGATCCCCGCCTCCCCCTGGCACCAGCCTGGGCCGAGTCCACCTGGCTTGAGCCTTTTCCTAACAGACTGGCTGGCCCAGGCGACAGAGGACCCGGCAGCACGCTATACCAGACGCGAAAGTGTCTCGCTCGCCTTCCTCACCGTCCTTCAACTGCTCCCGCCCCGTCAAAGGGCGATCTTACTTCTCAGCGATGTGTTGGACTGGCGCACGAGCGAGATCGCGCACCTGCTCTCGATCTCGGTGTCAGCTGTCAATAGTGCCCTGCATCGCGCCCGGGTTACGCTGGCGAAGCAGTATCATGCTGATGAACAAGAGAGAGGAGAAGTCCTGCGTGTGGATGCCGCGACGCAGGCGCTGCTTGAGCGCTATCTGCGTGCATGGGAAACCCAGGATGTCGCCGGGCTGGTGACGCTTATGAAAGAGGATGCGACCTTTACCATGCCACCGTCTCCTTCGTGGTATCGGGGGCGAGAAGCGATTCGTGCCGTGCTCATCGCTCAGGCATTTGCGCCTCTGGCGCAGAACCGCTGGCACTTCTACCCCACGGGGGCCAATGGGTGCCCGGCCTTTGCCGTCTATCGAGCAACGAGATTGGGCGGCCCTTCTCGGGCCTTCGGGATTCAAGTCGTCACCCTGGACGCTGGCGCATCAGGCTTGCTCATAGCCGACGTGACGACCTTTCTGGATCCTTCGCTCCTCACTTCCTTCGGCTTCCCGCACGAACTGCCCAGGTGAACCCAAAAAGCGATCCCCCTTGTCTCACTTCCCACCCGACGTTACACCGTTGCCTAAATCTTCGGCGATAGCAGTGAATTGCTCAAGGGCAGCTTGCAAGTCCTCGACGATACTGGCGATTCCGTGGAGAAAGAGGTTCATAAGGAATTATGTACGATCACGTACATTGGGAAGGTGGGGACCAATATAACCAATGATCAGTTGTCTTGTCTCTTCCTCAGGATGAAAATATAAGCGCCACGAGTTGGGAGTAAGACGAACATGCCACGTGAAGACACGTTTTTCACCGTCAGGACAAAGAAGTCATCCGGCCATTGGTCAAGACGCCCGTCACGATCAACCTGAGGTGATACTACTTGAGATTGTCCATCTTGCTCTCGCCTCTGGAAGAAGTGCAATTGTACATCATCGGGGTTCAGCCTTCCATTATGAACAGCGACTCGAATACCGTTTAGCACATGGTCGCTATGCGTCTCTACGACAACCTGGATACCACAGCTAGCCGCACGGGCCAACAAATCACCAATCATGGCTTGTCCTTTGGGATGGAGGTGAGCTTCTGGGTTCTCGATCAAGAGGAGTGAGCCAGGAGAGGACGAGAGGATTGCGACAATGACTGGTAGGGTATAGGTAATGCCGAAGCCGACATTGGTAGCTCGGTAATTTTTGCTGAACAGATCTCCCATAGGGAAGGAGTATTGCAAAGTCATTAAATCCATACCAGAGACTGGAGTAACGGAGATGCGTGTACCCGGACTTACCTCTCCAAGCCATGCCCCAACCTGATATTTCAGTCCTAAAGATTTAGCATCTTCATGGTTCAAGTTCTCATGCTGAATGTTGTCATCCCCAAAAATTGAGAGAAAGTGTGCCACATATTCCCCTCGCGAGCCGAGTTGTCGATGCCGACGCACGAGAAAATCCGATGTGTCATAAAACAAACGAGGGCCTAGACGCTCTGCTTGAAGGTAGTGAAAATTGTCCCCGAAAAGACTGGCATCATACACATCACCAACAACCGACGATGGAAGGAGGTCCAGGACATCTGCCTCTTGGTTGCAGCTAAAACGCCATTGCCCTGTTATTCCGTCCTCTACTCCATTCTTCAAAGCAAGTTCAAAACCGATTACTTCCTCCTTGGCACTTTCAAAAAGAGCATCTATTCCTACACCGACGTTGATCAGATCACCTTTGAGCATCAAACCTGTTGTTGCCAATAAACCTTCTTGATAGGATTGACGCAGCAACAAGAGAGATTGAAGTACAGAAGATTTACCCGTGCCGTTAAGACCAGTGAGTAAAGTAAGCGGTCTGAAATCGAGGCTTTGATTCTCGAAGCACTTGAAGTTTTGTAAGCGTAACAGTCGAATCATGACAATACCCCCTTAATAAGCTGCTCAAGGGAGCTGAATCGGCGATTCACCTTTTTGATGTCTCCCGTACCCTGCGAAACTGCTGCATCAAATGCGGGGTCATTCATCAACTTAATAAACTTCCCTATCAAAATGTCCTTTCGCTCTTCTAGCAGCTTAAGTTGTTCATTGCTGAGTTGACTAAGGTTCACGGACCAACTCTCGAACAATGCTTTATTGATTGGATACTTCGCAGCACCCAGCTTGTAACGCTTACGGAAAGCGTCTCTGCCAAAGATGTCAAACGCTGCCACCATTGCCAGCCGAAATTGACGTTCAAGTTCCGTTAGTTCCTGATCAGACATTTTGTTCATCTTAACCATGCAATCATTCAGAAAACTATCGAACTCTTTGACTTTATACTGAGCATATGGGGTAATCGTAAACGCAAAGAAGCGCAGCACGCACTCGCGATCAGCCATGCGATCATCACGAATGCTATTATCGATAGCCCTTTTGAACTCCTTTGAATTAGCGAGTTGGGCAAGCAGCTCGGCAGCTTTCCCTTGATTAAGAGCATGACGAATTTCTTGTGCCGAGAGAGGTAGCCCACCTGTGTTAATGCGTTTGAAGATATTGAATTTGACTTCACTTGGTGTTCCTTTTTCAATAAGGTAGACAGTAACTTGTGTCTCGAGGATACGACGCTGGAACGGACGTGGTAGCTCGCTGTGCGTTTTGCCGTCTAAATGAGTAAGAAATTCCAATTCAGAGAGTTTGAGCGTCTTATCAACGATGAATTGCTTCAAGGCTGTCAGTCGTTGTAAGCCATCCACGACCAGCCACTTATCGTCGTTGGTGGCATCAAGGTAAAAAGCAGGTAGTGGGATACGAATGAGAATAGATTCAATTAATCTGCTCTGCGCCCCTTCGTTCCAAATTCCACCTTTACGCTGAAAACTGGGCTGTAGGTCTAGCTCTTTATGCTCAATTCTTGAAAGAAGCAGGTCTATAGTCATAGGTCTAGTATCAACCCGAATCAGTTTAGGATTGAACGGATCAGTGATTTTTTCATCACCAACAGTATCCTCTGGTTCGATGCCCGTGCCATCGTCAATTGCAATATCTCTACCTAGAGACTCTCCTTTCAACTCCGTACTATCATCCATTCCGGCACCTACGCCATTCTCAAGATAGGAGAGGATATTACGCTCAAAAAGTTCTTCGTTTTGTTCTTTGTCCGTCACGTCATACACTCCTCAGTAGAGAGCCACAGCCAGTGATGTATTAAGAAGCGTAGCATTCAGCTAGATTTTCTCTTCGTTGCCATTATAAGATTTTACTTTAATAAAGGGAAGTACCCATGTCCCCATCGAGTAAGTCCCCCTTGCCTCATTTCCCGCTCGTTGCTACCCCATTGCCCAAATCTTCGGCGATAGCAGTGAACTGCTCCAGGGCAGCTTGCAAGTCTTCAACGATGCTGGCGGCAAGGATATCGGGTGATGGCAAGGCATCAGCGCCCTCCAGGCTTTCGTCGCGGAGCCAGAAGAGGTCGAGGCTCAGCTTGTCGCGTTTGAGCAGGTCGTCGTAGCTGAAGGCGCGGAAGCGTTCGCTTTCTTCTCGCTGGTGGCGGTTTTCGGCGTGGTAGCAGGCAACGAAGTCGTCGAGGTGCTTGCGCGTGAGCGGATTGGTGCGCAGCGTGAAGTCCTGGTTGGTACGCAGGTCGTATACCCATAGGCGCTCGGTCCAATGATGAGGGCTGGCAGGCTTTCTATCGAAGAAGAGCACGTTTGCTTTGACGCCCTGGGCGTAGAAGATGCCGGTAGGCAGACGCAGCAGGGTATGCACATCACATTCCTGCAATAGTTTGCGGCGGATGATTTCACCGGCACCGCCTTCGAAGAGCACGTTGTCGGGCACGACGATGGCCGCTCGCCCATTGATCGTTAGCAATGACTTGACGTGCTGGACGAAATTGAGTTGTTTGTTGCTGGTGCTCGTCCAGAAGTCGTCACGCACGATCACGCTGGTCTCGCGCTCCTCGCGTCCCTTTTCGTTGACAAAGGTGACACTACTCTTGCGACCAAAGGGCGGATTGGTGAGCACCATGTCGAAGTAGTCGCCGGGGCTGCTGCTCAAGCTGTCGGCGACACGAATGGGACTCGTGCTGCCTTCGTCGCTGCCGATGCCGTGGAGGAAGAGGTTCATCACGCAGAGACGGGCGGTGTTATCGACGATCTCCCAGCCGTACAAGGTTTCCTGTTTCAGGAAGCGTTTTTGGTCGCGGTCCAGGTGGTGGTGATGCATGATGTAGTCATGGGCAGCGAGCAGGAAGCCTCCAGTGCCGCAGGCGGGATCGCAAATACGCTTGCCTGGCTCAGGACGCATGACGTCGACGATGGCGGCGATCAGCGGGCGTGGTGTAAAATATTGGCCTGCGCCGCTCTTGGTGTCTTCTGCGTTCTTCTGTAGCAGGCCCTCATAGGCATCGCCTTTCACGTCTGCATCGAGCATGGTCCATTGTTCGCGTTCGATCAGGTCTACGATCAGGCGGCGCAGTTTGGCCGGGTCCTGTATTTTGTTCTGTGCTTTGCGGAAAATGATGCCGAGCATCCCTTCCTGCTTGCCCAGTTCTTCCAGGGCGTGGCGATAGTGGGTCTCCAGTTCGTCTCCGTCGCGGCGTAAGAGGCTGTCCCAGTCATATTCGTGGGGAATACGCGAAGGTTGGTTGTAGGGTGGCTGCGTGCGTTCATGGGCCATTTTGAGGAAGAGCAGGTAGGTGAGCTGCTCGACGTAGTCGCCATAGGACATACCATCGTCGCGCAGAATGTTGCAGTAGTTCCAGAGTTTTTGGACGATGTATTGGGTGTTGATGCTCATAAAAATATACCCCTTCTCATTATCATTGAAAAAGAGGACAAGGTCAATCCGCTAGTCCCCACCCCTTGACTCTCCCCTTACAGGATAGAGTACCATACTCTTAGACAGAGTACCGCGAACGCGATATCAGTGTCGAAAGCCTGCATGCCCTTTGAAGGCGCACTGGGCGATGGTGAGCAGGTGAAAGTGGGCAAGTTACCTGCCGTCGAGACGATGGCCTCGGTTATCCATCACGGCAGTTTCAGCACATTGAACCAGGCATACAACGCTATCCTCAAATGGATTGAAACCAATGGCTATCACATCAGTGGTCCCACTCGCGAGCTAAACCTTGAATATGAGCGCGGTGGCGACCAATCGAAGTTCGTTACTGAGATCCAGTTCCCGGTCGAGAAGCGTTAGCTTTGATCTTCGCAGGCTTTGGGATTTCACAATTCACCTCAGGGTGTATTTGGAGAGGCAAGCTCGCCTGCTATACCTGGAAATTGACCATAGCCTGGCTCACCGGTGGACTATTCTGGGGCTTTTCCAGGAAAATCAGCGTATAGGAAGAGACTCCTGCTGGAACCGGGAAGATCACGGTGCCTGTGGCCCCCGACGAGCCACTGGAGAAGCTGAGCGGCAGAGTCGTATCCGTCGTCGGTGCGCTGGTTGTATCACCGGCTTTCAGGCGAATGTAGTCACCATAGTAGGCGTTGAACTCATTGGCCGAAGGATTATCGACCTTCAACGTCACCACCACGTAGCGCATGCCCGAAGGCGCTTGCTGCCCGTTGCTACTCCATTCCAGCGTCGCAGCAGTAACTGTCCAGGTTAATCCATCATATGGGGTTGATGCGTTGGGTTGAGAAGTCCTCGGCTGGAAATCACTCAGATTGGCGTGCGCAGTCAATGGAATGTCCATCTGCGCTTGCTGAGGAGTGCCAAGGCGTAAAGTGACTTGGCCGACACTGATGTTGGTGGGAACGGCGAAATCGAGCCAGTTGTTGCGGGTTGTTCCTACTGCCGCCGAGACGGCGTTTTGCTCGTTGGTGGGCGAGACCTCGCTTTTGTCCGGTAAAATCAGGCGCGCGGCATCACTGTACGCGAAGTCACCGTTGCTCCTGGCGTTGGTCTCTTTGATATTCAGCCGCAGCATGCCCTTGTTGCCAGCGAAGCTGTCATCGATGAACGTGGAGGATTGTTGCGCATTGAGGATGGCAATCTGGACGCCAGCGTAGGTCACGGTTTCATTGAGCGGTGTCGTCGTAATAGATGGCTGAGTTGTTGGCTGACTGCCATTGTTGTTCGGTAAGTTTTGTACCTGTTGTTGAATTTGTGGGATATAATGCCTATAAGCAACGTAGCCAGGGATGCCGAAGATCACCAGCAGGATCACCAGTGCAATCAAGCAGCCGCAGCACCCGCTGCTCTGGCGGCGTGGCACGTATCCCGGTCGAAAGCGGCGCAGGAAGAAGAGCAAGCCCAGCGCACCCAGCACTTCGCCGATAGGGTTTGACGTTTGCTGCTGCGCATAGAGCGGAACTTGCTGCGGCCCTTGCGCATAAGGTGGAACTTGCCATTGCTGTTGTTGCTGAGGAGCAGGTGGTGCGTAGGGTGGAACTGGTTGGGCCAGTGGTGGAGGGAAATTCTGTGGTGGTGGCCCTCCATACTGCCTGGCTGGCCCTGAGACAGACAAATCTGTGCCACAATTGTTGCAAAAACGCTGACCTGCGTGAACCATGGTGCCGCAGGTCGGGCAAAACCGTTCTGAACCTTCTGGCATAGCCCTTCTCCTTGCTGCAACGAAGTTACCTTCTTAATTATTATTTCCACCTATTGTTGGTTCTTTGGTTTATCTGAGCCAATTGTATACTTCTCTTGCGATGATGTCTATGAGGAGTCTTTTCACCTAGTACTGATGGCCTTTTTCACTCAATAAGCGGATTTGTGGTTGCGTGCGTTCATGCGGTCACTTGTCCACGGTCCACGCAGTTCAGTACAACAATTCCTCGTGCTTGGCTCGACTTCTTCCCCTGGGTAATTGTACCCACTCCCTATGCAGACAACCTCACACAAGCCATTCTCACCCCTTTGTAAATGGGTAGTGAGAATGTGTAGTTCTACAGATGTGCCACCGCCTTCCACCAGGTAAACTATGAGCATTGAATACTTCTCGCTGCTGAGAACGACTCAAACGCACGTTGCAAACTGAGAAACCTTTCTGGCTGCGGGGACGAGAACAATGAAATCAATTATATGGAGTTTGGACGACATTATTGCCAGACAAAGGGAGAAGCTACACGTACTGCATTGTGTGGATACTGAGTGAAGCCAAACCAGAAGCGACTTGACAAGAAGCTCGTCCAGACTCCAAAAGAAAAACAACTATGTATGAAACACATACAGAAGAAAGTGAGAATAAACCATGTTACGTCTGACTACTCTGAAAATTAGTCTTTTTAGCGCGCTTGCCACTTTGTTCCTGCTGGTCGGGATGCTGGCTTCCACCGGCACAGCTTCAGCTCACACTGCTAGCAATCAAACAACGGCCTTTCCCCATCATCCCCATATCGTCGCTCTCACCACCACGCCGATTGGCGGGGACTGTGAGGAGACACAGCTGGACGGCTTTGGCTTCGCACCAGGCTTTGTTCATCTGGTGGCCTTGCAGCACGGACAATCGCTCTCCGTTCAACCTGCGGTCTTCCTTACTACCTCTGGCTCCTTCACGCTTGATGTCAACATCTGCGGTGGTTTCGGCTTGGGTCATCATCATCATGGCTTAGGTTGGCCCAATTGCTTAAGTTGGGGCAATTGCTACGGCTTGGGCTATGGCTACGGCTTGGGGTATGCTCCTACGGCCCTAATCGCCATTGGTCCCAATGGAGTCCACTCCAATCCAGTCATCTTGCAATAAGCAGACAAACTGCAAGCTCTAGAAGCCCATTCAAGCAGAGGAACCAGAGAAGAACGCTTCCTTCCCTGGTTCCTCTCTTTTTACTGGGTGGTTGCCTCTTCTGGATCTGCCTCTTACCTGGCGGGTGAGTGTCAAAATTTTGCACGAAGCATCTACGCGAACAAGTCCCACCGCAGGGCGCAGGCAAGCTGACGCCCATTGGCACCAACTTAAGGAAAAAGATGACAAAACAGGGGTCGATCTGACATGATAGCAGTAAATTCTAAAAGCTATATCATGCCAGAAAGGACCATTGCCATGACTAGTGTAGCATATGTCGGCGAGCAGTTGAAACGGATTCTGGAAGAGGGAGCCAACGACTTAGCCAAGCAAACAGGCTGTATCCAACGAGTGCGTAAGTGCACTGGAGCAGACTTAGTCCAAACGCTGGTCTTCGGCTGGCAGCAGCACCCGGATGCCAGCCTGGAGATGTTAGCCTCGAGGGCCGAAGTACGTGACGTCAGCGTGAGCGACACCGCTGTCGACAAGCGCTTCACCCCGCAGTGTGCGGCGTTTTTGCATGCGGTGTTGGAGCAGATGAGCACCGTGGTCGTCCAAGCGGCCCACGATGTGCCGATCAAGCTGTTGCGGCGCTTTAGCGCGGTGATCCTGGAGGACAGCAGCGGTATCAGCTTGCCCAATGAGCTGGCCGAGCTGTGGCAGGGCTGTGGAGGCAATCAAGATCACACCGCGGCTGCCGTCAAGTTGCATGTGCGCTCTTCGCTCAAGCGTGGGCAGCTCTGGGGACCCACGCTGACCAACGGACGCACCTCCGATCATCGCAGTCCGTTCAACGAGGAAGCGGTGCCGGCCGGCAGTCTGTTGGTCCAGGACCTGGGCTACTTTGATCTGCAGCGGCTAGCCGAGCGCCATCGGGCGGGAGCCTACTCGGCTCTCGCGCTTGCATGCCGGCACGGCGCTCTTCACGCCCAACGGGCAGTCACTGTGCTTGGAACAGATTCTGCCTCCGCGAGTAGGACAGATGAAGGAATTGCATGTGCTGGTGGGAGCCAAACAGCGCCTGCCCATGCGCTTACTGCTGCTACGCGTGCCCAAGGAAGTCGGCGACCAGCGGCGGGAGGACCTGCTGCGCGATGCCCAGCGCCGTCAGCAGACCATCTCGGAGCAGACGTTGCGGCTGGCGGACTGGACGATTCTGATTACCGATGTGCCCAGCAAGCACCTGCGCTTTGAGGAAGCTTTGGTGCTGCTGCGCGAACGCTGGCAGATGGAACTGTTATACAAACTCTGGAAACAGCACGGCCAGGTCGATGAGTGGCGCACGGCCAATCCCTGGCGCGTGCTGTGCGAACTGTATGCCAAGTTGATCGGAGCATTGCTGCAGCACTGGCTCATCGTGCTTTTCGCCTGGCAGGACCCCCAACGCAGTTTGGTCAAACTGGCTCAAGTCGTGCGCGATACCAGTTGGACACTTCTGGATGCTTTGGCCCACCGACGCCGACTGTCTGCCGCCCTGCGGCTGATCGGGCGACGTATGCGCTCGGGCTGTCACATGAACAAGCGCAAGAAACATCCCAACTCGGCCCAACTTCTGGAGCGGGAAGGGGTCGAGTGGGCCTTAAGTGCTAATGGGCGCAGGCAAGCTGACGCCCCTACTAACCACGCCCGTGCGGTTAGTAGGGGCGTCAGCTTGCCTGCGCCCTGGGAGGTTGGGGTGGCTTGGCTCGACGCAAAAATCTGACGCCCACCCCTACCTGGCGAAGGACTTGCCAGCCGTGTTGTATTTCTGCTAAGATACAGTAGCGGAAAAACCTGGGCAATTTGGTAGGACGTCATTTTGCTAATGTTCTGAATGTCTATTGTATCGCATTTCTGTTAAGGTCTTAGGACATATGCAGCACCCCATCATTGCATTCCCATCCAGGGCGGCGTCTGGCAATGGTCAGATATCACCTTCCCACCTGCCACTGTCACTGACCCCTCTGCTTGGCCGCGAGCATGAACTCACCCAACTCACGGCCCTGCTCCGTCGCCATGAGGTGCGTCTGCTCACCTTCACCGGTCCAGGCGGCGTCGGCAAAACGCGGTTGGGTATCGCAGTCGCACGCGACCTACTGCCCGACTTCGCAGACGGTGTCTACTTTGTTCCTCTCGCTACGATCAATGATCCAGACTTCGTTCTTTCAGCTATAGCCCATGTACTCGATTTGCGGGAAGTAGGAACTCGATCACTGCTCGAAGAACTGAAAGTAGCCCTGCGAGAGAAGTCTTTATTGCTACTGCTTGATAACTTCGAGCAGGTGCTGATAGCCGCACCGAGGCTTTCCGACCTGCTAGTCGCCTGTCCACACCTGAAAATATTGGTGACCAGTCGTGCTGCGTTGCGCCTGTACGGCGAACACGAATTTCCTATCTCCCCACTGCCCCTACCCGATCTGAAACACCTCCCGACGGGTGATGCTCTATCGCACTATGCAGCTCTCACCCTCTTTGTGCAGCGTGCACAGGCCATCAAAGCCGATTTCCAGCTGACCGAAGCGAATGCTTGCATCATCGCCGAAATCTGCGTTCGTCTGGATGGGCTTCCCCTGGCCCTCGAACTGGCTGCCGCACGCATCCGTCTGCTTTCGCCGCAGGCCTTGCTGGCTCGCCTCACGCATCGCCTCGACGTGCTGACCGGTGGCGCGCGCAACCTGCCTGCACGTCAGCAGACCTTGCGCTCCACCATCGCGTGGAGCTACCAGCTCTTAGCCCCTTCCGAGCAGCAACTCTTCCGCTCCCTCTCCGTCTTCGCTGGTGGCTGCGCGCTCCAGGCCGTCGAGGCCATTGCCCAGGCAACAGGTCATGTAGCGAGCACCGCCCTGGACGAGGTGAGCGTGCTTCTGGAGAACAACCTCTTACGCCAGGTGGAGCAGCCCGACGGCGAGCCACGTCTGCTGCAGTTGGAGACCATCCGGGAATACGGGCTGGAATGCCTGACCGACTCGGGGGAACTGGAAGCGACCCAAGCCGCGCACGCGGCCTACTACCTGGCGCTCGCCGAAGAGGCCGAACCCCAGTTGCGCGGGCCCGAGCAGGCTCGCTGGGTTTCACACCTGGAACGCGACCAGGAGAACCTGCGAGCAGCGCTTCATTTTTTCCTGGAGCAGGCAGGCCTACGGGCGGGAGAGACGCAGACCGAGCAAGCGTTGCGCCTGTGTGTCGCCCTGTCCACGTTCTGGTATGACCGTGGGTATGGGCGAGAAGGGCTGAGCTTCTTGATGCAGGCGCTGGCAGAGCGTGCTGGAGTGGGAGCCGCGCTGCGGGCCAGGGCACTGGATGCGGCAGCTAACCTGGCGTTCGGCTATGCGCTCAACATGCCCCTCGAGCACCTGGCCGAGGAGAGCCTCGCGCTCTACCAGGAGCTGGGTGATCCCATAGGCAAAGCCCGCAGCCTACATCGACTGGGCATTATCGCCCGCGTCAGGAGTCAGTTTGTGCTGGCCCATGCGCGGCTGGAGGAGGCCGCGGCCCGCTTCCAGGAGCTGGGCGACCGCTGGAGGCAAGGCCAGTGCTCTACCGAACGGGCGCGCATCGCTATGGAACAGGGTCAGTTCGAACAAGCCCATAGACTGCTCTCTGAGAGTCTCCTGCTCTATCAGGAGCTGGGCGATCAGCAGCGCCTTGGCTGGGTGCACTTCCTGCTGGCATATCTGCTTTTTGTATCGCAGCAAGACCAGCCGCTCGCCCAGCAACTGGCCGAACAGAGCCTGGCTCACTTTCGGGAACAGGGCAACACCCTCTACAGTGCCGCTCCGCTCAGTCTGCTGGGACTCATCCATATGGAGCGCGGCGAGCTGGAGACTGCGCGTGCCTTGCTCGAAGAGAGTCTGTCGATCGACAAGCAGTTTGGGACAGAGGCGGAGGACATCCATATAGCGCTCGGTCGACTTTTGGCCTTGCAGGGCGATGCAGCTTCAGCCCGTCGCCAGTACCAGGAGAGTCTGACCCTACTCTTCGAGAGCAATGTCTGTAAAGAGAACCTTGCGGCAAGCCTGGAGGGCCTGGCAGCCCTGGAAGTCGGGCAAGGAGCGCCGAGTCTCGCGGCACGACTCTGGGGGGCAGCAGAAGCGCTGCGCGAAGCCATTGGTGCGCCCATCTACCCAGCCTACCGGGCCAGCTATGAGCAAGCCATAGCGCGGGCACGCGCAACGCTCGGGGAGCAAGCCTTTCGCAAGGCCTGGGCCGAGGGACGCAGCCTGACGCCCGAACAGGTCCTGGCCACGCAGCCCACCACACAGGTACCTGCACAGATCCCCCCATCACCATCACCTGCTGCTCCAGCGAAGAAGCCCGTCACTTTTCCTGCTGGCCTGACGGCTCGCGAGATCGAGGTGCTGCGTTTGATAGCTCAAGGTTGGACCGACGCGCAGATTGCCGAGCACCTGGTGATCAGTCCTCGCACCGTCAATCACCATACTACCTCCCTCTATAGCAAGCTCAACGTCTCCTCGCGCGCCGCCGCCACCCGCTATGCCCATGAGCACCACTTGCTCTAAGGGTGCTGCTCACTGATGGGCACACCGCTTCTTCCACCTGGGTAATTCTACCCACTCTTCTCAGCAGACGATCTCACGCGAGCCGCTCTCACCCCTTTGTAAATGGGTAGTGAGAATGTGTAGTTCTACAGATGTGCCACCGCCTTCCATCAGCTAGACTCTAAGCAGTGAATACTTCTCGCTAGAGCGGTAAAAAACAAAAAGAATGCTTCCCTGGCTCTGTGAGCCATGGATAGCTACGAGACAATGACACTGAATGAAAGCAGGTAAGCAATGACATTACAGATCGAATTACTAGAGACCAGTTTTCAGGCAATTGCCCCGCACGGAGAAGCTTTTGTAACAGCCTTCTATGAACGGCTCTTCACGCGCTTTCCCCAAACGAGAGCGTTCTTTGCCTCGACTGACATGAAGGAGCAGCGCAAGAAACTTTTGGGAGCGCTGGTCCTGGTGATCCAGAACCTCAGGAAGCCAGAGGTGTTGACGAGGGCCCTCAGAGGCCTGGGCGAGCGGCATGTCCACTATGGTGTCCTGCCAGAGCACTATCCCATCGTCGGAGCTGTCCTTCTAGAAACCTTCGCCGACTTTCTGGGAGACCGTTGGACTCCAGAGTACCAGGATGCTTGGGTGGCAGCCTACGAAGCAGTCTGCTCGATCATGCTGGAAGGTGCCAACGTGGCTACCCCAGTCTGAGCAAGCGATGACAAAAGACAGCAGCAAACAGAGAAACAGTTGCTGACGAACTCACGACCATGGCGCTGCTCACGATTGCACCGCCCGCCCCCTTCATCCCACTGACTAAGCAGGGGAAGCCAGTCGTCGCCATCGCGGCGTGCTACACAGGCAAACTTGCCGAAGGGGAGCGGGTCGTAGATGCCTACCCGCCAGCGACCTATGCACGGTTGGTAGCGCTCAAGAACCACTATGATCCAACGAATCTGTTACACTTTAACCAAAATATCCAACCAACGCTGTAAGAATGGTGATGACATCACGCTAGTACAATAAAAGAACACTCCTAATAGTTCTTAGTACGAAAGGATAAAAAGTATGAAAACAACCCACCTTTATCGCTTCCGGTTGGCATGGTTCGGTTTGTGTTTGATCGTCCTGCTTGCCGCCTGTGGTGGTTCTACCTCTACCACAGGTATCGTCCCGATACCTCCCACACAACCATCATCTCAGCCAGGCACTACGTCACCGGTTGCGCAGCCGACTTCGACCGATTGCCCAGGCGTAGGCACAGCCCGTGCAGCGGTGATGCCCCCGCTGACACTCGGCAATCACCAGGTTCTTAGCTATGTCTACAGGCAAAACACAGGAGAACAAGGTGATTATACAGCTATCCGACGTTATGACATCACAAGTGGCAGCAAGACAGATATCATCAAATGGAACGACACAACTCTCTCGAATCTCTCGAATGCTCAAATCTCAACAGACGGGCAATGGATTCTTTTCGCGGCTCAAACATCAAACGCGACAAAGATTCAATTAGTACGAGTGGACGGTCAAGATTTGCAGACGCTCTACTGCTCAACAGCATCACAATCTGTGTCCGATCTCCTTTGGTCGCCTGATCAAAAGTCGGTGATTTTCAGCCTCATGACCTCAACGAACTCAGGACCGAGTTTCTCGGGCACCTATCTGCTGGACATTATGAATGGGATGATACAGCAAGAACTGGGAGTACAAGTGTCTTTGAGTCCAGGCCTGGTCATGTGGCTTGACAACACAAAGGTCTACCTGACAGATGAGGACGGCGCAAACCCTGGAGCAGAGAACATCTACCTGCTGGATACCAGCAAAGCTGCTCCACAGAAGCTGACCGATCTACAGCGTATAACTACAGTTACGGTACCACCATGCGGAGACTTTGATAAGAGCCTGGATGGAACTCAATTGTTGCTAAGCCACTGCTCACTCAACCAGAAAGGCCATCCAACCACTCCTAGCACAATCACGATACAGCCAGCAATGGGCAATCCAGCTCATGTCATTTACAAAAGTCGCGACCTGGCTATCTTTGAGATGCGGGTGATTTCTAGCACCACACTGCTGCTGCTAGTACAAAATGATACCGATACTACTCTGAATGGCCTTTGGAAAATGAATATAGACGGTACCAACTTGACCCGACTAACCTCCGACAACAAGTTAATAGGTGACGACTGGTTCGCACATACGATGACCCCCTGGTCTAATGTTTCACGCGATGGCACCCTGTATAGCTTCCAGCAAGAGCAGGGACCCATTGAGGTACTCGTCTTTGGTTCACTCGCTGGCGGTATACTACAGCCAGTCGAAGATGCGGGAAATCAAGACGTAATTGGCTGGACAACGATGTGACAGCCCCTTCTCCGTCAGGGAATACTCGACCCGCGGAGGAATCTCGAGGAAGGCCTGCCGCAACACAAACCCATCTCAGTCGCTCTTCCCGTTAATGACTATACGAAAGACGGCCTCGCTATTGAAGATGCCGTCTTCCAATTGGAGGCGAACACTCGCCAAATCTTCTCTTCCTCAGTATATACGATCTCCTCTGCCATTTGCCTCTCTTTTTTCCGCCACGGGGACTGCCCAAATACGTAAAGTCTCATATGACAGACAGTCTTACACGCTACCTCCTACAACCTCGTTGCGCAATTCGTGGGTAGTGGGGCCTGGCACCCATAAGGGCCGCACCGCTCCACCCTTCCACCCCGTGCTTGATCTCTCCCCCGGAGAGCTCGCTACATTTCGCAACGGCCCCTGCCCCACCTCCCGACCGCATGAGCAGATCGCTCGTGGAAGCAAGGCCCTGGTTAGATATCATCCAACCAGGGCCGGAGGCAGCAGTACCATGCCCAGGACCCCTCCAGGCCATCATACTGCACATGCGAGGTTAGCAGTGACCGCCATCACACCACCACTGCCAGATGTTGACGGTCTCCGACGCACCTTCCGGGCCAGGGTTGTAGTTATTCACGCCAATCTTGTGCATCGCAATGTCCACCGGACTATAGAGCGTGATGAACGGGAAGGCTGTCAGATAGATCTGGTGGATCTGATTGAAGACCTGCTGACGCATGTTTGGATCAGCCGTGGCTTGCTCTTGCATGAGGAGTTTGTCCAACGCTGGGTTGCAGTAGAAGTTAAAATTCTCTCCATTCGGCGGGAACTCGTTACAGGCAAACAACGATGCGTCATCGGCGTCGTAGGTCCACTGGTTCTCAAACTCGAAGAGGTCATCCCTGCCCGCTACTGCCCCCGTCGGTGGGGACGCGTTGCCACCAGCCAGGAAAGGACCAAAGAACGTGCTGGCCGGGTAGTTCTGGATGTCGATCTTGACACCAATGGCCTTGAAGTCCGACTGCAAGATCAACTCGTCGTCGGCGCGCCACAGGTTATTGGCCGTCGTCGAGTACTCGAACTCCAGCCGCATACCAGCCTTGGTACGAACGCCATCTGATCCCATTGCCCAGCCGTTCTGATCCAGCAAAGCATTAGCAGCCGCGGGATCAAACTTGGGACAGGGAGCATTGGGCTCATAACCGGGAACATAGGATTGGCCATGGTCGGTACACAGCGGTACCGCCTCGCCCCGGCGGGCTGTATCGATCAAGGCCTGGTGGTCAACCGCCATCGCCATCGCCTGGCGCACCTCCGGGTGCATGCCCAGGATCTTGTTGTGGAAGTCGAAGTACATGGCCTCGAAATTCGACGCATGGGGGTTGGAGGTCAGCTTGTAGTTGGTCAAACGCTGGTAGGCAATCGTCTTGGTCACATCCAGGAACCAGGAGGAGTCGATGGTGCCCGCCTGCAGGTCCTTGAGGATGGTGTCCTGATCGGTCACGATGCGGAAAACCACACTATCCAGGTACGGCAGCCCTTGGGAGGCCAGGTAGTAGTCGGGGTTGCGCACCATCGTATAGTGATCCCCTGGCTTGCTCTCCTTCATCATGAAGGGGCCGCTGGTGACCGATGGGTTCAGGTTGTCCGGCGAGGTGATGATCTTGTCAGGAGCAACCCCCATGAAATGGTGCGCCGGCAACGGCGCGTTGATGCCATCGGTCCAGATGGACAGGAACGGTGAAAAGCTTTGCTTGAGATGGAAGGTGATCGTCAGGTTGTCCGATGAGACGTCCGTCGAGGTGATCAGGTTAAAGCCAATCGTAGTGGCTGCCGGGAACTTGGGATTGGTCCACAGCTTCCAGGCTGAAGTCGACATCTCTGGCGTCCAGGGGCTGGCCATCCGACCACTTGAGGCCCGGACGCAGGTGGAACGTCCACGTTTTGAAATCAGCACTGACACCGCCGTTGGCAAGAGTGGGAAGCACGGTCACGATGCCAGGGTTGATGTGACCGGTCGCATCGCCAACGAAGAGTGGAGCGTACAAGGCCTGGTCAACCATGTTCGAGAACGTTTCTGTCGAGGCATTGGGAATGAGCGAGTCAGGCTCTTCATACAGGTCGTCGATCCAGGTGCCGCCCTTGACAGGGGTGCCACCACTTGACGGGGCGGTTCCTGAACTGGGTGCGCCACAGGCCCCCAGCAACAGGATCAGCCCGGCAAAGAAGGAAAAGGCCGTCATAAGAGATTGGAGTCGGGGTCTCTTGAGCATCGTATCCTCCTTGAGCATAAAACAACAGAATTTAGGGTGTAAGAACATGATAGCCAATTACGACGCTACGCAGCGCGGAAGCACAGGCATAATCTACGGAAAAACGGGGGAAAAGCGCGGAAAACTTGACATCCGCTCCTGCCTCGATGTCTGCACTCACAGGGAGCGACAACGCCCGTACTATCTGCGCCACCACAGCGAGCATCTCCTCACGGGATACCCGCTCTCCGTCAGGCATGCCCAATGTGGCCGCAATTCCGGCGCTCGTTGTCCCTACTGCGCGAAAGCCAGCGTTTTCAAAGATACGAGCACTGCTCACGTCCCAGGCGTTTGGCAGCAGGAGAGGAGACGGGCCGAGATGCAGGGCTTGAAGCTCCCTCGCTTTGTTTTGTGACGTTCTCATGGTCATTTCTTGCCCGCTTTTCTCTCTTTTTGTCCAATGTGTGCTTATCTGATGGTGAGATCCCTTTACGACAGAAGAGCAATGCGCACGGCCACAGAAGGGCGATAGACGACGGTGGTGGCGAGTTGTTCGAGATCAGCTCCAGATGCCATCAATTGCTCAACACCAGCCTGTGCGATCATAGCAGCAAGCGTTTCGCCTGGACAGGAGTGAGGACCTGCACCGAAGGTAAACAGGTGTCGGTCCCTCCTAAACAGATCGAATTGCTCAGGGTTCGGATTGAGCGCTGGATCACGATTTGCGGCTGCCAGAACGACAAGCATAACGTCACCCTCTTGCATGGCTTGACCGGCAACACGTCCATTCTGAGCAAGGTAGCGGCGTGTGTTCTGCGCCGGTGGATCGTAGCGAAGAACCTCATCGATGACCAGGCGAAGAAGATGGGGATCGGCTGCCACCTGTTCACGCACGCTGCGATGGGAAGCGAGCGCGACGACGGTATTGCCAATCAAACCAGCCGTCGCCTCATAGGCTTGAGATAAGAAGCCGATTCCATTGGCGACAATACTCTCTGTCTCTTCACATCCGACTCGCTTTGCCTCCAATGCGAGACCCGCAAGGAGGCTATTGTCCAGTCCTGCGTGATGTCTGCTCAAGAGAGCGCGGAAGAGATCGAGCAAGTGGCGGCTCGCACCCTTTCCTTGTTCGACCTGAGAAGGAGTACTCGCTGGCGCGAGACCACGCACATAATCGCTCACCCACAACGCGGTGTGGTGCAGCTCCTCTTGAGGAACACCGAGCAGGCTTGCGATCACATACACCGGCAGGTGAAAGGCAAAGTCCTGAAGACGAGAAGCAGTCTGCGGCTGGCTCTCGCCCAGGAGAAAGCGTGCCCACTTGCGGCCTAGCTCGGCGGTGGAGCGCTCTTCGATTGACTGCATGCAGGCTTGCACGGCTTGCTTGCAAGGACCATGCTGTTCGCCATCGTTCCAGCGAACGAGATGCCCAAAGATAGAGGCCGCAGGCGAGCCAAGCAGCGCCTTGGGAATGGGTTCTGTCAGCGGTCGCACCCGGCAGATAGCGCTCGTCAGAACAGTCTTCACCATAGCTGCACTTGAGGCAACCCACAATCCGAGCGTTTCGTCACGATAGATGGGCTTGCTTGCGACTAAATCCGCATAGTAGGGATAGGGATCAGGATGAATCACAGCTGCAATCGGATCTGATGGAAATGGCATGTTCGTCTTTTCTCCTTCACGGTACGCTCGTCATTTGTCCAATAGATAGCGTTTATCTTCGACATCAGGTATACTGATGACCAGAGAAGAGATGAAGGAGAAGAAGCATGGAATTGAGCGAAATTGAGGGATTTGTGACGATCAGCCGAAGTGGGGGCTTCACACGAGCGGCTCTTCTCTTGCATCTCTCACAACCGGCGATCAGCCGACGCATCGAACTGCTGGAACGCGAGTTGGGCGCTCGCTCCTGTGTTTGAACGCCTTGCAGGTAGCATTCGGTTGACTGTAGCGGGGGAGTCATTTCTGCCCTATGCGCAACAGGTCCGTTCAATCTTGCTCGTCATCGTCTTGCTTTCTCCATTCTTTCTCTTGACCCTCCATCGAGCGCCTGCAACTAAGTGTAGCATGAGAATAGTTCGGTGATAGCCGAAGCATGTGTTGGGTATACTGTGAGAGTATTCCCTGATTCTGGAAAAGGAGGACAGACGATGCCTGGAGACGCTGATATTGCTTCGATCGCTGCCCTACTGGCCGACCCAACGCGCGCGGCGATGATGCTTGTCCTGAGTGATGGGCGCGCTTTTACTGCGAGCGAACTGGCGAAAAGCGCGCGGGTCGCCCCCTCGACGGCCAGTGAACACCTGGGTCGCCTTGTCGATAGCGAGCTTTTGGCCGTAGTAAAGCAGGGGCGTAATCGCTTCTACCATCTGGCTGATCCCACCATTGTAGAAATTATGGAAGGTCTAGCCCGCCTCGCTCCTCAGGTGAAGACTCGCACGCTGAGCGCGTCGGAGCACGCGAAAGCTCTGCATCGGGCCAGGATGTGCTACAACCACCTGGCTGGAACGCTGGGTGTTCTGCTGACCGAAGCATTGGTCGAGAGACAGATCCTGCATGTTGCGGATGCGGGCTATGTGGTGGAAGATGAGGGGATCACCTGGCTACACACCTTCGGTATCGCCAGTGGACCACTTAAAAAACGGGGACTGCTTTTTGTCCCCTGGCACATCGACTGGAGCGAGCGCAAGCACCATGTCGCTGGAGCCTTTGGTGCCGCGCTGGCTGGTCGTCTTTTCGAGCTACAGTGGCTCGAACACCACCCCTCCAGTCGCGCCGTTCGCCTGACCACGGATGGAAAAACGGGAATGGAGCAGGCGTTCGGGCTACGTTTCTGAGAGGCGGAGGTATTTCTCTCAAAGAGGCCAGCGGATAAACAGGCGCAAAGAGCGAAGAGAGGGAGAAGACACGACTGATGGTTATAAACGCTTCAATTTCACTGAGTTCCATAGCCATCAGTATATCTGATGGGATGGACTTCGACCCCGTATACTGGCGATATGTTCAGACAAATCCTCGTGAGAGGCACACAGCATAGCAAGAAAGGAAACCGGAGCCATGATCGCTGTTATCGCTGAAAATTTCCTGAAGGATGGTCAGGAGCAAGAATTCCTCGACATTTCAACGCGTATTCGACCTTCAATCGAAGAAATAGACGGATTTCTCTCGGTCGAGCGCTTTGAGAGTCTGTCCCAACCGGGCAAGATCCTCTCGCTCTCCTTCTGGCGCGACGAACAGGTCCTTCTTGCATTGAGGCAAAATGAGCCGCATCGTGGGGCAGAAGTAAAGGGACGAGCCGACATACTCAAGGACTATCGAATCAGGATTGCTCATGTCTTCAGGGACTATGGGATGTTTGACCGGGAACAAGCCCCGCTCGACAGCTAGAAGTTCCATTCCATACATTGATGCATATCGGGGTCACAGTGTTTTTGATAGATGAATTGACCATATTCTTTCCTCTTTTCAAGATATATGACGTATTCACACTGTATATCCACTCCCAATGCCTGTCAAGAGGGATGCAGTCACCTGGTCACTTAAGCAATCACCATTCTGGGAAAGGAAAAGGGGCGCTTATTTTTCCGTCACGGGGACTGCTGAAATTTGTAGCATATTGTGGTTCTTCCGCAGGCTCGCTGATGACAAGTGTGGTATACTAAAGAACAGAACAAAATTTCCAATGAACCCCTTCTTGATCCGATTTGAGCCTATGACTATTCTTCCCGATCTTTCCGACCTGATGATTGAACAGGTCTATGTCACCAACGAGGTGGTGATTACTGCCCGTGCCACTTCCCCAACGGCTTCCTGTCCTTGTTGTGGGAGCCTTTCCAAACGTGTACACAGCCATTATCAGCGGACCTTACGTGATCTTCCAGCCAGTGGCCGTCTCGTTCATCTGGTGATGCAGGTCCGTCGTTTCTTCTGCGAAGAGAGCACCTGCACGCGTAAAATCTTTGCGGAACGCTTTCCTTCTTTGACTCTCCCTCGTGCAAAGTTTACGTTGCGCTTGCAAGAGGCTCTGCGAGAGATGGGCTTTGAGCAAGGTGGAGAGGCGGGTGCACGCTTGGGCAAGAAGCTGAGCTACAAAGGCGAGCCCTGATACCATCTTGCGGCTGGTCAAACAAGCCAAACTGCCAACAATCTCATCTCCACGCGTCGTTGGGATTGATGATTGGAGTTGGAAACGCGGACTGCGCTATGGAACGTTGATTTGCGACCTTGAAAGTAATAGACCCATTGATGTCTTAGCTGATCGTTCGGTCCAAACCGTCTCGGCGTGGTTTGAGGAACGTCCCAGTGTGGAAATAGTGAGCCGAGATCGCTCATCTGAATACGCAGCGGCCATTTCCAAAGGTGCTCCCCAGGCGCTTCAAGTTGCCGACTTGTGGCATATCGTAAAGAATTTATCGGAGAGTGTGCAAACGCTGTTAGCCCGCTGCCGGGCCGAAATACGACGTGGTTCGCAAACACAAGCCACGGAAGACGCAAGAGCCAGCAGAGACGGAACCCGTGCTGGAAGAAGAAAGGCGTCCCGCTCGCTCTCCCAGCGTCAAATTCGCGCAAGTCGGGCGGCGAGCGCAAAAGCTGGACCGATACGAGCAAGTGGTTGAACTCCATCAACAAGGAGTCAAAGCGGCTGACATTGCTTCTCGCGTTGGGATAGGAGAACGAACGGTTCACCGATGGCTAGCTCACGGATCCTTTCCCGAAGCCAGACGGCGGCGAAGGCGACCCAGTCTTATCGATCCCTATGAGGGTTATGTTTTCCAATGGTGGCAAGAAGGGCATCGCAATGGCTCACAGCTCTACAGAGAACTGAAAGCCCAAGGATACAAGGGTTCATCTAAAGCCATGTACACTTATCTGGCTACCTTGCGGGCACCTCGGTCAAACTCATCTAAGTCGAGCCCATTGAAATCGCAAGAGCCCAAGAGCGTCCCATTGTCACCTGCACCGCTGGAAAACTTCTCAGCACGGCGTGCGCGCCTTTCTGTTTGTGCGTCAACCAGATGAGCTGGATGAGACACAGCAAAAAGAACTGGCACTCATGAGACAGGCCAGCTCAAGCGCAGAGGCCGCTTACCGCTTAGTCCAGGCTTTCATGCAGATGATCCCAGAGCATACAGGACAGCAGTTGGAGACCTGGCTCAGTTCGGTGGAAGCGAGTACGTTGCCAGAGTTCAAGTCGTTTGCCAAAGGTATCCAACAAGACAAGGTGGCTGTCCTTGCAGGATTAACTCTTCCGTGGAGCAATGGACCTCTCGAAGGGCATGTAAACCGGCTGAAACTCATAAAAAGAAGCATGTATGGGAGAGCTAAGCTACGTCTCTTACGGCAACGTGTGCTTCGTTCCTCCCCAAAAAGAGAAAAAGCACCATGGCACGAGTCGCATGAGAATCGTGTCCTAACGCGTGGTCAATGCCTGCTTCGTGGCCTCTCATCAGTCTTCATCACTCTTGGCCCATCCTAACACTCGCCTAGGATTTGCCCACAAGAGAGGTCACTCAACAGCGCTCCGCTTGCGTGAGAAGTTACCCATAGGCGCGAAGGCTCTCAAAGCGAGAGCCTTGAGCATGGAGTTAGCTCATTTATGGCTGAACTCCCTATTGATCGAAATGGGTTGGTGTTGGAGTCTGCCAGACGCTTGTTCTGAACAAGGACGTGGTGACGTTCTGCGAAACCGGATCAGAGCAAAGTTACAAGGATGTCAGGCTCTGATTTTTGTTTGAGAAGTCTCGTCTTCGAGATGGGTCGCTAACGTGTTCTCTATGATGTACAGCTTCATCTCCTCTCGCATCAGCGAGCCTGCGGAAGAACCATAAAGTGCTACAGAGCAAAACACTGCCTGTTTGTTCTTGATTGGCTTGTGAGCGTGAGGTGGTGCCACGATATGCTACAGAGGCATTGCCTAAAAGTGGATAAAATCGCAACTGCCCAAATATGTAAAGTCTCATGGACGAAGAGTCTAGCGTGCGGATCTTGCATCACCTGCTCCTACACACCTTCGCAGCACTGATGCTTTTCGTACATGCTCTTGTCCCCTTTGTGTTTCCACTCCAGGTAGGTACGATGATCCAAGAATTTCCTTCCAAATTCTTCCCGACTGCGTCGGGGATATCAGGCCGCGTTACACGGCGCACCACAACATTCGCGATGGTATCTGGGGGCACCTGAGTAGTCACCTGCTCTGCTAGCCAACTCCGGCAGTGACAAAGCGCATCATGCTCCGCCTTTTCTGCCAGGTGGTCGCCTCACTCTCCGCTTGGGTCAGCAGGAGGTTGCGCCTGCTCGCGATTAGAGGCAAAGTCGTGTAGAGAGTCGTCATACTGGCGCGACTGAGAAGAGGTTGCCTGCGCGGCAACAATCACGCAAATGAGCATGCCAAAGAGCGTGATCAGCCAGGAAGGATATGGAGGATTCTGTGAGAAATGAGAAAAACAACTCAGGTGCAAAAACAACTGTGTAGACACCCCAGGCGAGCAGCCCAAGGAACATCACGGTGAGCACGAACACGACGAGGGGACTGAGGAATCGAGCAAAGCGGAGCAATTTGTCGGGGAGAGCTATTTGCCGAATGACACGATTGATGGCAATGATGCTGATGATGGGAATGCCGTAGAAGAAAATGACGTTCGCTATGCTCCCTATGATGGGAAGGCCATACGAGAGCGCGTCGCCAATGACGTTGGGGAGTGACGGAGGCAATACATTGGTTGCGAACCCGATGAGGATCAAGGCGAGCAGCGGTAGCGCACAGGCGAATAACAGCAAAGTGAAAGAGAGGCCTGTGACCAGTAAGCCACTAAAAGCAGAGAAGATCTTCCTCAACTGAGCCGCTGTGGGAAACGGAGAACGACTTCTGCTCTCCGATACGTGCTCAAACCCTTGTCCGGGCTCCTTGCTTCGCCGGTTCAGTGGTTCAAAATGGAAGAAATTGGTCATAGGGTCAGCAGCAGATTGCGCCTGTTCACGCTCAGGGGCAAAGCTGTCTGAATGGTCGTGATGCGGGCGTGGCTGAGAGGATGTGGCCCGTGCAGCAATGATGACAGAAATGAGCATGCCAATGCACATGAGTGGCCATGTGGTGGAAGATTCAAAGGGGCGCTGAGTGAGAAAAACAACGTCGGTGCGAAAACAGCAATGTAGATACCCCAGGAGAGCAATCCAAGGAACATCATGATGAGCGCGAACACGACCAGGCGACTGGGGAGCCGAGCAAAGCGGAGCCATTTGTCGGGGAGAGCTGCTTGCCGAATGGCACGATTGATCGCTATGGTACTAATGATGGGAATGCCATAGAAAAGCCCAACTATGAAAAATATGGGACCCAGGAACCTACCGATATGCAGGAACGGGATGAGTAGGGAGACGAGCAGCGGCAGCGCACATGCGAGAAATGGGACGGCGAAGAGAAAGCGGATGCGCGGCGTCGAGCGCCAGGCCACGACGGCGAGTGGGATGCCAGCAAACAAGAAAAATATGGGACCCAGGAACCTACCGATATGCAGGAACGGGATGAGTAGGGAGACGAGCAGCGGCAGCGCACATGCGAGAAACGGGACGGCGAAGAGAAAGCGGATGCGCGGCGTCGAGCGCCAGGCCACGACGGCGAGTGGGATGCCAGCAAACAAGACAGCACCCGCTGCGAGCATGGTACCAGCGAAGATGACCTGCAGCGCGAGCATAAGGAGCGGAGGCGTCGCTACTACTGCCTGGGCATTTGAGCCTGAAATATGGCGAAAGCCAGAACCATGACCAGTGAGCCAATAAAAGCCGAGAAGATCCTCGTCAATTGAGCCGCTGTGGGAAGCGGGGAACGATCTTGTTCCCGATACGCGCTCAAACTCTTGTCTGGGTTCCCTGCCTCGCCGGTCTAGCTGTTCAAAATGGGAAAAGTGGGTCATACATTTTCCTCCAAGGAGCATGCATCGCGATCATCCAGGTTAAGAGGCGTACGGGAAATGCGCTCGGCCCCCTCGGCGATTATTGACAGTCTTGCTCCTTTTGCTACTGCTGAAGTTTGCTATCAGGCGCGAGATAGCTGTGCTGAAAGCGGTCTAATTTTATCCATGCGGGTAGTTAAGGTTGTCAATAATTTCGATCTCATCTGGATGGCCTGGTTCATGCACCTTGGCAAAGAAGCTATGTTCGGTAAAGCCGCCGTCACCTGTTTGTTCAGGGGTGAGATCGGTGGTTTCCGCCTGAGAGCTAATGATGGAATCGTCCTGGAGCACTGTGCCAGCAGGAAGATCAGCGTTGTTTGCTCCATTGGTAAACAGAATGCCGATGGCGTCCTGCTCTCTACCTCTGGCCTGGATTGTTACAATAATACGGCTATCTGCATGACTGTGGAACTCTTCCGCAGCTTGGGGGCTGTATAAGGTTAGCTTTACCTGGTCTTCTCTAAATCCGGCCTGTTTGAGTTCGTCTATGGCATGATCTGCCCTGGAACGATCTCTAAAGATACCAACTACGTTTGATTGATCTAAGGTTCCCATGAGTTGCCCCCTTTCAGATTGGAAGGAATTGCGCAGATAGCGCCCTATAAAACTACTATACCATATCGGAGGGAGCTTGCGGGTGTTGTAGCGGTAATTAAACTCTGCAAGGTACTTGTCCACATGTCCTTCAGAGATGCGATGATCGTGACCATCAATAGACCGCTTCAGTTCAGAGAAGTAGCATTCAGTCGTGTTCCCACACACGTCACTCCTGACATGCTAGCCCTTGCCATGATCAACCGTCTAAAATGACTGGCAAACAGTTTGCCTAATCCTTCATATCATTCCCCAACACTCTCCCACAGCTCCACCTGCTTCATCTCCATCACATCGATCTTCTCAGGCTTCGCGACTTCACCAATCACGACGCGCCCCTTGCCGAGCACTCCCTGTTTCCGCTTCTCGCGTTCTCCGCGTATCCGTTCCAGAAGCACACTTGCAGGCTCATCACTCGGGTCTTGAGGGACAAGCCGACCGGCAAACGCTTCTTTCAGAATGCTCTGGCGGAGGCGTTCGGCACGCTTGAGGTTTGCTTCGACTGTTGTCTCTAACTGGTTGATGACTGAGAGACGGCGCAGCTTGGCCAGATCCTGTATTCCGTTTGGGCTTTGCGGAAGATGATGCCGAGCATCCCTTCCTGCTTGCCCAGTTCTTCCAGGGCGTGGCGATAGTGGGCTTCCAGTTCGACCCCATCGCGGCGTAAGAGGCTGTCCCAGTCATATTCGTTACGGATACGCGAAGGTTGATTGTAGGGTGGCTGCGTGCGTTCGTGGGCCATTTTGAGGAAGAGCAGGTAGGTAAGCTGCTCGACGTAGTCGCCGTAGGATATGCCGTCGTCGCGCAGGATGTTGTAGTAGTTCCAGAGTTTCTAGACGATGTATCGGGTGGTGTTGTCAGAATTGGTGCAATCAGGACTGATCTGTCCGCATAAGGTGGTATACTGGACATAGAAGATCTTTTTCTGGCGGTAAAATATATCAAAGGCGGGGGCGCTGAGTGGCACTCCGGCAAATAAGGAGGATTTGCATGGATCACGGGAACAGCCAGTCTGGCATTCACGATTTCGATTTTCTTCTTGGGTCCTGGACTATTCGCAACAGGCGGCGGACAAATGCGTTGTATCGCGAGAGAGAGGGCATTTGGCAAGAGTTCGCTGCAACCCTCACATGCGCAAAATATCTCGATGGGAAAGCCATCATCGATCATTCAAGGGGACGTTGCCTGGTGAAGGAGAGGCGCGGGATAACTATTCGCGCCTTTGATGAGCAGACGCAGCAGTGG
>CAVYFB010000013.1:0-321272 GCA_963767625.1 uncultured Chloroflexia bacterium
AGGGAGTCTCAGTATCTCCCGTGGCAATGCTTGAATTTCCGCCCGCTACCACATGGGCATGGATCATTGCGTCCCGCTTTGGCAACCGCTTTTTGTAACTGCGCTTCCTCGGCAGCCAGGATCATCATCACCTCTGCCGGAGCGCGGTCGCGGTGCAACAACTCGGCCATGATCCGCATGGGACGGTCGATATGCTTGAAGAACGCTTTGTAGCCCGCGCAAAGGTAATTCAGCGAAAATGGTGATGAGAAAGTTGCCCCACTGTTCTGCCTTCACAGACGCTCCTGCTGCTTCACCCTTGAGAGCGGACTAGCCCGTGCCGGGTCCAAAGACGGCACGGGCCGCTTTCCAAACATGATCGTGTGCGTCTGCCCCAGAGGCCAACGATCTGTACGGTCTCAGGCATGTATTCCTGCGGTTACCACTGTCTGGTGCTTTGATCGGTCGAGGGCCTCCCGCTCTTCGGCGCTGAGTGGTGACGGCTCAAGATCGAAGACCACCTGCTTGATGGTGCTGGTGAAGGGGAACGGCGACCGCCTGGCGTAGGTCGGGGACACCGGCATCCCGTTGTCCTTGCCGATGTCCATCCCGGCGTACGCTGAGAAGCGCATCGGCACCGTATGCTCCAGGCGGCCCTCTGCCACTTGCTCATCATTGACAAACAGGAGCGTCTTGCCCCCCGTCCCGGGTTTAGGTGCGTCGGCCCAGAACTCGAAGCGCGCATTGACCGTGCCACTGGGCAGGGGTGCCGATGCGCTCAGCGTGTCAAGCTTCATGCCCAGCAAGCTGTAGGTGTGCTGCAGCTTGCCGCCATCTACGTAGAGTGCAAAGCCGCCCAGGAAACTGCAATTGGCAACAATGACGCCCTCGACACCGCTCTGCGGAACCTCGAGATCGGCACTGATGCTGTACGAGTGGCCGTACACATGCGGGATCATGCCCGGCGCGATGTTCTCCACACCGGCGTGGTAGGTGAACTTCGTCTGGCCGCGCGACGGCGGGAGGAGGCCAAAAAAGGGAGCAAGCGCAGCCCCCAGAGGCAGAACCTGGTACTTCTCGGCTTCGGCCCAGAAGAGTTCCTTCAGTTCAGCCAGTTTCTCCGGGTACTTGTCCGCCACGTTGTTGGCCTGCGAGAAATCCTCCTCCAGATGGTAGAGCTCCCACGGGTCTTTGTCCGGATCCCATCCACTGTCCGGCGCCATGAACGCGATCGCCGTCGGGGAGATTTCCCAGGGGATCCTGGGAGGACGAGCGCAGGCCAGCCAGCCGTCCTTGTACATGGCGCGGTTGCACAAGATCTCGAAGTACTGCTGGGTGTGCTGCTCCCTGGCCTTGGCGTCATCGAAGGAGTAGGCAAAGCTCACCCCGTGCATGGGCATCTGCGCAATGCCATTCACCTGCCGCGGGACCGGGATGCCGGCGACTTCCAGAATCGTGGGCGCGATGTCGATGAGGTGAGTGAACTGCGAGCGCAGGCCGCCCTTGTCCTGGATGCGCTTGGGCCAGGAGATGACCATCGGGTCGCGGGTCCCACCCAGGTGCGAGGCCACCTGCTTGCCCCACTGGAATGGCGTGTTGCCGGCCCAGGCCCAGGCACAGGCGTAGTGCGGGTCCATGTCCGGTCCTCCCCAGGCCTCCAGGCCGCCATACGCCTTGATCAAGTCGAGCTGCTGCTCGGCGGTGAGCACGAGGCCGTTCAGCATGGTCAGTTCGTTGAACGAGCCGGTCAGCGTCCCTTCCATGCTCGCGCCATTGTCACCGAAGATGAGGATGATCAGCGTGTTCTCACGCAGGCCCATCTCTTCAATCGCCTGCACGACGCGTCCCGACCTCATAATCAGCATTCGCCTGGTAGGCCGCATAGACCTCCATCTGCCGGGCATAGAGCTTTTGCTCGTCTGGCGAGAGCGAAGCCCAGGCGGGAAACGCCGGATCACGCGGGGTCAACTGCGCATCAGCCGGGATGACCCCAAGGGCCTTTTGCCGCGCGAAGGTTTCCTCGCGGTAGGTGTCCCAGCCCGTGTCGAACGTGCCCTGATACTTGTCTCTCCACTCCTTCGGCACTTGATGAGGCGCGTGGCTGCAGCCGGTCGAGAAGTAGAGAAAGAACGGTTTGTCGGGCGCCTGGGCTTTTTGCGACCGCATCCACTTGATGGTGCGGTCGGCCATCGCCGTGGTCATGAAGAAGTTCTCCTCCTGCGGAGGCCCAATGACGGTGTTGTTCTCGACCAGCAGCGGGTCATACTGGCTGGCCTCGCCGCCGAGAAAGCCCCAGTAGTAGTCGAAGCCCAGGCCATTGGGCCAGCGGTCGAACGGGCCTGCGGGCCCCTGTTGATCATCGGGCGTCATGTGCCACTTGCCAAAGGCGGCCGTCGTGTAGCCATTTCCCCGCAGGACCTCTGCGATGGAGGCCGCGCTCTGGGGCCATGTGGCGTTGTAGCCCGGCCATCCACCAGTGAATTCCGCAACGGAGCCAAAGCCTACGGCATGATGGTTGCGCCCGGAGAGCAAGGCCGCCCGCGACGGCGAGCAGAGCGCCGTGACGTGGAAGCGGTTGTAGCGCAGCCCGTCCTGGGCGAGGCGATCGACCGTTGGTGTCTGGACCGGGCCGCCGAACGTGGCGGGGTTGCCGAAGCCGGCGTCGTCGAGCAGGACGAGCAAGACATTGGGAGCACCCTCCGGTGGCTGCACGGGTTGCGGGTAGTCTGGCTGAGAGCCGGTCAGCGTTCGGTTCGCCACTCCCTTGAAGGGCTGGTCCGGGATGGGCAGCACGGTCCGATCCGGCTGTGGCTGACTCGATGAAGTCGTCATGTGTGTGTTCCTTTCTTCACTGATATGCGCCTGGACGCCAGGAGCAACGACGTGCTCTTCTGTCATCTTCAGGCTGCTGATTGTTTCTGTGCCGAAGGCCTCGCGGAGCTGGTCTTCTTGCTCTTTGGACAGGTTGGTCTGAATGATCTCGAACTGCTGGCCCTTGACGGCCTCAGCAACCCGGTCTACCACCGCCCCGCTCGTCAACAGGAACAAAGCTGAGGTGCCTGGCGTGATCTTAGAACGCAGCTGCTCGATGAAGTCCTTGCTAATCCCATAGTGCGCAAAGTGTCCGGCGAGTGCACCCATCGCGGCACCAACTGCCAGGCCAAAGAAGGGGACGAAGAACAGCAAGCCGAACAGCATCCCCCAGAAGGCACCACCCAGCGCACCAACTCCGGTCGCGGTCGCTTGGGAGAGCTGGGTGGTCTTGGGTTTCCTGGCTCCGGCAGGCCAGGTGACGATAGCCCCATCCTCCACCTGGATCAACTGCTGCTTTTGCAGGCTCTCTAACGTACAGAGCATATTCTGGGCCCCATCGGCCGTGGGAAACTTGAGGGCGGTTAACGTTGCCATGGTTACTTACTCCTTTCGCGTTGTATTCACATCGCTTGTATTCACAAGCGTAGATCGAGTCCAGAAGGGTATTCCCTCTGGAGTAGGGGGCTTGGCCCCTGCCGGGGTTCGCCGGGTCTCCCACCTCCTTCTTAAGATTATTGCTCTGTCGGCTCCCAGCCTGGTTCCATCTTCTCCTTCAGCGACTCACGCTCCGGCAGATCTTTCACCAGGCTTGGTGGTAACCTGGGCATCGGTTCTTCCCAGTTGAACCAGAGTGCTGCCACCCGGAAGATAAATCCAATCGCAAAGGCGATGAGCGTTGCAGGCCAGATGCTCAGGCCAAGATAGAGTGCCAAGACCAGGTAGGCGAGCGCGGTGAGCACCGCCGTGCCAACGAACCACTCGCCTCGGATGAACTGCTTGGCTGTTTTGCCGGCCGTGATGTCGATGAGGTAGCGGCCGGCGGTCGGACCAACGACCCCAAGCAGGACGCAAGCGATGCCTGGCAGATGCGCGTCTAGGCCAGCCTGAACGCCGATTACCGCATACCAGGGCAGCGAGAAGGAGGTCATGAAAGAGAATAACGTCTCGCGGAACTTCTGGCCTTGAGCATACGCCCGATTGGCAATGATGATGCCGACGACACCGGCGACCAGGCACAGGATCAGATACCAGGGGTTGGTTATCGCACCCGGAATCTTGTTGAGTAAAATGTCACGAGTCACGCCGCCACCGATGCCGCCGAAGAGCGCCAGCAGCAAGAGGCCCACGACGGTCCAGTGGTTCCTCTGGTAGTAATCGGGTCGCGAGGCCAGCAGAACGCCGTTGAGGGCATTGGTGGTGGCGGCGATCAGATCGATGATCAGGAAGTTGCCCGGGTGCAGGTATTGAAACAAATTCATGTCAGTTTCCAAATTTTGTGGACGAAGTATCCTTAGGACGCCGAAACGAGATGGTGAATGCTGCTGCGAGAGCGAGGTGGAACACTCCAAAGCTCCACAGCACGATGCCGCCAGTCTTGCCGATCGCGGCGAAAAGAACCAGTAGGAGACCAGCACCGGCGTTGTAGAAAGTAATGGCCTTGAGTGTGCCCGATCGAGCTGCACTCCCCGAGTCGGTCCTCGCGCCCCAACATGCGATACCCAGGGCCATCAGTGCCACCCCGCAGACGCGTCCGAGCAGCGCTGGAAGCGAAAAACGCCGTTTGGCCCCGAGCAAGAACACGATTATGACTTCGGGAGCAAGTCTGAATGCCAGGCCCGCGAGGCTCTCAACTGCTGCGGCTATCGTCAGAAGCTGTCGCTGAACAGGCATATTCCAAGTCAGTCCTTCCTCTCTGTCAGTCATCTGCCGAGCTTGTTGTGGTATGCTGGAACTCATGTGTTCCTCCTTGCTAACATGCCCCCGGTTTTGTGCTGGCGCGGCTGTTGCCCGCGCCGCAAAAAACAAGCATGTCGGGCGCAAGCGCTTCGCGTGAGCGATTCGGTTGGAAGAGCAAGCCTCTCCAGCCAGACAACGTACATGCGCTCTGTTCGCACCGCGCAGAGAGCGGCTCGCTGAGAATAGAAAGCTAGTTCAGTTACATCACTCGTGAGCCGTTTGATATGCTCGCGTATGAGTACGTCTCATACATGTGATGGAGATTCACCTCCCTTGCCCCATACGCCAATCATCTGAACACTATCTTTAGCGTACTGGATGAGGAACGAAAATACATCCTGCAAACACGCTATTTTTGCACATTTCAGGATATGGAAAAATGGGGTATGGTGACGAAGTATTCAGCTTACATAGTGTGTTTTCACTAGTTGATCCAGGGCCATTCAAAAGTCCTCAACGAAGGGCTATCGGGGCCTGCGGCCCCAAATAGATTTTTGTTGTGGTGCGTGCGGACGCAGTCCGCACGCACCACAACAAAAAAAATTCCTGTCCCCGAAGGGGACGCGAGAAGGGAAACGACGACTCATATACTAATTGATAGCAAAGCAGAGGACTTATCACCAGGAAATCTGCTCCACTGGTGGGAACAGCGGGAGAACCGAAGGACGACTTTGCGGCCTGTCTCGGTGAGGCAGTGACCCCCATCAAAAGACGGTTCCCCGTCCACCAGGGCTTCAAGCGCCTATTGGGCTTGTTGCAGCAGCCCTCATCCTTGAGATGATCGAGGGGTGACTGCCTATCCAGTATGAGTTTGCGCAGGCTCTGGCAGGACGATCTCCCCACTGTCGAGCAAAGAAGAGGCAAGAGAACACGTGACTGCACCAGGTCAGAGAGGAGGCGTGAGATGGCTCAAAGCAGGTTGCCATCCCCATTGGACCCTTCACCGTTTTCGTATGTCGTCGGCATTGATATCGGCAGTCAGAATTGTAGTAGGTGTGTCCTGAGACCAGACAAACGCTTGGTCCACAAAGCCAGTCTGTTTGCCAATACGGCATCGGGCTTCCAGCTCTTGCAGAACCAGCTCGCAGGTCTGGGCGTGCCGGCTTCGCAGATCCTCATTGGGATGGAAGCAACGTCGCGCTACGGGGACGCGCTCTTTCACTTCTTGCAGCAGCAGGGCTATCAGCCTGTGCTTGTTGCACCCGGCACAAACCCATCAGTTTGCGCAACGGCGTGGACTGCGAGCCAAAACGGACAAACTGGATGCAGTCACGATTGCGCATGTGCTGCTGAGTGGCGAAGCCCGCGTGGGCTATGTGCCAGATGAACTGATCGGCTCCTATCGCGAACTGGTGCGGTTACATACGCACCTGACCGATGAGATCGCACGCTACAAGAATGAGATCCATGCGCTCTTGCAGGTGCTCTTCCCCGAGTTCAACCAGGTCTTTGCTGATGCGTGCCGCCCCACGGCCTTAGCGGTGCTCCAGCGCTATCCCAGTGCCGCCGCCCTGAGCACGGTGAGTGTGGAGGAGCTCACCACGCTCTTGCAGCAACTGGCCCCGCGCAACTACGGACGCCAGACGGCCCAAACATTGCTTGAGTTGGCTCGCACGTCGGTGAGTCCAGGGCTGGCGCAACGAGCACGCAGCACCAGTATGCGGATCTTGTGCGATCAACTCAAGCACACGCGGGAGAATCTGGCCCAGGTCGAAGCCGAGCTTGAGCAGTTGCAAGAGCAGGATAGCGGCTCGCAGCGGCTCAGCGGGGTGCCGGAGTTTGGAGACAAGACCGTTGCCGTGCTCCGAGCCGAATTGGGCGATGTGGCCCGTTTCCAGCGCATCGACCAGGCGGTGGCCTCGGCTGGCCTGGATCTGGCGATCAGGACCAGTGGCAAATGGCAAGGACAGGCCAAGCTCTCCAAACGTGGCAGTGGGTTGCTCCGGCGGGTCTTGTATTTGGCCGCTGTGCGCTCTGTCCACATGAGCGACTCGGCCTTTGGAGCCTATTACCATCGGCTGGTCGCACGTGGGCTGCGCAAGGGGTCAGCCTTGATTGCCGTGATGCGCAAAATGCTGATCGTGGCCGTCCACTTGCTCAAAACCGGAGAGGAGTATGATCCGGGCAGAGTCGCCCGCGCGTGTAGAGGCTGATCCCGCGCGGGATCAGCCTCTACACGCGCCCCCCACCCCCCAGCCGCATGCTCAGGGGCGGCTAGGGCTTGAACCGGGCTCCTGAGCCTGGCTCTGGCAGAGAGGAGACACCTGCATCAGCGGCGGCTTCAAGAGCGACGAGGCTTCGCCTGGCTGCCAACACCCCTGCTCCAAGTGCGCAGGAGCACAGGGCAGAGCGCTTGAGCACGAGCACTCAAGCGCAAGAGGGACTCTTTGTCTCTATGCAGGCTCTTGCATAGCCTGGGAGTTTTGCCGGTAGCGTATCCTTTGCTAAGGGTTGGTTTTGCAGGGCAGCTTCACAGGCTATGCGAAATCTCGACCCTTAGAGATTGATACGCTACCGTTTTGCCAGGGGGCTTGACAAATTCTATGGCTTCTTTTGAATAGTCCTGAGTTGATCAGACGGTAGTGGTATAAATAAGCAGCATATGGTAGACTCTGATGTTATCGTAATGTAAGCGAAGGAGCAACCACCTATGTCTTCATACATAGGCCCCAACTAATATGGACAACCACCAAACGCCTGAGTTCCTATTTGGTACGCTTTCAACCCGCGAGGGGCGTGTCAAACGTGCCCGTACGCTCAAGCTTGGATTTCATCACGATGCGGTTTTGCACCCTATCGACCCGCGCCCCAATGAGCCTATCACCATCGCCGCTCGCGCGGGGATAGGGGTTGCTGTTAAAACCTGCATGCTGTGCTACACCACCGATGGTACCTTGCCTCAAGCGAATACGGCAGCAATGAGTGCGTCGTTGATTTGTACCCCGATGCAGTGCACGAGTATTGACTGGGATACACTGGCATGGGCGTATGTCGAAACGTGGAGTGCGACGATCCCCGGCATGGCGGAGGGCACCATTGTCCGCTATATCATTGTTGCTACTACCGATAGTGGCGAGCTCATCGCCTGTCCCTACTTTGACCTGGAGATTCCCGAAATTCGCGCGCAACCGGATGCATATGACCATTCGTATCTCGCACGGCAGATGCGATATGGCACACCGCAGGTGTACGAGTTTTACGTGGATACCTTGTCCACGCCGGCGTGGCTGCGCAATGCCATTGTCTATCAAATCTTTGCCGAGCGCTTTGCGCCCAACCCGGGCGAAACTTTTGTAGAGCTGAGTGAGAGGGCCGGATTTTTTGGCGGGACGCTCAAGGGGATCATCTCCAAGTTAGACTACTTGAGCGCTTTAGGCATCACCTGCCTGTGGCTCACACCGATTTTCCCAAGTCCTTCCCATCACGGCTATGACCCGACTGATCCCTTTACCATTGAACCACGCTTAGGTACCGATGCCGATTTCCGTGAGTTGGTGGTCGCGGCGCATCAGCGCGGCATTCGTCTGGTGCTCGACTTCGTCGTGAATCACCTCTCAAACGCGCACCCAGCCTTCATTGCCGCGCAGCGCAATCCAACCAGCCCATACCGCGACTGGTTCTTTTTCCGTGACTATCCTGACGCGTACGAAAGCTTTTACGATGTTCCAGGCCAGCCACTCGTCAACACCGATCATCCTGAAGTGCGCCAATATTTCATTGATGCGGCATGTAGCTGGTTAAAAGCGGGGTGTGACGGATTTCGCCTCGACCACGCGCATGGTGCATCGCACGCGTTTTGGTCCGCTTTTCGCACAGCAATCCGCGCGGTCAAACCCGATTCGGCCACGTTCGGCGAAGTCACCGACACGCCCGTTGTGATACGCTCGTTTGCGGGACGGATGGATGGCTGTCTCGACTTTTACCTGCTCGAACTGGTGCGCGGCTTCTTTGCGTTCCATTCACTCACGGTGAGTCAGTTCGACCGTGCCCTGCAAGAACATTTCGCCTATTTCGACTCTCTGCTTGTCCTGCCGAGTTTTTTGGACAATCACGATATGAATCGCTTTTTGTGGATTGTCAACGGGGATACGCGGCACTTGCGACTGGCTGCACTCTGCCAATTTACACTGCCTGGACCGCCGATTGTGTATTATGGAACCGAAGTGGGGTTAAGCCAGCTCCAGGCAGTGGGCAGGTTGGAGGAGGCACGTTTGTCGATGCGGTGGGATGAGCAGCAGGATGCGACCTTACTAGCATTCTATCAACGGTTGATCGCGCTGCGAAGGCAGACCTCAGGGGTGTGGTCAATGCCGCGCGAGACAGTGTTGGTTGACGATACACGCGGCATCTATGTGTATCGTTGCGGCGCGTACTTCGTCGCGCTGAACAACACCGATGAAGCGAACCACATCACGCTGGCAATAGGACAGAAAGCAGCATTGCTAGTGGCGACGGAGAAAGCGGTCACCCTGCGTCTGGACAATCAACTCGACCTTCCGCCCTTTGCTGGCGCGGTGTACCAGATTCTCTCAAGTGAAAATCGCCATTCCGGCGGGTGGTAGGTTGAGGCTCACAGTAGCGCGACCATCAGGCTGATGCCTCACGACGGTCGTCTGGTCCCGCGGTGGGTTGCACAACTCGGCATCGCTCCAATCGTTGCGGTAAAGGAATGTCATCGTCGAACCAGCCGGATGCAAATCGTCATCCACGGTCACTTCGGCGCCTCGCGACTCTTCGGCGTTCGTATTGAGCGCTATCAGCACTTCGTTTTCAAAGTGCATCTGTGACCATGCCACCAACTCGCCCCGTTTCGGAATCGAAAAGGGATACCCCAGGTACGAAGTACTACGCGCATAGAGGCGCCCACGCCGCAACGCCTGGCCGATAAGGTTGTCGCTATTTCGCAACCGCGCAATTGCTGCAATCCGCATGTAGGTGGGATGGTTCGGATTGAAAAAGTGACAACCTGTCGTTTCAAATGCGCCGAATGCGCCGCCGAACATCGCCTCGCGCACATAGCGATCTTCGGCAAAGCGCTGCGGCTCAATACTATAGTCATGATAATCTTCAGTGCCATCAAATGCCTGTTCGGTCCCATAGTAAATCGACGGCATGCCCGGCGTCGTAAGTTGCACGCCGACCACTTGCGCGACCTGTTGGTACACCGCTGGCGGCGTGCCATGTGCGGCAAAGCGTTCCTTGTGCGAGCGTGATGACATATCATGGTCATCGAGCACTGACACGATAAAGCGACCGAGCTGGCGGAACATCCCAATGGGTGTATGATAGTCATACAACGCGAAAAACTCGTCTGGATCGATGAACCCCTTGACCATTCCCGCCAGCATGTTTGGATAGGCTATAATGCCCAATACTGCGTCGAGGTTCCCACCAAAGAGGTCAACGTAGCCTGGCGCAATGGTGCCGTCCGTAATCTCTCCGGTCAGGAAAAAGTTCTCCTTGCCGATTGATTCAGCATAGTGGTGGATGGCCGAGCAGAATATGTGTGATGCTTCTACCGAAACGTGTTTGACGGCATCGGCGCGAAAGCCATCGCAGTCAGTCAGTGCTATCCAGTACTGGTAGACGCGCGCCAGGGCACGAACCACCTCATTTTTCCCCAGGTCCCATGCTTTGAGGTCGTAAAAGTCGCCGCGCCGGAATTCCACATTTGCATTCATCGGGTCTTCCCATGCAGCAACGCTCCAGTGTCCAATTTCACCTGGGCGTATGTACCACTCGGTGTTCTGGAATTCTCTGGGCCACACGCCATCGTCGGATGTGAGCGGCTGCGCAATGCTTTCACCTCTGGCTGAACGCCATCCGTGAAGCGGATACGGCGGCGCATAGCGATAGGCCATCGTGGTTTTTGGTTCGTCGGTCTGCTCGTCGCGGTAGAACCAGTTGTTGCCGCTATGGTGGTAGATGATGTCGATGATAACATACATCCCGCGGTCGTGCGCGGCATCGACCAGGTCGCGCAAGTCTTGCCGGGTGCCAAAGCGTGGATCAATGTCGAGAAAATTTTGAATGCCGTAACCGTGATAGGTTTCAAGGTCGACGCGCTGGCACCAGGGTGGATTAATCCACAGCGTCGTCACACCGAGGGCCTGCAAATAGTCTAATTTGCTTTGAATACCCTTGATCGTTCCACCGACGAACTTGTTGCCGGCCGCCATCCACGCCGCTTTGTTTTGAACTCGATACTTCTCAGGATTGTTGAAGTCGAACATCGGGCGTGATTCTTCGCGGCCGTCACTAAAACGATCCGGGAGGAGTTGATAGAAAATTTGGTCCTGCCATTGGCTCGGGCTTGGAAACACTCGTCCACGGGGTGTGAGATCCGCCTCGGCAAGGGTGCCAGGTGCCTGTTCTTGTATCTTTGTATGAGTTGTCATTGCTTGCTCCTTGTCTTGAGATACATTAATCATTGCAGCAGACCCTTCGCTGCGCTCAGGGTGACAATCGGCCTGAGCGTAGCTAAAGGCAAGAGTGATAAGAGCTGTGGAGCGGCATGTTCAACTATTGCCTGGCCATGACCAGGCGCAGCTCGGCTTCCTTATCCGTGGTCAGGTCGCCGCTGACATCCACCGTGACGCCGTAGATCTTGCCGGTAAACTTGAATGGCGACGGATATTCGGGCGTGACAGGGAGGCCGGGGTTGGCGCCGCAGGTCAGGCCGCCCGGGTTGAAGACGATTGGCGTTGTGACCGGGATCTCGGCATCTCCGACCAGTTTGCCATCGAGGTAGAGCTTGCCTCTGCCTGGCGTACCTTTGCCCTTGGGAATGTCCGGCTGGCCTGTCACCTCGAACTCGAAGCGCAACTGGTGACGGCCCTCCGGCACCGGCTCCACCGACACGACGTGATACAGTGCCCTGCTGACGTAGTTGTGGACGTACTGCAGCTTGCCGTCCTTGATGTAGAACGAATAGCCGCCTGCACCTGTGCCCTGGCAGAGCAGGACCCCTTCCGCGCCGCCTTTTGGGATCTGGACATCGGCGGTGATGCTGTGCGGGCGGTTGAGCACATGAACTGAGGCGAACCACGGCACCGTCTGCGTGTCCTGGAAGTAGGTGTATCTGATACGGTCTTTCGTAAGCTGCGGACGCTCCTGGGCAAACCGCTGCAGACCACTCCCGTCAATAGGCAGGACTTTGTACTTGCCCGCCTCCACATACCAGGTCGCGATCATGTTGATCAACTTCTCGCGGTTGTCGGCAGCGATGTTGTGGTTTTCGGCGATGTCTTCGGCCACATGGTAGAGTTCCCAGCCATGGGCGTCTAACTCGGCCAGTGTTTCGGCTGAGATGGGCGCGCCCAAAGGTTTGCCTGCTTCTTTGAACGAGGGACCAGGCCATGGGCAGACCGCGCGCCAGCCATCGTGGTATAGCGAGCGATGGCCGAACATCTCGAAGTACTGGGTGACGTGCCTGGTAGACGCTTTGGCGTCGTCGAAGCTGTGGGCGAAGCTGACGCCTTCGATGGGTGACTGGGTGACACCCTTGATGCTCGCCGGCGGCTCGATGCCCAGCGCTTCCCGCACCGTCGGCACCATATCGATGGCGTGGGCGTACTGGGTGCGGATTTCACCCCTGGCCTGAATACCTTTCGGCCAGTGGACGATGAAGGGGTCGCTGACGCCGCCGCGATAGGTTTCGCGCTTCCAGCGACGGAAAGGGGTATTGCCTGCCCAGGTCCAGCCCCAGGGGTAGTGGTTGAAGGTCTCCGGCCCACCCAGCTTGTCCAGCTTCGCCAGACTTTCCTCGAGCGACTCCTGCGCGTTGTTGAAGAACTGCAGCTCGTTGGTTGTGCCGGTGGGTCCGCCCTCGGCGCTGGCACCGTTGTCGGAAATGACCATGATCAGCGTGTTGTCGAACTCGCCGATGCTCTTCAGGTAGTCGAGCAGGCGGCCAATGTGATAGTCAGTGTGGGTCAGGAATCCGGCGAAGACCTCCATCATGCGTGCGTAGAGCTTCTTTTGCTGCGGTGAGAGCCCATCCCAGTCGGGCACGTCCGGGTCGTGACGCGAGAGCTCGGCGTCGGCCGGGACGATGCCCAGCTCCTTCTGGCGGGCGAACACCTTCTGGCGGTACGCATCCCAGCCGTCGTCGAACTTCCCCTTGTACTTGTCCGCCCACTCTTTGGGCACATGATGCGGCGCGTGCGTGGCGCCGGGGCAGAAATGCAGGTAAAACGGCTTGTTGGGCGCGATCTGCTTGGCATCGACGATGAACTGGATCGCCTTGTCAGCCAGGTCCTCGGTCAGGTGGTAGCCCTCCTCGGGGGTCTTGGGCGGCTCGACCTGGTGGTTGTCGTAAACCAGGTCGGGGTAGTACTGGTGGGTGTCGCCGCCCAGGAAGCCATAGTAGCGCTCGAAGCCTCGCCCCAGTGGCCAGCGGTCGTAGGGGCCGGCGGCTGACTCTTGCTCGGACGGCAGCAGGTGATACTTGCCGATCATGAAGGTGTTGTAGCCTTGCTGAAGCAGCATCTCCGAGAGGAAGCCGTTCTCGAACGGCATGTTGCCATTGTAGCCGGGATAGCCGGTGGCGAGCTCGGTGATGGCGGCCAGGGCATTGGAGTGATGGTTGCGCCCGGTGATGATGCACGCACGCGTAGGCGAACACAGCGCCGTGGTGTGCATGTTACTGTAACGCAGGCCTCCGGCAGCCAGTGCGTCCAGGGTGGGCGTCTCGATGGGGCTGCCATAGCAGCCGAGCTGGCCGTAGCCAGTATCATCCAGCACGATGAACAGCACGTTGGGCGCGCCTTCTCTAGCGCGCATGGGTTCGGGCCAGGCCGGGTTGGACTGGTCTGCTGTCAGTCCAATGACACCGGGAAAAGTAGTTCCCGGTTTGTATTCCTTGAGTGACAAATCTTTCTCCTTCGTATTGACTGATGTTTTGCGATACGAAGATGGAAGGCATCTGCCATGCGATAAAACCTCCGTCGCTATGCATGCAGGGCACTTGCATCTCTGTCTTTAATGTACTGGCTGAGGAACGATAATACATCATCAGAACGCACTGTTTTTATGTGCTTTTTCAGCAGCGGGGGTGGTTTGGGTAGTATGTTTGCACTAATTCGTGTCTGCAAGAAAGGAATTCCCCGCGATAAATCGGGGGACTACAATGGAGAGATGGTTTACCTTATACAGGATGATGCTAAAAAACTATACCCTTTCTATACCCTCTGGGAAATTGTTTTCTTGCGCGTCATCTACTACAGTGATTCTCAGCAGTCGTCGCTGCTCGGCGCGACACAAGACCTGTGAGGCGAGTGTTGGTTGAACAGTCGGCGTCTGGTTACCTGAATAACCCACATGCAGGATGTGGGCCGTAAGACGTCTCGTAGAGCGTTATGGCGTAGGTTGACCCACGTATATTCAGAAAAACATGTGTTTCGGCACCCTTCACAACAGAAAGCGAGCAGTACTTATGCGACGGTTGACTTCTTTGAACGTAGGATTTGTAGGTGTTCTCTCGTGTCTCGTGCTCATGCTAGCGCTCTTCTTTTCTATGGGTGTGGCATCGGCGCACAGTACACAAGCAGCAGTTCATAGCCAGACGAGTGTCACAAGCGTAAGCACTCTGAAGGGCGAGTCCAAAGGCTCCTATCAGGCGTGTAAAACAGTCAACAGAAACGGTCAACACGTCAAGGTCTGCCAGACGTGTAACAATGTCTACGTGAAGGCGGGACAAACCTACCGCGGTACCTATTACCGAAAAGGCCAGTACGTGAGGTACTGCCATTATTAGTTGGGGATAGGGTGGGTGACTTCGAGTGCAGGTTCATCTGGTTACCTGACTAACCCACATGCGGGATGTGGGCCGTAAGACGTCTCGTAGAGCATTATGGCGTAGGTTGACCCACGTATATTCAGAAAAACATGTGTTTCGGCAGCCTTCACAATAGAAAGTGAGCAGTATTATGCGATGGTTTATCTCTATGAACGTAGGATTTGTAGGTGTTCTCTCGTGTCTCGTGCTCGTGCTAGCGCTCTTCTTTTCTACGAGTGTGGCATCGGCGCAAAGCACACATGCAGCAGTCCATAGCCAGACGAGTGTCACAAGCGTAAGCACTCTGAAGGGCGAGTCCAAAGGCCCCTACCAGGCGTGTAGAAAAGTCTACGTGAAGTCGAGAGGCTCCTACGGTGGCAGGTACTACCCAAGTGGCGGCTACGTCACGGTCTGCGGACGCAATGGCTACTACAATGGCTACTACGGAGGCTACAGCGGGTGTAACAGAGTCTACGTGTCGAGAGGCAACTACCGCGGCATCTACTACGGAAGCGGCGGCTACGTCACGGTCTGCGGACGCTCCGGCTACTCCGGCAGGTGTAGAAGAGTCTACGTGCCGAGCGGCTACTCCCGCGGCATCTACTACCAATACGGCGGCTACATCGCGCTCTGCCAATAGTTGGGGATGGGGTGGGTGACTTCGATTGATGAGATGACAGAGCACAACCCCAACTAACAGCGCCTGGTTCGAGCTAAACCGGTGGCCCTGTTGACACGCTGACAGGCCCCCCGTTCCAGGAAAACACTGCTGGCAGTTGCGTATTCACATGCGAAAGGCCTGTCAGTTTTGCACTGACAGGCCGACTGGACGTTATTACCCATGAAAACCTAAGAACAGTGTATTTACGTCTTGAACTTCTTGACTTACAGTATCACAACCCCATGACAAATGATGACACGAGCTTGTGTTCAGACGGCAAGCCGCCTAGGCCGAACTGCGGGGGCCGCTATCCCTAGGCCATCAAAGGCTGTTGGGAATACTTTGCGTGCGATGTTGTAGCTTCCGTTTACATCGGCATGAATCAGGCGTTTCCCGCTCGCCCGATACCAACGTCCGTCACGCCTGCCGCTGAACCGGGGTTCTTCCTTGCGGTCGGGAGCATAGGTCGGAAGCTCATCGCGATCCAAGAAACTCGCCTTGCTGGTGTAGCTTTCCTCGGTGATCATGACCGTGATTCCCCGCAGGGCGGCTTTGTAGGTGAGGATTTCAATGAAGCGTGCATGCGGGATCTGAACAAACTCCTGGTTCTTTTTGCGCCCCATTTCCACCTCTTGCTTCCAGAAAGGATTCTTGCCAATGATGAGGGTGCCGATCCCCTCAGCTACCAACAGATCGATGATACGACGGCTTGCGGTGTGCAAGTAGTGCTGCACACGGCGATTGCGCTTCGTCGTGAGGCGATCAAGATGGTGAGAGGTGCAACGATTCCCTTGCGCAAGCTTCTTCTGCCAGTGGGCGCGGCGCTTGTTGTAGAGTTGGTTGGTAGCCTTCAAGGGACACCCAGTGAGCAGGCGAGGCACAAAGCCAGGCTTATTGGAGGTCAGAGCAGCCAGGACATTGACCCCTGGGTCCAGGGCGGCAAAGAGAGTCGGATCAACGGCGGCGGGCTTTTCCTCACATTGGTAGACGACCTCGATGATGTAATGATCCCCCTTTGGAACAATGCGCACCTGGTCAACTGTCTGCCTGGTTTGCTTCGTTTTGACCAGTTCCCCAAGCCCACTGACCGCAATGGCTCCCCGGTCGAGATCCCGCTTCCAGATCGCCCCCATCTCGTAGACCAGCAGATTGCGCCCCTCGGTTTTATGCTTGTATTTGGGCAGTTTTGGGCGTCCCAAGAATTTCTCAGGGTGCTCTTTCCATTCCTCTAGTGCTTCAAAAAAGGCTTTCCACGCTTGATGAAGCTGAATGAGCACTTGATTGCTGATTTTGCGTGGAAGCGCTTGATAGGCCTCATGAAACTTGATCAGGTGAAAGACTTTGACATTATCCAGGTAGGTGCCCTGGAAAATGAAGGATTGACGAACAAGGTAGTTCGCCGCATTCCACAGGTTCTTAGAGGCGAAGGCAGCTTCAGAAAGCTTCGCCCAACGCGGATCCCCCTTCTCGATGATGTGCTGTTCCACTAATTTCAAGGCGCTGCTTCCTGGGTCAATTGTTTCACAATGGCTTCTGTTTTGCGTTTCGCACGCCGGTGCCCATAGAGCCGGGCTGCAAAGCTATAAATAATGCTCACCAGATCAGCTAACAAGTCTTCCCGGTTATTTTCGGCGAGATTGACGACCTCGATAGTGCGTCCTTGCCCCGAGAGCAATGTTTCCAAATACCGGAACCCGAAGCGTGTAGCCCGGTCTTTATGCTCCACGACAATTCTGGTGATGAGCTGATCTCCAAGCAGTGCCAAAAACTTCGGACGGTTGTCATTCACCCCTGAAGCAATCTCTTTAACAACCTTGCTCACCTGATAGCCTTTGGCCGCACAGTAGTCTGCAAGCCGTTCGGCCTGCCTCTCAAGGTTCGCTTTGTGTTCATGAGAGGAAACACGAGCGTAAATAGCGATCTGTTCGATTCGACTCTCTTGCCGCTCTTCTCCCTCGGTCACTACGATAGTTCCTGAAGGAAGTTGATAGCCTTTGATCTGTCCTGTTTGCCACCAACGAAAGGCGGTGCGGTAGGTCACGCCTACCTTCTTCGCATACTGACTCAGCTTCATGGGTGAAGTATAGCATAGTTACCATTGTTTATCAATATTTTTCATGATTCTTAAAAACTAATCCCAACACGGCATTAACACCCGCTACCAGGCGCGGCTGAATGCGTATGGGGTTCTGCCCACAGTACCCTACCAAAACGTAAGGAAAAATGCACTGTTTTTATGTGCTTTTTCAGCAGCGGGGGTGGTTTGGGTAGTATGTTTGCACTAATTCGTGCCTGCAAGATCAGGATGATGCTAAAAAACTATACCCTTTCTATACCCTCTGGGAAATTGTTTTCTTGCGCGTCATCTAGTACAGTGATTCTTAGTGACTACTCAGGTATCTTTCTTGTGCCGCCTGCGGCGGCGAAGGAAGTGGGAAGGAAGCGAGGACACCTCGCGCTCCGGCCAGGGGACTGCGTCCCCCGGCACCCCCTGCTAAGGAAGTGGGAAGGAAGCGAGGACACCTCGCGCTCCGGCCAGGGGACTGCGTCCCCCGGCACCCCTGCTAAGGAAGTGGGAAGGAAGCGAGGACACCTCGCGCTCCGGCCAGGGGACTGCGTCCCCCGGCACCCCTGCTAAGGAAGTGGGAAGGAAGCGAGGACACCTCGCGCTCCGGCCAGGGGACTGCGTCCCCCGGCACCCCTGCTAAGGAAGTGGGGAAGGAAGCGAGGACACCTCGCGCTCCGGCCAGGGGACTGCGTCCCCCGGCACCCCTGCTAAGGAAGTGGGAAGGAAGCGAGGACACCTCGCGCTCCGGCCAGGGGACTGCGTCCCCCGGCACCCCTGCTAAGGAAGTGGTGTGTATGATAGGACAAGCAGAGCAACGGCTGGGGAACTACCGCCTGATCCAGCTTTTGGGCAAAGGCGCTTTTTCCGATGTGTATCTGGGCGAGCACTTGTATCTGAGCACTCCAGTCGCCATCAAAGTCTTGCGGTCACGGGTGGACTCGCCCACTCTGGACGGCTTTCTCACCGAAGCACGTCACATAAGCCACCTGGTGCATCCACATATCATTCGTGTGTTCGATTTTGGTCTGGAAGCCGAAGCCCCCTTCCTGGTGATGGACTATGCTCCATACGGCAACCTGCAAGAGCTGCATCCTCCTGGGAGTATGGTACCACTGCCTGCCATTATCTTCTACGTCCTGGCTCTGGCCTCTGCCTTGCAGCATGCCCATGATCAACACCTGATCCATCGTGATCTCAAGCCGGAAAACGTGCTGCTGGGGCCCAAACATGAGGTGCTGCTCAGCGATTTTGGACTGGCCTTGCTCACCTCCGGTAGCGAGTCTTTGCAGATCAAAGAACGTTTCGGTACCCTGGCCTACATGGCCCCCGAGCAGATTCGTGGCCGACCGTGTCCCGCCAGTGATCAATATGCGCTCGCCGTGATGGTCTACAAGTGGCTCAGCGGTCAACTTCCCTTTCAGGGACCTGCTACCCACCTCTCAAATCAGCATCTGTATGCCGTCCCTGCTTCTCTGCACGAGCTGTATCCCGAGATTCCTCTTGCGGTGGAGCACGTGGTCTTCAAAGCCCTGTCCAAGGACCCCTCGCAGCGCTACGTGGACATGCTCGGCTTTGCCACAGCTTTTGAAGAAGCCTGCCAGGCCGTTTCGCCGTTGCAGCCGCTGCTCAGCCTGCCAGCAGCAACCCCAATCGAAGCAGGTGAAGCCAAAGCAGTGTTGAACGGCTTATATGGGTCCGTGCAGAATCCGCCTGTGTTCCTTACACCAATGATCGGACGTGAGCAGGAGCTACAAGCGGTGCATGCAAGACTATCGCGTCCAGAGGTGCGACTGCTGACGCTGACAGGACCAGGGGGCGTCGGCAAGACACGCCTGGCCCTGGCGCTGAGCATTGAGGCGCTGCCGGACTTTGCCCAGAATGCATGTGCCGTGTGGCTGACTGACCTGCGTGACCCTAACCTGGTTGTGCCCACCATCCTACGCACCCTCGGCCTGCCTGAGAGCAGAGAACTCTCCCCTTTCGAGCAGCTCGTCGCCGCTCTGCGTAAGAAGCGGTTCCTGCTGCTGCTGGATAACTTTGAACACCTGCTGCCGGCAGCTCCGCAGCTCCCGGCATTACTCTACGCCTGCCCGCAGCTCAAAATCCTGGTGACCAGCCGCGCGGCCCTACATCTGCAAGGGGAATATGAGTTTGCCGTGCCGCCGCTGGCCCTGCCTGACCTGCACCAGTTGCCAGAGGAGGAAGACCTGTCCCAAGTGGGAGCAGTGGCCCTCTTTTTGCAGTGTGCAGAAGCGCGCAACCACGAGTTCAAACTGACCCGGGACAACGCAGCTGTTATTGCTGAGATCTGTATCCGGCTCGAAGGCTTGCCCCTGGCGATCGAGCTGGCGGCGGGGCGCAGCAAAGTGCTGTCTCTGCAAGCGCTGCTCTCACGCCTTGAGCATGGCTTAGAGGTGTTAACCGGTGGCAATCAGAATCTCGCTGCCCACCAGAAGACTTTGCGTAACACAATAGCCTGGAGCTATGATCTGCTCTCTGTTGAGGAGCAAATGCTCTTCCGGCGGCTCGCGGTCTTCGAGGGAGAGTTCAGCTTAGAGGCAGCCGAAGCGGTCGTGAAGGCGCTGGGCGGGATGACCATCCCTGTTCTGGATGCAGTGGCCTCGCTGATGGATAAGAGCTTGCTCAAACGGCGAGAGCAAGAAGGGCCTGAGCGCTACCTGTGCCTGTTAGCGCTCATTCGTGGATATGGGTTAGAGCGCCTGGCAGCCGTTGGAGAACTGGAGTGGGCGCGCGATGCGCATGCCGAATACTACCTGGCCCTTGCAGAACAGGCTGAACCTGCCCTGAAAAATGCTGGACAAGCAATCTGGCTGGAGCGGTTGGAACATATGCGCCAGAATCTGCGGGCAGCACTGCTGTGGCTGCTGGAGCGCCGCCAGCTAGAAGAGGCGTTGCGACTGGCGGCAGCACTGGAGCAGTTCTGGTTGAGCGGGGGCTATGTGAGGGAAGGCCGCAGTTTCCTGGAGCAGGCATTGGAGGCACCCCATGAGAGCAATGCGACAGTCTCAGCACAGGTAAGAGCTAAGGCACTCAGCGTCACCGACGCTCTTGCACGCAACCAGGAAGACCTTGAGCAAACAATCGATCTTGTTGAAGAAAGCAAACAATTGAGTGGAAAACTTCAAGACAAGCAACAAGGCATCCCGTCCAGCTTGAATAGCCCGGGTATCATCACACATGATCGTGATGATCTCCCTAGCAGGCCAACAACGGCATTTTCTCCTCCTCTTTATGAAGCGCTGACCGCACGTCAAATCGAGGTGATGCACCTGCTCGCAATGGGACTGAGAAACGCTCAGATCGCCGAGCGTCTCGTTGTAAGCCCGCATACGGTCAATGGGCACGTCCAATCGATTTACGGCAAGTTGGGTGTCCATTCGCGCAGTGCTGTCACTCGCTATGCTCTTAAGTACCATTTTGTATAAAGAGAATGGGCGCGGGCAAGTCCTCGTCCCCCCGCCAGGGCGACCGCAAGGGTCGCCCCTACCATACACGTATCGGTCACCGAAGGTCGTATATGGTAGGGGCGACCCTTGCGGTCGCCCTGGGAGCGGCGCGGGGTGCTCCATTTGGAGTTCCTTAACTTGACGCCTATGGCGCAGGCAAGCTGACGCCCCTACTAACCCGCATGACCGCAGGTGCCACCCAGCGTCCATCCAGCAGCGGCATTTCCGGTGCATAGAAGGCATAGTGTATTTGCACTATGCCTATGTGAGGCGCGAGCAGAACCCGCTTTTATTACGAGCTGCGAAAATAGAGTGTTCTATGGATGCCTTTCCACGCTTCAAACTCTATAATAGTTGGAGCGATGGGAGGGCTTTTTGAGTTACGAAGTGCCTCGAGCAGAGATATAGGTGACTTTCCATAGGATACCGCTTATGCAACAAACAATCCCGCAAGTGAGCGGGGGCCGTTTATATCAGTTGGCGACAGACGCCGATCCGATTGTCGTTGGGACTCCTACCTGGTACGACTGGCTGGAACATCATACTGTATTTCTCTTCGTCGATCCTACTGGTACCTTTACCGCATTTAAGAACGACGGCGATCCCAGTGATCTGACCTGGAACGCTTCCTGCACGCACGGTAGCCAGCTCTACCGCGTTTCGTTGGGACCTTCGCACACGCTCACCCTGCAACGGTTGCAGGCCGCTGCACAGGCCCTCGCAGACGAGCAGGCTCCAGCCGAGCCGACCGAGGCTCCTGCGATAAATAAGGAATTCCCCACGATAAATCGGGGATTACCTGCCCCCCAGGCAGGATTCCAGCCCCCCAGGCAGGGTGCTACGGTGCAACCTGCGGCTTCCCCTGCACCCAGCGACCCAGACCGCAGCCCAGCCAGGCACTCCCCGATCCCTCTTGCGCACCAAACTCTACCGACCACCTACCAGCAGCGATCTTATCTTCCGTGCTCGCCTCATCGATCGCCTGAACGCCGGACTGGGCGGCCACCTCACCCTGCTGTGCACCCCTGCCGGCTTTGGCAAGTCGACACTGCTGGCTCAGTGGGTGCAGACCGCTGAGCGATCTGCCGCCTGGCTCTCTCTTGACGACAATGACAGCGAGCTTGCTGTCTTCGTGCATTCATTCACCGCGGCTCTGCGCACTCTCTTTCCCGATGCTTGCCCTGCCACCGTCAGCTTGCTGATGGCACGGCAGTTCCCCCCAGCCGAGCAGGTGGCCATCCTGCTCCTCAATGAGCTGGCCGATCTGCCTGCCGAGGTGATCCTGGTGCTGGACGACTATCATCTCATCCGCAGCAGCCCGGTGCATAGCTTGTTCACCCTCTTGATTGAGCATCTGCCCCCCTCGCTGCACCTGGCGCTGGCCTCACGCGCGGATCCTCCGCTGCCCCTGGCCCGCTGGCGCGCCAAGGGGCTGTTGCAGGACCTGCGCGGCGCCGAGCTGCGCTTTACGCGCGAGGAGACGCACGCCTTTCTGGGGCGCGTCGTGGGCAGCACCCTGGCCCAGGAGACTGCGCAGGCCCTGGAGGAACGGACCGAGGGCTGGATCGCGCTGTTGCGGCTGGCGGCCCTCTCGCTGCGCAACGCCTCGGACCCGGCAGCGTTTCTGCAGCGTCTGACCAGCTACCCGGACCACGCGATCAGCAGTTACCTGGTGGAGGAAATTCTGGCGCAGCAAGCCCCGGCGGTCCAGGACTTTCTCGTGAGGACCTCGATGCTCCAGCAGTTCTGCGCCGAGTTGTGTGCCGCGACCCTTGACAGTGATGCTCCTTACGATCAATTGCAGGCCATCCTCACCTGGCTGGAGCACGCCAACGTGTTTATTATCCCCCTCGACGAACGCCAGGGGTGGTATCGCTATCACCCGTTGTTCAAGCAGTTGTTGGAGCAACGCCTGCAAGAGTACAGCAGCTCAGCGGCGATTGCGCGGCTACACCGACGAGCAAGCGCGTGGTATGCCAGACAGGGGCTGATCGAGGAGGCGCTTGAGTATGCGCTGGCAGCCGGGGATGTGCCGGGCGCGGCACAGTTAGTGGAAGCACAATTGCTCTGGGCCTTTGAGCGGGAGCAATGGGTGCAGATGGAGCGCTGGCTGCGCCTGTTACCGGAGGAACAAATCCAAAGCAGTCCCGGCCTGCTTTTCGCACGAGCGTGGATTATGCAGGCTCACGGGCAGCTCAAGGACTTTCCGCGCCTGTTGACGGCTGCCGGGCAGCTCTTAGACACCCGTGGCAATGGTACGAGTGATCCGGACAATTCTCAGTCCAGGGTCCTGCGCGCGTTGATTGCGGTCGGGTGGAGCCTGTTCCAGTTCTTTACAGGGCAGATACAGGCGAGCCTGGAGAGCGCCCGCTCGGCGCTGGAATGGACTCCGCCAGGCCAGGAGTTTGTAGCGAGCCTCGCCTTCTTTTTCATGGCACTCTCAAACCAGGCCAGCGGGCATGAAGACGTGGCGCTCTTTGAACTGAACAAAGCCCTGAGAGAACAATCGGTGCATCTTAACGACACTGCTCGTCTAGTCTTTGCCCAGGCGGTCGTCTATCTGACCGCGGGCAAACTTCAACAGGTAGAACAAACATCACGACATCTGCTCAGGCTCGCCCAGCAGGCCGATCTGCCATTGAGCCAAAATTGGGCCCACTGGTTTCCTGGGTGTGGTGTATTACGAATGGAACAACCTGGATGCGGCTATCTATCATTTCTCAGCCGTGATCGCCAACCAGAACCACGCGCACTTTTGGGTAGTACTGGACGCTATGTGCGGCCTTGCCCTGATCTATCAAGCACAGGGCTTGACCACCCAGGCGCAAGAGACTGCTCGCGATCTGCTCGAATTAATGCAGGAACAGCAGAACATGCACGAGCTTCTGACGGTCTATGCCTTCTGTGGACAGCTGGCGCTCTTGCAGGATGATGCGGAGGCAGCAGAGCAGTGGCTTGAGATGGCAGGGGAGCAAGCAGTGCAGGGGCCGATATTGTTCTTTGAAGACCCACCCATCACACAAGCCCGTTTGCTGCTTGCCAAAGGCGACGAGCCGAGTGTGGCACGAGGGCAAGCGCTCCTCAGCCAACTCTTGCAGCATGTTGAGGCCATGCACAGTACACGCAAGACAATCAAAGTGTTGGCCCTGCAAGCATGGGCGTACGATTTACAGGGTCGTGAGACCGAAGCGCTCGAGACGCTGGAACGCGCGCTGGCCCTGGCGCGTCCCGGTGGGTTCATCCGTACCTTTGCCGATCTGCCACCACTGGTCAAAGTGCTGCAGGAACTACGGAGGCGCAGAAAGGCGCAGCAGGCGGTCGACAAAAACCTGGAGGCCTATCTGCAGCGTATCCTGGTGGCGATGAGGCCTGAAGCTTCGCCGACCATTGCCGAGGAAGCGCTAATGCAACAAGAAGGCCTTGAACCCTTGACCGGCCGTGAACGGCAAATCCTGCGCTTGCTCGACAGGGATCTGACGAACAAGGAGATTGCACGCGAACTGGTGGTCACGCCTGGAACGGTCAAGGTGCATACGAACAGCATCTATCGCAAGCTCAGTGTGAATAATCGTCGCGCTGCTATCACCCTCTCCAAAGCGCTCGGCCTCCTGGTTTCAGACAAGGTCTCCACTCCGCCTGTCCTATGACTCCCTCATATGTTCTTGGAGCTCCCCAGGGCGGAGGCAAGCTCACGCCCCTACTAACCCGGGGTTGGCCACATGGGTGGGCTGGTAGGGGGCTTTCCTATTCCAAAAACTATACCCTTTCTATACCCTGTGGTGAATAGCTTTCTCACGCGTCTTCGATTATAGTCCTTCTCAGGAGTAGTCGCTGATCGGTCCCACGATAAATCGGTCACACACAGTCCCCCAGACTGCGTCCTGCCCCCGGGCAGGGTGCCTACTGTAGGACCCCGATTTATCGTGGATCGTTCATTTTGACAACAGATGGACAAGAAAAGGAGGTATCAATTATGTTAGGCTGTGCATGTCTTTTTGCAATGGGTGCAGCTTTTTTCCCTCGTTTAGTATTGCTCTTCGTCTGGTTGTTTACTCCGTTAGTAAACCGCGCCTTTCACTATACATTGATCTGGCCGCTGCTGGGCATCATCTTCCTGCCATTTACGACCTTGATGTACGTGTTGGTCTACAATCCGGTGTTGGGTGTGACCGGTTGGGGGTGGTTCTGGGTGATTCTGGGCTTGTTGCTTGACATATCATCGTATACTAGCAGCGCATATAGCAATCGCAACCGCATCCCTGGGTACAGGACTATGTGACAACTCCCCACAGCTAGAAAGCGGGGGCCCTCAGGCCGCTTTATGGTAGTAGTTGATGGCGCACAAAGTATGAGTTTGACACTCTTTGATGGCTCGAAACTCCCAGCGCAACTGACGGGTACAGATCCTGCCGATGACCTTGCAGTCTAGCCATCCTACTCCGCTCGCTGTGACGATCAAATCGTCACAGCGAGCGCTTGTAACGGTACCTCTTCACTTCGCATTGATCTCCAGACAGACGAATTGGTTCCCTCAGCGAGAGCGTTCACGAGCATCTGGGCAGTGAGTCGGATGCGAGACTCAGGATAAGTATATAGCTTCTACTACGCGGTACCTGGCTGTAACTTGCCACCCACCGCTGATGTATCCACTCTCCCACGGCCGAAGGCATCAATGCGGTCCCAACAACCTGGAATGTCGAGCAGCTCGAGCCGGCCGAGCGTCGAGGGTATGGCAGGATCAACAATCAGGTGGTCGCCAATCGGTTCCAGACCGAGAATCGCACGCAAAAGCAAGAGAGGCGCTCCACTGGCCCAGGCTTGTGGACTACATGCGGTCGGGTATTCCACCGGAAACTCTGTCAGTTCACGTGGATAGCCAGCGAACGCCTCAGGCAGACGGCCCTTGAAGTATGTAGCTGCCTCGAGCATGTTCATTGCAACTCGTGCTGCCTCTTCACGATAGCCGTAGCGTCTTAGCCCCATCGCGATAAACGAGTTGTCGTGTGGCCAGACTGTACCGACATGATAGCCAATCGGGTTGTAGCCACCCTCGCCTTCCGCCATGGTGCGCACGCCCCAACCAGAATAAAGTCTTGGACCCATCAGGTGACGCACAACGGCCTCCACCTTGTCCTCATCGACGATGCCACTCCAGAGCAGGTGTCCGATGTTCGAGGTCAACGAATCAACCTTGCGCCCGTCGCCATCGATGGCGAGTGCGAAGAACTCACGGTCTTTGAGCCAGAAGTCCTGGTTGAATCTCCGCTTCAGTTCGGCCGCTTCCTTCTCTAAGCGGTCGGCAAGCGCAGGATCGTTCCAGAACTCCCGAGCGAGACGCGCACTGCGCATCTTGGCATCGTAGACGTAGCCCTGGATTTCACACGTGGCACGCGGCAGGCGCGAGAGCGTGCCGTCCGCAAACAGGATCGAGTTCCAGGAGTCCTTCCAGCACTGGTTCTCCAGTCCCGTCTCCTTGTTACGACGGCTATACTCGACGTACCCATCACCATTGCGATCTCCATACTCATCGATCCACCTGAGTGCCGCCCTGGCTTCCAACTCGAGCTGTCGTACAAGCTCAGCGTTGCCAGTCCAGCGCTCGACCTCATCGAGCAAGATAAGGAAGAACGGCGTGACGTCGGCGGCTCCATAGTACGGTGAGTGCGGACGTTCCTCGAACGCAGTCATCTCACCAAAGCGCGCCTCGTGCAAGATCTTGCCAGGCTCCTCATCGCGGAAGTCGTCGATCCTTGTGCCTTGTCGTTGTGCCAGGGCGCGCAGCGTCGTTATAGCTAGATTGGATCCGAAAGGGAGCGCCTGGTAGCTCGCGATCATGCTGTCCCTACCGAAAAGTGTCATGAACCAGGGTAAGCCAGCTGCAGGGAGCGCATGTTCTGGCAGCGTCATGGCATAAAAGCGCAGTGCCGCTAAGTCGATGATACTCCGATGGTAGGTCACCTGGAGAGACGGCCAATCACTCGAAAGGCGGGGTATAGCTTCACCCGCCTTCTTAAGACTCATCTTCACGTTAGACCTCGCTCGTTGATCTCCGTGTCTGTACGTTGTCTCCTCGTGATGTTCGCCGAAGCCTCCTAACCCGGTGACCACCTCCAGGCAGGTCGTCCACTCACCGTGGGGCTCCATATGCACCGCGAAGCTCAGACCGTGCTCATCGATATCTGCCCTGGCGCTGGCGGCGATCAAGGTCTCACGGGTGAATTTTTCACGACGATAGCCGAGCACCAGGCGGTCGTTCTCGACCCGATGGTAGAATTCCCCTTTTTTCTTGAGCGCATCCTTGACCTCGAACAGGTCTGCAAAGTCGGCTGCTGCCTCAATGCGCACCTTGAGGTCAACCGGTTGGTCTTTGTGATTGAGTATGGTCAAATCCTCGTGGAAACCGTTGCCGACTGCTCGTTTGCGGATGATCGACAGGTCAGCATCTACATAGATGGTGCCGGTTCCCGGAACGAGGAAGAACTGTACGTAGAAGTAATCGAGGTCATCGGTAGACAGGACGTTTGGACGCTGCCCGTCCACCGTCAGAAGCCAGCGTGAAAGAAAACGCGTATCCCACGCAAACAGTCCCAGCGGCTCAGTTGGCGAGGCGTCGATGTCTCCGCGCAAGTCACTGACAACGAAATTGTTTCCCTCGAGGATGCTAATCGTTCTGTCACTCATGGTCATCTACTCTCTTTCTTGCCCTGTTCACCGCCGGACAGGCTCTCATCTGGGAAGAGTCGCTGGAACACCTGTGCAAACTCGAGATCACCTGTGATCTTCATCTTACCTTGAAAGTACAGCGTGGTTGGATTCTGCTTTCCCATCACCATGCGGTCAAAGTCTTCCTTGCTGCACTCGCACACACAGTCTGCTTGAGCCATATTCCTGCTCGTGGTTAGTTTTCCGTTTTTAACAACGACGAACCAGTTTCCCGCATCCGGAATCTTCCACTGGATGGTTCCAGAGATGCTATGAAGCAGCGGTTCGTAGCCACGTTCAGCAAGATGCTCAAAAAATGCTTGAGTCGTATCAATCATAGTTCCTCCTTACAATAGGTCAGGGCTTGTGAATTCAAGCTACAGTACCTGCTTCTACACACGCAACCGAAATAATCGGACAACCTATGTCATACAGCGAATTGAGGACACCAATCAACGCGGATTGGTCTGCTAATCGACCCGTCAGAATCGTTCTTTCACGATGATGCAGATCTCTTTCATACTCGATCGTCATGCCCCCGAAATAATCGGACCAATTCTTATCCAGTTTGCCAGAGATACTGATGCGGTAAATCGCCGGTTCAAACAAACTGCTGGTTGAGTGATCAATTTTCATGGCTCGTTCCTTTTTTTACCCTATTCAGTGCCCAGCCCTATCCAGATCGCTCTGCGAGGTCTGTGCAGCTTTCCCTGGGAACATAACGCTGGTCAGGAGCAATGCCCCGTACACAATACTGAAGGCGCCGATGAGCCAGACCACGGACAGGATGCCAGTGGGACGAACAAAGAGAAACACTCCCAGGAGGAATGAGAGGAGACCGGCGAGCACGAACAGCCACCGATGGGTGACTGAGGGAGCCGACGAGAAGGCATGGGCAAGCGCGACAATTCCCATCAGGATGGCCCACGCTGCTACCAGAAAGACCAGAAACTGCCCGGTCGCGTGTGGATATATAAAGGTCAATATCCCTACGATGATGCTGAGAAATCCTCCCAGGAGGAGTATCCACCACCCCGGAGATTTGCTTCTAGAGAATGCTATGCACATGGTGAAGATTCCATATATCACGGCAGCGGCTCCAAAGAAGTAGACGAAGATGGCGAGTGGAAGTTTAGGCCAGACAATGATCGCCAGGCCAAATATCATCATGACAATTCCGCCGAGCGCCAGTAGCCACCAATTCTGTTGGGTTACCTGCTTTCTTGTCAAGAATTGCATTTGCTTTACCTCCTGGTGATCTATCTTGAACACGAGATGCAGGAATCTCCTGGACCACTATTGCAGTATACCGGTCAGGGGACCCTAACACATCCTTAGAACACACTGTTTTTGCTGCGAATGGTTTTTCGCCAGGTAACTGGTCTACTAGTGTGAATACACCGTGCGATGCATCCCTGCCATGATGCTATCGATGACTGCAATAGGCAAAGATAGTGTGTTCTGAGGATGTGTAATCGTTGCCAGGTAGGTACACTAGAACCGTGGTTGTAAAATGAACAACCCACGATAAATAGTGTGATTAAACCGACGAAGTCGGTTATCATCACAGGCGGGGGTCCTACAGCCAGAGGAGTATAAAAGAAAGGATTACCATGAGCAACACGATGACTGATCCCAAAGAGACCCTGCGAGTGCTCTCCGAAGGCGATATGAGCGTAATTAACACGCTGATGCGCATGACGGAGGTGTCCGTGGAAGAATCAAATCTCGATCCCGAGACCTTCATGCTTGTTCGCATTGCGGCGCTTACGACATTGGATGCGGCTCCCGCTTCGTGGCTGATGAACCTCAAAGTCAGTGGCGAGGCTGGCGTCACACCGGAGCGTATTGTCGGCACACTGATTGCGGTCGCGCCGTTGATTGGCACCGCACGTATCGTGTCAGCAGCTGGAAGTATCGTCCGGGCGCTTGGACTCGCGAGCGCGCTTGCTGAGGATACTGGCGATGGAGCGGGCACTTGAGGCGTTTGTAGGGCGTACCCCGCGCCGCTCCCAGGGCGGGGGCATTACCTGTCCCCCAGACAGGGTCCTTTCACGGGTAGGTTTTTTGGGGGAAGCCACCTGCGAAGGGCCCTGATCCGTAGGGGCAAGGGTGGTGATGGGAGGTTGGGAGGGCCTTTATGGTCGCCCGCCGTCCCTTTCTGCGACGTTCACCCACCCTGTCGTCACCCAGACCGGGCTACGCGGGCGACCATAAAGGCCCTCCCATCCGCCCCCCACCCCGCTCGCCCCTACGGATAGGATGGGCACGCTCCAAAAACCTATCCCTGCCAGCAGACAGGGTCCCTTGTGGTCGCCCTGCAAGGTTCACCTTCCTTCAGTTACCAACGTCTGTTTAGGTATTGCTAGTCTTTTCATGAAAGGTGTGAAACTACAATGGCCCATTACGCAACGGAACGCGCTGAGTCAGCGGCTCAAGTCGTCGCAAATCCAGCACCTCTTGGTCTTAGCGCCTTCGCACTCACTACATTCGTTCTCAGCTGCTCCAATGCTGGTTTCATCTTCCCAGTGGGCGGAGGATTAGATATCGTTATTGGACTAGCTATATTCTATGGGGGTATTGTCCAGCTGATTGCAGGTGTCCAGGAGTTCAAGGCAGGCAATACTTTTGGTGCAACAGCCTTCTGCTCTTACGGTGGTTTCTGGCTGGCTCTTGGCTTTGCCTTGTTGCCTCCAGCAGGCATCCAGGCAGCGCTTATTAAGGCGGCAACACTTAACACAGCGCTTGGTGTCTTCCTGCTGGGTTGGACGATCTTCACTTTGGTGATGTTCCTTGGCACGTTTAGAATTAGCCTGGCCCTCATGGGGGTATTCTTCTTCCTGCTACTGACATTCCTGGTACTAACTATTAGTTTCCTGGGAGGAGGAATCGCCTGGTTGGTGATTGGTGGCTGGCTCGGCATTATTACCGCGCTCCTGGCCTGGTACACTGCATTGTCTGGTATCCTGGCTGCTACCAATGCGCAGTTCCAGTTGCCAGTATTCCCGAGGAGTTGAGGGCGCGGGGGAGGGGTGTCAGGGCGAGCGACCTGGCACCCACAAGCGGCCCCCACCACCCCGCACCACCCCGTGCCACTACATTTGGGGGACTGCTCCAACCCTTTCAAGTATAGGTTTTTTTGGAGGAAGCCGCCTGCGAAGGGCCCTGATCCGTAGGGGCAAGGGTGGGGAGGAGTGGCGGGGAGGGCCTTTATGGTCGCCCGCGTAGCCCGGTCTGGTTGACGACAAGGTGGGTAAACGTCGCAGAAAGGGACGACGGGCGACCATAGCGAAGCGCTTGCGCCGACATGCCGGGGGCATGTCAGCAAGGCCCTCCCATCCGCCCCACACCCCGCTCGCCCCTACGGATAGGATGGGCACGCTCCAAAAACCTATACTTGAAAGCTGCTCCAACCCCCCAGACGACAGCGCGGTGGATACACGAGCGGGGTGGTGGGTCAGGCGATATGTAGTGGCACGGGGCTGGGTTGGGGGTGGATGGGCCCTTGTGGGTGCCAGGTCGGTGGCCTAAATAACTGTTAGGGGAGAGAGGCAAGTATGAGAGGATGGAGGCATTGCCTGTCCCCCAGGCAGGGTGCCTACCGCAGGTGACTGGTACAGTGCAAACACACTAGACCTTCAGGGCGAAAAACAGCGGGGGTCCGAAGATGGAATTAGTGTATTTTGAGGATGTATTCTCACGTTTCACACCCCATACTAGATAGGAGTGATCATTTTCTTAGCACGGCGTGCATATCGTCTCGAGGCTGTTGTGGAACCATCTCGTCTATACGTTCGGGCTTTTGTGTCGTATGGGCAGAGGCTGGAACTCGGTGACATGTGCGTTCACTACGAATTAAGGATAGACAAATTATGAACAATACCATCACGAAGGCCGCACCTTCCCCTGAGTCAACGCTTCTGCCGCTTTTTCTTGCCCAGTTCATTTGCAGTTACGCCGGCTCTAACATGAATGTAGCCATCAGCGACATAGCCAAGTCCCTGGGAACAACCGTGCACGGTGTTCAGATTGCGATCACCTTCTTCACCCTCACCATGGCAGCGTTGATGATCCCGGGCAGTAAGCTGACGGATATCTGGGGTCGCAAATTCTGTTTCATGCTCGGTCTCACCGTTTACGGCCTGGGAGCGCTGATAGCAGCGCTCGCACCGGCTTTAGGCGTCTTGATTTTCGGCTACTCCTTGCTGGAAGGCGTTGGCTCTGCGCTGCTGATCCCGCCCGTCTATATTTTGATCACGGTTTCCTTTCCCGATCTGCAGTCACGTGCGAAATCGTTTGGCATCATCAGCGCAGCAGCCGGGATCGGAGCCGCCGCAGGAACCCTGATCGGCGGTATCATTACGACGACGATCAGCTGGCGCGCTTCGTTCATCGTGCAAGTCCTGGTTGTCGCAGCGATTATTTTTCTCAGCCGTCGCATCGCTGATCCCGGTATTCAAGGCGCCAAACCTCGCTTTGACCTCACTGGAGCAATCCTTTCGGCAGCCGGACTGTTCTTTGTGGTGCTTGGCATACTTCAGTCCGGGACTTACGGATGGCTTACGGCAAGCAAGGATTTTGCAATTGGAAATACTGTTGTGATCCATCAGGGCGGGATCTCTCCGGTCTGGCTGTTCGTCGGGATTGGAGCCCTCATTTTACTGTGGTTCTTCCTGCACATCCGGGCCAGAGAACGGGCTGGCAAAGAGCCTCTCTTAGCAACCCGCTTGTTCCGCAACCGTGTTTCCAACCTCGGGCTAGTGACCCAAAACATCCAATGGCTCATCCTTCAGGGGGGCTTCTTCGTGATCTCGGTCTTCCTTCAGGAGGTCCGCGGATACAACGCCATTCAAACAGGCTTGGCCCTCACACCCGCGATCATCGGCATCCTGTTTACATCGAGCATTGCGGAAAGGTTCGCGAAAAAGCGTTCCCAAAGAACCCTCATCTGGGCAGGCTTTGTCACAACAATAGTGGGCATGCTCCTCCTGTTGTTCTTGGGAAGTGCCACCTCAAGCATCCTCAACTTCATTCCCGGCCTGCTGCTGATGGGTGCGGGGGTTGGAGCCATGCTGACCTCCTCGGTCAACGTCGTGCAGTCCAGCTTTCCCGAGCAAGACCAGGCTGAGATCTCAGGCTTATCGCGCAGCATTTCAAATCTGGGATCCTCGCTTGGCACAGCCATTGTCGGCTCGGTGTTGGTCACGTCACTGGTCCCGGAAAATCAGACGTATGGTCTGGCACTCATGACGGTTGTCGTCATAGCATGCATTGGCCTGATCGCAGCACTCCTCCTTCCCCCGACCCAAACGACTGATGGAGGTAGAGTGAAAGGGGTGTAGGGACCCGATTATGCATATTTATCAATTAATACGGACATGCCGTTGGGTTTGCCGGGGGCCGATAATGAGGTTTAACACATTCATCAGGGTATGTGGTCGAATGTACCGGAGGCCGATAAATCGGCGGTGGGCACGATAAATCGGCCCCTACAGGCGTTTTGTCCCTATTCAAGGTGTCCGGGGTAGTTCGTTAATGTCCATTATCACGTCCGCGGTAAGCGACACGCCAGGGATTATGTATCGCAATCAATAAAGGAGAAGAACACATGCAAACTCCCTTTCGTACAAAGACATACTTGCCAATCGAGGACTATGGGATCATAGGTGATCTTCATACCGTCGCTCTTGTGGGCAAAAATGGTTCTATTGACTGGTGCTGCATCCCCTCTTTTGATGCACCCAGCATCTTTGGGGCCTTGCTCGATGCTGAAAAAGGTGGGTTCTTCAGTATTGCACCACAGGATATGCCTGGGATGGATCAAAAGCAGTACTATCTCCCAGAAACCAATATCCTGATCACGCGTTTTCTCACGCTTGATGGGGTAGGTGAGGTCACCGATTTCATGCCTATTGAGCCCTCAACAGAAAGCACGAAGCGCCACCGCATCACGCGTGCTGTCCATGTCGTGCGTGGCCGACTCACCTTCGAACTGATCTGTCGCCCCGCCTTTAACTATGCACGAGATGTTCATACAGTTCATCTTTCGCCAGGAGGGGCCGCCTTTCAGAGTGCGGATCTGAGCCTGGGGCTCTTCTCTTCTATCCCCTTAGAGGAAGATGGCCATGGTGGCGTGCATGCCACATTTTCCTTGCAGCAAGGTCAATGGGCTTATTTTCTCTTAGAAAGCACAGAGCCACATGATATTGAGCCTCCAAACCTCTCGCTTGTGGAGTATCAGCAGACATTGCTCGACACCAAGAACTATTGGCGAACCTGGTTGCGGCAGTGTCGTTACCATGGGCGGTGGCGCGAAATGGTGCATCGCTCAGCCCTGGCCTTAAAATTGCTGACATATGCCCCAACCGGCGCGATTGTGGCTGCACCCACCACGAGTTTGCCAGAGAGTATGGGGGGCGAACGCAACTGGGATTACCGTTATACCTGGTTGCGCAATTCAGCTTTAACCATTCACAGTTTGCTTCTGCTCGGTTTCCAAGAGGAGGCCGAGGCGTTTGCGGGCTGGCTTCGGGCCCGGGCTAGTGAGTTGGAGGAGGGTGGCTCTCTCCAAACCATGTACACTATTCATGGCGGCCACGATATGACAGAGCTCATCCTGGATCACCTGGAGGGCTACCGTCAAAGTCACCCGGTACGAATTGGCAATGGCGCATACAAGCAACTGCAGCTCGATATAATTGGTGAATTCCTGGATGGGATCTACGTGTATATGCGCAAGAGGGGTGTTCATTACGGTGGCTGGTTATATATACTTCACCTCATCAATTGGCTTGACACGCACTGGCAAACCCCAGATGAGGGCATCTGGGAGGTCCGTGGTGGGAAGAGAGAATTCGTGCACTCCCGCGTGATGTGTTGGGTGGCCTTTGATCGGGCCATCCGCATGGCGCAAGATCAAGGCCTTCCTGCCCCAATTGACAAATGGAGAGCCACCCGAGATACCATCTACAGGGAAATCATGGAAAAGGGATGGAGCGAGCAAAAGCAGAGTTTTGTCCAGTACTATGGGAGTGACGCCATTGATGCGAGCGCGTTGTTGATCTCGCTCACTCGCTTTACTGCTGAGGCTGATCCTCGCATCGTGCACACCATCGATCGTATTCAGCGGGAATTAATGCATGAACCCCATGTGTACCGCTACCGAGTCGACGCAGCGGCAAGTGATGGTCTCGCGGGGCATGAAGGGACGTTTTCCATCTGTAGCTTCTGGTTAGTGGAGGCATTGACGCACGCAGGGCGACTAGAAGAAGCAAGGCAAAATCTTGAACAAATGCTCACTTATGCCAACCACCTTGGCTTGTACTCAGAGGAGGTTGGTCCTGTAGGTGAAGCGCTGGGGAACTTCCCACAAGCATTTACGCACCTTGCCCTGATCAGTGCCTGTCAAGCTCTGGATCAAGCGTTAGGTGGAGCTTAAATTGCGAAAGAAGGAGCCATCAAAGGGATGAAAGCAGTTGCAGTTTTTCCACGCACCAAAGAGGTCAGGGTTATCGAGCATGAAGCTCCCCGTATTACTGAACTCGGCCAGGTGAAGCTTCGTATCCTTGACATTGGGTTGTGCGGCACAGACAAGGAAATCTGCGCTTTTGAATATGGGACTCCTCCTCCAGGTTCCGACTACCTGGTGATCGGCCACGAGTCACTTGGTGAGGTGATTGAAGTTGGTCCGGCGGTCAGCAAAGTGGAAGTGGGTGACCTGGTCGTTACAACCGTGCGTCGTCCTTGCTCTGACCCGGAGTGTCGTCCTTGTCGTGCAGGATATCCGGACTTTTGCATCACCGGTGACTATACGGAACGTGGTATCAAGGGAGAGCACGGCTTTATGTCCGAGTACGTGGTCGACGACGAGCGCTATATGCATGTCGTGCCGCCCGAGCTACGCGATGTTGCTGTTCTGACTGAACCATTGACTATCGCGGAGAAGGCTCTCGATCAAGTCCGGCACATCGTGCGTCGTCTACCATGGCTCAATGCCGTTATTCCGGAAGATATGCGACGCTTGCCCCTGACAACCGTAGTACTCGGTGCCGGTCCCGTTGGGCTGTTGGGTGCGATGACATTGATTGTAGCAGGCTGTGATACCTTTGTGTACGCGCTAGTGCCTGCTCCAAATCCGAGTTCAGATATCGTCGAGGCGATTGGAGGGAAGTACTTCTCGCAGGGAAAGGTACCGGTGGAGGTGCAAAAGGCACTGTCCGGTCACATCCATCTGATATACGAGGCGACAGGTGCCTCGCGTCTCGCCTTTGAGGTGTTGAAACTGCTTGGCCCAAACAGTGCGTTCATTTTCACCGGCGTTCCCAGTCTGAGAGGACCAATCGAGGTTGATGCCGATCTGTTGATGCGGAACATCGTTTTGAAGAATCAAATCGTTTTTGGCACCGTGAATGCCAGTTCTGAGAACTTTGATGAGGCCATCAGGGACATTGGCGTCTTTAACCAGCGCTGGCCTCAGGCACTACGCGCGCTCATCACGAGTCGCTCTGCTCCTGAAGAGGCTCCTGGCCTGCTGCTTGGCAAGATTGGTGGCATCAAGAACGTGATTACCTTTGATAATGCAACTACCAGGGAGCAAGGCAGATGATAAACGACTGGATTGACATTTCTGTACCACTTCATACCGGTATGGCGCACTGGCCCGACAATCCATCAGTGCTGGTTGAATACATGTTACATATGGGTCGTGGAGATATTTGCAATGTCTCGACGCTTTCTATGGGTTCGCATACCGGTACCCATATGGATGGCCCATTTCACTTCCTGCCAGAGGGCAAGGGGCTTCATGAGATGCCTCTTGACGCTGCTATTGGACGAGCACGAGTAATCGAGATCCACGACCCCGAGTCGATTAAACCAGACGAACTTCGACCCCACAATATCCGGCGAGGTGAACGCCTACTTTTCAAGACACTGAATTCTGCCCGTTGTTGGAAGACTGATACGTTTGTTGAGGATTTCGTCTATATCTCGCAGGAGGCAGCGCGCTACCTTGCGTCAGTTGGGGTTCAAACCGTTGGTATCGATTACCTCTCGGTTGGTGGGTACACAAAGGATGGCGTCGAGACCCACCGGGCGCTGCTTGAGGCGGGTATCTGGATCATCGAAGGTCTCGATCTCTCACAGGTCGAACCTGGGACGTATGAGTTGATCTGTCTGCCACTCAGAATTGCCGGCAGTGATGGTGCGCCCGCGCGCGCCATCCTACGTAAGGCGGATTAAGATGACGGTGCTGTAGTCCCCCCGTTTGTCGAGGGGAATTTCTTTTATCAAGGGGGCAGAAATGAAGCTGATTGTGTTAGGCGGAGGACCCGCCGGGTTGACAGCGGCGCTGCAGGCGCGCGAGCTGCAGGCCGAGGTGACATTGCTCGAGAGCAAGCGAGTTGGAGGTACCAGTATTAACGAGGGCCCGGCACCGGTACGGACCCTCGCCCGTGCTGCGCGGCTGGCTCGCGATGCCGGGTCCTGGGAGACCTTTGGGTTAAAGGGAGCGCGCCCTGAAATCGACCTGGCCGCTGTGTTAGCCAATGCCAGGCGTGTAGCGCTCTATGCCCACGAGAAAAAACATCTGGCAGAGTATGTTCGGAGCACCGGTGTCGAGCTCATCGAAGGAGTAGGTCCAGCGCGGTTTCTCAATCAGCATACCGTGGGTGTTGCCGACGGGCGAACGTGGCAGGCGGACAAAATTATCATCGCTGTGGGTGGGCGAGGGCGTATACTGCCGGTACCCGGAGCAGAACTGGCCCTGACGTACAACGACATCTGGTCACTCAAGCAGTTGCCGACCACTGTAGCGGTTGTTGGTGGAGCAGCCACTGGCTGTCAACTGGCGTCGATCCTCGAAGATTTCGGTTGCCAGGTATACCTGCTCGAGCTTGCCCCGCGGCTTGTCTCTCAGGAAGATGAGGATATCTCGGTAGCCCTCGCCGATGCCTTCCAGAAGCAAGGCATGACTGTCATTACTGGTGCCGGAACCGAGGGCCTGGAAAAGATCGATGGCCGCATTCGACTGCACTACCGCAAGCAGGAGCGTTCCGCCAGCCTGACTGTAGACGCGGTCTTCTTTGCAACTGGTTGGCCAGGTAATGTGGATTCACTTAACCTGGCTGCTGCTGGCGTGGTGACAGAACGCAGTTATATCCCGGTCAATGACTACCTGCAGAGCAACGTACCGCATATCTTTGCGGCAGGAGATATCAACGGGCAGAGTATGCTCGTGCAGAGCGCCCGCTACGAGGGTTGTATTGCCGCCGAAAATGCGGTACTTGGACCCTACCACCGCTTCACGCATGAGATTGTGCCCAGTGGCAGCTTCACCGACCCGGAATACGCCAGCGTCGGATTGACCGAGGCCGAGGCCCGTCAGCAGTACGATTGTGCAGTTGCGGTTGTGCAGTATGCTGACTTAATGCGTCCTGTGGTCGATGCCCATCCCGAGGGATTCTGCAAACTGATCATTGAACGCCGCCGCCGGTATATCCTGGGAGCACATGTCATAGGAGAATACTCGGTCGAAATCATTCAGATGGTGGCAGCCTGCATGGCAAGCGGCATGAGGGTCGAGCAATTGGCTGAACTGCAACTTGCAACTCCCACCTTCACGGAGGCTGTGGGGATGGCGGCGCAGAAACTGGTTCGTGAGCTGGGCCTGGCGCCATTGCCGCAGTTGTGGAGCGACATCAAATTGCCCACTGTTCAACTCTCTCGGTGAGCATATGCGCCACAGAAACTAACAAAGTAGTATTAGGATGCAAACCAGTAGTCGAAGGTGTGCTTCGTCACACCACTCTTTCTTGAGTGATCAGGTCAAGCAGGATCGGGTAGACCAGGGCGGTTTGTTGCTGCTGCTGGTTCGGGTCAATCAGATCGTGAATCAGGTGGTATGAGTCGTCGAACTCATACGTGTCGAACCTCTGCATGCCGTTGGCTCGCCAGCGTTGAACCAGTTTCTGGGTGATCGTATTATTCACCGCAGGGTCAGCGGCGTTGGTGATCACCACGATCGACTGCGCAGCAGGCTTTGTGGTCCTGGCTGCATCATAGACGGAGAAGCCCAGGCGCATCGATTCTGCCAGTCCACGCGTGGCAAAACCATGATAATTGTGGCCCACCGCCCCCGTAAAGGGCTGAAACCGCTGCGTCATGAGATTGGGCATCAAGCGAAACATGTACATCACGAGTCGGCTCACCCTGACGCCCAAATTGCGACTGATGGTGAATTCGGGTGATATGAGCACCGCCAGATCGACATCCGCGCGGTGCTGCGCCACCCAGGCAGCCATCGTCCCGCCCACGGAAATTCCGAGGTAGGTGACGTGCCTGCCGAGCCCACGCGCCATATCCACCATGTCTGCGCAACAGTCACGCAACTGCTCCGCCGTGACGTCCTTGAGCGCGTTGGTGTCAGGGTCGGCGAGCCCATTGCCAGGCATGCGCGGGATGAGCACATTGTAGCCCTGTTCGTAGAACAGCGGGGCCAATGCCCGGAATTGCGCGGGGCAGTTGGTCATGCCGTGCATCAGAACGATGGTACGCTCCGTCTTATGCCCATGCGTGAGCACCTTGGAGAGGCAGACCGGATTGAGCTCATCCATGGCCGCTTCCCGGGCTTGGATCTGTTCAAAACGTGCCATGGCTGCCTCATAGTCGGAAGCCGGATCGTCTCGATGGGCTTCCAGCTCATCAGCAGAGGCACGAACCAATACTTTGAGCACCAAAGCGGCACATGCCACGATGGCACCAACCAGCAAAGCACCTTTCAGCTTCGATGATATGAGCATCTTGTGATCCCTCAACTCTCCTCAAATCTGTCTCTGTGACGATGTTTGTCGCCTCGTCACAAGCTTACCCGCTGAGACGAAAAGCCTACGTACATCTCGGAGCATCTTATCCCACGTGTTATACAATTCTTGCCAGGAGCGCCAGCCATTCACACGCCAGGGAGGTGGGGTTCCTTGCATGTGTTTTGGAATCGTGAGCATGATCTCTTTGGTTGCCAGTTCGCGCTTTGACATCTGGTGCAGGTGTAGCGGAATCGTCGGGTTTTCCTCGATGACGTAGCTGCGGCCGGGTAGGGCATCGTACCAGTCATTGGGCACCAGCCCCTCCACCGGATCGAGTAGCTCGGTGGCGCCGAACGCTCGTAGGATGTCATAGGCTACATCACTGCAATTGTGACGCACGACAGTATATGGTTGCCGGCTCTCCCATATCACGGTCTTCCAGGCATCTTTCGGGCGAGGCTGCGTGACATAAAAAACCTTATACTCATCATAGGTCAACAGTCTGCTTCTGCATTGCCCCGATAGGATCCAGGGTATGCGCAGACCAGAAGTCCATATCCTGCGGCTGTGCCAGGGCTTTCCGCGACTCGTTCTCGACCGAACCCGCGTTAAACCAGCCATTGGTCCACTCGAAGGTCCAACCGATATGCCCCAATCCGTTTGCCCCTGGACGCCGGACGAAGACTACCGCGCGGCGGGTGGTGGGAGGAAGATCAGCAGGCAAGTCCGCAGGGCTGTCTGGAGCCTTTAATTTCGGTGCAGTGAAGAGAGACGGCGCCAGGCGAAGAAGGAGACCTCTGACCAGCAGATAGATACCATCGACCAGGGCATAGATGCTAATGAAAATGACAACGAGGATCAGGGAGTAGGGCTCAACATGGGTGAGAAGGGACCGAAGAGCATTCATAAGCAGAGCCAGACCAAAGAGCATCAAGAGTATGCCATAGAGCCAGGTGAAACCCTCGTATTTGTGCCGCGAGCGCCGTGCATCGATGATTACCTTGACGCCCCTGAAGAGCATGCGGGTCGAGATAACGACGAGGATCAAGAATACGGTTGCTTTGGGAGCCACAAGGCTTATCAGGCCGAGCGCTATACTCACGATGCCGACAAGATAATTGAGAAATGTGCGCTGGGTTTCGCGTCTGCCCGTGGCTACCCTCAAAATATCAAGAACGCCATCGAGAACCAGGTAGATTCCCAGGACATCCAGAAAGATGTTCAGCGTAAACGGGATGAGGAGACCGAAGATGATGCTGACGACACCACGTAGCACCTCCATCCACCAGAGTCTGGTATGAGAGGGCGCAGATTGCACTCTCTGTTTTGGAAGTGCCTCTTGCATAGTCAATCATACTGTCCTTGACAGCTACTTCTTCCATCTGACAATCGTCCAACTGATCACAGGCAGATGCTGTGTGATCAACCTGGAAGCATTTCGTTTCCAACAGGAGTGAGCTGTTTGACTTTCTCTCCCAGATCAATACCGGTACGCTTCATCTTTTTCACCGTCTGCTGCACCGTGCCTTTCGCATTCCCAGCGAACTGAGAAACGCGAGTAGTGGCTTGCTGGGCATACTGCTGGACTTGCTCTCGCTCTGGGAGAGCGCCACGTACCTGCTGAAAGCGTTCTTGCAAGAAGCGCCTCGGCTTTTCTCCACCCAGGAGAATAACGACCAAAATGCTGACAGCACTGACTCCAACTCCAATGAGGAGCCCTTTGACCCAACGGTTCATGCTTCAATCTCCTTATGTAACCCTGCCGGCACGTCCTTAGACACGTCTACTATTCCTTGCCAAAAGCTGACCTCACTCCAGGGAGCATGCAATACAGCAGGATGATGGCATTGACGATGATGGAAAAGGATACATCTTGCCACTTGGTTGCGCCAAGCAACATGAAGGTGTCGAGGATAAGATAGAACATGGTGACGATCACCAGGAACATCCAGGCTTCAGGTTGGACTCGCCAGAGCATCATGGTCAGCCAGATGTAGACCCAGACGAGCAACCCATACATCAGTGCATACCAGAAGCTGAAGTACCGGACTGTATACCCGGCGGGACCAACGACGAATGGGATGATCCCTAAGAACTGGAGCGCGTGGACGGCAGCTAAGACTGCTGCGATACCTGCCAGGATCGCCAGAATGGTGACTCCTACGGGACGTTCTTTCGCTTGAGATAACTCACTCATTTGAGCTCACTCCTTTCGCTATGCAGAAACTGGAGAACAAGCTAGTGGGTCAACATGCAATCGGATTGCCATAGTAATAGGTCTTACCAGGCTTAAGTGCCGCTTTTCCAATGGCAAGTTATTTGCCAGTTGGCCCACTCGTGGGTCACTTGCCAAGTCCAGTGGCATGAAGCGGCTCTGCGGGAACGGATTTGGTATGAGATTAGCTTCCCAGGATCTTCTGCTTGGCAGTCTCAAACTCGGTATCGGTCAGGGTCCCTGATTTATGCAATTCCCCAAGCTTCTTTAACTGCGCAATGGCCTCATCGGTCATGCCTCCCGATGGTGCTGCCACGGCAGCCTGCGGTGGAGGGTAAGCTGCTTGCTGGTAGACCGGCTGCTGCATATTTTGTTGCTGCTGTTGCAGGTCGGCAAGCTGGGCGTCCTGCTGGGCGTCCATCTGTTGCTGCTGCGCCGATTTTGTGGCCATATGATGACCCACACCATAGGCCACGCCACCCACCACGGCGGTTCGCACCACTGCCCGGCCTACGACTCGCCTTGCTACCATTCGTCTTGCTACCATGGTCGTTCTTCTCCTACTCCTTGGCAGCTGTGAGTGCTGCCTGGTTCTTCTCAGCAGCTTCTGCTACGATTTCTGCCTCAATCGACTGTACCACTTGCGGAGCCACCAGGCCACCAGCCCTGGCTACAGCTCCTGCATGTAAGAGGGCTTGCTTTAAGGGAATGGCCCAGGTGTGCTCAAAGAGCAGAAGGCCCGCCGCACTGTTGTCAGGCATCTGGCTGGCTGTTACCTCGACATCATCTGGCTCGAAAATGTTCAGCAATTTACCCGCGAGAAAGCCAAATGGGCGCGCTTCTTCCTCACTGAGTTCGCTCAATTCCAGCGCACTCACGTTGCCCTGCTCATTTTTTTTAATCACAAGCAGATCGATTACCCTGATGATGCCTTTCTCCTGCGCAGCACGCAGTTCAGTGAGAATCTGTCCCGTAAATTGATTGCCCTCAAAACCAACAACCAAGTACTCGAGTGGACCTAGAGCCATACGAGTTCTTCCTTCCTTTCTCCATCATGCGTATCATTGTCTCGTCGAAAACGTACACAACACATTGCCTGAGAATCACTGTAGTCGATAATACGCGAGAAAGCTATTCCCCAGAGGGTATAGAAAGGATATAGTTTTGGGAATCATCCTCGCTGTTGTGCTGGCTGCTTTACATTTGGCTCCGATGCTATACTGTGGGAGGTTGGAGCGATGCGCTTTGACATAAAACAACACCGAGTAGAAAGCCGTCACCTCGTCCTTCTATCTCGCCGCTTAAATTGTGTCCGTTGAAGCAGCAGGAAGGAGTAACTCTCTTATGGAAACGCACCTCAGTGAAGTCACAACCACAGCAGCGCTCGAGGAGAAAAAGAAACTGCGCAAAGGGTTCAGGCGCTTTGACATGATTTGCTATACGGTGACCGCCATCATTGGTCTCAATGCACTCGGGGCTTTTGCTGCCAATGGAGCGCAAGCACTCACCTGGCTTGTTATCTCAGCAGTAACCTTTTTTCTCCCCTACGGACTACTGGTAGCGGAACTTGGCAGCACCTTTCCTCAGGAGGGAGGCATCTACGAGTGGTGCAAATTAGCAGGAGGGCGCCTCTATGCCGCCTTTGCAGCCACATTCTACTGGATCACCGCTCCGCTCTTGATAGGTGGTTCAGTTGCGGTGAACCTTATCGCAGCTCTCAAGATATTCTGGTTTGGCACCATCAACTATCTCTTTGGCGGCCACCCGATGACTGATGCTCTTGTCGAACTAGCAATTGCGTTCGTCTTGATCTGGGGCATAACCTTTGGTGCGATCATTTCGCTGCGCCTCGGCAAATGGATCTCCATCGTTGGCACCTATGACAAACTGACGTTGCTCACCATCTTCCTGGTCCTGACAGGCATCTACGTCGTGAGTGGTTCCGGCAAGGGTACTCATGTTGGTCTCGCTGACCTGGTCCCCGCCAATTGGGGCCTGATCGTCAGCGGGATCCTGCCTGTGCTGGTTTTCCTCTGGGCAGGAGTGGAGACGCAGAGTAGTGCTGCTGAAGAGATGGAGCATGCTCAACGTGATGTGCCCCACAGCATTCTCCGTGCGGGCATCATCGTGGTCATCTTCTACAGCCTTTTTCTCCTGGCCATCCTGATTGCCTTGCCCATGAATCAACTGACCATCGTCGGTAGCTTTCTCGATGCCTTTCAAACTGTCAATAGTGTCCTGCCTGTGCCTCTGGCGACCGGGCTAGGATGGCTGGTCGCTGTGGGCTTTGCGACTTCGCTGTTTGCCTCTGCAGTAACCGTACTCATCGCCGTGAGCCGTACGTACGCTATCGTGGCGCTTGATCGTGCAGCGCCAATGCGCTTAGGCCGCTTTAGTCGCACATACGGGACACCTATCACCGCACCTATTCTCTCCGGCATCCTGGCGACGGTTACGATGGTCGCGTCAATTCTGGTGACAGCATTTGGCTCTGGGAGTATTGGGACGCTCTTTGCCCAGGTACTCGGCGTCGCGATCTCGACAGCTTTACTGGCGTACCTGCTGATTTTTCCCGCCTTCCTGATCCTGCGCTATAAATATCCCGCAGTACCTCGTAGGTATCGGGTGCCAGGAGGAATGATTGGAGCCTGGATCGTGACCTTCTTGCCAATGGCGTATGTTGGCATTGCCTGCTACTTTTTGCTTATCCCGAGCGATGTCTATCTCAAGAACAACCACCTTGATCGGCTGACGTTTGAGCTGACACATTTCGTGCCGCTGGCCTGCATCATTTTGCTCACCATTGTGCTCTATGCCTGGGGCCAGAGGGAAAGGCAGAACCGGGACGTGCTTGTTGATCTCGATGGTAGCCGCGTGACAGAAAGCTGAATATTGATGCGAAGCAAACGCGTTTTCGTCAAATGGTGACTTCTTCGCTCGGACATTTACAACGTCTTTGCTAAAAGAGTAAAATAGCAACAGACAACTTGTGATTACGTAGGATTTTATGTATGCATCAACCATTCCCGATTGTGAAAGGCGAACGGTTATACCAGTCAGGGAGACAGGGCGATCCGATTGACGTTGGGACCCCTGCATGGTACGACTGGCTGGAGCGCCATGCGGCTTTTATCTTTGCCGATCGTGTTGGCACCGTCACCATATGTAAGAGTGGGACCGATCCCAGTGACCTGGACTGGAAAGCTTCCTGCACACGTAAGGGCAAACACTACCTGGTCTCACTGGGACCCTCACACACACTCACCCTGCCAGGGTTGCAGGCCGCTGCACGGCGGCTCGTAGGCAAGCATGCACACGTTGGGTCGACCTCTCCCCCTGCGGACGCGATAAATTGGGGAGCTACGGATCCCTACGCGACCCTACGCGACCCTACCGCAGCCACGGTTGGCCATCCTGGCTCCTTGATACAGACAAAACTGTATCGACCACGTAGCGGGAGCGACGTTATCCCCCGTGCTTGTCTCCTGGAGCGCTTGAACGCCGGGCTCAGTGGCAACGTCACGCTGATTTCCGCTCCCGCCGGCTTTGGCAAGACGACCCTGCTGGCCGAGTGGTTGCAGATGATCGAGCACGACTCAGCCTGGCTTTCCCTCGACACAAACGACAACGAACTGCGTATATTCATGCAATCGTTCACTACAGCCCTACAAACTGTCTTTCCCGATGCGCTCCAGGCCACGGCCAGCCTGCTTCAGGCAGAGCAATTCCCGCCAGCCGATCGCGTGGCTACCCTGCTCATCAATGACCTGGCCGATGTATCTGAGGACATTGTGCTGGTGCTGGATGACTATCACCTCATTCACAATAGCGACGTTCATACCTTGCTCGATCAGCTGATCGAGCATCGGCCTCTCCCACTGCACCTGGTGCTGGCCACACGATCCGATCCACCGCTGCCGCTTGCCACGTGGCTGGCAAAGGGACAGCTGAATGAACTGCGCCGCGACGACTTACGCTTTACGCTCGAGGAGACACAAGCCTTTCTCACACGCGTGCTGGGAAGCGTTGCGGCACACGAAACCACTGTTGCGCTGCAGGAACGGACGGATGGCTGGATTGCAGTGTTGCGCCTGGCGACGCTCTCGCTGCGCGGCACCCCTGACCAGGCAGCGTTTATACAACGGCTACGCCACTACCCTGACCGGAATGTGAGTAGCTACCTGGTAGAGGAAATCCTCAGCCAGCAAGCGCCTGCCGTGCAGGAGTTGCTCTTACAGACGTCGATCCTGGAGCAGTTCTGCGCCGAGTTGTGTACAGCGATCCTCGGGAGTAATACCTCGCACGAGCAGGCGCAAGCTACTCTGGAATGGTTGGAGCGCTCGAACGTACTCATTATCCCTCTCGACGAGCGCCAGGGATGGTATCGCTTTCACCCGTTGTTCAAGCAGTTATTGCTGCAGCGCCTGCAGGAGTACAGCAGCCCAGCGGCGATTGCGCGGCTGCACCAGCGAGCGAGTGTATGGTACGCCGCGCAGGGACTGATCGAGGAGGCGCTCGAACATGCACTTGCGGCAGGAGATGCGGCATATGCGGCGCAGTTGGTGGAAGCACGATTTCTCTGGGCATTCGAGCAGGAGCAGTGGGTGCATTTGGAGCGCTGGTTGCGCCTGTTGCCAGAAGAACAGATCCAGGGCAGCCCTGTATTGCTTTTCGCGAGAGCGTGGATCTTGCAGGCCCATGGGCAGCTCACAGACCTTCCGCGCTTGTTGACGGCTGCCGAGCGGCTCTTGGGAACGAGTGGAAGTAGTGCGAGTGATGCAGACGACCCACAGTCCAGGCTCCTGCGTGTACTGATTGCGCTCGGCTGGAGCTTTTACCAGTTCTTTACCGGGCAGGTACTGGCAAGCCTGGAGAGTGCCCAATCTGCGCAAGAATGGATGCCACCAGGCGAGGAGTATGTAGCTAGCCACGTCATTGAGAATCTGGCCTGGTCAAACCAGGCTACCGGGCAGGAAGACGTTGCACTCGCCCAACTGCAACAGGCGCTGAGAGAACTGCCGGCACGCCCGACCATCACCGCTCGTCTGCTCCATGCTCAGGTGCACGTGTATTTGGTGGCGGGCAAACTCCCTCAATTGGAACGCACCGCACGACACTTACTACGGCTTGCACAGGAGGCCGATCTGGCATTGAGTCAAAACAATGCCCACTGCTTATTGGGCATGGTGCATTACGAATGGAACAACCTGGATGCAGCGGTCTATCACTTCTCAGTCGTGATCGCCAATCAGCACCACGCGCACTTTCGGGCGGTGCGGGAAACCATGTTCAGCTTAGCGTCAGCCTATCAGGCTCAAGGGTTGGGCACTCGGGCGCAGGAGGTCGCTCACGATCTGCTCGCATGGATGCAGGGACAGCACAACATGCCTGAGCTCATGACGGTCTATGCTTACTGTGGACGGTTGGCGCTCTTGCAGGACGAGGTGGAGGCAGCAGAGCAGTGGCTCGAGATGGCGGGGGAACAAGCAGTGTTGGGGCCGATGCTGTTCTTTGAAGACCCACCCATCACCAAAGCCTGGATGCTGCTTGCCAAAGGCGATCAGCCAAGTGTGGCACACGGGCAAGCACTCCTCAGCCAACTCTTGCAGCATGTTGAAACCATACACAGTACCCGCAAGACGATCCAGGTGTTGGCCTTGCAAGCATGGGCATACGATTTACAGGGCCGTGAGACCGAAGCGCTTGAGGTGCTCGAACGCGCGCTGGCCCTGGCGTGTCCCGGTGGGTTCATCCGTACCTTTGCCGATCTGCCACCGCTTGCCAAATTGCTTCACGAACTGCGGAAACGCAGAAGAACGCATCAGGAGGTCAACAAACCCCTGGACGCCTACCTGCAACGCCTCCTGGCTGCGATGAACCCGGTGGCTGTCCATGCCATGTCAACGGAAGCGCTGATGCAGCAAGAAGGCCTTGAACCCTTGACCGGTCGCGAGCTGCACATCCTGCACCTGCTGGACAAGGATCTGACGAACAAGGAGATTGCGCGCGAACTATTGGTCACGCCGGGAACGGTCAAGGCGCATACCAAAAATGTCTATCGCAAGCTCGGCGTGAATAACCGCCGCGCTGCTGTCAGCCTGACCAAAGCGCTCGGCCTGCTGACTCCATAATCTGTTGAGTGAGCATAGACAATTGAGGGTGTCTCTGCAAGCAAAGAAGTATCAAAAAATACTGGTCAGCCCCAAGAACAGCATAAGAATGCCAAAGATACCCATTACTACTACATTAATCTTGCGTTGATTGTGCATTAACCACGTCCTCATTGATTTCATTGCGTCAGCACGATGCTCACCCATTACAAGAAACACTACCAAGGGGATGAGCATTGCCCATACCATGAGCAGGGCAAGTACTAAGATAGAGATTATGTTCTCGGTAGCTGATAATTTAGCTCCTGCAATGATTGATGCACCTACGAGTACGAATATGATAAAGCGAGGTTGGATGATTGATATCGCAATGCCCAACCCAAACAACTTAACTGGTCCCAGATTGGCTAAAATAGTCATGAACTTTGGCGGAGGGGTATCTGGATCATCCTCCCCGAAGAAATTGCGTACAGCCAGGATGAGTAACAACAAACCGGCGATCAGAAAAAAGGTCTCCGAAACGATACTGGACCCTCTCAGACTAGTAGATGATATTTGATCTACCAGATCAAGAGATATCAGGCCCCAAAGTACATAAAATAGGTACTTGCCAAGGATGAACGCGCACGTTTTGACTAACCCACTCGTGCCAGTCAAGAAGATGACCACCAGGCCGATCATCGTAGGAGCGATGGTACCAAGAGCAAACGGTAGCATTTTAAGTAAGACAGGACCCATGTCTCTGACTCCCGATAGAGTTCTTAGCCTTTCTCCTCATGTTGAGCAGCATCCTCAGTCTCGAACTGCGCAGGATGGCTGTGGCGCCAACTCATCCAGAACGCCACCAGCAAGGCCTGGATGACTCCCGCCGCCGGTGGAGCAAAGAGCGCCCCTGCCAGGCCAAAGAGTTCCGAAAACGCAATCATCGCCACCAGAGCCGTAATGGGGTGCAACCCAACCGATTTCCCCATGATACGAGGAAACAGGACATCTCCCTCGAGCACTTCGATGATGATGAACGCGATCAGGGTCAACACGGCCGTGGTCCAGCTCTGGGTCAACGCCAGCAGCACACAGACTAAGCCGGTAATAATGATCCCGATATTCGGGATAAACTCAAGCAGAAAGGTCAGTACAAAGATGAAGATGACGTAAGGCACGCCTAAAATCGCCATCGTCACTGCGGTAATTGTGGCGATGATGGAGGCGAGCACCAGCATCCCCCGGATGTAGTGACCGACAACACGCTCTAAGGTATCGACCAGAAAATTGATCCGGTGATGCTGCGGAATCGGCGTCTGCGAGCGTAGCCAGTCGACCGCGCGCGCTCCATCCAGGAGCACATAGACGCTGATCGCGATGACCAGGATCACATTGACGATGAGGACAACGGCACTCGTCCCAAGCTGTACCACTGTTTTGATCAGGCCTTCTAATGTCCCGACGAGTTGGTTCCCAATGGTATGCACGAATGCGGGAGAGATCCCCAGCCAATTGATTAGCTCCCCTAGAGGATCCTGTGAAGTACTACCAGGAGAGGCCGGTGAGGCTTGCAACGATTGGGTCAGCGCGATCAACTGGGTGACCGCGGTGGCGACCAATAAGTAGGACAGGACACACAGGGCCCCAAAGCCGACCACGTAGACCAGCAGGATGGCCAGGATGCGCGGCAGAAAGCGCTGCAAGAACTTCACCACAGGATAGAGCATATAGGCAATCAGGCTAGCGATGACAAATGAGAGCACGGCTCCAATCACATGATCGATCAACCAGAAGAAGATGAGTCCCAGAAAGGTCCAGATCAGGATCACTAGAGACACAATGAGCCGGTTCATCCACGTGGTACGAAAAGTCGTGTGCGTCGAGACGGTGCCAGGTTGTCGTAAATCCATCTCTGCTCTTTTCCTCATTAGCATGAACCCATTCTGCTCTGCCGCATCTTCCGCCGACAGGGCGTGCCAAGCGACGTTCTCGATGGGCTGCTTGACCGTGGTCATCTCAGCTCCCTGGCATCACGAGCGGAAACATGGTAGCTCACCCGCGCCGCAACAGGTGACCTAGTGCCCGAGCTGGCCAGGCTTGGTTCTGCCGGCGTGGACCCGTTTCCATCCGAAGTCGAGAGCGACGCTGAGCACGAGAATGGCCAGCAACGTGACCATCAAGGCCGGCTCGTGGACAAGGGTCGTGAATACGAATGTCAACAGGACCACGCCGGCCGCCACAATCGCGGCCACCAAGACCGGGGCACTGGCGCCGGTCTCGGCGCGGACCCGCAAGTGAGCCGCGGTGATGAGCGTGAAGATCAGCAGGGCAACGGCGCTGCCGATCGAGGCGATCGCGTCCAGCTTGAACAAAAGAGCAAGAACCAGGCACGAAGCCGCCTCAATCAGCAGCCCGGTCGATGCCCGCCCACCGAGCCGTCGCGCCATCAGCCCGGGGAACTGCCCTGTTTCTGCCAGCCGCTCGGACAGGCCGACTGCCGGATATAGCCCCGCATTGGTAGCCCCGGCAGTAGCGAACAACGCTGTGACGCTCATCAGCAAGTAGCCCGCCTTGCCGAGTGTGGGCTCTGCGGCCACGGCCAGCGCGGTACCCCCCGAGGAGATCACCTGCTCCACCGTGAGCGTGCCGAACACGCCCAGCGCGATGGCGAGGTAGATGACCGTTGCGATCCCGAGCGCGAGATACATCGCCCTGGGCAGCTGGCGCGACGGCTCGGCGAGGTCCTTTGCCGTGAAGGTGATGATGCCGAAGCCCAGGAAGGCGAAGAAGGTCAGCGCCACGCTCGAGACGATGTCGCGCAATGGCGGATATCCCGAGGGCGCCAGTAGCGACAGGTTCATGTTGGCGATCGTGACCACCGCGAAAAGGGTGAGGATGCCCAGGACGACATAGACGATCACGGTCTGCGCATTTGCGACCAGCTTAGACCCGACAATGTTCACCACAGTCATGACGATGATGATGAGCGCCGCGAAGACCTTGGCCCAGACCGCGTTCTCCCCGGCGAACAGGGCGCTGGCGTAGCTCCCAAACGAGACCGCCACCATCGCGGTCACGATGGCGTTTGCCGAGTACGTCAGCCATGCGGTGATGCCGGTGAAGTGGCCATCGCCGAATCCCTTCGCGACGTACTCGAGCAGGCCCCCGGCCGTCGGGTACCGGGCGCCCAGCTTCGCAAAGGAATAGCCCTGCAATGTCGCGATGGCCCCGGCGATCAGAAACGACAGCCACACAGCCGCCCCTGCCACCTCGCCCGCCGCGCCCAGGAGCGCGAAGATCCCCGCACCCACCATCGCCCCGACACCGATGAATGCGGCCTGGCGCATCGTCAAATACTTTTCCGGTGACGAGGAGCCGGCCTCGGTCTGGTCCATCTGCGCTGCGTCCTCCTTCCTGTGCTTGGCCTCGAGCTGGTCAGCTGCAGTCGTCGGTGCCTGGCCCGCATCGCCAGCGCGCTGCGCGGCCCCAGGCTCCGGGGAAGTTTCCTTGTCTTGCATGCGTTTCCCCTCCAAAAGAGTTGCTTCCGACTGAGAGATTCCGGGCATTTGCCGCGGTGTATTTTGAGTTTCTACGGTAGTATAGTGCTCATCGGACGGAAATACATGCTGTAAACACACTATTTTTGGTGTGACAGACGACGTCTGAGCATCAAAATGGGGTCAGTTCGCACTGTTCCCTTTTCTCACGAGCCGGCGCTCCATCCCTGGGGGTGAAACAAGGGCAAGGCCTGGGTGGGGCTGAAGGTCCGATTGATCGGCCCTCTCTCGTCAATTATCCGCAAGGATGGAGAGCCTTCTCGCGAGCACACCTAGTGCAAATACACTTAGGCATATGGGTAGCGTAGGCAGAACAAGCTTCTCGCTGAGCTACCAAAACAGTGTGTTTGGTCAGGCAATGGTTGAGGAGGTCATCTATGGGGAAGATGGCCAGCTTCTGACAGCAACACTGATGGACAATGCCATCTTGCTTCTCCTTTCCGAAAACTATACCCTTTCTATACCCTCTGGAGGAATAGCTTTCTGGTGCGTCTTCGAGTAGAGTGATTCTCTGAAGTAGTCACTGATCGGTGTTCCTGATGGGTGTCGGTTCCACGTCTTCCCATGAGCGTTGAGTTTCATAGCGTGAGACTGCAAGAAGGTATCATGGGTTTTCAAGATTTTCATGGATCTGGAGTCTGGTGGTAATTGTGTTGGCGGTCGTTGGTTTTCTGGCACAGTGGCGCACAATGCAAGAGTATACACTGGAGTGGTCGGAGCAAGCGATGCATACAGGCCCAAGCTAAAGGTACACTGAAAGAGGAGTCTCTCGAACAGAGCTGTTTTCCTCCTCTTGGATGTCGGTAAACAGGGAAGGAACTTTGTAGATGCCCCAACGCGCAATTCTCATACACAGTCCCCATTCAGGGAGATCGGAAAAACTCGTCGAGGCAATGACACACCTTGAACAAACGGAGGTAGAGGTTGTGAACACGATCTCTATCGCTGACCTGGATCATCTGCCTGCACAGGGAACCACCTGGAAGGAGAGCGGCATCGATGTGGCTATCGCTGCAGGTGGCGATGGCTTGGTGGGAGGCGTGATTACCCATATTGCCGAAAGCGGCCTTCCCCTGGGAATACTGCCACTGGGCACTTCCAATGATATTGCACGCTCTCTCCATATTCCTCAGGATCTGCAGGCAGCAGCACAAACCATCGCACAGGGAAAAGAACAAGAGGTCGATGTCGGTGTAGCGCAACCTGCCGAGCTAGCGCCACACCTTGCTACTCAACACCAAGCGGGTCCGTTCCTGGAACAAGGTGCTCCTCAAAAGCAGGGATACTTCGCACACGCGTTGACCGTCGGTGTCAACGTCCAGTTCGCGCGTATAGCGACGAACGTGGCGACGCGCCAGCGCTTCGGACGTATGACCTATTCTGTGGCTGCGGTGAAGACATGGGTAACTCATGACGCGCTGGATCTACAACTCGAGTTTGAGGGACTGGCGATGCCACCGGTCACGGCCACTCCTCAAGGACCCATGTCGCCAGCATCAGCAACACCTGAGCGACAAACAACGCTGCGTTGTCGTGCACTCCAAGTAGCCGTCATTAACACGCCTATTTTTGGAGGGCAACGGGAACTTGCCATTCCCGGTTCAAGTTTCGCAGATCGTTTGCTCGATATCGTGGTGATAGAGCAGATGGATGTCGGGACCCTCGGTAAAAGCATACCTCATGTCTTTGGTCCTAGAGGGCATGCAGAGACTGCTGTATCGAAAGGGGAAAAGCGTACGTTTACCCACCACCCTGCGGAGTTATCAGGCATCCCTGGTATCCATCATGTGCAAGCGCGAGGAGTAACGATCAGGACGAGTGCTGATCCACGGGATGTGACACTTGATGGAGAGGTGCGAGGTCAGACGCCGATGTATGTGCATGTTGCTGACGAGCAGCTACGGGTGAAAGTGCCAGACCAGGAAGTGACTTCACCAGGTGAGGTGGTGCACTAGCCTGGCGCAAGCGTCCCATCGCCTTCGGACACTGCCTTTTAGATGGATACCGGTACTCCTGCCTTTAGCCGCTGGAGGAAGTTTCTTGCGTGCAGGCACAGCGCCAAAGCGAGGAGCGGCACGTGGATCGGGACGAGACGGGAGGCAAGGCAGTCTGGCAAGTAGATGTCAGTCACCGAGCCACTCGCGGCTCCAAGAGCCTCCGTCACTCTTGTCAGAGGACAGCGACACCGATTTCCCACGAAGATGAGACTCTCGCCGATGACGACTCCGGCCGCGATTGCCGTTCGTCTATCCTCTCGCCCCTTTAGCCCTGCATAGATCAGATACCCCATACAGAACTCAATGAAAAAGTAGATGAGCGAATGTAGGGCCATCAAACCGACCAGCGCCGGCCTTCTCCAGGACAGAGGAAGCAGACTGCCAGCAGCGCCGGGTGGGACCACCGCCGATTCGGACATGGATCGCTTCGAGAACTGTTGCTTGCTCATCGTTGAGGCTCGCGCTCCTTTTCTCGACTCCTATTTGGGGAACAGGGAATGGGTGGCCCCAAATTTTCCCTTCCCCTAAAATGTTGGTTGATTATGCACTAGTTGTGTCGCCGGTTAAACAGGAGGTATTGGCCCTTCCGAGAGCGGCACAAACTCAAACTCTCACTCCTTCCCCAGAAAGAGCTAGCCATCACTGCTCAATACACTTCAGGGACCCGGTGATAGGCTCTCTCCGGTTCTGTATATCCGTTGGACGGTTGTCGTTTCCCCAGATTGACGGGTTCGGTCGGAAGCTCTCGATAGGGGATCAGGCTCAGCAAGTGCGCGATGCAGTTGAGACGTGCCCGCCTTTTATCATCGGTTTGGATGACGTACCAGGGGGACACAGTCGTATCGGTCGCAGCAAACATCTCATCTCTGGCTCGCGAGTAGTCGTACCAGCGTCGATGCGCTTCCAGGTCCATCGGGCTCAACTTCCAGATCTTCCTGCCGTCGGTGATGCGGGCCTGGAAGCGACGTTCTTGCTCTTCCTCGCTCACTTCCAGCCAGTACTTGATCAAGATAATGCCTTGCCCGATAACTACACGCTCCACCGTTGGAGTAAGCGCAAGGAATTCCTCGTGCTGCTTGTCGGTGCAGTAGCCCATCACCCGTTCTACTCCTGCCCGGTTGTACCAACTGCGGTCGAAAATGACGACTTCGCCTGCCGCTGGAAAATGGGCCAGATAGCGTTGGATGTACATTTCGCTTTTCTCACGTTCCGTCGGTTTGGGCAGCGCCACCACCCTGAAGACGCGAGGGCTGACCCTGTCAACGAGGCACTTGATGGTCCCGCCTTTGCCCGCGGCATCACGCCCTTCAAACACGACGATCACTCTTGATCCTTCATGTACCACCCACTGCTGCAACTTCACCAGTTCGACCTGCAACTTTGCCAGTTCTTGCTCAAAGTCCTTCCTTCTCATCTTGTCGGACTTCTCTGCCTGGGTATTTTGTTTATTCTTCGACATCGGGTTCCACCTTTCTTCTGTAACGCCTCTCAGCGAGTACTCTTGATCTACATGTCACAATCTACTCCTCTCATCCTTTCCCCCTGGCAGCCTCGACCTTGACTTGACGCGCCCCACCCTTCCCAAGCTCATCACTGTGCAACCACCAGGGCGCCAATCGCGACTAACGCGAAGCATACCACTGCCACTATGATGAGGAATAGCCAGACAAAGCGCAGCCAGCGATCGTATCCGACACGGGCGACAGCAAGGGCGCCCATGATGATCACCGAAGTCGGCGCAAACAGGTTGATCGTGCCAGATGCAGACTGGTACGCGGTGACGACGATCGAGCGCGGCACCTTGGCGAAATCAGCGAGCGGGGCGAGGATGGGCATGGCAAGCGCCGCGTGGCCAGAACTGGAAGGGATGAGAAAGGCCAGTGGCAGATTGACGATGTACATCAGACCAGCAAACCCCGCTGAAGTCCTGCCCGCGACCACGCCTTCGAGGGAGTGGAGGACCGTGTCAGTGATCAAGCCGTTGTGCATGATCACCGTAATGCCTCGTGCGACTGCGATGATCAGCGCCGGCGTAATGAAATCTTTCGCTCCATCCACGAAGTTGGAGACCAGTTCCTGGTCTTTATAGCCAGCAATCAGACCAATGATGATGGCGCTGACCATAAACAGCGCTGACAATTCACCAAACCACCAGCCGAGCGTTGGCCACCATGTAATGCCGAAGTCACTCCACGGAATAACCGCGTAGATGAGGATGAGGAACGACAATCCAAAGACCGCCAGGATCAGCTTGCGGCGAGTCGTCAGGGTAGGAAGCTCTTCCTGCTCAGACGTATTCCCGAGGAATTCCCGCCTGTGCTTCTCACGCAGATCGGCGACAACCGAGCGCGACGGGTCCGCCTTGACACGCCGTGCATAGCGCATCACGAAGAAGATCCCGATCGCGACCAGGACCACAAACATGACCAGGCGCAGCACAATGCCCTCGCCAATGGAGATGCCGGCGGCATCAGAAGCGATGCCTGTCGCAAAGGGGTTGACCGTCGAGGCGGTCACGCCCAGGCCGGCTCCGAGTGCGATCGTCGCAATGGCGGTCATGGTGTCGTAGCCCAGTCCGAGCATGAGCGCAATGATGATCGGGTAAAACCCGAGTGTCTCCTCGCCCATGCCAAATGTGCTGCCACCAACCGCGAAGATCACCATGAGCGTGGGGATCAAGAATACCTCGCGCCCTTTGAGTCCCCGCGTCACACTGCCAATCCCGGCAGCAATCGCGCCCGATCTCATCGTAATGGTGATAAACGCCCCAATCACCAGGACAAAGAGACCAACGCCGATCGATCCATAGAGCGCCCCTTCGTTATTGACCGAGATCGTTCCGACATTCACTTCATTGGGATTATCTTCTGGCAGGAGTGGGCCAGGATTGCTCTCGAGTCCGTACATGCCATTGATGGGTGACATCAAGACATCGCCGACGCCTTGTGGGTGGCTCGTCACCTGGTGGTACGTCCCCGGCTGCGGCTTTCCTTCTTTGTCGAGCTGGTAGACACCGGCGGGGATAAACCAGGTAAGAATCGCTATCAGAATCGCCAGACCGAACAGGATCGCAAAGGTGCTAGGGAACTGAAAGGGTTTCTTCTCCTTTTCAGCAGGACCCTTGCTTTCTTCCTCGGGACTATCCTCTTGCTGCGGCTCTGTCGTTTGACCAGCCGACTCGTTTATGTCCTCTGGATTTTTCATATCACTGCTCATCTGCTCCTCCTACGGATCAGCCCGTTCATCCCATTCGATTCCGTCAACGTTCATAGCCACCGTCGTTCCGGCAGCGCCGTACAAAATCTGCAGCGCATCCTCGAGTGAACCGATGGCGGCAATTCTGCCCGTGGTCCGTACAAAATCGCACGCGGCCTCCACTTTTGGCCCCATCGAGCCTACCGCGAAAGAGAGCGCTCCCATCGCGTCCGGCGAAGCCCGCCGGATGGCTCTGGCACCTGGCTTCCCCCAGTCTGTGTAGACTGCATGCACGTCGGTGAGCATCAGATAGGCATCGGCCTTGAGTTCCACTGCCAGTAATGCACCGGCACGATCCTTGTCGATCACAGCCTCGACGCCAGAGAGGACCCTCTCCTCACGATACACCGTCGGAATGCCCCCACCGCCTGCGCAGATCACGATCACCCCGTTCTTCACCAGTAGCTCGATCACCTTGATCTCAAAAATGTGCTTCGGGAGCGGGGAAGGAACGACGCGGCGAAACTTGTCGTTATCGGGTGCCATCGCCCAACCGCGTTCCCTCTTGAGGCGCTCGGCTTGCTCATATGTGTAGACTGGCCCGATTGGCTTGCTCGGCTTTTGGAATGCCGGATCGTTCGTGTCCACCTCGATCTGTGTGAGAATGGTCGCGATGGGCTGCTCGTAGGGCAGTACGTTCCCAAGCTCTTGTTCGATCAGGTATCCGATCATGCCTTCCGTCTGCGCTCCCAGTGCATCAAGGGGATAGGGTTCCACCTCTGAGTACGCCGCATTTTGCAACGCGAGCAAGCCGACTTGCGGTCCGTTCCCATGGGTAATCACGACGGTGTGCTCGTGCGCTACTTCAGCCAGTGCCTTCGCGGCTTTCTTCACGTTCGCGCGCTGTTCTGGCTCCGTCATTGGTTGACCTCGCTGGAGCAAGGCGTTGCCGCCAAGGGCGATTACCACTAACATGCTATTAGCCTCCCAGTGTTGCTACCAGCACGGCCTTGATGGTGTGCAGGCAATTCTCTGCCTCATCGAAAACGATGGAGGCAGGTGATTCGAACACCTCTTCTGTCACCTCCAGGGATTCCAGACCATATTTCTCATAGATCTCTTTGCCGACCTTCGTTTCCGTATTATGGAAGGCTGGTAGGCAATGCATGAACTTCACGTTCGGATTATTGGCTGCAGCCATCAGTTGGCTGTTCACCTGGTAGGGCAGCATCTGCTGAATACGGTCACTCCACAGCTCGGCAGGCTCACCCATTGAGACCCACACGTCGGTGTAGAGGAAGTCACATCCGTACACCGCTGCTTTGGCATCCTCGGTCACGGTGACCTTCGCCCCGGTCTCTTTGGCAACAGCTCGCGATGCGTCAATGATGTCCTGATGGGGCCAGCAGGTTCTGGGTCCTGCCAGGCGTACATCCATGCCCATCTTAGCAGCACCCATCATGAGCGTATTGCCCATGTTGTTGCCGGAATCTCCCAGGAAGCAGAATGAAACCGACTCCAGCGGTTTGTGGACGTGCTCCTGCATAGTGAGAAAATCGGCCAGGATCTGCGTCGGGTGGAATTCATCCGTGAGCCCGTTCCAGACGGGGACACCGGAATACCGCGCCAAGTCTTCCGCCTCTTGCTGGGAAAAGCCGCGATACTCGATGCCGTCGTACATGCGACCGAGCACGCGTGCGGTGTCCTTCATGCTCTCCTTGTAGCCGATATGCGAACCACTTGGGCCGATATAGGTGACGTTGGCCCCCTGGTCGAAGGCGGCCACCTCGAAGCCGCTGCGCGTACGCGTCGAGGCCTTTTCAAAGATGAGCGCAATCTCCTTGCCTTTCAGGCGTTGTGTCTCCGTCCCCGCGTATTTGGCAGCTTTCAGCTCCGCTGCCAGGCGGAGCAGGAAGTCAATTTCCTGCGGTGTAAAGTCTTCGAGCTTCAGGAAATGCCGGTTCCGCAAGTTAAAAGCCATGATAGCCCTCCTTGTGCCTGGTAATACTGCCCTGGAAAAACACCTGCTCGATGCAGGCCAAGGCAGTACGCAGGCCAGAATTGACGAATCAGCGTTAGACCGGATCACGCGATAAAGGGCAGGTCATACAGTGACTGCCACCGCGCCCCCGGCCCAGTTCGGACCCTTGTATCGTGACGACTTCGACGCCGGCTTTGCGCAGCTTGGTATTGGTGTCGTCGTTGCGATCGTAGGCCACGACCACACCGGGCTCCAGCGCGAACACGTTGTTGCCGTCCTCCCATTGCTCGCGCTCAGCCTCTAATTCGTCACCGCCTGTGGGAACGACGCGTAATTGCTTGAGACCCAGAGCACCTGCGACCACCTCAAGAAATGGCTTCTTTTCTTTCGTCACCTGAATGTCTCCGTCTGCGTTCCCTGGCTGTATCGTGTAGGTCTCGATGGCATTCACAACCGGGGCGTAGATGGTGACCAGGTCTCGATCGCAGAAGGTGAAGACGGTATCCAGATGCATATGAGCACGATCCCTTGACAACCTGGCAACAATCACGCGTTCAGTGTCACTCCTGGTGAAGAGATTCGTAGGCCAGTTGGCCAATGGCCTGGGCGGTCGTGCGTTCGCCCATGCCAATCAACACCGTTTTATTGCCGACCGGCATTACGTCTCCACCCTCGATGCGGGCATTGCCATGAGACTGATCGACATCGCCGAACCAGACCTCATAGTTCGCCTGCTTGAAATCAGGATGGAACTTGTAGATCGTCGCGACGTTCAGCGTTTCCTGCTGGCGCGCTGGCCAGTACATGGGGTTCAGCGACACGCCGTTGTAAATCCAGCAGCTGGTATCCCGCGTAAACAATTGATTGGGCAGCGGCACCAGCACGAAATCCGTGGGCTCTGCGAACAGCTTCGCGAAGGTCCTGAACTCTTTTGGCAGTTCGCTGAACAAAATGCCACCAATAAGATAGGTAGCCAGTTGGGCTGCATCCATCTCGCCCAGCCATGCACGTAGTTCCTGGCTCAAGATCAGACCGTGTTCGTTGGCAGTGACCTTGCGATCCAGGATCCATTGACGCGCCTGCGGGTCTTTTATGGTCTCGGTCAGCAGGTCGCTCACCAGCACGACTTCGATGCCTCGTGAGCGCATCTGATCGACGAACATATCGTGCTCCCAGCGCGCCTTCTTCACCCACAACACGCCATCGAAGAGCAGCTGCTCGCAGTTCGAGGGCGTCAGTCGTTTCAGGCTGAGATCTGGTCGGTGTACGAGCACCTTATGAAGTTTTCCGACTTCCGAATGGACGCCTAGTGTAGCCATAGTAATTCCCTTTCTTCAAAGTATGGGTCTGACAGTAGGAAAGTGATAGAGGGCATCGACAGAGCCCTTTACGAAGCGGAGCCACTGGCCGGTGGCTCCACTACATGCGCAGACTGATCATGCTCAGGCAGCCTCCTGAGCCATAGGCAGACTTTCGGGCTCGGCTTCAGATGACGCCTCAGCTCGTCGCCGGAACATCTTAACGATCTCGCCTACCAGGATGACCAACGCGCCGACCGCGATACAGATGACCCACTGTCCCACACTCAGGTCGCTCGTCGCGAAGATCTTGTTCAAGAAATCAAGCTTGGTGATGAGGAATATCGCCAGCAGCGCCAGTCCGCTCATCTGGAGCAGCTTGCTGCTCTCGAGCGTCTCCCTGCTAAACACCGAGCGTAGCTGGTCGTTGGTCTCCAGCGCGAAGAAAATGCTGGCGATCGAGAACGTGATCATGCCCATCGTGCGGGCGACCGTCTCGCTCTGGTGCAAACCTGCCACCGCAACCTGCATCACCACAAGCGTGCTGACTGCCAGCGTCAGCCCCACCACGACGAGCTGCACCGCCTGCCGCGTAGGTAGGATCTGCGCGTTGGCCGGACGCGGCGGCCGCTGCATGAGGCCTGGCGTCGGGTTCCCCAGGCCCAGCCCAATGGCTAGGAAGACTTGAACCGTGAAGTTGATCCACAGCACCTGCAACGGCAGGAAAGGGACGCCGCCAAGGATGCCGAAGAGCGCCGCCCCCAGGAAGATCAGGATGAGGGAGAACAGAGAGCCCATCTGGAAACGGATGTACTTCATGAGGTTGTCGTAGAGGGCGCGCCCATTCTCCACAGCCCGGATGATCGTGGCAAAGTTGTCGTCGGTCAGAATCATCACGGCTGCCTCTTTGGATACATCGGTGCCGGTAATACCCATGGCTACACCGATGTCAGCCTTCTTAAGGGCTGGTGCGTCGTTGACGCCATCACCAGTCATGGCGACGATGTAGCCCGCCTTCTTCAAAACTTCGACGAGCCGCACCTTGTGCTCGGGGGTGACACGGGCGATGACCCCGATTTTGCTGATCTGCTGCAGTGCTTCCTCGTCACTCAAGGCGGCGAAGTCTGCACCCGTAATGCGCGACCAGGGATGCCCAACTGACCTGCAATGGTGGCGGCAGTGACGGCATGGTCACCAGTGATCATACGTATTTGGATACCTGCCGATCGAGCCTTGGCAATCGAGGCTTTAGCTTCGGGTCGCGGTGGATCTACGATGCCGACCAGTGCAAGCATAGTCAAATCGCGCACCTTCGAGAGCAAATCACCTGCCTGTTCGAAGCTGGCCGGGTCCAAATCGCGGCGCGCCACCGCCATCACGCGCAGTCCCTGCTTGCCCAATCGCTCGTTGTTCGGAGACGAACTCGCTCCGCACCGCCTCGATCGGCACCCGTCTGCTGCTCGGCATCCAGGCCCTTGGAGGAGCGGGCCAGCAACTGGTCGGGGGCCCCCTTCACGAAGCAACGGATGACCTCGCGTCCAGCCTCATCCTTCATCTTGTGGAACGTGGCCATCAGCTTGTAGGCGGCGTCAAACGGCAACTCGGCCACCCTGGGATATGCCTCTCGAGTCGTGACCGCGTCGATGCCTCCCTTGGCAGCCAGGACCACCAGCGCGCCCTCGGTGGGGTCGCCGACCAGCACACCATCTCTCGCCACCGCGTCAGAGGCCAGCGCCATCGGCAAAAAGTAGGGTTCGAGATCGATGCCAGGCTTGCCACCCACACGCGTGACCTGGCCGACAGTGGAGTACCCGCCGCCTGTAATGGTATAAAGCTGGCCGGGGATCACCAGCTCGACCGCCGTCATCTGGTTGAGAGTCAGGGTGCCTGTCTTATCCGAGTTGATGGCCGAGGTCGCGCCAAGTGTCTCGACTGAACGCAATCGCTTCACAATCGCGCCGATCTTCGCCAGGGCTGTCGTGCCATTCGCCAACAGGAAGGTGACCACCGCCGGTAGGCCGGTCGGAATGGCCGAAATCGCAAACGCGACGCCGGCAAGTAAGAGCGTGTCCACTGACTGGCCATTGCGAAAATAGCCGAGTGCCAGGAACAGAGCCAGGGAAATCAGGGCAATCACGATAATCTGGTTGGTCAGCGTGTTGAGCTGTTTGGTGAGCGGGGTCTCCTCGAGCTTCGTGGTTTGTAACATCCCCGAAATATGCCCGACTTCGGTCGCCATGCCTGTTGCCGTGACCAGGATGTCGCCAGCTCCACGAGTCACTTCGGTATTCATGTAGGCCATGTCGACCCGGTCACCCAGCGGCTTATCGGCTTCGTCTACCGCTTCGACTTCTTTGGGTACAGGAGCGCTCTCGCCGGTGAGGGCGGACTCGCCGATTTCTAGCGTTGCTGCACGAATAATGCGACCATCCGCCGTCACGCGATCGCCAGCCTCGAGTAAGACGATGTCGCCCGGGACGATCTGCTCTGCCGGGAGCTCGCTCACCTGACCGCCCCGGCGCACCTTGGACTTGACGATCATCATCTTCTGCAAAGCGGCAACGCTCGCCTCCGCCTTGCCTTCCTGACGCAGTGCTAACAGCGCGTTGAACAGCGTCAGCGCCACCAGCAGCAGGGCGGTGCCCCATTGCTGGATAAAAAGGCTGGCGATGGCAGCGACCACCAAGAGGATCTGCATCGGATCCTGGTACTGGCGCAGGAAGGCATGCCAACCAGGTTCCTTCTTCTCTGTCGTGAACGTGTTTGGGCCGTACTGCTTCAGGCGGCTCTCTGCTTCTGCCTGACTCAACCCAGTCGCAGCATCAACGCCCTGTTTGCGTAGGGCGCCATCGATACTGAGCGTGTGCCATAGGGGACCCTGCTCAGGCGGACTCTGGGTAGATGGAATCGCTGCCGTCATAAATAACCTCCTTTAGTATTCCAACTGCTAGCTCACGTTAATGGCCCTGGGCAGGCTCCAAGTGCCACCCACAACCGAAGACCTGGGGAAGTACATGCGCATCGGACGAATGCAGGTGCGTGCCAATGTACACCAGCCAGGGTCATCCTCTTGCTTGCTTGCTCACCGACCATCACTCGTGAGCAAGGATCGGCTGCAACCCCTGCGCCCAGCTGCGAATCGCTTCCCAGTTGCGCCAGTCCCCCTCAGACGTGCTCACGGCCTCAGCAATGGAGCGGTCGAGCCCGTCCATCTTGCTGTAATCCATCTTGCCTGCAAACAGGCCAATGCTGGTTGGTTCAAGAACCTGGCGCACAGGGTCGAGAAAAGCCAGCACTTTGCCCCGCATCTCAGGGGTATCATCTCTGAGCAAGCCGCTCACCAGAAAGTAAGCGGTCGGGATGTGACTCAAGGGCTCGCGGTACGTCTTAACGAATGCTACCGCCTCCGGCAGCCACTGGCCCATGCGAATGGCGCTGCCAATGACGACAGCGTCATAGCCCTTCAGCTCATGCACGACTGGAACGGGCTTGACATCCACGCTTGCCCCTGTGGCGCGCAGGACCTCGGCGATCTGCTCGGCCACCTCGAAGGTTGAGCCCGCACGGGTGGCATACGCCACCAGTATCTTCTTCCTCATTGTTCCTCCCGTTTATGCACCCCCTCATCGCGCTTGAGCGCCACAATCCTCAGTATACTGTCCGCAAAACGAAAGCACATGCTGTAAACGCACTGTTTTTGTGAACTACAAAGTGATCATAGCTCGTAGTGCATTTACACTACAGAGGAGGAGGAGGCTCCCCTAATGCAAATACACCAGGGCATTCTGCGTGCAAAATAGTGTGTTCAGAGGGTGTATATCTGCGCTTCGTCCTCTATAGTGAGGATGAAGGGTAGTAACGATGGAAAAGTTACAGAACTAGCCTCCGGAGCAATCAACCGATGAACGAAGAAGGCCACCCTGACACGAGAAGCAGTGCCTGTCCGATTGGAAATCGGGTACGAGTGACGAGTTCTAGTCCCTTAGTCCTACATTGTTGATTGTGGGTGGCAATGACACAGTTGTCCTGCACCTCAATCGCGAAGCCTTTGCAAAACTTCCGGGCGAGAAGGAGTTGGTGATTGTGCCAGGAGCTACCCATCTGTTTGAAGAACCTGGCACGTTGAAGCAAGTGGCATAAGAAGCAACTCAGTGGTTTAAACGCTACCTTCTCAAAGGTTCTGCTCGCCTGGTCTGATTTGTCCTCTCAAACCGGGAGTGAAAGGAAGGCGAATTGCTTAGTGACTCCTGAGCTAGAAGAAAGAGGCAGAACATGCAGCTGAACGAAATTCTCAAAAACTGTTTGCTCGCTTTGGCGAGCCGGTACCCAGAAAGCGTGGTGAGCAGTAACGAGGACATGCTCGATCAGTATACCTTCCTGGCGCAGACCTCGCTTCCGTTACAGGTGCTTGCGTTGCTGCAAGCCTATGCTCCGAAGACGCTTGAGACACCAGCCCGTTTGATCCTCAATGAACGAGAGCAGGCCATTTATCTGCTAGACCAGTCTCAGCACATGCCTGTGTTCCGGATTCGTTGTGGAGGAAGTACGCTGCCGCAATTGGAAGAGTTACAACCAGGACTCACCCTGGACGAAACGCTCAAGAATTGTCTGCTAGCTCTGGTGAGCCGCTACCCGGAGAGCGTGATGGATCTTGCAGAGGACGTGCCTACCTCTCTTAGCTTCCTGAGAAATGTAAGGCCTCCTGCCTGTCCTCCGTTATGGCTGATCAAGCTCTTGCAAAGCCATGCGCCAGCACTGTTGGACGCGCCAGCTTGCCTGGTCGTCACTGCCGGCCAACGAGCCATTTACCTGCCGGACCGCTCTCAGCACACGCCGGCGTTTCGGATTCTTACGAGCAAGAGCACGATGCGCTGCAAAGAGCGCCTGGAGGTCTACCTGAATGCGCACCTAGTGCCATTCCAGCTCCAGCAGCATCCGCGCACCTTTAGTGCCCAGCGGTTAGCAGAGAGTGAGCATATTCCTAGCAAGATAGTGGCCAAGCAGGTGATTGTCTTCGCCGACCAGCAGATGATTATGCTGGTCCTTGCCGCCTGCGATCAGATCGACCTCGAGAGAGTGCGGACAGCCCTGGGAGCGCGCGAGGTCGCAGCTGGCACGGGAGGCTGAGTTCGCTGCCACCTTCCCGGACTGTGATGTTGGCACCATGCCGCCCTTTGGCAATCTGTACGGCCTTCCGGTGTTTGTGGAGCAGAGTCTGGCAGCACAGCAGGCCATCAGCTTTCCCGTCGGCAGCTATACGGAGATGATGCGTCTGAGCTATGCTGACTTTGAGCGCCTGGTGCAGCCCACTGTGCTGGCCTTTGTACAGGCACCAGCGGAAGTGATCCGATGAGTCAGCGCCATCGTGTCACTCAGAATACACTATTTTATTAGGTGCATCGGTCATCAGAAAGAAAGCTGAGTGAATTCGTGTTGCATAGTGTATTTACACCACTCACTGCTCCAGGAAAAGGACACTATGCATCGGTGTTGATTTACAGGACGCGCTCAACGCCTTTACAGTGGACACGTCGCCACTGACTTGATCAGCAATCAACCTTGCCCTGGGAGTCCTGTGCAATCTCAGCTTGTACCAACTTCACTTTCCAGCGAGGAAGAAGCACGCGCAGGGTCAGTCCTTGCCCAAGCAGTGTGACCAAAATCACGCCATAGACGATATCTGTCAAGAGGTTGCGCTGCTCAAGTGCCGTAGGCAAGCCAAGGACCAGGGCGAGCGAGAGCGCGCCGCGCAGCCCCGAAAGCACCATCACCGGCCGCCATGCCGAGGGAACGGGACGAGGACGTGGAAGCCTGATGTGCCACCCCGGGGTTCGGTGCGCCCACCAGCGAGCCAGGACATCTTGCAGTGGCATAAACCCGTACACCATCAAGACTCGACCGATGAAGACTCCAAGCAGGCCAAAGAAGATTCCTGGAAACGATTGCACCAGGTGGGTTAAAGCCAATTCAAAGCCCAACAGAAGGAAGAGCAACGAATTTGCAAGATAGTCGATGAACTCCCAGACATCATCAGCGGCTTCGATCGTGCGAGGGGACATGGCATTCTTACGTCCATAGCTGCCCATGACCAGCCCGGCCCCCACCACAGCTAGTAAGCCCGAGGTATGCATGGCTGTACCCAGCAGATACATGCCATAGGCCATCGCAACGGTAACGGTAATCACGATCAAGTGATCGTCGATGCGCTGCAAGAGGTGTGAGGTACCCCAGCCAACGCCAAAGCCGAGCAGCAAGCCTCCGAAGATGAGCCAGAGCACCTCTCCAACAATGCCCAGCAACGGGGTGCTTAGGAAAGAGGTAGTGCCCGAAGTATCTGCTAAACCCAGGGTGGGCAACAGCACGGCCAGGATCAGTTCATAGGCAGCACCCGCGGTGCCATCGTTGAAAATACTCTCGCCTTCCACCAGGGTTCGCAGGCGATTGGGCATGCCGAGTTGCTCGAACAAGGCAATGATGGACACTGGATCGGTCGGTGCGACAATGGCACCCACCAGCAGGGCTAACAACCAGGGTAGACCGATCCCCATGTGAGGGTGGTCGCCACCACCAGCAGTGAGAGCACCATACCAGGAACAGCAAGCAAGACGATAGGCAGCCAATCGGCCTCCAGCCGATCGATCTCGGCGTGCCAGGCTCCTTCAAAGAGGAGCGCGGGAATAAAGATGTATAAGATCAGGTTGGGGTCGATATGTTCATGTGGAAGGAACGGTAAGAGCCCAACGACGAAGCCGACGATTACCAGCAACAGGGTGTACGGCACGTGCAAGCGCCGTGAAAGCAGTGCCACGAGCAAGGTCACGACGAGCAAGAGTATGAGGAAGCGCACCTGGTCAACAAAGCTTGTCGTGCTCACTCCGCCGCTCAAAAGACTCGAAAGAACCATTGTTTTCATGTCCTCGTTTCGGTGGCAATGACCTAGAGTGTTGTAGCGCAAGGTCCAAATTGTAGAGCTTGATTTGCTACGCCACCGCGTATAGATCGAGTATAGAGTGGAAAGTGTGAAAAAACATCCTCAGAAAACACTAATTGGGTACGGCCCCCAGTGCAAATACACTACGGCATTCTTCGTGCAAAATAGCGTGTTCTGAGGATGTATTTCTGCGCTTCATACCCTATCGTAGTATGAGGACGTTTGATTTGAGAGGAAGAAATGTAGTGGTGCCCCTTCGCGGGTACCCAGGTCCCGAAAAAAGGAGTGCAATATCATGACAAGCAATAGGGCAGACAACACTGGTTCTGCTGTTATCGTTTCCGTGACTCCCTGGTGGATTGTCCTGGTTGAGGGCATCTTCGCAGTGATTTTTGGCATCTTTTTGATCGCTGAGACGTCGATCACCACCGTTTTTCTGGTCACGGTACTGGGGCTCTACTTTCTCATCCGCGGCATTTTCTCCATCATCCAGATTTTCGTGGGTGGCTCGGGTGTCCATTGGGGCTGGCTCTTGTTCAGCGGTATCGTCGGGATTATTGCGGGCATGCTGGTGCTGCGCCATCCGCTGTATGCTGCCGTCATTTTCGGCAGCGTGCTGGTGACTATTGTCGCCATAGCCGCGCTAGTCATGGGCATTGTAGGACTGGTTGAGACATTCAGTGGCGCGGGTTGGGGTACTGGTATTCTAGCGGTATTGAGCATCATCGTCTCGATACTCTTGTTCGCTAACCTTTTTGTAGTAACTCTTGCCCTGCCTTATGTCCTCGCAGCCTTCATGATTATTGGTGGTATTGTCGCCATCGTCTTCTCATTCGGCCTGCGGACTGCTTGAGGACGATTATGGATTTTTACAAATTCCTCTGGACATGCTATTGAGTTTGCCGGGGCCGATAAATCGGCGGTGGGCACGAGGATTGAAACGCGCTCCGCGAGCTTCGCTGAGGCCCCTACAGGCGTTCTGTCCCCTTTTACGGTGTCCGGGGTAGTTCGTTAATGTTCATAATCGGTGGGGATTGTGATCGCGGGCTTGCTGCTGGGCATCGTCGCAGCGTGGCCTTTGGTTGCAGCTGGAAACCTCAGACATCAATTACATCACCGTTTGGAGAGCGCGAGCTTTGCCAGGGCCATCTCCCATTAACCTCTACCTCGAGCGACCAGCTGAGGAACGTACGGACGCCCACAATAAGCCCGAGCACACCAACGGTTTCGAATGTGGGATCGATAGCAACGCTACGAACAATGTCGGCAGCTATCAGCAGTTCCAACCCAACCATGATTGCCTTTCCCATGTTCCGACGAAGACCACGATAAGCCCCAGAAGCATTTCTTCTACGGGATAGAGTTATGATATATATAACGAATGCCAGGGCAGTGCCAATGACGAGCGCAGCCATTCCTGCCAGTTCGAAAGCCGTGCCAACCAGATCAGCCAGCTGCTTGAAGTTCATGGCTTGCCTCCAGATTGATGAGAACAGTCCTTTCTTCAGCTCGCCCTGATAACGATGTTGGCATCTGCAATCTGATGATAAATGCGCATGTCCCGCCGGAAAGGCCACCAATCGTACAGCAAAATCTCAGCTGGTTGCCACATCGCAACCCAACCGGCGATCACAAAGCCTTGCCCGACAATCGCTAACAACGCCGCCGGTATGTTATTGATTCCTGACTTCGCTGCCAGGGTGAGAGCAGTCGCCAGCACCAAACAAACCACCAGGGCGGTGATACCCACTCGGAGTGCATTGAAACCCTGATGGCGTAGAGCTATTAGTTCCTTCTCGCTCTCCTCAATTTTAAACCGGCAATACCGCTTCATCTTTTCTCTGGTTTTATCTACAAGACCTTCTGTGATTTTTTCCTGTGGGAATACAATTGTTATCTTGAATTTCTCACGCCGCGAGTATGTCTTGATATCACTGTACAGATAGTCCATCCCCGAAACAAACATTTCCGAGTCTGGCTGCGGATCTGCAAAAAGATATTGTATGTCGTCAAGATGCAATGTTATTTCGTGAACAAGGTCTTTACTCATTGCTTTACTTTTGACGCGACTGCATTCTCATCTGGGCGATGAGATTGGACTCAGCAAGCAGGCAGCATCTGGCTATCCCAGATGCTGCGAGATCAGCGAATGAATGCACTATACTCTACTCTGCAAAGTCTGCGCGAAGCTGGTCTTCTTGCTCTTTGGACAGGTTGGTCTGAATGATCTCGAACTTCTGGCCCTTGACGGCCGCAGCAACCTTGTCATATACGGCCCCGCTTGTCAAGAGGAACAGGGCTGAGGTGCCTTCGGTGATCTTGGAGCGCACCTGGTCGATGAAGTTCTGGTCAATCCCATAATGAGCGAAGTGTCCAGCGAGTGCACCTATCGCGGCGCCTACCGCCATGCCGAAGAACGGGACAAAGAACAGCAAGCCGAACAGCATTCCCCAGAATGCACCACCCAGTGCACCAACCCCGGTCGCGTCACGGAGCTGTTTGGTCTTGGGTTTCCTGGCTCCGACGGGCCAGGTGAGGATGGCCCCATCCTCAATCTCGATCAACTGCTGCTTTTGTAAATTCTGCAGCGTATAGAGCATAGTCTCGGCCCCCTCGGCCGTTGGAAATTCGAGTACCGTTAACGTTGCCATGCTTACTTACTCCTTTCGAGTTGCATTCGTGAACATAGATCGGGTCCATAGGGGTATGCCCTCCGGGGTGTTGTTAAGGAATTCCCCGCGAAGGATTGAAACGCGCTTCGCTGAGGGGCACACAGACGCCATCTGGGGGATGGTGTGCCCCAGACTGCGTCCAGCCCCCAGGCAGGGTGCCTACGGATCTAGAGTAACGGATCCCCCCTTTCTGTGAGTTAAAAGACAGAAATCGTCGGAGTCCAATTGCCTCGTCAATCAGCCAATACTCCTGAGGATTACTGTACGCGAAGGTGAGTGAGAAAGCTATTCACCACAGGGTATAGAAAGGGTATAGTTTTGGGGATCATCTTTTTTATTTTATCAGCTATCTCGTGGTCGCCAGTTCCTGGATCTCGCACTACCGTATCTTCACCTATCTGAAGCGATCCAGCAGCCTCTTTATCATGTTGAATGTGTTGTTCCTGGCTTCGATTGTCTTTCTGCCCGTCCCTGTTGCATTTTTCTACCTGTACGGAAACCAAGCAGGAGTCTGGCAAGTGTTCGCTTCCACACAAGTGGTCACCAGCACAACACTTCTCCTGATGTGGGTCGTTGCGAGAGTAGACCACCTGCTGGGTTCAGAGGTGCCTTCTGAGTACCTCTACTACACCACGGCTCGACTGTTCGTCTTACCACTCGGTACCCTTCTTTCAATTGGCATCGCATTCTACAATGTAGAGTTTGCAGAGGGCATCTTTCTCTTCTTTTACGTCCTGGGGTGGTTCTTACGCAGCATCTATTATCGCCACAATCGTAGCGCGGGTTACACGAAGGGGGCAACTCGTGTCTATTCGATTACAGATAACATGACAGCGGTGGCGATCACGTTTCTGATTGCAACCATTACGGGCACACTCCTGTCCAACATCCATCAGCCTTTTTCGACGACGCTGGGCGCAGTACTGGCAGAACTGCCCGCGTATGGCTTGAGCCTGCTGATCGTGGGGTTCTATTGGCTCTCACATCATCGCATCTATATGGTGATCAGACGGCATAACATGACATTAATCTGGCTGAACTTTGCCTTTTTGCTGTGCATCGAGTTACAGCCTATCATCAACGCTCTGCATGCTACCTATCCGAAATCGGAGCTTACCACGCTCCTCTATGCCTCAGGTCAGGCAGTAACAGGCCTGATGCTGCTTGTGATCTGGTTCTATGCAGCAAAAGGGCACCGGCTGATCGACAAGGCGATGGAGAGATCGCAAATCATCTCCATCGCTTTGCGTGCCTTACTGACCCCGATGATTTTTATCCTCTCCATTGCCATCATTTTATTTCGTAATGACTATGCCATCTCTATCTGGCTGCTGGTGATCCTTGTCGAAGTAGCCGACTTGATCTACAGGCGCGTTCGACGTGCTACCTTGTCCAAGGAAGGACGAATGCATGCTGAGGCCGATGTGTGATTTCTTCAGGTCTCAAATGCCAATTGCAAGCTCAGTGTAAATAATCGGCATACGGCCGTCACGCTTGCCAAAGGCCCTGGCGTGCTAGCTACAACCTGAGCCTGGGCAGGGTGGGTGAGGTTCAGATTTTTGCGTCGAGTCAGGCCACCCCAACCCCCCAGGGCGGAGGCAAGCTCACGCCCCTACTAACCACGTAGCAGGCTCCTCGGGGGAAAGTAGGGGCGGTAGGGACGTGAGCTTGCCTCCGTCCGTGCCTCCGCCCTGGTCTAGAACTCCCCGTGCAAAAAAATGACGCGTACCCGGGCAGGGTCGTCCTCTTGCCAGGACGGTGCTAAATGAGGTATGCTCACTACTTCTCCCTGCAAAGATAGTGTGTCGAAATAGTGTATTTAAGGCATGCGCTTTTGTTCGTACGCCAGTATACTCAAGAAAGGGATGGTAGGAAGCACTTCGTGTGCTCTGAATGCTATTGCGCTGTGCGCACAAGAAGGAGAGGAGCGATATTATGAACGAGCAGATGGGGATATCGGTAGCAACAGATCAACCTGGGCAGCCAGGCCCACCGCCACATGAAGATATGGTCTGGATTCCCGGGGGTACCTTTCTGATGGGGTCGGACTATCATTACCCGGAAGAGGGACCGATCAATGCTGTGACCGTGAGTGGTTTCTGGATGGACACTTATACGGTTACTAATGCCCAGTTTCAGCAGTTTGTCGAAGAGACCGACTATGTGACGGTGGCAGAGCGCCAACCAGATCCTCAGGAGTATCCCGGTGCGTTACCTGAACTGCTGGTACCCGGCTCAGCCGTTTTTCAGCAGCCTCTTCATCGCGTTGATTTACGCTATCCTGGCAACTGGTGGATCTATGTGCCAGGGGCCAACTGGCAGAACCCCGAGGGGCCAGGGAGTTCACTAAAAGGGCGGCGGAACCATCCGGTGGTGCATGTCGCCTTTGAAGATGTCCTGGCGTATGCGGCATGGGCAGGTAAAGAGCTGCCGACCGAGGCGCAGTGGGAATGTGCTGCACGCGGGGGAGTAGAGGGTGCAGTGTATACCTGGGGGAATGAATTCGCTCCTGGTGGCAAGATGATGGCGAACACCTGGCAGGGGGAGTTCCCCTGGCAGAACCTGGTGACCGATGGCTATCAGAGGACGGCGCCCGTGGGCTCCTTCCCACCCAATGGCTATGGTTTGTATGACATGGCGGGCAATGTGTGGGAATGGACGACGGACTGGTACCTGGAGCGTCATCCAGCAAACGCGACCAGGGCTTGCTGCATCCCGGTCAATCCGAGAGGGGGGACAAGGGAGCAGAGTGTTGATCCTGCACAACCGGAGATCAGCATCCCAAGAAAGGTGCTCAAAGGTGGATCTTTCCTCTGCGCGCCTAATTACTGCCTGCGTTATCGCCCGGCGGCACGTATTCCCGAGACGATTGATACGTCTACGTGCCATATCGGCTTCCGGTGTATTGTCCTCTCTCCCTGACAGTTTCCTCTGAAAACCCTGGTGGAAGGCACAAAAAGCCCCCCACGAGAGGAACATTTGGCAGTGTGCGAGAGACCCTCATGCACCTGTTCGCTGCCGAAGAAGGCTATGTGTGGGCATTGACTGGAAAAATCCCTACCCCTCGCCTTGCGGACCTCACGCATTTTCCAGACTTCGACGAACTGCGGCGACGAGCAGAGCGGTCGGGAAAAGAGCTGATCACGGTCGCGGAGCAGGGGGAACTGAGCCAGATCCTCCATCTTGACGGGGGGAGCTATGAGGCTCCGGTCATCGTCGTGTTGATCCAGGCCGTCAACCACGCCATCGATCATCGTTCGCAGATAGCCACTCTGCTGAGCCAACAGGATATCGAGCCACCCGACCTCGATGGCTGGTCGTATAATGATGCCATGCACTAAAGGTCGAGAGAGTGGCTGTGCTTCCGATGAGGAAAGACTCCCGTGGATGGTACCTTGCAGGAACACGAGGCGGCCATAGACACTACATGCACCCAACAAAGAAGGGCATCGTCACCATTTCGGGGCAGCTTGGAAAAGATATGCCGATAGGGACCCTGCTGAGCGTGTTTAAGCAAGCACAAATCGAAAGAGAGAGGGAGAATGGCTAAAATCCTGGTGATTATTGAAAAAGGAGAAACCTCCTATGGAGCCTACTCTCCTGATATTCCTGGATGTGTTGCTGTGGGCGACACAAGGGAAGAAGTAGAACAGCGGATGAGAGAAGCTCTACGATCACGTTTACAGATGATGCGGGAGGAACATCTCCCATTCCCGGAGCTTCAAACGATTGCTGAGTATATGGATATTCCTCTTTCAGCTTAGGTCACTCAAGCCAGGCTTTATCCAACTTATGCCGTAAAGGCGAGAGTGTCCACAAGGGGATCAAAAAGCGCCCGTGGAATTAGGAGGGTTCATTGCCCTCTTTCCACTTAATATTACAGCCGATACTTGGCTTCTGGGCCGGATTGATCGGTTGATCTGCCAGCACCGCCTCGATGGCCGCTCGCAGGTCCTTTCCTGTTACCGGGATCTGATTGCTGGGCCGACTATCATCCAACTGCCCTCGATAGACCAATTGACGCTGGCGATCAAATAAGAAAAAGTCTGGGGTACACGCAGCGGTATAGGCTTTGGCCGCCGCTTGGGTTTCGTCATAGCAATAGGGGAAGCTGAAGGATTCTGCTTGTGCCATCTCTTTGAGGCTTTCAGGCGCATCATCAAGATAAGCAGCGGCATCATTGGCGCTGATTGCTACTATACCGATGTCTTTGCCCTGATAGTCTCGCCCTAATCTGGACAGTTCTCCCTTCACATGCTGGACATACTTACAATGCCGACAGATGAACATGACCAACACGGCTTTCTTGTCGGCAAAGGTATCCAGAGTGATCATGTGTCCTGTGACCACATCGGGCAACGCAAAATGCGGTGCTTCTGTCCCTAAGGCTAACATGGTGGATGGTGTTGCGACCATAGTGATAGTATAAAACAGCGCGCGATGGATGTCTAGTAGGCCTAATACATAGGGTGCGTTTCATTGCTGCACCATAGTGGTCGAGGCTGGCGACACATCAAAGACCAGCCGAGCGGGGCTGAGGCTGACCGTCTGTCCCCGCTCGTTCCTCGTCGAACACTTGGTGCTCGGTATGGTCTTCCACTGCTGGTGGCTTGGACTGCCTTCGTCAGTACTCCCTCAGCGGATAAGAGAGTACTCCCTCTGTGAGGCGAGCTCCCGCTCCTGGCCTCTGCCGTCTCCGCTCTCTGTCTTCCCTGCTCTCTCACGAATGAAGAAGAGCGGAACGAAGAAGAGCGGAGCGAAGAAGAAGCGCAGGGAGGTCTCGACAGAGACACTCAGCAGTGTTGCCAATGCCTCTGGTTGCTTGCTTGACCGCTCCTGCAGACTCTGCGTCGTGCGACGCGTACGTTGCGCATCACTCGCGAGTATCGCGCTCCCATTGGTCACAAGACGCTGAGTATAGAGCAGATCAACCAGGTTCTCTACTTCCGCCTCACTCATTTCCTGTAAGGACGAGGTTGGCGTCTGGGCCACCTCATTGAGTTGCTTGTTTGTCATGGATGTTCTCCTTGTCTTGCTCGCAGGCATCTGTACGCGAGCATGATTCTTCCATTGCTCCGTCTGGATTTCTGTACCTCTCCTCACAATGCTCTGAGAGCAGTCATGCCCTATCCGCACGATGCTCTCGTAGGTCGTTGGCAGAGGTGTGACATGGTGGGGAGGGTCCTCCCCCCAAAAAAAGCTCGTGTAACAGTTCAAGTGAAGGAGGGAGCGCATCGTGCCGTCACGAGAAACGACAAGAAGAGCTTCCCAGGGCACGTCGTGGCCACGGCCGTGACTCGCTGGAGTTTCCCTGTTTTTCCTCTTTCCCCGTTGAAGCGGATCGTATGAGCAGACGTGGCTCACAGACGATGCAGATGGTCTGGCAAGGCCTTGCCCGTTTCGGTGTAGTGTCCTGACGGGAGACGAGACTTCGCTCGTAGTATGTTGACGGGAGAGATGTCTCTTCGCTGAATGATCTCTGCCCATCGTGGTCAATCCCTCACAGAGTGTACCCAAGAAAAGGAAAAAAAGCAAACAGAGCAACACAGAAAAATCGCGTGCCTGAGAGCATTCTGAGGACAACGGTACGTAGATTGCAAAACCGCTTTTAGAGCGGTTTTATGCGTTTTGGCAGCCTGGAGAAAACAGCTCTTCAACGTCTCTTTTGCAGTGTGTCACATCATATGCTTATAGCATATACTCTTGAGCTTCTTCGAGAGTCTAAGAGCAATCCATCGTGCGATGATATGCTGTGAGCATCTATTTTGGAGACCATTCAAATTCGGGCGCTGGCGAGTGTGCCTTCTTCTGCTCAGTCACAGGCTATGTTTCCGGCGTAGTATGCGATCAGATGCAATCCCCGTTGTCGAAACGAGCGTAGCCATAGCAATAGCGACACTGCTCCGTGTTGCGAAAATTGCCCCACTGGTGCTCGAACCAGGCCACGCCCTCGATCTCGTGGACGCCGTCCTCCAGGGTTACCGTGCCCGTCATCTCCATCTGCGGGGCCATGTAGTAGTACGTCAGCCCGTACATGGTCTCCGGGTTCTGGTTGTAGAGCGGGTTGAAGCCGATGCTCTCCAATCCCCAGTACGCGCTTGGAATGTAGCCCGGGGCCTTGACGACTCCGGTGACGTCCATGATGTACGGCTTGCCCTGAATCTGGCTCTTGTCTGTGCAGGATCCCTTGAAGTTCCACTGCTCCTTGGCGTGGCCGTAGCTAATCCTGAACCCCTTCTCGTCAGGATCCGCGAGGGAGTACTTGAATCCGAAGTTGGGCTCGGCGGACCCGCTCGACTCGAAATCTCGGCTTCTTCATCCTTGATCACTCGTGGGACGCACGATGCAGCGAAAACCGATGTGGCTCATGCCAGTATCAATCATCTGCGGCTGCCGCGCTGCAGGCCGGTAGCGCAGGCAGTAGTTGGGAGCACAGAGGTGCGAGCCTCCTTTGACCACCTTGCGCGGGATGCAGAACTGCGGCTGAGCTGGATCGTAGCTCTTGTCCGGCGAGAGGATGCGCGGGTTCTCCGGTGGACCACAACACGCTTTGACGAGTTCATCGGCGTGGCGCGGCACATACCAATCGCTTGTCCATTCCCAGACATTGCCCGCCATGTCATACAACCCGTACCCGTTCGGCGGGAATGAGCCGACCGGTGAGGTTCCCTCGTACCCATCGGCGAGCAAATTCTGCCAGGGGAACTCGCCCTGCCAGGTGTTCGCCATCGCTTTGCCGTCGGGGAAATGCTCATCGCCCCAAGTAAAGCGCGCGCCGTCAAGCCCGCCGCGCGCGGCGAACTCCCACTCGGCTTCCGTCGAGAACTCTTTCCCTACCCAGCGCGCGTAGGCTTCGGCATCCTGGTAGGCAAGGTGGACGACAGGGTGCTTTTCAAGACCCTTGAGTGAGCTGGGCGGTCCGAAGGGATGCTGCCAGCTCGCTCCCGGTGTCCAGACCCACCAGTTCGCATAATTGCGCAGGTCAACGGGTCTCTTTGTCTTGTGGAAAACCATCGAGCCGGGAACCAAATTCTCAACGGGCGCGCTGGGGAAATCATTCGCATTGAGCGGGCGCTCGGCCAGCGTGACATACCCGGTCGCCTCCACAAAACGCACGAATTGTGTGTTGGTGACGGCGTACCGATCCATCCAAAAGCCATCCACCGCGACCTCATGAACGGGACGCTCTTCAGGGTAAAAGTCGTCCGACCCCATGCGAAACGTCCCGCCGGGAATCCAAACCATCTCGGGGAAGGGCGGCTCACCACGCGCCGCCCCCTGCATTGTGTGATTGCTTGTCTCTGTTTGACCCATGCTGTCCTCTGCCTGGTCCCTGGGCGCGCCATTCCTACGGACAAAAGCGCGAGTGGACCCTATTTCACGCCGCCGCCGGAGGCAGCCGCCAATTGCTTTTCATTTTCTCGCGCCTTTTCCAGAGCTTCATCAATACTAAAGCTCGCGGGTCTTTGGCGCGGCGGGAATTCCTCAAAGGTCTTGAGGAATAGGCTTACCAGCACTTGCGCTGGCACGAGGAGAAACAGGCGATCCGCCCGCCACTTGTCGTAGAACAGGGTTGCATCTTCGCTGGCTCTCTCAAAGGGATCACTCCGTAAGTTAAAGATCTTGGGGACGCGTAGACGAACGAACGGTTGTTCCCAGGCAGCCAATCCCTTGGCGTTCTGCTCCAGGAAATGGACCTTCCAGTTTCCATAGCGCAGCGCCATCAGATCGCCGTCGTCGCTCCAGTAGAGAAAGCCCGGGCGCGGGTTTTCCTTCACCTCGCCCTTGACAAAAGGCAAGAGGTTGTAGCCGTCTATGTAGACCTTAAAGGTCTTGTCGCCGGCTTTATGCCCCTTCTTGAGCTTTTCCACAATATCGGGTTCACCGCCAACCGCGAGCAGGGTCGGCAGCATGTCGGTGTGCGAAAAGATCTCGTTGGAAACAGTTCCCGGCTTGATGTACCCGGGCCAACGAATCAAGGTCGGCACGCGCCAGCCGCCCTCCCAGTTGGTGTCTTTTTCCCCGCGGAAGGGTGTCATACCGCCATCGGGCCAGCTCAGGACTTCGGCGCCGTTGTCGGTCGAGTACATGACGAGGGTGTTGTCAGCAATGCCTAATTCATCGAGCTTGTCCAGCAGCTTGCCGACGTGCCCGTCGTGTTCCACCATGCCATCAGGCTCGGTGCCCAATCCGGTCACGCCCTGGGACTCTTTCTTCAGGTGCGTAAAGATGTGCATGCGGGTCGAGTTCCACCAGCAAAAGAACGGCTTGCCCGCCTTGTGCGCCTGCTCGATAAAGTCGAGGCTGGCATCCAAGAACTCCTCATCCACTGTCTCCATGCGCTTTGTGGTCAGCGGTCCGGTGTTCTCGATCTTTTGCGAGCCATCTGCGTTTGCCCAACAGTGCAGTACGCCGCGCGGTCCGAACCGTTGCTTGAACTCGGGGTTCTTCGGATAATCCGGATTTTCCGGCTCCTGTTCCGCGTTCAGATGGTAGAGATTGCCAAAGAACTCGTCAAAGCCGTGGACGGTGGGCAGGAATTCGTCACGATCGCCCAGGTGGTTCTTGCCGAACTGCCCGCACGCGTAACCGAGCGGCTTGAGAAGGTCTGCAATGGTCGGGTCTTCGGGCTGCAAACCGAGCGTGGCGCCGGGGAGACCGACTTTGGTGAGGCCGGTGCGGATGGGCGACTGACCGGTAATGAAAGCGGCGCGACCCGCTGTGCAGCTTTGCTGTCCATACCAGTCGGTAAAGATCGCGCCCTCTTGCCCGATCCGGTCAATGTTGGGGGTCCTGTAGCCCATGATGCCCATGTTGTAGGCGCTGGTATTGAACCAGCCGATGTCATCGCCCCAGATGATAAGGATGTTGGGTTTGGTGTCTGCCATGTGATTTACTCGCCTCTTTCTGTAAATATTGGTGTTTAGACTAATTTCGCTATCCGAAACCTCTGCTGTGCCCGATCCAAACTTAAACGCTACTTTGAGTATAAGGGGAGAAAGAGGTAAATACATCACTCAAACATCCTATTTTTGGATGTTGCAAGGAAGATGAAGACTACCGAATCAGCAAGGCACGTAGTGTAATCACACCAGAGGGATGAAGTCGGCGCAGCAGAACTGGTGATGAGAGTGATCATTTTATGAAAATTTTGTAATAATTTGAACAAAACTAGGTTGAGATATCTCAACTTATCAATGTGATTTTTTAACCAAATCTCAACTTTTTCTTAACCAATACATCACCATGCCTCCCCTATCATTCTGAGGTTAGCGTTATCTCCGCTAGCAAATGAATAAATGAATGGATAGGAGAAGTTTCGCATGTCAATCATTTCTCGGTATCGCTGGCGCATGAGCATTGGTATGACCCTCGCGCTCCTGGCGCTCATACTGGCCCTGGTATTTACTCTCTCATCAGGAGCGCTCACCTTTGCGGCGGGGTTCCTTCAAATCAGTACTGATCCTTACACACAGACTACTTGTAAGGCCTCATCCACTACAAACCACCACACCGAAGTGGAGCCGGACACATACTCGAATGGTTCAACCATTGTCGCCACCTTCCAGGTGGGACGTGTTTTTGATGGAGGCAGTTGCGACATTGGTTGGGCTACGAGTGCCAATAATGGTACAAGCTGGACGAATGGTTTGCTGCCTGGTACGACTACCTTCGCAACGCCGCCCGGGCCATATGATCGCATCAGCGATCCCGCGGTCGCCTTCGACGCAAGTCACAACACCTGGTTGATTGCTTCACTTGCCCTCAAAGGGACCTCAGGTGCCGCGGTGCTTGTCAGCCAATCGACCAATGGCGGCACGACCTGGGCCAATCCCGTCGTAGTTCATGCGGCGAGTGGGAGCGAGAACCTCGACAAAGAATGGATCGTCTGTGATGATACGTCCGCCAGCTCCTTCTACGGGCATTGCTACGTTGAATGGGACAATAATGGTGCCGGCAACCTGCTCCAAATGAGTACCTCTGCTAATGGTGGTAGCACATGGAGTGCCCCGGCGACCAATAATACCGGAGTCATCGGGGGACAGCCTGTTGTGCGCCCGGATGGCACCGTGATTGTGCCGATTGATAACGCCAACGAGACCGCTGTAGGCGCCTTTAATTCCACCAATGGCGGGGCCAGTTGGAGTGCGGTCACCACTATCGCAACGATCAAACATCATACCGTGGCAGGGAATCTGCGCGAGGGGCCGCTTCCATCAGCCGAGATCGATGGGGCGGGGACGGTCTATGTAACCTGGTCAGACTGTCGTTTCCGCCGTTCTTGTAAGACAAATGATCTTGTCCTCAGTCATTCGCTCAATAGCACCGGCACCTCCTGGTCCTCCGTGAGTCGGGTGCCGATCGATGCGACCAACAGTGGCATTGATCATTTCATTCCCGGCCTGGCCGTCAACAAGGCGACCTCAGGGAGTTCTGCTCAGCTAGGTTTGACGTATTACTTCTACCCATCTGGCAGCACACAATTGAGTGTTGGCTTCATTTCCTCCACGAACGCAGGGAGTACCTGGAGTACGCCACAGACCATCGCCAGTGGGATGCCTACTGGTTGGTTGGCAACGACAAGCCAGGGACGCATGGTGGGCGATTATATCTCCACTTCTTATGATTCGGCTAATCTAGCACACGGCGTCTTCGCAACCGCCTCCGCCCCAACCAGCGGTACGAACTGCTCGGACGTACCCGACAATTGTGTTGAACCCACGGATACCTTCAGCACAGGCCTTGCTAGTGGTAGCCTCTCTTCGGCTGGTGATCCTGTCTTATTCAGCGGGAACGGGGGTGTGAACGCCAATAGTTTGTGGAACGTGGTTGATAATAATGGGATTAAGCACCGCGCGAACTAGCGTAGTCGTTTGAGCAAAGCACGATGACTAAAGAGGCCGTCGGCGATTGCGTTGAATAAAGGAAGAGGGTGTTGCTTGTATCTGCAACGCCCTCGTTTTTTACGAGATGGTATAGGGGATAACCATCCAGGTATGTCCACCATCCACGGTCTTGAATAAGGTGGGGACGTTAGATGCTGTGGCACCAATAGCCCATCCGATGTCATTCGAAACAAAGTCGAGCTGGGTGACGTGCTGAAAACTTCCACCTGGAGCAAGCTTCATCCAATGCTGCCCTCCGTCGCTGGTCACATAGAGGAGCGTTCCGACACTGGCCCATCCGTGATCCACATCGATAAAATCTGTCGTTCTTGCCGATGCGGTGAGTGGACTTGTGCCTGTCCATGTGCTCCCGCCATCGTGCGTGACGTATACGTCCAGGTTCGCACCGTTTCCCGTGTCAAAGCTGACAGGCAGGATGCCATCAGTGGCGTTGAAAAACAACGGTGGGAGGATGGAGAGTTGGCTGGATGCCTCAGTTGGCGAAAGCGGCAAGCTTTGCCGGTACCATGTAGACCCACCGTCCCGAGTTCGATACAGCAAGGTATAGCCGTTTGCGGGTACCCTGCCGGTAACCCATCCAGTAGTCGCATTCAGAAAGCTCAATCCTGATTTACTGCCACTGAATGGTAGTTGACCTGGGGGAGGGACATCAAGCGAAGCAGCAAGGGCACTGGCTATTTTGACCCAGGTCCTGCCGCCATCGGTCGTGCGGAAAAGTTCGAGCGTCTCCGTGCTTTCTGACACGGGGTGCTTCGACATCAGCCAGCCATCCTGGGCAGTGACGAAGTTGACTTGGGTGACGATGCCTCCACTGGCCTGGATGGTCGTCTGCTGCCATGTCTGGCCAGCGTCAGTAGTACGGAAGATGACTATTGTGGTCGCATTAGCACCTGATACGCCTACCCATACGCTGGAAGGCTGCTTTCTTGCTCTGTTGTCTCCCTGCCCTGTAGTATCAATACCTGATACGGCTACCCACGCGCTGGAAGCCGTCAGGAAATCTGCGGCGACATTCTGCCCGGTCACCGAGGTAGGATAGGTGGGTGTGACATTCTTCCAGTGGACTCCCCCGTCGGTGGTGCGGAGAATCCTGTTCGTGTCGGTCATGGCCCATCCTGTCTGAGCATCGAGCATGTGAATGGACGATATTGCCCCGAACTGGTCCGAGGTGTTCCGCGGTCCACCGAAACTGCCGCGATGGGCATGGGTCAAGACCACGATCAGCGAACCAACCAGCAGGGTGACGAAAATGGCCGCTGCGATAGAGCCGCTGCGCTGTTGCCATATCGTTCCCTGAGAAAACCTGGCAGGAGGGTCATCCCTGTCCACCTGACCAGGCCTTGTTCGCCGCGTTGTCAGCAGCCCATCTCGTTGTTGCGTGTTTGGATGAATGTCCGGTCTGCCTAAGCGCCTTGCTTGGAGACGGCTACGTAGACTTGCGAGCGCCTGGGTCGTTTCCACTTCCGTATGATATATGCGGCGAAGATCCTGGATGAGACGCTGCTCCCCCTCGTTCCCCTTATCAGAAGGAAACACATCAGAGTCTGCCATAACAGCTACCCTCCCTACTGCTGATTGTAGATCGTACGTAAGCGGGCAAGGGTGCGCGAGTATAGTTTACGCACAGCTTCTTCGCCCTTGTTGAGTAAGATGGCGATGTCGGCGAATCGAAGATCATCTCCAAAACGTAATTGCAACACCTGCTGTTGGAGCAACGACAACTTCCTAACAGCTTTGTACAGGTGCTCAAGCTCTTCGCGTCGGAGTACAAACTGTTCAGGTGTTAACGCCTCATCGTGATAGACTGTTTCTATTACCTGTTCTAGTGCAACCACAGTGGGACGAGTTGAACGGCGGTAGCTGTCGATCACTTTGTTATGAGCGACACGCCGCAACCACACAAGTTGTTGTTTATCCGCAAGCCAGGAGAGGTTGTCATGCTCCCAGGCAATCAAGAAGACCTCAAGGGTGAGATCCTCAGCGTCCTGCCATGAGGGCAAGTGCAGCCTGGCAAATGCAAAAATGCTCGCTGCATACCGCTCATAGAGGGTGTTGTCTGAACTGCACAACTGTTCTTGTTCGTCCTGGTGTTGCATGGATGCCTTCCGTACTACAGTTGATCTTATACTAAGAGACGTAGAATTGGGAAAAATGTGACAGGATCAAGACAATTGCTGTGGGCTCATAACGAGTAAAATGGAGGAATCATTCGGGAAACTCTATCAAAGTTCCAATGCTCAAGCATTCCTTACTCACTGAGCAGAATACCTGATGGTGGAGTTACTGTATGAAACGCCATCTGCCGCCGGTTGGGCGAGGTTAACCGGCCTTGACTGGAAACCGGCACTGAACCGGTTTGCTGTGGAATTCGCGGAACGGTTTCCCAGATGAGCAATGGCTCTTTCCAGGCAAGATGCGAAAGGCACCCCCTTGAAGCGAGCAAGGATCAGTAGCCCTGCGACCGCACGGAGTAGTGTGGCAACACCTTCTCGGTGCCAGTCACGTAGGCATATTCTCGCCAAAGCGTGCCGTCGTTGTCGAAGACGACGATGCGGTAACGCTCCGGAATGAAATCGGCGCTCTTTTGGTCGGTGACGGCGGCGACATAGTCGACAATCGCTTGCCTGGCCAGTGTGTCATGCCATAACGACAATGCTGTAGTCATAGTAATTATTCTCCTCTCATGTAGAGACTTGCACGCACCTTGGCCGTATACAGTATTGAAACAGGCAGGACAACCACCTCTTGCAAAGCCATCACCCTGCCCGTTTGCTTCATCACGTAAGGTCCGATCGCTACGATGTTATTCGCGCACGACCATCATGTGCGCTTCCCGTTCGAGATTAATGTTCACCTCCCCGCTGACATCCACGACCACCCGCTTGACCGTGCCGGTGAACGCCCAGGGGCGCGCAAACGTCCAGTCATCTGTGACCGGCTCGCCACTGCCCCGCCCGATGGTCAACCCTTCGCCGGCAATTGAGAACCTGCTCGGCTGCGTCCTGATCTTGCCCTCGCCGACCTTCTCGTCGTCGATGTAGATGGCCAGGGTGCCATTGGCGACGTGCGGAGGGTTCTCCCCCTCCTTGGTGAAGATCGCCGAGAGGGTCGAAGCTCCGGCTGGCACCGACTTGCTGGAACTGACCTTCTGCTCGGTGATGCCCACCCAATTGTAGACATAGTGCAGCTTGCCGTCCTTCACATAGAGAGCGTGCCCGCCAAAGCGGCTCCCATGGTTGAAGATCACTCCCTCGGCACCACCCGCCGGGACCTCGACCTCGGCTCTGATGGCGAACGAGCGATTGATGATACTAACCGCCGCTGACTCGGGCACCTCGGCCGTGTTCGGGTAGTAGACATAGCGGTCGCGCGGCTTCGTCATTTTCGGGCGCGGGGTCAAGAAAATTTCGACGGCCGCGCGGTCATCCAGCGGAAATCCCTGGTATTTGCCCGCCTCGGAAAACCACAGATAGATCAACTCCTGGAGCTTGTCCGGGTGCTGTGCGGCGAGATTGTGGCTCTCGGAGCGATCCTCGACCGTATTGTAGAGCTCCCAGGTGTCCTGATTGAAGTGGCCCCAGCCAGCGATCACCGCGTGGGTCGTGACCGCCTTCCAGCCCTGGTGCCAGATGCCGCGTGACCCGAGCATCGAGTAGAACTGGGTCTCTCTGCTCGTGGGTGCCTTGGCGTCGTCGAAGCTGTAGCGCATGCTGATGCCCTCGATGGGGTGCTGGGTATAGCCCTTGACCACCTCCGGCGCTTCGACACCCGCGACATCGAGAATCGTCGGCACGATGTCGATGGCATGGTGATACTGGTGGCGCACCTCGCCCTTACTCTTGACCCCGTTGGGCCAGTGGATCAGAAACGGGTCGCAGATGCCACCGTTATAGCTATAGCGCTTCCACATCTTGAACGGCGTGTTAAACGCCATGGCCCAGCCGGTGGGATAATGGTTGTAGGTCCGGGGACTGCCCAGCACGTCCAGGTACTTGAGGTTCTCCTCCAGACTATCGGGAATGCCGTTGAGAAATTTGTTCTCGTTGACCGAGCCGTTTGGTCCCCCCTCACCGCTGGCGCCGTTATCGGAGACGACGATGATGAGCGTGTTGTCGAGCTGGCCCGACTGCTCCAGGTAGTCGATAATCCTGCCAATCTGGTCATCGGTGTAGCTGAGGAAGCCTGCATAGACCTCGGCCATGTGCGAGAACAACCGCTTTTCTTCCGCAGACAGCGAGTCCCACGGCCTGGTGTAATCCAGCTCTGGGAATGGGAGACCCGTCGGGCTCTTCGTCTCGGCCGACGTACCAATCGGGTTGATCGGCGACAGCGCGGTGTTCTGCGGGACAAGGCCCATCTGCTTCTGGCGCTCGAGCACGAGCTCGCGGTAGCGCTCGTAGCCCATGTCGAACTTGCCCTTGTACTTGTCAGCCCACTCTTTGGGCGCGTGATGCGGCGCGTGGCAGGCACCAGGGCAGAAGTACATGAAAAAGGGGCGTTCGGGCGCGATAGCTGTGGCATCGCGGATGAACTCCAGGGCCTTGTCTGCCAGGTCTCTGGACAGGTGATAGCCTTTTTCCGATCCATCCTCCGTCGGGCTGCTGGGCTGGTCGACCGGGTGGTTATCATGGACCAGGTCAGGATACCAGTTGTTGGTCTCGGCGCCCAGGAAGCCGTAGAAACGCTCGAAGCCACGCCCTACCGGCCAGTTGCGCTTGGTCGAGGCCATGTTCATCTCATCCTCGGCGCACAGATGCCACTTGCCAAGCATGTAGGTGTTGAAGCCGTGCTCACTGAGCATCTCGGCGATGGTGGCGTTCTCGAACGGGATGTGGCCGTTCGCGTTCGGAAAGCCGATCGCCCCCTCGGTGATGCAGGCCATGCCGTTGGAGGTGTGGTTGCGCCCGGTCAGCAAGCAGGAGCGCGTCGGCGAACACAGCGCCGTAGTGTGAAAGTTGGTGTAGGTGAGACCGCCTTTGGCCAGGCGGTTCATGGTGGGGGTCTCGATGAGTCCGCCCCACGGCTCCATCGCGGCAAAGCCCACGTCATCCCATACGATGTAGAGGACGTTAGGCGCACCGTCGGGGGCTTTCGGCTGCTCGTAGGGCTCCCAGTCGGGCTTTGAGTCGCGGATGTCGATGTTGATCGTGCCCTTAAATGGTTTGGTCATAGGTTGTTCTCCTTTTGCATGAAGTACACTGTTGAATGACGATAGTCAGATCCACAAGACGAAAGAACCGTCTCGTGATGGACGAAGAAACCAGGCAGGTGCAGGTAGCTTCACTTCGCTCGCTCCACACGCAAAGTTCCCGGTTCCTAACATGCCCATAAACGCCTGGATGATGGACTGACCTTTTCCTATCTCCCGTGACAGTGCTTAAATTTGCGCCCGCCGCCGCACGGACAAGGATCATTGCGCCCGGCTTTGGCGCAGGCTGCTGCCTGCGCCGCTTCCTGCTCAGCCAGCATGCGCATCACCCCGGCGGCTGGCTGCTTGAGCTTGAGCAATGCCGTCATGACTTTCATGGGATAGTCAATGTGATTGAAAAAGGCTTTGAGCCCGGCGCACAAATAGTTGAGCCCCGCTTCGCCATCCGGCGTCTCAATGAAGCGGTTCTTGGGACATTCCCCGTGGCAGGCAAAACGCACCTCGCACTCCAGACAATAGCGCGGCAACGTCCTCAGCTTGTCGCGGCCAAAGTTGCGCTGCTGGTCTGAAGCAACCAGCTCGATCATGTGGGTTTTCTGGATGTTGCCCAAAAAGTACCTGGGTTCCACAAAGTGGTCGCACGAATACAGGTCGCCGTTGTGTTCAATCGCCAGAGCATTGCCGCAGGTCGGCGAAAAGATGCACATCCCTGACGGCAGACCCATCCAGCTCCTGACCGCGGCTTCAAAAATCTGGACAAAGATCGTGCCCACATCACGATGCACCCACTCGTCAAAGATCGTGATCAGAAAGTTGCCATACTGCTCCGCCCGCACCGAGCGGTCGGTGACCGTGGTCCCTTCCTGAAGTAAGGTCAGCCCGTCGGAGTTTATGCGTTCCACGATGGGAATAAACTGCATCCACGTCGTGCCGACCTCATCCCTCAGGAAGCGGTACACCTCCAATGGGTAATCCGCGTTTAAACGGTTGACGGTGGTCAGGGTGTTGAAATCGACCTTGTGGTTTTGCAACAGCCGGATCCCGCGCATGACCTTGTCGAAGGTGGGTTTGCCGCCTTTGTCATAGCGGTAGCGATCGTGGAGCTCGCGGGGACCGTCGATGCTGATGCCAACCAAAAAGTTGTTGGCATGCAGGAATTCGCCCCACTCGTCATCGAGTAAGGTCCCATTGGTTTGGATGGTGTTCTCGATGATCATCCCCGGCTTCCTGTACTTGTCCACGTACTGCATGGCGAGCCGGAAAAAGTCCAGACCCATCAGGGTGGGTTCACCGCCCTGCCACGCTACGGTGACCTCCCGGGTTTGATGCGACTCGAGCAGCTGGCGGATGTAGGTTTCTAGCAAGTCGTGTGACATGCGAAAGTTGCTGTCCGGGTACAGCATCTCCTTGGCCAGGAAAAAGCAATATTCACAGTCCAGATTGCAGATCGCTCCCCGCGGTTTAGCCATCACGTGGAAGCGAGGCGGCGCGGCTGAATTTCGGTCCATCTTCTCGGTTGCTCCTCTCGCTTGCCGACTCTGCTGGTCAGAGTCGAAGGAAGGAACCCCGGTCGCCAAAACTGCGACCCGGGGTTCCATCGTCTAGCAGTTCATCACGTTGATGCACCTGGAATCCTCAGGCTTTCCCAGGCCCTGAGGTCATCTTACTCTGTACCTTCTTCAAGATCGCGTCCACGTTGAGGGTGTGCGGTGGGTTGCGCATTGGGAACTCGGCAAAGCTCATCAGGTGTTTCTGCACCGCCTGCTGCGCCGGGACGAAGGTCCACATGTGATCGCCGTACCAACGCCCGTACATCAGGGAGTCGGTCTGCGCTCTCTCATAGGGTTCGGTCCGCAGGTTCACGACTACCGGCCAGGCGACTTTGGTCTTGCCAGCCATCCAGCCTTCCATTTCCTCGATGAAGTGGATCTTGTAGTCGCCGAAGCGGACCGCTTCCAGGTCGGCTTCCGTCCAGTAAATGAACTCGTGGCGCGCCAATTCGCCGCCCTTGAGCATCTCCGTCTGGTCGTAGCCGTCCAGGTGCACCTTGTACGTCTTGTTCCCCGCCTTGTGGCCTTGCAGGAGCTTGTTCACGATATCGGGAACGCCTGCCGCGGCGCACAGGGTGGGGAACCAGTCCTCCATGGCAAAGATGCCTTCGCCGATGCTGCCTGGCTTGACCACACCCGGCCAGCGGACCATGCTGGGGACGCGGAAGCCGCCTTCCCAACTGGTGCCTTTATCGCCCCGGAACGGCGCGACCCCGCCGTCCGGCCAGGTTAAGGTCTCTTTACCGTTGTCAGTTGTGTAGATCACGATGGTGTTGTCGGCGATGCCCAGCTCGTCCACTTTGGCAAGGATTTGCCCGATGTCCCAATCGTGCTTGGCGAAGCGGTCGGAGACATAGCCGAGCTCGGTCTTGCCGTGCCACTTGGGGTCGATGTGGCTCCAGACGTGCATGGCCGTGGTGTTATGCCAGATGAAGAACGGCTTGTCGTCCTTGACGGCTTTCTCCATGAACGCGAGCGATGCTTCACGCACCTCGTCGTCGATGGTCGGCATGCGCTCGGGAGACAGCTTGCCGGTGTCCTCGATCTTCTGGGTGCCGTCCGGCTGCGCCCAGCAGTGCAGCACGCCACGCGGGCGCATGGCTTCCGGCATGTCTTTCGGATAGTCCGAGTAGAACGGCTCTTCTTCGGCGTTCAGGTGGTACAGGTTGCCAAAGAATTCGTCAAAGCCGTGCATGGTGGGCAGGAACTTGTCCAGGTCGCCCAGGTGGTTCTTGCCGAACTGCCCGCAGACGTAGCCTGCCGGCTTGAGGATCTCCGCCAGGGTCGGATCCAGCTCGGAAATGCCCTCATCGGCGCCGGGCATGCCGATGGTGGACAGCCCGACGCGGATGGGGTACTGCCCGGTAATAAAGGCAGCCCTCCCGGCGGTGCAGCTCGCCTCGGCGTATGCCTGGATGAACATCATCCCTTCCTTGGCGATGCGGTCAATGTTGGGCGTGTGCGGCAGCACCAAGCCATGGGTGTAGCAGCTGAGGTTGCTCTGGCCAATGTCATCGCCAAAGATCATCAGGATATTTGGTTTTTTTGCCATTTGATTTTCTCCTTTGTAGGTTGTGCAAGGACATGTGCCCCATGTTCTGGCAAAATTTCTGTAGCGTATCGTGGTTCAATGGACGAAGAAACCAGGCAGGTGCAGGTAGCTTCACTTCGCTCGCTCCACACGCAACGTTCCCGGTTCCTACACATTAAGTATACAGGCGTAAGCCAAAAACGCATGCCTTAAATACACTATTTTGACACACTATTTTTGTAACTATTCAGGCACCTTTATCGCGCCGCCTGCGGTGGCCCTGGCAAAAGAAGGGGATTTTGCGGGGACACCCCGTACCTTTCAGGTATAGGTTTTTTGGGGTGAAGAGAAGGCAAGGACAAGAGCATCTGCTATGATGAGGAAATGAACATCAGCCTCATCATGAAGGAGAAAGCCCGTGTCTTGCCAGGATCGATTATCGTCATGGAAGCAGGAAGTGTCAACCGCTTTCGCGCAGTTGAGCAAAGCGCAGGTACTGGGTTTAGTGCTCTGGAGCGCAGGAATAGCCTTGACCGGCAGCAGCGGGATCAGTCAAATCAGTGCTCTGCTTTCGCAGGTGTTTGAGCAGAAAGAAGGAACCGTGTTCCAACGCCTGCGCAGAGTGGTATCTGGATGCACCCCACAAACGGGGAGATCATCGCCGTGAGCTAGAGGTCAGCAGCTGCTTCGCGCCCTTGTTGCGCTGGATCGTGCAGTGCTGGGTAGGTGAGGAGCGACGACTGGCTTTGGCCCTGGATGCCAGCACGCTGGCAGACCGCTGGACGGTGCTCTCGATTAGTGTGCTGGTGCGCGGCTGTGCCATTCCGGTGGCCTGGAAAGTGATCAGGGCACATGCCAAAGGGTCCTGGCGTCCGTACTGGGAAGGGTTGTTGGACCGCTTGAACGGCAGTGTACCAGTCGAGTGGCAAGTGCTGGTGCTCGCTGATCGGGGACTGTATGCCCGCTGGCTCTACGCGGCGATTGTGGCGTGTGGGTGGCATCCATTCTTGCGCATCAATCTGGCCGTCAAGGCACGCGCCGATGGGGAGGAGGAGTTTGATTGGATCAGTCGCTGGGTCCCACAGCCTGGGGCGAGGTGGCAAGGGGTGGTTGACTGTTTTGCGCAGCAGAAGAGTCGGCTGCGATGCACGCTGCTGCTGCAGTGGGAAGAAGGCTATGAGCATCCCTGGGCTGTGGTTACCGATCTGGCACCGGAACAGGCCAAGGTGGCGTGGTATGGCTTGCGCAGCTGGATTGAAGCTGGCTTCAAAGATGTGAAACGAGGTGGCTTCGGCTGGCATCACAGCAAGATGCAAGATGCCGGGCGGGTCGAGCGTCTGTGGCTGGCGATGGCAGTAGCGATGGTCTGGATGGTGGGCCTGGGCAGCCAAGCTGACAGCCAGCGCCCACAGCCCTGCCTGGAGCAGTTGCCCACCACCCATATCGCACGCAAGCAGATGAAACGAGCACCGACCCAGCAGCCGGTGCGCCGCTTGAGCTGCCTGCAACGCGGACGTCTGGTGCTCTTAGCGGCCTTGTTCCAAGCTGAAGCCTTGCCCCTTGGCAGGCTGGTGCCCGAACCTTGGCCTGAGGCCATCACTCCTGCCAAGAACAGACCCAAGCCGTCCAAGCGACGACAGCGGCAGAAACGACGGAAACGTAAAAAGCGGCAGAAGGCGGCTCAACGTCGCAAGGCTGCGGCCTAGCCTTTTGCCTCTCCAAAAAAACCTATACTTGAAAGCCCCGCCCCGCGGGCGCGATAAATCGGGCCCCTACGCACTGGCCATCGCTTGGCTCGGCCTTTCTTGGCAATTCGCCAACAATATCACTAACTGGTGGTCGAGGCCAGGACAACTTTACGAGGTCGGCCTCTACCTACAGGTGGTTCTCACCACCCACCAGGCGGCCTTACAATTCACGATGGGATTGATGACTCCAATCCAGCCCGCGACTAAATCACACTCGTCAGTCGGCGGCATAGTAGCTTCCTTGTTTAGAAGTGTACCTTACTCAACGAGCAAAGATGGGCGAACAGTTCCTCAGTTCAGGCGAACAGTCCTCTTCTTTGGAGGGATAGTTCTCCCGAACCGAGGAACTGTGCTCGAGCAAGAAACGGCTGCTTCGCCTAGAGGGTCATCTTAAGGTTACTCAGATGACTGCTGTTTACGCAATGGACGGAAGAACTTCCGTATGTCGTCGATGAGGAGGTCGGGCGCATCTTGGGCGGCGTAGTGACTGCCGCTGTCGTACACGTTCCAGGAGACGATGTTCTTGTGGTCGCGTTCGGCGAAGGGCCGGATAGACTGGAAGTCGGTGGCGAAGTTGGCCAGGCCGAGCGGCACGGTGGTTGGTTCAGTCGTCACGTCCTTGGCGTGGGCGTCTTCGTAATAGAAACGCGCCGATGATGCAGCCGTGTTCGTCAGCCAATAGATCATTACATTGGTGAGAATGTAGTCGTCGCTGACGGCGTCGCCAAACAGCTGGCTGCTCCAAGCCAGTTGGCCCACCGGCGAGTCGGCCAGGGCGTGGGCCAGGGTCTGGGGCTGGGTGGACTGGAGCTTGTTGTAGGCCCCCATGTTTTCCATGAACCAGTGGAGGTACTGTACCTTGCCCATATCTTCCTTGCTCAGTCCTTCAAGCTCGGCCGGGTCACCCGAGGGGAAGGAGAAGATTTGGGTGACGTGCACGCCGATCACGTGCTCGGGATCGAAGCGGCCCACCTCAGGGGAGACGAAAGAGCCGGCATCATTACCGTGCGCGCCGTAGCGATCATAGCCGAGCCGGCGCATCAGCTCAGCCCATGCCTTGGCGGTGCGGTATCGGTTCCAACCCTTCTCGGTGGTGGGTCCGGAGAAACCGAAGCCGGGAAGTGATGGAATAACCAGGTGGAAGGCGTCGGCCGGGTCACCGCCGTGCGAGCGGGGGTCGGTGAGCGGACCAATGACATCCAGGTATTCGACCACCGACATTGGCCAGCCGTGAGTGAGGATTAATGGGGTGGCATTGGACTCAGTGGATCGAACATGCAGGAAGTGGATGTTTTGTCCATCGATGGTGGTCGTGAACTGGGGATAACCATTTAGCTTTGCTTCCCAAGTCCGCCAGTCATAGCCACTCTGCCAGTACTTGACCAACTTCTTGATATACTCCAGGGACACGCCGTAGTCTTCGCCCACCCCGGGCAGCTCATTGGTCCAGCGGGTGCGGGCTAAGCGTTCGCGCAAGTCGTCAAGGGTGGCTTGTGGAATGTGAATGGTGAATGGTTGTATACTCATGAAACATTGCTCCTTTCCTTTATACTCTTCGTTGTGATGAGAGGCAAGCCGTGGCTGTACGCTGTTCTCCGTGCCTTCCTCCTGTGGGAGTGATCCTCAAACGGAGTTTGCTTGACTTACCTACAGTATACCCTAGAAGGAGGACAGAATCAGTCCTCGTTTGATCGACTATTTCCTGATCCATTGGTACCTCCTTCATGTACTTTCGGGCTGTGGAGTCTTAGAGAGAGGGGATCACTCCCAATTTGTTGCATGACTTCCAGCAAGTTTAATTCATCCCAATGCTCAGCGAACTTCCCATCCTGCACGCGCCAGATGTCAGTGCTTCTCATCGTAATCTGTCTGCCCGTTGCAGGAATACCCAAAAGGGTTCTTGATGGGTGGCTCGGTAGGTGTAGCGCCCAACTACTTTGTCTCCCGCGACGAATGCATCCTCTACCGTGACAGAGGTATTTGGTGTGGCAGAAAAACAGGTGCAAGGCCACAAAATGGGGAAAGACATACTTATGGTTTTGTCCTGGACTTGCCTACAAATCTGCTGTAGAGTTGGGCGGCAGCGGCAATTGCCTGGTTTTGGGCTTTGCTCAATGAGGTAAAGGAGCTTGGCGTAATGACCACTGCGTCCTTTTTCATCGTGCGCTTCCAGGTGCCTACAATTTGACCATTTACAACAATGCCTGGGCTGAAGATACCGTTTCTCGCCTGTTTGGCATACGCCGGGTCAAGTATGGCACTGCGATCTTTATAAGCAACCGTATATTCATCATAAGCTGGCAGCAAATAAGCAGTTGGCGACGCCTCCACGATAAATCGGGTGGCTACATCTGTAGAGAGCCGATTTATCGGGCTCATCCAGTAGGCCCGGCCACCGATGGCCTCTTTTATAAAATGCGACTTAACCATTTCAAGGCCCGCTCTTGCATCGGCTGCTGTCAGACCTGACCACCACACAAAATCTTGCAGTGTTGCAGGGCCATGACTCGTAAAATAGCGATGCGCCAGTTCGGCCAGTGCCTCGTCGCGCTCAAGAGCTATGGAGACCAGTACCAATTCATCAAGCAGTGCAAAGGTAAATTGCTTGCCGCGCCGGGCGCCAGAAACGATCACAGCATCCAACTCAGCACGACTCAATATAAAAGTGAGTCGCAGTCCTGCTGTAGAAATGCCGGCCTGCTCAAGCGTCACAGCCAGTTCTCGACGGGTGAGCTGTTTCCCACCTTGGAGCGTTTTAGCGAAGACAGCATTGCTTTTAGCCAGGGTTGCATCGTCTAATTCGAGTCGGCGGTACCAGGAGGCATTGCTTGCAATCCTTCGTGGTGCCATAAGGGTAAGAAGCCAACGGATATCCGTTGCCGCGACAAAATGCCATGTACCGCGCATTGGATGCGTGCGAACAATAACTCCATCTACCATTGCTTGCTCAATGTCTGCTTCGGTCGCATGTTGCATGCGGAGTCCGATTGCCCAAAGTGCGCCGAGATAGTCCTGGGCCTGGACAGCGCCTAGCCACTGTACCACATCGCCTGGATTCTCAAATGTAGCCGATGCAATGTATTGATTGTGTAGTCGCTGGTGCGCAATGTCCATGTTTGTCATGATTGCTCCTTATACCGTAACCAGGCTAGTTTTTCCTGTAGTTGTGATCCTCAGACGCTTTCTCGCTTGACGTGTCTATGATTGTAGTATACCATTGAAGGAGGACAAATCGGCCCTCGTTTGAGAGAAAGTTTGGAAGATTGCCGAAAGCAGAGGGTTGTCATGTACCATCCAACCAGTCGCGTTCTCACGGTACTCGAATTGCTTCAGTCCAGGCCGTCCATCAGTGGTCCAGAGTTAGCCGCTCGCCTGGAGATGGATGTGCGCACGGTGCGTCGCTACATCACGCATCTTCAGGATGTCGGTATTCCGGTCGAGGCAAACATCGGTCGACACGGCGGGTATCGGCTTCGTCCTGGCTTTAAATTGCCCCCTCTCATCTTTACGGAAGAGGAAGCCACGGCGATCATGCTTGGCTTGCTGGGAACATCGTGGCTCGAGATCGGACAGTCATCGGTGGCCGTTGAAGGAGCGCTCGCGAAAGTCTCCCGCGTGCTTCCACTGCGTGCACGGGAACGCCTGAACGCCATGTCTTCTCATCTGTTCTTCTTTTCTTCCCAACAAGAAGCACGGCCTGATGTCTCTCTACTGATCGGTCTCAGCGAAGCAATTGGGCAGCGGCAACGAATTGCCATTGACTATCATTCCCATCACAACCAGGTTACTCACCGCAAGGTTGAGCCGTATGGAGTGGTGGGATGGGACGGACACTGGTATCTGGTAGGGTACTGTTGCCTACGTCAAGACTACCGCACGTTTCGCCTGGATCGCATGCAGCAGGTAGAAGTGCTTGCGGAACCCTTTGAGAGGCCAAAGGATTTTGATTGCCGGGCCTATGTGATGAGGCAGTATTCCAAGGAAGCAGCCCGCTGGCACATTGAAGTGGAGTTTCAAGCAGCGTTATTTACTGTGCAGCAGAAGATTCCCGCGTCCTATGGCCAGCTTTCGGACCACGCCAACAGGGGTCTTGTTTCAGAGTCAGTACGAAGACCTGGACGACATGGCGCGCTATCTGATGGCGCTCAACCTCCCGTTCGTCATTCATCATCCGCCAGAATTGCGTGAAGCGCTGCTGCACCTGGCAGAGCAAATGGTTCAGATTGCGACTGCGCAACCTCCTCCGAGAGGCAATGGAGGCAAACATTAGAGGCTGTTATGAACTTTTGAAGATAGTGATTTGGCAATTGTTCTGTCTATCTGGGAAAGTGAGCAATATCACATACTTTTAGTGCTATAGAGCATAGTGTATGCCAAAAAACAGGTGTATGATCGTCTATGAGATAAATACGGGTTTGTAGATTATTACAATTCGTGTAGTGCTCAGAGAGATAGATTTGAGCCTAAAAGCCAATTTGAGATGAACGGAGAGAACTATGCAAACAATGCCATTCCGACGTTTTCAAGGTATGTTCGTGTGTACTGTAGTTCTTGCTATGTTGATTTTGATGACAGCGTGTTCTTCGGGCACTGGCAGTAGTACTTCACAGCCTGCGGCAGGTAGCACTCCCACGACTACCTCTCCAACGCAGGTACCTACAGCCGCTCCTACGCAAGCTCCTACCTCTACTTCTACTCCCTCCACAGTCGCGTTCAAGCCAGGTGGCATCTCATTCATCGGCCCTGTGAAGAGCGTCACGAGCAGCAGTCTTGTCATGAGCGCCCCGAACGGACAGACTTACACGATGGCCATCAACGCCCAAACTGATCGCTCAGCCTATGGTGGCGGCCTACCTGCTGTCGGAGCATCTGTCGATATGGATTCAGTCATTAACCCTGATGGGAGTCTCACGGCAACGATTTTGAAGCCTGCTGTGTCAGGTGACCCAGACCTGAACGTCATCGCGTATACAGGCATCACAACGAGCGCGGTAGGAACTGATCGCGTTATTCACTTCACGGCTGGTGTCAAGAGCTACACTTTCACTATTCCTGCGACGGCGGACCTGAGTGCTTACAGCGGGAACGCACAGGCCATCGGGAACAATGTAACGGTCAAGGTCAAAGTATCGTATCCGGCTAACACCGTCGTGAGTATCACAAACCCTAATAGTTAACTAAAGGAAGCGGGATCTCCATCCTTGCGGATACTGGTGGCGAATTAAAATATCGAGCTTGGAATCTCGGTATGGAAGTTTAGGATCATGCTCAGTTTTGCAATTCGCCAGCAGTATCCTTGCGGGTGAAAGCAATTCGTATGGGCGTGATTCATCACGCCCTGTAGGCTGCTCGACAAGGGAATGGGGGCGTGATTCATCACGCCCGTACGAACGATCCTCTTCCATTTCTACCTTGTTTCACTCCGAAGGACGTAGACCCCATAAACAATTAGAGTTGACAATAATCCCATCAATGCCCTATCCTTAACTTACATTACCATTCATTACTATCAATCCACGAAAGGAAAACTAGGCACTAATGGGTGATCCACGTAACGCAATGGAGGTAAAGCCGGGTTATCGCGGGCGAGCCTTCACCTCTGATCTCACCGGCCAGGAGTTCTGGCTGGTCGTCGACAAAGGCTTTCAGCCGATGGGGCTTGTTCTGGGCAACTGTATCTACTCGATGGGTGCAGTACGCAACTGGTTAGCGGGCTTCAAGAGCAACTTCCAGGGCGAAATCAAAGAATACTCGCAGTTGATGTACCAGGCACGCGAACTGGCGTTGAGCCGCATGCAGTTTGAGGCAGATCAACTGGGGGCAGACGGCGTGATTGGGGTCGATCTCAGGGTCGAATTCCTGCACAATAGCGAGTGGATGGAAGTGACGGCTGTGGGAACGGCGGTGCGCTGGGTAGGGAGTGGTCCAAATATGCCGCCGACGGGAGCAGGAAGAGTCACCATTCCAGCAGGTTAGGCACCGGGCATTACCTGCCCTGACAGTTTTGGGGCAGCCATGCATGTTGCGGCGCGTCGTGAGACCTGGCACCCACAAGGGCCCCACACCGCCCCGTGCCACTACATTTCGGGGGACCACCCCACCACCAAGGCGACGGTGCGGTGGACACACGTGTGGGGTGATGGGCCAGGCGATATGTAGTGGCACGGGGCTGGGTTGGGGGTGGATGGGCCCTTGTGGGTGCCAGGCGCTGGGCAAACCGAAATATGTCAGGGAGAGAGCCACCCCACCCAGCGGGCGATAAATCGGGATACCTGCCCCCAGGCAGGATGCCCTGTCTCTGGGGGACAGGTATCCTACGTCGTCGTTTCGCTCGGCCTTTCCTGGTAATTCGCTAACTGGACCTATTGTACTTCAATTCCGCTGATCCACCACTTGCGTATGCTGTCCCCTACCTTCCTCCAGAAAGAAGGTTGACCACGATCCTTTTCCATGTGATGGTTCATAAAGAATTTGTATATTGCCTCGCTTGCGCTTGGACCTTGAAGATCGGTGTAAGAGCCGCTGGAACTGCCCCCGGACCAGCCATGTCGCATGCCGTTGACTTTCCAATATTCCTGAATTTCGCGGCCATTGTGATCGTGCCATCTTTTGCGCGTGTATGAGCGACCGCCCGGAACATGGCCGGTCGTTGTACTGGTGGGATGGTTAAAGTCAGCCTGATATGCGCCATTCGACGCAAGAATATTCGTTTGCATCCATTGTTGCACAACCTGGTCACCATTGACAGAGTTGACGATGTAGTCGCTGGCGCCGTGAAAAACAATGATAGGGACAGTACGTGCGAATTCTCCCATAGCAACATAAGCGATCTGCCCTTGCTTCACGGGGTTCGGTCCACCTTGAAGCATAGTCTTCAAAGCCCCGATTAGAGTGGTCGCTGCCTGGTATTCCCCTCCAGAGTGAACACCAATGGCTGCAAAGATGTCCGGGTAGGTAGCACCCAAAATGACAGCCATGGTAGCTCCAGCAGATATACCCGCCACATAGATGCGACGAGTATCAATCGTCCATTGCGCGGCATCCTGTTCAATAGTCTGGACAATTCCGGCAATAATTGCTGGTTCCCCACTTCCACGAGATTGATTTGCAGGGTTAAACCAGTTCCAACATGTGTTCCGGTTATGCCTGCTCCTCTGTTGCGGATAGACGACAATGAAATTGTACTGATCTGCCAACCAATTCATTTGCGTACCAGCCGCAAAGTCTGCCGCAGTCTGCCTACAGCCATGCAACATGACGATAAGTGGTACGGCTATGCCAACCTGGTAATCCGGCGGGGTATAGACAAAATACGGGCGACGGCCCGTTGGGCCATCGTACGTGTACTCTTGCCACCCAAGGTTTTTAGCATTCACGATGATCTTTTCCTAACTACGTATAGCATCTATATGCATTTTAGCGGTAAGTGCAGCAGTTGTCAAGGAATGATACAGGGGTGGTACTCATAAATTGGAGTGCGCTTGAGTGAGGCCTGGCACCCACAAGGGCTCCCCACATCCGCCCAACCGCCCCGTGCCACTACATCTCGCATGGCCCCTCGCCGTCATGCCCACCGTGCTGTCGTTGGGTGGAGGTGTGGAATCACCCTCGATGGTGAATTGTGAGTGGATCTCAGATCAGGGCAACCGCAAGGGCTCACCCCGCCCCACATCACCGCCCTTGCCCCTACCTACCATACGACGACATTGCTGTCCCAGCCTCTTCATTGTCGTAGAGATTGTGATTCCCGGTTTGTGGTGGAACCGTTGCCTGGCAAAAAGGGTGTTTTGGCCTTTCCGCTATGGTAAAATGAGGGGAATGAGAGTTGAGACAGGTGAGATACAACATGGACATGCAAACACTCTTCGACGTACATGGCTTGACAGCAGTGATCACCGGCGGCAGCGGCCAGCTTGGACGGGCTATGGCTCATGGACTGGCAGGGATCGGCGTACGGGTTGCTGTCGTAAGTCTTAACGCCGGAACGTCTAGGACGGTGGCAGAGGCAATCCGGGCAGATGGTGGGCAGGCCATTAGCATCGCCTGCGATGTGCGCGATCGCGCTGCACTTGAACGAACCCTGGAGCAGGTTACGAACGCTTTTGGTCCGGTAGATATTCTGGTTAATGCAGCAGGAGGTAATCAACCGCAAGTCACTACCTCAGCCGAACAGAGCTTCTTTGACCTGGACTTGCAGGCGCTGGATGCCGTCTTTGGCCTGAATTTTACAGGTACATTCCTGAGTTGCCAGGTCTTTGGAGGCGCTATGGCAGCGCGAAGACAGGGATGTATTGTCAACGTCACCTCGATGAGTGCGCTGCGACCTCTGACACGCGTGCCAGCCTACAGCGCCGCCAAGGCAGCGGTAGCCAACTTCACCCAGTGGTTAGCGGTGTATATGGCGCAGGAGTTTAGTCCTCGTATTCGTGTGAACGCCCTGGCACCGGGATTCTTCCTGACGGAACAGAATCGCTTTTTGCTGACCGATGTCCAGAGCGGAGCCATGACTCCTCGTGGGCAGGCCATTCTGGTCCACACGCCCATAGGACGTTTGGGTAGGCCAGAGGATCTGCTTGGTACGCTGTTGTGGTTGGTGAGTCCGGCTTCGGAGTTTGTTACAGGTGTGGTGGTGCCGGTTGATGGAGGGTTTTCGGCTTTTAGTGGGGTGTAGGAGTTAGAGCCATGACCATTGAGAAAGGATCGCCAACCAAGACCTTGACTTAGGTTATTGCAAAAATGGGTGAGTAACTGCGAGGAGTGGGTTGCCACATCGCAGAGTGGAAGCAGCCTGTTGAAAAATCCCCAATAAGCTGTGCAAAAAAGGCCAGAGGAAGGTTTATCCCATCGCAATCTACGCGTGAGTCAAGATCAGCAATCGAGCAGTGTCCTTCCTTCTCAGCTCTCTGGCACGTGTCCTGAATCTATGATTACGCTTGTTTCTTCATCAACCTCGCCTCGCCCTCGGCTCTACAAAAGGCCTCACTTGGTACAAATCATCAGCGTTCCACAGCGCCTGAAAGGTGACAGCCGTTAGCGACAGGATCAACCAGAGAAACAACGTTGTCAGTGACAGCGCAACCTTGGTATCCTTCAACTGGAAGATCGCCACCACACCGCTTACGATTGTCAGCAGCTATGGTATACTAGGATCCAAAAACATGTTTCCGGTGCTGCTTCCTGCTCACAGACAGCCGTCTGCCTGTTGTTTTAGGAGGTGTACGCGTCCGCTCTCCTCTCTACCAGAAGCCATAACGCGGGAGCATACCGGCAAACGCATGAAGGAAAGAGGCGTATGTCAATAGAAGTATCTACACCATGTATACACAGCGACCAGCGCTTCCACGCGCTCATCGAACACAGCAGTGACGCCATCGCGCTCCTCACCCCGGAGGGCATCGTGACCTACGCCAGTCCCTCCACTGAGCGAGTCACCGGCTACAGCGCCGAAGAGCTGGTGGGCAGGAACGGCTTTACGTTGCTGCATCCCGATGACCTGGAAGACGTGCTGCAGCAGCTCACTGCTCTGCTTGACCGGCCCGGCGACTTCATCACCGCCGAGTATCGCATATGTCACAAAGACAGCACCTGGCGCTGGATGGAAGCAACCCTGACGAATTTGCTCGCTCAGCCGGAAGTGGCAGCTGTGGTGTGCAACTACCATGACATCACACTGAAAAAGCAGGATATACAATGCCGCCTGCAGAACGAGGAACGCTACCGGGTGCTGGTGGAACAGGCGGGCGTCGGCATGTTTGTGACCGACATGCAAGGTTACCTGGTGGAGGTCAACGAGATGGGCTGCCAGCTCTCCGGCTACTCGCACGAAGAACTGCTGACCAGGCACATACGGGACCTGGTCCCCGAGGAAGATCAGGCGGGCCTGCCTGCTGCACTGGAGCTCCTGCGCGCCGGGGGAGTGAAGCGCAGTCAGTGGCGGATGAAACGCAAAGATGGCAGCCTCCTAGTCGTTGGAACGACGGCGAACCAGCTCTCGACCGGGGATCTGCTCGTGATTGTCCGTGATATTTCCGACCGTATTCAGGCCGAGGAGGCACGTCAGCAACTGCTGGCCTACGAGCAGGCAGCACGCGCGGAGGCGGAGGCGGCACGAGCGCGCCTGTACGAACTCTTCATGCAAGCCCCTATCTCGATGGCCGTCCTACGTGGCCCGGAGCATCGCTACGAGTTTGCCAATCCTCTCTCCCTCTCAAATAGAGGCCGTGCTGATCCGGTGGGCAAAACCGTCCGTGAGGTGTTGCCAGAATTCGTGGAGCAAGGTGTGGTTGCCATCCTGGATAAGGTCTACATCACTGGCACGCCCTCTGTTGGCACCGAGGTCCCCATCTGGATCGACCGCAGGAGAGATGGGGTGCTGGAAGAAGCCTATTACAACGTTGTGTATCAACCCACTCGTACCCCGCAAGGGGAAATCGATGGGATCTGGGTTTATAGCGTCGAAGTGACCGAACAGGTGCTGGCACGCCGTCGTGTCGAGGAACTGAACCGTCAACTGGAGGCAGAGAAGGAAGCCTCACTCCAGGCGCAACAGGAAGCCGAGGCACATGCCGCCGAGCTGGCCGCGACCTTTGATGCGATGTCAGACGGCGTTGCTGTCTGCGATGCCAGGGGAGAGTTCCGCTACACCAACGACGCCTACCGTTCCCTACTGGCGCTGGAAGAGGACACCGATCCCTCGGTGCTTCAGTGCGACCATCGCTTAGAGTGGTTGGCCGTGCGTGATATGGAGGGAAGACCACTGCCCAGAGAACAGCTCGCGTCGCAGCGGGTGCTGCGGGGCGAACGCTTCTCAGGCACACACGCCATGGACTTCCTGTGCTGCACCCGCCAGGGGGTAGATATCATCCTCAATGTCAGTGGCGCGCCCATTCGCGATGACGTGGGCCAGGTCGTGGGTGGCGTCATGGTCTTCCGTGATATGACCGGGCGGCGTCGGTTGGAGCAGCAACTCCAGTATAGCGAACGCAAGCTGCGCTCGTTGGTGGAGTCCAACGTCATCGGGGTAATGGTGGTCGATGGCGCTGGGCGCATCTATGAAAGCAATGACCTGCTGGCGCAGATGCTCGGCTACAGCAAGGAGGAACTGCTCTCCGGAACTATTCGTTGGCAGCAACTCACTCCTCCGGAATACCAAGAGACGCTGACACAGGTCTCGAAGATGTTCCTCTCTACCGGAGCCTTTCTCCCGTATGAGAAGGAATACCTGCGCAAAGACGGCAGTCGCGTGCCGATCCTGGTAGCGGGCGCCATGATTGATCAAGAGCGGGATATTGGGATGGCAGTGATCCTGGACATGTCCGAGCAGAAAGAGCTTGAGCGACGCAAAGAGGAATTCCTGAGCATGGTGAGCCATGAGCTGCGGACGCCGCTCACGGTGATCCTGGGCTCGATTGAGCTAGCACTGCTGCAGATCGAACGGCGGCCGGGGTCCCTGGCACCCGAGGCAGAAGGGCTGCTTGGCCAGATCGAGAAGGTACTCAAGCGGGCGAGCGGGCAGGCGGAGATCGAAGCCCGCCTGGTAGAGGAATTGCTGGAGGTGTCCCGGCTGGAAATGCACACATTTGAGCTGTTGTTGCAGCGGGAGAATCTCGTCACGATCGTGCAGGAGACGGTCGCCAATCAGCAGCAGGTGGCACGCACGCGGGACATTGAGCTGGTCTTGCCGCCAGACAAGGTAGTATCGGTGCTCGCTGACGCTGGTCGCATTGGGCAGGTGCTCACCAACTACCTGACCAATGCCCTCAAGTACGCGCCTGTCAATCAGCCGATATCAGTGTGCCTGGAGGTAGAAGCAAGTAGCGCCCGGGTGTCGGTACGCGACCGGGGACCAGGGCTGACGCCAGAACAGCAACACCGCGTGTGGGAGCGTTTTTATCAAGCAGCAGCACCAGGGAAGCGGGGGCCGGAAAGAGGATTGGGACTTGGATTAGCCATCGCCAGGGCCATCATAGAGCAGCACCACGGGCAGGTGGGGGTCGAGAGTGCTCCTGGCCGGGGCTCGACCTTCTGGTTTAGCGTGCCGCTGGCCGATGGGCTAATCCAGGCGTGACGACGCATCACCTCCTCACGACGATACCTCTCTGTCGTCTGCTCGTCAAGGCATGTAGGGCACCCTACGTGCTGTGCGGCCAGCTCGATGGCTCGCTGCTGGCTGTTCCAGCCATTGCAAGGAGGCATTCAAGCCACCATCGACCAACGCTTTTCCCGCTGCAAGTACGACGTGGCTCGCGCACTGGCCGCTTTCAGCGCGACCCCGCGCCATGAGGTGGACTTGCGGCAGTTGAGTGAACACGTAGTGGCGGTCGTTCAGGAGACGATGCAGACAGCACATGTCTCACTGTGGCTGCGCAAGCCCACCAGGACGAACAACCAACCCTTTTCAGGCTGACCGTCATCCCTTCTGAGGAAGACGGAGCGCATGAGGGCATGGCAGATCAGTTGGTGTGGAAAGTTGGAAAGGCAAAGAGCATGATGGGGAGCAAGAACCGCAGTTTTACGCAACTGGTGAATGTCTCGCTTTTCTGTCGAGGCGCATCTGGATGGTCTGTTCGGTGAAGCATCCCCGAGCACGGAATTAGGAGAACCTCACAGAGGAAAGAGCGGGCAGTGCTCTCGGTGAGCTGGAGCAGAGGCCAGCACCTGCGCAACTGCCCACCTCGCTCTCACCAGAGGAACAGGAGCACCTCGCCCAACAGAATGCCCAGCGTCATGACTGGATTGAGGCGTTGGGAGCACAAGACCGGAAGACTACCAGTCGCGGGTATCAGCGTGTGGCTGATCTGCAAGTGAGCACCACCGATCCCGATGCTACCCTCATGCAGACCAAGAACGGAGCAGACCTGGGCTATCATACGCATTTTGTCGTCGATGGCGGCAAAGCGCGCATCATTCTCCACGTGCTGGTAACCCCTTCCGAAGTGATGGATAACCAACCCATGCGCGATTTGCTCTGGCGCGTCCGCTTCCGCTGGAAGCTGTGGCCGCGGCAGGTCACCGGTGACAGGAAGTACGGCACCGAAGACAACCTGGTCGCCATCGAAGAACAGGGCCTTCGTGCCTACATTCCGCTTCCTGATATGGACCACCGCACCGAGTTCTTTAGTGCTCAGGAGTTCAAGTACGATGCCGAGCGTGATGTCTATGTCTGCCCGGCAGGCAAAGAACTCCGCTTTGATCAGGCTCATACCACCGAGCGTTCCCGACGCTATCGTGCACGCGCCAAAGATTGCAATCACTGCCCGCTCAAAGCGCAGTGTACGACGAGTCAACAGGGACGCAGCCTCTGTCGCAGTGTCGATGAGGCCTGCCTGGATCGAGTCCGCGCCTTCTTTGTATCTGCTTCTTACTTATATTAAAGCCTCTGTTTGTTGCATTTTCATCGTTTTGCGCATAAACTTATCCTATGCATGCGTCAGCAGTAATTATAGAGCTTAGTGGAGGTATGTTCAATGTCACAAACAAAACCTTCCGAAGACTTCCGTGTGAGAAGAGTGATTGAATATGCAAAGTCAGTAGACAAAGTACTTATAACCGGTACTGTTGCAGTCGGGCTAATTATATTACTCAAGTTCTTAAATTTGCTCAAAATCGTGAATATTCAGACAATTGATGTTGGTGGTCTTAAGAACCTTCCAATAACAAATAGTTGGCTCTTTGTTAGCATCTTTGCGATACTTACCTTCGCTCATTTCTGGACAGGAACTTTTTTGCTTCGTTCTTCGCAACACAAATTATGGCAAGCTAATTCCCCAGAATTGAGCGAATATGCCTTTAACGAAGTGACGACGACCGGGAGCTACTTTGTGAAAGGTTTAATACCTCGTACAGAAAATATTGGCCCATTCTTTGGTAATGGATTGGCGTGATCAATCAACATGGTTTGCCCACGGAGCAGCTCTTGCTCTTATATTTGCAATTGTTCCCTGGGATTTCACTAATTTATCCCAGTTTTTCATCTTGTTAGTTCTTGCTTCCTCTCTGTCGGCGTTTGTTTCTATGTGAGAGCGTACTTTTTACAAAGTATCTGTAGGCGGTTTAAGAGTTCGCTCATTGCACTAAATGTGACTTCGCGTGAACGCACTGGCACCGGGATTCTTCCTGACGGAACAGAATCGTTTTTTGCTCACCGACGCCGAGAGTGGAGCCATGACTCCGCGTGGACAGGCTATTTTACAGCACACGCCAGCAGGACGACTGGGTACACCGGAGGACTTGGTTGGTACGCTGTTGTGGCTGGTGAGTCCGGCTTCGGAGTTTGTTACCGGGGTGGTGATACCAGTAGATGGTGGATTCTCGGCGTTTAGTGGCGTGTAGTATTATGTTCAAAGTAAATGGGACCATCGCAATGGAGCAGATTATCAGGGTCTCCTGCGAGGAAGCGACGACAAGCTGGGAGAGCCAATTATGATCTTAGGAAAAGGTTCAATAACAGAGACATTAACAGCAGAGGACGTGCAGCAACTCATCGCACAAGCCCGCGACCAGTTGCCATTGGACGGAAAGCGGGTACTGGTCATTATCCCTGACGGGACGCGCACCGCTCCGATTCCGCTGTTCTTCCGCCTGCTCTATGAGCAACTTGGGCACCGTGTAGCGCGGTTGGACTACTTAATTGCACTGGGAACGCATCCTCCGATGTCTGAGGAAGCGATTGATCGGTTGGTAGGAGTAGCGGCACGTGAACGAACGGAACGTTATCCCAATGTGCACGTCTTCAACCACCATTGGGCCGAACCAGAGATGCTCCAGACTATCGGCGTGATATCGCGCCAGGAGGCTGAAAGTCTGACCGAAGGCCTGCTGGTTGACGAGGTACGCGTGACGCTCAACCGGTTGATTTTCGAGTATGACCAGTTGATGATCTGCGGGCCGGTCTTTCCCCACGAGGTAGCAGGCTTCTCCGGCGGGGCCAAATACCTCTTCCCTGGCATCGCCGGGCCTGACATCATCAATTTCACCCATTGGTTGGGAGCGCTCGTCACCAGCATGCGCACCATCGGCGTCAAGGACACTCCCGTGCGGCGGGTCATCCACCGCGCAGCAGCGTTTGTGCCATGCCCACTGCTCTGCCTGGCACTGGTACTTCGTGGTCAAGAACTGCATGGTCTCTACATCGGACCCCACGCCGAAACCTTCGATAAGGCCGCCGACCTCTCTGCGCAGCTTAACATTATCATGGTGTCTCGGCCTTTCCAGCGTGTTCTCTCTATGCCAGCTACAATCTACGATGACCTGTGGACGGCGGCCAAGGCGATGTACAAGACAGAGCCAGCCATCGCCGACGGCGGTGAAGTCATCATCTACGCTCCGCATATCAGCGAAATCTCTTACACACATGGCAAGCTGATCGACCAGGTGGGCTACCATGTGCGGGATTATTTTGTCAAACAGTGGGACCGCTTTAAGGATGTGCCAGGGAGTATTCTCGCCCATAGTACGCACGTCAAGGGGAGTGGCACATATGATGCTTCCAATGGCATAGAAACGCCGCGCATTCAGGTGACATTGGCGACAAGTATAGCGGAGGAACGCTGTCGACGGGTCAATTTGGGGTATGTAGACCATAGGAAAATCGACCCCCAGGAGTGGAAGGGGCGTGAGCAGGATGGTATATTGCTCGTGCCGCACGCTGGAGAGATGCTCTACCGGGCCAGAGAAATATAACCATGCGACCTGAAGACTCTGAGGTGGAGGAATATTTGCTATGACCGACAAACTGCGGTTCGGCATCGTTGGCTGTGGAGTAATTGGCCCGACGCATGCGCAGGCCATCGCAAGTCTCCCAGACGCGCAATTGGTGGCCTTGACCGACATCAATCCTGAGAAAGCACAGCGACTGGCAGACGAGTATGCAGTCAAACCCTACACTACCCTCGCGGAAATGCTGGCTGATGAGCAACTGGACGTTGTCATCATCTGTACCCCCAGTGGACTGCACGGGGAACAAGCCTGCCAGGTGATGCGCTCAGGACGACATGTGATCGTAGAGAAGCCGATGGAGATCAGTCATGCAGCGATTGAGGAGATGTTGCGAGTTCAGCAAGAGAGCGGGGTGAAGCTGGCCGTGATCAGCCAGCATCGCTTCGACCTTGCCAGTCTCCAGGTGCATGACCTGGTTGAGGAGCAGGCTTTTGGCAGGCTTGTGCTCGGCAACGCTATTGTCCCATGGTGGCGCTCGCAGGCCTACTACGACAGCGGCGCGTGGCGCGGCACGTGGCAGCTTGATGGCGGAGGAGTGCTGATGAACCAGTCTATCCACTCGATTGATCTTTTGCAATGGTTTATGGGTCCGGTAAGGAGTGTCTATGCCTATACGGACACGTTGGCTCACCGTATGGAGACGGAAGATGTGGCCGTCGCGGTCTTGCGCTTCGCCAATGGAGCGCCTGGCACTATCGCTGCGACAACAGGGGCCTACCCAGGTGTGACTACACGCATCGAGATTTTTGGCGATAAAGGATCAGCGGTGATTGAGGACGACAACCTTAGCTATTTGCACCTGGCACGCGAGGACTCCCAGGAAATCGATGCCTATGGAAATGCCCACGATGAATCAGGCTCCTACGATAATCGGGCTCCCACGATAAATCGGGGAGCTACAGGGAAAGCAAGAAAGCCGCTGCCGCAGGTTCCACGGCCCAGAACCCGGTTGCGCTCTCATTCCGAGGCCATGCCTTGCAGATTGCCGATATGATCCGTGCAATCCGGGAAGATGGCACGCCGGTCGTCGATGGTCAAGCTGCACGTCGCCCCGTCGAGATCATCCTGGGCATCTATAAATCGGCCCGCACACATAAGGAGGTGACGCTACCATGATTCGCCTGTCTGCCTTCGCTGACGAAATCTCTCCCGATCTCAATGAGCAGATCGCGGTGCTCAAAAGTGAAAACATCCACTTCCTGGACTTGCGCGGCGTTTGGAATACGAATGTGCTTGACCTCAGCGATGTGCAAGCAAACGAGATTAAGGAAACACTGGACGCACACGGTATCGGAGTCGCCGCTATCGGCTCGCCCATTGGCAAGATACCCATCGATAGCCCCTTCGACGAGCAATTGCAGCGTTTCGAGCGTGCTATTGCACTGGCTCAATTCTTTCAGACGCCCTTCATTCGCATATTTTCCTTTTATCCTCCTGCTGCCTCTGTGGGCGATGAGGGTTCTGCCAGCCCAGCCGCGTGGCGAGATGAGGTGCTCAGGCGGTTGCGTGAGATGACTGCGCGAGCACGTGCAGTTGGCATTATCCTGCTCCATGAGAACGAGAAGGACATCTACGGCGATACCATTACTCGCTGCGTTGATCTGTTGCAGAGTTGCGATGATGCGCATATGCAAGCCGTATTCGATCCCGCCAATTTCATTCAGTGCGAGCAGACGCCCTCCCCTGATGCTTATGAGGCGTTGCATCCCTGGTTACGCTATGTGCATGTGAAAGATGCCCGCGCCGATGGCAGCGTTGTGGCTGCTGGCGAGGGGATGGCGCACTGGCCCGACCTTTTGCAACGCTTGCGCGAGGATGGCTATGACGGTTTCTTCTCACTGGAGCCACACCTCGCTGCCGCCGGACGGTACCAGGGTTTCAGTGGACCTGATTTGTTCCGGCGCGCTTCGCAGGCTTTGCAGGGGATGCTACAGACGATGGGGTGGGAGTGCGCGTAGGTGATCCTTACCACCTTCGGTGGTTCGCAAGAGGTTTTTTATAGTGTAGCGCTGGCAGCCGCAGGCTGCCAGCGCTACACTATAAAAAACGACGTGAGCCGCCGGAGGCGGCGAGGCGTCAGGCTCCCGAAGAGTTACACAATAATGTACAATAACAATTATGAGAACACAGCAGATTACCCTGCAAGAGACCAATAGCCTCGACCAGGACAACTTTGTAACGGCTCTTGGCTCGCTTTTTGAGGGACCACCGTGGATCGTGAGACAGACCTGGCATGCCCGGCCATTTGAAAGTCTGACAAGACTGCACCAGGCATTGTGTGCAGTGATGTATAACGCGCCACTAGAACAGCAAGTGGCGCTACTCCAGGCACACCCTGACCTGGTGGGCAGAGCGGCTCTCGCTGGCACGCTTAGCCCTGCATCAACCGGCGAACAGGCGTCCGCAGGCCTGGATCGTCTATCACCGGAAGAGATTGCTACTTTTACCCGACTGAACCAGGCCTATCGTGACCGCTTTGGCTTCCCTTTCGTGATTTGCGCACGCGAGAACAAGAAAGAGAGCATCCTGGTAGGTTTTGCCGCCCGTCTGCAAGACTCGCGCAGTCAGGAAATCGAGATTGCCCTGGGCGAAGTCGCCAAGATTTGCTTTTTCCGCTTGCGTGATCTTGTCCATGCGGATGAGATTTAGCCCTCATACTAGCGATCCATCCTCCTCGACAGTGGGTTTCCACTATGCTACACTACAAGCAGAATAAAGTACGTAGGAGCGTTCTCGTATGGCGGGTATTTGGGACAGTAATCTGAAACGGCTGGTCGGGGCCAATCCGCAGCATTTTGTGACGTGGCTCCTCGCGGGAGCCCAGGTCATTCGCGAGCTATCTTCTCACCTTAACCGAGCTATCGATATCGACATTCTCTACGAGGTGATGCTCAATGGCCAGCGAGTAGCGTTTCACCTCGAATTTCAGCGTTATCGCGATTTGGACATGGCAAAGCGGGTTTTGGAGTATAATGTCTTTGCAAGCTGTAAGTTTGATTGTACCGTTATCTCGTTCGTAATTTACTTGAAAAAAGATGGCAACATTATAGAGTCTCCCCTGATTCTGACCTTGCCGGATGACCGGGAGATTCTTCGAATTCAATTTCATCACGATTAAACTCTGGGAAATTGCTACTGATGAACTGAGGCGAACAGGCTCAGCAGGACTGCTGCCACTCTTGCCATTGACAAGAGAGGGCGCAACCCAGGAAGTCGTGGAAGAGGTCGTTACTAAGCTTTTAGACTTGGAAGATCGTTCAACACAAACAAACTTGCTGTCTATCACCTTCAACCTGGCATCACTGGCGTTCGACGCACCAGAAGACAAAGACTGGTTACTCAGGAGGTTCAAAATGTTCCAGGATATACTACGGGACACAGAGATCTATCAGTATATTATGCAGGAAGGGCTTGCTGAAGGCATTCAGCAAGGCATTCAGCAAGGTGTCCAGCAAGAGCTACAAGATCTGCGACTTACCATTATACGCATGGTCCAAGCACGGTTTCCCAAACTGGCAAGCTTTGCAATCGAGCAAACAGCTAGCATTGAGGACCCATTGAGGTTACAAGACCTGATCGTCGATATATCTGCTGCACAAACAGCTGATCAAGTTCGCCAACTTCTCGCTGAGGTAGGTAACAAAAACAACAAGTGAGTGCCAGCATAGTCCCTACTCAATAGAGAGAGCACGACTGGAGGAGCAATTCTGTCTGACTAAGCAACATTCGTCTTCAACTGCAGATTCGGAGGAATAGCTCATGAACGCAGAAATCCGTTACGGCAAAGCCCAGGTTCCCCTCTACTGCTTGTGCATCAGGCCTCTTGCGGTCGCCCGCATTCGTTGAAAGGGGAATCGCCATGCCAGGTCGTCTTACGACGCATGTGCTCGATACGGCACACGGCTGTCCAGCATCCAACATAGCGATCGAGTTGTGGCGGCTTGACGCTGAAAGCGAGAGTCGGACGTTGTTGAAAACGCTGCGAACCAACGCCGACGGACGCACCGATGCACCGCTGCTGGTTGGTGATGAGTTGACGACTGGTGTCTATGAGTTAGTATTCGCTGTGAGTGAGTATTTCGTCGCACAAGCGGAGGTGACGGCAACGCCTCCTTTTCTGGACCGTGTGCCTGTGCGGTTTGGGATTGCCGATCCAGATGCCCATTATCATGTGCCACTGCTGGTCTCACCGTGGGCGTATAGTACGTATCGGGGGAGTTGAGAATATGACCACCGAATCATCAGCCCGCATCATCATGGAGCGATGCAATATCCTGGGCAGCTTTAGCGAAGAGCCAGGTCGCCTCACACGGCGCTTTGCAACACCCGCAATGCGGCAGGCGAACGAGGCGGTGGCGGCGTGGATGCGTGCCGCCGGCATGAGTGTCCGGCAAGATCCGATCGGCAACCTGATCGGACGCTACGAGGCGAGTTCCGCTGATGCCAAAACCTTGCTCCTTGGTTCCCACCTCGATAGTGTGCGCGATGCTGGTAAATATGATGGCCCGCTAGGTGTACTGACTGCGCTGGCATGCGTTGAACGGCTGCACGAACGCCGACAGCGCCTGCCGTTTGCCATCGAAGTACTCGGCTTTGCCGACGAGGAAGGACTGCGCTACCACACTGCATACCTCGGCAGCAAAGTCGTGGCTGGCACTTTCAATTCCAACATTCTACAGCTGATCGACAACGATGGCATGCCGATGGCCGAGGCGATACGTGCATTTGGCGGGAATGCTGCTGCCATCCCAGATGCCAAACGGCGAAGCGACAACCTGCTCGGCTACTGCGAGGTTCACATCGAGCAAGGTCCGGTGCTCGAAATCACTGCATCTGCCGGTCGGTGTGGTTTCGACTATTACAGGACAAAATCGCATCAGCGTGAGCTTTGTTGGTGAAGCAGGCCACGCAGGCACGGTGCCGATGTCGATGCGCCATGACGCATTGTGCGCGGCGGCTGAGTTTGTGCTGGCCGTTGAGACGCTCGCACGAAATCAGCCGGGACTGGTTGCGACTGTAGGGCAGATCACTACGCAGCCTGGGGCGAGCAACGTGATACCGGGCGTGGTGACGCTCAGTCTGGATGTGCGCCATCAAGACGATACAGTGCGCGAGCAGGCGTGCTGGCGGTTAGAGGAGCAGGCGCGTCAAATTGCCACGGCACGGCAGGTCTCGCCGAACTGGCAACGTCTGCAGGAGAGTCGCACAGTGCCATGCGCGCCTCATCTCACCCAACTGCTGGCACAGGCCATCGAGACGCTGAAATACCCGGTGCATGCTCTTATGAGCGGTGCTGGACATGATGGGGTGGCTCTTTCAGAACTGACCTCCGTCGCCATGCTTTTTGTGTGTTGTCGAGGCGGCGTCAGCCACAATCCTGCTGAGTCGGTTACCACAGAAGATGTGGCGGTGGCGATAGAGGTGCTGGAGCAGTTTTTGATGCTGCTGGCACACAAGGAGGCACACCCATGAGCCTGTACAACCTCATCATCCGCAACGGTACACTGGTCACCCCAACCAACATCAGCCGGGCAGACCTCGCCGTTGCCGATGAGCGCATCGTCGCCATCGCTCCGGCGCTGGAGGGGACGAGCAAGCAGGAGATTGATGCCGCGGGGTTGCACATCTTTCCAGGGGTGATCGATGCGCATGTGCATTTCAATAAGCCAGGGCGCAGTGATTGGGAAGGGTTCGCCACGGGGACCCGTGCGCTCGCGGCAGGCGGCACCACCACTTTTTTCGATATGCCGCTCAACGCGCACCCGCCGACGATCGATGCAGCCAGCTTCAATCTCAAACTTGCTGCCGCACAGGCCACGTCGCTTGTTGATTTCGCGTTCTGGGGCGGTCTGGTACCAGGGAACCTAGAGCATCTTGATGAGCTTGCCGAGCGTGGGGTGGTTGGCTACAAGGCGTTTATGTCCAATAGTGGCATCGACGATTTTCCGGCGGTTGATGATCTGACGCTCTACGAAGGTATGGCGGGTGCCGCCAGGCTTGGTAAAATTATCGCGGTGCATGCGGAAAATGAGCAGATTACGAGTGGCCTGGCACGCCGTGCCATCGCCGATGGCCGGACCGGCATACGCGACTATCTCGCCTCGCGGCCTGTGATCGCCGAGCTTGAGGCCATCGAGCGGGCGATCCTTTTTGCCAGAGAAACCGGTTGTGCACTGCACATCGTGCATGTCAGCAGTGGACGCGGTGTCCGCCTGGTGACGGAGGCGCGGGAGCGAGGCGTCGATGTGAGTTGCGAGACTTGCCCGCACTACCTGGTGCTGACGGAGGAGGATGTGGAGGAACTGGGGGCAGTAGCGAAGTGTGCTCCACCCTTACGTTCAGTGACAGAGCAAGAGGCGTTGTGGCAAGAGGTATTTGCCGGCAATGTGCCGATGGTTGCCTCCGATCATTCACCAGCGCCAGCTAGCATGAAAACGGATGCCAACTTTTTCAAAGTCTGGGGTGGCATCTCCGGCTGCCAGTCCTTGCTACAGTTGCTGTTGACAGATGGCTTTAAGAAGCGCGAGTTGCCACTCACGACGATTGCAGCTATTACTGCCGAGTACCCTGCTCAGCGTTTTGGCTTGCTGCCCGGCAAAGGACGCCTGGCTATCGGTACTGATGCTGATGTTGTGCTGGTTGATCTTGAGCAGAGCGATCTGCTGCAAGCTGCGGATTTGTTCTACCGCCATCAACATAGTCCATATGTGGGCAGGATGCTGCACGGGCGTGTGGTGCGGACATTGGTGCGCGGGAAGACAGTTTTTGGGAGGGGAAGGTGGTGGCTGAAGCGGGTGGGAGGTTGATCAGGCAGTCGGTCACAAGATTTGGAATAGGCCAATATTTGGGATATCCAGGGAGCAACGGATCGCACCGATCCGTTGTTCCCCAAAGGCCTCATACTGGCAACAGACACCAGTGCTCATCGGAGCGCCAGAGGCTAGAGAGAGCCATAGGACCAGATCGAGCGCTCCTCGGGGAATTGCATTCCCTTGAGGTTCATTTCAAAGCGTAATCAGGCCGCGGCGCACTCCGCGGCTTACCGCGTCTGTGCGGCTTGAGGCTCCAAGTTTGGCAGAGATCGAAGAAACATGAAACTTGACGGTATGCTCACTAATTTGAAGACGGCGCGCAATGAGTTTGTTCGATAAGCCCTGGCTGACCAGTTCCAGGACCTCGCGCTCACGAGTCGTCAGTGTTTCATCGAGTGAGCCGAAAGTGATGGCCTCAGCGACCGGTCGTTGCTCGTAGAGCCGGTCAGCGAGCGCCGCAGGAAGCGTGATGAGCCCCTGAGCAGCCGCCACTACGGAGGCCTGGAGTTGGGCAGTTGTGGCATCCAGTGGCACGATGCTCCAGCCCCGTAAAGAGAGCGTACGTAGCACTGAGAGTGGTCCTTCATCATTGTTCGTGAGCACCACCAGTGCTACTGTCCCATTTCCGTTGTTCGTCATTGCACGCCTCACCACTTCGAGCAATAATTCGTCTACAACGAAGACATCGATCGTTGGAAGCTCTCCAGGTAGCTCGCCTGGAATTGACGTTTCGCCCACTACCTGCAAATCTGGCGTAGCGAGCATGGTGCGCAACCCGGCTAGCATCATCGGTGTTGATGCAACGACGAACACTCGTATCATTCTTTTTGTTCCAGGGCTTTTATCGCCACATCGAGAGTTACAATAGTACCTCCACGCACCACTTGCACCTTTACGTTATCTTGTGGCTCGTGTCTGGCAACGACGTCCAGCAATGATGCGACATCAACTACCGACTTGCCCGCCACATTCAGTAGTATATCGCCGATCAGCACACCAGTGTGAACCGCTTGCCCTCTCCCATTGAGCCTACTGAGCTCATCAAATTCCATGGACCCTATAGCGATTACCAGTAGTCCCGAGGCCTGTTCAGCTTCCACGCCCGCCTTCTGGCGTATGGCGGCAGGCAACTCGATTGGCTGCACCTCGATTCCCAACGTGACGCGTCGTTTGGGCAATCCAGCTAACCAGGAGCTTACGACATTACTTGGAATGGCCACGGCCAGGTCGCCACCAAAGATCATCGCATTGATCCCGATTACCTTACCTTCAGCATCGAGCAATGGTCCACCGGAGTTACCGGGTGCAAGATGCACGTCTGACTTGATGTATCGTCTTGGCAAATCATCACCATTATCCGTCGTTGCACTGATGCCGCTCACAATACCGGCGGTAACGACTCCACGTTGACCCCAGGGATTGCCTATGGCGAAGACCCATTCACCGACGCGCAACTTCGATGAGTCGCCGACAGATGCCGCTTGCAGATTATCTGCCGCGATATGCAGCATGGCCAGGTCCTGCTTTGGATGGCGATCTATCACCTTTGCTTCGAGTATGCGATCGTCCGACAGATGCACCTGGATAGTCGACTTATCGGTGGGAACAACGTGGTGGTTCGTTATAACATACCCATCCACGCTCCAGATGATCCCGGTGCCGACGCCGCGTCCCTCATTGCGTACCTGGACGATGCTCGCCTGTACCTTCTTGACGATCTGCATGAGTGAATGCGAAAAGGCATCTGGCAGAAGGGACGATATTGATGGGGAGAAGATTGTTTCTTGTGCCATGTCCTGGTCCTTACTTTCGCTGACCTACTGTGACCTGCACCGTCTGGAGTGCATTACCACGAATGATGTCAATTGGTATCGCCTTGCCAACACGGTCGTTGGTGAGCAGCGTCTGCAGGTCCTCCGTATCGGTGATCGTCTGACCATCGAGTCCTACCAGGATATCGCCGAGCATCAGACCACCTTTTTGGGCAGGGCTATCATCATCCACTTTGACGATGAGCAAGCCGTGCTCCTGCGTGCGTCCTGCGCGCTGCACGGTGGGCAAATGTACTATCTGGCTGCTGATGCCCAGGTAGCCCCGTTTGATATATCCCTGCTTTACGAGCGTCTCTGCGATGCTCCAGGCAATGGATGCGGGCACGGCAAGTGCAACGCCGTTGACCAGTCCTGTCGTCGTGATGCCGACGACTGCCCCTTGCGCGTCAATCAATGGCCCACCCGAGAAACCAGGATAGGGAGTTGCATCCGTGCGCATATAGCGCTCGAGTGTGACACCTCGTCCTGTACGCAATGGGCCTCCGATGGCGCTCACGATGCCAACACTTGCCATTGGCCCTTCACCTGTCGATCGACCGACTGCTAGCACCAGTTGACCAACACGAGCCGCTTCTGCCGCAGCCACTGCCGGGTTCAGTCCAAGGTCTGTGACGTGCAACGCGGCCAGATCAGTAGATGGGTCGCGGCCGACAAATTGGGCCGGCAATGTACGTGCATCATGGGTCTGGATGGTCAAATCTTCCTCGCGCTCAAGCACGTGGTCCGCCGTCAGGATCACGTCTTGCGCATAGACAACGCCGCTTGCAGGTTGCCGTTGACGGCCGTTGACGAGCACAAGCGCCTGGCTAACGCGCTCGACCGCATCGGCCATCTGGTTCGATAGTGTCTTGAGGATATGAGTATCAGTTGTTGCTTGTTCCATAAAAAGGGCGCAGGGGACCGCCGACTTCAGGCGGCGGAGGAATGCGCCACCCCTTTCTGTTGTTAACTACTTGACAGCTTTCTAACAGCATGGTATACTTTAGAACATGAGTACGCCACGCTACCGCAAAAACGCAGGTGCCGTCTATAACCTGCATTATCACTTTGTCTGGTGTCCCAAGTACCGCAAATCGGTACTGGTGGGGGCAGTTGAAGATGCGCTTCGTCAATTGCTCACTGAGAAGGCCCCCGCGTTGGATGTCGAGATTGAGGCACTGGAAATCATGCCCGATCACGTGCATCTGTTCGTGAGTGCGCCTCCCACCCAAGCACCACAGCATCTTGCCAACCAATTCAAAGGCTACACCTCCCGGGTATTGCGCCAGCGCTTTGCGCATTTGCGGACTCGCCTGCCTTCCCTGTGGAGCAGAAGCTACTACGTGGGCAGTGCTGGTGCCGTCACGGAAGAGACGGTCAAGCGGTACGTGGCTTCGCAGAAGACGCGGGGAGCTGAGTAGATGCGTAAAGCCTTTAAGTATCGCTTGTATCCTCACAAGCAGCAAGAGCAGGCTCTTACCACGATGGTAGAGACGCATCGTCACCTCTACAATCGGGCTTTGGCTGAACGCAAAAACACCTATGAGCAAGAGCACCGTTCTGTCACCTATCAGGAGCAAGCGGCTCATCTCAAGGAAGATCGGCTCACCAATCCGTATTTGCAAGCCACCAACTTTTCCAGTTGCCAGGCCACTTTGAAACGCCTTCAGCGTGCCTTTGAGAATTTCTTCCGCCGCGAGGCCCGAGGGAGCAAGGACCCAGGCTATCCGCGCTTTAAGGGCAAGTACCGCTTTGATACGGTTGTCTTCCCCGCCTATGGCGATGGATGCAAGCTCAAAGATGGCAGGCTCTACATTCAGCATGTGGGGACGATCAAAGTCAAGTGGCACCGAGAACTGCAAGGTAAGATCAAAACCATCTCGCTCAAACGGGAAGCCGATGGCTGGCATGTCATCTTTTCGTGCGAGTTGCCTGATGCGAGCGTACCACCTTCTCAACTGCCAAGCATCGGTATTGACTTGGGACTCAAAGCCTTCCTCATGACAAGTGAAGGTGAAGAGGTCAAGCCACCCAAGTTCTACCGCAAAGCGCAAAAGGCACTCAGACGAGCGCAACGCAAGTTGTCGAGGCGCAAGAAAGGCAGTAGACGCCGTGGGAAAGCGGGACGATTGCTCAAGTCGCAGCATCAGCATATCGCCAACCAACGACGGAATTTTCATCATCAGACAGCTTCTTCCCTGATTTCCCGGCACGGCATGATTGCCCACGAGGACTTGAACGTAGCAGGCATGGCCCAAACCAGGCTTGCCAAATCGACCTATGACGTTGGTTGGAGCGGCTTCCTCAGTATCCTGCACCACAAAGCGGCAGAAGCTGGTGTGCAGGTGATCGCCGTTCCTCCACACAACACGACGCAAATGTGTAGCGCATGCAGACAGATACCAGAGATCAAGAAAACCTTGTCTGATCGGGTTCATCTCTGTCCTTTCTGCGGCTACACCGCTGATCGTGATGTGAACGCGGCCCAAAATATTCTTGCGCTCGGACGGAGCGCTCAGGCGCTAAGCACTCCGGTAGGGGTGTTAGCCTGAGAAGCCGCCTCGTTTACGGGGCGGAGTCGTCACGGTACGTTCGCTTTCGTGTTAGCAAGCCTGGCACCTCTGCAGGTACCAGGTGTTCTTTCCGCTATAGAGTCCAATAACTGAACATACTATACGTCATCCAGCGATCACTCACATCGTCCATTCGACTAGCACCAACCTGGATAAACGACTAGTGGGCTGCCACTTTTCATTTTAAAGCGCCGCCTGCGACGGAGGAGGGCGGAAGAAACTGGGGGCACAGCCCCCAAGCCCCCAGTCAAGGGGTTGCACCCCTTGCATCCCCGCTTTTCAGTCCTGACATATAGCCCAATTTGCTTATTTTTCCTGAATGGGTTTTGATGTGATGATATACTACGGCCAGGGAATCAGGTTAACTCCAGATTTCTATCTTTTATATCGCTACCATGAAGGAAGAACATCTGCTAGAAACACTCCGAAGTTACTAAGGATACTATGATTACAGATATATCTTCTCTGCAAGGCCAGCAACCTGATATATTTCCTCGTGAAGATGAGTCGCGGGAACTAACTAATGTACTCCAGAGGATCGTAGAGAATGCTGGTGTATTATTGGAGGTGAGCAACTGTTCGGTGGCCTTAGCGGATGCAAAGGGTATGACGATGGTGACGCGAGCGACAAGGCCAAGTCATGGGCATTCACACCGCGCGACACGTTCCCGACTGAATGTGGATGTGGCTGGCTGGGTTGCCGAGCATCGTGAGCCGCTTGTGATCGAAAATGTCCGTCTTGATCCACGTTTCAAACGCCAGGGACGTACGGCTGTCGGTTCAATGATATGCGTTCCACTGATCGACCAGGGCAATTTTACAGGCGTACTGACCGCTAGCTGCCCGCAGACGGATGTGTTTAGCCTGCGCCAGGTGCAAATGTTGACGATGTTTGCTGAACAGGCAGTGCTGGCAATGTCGAATGCGCGTTTTGTACAGCAACTGCAAGAGGCAGCCGGGGTGAAGGCAAAGTTTCTTTCGCTGATGTCGCACGAACTGCGCGCTCCGCTGAACTCGATCAATGGTTACCTGGACCTGGCGCTGACAGGCGCTGCTGGCGAACTTAATGAGCAGCAGCGTGAATTTATGCAGCGAGCGCGTGCTGGGAGTGAACACCTATATGCTCTAATTGAGGATTTGTTGTTTATCTCACGCGCTGATGCCGGGCAACTCCATTTGAACCGCGAGGAGATCAGCTTAGAAGAGATCATAACGGACGCTGTTGAGCAGCTAGAGATCACTGCGGTCGATAATGATATTGCGATTACTGTCGATGTTGCCGAAGACGTTCCGCCTGTTTGGGCTGACTCTGTGCGTATGCAGCAGGTGCTACGCAATCTTATAAGCAATGCGTTGCGCTTTACATCTGCGGGCGGAAGTATTTCGGTTACTGCGAGCAGGATGGGTGCCGACACGCCCGCGCCGGGTTCGGAGGATGAGATGGTGGAGATAGCGGTGCGCGATACTGGCTGTGGCGTTGCTGCGGAGTACCAGCAACGTATCTTTGAGCGTTTTTATCAGGTGCCCCAGTCGAGTGGGGGGCGTGCCAGCGGGCAAGGCCTGGGGCTTGCCGTGGTCAAAATGATTGTGGAGTTGCATAGTGGGTGGGTGACCATCGAAAGTACGCCGGGCGCGGGAAGTAAGTTCTCATTTACGCTTCCTTGTTTACTGTTGAAGCCAACTTGCCCTTGACGGGGTGCCGAAAGCGTGCTATGCTCATTTTATCCCGATATTGTATAATGATTATACACACCTCTCTGGCAGCAGGGATAGGACAAGAGGAAGAAGCCAGGGATGGGGCTCGGTGAGTAAAGTAACTTATACAGAAGAAGGAGACACATCATGGGTATGCTGCGGGTCATGTCCCGCCGTGGTGATGATCGGATCGTCTGGGATCCTGAAAGAATACGGGCGAACGATCCTGAAGCCGTAGCGGCTGTCCGAGAGGCAGAGCGCATCTTTAACGAAGAGCGCATACGCGGCGCAACCGCCTTCAAAGTGGAGCCTGGTAAACCTGTAGAGCGTCTTGAGAAGTTTGATCGCACGGCAGAACAGATTGTGATTGTGCCTCGCGTTGTAGGCGGCTAAGGAGCGTAAGCGGCCATGACGTTAGAAGCGCTAAGCCTATTTCTAGGTATCTGGCTGCTGTTTCTGCTACTGGCGATCTATTACCTGTCGCAGTCGCCGGATGGCCGTGTGAGCCGTCTACGCGAGTCGGTCAGTGAGCATCTGTCGGCAGAGAGCCGCGCTAAAGCTCTGCTGCGCGAGATGTTGACTGAGAACCAGTACCAGCAACTGATCAAGTTTGGATATCTTGAAGTCCCTAGCCCTTCGATAGACAGCCGCGTCTATCGTATTCCTGGCTCCGGTGGATTGGTGAAGGTCTATGAAAGAGGGTGTGCGGTGATGGAGTTATGCCTGCAACCGGCGGAGCCGTTGCCTGATGGCGACGTGGTGGTGATGCATAAGCTGATGATCGAGGCGAATGAGCAAGAGTATTTGCAGAAGGCAAATCATTTTGCGCCGGGTATCATCTCGTTGCGTTGCCAGCATTTGTGAGAGTGCTTCCAAATCGCAGCAAAGGCCCCTGGTTAAAGCCAGGGGCCTTTGCTGCGATTTGGAGGGAGAAGAGAGAAATAAGAACCATGTAGAGTCCCGATTTATCGAGGACCGATTTATCGAGCACGTGCCCGCCCAAAGGTTGCGCTGAACTTTTGGCATCTCCATACGTATACAAAAGGTAGCGAATACATTATAATTTGTGGCAATAGCAGACTAAAGGCGCTTGCTTTACGGCGAAAAAGGTAGGGATAAAATCATGAAATGTCCTTATTGTGGTACTGATAATCCCGATACAGAAGACTTTTGCAGCAATTGTGGCGGGTACTTGAAATCCTCTCCTGGCGCGGCAACGGTGATCTCCAGTACGACACCGACTTCAGGATCATCCACGTCAAGTACGCTTTCCTCTTCCACAACGACGAGTGGGACTGTCGGCGTTTCCCGTATGCTCACACCGGGTGGGACGTTGCAGAACGGTCGCTACGTAATCAAGAGGGTGCTTGGCCAGGGTGGGATGGGAGCAGCATTGCTGGCCAGTGATATGCGTGTGGCTGGCAAGTCGGTGGTGATCAAGGAACTGGTCTCTGATAATACCGACCCGACCACGCGCAAGGACGACGTACGAAATTTTGAACGTGAGGTGGCGACGCTAGCAGTTATCGATCATCCGCTGGTACCAAATGTGACCGACCATTTCCAGGAAGGGACGCACTACTTCATGGTGCAGGAGTATGTGGATGGGGAAAACCTGGAAGATCGCATGAAACGCGTCAATCGCCCGATGGCGGAGCAGGAGGCACTGAACTATACCTCGCAAGTCCTGGACATTCTCGATTACTTATCCCAACAGACGCCACCAATCGTGCACCGGGATATCAAGCCTGCTAATATCATTATTGGAACCAAGGATAAGCGAGCGCACCTGGTGGACTTTGGCATTGCCCGCGCCGATATCGCTAGAAATGCCAAACGAAAGCAAACCTCGGCGTTGGGGACACAAGGCTACGCGCCACCTGAGCAATATCAGGGTAACGCTGATGCACGCTCAGACTTGTATGCGTTGGCGGCAACTTTACACTACCTGTTGACCAATCGCGACCCGAGCGAGTATCCTCCGTTTGCCTTTCCGCCTGTGCGTACATTGAACCCGCAGCTTTCGCCGGAGATCGAGCGGGTGCTGACTCGCGCATTAACCATCGATATCAACAAACGCTACCAAAGCGCCGCAGCGATGAAGCAAGACATCGATAACATCCTGCTCAACCGCTTCGGTGTGTCAGGTAACCTCAGCACGTATACGCTAGGGACCTCTGGCCCTCTCACAATTCCAGGTGCGGCGGGAGCACCTGCAACTGCAAATAAACCGGCAGGCGCGAGGCAGCAACCACCGCTTGTGTCACGACCGGTGAGTCCTCCACCGCCACCACCACTACGACCGTTAAATCCGCAACCCAGTCCCTTTCCACCGGTCGGTATGCGTGGGCAGTTTGCGCCACAGCAGCCACCACGGCCGCCTGGCGGGACCAATGTTGGGCGCATTTTTATCCTGTTTATTATAGCAATTGTGTTGATTTTTGCAGGCGCCGCGTACTTCTTAAATCAAATTAACCATCCTGGCAGCAGCACAACCAGCACACCTGGTGCCACCACAACGCCGGTACCGTCCTTGCCCAACGGCATTGGGGTGACCAAAGCTGCCGACGGCGAGTACATCGGCATCAGTGACGGTACCTTCGCCTTTGATACGAACCGGCCCGATGGCCGCTTTCAAGACGCAGGCTGCCGATAAACTCAAGACAGGTGATGTCGGCGGCGCTGAATCGCTGTGGCAGTCGGGACTGGCAGCGGACACTAATGATGCTGAAGCGCTCATCTACCTGGAAGATCAACAGGTGCTGGCTTCTGGCAATCCCTATGTTACGTTCGTGGTTGGCACGATGGTTACCGGTGACAACATTGGCGTTGGCAGGGATGATCTGCAAGGGGCCTATGTTGCGCAAAAAGAATACAACGATGGCCATAAACTCCCCAATAATGTCGAGGTTCGCCTCCTGATCGCCAACTCCGGCAACGTCTCGGCCTATGCCACGTCGGTGGCACAGCAGATTGTGCAGGCGGCGCAGCAAGACCACACGATTGTCGGCGTGATGGGCTGGCCCTTCAGTGGGAACGCACAGGATGCCGTGGGTGTGCTGGCCAAGGCACACATTCCCATGGTTTCGCAGACAGCCTCCAGTGATCAATTGACAGGGATATCCCCCTACTTCTTCCGCGTCGCTCCTTCCAATAAAGGCCAGGCCATTGCGGGTGCTCAGTATGCCGAACAAGTCCTGCATGCCCACAACGTGGCCCTCTTCGTTGATCCTGCTAATTCCTACAGTAGCAGCCTTGCCGCTGATTTCAGCCAAAAGTTCCTTGCTGATGGGAACCACCTTGTTGTCACTGAGAATTACACGGTTGGATCCCAGGGACAAGGCAAGCTGCCGACGCTCTTGCAGGATGCGCTGAGTCACAATCCAGACCTGATCTACTTCTCCGGTTATTCCACCGATATCAGTGTGTTATTGACGAACCTGCCGACAGCGGGACCCTATGCCTCATTGCAGATATTGGGTGGCGATGCCCTCTATGAAGTGGGTGGCTATTCAAGTAGTGCCCGTGCGAACTTCACACGGTTGCATTTCACGGCCTTCGCCTATCCCGATGAGTGGGGTAATAGCGGACTTGGGGCGCAGAAACCTGCTTTTTTCGATGAATACATCGCTGCGTACAATCCGAATGGACAGCAGCCGGGCGGGAAGTATGGCTATACCCGTCCTTCCAGTGATGTCATGCTTTCCTACGATGCCACCTTAGCGTTGTTGACGGGAAGTAAGATAGCTCTAAGTGGCGGGAAAACGAGCATCACACCGACCAGTATGCAGCAGGGGTTAATGCAAATCACGGGGGCGCAGGCGCTGCAAGGCGTCACCGGACCGATCGAGTTTGGCAGCAATGGTGACCCAATCAACAAACCGATTGTTGTATTAGCGGTGGATACGCTTGGCCGTATTCATGAAGAGAGGCTGCAAGGGTGTTTGCTGGTAGGCTCTTGCAGCAGCTAAGCCCTCCCAGGGCGGGGGCAAGCCCCGCCCCTACCATACACGATCTTCGGTGACCGCGCTCCGTATATGGTAGGGGCGACCCTTGCGGTCGCCCTGGAGCCTTTGGAGGAGACCTATCGTGAGCACACTTAGTAATTCATCTTCGCTCACCCCTGGCTCGCGTTTACAGGGTGGACGCTATATCATTAAGAAGGTGCTTGGCCAGGGAGGCACCGGAGCGGCATTGCTGGCGACCGATCTGCGCCTGGACAGCAAGCCCGTTGTCATCAAGGAATTGATCTCTGATAGTACCGATCCGATCAAGCAGCAGGAAGATGTAAAAAACTTCAAGCGTGAAGTGGCCCTGTTGGCGCACCTCGACCATCCTTTGATCCCGAATGTGACCGATCATTTCCAGGAAGGGACGCGCTACTTCATGGTGCAGGAGCATGTGGATGGGGAAAACCTGGAAGAGCGCATGGGCCGTATCAACCAGCCAATGAAGGAACGCGATGCGCTGGGCTACGCCTGGGAAGTGTTGGATATCCTGGACTACCTGGCGCAGCAGGTACCGCCAATAGTACATCGTGATATCAAGCCTGCTAATATCATCATCGGAGCCAGGGATAAGCGAGCGCACCTGGTGGACTTTGGCATTGCTCGTGCCGACACCGCTAAAAATGCCCAGCGCAAACAAACTGCGGCGTTGGGAACCCCTGGCTACGCACCACCGGAACAATATCAGGGCAACGCCGATCCCCGCTCGGATTTGTATGCGCTGGGAGCGACGTTGCATCACCTGTTGACGAACCGTGACCCGCGCAACCACCCGCCGTTTGCCTACCCGCCGGTGCGCACACTCAACCCCCAACTTTCACCGGAGATCGAGCGAGTGCTGACTCGCGCACTCAACAACGACGTCAACCAACGCTACCAGAGCGCGGCTGCCATGAAGCAGGACATCTATAACATCTTGCTGAATCGCTTCGGTTTGCTAGGTAGCCCTACCTATACTCTGGGAACATCAGGGACGATGCCGACGGTGAATCCGACCAGTGCTCCAACGGCTCCCAACCCGCCAATCATTACGAACCAGCCGACTGTAGTACAACCGTCGCCGCTTCCGCTACAACAACCCATAACGCCTCTCCCTGCCTTTGCACCCCCACCGCCAGGTCCATCCTGGTCACCTGGCAGGGGTCGCGTCATAAGGATTGTTCTGCTCATTCTGCTGGTCCTTCTCCTGCTTGCTGGCTCTCTTTATGCGGCCCGTAACATCCTGCGTATTGCTCTTCCGGGGGTGGGTCCTGTCGTCACTGCAACGTCGACGCTATCTCTTCCCAACGGTATTGGCGTGACCAGAGCGCCAGATGGGGAATATATTGGTATCAGCAATGGCACCTTTGCCTTTGACACGGACCGGCCCGACGGTAACCTCAAGCGCCAGGCCGCCGACAGGCTGAAGGCGGGCGATATCAGTGGGGCCGAGTCGCTCTGGCAATCAGGACTGGCAATGGATACCAATGATGCCGAAGCGCTCATCTACCTGGAAGATCAACAGGTGCTGGCCTCTGGCAATCCCTATGTTACGCTGGTGGTTGGCACGATGATTACGGGCGACAACATTGGCGTTGGCAGGGATGATCTGCAAGGGGCCTATGTTGCCCAAAAGGAGTTCAACGACGGCTTTAAGCTTCCTAACAATGTGCAGGTGCTCCTGCTGATTGCCAACTCCGGCAACGTCTCGGCCTATGCCACGTCGGTGGCACAGCAGATTGTGCAGGCGGCTCAGCAAGACCACACGATTGTGGGCGTGATGGGCTGGCCCTTCAGTTCGCGCACCGTCGATGCCGTTGGCACCCTGGCCAAGGCCCACATCCCGCTTGTCTCGCAGACCGCATCCAGTGATCAACTGACAGGAGCATCGCCCTACTTCTTCCGCGTGGCTCCCTCCAATAAGGGACAGGCCATTGCCGGGGCGCACTATGCCGAACAAGTCCTGCATGCCCACAATGTGGCGCTCTTCGTCGATCCGGCTGACTCCTACAGCAGCAGCCTGGCCACCGATTTCAGTCAACAGTTCGTGGCTGACGGCAACCAGATCGTGGTCACCGAGAATTACACGGTGGGATCACAGGGTCAGGGCAAGCTACCAACCCTCTTGCAGGATGCCTTGAGCCATACTCCCGATCTGATCTACTTCTCCGGCTACTCCACCGATATCAGTGTGCTTTTGACCAACCTACCAACCACCGGCCCCTATGCTAACTTGCAGATCCTGGGTGGTGATGCCCTCTACGAAGTCAATGGCTATTCCACGAGTGCCCATGTGAACTTCACGCGCTTGCGCTTCACCGCCTTCGCCTATCCCGACGAGTGGGATATTGCGCATCTCACTGCACAGAAGCCTCCCTTTTTTGCAGACTACATCAACGCCTTTAATCCCGCTGGGCAGCAACCAGGCGGGAAGTATGGCTATACCCGTCCGTCCAACGATGTCATGCTCTCCTATGACGCCACTTTAGCTCTGTTGACCGCGAGTAAGATGGCTCTGAGCGCCGGGGGAAACGGCAAGAGCATCACGACGGATCAGCTGCGGCAGGCCCTGACCCAGATTACAGCTGCTCAGCCGCTGCAAGGGGTCAGCGGTCGCATAGCATTTGGCCCCGATGGCAACCCCATCAACAAAGCGTTTGTTGTCTTAGCTGTGGATACACAAGGCCATATTCATGAAGTGGGGTTACAAGGCTGCTTCCTGGTGGGAACGTGCAGCTAATGCCGTTGCTTTCTTAGCATGAACGCTGTAAACACCGCGATGAAACCGGCGATAATCAGTGGTAACCCGGCCTGTATACTCTGAGTAATCGCCCACAACACCGCTCCGGCGATCTCGAGCGCCAAACCACCCGTGAACAACAGGGTAATCGCCAGTGGGGAGTGCTGGAACTCCTTGCGAATCTCCTGGCGGCCAAAAACCGGACTTACCTGCTCGACGTTGGCATCCGAGCCCACCATAAATCGAGGCTCTACATCGTCATGAAGGGCTGATTGCGCCGCAGGTGCATATTGCTCTATGGCGATGCGTAGTGCCAGGTAGAGGCTTTCAATCTTCTGGCGGGGAGCGCGGATATACACCTTACGTTGACCTTCGCTCACCAGTAGTTCACGAAATAGCGGCTCGAACGATTTGTGGCGCAAAGAGACAGTGGTGATGGCGCTCAAGGAAAGTGCTTCGAGGAAGAGGCGCTCACGTGGGAAGGTTACAAAGACATAGCCAATGAGCCGCTGGTTGGTAAGCACCACGTCGCAGGGCATACTGCGTTGCTCCCACCCACTATCCCAAATTGCGGGAATCGTCGTGAGAGGCTCTTCGCCAGGTTGCATATGGTCCCGTAGCCCCTTGAGACTGGCTAAAATCTTCTCGGCTGTGCCAGGTTTGTTGCGCGATGACATAGAGTCAGAGACCCCCGGCTAAAGTGCGGGGGCTTGTGTCTAGGCTCCACCGCAACTCAGAGTACCGACGAAGGCGCTCTGCTTTGGCTTTATCACTCGACACATCAGGGCACTTTGACAAGGTACCCGTTCTTGCCCAGTCTTGCCGAGCAAGAAGCGTTCGCATCGTGATATTGCGTGCACCCACGAGGTCCGCATGCAAGGTGTATTGACAATGCTGACAGACAAATAACAAGCCTTTGTTAGGCCGATTGGCATCACAAGTGTGTCCGCACATGGGACAGGCTTTGCTCGTATAGTGTGCATCCACTTTGATAGCCATCGAACCATGCAAGAGCGCTTTGTAGGCAATCATGCCTTGCAACTCAGCAAACGACCATTTGGAATAGACAGCATTGGCTTTCCGTTGTTTGCTGCTCGCTTTCTTGCCCTTCTTGCGGCGGGTTCGCTCTCGAATATCTGTCAGGTTCTCTACGCCGATGATGCTCTGTGGGTACCCTACTGCGATGCGTTTGGAAACGACATGATTGGCGTCTTGCTTCAACCGTCTCTCTCGTCCACTGATGACGACAAGGCGTCGCGTCGCGGAACGAGTGCCTTTCATTTGCAGACGCTTTCTCAGTCGTGCATAATGATTCGCTTTGGGGACAATCCGCTTACCAGAATAGAATGCGCAAGCTCCCTTGGTGGTAGAGGTCACAGCCAGATAGCGTATTCCAATATCAACGCCGACCACGCTGGTGTGGGTCTCTGGGGTTGGATCAGGAGTCTCGATCTCAAGGGAGACCAACAAATAAAAGCGTTTCTTGGGTTTGTCATACCACAGCTTGGCGGCTCCAAGCTCAGCACCTTGCTGAAATCAGGGTAACATGCTTGTCATAGCCTGTGTAGGGAAAGAGAGCACGGCCCGAAAGCGTCAAGATGCTCACGTGCTGATCACGCTTGAAACTGTAGTCTTTGCGATGCTGATAGGTCAGGGTAGGGGACACGTACTTAGGAGCCTGATCGAGTCCTTTATAACGTTTCTTGGTGATGCCCGCTTTCCGTTGAACAGCATTCTGCTTGACCTTGGTCCATAAGGTTTTGTAGGTTGTTCCCACCTGGCGAGGAACGCTACAAGCCATTTGGGAAGGCAGATGAAAACGAGCACGGACCTCATCATAGGTTCCATCTTGCAAAGCCACTTTATTGCTCATTTTGCCATGCGCATAAGCATACCGACTCACATAATTGAGAGCATCACGATACGCCAATTGAGTAGCACGCAATGCTGCGAACCGCTCTGGCGTCGTATGCAGTTGAAGCTTGGCTGTTATCACCGTTTTCATACATCCTATTCTATCAAGTATTCAACAGTTTGTGAAGAGAGGAATATTGTTGAATGGCGATGGTACCCTGGATACCCCAGCCCCAAATTAAGGAAGGCCCATTCCTCCCCTGGATGAATCACAGAGGCATCCTGGGCCGCTTTGGTGACCTTTTCCACTTCTGGGGAGATTATAGCATAATCTCCAGAGATGCTCTTCTCATGCAAATCATCACGGCTGCCGGAATTCCCTTCGTCAGCGATGCCTGACATGTCGTACGTCAGCGTATCATGCCCGTGGGGAATGTGGAAGCCAGCGCGAAACCGCGCGCAGGTAGGTTTCATAACTAGAACCAAATTGGCGACGCAGAGAGGGTTCCTCGACAAAGATTACAAACAGATGAACCACCACAGCTACCAGCAAAGTATATCCGACAAGCAGGAAAGAGCGAAAGAGGATGGCTTCCCCGATCACCACCGAAAAGACGGCAATATACATCGGATTGCGCACCCATCGATAGGGTCCCTCAACCACCAGGACTTTCGGTGCATCGATGGGCGCTGGCGTTCCTTTTCCAATGAAGGTGAACGCTCCCGCACACCAGAGATAGAGTCCCACTCCCAGCAGCAGAAGGAGAAAACCAATTATCCATACGGATGGAATCAGAAGCACTGCCCCTCCTGACCCTTGAAGCAGGAGCCAGGGGATGACCCCGGCCACCGTTCCAGGAACCAGGATCGAGAAAATGAGCGTTTTCAGAGCAACCATGAATTGCCTCCTCTGCAATGAGATCGCAGGTCGATAGCGGAAGATAATGGATTATAACAAATTCATCTGGACATGCCTTTGGGTTTCCCGGAGGCCGAAGTATTGATACGCGCTCCTCTTCGCTTCGCTGAGGCGATGGGCACTCGATCCCTGTCCCCCAGACAGGGAGATCGGCTCCTACAGGCGTATTGTCCACGTTCACGGTGTCCAGGTTATTTTGTTACAGACCATCATCTAGCTCTAGCTGTCTCTGCTGCTGGCACAACTCCCTGAGACTTCATGCCCACAAAATGCTGCGTGCCAAGCATCTGCAAGATCAGCCTTTGGGGCTGGGGGAACGCTGACAATGCTGTTCTAACAGCAAGCGGTTCCGGTTTCTCGAGAGCATATGCTCTGCCATGCCAGAGCAGCGTACAGTGTCCAGCAGCCAGAACATTGCGATACCAATCCACCTCTGGTCCATAGGTTAACGCGATCACAAAACCATCTCTGACCGGCTCAACCATGATCGGCGTCTCGTACGGCTTTCCGCTGCGACAACCGACGTGACGAACAAGCGCAAACGGGCCGTGGAAAAAGCTCGCAAACCCGCGTGTTATCCGGTTGGTGATGTGCTTATTAAAGGTGCGTATTCGGTTGTGAGACATCATGTCCTGCTTTCTAAAATGTAGTAAAACGTGTGTAACCACACTTCAGTACTTGCTTCAACGGGCGTCGTTTCACCTGACGTGTCAGGCCAGAGCGGTCCACCCTCCACAAGCGAATTTTCGTCCCGACGAAGCCACTACCGGGACGCCTACCGCTCATGCGGTAGGTTTACACGTACTTGTATTGTAGCACACATTTGACCACATTTCCATACAAAATTAAGCACTGTTCTTTGCTCCTGAAAAACTTTCTTGGAACTACTACTCTCGCGTCAACGCGCGCATAATGACCTCTACGACCGCATCGGCGCGTTCGAGTGATGGGGGATGTGCATCCTCCCCCGCGAAAACAATGTCTAATAAGGCATAGGTCAGAAGCCCGCCGAGCAAAGCGTGAGTCACCGCGTCGAAATCGACGTCGGCGATGAGGTGTTGCTCCCTGGCTGCTCGCAGCAGTGCCGTCAGGATGAAGAGCCCGCGCTCGGGTACAGTGGCGCGAAACAACAGGCCGAGTTGAGGGAAACGCGGCGTCTCGGCGATGATGACGCGCAGCAGGGCCAGATACTCAGGCTGAATCATGATCGACAAGATCTCGCAAGCGACGGTCGTGAGCGCCTGACGGAGCAATGGCAGATCGTGTGGCGCGGGCATTTCTGCAAGCCTCGAGGAAATGCGCGGCTGCTCCAGGGTCAGGTGCCCCAGAACATCGACAAAGAGTTCCTCTTTGCTGGCATAGTGACGGTAAAGGGTCTCCTTTGAGGAAATGCCTGCCTCCGTCATAATGGCATCGGTGCTCGTCCCAAGATATCCATGCTGAAGAAAGAGCCGTTGGGCAGCGGCTCGGATCTGTTCGCGTGTCTTTTGTACGCGTCTGTTCTGCCTTGTTTCCATATCAATCAATCTTATTTCAGTATCGTACCGTACGGTACTATTATAGGGCATAGAACGGCGATTGTCAAGGGTGAGGGCGAGGAACCCACCTCTTGACATCTTTTCACTTGCCATTCTATAATATGAATGTGAATTCAAGTTCTCTATTAAAAAGGAGATTCCAGTGACACCAGTGGCTCTGTCTGACACGTACAAGGAAGTTTCTCTTCCACAAGGATTGGTTCGCTACCAAGATCATGGGTCAGGCCCAACGCTCGTCTTCCTGCATGGTATTTTGGTGAACAGCGCCCTCTGGAGGGATGTCGTCTCTCTTCTCTCTGGGCAGTTTCGTTGTATCGCGCCCGATCTCCCGCTTGGCGCTCACTCGGTTCCTTTGCACTCTGACGCTGATCTGAGCCCCCCTGGCGTGGCCCAATTAGTCGCTGATTTCTTGGAGGCATTGGATCTGCACGATGTTACCCTGGTGGGCAATGATACGGGGGGAGCCATTTGCCAGTTGACCATTGCCTCTCACCCAGAGCAAATCACGCGCCTTGTCCTCACCAATTGTGATGGCTTTGAGGCTTTTTTCCCACTGCTTATCAGTCCCTTTCACTACGGGGCACAATTCTTTGGAACGCATTTCGTGGACTTTCTGGCGTGGCTGTTCCGGTCTCGTTTTGCCCAACGCCTGCTCGTAGCGGCCGTTTCCTATCATCACCTCGATACGTTCATGCTTGACACCTACTTCACGCCTATGCATTCAAATGCGGAAGTCAGGCGCGATCTCACGGGGTTTCTGCAGGCTGTTTCTAATCGCGACACGCTCGAAGCAGCTCGTACCTTTCCCTCTTTCCAGCGCCCTGTCCTGATTGTGTGGGGGAAAAACGATATCTTTTTCTCTGCAAGCATTGCCAATCGTCTTCAACAGGCCTTTCCTGACGCGACACTGGAGTTCATATCCCAGTCGCGTGCCTTTGTTCCAGCGGACCAACCCGCGTTTCTTTCTCAACGTATTGCGGAGTTTGTACATGAGTCCGTCCATTCCTGAGCCAACAGAGGGAAGCGAAGGAGAAACACGTCCTGATCTCCTGGTAGGGCAACTTTTTCCACCGCTCCCGCAGCAAGAGCGCAGCCGGAGAAAACGGGCTGCGCTCCTTCAGTCGGCCCTGGTGCTTTTTGCAGAACGAGGGTATGAAGAAACATCTATTGAAGAAATTGCTCGTCATGCACATGTTGCAGTAGGGGGCTTTTATCAGCATTTTGCCTCGAAACGACAAATCTTGCTGGTGTTGATGGATCGCCTCCTACAAGAGGTTTCCTCGCTTACACTTCCGATCGAGCAGCTCGACTCTCAGCACGTTCAAGATATTATAGCAAGCCTGGTTCGGCAGGGATTGCAGGTGGATTGGTCTTATGCAGGAGCCTATCGTGCCTGGCGCGAGGCAGCGGTACAAGATCGAGAACTGCGGGAACTGAATGCGCGGATCGAGCGATGGGCGGCTTCCCTGCTGGAGTCTTTCTTTCGAGTTCTGCTTCAGGTGCCGGGAGCACGTCGGGAGGTGGATGTGGCGACCTTGGCGTGGGAACTGAGTTTACTCTTTTTTCGACTTGCAGAGGTTCCTCTCGAAACGCCTGAAGCAGTCGATGCGGTTGTCACCAGTCTCACAAATCTCATTCATCATGGTCTCTTCACCGATGATGCATCTATCCATTTCTGCTGATCCTCCCGCAGAGCCAGACAGAGCACATCCTGGGCGAACGCCTGGTTGAACTCGGTGGTGCTGTCGAGCGCTCGCGGGAACTGCTCGACATCCGGCAGGAGGAGGATACGGTGATCGCAATTGTTAAAGTGGCAGGACAGACAATGAGAAGTTTTCACCGCTGCGGCGGCGGGCTATTCCTCCCCTTGAGCCCTCTTGTCACAAGTCTAGTCGATCAGCCGAGGCTGGCTCCCAAGGATCAGTTCGAGCGGATTTTAGCTCAACTGGTAAAGTGGCAAGGCGTTTTCATCGGCTTGCTACCGGGCTTTGTACGATGTCGATTAAACTTGTGATAAAAAGTCAGGCTAAAGCCGAGGCTTCCTAGCCCGGTCCTCATGAATGATATCGTGGATCTTCGGGAAAAGTGGTGGGAAAAATGTCGGGCCTCAAATATTGCGCGTAGTGGTGGGGCTCGCCCGCAGCGTCCAGCCATCGCAGAGCCAATCAACCGCAAACGTATTCTCGCAGACAACAGATAGCCCGGCCTGCCTGCAGAGCGAACTTGCCTCGACCAGCGTGTATGTGCGCACATGCCTTGGGTCGACCCGCCGCACCAGCCATCTGAAGACCTTCAAGATGAGCGATGGCTCCCGCTCCCTATAATCCTCCAGCACCAGTTGCCCCGCAGGTGCCAGTAGTCGTCCCAGCCCTGCCAGCGTCGCTACCGGGTCCGGCAAGTAATGCAGCGCGTTTGTGAACGTAATGAGATCGAAGGTTCCCGGCATATAGGGGAGGCCAGCCGTTGCATCGCTGCCGAGTTCCACGCACTCCAGGTGGACATGTGAATACCCCTTCAAAGCGACCGACGCCTGTGCGAGCATATCAGCGCTCGCATCAACTCCGTAAGCATCCAAATCCGGCACCTGCTCAAGCAGCCATTTGAGCAAAATGCCTGTCCCGCAAGCAACGTCCAGCACGCGTGGATGCCGCTCGAGCCGCTCCGGCACGGCACGCAGCGCAGCAAGGTCGATCATTGCCTCCGCTGCCTTGAGCGTCCGTTTGTTGTATGTGTGCCAGATGAAGTTATAGTATTGTGCCCGCCAGCCGGTGTAATAGTCGCTCATAACTTATACTGCCAGATTCTCTGCTCTTGCCTATTGTAGCATCGTCTGACAAAGACAAGATGCATCTCATGTAGGCTAATACATGTCATATTCGCTATGCCTTACAAAAGTGCTATCTTCGAAAGATAGTAAGTAGAAATAAATGTATGACTTGTTATGCTTCTTATTATATAATTGGTACACTTCCATGAAGTGGTGGAGACCAGGTGAGCTGAGCGTGATTTTCAGGTTTTTACCCGCGACACCGTTTAATGAGATTCTACCGCATTTCAATTGTGGAGGCTAGAGAAATGAAATTACTTTCTACAATCAGTATGTGCTTGCTCGTACTTGCTTCCTGGTGCTCTTTTTTTCTCGCACCTTCCTCCGCCGCACCACCAGCAACACCCCAAGTGCCCATCCTGATGTACCATTACATCCGCAACGATCAGAACCCACGCGATCCAGTGGGAGAAAATCTGTCTGTCGCCCCAGCCCTCTTTGCACAGCAGATGCAATATCTTTCGTCACACGGCTATACGCCTATCACGCTTGATAAGCTGGCAGCTATCTATGCTGGCAAGGCACATGCTCCTGCAAACCCCATTGTTCTTACCTTTGATGACGGGTATAAGGATTTGTTTACCGCCGCCTTCCCCATTCTGCGACGGTATGACTTCCACGCGGTTTCCTTTATAATTACTGGCTTTGTAGGATGGCACGGATATGTGTCGTGGGAAGATATTAAGCACATGCTAGCGTCTGGCCTTGTCGCCTTTGAATCGCACACGGTCCATCACACCTATTTACCCGCAGTGAGTTATCAGCAGGCATTAGATGAACTGATCACCAGTAAAAAGACGTTGCAAGCCGAGACGGGCTCTCCTGTCAATTTTCTTGCCTATCCCGACGGCGCTACAGATGCAGCGGTTGAGAGCGCGGTGCAAAAAGCTGGCTTTGTGGGAGCACTCGGGACGTGGTTTGCAAAGGCAACAGGAATCAATTTCGATATGCCACGGGTACGGATTCCTGGGGGGATCAGTCTGGCTGACTTTGAGCTAAGGATACAGGTAATCAATAGGCCTCTGCCCCAGCCGAGAAATTGATCGCGTGTGGCATATAAAGGATAAGCGCAGTGGAGTAACTGCGCTACACGGACTCTACGCGGGCAACCCTGCTTCAATCCAGCGGCGAAATTGGGTGATATGCTCCTGGAGCCACTCACCGTCGCATGGCATTGTGCCATCTGTCAGTCGCTCAAGGATGTCCTGCCTGCCACCCCGTGCCACTACATTTCGGGAACCGCTCCGCCACCAGACGATGGCGCGATGGACGCAGGAGCGAGGGCAGAGGGGCCATGCGAAATGTAGTGGCACGGGGTGGTGTTGGGGGTGGGTGGGCCCTTGCGGGTGCCAGGTGCAGGGCGAACCGAAATGTGTCAGGGAGAGAGCTGCCAGGCCCCCCATCGGCACGCCATCGTCGTCCCCCGATGTATCTCCGCCATCGCTTCGCTCAGACTGTTCGCTTGCTACACCTATTTCATACCCCCTTCCCTCCGGTTCCTAGACAGGGACAGACGTGCGTGCTATCATCACAAGAGCAAGTATCTGGAGTTGACAAACGATCTTGAGGAGTACAGATATGCAGTTGGGAGTCGTTTTCCCGCAGAATGAAATCGGCGTGGACCCCATGGGGATCCGCGACTACGCACAGACCGTCGAAGGATTGGGTTACAGCCACCTCGTGGCGTATGACCACGTCGTGGGAGCGGACCCTAGACACCGTCCAGGCTGGCAGGGCTACACATCGAAGGACCTGTTCCACGAGCCGTTCGTGCTCTTTGGCTACCTGGCGGCGCTGACACAACTGGAACTGGTCACCGGGGTCATCATCCTGCCTCAGCGGCAGACGGTGCTCGTCGCCAAGCAGGCGGCAGAAGTAGATGTGCTGAACGGTGGCAAGCTGCGTTTAGGCGTGGGGGTGGGCTGGAACCCGGTGGAGTACGAAGCGCTGGGAAGGGACTTCCACACGCGTGGGCGCATGGTCGAAGAGCAGATCGAGGTGCTGCGTCTGCTGTGGCGTCAAGAGGTCGTCACCTTCCACGGCCAGTACCATACCATCAACGAGGCCGGGCTCAATCCCCTTCCCGTGCACCGTGCGATCCCCATCTGGACCGGTGGGAGGGCAGAGGTGCTGCTGCGCCGTACAGCGCGCCTGGCCGACGGCTGGTTCCCGCTGGGACGGCCGGACGAGGGAATGCAGCAGACCATCGAGCGCCTGCACCGCTACATTCATGAGGTTGGCCGCGATCCCGGTACAGTGGGCATCCAGGCGCAGGTGAACGCGAAGGATGGCAATCCTGATGAGTGGATGCGTCAGACGCAGCGGTGGCAAGGCCTGGGCGCCACGTATGTCGCCATCAACACGATGGGCGCCGGCTTCGCCTCCCTGCGGCAGCATCTCGAGGCCATCCGCCTCTACAAAGAGGCTGTTGGCTGAACAACTTTGTGTTCCCAACATTTACAGACTGCCAGGAGGAGAACAACATGAATAAGCCACAAAGAAATCGTTCACAAGGGTTTGCGTTTCCCTTCCAGGATGCCTTTAAATACTTCATGATCGATCCGATGACCAATTGGCAGCGTTTCTTCAATCCACAGTTCTATATTACTTACAATGCTGGGGACGTCGACGTTGAGAACAATGTGCTCCGAGAGGTGGGCAGCTACGGGATGCAGCTTGGGCAGATCCTCGATGTACTGGATGTACTCGTTGCCCGCTTACCCTAGGACAAACTCACACCTCAGGAGCGCAGTGTGTTGGATCAGTTTCATGCCCTCACCGAGAAGGTTACAGCTGCCGTTGCCACCGTCAAGGGACCAAAGGAGAAAGATATCACGCTGGCTGATGTCGATTGGTTGATCACTGGCTTGCAATCGTTAGCGAGTTCGGATCCGGCTGCCTATCGCCTGCTCGTTGATCGACTCCAAAACGCGATTGGTGCAAACGACAAGGTATAAAGGCCAAGTTAGGTGGCCTGGCCTTCATAGACGACAAACACCTCCTCATAGGGATGACGGTGCAGCCGTGGTCCCTCCCCTGATGCTATGCCGTCAGTGAGGTGGAGGGAGATACTGGTCGCCCCATGCTTGTATCCCTCAAACACATACGAGGTGGGACCTCTACCTCTATCCAGGTCCTCTCGACTAATCACGTGCTTCATGGTTTTCTCCTCTCTTGAGAGAACTCACAGGTACGCTTTGTGCTAATTGTTTAGACGGCGAGATCGGCTAACCTGAGCAAAGGTCGCCCGCAAAGGGCATTGACCATCATGCCGAGGCTATGAGCAGTGACCTTCGCAGCGATCCTGGTCACTAATCCCCAGGTGCTTTTGGCATAGTGTTTGGACAGGTGCAATTGCTCTTGCAGCTGCGCATTGGACCGTTTCACAGATCAGGCGGAGGCGAGTGAGCTGTCTTTGAGCCTGTTGGGACCGCTTCGGGGGTTGGTTGACCTTGGTTGGGGCGAGCAACTGCAGGCCGCGATACTGCTCAAGAAAGCTCTGGAGGGCCGCATCATTGAAGGCTCCATCGCCAAGCAGGTACCTGAGGTGATGCGAACACGAGTCCAGCAGTTCCACGAGGACTTGGTTGTCATAAGGACTCGCTGGGGGAAGTAAGAAGCCCATGATGACCCCGGTTAGACTCACGACACTGTGGAACTTGCACCCAAAGTACTTCATCGCCTTACTGCTACAGACCCCATAATCCGCCGTCCCAGCAAAGTCACTGGTTGCCTTGCTCCGCTTGTAGCCAACACAGGGAACCGGTGCCGAGTCAACCACCGCCGTCTCTTCGAATTGGAGGGCATCAAGCACGATCTGCAAGCTGATCCGCACCGCCAGGATCACAGACCAAAGATCCCGCTTTCTTCGGTTGTAGCGGCTGCGTTCATTGAGACCGGGGAAGAACGTCAGCAGACTCGCCTGGTGCAGCCGGAAGAAATGATCCTCTCTTGGTTCGCCGATCAGTTCTTGGTAGATGGCAATGGTGACCAGCTCACTGTCCGTGAGCCTGGGCGCTGGACCTGGCCGCTCCAAGGCGTCTTGAATCATCGCTGAGCCTTTCATCACATCATCAACTATGGGAAAAAGAGTCGTGAGAACCGTTGCTTTCTCGAGCATCTGTAGTACACTCCTTGTTTGTCTGTGTTGGTTACAAACTGAGGTGTACTACCGTTCTCATTCTTTGTCAGCAACTAGCACAAAGCGTAGGTGTTTTGAGGAAACGACGGGTGGTTCTCCACTCGGTTCTGCAACATCTGCCTCACCGGCTTTCCGTCTTCGTGCGAGCGCTCCACCGATGAGCACGACCAACCCCGCCACACTGAGCCAAGCGAACAGGTCGCCGATCGTCGCATAGATCGTGTGCACGCCTTGCATGGGTACGTATGCCACCATCACTTGTGAATCGGTGGTAAAGTAGTCAGATGCCGCCAGCGCCTGTCCTTCGTAATCCACCGCCATCGCGAGTCCCGCCTGCGACTGTCTGACCAGGGAGAAGCCATTCTCAATGGCTCGGAACGTCGCCATCTGGGTATGAAGGGGATCAATTGCTCTCCAATCGCCCCCAGGCAGGAGCAGAATGTCAGCATTCGCCTGTCCCGCCTGGAGGATGGTGCTCGGAAAGTCCGCGTCGTAACAGATGGCAGTCGCAAGACGTCCATAGGGAGTAGCAACAACAGGCATGCGACCATCTCCTGGCACCTGATACGACTCCATCACCGGAATGGGGTGAGCTTTCAAGTAGATCGCGACGATGGTCCCGCTCGGGTCAATCACTACCGATTCGTCTTGAACAAAGGGAGGCTTCTCGCTCGGTCGCAGAAACACCGCCAGCCCCACGTCCAGGTAAATGCCAGACTGCCGGGCGACGCTTTGTGCTTGTTGAAAAAAAGTGGTCTCGTCTTCTTGCAGCACCACAGCACTCATTTCTGACCAGACGACCACTTTGGCTCCTGCACGGGCTTCCTGCTGGCTGTGGGTGAGCAAATCGTTATCGATTTGTGCAAAAAGCGGGCGTATGGCCTGCCTCTGCGCCTCGGTTGCCTTCCCGTAAAGGAATACCGCTCCACGTTCGGTATCGATGAATGGAGCGTCTGGAAGTGGTCGCGCTCGTGAAGCCGAGAAGCTAGCGACTCGCACCGTGGATCCTTGCGGGGCGAAGAATGCCAGGCGTGCTCCTCCGCCCACGAACACAAGTGCCAGAAGCACGCTGTAGAGCAACAGACCCGGACGCACCTTCGGCCAGACAAACGCTTGCTCCCAGGCCCAGTTGACCAGCGAGGCGAGCCAGCTCATCAAAAAGACGATGCCCCAGAGACCCGTGACTGAAGCAAGTTGCAGGAGTGGCAAATTGCCATACTGGGTGTAGGCTGGATTGCCCCAAGGGAAAGGATTCACCAGACCGCTCAAGTACCACACTGTCGTCACGGCGAGCGGAAAAACGAGGGTGCCAAGCATCCCACCCAGTCGTGGGGCAACTAAGCGGTCGATCAGGTAGGGCAGGGTGATGAGGACGCCGAAGACAACGCCAAAGCCGAATGGAGCGAGATAGTAGATGGCCCCCGAAAAGGGAACGAACCCTTGCAGTTCAAAAGCAAGCTCCAGAACGGTAGCCAGGAGCACAAGCAGTATCCCTCGTAGCATGGGTTGTGTGCGTACGAAACGGAGCAAAAAAACGGGGTACAGCCAGACTGCCAGGGGGATCGTCCACCTGACAGTGGCGAAGGCGAGGAGCACGATGGCAAGCGCGAGCCAGAGGTAGGAAAGCCGATCCCGCTGGCCCGTGACCAATGTCGTTTGTTTCTGGTTGTGCACAAAACATCTCTCCTGTGTCTGCAAGCAACACATTGCTTGGTTGTCTCTCTACAAGAAGTATAGAGGTTGGAGCGTTTCTCAAACGTTTCCTGTCAAATCAAGGGGTGGACAGAGCGGTATGTATGTCGCTCTGTCGTGCATCACCATTGCTCATGGTCAGGCAGTCCTCGTCTTCGCTACCTCTTCCAGACCTAGCTCCTGGATCAGTTGCGCTCGCAGCTCGAATTTCTTCACTTTTCCACTCGATGTCATTGGGTACGCTGTCACAATGCGAATATATTTGGGTACTTTGTGCCTGCTGATGACTGCGCGGCAGAAATCGCGAATCTCACTCTCATCTGCCTGTTCGCCAGATTTGATCCGCAGGAGTGCAGCGGCCTCTTCACCCATGAACGCATCGGGTACGCCGACCACCTGCGCATCGGCTACTTTTGGATGACGGAGCAACAATGCTTCGATTTCTGCGGGATACAAATTCTCTCCACCTCGGATAAGCATGTCTTTGGCACGCCCGACGATGTTGATATATCCCTGGGGGGTCATCGTCGCCAGGTCGCCTGTGTGTAGCCAGTCCTCCTCATCGATGGCCTCTGCGGTCTTATCGGGCATGTTGTAATAGCCCTGCATGACTGCAAAGCCTCGTGTCAGGAGTTCACCCGTTTCGCCAAAGCCGACGACTTCTCCGCTCTGTGGGTGGATCAGTTTGACGTCTGTGTACGATGCCGGGATGCCCACTGTCGCCGATTTGAGTTCAAATGGATCGGTAGGAAGTGTCTGGGTCACGATACCACTGGCTTCTGTCAAGCCAAAGAGAATGTGTGAATCGGCTCCCATCTCAGCTTTGACTCGTTCCATCAGCACTACCGGCACAGGCGCGGCACCGGTTAATACACCGCGCAGCGAGGATGTATCGAACTCCCCAGCCTGGAAGCGCGGATGGTTGAGCATGGCTAACAACATGGTTGGTACGGCAAAACACAAGGTTCCCTGTTCGCTGCCGATCAGTTCCAATTCCTTTACCGGGTCGAACATCACCAGGGTAATGTACGTTCCCCCGACCACCAGCATGAGCAACAAGCCGCCCACGCAGCCCGCAACGTGAAAAAGGGGCATCGCTGAGACCATACGATCGGTGGACTGGTAGCCCCCACGTGCTGCGCCCAACCAGGCGTTGTTTAACTGGCCGCGATGCGTGAGCATGGCACCTTTCGGGAAGCCGGTCGTGCCGCTGGTATATTGAATCTGCGCTATATCTCGCGGCATCACACTGGCCTGTCGTGCCAACAGCATCGCATCTGTGATCTCATCACCCAGGGCTACCACCTGTCCATAGTGGAGAAAACCAGGTCGGGCAGCCTCGCTCAGTAGAATGGCCCGCTTGAAGCAAGGCAACTTCGGACTGCGCAGCCGCTGATAGAGAGGGTCGGACGCATCTCGCAGTTCCGGTACGATACTGAGCAAGGCATCCATGTAGGAGTTGCCACGCAGTTCTTCCACCAGGAAGAGCGTCGTTACCTCTCCCTGTTGCAGCACATATTCCAGTTCCGCCGCTCGATAGGCTGTATTGACTGCTACCAGCACCGCGCCGACTTTCGCCAGGGCCAATTCCAGGAATGCCCACTCCAGCAGGTTGGGTGCCCAGACCGCTACATGCTCGCCCTTCTCGATGCCCAGAGCGAGCAGCCCTTTTGCCAGTTGATTGACCGTTTCACGGTATTGACGATAGGTCAAACGTACCTGACACGCGAATTCGGGATAATCGTAGACAATCGCTTCCTTATCCGGGAATGCTGCAGCCTGTTGATCCAGCACATCGCCCATGGTGCTGTTTAACAACTCCTGGCCTTCGCTCTCGGCTTCCCAGATTGCCTGATCCTTAACAACACCCATGTTCGTTTCCTCCCGTGCCGGGCTGTTAGTAGCCCTTTTTTATTTCGTTCTTGCTGAATACCTGCCCTAAAATGACTCGTGCATGCATCGTTGATCTGCCTTTTCCGATCTTCTAATGCTAGTGTAGTATGTGTAGCGTTTCTTAAGCGTTTCCTGGCATCCATTTCTGTTCTTGCCTGTGGCTTCTCTGCCCGTGTCTGGTACACTTTACGGAAGGACTGCGATGACTTCAATCTCAATGAGGGCATCAGCTACAGCTAATCGCCGGACACCGAGCAGCGTCCCCGCCACCAGCGGAAACGGCTGACCAATCTCTTCGCTGGCGGCGCTTATCCCCGCGAAGATGTGGGAAAGGGAGTCATCGTCCAGGCCCACGACGTAGACGGTCGTCTTAACCACATCAGCCAGAGTGGCATTGGCCGCCACAAGGGCAAGCGCTAGATTTTTGATCGCCTGAGCAGTCTGAGCCGCCAGGTCATGTGCTCCCACCAGGTTCCCCTGAGCATCAAGAGCGCCTTGTCCGGCGCAGAAGATGAGACGGGTTCCCCTGGCGATCGTTACATGGGCATAGCCTACAGCAGGAGCGAGTGTGGGAACGGAAGGATTTGCGATAGTCATAACCATCTCCTTTTGTGTTGCCGTCTCCCTTGTTCAGGGAGATAGTTGAATAATATGCATCTCATGTGTGTGCCATATCCTGAGCTTGTTGGTTCTGTGTCGAGAGGACGTTTGCGTCATACAGTAGATGAAGGTAGTCAAGGGTCTCACGACCAAGCCTGTTTGTTCAGCTAGACCCGCGACGACGGAGCAGGCATTGTGGGATACACTGCTGACGAACTGTACTGGGGATAGCGAGCCCGGTAGCCGAGCAGCCGAGCGATGGGACGAAGCACGGCGCAGAGGGCTTTTTGCAGCGGAATCGGCGGTTTCGCCACATATTGCTGAAACTCTGTCACGATCAACGAGATCTGCAAAAGGTTCATTCCCCCCTGTTTGTTCAATTTCCCATCGCGGGCGAGGCCGAACAAGGTCTCGAAAAAGGTTTCCATCTGCAATGCAGGCCGAAGTTCTGTGACCTGGTGCAGTTCGTCATCTCCTGCATTCCACCATGTATGCGCTGTCCATGGCGGAACGAGGATGCTCTCACCTGCATGTAGCAGTTGCTCTCGACCTTCAACGCGTACACCCATTGTGCCTGAAACGACCTCGAAGCGCTCTTCCTGGTGCGGATGGATGTGTTCTGGTGGACCAAGTCCTCCCGCTTGCAGGATATCGTCGAACTGCAGCACCTCACCATGGGTGTCTTGTGCGGTCTTGCGGAAGATGATGCTGTCGGAAAGACCATAAATTCGCCACTTCTGACTCATAAAATCGCCAGTTAATTGTGTTGAATCAGAATTTATGTTCTTGGTTTTTCAGGCGCATATCTTTGCCCACATTTCAAATTGACTCGTAAACCTGCCCGAAAAAGTTGCATACACAAAATCCCGAAATTTCCTCCACGAATTTGCGTTTCACGCCTGAATTGGGCGAAGAATTGCGTCAATGTGGCGAATAAGTGCGTCAACACCTTGTTTTTGGTCTCAAAGTTGAGTATGCTCTAAGCAGTGAAGTATTCACTCGTTTTTTAGGGAGGTTTTGACATCTATGCCTGTGTGCTGCTAACTCCATCCTGTTTCCTGTTCAAACAGTGAAACAGACGTTACCATTCTTGCTTCCATCTATCGCGTGTCTCTCATCAGGCATGAGCGCTCAGCCGTTCTATGCCTGGAATGCCGCAGGGCATGATTACTGCTCGACGGCCCTTCTGGCGAAGCCTTTGCGAGACGGCGGATAGTGATAACGCAAGCAGCTTGATGGTGGGAAGCCGATATGGAGAAGCGTGCGGCAAAGAGGTGTCAGGCATGGAACTCCGGCGAACGCATCGCTGATGTTCCCCATCCACCACACCATTGGCAGATGGATGCCATCTTTTCCCCTGTCGTGGCATGCGCATATTCGATCATTGTGCAAGCGATGACCTGCTCTCTCTACTCCCTCTGGTCTCTCCCATCGTTTCCTCGCGCGTGTTGATACGATCGTGCTGTTTTTTCTCTAAGAAAAAAGCAAGGAAGAACTATCATGACAGAACATCAGCTTTCACTCCTCCCCTTCTACGCGGGTTGGGGTATCTACCAGCAGCGTCTTGTCGCGGCCATCGCGCCCCTTACAGGAGAGCAGCTTGCCTTGCGCAACTCGCCGCAAAACTGGTCGATTGGCATGTACGCGACGCATATTGTCGCAGATCGCGCCTGGTGGTTCCACGCACGGATGGGCGAGGGAAGCGCCGATCTTACTTCCCTCGAATTATGGGCTCTGGGAATCTGTGAGGGGGGCGTGGATCCATTCCACCCGGCGGCAGAACTGGTTGCCGGACTTGAGAAGACCTGGCAGATGATCCAGAAGACGCTTACCCGCCTGACCCCTGCTGATCTTGAGCAGGTCTTCCCGCCTCTGGATGAGGCGGAACGTGTGCGTCACGCGAAACTTGTCGAGCCTGCGCTCCAGCCATTCGCCCAGATGTGGTTGGATGCGGCGCGTCTGGCTGGAGAAGTGAGACCCGCACGTTCGCGCCAGTGGATCATCTGGCATGTGCTCGAACATGACATCCATCACGGCAGCGAAATCTCCACCATTCTCGGCGTACACGGCCTGCCAGCAGTCGAGTTGGATTAAGAACAGGAACGTATTTAGTTCCCCTCTCTCATGGGTGGATATGTTGCGCATGATGCGGTCGCTTCAGCGACAAGGTCGCCCCTGTCGCTGAAGCGACATTCCATGCTCACATGTACAGAAAAGGGGGAAAGACTGGATGTAGAGATGCACAGCATAAACCTGTTTTCAGACGTTAAATCAGCAGACTGGCAAGACTACTTATCTGCTCCAGTCACCACTTCTTGAGGCGGGAACATATCTCTACAATACCGCGGTTTACCAAAGTTGACGAGAGTCCCATGATGCCTCGCCATTTTCTTCCTCTGACGCATAACTCCCCATTTTGGCGAGGATATGTGCTTCAAATGACGACTGCGGCTTCCCCTGGCGCAAGAGGGCATTCTCATCTGTTTTTCTCCTCTCTTTAAGGGAAAGGTGCGCGACGCGTCGGCGTCTGCTCACATAGAGCACAAAGGGGGGAAGTGGGTGTTCTCTGAGCTCAAAAACGAGCCCATTCTTTCCCACTTTTATTGTATCACCTCCTGTCTACTAGCACACTGCCTTTTTGGACGATTTTTTTTGGCGTTCCTTCCCCTATACTCAGGCGGAAGCGATGCCACTCTGGCGCACCTGCGGTGAAAGCTCTCCTTTGAGCAAAGAGACCTCTCGTGTTTGTGCTCAAAAAGCACGTGCTTCATCAGACGTGTGCCAGACCCTCGTCGTGTGCGAAAGGAGTCACCGAGAGATGAAAGGAGAAGAGAGGTTATGGCGGCAAGCGAGCAATCTGTTCTATTAAAGGAGGGAAACGTATGAGTTCCTTTGTCCTTGGTTTTCAGGATATTGACAAAACAAAACTCATGGTTGTTGGGGGGAAAGGCGCGAACCTGGGGGAACTTTCCAAGATTGAAGGAATACGCGTACCGGATGGCTTTTGTATTTCTACTGAAGCCTTTAAAAGAATCATTGGGGAAACGTCGTCGATTAACGAATTACTTGATCAGTTATCGCTTCTAAAGGTGGAAGACCGGGATAAAATCGGTGAACTTAGCGGTGAGATTCGCAGCGTCATCGAAGGGATAGCCATCCCTCAAGACATTCATGAAGAGATCACCCGCCTCCTCTCCAGGCTTGATGAAAAAAATGCCTATGCAGTACGATCCAGCGCAACTGCAGAGGATTTACCGACGGCTTCCTTTGCAGGCCAGCAGGATACGTATTTGAACATTATCGGAAAGGAGGCAATCCTAAAGCATATCAGCAAGTGCTGGGCGTCGCTCTTTACGGACCGTGCGGTGATTTACCGGATGCAGAACGGGTTCGACCACAAAAAGGTCCATCTGTCTGTGGTCATCCAGAAAATGGTCTTCCCGGAGGCAGCAGGGATCATGTTTACCGCTGATCCGATTACTTCTAACCGAAAGCTGCTATCAATCGATGCCAGTTTTGGACTTGGAGAAGCACTGGTCTCTGGCTTGGTATCTGCCGATTGTTATAAAGTACAGGAAGAGGAAATCGTCGATAAGATGATAGCAACCAAAAAATTGGCTATCTATGGACTAAAAGAAGGCGGAACAGAGACACAGCAGATCGCTCCTGATCAGCAAAAGACTCAAACACTTACCGAACAACAAATTTTACAACTTGCACGCATAGGAAGACAGATCGAAGCTTATTTTGGTTGCCCACAAGATATCGAATGGTGTTTGGTTGATGATACATTTTATATTGTCCAGAGTCGGCCAATCACTACTTTATACCCTATCCCTGAAGCGAATGATGAAGAAAATCACGTTTACGTATCTGTCGGTCATCAACAAATGATGACCGACCCCATGAAACCATTGGGAATATCTTTTTTCCTGTTAACAACAAATGCACCCATGTGTAAAGCTGGTGGAAGGTTATTTGTTGATATCACACATAATCTGGCTTCGCCTGTCAGCAGAAAAATGATAATAGATGCCTTGGGAAAATCCGATCCGCTCATAAAAGACGCACTCATGACCATCGTAGAGCGAGAAGATTTTATAAAATCGTCACCAGATGGTAAAAAAGTACCGAGTCCCAGTAACGGCAATAAAGGTATGTCGCCATGGAGTTTTCAGGCACAAATCGAAAACGATCCGACAATCGTTTCTGATTTGATTAAGAGTAGTCAAACATCGATAGAAGAGTTAAAACAAACCATCCAAACGAAATCAGGATCGGATTTATTTGATTTTATTCTAGAAGATATCCCGCAATTAAAGAAGATTTTATTTGACCCACAAAGTTCGGATGTGATTATGGCTGCTATAGATGCTTCATCATGGATCAATGAAAAAATGAAGAAGTGGTTAGGTGAAAAAAACGTAGCAGACACGCTTTCTCAATCTGTACCAAACAATATTACTTCGGAAATGGGTCTGGAGCTATTGGATGTCGCAGATGTGATTCGTCCTTATCCAGAAGTAATTGATAATTTACAACATGTAAAAGATGATAACTTTTTGGATGAACTGGTTAAGTTTGATGGTGGACAGAAAACCCAAGTCGCTATCTATGCTTATCTCAACAAATACGGAATGCGATGTACCGGAGAAATCGATATTACTAAAACTCGTTGGAGTGAAAAACCAACTACACTTGTCCCCATGATTCTCAGTAACATCAAAAACTTTGAGCCTAATGCTAGCAATCGGAAATTTGAGCAAGGGCGACAGGAAGCTTTGAAAAAAGAACAAGAGTTATTAGATCGATTGAAGCAATTACCGGGTGGTAAACGAAAAGCCAAAGAGACAAAACGAATGATCAGCCTAATCCGGAATTTCATCGGTTATCGTGAATATCCAAAATACGGCATGATTAATCGCTACTTCGTTTATAAGCAGGCTTTACTGAAAGAAGCCGAACAACTCGTACAAGCCAACGTTATTTATGAAAAAGAAGATATATACTATCTCACTTTTGAAGAACTTCGCGAAGTCGTACGCACAAATAAACTGGATTACCAGATCATCAGCAAACGAAAAGACGAGTACAAATTATATGAAAAACTAACTCCCCCACGTGTTATCACGTCTGATGGTGAAATCATTGCAGGTGAGTACAAACGAGAAAATCTCCCAGCCGAAGCTATTGTAGGTCTACCTGTTTCTTCCGGAGTTATAGAGGGACGAGCACGTGTCATCTTAAACATGGAAGATGCTGATCTAGAAGATGGAGATATATTAGTCACCTCATTTACTGACCCTAGCTGGACACCATTGTTTGTATCCATAAAAGGCCTAGTCACCGAAGTTGGTGGACTGATGACCCATGGAGCAGTTATCGCACGTGAATATGGTTTACCTGCAGTAGTAAACGTAGGAAATGCCACCAAGCTGATCAATGACGGACAGAAAATCCGGGTTAATGGAACGGAAGGCTATGTAGAAATCCTATAAAGTGGGGAAGTTGTTATCTTCCTCCTAGGCCATGTATTGTAAGGGGCAAGTATAATCGTGTCCAACGAATAAAACTGATGCTCATCATCACCTCTTTCGATGGAAGGATCTCTATGGAATTGCGTCACCTTGCAACCTTTCGCACCCTGGCTACCACGCTCAACTTTACCCAAACGGCAGCCTTGCTTGGCTATGTTCAATCCAGCGTCTCAGCCCAAATTCAGGAGCTTGAAGCCGAGCTCGGAGTGTTGTTATTTGATCGGCTCAATAGACGGGTGATCCTCACGGATGAGGGACAACGATTGCTCGTCTAGGGGTCACCATATTAAACGGGGTAAAACATACGCTAAGCTATGAATGCGCTTCTCAGGAGGTTTCACTTGAAGGGATGAAAGGGCTCTGACGCTTTGATCGGAATGCCAGTAAGCCGCTTTTCTCTCTTCTTGCAGCAAAAGCCGCCATCGTAAACCAACTTCACGGCCTTAGCGTATGTTTTGCCTCGTTTAATATGGTGACCCCATTGAGAGAGCATTTCCTCATGTTCCCTCGGTTTGGAAATGCTCTCGATATATTGTCAGAATACTGCGAAGAAAGATACGAGGAAGCACTTGCTGCTTACCGACAAGCAAGTGAGTGCAGTGCTTCGGAACCATCCTCTTATGAGAAACAAGCCCAGGTTCTTGAAAAATGGGCAAGCAAATTGAGAAAAAGAGCCATGGGGTTAAGAAGCTGAGTTTCTAATGGCTCTCTCCCAAACAATTTTCTTGAACTCTCTGAAAGAAATGGGAGCCTGAATTTGACACATATCCTCGCCATTTTCTTCTTCTGACGCATATCTCCCCGTTTTGGCGAACTTATGAGTCAAACGACAAGAAGATATACTAGCGCTAAGTTCCTTATGCTTCTTATTATATAATTGATACAATTCCATGAAATGCCACGGGTACGGATTCCGGGGGGAATTAGCCTGGCTGACTTTGCGAGTAGAGTACAATAATCAATAGGCTTTTCTGAAGGAGTTGTTCTATGCCTGATACACTCACCTTTGGCCTTTTCTCGATGAATATGGGTGCCTGCAGCTATCCGGCAACGGCAGCACGGGTAGCGCAGGTTGCCGAAGATGCAGGATTTGACTCGCTGTGGGCGGGAGAACATGTGGTCCTGCCCGATCCACAGGTTCCGCCGTCACCCCTCGCACCCGGAGAGCGCATCCTGGATCCCATCGTTACCCTTACCTTTCTGGCTGCACAGACGAAACGCATCATGCTTGGGACCGGGATCATCATCCTCCCACAGCGCAACCCACTGGTGCTAGCTAAGGAACTGGCCAGCCTCGACGAACTCTCAGGCGGACGGCTCCTCTTTGGCGTCGGGGTAGGCTACCTGGAACCAGAATTTCGTGCGCTCGGCGTGCCCTTTGAGGACCGAGGGGCACGCAGCGAAGAGTACCTGGCAGCCATGCAGGCGATTTGGCGCGAGCAAAAGCCTTCCTATCACGGCCGGTTCGTCTCCTTTGCCAACGTCCAGGCACATCCGCAGCGTAACGTCCGAATTGTGATGGGTGGCCGCTCCCCGGCGGCCTATCGTCGTGCCGTGGAGTCTGCGGTTGGCTGGTACGGTTTCGCCCTGGATCTCGAGGGGACGGCTCGTGCCCTGGAAGGTTTGCGTGAGGCTGCACAACGCTACCAGCGTCCAGCTGAGTTGGGTCACCTGGAGATCAGCATTACGCCACGAGGGCCGGTCAACCGGGAGAGTGCGGAGCAATTTGCGGCCCTGGGGGTTCACCGGTTGATTCTCGCTCCCCCACAGAATGCGACCGCTGCGGAGGTCGAGGCATTTGTGGTGAGAGCAGGTGAGACGCTGATCGGACAGGTCTGATTAAGATGGAGACTCAAATACAAACCTTGACAATCTCTAGCCAATGATGCTAGTCTTGCTCTACAAATTGAAACTCAGCCGCATAGGGCAATGATCTACTTTCTGCACTGGAAGATTGAGGTTGGCACGTGCTTCAAGATGACTACGAACTCTCTCGTGGGGACATTCAAGACCTCTCCAACAGGGACGCCCTCGCCGCCTTTTTCGCAAAGCTTGGTTATAACACGAATGAACGGCTGATTCAGAACACCGCCGCGATGGGCTTCGGCAGCGAGTCACTGAAATCCGCTATCACCCATATCGAACGCCTCGCCAGTGAGGATGGAGGATTGCTCGAAGTTTACCTTGTCGAACTCAAATCCGTCACTGTCTCCGTCACTCGCGCCCTCGCGCTGGCCTTCCGCAACCTCAGCGTCCTGCATCCCCTGCTCGTACTCACCGATGACTACCAGCGCCTGGACTTCGTCCTGGTGGAACGTTACACTGCGAGTAACTTACAAGAATCCACTATTTCCGGCCTGCCAATTTCCAGGCAAGTCGGGGTGCGTCCCCGCGTGCTTACCATCAACCGCCTCAAGCCTGGCGATGTCGAACTGCGCGTCCTGCGTCGCTTCAGTTATACCGAAAGTGACTCGCTGGCTCAGTACGACAAACTCCTCAGCGCCTACGAAGTAGCCGATTGGAGCGAGCCGTTCTTCAATAACCGCGCCCTCTTCTCCGATCACTATCTCACGCAGCGCCTGCCCGAAAGCCCTGAGTGGAATAATCCCACTGAGGCTGCCGCTATGACCCGAGCCTACAGAGCACTGCGCGACCTCTACGCCGATGTGCGCGAAACCTTCGCCAACCAGCCCGGCACGACCGTCCGCGCCCAACTGCTTGCACCCGCTTTACAGGCTCTCGGCTTCACCGTCCAGCCTGCCAGGGCAGAAAATCAAGGTGCCATCGAACCCAATTATCGACTCTATGCAACGCCCACTACTGGACTCCTCGCTCTCTGCCTCGCCTATCCCTGGGGTCGCTACCTGGATGGCAAAGACGACCAGCGCGACAGCGAAACGCCGGATGAGAACCCTGGTGCGGTCGTCGTCTCGCTGCTGGATCGTGGCGAAGCCGACTGGGCCATCGTCACCAATGGCAAAATCTGGCGCTTATACTCGGCTAAGGCTCACAGCCGCGCCACCAATTACTACGAAATCGACCTGGAAGAGACCCTGGCCCAGCCGCCTGAACACCGCGAACTCGCCTTCCGTTACTTCTGGTATTTTTTCCGCGCCGCCGCCTTCCTTCCCACTGCGCGTACTGTCGACGGCGAAACACGGCGACTCTGCTTTCTCGACGGCCTGGTCAGCGACAGCGAGCGCTACGCCCGTGAGTTAGGCGAGCGCCTCAAAGAACGTGTCTTCTTTGAGATTTTCCCCCATTTCGCGCGTGGTTTCATTCTTTATGCACGCCGCACCGGGCAACTACCAGCAGGCCTGGATACCCTACCCGACGAGGAACGCAGCCGCCTGCTCGAACCATTCTTCAGTGGCACGCTCACCTTCCTCTACCGCCTGCTCTTCCTGCTCTATGCCGAGAGTCGCGACCTGCTCCCCGTGCGTGAAGTGCGCGGCTACTATGAAAAGAGTCTGGAAAAGCTCAAACGCGAGATCGCCGCCAAAGCCGGGCCGATTGAAGACCAGGCTCCTGCACTACTCGAAGACCGCCTACAATGAACTCAGCACCGCCCTCTATGACCGCCTACAGGTACTTTTCCATGCCGTGGATAGGGGCGATGCTGACCTCAACGTTCCTGTCTATAACGGCGGCCTCTTCATCACGCAGCCTGATCCATCCGATACCTCACCAGAAGCTGCAGTTGCCCGCTTCCTGGCAACCTGCAAGATCCCGGACCGCCAGCTTGCCCTGGGGCTTGACCGCATGGCCCGCGACCTCGACGAGAAACGCCAGGACCTCGCCTTCATCGATTACAAAAGCCTCGGTGTACGCCAACTTGGCAGCATCTACGAAGGATTGCTTGAATTCAAACTGCACATTGCCCCTGAGATGATGGCTGTCGTCAAAGGCAAAAAGACCGAAGAAATCGTCTCCTACGCCGAGGCGCAGCAGAAGAAGCTGACTATCCTCAAAGAGGGCCGCGGCAAGGATGCCCGCGACAAGACCCTGTCAAAGGGTGCAGTCTACCTGGAGAACGACCGCCGCGAGCGCAAGGCCACCGGCAGCTACTACACTCCCGACTACATCGTGAAATACATCATCGAGCACACCGTCGGCCCCGTGCTCAACGAAAAACTCGAAGCCCTGCGCCCCATCTTCCGCGAAGCCGAAAGAACCCTGCGCGCCGAGCGCGACAAAGTGAAAGCAGTTGAGACGCGAAGATATCAGTGCCGAACACGAAACCTACAAGAAGTTCCACAAGACGCTCAACGACGCCTTCTTCGACCTCAAAGTGCTCGATCCCGCTATGGGCAGCGGCCACTTCCTGGTCGAGGCGGTGGACTACATCACCGACCGCATGGCCGATTTCCTGACCGCCTTCCGCTGGAACCCCGTCGTCTACGAACTGGCCCAGACCCGCCGCGAAATCCAGGCAGAGATGGAGCGCCAGAGCGTCACCATCGACATGAGCAAACTCACCGACCTCAACCTGCTCAAGCGCCGCGTCCTCAAAAGCTGCATCTACGGCGTAGATCTCAATCCGATGGCCGTCGAACTGGCGAAAGTGAGTTTGTGGTTGGATTGCTTCACGCTGGGCGCGCCGCTCTCCTTCCTCGATCACCACATGAAGTGCGGCAACTCCCTCATCGGCGGCAACGTCCAGGAGGTGCAAGAGGCTCTCAGCCGCGACCTATGGGGCAGCCAGTTCACCTACCTGCTCGATGCGACTCAACTCATGCGCAAAGTCGGCGAACTCTCCGACGTCACCGCTCAGGAAGTCGCCGCATCCCGCGCAGCCTACAAGGGAGCCTACGATGCACTCGCCCCTTTCAAACGCCTGCTGGATGTCTATATCAGCGAGTACTTCGGCAACAAAGGGGCAAAACATAAGACGCGACTTTATGCCGGCGCAATCGTGGCTGGCAACTACAATCTATCTAACCCCGAGGATAAGAGAGCTATCGAAACCGCGTTAACCCTCGCCCTAACGAAACGCTTCTTCCACTGGGAACTGGAGTTTCCCGAAGTCTTCTTCGACGAGTCGAAACGCAAGGAAAACGGGGGATTTGACGCGGTTGTGGGGAATCCGCCGTACGTGCGCCAGGAAGGGCTGGGCGATGACAAAGCCGCCTTCAAAGAAATGTACGCCGTCTTCAACAGCATCGCTGACCTGTACACCTACTTTATTGAGCGTGGTCACACCATGCTATACTCTAATGGCCGTTTCGGAATGATTACTGCCAACAAATTCATGAGAGCCAACTACGGCGCAGCTCTGCGCTCATTGTTGACCACAGAAGTCAAACTCGAAATGCTGATCGATTTTGGCGATCTCCCTGTCTTCGGTGACGCCACAACCTACCCGATCATTCTCCTGTCCAGCCGGGTGCAACGCAATGGTACACCCATAGAATATGCCCTGCTTAAAACACTGAACTTTGACAGCCTCCCCCAGGCCATTCAGTCTGCCGCCAGCCAAATGCCGGAAAGCGCCTTCAGCGGCACCAACTGGTCTCTAGCGGTCGCTTCAGAGCAAGGCATCCTGGATAAGCTAAAAGCGAATAGTGTATCGCTAGGGGGATATGTCAACGGCACAATCAGACGAGGCATCCTTACTGGCTTTAACGAAGCCTTTGTCATTGATCGCACTACTCGCGACAGGCTGATCGCCGAAGACCTGAAGAGTGCTGAGATCATCAAACCTTTCGTGATAGGTGAAGACGTGAAACGTTACAATATTGATTTCGAGGAGCGATATCTAATATTTACTAGAAGAGGTATAGAGATAACTAGGTACAAGGCTATAGAAGGGCATTTGTCACAGTATAAACCCCAATTGAAGCCAAAACCAGCAGGCTGGAGTGATAGAACACAAGGCAAATGGCCGGGTAGAAAACCAGGACCATATAAATGGTACGAAATTCAAGATAATATTGCCTATCATGCAGAATTTGAGAAGCCAAAAATTATTTACCCCGATATTGCCAAAAGCTGCCAGTTTGCCTTCGATACTTATGGCAATTATAGCGTTAATACTACTTACTTCTTTCCAATAGATGTCAGTCAAGTGTATTTAGTCCCGCTTCTTAACTCTTCTCTAGTAGAGTTCTTTTTTCGAACCATATCAGCCTCAATTAGGGGTAGCTACTTGCGGTTCTTCGATCAATACGTAACGCAAATCCCTATCCGTCGCATCAACTTCACCACACCAGCCAGCGAACGAACACGACTATTTAGAAAAAGCTAGGACATCTACGAGTACTGCCTATCGAAGGACGATCAAGCCTGTGTGACCGGCTTCGTCGAGCATCACTTGTCGAAGGAACCGGAGGAGTCGGACGTGGTGCATGACCTGCTGGCATTTCTGGCTGAGGAGATGATACGACTGAACAAGGAGAAGCGGGATGCACAGAAGGAGTTTTTGGATTGGTTGGTGGACTACGGTCAGGGTATTGCCTGATAAAGAGGGCAGAAAAGGAATAGATGCGTTAGTGGGCAAAAGCAAGCTGGTCGATTATGCAGGCGATTATCAGAAGGGGGAGGCGGCGCTTGCTACTGATGAGCTGCTGGAGATTTTGCGCAAGAACAAGAGCCACGTGGGTGTGAGCCTGAGCGATACCGGGCTGGTTGACAGGATTAAGAAGATGTACGAGGAGAGCTTGCAGCGGGTGCTGCCGATGAAGGAGAGGCTGGCGAGTACGGATTCGTTGATTGATGCGGTGGTGTACCGGTTGTATGGGTTGACGGAGGAGGAGATTGGGGTTGTGGAAGGGAAGGAATCATGATACTCCATGGTATCAAAGCGCATAATTTCATGTCGTTGCGTGACTGCTGCATAGATGAGCTTGATGACCATCTGAATTTTCTTGTGGGGCCAAATGGTTGCGGCAAAACGACAGTTTTCCGAACTTTAAAGGCAATCCGAGATATATTTAACCCGGGGAAAAATGTTCCCTTTAATCAGCTCTGTACTCGTGGTGTGACTCCGCGAGAGATTGATTTGACCATCGATGTTGAATTCAACACGCCGTGGGAGAAGGAACTGATATTGGCTTTTCTCTGTGCTTCGCTGAGCCAAACTGACCAACTGAGGACATATTTTTCGCAAAGTACTCCTCATATAGAAGTGAAGCCAGAAGGATTTACTGCTTTTTCTCGTTGGCTCCTGGATACGTTACATCCAGGAGTAATGCCATTCCTCTTTCGTGGCGAGATCCACTTATCACATCGCAGCCAGGTCTACGATAATCTTTCCCTCAGCTATACCTTTCAATGCGGAAATTCGCCTGTAACAATCACCACAAGACCCATCGATAGCATCTTGCTGGGAGGTAACACGACTGAAAATATCTCAGGAGGATACTTGGTGGCGAATATCTTGTTTGATTTTTTCAATCAAACAGGTCAACTTGGGAATGTAACTGATTTGCTGACTTTGCAGGAGGCTCCAGTAATTGACTTTGATCCTGTCGCTAGCATCCGTTATTTAGCAGATAAAAGGGTAATGCTTAGTCTCAGTGGAGCAAATGCTCAGCAGTTTGATTTGCCTGCTTTTAGGCGTTTTGCTGAACTTAGTGGCAATCTCAACTTGGCAAACTTGTCGAATCGATACTTTACTTTTGGCTACGTATTGCAAATTCTGCTCCAACATGCTTTTGTTTTTACCAATAACTTGCGAGTGCCGGTATCAGATATTGCCACCTTTAGCAGGGAAGAGGTAGCGAAACCCGACATTGATCTTGACGATGAGCGACAAATACCGCTTCTGCTCTACCGCCTAAAAAACGGCAACTTCGCCGAACGATCCCGTTTTCAGAGAATACAAAAGTCATTTGGAAAACTGGCAGGAGAGGATTTGAGCTTCGACATAAACGCAAGACATGAGAATAATGAGCAGCCCGCGCTTTCTATCGATATTCGGGTGACAGACCCGGAGGGCGAAATTCCGCTTGCCTATCATGGAGCAGGTATCTGGGAGACCCTCATGCTCTCCACCATTCTTGATGAGAGTGAGGGACGAATCATATCGCTCGACGAACCTGCGTCAAATCTTCATCCTGGCATGCAGCATAAGGTTATGGAAACTCTACGTAATGCTCCTGGCCAATTCATCGTTGTCACACATTCTGCACATATGCTCCCTACTCGTACAGATGATTTTCGCAAGGTACGCCGAATGCAAAAGGACAGCACAGGAACGCACATCAGGAGTATAGGGAACTCGGCTCACTTGCTGCCCGAAAGGCTCGAACAAGAGCTGAATACATCCAGTGACGTAGCTGGGCTCCTTTTTGCCAGCGGAGTGATTCTGGTTGAAGGCGCGACTGAGACAGGGGCCCTGATCGAATGGTTACCCAAGTCTATTGCGGGCCAAGGAAGAACATTTGCGGATCGTAATCTGGCTCTGTACTCAGTAGGCGGAAAATCGAATTTTCCTTTCTATCTACGTTTTCTGACAGCGTTTGACATACCATGGGTAGTTATCTGTGACGGAGACGCACTCCCCCCCGATAGAAACAGAAATTACTTGCTTTGGAATGCATTGAAAGAATTGCATCTGATAGAGAATACCCCCAGTTATGTTTCATTCGAAGCCCTGAAAGCTAATGCTGAGATAGCTGGAGTTTACACAGCCAATACGTCCCCAGATGAAGATTTTGAGTGCATTCTAGAAATCAAGCAGTGTTTAGAAGATCCCAATTTCAGCGGGCCTAGCAAGAGCGATGTGCGAAAGGGCCGTTACATCGCCCAGCACATACCCTGTCCACAAGAAGTGGAAGAGGTATTGCAACATGTATTACAGCAGTTGGGCGAGTAATGGGAAATCCATGACCATATCATTGTACCAGGAACAGCACTTGTGCCAGACAAACTTCTAGAGTAGACCTCGCGGTGCTAATTCCCATTGTCTGGCATTAGCCAGTAATACTAACCTTTCGCGAAGCCTTTTGAAGACTCTGCTGTTTGGGCACTCGGGGATTGTATGTATTTCAGCATGTGCGGGATTATCAGGTTCAATAGGGTCGTTTAAGATTGGTACGTGCTCTATTTCAACACGAAATCGTCGAGTGGGATCTTTATTTTTGTCATATTGTATAATGTCATTTATAGCACGCACGTCACGGGCTACCAAACTCACAACACCCCCTGAGAACTTGCCCAGAGTTCGTTTAGGGTCATTGTCACATAATTTTGCGCGATCTACTGAGGTCCTAAATTCAACATCAGTAAAAGCTTGTGATTTAAATTTGAATGTTCCGTCGTTTTGAACCTCATAAAAGTCATCGAGTATGCGACGGTATAAGATTTCGTCATCAGTTACATCAGATATAAGAATTTCTGACATTGCTTCAACTTGTCAACCACATCCAAAGCGAACGACAGTCATCGATAGATTCGATCTCACCATCGGTAATCTTAGCATGTACATCGATTCCCCAAACCTGCACGTAATCTGCACTCTGATCGCCGACATAAATTGTTAACTTTTTTTCCCTATACCACCACTCGAATACCACCTCACCCTCTGGGCTAGGTGTCACACTCGGTTTAATCCAAGGCAGACCCGAATCCTCTACTGTTTCAAAAAAACTCACAATCCAGCTTTCGGCGTGTGCTATAGCATTAGGATCGGGTGCAGGTGTACGATAACTATTCCAGTTTTCGCCCCATGATAACAGGCTATGTACTTTAGTAAGAGTATCACTTAGAGGTTTTCTCAAGAAGCTACCTGTATCCACAGCAAACGCATGAGAATGTTGCAGACGGCGCATAACCTCTGATTTGCCAAAAAACTCTTTAATCGAGCTTTTAAAGCTCTCAGAAAGGTTCTCACTAGTTATACTGATGCCCTTTGACATCATGAAGTAAGAAATTAGCTCATCACTAGCATTCCATGGTTGCGTTGCTATTTGTGGCATTATTCAATCAGCCTCCTAGTTTTCTCCGTAATAGACGCTTCAAACACTTGGTTCTTTCGCTCTCGAAGAGTCTCTAGGAAACGCCACACATCTTCATCATCACTTTGCCAAATCTGTTCACGAAACAAATCAAAATCGAGAATGATAGAAACAAATTCTGGGGCCGTTGGTGGAACTAGAGCTTCGTTAATAATCAACATACAATCTAAATCTATTTGAGGAATTTGTAATTGCATGAAGAAAGAACTCAGTTGCTTTTGAGGCAGTGCAGATGCCACTTCTGGTACTGTACTCAAATATTCCCTAAGATCATCTAATTCTTTTGTTGGGATATTAAGCTGATTGATGTACCTTACGGCTGCCCTCGTCACGCTCACAGGTTTGCAAATATCCTTATATATCTGCCATAAATACCTAGCGTCATCACGGAATTCTTCCCATGACTCGTATGGAGTAAGACGATTGAAAGTAAATCCACTCAAAGTGGCCTGAAAAACCTTCAAGTTGTCTTTGCTTCTAAACATAAAACCATTATGTTGCTGACTAGCATTAACTGTGAGAGACGGAGCCGCTTGCAGCATAAATGAACCGGCAATCAGTGGCTCTTTACTTGGAAAGCAATCATTAATAAGGGGATGAATATCTCCGAGCTTATCAACAGAAAACCCTTCTGGCAGAACAACTCTGAGGTCTATAATTGCTTCTTTAATAGGTGCTTTTGAATAATGCCTTAGTGTCTGCATCAGAGCCTCGCGTTCACGAACCTGCCCAAATATGGAGGACCTAAACCTTGATGTTAGCTATGATATCCCCAAAGTGGAACCATTGCTACATCGCAAGTATAATTCCAATGGTATCTCATGTCAAGGAACGGCCAGTACCAACTACGCCGGTGCTTCTTTGACACGTCGATAGCCGCAGCATGGAGGACAAATATGTTATGCGGGAAATCGGGAATCGAAGTGATACCGATGAGAGTTACCCTAAAAGCTATCACGTAGCTCTGTAGTATGATAGAATGCAGCCACACATTAGTATACCCAACTAAAGAGAAGAGAGGAATGAAGGGCGATGGGTACCTGTCTAGTGATGCGGAGGATGTAATCGAGATTAGGGAGTTTCCCAGGCGCGATGAATATCGACATGTATGCAATATACCCTTGAATAGTATGCCTGTAGGGGTTTACTTAGTAAAGTACTACCTTGGCAATTTGTGCTGGGCTTCGAGTAGTTTTGAGGTAGTCCCGTAATTGGAAAGAAGAAAGGTATCATCATGACACAGATGAACTTATTTGACGAGCTACCTGAGCGGCCAGCCAAGCGCAATGGAGTCCCATCTCTTGATAGATTCAAGGGTGCGCTGCTTTGCAGTACTGTTGGAGATGCTCTCGGCTGGCCTACCGAGTTTCTGAAACCAACGAATAGTTATAGACCGCCCTTCCGTTTACCTGTGAAAGATTTTGTTTCGTGGGAAAAATTGGTTGGTGGCAAATGGTGGGGATATGATGAAAGGATCGAACAGGGCGAGTACTCTGACGACACACAACTGGCTCTGGCAGTTGCCCGTAGCATTGCTGAAACCGGTCAGTTTGAGCCGGAGCGTTTTGCTTACGAAGAACTTCCTTTATGGCTGCAATATGAACGCGGTGGAGGCAAATCGGTAAAAACGGCAGCGAGAAGACTAGTGGGGAAAAATGTCGATTGGCAATGCAACTTCTATAAGCAACGCGACCTTGATTACAAAACTGCCGGAGCGAACGGAGCGGCTATGCGGAATTTACCCATCGCATTGGTCAATGTCGATCATGAATCACGCCTCATCAGGGACTCATTTCTTAACGCCATTATCACACACGGACATCCCAGGGCTATTCTTGGTGCCATCCTCTTCGCATTAGCGGTAAAATATGCTCTTACAGCATCTCAAGGATTTCCTATCGCATCACTTGTCGAATATCTCTGCGAGGGCATGAATAATACAGGCAAAGCCACTGCTGGTGATGATCGGATAGCTCGCTGGATTCGTAGATGGGAACAAGAAAAAGGAGGACAGTCATTCCGACAATCCTTCAAGCAAACATACCAGGAAGCTCTAGACTATCTCAAGAGCATAGACCAGTATATGAACGCTGATGCCAAGTCCTACTATACCTTTGTAGGTGCCCTGGAACCTCTCACCAAAGGCTCAGGTCTGGCAACTGTCTGTGTTGCTATTTACCTCTTCCTCAAATATCTTGAAGAACCAGAGACAGCCCTAATTACCGCTGTTAATATGCTGGGAAGTGATACTGATACTATCGGTGTGTTCCTGGGAAGTTTGCTTGGTGCATATCATGGAACGAAGGCAGTGCCAACACATCTATTCACACGAGTTCAGGATCGAGACTATCTTCTGAAAACGGCTAAACGGCTTCATTCAATAGCTGCAGGAGAGCGAGAAGATTTCATAGCTGAAAATCAGGCTGTCCAGCGAACAGATGCTTATTTTAGAATATTAGCCTGGGAGATCGGTTTGCATGAGATGTTTTGGGATGCACTCAGGGAAGGTGGTGTCGTGGTACATCCTGCACTTGGACGCGGAACTATCACAAAACAAGAGGTAAAGCCTATTAAGCGTGACGACTACGTTGCCAAGCTCATTCACGTGAAATTTGACTGTGGGCAGTCATGCATCTTTCATTCGCGAGTAGAACACAACGAGAAGGTTTCAGAAAGCTTGGCCGAAGAGATCGCTCGTGCATTGCAGTGAGCTTGCCCAGGTATTGTGGAGCTTGAGAATGTGCTTTGTGCTAATCAGAGTGCAAGTGTTTGCAACTACGCATAGTTGGGACTGCATTGAGGGTTTCCAGAAAGCTGCTCAGGAGGATAATCAGAATGAAGGTATGCTTATCCTCCTGGAATACAAGCAAGGTGAAGTTGCCGCTACATTGTTTGATCAGCGGCAGATAGGTATCGCTACTCACGAACGTATTGAGGTGCGCTGATGATGGACGAGTTAATCTTGAGGTAATGTAGGATGCAAGCAAACAATACTCCCCCAAATTTACCTTGCAAAATGCGCGGTATTTGCGCGCTTTCTCCAACACACACAGATCACAATCACGAAATGAGCAGGATTGAATAATGACCATCCCTTTCGTCATCGATAACCAGCAGCACAAAATGACCGACACTCTCAACGAACCTCCTGGCTGATCATAAAGGCCACTCGCTCGACGTCGCCACCGCCTACTTCAATGTTGGGGGATGGCAACTGCTGCGCGAGGGACTGAACGGCCTCGGCAACTTCCGCCTGCTGCTCGGTGACGAACCAGAAGCAGGTTCCGACCTTGGATTGCGTGAAGCTGGCGCCAGGCCTGTCAAAGGGCTCATCCGTGACCTGGCAAGAGAAAACTTTAACGAACAGACTTTGCGCCTGGTCGAAGATCTTATCGCCTTTCTGCGCCAGGAACACGTGCAGGTGCGCCTCTACACGGGTGGTTTCTTGCATGCCAAGTGCTACCTTTTCTATAGTGGAGGTGGCTTCGAGCGCTTCAATCCCGTCGCGGCCATCGTTGGCTCCTCCAATTTTACGCGCCCCGGCCTGCTGACCAATAAAGAACTCAACCTGGCGCACCGCGCTAACCTTTCCCCGGCAGAAGTCAGTCCCGAACGCGTCAAGGGCTTTTTGGAGAGCAGCGACCGCAAGCGCCTGGCGGAACTGAGCGACCTCGAACGGGTTACTGCCGCCAATGTGCCGGGTGTACTGGCGATTAATGAACTATCTACGTGGTACGAGCGACAGTGGGAGGCCGCACGCGACTTCAAGGGCGCATTAATCGATCTGCTCGATGCCTCGAAGTTCGGGCGCAAAGCGTACACGCCTTACCAGGTCTATATGAAAGCCATCTTCGAGTATTTCAGGGACGATCTGGATAACGCGGCAGACGATGGGGCCAGCACCCGCTCGGTCGTCGACCTGAGCGAGTTTCAGGAGGATGCCGTCAAAAAGGCACGCAAAATCCTGGCACGCTACGATGGCGTCATGATTGCCGATAGCGTAGGACTCGGCAAAACCTGGATCGGCAAAAAGCTGCTTGAGGATTACGCCTATCACCAGCGCTACCGTGCCGTCGTCATATGCCCCGCTGCCTTGCAGCGGATGTGGGAGACAGAGCTACACAGCGCTGCCATTGCTGCCCACACAGTCACCCAGGAAGCATTAGGCCGGGATGAGTTTGACATCCGCGAAGTGGATGATGCCGACATTTTCCTTATCGATGAAAGCCACAACTTTCGCAATCGCAACGCCCAGCGCTACGAAAACCTGGAGCGCATCCTGGCGACCAATAACCGCCGGGGCAAGGTCAGCGGCGAACGTAAGAAACTCATCCTGCTCACTGCAACGCCGATCAACAATACCGTCTTTGACCTCTACAACCAGGTCAATCTCGTCACCGGTGGAGACCGCAGCTACTTCGCCGCTGCGGGTATTGGGGATCTGAACAGATACTTCCAGGCTGCCCGTCGCGCCAACCACCAGCAGGAAAGCGGCATCGCCCTGTTCAACCTGCTTGAAGAGATCGTCATTCGGCGCGCTCGTCCCTTTATTAAAGAAGCCTATCCCAATGCCACCATCAAAGGCCAGCCCATCCACTGGCCCGAACGCAGGCTAAAAACCATCCGCTACAACCTGGAGGCCACTTATGGCGGCATCTATGATAAGATCGTCAATCGCATCGAGACCCTGCGACTCGCTCCCTATCGCCTGGAAACCTACAAGAAACAAGGCATCAGGCGTGACCAGTTCGAGGAGGGCCGCGAAGAGGCGCTGGTCGGCATTTTCAAAAGTCGCTACCTCAAGCGTTTTGAGAGCAGCGTCGAGGCCTTCCGTATCAGCGTGCGCCGTGCCCTGCAATTCCTGGAAACCTTTGAAAGCTACATCCTGGATGGCAAAATTCTTAACAGTGCCAGCTTCCAGAAGGCCATGCGCTATCTCTCCCGCGAGGATGAGGAGGACGATGCCACCCCTTCCTCGCTCTCCGATCAGCTCGATGAGAACCGAGAGGCGCGCCAGTTCATTGAGACATTGCCAACCCTCGACGCCTCACTCTACGACCTCAAGCGACTGCACAACGATCTGCGCACGCGATGCCGAAGCCCTGCGCGAGGCATCTGGCACGATATCGCTTCCATCACACCTGACCGGGACGCCAAGCTTTCCCGTCTCAAGGAACTCCTGGCAGGCGAACTCAAGGGTCAGAAAGTGCTGCTCTTCACGTATTACAAAGACACCGCCAGATATCTCTATCGCGAACTCTGTAGCTCCCCTCAGCGCAACGCAGTGGAGCGCGTACAGATACTTCGCGGGAGTGAGCCGCACATTCGTCGCATGGACAGCGGAGCCGACGCGCGCGAACGTACCCGCCTGGTGGCTGAATTTGCCCCGCATGCCAATCACAAGCCGGAAATAGCGGGTACGGACCGAGAAATCGATATCCTTATCTCGACCGACGTGCTCTCCGAGGGGCAGAACCTGCAAGATTGCGGCATCCTCGTCAACTACGATTTGCACTGGAACCCGACTCGCATGGTGCAGCGCGCCGGACGTATTGACCGCATCGGCACCTCCTATGATACCCTGTGGGTCCACAACATGTTCCCGGACGAAGGTCTGGAAAAATTGCTTGGCCTGGTCGAGAGTCTCTCAAAGAAGATCGCCAGTATCGACCAGAGCGGTTTCCTGGATACAAGCATCCTGGGCGAAGTCGTGCACCCGCAGAATTTCAATACGCTGCGCCGCATCGAGGAAGAAGATGGCAAAGTCGTAGAGGAGCAGGAGCAGTTTGCCGAACTGGTGAGCAGCGAGTTCCTGCTGCAAAATCTGAAAAACCTGCTCGACGCTGGCATGCGCAACATGCTGGAAGAACTTCCCGACGGCATTCATAGTGGTCTCGCTCGTGAGGGGATAAAAGGCGTCTTCTTCTACTTTACTGCTCCAGCCAGTGGGGCAAGCTCGTCGGCTAACGGTCGCTCTTCCCGCCAGCACTTCTGGCGCTACATCGACCTGTCCGAGGACTGGCGCGGCGGGCGCATCGACGATAACCGCTATGTGATCACAAGCCTCATCCAGTGCCAGCCTGATACGCCGCGCCTCGTGCCTGTTGATGGAGAGGTGGATATCTTCGCGTTACAGGAAAAGGTAATCGAATCCATCGTGCAGTCCTCTGTCGAACAGGTCGCGGTAGAAGAGGCTCCCAAGCAACTTGACCCTATTCAGCAGAAGATCGCGACCGTCCTGCACGGCTATAGCAACAGCCCTGCCGTCAGCCGCAAAGAAGTGATCGCTGCCATCCAGCAGTTGAATATACCTCTGCCTGGTGTCTATGTCAAAACGTTACGCAAAGCCTACGAGACCTTCACTTCCAATGCCCAGGTTGAAGAACTGTTGGCCGCCATACAGAGAATAAGCCTGGAAAGAGAGAGACCGGCCAGCATCGCTAGTGCAAGTAAAACGCCTGTGCGTCGCGAGAACTTAAAGCTCATCTGCTTTGATTTCCTGTGGCACTGAGTTCTTGCTTCTTCGGACAAGGTCCCCGATGGAACTGCCCAGGTGGGTATTGCACTGGATGCTATGAGCGGATGAGTGCCCGGGCGAAGATACCGCTACTGATCAGGATGAGCTTTTTTACGAAGGAACCAGTCTTGGAAGTCAGGAAATGTATTTTTAACCGGGTTCCTTTCCTTCCACCAGCGGCCTCAAACCATGCAAGTCGTACGTAAGCGCACCAGCCTGCAACTTCCTTCTGATATCCACTTCATGCGCCTCTCGTGCTTGTGCGGCTTCTAAAACGCGTCCTGCTTGCTGTGCGGCGACCACAACGGCTCCATCGGCGTCGAGGAGCACAATGTCACCCGGCGCGATAGTTGCCCCACCTATGACGACAGGTTCGTTGATGGTGCCTACTTTGGTTTTGGTAGCTCCTCGCACGCGTATCCAGCGTGTCCAGATCGGCAAGCCAAGGGAGCGCAACTCTTCGGTATCGCGTACAGATGCATCGATGAGCAGAGCTGCAACCTGGCGAACCAGCGCCTGGGTTGCCAGCAGTTCCCCAACGAGCGCAATGGGTTCTGGTTCCGGCATGGTTAGCACCAGGACCTCACCGGGCTGCACCTGGTCGAGCACGGCATGCACCATCAAGTTATCCCCTTGTCCGCAGCGGACTGTGCGGGCTGGTCCTGCGACTCTGCTTCCGGGGACAATCTGTATCAGTGGCACATCGATCAGCCCTGAGCGACCTGTCGCTTCATATACTGTGGCCACGCCGTATTGGGCAAATTGCTTTACATCGAGATTATTCATAGCGTTGCTACCTCCTGCCATCCTTGTGACTATACCACATCGTGCATGATATGTAACAAACCTTGATAATCTCTAGCCAATGATGCTGTCTAGCTCTACTAATTGAAACTCAGCGGCATACTGCAATGATTTGCTTTCTGCATACGAATACTGTCTCAGCAAGAACGATCAATCTTGCGTCACCGGCCTTGTAGAGCATCACCTATTCAAACAACCGGAGGAATCGGATGTGATGCATGACCTGCCGGCATTCCTGGCAGAGGAGATGATGCGACTGAACAAGGAGAAGTGGGAGGCGCAGAAGGAGTTTTTGGATTGGTTAGTGGCTACGGTCAGGGTATTGCCGGATAAGGATGGCCGAAAAGGAATAGACGCGTTTATGAAAAAATCTATAATCCCTCCGGTTGAAACTGCAGAATGTGGGTATCACGCTTAATTGTCCACCATTTTCCCCAGCAGCTTGAGCGTGATACCGAGCGCGAGGATCACCGCGCTATTGACGCCCAACTCGATCATGGCTTGATTGAAGGCTTGCGGGTTAGGAGTATTTTCAACAGAAAGTCTGGCGCCAATTGACAAGATACCTCGAGTGGCTGAAACGATGCCAATAAATAGGAAGGGGCGTAGTGAAGTGGCATGCCCTTTTAGATAGTGGGTAACCGTCCCAAGTACCTCCATAATAATGAGGACAAGAAGAAGATCCGAGACGAGCTGGATGATTGCGACAGCAAAGGTGGACGGGGTCAATGTTGGGATGAACACAGTGTCACTGAAATGCCAGAAGCAGTAGCCTAACGCGATAAAACCGCCCAGAAAGAAACTGATGCCGACGATAGCGTAGATGACGGAGTTGCCGCGCTCCAGCAAATTGGCGGAGTATTTGCCGATAGGGTTCTTTGACTTTTCTGATTCAGGGTGATCGGTATGAATGGCATCTTCGCTGCTGTATGCTGCTTGCTGTTCCTCGCCCTTGCTGATTTCGGGATCTGACATGCGTGAATCTCCTTAAATACAGAAAACCCTTCTGGCAGAACAACTCTGAGGTCTATAATTGCTTCTTTAATAGGTGCTTCTGAATAATGCCTTGGTGTCTGCATCAGAGCCTCGCGTTCACGAACCTGCCCAAATATGGAGGACCTAAACCTTGATGTTAGCTATGATATCCCCAATGTGGAACCATTGATACACCCGAAGTATACTTGTAATGGTATCTCATGTCAATGAACGGCCAGCACCAACTACGCTGGTACTTCTTTGACACGTCGATAGCCGCAACTCGGCAAAACCTGGATCGGCAAAAAGCTGCTTGAGGATTACGCCTATCACCAGGTCAACCTCGTCACCGGTGGAGACCGCAGCTACTTCGCCATGGCAAAATTCTTAACAGCGCCAACTTCCAGAAGGCTATGCGCTTCATCGCTCGCGAGGACGAGGAGGACGATGCCACCCCTTCCTCGCTCTCCGATCAGCTCGATGAGAACCGAGAGGCGCGCCAGTTCATTGAGACATTGCCAACCCTCGACGCCTCACTCTACGACCTCAAGCGACTGCACAACGATTTGCGCCGCGATGCCGAAGCCTTGCGTGAAATCTGGCACGATATCGCTTCCATCACACCCGACCGGGACGCCAAGCTTTCCCGCCTCAAGGAACTTCTGGCAGGCGAACTCAAGGGCCAGAAAGTGCTGCTCTTCACGTATTACAAAGACAACGCCAGATATCTCTACCGAGAACTCTGTAGCTCCCCGATTTATCGTGGGTGACTCCTTGATACCGCTACTGATCAGGATGAGCTTTTTTACGAAGGAACCAGTCTCGGAAGTGAGGATCGGCGTCGAGGAGGACGATGTCAGCCGGTGCGATGGTTGCCCCGCCCATGACGACGGGTTCGTTGATGGTGCCTACTTTGGTTTTGGTGGCTCCTCGCACGCGTATCCAGCGTGTCCAGATCGGCAAGCCAAGGGAGCGCAACTCTTCGGTGTCGCGTACAGATGCATCGATGAGGAGAGAGGAAGGGGAGCAGGCTGATTGTCTCATGCTCCACAGGCTGCGACCGGAGCATTTGGGCCGCATAAGAGAATATCAGCCGGGTTTTCGCCATTCGTAAGTGTCGCAGTGTCGTGTGCATCCAGTGCTAATGAGACGGCGCGTCCTGGCTTGCCAGCGGTACTTGCGGTGATGGTCCCATATGCCGTTTTACCGGCAACAGTGGTGAAAAGCATCTCTTCATGAATGCCACTAATAATATTGTTATTCTGGAATGAGTCACAAGGTGGCGACACACCGGGACCACACCACTGGTATGCTCGTGCTATATACTTTGCTCGTCCGTTTGACGAGAAGATGAGAACGCGTCCATGACCAAACCATGTGCCGACAAAAGCGCCAAAATTAGGAGTTGGGTTGCTTCTTGGTGTTGAGCTATTCCTCAGTGTGTAAGTCGCAGGTTGAGTTCCACTGCCATAAGCGCTTTGACCATGTTTTACCAGAAAAACAACGAGTGGCAGGAGAACAACGAAAAAGGCGAGAAGCACCCACACAGGGAGAGCTTTTGAGGAAAGTAGTCGATTTATGAATCTTTGCTCTTTCTCCAAAATGAAAACAGAACAACTACTATTTAGACGCTGTAAGAGGTTATCTTTTAAGGAGCAATGAGCGGACCAACTCAACAGTGGCGACTGAGAGTAAGATCTGCCCGCCGCAGCCAGTCGAGAGCACGCGGGCTACTCGGTTGAGCGTCAGGCCGAAGTAGTCGTCATCGCGGCTCTGGGCGGCTCCGGTGTGCAACGCCATGCGCACCCGCAGGGGACCCATCACGCCCCACTCCTCTGCTGTCACCGCTCGCTGGGCGGAAAGTGCGGCGGACACGGCATCAGCAGCCACCGGAAAGGCTGCATAGACCGCGTCGCCGACCATCTTGAAGACAAAGCCGCCATGAGCGGTAATGACCTTGCGCAAGAGGGCATCGTGACGAGCCAGGGCAGTGCGCATGGCGTCGGGGTGGTGTTCCCAGCGCGTGGTGCTGCCCTCGATATCGGTAAAGAGGAAGGTGACAGTCCCAGTCGGTGCCTCAGGCATGGATGGTCTCCTCGTCTAGCATCCGGTGATGCGTCGTGTGCGCTGTGCTTCCTTACTTTGTCCCTCTGCCTCATCCATGGGAAGGTATTGCAGGGGGAAGGATCGCATGTATTATACCGCATGGGTGAAGGGGAGCAGGATGATTGTTTCATGCTCCACAGGCTGCGACCGGGGCTTTTGGGCCGCATAAGAGAATATCAGGGATCTCCATCCTTCGGGGTGAAACGAGCGAACAATGGCAGAGGATCGTTCGTACGGGCGTGATTCATCACGCCCCGCCTGCCTTGTCGAGCGGCCCACAGGGCGTGATGAATCACGCCCGTACGAATCGCTTACACCAGCAAGGATACTGCTGGCGAATTGCAAAACTGAGCGTGATCCGGAACTTCCATACCGAGATTCCAAGCTCGATATTTTAATTCGCCAGCAGTATCAGCAAGGATGCAGACCCAATATCAGCCGGGTCTTGACCTTTCGTAAGTGTCACAGTGTCGTTGGCATCCAACTCTAATGAGACGACGCGTCCTGACTTGTTAGCTATTCCTGATGCTCCACCGGTCTGGTTGGTGGCACGAGCAGGTAGGTCAGTACCAGGCCGACGATACCTGCCATCACGCTTGATCCAAGCCAGAGGTGGATTGACCACGAGATGCCATGGTTGTGGATCATGATGGATACAAAGTAGTTGAGGTAGAAGACTACGGGCACGGCAAACGCGAAGAGACGCAATGCATCTGGCTGTGCTACCGATGGCTTCAACCACCACAGCAGTAGATCAGCAATCACCCCTGATATCATTGCCACAGGGATCAATTTGTATTGATCTGCATGGCCGAAGACGCTCATCAAGGCGATGTTGAGCGTAAAGACCAGCGTCAATGTTCCAATCGGCAGTCGCCAACGTCGCAAGGCTACTAAAATGGTCCCCATGAGTATGCCGGCTTGTAGTAAAATGGCTGCCGCTCCCCAGGATTTTCCTTCATCGCTGACAAATGCATCTGTCACCAGGCCGGTCTGTACGAAGGGATGGGCAAATGATGTAAAGAATGTGAATATCGACAGGATAGCCGTCAGCGAGATGATCGCTGGCAGCAAAGGGCCCCAACCATGCTTCGACACAGGGTCAGCACGCCTCCATGCAGCCCGAAAGGGACCGCTCATGATCAGTAAGCCGCTAAACGCCAGGACCAGATGCGTGGGACTAAGCAGTGGCTCGATACCAACCTCGAACCCAAAGAGTATGTGCCAGATCAGGTCTCCGACACCGGCAATCATGAACAGCGGCGCGCCTAACAGCGATAGCTCATAGCCGCTTGGTATTGCCTGCTGCCAGCGAAAGCCACGCCGGTGATTGATGAACACCGTCACGACGAGAAACGCCGCACTGACGAAGTATCCTGAATAAAGAACGGCATGCCACGGTGTGAAAAAGGTCTTGTCTACCAGGCCATGGTTGTGCGCCCAGGCATCGAGGAAAATTCCACCCAGAAACCAGCAGATCAAAACGGTCATGACCCGATCAAATCTAATACCCCCGATGAAGGGTTCTTTTTTACTTTCGATTAGCGATTGTTGTTCAGCCGTAAATGTAGAAGTTGCCATTGTTTTGTTTCCCTCCTCACTTCTTTAAGAACTCCATAAAAATCTTTTCGAAGCGCCTGGTTCAAGCATAACAGCAGATGAAGAAAAAGACGTAGGCTGTACGGACTATTTTTAGCCGCCAGAAGTACGATTATGAGCTTTGTGAAGGAACAAAGGGGATAGCCACAAGTCATATGACGTCTGGTTAATGAGATGTGAACTCTGGCACATTGTGATACGTGCTGCTTTCTGCTACACTGTTCTTAATAGGCAATAGTGAGCATACGACTGGGTTTCATCAGCAAGGAAGATAGAGTAACACAGATGAAAACGTTTGCCAAAGGGCGGCCTCACCAAGAACGAGGCTGGACATGGTGGCTGATACCAAAGCCATTTGATCTCGTTTCAACCGCGCTTTATCTTGCTGTCCTGGTACCCTTCTTCTACAATCTTGTACACGGGCATGGGTATCCTATTGAGTGGTGGGAAGTGATTCTCATGCTCTGCACCATCATAGCCCTGCTCTCTGTGGATCGCTTGGAGTACTGGCTCTACGGAGAGGAGACACCCACCAGAGTGGCTGTTTACCTGTTACTTACGCGCATTATTTTAATTGAGGTAGTGACATGGCTTGATCACCTTGACTTCTCACCTGCCTTATATCTCATTGTGCCGTACCTGGCATATTTATACTTTGGAAACATTGTCGCTTATTGTTTGGCGGCCTTTGCCTGGGTTGCTTATGCTATCCAACACTGGTTGAATTCTCCCGATTGGTTGAACAACTCCTATGAACTGCATTATTTTGCCGTCTTTACCATCGGGCTCATTTTTGCTATCACCATAGCCCACGCTGTCGTTAAGGAAAAGGCCAGCCGTGCCCGCGCAGAACAGTTGCTGGCCGAATTGGAGGACTCACACCAGCAACTCAGGACCTACTCAGAGCAAGTGGCAGAGCTTGCCACCACCAAAGAGCGCAACCACCTGGCCCGTGATATACCGGTAGTTTGTTGACTCAGAAAATCCCATCCATTGATGGCACATGAGGACTGGACTCGTCATAATGGAACCAATGCTCTTGATTTGCTCTCCGAGCATGGAAGTTCCCAAATCAACAAAGTACCGATAGGGCCGCTCTACGAGAAAATCTCTCATCCCTCCGGCTGAAACTGCGGAACGTGGTCTATAATGACTGATCGTTTGTTGTTTTTGTTGTGTTTCTTCTGTACACTATCTGATGTCTCTAACTAGACCTGATGGTCTCAATCCATGGTCGCGAACAGCAGCCAGGAAACTGGATGAAATGACCGTTGTGCGAAGACAGCAGAAGGGTTCCTCCTATGTTTGAAGAAAATCTCAACCAACTGAAAACCAAAGTAGAAGCCATGATTCTCGCAAGTCGCATCCCAATGGTCTTTCTGGATCTTGATGATACGCTCAATAGACGCTTCGGAGCACCGATAGAAGCAAAGGCAGTTACCCTCCTGCTCAATCCTGAACGCCGGGGAAATCTGGTGGTAGGGAGTGGTTATGAAGCCACGATTCAATACCTGGAATGTCTGACTGAGGTGTTACAACACGAAAGCTATGCCCAGCACGTGAAAGCGCTCCGCTCCGCATTGATGCTTGCAGTAGCGAACAAGCTGAATCTTCCAGTTCTTCCCACCCGGCTTTACCAGCTCTGGACTTTTGAGCATCCAATTCAGCAAGCCGAAAGCCACCAGGTGGTGCTTATTCGTGTGAAGGGACCTGGCATAGTCCATGTAGGGGTCAACCGTGATGGGAAATGGATTCGGATCTATGACGTGCCTTTAAAAGAAGTCTCGCCGGGCGTTTGGGAAGCGTATGTACTGGATCCTGAGGTGGATGAATTTACGTTCATCTGGTACGATCCCAAGGGGGCCGGGAATGTCCATTGGGAAGGGAAAAACTATCTCTTGCAAAGGCTGCCTGGATCCTGATTCTGCCCTGATATTCTTCGTTCGAGAGCTTGACAACCTGCAATTCCAGTGGTATACTTTTGTTTGATAAATAGACCGTCGAACGGTTTATTTATTTTAGGGAGAAGATATGGCACGTATTGTCAAAGAAGAAGCATATCACGCAAAACGCAACGAAATCCTCGACATCGCGTTGAGCCTGCTTTATTCCAAGGGGTACGAACAGATGACTATCCAGGATATCCTGGACGGGCTCCACATCTCCAGGGGAGCTTTTTATCACTACTTTGATTCGAAACAAGCCCTGCTCGACGCCCTGGTCGACCGCATGGGGAAGGAGGCGGAGCAAACCCTTCTTCCCATCGTGCAGGATCCGCATCTGCCCGCCCTCCAAAAATTCCGCCGCTACTTTGAGGCATCCGCCCGTTGGAAAACCAATCAAAAGACGTTAATAATCAGCCTCTTACGCATGTGGTATACAGATGAGAACGCTTTCATCCGCCAAAAAATGACCTCGGAGTCGCTTCAGTCCACTGCACACCTCCTTGAGCCAATTATCCGCCAGGGCATAGAGGAAAAGGTTTTCACGACGCGTTTCCCAGAGCAAGTTGCCGTCATCGTCGCGGGTGTCGCTCTGAGCCTCGCGGATACCATCATCTGGCTGTTGCTCTCCCCTAGACCAGACCAAGCTACCTTTCAAAAAGCGGAAATCACTCTGGACGCCTATGTCGATACGATCGAACGGATTGTCGGGGCTCCTTCGGGTTCCCTCAACATCTTCGAACCGGATGCTTTCAAAGAGTGGTTTGTTGCATTAGAGCCGGAACCTGCATCGGAATAAATATGGATGATCAAAGGAGTATTGCACGATGGAAAAGGCAAACAATACAATGACAGTAGGCCGATTTATCTTCAGTTCTCTCATTACCATTCTCATCTTTCCCGCAGTCATTCTGTTTTTGTCCGGGAATTGGCTTTGGCTGGAAGGGTGGATTTTCAGCCTGTGGTTTGATGCGATGGTCCTATCAAATATGATGTATTTGTACTGGAAGGATCCCGCGCTGCTGGCGGAGAGATCTAAAGCGCCCGGCTCTGACAACCAAAAGCAGTGGGATAAGTATCTTGTAATCGGAATTTATTTCATGGCCCTTGTCTGGTTTATTATCATGCCCTTAGATGCAAAAAGGTTCGAATGGTCACCGTTGTTTCCGGTGTGGTTAAAGGTTTTGGGAGGGGTGGCTTTATTACCAGCTTTATATCTCATCTATCAAGCAACTGTTGAAAATACCTTTCTTTCAACATTGGTCAGAATACAGACTGATCGCAAACAGCATGTCATTTCCACAGGGGTGTATGGCTTTGTGAGACATCCATTGTATCTTGGCTGTCTGTTCATGGTCCTCGGGGCGCCTCTGCTGCTGGGTTCACTGTATGGCTTCATCATTGGTTTCATTGCCATTATAGTTTTAGTGGGCAGGATCATTGGTGAAGAAAAAATGCTGGTCAATGAATTGGAGGGGTACGAAGATTATAAGAAGAAGGTAAAATATAGACTTGTCCCATTTGTTTGGTAATGTATCCTCCCATTAGTTATAGTTTGAATTCGCTCATCGCGGGCAGCGCTTTGCCGCTCTACTCGAACAGCGCTTGGTTCTCCCATTGGTCTCCCCGGGTACTTGACACCCTATCACCTCATATTCTGCCACCAGCTCATCGACAACAGGAACTGAGGTCCCAATTTGATATTGGGAATCAGGATATCACCCCCTTGTAAACATCCGGGAAATGCATCTCCATAGAGCGCTCGGGATGACTCGGCTCGGTAAACCCGACTTGGCGATAGAGCCCATGAGCATCACGCGTGAGCAGCATCCATCTGCGCAACCCTTGCAGTTCGGGATGACCCACAATCACCTCCATCAGCCATTTGCTTAACCCGCGACCACGAAATGGCTCCAGGATGAAAACGTCGCCCAGATAAGCAAATGTCGAGTAGTCCGTGATAATGCGGGCAAAGCCAACCTGCTGATCTCCCTTAAACACCCCAAATGCCAGGGAATGCTCTATCGATCGCTTGACAACATCCATGGGGACACCAGCCGCCCAATACGACATCGTCAGGAAGCCATGAATCACCGCAACATCTAGCCGACCCTTGTCTGTGCTGATGGAATACTCTCCGCGTCGCCATTCGTGAACCATACGTCTGCCTCCAGCTATGATGCCAGGACCCGATATGAGTAATCTTCACCGAAAAATAGCTGGGGGTCAAGAGCCAATGCTATGTAAGAGCCAAAGATGTACCGTTTCGCCTCAAAGATGAGAAAGCGGCAAATGTATGGCCCTGGCACTTTTTGCTGAACAGGCTTTGCACAAGAAGTGCCATTTTACGCACCATTCGAGATGGCAGTCCATTATTCCTTCCAACTCACGACTTCTGAGACACGTATGGGCTGTCCACGTGGCGGAAAACCTTGAAAAAAGCCGTGAACCTGGGTATATTTAGATATCATCAAACCTCATCGTGTCGGAGGAACCCGATCCCAAACGCGAGTGCAGAAAGTCGAGAACACACCGAAGATTAGCGCCCATGACAGAGGGAGAGGAGACCTGTGTGCCCAAACAACCGAAACCACTGCGAGGATTAGTGTTTGCCAATGTTGCCGTTCTCTTTTTGGCCTTGCTGGGGTTCTGGGCAAACTGAGTGCCCTGCCTGCACCGCTTATTGTTTTTGGACGTGCTTTCTTTGCCGGCCTGGTGCTTCTGGCAGCCTGCTGGTTCCAGCACATTCCCTTGCGTCCGAAGCGATCCCGTGATGGCTTCTTGCTGTTGGGGCAGGGAGTGTTGCTCGCGTTGCACTGGACGGCCTTCTTTCAAGCCATCAATGTCTCGAATGTTGCCATTGGACTGCTCGCCTTCTCCAGCTTCCCACTTTTTACTGCCGCATTGGAACCCCTCCTACTGCATCAACATCCCAATCGAATACAGATCGTGGCGGCCTTCCTCATCTTAGTAGGAATCTATCTGTTGGTTCCCTCGTTTACGTTGCAGAATAACACAACACTTGGAGTTGTGTGGGGCGTGCTTTCAGGAGCCACATTCGCGCTGCTTTCCGTCACGAATCGCTGGCTTGGGCGGACCTATTCTAGCCAGATGATAAGTCTGTATCAGGACGGGATTGCGGCAATCGTTCTCTTGCCAATCTTCTTCTTGACAGCAACAGGTGCCTTCTGGACGCCTCGTGAACTCCTCATTTTGCTCATGCTTGGGGGGGCCTGCACCGCACTCGCTCACACCCTCTTTATTGCCAGTATGCGTGCGATTACCGCACAGTCTGCGAGCCTGTTGGCAAGCCTCGAACCCGTGTGGGGCATTGTGTTCGGAATTATACTCCTTGGGGCTATTCCAACAGCTTCAACGCTCCTGGGCGGAGCGATTATCCTCGGCGCCACTCTTTTACCAGGGATCGTGGCAGTTGTTTCGCCGCCTCCCAACCAACACGGAAATTCCTAAGCAAAGTCAACGACAGGCTCTCTGACACGTGGACAGCCCACATGTGTCTCAGAAGTCGTGAGTTGGTATGAGGGGAGGTAGTCAAAGAGCTTCACTAGAACGGATAATACAGACAGAAGTTGTCCCTTTCACTCAAAACCTTCAATTGCAACAAGGAGGGAACACTGCCTGCTCCCTTGAGAAGATACAACCGTCGTTTGCGAAATCTCACCCTGTACACCCCCAACATTTTATGATATACCATACTTATGGTAGCTACTCGCTTTGCACGGGGGAGTGAGTCGATGGATACCAGGCCTAGCCAATGCCCGTCCTCCCTGTAGCGCTTTTCTCACTATGTATTTAGAAGCTGAACTATCTATTTAGAGGCTGAAAGGAGTCTCAACATGCGTCAAGACATCGAATTCAATGCTGAAGGGACCACCTTACGTGGGTGGTTGTACACCCCTGATGCCGGACACAGGCCATTTCCGACCATCGTAATGGCTCACGGCTTCTCGGCGGTGAAAGAGATGTACCTCGACAGCTTTGCCGAGGTCTTCGCAAATGCAGGTCTGGGTGCCCTGGTCTTCGACAACCGCAACTTTGGGGCCAGCGATGGTGAACCACGACAGGAGATCGATCCCTGGGCGCAGGTGCGCGATTACCGCCATGCCATCACCTATGCGCGAACCCGCCCGGAAGTAGATCGTGAGCGCATTGGTATCTGGGGGTCGAGCTATAGCGGTGGTCACGTCCTCGTGGTAGGAGCCATCGATCGGCGGGTCAAGTGTGTTGTTTCCCAGGTGCCGCTCGTCAGCGGCTACCGCAACATCCTGCGTTTAGTACGTGCCGACTTTATCGCTGGAGCGCGTGCCCAATTTGATCAAGATCGGGAATCACGCTTTGCCGGGAATCCACCCGCGATGATTCCAGTTGTCAGCGCTGATCCTACCGCCCAGTCAGCTCTACCGACAGCCGATTCCTACCAATGGTTCACCGAGACAGCCAAAACCAGGGCGCCGGCATGGAAGAATGAGGTCACGGTACGTACCGTGGAGATGTTGATGGAGTATGAGCCGGGGACCTACATTGAGCGGGTCAGCCCCACTCCCTTGCTCATGATCATTGCGGCAGGGGATCACCTGGCGGTTGCAGACGAGGCCTTCGCGGCCTACAACCAGGCCAGGGAACCAAAGAAACTCGTCGTCCTGCCTGGCTGGCACTTCGGGGCCTACGTTGAACCTGGATTCGAGATGTCAAGCGGAGCGGCTCGCGATTGGTTCGTCCAGCACCTTCGACAAGGGATTGAGCAGTCGACTTTGGCGAGTGTCTAGAACACTACCTGGGTCGTTGTGGCGAAAACGGTTACCATTCAGTCTTTCTAAGGAACTCGGTGGCGTGCTGCCGCCGAGTTCTTTAGTACCATAGAGCAGAGAAAGTGGCAAGGTTTTTTGGTTAGCGGTATTCCCCTCTTTTCTTGAAGAGGTTTATCCAACGTTCACCATAGCATGCTCTTCCAGTGTGTTAGTGAAAAGTCTTTCATATTGTTCACACATACCTTTAAGTGGCTCAATGAGCTCACATAACTTCTGGTAATCCGGATCACCTATATCCTGTTTAAGACCATCCAGAAACTTCTTTACTTTTTTGTAGTGGCTGAGCGGCGAGCCTTCTTTTTTGATCTTGACAATTGGGTCTTCGATCATTTTATTCAGGTTAGTTCCTGTGGAATGGCCTGCATGCACCTCTTGTATCTCTGCGAGATGTCTTAGTTGTCGATCTTCCAGGCCAATAAACATATTGGCTGCTGTCTGGATAAAGTAAAGGCTCCGCTCGATTTTATCTTTGTATTTGTCGTTGAATATCTTGCAGATACTGTGTAGCAGTTCGACGTTGATGGTATTGAGGATATCCTCGACCTCGTCTTCTCTGCTGCTATGGGGTTCCAATTGACACAATATCGTGTAGAATGTTTCTGGCGAACAGACCTCCGCGACCAAGCCCGCCAGCAGAAAAGATGCCTCACGGATGAGCACCAACTTCCCCTGCAGGTTGTGTGAGGAGGCTTTATGCTCCACTTTCTCCACGATGTCCATCATGTGGAGGATCTGAGAGGAAGAGATCCACCCCTCAACACAGATAGAGAGCAAGAGTTTTTTGTTACTGAACAATGCCAGCACATCTTCCCGCCGTGGGGATGTCCCCATGCGCGAGCAGAACTCCTTGGTGATGGCTGTTGCCGTATGAAGGATGGGATAGGGATGGTTCTGGTTCAATGGATGCAAAAAGAGGTTGCAGTTTCCGATGATTGCCTGCAAGTCTTCCCGTGTTTGAGCTGCTCGTTGCTGAAGCTGGTCACGTCGGTATTTTTGAAGAGCGTTAATGAAAGTGAAGACGGCAATGAGTACAGCAATACCAGTGAAAAGTGTCCCGATGGCTTCAATCTGATTGGTTGTCGACATGGTGGTGAACATGGTGGTGAACTCCCTTCGTACGAGTAGCCTACCCAATCTAGTAGCCTGTTTGCCTTCTTGTACGTTTTGAGTGAAATCAGCTACGTAGCATATGGCACTTGATTCGATGGCCCACTCTTCTATCAACTCCGGTTAATCACTCTCAAAACGATGAGGGCCTGCACTTTTGGGTTACGAATTTCGAGCAAGTTTATTCAGAGGACAACTTCATTGTTTGTATACAAGCGTAGTGGCCAGGAAACTGTATTTAAACTGCTTCCTGGTCACTAAACTTTGGATTACTACATCAGCTAAATCAAACTGTACCTTCTAAGCAGAAGGGGCAATCAAAGAAGCCAGGCTCTGGTGATATCTTGAAGGCTTGAACTCGATCACCTCATATTCCGCCACCTGCTCACGGACAAACGGGTCTTCGGCAAGTATCGCTTTCAACTCATCTCCATTGTTGACATTCGCCAGCACCATACCGGCCGGTCTGGCAGTCAGCCCGCCTGTCAGGATGAATTTGCCTGCCTTACAGTAGGTATTCAAAAACTCGCTATGGGCAGGAAACACTGGCTCGAGTTCTTGAGATGACTTCGTAGGATTGATGAAGAGGATGAACATCGTGCTTTTCTCTTCCTTTCATTACTTGCGCTCGTTTGCGTCAGTACGATTGTACTCGATAACTCTCACATGCCATCTGGGCCTACGACGTAAACCAGCGGTCGATCTGCTCGCGTGAGTCGAAGTATCCCGTCGGGAACTGGGCTGAACCTTCTGGCGCAGGCTCGGCCTTCGGCGCCGTTCCTGTTGGCAGAAGAAACGCGAATTTCTTCACGCCAGCCCGGTTGTATTGCGGAATAATATGCTCCTCTCTCCATGGCCCCGTATGCGCGCCGGGATGATGCTTAAACGCTCGCGTATCGATCAGTGCGAACGGAACGTGGTGCTGCTCCGCTGAGGCGGCATAGCGCGCCAACCACCCCATGTAGTCATCGTCAGTCATGGACTCGGTCTCCGTGAACCAGCGCAGTTCGAGAATTTTTCTGGCGTCATCGTATAATATGGCCCCAAACCGGTCTTGATAAAGTTGTGTCTCCATGTCTCACCTCTCCTGTTTTGTGTTCAACGGGGTCGCCACCGGTTGCTCTTCAAAGCGCTCTGCTCTACCGGGGTGAAACGTCTGGAACGCCACAGACTAAACGAAATAACCCGGCCACCGTGAACGGGGACCACACGCTTGTAGGGGCCGATTTATCGTGCCCACCGCCGATTTATCGGCCCCCGGGGAATCCACCTCATGGCCAGATCAATTTGTTAAACCTCATTATCGCGCCCGCGGGGTAGGGTGGGGCCTACACCATCCAATTCGCCAACGAGGTCTCAGACAAACGTGACGCCATCACTCAGCCTTCACTTTGTAGGGCACCAAAGGCCTGGTCATGAGCTCTGCTGTCACGCGCTGTATGATACGCGCGTATATACAACTTGGCAAGTAGGGACAAAAATGATACTATGGACACATAGGTGCCCTGTCTCGACCAGAGAATATAGAGGAGAAATGAGATGAGCGTAGCACATCAGGATATATCAGCGCTGAAGCGATTTGAGTGTCCCGTCGACGGGTTTCAGCAGATTATTAGTGGGAAGTATAAACTGCGGATCATCTGGGATCTTCAGAATGGACCCCGCCGCTATGGGAAAATTAAGAAAGGACTCTTACGCGACGCCAGCGGCAGCCCGGAAATTGCGCCCCGCGTGCTCAGTCGCGAACTAAAAGCCCTGGCCGCCCTTGGTCTCATCGAACGCACCGAATACCAGGTCGGTCCTCCAAAAGTAGAGTACACCTTGACTCCAGTGGGCTACAGCATGCTGCCGATCATAGCGCAGATAGTTGAATGGGGCACTCAGTATCTGCTCCGCGACCCCAGTCTTCCAAAGGACGACGCGTAACGCCTCTCCCTATCTCGCCAAAACATCACAACCCATGTCCTAGAAGTCCCAAATCATCAGATCATGAGTAGACTCACCTCCATTTTCATGCTCTCGCTTTCTGGTTTGGTAACGGGAAATTGATCTATACTTATAATGCAGGGTCTACGTCCATGAGGAGGAAACAGGCCAGCACGGCCACAAGGGACGCAGTCTGGGGGATCGTGTGCCTTTTACGGGTAGGTTTTTTGAGCGCGGAGACAATGGAGACAAGTGTCGTTCCACAAGGGCACCCTGTCTGGGGGGCAGGTAATCCCTCCCCACCCAACATTGCTCCGTCTTTCCGGACACGATGACCTCCTTCCGAAAAACCTGCCCCTGAGAGGACTGTGTACCTTCCCAACACAACACCACTCCCGCCCTCTTTCACGGGTAGGTTTTTTGGGGGGAGCCGCCTGCGAAGGGCCCTGATCCGTAGGGGCGAGGGTGGTGATGGGAGGTTGGGAGGGCCTTGCTGACATGCCCCCGGCATGTCGGGCGCAAGCGCTTCGCGTATGGTCGCCCGCGTAGCCCGGTATGGTTGATGACAGGGCGCAGAAAGGGACGGCGGGCGACCATAAAGGCCCTCCCATCCGCCCCACACCCCGCTCGCCCCTACGGACTCGATGGGCACGCTCCAAAAAACCTACCCCTGACAGACTCCCGCCCTACGGGTAATTGTTTAATGAAAGGAAGACATTATGATACTGATTACTGGCGCAACGGGCTATATCGGACGACACCTGGTATCTCGACTGGCTGCGCAAGGGCAGCGGCCACGTTGCCTGGTGCGCCGTACGCAACGGGTAGCAACCATCTTACCTGCTGACAAAGTTGAGTTCGTACGGGGAAATACCACCCAACCTGCTTCACTAGGGGTCGCTATGCAAGGGGTAGATACCGTCGTGCATGCAGCTTTTCTGACCGCCGATCGCAAGCAATCTGTCGGCAACCACTATCAAGAAACCAACGTCCAGGGAACGGCGAATGTCATTAAAGCAGCCCAGGACGCAGGCGTCAAACGGATCATCGAGATGAGCGGCTTAGGCACAAAACCAGATAAACCGGGGAGCTATATGCAGGGACGCTACCTGGCCGAAAAGATGCTCAAAGAGAGCGGATTGGACTGGACGATTATCCAACCCTCGGTCCTGTTCGGCAAAGACGCTCCCTTCATCAAGGGATTGAGCGATCTCATCCGTACTGCTCCCGTTGTCCCGCTCATTGGTGGCGGCAACATCATGTTCCAACCCATCTACGTGGAGGATGTCGTGACAGTGGTGATAAAGGTGTTGGAAGACCCGGCGCGCACCACAGGCAAGACATATACGATTGGTGGCCCGGAGTATTACTCGTTTACCCAGATCATCGATGCCTTGCTGCATGCTATGCACAAGACACGTATCAAGGTGTACGCGCCAATGCCACTTGTGGGCATCGGTGCAGCCGTCATGGAGGCCGTGCTACCAAAACCACCGCTCACCAGTGCAGCGATGACGCTCTTCTCGTTTGATAACACAACCGACCTGGACTCTGTTGAGCGTGATTTCGGCTTCAAGCCAATGTCGTTTGCCCGATACCTCGAAGAACAGGGGGTATGAATCGATTGATTTTGGGTGGAGGTGAACATTTCACCCGAATGCAATATTCATATGCTATAATTAATGAGAATGCACGTCTATCCTTGTGAGGGTACTGGAGGCAAAGCCCTTTGTTGGGGAACGAGGGCAGCTCCCAGGGCGGGGGCAAGCCCCGCCCCTACCATACACGAGTCGCGTTGCCCAATCGTGTATGGTAGGGTCGCCCTGGAAGCTAGTATGGAGCAAACCATTGACAGTAACAGTATCGAAAACATCTGACAAATGATGACATACGCTTCGTTCGCACGGCAAGCCGTACAAGCATAACTGCGGATGCTGCTACCGTTAGGCCAAAGGCTGTCACGGATACTTGGAACTTCTTCTTTTGCTCGCTAAATGTGCTTATCCAGGTATCCCTGGACGCTTGCGAGTGAGAAGCAGACGCTTGTTTTTACCTCATCACGATTGCGAGAAGAACTCCCGCTACCACAGATATATTCTAGCACAAATGTACAAGTGAGTCAATGCGAAAGAGAAGAACAGATGACACGACAGGACAATAGCTATCATGATTTGGGGAAACTAGTACCAACACCTGATCCAACATTGCGAGCGAGCAAGGACTTGCGCTTTATCGGCGAAACGCTCATGGGAATTTCTCGTATGCTTCACGAGCAGTCCCATAAGCTAGAGCTAGCCGTCGAAGGCACCTATGCTGCTGAAGCCGGTGACCCGCGTGTCCGTTTGCTGAGTGATGCGTTGAATGTGAGTCGTAATGCTGACCTGCAACTGGGGCGTATTAACGAGGCTGCAAAGCGTGTATTGTTTGCGATGCAAGACCAACTCAACAAGGGGGAACAAGCCCTGGTACCATCCCTGGCGGGTGCCCTGGCGATTCCTGAGAACCCCTCCTCGTTTGATATCAGTAACGCTCTGGAGCGCAAACGTAACGAGCTAGAAACCCTCTACAAAATCGCACAGGCGCTGAACTCGACTCTTGAGCTTAAGGAAGTGCTCCGCGTGGTGATGGACCAGGTGATTACGGTTGTCGGTGCAGAACGAGGTTTCATTGTCCTGGTAGACTCCAAGACAGGTAAGCAGGAGCCGGACTCCACTATTGCACGGGATAAACTGGCGCGCACAATAGACAGGAGTGCATTCGAGTATAACATCAGCCGGAGTACCGTCGATCGGGTAGTGAAAACCAAAAAGCTGGTGCGTCCTGATAACAGCTACGATCCTACGAAAAGCATGATGGACTTTGACATTCGCTCGATCATGTGCGCGCCGCTCATCGTGCGTGGTGACTGTATTGGTGCCGTGTATGTGGATAGCCGTGTGAAATCAAACCTGTTCAGCGAAGAAGACGAGAAACTGCTGCTCTCCTTCTGCAACCAGGCTGCCATCACCATCGACAATGCTCGCCTCTTCAGTAAAGTCAAAGAAGATAAGCAATACATGGATAACATCTTTGCTTCCATAGCAAGTGGTGTGATCGCTACTGACTCTGCCGGTATTGTTACCACCTTTAATAGGGCGGCAGGCGATATCTTAGAGTTAAACCCATTCCGGGTCGTTGGGAGGCATTACAAGGAAGCGTTTCAGGCCTTGCCACAACTGGGCCTGGCGGAACTACTAGACGACGTCATAGTGCAGCATGAGCACGGCACTATTATAGCTCATTCAGTCGAAGGCGTGGTCCCCGGCCGTGGCCTGATTAGTCTGGACGTGCATCCTTCTTCTCTGCTTGATGAGGGGGTCCACGTCGGTATGGCGCTGGTCATCGATGACCGTACCGAAATCAAACGCGCCAAGGCTGAGACGAAGGAAATTCGCGCCATATTTGGCCGTTATGTGCATCCCAACGTCGTGCAGCAGCTCATTGAGGATCCCAAAGCCTTGAATCTCGGCGGTGAAATAAAAGAAATATCGGTCATCTCTGCCGATATCCGCGGCTTCACAGGCTTGAGTGAAGGTATGCCTTCCAAAGACGTCATGACCTTGCTCAACAACTACTTTGAGATCATGGTCAAAGAAATTTGGGACGAGGAAGGTACCGTGACCGGCTATTGGGGTGATATGCTCATGGCCATTTTCAATGCCCCTTTGCGCCAGGAGGACCATGCGTTGCGTGCCGTTCATGCAGCCTGGAAGATGCGCATGGTGATTTTAGACTACCAGAGTTCTCGTCCTCAGGGCCCGCAGATCTCGTTTGGGATCGGTGTGAATACGGGCGAGGCTGTGGTGGGGAATCTTGGTTCACGCGGGCGTATGCAGAACTACACGGCTATCGGCGATGTCGTGAATGTGGCATCGCGGCTGCAAGGCAAAGCCTCGGACAATAATATCCTGCTGAATCACTCCACCTTCGTTAAAGTGCGCCAGTTTGTGAAAGTCGACACACATGAGTCGATGTATGTGAAGAATAGAAAAGAACCACTTCACGTGTGGCATCTCAAAGGGATGCTGTGATGGTTGGTTAGAGTTGTTTGCGCAGGACGAACCCCACCTGCTGAATGCGAATGAAGCCAAACCACTCGTAGAGGCGGTGTGCATAGGTGTTGTCGTCTTGCGTGTTGAGCATGATACGTGACACTCGCGCGTCCTTGAAGAAGCGTATCGCCTCGCTCATTAAACGCGCTCCAATGCCCTGGCCACCAGCCGATGGATGGACGGCGATACGCACCAGGTAGCCAAACTCGCCGTCCAGCGCATTGAACTGGTACCCTACCACCCTGCCCGTAGTCCCCCGATTTATCGTGGGGAACTCCTTGTTAATCGCGGGGAATTCCGCTACCACGAAATACGGATGTGTTTGGGCAATATCGCGAAACGATAGCACATCATAGCGCCAGAGATCCTCGAAGCAGGCCTGCTCGATAGTGAGCAGAGCAGGAATATCGCGTTCCTCGACAGGACGGACGATGACCGACGGGTTCCCCTGGGTTGGAACGGTATAATCGAATTTATCGTAGGCGTAGAGCAGGCGATAGGGTGAAAAACCTAAAGGTAACAGAACGTCGCGCAACCAATCTTGCTCTATATCGGTACCAGAATAGTGGAGGTAGCGCACACGCCGTGCGATTAAGAGTGGTGCCAGGTATTCGAGCAGGGTACGGATCATTTTGACATACGCACGGCTCTCTGTCCAGCTCACGCCGAAGCCACCTATCCACGCAGAGGGAGCGTTCACCGTTTGTGAAAGCAGAAAACTCAACAGCAAATCTCCGCTGAACAGACCGACAGTTGGATAGTGTTTGAGCAGTGCCGGAAGCTCTTCCAGGGTAAAGCGCTGGTAGATATATTCAGAGGTGCGCAGTAGACGCTCCACCAGTGGTAGGTCGTCACTGCCCAGTGTGCGCACTCGCTCAGAACTTCGTGGCATGCATCCTCCCAGGGCAACCGCAAGGGCCCACCCCGCACCACTCATCCGCCCTTGCCCCTACCATACTACGACGTCTACGCATCCGGGCCTTTGATCTCACGTCGCAGCCGTTCGATGTCGGGTTTGGGCCCAGAGATCTTCGAAGCACGCATACGATAGCCTGTCAACCGGTGAATGCGCCGCAACTCCGCAATCAGCACATCAGTGTTAATGCGAAATGCAGTATCGGGAGGCGGACCGAAACTATCCACCGCAGCATCGTCACCAAGCAGCAAATTGATGCAAGTCGCCACACAGGCTGCGTTTGCTTCCAGGTTATAACCACCCTCCTGGACCATGACCAACCGCCCGTTACATAGGTACTGGGCCAGGTCAATGATGATGCCGTTCAGCCTGGCAAAACCTGCTGTGGAAAGGCGCATATTCGTCCCCATGCTCGTCGGTGGTATGGCATCTTTCCAGTGAGCATCAAAGCCAGCCGAAACCAGAATCAGTTGCGGGTTAAAACGCTCGGCTGCGGGGGCCATCACCTGGCGAAAGACGGGTTCATACGTCTCAAAACCGGTTGTTGCGGGCAACGGTACATTGATCGTTGTCCCCAATCCTGCTCCTTCACCCCGTTCATCCGACAGACCCGTGCCTGGATAGAAGGGAGCCTGGTGGATCGAGAAGTACAATACCTGTGGGTCCTCATAGAAAATCTCTTGTGTAGCGTTGCCATGATGCACGTCATAATCGATAATCATGACACGCTCAAGGCCATAGTGATCAATGGCATAGCGAGCAGCAACGGCCACGTTATTGAAGAGACAGAAGCCCATCGCATCGTCCGGCAAGGCATGATGACCAGGGGGACGCACCAGGCAATAGGCGTTGTCAACCTCGCCTTTCATGATCGCGTCGATAGCGGTAAGAGGGGCGCCGGCAGCCTTAACGGCCGCGTTATATGATTGTGCAGAGATGTAAGCGTCGGGCGCGAAAAAGCGTGTTTCACGACCACCGCTTGCCATTTCCTGGGCCACCTTGTCCGCCGCCGCCTTTACCTCCTGAATGTATGCGCGATCGTGTACCGCTGCCAACTCATCCTCACTGGCGGCGCGCGGTGTCATCTGCACCAGGCCATCGCGCTCCAACCAGTGCAGCGCTTCCAGGACCTTCATCGCCATTTCCAGGCGCTGTGGCCTCTCCGGATGATTCTTCGGCATCAGATGTTCCAGAAAAATCGGATCATATATCAATGCGGTGGTCATGATATTATCCCTCTTTTGCCAGCGCCTCTTTCACCAAACCGGGAATATCAAAAATGGTATCAGCCACAGGCGCCCTTGCCGCCTGTAAAGCTGCCACCTTCCCTTGCGCTGTGCCCGTGTTGCCGGAGATGATTGCTCCCGCGTGGCCCATACGCTTTCCAGGCGGTGCAGTACGTCCTGAAATAAAGGCCACGACCGGCTTACTCATTGTTTTGATATACTCGGCAGCATCCTCCTCGTCGCTGCCACCGATCTCACCGCACATCACCACCGCTTTGGTCTGGGGGTCAGCCTCGAAGAGTTTCAAGTGATCTATGAAGGTTGAGCCGATAATGGGATCGCCGCCGATACCAATGCACGTGGACTGGCCGAGACCGGCCTCAGTAAGCAGGGCGACAACTTCATAGGTGAGCGTGCCGGAACGTGAGATGAAGCCCACCGGACCAGGTTTGAAGATCTGGTAGGGGATGATGCCGATCTTGCCATATCCCGGCGTGCACAGGCCAGGGCAGTTTGGGCCAATCAGCAGTGAACCATGTTCGCGCACAACAAGCATGGCCCGTGTCATATCGATGACAGGAATCCATTCGCTGATGCACACGATCAGACCAATGCCCGCGCTGGCAGCTTCCATAATCGCATCGGCAGCCCCAGGGCCAGGAACAAAGATACAGGAAGCATTAGCGCCCGTGGCAGCCTTCGCCTCAGCAACCGTGTCGAAGACCGGTAAGTCTTCCACCATCGTACCGCCCTTACCGGGCGTAACGCCACCAACCAGCCTGGTACCAGCCTCCTTCATGTTGCGTGTGTGATATTGTCCCTCGCGCCCGGTGATACCCTGTACGATGACGCGTGTGGTGTTATCAAGCAAAATACTCATCAAAAACCCTTTCTGGAAACCCACCCCGTGAACGGGGTGGAAGGAAAGAAAGGGCAACCCCAGTTGCAACTCTTCTCCCCTTTGTCCGTATATATCAGTAGCTACGCCTTCAGGCACTTCTCGCATGAGAAGCAACGGTTTACAGGCGTTTGCACCTGTACAACTAAACACATGGGTTCGAGAACAGAACCGCGTTCTCGGTAAAAGTGTTTGCGTTTTCCTTTTCAGGTAGCCGGTCAAGCTGCCTATGGTGTCCAGCGTACGTGCTGAGATGCAAGCTCATCGCCTTCAGGCGATTGAGTCACTTGACAATGTGTCCTCTCGGACGGAGGCTCCCACGAATGATTTAAACGCGCTCCGCTTCGCTTCGCTGAGGGGAGCTACGCGTCCCTACTCTCCAATGGCGGCAACAATCTTCTCAGCCGCCTCGCGCATGTCTTTGCCCCAGTCAAGGCCGGCATCCTTGAGCATAGCCTTGCCCTCTTCAGCGCCGGTACCCGACAGGCGAACGACGATCGGCATGCCTTTGGGCAGTTCGGCCTGAGCCATAATCACGCCTTTTGCCACTTCTTCCCCGCGTGTGATGCCGCCGAAGATATTGACCAGGATGCCTTTCACCTGTGGGTCGCGTGCCACAAACGTCAAGGCCTTATGCATCACCTCAGCTTTGGCACCGCCGCCGATATCCAGGAAGTTGGCCGGCTTTCCACCGACGCGCGCTACCATATCGAGTGTCGTCATGACCAGGCCCGCTCCGTTGCCGATAATGCCAACATCGCCGTCCAGCTTGACATACGTCAGGCCTGCCTGCTTTGCCTCATACTCCAGTGGGTTTGCCTCTTCCGGCTCCGCCCAGGAAGCGTACTCCTTCTGGCGGTACAGGCCATTGTCATCGATGAGGATTTTCGCATCCGCGGCCATTACTTGCCCATCAGCAGTCAATGCCAGTGGGTTGATCTCGGCCAGGCTGGCATCGCTCTCGATAAAGGCTTTGGCGAGCGCTGTGAGGATAGCTCCACCCCTGGCAATGACCTGGTGCGGGAAACCTGCACGAGCCAGAATGTCGCGTGCTTCAAAGGGGCGCAGTCCCCAGTGCATGTCGATGGGTTGCCGGATGATCTTCTCGGGCGTCGTGGCTGCCACCTCTTCGATATCGATGCCCCCAGCTGTTGAAACCATCACGACCGGAGCCTGCGTTTTACGGTCCAGGACTATGCCGAGATAGTATTCTTCTTTGATCTCCAGCTTGAAGACAACGAGCACCTTTTCTACTTTCAGCCCTTTGATATCCATGCCCAATACTTTCGCGGCGGCCGCGCGTGCCTGTGCAGGCGTATCGCCAAATTGGATGCCGCCCGCTTTGCCGCGTCCGCCAACATAGACCTGGGCTTTGATCACCACCGGCCCACCCAGTTCGCGGGCAATGGCTTCGGCCTCCTCCGGCGTATGTGCTACACGGCCGGGCTGGATCGGGACGCCGTAGCGTGCCAGGATGTCTTTGGCCTGATATTCGTGAATCTTCACAGGAATCTACTCCTCGTCACTCATTGTAAATATTGTATATGCCTCTGCCAGGCGGGAGGTACACTGTTAACCAAGGTCATGCTAACACGCTTATCAATGGGGTGTCAAGCAGTGCTTATCCTATGTTGGTCTCAACATGGACAATAAAATAGCCATGTGACACTATGAAGATATAAAAGATCCCCTTATTTGAACATGAAGCAGAAAGGAATAGAGAGATGTCAGCAAGCTTCCGCGCATTTGTGGTCAACAGAACCGCAGAACAATTTACCGCCCAGGTACAGGCATTGACCAAAGACAACCTGCCACCAGGCGAGGTGCTTATTCACGTCGCCTACTCCAGCGTAAACTATAAAGATGCTCTGGCCTGCACTCCGGATGGCAAGGTCGTGCGCAGCTATCCTTTTGTCCCCGGCATCGACCTGGCGGGAGTCGTCGTCGAGTCCAGCGACGAGCGTTTTCACGCAGGCGAAGAAGTAATTGCTACCAGCTACGACCTCGGCGTTTCCCATTATGGCGGCTTTAGCGAGTATGCGCGTGTTCGAGCCAATTGGGTCGTGCCGCTACCGCAGGGCTTGACGCTCAAAGAAGCAATGGCCCTGGGCACCGCTGGCTTTGAAGCCGCCCTGGCGGTGCATAAACTGGAGAAAAACGGTCTCACGCCTCAACACGGTCCTGTGCTGGTAACAGGCGCGACCGGCGGAGTAGGTAGTATAGCTGTGAACATACTGGCTAAGCTAGGCCACACCGTCGTGGCAAGTACCGGCAAGCAGGCTGAACACGCTTATCTCAAGGAACTGGGCGCAAGCACCATCCTCAGCCGCGAAGAAGTATCGGCAGAAAGCAACCGACCTCTGGAGAAAGAGTTGTGGGCGGGCAGCATCGACCCGGTGGGTGGCGCTACGCTGGCGTACCTGATCCGCACGACAAAGTACGGTGGCTCAGTCGCAGCCTGTGGCCTGACCGGCGGTTCGACTGTCAACACCACAGTCTTTCCCTTCATCCTGCGAGGCGTGAACCTGCTGGGTATCGATTCGGTCTTCTGCCCTATGGGGTTGCGCCGCGAACTGTGGCAGCGCCTGGCAAGCGACCTCAAGCCGACCAAACTCGATAGCATAAGCCGCGAGGTGACGTTGGACGAGTTGCCCCAGGTGACGGCCTCGCTGCTCAGCGGTGGAGTACGGGGAAGGACGGTGGTGAGATTGGGTTAGACTGGATAAAGCCAGGATTGACAGTCGGCCAAATACAGAGTATGTTGTAGATAAGGAGGAACATGCTATGCCAGATTATAGACAATTTATCACCTCAGACCCCAATGTGTTGTTTGGCAAGCCAGCTATTAGAGATACCCGTATTGCTGTAGAGCATGTTCTGGATGAGCTTGCCGGAGGCACAACCATTGAGCAACTCCTGGAAGAGTACCCACGGCTTACCCGCGAGGCAATCTATGCCGCACTCGCATTTGCTGCCGATACTCTGCGTGCAGAGGTCGTCTATCCTCTTGACGTTGCATCATGATCATTTATGTTGATGAGAATGTGCCACTAAAGATCACCATACGGCTGAGAGCAGAAGGCTACCAAGTTGAGTACGTAACTCGTCGTGTTGAGGATAGGGATATATTGGAGACTGCATACAAGCAAAATGCGCTCCTCATCACCTCTGACAAGGATTTTGAGCGGTTAGTACTCGATGAGCACAGGCCAACTGCAGGAGTAATCTTGTTGCGCATAGCGACAAGGATACCCATAGAACACAGAGCACAAATTGTGGTGAATGTGTTGCGGAAATATCAGGAGAAGCTACGAGGAGCCTTTACCATACTCACGGAGACAGTAGTTGACATACGCCGCCCGTTACGGTAATGAGTTGGACTTTGTATTACTTCCGAACAAAGAATGTTATTACCTTACACCATTTGCTTTTGTCGCTATAACAATCGCCTATTGATGCTGTATCGCGACAAGCCGCCCAATCGGCACCTCTGGAACGGTCTGGGCGGCAAACTGAAGGAGCAAGAGACGCCTTTCACTTGCGTACAACGTGAAATCAAGGAGGAGGCAGGGATCAATCTTCACTCTACACAAAACTTACATTTTGCTGGCGTGGTTACCTGGGCCGCTGGTGTGAATCAGACAGATTCTAGCCAGGGCATGTATGCATTCATAGCAGATCTTCCACAGGAATACTCAGTTTGGGAGGGCGAACGCAAGACGCCAGAAGGGCTTTTAAGCTGGAAACCTATTCAATGGGTGTGTGATCCGCAAAATACCGGTGTCGTGAGCAATATTCCTCATTTTTTGCCGGAAATGCTCACCCAGAGCGTTCCTCTAGAATACTACTGTGACTACTATGAAGATCAATTTATCGAACTAATCATGCGTCCATTACCACCCCTCTGGGGTGGGGCTTATTGGAAAAACGAGTGGGTCTTTAATGGAGAGTAAGGAATAGAATGATACCTCCTATCACAATGATAAGGACAATGGCAAGTGCCACGAGTACTTCTCCCCTGGGGATCTTTTCATCGGTGAGGCGTTTTCTCTCGGCGATGTATTCTTCTGCTTTTAATTCTTCATAGAATAGATTGGGTTTTGGTGCATTCATCGGAGTGCTCTCCTTTAGTGAATATGTCTCTTGGTTCTCAACTGAACTATTGAGATACTTCCTTCATCTATATTCGTAGACGAGAAGAGCAGGCATTTTTCCAACCCCATGATGCTGGTGAAAACTTACACATGACCGAAATATCGCAAACCAATCCCAGGAAGGTATCAAGTCGAGAGCGAACGATAGCTGTGGGCGACGTGATAGGCATCAATGGCTATCATGTGAACCGAGCCGCGCTCAAAAAACGTTTCGCCGAAGGTGGCTACCAGGCGCGTGAGACACCTCACTTCTTGCTTTTCACACGTTCGGAACCTCCAACAACAGTCGTCGTGCATTGGTTCGCGCCTGAAGCCATAGATGCTGATTTGGGAGATTATGTGATCCAGGAGTTGAAGCCACTTGGTATCCTGGCACAACCGCAAGACTTTAGCGACGTTTTCGGGGCTATGGTTGGTTCTCTCTTTCCTTATGATGTCCAGCGAGCCTGGCATATCTATGGAACAAATACCTTACGACGATACCAGGAGATCTTGAGGGATCCTCCCGGTTCGCCCGTCACTCATTCAACCATGGATACATTTGCCGGGCTGTATCGTCGTGTATTTGAATTGCTGGTCGGTGACCATTTCCTTGATGCCGGGTGTTCATTCGGGTTCTTACCATTGCTCGTAGCACAACAGTTTCCAGCACTCGCCAGAGTAGTAGGCATCGATATTCGGCCAGAACCTTTTACGACTACACGGCTCATCGCGCAGGAACGCGGGCTGAGGAATGTGCAATTTGCTCAAGCAGACCTGCTCACCGAAGATCTTAGTATGCTAGGCTATTTTGATACCGTGACCGCTCTGCACGTGCTTGAACACTTTAGCGAGGAGGCTATGTATCGTGTGCTGAGGAACCTGCTAAAGGTAACAGCACAACGGTTGATTGTTGCCGTCCCGTATGAACAAGGGGAGCCAGAAATCCTCTATGGTCACGAGCAGCTTTTTTCGCGTTCCAAGCTTGAAGCTGTGGGCCGGTGGTGCCTTCAGCAATGGGGAGGTGCGAGCAGGATGTGGTGCGAGGAATGTGAGGGAGGGCTTCTGCTCGTCGAACGACTCTGAAGTTGGGGTGTGGTTCATTTTTTTGCGCGTAGGCCTGAGCGGGGACAAGCCCCGCCACTACGCTCATAGGAAGCCAGATGGAGCTATGCGAGCGTAGTGGCGGGGCTTGCCCCCGCCAGGAGCACTACCCCCGTATAAACGCTACCACCTCGTCGCGCTTCTGTTCCATCAACTCCCGATTGTTCGCCTCGATATTCAGGCGCAGCAATGGCTCCGTATTGGATGCGCGCACATTGAACCACCAGTCGCCGAAATCAAATGTAATGCCATCCAGGTGATCCACCAACTGTGCCTGCTTCCCGTAACGCTCTTCCAGCGCATGCAACTTGCCCTGCACATCGCTTACCCTGGTATTGATTTCACCGCTACGTACACCACGATCCAACGGCTTGAGCAGTTCGGAGAGGGGCTTGCCTTCGACGGAAACGAGTTCCAGCGTAAGCAGAAGAGCAATCAGACCGGAGTCGGCATACCAGTTGTCGCGGAAGTAGAAATGGCCGGAGTGCTCACCCCCGAAGATTGCATTCGTTTGGCGCATTTCTGCCTTGATGTAAGAATGCCCCACGCGAGTGCGCACAGCCTTGCCACCCAATCTGTTGACCAGTTCGGGCACACTTTTGGAGACGATCAGATTATAGAGAATCGTCGAACCGGGATACTTGCGCAGCAGACTGTTTGACACAATTGCCGTCACCATTGAACCATCGACCACATTGCCGTGCTCGTCCACAGGGAACATGCGGTCGGCATCGCCATCGAAAGCCGCACCCAGATCGGCTCCTACCTCGCGCACCTTCTTTTGCAAATCCACCATGTTCTCAGGCTCAATCGGGCTGGCCGGATGGTGAGGAAAGCTGCCATCCAGTTCAAAGTAGAGTGGCACAAGCTCACAGGGAAGATGCTCGAACACACGTGGCATTACCAGTCCTGCCATGCCGTTGCCCGCATCGATTACCACCTTGAGTGGCTTCACCTTGCTCACGTCGATGAAGGAGAGGGCGTGTTTGACATAATCATCTAGGACGTCACGCTTCGTCACGCTGCCCTTGGAAGCGGGTTCGGAGAAATTGCCGCTTATGGCCAAATCGCGAATGTCAGCCAGGCCTGTATCCAGGCTGACTGGGAATGCCTGGGCGCGACAAAATTTTATACCGTTGTATTTGCCTGGATTATGCGACGCAGTAATCATCGCGCCGGCTGAATAGTTGAACTTACCCACGGCAAAATACAGTTCGTCGGTCGTGGTCATGCCTAGATCAATCGCGTTGACACCCTGGTCGGTGATGCCACGTATCAAGGCCTCGGCCAACTGCGGAGAAGAAAGGCGCATATCGCGGCTCACCGCGATTTCCGGGACATGCAAATATTGAGCAGCGGCACGTCCAATGCGATAGGCGACCTCGTCGGTAAGGTTCTCGCCAAAGATGCCGCGCACATCGTAGGCCAGGAAAATGCTAGGATCAATTGGTGTACTCATCTGTCAAACCCTCCTATGCTTCCAGATTTCTAATTCTATCCAGGGTTCGCCTGCGCTGCGGGGATCGTAGATTTGGCCGACCTCGACAAAGTTGGCCTTGAGCGAAGGCCCGGCGCGCTGGCCGATTGGCGACAGCCGTCTCCGCGTAGAGACGTGTCAGGCCGAGGGAACCGAAAAGATATTGTACCAGTGTGCGAATTGCCTCTGGTCCGTATCCTTTGCCCCAGCGAGTTTTATCGCCCAGACCCAGCCCGATCTCGGCCTGGCCCAGGCGGTAGTCGACATTGAAGTAGGTGATGGTGCCAATTGGCGTATGATGCTCGTCTTCGATGACGAACCAGTATTGCCGTCCATTGCCTCGTACATAGTTCCGCTCAAAAAGGGGCAGGAAGTCTGCAAAGTTCTGTGAGAAAGGACGGTGCGGATCGTAGCGCCATACTTCATCATCGCGCTCCCAATTGAAGACGTAGCGAGCGTCCGCCATCACAGGCTGTCGCAGGTAAATCCGCTCACCGCGCAGGTGCCTCCCTTGCGGTTGCCCTGTCATCTTATAGTGTTGTGTCTCAGTCATACAAGTCCTACATTGTCTGCAAAACTAGTTCCAGCCGCCAGGGGTCCAACGCCAAAAGTTTGCGCCAGCGTCTGACCCAGGTCGGCAAAGCTGGCGCGTACTCCCAGATCAACTCCGGCGCGTATGGGTTTGCCATAGGCCAGCAGCGGCACCTCTTCGCGAGTGTGATCGCTGCCACGATAGGTAGGGTCGACACCGTGGTCTGCGGTGAAGAAGATGGCATCTTCAGGCCGCATGACCTGTTGCATCTGTCCGAACCATGTGTCCACGTCGCGCAACGCCTGAGCATAACCCTGGCTATCGCGACGATGTCCCCATAGCATATCAAATTCTACCAGATTGACAAAGAGCAGACCAGTAAAATCGCGTTCGAGCCAGCGCAACGTCGCCGCCATGCCGTCACGGTTGGTTTCAGTATGGTCGCGCTGCGTGAGGCCGCGTCCCGCAAAGAGATCCTCAATCTTGCCAATGCCGATGACCTCTTTGCCGCTGGCCTTGAGCAGATCCAGCAGCGTTGTGCCCAACGGAGCAAGCGAGAAATCGCGGCGGTGCTCGGTGCGCCGGAACGATCCCGGTTCGCCGATGAATGGCCGAGCAATAACGCGCCCGACAGCGTTTTCACCTGTAAGCATACCACGTGCAATTTCACAAATATGATACAGTTCTGCAAGTGGAATAACATCCTGGTGAGCCGCCACCTGGAAGACGCTATCGGCGGAAGTATAGAGGATGGGGTAGCCGGTACGAACGTGTTCCTCGCCAAGTTCTTTGATGATCTCTGTACCAGACGCAGGCTTGTTGCCGATCACCTTGCGGCCAATCGCCTGTTCAAACGCCGCTACAAGATCAGCAGGAAATCCATGGGGGTAGGTCGGTAAAGGCTTTTGCAGCACGACGCCGGTGATCTCCCAATGTCCGGTGGTGCTATCCTTGCCTGCTCCCTTCTCTGCCATGCGACCATATGCCCCCCTGGCATCTGAAGTCGGCGGTGTGCCCAAAATAGGGGTAATATTGCCCAGGCCGATGCTTCCCAGGTTTGGCAGAGCCAGGCCTCCGATGGCCAACGCGCAATGTTCCAGCGAACTGGCTCCATCATCGCCATAGGCATGGGCATCAGGATTTGCTCCCGCACCCACCCCATCAAGGACAACAAGTATCGCTCGTCGTAGTGTTGTCATTGTCTTATCCCTATCTTTTCCAAAGTCGGATATTGTGGCAATGGATCACCAATCAATGGCAACGCATAGTCATAGAATGCCTGCGTGACCATCGTTTTATCCGCGCTCAAGTACTCGCCGGGCAACAGGCGCTGCGCATTGGCGACCTGTGCAAGCTCGACCAGCCCTGTCGTGCAGGAATAGCCCCCATCCATATGACGAACCAGCGTGACCATCTTATCGTTCTCACCTGTGAGCAGGGCCATTACGCCCATCTGTCCCACCAGGTATGCCTCATCGCGGTCGGTACGTGAAATACTGTTCGATGCCATACGCTGCAGGTCGCCAGGCTTGTCAAAACGTGCGCGCAATTTCAAACGTCGCTCTACTAATTCTACCAGGTATTGCGCCGCTCCGCTCAGCAGTGGATGCTGAAATGTATCTGCCCCCACTTGACCGGCGGCGCCCAGCGCCTGTCCTTTTTCATCGCGAATAGTTTCAGATGCGACGATGATCACATACCCCAACCGTTGATAGACCTCTTCAACCTGTTGCAGGAAACGTTCAGCGTTGAGGGGCTTTTCCGGTATGAGAATGATATGCGGTGGATCATGCTCATCGCGTTTGCCCAGAGCTGATGACGCCGCCAACCAGCCCGCGTCGCGCCCCATCGTTTCGATTACCTTGACAGGATAGTGCGAGGGTATCGAAATCGTATTCAGGCTCGAATCCATCGTGGCTAATGCAAGAAAGCGTGCTGCGCTGCCATAGCCGGGACAGTGATCGGTAAACGGCAGGTCGTTGTCGATAGTTTTGGGAACGCTGATCGTTTGTAACTCATAGCCAACATGTTGTGCGGCCAATGTCAACTGGTGTGCCGTGTCAGCAGAGTCATTTCCACCGATGTAAAGTAGATAATGAACATCATAGCGACGCAGGAGTTCGACAGCCCGCTCAGGATCACCCTCTTGCAGCTTATAACGGCAGGTGCCCAGGGTAGCCGACGGCGTGTTGAGGAGCTGCGACCACACGTGGTTGGATTGCCGTCGCAGATCGATCAACTCCTCTTTGAGAAACCCTTCAATGCCGTAGAGCATGCCAAAAATGCCCCCAATGCGTGCATCCCCCAGCGCAGCCTGGACAGCCCCGACCAGGCTGGCATTGATGACGGCGGTGGCCCCGCCCGATTGCCCAATGATGAGATTGTGGGACAAAGGTAATTCCTAACTCCTGACTATGATGCTACTTGGCTAAATGGGTATGTGTGATCTATTCGCACCGACTCAGCAGCGTAGAGGATTGCGGCTTGTATCTGTTCACGAGTGATATGCGGGTGGGCCTCTAGAATTTGCTCAATCGTTCGGCCTCCTGCCAATTGCTCTAGAATGTGCTCGACAGTAATGCGCGTTCCGGCAATAACTGGTTTACCCATCATGATATTTGGATTTGAGACGATCGGCGGTTGTTGCATGTTTGCCTACCTTTCTTCACGATCTTACCATTACCCTGGGAGGAGGGATAGGGTCTCCTGATGCTATAGCATCATCGATCCAGCTTGCAATGGCATCTCTTCCTTGCCGGACAGCCTCTTCGTAGGTCTTCCCATGTGTTCGACATCCTGGAAGCTCAGGAACTGTGACAACGTAAATCCGATCAACAGGATCATACTGAATGTTCATTGAGTACTGATCATACTGATTGCTCATTTTCCTGACTCCTTTCGTATTTTGTCTCGTAACTTGTCCAATATGCCTTGTACATCTGCTAGCTGGTAACGTTGTGCATCATCGCCATCAGCTCCAGAGAGTGTAAGCCTCACACCAGGCAAACTTTGATGCTTCCAGACTGTGTGGCTTCCCTTTCCTGGTCGAGGGTAGAAACCCGCCTTACGCAGCTTTGCCTTGAGTTCTCTAATCTTTACAGGCATTTCCCTACGCTCCTGCTCTACTCTATCGTAGCATACTCTAGCTTCTAATGGAATGGTGTGTGTATTTGCCATTTATGTGATAAATATACCGGTGAATAGCAGAAAAGCGGAAATGGTGCCGAAATTTGATGGTACGATCAAGGTTGCAATTCCCTGCTACACTCTGCTCCGTAAATCCAGATATCGAGCGTCAGCTTTGCTATTCTGTTGTGGATGAGGTACACTACGGCTTGATAAGAAAGATGTTCAGGTTCGCTCTGCCAGCCCACACAGAAGGAAAGTGAGGATGCGCATGCCATCGACTAGCAATCAATCTCCGCTTTATCAACGGCCAGCGGAACTATTACAACAACTCATCCGTTTCGATACAACCAATCCCCCTGGTAACGAAGCCGAGTGCATCAGCTATATCCACTACCTCCTCACCGAGGCCGGTATTCACACAACCATCCTGGCGCGTGACCCCATGCGACCCAACCTGGTCGCGCGTTTGACAGGACAAGGGAATGCACCAGCATTGCTACTTCAAGGGCATGTCGACGTCGTGACCACCGAGCACCAGCAGTGGCAACACCCACCATTCGCGGGGACAGCAGCAGACGGCTATATTTGGGGCCGCGGAACCCTGGATATGAAAGGTGGGGTAGCCATGATGCTGGCCGCCTTCCTGCGTGCTAAAGCCGAAAACCTGCCTGTATCCGGTGACGTAGTACTCGCTGTTGTGAGCGATGAGGAAGTTGGTAGCGAATACGGAGCCAGGTACCTCATCGAAAACCACGCAGACCTGTTCAAGGGCGTCCGCTATGCCCTGGGAGAGATCGGTGGTTTTACTATGCATATGGGTGGGCGCAAGTTCTACCCCATCATGGTCGCCGAGAAGCAGGGTTGCCTGGTCAAGGCCACCGTGCGCGGACCCGGCGGGCATGGCTCCCTTCCCTTTCACGGCGGAGCCATGGCTAAACTGGGCGCACTGCTTCAGCGACTGGATCAGCATCGCCTACCGGTGCATATTCCCACTGTTACCCGCCTGATGATAGAGGCGATTGCGGCAGACCTGCCTTCTCCTATCGGTTCACTGTTATGCCAACTGCTCGACCCAACACGAACAGATGGCATACTGGACAAGCTTGGCCCACAGGGGGCGTTCTTCGATCCCATTCTGCACAACACTGTCAATGCAACCATCGTCCATGGTGGCGAAAAATCTAACGTCATCCCCAGTAAGATTGTCCTTGAAATGGACGGGCGTATACTTCCTGGTTATGGCTCAGACGATCTGATGACCGAACTGCACCAGCTCGTGGGGGATGATGTTGAGATCGATGTTAAACCCGCCGAGCCTGCCCCTGCCGAGCCCGATATGACCCTCTTCGACACACTCGGCGACATCCTACGCGAGGCTGACCCCGATGGTATTCCCGTGCCATATTTGCTGCCGGCAGTCACTGATGCACGCTTCTTCACGCAACTGGGCATTCAAACCTATGGCTTTTTGCCGATGAAGCTGCCCGAAGGCTTCGATTTTTCGCAAACCATCCACGCCGCCAATGAACGCATCCCCATAGCAGCGATGGACTTCGGGACGAATGCTATTTACGAGGTGTTGCGACGGTTTGGGAGGTGAGGAGTTTTCAGTCAGAGCAGATTATTCTCCTGGGCATAAATAGCTGCCTGCGTACGATCTCGTAAACCCAATCGGCTGAGGATATTCGAGATATGATTTTTCACTGTCCCCTCGCTAATCACCAACGTCTCGGCAATCTTGCGATTGGTCGCCCCTTTCGCAATCAGGCGTAACACCTCGACTTCACGGTCAGATAAACCGGTGTTTTTGAGGGAACTGGGAACGGAAGCAGCACGTTCTCTTGCGGGAGGAGATGTCACAGGTACAGATGCCCGGCTTTCCGCACGCTTCACCCCTGTCAGGGAGGCCATGACCCGGCTCATCACAGCGGGATCGAGCTGGTAAATACCCCGGTGGACAGCCTGTACTGCCTGGGCAAGGTCACGCGCTGGGATATCCTTGAGCAAGTAGCCACTTGCACCCACCCGAAGCGCCTCGATCACATATTCCTCGTCATCGAAGGTTGTCAGCATGAGGATCTTACAATCGGGCAGTTGGCGACGGACATGCTCCGTTGCCATCACTCCATCCATGATGGGCATGCGCACATCCATCAAAATCACATCCGGCTGCATGCTCACGGCCTGCTCAAGCGCTTCCTGTCCGTTGGTGGCTGTGCCAATGATCTCGATCCCGTCCTGGATTCTCAGCAAGGAGGCGATGCCCTCGCGCATCAGTTGCTGGTCGTCGACCACCAGCACGCGCACCTCCACGTCTCGTCCTTGTTTCTGCTCGCTCATGCCTTTACTCCTTTTGTGCCTGGACAAGGAGAAGCTCATTGCGCACCAGGGGATCTTTCGGGATGGTCACACACAGGCAGGTTCCTTCGCCCGGCCTGCTTTCGAGCTGCAACCTCCCACCGACCAGTTCCAGGCGTTCCCGTAGCCCTTGCAAGCCATAGCCGCCTTCTTGTCCAGCTTGCTGGTTCTCTAGTAAGGCTGATTCAAACCCAGACCCATCGTCGCTCAGGGACAGGTATGCTCCCTGCTCTCCGAAATGGAGCTTCACCAGCACATGATGAGCATTAGCATGCTTCTCTACATTGGTGAGTCCCTCCTGTACCGCTCGATAGAGCGCCATCAGCCCCTGTTTGGAAAAGCCTTCCTCGCTCCCTTCTATCGTCAACTCTACAGAGTACTGATTGTTCTGCATATGCTTCACCAATTCGGTGATGGCAGGGAAGAGGGAAGGTATTTCTTGTGTGGCTCGTAAAGTACCCACCGAGCGCCGCACATCTCCTAAAGCCTCACTCGCTAAACGCTTTGCATTGCTCACTGCCTGATCTGCTTCCATGGGCTTCTTGTCACGGAAGGCCAGTGCTTTCTCAAGCTGTACATTGATGACGGTCAGATAATGGCCCAACGTGTCGTGTATCGGTAGTTTGTTGACTCAGAAAATCCCATCCATTGATGGCACATGAGGACTGGACTCGTCATAATGGAACCAATGCTCTTGATTTGCTCTCCGAGCATGGAAGTTCCCAAATCAACAAAGTACCGCTATGCCGGTGTTCGGAGTGATTGAGCCCATGGGGACTTCGATGCATTGATTTATCATTATAGGGCATCATAACAGAGAAGTACTACACTTCTGCCTCAGATTTGAGATTTGGACTGTAAAAGTGATATAGTCGCAAGGGTTCTGGGTTCGCCCCAGAACCACACGTACAAAAGAGTTCTGATTGAAAAATCACAAATAAGCTGTGTGAAAAAGAGCCTTCCTCAACGTTGTTCTCTATGTAAAGGGTCAATTGCCTGTTGGTATCAATCGCGACACCAGAGGCAGCATGAAAGAACAGAGGAGAGAGCTATGAAAAGTTGGTTTCTAGCTGGCAGCGATCCTCAAGACTATGAGCTAGGGATTGACGCCAACGCGGTCCGCAACGGCAAGAATAGTGGGTACCTGAAGGCCAAAGTAGCCAAACCGAGAGGATTTGGCACGATGATGCAAATGTTTGAGGCCAACGACTATCTGAACAAACGCATGCGCTTTTCTGCCTTTGTGAAGTCGGAAGGCATTGAAGCTTGGGCAGGGTTGTGGATGCGTATTGACGGCCCGCAACCACAGAGTCCGCTCGGTTTCGATAACATGCAGTCCAGACCGATCACAGGGACAACCGACTGGCATCAGTACGAAGTGGTCTTAGATGTGCCTCAGGAAAGCGTTGCCATTGCTTTCGGGATCCTGCTCACTGGTAAAGGGAAGACATGGGTAAGCGAAGTTCAGTTCGAAGAGGTTGGGGCTGACGTGCCGACAACCTCTCATGAGGCCTATGAAGACTTGCCAGAGACACCGGGCAACCTGGATTTTGCCGAAGACGGAGCGTAAGGAGGAACAGACCACATGGGCTGGCTTGTCATCGTGATCCTAATCATCGTCCTGATCGCTCTTGCTCTCTACTTTGGAACAGACCTCGATTGGACCGATTTGTTCTAACACTGACATTCTCATTACTGCTTCCGCGTCACCTTGTCTCACAGAGTGTTGAAAAAAGCCTTTTTTAAACTTTAGGAGTACCTACTGCTCTCGCTTCCTGGATCGGTCAACGGCTAGCGTCTCTTCTCGGGGAAGACGTCGAAAGGAACACTAATACGATCCGCTTTGAGGATACTGCAATCGATAGATGCGAATCCCGCCGCTGCCTGTTCTGAGTTTGAGTGGCGCGTGCGGCCCGTTACCTACTTCATTGCTGCCAAATTCATTGTGCACACCGCCGGAGCCGGTCCTTGCATCCAGGCTAAATGCCGCGTCATCAGGCAATCTGAGGTTAATCCCGCCGCTCCCGGTTTGGAACTTGTAGCTGCCGAGCGCGTCCAGCGAACCGTCAAAGGTAATCGCATTGCTGCCGGTTTTCAAAGACAATTCCCCGCTTAACGCGGCCCGGCTGACTTCGATGCGCCCACTTCCGGTCTGTGCTGTGAGCTGGCCGCGCACGTTTCCAAGGATGATGCGCGAACTTCCGGTGCGCAGGTTGATCTGGCCCTGGAGATTCTGAGCCTCGATGCGCGAACTGCCGGTGCGCAGATCGATCAGACCTTGCAGGTTGCCGGCTTCGATGCGCCCACTGCCGGTTTTCATCGCGATCAGCCCCTGGAGGTCGTGCGCGTACACTCTGCCGCTGCCGGTGCGCACGCGAATCTCGCCGCTGGTGCCCTGGACCGCGACTCGTCCCGAGCCATTCTGCAGTTGTACATCACAACTGGACGGCACGGTGATCTCGAAATCGACAGTGCGCAGACCAAACTGGAGGATGCTCCAGGTCATGCGGCTTGAGATGTCCAGCGTGTCGCCGGACTGGTTGTAGTTTATCTGCATGCGCTCGGCATCGATGCCAATGCCGCTAGCACGTTTGGTCGCGGTCACGCTCACCGTGCCTTCTTCTCCCCGGCGAATAGCCACGGTCCCGGCCCCATTGTTGATCACCAGCCGCGCGTGTTCCATGATCTGGAAGGTGCGCGTGGGCATGGGGATGGTCACGACACGCCAGTTTGTCGCCAGCGCGGCCAGCCCGGCTATGATCAGCACAATCACCACCACCCAGGTGAGCCAGCTCAGAACCACGCCGAAGAAGCTCCCGGCAATAAAGACCGCGCACAGCAGAACTACCAGCGCCAGCAGTCCGCTCATACTTTTCTGGTTTTTCGGCTCTGGCCGCAGCTTCTCACCCTCGATGTGGCCAGAAATCTGGTTCGCTCAGGCCAGAATAGCCTTCTTCATAGGAAGGGTATGTAGACTTTTGCGATTGTGGCTGTTCGCGAGGGTCGGTATGGCTCTGGCGCTCATTGAGTGGCGCTGGCGTCTCCTCTGGTGTGTTTGACGTATTGTAAAATTCTTGCTGGTTCTGCATGTCCACTCCCTCAGTGCATGATAAAATGCCATAAATTGGAAAATACTACCATATATACGGAGGAGGTTTAGCAGAGGTTGCCATTTGCATTCAGCCATACAACATCGTCCTGGCCGCCTGCGACGCAGGGAAGAGAAAGAGAGTGGGTGCGGTGGGGAGCGCCTGCATGAACTTTTACATAGCCCTGGCAAAGCGTGCTTTTTATACGCAGTGCTGTGCTACGTCTGATATACTCAGATATAACAATACTGTGATGGAGAAGATGCAATGCAAGCAAGGCTTCGCTCATGGTGGCAGAAAGCAAAAAAGCCTCTAGAGGTATTTGTCATTATAGTCATATGCGCTCTAGTAATTGCACTCGTTGTGGTGATTGTCCGTGTATACATATTCCAAGTGAACGTGCCAGGACTTAGCGGAAAGAACCTTTGGGATTGGCTGCAACTACTCATCATTCCGGCAGTACTCGCTATTGGAGGCTACTTGTTCAATTTCGCAACAGGCAGAACCGAGCGCGAGATTGCGTTAGACAAACAACGTGAGGATGCATTGCAAGCCTATATTGATAACATGTCGGCGCTTCTACTTGAGAAGGATTTGCGTAAATCAGGAAAAATGATGAGGTGCGGAAGATAGCGCGTGTACGGACACTGACAGTGCTTCCGCGCCTAAATGGAAGGCGTAAAAGAAGTGTACTCCAATTTCTTAATGAGTCTGGCCTTATCGATAAAGACAAGAGGATCGTCGATTTGACAGGAGCAGGACTGAGTGGAGCCAACTTGCTTGAAGCCAATCTGCTTGGAGCCAACCTGAGTGGAGCCAACCTGCGTGGAGCAGAACTCGGTGGAGCCAACCTGAGTGAGAGCCAACCTGAGTGGAGCAGAACTGGGTGGAGCCAACCTGCTTAGAGCCAACCTGCATGGAGCCAACCTGTACAAAGCCAACCTGTACAAAGCCAACCTGGGTGGAGCCAGTCTGCTTGAAGCCGACATGGGTGGAGCCAATCTGCTTGAAGCCAATCTGCGTGGAGCCAACTTGCGTGCAACCAACTTGCGTGGAGCCGTGCTGCATGGAGCCAAAGTCACTAATGAACAACTATCTGAAGCCAAATCTCTCGAAGCTGCAACCATGCCTGATGGAACAATATACGCCTGGCGGTAAAGAGAAAGTGAGCAGGTTCGTTGTCTTGACGAGAGGTCGAGTATAACTGAGTTTTGCATTACCATCACACCGCATCCCCTTCTATCACTCCCGGCAGCGAGGTATGCATAATGGTGAACCCGTGACGGTATTCCTTCAGGTCTAGCCGCTCATAGCCGAACTGTGCTACTATCTCTTCTGCTCTCACCTCAGCATCGTCACGATCATAGGCATAAAACGGAAAGAGTATGTCTGCAAGCCTACTCATGCGGCAAAAGAGTATCCACAACGTCATGGTGACCATCGTGATCGCTCCCCTCTCTTTGTATCGATAGTGCATTCTAAGTACGTACTAAGCAATATATATCTAGCATGATACTACTGTCAATACGTACTTGCTGGTACAATCCCTGCACTACGATGCAATGAGAGAGCCAATGATACGCTTGCGAGTGAAAGAGATTGCTCAAGAAAAGGGGTTCAGCCTGGGCAAATTATCGCGTGCCTCTGATGTGGCTTATAACACCGTGAAAGCCATCTATCGAAACCCGTACAAGGAAGTCACCACGACGACGCTGAATAAGCTAGCGGCGGCACTAGGCGTGCCTGCCTCTGAACTGATTGAAGATGTACCAGATGAGTGAGTTGACTTGATGCTACGCCGTGTGATAGTATGTAATCGAAGGAGGGGATTATGCTAGGAAACGTTCTTCATTCCCCTCTAGCCGCAACATTCGGTAGACCTTAACGAAGGGTCTTACAGCGCCTCGGAGGTATCCAAGAGGAATGAGGCACTTTGCCAGAAAAGGCGGCAGATATATGCAAATATATCCCTCGTTGCGGCGTGGCATGGATTTTATTCGTTAAAAAGACCGCTTGCTATAGCGGTCTTTTTCTTTTCAAGTTCACTACACTTTTAATCTACATTTTGTGCAGACTCCCGACATTTTGTGCAAGGGTCACTTTTTGTGCAAAGCCAGTGCTACTCAAACTTATTGATTCAATTCGTACATATGATGGAAGGATAGCCACGAAACAGAGTAATGGAGAGAAGGTTTCTGCACCTGCATTATTTCCAGAAACTTCCCTCAATGCCACGCGAACAGACAAACCGGGTAAGGCAAAGACGAAAACACAGGAAGCTACAGCATCTCGCTCTAGAACAGGGCTATTTGGAAAGTCCATGCTGCAGGAAGCTATTGAGATGCTGCCCCAGCTTCCTGACACGGAGTCGCTAGATGAGGCATAGATTTACCTTTAACCCACATTCCGCAGTTTCACCCCGAGAGAAGGACGTAGTTTTCCGCTCCCTCCATGTTGAGTCCTCCTTACTTGGTGGACTCCACCCTACCAATTCCTCCAAATCTGTCAATCAAACTGCGGAATATGGGCTACATACCCTACTTTATGGAATATTTCTCCATTCTTTCGCATTCCCTAAACGGGAGAGATGACCAACATTCGTCGTAGCAATAATTACCTCATGTCCCTTCATCCTGTATCATTGCGGCCTGTGCTGCAAGAATTACATCTCCGTCTAAAGCCTTGTTATCAGTTGTTGGCATCCCCTGTTTGCGCACTTGTGCCCAAAATTGGGCAGCCTTAAGCATACTTTGCGTCGTGAGTGGTACATAGTCAAGATACTTTTGAAGATCGTCTAAGCGCCTGATACCATTGAATTTGTCTGCACGCAGCAATTCACGACGAACCTCATAATCTGCGATCTCGGGGATCTTTATCTGTACCTCCTTCAAAACCAGCAATTCTAACCAGAGATTGCAATCGCGTGTTTCCTGGGAGGCCCTGGGGTTCGTTATCAAGCCCAAGGGGCCTGCATCAAGAAGAATAACCATGCTCATGGGAACAACTTCCGTTCAGAAAGTCGGTCTTCATCTAGTGCCTGTCTTAAGTATTCCCATGTGCTTTTCTGTTCCTGTTCATCACCTTCGCGCCAGGATCTCAACAGTTGGATTAAAGCGCTGTTCTTTTGGGACTGCGTGATGCTTTGAGGAAGTTCCTTTTTTTCGATCTCACTTCGTGATACTAAGGGGGAGTTCATATGCCATGCGAGCCAATGACTGTAGCCATAAAAATCCGCTCGGCGTAACTGAGGAACTCTGCATTTCCTCCAGGTAATCAGAGAACGCTGAAAGGAGCGCTCCAAATGTAGAAGCGCCAATAAAAGGCTCATATGTTGCTCGGGAATTGCTGATGCTACTTAGAAAAATGCTATTCATTGTTGCCTCCTGCTCAAGAGAGCTTCTAGTTTCTCATTTTTAGCCGAGGAGAACACTTCCCAAACATCGGTATGTAAGCGATCCATCTCCTGCGCTAAAACCTCTTGTCCCGTCAATATCTCTTGCTCAACAATCCGGTCAATATCAAAAATTATGGCCCCATGCCCTGCGTCAACACCTGATTTAGGATCACCCAATGTGATGATAAGGATATTTTCAGTATTCAGATGGATTTCTTCTCGTAAAAGAAAACCCGGCTCCGAACGAAGGATGCCAACTGGGATGTAATCATTTGCTACTAACCATGTACCCAGGTGGTCTTGTTCTGTTTCTTTCTCTATCCGGTTAATGTAGCGGAGTCCAACACGGTTAATGGCTTCTGGCTGGAATATTTCTTCAATGCGCTGCCATGCTGCTAATACATCACGACGCATTACCTCCCATCCCTGGTAGGGTGCAAGAGTGCTGATACTTAGAGAATTCTCGGCCAGTTGAAGAATGAGCGGGCGAGCACCATGTTTGAAACGGACTTTCTGTCGCTGAGGTACGAATTTCGTACCCGTACCCAGCGGTCCAAACTCAAACTGCAAGCCTATCTCAAGCACCGGTTCCATTTCTGGGTATTCATTTTGTATATGTTTGAAGAGTTCGCCAGGGAAAGAAGGCTTCCACTCTTTTTCCTGAGGTAGTCGAAAATGTATATCACATACCGCCTCGGTAATGGTCGGATTAGGATATGTAGGATATCCGCTTTTCATGTTCTTCTCCAATGCGCACATATTCGAGGCTGACCTCGACAAAAAGGGATGAGTTTTCTTCTGGAAGATACTCTTGTTTAGATTATATTCCATTATTGCCCCTGGGAACAGAGCCGCCTTTGGCTGGAACCCCTCAGGTATTGTACAGTCTGCTAGAATAGAGCCATAACTGCAGAGGCCGGGCTGATAGCCTTTTGTCACGTTTGCAGCTATTGTCCATCACGCGTAATCAGGGGCATATCATGCTCGATACTCTTGTCGCCATCTTTGCTGGCTATCCATTCCTAATTACTTGTGGGCCTGAGGACTTGAGTAGTTAGTGCCAGGAACAGTCGTACGTTATATTGTAGATACTGAAAATCACCTTTGGGCAGCGTGTAAGTCTCGTTTGAGTTAAATACCTTCGAACAATTTGGTAAAGAGGCTAATTCAAGGAGTGAGCGTTAGAAGCAGATACACAAGCCAATACGTACAAAAGAGTTTTAGTAGGAAAAGGTAGGCACTGTGGAGATAGAAGTTAAAAGCAAGGCTGGTCATAGAGAACGCCTCAAAGCTCGCTTCATCGCTGGCGATGAAGGAGCATACACGGATGAGGCGCTGCTTGAGCTTCTCCTGACCTATGCAATTCCTCAGAAAGATGTACAACCTCTTGCGAGAATGCTGATTGCTACTTTTGGTAGTTTATCAGATATCCTGTCGGCTGATATTACCACGCTGTGCAAGCAAGAGGGCATAAAAGAGCATTCCGCTGTTCTACTCAAGCTTATTGATTGGATCAGCAAGCATGATTACAGAGAAGATGGCAAACAAGTCCAAATAAAAGAAAGTTTTACCGCACCAACATTATTTCCAGAAATTCCCCTGGCACTACCAAATCTGGCACACCGAAAATAGCGCAATCCAAACCACGGAAAAGTATTGCGCCTCATACAAGGACAGGACTATTTGGGAAGGCCATGCTTCATGAAGCAATTGACATGCTGCCAAAGCTTCCTGATACAGAGTCATTGGCTGATATAAAAGATTTTTTGAAACAACACCTTCGTTTCAGTGGCCAATCAACAAGAGATAGAAACGCGCTATACATCGTGCAGCGTATGTTTCCTGACGGTTATGCCAATTCGGCCCTGCTTGCCTTCGCCCGCACCTATGCCGACAGGCAAGAGTTGCGTGATGTTTGCTTCTACCGTTTCTGTAAGGCCGAACCATTGATGTACGAGGTCATAGAGAATCTCATTCTGCCAGCAATCAGCGTGGGACAGTTGGAACGGAGCACCCTACGCGACTACCTGGCCCATCGCTTTCCATCTCACTCAAGTACAAAGGATTGTGCTTGGGCCATTGTCGAAACTCTTGTTGCTGGTGACATTGCTACTGCTGATCGTCTTACCATTAACTTTACCTATCATGATATCAAAATCCCATCTTTTGCCTTTATCCTGCATAGCGAGTTCCCTGAGCCCGGTATGTTCGATATCGGTAAGATCGAGCAGAATCGAGCTATCCGCGCCATGCTCTGGAAACCGGCTGCTCTCATTCCTGCGCTATACGAACTGAGGAACAGAAAGATCATTAGCAAAGTATCGGAGATCGATGCAGTGCGGCAATTCACCACGAAATACACACTTGATCAAGCCAGTGGAGTTCTCGTAAGGACTGGAACATGGTCATGAATGATACCGATATCATCGAGGCATTGCGTAGCAAATTAATGGTGCCAACGGGTCGACACCTCTACGGAGTTCTCGGTACCTATCCAGCATTAAAGCGTTTCGCTGAAAAGATACAGCAGGCAAAAACACCGGATGGTGAGCCCTTTCCGGCTCCGCTCTCGGTAACGAGTGGCATCCTCAATGCTATCCCCGACGACGAATTTCGTAGCCTGGTGGTGAACGAGGCAAAGAGGCCGGAACCTATTGCTGCTCATGTAGCACAGGCATTCGAAGCGTTTTTACGCACATACCTGAAAGAGAACGGGCTGGTTGTCCTGGAGAGTCTGGAAATACTTTTCGCTTATGGTAGCGACTTAAGCCTGCTACGTACGCTTGCCACTGACACACATCGTATCCTGCTTCTGCTGCCCGGCAAACGGGAAAATGGGCGGGTCATTATGTTTCCTGACCAGGAGGATGATGGCTACACCCTGCCTGGCAATCTTGTTGCCGAAAATCACCTTTGGGAACTGAAGCTATGAGTCTCTAAAGAACAAACGATACAACTGCAACAGAACGCATTATTTCCACCGGAAGTCCGCCAGATGCCTGCTGGCTACTATGCTGGCGATCAACCAAATCCAAACCTGCATGCCTTTGTCGAGGCGCATCTTGCTGAACAGCCATACGATCCGGAGCACGACGACTATGACGTGCCAGCCTTCAATAGGCCCATCGAGACAACCAAGGCAACAGCTATCTATAACATGCACACCTACTGGTCGAAGAAGCCGCATGATGCCATTCGCCAGTACATTGAGCACTATACCCAACCCGGCGACCTTGTGCTCGATCCCTTCTGTGGCTCTGGAGGCACGGCGCTAGCTGCTCTCATGACCGGGCGCAAAGCCATCGCCATCGATCGCAGTCCGGCTGCTACCTTTATCACGAAGAACTACTGCACGCCCGTCGATGTAACCGCTTTGAAACAAGCATTTGAGGAATTAAAGCAGCAAGTAAAGCCGGAGATCGATTGGCTCTACGAGACACGTTGCGATCGCTGTGATGGGCCAGCAACAACGACCTCTACCGTTTATTCGCAGGTATTTCAGTGCCCACGTTGTCTGGAGAAGGTGCCTCTCTTCGATTGTATAGCATTAAAAGGAAGACTGCTGGAGGCGCAGAGAAAGAAACTGAATGTTTGTCCACCTGCCACAAAATAGGCATGGAGGAAGAAATCAGTACACGAGCCAGAAGTTTGGCACAGTTCCTGTGATAGTGAGCTATATTTGCCAGGGGAAGTGTAAACCTTCACGCTCCGAGCGAAGACACAATGATCCTGATCAAAAAAAGCGAGAGTATTTTGAGAGACATGATCTGGGTAAAATACAGGAAATCTAAAAGGTCAATACCGCACTGGTATCCGATCATATCCCATGATGAAAGTGTCAGAAGACCAAGAATGCTGGGGAGTCAATTGGCGTGCAGGACAAGTAACGTCCACACTGTAGATGAACTCTTCACTAAGCGCAACCTGTGGGCATTGGCGGCAATACTTGAAGCATGCAAGGCTTCAGAATTATCATCTGCATTGCTTTTTGTCTTTCAAGAGTAATATTCTTAATGGAACTACAATGCAAAGATATCGAGAAGGCGGGGGAGGATTTGCAAATGGCACTTACTATGTACCGCAAATTTCTTATAGAGCGAGAGCAATTAGGGTGCTTTACACGCAAGTTTGACGATATTATATCTGCCCAGATTGAGATTCAGCGAGACGTGCAAACAACTGACATTGTAATCTCGACACAGAGCAGTACAGATCTTGCGGCAATACCCTCAAGCACAGTGGATTATATTTTCACTGATCCACCATATGCCGACAAAGTACAATACGGCGAACTTAATTTCGTCTGGGAGGCGTGGCTTGGTTTCGACACGCATTGGCATGATGACGAGATTATTGTCAATGAGATCCGCGGCAAGAGTGAGGCGGATTGGACTGCTATGATGAAGCAGGCTATGGCTGAATGCTATCGAGTGCTTAAGCCTGGACGCTGGTTATCGCTCTGCTATCATGATACTTCGGAAGGAACATGGGCACTGGTACAGGATATCATGGCTGAGGTAGGCTTTGTAGCTGACACCTCTGAGTCTGCTCTCTTTATTGATACCGGCCAGAAATCCTATAACCAGCTTACCGCAGACAAGGTGACCAAACGTGACCTGGTCATCAACTTCCGCAAGCCAAAACTTGACGAAATTGCAGCCGTCACCATTAGCGGTGATGAAGACGAGACCACCTTCACCGAAAAGGTACATGTCATCATCCGCGACTACCTGCTGGCCAACCCTGGCACAACGAAAGACCGCGTCTATGATGAGGTTGTCAGCCGCATGGTGCGCTCCGGCCAGATGGAGGCGCATAATTTTGATGCTCTGTTGCGCCAGGTCGCGGAACCGGCCAGCGACAACCAGGCACGATGGTTCTTGCAGCATGGTGACGAGACGAAGATAGACGCCGCCGAGTCGGCAAAAGAGGAGAAGGCGGCCCAGATTATCGGGAACTTTCTTGCCCAGTGGCTGCGTAAACTTCCTGAGCAAGAAGGCGTCCATTATTCGGACATCTTTGAGCATTACCTCTACGCCGTCAAAGACAAACCGCGCCGCCAGCTTAACGATTGGCTGCAGGACTATTTTTACGCTACCAGTTCAGGGACGTATCGCCTGCCTGATTCAGAAGAGGAGAAAGCGGCCAAAGCACAGGGCAGGCTGGCAGGGACTAACAGGCACATCAAACGCTACCTGGCCTATATCCAACAAGGTCTGGCAATTCCTGCTAGTGAGCGGCCTTCCAATGCCACTCTGGTAGAATGGATTCGTCATTGCCGGCGTTCGAGCCTGTACGAGCAGGGCCGGCTTCTGTTCGAAAAGGGCGGACTCGACCTGAATCAGTTGTCAGAGGAACAGCAGGTCGAGGCAGAGGAAGATTATCAGATATGTCTGCACCGCATACAAATGAATATGAAAGCGAAAAAGCAAAAAACGCTTTTTGATGAGATATAGGAGTATCACGAGTAGGGGCTTGATTATGAAGTTCGACAAAATAAGCAGGACACGAATGAGAGGCCGAGCGAAGCGATGGCCAGTGCGTAGGGGCCCGATTTATCGCGCCCAGGGGGAGGAGCGGTCCCACGCCCCGTCGTGCGCGATGAGGCGAGCCCACCCTACCCCACGGGCGCGATAAATCGGGCCCCTACGCCCTTCAACATCATGTCCGTATTAGCAAGGCGCTGTGTCTATAGGAGAACGGGGGAATGAACTATGCCAAATGTTGATGAGCTATTTGCCATACGTAAGGGCCTGGATGAGATATGCAGGGTACCCGACAAAATTATTTCCGTTTATACGCTGGAACAGCATATCTGGGCCGATACCGCTGAGACCACGAACAAAGCATCGCGTGCACAGCGTTTCCCAGCACTCCAGACCGTTGAAGAATTTCAGATCAACCCGGTACGTTCGTTCCTTAATGATATTCTGCGTCTGATGGCTGCTCCCTATAGACCGGAGCGGCGGGATGAACAGATCGGCCAGGGTTACTGGATTCAGGCCGAATTTGGCTCCGGCAAATCACATCTCCTCTGTTTCCTGGCTGCTCTGGCCCTTGGCGATGAAGGTATCTGGGAGCTGGTGCGCCAGAAAGAAACAAAGGCAGGACGAGGCAGGCGTGAGTCGCTTTATCAATTCTGGGAAGAGGGCCTCAAAGCCAAAAGCAACAATGGCAAAAAAGGTATCTTCGTCATCGCAAAAACGCTAGTTGGCGCTGGTGGCGGCACAGTTGGCAAGGCTGACGATACGCAGCGTCTTGCCAATTATATCCTCGATGCGGCTCGTGAGCAGCTCCTCCTGGAACTGGGCAAGAACATCTCACTCTACCCTGTCGAGATACTTGCCGACCGCTTCATGTCCGAAGACCATGTGCGGTACCGCGACGATCTCAAAAAATTCCTGCGCGACCGGCGCTACTTCGAAGAGGATGAGCTTGAGGATGTCGATGACTTTATTCGCGAATTGCAGTCTAATAAGGCCCCCGAATACAAGCGAAGCTGCGGTGACAAGCTCTGGCGCTTCTATGACGAATATCTTAAGATGCGCCCGCACTTAGAGACAGAAACCGAGGATGTGCTCAAGCACATGGTCGAGTCCATCATGGCTGAAGGCTACAGCGGCGTCCTGCTGATCCTGGACGAAGTCTCGCTCTTTATGAAAAATCGCAATGATGAACAACGGGTCGATGATGAACAGACGCTGGTCGTGCTGTCCAACCGCCTGGCCAAAGTGCACAATTTGCCTATCTGGACGGTGTGCGCTGCGCAGCAGGCGATAGAGAGCAAAATGGGCGTGAAAAATATTATCGCCAATGATCGCCTGAAGCTCGTGCTCTTATTGAGTGAGGATGATAATGGGTATTATGACATTGTGCTCGCTCGTGTACGCGAAATCATCGACCCTGAAGCTATCAATAACTATTATCTCTACTATAAACGTGGTTTTACCTGGCCTGCGAGCATTGGAGAGGAACAGTTCCGGCATTTCTTCCCATTCCATAAACCTGCGCTCGAAGTCCTGCGCGCCATCACCGGAGAGTTGACCACTGCTCGCTCTGCCATCCACTTTATGCACCAGACTTTAAAACACCTGGTTAAGGTCAAAGGTGACCACCTGATCAGTCTGTGGCAGCTTTTTGATGAAACTGTCAACTATGAAGAGGACCCGAGCGGGGTCAATGCAGGCCTGGCCTCCATCAAAACCAGGCGTGAGATGGATTACAAAGCCTACGAAGCCTGCAAACGCCAGATCGATGGAAAGCCAAATGGTCCCCTGAAGGTTTACCGGGAAAAAGCGATCAAGACACTGCATACCCTTTTCCTCTACCATATCGCGCGCATGCGCCAGCAGGGTATCACCCCCGAGGAAATTGCCAACTCAGTCTTGATTGAACGCTCCAGCGATGCCAAGCCACAAGAAAACATCGAACATTATCAGAGCATCGCCGAGAGCCTGCGTAAAGAACTGCGCCAGGTTGTCGAAACCCTGGATGAAAGTAATACGCCTCGCTACCGCTTTGACCCCGTCTTCACCGGCATCGATCCTCGCCAGGAATTTGAAAAGGCCCGTAATGAAGCAGAGTCCAATGAGAAGATGCTGCAAGAAGCCTGGGAGTTCCTGTTGGGGCTGTCGAAATGGCCGGTCAAGACGCGGCAGATGACCATTGATCTTGCCAACGGCACCACATCGCTTTTCAGCGGCATTGCAGTCACCATGACCTCCTATGCCAAAGATCAGGCGCTCGAGGTGGAGTGGCAAAGGCGGCTGATCACAGGTACCATTGGCATGCGCGACCTGGTGCGCCTGGGCACCGAGCCTCTTTCGTTGCCGCAATTGCGCAGCGATGAAACAGACTACGATTTCGCGGTCTATGTCAGTACCCGCCCGGTTTCGCCTGTTTACATCGAGAAATTGCTGAGAGCTCGCAACGACCCGCGCATTATACTGTGGACTCCAGCGGCTTTCAATGAAGATGAGCGCCATCGCCTGTATGAACTGGCAGCCTATCAGAAACTTATTCGTGACTGTGAAGGCAAGGACAGCGAAGACGCCGTAACGATCATACACTGGGTAGCTAACTCATTGCAGACTGAAATAGGCAAAATCGTTAAGGCTATCAATAGTGTCTATGCTCGAGGACGCATTGACAGCCTGGAAATGAAAAGCATGGAGTTTCATGTGGCCGGTGATATAAAGGGTATCTTAACCCCCGTTATCAGCCAGGTCTTAAGCGCGGTCTATGAGTCACGCGATATCAAATTCGATCACCCCTTTATCTTCCGCAAAGAAGATGCCGTCAAAGTGATCAATGGTATCGTCAAAACGGGCGAGATCCCACGTCATGCCAAACCGACCGGGGATGTGAGCGCGGCACAGAACTTCGGTTACGCCCTGGGCATCATGAGGAAGGGTACCGAGTACAAACTTGATGTCTCGGGCAACAGGTTTGTCCAGGACATATATGCCTTCATCGACCAGAAATTAGTCAATGAGGGGCAAACCATGGGCATCGAAACCCTCTACAAAAACTTTATGGGGATCAGTACACCCAAAAACTATGGACTTACACGGCGTATGGTCCAACTCTATCTCCTGTGTCTGGCACAAACGGGCAAAATCAGAATCGCTCTCAATGCCAGGGCGGGCTTACCATTCTCCTACATCGATTACCAGACTATCAAAGAAATAGACTTCTCGGCACGCGTTCTTGATGCCCTCACCGAGGTGCAGAAGATGGAACAGCCCAAGAACTGGGAGACATTTCGCCCATTTGCCGAGGCGCTGCTGGGCAAGGCCATTCCACAGACCCATGATGATACCATCATCGCGCCATACCGCATAGAATTGCGCAAGCTCTTTAGCGAAGAGAAGGAACAGGCCAGTCGAACTCTGAGTAATGCAAGCAAACTATTTGGGGATCTCCAATCGCCCGACCCATATGAAAAGGAGCTCCAGCAGTTTGAAAGCTTTTTCAAGACTGTTGATGCAGAAAACATAGATGATGTGCTGTATCGCCTGGCAGAGGTCTTTGACTATAGTGCCTTTGAGACTGGCACAGCGGCGGAGGTAGATGTGCATGATCTGAAGCAGCGTATGAAGCATTACCGGGATATGCAACTGTTCCTTACCTACGACACTGAACTGCGTACAGCATACCAGTACTGTACCCATCCGCTGCCTGGTAGTAGTAACCTGGCAACCGCTCAGAAGATTCAGCAAGAACTGGCAAAAAAACTCCAACACTTGCGACCCTACATCGACTCTGAAGTAAAACTGCGCACCGAATTGATCGGTAGTACCCCTGGAGGAGCCAGCGAACTCCAGACGCTCCAGGCATTGATCGCTGAATACAAGCTGATCTACATTTCTCTCCACAACAATGTACTGAGCGAGTTGGAGAGTAGGCGCACGGCGATACAAAGTCTTCTCAACAGTTCTGAGCTTGCAGCCTTAAAGGTATTGGAGAACATCAGCGCACTGCAACCGAGCGTTTCAATTACCATCGAGGATGCGCTGAAAAAGCACATGAATAGCATCTTCACCTGCCCTTCACCTTCACGAGCCTCTGTTGAGTCACTGTTGGAAAGGGAGCCAGTACACAAATGTGGCCTCTCGTTCGAGAACTATAACAACCTCCTTCAAAGAGCCGCACAGGCGGAAGAGGAGGCACATAGAACCTTCAACGATGCCATAGAGCATAAAATGGAAGTCTTCTTAAATCCTGCTATTCAGGAACGCCTCAAACAAGGCCAGGATGATCCCACTATTGCTACGCTGCTCCGGTGTAACGCAGTTACCGATATCCGAGCATACCTGACAAAGAAATGCCTGGAAGATCCCTCCATTGTGGAAATGATCAACCGATACCTGAAGCGGATTGTCGTGAAAAAGGTACGGATTGCCGATTTCAAGCCTCCCACCACCACTATCGAGAAGGAGCAAATAGTGGACGTGGCAATAGCGTTTCAGGCTTTCCTTGAAGAACAATTACAGAGCATCGCAGCAGACGAGGCCTCCGATGCCTTGCCGATGCTTCAGATAGAGTAGCAGGTGTAGTGGGTTTACAATGAGCTATCACATAGGCGTCAAGATAAGGATTGTCGAAATTGGCCTCGCCCCCCCTCCAGGGCGACCGCAAGGGTCGCCCCTACTATATACGACCTTTGGCGACCGATCCGTGTATAGTAGGGGCGGGGCTTGCCCCCGCCCTGGGAGATGTGCCTGGCGGGAGGAGCTTGCATAATGAAACAAGATTATATGAACATGCTCGATTGGTTCCTACACAAACTTGACACCATCAAGGATGAACCTGCCATCCTTGTACGTGATCCGCTGCAACTCTTACCAGAAAGAGATAACAGCATCCATAACTTTGCAAGTGAGCATGGATACACCGTGATTGTCGCTGCGACAAACCTCGCCTTCAGAGAGTTATATGAGCGCACCATCGCCGATGCCGATACTCGGAAACTCCTTATCATTGACCGCACTCCACAAAGCAGGAGCATCGCACGCTCAAAGAGCAAAGCACCTCCACTGTTTTACCCCGATCTGCTGGCACGTATTCCTGCTGAAGCACGTATCGAACTCGACCTACGCCAGTACCTCAAAGAGGTAACAGGTGATCCAGACTGGCCTCAGGAGGTAAACGAGACTCGTTATAGCAGAATCATTGTGAAACACCTGGATGGCGTCATACAGGCGCACACGAACCTGCGTAACATTCAGAAGGAACGCTTTAATAACGCTGATTTTAAAACGATTGTGGCTTACGCTGCCCTGGATGTCGCTGACTCGGCATTTCAGAAACTGGATGATACCTTTTACTGGAGGGTAGGTCTGCACGGCTACCAGACCCTGCAAGAGCTGGCAACGCTCGCGCCTGAGGTGACGGAACCCATAAAACGCGATCTGGCAAAGGCTCCGGCTCCTTTCTGCTGGTTTGGCAAATATGAAACTGAAACGGTTATTCGAGCATTTTATCTTTCTGTCATCCTGGCGCAGCACCTTCCCAACTGGAAGCTCCTACTGGTCCATGTAGATCCGGCGTTGGCAGGCTTAACCACTATAGAAACCAGGATGTTAGAGCGGGCGGCGCATAAGCTTGTCGAACTCGATCCCGACCAGGCTCGGGCAGATCTTGACGAGATAGAAGCCCATTTGAGTCGGGAAGCCCTATATACCGTCCTCATCGACCAGTTAGCAGTGGCCGATACGAATGCTGCTGCGACGTTGATAGAGAAAGAACGCTACTCAGTCCTGTTGCGCACCCTGGCGCTCCTTTGCGCTTTGCAGGATTTGCTCTGCCCTGGGCCGGACATGCAGGCTCATAGACGCATCAACACTTATCTCTTCTCCAGTAGCGGGACCAGCTTTGTAGAGACGCGCCCCTCTTTTGCCTGGTCGAATCTCAAAGAAGCCTATAGACTGACCTACCTAATCCAGGAAAGCAGGCTGAATTGAGCAAAGTACTGAGAAATCTGAAGGTCACAGCATCCAACAAACTGAACTTTCTCACTTTCCGCGAATTGTGGAACACGAAAGGCATCAATCGACTGGAGTATCATCTTTCGGTGCTGAAACGGCTGATCTACAACCAGGATCTTTTGCCACGCGAGGCTGATACGTTACCCGGTGAGTTCACTGAGGCATTAAAGCAGATCCAGCAGCGTATCAACGAAGTAGAAAAGGAAGTTTTCCAACAAATCAATGATTTGAATCGCCACTTTCAGGAGATGGTTGCAAGGCAGTATCCCGGGTGGCTCTCAACTGATAGTGATATATGCCTTTCCAGTCAGTTCATACGTCGCTGTTTAAAACCCTACTGGGACCCAAAGACGGAGAAGGCGGTCGTGCTGGTATTTGACGGCATGCGTTACGATATCTGGGATGAACTGTTGCGCCCGACACTGTTGGAGAAGATGGAGATCATAAAAGAATTTCCGGCTTCAGCCATTTTACCGTCAGAGACGCATGTCTCGCGCTGGGCTATCGCAGCAGGAACAGAGCCAGATCAGTTTGGCCTGACCCCACGACGAGCTGAGAGTGACTGTCTCAAAGAAGCTTTAGCGCGTGAACTTGGCTACCATGTCAATGTCGAAGCCATAGCACCGGAGGGCGCGGGGACCGGAGAGACCGTGCGCTATCGGGCTGGCAACCTGGACTATTATATCTTCGAGTTCTGCGACAAAGAACTGCACAAGATTGAATTAAGAGAACTTCCAGACGGACGGAAGGAACCATCACGTCCCCTCGCCTTCATCTACCAGCAGTATGTCAAGAATTTGATTGATACCGAGGTTATGTCTATTATACGCCGCCTGACCCCTGGTACAAAGGTCTTCATCACCGCTGATCACGGGTTCGGACTTGTGGGGCAAGAATGGTTGGGAGTTGATCCCAATTATCTTAACGATCCTGCTGATTGTGTCTATTTAAACTGCCTTCTATCGGTTCCTCTGTCAAGGGCTAACCTGCATCCCAAGGTACGCAATAACATTATCAGCTTCACACCTGAACAGTTACACTATCCCAGGCGAGAGACGTGGACATCAAGAACTGGCGTTGTCATGAATAAAGAGTACCAGGCTATTATCTTCCCCAAAGTTGGACACTCATTTAGCCGCTATGGATCACACTATAAGCCCGCAGCATACGGACACGGTGGTATCTCAATCCAGGAGTTACTCATTCCGATGGTTGTCCTGCAAGTCAAAGCCAGAGAGGAAGAACTTTTGACGTTGCAACCCATCAATGGCCCTAAAGAGGTAATTGAGGGAGAAGAGATAGAGTTCCGCATGCGCCTGATCCGAGCAGCAGGAAGGAAGGACATAGTTGGCGAACTTCGCCTCGATGTTGAGGCCAGCTATGGCCTTGAGCCAGATCAATCTCAACTCCCTCCCCAGGTACTTTACGTGCCCAAACAGGGCAGCGAGGTTGTCTATCGTTTCCGGCCAGATCCTAATGAAGCAACCGCAGAAGAGCAGCGCCAGGGACTGATGAAGCGAGAACTCACTATCGTGGTCCGTTATCGGGAAGGAAACCGCATGAAGCGCAAGTTACAAAAGCACCCCTTTGCAGTACGACTCAACTCGGAGCGCGTTGTGCGTCGTGTACCAACCTCGCTAGGCAACATCCTGGGCTTGACACCGAAGAGTTTGCGGTGAGGCACTTGTAAAATGAACGCGCTCCTACTACACTATGAGTAGTGACCACAAACACCCAAACGGGAAAAGATCACTAATGTGTCAGAGGGTGGACGAGCACCCTCATTTGTAGAGTAAGTTTGATGATCCCGAGCTGCTCCGCACTCGAGCTAATCAAAGCAAGAAGGAGGGCGAGCTTCGCTCGCAATAAGTATTTGCAGAGGAGAGAGCAATGACACAAACAGATCTATCGAAAAGGACGCCGGAAGAAGTCTTTACTCACCACGCACAGGCCTTAGGTGCCGAAGATGTCGATGCCATTTTGATGGATTACGCCGACACCGCCATCCTTATCAGCCCGTCTGGTGTTCTCCGTGGCAAGGACGCGATACGTAATTTCTTTGCCGATCTTCTCCAGGCTCTTCCCAAGGCGCACTGGGGAGTCAAAACCATCTACGCGGACAATATTCTCTTTCTTGAGTGGACCGCTGACTCTGCGCGAGCAAGCGTCTCCGATGGAGTAGATACCTTCATATTTCAGAATGGCCTGATCACTCTTCAGACCGTGCGCAATACTACTGTTCCAAAGGCGTAATGCCAAACGGAGCGAGCGTTCGCAACCGCCAGGACATGGCCCCGGTCTCGCTTAGATTTTGAGATGGACCAAGGGCCAGTTCTTCTGGCGCAGTACCCATCGCATACGCTGACCAGAGGAATTGTTGGCATGTTAGGTAGTGCTGCTTCCTGTCCTAACATGCCAATAATTCGGCAGCAAGGATTTCGTACTGCTCCGGTGCGCGTAGCTCTCATGACTTTTCGCCTCACACTATAAGAATTTAGTCTAAACGTCAATCAGATGAATAAGAAGAGCAAAGTCGTTTTTAAGGGCAAGGTTGTCAACAAGGCCCACACCATAAACACTGGAGTTGACGAATTTCCGCGCTATGTTGTCGAATATCTTATCGACAATTACTGTGCTGAAGAAACGTTTTACCAGGACCTGGAGAAGGTTGTAAAGCGACTCAAAGAAGCATTCGTCTATGGGGCGGAAAGTGAGAGGATCCGGCACTATATTCGCGAAAACCGGCATCATTCAATTATCGCCAACCTGGAGGTAAGGCTTGTCGAAACCGAAGACAAGTACTGGGCGACGATTACGGCGATCAACGAGAGCTTCGTTAACATTCCCGAGGGGATCGTGCGGCAGTTTCCAATGTTGCTTGCAGGTGGTATGTGGGGCACGATAGACCTCACCTACGATGAAACAGAGATTCACAACAAAAAGATACGCCCCTTTAAGATCACAGATTTTACACCATTTCAAGTCAGTGTGATCAACCTGGATGAGTATATCAGCAAACGCCGTGAATTGAGCTCTGATGAGTGGATCGATTTACTGATCAATACCTGTGGCATCAACCCGACCGGGATGAATCGCCATCAGAAGCTACTTTACCTCTGTCGCTGCATCCCGCTGGTTGAAAACAACTACAATATGATCGAACTTGCCCCCCGTGAAACGGGCAAGACCTATCTGTATCGCAATATCTCATACTATTCCCACGTTCTCTCAGGAGGCAAGGCCACACCAGCACAACTTTTTGTCAACCTCAATACGGGTAAGATCGGCGAGGTTGGCACACGCGATGCTGTTGTTTTTGATGAGATTGCTAATACAGACTTTAGCGACCCCAAAGCCTTTGTCAGTATCATGCAAGGCTACATGCAGGATGCCAAGTTCAGCCGCGGCAAAAAAGAGTTGCTCGCGTTTGGCAGCCTGGTTTTCGTGGGGAACATCGACGTGCAAGGGCATATGCCCCATGAAAAGTACTATCACCTCTTTGAACCCCTACCAGACTTTTTGCAGGTGGTCGCATTTCTAGACCGCATTCATGCCTATCTGCCCGGCTGGGAGTTGCCCAAGCTCAACCCTGAGAGCTACGCCAAAGATTATGGTTTTATTACAGATTATTTTTGTGAGATTATGCACGAATTGCGCCGCATTGATGTCCTCAGTGGAATAAGGGATCGTTTTGAAATTATCGACACGGACCAAACTACACGAGGTATCTCCGGTCGCGACCAGCGAGCCATTCTCAAGTCAGCATCGGGATTACTCAAGCTTCTCTATCCAGATGGTCACGTCACAGATGACGAGCTAGAAGAAGTGTTGCTCCTCGCCTGTGAGCTGCGACAGCGTGTACGAGAACAACTGCACCTCATAGCTCCAGGCGAATATGACCGGGTCAAACTTGGTGCCTGGTTGCACAATTCTGGCAAAAAGCTGGCACCGGAGTTGCGCGATGCAGGGCGTATCCAAATAGTAAAGCTACCGCCTCATCCTTCCATTGGAGAGGTGATTGGCCTTGCTGTTGTTGGTGATCACGGCTGCATCCTGCACTTTGAGGTACAGGTAACCAAAGGCACAGGCAAGATCATACCGCTTGGGTCAATCCAACGCGTCATGCGTGAAAGTATTGAAGCAGCTGCGCAATACGTGAGATTTAAAAGCGCAGAGCTGGGTCTCAGTCAAAACTGGTATGAGGACCTGGATGTTGCTGTACTTGCCACATACATGGGTGTGCCAAAGGAAGGATCATCAGCAGGTATTACTATTGCTGTGGGCATCGTCTCGGCGCTGAAGAAGCAGCCAGTACGAAATGATGTCGCCATGACGGGTGAGATCACCATTATGGGTAAGGTCTTGGCTGTAGGGGGAATCCAGCAGAAGATACGATCGGCCTATGATGCCGGAGTGAAAGAGGTTCTGCTCCCGGCAGATAACCTCAAAGAGGCACAGGAGCTACCATCTTACATTCTCGATACTATTAAACTGACGCCGGTGCAGAGTGTTGATGAGGTACTGAGGTATGCGCTTGTGCAGATGACGCCCAAATAAATTAGTGATCTCCTCGTTTAGGCATAATAAGATCGCAAGCCTCATCTCTTTTTTCCGCTTTTCTCCCTATCCCACGTATCTCTCTAAATAGCAGGAACCGACTGATAAGAGTATCAGCAGCGTTCCTGACGTGTAAATAGAGTTAGAAAGCGAGAAGTATCTTACAAATGTCACAAACATCTCACCCTACAGGTCTCACCTCGTCTCAGTTGGAACAACTTTGCCGGCCGGAACAGCTTGAGCGTACATTGCATCTCCTGTTCTTTATGAACCATTGGGCCAAAGCGCGAGAGCGGCTGTTTTTCGCCGACCGCCAGGGCCTCTATCAGGTAAAAGCAGCTGTATTGCAACAAGCATATGCGCTTGGAGCTATCGAATCCAGCGCCTACATCGACGGAACAGCAGGCTTCGGGCAGGACATCAGCCTCGATAGTGCCGCCGACATAGCGGCAGAGGGAGTAATAGAGCGTCTCGCTGGATTATCTGATCCTGATCCTTTCATGTCGGATATTCATGAGAAGTTTAATCATATGGCCTGCCAGTTTTACACTTGTATGACAGGAAAGGAAGTAGCTGCCCCTTCTGATGTAGGGCCACTTGATATGCAACAGGTGCGGGAGTATATCTATACCCGACTGCGGGAGCTAGAGCGCCAGGCTCGCGCTACACGCCAGCCTATTCCATGCGATGAACTGAGGGCATTATGTGTCGCTCCAATCGATCTTCTCTACATTCAGGACCGTCGCTATTACTATTTTGAGACCTGGGATAGCTGGGATGACCTGGATTCCAGTGATCTCAGGAAGCTTGATCCCGAAGGGTTGAGCCTGGTCGCGTTTCGCTACACCAGCCCTATAGCTCGCTATGTGTTCCACCTGCCATTTCGTGTAGCAGAAACATTTCTTTCAGCGCAACAAGTTCACGATCTGAAGAATAGGCCCGCGACCAGTCGCGAGTTCGGTGAATACTATGGGCGTCCTATTAGCGAGTCAGAAAGCTTACAACAGCCGATTGAGGAAATCCTATGGGAGCTGGGAGTCGATTTTACAGCTATCTGCCCGCGCCAACTGAGGAATAAAGAGGAATATGCGCTAGAACAGGCTATACGCTCTGCTCAATGGGACGAAGACTGGAGCTATGGTGATGAGGATGAGGAGCTGGATGAGGATATCTGGAGCAACATACCTACAAAGAAGAATCAATTCCAACAGCTACCAGTGCATCGCGAGGTGGAGTGTTGTCCACAGTGTTATACCAGGGTAGATACGCCAGGCATATCTCGCATCGATCACTGGCGACAGGCACATCCTGGACAGGACCTTACTATTAGCCAGGCGAACTGGGTAATCAACAGGTCAACAACCAAAGAGCAGTTTTGCACGGATCTGCCTCCTGATTATCGCGTGCCTATTGAGGGAAGTGAAGGTAAAGGTACTCGTTATTGGAGGCTGGAGACGCTGGAGACCAGGGCCAGGGAACATTCTGTGGGAGAGGATAGGGTCTCCCAGTAATTTCCCTTACCCGCTTGGAAACAGTCGAGTTTTCTCCAAAGATGACGTAATCTGATTAGTAGGTCCAGATACGGAGGGGGAATGCAGGTTGCCAGAACAACTGTCATAAGACCCAACCATGAGGAGCTATCGAGGAAATCGTACTCACCTGACTTAACGCGATCTTCCAAGGCGTCTAAGTGCGAGACTCCTACCACGCTGGGCACTCACCCGATGCGGGTCAAGGAGAAGGGCCTGCTCATAGGCCGCCAATGCTTCCCTATAGCGACCGAGCGAGTAGAGTGCACTACCTTTGTTGTCGTGAAAGGCAGCATCACGGGGATTGAGATGGATAGCCTGTTCAAAAGCCATCAAGGCTTCTTCGTAACGCTCCAGGAAATAGAGGGCGTTCCCCCTGCCAAAGTAAGCATCAGCGTAGTAACGATCAAGGCGAAGGGCCTGTTCATAAGCTGTCAGAGCTTCCCTGTACTGCCCGAGCAAGTAGAGTTGGACCCCCTCATTCAAGTACTCCTCCTTCGTCTTCCATACAAGACTAAGAGAACCGGTTCGTTGCTTGGCTGATGTGAGCTTCTGAGCGACAGGAAGCGCTTGCAACTCTTTAATGAAGGTCAAGACATCTGGATAACGATTTATACGGCGTTTCTCTAGCGCCTTGAGAATGACTAGTTCGACATCGGAAGGGAGATCTGGATTTATCTGTGTTGGAGGAATTGGACGTTCTCGCAGGTGCTTAAACCCCATTGCAATAGCATCGGGAGCTGTAAATGGCGGGCGCCCTGTAACAAGTTCATAGGCTATACATCCTAAGGCATATTGGTCACTTCTCTTACTTACCATCCCCTGGAACTGCTCAGGAGCCATGTATGCCGGAGTTCCATTCACTTCAGTAACCTTTTCGAGCGTCGCTGTAGTCCGCACAATAGCAATACCAAAATCAGCAAGGAGGACATCTCCTCTCCTATTGAAAAGAATATTCTCGGGCTTGAGATCATGATGGATAACACCCTGTTGGTGAGCATAGTAGAGGGCATAGCCTATCTGCGAGAGAATACGGACAGCCTCGCTTATTGGCAGAGGTTGTGGTGGCCAACGCCGAAGTAAGTCTCGAAGAGAGCCTCCGGAAGCGTATTCGGTTACTAAATAGGGCAGTCCATCATCAATACCAAACTCGTATATGGAGAGAATATGAGGATGTTTGAGACTTTCGAGAAGTTTTGCTTCTTGAAGAAACATTTCATGAGCGCGTTGTGAATGGAGGCGTGCAGCATGCAATAGCTTGACTGCGGCAGTACGTGGCAGTAAGCTGTGCTGTGCCCGGTATACGCAACCAAAGGAACCACAAGCTATCTTCGCTGTTAGCCTGTAGTTACCAAAATAGGCACCAATGAATGTATGATTGCTTTCCATGTCCTCGTGCCTCCGGGAGCAGATGAAATTTCTAACCAGTTCAGGCAATCGATATACATTGAGGCTACGGTAAAAAATTATCCGGTCATTAAGTAGGAAAGCATTCTGTAACTCACCAGGAACATACCTAACGCTGACTGATATGGCGCATTTCAGTATTGCTAATAGCAGGAAGGGACGTATCCAATACGTCCCTTCCCGAAATCGGCTCGCTGTTTTCCATAAACTGAGCAATCTTCCGGCGAGCAACAGAGATCAGGGCTTTGAGCCGTTGCTTATCTACCTTATCATTGGGCCAATCTTCGACCTCGATAGGGATCTGATAACGCTCAAACACTTCTTTCAATTGGATAACGTCATCGATTCTTTCGAGCAATAAGCATACCATAGCAAGCTGCTGGCGTCGTGGAAGCGTGGAAATGGCTTCAACTGTTACGTCCAGGTAACTCTCGACAGCTTCTCGCTGCTCTAAAGTATGTTCTGGGTCCCCCCATCCCTCACTCAGATTTACTAACACCTGCCCTTGGTTAACCTCTCCGTAGTCATCCAGCACTATCTGTTCGAGAGGCTTACGTCCCCGCCCGAGATCGTTGAACTCATTTTTAATAATGGTTCGAACATAGGCAAAAGGATACTGAATGGACCTGGCTTGTAGTGCGCGCCACAACTTGATGCGGACATTCTGTTTCATCTCATTCAATTTCTCAAGTGAAAGACCATAGGCTCGTTTCTCCACCTCAGTAACAATGAATGAATTTAACCTTTCCAGAATTTCATTCAAGACTTTTTTATCTTCCGAGAGCTTTACAAACTCCGTTTCAGCAGTTATAATTGCATTGTAGTTAGTTGTTTGTAGTTGTTCCATTAGGGGAAAGCCTCCTTACAAGAGCAGTCCTTAGATATTTATGTTATAATTATTTTATAAAAAAAGATGAAAGTCAAGTAAATTTTAGCATGCTGTATTTGGCAGGATAAGCAAAAAGTTATGGATTTTGCTTCTGCTTTCAGTAAGAATATAGAGAAATCTGCATGAGTTAGTTGCCAGTGATGTAGTTTTTTAAGGAATATATAGATAATTATCTCATGAAAGAATAAGAAACTGTGATAAGTCCGCAAAAGTTTGACCGAGAAGAATAGTGAGTAGTATGTTACCCATGACCGATAAAAGCTACATAAAAGAGATGTAAACTTTTTCGTGAAGGGAGCGTTCGTCTTGGACGAAGGTAATGGTTATCTTAACCCCTGGAAACCCGAACTAACGTCCCTACCAGAGGAGTGGGTAGCGTTCGTCGAGCATCTTGATCAGCAAATGAAAGGCTCGCCACACATATCACCTAGCTACATTCTTGATATACGCTATAATGCGAGAAGCGTTGGCAATCAACTGCGTGAATGGAACATTCCTTGGCAGGCAGTTATGGCAGGATATCTTTGGGAATATGATGAAGGGCTTATCAAGTATTCTGGCCTACCTGATACTGATGTGGTGGTCAATTGTATAAAACAGGCAACATTGTATGCTCGTGCCATAGAAGCTGAAGATCTCCCGCCATTGTTGACTCCCCCATATGAGGACTTAGGAGCTCTACTCCTAGCAGTAGCAGTCTACTTTCAAACATTGAAAATATTGCAAGAAAAAAGTAATGGCCGTCCATATGAGATAAAGAAACAGGCCTCAATCAAAAGTATCACCTTGGTCCTTCGCAATATCTTTAAACGTCTAGGCATCTGGATGTTAAAAAGGGAAACTGAAGATCTGGGTGAACAGTTGTGTGCGCCACGTAAGTTCAAGATGTTAAAGAAAGAGCTAAGATATATTCTCCAGCGTGATGATGCACTCATACAGACAGCCTCCCAGTCTCTTCTCAATGCCTATCAGGAGGCAACTCAAAGTCCAATGTTGATTGATCTCGTACCTTGTAGTGTTGTCGGACTCACCCGGCGTCAACAGAGTCAAACAATAACAACGCCTGAAACACCTCTCAATGGATTCAATTTAACCGCATACAATGTAATCGTGCCAACTGTTCAGGATTGTTATACCGCATTCGGTGTTCTGAGCCAGCTTGGCTATACCCAGGAGCGGGTAGTGGAGCAACTAACCAACCCAAAACCGAATGGAAGCAGTCACATTTTCTTAAAATTGCAACTAAAACTTCCAGGAGAACTACGGCAAGCTCCTGGACATAAGAATGATCCTAACTACATCTGTCACTTATATATAACCACTCATCTTATGAATGCAGTTACATGGTATGGATGTCTTCATCCACTCTGCTATCCTCTGTATACCAAAACATTGAAACAGGAAGACTATCCAACTCCATCAATATCTGAACTATGGCATAGTAAAGAAGGCAAAATGTTTCTTTCTATTCGGGATGATCTTGCCAATAGCAGTACGCTTCCTAATGAACAAGCTCCCATCACCGTCTACGATAGAGATCGCAAGCCAGTGCACCTTCCCAAAGTAGCGACAGCGCTTGATTTTGCCTATGCTATCAGACCAGATGTAGGAAATTATGCAGCGGAAGCTTTCGTCAACAACCGTAAGTCACCTCTTTATAGAGAATTAGATGCAGGTGATATCGTAGAAATTAGAACAGCTAACTATATCCAAACACAGCGAGACTGGCTCCGTCGCAATTTTGCGATAACAACAGAAGCGCGAAACGAAATTCACAAATCATTGAAACGCAGCTATCAGGAGCGCAGAGGATACAATCAACTTTATCAGATACTAGATTACCATCACTATATGCTGACCCCCGAAACACTCGATGACGAACTGCGACAGCTAGTTAAACAGCATAAACTGGGAACGGTAGTTGAATATGTCATGTTGCTCGATATGGGGAAAGACCCGCGATATACACCTGAGTGGGCAGCACAGCAGATTATGGGACAAATCGCGGAACGGAATGAGATATCCACGGCAGAGTTAGCAAAACCGAGCTGGACCCCTGTTTTAGATGTATCTTCGAATATACGGAAAAACTACCGTAAGCATCTGTGCGGTTTTTGTGAACCAAAGTATCCTCAAGCAATTGTTGGACGTATTCCCAAGCGCCCAGGTAAATTGGTTGTTCACAAAGAGAATTGTCCGCATCTATTAGACTCGCATATAGAACTCCTGCCAATGATCTGGCAACCCCAATCTGCTCCATTTCGCGTTTCATTTTACATGATTGCTCAGGATCGAAGTGGATTAATGCTTGATCTTGCCAAATCACTGCACATCCTCCAGTGCGAATTTGTCTATCTACACGCTGAAGCTATCGAATATGGTCAGGTTCGCATTTCCTTTAAGGTTGAGATTCATGTTGATAAGGAGGCATTTGAGATTCTGCAGGCCATAAGAAAGCTAGAAGGGGTTGAACGAGTAGAAATTGACGCTGCGACAACTTCTCAACGAATTATGAGCCGCTTAAATAGACAACGCAAACAGCGTGGGCATATCGATAGCACAGTTTTCGATCATATCTTCAAAAAAAGAATGGCTGTGCTACCACCACGCAAGGAACATTTGAAAAACCCATTTGATATCTCACGTCCAGCCACCACCAAAATGTTTTTTGGTCGATCTCAAGAAATCGCCACCATCCAGGAAATACTTTGTAATGGTGAACATGGAAAAGCTCTCGCTCTCTATGGGCCACTGAGGTCAGGCAAATCGTCTATATGCACTAATTTTATTAACCACTATATGCTTTTTGACCGCCAGGCTCACCATCCTGTTTGGGGCACCGTTCACTCGTTACAAAATGCGCAGTGGGAAAACGAAGAAAGCATTTTTTCGCAATTGGCTGAAAGAGTCAGTAAGCAGTTCTGCGCTCAATTTCAGAGGGCTGCTCCCCGATGGCAAGAGTATGAGGTGAATGATCCACAGGTGCGTTTCCGGCATTTTGTGCAGGAATGTATAGCTCAGGTTCCTCATTCTCGCTTGATACTTGTGCTGGATGAATTTGGCGGAGCTGTAGAATCATTCGAGAATGCAGTTCTTCCGTTTCGTTTCTTCACTCTATGGCGCGAACTTCTGAATGAAGTTCCACAGGTGAGCTTGCTTTTTGCACTACCCACTAACGCCTTTACTACTTTAGCTTCAACCAGATTTTCTAATGTTTTCAGTTTTACCAGGTCTAAAAAAGTGGGATTCCTGGATCCGGGAGGTGCGCAACAACTTCTGGTTGATCCTTTGCGCGAGCAAAATATCGAGGTTCATCCTACGACCGTTGCCCTGGCTCAGAGGTTGACAGGAGGCAATCCCTATTATATGACCATGCTTGGGCAGCAACTTATTGAGCAACTGAATAGAGATGTCAGTTGTCAACTCGTTACTGATGATGAACTGCGTACCGTCGCGGAGCAAATCATCCAGGAAAATCCAGGATATAATTTTGACTTTCTTAAACAAGAGCTTCTTGGGGAAGAGAAGCGCGTCCTGGAGGCAATCGTTGTTCTCACTCGGCAGATAAAACAATCCAAAGTGCAATGTAAAGTCATAGCTGATTGGTTGAAGATGTCCGTCTATGACACAAGAAGACACCTTGACCGTTTACGAGATGGACTAATTCTCGATGAGAATGGACCGACTTCTAATCCGTTTTACTCCTTTAGGATAGAATTAGTACGCAGGTGGTTATTACTCCATCGAGAGTTTTTTGCATAGGAGGAAAAGAGGCATGTGGGGTATAGATCAAAAGACACCTTGGCATTCTCTGTCTAACCCTTTTACAGATGACCGACGTGAAGTCATAGCAGGTCATGTCTCATGTAGAAGCACGGAAATTAATGACATAATCGCAGGCAGGCAGAATGCGCTTATTCTGGCTGGCAGGCCCAATATCGGCAAATCAACCCTCATCCGTTATCTCAACCTATTGCCAACTGCTCCCTGGTCCTGGAGAAATGAACTGGAAGCAGAGTATGATCGCAAAACATTAGATACGATACGTTTTGCGCAAATTAATCTCAAACCGTTATTAGTAGGCTTCAAGGATGAAGACAAATTGTTAGACATCTTTGTTGAAGAATGCACCAGAGCGCTCTATCGAGCCTACAATCCAGAAGACTCCTTCTCATTTTCCGATCTGACACTCAGAGGACTCTATAAATTACTCAAAATCATCAGCGATGAAGCCACAGAAGAAACTCGCTACTTCTTGATCCTGGATAATATCGAAAGCTTAGGGGAGCTGTATATGCAAGTTTCTAACATCAAGAGTGATACCAAAAGGCCACAAGAGTACGGCATTACGCTTCTCGATAGATGTAGAGCTATTCGTACCATCGTCGATTTGATAAATGAATTTAGACTCTTTGGCTTTATACTTTCAATTGCGAGTCTTCCCAAAGCGAGAGTAGTTGATCAGTTTACCTATATATCAGCAGACCTGGCTCGTTTTACGACAAAGACGCTCCAAACGTTCACGATGAATGATACCATTAAGTTTCTCGCGCAACCCATTAAGGATTTTAGAGGTGGGACAAATGATACAGAAGAAGCCAGCGCGCCATCTGATGATACTTCTCTCTTTTCTCATCAAGAGCAAGCATGGGTATTAGAACTTACAGGAACTCACCCTTACTTGTTGCAACAATGCTGTTATTACCTGTTTCAATTTAAAGCATATTCCGAAAAGAGAGAAGATTTGCAGGAGAGCGACAAACAACAGATTCTCTCAATCATTTATGAGCAAGTAGGGACATTTCTTTCCCGCACCTGGAAACGTTTGCAAGAGGCGATAAAAAACAGCACTAATATTGAGAGAGTTGAGAGGCAGTTTCATGCATTTGTTGCGCTTTGCGCGCAAAATAAGCCAGAAAACACGATTGACTTCTCATTTTGGGATACCCTAGAGCCAGAACTACGCTATATACTCTCGAGCGAGGGAATTGTTCGTTATGACCTGTTTCGTCCAATCCATTTTCCTGGAACAATATTACGCGATTATCTGGTCCAACAAGCGAAAGTTAGAACAATGGAAGTTCAATCTGTCCAAGAAGCAATTGTTTCATCAGCGAGCGGTCACTGGCTACGTATTACTCGCCCAGGCATCAAAACCAAACAAATTCCGCTTTCTAAATTAGAATATCTCCTGCTCAAAACGTTCCTGCAACACGCCGATTCTTGCTCTGAGCAAGAACTTATTCAAGGAGCGTGGGAGAAAGGCACCGATCGAGCTAATTTCGCACAGCGCATGTACAAGCTCCGCAAAAAGTTAGAAGAGCAACTGGACGGAATCGATATCATCGAAAATCGCTACGGCGGCATCTACTCGCTTGTTCATCCTGAGTGGCTAGAACTGGATTAATTTGTAAAAGTCAATACTTGTATTGCTCAGAGCAATGTATACATCCAAAACTTGGACAAGATCATAACATCGCGTTTGTTAATACGGCAAGCTCCTGTTCTGATGAAGACGTTGGAACGGCAGGAATAGGTAATTGCTCTAACTGTTGAGCAAGTATATGGGCAATGGAAAAGTATCTCTTACCCAGCTCAGGCGAATTATCAAGGAGGATGCTCACATATGAACATACCATCGCCTTTTCAGTCATATAGTACTTTAGTAAAGGCTGTACACAAACACCGTTTTCCTGCATCTCCTTGCGATATGTCTCAAGGAAATGGATTGTCAGTTCCTCAGCATCATTCTCATCTGATTTACTCATTACTTGCTGCATATCAACTGCTAACATTGCTATATCGCTCAAGGTGTCAATATGACAGAAACCAGAATTAAAATCAATGCAGTCGAGGGCAAATAACTTTCTAGGAAGTATCTTCCATGGAGATACCCACAGGTTCGTCGTTTTCAGATCTCCATGACACCTTTTAATATGCCCATCACAGCATCGCTGATCGAAATAACATGTATAGTTATCATATGCTGCTTTCATTACCTTACAAATGTAACTATACTTCTTCTCTACGTCTACATCGTCAAGCATTTTTACTGCTTGCCCAAGTCGCTTACTATTAAAGGCGAGTTTTGAAGCAACGACTTCGGGATGACTTTCTTCTTGAGGTAACGATTTAAGCTGTTTATGCATATGAGCCACCTGTCTTGCGAGGAACCCCATACCCTTTTTCGTCCTTAAATTATTTCTCTTCGACTTTAAACAGTAATCAAGTTTCCATTTTTTTTGGATGTTTCTCATCACGATTACATACTCACCGAGTTTCAAATTATTGATATTCGGCTTAAAAATTAAGCCTCCTCGCAAAATTTCTTGTGTTCCTTCACCTTGTATGGTGACAGGAGCAATACCAAGATAGATACCAGGCGCAAAACTTTGATTGAATGTAAATCCATCAAGTAGATTCTTTAGCTGTATTTTAGGATCCTCCGGACTACTCTCCCCTATCTTACGTTTTGGCCATACCTTCATACAAATATCAATGCCTGTCAACTTACTATGGGCAAAAAGGATTTGTGTTGTTGTAGAAGTAATTGAATCATTGATATGATATGAAAGGAATTCTGTCTTCTTCCATATGTACCTATTAATTAAGCGGCCAATTATTATTGGAGGAGTTCGCATGAGAATTTGAAGGAGTTTTATAAAAGACATAAAATTTGTTCGGTAAACTTGAAATATAAGCAAGAAGAAAATGGGAACAAGAAAGTTATTATAGAAAGATTGAAAATATTCTATAACAGTAACTAACCTGTTGATCTTATCTTTTACTGAATGGTTAGTACTGATTAAATTAGGCATCGAGATACTTCTCTGACGATAAATTTATTAGCAAAGCCTCACAAAATATTAAACGTAGCAATCCATCTAAGATAACCTGTTTAATAATATTGTACTCGTCAGACCAAATCTTCAGAAGAAAAGAAACCGACCAAAGCTGCTTTCGGTAACGCGCTGACCGAAGCCAATTTCACCAATTGCGGGGAATAAGGAGACACACAAAACACCACAATACTTCTTGACTGAAAACTCAGCAGGACCAGGAGGCTCTGTACGAAGGCACACCCTCAAGTGGAACAATAGTTTTAAAGCACAACATTATCTTTAGCCATTTCAGGCTATTTGGGTTATCTCCAATAGAATAAGCTGTTCTTAATAGATGGACTTAATAAACGATGAATGCGTAAAGGAGCAATCAATTGAATGCTAGTTCTATCTCAGAAACGAGATACGCTCACCCCAGAAATGGACTCACTGATCACAGCTCTCCCCAAAGCTGAACTACATGTACACCTAGAAGGATCGATTCGCCCTCAAACCTTACTTTTCCTTGCTAAACGTAACGGAATTGACTTGGGTTGTAAGGACGAAGATAGTCTGAGAGCCATGTACAGCTATCGAGACTTTTCTCATTTCATAAAACTCTATGGAGTTCTTACTTCTGCACTTAATAAGCCTGAAGACTTTATGCTTGTTACAAAAGAATTAGGTCTGGGAGCAGCACAAGAGGGGACTTACTATTTAGAGGTAACTTTTTCGGCAGCTATCCATCACCGGCGTAAAGGCATCCCTTTCGATGAAATGATGGATGCAATAGCCGAGGGAGCAGCAGTGGTGCGACAACAAGTTGGCGTGGAAATGCGTTTTATACTCGATCATGTTCGTGGATATCCACTAGAATATTGTCAACGAACGGCTGAATGGTGTGTGCAAGGACGAGATAAAGGAGTAGTGGCACTCGGGCTTGGTGGCTACGAACCAGATTGGCCTGCTTCGCTCTACGCCGAGGCTATCCATTGGGTTCAGTCTCATGGTCTACCTTTTGTTCCGCATGCTGGAGAAGCAGTTGGTCCCGAAGGCATTTGGGATGCTCTTCAGTTCAACCCACCTCGTATCGGTCATGGTTTTCGCGCAGTTGAAGACCCTACTCTGATTGAGACATTACGCGAACGGGAGATAACTCTGGAAATATGTCCTACGAGCAATATTTGTACCGGCTGTGTATCCGATTGGGAAGATCACCCTCTACGTCAACTTTGGGATGCAGGCGTATTAGTAACAATCAATTCCGACGATCCACCCATGTTCAATACCACGCTACTTGATGAGTATCGCATTGCTATCACAAAATTTGGCTTCACTCCAAAGGAACTTGCGCGTATCAGTCTTAATGCAGCGCATTCCTCTCTACTACCATCTGAGGAGCGTAAGAGGCTCATAGAGTTCTTTCAGGTCGAAATAGAGCGTCTAGGACTTTAGTGCCTGGTATTTCAATCGTAGTGGCATTTGGGAAATATTGAGGTGCATGCAGAAGAGCAATTCTTTCTATCTCCGGTTGATCGCTTAAAATAAAGATACGCACTTGATGGCTACCTGAGACATCTTTTGTGTTTAAGGGATGTCCCAGGTAGCTATGGCAATCGCTGGACTCGTAGGATAGTATGGAGTGAACGAAACCATCGTGTCAATCCTCACGCCTGTTGGGTCTACGTTCTTCGAGGTGAAACGAGAGAGATCACCATTATGGGTAAAGTATTGGCTGTAGGGGGAATCCAGCAGAAGATACGATCGGCCTATGATGCTGGAGTGAAAGAGGTTCTGCTCCCGGCAGATAACCTTAAAGAGGCACAGGAGCTACCATCTTACATTCTCGATACTATTAAACTGACACCGGTGCAAACTATTGATGAGGTACTGAGGTATGCACTTGTGCAGATGACATCCAAATAAATTAGTGATCTCCTCGTTTAGGCATAATAAGATCGCAAGCCTCATCTCTTTTTTCCGCTTTTCTCCCTATCCCACGTATCTCTCTAAATAGCAGGAACCTATTGATATGAGTATCAGCAGCGTTCCTGGCGTGTAAATAGAGTTAGAAAGCGAGAAGTAGCTTACAAATGTCACAAACATCTCACCCTACAGGTCTCACCTCGTCTCAGTTGGAACAGCTTTGCCAGCCGGAACGGCTTGAGCGCACATTGCATCTCCTGTTCTTCATGAACCATTGGGCCAAAGCGCGAGAGCGGCTGTTTTTTGCCGACCGCCAGGGACTCTACCAGATCAAAGCAGCTGTATTGCAACAAGCATATGCGCTTGGAGCTATCGAATCCAGCGCCTACATCGACGGAACTGCAGGCTTCGGGCAGGACATCAGCCTCGATAGTGCTGCCGACATAGCAGCAGAGGTAGTAATAGAGCGTCTCGCTGGATTATCTGATCCTGATCCTTTCATGTCGGATATTCATGAGAAGTTTAATCATATAGCCTGCCAGTTTTACACTCGTATGACAGGAAAGGAAGTAACTGCCCCTTCTGATGTAGGGGCACTTGATATGCAACAGGTGCGGGAGTATATCTATACCCGACTGCAGGAGCTAGAGCGCCAGGTCGTGCTACACGCCAGCCTATTCCATGCGATGAGCTGAGCGCATTATGTGTTGCTCCAACCGATCTTCTCTACATTCAGGACCGTCGCTATTACTATTTTGATACCTGGGATAGCTGGGATGACCTGGATTCCCAGTGATCTCAGGAAGCTTGATCCCGAAGGATTGAGCCTGGTCGCGTTTCACCGTCTATAACCAGTCCTATAGCTCGTAGATGAATGTTCCACCTGCCAATTTCGTTGTTGGCAGATTTAACATTTCTTTCAGCGCAACAAGTTCACGATCTGAAGAATGGACCTGCGACCAGTCGCGAGTTTGGTGAATATTATGGGCGTCCTATTACCGAGTCAGAAAGCTTACAACAGCCAATTGAGGAATATCCTATGACGGAGCTGGGAGTCGATATTACAGCTATCTGCCCGCGCCAACTGAGCAATAAGCAGGAATACGTCCTAGAACAGGCTATACGCTCTGATCAATGGGACGAAGACTGGAGCTATTCTGATGAAGACGAGGAACTGGATGAGGATATCTGGAGCAACATACCTACAAAGAAGAATCAATTCCAACAGCTACCAGTGCATCGCGAGGTGGAGTGTTGTCCACTGTGTTATACCAGGGTAGATACACCAGGCATACCTCGCATCGATCACTGGCGACAGGCCCATCCTGGACAGGACCTTACTATCAGCCAGGCGAGCTGGGTACTCAACAGGTCAACAACCAGAGAGCAATTTTGCACGGATATTCCTCCTGATTATCGCGTGCCTATTGAGGGAAGTGAAGGTAAAGGTACTCGTTATTGGAGGCTGGAGACCTGGAGACCAGCGCCAGGGAACATGCTGTGGGAGAGGATAGGGTCTAAAAACCAGAGCAGAGGAGGTGCTCTTGCCTTATTACTTGCACCTCTTCAGCAGGTTGGCTTTGCCCGCATTATCACAGACTACGCCACATTTGCTTACCTGGGCGACGTTTTCATCCTGGATCCATTTCGTGGTCGCGGGTTAAGCAAATGGCTGATGGAGGTGATTGTGGGTCATCCCGAACTGCAAGGGTTGCGGCGATGGATGCTGCTCACGCGTGATGCCCATGGGCTCTATCGCCAAGTCGGGTTTAGCGAGCCGAGTCATCCCGAGCGCTCTATGGAGTTGCATTTCCCGGATGTTTACAAGGCCATGACATCCTGATTGCCAAATTCAAATTGGGACCTCAGTTCCTGTTGTCGATGAGTAGGTGGCAGAATATGAGGTGATAAAGTTCAAGCCTTCAAGGTATCACGAGAGCCTGGCTTCCTTGATTGGCCCCACACCTACCAAATTTGCACTGTCCCATCATCACTGGCCGAAGCGACCCGTGTACCATCGGGGGACCAGGCCACCGACTGCACAATGTCAGTATGACCACGATAGGTGAGCAGGGTCTTGCTGTAGAAGGTAAATAAACTCGTTCCCTAAATGGCTCTCTACTACACTCAAATACATGAGGTTAAGTTAAATTCAAGTTGTTCTCTCAACATGCCTTAGGTCTCATGAACGGGTATTACGGGTAAAATAAGGTTGTTCCCAGGCAGCCGATATGACGGTATATGAGTGATCATCAGGGTGTCACGGCAAAGCGAAAAACAGTGTACCTGATCTGCAACGTATTCCCTTCACCGAGCGCTGCAATGACAACGTTGTCGCATTGTTTATGCATTCTCTGAGAGATACCGTGACTCCCTGTCACCATGTGCTCACAATGGTCATTCGCCAGCACTATCAATACTATGGTGACCCCATAAGGCTGTTAGGCCGCCTTGTCAAACGCGATCGGCAGGCGTTTGAAGCCGAAGAGGAAACGTCCCTCGAAGAGTTTGGGCGAGTCATCGTCTATGACGCGCAGGTTGGGCAATTGCTTGATGATCATCGGCAGCGCGACCGCGGCCTCCATGCGCGAAAGGGGCGCACCGATACAGAAATGAATGCCATGCCCAAACGCTACATGCCGGTTCGGTGTGCGCGTGATGTCGAAGCGCTCCGGCTCGGCGAACTGTCGGGGGTCACGGTTGGCCGAGGCCAGCCAGGTGAAGATCATCTCGTCCTTTGGAATGCTCACGCCCGCGAGAGTAACCTCCTCCTTGTTCGTGCGCACCAGACGCCAGACCGGTGAGGCGTAGCGCAGAACCTCCTCAATCGCCATCGGCATCAATTCTGGTTGCTTGCGCAGCTGCGCGAGCGCCTCGGGATGCTCGTCAAAGCAGCGAATGGCCTGGCTGAGCAGATTTGTCGTCGTGACGTGTCCGGCGAGCAGCAGCAGCGTAGAGAAGCTGATCGCGTCCTCCATGCTCAGGTGTTCACCATCGACCTCGGCAGCCAGCAGATCGCTCATCATATCCTGGCGTGGCACACGCTTGCGCTCCTCGAGCATCTGCCTGAAGTAGTCTGACATTTCCTCAAAGGTGTGCATGAGGCGCTGGAACTCTGGGTCCTTGCGCTGCTCCTCTTGGGGCCGGAAAAACTCGGCGTCGCTCAACTGCCGCCTGAGCAACCCATCGGCCCAGCGTTTGAACAGCGGGCGATCGCTGCTTGGCACGCCCAGCATTTCGGCGATCACAATCGTCGGCAGCGGATAGGCGATCTGCGTGGCAAAATCCATCGTGCCCGCCGACCGTGCCTCCTCCAGCAGTTCCTGCGTAATAGCGGCGACACGGCCTCTCAGCCTCTCGATGGCACGCGGCGTGAAGGCGTGCGAGACCAGGTTGCGATACTGGCGATGCTGCGGTGGGTCCATCGCGATAATACTTCTGCCCCCGCGAGGCTGGCCATCTTCGGCGTTGGCGGCTGCTCGTGCCTGGAAGCGTTGTCTTCTGCGCTCTGACGAGAAAAGGGTATAGTTACTGATGACATGAAGCACATCCTCATAGCGAAACACATGCCAGCATCCACTGCTCTCATCCAGCCACACCGGTTGCGTATTGCGCATCTCCTCAAACCAGTCATACATTTTCTGTACATCTTCCAGGGTCGAGAGTGTTTGTAACATTGTGAAAACCTTTCTTTCATGTCTATGACTTCGAGCCACTAATAAGATACATACGTACATCAGGGTTCCAAAGTAAGAGAAAAACACCATCTCTGATTTGCGACCTATTCCCTTCACCGAGCGCTAGAACGGCAAGGTTGTTGCATTGTTCCTGCGTCCTGTGAAGGGATACCGTGACTCCCTGATCATAGATGCTCATTTCCTGCATACACTGGTCACTTTCTTGATAGGTATGGAACAAGTTTATTTACCCAAGAACAAGTTTATTTACCTTCCTCACTTGCCACTGCTGGCATTCTACACTTCAACACCTGTCCCATGCTCTCTGCCCCTTGCTCCAACTTCTCTTGCTGATAGCTGATCGCTGCATGCCATTTTGCGACGACATCTGCTCGCAGTGTGTTGAGTTGCGGGTCGGGAAAGGCGCTATTCGGGTAAATCTTTTCTAACGTGAGGAGCATAGTCTCGAGTGCGTCGCGCCTGGTTTGCCAACCGAGGGGACCGGTATAGCGTTCGGCCTCTAGACTGATTTCTCTCAGGTATGTAAACGACGTCAATGAGCCAGGGTCGTTGAGCATCACTGATTGCGGCAAAATCTCGTTCAAACTCTGAGATGCCCTGGCAATGTCGCGTATCGTCTCACGCCTCTGCATATCACGTAAGGCGACCTCGATCGCGGTGACCAACGCTGCCTCTTTCTGCTGTGGTCGCTGATCTACGATGAAAGCGATTTCTTTCAGGGCTTGCTGCCGATCCTGTCCAACGGCGATCAAGAGTGTATGGTGCAGAAGAGGCAGAGGGAGAAACCTGCAATGCATGCATTTCGTCGACAACCTTGCGGATGCCTTGCACAATATCGACGAACGCTTCGTCACGCTGAGACCATTTTGTGATGGCTTTGCCGTCGGTGGGGAGAGCCTGGAGCTTGCTAAAAGGCGTGCCCTTCATGCTGACGGGGCGGGCGATAATGGGGATGACGCAGGCATCGTGTGCGTCATGTCTCTCTAGAGCACGCTTCATCTCGATACCGTAACAGTAGTCGGAGGCCAGAAAGTCGGCGCTAATTAGCAACAGAATAATTTGGGCTGTATTGAGATTGCTATCGATTTCGGAGGCCCATTCTGCGCCGGCGCTTATATCGCGGTCATGCCAATCAGTAATCATCCCCTGCCGCTTTAACGAGCTGAGATGCTTCTCAAGCTCTTTGCGGAGCGGTTCATCCTCATGGGCGTAGGAGTAGAAGATGCGAATAGGGCTTGTCGGATTCAGACCTGGTGACATAGTCTTGATCCTTACCAGGCAATAGCGATTCTGCTTCAGCTACAGTATAGCTCTTCTTTCGTTTCACTTCAAGGCAAATTCATCCACATCTTGCTGGCCATTATCGCCTTCGGCTTCAACGCCACCTATGCTCTCTGGATTGCCCGTGCTCAGCGCCATCCAGTACACCTGGACTTCGCATTGCGTGGCGTAAAAATCCTGGATGATTACTTCGCCAACCCGGCGTACCTGCTGCTGCTGGTCTCCGGGCTGACCATGGTTTTCCTGGCCGGATACGCGCATACCACGTTCTGGCTGCTCTCGGCGCTGGTGCTCTGGCTGGTAGCGATTGTGCTGGGATACGCCGTCTATACGCCTACCCTCAGCCGCCAGATTCGCGTACTGGCCAAGGCGGGTCCCGAGAGTGAAGAATATCGCACACTCTCCACGCGCGGGACGGTGGTGGGAATCATCTTAGCTGTGCTAGTGCTGCTCATTCTGGTGATGATGGTCTTTAAGCCGACGCTTTGATTTTGAAGGAGGTAATCTTATGACTATTCATTCACATGATCTCCCCCAAACCGTCATACTCACGGGAGGTACTTCCGGGTTGGGGTATGCTAGCGCTCGAACGATCGCCGCGTCTCACCCCGACTGGCACGTCGTCCTTGCCAGCCGCAACCAGCGGCAAGGCACGCAAGCGGTCAACACGTTGCAGCACGAAACCGGGTTACCTGTCCCCCAGACAGGGTTCCAACACATCGAGTGGATGCCCCTTGACCTGGCATCCCTGGCCTCGGTCCGTGCGTTTGCCAGGGAGTTTGCTATTCGAGACTTGCCTCCTTTGCATGCAATCATCTGCAATGCAGGCTTGCAAGTCGTCTCAGGCACCACCTACACGCAGGATGGCTTCGAGACAACCTTTGGCGTCAATTGCCTCGGGCATTTTTTGCTGGTGAACCTGCTGCTGCGCCAGCTGGTCGCCCCGGCGCGCATCGTGTTTGTAAGCAGCGATTTGCATGATCCTGAGAGCAGCAAGACCTTCATGAGCCGCATGATTGGCACCATGCCGCCACGCTACCGCGATGCGCGAGCGTTAGCCTGGCCGGAACAGTATCCCGATCCTGAGGAGCGCAACGAGTCGCCGAAAGTCGTGGGCATGCGCCACTACAGCATCTCCAAGCTATGCGACATTTTCTACGCCTACGAACTCGCTCGTCTGCTCCAGTCCCAGGGGCACAACACCCCAGAGCATCCCATCACGGTCAACGCCTTTAACCCAGGATCCACACCCGGCACCCACCTGTCGCGCGACGCTGGCGCTTTCGGGGATTTCGCCTGGAATGTGCTGTTCCCACGCCTGCGCTTCGCCATGCCGCACATGCAGAGCCTGGACGCCTCTGGCAAAGCGCTCGCGCGACTGGTGCTCGATCCCACCCTGGAAGGCCTCTCCGGAAAGTACTTTGACGGAATGGAGGAACGGGCCTCTTCCCAGGAATCCCACGATCAGCAAAAAGCGCGGGAACTCTGGGAGGCCAGTACAGAATTGGTGAAGCTGCTGCCCACAGAGACCATCTTGCAAGTGGGAGCTCGAATTTCTGAAGCGAGTACTTCGCTGCACAACCTGCGCCGCATTGAACGGTTGATCCATGCTCCCTGGCACAACTAGGTACGGAACCTCGGCTCGCAGACATTGCGCGATGGTTTCAATTCCTCCGTGATAAATCACTGCGGCGCAGGCGGGAAAGACGGAAGAATGAGGCAGGGATTGAGTTTCTGCCTATGATGGGATATAATCAGCAAAACAGTAGGATGCCGTTGGTTCTGCGAGGCAACAGCGTTCCATACTGCACTTTTACTTGCTTCATGCCTCGTACAATGTCGTAAACCTTTGCCCATGAGCTTGGGCGGTCCAAAGAGCTCGTAGGAGTCCCCAATGCAATGTAGTGTGTGCGGAACGCAGCTTCCTGTGGGGGCAACACATTGCCCCAACTGTGGGAGCGTTACACCTTACCAGGTTTCTTCCTCTGGGGTGTCCCCTTCTGATACGACGATTGCCTCCTCCTATGGAGAGTCATCGCAGAACCCCTATGCACCCCATAATCCTTACGCCGCTCCTTCGCCACCACCTCCTCCACCTCCTTCCCGCCGTCGAAGGCTTTCAGCGGGGAGGATTGCTCTGCTGATCGTCCTTGTGCTACTCATCGTCGGAGTGGGTGGTGTTCTCTATTTCCGAACGTCACCTCCCTCTGGCCGACCTCAGCCTCTCCCTTCCCCAACGACGCAAGCACAGCAGGTTACCGTCACCCCTTCCCCGACGACACAAGCGACAGCGACTCCTTCCGCTCAGACGCCACAGGACCTGTATGCTCGGATAACACAGGGCACTCCAGCGCTCGATGACCCCTTAAGTACAAACGACACCAACAATTGGTCCGAGAGTACCTCTTCGGATGGGAAGTTTAGCTGTGCGTTCACCGGGGGAGCCTATCATGCCATCGCACAACCGAAGAATACGTTTACGCTGTGCCTAGCTCAAGCCACGAACTTTGCCGACCTGGCCTACCAAGTCCAGATGACCATCGTCAAAGGAGAGTTTGGTGGGATAGTGTTCCGCACTGATGGCTCGGGGTCGAAGTATTATTCCTTCTTCATCGATCGCTATAGAAACTACACTCTCATCACCTCCGTCGACAACACCGGAACCCATGACCGTGTGTTACGCAAAGGCACCTCTGCGTTTATCAAGACCAGCTTGAACCAGGTCAACCTGCTGACGGTCGTGGCACGTAACAGCAGCATCTACTTGTACATCAATCAGCAGTACATTACCAGTGCGAGTGACAGTACCTACCGCATTGGCCAAATTGGGGTGTTTGGTGGCAACAATAGCATGGCTCCAGCCGATGTAGTGTTTAGTCATGTCCAGGTATGGACGGTGTGAAAGACCAACCTGTTGAAGGCGTGAGGATCAGGGCTGTGGCAAAATCCGGCAAGATACATTCCTTTGACCCACCCATAATGTTCACCGCAGCACATTCAACGCATTCATGCAGGTGGTCAACGATTTCCTGAGTAAGGAAAAGGATAGATAGGGGTATTACCCAATATATTCCTGAATTTGCTGGGGCAATGGTTTGTTCATCGCCTTGAAATAGATGGTGGCCTTCCCCAAGAAAATTAGCAGGGCTTGGAGATAGACATCGAGTTGCAGTTCTACCGGCATGCTAAATCCGCCACGATCGACTGTTTTCGTCAAATCTTCATTCGATAAGGCAGAGATCGTTGCTTTCATCTCGTCGTCCAGGGTTTGATACCACGCCTTGAACCGGGCAACGCTGCTCTCCATACCCGCTTCCGTGTTGTGATAGGACCAATCTTGCTTGAAGGTTTTCAACGATTGAATGTACGAATGCTCGATTTCGCCCATCTCGCGCAACAGTGCGCCCAACGTTACAGTCTGTCCTCCAGGGCTGAATGCCAGGTCAGCATCCCTGAGGATGTCCAGCAACTGCGAGCGCATCGCGTGCGTTCCCTCAATCCACGGCCATTTCTCTTGCATGTAGCTATTCATATGATCCTCTGATCCTCTCCTATGTTTAGTACTTTTGTCACACATGAGAGTATACCATCTTCGGGAATGCTTGTAAAACAAATGTCCTAAATAGGGTGCTCGTACGATTTTTGCGCGACGCAAAGGAAGCAATGGCCGGTTCGTACGGGCGTGATTCATCACGCCCGTACGCAAAAATCGACCCTGTTGGCGAAGTGGAGGGGCAGCAGGGCAAAGCGTGACCAACTCAACTTGTCGTTTGCATGAACCTCCACATCCACATGCAAGCAATCCGTAGCAGAAAAATGGAGACTCACATCGTATAATAGTGGACGGAATGGATACTACCATTCCAACAGGGGAAGCGTTTCTTCCCCTGTGTGAAAATCAATGAAAGGAGCAGGTTATGTATGTAGCTATCCGTCGGATCAAGGTACAATCTGGTTTACTCGCTGAGGGGATACGGCGCATTGAAAACGGATTTGTGCCTCTTATCAGTAGTATACCAGGCTTTGTCGAGTATGACATAGTGCAAGTTGGCGAGGACGAGGGCTTGTCCATCAGCGTTTTTGAGACGCAAGAGCAGGCAGAAGAGTCGAACAGAAGCGCTTCCGAGTGGGTCAAACAGAACTTAGCACCACTGGCTGCCGGGCCTCTCGAGATCTTTGCGGTAGGCGAGGTGCGGGTCCACAAGGGAAGGTAGGCTGGTGAAATCGTGACGCCGATGCATTTCCCTGCGACTGGGAAGCAACCAACGATATCCGGGATCACCATCAGCCGCAAGGAAAGCGAGAAGGAGCCTACCACAGTCGACCCGATGCGATCTGGGCCCCCTCAACCATCGAAGCCAGTTTAGCCCACGTGATGTCGGGATCAACTGTGAGCAAGCCTGCGAAGGTAGCAAAGCCGCAGTCGGTTCCGACGATGACCTGTTCGCGACCAACCACGGAAGCATAGCGCTCCAGACGTTGGGCGACTAGTTCGGGATGCTCGATAAAATTGGTGGTGGAGTCGAGCACACCTGGAATGATGAACTTTCCATCGGGCAGCTTGACCTCCTCAAATACCTTCCACTCATGCTCATGACGCGGATTGGCTCCCTCAACGAACAAATGCATGGACATTATTCTGAGCGCGCGCGCTGCGCCCGGAATCGTCGTACCTTCATCAGATTGCCACATGCCCACTGCCGACACCACCGTCGGCTCAGATTGTGACTCTGATCGACAAACACCCAGTGACAGGCGGGATTGGCACACACCTTCAAACAAGCAGCAGGCGTTCGAGCCAGGAGGTCGGCCCAGGAAGCGGCGACTTGAGTGAGCACTGCGTTCCAGCCTGTTTGCAGCGGAACCGCCTCTAGGCACATTCCGCTATCCGTGCGCCGGATCTGGCACGTCATCGGGGTGAATGCCAGAAAGACGTTGAGTTCCTCGACCTGAGCCTCAGTGATCTGCTGGTCGGCGACAATGGCCTCTAACATCTGGCGAAGCAGCGTCCGTAAAACACGCAGGGACGCGAGGGCGAAGGCATCGGGTGGGGATGTGACGGGCAGCTGCCAGTGCTGTGAAAAGGCCTTCATCCACTCGGGCTGCTCGAGGTTGTCCTGCGGCTGCTTTCGTCCCCGGTAGTCAAAATGCTCACTATTCATCAGATCGAGGCATAGCTCACCTTCGCTGATCAGTTGGATGTGTCCAGGCTTTGCTGATGTGTGATGCCCCGGCTGGGGTGACGCCCCGCTCCGCTGAGGTCGCAACATTGGGCCCAACATGTGTTCTTTCGTCTCCTTACAATAGGTATATCCAGAAGCTTGCTGGATCGAATACGTAATGGTAATGATAGTATAATGACTATTACTTCGTTTGTCAAATGACTGGGGTGATCAGCCTAAAAGCGCGCATTATCTTGGTTAATTAGAAAAATGAAGGGAAATGAGTAATAGCTAATTTCAGCCTATGCCTATTACATCTTTATAGGGTATCAGGGACCTACGAGCCATTTCGGAGTGATGATGGAAAATATTTGGCCAGACATTATACTTTTTTCGGAGCATCGCTTTGCATTTCGCTGGCATGCCTCGAAGGAGACAGGTGGAGACCCCTCACTTCCGGTGACGCAGACATCTAATACGCTGGTGGAATTCACGCTTGAGGAGGTAGCGGAAGGAACCCGTTTGACGCTTGTCCATTCAGGCTTTGCCTCTCTTCCTGGTGAAGCAGTTGAAAGCTATCTCAAGCTGATTCAGAAGGGTTGGAATGGGGCGCTGACCAATCTGGAACGCATTCTCCAGGGTGAGATGCCAGTTCGCGGCTAAAACAATGAGCACTTCACAAGAACAGTTCGTCTTTCTGGCATTAGCCGACCCGACGCGCCGCCTGATTATCCAGCGACTCTCGGAAGAAGACGCTGCGACGGCGACTCGCCTGTCGTCTGGCCTTGCTATCACGCGGCAAGCAGTCACCAAGCATCTCAACACGCTCGTCCACGCTGGCTTGCTGACGAGCCGGGTGGAGGGAAGGGAACGACAGTATCTGCTTCGTCCTGAACCGTTGCAGGAGATCGCCGCCTGGATCGCGCAGATTGAGGCGCAATGGGATGCCAAACTGGATGCACTCCACCACCATCTCATGCGAGCTGCGGAAGCGACGACAGACGGAGACGCAGAGCCAGAGCATTCTTCCTGATTGAGTTGCAATTGGTCATTTATCTTTCCTATAATGGAAACAGTTCAAAAAGTAAGGAGGAAGGTATGTTGACCAACATCGGCACCATCACTGTTCAAGTTACAGACCAGGACAAAGCTCTGGAGTTTTATACGCAGAAGCTGGGGTTCGAGAAGCGTAGCGATGAACCCATGGGTCCGAACCAGCGTTGGATTGAAGTGGCTCCGCCAGGCGCACAGACAAGGATCTTGCTGTATAAGGCCACTCCTGAGGCGCCTGGCGCAGGCTCATACGAAGAAGCGCAAGCCCGCATCGGCAAACCCACCGGCATGGTACTGGAGGTCGATGATATTGAAGCGACGTTCGCTCAACTCAAGTCGAATGGAGTACCAATTGAGGAGGAACCTCAAAAGCAGCCGTGGGGCTGGTGGGGGGTCTTCGCCGACCAGGACGGCAACACCTATGGTGTGCATCATTGACACTCTCCCTTAGCGTTCTTCATTTGATGCTTTATGGCCTTCAAGCAACAGAGCGGAACGGTCACGCAGCAGGCGTTCCGCTCCATCACCCAGGTATTGGATGACGTCTCCGGCGGATTGCTGCCGGGTCACCAGTCCCACTGCTTCGCCTGCGTAGATATAGGCGAGATCGTAGTTCTTGCTGGCAATCGCCTCTGCAAGCTGTTGACGCGCTTCGCCAGCCTGTGGGAGCATATCGATGTGGGAATGCCACAGATCAGTAAAGCGATTGCGCAAGGCGCGACCCGGATACTGCGGTGGCCAGGCAAGTCCTTGTGCGACATCGAACGCACGGGTGAGGATGGTATCTGTTTCCTGGGCCTGCACGATACGCGCCCGGGCTTGCTCTGTGTTTTCGCATTCAGGAGAGGCGAGCAAAGCAGTTCCGACCCAGACTCCTTCAGCTCCGGCAGCCAGGGCCGCAGCCACCCCTCGTGGCGATGCGATGCCGCCCGCAGCGAGCACGGGCACCTGAACCGCGTCAAGCACGGCTTGCAGAAGTGGAAGGGTACTTACCTGACCGGTGACATGTCCTCCGGCTTCCGTCCCCTGCGCCACGATGAGATCGACTCCGTCTCGCGCTACCCGTATGGCATCAGCACGCGTATTAACTTGCGTGGCAAGCAAGATGCCGTGCTGATGCAACCTCTCCACGTAGGGTGCAGGGGAACCAAACGAAATGGAGATGAGAAACGGGTTGGCCTCTATCGCCGCGTCAAGCAGGTCAGGGCGCTTTTCGATGGCCCAGGTATGCATGCCGATGCCAAAACGCATCTGATCGGTTCCACGGGCAATGGCAGCTTCTCGCGCAAGGAATTCGACCGACTCGGTACTGCCAATGCCGATCATGCCCAGTCCCCCGGCTTGTGAGACGGCGCGGGTCAGGCGTCCTCGTCCGACATAAGCCATCGGAGCGCCGATAATGGGATAGCGCAAGTGCCAGGATGTAGTAAGATAGGTATGAAGCATGATATACTCCTTTCGATGTCTATCTCAGTGTATTCTAACATTTTCCTCGTGACTAATACGCTGTTGCAATTCAACTACGAGCTTGTAGGTATCCTCATATAGATGATCTTCGACGACTTTTCCCCAGCGGAGACGTAATAACTGTATCGCCTCGTTCTGATACATACTCCCATCAGTGCGAGGAGCCGCAACCGAGAGTCGAGTTGCCACCAGGGTATTCCAGGGCCACCCCTGGACGATCACATGATGGACGGTGAAGCGAATCCCCGGAAAATAGGAGAACATAATCTCACGCGATTCTCGCGACGCTGCTGAGTGGTCCGGTCAGCGGGTATAAGCTGACCAAGCGCTTCAACGCGGCTATTGGCTATTTCTGGCAGGCCACGCACCAGCAAATCTATCGCGAACTTGCCTCTCTTGAAGAACAAGACTATGTTGAACGAGTCCCATCCTCATCACCTACGACGGAAAAACTCTACACTCTTACGCTTGAAGGATGCAACGTGCTCACCGGGTGGATTATGCAACCTTCTGAACCTGGAGTGCTTCGTGAAGATTTGCTGCTCAAGATACGGGCGGGGTCGCTCGTGCCACCCGAAGTCCTTTTGACGGAACTGCGTCGTCGTCGCGCTCTCCATGCCGAGCGGTTAGCGGGCTACCGTGAGATACAGCAACGTGATTTTCCTGACCCGCTGCACTTATCATATGACCAACGACTGCTCTACCTGCCGCTGCTGCGAGGGTTGATGTTTGAAGAAGAGAATGTCGCCTGGTGTGATACTGCCATTGGCCTTCTCCAAGAAGGAGTCGATGAAGGTAGTGGAAGAGAATCAGTTTGGAATAACTAACAAAATGTATATGTTTGGTAGGAATAGGTTGTCAGTAACTTACTGCAACACAAATAGAAAGAGAAATCGAACACACAAATGTCAACGCAAACGATCAAAGCGATACAAGTCCATAACTACGGTAATGCGGATCAGCTCAAGCTTGAACAGATTCCACAACCAGAGCCACAGGAGGGTGAAGTGCTTGTGCGCGTGCACGCGGCAGGGGTTAACCCGGTCGATTGGAAAATCCGCGCGGGCTGGATGAAAGACTTCAGGCCATCAACATTCCCCTATGTGCCAGGTGCCGATCTTGCCGGAGTGGTAGCAAAAGTCGGTTCCGGTGTGACCGCGTTTCAGCCTGGTCAGGCAGTCTTTGGCCGGAGTTCTAACGGATCATACGCAGAGTACAGTATAGCTCCGGCGAATGCTCTGGCGCTGAAGCCAAAAACGCTGAGTTTTGACGAGGCAGCTACCATTCCCGTCGGCGCGACTACTGCCTGGCAAGGCCTTTTCGATCATGGTAATCTGCAACCCGGCCAGCGTGTGCTGATTCTGGGGGGTGCTGGCGGTGTTGGCATCTTTGCGGTCCAGTTTGCCCACTGGAAGGGGGCGCATGTGATCAGTACCGCCTCTACAAGCAATGTGGATTTCGTGCGTTCGTTGGGAGCAGAGACGGTCATTGACTACACAAAGACGCGCGTTGAAGACGAGATTCACGACGTAGACCTGGTATTTGACACTGTTGGCGGCGCAGCGCTTGCTAGCGCCTGGCCTACACTCAAACGAGGTGGCACGCTGGTCACTATCGCCGGTCAGCCCGATGAGGCAAAAGTGCGCGAGTTTGGTGTGCGCACCGCAAGTTTCTCAGCCCAGGTCACGAGCGAACTCCTGAGTACGTTCGCACGGCTTATCGACGAAGGCCAGATAAAGGTTGTTGTCGGCGCTACATTCCCGCTCAGTGAGGCCGGGAAAGCCCAGGATCTCAGTCAGGGCGGCCATGGTCGCGGGCGCATCATCCTGCACATTGCATAGCGACTACAAAAGCACCTTCTGGTTTATTCGCCAGAAAGTGCTTTGTGTCGTAAACAAGCGGGCTTAGACAGGAACAAACGTAGCCTTAATGGGAATAGGCGCATCCTCTGGGGATGCAGGGCTGATTTTGATCTCTGCCTGAAGCCCTAGCGCGCGGAGTATATCTGAGATGGTGTCCAGAGTAGGGTTTGGGTGAGAAGCGTTGAACAAGCGTGTCACTGTGGTACGTTGTACCCCCATCCGCTCGGCAAGTTCTTTCTCACTTACATTGAGGGCCTTTCGTGCTTGTTCAAGCACCTGAAGCAGGGCAATGTCTACGCTCATGTCGTAGAAAGGGTCTGCGAACTCTGGATCTCTCAAATCCTCGCGCAGGTGCTGATGAAATCGGCTCATGACTGTTCCTCCTATTCAGGTACTTCAAGTTGTGTAGTATCTGTCTGCTCGTAATATTCGACAACCCATCTCATGGACAAGAGGTACCATATATGATACCTCTTGTCAAGAGGTTAGTTTTCTCTTCTCCAGCAATCCATATATATTTTCTGTTGTCCGCTACGATTTGCTCAAGGTGGTTAGGATAATTATTCCCAGCAAGTCCATTTCTGAACAGATGTCATAAGTAGCCAGCATAGGCACCAGGATAATTGCTCCGCCAAGGAACGTTGAAGCCGTTAGAATGTCCCCAAGGAGGAGAACTCCGAACACAATGTCCCACACGGTTTCAAGGCTTGCCAATTAGGCTCGCAGATTAAGCGGTAATCGTACGCATACTCGCAATCAGGAACGGCTCGCGTTGGTTTGCCGCTTCCGATCAGGCGGAAAAGAATAGATCGGTGAAGAAAGTTCTTTGCAGAGCCAAACGGAGAAATAGATTGTCATGTCGTGGATGAAGAATTTTAGGTGGCTCCGACAATCGAGGTAACGCTTATGTGTAGAAACATCAAGACGCTCTTCAACTTCGAACCGCCTGTGACTGAGGAAGAGATTCGTGCGGCCTCATTACAATTCGTGCGAAAGGTGAGCGGCTTCAACAAGCCATCGAAAGCTAACGAAGCTGCATTCCTTGCTGCTGTTGACGCGATAGCAGCAGTCTCCAGCACCTTTCTCAGCTCGCTCGAGACAAACGCACCACCGAGGAACCGCACAGAAGAGGGTGCCAAGGCGCAGGCACGTGCTGCTCAGAGGTTTTCTAAGTAACCCTTTACGTTCAGCCAGCAGGAAAGGAAGTGAAAAAATAACATGGGAAAAGTTCTTCTCGGCATGACAATATCCCTGGATGGTAAGGATGGAGGGAACAGGCGATGAACAACGGAGGATTGTCCAAGGCGCGGCTCGGCCGCATGCACGATGTCATGGCCGGCTATGTAGAGCGCGGCGAAGTGCCCGGTCTCGTCACGCTGGTCAGCCGGCGGGGCGAGGTGCATGTCGATGCGATCGGCACGAGAGCGATCGCAGACAACACCCCGATCCGGCGTGACACCATCTTCCGCATCTCCTCGATGACCAAGCCGATAACGGCCGCCGCGACAATGATCCTGGTGGAGGAATGCAAGGTGCGGCTGAACGAGCCAGTGGATCGGTGGCTTCCTGAACTGGCCGAGCGCAAGGTGTTGAAGCGACTCGACGGGCCGCTCGACGACACCGTGCCCGCGAACCGACCGATCACGGTGCGTGACCTGCTCACCTTCCGCATGGGCTTCGGGCAGATGATGGCGCCGCCGGATGCGTATCCGATTCTCTCGGCCGCGAACGCGCAGCAGATTGGCATGGGGCCGCCGAGTCCGTCGACGCTGCCTGCACCGGATGAGTGGATGCACCGCTTGGGGCAGCTTCCGCTCATGCACCAGCCGGGTGAGAAGTGGATGTACAATACGGGGTCCGACGTGCTGGGCGTGCTGCTTGCGCGCGCCTCGGGTCAGCCGCTTGAGACGTTCTTGCGAGAACGCATCTTCGAGCCGCTCGGCATGAAGGACACCGGTTTCAGTGTTCCGGCAGCATCGCTCGACCGGCTGGCGACCAGCTACTGGACCGATCCCGAAACCGGGGCGCTTGAGATCTATGACAAGGCCGAGGGCGGCCAATGGAGCCGCCCGCCTGCCTTCCCGTCGGGAGCTGGGGGACTGGTTTCGACCATCGACGACTATCTGGCTTTTGGCCAGATGATGCTGAACCAGGGCAAACACGAAAGCTCGCGCATCCTGTCGAGGCTTTCGGTCGAGACCATGACGACCGACCAGCTGACACCCGAGCAGAAGGCGGTGTCCGGCTTAGTCCCTGGCTACTTTGACAGCCACGGCTGGGGGTTCGGCGTGTCCGTGGTCACCAGGCGCGACGACATCGCGGCGGTACCTGGCCGTTTCGGCTGGGACGGCGGCTTGGGCACCTCCTGGTATTCAGACAAGAGAGAGGACATGGTCACCATCCTGATGACCCAGCGCGCCTGGACGTCCCCCAGTCCACCGGACGTTTGCCTCGATTTCTGGACCTCGGCCTATCAGACGATCGACGACTGAGGCGCCTCATGGCGAGCGGTGAGCGCAATCGAGACGCGCGGTGAGTCCACTAATTCTATTCTTGGAGGGAAGAACATGAGAACGCAAGGCAAATATGCTTCCGTAAACGCCTCAAGATGATTACGGCGTTTCTCGACGCGCCCATGCCAGAGGCCAAGTGATTGGTGACCATAAACCAAAGGAGAAATCACGATGGATATTGTTTTTTCCAGTACGACGCAGTTGGCGGCCGCCATCCGGGCAGGCCACGTTTCAGCCACAGAAGTGCTGGAAGCGCATTTGGCGCAGATCGATAAACACAATCCTGCTCTGAACGCCATCATCACCATGGATGCCGAGCGTGCACATGAACGGGCGCGGGAAGCGGATAAAGCAATGGCTCGCGGTCAGCTATGGGGGCCGCTGCATGGCGTGCCCTTTACGCTGAAAGATGCCCATGCGACGGCAGGCATGCGCACCACCACCGGGTTCCCACCGTTGGCAGACTATGTGCCCCAGGAGGACAGCCCAGTTGCCGCACGTCTCAAAGCTGCGGGGGGCAATCTTATAGGCAAAACGAATGTGCATATGATGCTGGCCGATCCCGCACAATCCATCAATCCCATTTTTGGGCGCACGAAGAATCCCTGGGATATCAAGCGCACGCCGGGCGGGTCCAGCGGAGGGGCGGCAGCGGCGCTGGCTGCCGGCATGACCCCATTTGAGATTGGCACCGACCTGACCGGGTCGATCCGCATTCCCGCACATTTTTGTGGTGTGTTTGGGCTGAAGCCAACTGAGCAGCGCGTTCCCCTCACCGGGCTGATCCCTGGTCTCCCGGGACCTCGACCTGTGCGCATCATGTCCTGTATTGGGCCGATGGCACGGACGGTTGAGGATCTGGCGCTGCTGTTCGCGATCATCGCCGGGCCGGACGGACGCGATACCGATGTAGCGCCTGTGCCGGTTGAAGAGATGCCACAACTCGAACTGAATCGCCTGCGGATCGCCTTTGCACCTACCTTTCCGGGCTTTCCGGTCGCGGCGGAGATGCGCGAGGCAGTAGAAGAGTTCGCAGGACGACTTTCTGCCCTGAGCGCGATCGTTGAAGAAGCGGCGCTGCCACAGGTGGATTTCCAGCAGGAACTGGCGAGCGCCGGGGCATTGATTGGCATGATGATGGGGGCTTTCCAGCCGGAGGAGCAGGAACGACCGACCACGCTGGCGCACTACCTGGAGGCCCTCGACATCCGCGACCAGTCGATTGCCGCCTGGGAGCATTTTTTTGAAAAGTGGGATGTGCTGTTGTGCCCACCCTCCATGATGACGGCGTTTCCGCACTGCGAACCGGGAGCGCCCCTCCTCGTTGACGGCCAGGAAGTCTCTTATTGGATGGTGAGCGCTCATAGCACGGTGTTCAATTACACCGGTCACCCGGCAGTCGTGCTGCCGTACAAGCTGGATCGTGATGGCTTACCTATTGGAATACAGATGGTAGGAAAACGCTGGAGTGAATCGCGCCTGCTAGCGATGGCAAAGGCCCTATCGGAAGTGACCGGCGCATTCCAACAACCGCCGGGCTACTAACTACAGTACACGGGATGGAGGAGAGAACACCACATGTTACTTGAACTTGCTATTGGCGATGCCTATGGAGCTGGTTTTGAATATGCAGATACAGAGATGATTTGCCAGCAGAACAATCTTTCTCATTACGTGAAGCATCCCAGGCATAACATCCAGCCCGGTTCCTATACTGACGACACGCAGATGAGCCTCGCCATTGCCGAAGCCATCATTTCGGGCGGACCCTGGAAGCCAGCAATGCTAGCGCAGAAGTTTGTCGAGGTCTTTCAACGTGATCCAAGAGAAGGATACGCAACAGGCTTCTACCACTTTTTACAGCACGTGCGCGATGGAGAACAGTTTCTCAGAGACATCAACCCGACCAGCGACAAGAGTGGTGCAGCGATGCGTGCCACGCCAATTGGTATCTATCCTACCATTCCCTTCGTGATCGAGCGCTGTACCATGCAAGCCGCTCTGACGCATAACACACCCAATGGCATTAATGCAGCAGTCGCAGCCGCACTCATGACGCACTATTTTCTCTACCACCTGGGCCCCAAAAAAGACCTGGGTCTCTTCCTGGAAAAACACGTGTATGGGCACTGGGCCAGCCCTTGGACAGGCAAAGTCAAAGCCCAGGGGCGGATGAGCATGCAAGCCGCTGTGACTGCTCTTATCAGAAGCGATACCATGAGGGATGTGTTGAAGACATGCATTCAGTTTTCAGGTGATGTGGATACAGTTGCGGCCATTGCCCTGGCTGCAGGTTCTTGTAGTACTGAGATAGCACAGGATCTTCCAGCCCATCTGTTTGACGAGTTAGAAAATGGTCAGTATGGTAGAGGCTACATTCGTCTGCTAGATACGCAATTGATGGCTTTAAAAGCGTGAAAGGTTTCACTGATGGTGGGCGTGCTGCAGCACCGGGTGAATTTGTGGCCCAGCCAGAAAGCGCGAACGCAGCGCATCATTCTTGATGCCCACCGCCAGCCCCTGGATGATCGTGACGGCCTCTTCAAACGCCGTGTGCGCTTGCGCAGATTCGCCCCCTGCCTCATACACGCTTCCCAACGCCGCCTGGATCTGTCACTGTTCTCCTGGCAAGCCAATCTCTGCTGCCAGGCTGAGCGGCCTCGCGCAAATGGCCGATGGCTCGCTCCCCCTCCCCTTCCCATGCAGCGAGGATCGCCAACGACCAGAGATAGGGAATGTGAAAGCGCCGATTGGACCCCAGACGTTCCTCCAGGTGTCGCACTGCTTCTCGCGCCTGGCGCTCATCCCCCGCACGCAGTAAGGCCTTCATTTCATATGTACGGTAGAAATCCAGCAGGAGTAATGGACTATCAGCGCTCTTACTCTTCCGTATGGCGATGGCCTGCAAGGCATACGTGTGGGCCTGTTCCCACTCCCCTGTCACGGCATAGTTCATGCACAACTGCGACAAGGAGGGTGCGCGCAATCGTCCTAGATCTAACGTCTCTGCCATGGCGTCTGCCTCTGCGAGCGTGCTGCGCGCCTCTTCCCACTGCTGCAAAGCTTGATAGGTACTTCCCAGGGCGGTGAGAACGTGCTGGAAGTTGATCGTCGGGGGAAGGGTCCGCGCAAATGCCATGATGTGTTGCGTGAGCTCGAACGCCTCTTCATAGGTCCCCGCGTCCAGCAAGCCATACGTGAGGGCATTCGTACTGGCGACGTGGACCCAGGCGTTCTTGCTCTCTTGAGAGAGCGCGAATGCCCTGCGGCTACTGCGTATGCTGCCCGGCACTTGCCCAGCATGCACTTGCGCCAACGCCAGCAGCGCCCAGCAAAAAGCTTCTGACGCGCGATTCGTCAAGGATTGGGTGAACGGAGCGCCAGTGATAAAGGAGGGAAGTGACAGATCCCGCGAAGCGAAAGGCTCGTTGCCAAGGAGCGCATACAACGCCAGGGATACCTCCGCAGAGTGTATTGCCTCTTCAAAGTCTCCCCCAAGAAGATGGATCCATGCCAGTGAGCAGAGACTTCTGGCTTCCAGTTCCTGATTGTGGAGTGCTCGTGCCTGGGAGAGCGCCTGCTGTCCATGAGGCAAGGCACGCGTTGGATTCCCCCACATGACGGCAGTAATGAGGGCCACGTTCCATTCCGTTTCCGCCAGCGCCCGCTGATCGTGACTGGTCTCGGCCATGTGCCAGGCCTCCTCAAGTAGTGCTCGCACCTTCGGCTTGTCGTTGGACTGTTGGAGTGCCAGGACCGCTAGGCGATTGAGGGTCATGCTGAGAAGCTGAGGCAGACGATGCTGGTGTGCATAGGCGAGCAGCTCTTCATACACCTCCTGTGCCTGCTGCCAGGCGTTCTGGAAGGCATAGGCTCGCCCCAGATGGGCATAGAGGCGTTCGACCTCCAAGGCTGGAAGCTCAGTCTGCATCTGTTGTGACTCCTGCAGCAAGGCGCACGCCTGTTCATGAGGCATCCTACCACGCGAGGTCGTTGCAGGTCAACACATGCTGTACGCTAGGGTGTATGAATTAGTTGTTCAGGATGAGGTGATGGCGATGAAGCCAGAAATCATCATAGGAGCCATTCAAGACGGCGATGCGCAGAGCTAAGATAGCAGCGAGGCCAGTGGGAGTCCAGCGCATGCCGGTGCGCTTGGTGCGTGTGGAGACGACCGTCTTGCAAGCGGCTTCGGCGATGCCACTGCCGATATGCATGCAGATGTCGCGCGGAACGTGGGGTAATCCATGCGTGCAGCATTGGAGGTGAAATAGCCAAGGGCGCGCTCAGGGATACTATGCGTTTGACCGGCAGGTGGAGGAATGGGTGGCAGAGCCGCGATGGCAGTGATCAGGTCGGGAATGCGTCCCCGTTCCAGATGCTGGCACGCCGTTTTCGCGCCATCCGATGGCCTCTGGCGATGCCCGTCCGAAGACAGCATGCGCGACCTCCCACACATGTTGACGAGCGTGCCACACATCGACGATTTGCACCGCCCCTGGAAAGTGCTGCTCGGCCAAGTTCCAAATCCAGGGGGCGCCATCACCCAGGACGACAACCTGCTTGGCGGACGCCAATCCTTGTTGACAGGCACGGTGATAAAGTAAGGGACCAAACTCTTCGGCACAACAGCGCCGGGCGACGTAGACTTGCTCATCGGCGGCATCCAGCAGCACCCCTGGCACCAGCGCGGAGCGGTGTGGCCCGCGTGCCGCCACAAACACTGCCCCCACCTTGACCTCGCGATAGACATCCCCTTTGCGCTGTTCTTCTTCCCGCTCCATCGGCACGCTTGCCCGGCGCAAACGTGCGGTCACGCCATCCATTTCCACATACAGGCGCTCAAGGGCCGGCAGCGTCTGAGCTCCTGCTGCCTGCTCGCGGCTGTGCGCTTCTGCTGCTTCTTCCCACTGTCTCTGCATCTCGCGTTCCTCTTGCTCAAGCAGCGCCTGCCCCACGGGTTCAATCAAGGTCAACGCTTGCCGCGCCGACATCTGCAACGGAAACAGCCGGTCTCTCCGTCTCCGCTGCTTCCTCCAGCGAAAGTCGAGGCACACAAATACCCTAGGAGCCGTTGCACGCCCCCACTCGTTCGTCGTTGTTTGATGCCCCACACCGCATCGGCAGGCGCTTCTCCATGCGGGCAGCCTGGCCGCTCTTGCGTCTCGCTCTTGTCTGGCTGACAGTGGTACTATGCCCGCCGCACCGTGATTTTCCCCAGAAGGGTCAGTACCTGTTTGGGCCGCTCTCCCATCAACCTCTGCTCATGTCCACACGTTCCCACTCGTCGTTTCTCTGTGACGTCTTGTTCCGTTTGCCGGTTGACGCACTCTTCCACTACTGTTCGCCCCAGGCGAAACACCATCTTCAGCACTTCTTCCTCTACTCCCATCAGATCCCCCTCTGCCAGCTCTTGCAGTCGTTCCACTCCCTGTACAATTTCTGCTTCTGTCGCCTGCATTAGCGTTGCTTTCATGCCCTCGTCCGTTTTCATTTGGGGAGTCTCCTTTCTGGGTGATTTGGTTTTTCCCAGCTGAGGTTACTCCTTTTTCTCTTTCTTGCCTACCCTTTCCTAACAACTAATTCATACACCCTATTGCTGGCCCCCCCTTGACAAACAATGCAGATAAGTGTAAATTGCATATAGGTGTTCATAACTATGCTACCTAAAGGAGAAGGAAAAACATGGCACAACGAGAAGTAGTCGTCCTGAGCGGTGTTCGCACTGCCATTGGAGACTTTGGAGGAGGCTTGAAGGACAAGCCGCCAACGGAATTAGGCGCTGCCGTTGTCCGCGAGTCGGTCAAGCGAGCGGGGATCGAACCAGCAGAGGTGGGACATGTTGTCTTCGGCAATGTGATCCATACCGATGTCCATGATATGTACCTGGCTCGTGTGGCCGCCGTCAACGGGGGTATTCCTGTTGAGACTCCGGCCCTCACCGTCAACCGCTTATGCGGCAGCGGCTTGCAGGCGATTGTCTCGGCAGCCCAGACCATTTTTCTGGGTGATACTACCGTGGCTATAGGCGGAGGAGCCGAGGTGATGAGCCGCAGCCAATACTGGCTCCCCAGCGCACGCTGGGGCCAGCGCATGGGTGATGGCAAGTTGATCGATTCGATGCTGGGAGGCCTGAGCGATCCGTTTGATGATTGCCATATGGGCATTACCGCTGAGAACGTGGCAGAGAAATGGGGCATCACCCGCCAGGCGCAAGACGAGTTAGCCTTGACGAGCAACCAGCGGGCAGCAGCGGCCATTGCGGCGGGGTACTTCAAGGAACAGATCTTGCCGATTGAGTCCAAGGTCCGAGGACAGACCGTGGTCTTTGAGACCGATGAGCATCCACGCGGTGACGCCACCCTGGAAAAGCTGGCGAAATTGCGCCCGGCCTTCAAAGGGGATGGGACCGTCACGGCAGGCAACGCCTCAGGCATCAACGATGCGGCCGCAGCAGTGGTGCTGATGGAAGCAAGCGAGGCACACAAGCGCGGACTGAAACCGCTGGGTCAATTGGTCGCCTACGCCCATGCCGCGGTGGATCCCAAATACATGGGCATCGGGCCCGTCCCGGCCGTGAGGAAGGTGCTCGAACGAGCCGGTCTGAGCGTCAAGGACATGGATGTGATCGAACTGAATGAAGCCTTTGCCGCCCAGGCGCTGGCGGTCATGCGGGACCTGGACTTGCCGCTGGATCGCACAAACCCGAACGGCAGTGGCATCTCGCTTGGTCACCCGGTGGGCGCAACGGGCTGCATCCTGACGGTGAAGGCGCTCTACGAACTGCGTCGTACGGGCGGCAAGTATGCGCTGGTGTCGATGTGCATCGGCGGAGGCCAGGGTATCGCTGCCATCTTCGAGGCCTTGTAGGGACCCAAAATCTGGAGGCAGGGGCATGTCCTGCTCTACTGTGATACAATGGGCTTGCAAAGGTGTATCATAGTCGTAGACGCCACCTGGGATGGTGAATGGAGATACCTGTCCCCTGGACAGAGTGCTGTGTGTACGGGCGACCGTAACGGTCGCTGTATCCGGGACCTGGCCAGTGTCGGCCTCTGCCTCTCAATTCAATAAGGAAAAAGTCATGATTGTACGTGAAGTGATGACCACCACATTGGTCGTTGTGACACCTGATGATCTGCTAAGCCATGCTGCGAGCTTATTGCGCCAGCATCAATTTCACCATCTGCCCGTTGTAAATACTTCATCCACAATGCGAAGCTGGTCCACAAGCCAACCGGCTCACGACTCAAAGCTTAGATTAGAAGGATTATTGACTTCGCAAGACATCGATATCGCGGTAGCTATCGATACGCAAAACTCTGGCGATGTTCCCCATCAACCCTGGCAAGAACGGCGTGTTGCCGAAGCGATGCATCCTGCCTCCATCACTGTCACACCAACAACCAGTGTGGCCGCTGCAGTGCAAATCCTTGTCGAGCGCGGCATCAACTGTGTTCCTGTCGTCAAATATGAGGAGTTGGACAAGAAAGACCAGGACCCGCAACAGGATGCGCAACCATTGCTGGTAGGACTACTGACGCGTACCGATATTCTTATGGCTCTAGCTCGCTCGCTAGGTGCATTTGAGCCGGGGATGCAGTTACGGATTGCGCTGCCCGCAGGCGATATGACGCCATTGACGAACTTGCTGCTGTTCACCACGGATTTGCATATCAAAGTTTACAGTGTGTTTGCTGGGCCTTTGGAAGGTAGCTTTCCGCGCAGTGCCACGGTGCGCCTGGGTACGATTAATCCGATCCCCTTGCTAGTGCGTTTGCAGAAAGCCAACATCAGTTATTCGCTTGACGATACGCCTGTAGAAGCTCCTTCGTTAGAAAGCGATTCCCATACCTAATGAGGGAGGATTCTTTGGCTATTATTCAAGATGAGGACGAGGCAGGGTGACCCTTCGACAGGGTCACCCTATTCTTTACGCTTGTAGAGCGGCCAGCGTTGCTGCATCCGAGGTCACATGGCTCTTGTCCATCGTCTCCGGCGGGCGTACGATCAAGAGTGGCAGCTTAGTAGCACCAAGCACACGCTCGGTCACACTACCCATCATCAAGCGCTTTGGACCACTTCGTCCATGGGTCGCCATGGCGACCGCGTTACAGGCCTTGTACCCTTCAATATCTTCCATATCTTCACTGACTTCCGCTACCCCAATAAGCGCACCGGCCACATCAGTGTCCACTACTACAGATGACGTGACCTGGAGCTTGAGGCTTGCCAGACTCCCTTCTCTTAGTTGCTGCTCAACAGCACCGAGATAGGCATGTGCTTGCAACATACTCTGCTTCTTCGCCTTCGCCAGACTATCGTCTTGACCATACTCATACATCGAAGGCAGTTGTAGCACTCGCACCAAATGGAGCGCTCCGTGAGCGGGAGCGGACAATGCCGCGCTCAATTGCCCGGCTGGGGTCAGTGCCATCTCAGCCAACGAAGAACCATCCAACGGCACCAGGACATGCAGGGGATGAACGTCCCTCTTATAGGAGTCAGCAGGTAGACTTCCGCCCTCGCGCAATACGAGTACAGGCACAGGACTATTTCGTGCTACTTTCTGTGCCACACTTCCCAACACCCAGCGCTTCAACCCTGTGTCACCATGGCTACACATGACAATGAGATCAACCTCGTTCGAGTCAGCAGCAGAGAGGATGGCTTGTGCTGGTCCTCCAGCAAGCACTTCCAGGTTGATTTCGACCCTTATCAGATCAGGTGACTGAGCAATGGCTGTCAGGTAGTCAGTTGCCTTAGCACGGTTAACCTCAAAGGCTTTTTGCATCAGTTGCGGTGACTCCATGGCAGACCATGCGGCATTAATTACGGTGGTCACAACCCGCAGAAAGGTGATGGACCCACCAGAGGCTCGTGCGATGCGTGTCGCAGTCGGGATGGCACGTTCGGCACGAGGTGACCCATCCAGGGGGACAAGAATTCGCTTGAACATTGAAAAGCTCCTTTCGACATCGTTGTCCACATTCGTTGCGTGTTTATTCTGGAGTAAAGTATAGTCTTGCACGCTCACGGCCACATCACAGAAAGGAGAACGCATCTCACAGTAGTGTCACAAAGAAGTGGATTGGTCATCTTGCAGACTTAGAACTTTGCTTACGCTTCTGGCAAATCTGCCCCTGCGGCAAAGGCTTCTCAGTTCGTTGCTCGTATTCATCTCGTTCTTGCTAGAACATCTTCCATTACCTCAATTGGCGGCTCTACTCCGGTATAGAGTTCAAATTTCAGCACACCTTGCCAGAAAAGCATGCGATCACCATAGACTATCTTACACCCTCTTTCTTTTGCTTCCCTTAGTAATTTTGTTTCTTTAGGATGAGAGACAAGATCCATAACAACTAATTCTGACGATAAAAATTCTTTCTTTACTAATGACTCATTTTCAGTCGGTGCCATGCCAACGGAAGTCGCATTCATCACAATATGAGCACCTTTTATTGCTTGTTCTAGTCTATCTACCGTCTCGTACCTACAATCAACTGCTTTTGCCAAATCTACTGCTGCATCTTTTGTTCTATTTACAATAACTACATTTCCTCCTGCATCTGCAATAGCAAACGCAACAGCTCTCGCTGCCCCACCAGCGCCAAGTAATACGACGTTCTTTCCGGCAATAGCAGTTACTCCTTGTAATGCTTTGACTGCTCCTTTTCCATCAGTATTTGCGCCAAGTAACTTGCCATTATTATTGACGATAGCATTGACTGCACCAATTCTTCTTGCATCGCTATCTAATTCATCAAGGTAGGGGATAACAGCGATTTTATAGGGTATCGTTACCCCAATTGCTTTTATTCCTAGATGACGTATTCCTTCGATTGCCTTTTCCAAGTCTTTCACTATCAATGGGACATAAACATAATTAAGTCCTGATGCTTCAAAAGCAGCATTATACATGCCATACATCCTGCTCGTTTTGTACGTTGATCCAAAGAAGCCAATAAGTTGTGTTTCGCCATTAATGTTTGCCATCATAGAAAATCCTTTCTGGATACCCTTCCCATGTCCTCACACGGCGGACGCCTGTACCCCAAGGAAAGAAAGGCCGCCCGCAGGCGGAGCGTTTTTGACCGGAACGCTCAAACCGGTTGGAAACGAAAGAACCGTTTCCCTCCCTTGCGGGAGTATGGTGCTCTTCGTCAATGTTACGGAGCGGTTGTCTAAAATCGCCGAGACTGTCCCTACCCACCAGGACTATTTACCCGAACGCTCGTAGAGCAGTGGACTAGAGCAAGCATCCACTGGTACCTATGTTTTCGCTCCTAACGTAGCCCGATAGCCGATTGCTCGGCCCTGGCTGAGACTAGTCAGTAGGAACGCTTGCAACAGCCTGGGATAACACTCCCACAGTACGCAAGCTTATCCCGTTCTACGGGATTGGGTCACTGACCTCTTAATTCCGCCATAATGCGAGTAAGTAGTTCCTCGGATGTCCCCTCACTGACATCTATCGTTATATCTGCTAGCTTCTTATATGTAGGCAATCGTTCCCTGCATAATTCATCCAATGATTTTTCTGGATCATCTTGATACGGGAAAAACGCAGGGATACCTTGAGCAAGGATGCGTTTTAAAAGAACTGTTTTTTTGACATGCAAAAAAATAATGGTCCCCAGTCCAGTTAAAATTTCCCGATTTTCCTCTTGTAAAGGCGTTCGTCCCCCACAAGCAAAGACAAAGTCGGTATTGCCGAATTCGTGCGCAATATGCTTTAATGTTTTCTTATCCAAAGCACTAAAATGCTTTGCTCCATATATCATAAAAATCTCACGGACAGAAATAGCTTCACCCCGCTCCTGCCTGTGCATTTTTTCAATTTCAGTGTCAGAATCAATAAATGCTATTTGCAATCGTTCTGCCAGTAAGGTCCCGAGCGTTGTTTTCCCACACCCTTTCATTCCGATGAAGATAATCCTCATGGCCTTTTTTCCACTAACTCAAAATTTGCGCCAATTTTTATCATGTCAGGAATAAAAGTTTCAAAAGATTTTTCCACCATTTTTGCATCAGAAATGTATGTCTCACCTTCCACTTGCATAGCTGCAAGAGCCAACGACAACACCATGCGGTGATCATAATACCCATCGAGTTGTGCAGCGTGTAATTTCCAGGTGCCATCCTGGTCGATAATCAGCCCATCCTCTTTTTCAATAACTTTAGCGCCCATCTTAGACAGCTCTTTGCAGGTAGCAGCAATTCTGTCACATTCTTTCCAGCGTGCAGTGACTGCATTTTTGATAATTGTTTTCCCTTTTGCAAAGCATGCTGCAACTGCTATCGTTGGAACTTGATCCGGTAGATCGTTCATGTCTACTTCAATGCCATGAAGCTCACTGGTTCTGGCTGTTAAAGCATCGCCATCGATGGTTATATCAGCACCCATGTTTTGTAGAACAGCAATAACCTGTTTATCTCCATAGGGATCTTCCCAGTTCATACCGCATACGGTTATTTCTGAACGAGGAGTAAGAATGGCCGCAAGCAGAGGATACGCAGGAACAGACCATTCAAAGGGTATTTCCGCATCAAAAGCCTGGGGAGGTGTATTGCCAGGAAATGTGTAATGCTCATGTTGATTATCAACATTTTCATACCGTAAGCCCACTTTTCGGAACCAATATAATAACAGGTCGATATATGCTCTTTCTCCGGGCCTTCTTGCAAATACTTCGACAGGCTTTTCAGATAACGCAGAGGCAATGAGGACACTAAAAACCGGTTGACAGCCAACGCCATCCATATGTGCGACTCCGCCATCCACTTTTCCTTTGATAACAAGTGGTGCCATGCCGTCATTTTTTGTTGAAATTATCTTAACGCCTAATGCTTGAAATGGTTCAAACAAATTTTTTGAGATTTTTCTGAGCGTCCGTATTGATTCATCGCCAGTGATAACCGACCATCCAGGACATGCCGCAGCTACTCCTGCAACAAAGAAGAGCATGGTACCAGAATTATTGACATTAATGACATCCGCTGGCGTTTGTGCATTGCCTCCTACCCCTTCCACACGAAAAACGTTTTTTTCAATCTCCTCAATTTTTGCGCCATACATTCTCATGGCCTTTACTGCTTCATGCCAATCACCGCTGAGCTTGGGATTTCTCACAAAAGATATTCCATTAGCGAGCGACGCCAGGATTAACGCGCGAAAAGAGTGCGTTTTACTCCGTGGCATACGCACCTCACCCTGCAAATTTTGGCTTTTCGTAACTTTTAAAAATACGTGTGTTTGCTGCATAGGGTTAATTCGCTCTCACATAATTGACTAATTTTTTCAGTGCTTCATAATAACTTTGCTCTTTCAGGCCAACTACTTGATCAATACGGATGTCTTCCAGGATATTGACTGTTTTGTTGATGCCCGTTTTGTGGATGTCAGACATATGTACTTCGATAGCAGGTTTTCCCAGGTCAACAAGTGCCTGCCTGAGACAATAGCCATAGCGCACCAGTGCCCCAGGATTAATAATGACACCATCGGCTGCTCGCGATGACTCTAGTTGAAAAAAATCTATGATTGCACCTTCATGGTTTGATTGAAAAAATTCAAGTTTGCAATCTATTTCAGCAGCAATAGTTTGCAGCTGTTTATTAATATCAGCCATCGTTAATGTCCCGTATTTTGTCGGATCTCTTCTGCCTAACATATTCAGGTTTGGTCCATGTATGACTAAGATTTTCATAGACTTTTTGTATACTCTCCTGTCCATCTCGTAGAACTATGGTCTTACCAACTGTTTGATCACGCACGCCATTAGTAACGTTTTCAAGTGATGTCCAATATAGCATGAGAAGCCACAAAACACAACCTCCAGCGTGTTTTGATGAACATCCAGGCTCAGAAGCCATTTCTTTCTCGAGCACGGTTCCCTAAAAAAGGCGAACCGCCCCTCTAAAATAGAGTGGGGGTTGGCATGCCCGAGGGGGTAGCCTCGGTGGCCAACGAAGAGAACATCCTGGACATGATCACGCTGACCGTGGACACAGGGGGCATTGGCGGCATACCCGCTGGTGGCCCGAGCTTCGGTGCGGTCGCCAACGCCCAGGCGATCATCGATCAGCCCTATCAGTTCGATTTCTATGATGGTGGTGGACTTGATCAAGCCTTCCTTAGTGTAAATGCACTATATAGACCAGGCAACTCTTGTTCTTCGCATCGCACACAGCACACAAAATAGTGCATTTTGAGGATGTATTCTACTTTCCTGACAGATATACTTGGCACATAAGTAACCTCACCGAAAACACAGCAAAAACTTCGTTGCAATATAAGGAGTCCCCCACGATAAATCGGGGGGCTACGAAAGGAATGAATCATGGCAGAAACACGCACTGGAGACATCGCGTCTACTAACCTGGCAGGTCAGAGCTCTCAACGTGGACTCGCACCGGCGGACTCATCTTCGGTAGTCGTCAACCAGTCAAATACGACAAAAGGGAAAACGACAATTGCCAATGGTGTCGTAGCCAAGGTCGTCGGTATTGCCGCCCGCGAGATTGATGGCGTGCAAGATGTGGTAAGCACTGGGGCAGGAGCCTCAATTACTGGCCTGGCCACCCGTGTCACTCGCGGCGACACACGTGCCCAGGGCGTAAGTGTCGAGGTAGGAGAGCGCGAAGCAGCAGCGAGCATCAACCTGATTGTAATCTATGGTGTTAGTATTCCCCAAGTAGCCGAAGCGGTCCGGCGCAACGTCATCAACCGTGTTGAAGCAATGACCGGTCTAACAGTGATAACAGTCGATATCTCTGTGAGCGATCTCTACTTTCCAGAGGATGAGACAGATCAGCAACATCCTCGTGTGCAGTAGAGTCTAAGAGAAGCTATAGAGGAGGAAGTATGCTTCCCCTTGATGCCAGGCCTGGTACGGTAGAAGCCCAGACACCAACGGTGCAAAAGGTGTCTGAGCGCCTGAGTGATACGGATATTGCGAATGCCATTGTTCATGCCATTCGTGATGTCCCTGGTGTTTTGGACATGGGTCAAGGGTTGTTTGCTAAAGCTGCAACCTATGGGCCAGGAAAAAACGTCGCTGGTATTGCCTTACAGCACCCTACCCCGGATGAACTTTCGGTTGAGGCCCATGTTGTACTTGATGAGCATTTTCTCATCAAAGCTCTCTCCGACGTTTCTCTCTCGGATGTATCCTCGAGCTCAGACACAACACCCATATTGCTGCATTTTACCGACCAGATACAAGCCGTCGTATCTCAAACGCTTGAACATCTCGGTTTGCCAGTACCTATAATGGTCGATGTAACAATTGACGATATCCAGGCAATCTAAAATCCTGCCTGCCTGCATCAGGGGAGTTTTAGGATTCGTATTCTCTGCTCAAAAGAACATAGATCGGATATCAAAAGCGGACGCGATAAATCGGGTCCCTACGGAAAGACAATCCAACCATGAATGTCTTCAATCGTATTATCATGATCCTCTTGAGCTTGGCTGCAATCGCTTTCAGCATTATCGTGTTCTTGCTCGTGGGTGGAGTAGTTCGCCCTACCCAGGTCAGCCCAGGTGGACTCTTGTTGGGTCTCTGGCGCTCATTTGCGCAACTGAACCCAACAAATGCGACCATTGCAGCTGCCGTCTGTGCTCTCGTAGTGATTGTTGCTTTGATCCTGCTCATCCTCGAACTCAACATATTACGACGTGAACCTGCTCAGTTTGTTGTTCGGCAGGATAGTTTGGGAAAGGTGACGGTTGCCCGCAGCAGTGTGCGGAAGCTCGTCGGATATGAGTCAGCGGCCGTTCCGGGAGTGATAGAGACACGCCAGGCAGTGGATGAAGGGCGTGATGGTCTGCGAGTGCACGTTCGTGCCTTACTCTTTCCCGAGGTGGATGCTCCGGCAGTAGGGCATACCCTCCAGGAGAGAGTACAAAAAGCAATTCAAGGGCATATTGGCTTACCAGTGGCTGAGGTGCAGGTGGCAACTCAACTTGAACCTTTCGAGAAACCTCGACGACGACGAGTACGTTGAATGAAATGGGTAACTCCTCAGCAGGGGGTGCCGGGGGACGCAGTCCCCTGGCTGGAGCGCGAGGTGTCCTCGCTTCCTTCCCTTTTTCCTCGCCTGCCGCCGCAGGCGCCACAAGAAAGATACCTGAGTAGTTACTGAAATGGTGTAACGATAGCGGGAAAAAAGGAAGGACAAGAAGAGTATGACACCCAGAGTGATTGGCATAGGCGTTGGTCTCGTATTAGGTATTGTGTGGATGTTACTTGGCTTTTGGGCCACAGTACTCGCAGGGGGACTCGCACTCGTCGGCTGGTTTGTTGGTAGCTTGATCGAGGGAACGATAAATATCGCTGATTTGTGGAATGATATTCAAGGACGCCGACGAAGTCTAGACTAGTACATTGCGGGGTCTACATCCTTGCGGGTGAAAGCGATTCGTACGGGCGTGATTTATCACGCCCCGCCTGCCTTGTCGAGCGGCCCACAGGGCGTGATTCATCACGCCCGTACGAACTATCCTCTGCCATTTTTCGCTCGTTTCATCATGATAGATGACATTACAAGAAGAACCGCATCCGTACAGAACAAAACCGACTGGGTCGATAAGGACTCAGCCGGTTTCCTATATGCAGTGGTCTTACATCCAAAAGCGTAGAGATTGTGGGCCGTGACGTTCACTGAAACGAAGGACGAATTATGTTATTACTATATGCAGTGGTATCAACCAGGTGATAAACAAACCTGCCTAACTCAACAAATGTGTCCTTGCCCTCGCGTCACAGCCCACTTTGTCTGCAACTGTCATATGCTGGCATTTGCTCCTTTCTCTTTCCCCCATTCACTTTTCCTCCTCCTCACACACATAGCTTACAACACACTTCTCACAACGGCATCACGAAAACCCAAAAAAATATCACAGGGCAATCACAGATTTTCTCAGCACTGTCACATACCCCTTTTGCCCGGGCATATCCCTTGGGGTTGCTCCTTTTTGATACCAACGAAGCAAACGCGTTTTCGTCAAATGGTGACTTCTTCGCCTGGACATTAGCAACGTCTTTGATTAAATCGTAGAATAGCAACAGATAAATTGTGATTACGTAGGATACTATGTTGCATCAATCATTCCCAATTGTGAAAGGCAAGCGGTTATACCAGTCAGGGAGAGAGGGCGATCCGATTGACGTTGGGACCCCTGCATGGTACGACTGGCTGGAGCACCACGCGGCTTTTATCTTTGTCGATCGTGTTGGCACCGTCACCGTATGTAAGAGTGGGACCGGTCCCAGTGACCTGGACTGGAAAGCTTCCTGCACGCGCATGGGCAAACGCTACCACGTCTCGCTGGGATCCTCACGCGCACTCACCCTAGCAAGGCTGCAGGACGCTGCACGAAGGCTCGCAGGCAAACACGCGCAAGTCGGGTCGACCACGCTCTCCCCGGCCAGTCCTGCTGTTTCCACGCCCCCTATCCCCAAGACCGCAGCCACGGTTGTCCATCCTGGCTCCTTGATACAGACAAAACTGTATCGACCACGTAGCGGTAGCGACGTCATCCCCCGTGCCCGTCTCTTCGAGCGCTTGAACGCCGGGCTCAGTGGCAACGTCACGCTGATTTCCGCCCCCGCCGGCTTTGGCAAGACGACCCTGCTGGCCGAGTGGTTGCAGACGATCGAGCGTCCCACGGCCTGGCTTTCCCTCGACGAAAACGACAACGAACTGCGTATATTCGTGCACTCGCTCACTACAGCCCTACAAACTGTCTTTCCCGATGCGCTCCAGGCCACGGTGAGTCTGCTTCAGGCAGAGCAATTCCCGCCACCCGATCGCGTGGCTACTCTGCTCATCAATGATCTGGCCGATGTGTCTGAGGACGTTGTGCTGGTGCTGGATGACTATCACCTCATTCACAACAGTGAAGTTCACACCTTGCTCGACCTGCTGATCGAGCATCGGTCTCTCCCACTGCACCTGGTGCTGGCCACACGATCTGATCCGCCGCTGCCGCTTGCCACGTGGCTGGCCAGGGGACACCTGAACGAACTGCGCCGCGCCGACTTACGCTTTACGTTCGAGGAGACGCAAGCCTTTCTCACAAGCGAGCTGGGAAGCGTTGCGGCACACGAAACCGCTGTTGCGCTGCAGGAACGGACGGATGGCTGGATTGCAGTGTTGCGACTGGCGACGCTCTCGCTGCGCGGCACCTCTGACCAGGCGGCGTTTATACAACGGCTACGCCACTACCCTGACCGGAATGTGAGTAATTACCTGGTGGAGGAAATCCTCAGCCAGCAAGCGCCTACCGTACAGGAGTTTCTCTTACGGATGTCGATCCTGGAGCAGTTCTGCGCCGAGTTGTGTACAGCGATCCTCGGCAGTGATGCCTCGCGCGAGCAAGCGCAAGCTACTCTGGACTGGTTGGAGCGCTCGAACGTACTCATTATCCCCCTCGACGAGCGCCAGGGATGGTATCGCTTTCATCACCTGTTCAAGCAGTTGTTGCAGCAGCGCTTGCAGGCGCGCATTAGCACAGAGGAGCTTGCCACGCTGCACCGGCGAGCGAGTGTATGGTATGCCGCGCAGGGACTGATCGAGGATGCGATCAAGCACGCGCTTGCGGCAGGAGATGCGCCAGATGCAGCGCAGTTGGTGGAAGCGCACTTTTACTGGGCATTCGAGCAGGAGCAGTTGGCAAAAATGGAGCACTGGCTGGGCCTGCTACAGGAGGAACAGATCCAGAGCAGTCCTGGCCTGCTTGTTGCACGGGCGTGGATCATGCAGGCACATGGACGGCTCACAGACTTTCCGCGCTTGCTGACGGCTGCCGAGCAGCTCTTAGAGAGCAACGACAGCGGTGCAGGTGAACCGGGCAACTCTCAGACCAGGATCCTGCGTGCAATGATTGCGGTGTACTGGAGCCAGTACCAGTACTTTACCAGGCAGGTGCAGGCGAGCCTGGAGAGCGCCCGCTCCGCGCTTGAATGGATCGCGCCAGGTGAGGCGTATGTAGCGAATCTCGCCCTCTTATTCTTGTCACTCTCAAGACAAGCTACTGGGCAGGAAGAGGTAGCGCTCGCCCAACTGCAACAAGCGCTGAGAGACCAATCGATGCGACGTAACGACACTGCTCGCCTGCTCTTTGCTCAGGTACTGGTGTATCTGATTGCAGGCAAACTGCACCAGGCGGAACACACCGCACGACACCAACTCCGGCTGGCACAGGGGGCCGATCTGCCATTGAGCCAAAATTTTGCCCACTGGGTGTTGGGGGTGGTGCATTACGAATGGAACAAGCTGGATGCGGCGGTGTACCACTTCTCCGCCGTGCTCGCCAATCAGCACCTCGCGCACTTTTGGGCGGTGCGGGACTCCATGTGCGGCTTAGCCCTGGCTTATCAAGCCAAGGGGTTGGGCAAAGAGGCACAGGAGACCGCTCGCGCTCTGCTTGAATTGGTGCAAGAGCAGCACAACATGGGTGAGCTGATGGCGGCCTATCTCTTCTGTGGACAGCTGTCCCTGTTGCAAGACGAGGTGGAGGAGGCCTCGCAGTGGCTCGAATTGACGGGGGAACAAGAGGTGCTGAGTCCGATACCGTTCTTGGAGGATCCACTTATCACCAAAGCTCGTTTGTTGCTTGCCACAGGTGATACTGCGAGTGTGGCAGGAGGGCAAGCGCTGCTCACCCACCTCTTGCAGCAGCTCGAAGCCATACACTCTACCCGCAAGACGATCAAAGTGTTGGCCTTGCAAGCGTGGGCCTACGATCTGCAAGGTCGTGGGACTGAGGCGCTCGAGGTGCTGGAACAAGCGCTGGCCCTGGCGCGTCCCGGTGGATTCATCCGTACCTTTGCCGATCTGCCGCCGCTTGCCAAATTGCTTCACGAACTGCGGAAACGCAGAAGAACGCAGCAGGAGGTCGACAAACCTCTGGACACCTACCTGCAACGCCTCCTGGCGGCGATGAACCCGGTGGCTGCGCGCGCCGTGTCAACGGAAGAGCTGATGCAGCAAGAAGGCCTGGAACCCTTGACCGGCCGCGAGCTGCACATCCTGCGCTTGCTCGACAAGGACCTTACGAACAAGGAGATTGCGCGCGAACTGGTGGTCACAACAGGAACGGTCAAGGTGCATACTAAAAATGTCTATCGCAAGCTCGGCGTGAATAACCGCCGCGCTGCTGTCAGCCTGACCAAAGCGCTCGGCCTCCTCACTCTATGATCTGTTGTGGAGACGAGTGTCGATCTCCCCACCCTCTTGCCGACCGACCCTGGTGGCACCCTGTCTGGGGGACTGGTAAAGCCTTCAGGAATTGCTTGCCCTCGCCAAATCTACCCCCTCTCTCTACCCCCTCTCTATCCCCTATGGGGAATAGCTTTCTGGCGCGTCTTCGACCATAATGATTCTCAGGATGATTCATTATCGGCGTGACCGGTTGGGGTTGGTTCTGAGCATTTAGTAGGGTCGTGAGCTTGCCTCCGCCCTCCTGCTTGGGATCTGCTCACAGGGAGGCATCTCCTGCGCATGGCATCGGTTGCCTTCAGCATCCCGATGATGGGTACTTTTTGACTCACCAACAGTAGCTCCCCGATTTACGCTGAGCTAAACTTCGTTTAGCCCTGCGCTCGTGGGGGACTCCCTTATCGTGGGAGCGTCAGCGCGCAAAGGAACATGCGATGGAAAGATACCGCCCGAGCAGCAGCAGTTTTGAACCGGCGACGTACAAGATCAGTGTCCAGGGCATCCTGGATAAGCATTTGTCCGCTTATTACGGCGGCATGACGATCGAGCATAGAAGCGATCCGAAACGAGATGCGATGACGATCCTGACGGGCCTGTTGGTAGACCAATGCGCGTTGATGGGCGTCCTCAATTCGTTGCACGACACAGGCTATCCGATTCTTTTGGTCGAGTGTATAGAAGCAAGTGCGATGTGAATCTTGCCCGATCCGGTGAGCGACGATGTTGCACATTGAGCATGCACAAGCGCCCGTTCATTGAACAAAACAGGTAACACTCCGCAAGGCACGTCCTGGAGGAGAATGTCAGCAATGACTGAACATATTTTGATTGTTGAAGATGACGAGAACATCCGGGTCATGCTGCAAACCGCCCTGGAAATGAAAGGGTATAGTCTGAGATTTGCAGGAGATGGGCTGGAAGCCCTTGAATTGCTTCAAACTACAACCCCATCGCTCATCCTGCTTGACCTTAACTTGCCTCGCATGAATGGTTATGCTTTGCTTGAGACACTGGAGAAGCAGCGGCCAGATCTGTCTCTTCGCATTATTATCATCACGGCAAATTCGCAAGCAGCAACAAGACTTGCGCAGAAACCCGTAAAGATTATCCTCAAGCCGTTTTCTCTGCATACCCTCTTTGCTATCATCACAGAGACGCTCAAGGCCGGTAAAGAAAACGTGATCGATCCTCATTAAAGCACACTACTCTTTACCTTTGTAATTGCTCTCCTGCTGATATTCACTATCGGCGGCATTGTTCTTTACGCGGAACAGGGCGATCCCAACGCAAATATCAAAAAGAGGAATTGGCCGCGATCAAACAGCTACTCGAACAGCATTATCAGGCACAATAAGTGTGGCGCCATAGAAACCTGGTACCCGCAAGGGGCACCACTACATTCCCCTCGAACAGCATTATCAGGCACAATAAGTGTGGCACCCCTGTAACTCTTTCAACGAAGTTGAACAGTTACATGACTAGTGTAAACACACTAGCTGATACAACCACATCGTATTTCTCACTTGACTTCCAGTGTGCAAAAACGGTGTGTTCAGAAGACGAAAACAGTGTATTCGGTGGATGTAGTCTCACGTTTGTCGCACTCGGAACCCATGAGCAGATCTTTTGTGGTGCGCAAAAGCAGTATGTTTACATCATGTGTTTTTGTTCTGTGGACACTATACTAGAAATGGCGGTCAAGAGAGGAGGCAATTGTACCTTGAAAGGAGTAGCCCGCGATAAATCGGGGCTCTACAGCTGTAGAATGCGGAGACCCTGCCTGGGCGCAGGTAATATCCAGCATATGAAAGGAGCAATAGTATGACCCTGGGTCCACTAGAATACCTTGTCGTAGGTTTTGCAGGCAATCGATTCACGGGCCAGATCCTGACGGAACTACGAGCTGCTCGGGAGAAAGGCATCATCCGCGTGGTCGATCTGTTCTTACTCAAGAAAGATGCAGATGGTAACACCACAGCGATGGAATTGAGTGATCTGAGCAAAGAGGAAACTGAACAGTTTGGTCCTCTGGCCGGTGATATTCTGGGTCTGCTCGCACCAGAAGATATCGAGCAGGCGGCAAGCAACATTCCTAACAATAGTTCTGCCGCCCTGCTCCTGTTCGAGCATACCTGGGCTATCGGCTTGAAGGAAGCGATCAAGAATGCAGGTGGCGTAGCCGTGGCTGGAGGGCTGGTGGCACCTGATGTGCTAAAGGAGGTGGAAGAAGAACTAGAGTTGATAAAACAAAATGCTGCACATGAAAAAGCAGCAGTCAAAACTGCTAATTAGCGCAAAGTAAAGAAGGAGGTTACCCATGCTCAGAAGAAGAAGACCACTCTTAAGGACTGCCGTGGTAGGTGGCGTAGCCTATGCAGCTGGTAGTCACGTGGCCAGCAAATCAGCGGAGCAAGCCCAGATGGAGGCTCAGCAGAATGCGCAGATTGCCGATCTGCAGCAGCAGCAACCGGTAGCTCCCCCCGCATACCAGCAACCGGTAGCTCCCCCGGCATACCAACAACCGGTAGCTCCCCCGGCAGCTGCTGCACCAGAGCCTTCTAGCAACATGGAACCTGATACGCTAGAACAGTTAAAGCGGCTTGGGGAGTTGCGTGATTCTAAGGTCCTGACAGAAGCCGAGTTTGAGGCTGCGAAGCAGAAGATACTTGGCAACTTATAGGTTGGAATGAAGAAGGAGAAACAGCAATGGGAATGTTACGGGTTATATCAAAACGCGGTGATGATCGCCTGTTCTGGAACGCAGAGAAAGCCATGGCAGGTAATGCCGAAGGGATGGCAGCGATTCGAGAAGCAGAACGGATCTTTGCCCAGGAACGGGCTAAGGGCGCGACTGCTTTTCGGGTTGACCCAGGCCAACCGATAGAGCGACTTGAGCAGTTTGACTCCCAGGCCACACAGATCGTCATGGTTCCACGGGTGGTTGGGGGATGAACATGGGGGCGCTAGTGAGTGTTTTAGGAGTAGTTATTCTACTCCTATCGCTTGGGCTATACATCGCAGTCAGTCTTTACAAGCTACCAGGAGCGGAGCGACGGGCAAGCGAGCTTCTCCGTGCCGTCCTGACCCCTGAACAATACGGCCAATTGATCCATCAGGGCCATATCGATATTCCCAGCCCCAGCGACCCAGAACGCGTCTACCGTGTGCCACGTTCCCCTGGACGTGTGCAAGTGAGAGAAAAGGGGAAATTAACGATGTGGCTCTGCCTGCAACCGTTTGCGTTGATACCCGATGCCGATATTGTGGTCATTCACAAACTCATGATTGAGGCAGATGAAGAAACCTACCTTCAGAAGGCAAATCGCTTCATTCCATTTTCCGTTGATCACTAATATTGTGCCTGGGTAGAAAAGTGACCTGTCGCTCCCATGGCGGGGGCAAGCCCCGCCAGGAGTAGGTTTTTTGGAGCGTGCCCATCGTGTCCGTAGGGGCGAGCGAGGTGTGGGGCGGATGGGTGGGCCTTTATGGTCGCCCGTCGTACTCATACAGGATGGGCTCGACAATCCTTAACTAGACGCCTATGGGGGCAAGCCCCCAGCTCTCAAGGGAGTTCGGGGATTTGTCTGGTTAGATCATCATCGCGTGCGGCGGCGCTCACGACGACGAACGCCCGCGACCGATATTGGCGACAACGGTCTGCCGACTGGGTCAATGAACAGCGAGCACGGCCCCGCCTTCGCCGGTAGTTTCCCATCAAGCACTATAATCTTGTAGGTGAGGGTATCCTCGTCAATTTGTGGATTGCTTAGCTCCACTGTCACTTCTTCGGGGGGAGTGTCCTCATTCTCCAGAAAAGAAATGACTGCGTTCGGAGGATCTTCAGCAAAGCTGTCTTCGCCCTCGCCCCATTGGTTGACGAACTTCTTGGAACTCAGGTGACCCACGACCCGTTGGGGCCGGTCTGCAAAGAACAGGGTCGAGTGTGCTAGCCCGTGAAAAGTCACGCTGCCGTCGCTACTCGTCATCCCGCGGGCACTCTGAACAAACAGGGCTTCGATATTATCGACTTGCGGTTCGGTATTTATGCTCATACAATTCGTTCCTTTCGCATAGAAAGCTGGTACAGTTCTGAACACCATCTTTAGTGTACTGGAAGAGGAACGAAAATACATCCTGCAAACACACTGTTTTTGCACGCTTCAGGAAATCAATTAAAGTTGGTCTCGCTCATACTTCTTTACACCTCCAGGCACACCTTTCGCTTGCTCATGGCTGGGATACTTTGCCAGCACGAACACCGATAAAAGCAGCTTCTGGTTGGCAGTGCACTGGTAGTACTGGCTGCTTTGATCGCCTTCTCTGCACGTACAAGCACGCATGAGATAGACCCGGCACATTCGGTCTCTGCTTATCAAACAGCCTCTTCCGAAGAGATGCATAGCCTATTGTCTTATCACCAGGAATGCAAGCACAATCATCGCACCAGCCACGAGACTTGCTCCCGCATAAATGGTCGACAAGTGAACACCCGTTACGCCCAGGAGCGATCCCGTACCAAAGGCAGCGATACCAAACCCTACCTGGTAAAAGGCAATCAATTCTCCGGAGACCACTGCGGCCAAGCGCGGAAATTCTTTCCCGCCAAAGCTGATGCTTAACGGAAGGAATCCCGAACAGGCCAAGCCGGCAAAGCCGAAAGCAAGCACACCGCCGATTGCTGTACTGACCTGCGAAACAACCAGGAAGGCCACCACGAGGAGCGCGAGCAAACCAAGATAAATCCAACGCGCAGGCACCTTTGACGAGATGACGGCGGCAAGGATACGCCCGACGGTCACCATCGCCCAGAAAGCGGTTAGAGCAAACGATGCCCATTGGGTAGGCACGCCGCGCTGCTGAGTGAGGTACAACTCTGACCAGTTACCATTCAAGGTTTCGGTAATACCATAGAGCAGCACAACAGCAGTGTACAGCCAGAAGCGCCGTGGTAGTTCGCGCATAAAGCCCGTACCAGCTTTCGCGTTGCCAGGCGCGCTGCGGTCAGCAGCTACCTGGAGGGGCGCACTCGCGCTGAACAGCAAGAGCACGAGGAGTGCAACGCCCACAACCACCGGCAGCAGCCACCAGGCGCCAAGCTCCACGAACACGGCCACGAAGGCCGGCGCCAGCGCCGTGCCAGTACCTAGCAAGGCATTGAGTGCCAGCACGGCCTTATCCGCACGATCAGGGAAGAATTCCTCTGCATACGTGTTGCACGCCGTGACTGTCGCGCCGAAGCCAAGGCCAAGCGCAGCGGTAGCAAGCAGCAATATGCCATATGCGAGGTTTGAAGAAGACATCAAGAAATTGCTGAGTGCAAGCAGGGTCATCGAGACCAGGTCGCTGCCCAGGCCGAGCAGGAGTATTCGTTTCAATTTCCAGCGCCGGGCTAAGGTCGGCGCCAGGCTTGAAGCCAGGATGGCAAGGACAACCTGCGGCACGAACATCGTCCCGTACTGGGTACTGCTGAACCCGTAGCCCTGCGGATGTGGACTGGTAAAGATGGAACTGGCAGCAGGAAAAGTGACTAAGGCCAGGCCCTGGACGAGGCCAGACAGGTACACCAGGCAGGTTTCGCTGCGTTTTGCCATCACGTACCCACGATTTATCGTGGGACTTCGTCGTTTACTTCATTCGTTCAGTATATGGTCCCCCACGCGTAACGCATTGGCCATTGCTGTCAGTGCCGGGTTCACCGCGCTGATGCTGACAAAAAAGCTCGTATCGACCACGTACAGATTATCCAATTCGTGCGCCTTGCAGGTGACATCCAGTACAGACATCCTTGGATCCTTCCCGAAGCGGCAGGTTCCAACCTGGCGTACTACCCCAGCAACCGGGATGTCGTTCTTAAGGTAGGCATTGCGATGGATCAGATGGTTGGAGTGCATTCTCAGATCTTTGAGCATGGACTTGAGTTTGTCGTACAGCTTTTGCTTTGGCACCTGGTTATTGGGCGTGTAGCTCAGCGTGACCTTCCCCTCCTTGTCGACGCTGACACAGTTGTTGGGTTCCGGCAGGTCTTCGGTGGACAGCCAGAAGTCGACGGCGTGACGGGCGATATAGTCAAGCGAAAACATCGGTCCCTGGGACTTGCCAACCATCTGGATGTTGCCCATTGGGTACTCGAATCCCTCCATGCCAAAGTAAAAGTCGTTCAGCCCGAGCGTCTTCTGGAATTGGGTCGGATTCTCTTCTTTCGAGACCGCCAGAACCGCTGCACTGTTGTGGTACATATAGTTGCGCCCAACCTGGAATGAAGAGGAGGTTCATCCTGTATGAACACGAGTTGTTGTTGCGCATCCACGCCAGTCACTTCTTCCGTCAACACACGCGTGTTCTTTTTGTATTTATGAAGCGTATCGCGAATTGGAGCAGCAATATCAGCAGGAGCGAGACCCGAGGTGGCAACCTGATAGAGCATAGGCTGGAAGAGATGATAGTTGTTGCGGTCGATTAATGTCACCCGGACGGGCTGCTTGCCCAGTTTATTCGCCGCTTCGAGACCGCCGAAGCCTCCGCCAACAATGACAACATGTGGCACTGGCGCCGGCGTGTTTTGTCTGTTCTCGGTCATGTGTGGTGTCCCGTTCTGTGTCGAATTCCTACCTGTCATCGTGTTTCGTCCTTTCTCTGTGTGCACTATACTCTACACCAACAGCCAGCCGCGTAGCACCTCTGCTACACTCCAGGCCTGCGCAAAACACCCCGCTGGCGTGAAAGGCAGTTCTGGTTCTGCTACCTCACTGATTGTGCCCAGGCAGGCATCCCATAAATGCTGTATAAGTGGTTGGAGCAAAGAGCGTATCGCTGCGCGGTCGTTGTAGATGGAGAGATGAACATCAACGTATGGACCGATCAAAAACGGCCAGACCGTTCCCCGGTGATACGCACCATCGCGTTGTTGTTGATTCCCATTATAATGCTTGCAGTACGATGGGTCATCAGGACTCAGCGAGCGTAAGCCCATCGGCGTGAGTAAGGCTTCTGTTACTTTCTGTAACATACTCTGTGTTTGTTGCCCGGTGAGCAACGAAGGGGTCAGCGATGCAGCATATAACTGATTAGGACGCATTGAGGCATCATTTTGCCCCGCAACTCCCTCAACATCGACCACATCGTAAAGATAACCTCCTGCTTCATACCAGAAGCGCCGCGTGAAATTCTCTCGCACCTTTGAACGAAGCTGACCGAACCTGGCGGTGTCAAGAGAGAACCGCCCTGCCCAGGATTCCATGCAGGTAAGCGCATAATACCAGAGCGCGTTCACCTCTACAGGTTTGCCATGACGAGGAGTGACCACCCAATCGCCAACCCTTGCATCCATCCATGTGAGTTGTACCCCAGGTGTACCACCACGCAGCAAACCATCAGACGGATCGACGCCGATACCATAAATCGTGCCTTCTACATGCCTATCAATTATTGAGCTGAGCGTCAGGAAGAGTTCATTGAGCAGCGACCGGTCTCCGCTCATCGCCAGGTAACGATCAAGGGCATGAAACATCCAGAGAGTCGCATCTATTGTGTTATACTCTGGTTCCTCTCCACCGTCAGGGAAACGATTGGGAATGAGTCCCCCGTGGGTATAGGAAGCAAATGCTTTGAGGAGACTTCGCGCCTCGTTATACCTCCCTGTGCTGAGGAGCAAACCAGGGAGAGAAATCATGCTATCCCGTCCCCAGTCGGCGAACCAGGGATAGCCTGCAATGATCGTCCTCAGGTCAGAAGAGCGCTCTCTTTGACTGCTATCTGGCTGGTTATCATGCGTATTTGCCGGGCGAGCAACAATAAATTGATCGGCGGCAACAGTCAGCCGGGCAAATACCGGATTTTGTTGTGGCAGGGAATCTTTTGAACAATTCGCCGTCGCCAGGAGTTGTTGCACCCGCTGTTGATGGCGTGTCCAGGCCTTCTCCGCTACCGCTTCATGTTGAGGGCTACCAAACTCAGTCTGCAATTGAGGTTCAGCGCTGAGTACGATGGTCACGCGTTCCCCTGGAATCATTTGTATACGAAATGTGCCAGGCTGATACACGTCCTCTACATCAGGAAGTCCACGCTCCGCTTCACGCCGGTGCTTCACACCCCAGTACCAGTTCCCCGTAGGGGTAAAATGGGCAGAAGGCCCTAAAATAATGAAGTAGGCCGGGGCCCCATCATACGCACTAATGCGGCAGCGATTCCCCTGATCCTCCACCAGAAAATGCCAATTGGCGTCTCCATGTGTTCTACTGTGGTGAATGCGGTAGAGACAGTATGGTGTGAGCGTGAGCGCAAAAGATGCCTCACTCGCTACTGCACCTGGCGCAGCGGAGAGCGCATACTGCACATACGTTGTATTCTGTCCATATTCCATCCAAATGCGCTTCTCAAGCGTAATCTTTTCGTCTAGTCGATAGCGAAAGCAAGGTACATCGGCCTCTAACGAAACCGTGTCGAGGTAATTGTATCCTTGTGGATCGATAGTACCATCGTGGTACTCATTCACGCCAATTTTGAGAACACGTTTATCTGCTAGTTCAATCGTTTCGTCTATTTTGCTGATCAAGACATCCCGTTCGACAGGAGGGCGAAGTGCTGCTACAAGTAGACCATGATAGCTGCGTGTAGTTGCCCCAACCAGAGAACCAGCAGCATAACCACCCAAACCATTCGTTACATACCATTCATGATCGAGTCCCGCTTGCACATTACTGCAAATATCCGGGCCCACAGAGAGATCCCAGGCATTTGCCACGGCGCGATCGATTTCGACTGCAGGTTGTATAGCCATTTTTTTGTATAGCGGTGCGCAGATCCTTCCTTTCAAATCAAGTATAGAGACCAGGCACGCGTTCTCCTTTCTTGCGAAATGTCTCCAACCACTGTTCTAATGTACCTGATTGGGAACATTTATGCACCCTCAGAACATACTGCAAAACAAACTATTTTTTTCGCGCTGTGGTAATCGATATCATCATGTCGGTAATGGGCCGTATAGTGTGAATACACTATGCGGCCTATCGCCGCTCGAAACCGCGTAGGGGCGTGGCTTGCCCCCCACGGGTAGGTTTTTTGGAGCGTGCCCATCACCACCACCCTCGCCCCTTTCTCTCCCTGACATATTTCGGTTCGCCCTGCGCCTGGCACCCACAAGGGCCCATCCACCCCCAACCCAGCCCCGTGCCACTACATCTCGCCAGGCCCCCCACCCCGCTCATGTGTCCATCGCCCCGTCGCCTGGTGGTGGGGTGGTCCCCCAAAATGTAGTGGCACGGGGCGGCTGGGTGGACGTGGGGGGCCCTTGTGGGTGCCAGGTCCCTCGCGACGACGGAGCTCCCACCTGCCACTCCAAAAACTGTCAGGGAGAGAGCCCTCACCCCTACGGATCAGGGCCCTTCGCAGGCGACTTCCCCCAAAAAACCTACCCGTGAAAGCATTTATGGCGGGGCCTTCGCAGAAGGAAGCCTCCTTATTTGAAAAATGAGGATCAATGAAGGGAGCCCTTCACTGATCCCTTGTTTCGTCAGGCGTTTAGGCCAAGGCTAGTAGTCCCCCGATTTATCGTGGGGAATTCCTGTAGTCGCAGTGGTGACAGTAGCTGCTTCCACCAGGAAGCCCACTCTCAGCGGGAGACGCAAACGCGGTGGCGGCTGCGGCGGAAGCAGACTAAGTGGCGGTGGTGGTGGTGGCGGTGGGAGAAGCCGAAGTTTCCGCAATTCCCGGACTGGAAGAAAAAGTCTCCATTAAAGGAATTGCAGTTGTTGAAACCACAGTCGCCAAAGCAGCTAAAACCACCGTTAAAACCACAGCCGTTAAAACAGCTGTTAAAACCGTTAAAACAGCCGTTAAAACATCTGTTAAAACCACAGTTGCCAAACCCACAGCCGTTGAAACCACGGTCACCGAAATTCCCCCCACCGAAACCACGGTCACCGAAACCACCCCCACCGAAACCGCCACCACACCCCCACCAGCAAATACCACCCCCACCGCCACCACCACCACCCCATCCGCCACCGCCACCACCCCATCCGCCACCACCACCGGGATCACCGATTGCTGATGTAGCAGCGTTCGCTGGCGCAGCAGTGTGTGCTGATGCCGTCCCAGTAGAGGTGAACATACCGAGCAGGAGCGCCAGGCAAGAAACAACGCTCAGGAACCCTATCCTGAAGGCAATAGATTGTCGCAAAGGTTTTCTCACTTTCTTGTAAGTATGCGCCTGTTTCCAGAACAGGCACACCATCTCGTCGATATCGCAAAGAGCATTCCATTGTGTGCGCGGTCACCATTACTTGAATGTGCACCTGACGAACTTGAGCCACTGCTCCTAGTTTAGTGTCTACAGGACGAAAACACATGCTGTAAACACACTATTTTTTGCCTACCGTAAGACATCTGAGCACCACAAGATAGTCATACCTTGTAGTGTATTTACTCTAGATAGGGTTACCCCAAAACTATACCCTTTCTATACCCTATGGGGAATTGTTTTGTCGTGCCTTATCGACTATGATCCTTAAGCAGTATGCGGTAGTCTCGTTTCTTTACAAAACGACGCGATGACAACATCAAAAGGAAGTTGCGCATTTGATGGAACGTGTTGAACAACGGCTGGGCACCTATCGCTTAACCCAGCTAATTGGCACAGGCGCGTTCACCGATATCTATCTGAGCACGCATATCTATCTCAACTCCCATGTCGCCATCAAAGTCCCGCACGGTCCCTTTGACGCCCATACCCTGGACAGCTTTCTCACCGAAGCCCATCTGCTCATCAACCTGGTGCATCCGCATATCGTCCGCATCATTGATTTTGGCATCGATGCTGACACCCCCTATCTCGTGATGGATTACGCGCCCGGAGGCAATCTACGCCAGCTTCACCCCCCAGGCACAGTGGTGCCCCTGTCCACCGTGGTCGCCTATGTTTCAGCCATCGCGTCGGCCTTGCAGTATGCGCATCGTCAACACCTGATCCATCGCCATCTCAAACCCGAAAACCTGCTGCTGGGGCCCACCCACGAACTGCTGCTCTCCGATTTTGGCCTGGCGTTGTTCTACCCAAACGGCGACCCCTTACAGATACAGAAGCGTTTCGGCACGCTGGAATACATGGCACCAGAACAGATCCGCGGGCAGCCGTTTCCTGCGAGCGATCAGTATGCGCTGGCGGTGATGGTCTATGAGTGGCTGAGTGGGCAGCGCCCCTTTGGGGGACCGCGTGCCGCATTGATCAACCAGCACCTGTATACCCCTCCTTCTTCCTTGCGCGAGCAGCATCCAGAGCTTTCGCCAGGTATCGAACAGGCCCTCTTCAAAGCGTTGTCCAAGGACCCCGCTCTGCGCTATGTGGATGTGCTCAGTTTTGCCAGCGCCTTTGCAGAAGCGAGTCACACGTCCGCGCGGTTGCCCTCAGTACTAGGAGTGGACGCTTTATTGGTCAAGGGCGAGCAGGTGCGCTACACCGATCTGCCACGTCCCCTGACGCCGCTGCTTGGGCGCGAGCAGGAGCTAGCATCAGCGCGGAACCTGCTCCTGCGACCTGAAGTCCGGCTCCTCACGCTGAACGGCGCACCGGGCGTGGGCAAGACCAGGTTGGCCCTGGCCCTGGGGACTGACGTACAGGAGGCATACACCCACTGAGTATGTTTTGTTTCACTGGCTCCTGTGAGCGATCCTGACCTGGTTGGCCCCACGATTGCGCACACGCTTGGTCTGCCTGAGAAAGCAAACCGTTCACCCGTCGACCAGCTCAAAGCCTTCCTGCGGGACAAACAGCTGTTGCTGCTCCTGGATAACTTCGAGCAGGTGCTGCAGGCCTCTTCCCTGCTCGCCGAACTCCTCTCGGCCTGTCCCCGGCTGAAGATCCTGGTGACCAGCCGGGCGGTGCTGCACCTGGAGGGCGAATACGAATTCTCCGTACCACCGCTGGCCGTGCCCGACTTGCAGCATCTGCCGGCACAAGAGACCCTGGCACAGGTGCCAGCGGTCGCGCTCTTTGTGCAACGGGCGCAGTCGGCTCAGCCGTGGTTCGCACTGACCGCAGAGAATGCGGCTATCATCGCCGAGATCTGCGTGCGGCTGGATGGTGTGCCGCTGGCGCTGGTGCGGCGGCGGCACGTGTCAGGTGCTCTCGCCGCCGGCGCTGCTCGCCCGCTTGCAGCATCGCTTCGAGGTGCTGACCGGCCGCAGACAGGATGCTTCTGCTCACCAGCAGAAGCTGCGTGCCACCATCGCCTGGAGTTACAACTTGCTCTCGTCCGAGGAGCAAACCATCTTCCGGCGGCTGTGTGTCTTTGTGGGAGGCTTCACGCTGGAAGCGGCCGAGGCGGTCTGCACGTCTGCCGCCGATAGCACGACTCCTGCTTTAGAGGTGATCTCCTCGCTGGTGGATCACAGCCTGCTCCTGCTGCGAGAACAGGATGGCGGTGAGCGACGCCTGTGGCTGTTAGAAATGATCCGTGAGTATGGTCTTGAGTGCCTGATAGCTGCTGGCGAACTGGAGCGTGCCCGGGATGCGCATGCAGCATACTACCTGTCGCTTGCCGAACGAGCCGAACCGGCTTTGTACGGTGCGGAGCAGGCCCAATGGGCAGAGCAGCTAAAGCGAGGCTATGAGAACATCCGTGCCGCCATACAGTGGCTGTTGGAGCGCCACGAGATCGAGGAAATGCTGCGCCTGGTGACCGCTCTGCAGCAGTTCTTGTTGCTGCATGGCTATGTCAGTGAGGGTCGTCACTTCCTGGCACAAGCCCTGGCGGCGGCAGGTGCGGAGCAGGACTCTTCCCTCTCCCAGGTACGAGCAAGGGCGCTCTACACGGCCGGATTCCTGGCGTTCTTGCAAAACGACCCCGGACAAGCCACCGTGCTGCTCGAAGAGAGCGAGCGCTTGAGCAGGCAACTCCAAGACAAACGAGGCATTGCTCTCGCCCTGGGCTACCTGGGCCTGATCACGCACAATCGTGGAGAGGTTGAGGCAGCAAGGGTGATGCACGAGGTCGCCAATCCATAGAAGAGCATTGCGACTGCGACAATCACAATGACGGCACTCAGCACCAGAAAGAAATTGTGGATTAGGCTCAATCGCTGATCGCGCATAACCCTGCGATTATTGCCGATCATGAGAATGGTGATAACGAGCAGGGGAGCCAGGACTCCTGCCAGCACATTCGCCCAGAAGATCAGACGAATAGGATTGATGCCCAGCAGAGCAATAATCAGGCCCACCAGCAGAGCAGCCGTAAGCACGAGGTAGAATCCCGCGTCTTGCCACGGTCGCTTCGAGAGGCCAGATGGCCAATCAAAGGTTCCTGCCACCGCGTAGGAGGCACTCGACACCAGTACAGGGATTGCCACTATACCTGCCCCTATGAGGCCAATCGCAAAGAGGTAGCGAGCAAGGGGACCAGCTAAAGGTTCCAGGGCTCGTGCGGCATCGACAGCGGTGTTGATGCTCTGGTGATGCACGAAGAGCGTTGCAGAGGTACAGATAATGATAAAGTAGGATACCAGATTGCCACTGATGGTGCCGGTGGCCACATCGATCCCAGCACTCCGCATCTGCTGCTTAGCAGTGCCAGGCCGCTTCTGCTCTTTTTCCTTTTGTGCCTGCCAGAACATAGAATAGGGCGAGAGCGTTGCCCCCAGTAGCGCTACAGCACTGCTGATGCTGGTAAAATCAAAACCCAGGTGCGGCACCAACGTGTTCACCAGCACCGCCTTCCAATCAGCATGTGAGAAGAAGGCGGTCAGGATGTAGGTAGCAAAAGCAAAACTCATCGTGAGAAAGACTTTTTTGAAGGTCTCGAAGTTGTGATAGACCATCACGTACCACAGCACCACGCCAACCGGGATCACAAACCAGTACCACCGCAGTCCGGTGATCAACTCCAGGCCGCTCCCAATCGCAGAGAGATCAGCACCAATAAGCGCTAAGATTCGAGATAACTAGCAGCAACGAGATCAACCCAGCGAGTGGCCGTCCGTAGTGTTCACGCAAGATTTCCGAGAGCCCCCTCTGGCTCACGCGCCCGATCTTGGCACAAGCGAACTGTACAGCTTGATAGAGCGGGGTGGACAAGAACATCAACCAGAGCTGCCCATAGCCCGCGACTGCTCCATTCACCGCGTAGGCAGTCACAGCCGACGGGTCGTTGCCTGCCATGCCCGACAAGAAACCTGGACCGATTATACTCAAGAACGTGCCGCGCGGACGAGGAGCGTACATATCACCATGCATTGGATCGCCTGGTGCAGCCGGGTCAACCTCCTGAATGCGGTCTGCAGGCACCTCGAGTGTCTTATGAAAAAGAAGTCCTTTAGCGATAATGATCTCTTCAATCTCCTCTGATACTGTTACTCTTCAGGCTCCCAGCCCGGTTGCATCTTCTCCTCCAGCGAGACGCGGTGCTCCGGCTCCCCTTGAAACAGTTTGGCGGGTAGCCTGGGCATTGGTTCCTCCCACTTGAACCAGGTCGCTGCCACCCGGAAGCAAAAGCCAATCGCAAAGGCGATGAGCGTCGCCGTCCACAGGTTGCCGGTCAGGTCATTGAGGTGAAGCCATTGCGCTAAGACCAGGTAGGCGATCGAGGTGAGCACCGCCGTGCCCACGAACCACTCACCCTGCACAAACTGCTTGGCTGTTTTTCCTGCCGTGATATCGATGAAGTAGCGACCGGCGGTCGGCCCAACAACCCCAATCGCCACGCAGGCGATGCCTGGCAGCTTGGCGTCCAGAGCTGCCTGCACCCCGACCACCGCATACCAGGGCAGCGAGAAGGAGGTCATGAACTGGAAGGACGTCTCGCGAAACCTCTGGCCTGCGCTATAGGCGATAAACATGCCTACGATGCCCGCCAGCAGGCACAGGATCAGGTACCAGTGGTTGGTCAGCGCACCTGGGATCTTGTTGAGCAACACGTCGCGGGTCACCCCACCGCCGATACCGCCGATGACCGCTAGCAGCAAGATGCCCACCACCGTCCAGTAGTGGCGCCGGTAGTAATCGGGTCGCTGGGCCAGCAGCGCGCCGTTCAGCGCGTTGGTGGTGGCGGCGATCAGGTCGATAATCAGGAAGTTGGTGAAATTCACGTTTGGAAACACACCATGCAAGAATTGCACAATATTCATCGTTACCCCTCCTTTGAACTGCGAGCCATACTCCTGAAACTGTCCCCAGTTTATTACAAGTGTACTCATGCTGAGGCAATTCTGCATCACTCAAACACACTACTTTTTGTATCTTGCCAGCAGAGGATAAGCTCTGCCCTCATGTGCCTTCGTAGTGCAAATACAGTAATCACTTCGCGACATCTCGTGATTCTACCTGTCTAAAACACGCAGAAATAGTGTGTTTAAGTGATGTCTCTTCGTTTGCTGTCAAGTACACTGAGAGGTGGTTAAGCTCCTATTCATAAGGGAGTTTGCCTACTATTACATGACATTTGTCAGTCGGGAGAGCTGTATGTCAACTGGATCACAACACAACCATGCTGGCGCCGGAGCGACAGGCTCCGCAGCGACCGGTCTAGAGCGCGGGGGGATCATCCTGACCTCGCTCATCCTGGTGGCGGCGGTCGCCAACCTGAACCTCTCGGTGGCCAATGTCGCCCTGCCCTCGATCGGCAAGGCCTTCGACGCGTCGCAGACTGCGCTCGACCTGGTGGCCGTGGGCTACTCACTCGGCCTGGCCGCCTCCGTGCTCTGGCTCGGCGCCCTGGGCGACCGCTACGGGCGCAAGCTGATGCTGCTCATCGGCACGACGCTCGCCATCCCGGCGTCGCTGCTGGCCGCCTTCTCACCGTCGGTCGAGGTGCTGATCGTGGCGCGCCTGCTGGGCGGTCTCGCGGCGGGCATGGCCTACCCGACGACGCTGGCGCTGATCACGGCGCTGTGGTCGGGGCCGGGGCGCACCAGGTCGATCGCGCTGTGGTCAGGCCTGGGCGGCGCCATCGCCGCGCTCGGCCCACTCATCTCCGGCTTCCTGCTGGAGCACTTCGTGTGGGGCTCGGTCTTCCTGGTCACCTTGCCGCTGGCGGTGGTGGCCCTGGTGATGGCGTTCCTCTTCGTGCCAGCCCACGTCAACGAGACGACGAGTCCCGTCGACAACCTGGGCGGCATCCTGTCGGCGCTGCTGGTGGGGGCGCTCATCCTGGCCATCAACTTCGCGCCCGTCCCCAACGAGGGAGCACTGGTGCTGGGCATGGCAACCATCGTGGTCGCCGCGGGGATCGTCTTCTTCATCAGGCAACGCCGGGCCAGGAACCCGCTGTATGACCTGCACGTGGCCGGAAGACGCACCTTCTGGGTGGCGGCGATCGCCGGGATCATCGTGTTCGGCTCGCTGATGGGCGCGATGTTCATCGGGCAGCAGTACCTGCAGAACGTGCAGGGCTACTCCACGTTCGAGGCTGGGCTCTCGATCCTGCCGGCGGCCATCTTCATGGTGCTGGTCGCGCCACGCTCGGCCAAACTCGTGGAGGCGCGCGGCGCGCGGTTCACGCTGCTGCTCGGCTACGTCTTCTGCCTGCTGGGCTTCCTCACGATGCTGCTGCTGTGGAAGGAGGGCAGCCCGTACTGGGAGGTCGGCCTGGGCTACGCCTTCATCGGAACCGGTGTCGGCTTCGCAGGCACGCCCGCCTCGCACTCGCTGACCGGTTCGGTGCCCGTCCAACGCGCCGGCATGGCGTCGGGGACGGCGGACCTGCAGCGGGACCTGGGCGGGGCGATCATGCAGTCGATCTTCGGCGCGCTGCTCACCGCCGGCTATGCCGCGGCCGTAGCTGCGGCCGTCGCCGCTGATCCGAACAAGCAGCAGATCACCAGCAGCACCCAGGCAGCGCTCCAGAAGTCGTTCGCCAGCGCGGCCAGTGTCGCGCAGCGGTATCCGCAGTACGCGAGCCAGATCACGGCCGCGGCGAAGGCCTCGTTTCTGGCGGGTGACCAGTGGGCCTACCTGGCCGGGATTGTCGCCATCCTGCTGGGTGCAGTGATCGTCTTCTTCCTGTTCCCGAAGAAGGACGAAGAGCAGAAGTTGCTTGCCGAATACCACGCCGAGGACACGGGTCACACGGGTGTCGCTGCCTGAGAAGGGGTCCGCTGCGCGTCGTGCGTCTCGTCGTTGGGCATGCGGACGGGTGAACGCCAGGTCGACTTGCGGTCACCCGTCCGTGTGACGCGGAGGGCTGAGTTCATGGTGACTCCGTGGTGGGCGCCGCGGTCGCCTTCCCTCTCTTTCCCATCGGATTCGTTGCCATACCCAAAATGAGGTACACACACAACTTCTCATACTGTCCATCCCTGCAAAGATAGGGGTCTACGTCCTTGGGGGTGAAACAAGGTAGAAAAGGAAGAGGATTGTTCGTACGGGCGTAATTCATCACGCCCCGTGGGCCGCTCCACAAGGGAACGGGGCGTGATGAATCACGCCCGTACGAATGGCTTTCACCCGCATGGATAGAGACCTAAAGATAGTGTGTCGAAATAGTGTGTTTAAGGCATGTGCTTTTGTTTTTCCGCCAGTATACTCAGGAATGGGGATGGTAGGAACTGGGAAGCTGCGTGTGGGGCAAGAGAAGTTAAGCTACCTGCATGTGCCTGGCTATTTCGTCCATCACAAAACTGTTCTTTCGTATTGTGGATCTGACTATCGTCATTCAACAGTGTATTTGACACAAAAAGGAGAACAAACTATGACCAAACCATTTAAGGGCGTCATCAACCTCGACGTCCGTACTTCGACTCCGGACTGGGAGCCTTTCGAACAGCCCAAAGCACCGGAAGGCGCGCCGAACGTGCTGTTCATCGTCTGGGACGACACGGGCTTTGGCGCACTGGAGCCGTTTGGCGGGCCGATCAAGGTGCCGAACATGAAGCGGCTCGCCGACAGCGGCCTGAAGTACACTCAGTTCCACACCACGGCGATCTGCTCGCCCTCGCGCGCGTCGCTGCTGACCGGGCGTAACCACACGACGGTCGGCATGGCCTGCATCGCCGAAGCGACCGAGGGCTACCCGGGCCTCAACGGCCACATCCCCTTCGAGACGGCGACCATCGCCGAAGTGCTCGGTGAGAAAGGCTACAGCACCTACATGCTGGGCAAGTGGCACTGCGTCGCAGAGGACGAGACGAATATGGCCTCGTGGAAGCGCAACTGGCCCACCGGGCGCGGCTTCGAGCGCTACTACGGCTTCCTCGGCGGTGAGACGAACCAGTACTACCCCGACCTGGTGCAGGACCAGCAGTTCGTCGACCAGCCGTACCACCCTCCTACGGTGGAGGAGTGGCTCCAGGGCAAAGAGGGCTATCACCTGTCGATCGACCTGGTGGACAAGGCCATCGGCATGATCGCCGACGGCAAGCAGGTCGCCCCGGACCGGCCTTTCTACATGTACTTCTGCCCGGGTGCGAACCATGCCCCGCATCATGTGTTCAAGGAGTGGGCGGACCAGTACAAGGGCCAGTTCGACATGGGCTACGAGAAGATCCGCGAGACCATCCTGGCGAACCAGAAGAAGATGGGCATCCTCCCGCAATCGACCGAGCTCTCGCCGATCAACCCGTTGGCCGAGCTGAAGAGCGTCGACGGCAAGCCGTTCCCGGCCGTGGACCTGGTGCGCCCGTGGAACTCGCTGTCCGGCGACGAGAAAAAGCTCTTCGCCCGCATGGCGGAAGTGTATGCTGGCTACTGCACGTTCACCGATCACCAGATCGGGCGGTTGCTCGACTACCTGGAGCAGTCGAGCCAGCTCGACAACACGCTCATCGTCGTCATCTCCGATAACGGCGCGTCCGGCGAAGGCGGCCCCAACGGTTCGGTCAACGAGAACAAGTTCTTCAACGCCGTCCCTGACGATATCAAGAGCAACCTCGCGCTGCTCGACAAGCTGGGTTCGCCGGCGACCTACAACCACTATCCCACCGGCTGGGCAATGGCGTTCAACACACCGTTCAAACTGTTCAAGCGCGACGTATGGGAAGGCGGCGTCTGCGACCCGATGGTCGTGCACTGGCCTAAGGGTATCAAGGCCAGGGGCGAAATGCGCGACCAGTACACCCACTGCATCGACGTCGTGCCCACGGTCTACGACTGTCTGGGCATCGAGCTGCCGGAGCAGGTCAAGGGTTACACTCAGTGGGAGCTGGAAGGGACGAGCTTCAAGTACAGCTTCGAGGACGCCAAGGCCAGGACGCAGAAGCAGAGCCAGTTCTACCAGATGCTGGGTACCCGGGCGCTCTGGCGCGACGGGTGGAAGGTGGACGCCCTCCACGCGGGTGCGCCCTCGGACTGGGGCCACTTCGCCGAGGACAAGTGGGCGCTCTATCACACCGAGACGGATCGCTCCGAAGTGCACGACGTGGGCGACCAGCACCCCGAGCTGCTCAAGGAACTGGTCGCCCTCTGGCACGTACAGGCCGGCCAGTTCTTCGGCTTGCCGCTAGAGGACCGCGATGCCATCTCCGTCTTGACGACACCGCGGCCGAGCGTGACCACGGTACGGAACCGCTACATCTACTACCCGCACACACTCGAGGTACCGGAGGCGGTCGCCGTCAACGTGCGCGGTCGCTCCTTCAAGATTGCCGCCGAGGTCAACCTGGACAAGAACGCGCAGGGTGTCATGTTCGCCCACGGCAGCCGCTTCGGTGGCCATGCCCTGTATATCAAGAACGGCAAGCTCAAGTACGTCTACAACTTCCTGGGCGAGAACGAACAGATGATCACCTCCAACGTGAACGTGCCGACCGGCAAGTGCGTGCTGGGTGTCGAGTTCGTCAAGCAGAAGTTGCAGGCGATTCGCAATTCGCCGGTGCCGAACCAGTGCGTTGGCACAGCCACGCTGTACATCAATGACAAGAAGGTCGGCGAGTTCAAGAACATGGTCACACAGCTCGGCAAGTTCGCGTTGTGCGGCGAAGGCTTGAATATCGGCCGTGATGGCGCCGACAAGGTCACCGGCGACTACCCGGGCAGCCAGCCGTGGGGCTTCTCCGGCGGCAAGATTCAACAGGTGGTCGTGGATGTGAGCGGTGAGGAGTACCATGACTTCGAGCTGGAAGCCCTGGCGATGATGAGCCGCGAGTGAGTCCCGCGTCCCGCCAGAGGAACCCGGGGGCCGGGTCCTGCGACCCGACTCCCCGAGGGCGGACGGAGAGGCCTGTCAGGGGTAGGCTTTTTGGAGCGTGCCCACATCCTATCCGTAGGGGCGAGCGGGGTGTGGGATGGATGGGAGGGCCTTTATGGTCGCCCGCCGTCCCTTTCTGCGACGTTCACCCACCCTGTCGTCAACCATACCGGGCTACGCGGGCGACCATAAAGGCCCTCCCAACCTCCCATCACCACCCTCGCCCCTACGGATCAGGGCCCTTCGCAGGCAGCTTTACCCAAAAACCTACCTTTGCAAGAGGCCCGGCCCGAGGGAGAGCGCATGATCAGCACTGGCCTCGTTGGATGAGTATATCAGTGACAATCCCCGGAGGGAAGACCCTTCTGGACTCAATCTACGTTTGTGAAGACAACTCGAAAGGAGATGGTCATATGAACAAGAAAGGTTCTTCCATTTACGACATCCTGGTCTTCGCCTTTGCCGATACCCAAACCGCCGATGAAGTGGTCAACGAGCTGAAGGCATCGCAGAAACTGGGAGGCTACAAGGTCGTGGCTGAGGCCGTGGTGATCCGTGAGGCCGACGGCTCCGTCCATGTCCATGAACCAGGCAAAGGCGGCAAGGGTGCTGTCATTGGCGCTGTTGCCGGCGGCGTGCTCGGCCTGCTGGGTGGCCCTGTAGGGGTCCTGTGGCTCGCCGTTTCCGGTGGTGTGATTGGCGGGGTTGCCGGCCATTTCGCCGGTCGCACCATCCCTAAAGCTGACCTCGAGAAGATCGGTGCCCAGATTCCGCCCAACAGCTCGGCGTTCCTGGCCCTGGTCGAGGACACCGATGCAGAGGCTGTGGTGAACAATATGAAAGGCTACAAGGCCAATGTGGTCACCGTAACCCTGGGCGATGAGCTTTCCGGGACGATTGCGCAGGCGACAGAGGCAGAGGTTCAGGTTCCAGCTTCGCAGAAGGGTCAGGCGACCAAGGAGACTCCCAAGCAGCAAAAATAGTGTGTCGAAATAGTGTATTTAAGGCACGCGTTTTTGTTCGTACGGCAGCATACTCAAGAACGGGGATGGAAGGAACCGGAAAGTTGCGTGTGGAGCGATCTAAGTGCGTCCGGTCCACCATCCAACTGGCTTCGATATTCCAGCCGCGACTGTTGCCATCTTGAAACGTCGCTGCCACACGCATGCGCCAGGCCTAGACCTGAACTTGTCTGCGTCCGGCCCCCTGATCGCTGATGAGCAGCCACGGTTCCTCACAGCCTGGGTCCCAGACAAGACTGACGTAGGTTTCCAGCATTTCCTCTTGCCAGACCCTGGCTTTGCCGTAGCAGCGATAGCCTGGTTTGAGGACGATCTGCTCAAAGCGCTTCCACGATTTTCCAGTTTTCCATTGAAGAAGCGCCGACAGGTATGTTCTGCCCAGACGCGCAACAGATAGTGCCAGCCGCGAGACATGCAGAGCTTGACCAAGGGCATACCCGCTAACCCGCAGTCGGAAAGCCTGGTACAGGACGTGTCGGGCAGATGGATACTCACCTGATCCAGCAGCCGCCCTAGGATGTCCCATTGGCCCTCGTCCCGTTTCGTGTGGGCTGGCATCACTGCCCAGGCCACTGGCAAGACCCGCGAATGCACCAGCAGGCCCAGATACACAATCGTCACATGAGGTATATTGACACATCGAAGGAGGTGGTCAGCATGTCAGTTCAAGATCAGACGCTCATTACAGGGGTGATTGCTTTAGCGGTGATCCTCGCTTTGTTCCTGGCGCGCAACCGCCTGGGAAGGTTGAATACCGCATAAGGCCCAGAGCTACGTACACACATAGTTACAGATAACTAGAGGGCGATCAGAGATGCTGGGAGCAGTGCTTCCATCAAAACAAGGGGATGAGGATTGCGGTTCGGCTTCTGATAGCGTATAGTACGTACAAAGCTATCGATACGCATGCAACAAGCTACAGCGTCTTGGGTGCTTTCGTACCTCAGCTTGCAGATGGGCGTCACATCCTTCTTTATCCTTCTCAAGGGAGGGAGAGCATGGCCGACCGCGTGGGGCAACACCTGGGCAACTATCGCCTCACCAGGCTCCTGGACGCGGGAGGCTTCGCCGAAGTCTACCTGGGGGAACATGTGTACCTCAACACCCAGGCCGCCATCAAAGTGCTGCATGCGCGGCTGACGAGCGAGGCCAGCGAGAGCTTTCTGCAAGAGGCGCGGCATCTGAGCCACCTCGTGCATCCCCATATCATCCGCGTGCTCGACTTTGGCGTCGAGGAGGCCACACCTTTTCTGGTCATGGACTACGCACCCCATGGAAGCTTACGCCAACGCCATCCCAAAGGCCTCCCTGTTCCGCTGCACACCGTCGTCCCCTATGTCAAGCAGGTGGCTGGCGCATTACAGTATGCACACGACCAGAAGCTGATCCACCGGGACGTCAAACCGGAAAATATGCTGCTGGGACCGAATCTGGAGGTCTTGCTCAGTGATTTCGGCATCGCGCTCCTCACCCATAGTTCAGCTTCAGTGCATGTGCCGGAGATGGTCGGAACCATGGCGTACATGGCTCCCGAGCAGGTGCGCGGCAAGCCTTCTCCAGCGAGCGATCAGTACGCGCTGGGTATCGTCGTGTATGAATGGCTGTGCGGCGAGCGTCCCTTTGCCGGCTCGGTATCTGAACTGTTCAGCCAGCACCTGTTTGTCCCCCCTCCACCTTTGCATGAAAAAATTCCCGAGATTCCGCCGACGGTAGAGGATGTGGTATTGAGAGCGTTAGCCAAAGACCCCCAGCTCCGCTTTGAGGATGTACGAGCCTTCGCCGCAGCCCTGGAAGAAGCGAGCACTACGGTGGCGTCCTCGCAGACGCTCTTTGTGCCGGTCGCTGATCCTCTCGCCGCTCGGCCTGTAGTGCTTCCGAAAGAGCCTTCCGCATCTGGACGCGCCTCGCCTTTCCTGAACATGCCTCCCTTGAATCTGACCCCGCTGGTCGGTCGCGAAGGGGAAGTGAAGGCGGCGGGCACACGCATGCTGCGGAGAGAGGTACGATTGCTGACCATGACTGGTCCAGGGGGCGTGGGTAAAACGCGCCTCGCGCTCGCGGTTGCAACTGACTTGCAGCATACCTTTGCTGATGGCATCTGCTTTGTCGCGCTGGCCCCGGTCAGCGATCCTGACCTGGTGGTGCCGACCATCGCCCAGACGCTGGGACTGAAAGAAGCCGGAGACGGATCGCTCTTTGAGCGCGTAAGCGCCTGCTTGCGAGAAAAGCGCCTGCTGCTCGTGCTCGATAACTTCGAGCAGGTCGTGGCAGGAGCGCCGAGGCTTTCCGAACTGTTCTCGGCCTGCCTGCAGATGAAGATGCTGGTCACCAGTCGCGCCTTGCTGCGCGTGCATGGTGAACACGAATTTCCCGTCCCCCGCTCGCGTTGCCGGACCCAAAGCATCTCTCCGACGTCGAAAACCTCTCGCACTACGCGGCGGTCGCGCTCTTTGTGCAGCGGGCGCAGGCGCTCAAGCCCGATTTCGACCTAACCGGGGAGAACGCCTCCACCATCGCGGCCATCTGCACTCGGCTGGATGGATTGCCACTGGCGATTGAACTGGCGGCGGCCCGAATCAAACTGCTCCCTCCGCTGGCGCTGCTGGCACGGCTCACGCATCGGCTTCAAGTACTGACCAGTGGCAGGCAGGATGCGCCCGCCCGGCAGCAAACCCTGCGCAACACGCTTGCGTGGAGCTACGACTTACTCTCGGCTCACGAACAACAGCTCTTCCGCCGCCTCTCTGTGTTCGTGGGGGCTGCACACTTGAAGCGGCTGAAGCTGTGTGCGGGACGCCTGGGGACATGTCGTCGACTCTCTTGGATGGGGTGGCATCCCTGCTGGACAAAAGCCTGCTCATGCAGATCGAGCATAGAAACGATGAGCCGCGCCTGATGCTGCTGGAGACGATCCGAGAGTATGGGTTAGAATGCCTGGCAGCTAGTGGCGAATTGGAGCAAACACGGTATGCTCATGCTGCCTACTACCTGCACATCGCGGAGAAGGCCGAACCACACCTCAGGAGCGAACAACAAGCAGTGTGGCTGGCACGATTGGAATCAGAGCATGATAACCTGCGGGCAGCCTTGCGATGGTTGCTTGACCACAAAGAGCGAGAGATGGCCCTGCGCTTGAGCGGAGCGCTGGCATCCTTTTGGGTGATATGTAGTCATTGGACTGAAGGGCGCAGCGAGCTTTCGCAGGCCCTGGCAGCAAGTGAAGGCGTTGCAGCAGCAATACGGGCGAAGGCGCTCAATGGGGCTGGCGTGCTCATGGGCATGCAGGGGGACCATGAGCACGCCTTGGCGTTGTGTGAGGAGAGCCTGGCCCTCTCCCGCAAAGGAGGAGACACACAAGGCACTGCGCTTTCCCTCCTGTGGCTGGGGGAGATCACGTTTTGGACAGGAAGCCTGCTGCGTTCACGCGCGCAACTAGAGGAAGCCCTGACACACTTCAGAGGGTTAGATGATCCATGGGGCATAGCAACCTCGCTTGAGAGATTGGCCGCTTTAGCTTTGGAACAGGGCGAGTACAGCAGATCACGCTCCCTCCTCGAGGAGAGCCTGGCTCTCAACAGGGAGGTGGGGGACAAGACGCGCATCGCCAACGTCCTGCTGACCTGGGCCTGGATGCTCATATGGTCCGCAGGAGAGCTTGAGAAAGCACATGCCATGCTCGAAGAGTGTTTAGCGCTCTCCAGAGAGGTAGGCGACAAAGGGACCGAGGCCGCCGGGGAACTCTTATTGGGAGTAGTGGCTCTTTTCCAGGGCGAGTACATCAGAGCACACTCCTTGCTCGAGGAGAGCGTAGCGCTTTCCAGGAAGATGGGGAAGCAGAGAGAGATTGCTCAGGGGATTCTGGGTCTGGGCTTCCTCGCTTTTACTCAAGGCGACTATGAGACGGCACAAGCCCTGCTTGAGGAGAGCCTGGCGCTCTCCAGAAAGATAGGCCATCAGTCGATGATGGCCATTTGTCTGGAGATTTTGGCAGCTGTGGCGGTGGCACAGGGACAACTCACCTGGGGAGTACGGCTGTTGGGAACAGCGGAGACGTTGCGCGAAACCATCGCCGTCCCCAGGCCACCCGCTACGCAGATGTGGTATGAGCAGTCTATCTCTATCGCTCGCACCCAATTAGATGAGGAGGACTTTGCTGCGGTATGGGCCGAGGGACAAGCCATGACGCCAGAACAAGTCCTCGCAGCGCGCGAACCGGTAGCCATCCCTAGAGAGATAGCGAAGGTGACGCCATCAATTACCCCAACAATACCAGCATCCAGTTATCCTGCAGGCCTCACCGCGCGTGAAGTGGAAGTGCTGCGCCTGGTCGCGCAAGGGCTCTCCAACGCCCAGATCGCCGAACGGCTCATTATTAGCCCCTACACCGTCAATGCCCATATGCGTTCGATCTATAGTAAGCTGGAAGTAAGTTCACGCATTGCGGTGATGCAATTTGCCACCAAACACCACCTCATGTGATCATTGCCTCGCATGGAAGTGCATCTATCCTGTACGCACCACCCACCCGCTCTCACTCCTGATGAAGCATATAGTTATCGTTAACTAGAAGTTCCTTTCAAACGTTGCTTTCACGCCCTCACAAATAGTTAGACAAATAGCATGTGGTAACGATGTGTTTTCGCACAAACCAGGCTAGACTGTGGGTAGAGGTTCAAACAGTCTATCAAATCCGGTTGAAGAGTGATCACAGACGCGGGGGTTCAGGGGGCCGCGCAGGCCCCCTGACGGGGCATGGGGTGTCCCCATTTCCTCTTTTCTTCTCAAGGATTTGATATCAGACCGGATCAAAAAGAAAGGACAAGCCCATGAACCCGCAGATGCAGACGGAAGCACAACCTGAACTGTCAACATATTCGAAAGTACATGGCCACGAGATGGCAGAAAGAAGAAAACCTATGGCGACCTACTCAAACGATTCACTACGCAAACAGACGAAGCGATCGGGGCTCCAAGCTTCGCGTCCCCCCAGAGGCGAAGCACCTGATCACACAACACCTCCCAAGAGGAGCAAGACGCTGTGGCGGCGCACCCGGCGCATCCTGCTCATAGTCGCCCTCCTCATCGTGTGCCTTTCGGGGACAGGGCTTCTGTATCAAAGCATCGCGAGCGCGCAGGATGCCTCCAGCTACCCAGCCCCTGGGAGACTCATCGATGTGGGAGGCTACCACTTGCACCTCTACTGTACCGGGACGAGCCGTCCGGGAAGCCCGACGGTGATCCTGGAGGCGGGACTTGGCGATACCTCACTGGTTTGGAGCAAGGTCCAACCGGGCGTTGCCTTCTTCACACGCGTGTGCTCCTACGACCGCGCAGGCTTGGGTTGGAGCGACACGGGTTCCCTGCCGCGCACGGCTGGGCGCATCGTCACGGAATTGCACACGCTCCTGGCCAGGGCTGGCGTCCCGGGTCCCTATGTCCTGGTGGGGCACTCCATTGGAGGGTTGATTATGCAGCTGTACGCCTATACCTACCCACAGCAGGTGGCAGGCCTCGTGCTCGTCGACTCCGTGCATGAAGATGAACTGGTCCGCCTTCCAGGGGAGCGACAAGCCAACTTGGATTATATGAAGCAGCTCTCCCTCTGTCAAGCACTCACCCCCTTTGGGATCGGGCGCTTTACCGGGTTCTACAATGGATTCGTAGCCGAGTACCCACCCACGGTGCGACCGGCGGCCAAAGCGCAATTCTCTCAAACGCGGCATTGTCAGACCACGTATGACGAGCTGGCGGCGTGGGACGAGAGTTCCGCCCAGGTTCGTGCCGCTCGACATCCCCTGGGGCACCTTCCCCTGGTAGTCCTGACGCATGGAATTTCTCCTCTTGGTCCGCAGGGAGAGCAGGTCTGGCAAGCGCTCCAGAGGGATTTAGCGGGTCTCTCCTCTGACAGCGCCCACATCATTGCCACCCGCAGTGGGCACTACATCCTGCTCGAGCAACCTGATCTCGTCATTGCGGCGATCAAACAGGTGCTCACTGGCAAGGTGTAGCACACGGAGTAGTGCGTCCATGCGGTAGCCAGGGCTGTGGCACAGTCGGGAAGAAAAGAAGCCTCTGTGCAACGGTCCTGCACCAATTGTTCAATACAACCTCTCTCCTTCTTGGAGAGAGGCAACCGCGCAAGATGTTGCTTGCAGACACAGGAGAAAAGTTTTATGACAAACCAGAAACACACGACATTGGGAACGCCCCAGCAGGATCGGCTTTCCTACCTCTGGCTCGCGCTTGGCATCCTGCTCTTTGCCTTCATCACGGTCAAGTGGACGATCCCCCTGGCTGCCTGGCTGTAACCCCGTTTTCTTGCTCCGTTTCGTACGTACACAGCCCCTGCTGCGAGGCATCCTGCTGGTGCTCCTGGCTACCTTTCTGTTGCCTGTTTTTGAACTGCAAGGGGTGATCCCGATTCCAGGGGTTTTCTACTACCTCGAGGTATTCGGCGGTGCCATCGTGACCACCCTGCCCTACCTGCTCGACCGCGTGCTTGCCCGGCGACTGGGCGGGCTGCTCGGCACCCTCGTGTTTCCGCTCGCAGTGACGACCGTGTGGTACCTGTTCGCTTTGCTCAACTCATCATCTGGAACCTTTGGAAACCCCGCCTACACCCAGTATGGCAACTTGCCACTGCTGCAACTGCTGTCCGTGACTGGTCTGTGGGGCATCGACTTCTTGATGTACTGGCTCGCCTCGGTGGTCAACTGGGCCTGGGAGCGTGGCTTTGCCTGGTCCAGGGTGCGAGGCGGTACGGTGCTCTACGGCAGTCTCCTCGCCCTGGTGCTGCTGTTTGGGGGCGCGCGCCTGGCCCTCTTCCCCGCGCAGGGGAGCACGGTGCGGGTCGCCGGGATCAGCCTGCTCTCTCCCTGACAGTTTCTGGAGCGGCAGGCGGGAGCCCCATCGTCGCGAGGGACCTGGCACCCACAAGGGCCCCCCACGTCCACCCAGCCACCCCGTGCCACTACATTTCGGGGGACCCACCCCACCATCAGGCGACGGCTCGGTGGACACACGAGGGGGGGTGGGCCAGACGATATGTAGTGGCACGGGGCTGGGCTGGGGGTGGATGGGCCCTTGTGGGTGCCAGGCGCAGGGCGAACCGAAATATATCAGGGAGAGAGGGATCAGCCCGTCACCAGCGCTGATCGCAGCGTTTGACAAGCAAGTCTCCCAGAAGAATACCTTGATGCAGGCGGTTATGCCAGGGGGTACGCAGGCTGATCGCCAGATCGTCCGCCAGGCGGGTGCCCCTGTCTACGATGAGTTGCTCGCGCGCAGCGAGCAAGAGGCGCGTGCCGGGGCGAAGATCATCCTCTGGCCCGAAGGCGGGGCCACCGTGTTACAAGAAGACGAGGCCGCCCTGCTGGCGCAGGCCAGCTCACTGGCCAGAACGACGGGAACCTACCTGGATCTGGGCATGGTCGTGCTGCTCTCGCATCCGGTGCAGTCGTCTTACGCCCTCAACGAGAGCATCCTGATTGACCCGACCGGCAGCGTCGTCTGGCGCTACCAGAAGGCCCATCCTGTTCCTGGGGAGCCGTTCCCACCAGGCGATGGCAAGGTGCCCACCGTCCAGACACCGTATGGGCGGCTGGCCACGGCAATTTGTTTCGATGCCGACTTCCCCGGCACGATCCTCCAGGCCGGGCAAGCGGGAGCCGACGTGCTGCTCGTGCCCTCCAATGACTGGCGAGTGATTGACCCCTACCATACCCATATGGCGACGTTCCGCTCAATTGAGAATGGCTTCTCTCTGGTGCGGCAGGCCAGCCATGGGCTTGCGATGACGGTAGACTACGAAGGAAATGTGCTTGGAGCTTCTGACTACTTTACCAGCGATCCGCAGGTGATGGTGGCTTACGTCCCCATGCAGGGCGTGCACACGCTCTATGCGACGATCGGCGACCTGTTCGCCTGGCTCAGTGTGGCGGGGTTGGTCGTGCTCATCGGTGTTACGATGGCACGAAGAAAGACAGCAGGGGAGCCACCCGAAGCCTCGTCGACCTGAACGGCGCTACCGGCATGACGAGTGAAGAACTGGAAGTACTGTTGTTCTTTCGGAAAGGATGCAGACATGTCTCTTTCTACCCCCCTGAGGCTCTCCTTGAGCGCTGGTTTGCTGAGTTTGAATTCCTTCCAGGAATGCGTAATTTGGCGGCCAGTGGGCCCTTTTCTGTGACGACACAAGAACTGCTTGAACTGGAAGGAGCAGAAACGACTGCTCGTTACCTCGCGCTCGATCTTGATTATGTCGAAAATCCTGGCAATGGACGCCTGCGCCAGGCCATTGCCGATCTCTATACCTCCCTTGAGGGTCATGATATCCGCATCACGACAGGGGCAACTGAAGCCCTCTTGCTGCTGATCTGGACCATGGTTCAACCCGGCGACAACATTGTCGTGGAAGATCCAAGCTATGGGAATATTGCGGGAGTGGCCCAGTCACAAGGTGCTGAAGTCCGTCGCTTTCCCTTGCTCATGGAGCAAGGCTGGAAACCTGATCTTGAGCAGCTTTCCTCACTCGTCGATCAGAAGACACGCCTGATCTCTCCGCTTGACAAACACTCCTGCATCTTCCGCAATTTGGCTGATTTGGGTATGCCGCTGTGAGTGAGCTAAAGATAGACAATCCCAGTATCTATAAGATATCATAGAAACACGTAGACGTACACTGGTGATACGTCGCCGGAAAAAGAGGTGAAGAAATGGTTGACGCAAAAGCTTCTGAGGGTGCGGCCAACACTCAAGGCCATAGACAAACACATCCTCTGCATTCCTCGTCACCACTCGCCATGCCCAAAATCGCTGCCTGGAACGGCATCACCATTGAACATCATCTCCAGCCACCAGCGGAATGTGAATTGTGTCTGCCACAATATACGATCTGTATCTTGCTGAGTGAATGCCAGACGGAGAGACGTGTAGATGGTGGACAGCTGCACCGTAACCATGCAGGGAGTGGAGAGGTCATCATCTACCCTGCCTTCTCCGAGCACTGGATTCGTTGGCAACAGAACGCTGAATTTCTGCTCCTGTTTCTTGATCCCGCCCTTGTCACCCAGACCGCTGACGAACTGGCTTCTCGCGGCACCATCGAACTCATCGAGAGTAAAAAAGTGACACAGGATCCACTACTGCAGCAGATCGGTCTGGCCCTCAAGGCCGAGATTGATGAGGGGATGGCTGCTTTCTCTTCTCTCTATGCAGAGTCGCTGGCTAGCGCACTCTCGGCGCACCTCTTACGGCGCTACACGGTTTGGAAGCCAACTATGCGTGACAGCGCCAGTAATCATTCAGCCCTGACGTTGCGGCACGTCATTGCGTATATCCACGACAATCTCGACCACCATCTCACCCTGGCCGAACTCTCCTCTATTGCAGTGATGAGCCCCTATCACTTCGCACGCACGTTCAAACAAGTCACAGGTGTGGCCCCGCATCAATATGTGCTCAATGCCCGCCTTGAGCGCGCCAAAAGCCTGCTCCTGCGGGGAAATTTGAGCATCGCTGAGGTCGCGCAAAAGGTTGGTTTTTTTGACCAGAGCCACTTCACCCGTTACTTCAAACGGATCATTGGTGTCACCCCTCAGGCCCTTCTCCAGCAAAACAGCAAGATTTTACTAAAGTAAAGAGCATGCTTTTCCAAGACGGTTCAATCTCTTGACAGTACAATTGAGCTGTGAAGGGTAAAAATTGTCCCTGATGCTCAATTCACCATCGAAGATGTACTTGCTGACGGCGATAAGGTGGTGATGCGCAATACCTTTAGTGGCACTCATCAAGGACCCTTCATGGGCATTGCTCCAACGGGAAGGCGTGTCTCGCAGGAACAGATACATATTGTGCGTGTGGCTTCTGGCCAGGTAGTAGAACATTGGGCTGTGCGCGATGATTTGAGCCTGCTGCAACAACTTGGGGTTGTCCGCCCATAGAAGACCCATAGAAGAAAGGAATAAGAGATTTATGCCAACAGTACGTCGCATGGCTCTACCTGTACTCGCCGTTTCCCTCATTCTACTGTCAGCTGGCGCCATCGCTGCAAGTACGTTTGCCCACGCGCAAGGACCAGCACAGGCAGACCACACACTCCAGCCTTTTACGCTCTCCAGTCCCAACTTTCGTGATGGAGGACCGCTGCCATCGAGCAGTGAATACGGAGGTGGCTTTGGCTGTCACGGAGAAGATATTGCGCCTACCCTCACATGGGAAAATGTTCCCGCGCAGACGAGCAGCTTTGCTCTCGTCATGAATGACGTGGACGCTGCCGTCGCCGGAGGCTTTCATCACTGGATCGTCTACAATATCCCCGCTACGGCCACAACGGTACAAGGAAATGCTCCCTATACTCAAGCGACGAACAGCTTGAATATTCGGACCTATTTTGGGCCGTGCCCGCCCGCGACAGGCGAGAAGCACCACTACATCTTTACGCTCTACGCGCTCAGCACTGAACATCTCCAGCAGGATGGACTGACCTACGATGGCTTGATTCAGGCCATCACTGGACACGTCGTGGGCGCGACGACGATCGTTGGCACGTTCCGCCGCGTCCCGGAAGGCCCGGCTGCGAACTGAAGACAGGACTTGTGTTATACTCTCCTCAGGTTGCACGGGCAGAACGAGGAGAGTATGAAAGGAAAAGGAACAACAAGCATGGAATGTATGGTTAGCGCGAGCTTTCGCCCACAAGATCAAGCGGAGATTCTCGCACGTATTCCCCAGGAGCAGGCTCGTATTCAAACGTTAAGAGAGCAAGGAACGGTAGAGGCGCTCTATATCAGTTCCGATCGTTCGCACATCTGGATCGTGATGCAGGGAGAGTCACAGGACCAGGTGCAAAAGGACCTGGAATCCCTACCGCTCTATCCCTATATGGAGGTAGCAATAACTCCATTATCCAGGATGTAGCCAGGAAACATTCTTCACACGTCATGGCTTTGTCACTGACATCCCACAACAGCATGGTGCGCGCTTGTCCGTGCATCACGACTCCCTGTGCTGTTCCGACTCAGGCACACTCGTTGTTTGCCCTGTCGCGAGCAGTTGCTTGACAAGCGCGCGCGCCTTTTCAAGCGTCACGCCTGATTTTCGCAAGACCTGGCCGCCAAGCTCCCCTTCTTCGCGCAGCAGGCCCAGCAGCAGGTGCTCTGTTCCAAGATAGTGATGGCCGAGGGATCGCGCCTCCTGGACAGCCAGCTCGATACTCTCCTTCCCCTGCGCTGTCATCCCAATCTGGCCATCACCCACCGGCTGCTCCCCCGCCGGGTGCAACGTTTCGATCTGCACCCGCACCTCGCTCGGCTGCACCTGTAACTGGGCCAGCGCCTTGACCGCAATTCCCTCACCCTCGCTCATGATCGCCAGCAACACATGCTCTGTGCCAACACTGGTGTGATTATACCGGCGCGCTTCCTCACTTGCCAGCGACAACACTTTGCGAGCCTGGTCGGTAAACTTATCACCAAACTGGTTCTTTGATCTGATGTCTACCACAACCCGTTGACTCTCAAGGAATTTCTCCAGGTCTGCCGGAGTGAAGCGAAATTCGCCGGCGATGCGATACGCGGTCAATTCTCCGCGCATGATCAACCGTCTTACAGTCACCGCGTCGATGCGTAGCAGTTCAGCTACTTCTTCTGTTGTCATAAGACGTTCCATGAATATCTCCTTAATAATATAAATATCTGGACAGAACTTAAAAATAGTATACATTATTTTGAGAGAATATACAATCATTTGGGATGATTTGGCGTCCTCCACCAAATGGGCCCGAGAACCCTATAATCGTGTCAAACTAAATATAAATATGGGTCTACGTCCTTCGGGGTGAAACAAGGTAGAAATGGAAGAGGATCGTTCGTACGGGCGTGATTCATCACGCCCTGCGGGCCGCTCGACAAGGAAATGGGGGGCGTGATGAATCACGCCCAATACGCATCACCCTAACGAAAAGCCCATCAACATCTGTAGGGGCGAGGGTGGCTGGGAGGAGCGGGGAGGGCCTTGCTGACATGCCCCCGGCATGTCGGGCGCAAGCGCTTCGCGTATGGTCGCCCGCCGTCCCTCCTGCTGTTTCCTGACGGTGTGATTGGGGAGGCGCGAGAGGCCGACGCGGGCGACCATAAAGGCCCTCCCAACCTCCCATCACCACCCTCGCCCCTACGGATCACCCAACCTCCTCCCGCATTCCCTGGCTTCGGTTGATGTCTATTGGGCGTGATTCATCACGCCCGTATGAAGGGCTATCACCCGAAAGGATGGAGATCCATCAATATGTAATATTGCTCACTTTCCCAGATAGACAGAACAATTGCCACAATCCCCTTGATGCACTATACTAGCCCTACATTCTTCCTCTTCCCATGAACGACACAATTTGATAAAAAGCAAGGAGACAGGCGGTTGAAGCCCGAAGAACGCGCCCGCAAAACCATAGACGCATTACTCGAACAAGCTGGCTGGCTCGTGCAAGACTTTGACCGCATGAACCTCGGCTCATCACAGGGCGTCGCCGTTCGCGAATTTTCCCTACCCTCCGGCACCGCCGACTACCTCCTCTTCATCGACTATCAGCCTGTAGGCACCATCGAAGCCAAGAAAGCCGGACAAACACTCATCGGCGTCGAAGAGCAGAGCGCCAAATACCTGACCAACCTGCCCGATATCCTCTCCACCGAACAACCCACGCTGCCCTTCAGCTACGAAACCACCGGCATCGAGACCCGCTTCACCAACCATCTTGACCCCGAACCGCGCAGCCGGCACATCTTCGCCTTCCACCAACCCCAAACGCTGGCGGAATGGCTCGACCAGGCCCCCATAGGCATCCCCAACGAGCAGAACGATACCCTCCGCGCCAAACTGCGCCGTCTCCCGCTACTACCACGAGCTAACCTCCGTGAATGCCAGGTAGAAGCCATCACCAACCTGGAGCACTCCTTCGCCGAGAACCGGCCACGAGCCTTGATTCAGATGGCCACCGGCAGCGGCAAAACCTTCACCGCCGTCAGCAGCATCTACCGTTTGATCAAATTCGGCGGAGCGCGTCGCGTCGTCTTCCTCGTGGACCGCGCCGACCTGGGACGGCAGACGCTCAAAGAATTTCAGCAATACGTCACCCCCGACGATGGGCGCAAATTTACCGAACTCTACAACGTGCAACACCTCCAGAGCAACCACATCGACCCGGTAGCGCGTGTCTGCATCACCACCATTCAGCGCCTGTACTCGATCCTGTGTGGCGAACCAGACCTTGACCCGGTGCTGGAAGAACAATCGCTCTTTGAGCTTGATGCCTCGCTACGCAACCAGCAGCCAGGAGAGGTACAGTATAACCCCGCCGTGCCTATCGAGACATTCGATATCATCATCACCGATGAATGTCACCGCAGCATCTACAACCTGTGGCGCCAGGTGCTGGAATACTTCGATGCCTTCATCGTCGGCCTGACCGCCACTCCCAATAAGCAGACCTACGGTTTCTTTCAAAAGAACCTGGTCATGGAGTATGGCCACGCGCGGGCCGTAGCCGACGGCGTAAACGTCGACTACCAGGTCTATCGCATCCGCACAGAGATCAGCGAAAAAGGCAGCACTATAGAGCCATACGAGGTCGTGGGTCAGGCGTGATCGCCACACTCGCGCCCTGCGTTGGGAACGCCTGGATGATGAACTGACCTACGACGCCAGCCGTCTTGATCGTGACGTGGTGGCACCCGACCAGATTCGCACCGTCCTGCGTGCCTATAAAGATGCCCTGTTTACACAACTCTTCCCCGGACGCAGCGAGGTCCCCAAGACGCTGATCTTTGCCAAGGACGATAGTCATGCCGAAGCCATCGTCGAGGCCGTGCGCGAGGTATTTGGGCATGGCAACCAGTTTGCGCAGAAGATTACCTACAAGGTGACCGGCGTGAAGCCCGAGAAACTCATCCAGGACTTTCGCATCAGCTACTACCCGCGCATCGCCGTCACCGTGGACATGATCTCCACCGGCACCGACATCAAGCCACTAGAAGTGCTGCTCTTCATGCGCTCCGTCAAAAGCGAAGGCTTCTTCGAGCAGATGAAAGGCCGCGGCACCCGCACCATCTCCGACACCGATTTCCGAGCCGTGACCCCCGATGCAAGCAGCAAGACCCATTTCGTCTTGATCGATGCCGTGGGTATCTGCGAACGCATCAAAACGGACGATCCCCCGCTGGAGCGCAACGCCTCCGTATCCTTCAAGAACCTGCTCAACTCGGTAGCCCTCGGCAAGCGCGATGAGTCGACCCTCACCACGCTCGCCGGACGCCTGGGACGACTCGCCAGGCGTGTCACTCCCGACGAAGTCGAAGCCATCGAACAGGCCTCAGGAGGTCGCAGTATCCGTGAACTCGCTGCCGGGCTAGTCGATGCACTCAACCCCGATAAGCAGCTTGAGATAGCCCAGCAAGAAACGGGCCAGCTCTATCTCGCCCTTGACGATCCGGCAGTAAAAACCATCGTCAAAGGGCTCATCCGCGAGGCAGCCGTACCCTTCGATAACCCCGACCTGCGCGCTGCCCTCATCAAGGCCCAGCAGCGCGACGAGCAGACCCTGGACGTCGTCAGTGAGGACAAACTCATTTCCGCCGATTGGGATATGCAGGCAGAAGAACAGGCGCGGCAGATCGTGACGAGCTTCCGCCAGTTCATCGAACAGCACCGCGACGAGATCACCGCCCTCGAAATATTCTACAGCAGGCCCCGGCGTGCCTCGCTCCATCTTGAAGACATCAAAAAACTGGCGGATGCCATAGCAACACCTCCACTGGGACTCTCCACCGACAAGCTCTGGCAAGCCTACGAAATGCTAGACCATTCACGAGTTCGCAGCGGTGGCAGGAACGCCAAACGCATGCTCACCGACCTCGTATCGCTCGTCCGTTATACTATCGAACGCGACAAGAACGATGATGCCATGCTAGAACCCTATAGCGAGGCAGTGGCGCGTCGCTTCGCAGCATGGCTAGAGGAGCAAGAACGCATGCGCGGAAAACCCTTCACGCCAGAGCAGCGCCAGTGGCTCGAACTCATCCGCGACCACATAGCCGCCTCGCTGACCATAGAGACCGAAGATTTCGAGTACGAACCCTTCAACCAGCGCGGTGGCCTGGGTAAGGCATACCAGCTTTTCGGCACCGAATTTCCAATGATTTTACAACAATTGAATGAGAGGTTGGCGGCGTGAACGAGGAGAACGGGTTGCCGAGAGGGTGGGCGTGGACGAGAGTAGGCGAAATTTACAATATAGTAGGAGGAGGGACACCTTCAACAGACATAGAGGAATATTGGAACGGCGATATTGCCTGGATAACAAGCGCCGATATTTATGGCTTGAAAGATATACGACCAAGAAAGCGAATTACTAAAACTGCGATTGAAAACTCAGCTACCAATCTTGTTCCTGAAGATAGTTTGATTGTCGTTACCAGGGTTGGTTTGGGAAAAGTGGCATTAACAAAAATGCCTTTATGCTTTAGTCAAGACTCACAGGCATTAATTGGCGTTAGCTCTTCTATCTATCCGGACTATTCATTGTACTTTCTCTCTCAAGCTGTTCAGGTATTCAAGCATCAAAATAGAGGTACAACCATAGCTGGGGTAACAAAAAAGCAGCTTTCAGAATTACCATTTGCTTTGCCACCCTTTCCCGAACAACAGCGCATCGTAGCCGCCATCGAGCAGCAATTCTCGCGTCTCGATGCAGGCGTAGCGGCACTGCGACGAGTACAAGTCAAACTCAAACGCTACCGTGCCGCCGTCCTGAAAGCTGCGGTTAAGGGGAAGCTAACCGAAGCCTGGCGTGACGAGCATCCCACAACCGAACCCGCTTCCAATTTGCTAGAGCGCATCCTGGCTGAGCGTCGTGCAAAGTGGGAAGCTGATCTGAGAGCAAAGGGGAAGGACCCTGCGAATGTGCGCTATGTGGAACCTGCAATGCCTGATGTCGAGTTTGCCGGAGTTGCCGGAGGGATGGTGTTGGGCAACCTTTGGTCAGTGCTTTGAGGTCCATGTGGGAGCGACTCCTAGCCGTAAGAAGCCAGAATATTGGGGAGGAGATATATCTTGGGTGAGTTCTGGCGAGGTTCAGTTTTGCCGCATCCAAAGAACACGAGAGCACATCACTCAAGTAGGACTTAGTAACAGTAGTACTCAGATTAACCCAGCGAGTTCGGTGCTTCTCGGAATGATTGGCGAAGGCAGAACAAGAGGTCAAGTTGCTATCCTGGATATCGAAGCTTGCAACAATCAAAACTGTGCAGCTATTTGGCGTATCTCAAACGCCGGTGATCCAGAGTATATTTACTATTGGCTTTGGTCTCAGTATGAAGTTACAAGGCGAGGAAGTTCGGGTAATAATCAACCTGCATTTAACAAATCTCGCGTTCAGCAAATGATTTATGCTCTTCCTTCTATTGCCGAACAAGAACAAATCGTAGCCGAAGTAGAGCACCGTCTCTCAGTCGTCAGCCAGTTAGAAGCAGCAGTCGAAGCAAACCTCAAGCGTGCCGAACGACTGCGCCAGAGCATCCTGAAAGAGGCCTTTGCCGGTCGGCTCGTCCCGCAGGACCCGAATGATGAGCCTGCAAGCGTGCTTCTGGAACGGATACGGGCAGACCGCGAGAAGCGGAAGCATGGAGCAATCGATAGGGGACGCGAGGTGATTTGTGAAGTCCCGAAGCCGGAGAAGATAGATGTGAGGGAGACGAAGCAGGTCGAGTTGTGGGAGAGTAGCAATAGTGGGGAGTGAGGAGCTTTACCTAAAAGGTGCCATCTGTGAAAAAAATCAGTAGTTTACAAAAATGGCGATTGGGAGTGTAGTGCCCTGTCAAAGTTCACTTGACGTTTGAAATGTAGTGGCAGGGGGTAGAGTGGGGCGGCGGATGGGCCCTTGCGGCTGCCAGGTACTTGCACCAGCCTGAAATGGGAAAAAGTGTTTGACGGGTTGGTATTCCACATGTTATGATAAGCTTCGTGTACAAGCAGCACTGCAAATATCTGCTCTGCATTAGCTATTCCGGTCTTTATCATGATAAAGGCATCATACAGCCCAATCGAAGCAGAAAGATTGGGAGAAACATCTGAGACCACCTAAAAACAGTCTTCTTCAACCTCTGAGGAGCTGCTTTAGTCAATGAAAAACCACCTTGGTGAGCGGTTTGGTAACTACCGTCTTATCAGTTTATTAGGAAGTGGTGGTTTTGCCGAAGTCTATCTAGGTGAACATATATACCTCAAGACGCATACCGCCGTTAAAATATTCTATGCACCTATAACAGCCGAGGATACACCCGACTTTATGAAGGAAGCTCGAACTATTGCTGCTCTTGATCATCCGCATATAATTCCGGTACTTGATTGTGGAGTAGAGAGACACATCCCTTTCTATGTAATGAAGTATGCGTCTGGAGGCACGCTTCGTCGACGACATCCCAAAGGTTCTCGTGTGCCCCTAAAAACCATTGTAAGTTATGTGAAACAGATCGCTGAAGCTTTACAGTATGCCCATCATCAGAAGATCATTCATAGAGATGTCAAGCCAGAAAATATTTTAGTTGGGCATGATGATGTAGTCTACATCAGCGACTTTGGTATTGCTCTGATTGCTCAAACAACCCAAACCACACAAGACATAATCGGAACCTGGGCCTATATGGCACCAGAGCAATTTGCCGGCAAACCACGTGTAGCAAGTGATCAGTATTCATTAGGGATTGTCGTCTATGAATGGATTAGCGGTGAGCGACCATTTCAGGGAACCAGTCTTGAAATATACAGTCAACATCTGAATATCCCACCTCCTTCTTTGAAAGAAAAAGTTTCTGATCTTCCTGATCCTGTCGAGCAGGTTGTGTTCCAAGCTCTTGAAAAAGAACCCAAAAATCGTTTCGGGAGCATTCAAGCCTTTGCAAATGCACTAGAACATGCCTTTCAACCTCTTCTCAATAATTCGCAGACCTTTATTGTTCCAACTCTCCCTGCTCAATTCACAAAAAGAGAACTCACATCACCTCCACCTCCCCTAGATGAAGAAATATTACCGAAATTACTCCCTTCTAACAGAATTCCTGATATCGTACAGCCATCACAACGAACCGTGATCGCTCCCCGACAAGGACACTCGCCTTTTCAAGAGAGCGCATCTATTCAATCTGAACCATTAGAACCAGTAGCAGAGAAGTCGCCGCCTACTAATACTACAACCGTAGTTATGAAGGCGCACGAGAGCGTCGCCGGAGCGCACGTCGTCGGTAATGACTACGACGGGCCCACAGTCGCTTCCTCCTGCGAAACGTCGACCAGCTTAACCGCAGTTCGGGCGAACGCACCGGTAAGGGAGCGCAATCGCCAACAAGCGGCGCACTTCTGGCACCGTTAGCTCGGCAAGCTTATCGGTTCCTGCAGTTTTTTTCCCGCTCCAGCCGCCGGATACTGGCGAGCCAGGCGTGGGCCATCATCGACAGCGTGATGTGTCGGTACCAACTGTGCCAGAAACGCACTTCGTACTCATCCAGCCCCGTCTCTCCCTTGGCCTCCTCAATGCACTGGCTCGACCGTGTAGCGACTTGAAGCGATCCGAACCTTGGTCTCGAACGATGTTCTGGCGGGCACATAGGCCAGATAGTAAGCAAGCTGTTTGGGATCAGTGAGCGAGCGGCGGGCCAGCAACCACACATCCGGCCCCGGCAGCCGGTCCCCATTTTCCACGATGCGTGTACGTGCCCAGTGATAGGCGATGGGACCCTTCTCGCCCTTCATGACCGCCATTCGTTTCCAGGCCTGGAAGGCAAACTTGCCACCACCGCGGAGACGATCCTGGCTTCAGGAGCCTCTGATGCCACCCGCAGTGCGAGCCGTGGCCGTCCTCCCGTTTGCTCCTGCGGCTCCTCCACCGCGGGCCGCTCGGTCCACACGCGCGTGTTGGCCGAGACTGCCAGCACGTAGAAGCGGCCATGCGCCTGGATCGTTTCCCGCAGACGCGGCGAGTCGCCGTAGACCTCATCGCCGGTGACCCACCGCATGGGCACGCCTCGCTCCCAGGCATGCACAAGCATGGCGATAGCCTGCTCTGGCTTGGTTTCAAAGCGCACCTCTTCCGGTACTCGTGCTTGGGCACGTCGCTCTTTATTCCAGGCCCATTCTTCTGGCAGATACAGCCGTCGATCCAGAAACACGTGAGCGCCTTTGGCAGCGTAGCTCAAGACCGTCGCCACTTGCCCATTGTCCAGCTTGCCTGCCGCCCCCAGGTACTGGCGCGCCACCCCGACTGAGTGCGTCCCTTTCTTGAGAAAACTGGTCTCATTGACCACCCCGATCCCCTCTTCGCTTCCAAAGGTCTCGATCACAAACGGCTGCAGTCGATCACGCGCCGCCTCGGCATCCCAGGGCACTTGATAGAGCAATCGCTGCATACGGTCGGGGATCGCATCCCCAACGACTTCGGCAACCTGCCAGCTGTTCTTGCGATCTGCCTGGGCGAGCAGCCCACGCAGATACTTCTTAGCTTGCTCGCGCGACTCGCTGCGCTCGAACAGGTCAGCAAACTGCGCGTGAAATGCTTCAAATTCTTCTTGCCACTGCTTCCAACTCCTCGATGGTCATCTGCTTCCTCCCAATCGTCGAAAGCGCTGATTGGTTTCTCTTCATCAGTATCTACGAGTGAGAGCTAACTACGGTTGTAGTACTAAGGAAGAATACTCTGAAGCTGCTTTTGCTATCGGGAAACTCAATGACTACCTGCAATGGCTTGCCGTCATATTGGAGATTAGCTTGCTGTTGCGCTTCATCTTTAGGCTGATTGGGGCGAACTCGGCCAACCCGTTTGCCGGTTTTCTCTACGCCTTAACAGGTATTGTTCTCTATCCATTTGCGAATTTCGTGGGATCGGCATTAATTAATCCGCCAGACCAGGCTTTTGAATGGTCAACACTGATCGCCATGCTGGTCTACTGGCTGATATTCTTTGCCATCAGATGGTTCCTGCGCATTCTCATTACCAGCCCAGAGCCGGAAGAATGACCAAGCTAATCAATCAGTTTCTCTACTTCCTAGCGATTGTTGAAAATGCTTTCCTACTTCCTCATATATCACAGGTAACTTGCCGTCAAGTGAAAGATGTAGGGTGCGCTTCACAGAAGGTTTTGAAGGCGACACAGAAGAGAACGGTAGGATTTGACATCAAAGAGTTCATTCAGGCGGGGAAATGCCTGGCGGTCCGGCATGTTCTCATCAAGCAGCAATTTATGTTTATGAAACCTTTTCGGCATGGCGTCCAGTTACCTACCGGAAAGTATGAGAAGACCAATCTATGCTACTCACATGAAGGTTAATATCATAAAGCATATTACAAATTGAAGCAATCTTGAAAATTTCTTTATGTGCTAACCGGGTTACTGAATTAACTCCATTGCGTTGTGTTTTGTAGAGATGGATTTAAGTATATGATGGAAAGGGAGCAAAAGGTCATTTTGAAAGCATCAGAAAATCAATTCCTTACCTTTCTCAATGGAAAAAAGCAGTTTATTATTCCTATTTACCAGCGTACCTATAGCTGGGATCGTGAGCAGTGCGAGCAGACTGTGGAATGATATTGTCCGTACCGCAACCGACAAGCAAGCGACAATACACTTCGTCGGCTCCGTTGTCTATATCCAGCATGGCTTATTTATAGCAGGTGGCATCATGCCTCTGCTAGTTATCGATGGGCAGCAACGCCTGACCACCCTTTCTTTGCTGCTGATTGCTCTAGCAAAAGCTGCAAAAGACTCAAGCACTCCTCTGAATATGAGCCATGAAGACATCTATGACTCATACCTTATTAACAAACACAGTAAGGGTGAAGAATACTACAAGTTGTTACTCACGCAGAGTGACAAAGATGCGTTAATAGCTATTACCGATGACCCCGACCATGCAAAATCTACCCTGCCAACACGCCCACCACATCGGCTGCTTGAAAACTACCTGTACTTTGAGAATCGCATCCGCCAGGGAGATGTTGATCCATTTACCCTTTACATAGGTATCGGTAAGCTCATGATCGTTGAGATCACACTGAATAAAGATCATGATAATCCCCAGCTTATCTTTGAAAGTCTCAACTCTACAGGAATGGCTTTATCACAGGCAGACCTTATTCGCAACTACGTTCTGATGGGGCTAGATAATGAAGAACAAACCAGGCTGTACAAGAAGTATTGGTATCCGATGGAGCAAAGCTTCCCCCTTACAGAGAATAGCTCTCAATTCGACCGTTTCATGCGCGACTACCTGACGATCAAACAGGGAAGTATTCCGAATTCTCGACAAGGTGTATACCACTTTTAAGATGTTTCACAGGAGCACAACGGTAGCAGCAATTACTGAGATTTTAGCGGACATTGGACGTTATGCCAAACACTTTGCGAAAATGGCGTTTGAAAAAGAAGAGGACCGCGAAATTCGCCAAGTGTTGCATGACATCAATACGCTCAAAGTTGATGTAGCGTATCCTTTTCTGCTGGAAGTCTACGATGACTATGCCAATAAGCTCCTCTCGCGTGAGGATTTCATTGCTATCCTTAAACTGGTCGAAAGTTATGTGTTTCGTAGAGCGGTCTGCGGCGTTCCCACAAATTCGATGAATAAGATCTTTGCTGCCCTTGCAAAGGAGATCGATAAGCAGCAGTATCTCGAAAGTGTTCAGGCTATTTTTCTGCAGAAAGACTCACAGCGACGTTTCCCCAGAGATGAAGAGTTTCGGGCAGCGTTTATAGTGAAAGATATGTATAACTTCCACAGTTGCAAATACATGCTCAGAAAGCTAGAAAATCATGACAGAAAAGAGCCTGCAGAATATCGAAAAGTACACGATAGAGCATATTATGCCTCAGAATGAACACCTGTCCCTGGCATGGAGGGAGGAACTTGGCCCCAATTGGAAACAGGTACACGCGCAGTACCTGCATACAATCGGGAACCTTACGCTCACAGGATATAATCCCGAATTGAGCGACCACCCATTCCTGGAGAAATGCAATAGGGAAGAAGGTGGCTTTGCTAACAGCCCTCTTCATCTCAACAAAGGCCTCGCTAAATTAGAGCATTGGAACGAGGAAGAGATCAAGAAGCGAGCCAGAACACTTGCCGATCTGGCTCTAAAGGTATGGCCCATACCCCAATTGTCTCCTGTGCAGATGAGCAACATTGGCAAGCAAGTACAACTGGAAGATCATCTCAGGTACATGCCGTTTGATATACGGGGAATCTTCGAGCGGCTTCGTACGCGCATACTGAACCTCGATTTATTGGTGAGAGAAGAGGTGAGCGAGCAACACATTGCTTACAAAGCAACAGCGGATTTTGTGGAGATCAAGCCCCAAAAGAGGCAGCTTCTGGTAACCCTCAACATCGATGCCAGTGAACTCAACGATCCAAAGGAATTGTGTAAAAATGGGAAGCACACAGGTCATTTCGGCAAAGAAGAGGTTCATGTAAGTATTACTTCACTTAACCAGATTGAAGATGTGATGGCTCTCATCCATCAAGCATTTGAGAAGCATGCGGAAGAGGTTTGGGTATGATGTGTAGGATCGCACAACATCTCACGAGGTAAGACATATGGCAAAAATTGTAACAATCATCAATTTTAAGGGCGGTGTAGGCAAAACGACCGTCGCTATTGAGCTGTCCACTGCCCTTGCCAGGTTCTATGGAAAAAGAACGCTGCTCGTCGATCTCGATCCACAGGCAAGCGCCACATTTTATGTCATGGAGCAGAACCGGTGGGTGACCTGGAAGGGCACAAATGGTTCAACTGCTGATTTATTTGCGCAACAGCGTCACCATTTCCTTATTCGCAAAGCTATCGTGAAAGATGTGATACAGGATAAAGCCGCGGTGCTCGGGTTTGACCTGTTGCCATCCAACCCCGACCTGGTCGATGTTGATCTGCGTCTCGCAGATTTTATGGGATATACTGTTTTACAGCGTGCTCTTGACCAGGTCCACCATGAGTATGACTATATTATCTGCGATTGCCCTCCAAACTTTAACCCGGTCACAAAAAATGCTCTCTGGGCTAGCGATGCTTATGTCGTCCCTACGCTACCAGACTTTCTTTCAACCTACGGCATTGCGCTGCTCCAACGCTCTGTGCAGAAACTCTTTGAACTGACAAACCATACTGCAGCTTTTACAGGTCCTGTGCTAGGAGGCATCGTTTTAACCCGTGTCAGAGCCACCAATTTGCATAACTATTACTGCAACCAGGTACGCTTTGACTATCCAGAGAATGTTTTCAATCAAACAATTAGCGATAGTATTTCTATAGCCGCTGCTGCAGATGACCATACGCCAATCAGCGCGTTGAATCCTCCGAAGGGGCATTCAATTGAGTTGCAACAGCAATTTCAGAGTCTGGCAGGAGAATTTATCACTCGTATGTACTACCTTCGTTCGCAGAATATCCCAAAGATGAGTCTGTCGGTTTAGTTCAGGAGGAAGCAATGGGAACTCGTTTGACCATAGACCAACTTGAGAAGCTGAAGACGCATGAATTAGCAGACATGCTTGCTAATGTGGTCTTGTTACTCAGGCGCATGCCTGATGTTGAATGCAAACAACTCTTGCAGCCAGTTCCAGGCAATCAGCACGTAGCACAGCCTCCATTAGAGCGAGTATCAGCGCCTGCATCATCCTATACACGAGAAGAGCTTGAGAAGAAGAAAGTAACTGAACTGAAAATACTTGCCAAAGAACTGAACGTGTTCGTCGGCTCCTTCAGTAAAGAAAAAAGATGATATGATAGTCTGGAATTCTTGCCAGGTCGGCTGATGGTCGCAGCGAGCAACGGGCGATGCTAGATATGTACTGAGACTCCCTGCCATGAATGACAGGGGTTCTGATCGGCTCCCCCTCAATTGCTTTCACCTTCGGGGTGCAAACGCCTCACAGCTAAGGGCCATCTCAGGTGGCCCGTCCGCTGGCCGAGCTTCACGCTCCAACGGCACCTGTACTGTTACCATACAGGCCAGCGCCTCTCGCTGAGGAAGTGCACGCCCTGCGTACATTTCCTGGTGTTTGTGCGGATACCGGAGTACCCAACGAGTTGGACGTCTCGTTCGTTCTTTGGTTCACACGCTCATGCTTTTACCTAAGCGAGCGATTTAGCTTAGAACCCGCAAACATGATTTAGTTGTCAAAGTACTGCGCAGAGTATATCATCTTGACATGCACTTGTCAAGGAAGTATACTCGAGTCGCATGGGCAAGCAATCAAAACAAACTACTATGCGATTCACCGAGCAGGATATGGCAGCGATTGCGCGTATCAGGGAACTGTATGGGTGCATATCGGATACGGCGGCAGTGCGGTTGGCCTTGCAAATTGTCGCACGGCAAGAGCAATCTCCACCCGCCCCCACTCCCACAAGGAAGAGCCATTCATCCCCGCCATGAATGGACGGGGCTTTCTGGCTCGTTGACTGTAATTATTCAGGCTGCCGCTTCGAGTCTGGGTACTCCAAGTATGAAGGAAGAGGTATGTTTTAGACCAAACCAGTCATCTGGTCTTGCACATAGGCATATTTGGCGGCATCATCACGCTCCGAATAGAGATAGCGAGTCCAGGCTTGCTGCTCATGCCAAACGGCACCCAGTACCCAGACACAAAAAGTAGGAGTCGTTGAGCTACGTTCAAGCACGCGAAATGTGCCATCCCCGGTAAGGTCTTTGTGATAGAGGGTTTCCCACAGCTCATTTTCATTGCGCCAGGTACAGATGTACAGAATGTAGATGTTGGAACACTGGTGATGGATGGCAAAACCAAGCTCATTATTCAGTTGCAAGTTCCCCGTTTCCATTTCAGAGAGCAAGAACGAACGCGCATCATCAACAAGCTCAGAGGAAATGGGCACTTCTTCACGGTAGATGTCATACCATTTGAGGTATACCTTGGATGTAATGAGCGCATCACCGGGCTTGACAAACTTCTGACGATGCTGATAGCCTGGCACGACTTGCTCAAACGTGCGAAGATATGAAATATCCTGGATTGCTTCTGCTTCTGACATGTAACACCCGCTTTCATCTATGGTTCTCTCGTTCTTTCCTCAGTAGCTGTGATGGCTATCGCTGTCTTGTAAACTCACTCACCCAATTCGTATCCCAATGCTTCCCCCCATCAAACGAAAAAGCCTGCTGCCAGCGCGCTGTATCCGCCGTAATCTCATCCCAGGTAAACCGCACGTGCAGTGGTTGACCTTCCGGCGCTTCTATCACCTGATAAAAGAGCCCTACACCCTCTTCAAATTTTCCCACCAGCGGCCTGAAATCCGGTGGATTGCGATTATCGAGCCACACCAGCGACCACTGCTGCGTCTGCTCATCAAAGGCGCGAATAGTTATCCCGCGCCTCTCCTCTCCACCAGGCAACGTCCCCTCAAAATGATCGATGATGGCTTTCCCATCGAGATATTTTGCGCATGTGAGGGTTGCAGCGAATTCTTGCCAAACGCCCTCTCTCTCGCGATACAACGCATTTGTCCGCCGCCTGTTGCGAATAGTCCAGGACCCAAGAAGAAAATCGAAATCGTGAATGCCAGACTGGCTGTTCCCGTGATCCATGCAAATCCTCCTTATTTGCCGGAGTGCCACTCAGCGCCCCCGCCTTTCATATATCTTACTGCCAGAAAATGATCTTCTATGCCCAGTATACCACCTTATGCGGACAGTATCAGTCCTGATTGCACAGATTCTGACAACAACACCCAATACATCGTCTAGAAACTCTGGAACTACTGCAACATCCTGCGCGACGACGGCATGTCCTACGGCGACTACGTCGAGCAGCTCACCTACCTGCTCTTCCTCAAAATGGCCCATGAACACCCGCAAGCTTCCTCCAATATGGTATAGTAGTTTTATAGGGCGCTATCTGCGCAATTCCTTCCAATCTGAAAGGGGGCAACTCATGGGAACCTTAGATCAATCAAACATAGTTGGTATCTTTAGAGATCGTTCCAGGGCAGATCATGCCATAGACGAACTCAAACAGGCCGGATTTAGTGAAGACCAGGTAAAGCTAACCTTATACAACCCCCAAGCTGCGGAAGAGTTACACAGTCATGCAGATAGCCGTATTATTGTAACAGTCCAGGCCAGAGGTAGAGAGCAGGACGCCATCGGCATTCTGTTTACCAATGGAGCAAACAACGCTGATCTTCCTGCTGGCACAGTGCTCCAGGATGATTCCATCATTAGCTCTCAGGCGGAAACCACCGATCTCATCCCTGAACAAACAGGTGACGGCGGCTTTACCGAACATAGCTTCTTTGCCGAGGTGCATGAACCAGGCCATCCAGATGAGATCGAAATTCTTGACAACCTTAACTACCCGCATGGATAAAATTAGACCGCTTTCAGCACAGCTATCTCGCGCCTGGTAGCAAACTTCAGCAGTAGCAAAAGGAGCAAGACTGTCAATAATCGCCGAGGGGGCCGAGCGCATTTCCCGTACGCCTCTTAACCTGGATGATCGCGATGCATGCTCCTTGGAGGAAAATGTATGACCCACTTTTTCCAATTTGAACAGCTAGACCGGCGAGGCAGGGAGCCCAGACAAGAGTTTGAGCACATATCGGGGAGCAAGAATCGTTCCCCGCTTCCCACAGCGGCTCAGTTGACGAGGATCTTCTCTGCTTTTATTGGCTCACTAGTCATGGTTCTGGCTTTCGCCATATTACAGGGTTCAAATGCCCAGGCAGTAGTAGCGACGCAACCGCTCCTTATGCTCGCAGTGCAGGTCATCTTCGCCGGTACCATGCTCGCAGCGGGTGCCGTCTTGTTTGCTGGCATCCCACTCGCCGTCGTGGCCTGGCGCTCGACGCCGCGCATCCGCTTTCTCTTCGCCGTCCCATTTCTCGCATGTGCGCTGCCGCTGCTCGTCTCCTTACTCATCCCGTTCCTGCATATCGGTAGGTTCCTGGGTCCCATATTTTTCTTGTTTGCTGGCATCCCACTCGCCGTCGTGGCCTGGCGCTCGACGCCGCGCATCCGCTTTCTCTTCGCCGTCCCATTTCTCGCATGTGCGCTGCCGCTGCTCGTCTCCCTACTCATCCCGTTCCTGCATATCGGTAGGTTCCTGGGTCCCATATTTTTCATAGTTGGGCTTTTCTATGGCATTCCCATCATTAGTACCATAGCGATCAATCGTGCCATTCGGCAAGCAGCTCTCCCCGACAAATGGCTCCGCTTTGCTCGGCTCCCCAGTCGCCTGGTCGTGTTCGCGCTCATCATGATGTTCCTTGGATTGCTCTCCTGGGGTATCTACATTGCTGTTTTCGCACCGACGTTGTTTCTCTCGCTCAGTGCCCCCTCGAATCTTCCAGCCTCATGGCCACTCATATGCATTGGCATGCTCATTTCTGTGATCGTTGCTGTGCGGGCCACCTCCTCTCAGCCACGTCCGCATCATGACTATGCAGACAGCTTTGCCTCTGATCGTGAACAGGCGCAATCTGCTGCTGACCCTATGACCAACTTCTTCCATTTTGAACCACTGAACCGGCGAAGCAAGGAGCCCGGACAAGGGTTTGAGCACGTATCGGAGAGCAGAAGTCGTTCTCCGTTTCCCACAGCGGCTCAGTTGAGGAAGATCTTCTCTGCTTTTAGTGGCTTACTGGTCACAGGCCTCTCTTTCACTTTGCTGTTATTCGCCTGTGCGCTACCGCTGCTCGCCTTGATCCTCATCGGGTTCGCAACCAATGTATTGCCTCCGTCACTCCCCAACGTCATTGGCGACGCGCTCTCGTATGGCCTTCCCATCATAGGGAGCATAGCGAACGTCATTTTCTTCTACGGCATTCCCATCATCAGCATCATTGCCATCAATCGTGTCATTCGGCAAATAGCTCTCCCCGACAAATGGCTCCGCTTTGCTCGATTCCTCAGTCCCCTCGTCGTGTTCGTGCTCACCGTGATGTTCCTTGGGCTGCTCGCCTGGGGTGTCTACACAGCTGTTTTTGCACCTGAGTTGTTTTTATCATTTCTCACGAATCCTCCCTATCCTTCCTGGCTGATCACGCTCATTGGCATGCTCATTTGCGTGATTGTTGCCGCGCAGGCAACCTCTTCTCGGTCGCGCCAGTATGACGACTCTCTACACGACTTTGCCTCTAATCGCGAGCAGGCGCAACCTCCTGCTGACCCAACCGGAGAGTGAGGCAACCACCTGGCAGAAAAGGCGGAGCATGATGCGCTTTGTCACTGCCGGAGTTGGCTAGCAGAGCAGGTGACTACTCAGGTGCCCCCAGATACCATCGCGAATGTTGTGGTGCGCCGTGTAACGCGGCCTGATATCCCCGACGCAGTCGGGAAGAATTTGGAAGGAGATTCTTGGATCATCGTACCTACCTGGAGTGGAAACACAAAGGGGACAAGAGCATGTACGAAAAGCATCAGTGCTGCGAAGGTGTGTAGGAGCAGGTGATGCAAGATCCGCACGCTAGACTCTTCGTCACATGAGACTTTACATATTTGGGCAGTTGCGATTTTATCCACTTTTAGGTTCTCCCGCAGGCTCGCTGATGACAAGTGTGGTATACTAAAGAACAGAACAAAATTTCCAATGAACCCCTTCTTGATCCGATTTGAGCCTATGACTATTCTTCCCGATCTTTCCGACCTGATGATTGAACAGGTCTATGTCACCAACGAGGTGGTGATTACTGCCCGTGCAACTTCCCCAACGGCTTCCTGTCCTTGTTGTGGGAGCCTTTCCAAACGTGTACACAGCCATTATCAGCGGACCTTACGTGATCTTCCAGCCAGTGGCCGTCTCGTTCATCTGGTGATGCAGGTCCGTCGTTTCTTCTGCGAAGAGAGCACCTGCACGCGTAAAATCTTTGCGGAACGCTTTCCTTCTTTGACTCTCCCTCGTGCAAAGTTTACGTTGCGCTTGCAAGAGGCTCTGCGAGAGATGGGCTTTGAGCAAGGTGGAGAGGCGGGTGCACGCTTGGGCAAGAAGCTGAGCTACAAAGGCGAGCCCTGATACCATCTTGCGGCTGGTCAAACAAGCCAAACTGCCAACAATCTCATCTCCACGCGTCGTTGGGATTGATGATTGGAGTTGGAAACGCGGACTGCGCTATGGAACGTTGATTTGCGACCTTGAAAGTAATAGACCCATTGATGTCTTAGCTGATCGTTCGGTCCAAACCGTCTCGGCGTGGTTTGAGGAACGTCCCAGTGTGGAAATAGTGAGCCGAGATCGCTCATCTGAATACGCAGCGGCCATTTCCAAAGGTGCTCCCCAGGCGCTTCAAGTTGCCGACTTGTGGCATATCGTAAAGAATTTATCGGAGAGTGTGCAAACGCTGTTAGCCCGCTGCCGGGCCGAAATACGACGTGGTTCGCAAACACAAGCCACGGAAGACGCAAGAGCCAGCAGAGACGGAACCCGTGCTGGAAGAAGAAAGGCGTCCCGCTCGCTCTCCCAGCGTCAAATTCGCGCAAGTCGGGCGGCGAGCGCAAAAGCTGGACCGATACGAGCAAGTGGTTGAACTCCATCAACAAGGAGTCAAAGCGGCTGACATTGCTTCTCGCGTTGGGATAGGAGAACGAACGGTTCACCGATGGCTAGCTCACGGATCCTTTCCCGAAGCCAGACGGCGGCGAAGGCGACCCAGTCTTATCGATCCCTATGAGGGTTATGTTTTCCAATGGTGGCAAGAAGGGCATCGCAATGGCTCACAGCTCTACAGAGAACTGAAAGCCCAAGGATACAAGGGTTCATCTAAAGCCATGTACACTTATCTGGCTACCTTGCGGGCACCTCGGTCAAACTCATCTAAGTCGAGCCCATTGAAATCGCAAGAGCCCAAGAGCGTCCCATTGTCACCTGCACCGCTGGAAAACTTCTCAGCACGGCGTGCGCGCCTTTCTGTTTGTGCGTCAACCAGATGAGCTGGATGAGACACAGCAAAAAGAACTGGCACTCATGAGACAGGCCAGCTCAAGCGCAGAGGCCGCTTACCGCTTAGTCCAGGCTTTCATGCAGATGATCCCAGAGCATACAGGACAGCAGTTGGAGACCTGGCTCAGTTCGGTGGAAGCGAGTACGTTGCCAGAGTTCAAGTCGTTTGCCAAAGGTATCCAACAAGACAAGGTGGCTGTCCTTGCAGGATTAACTCTTCCGTGGAGCAATGGACCTCTCGAAGGGCATGTAAACCGGCTGAAACTCATAAAAAGAAGCATGTATGGGAGAGCTAAGCTACGTCTCTTACGGCAACGTGTGCTTCGTTCCTCCCCAAAAAGAGAAAAAGCACCATGGCACGAGTCGCATGAGAATCGTGTCCTAACGCGTGGTCAATGCCTGCTTCGTGGCCTCTCATCAGTCTTCATCACTCTTGGCCCATCCTAACACTCGCCTAGGATTTGCCCACAAGAGAGGTCACTCAACAGCGCTCCGCTTGCGTGAGAAGTTACCCATAGGCGCGAAGGCTCTCAAAGCGAGAGCCTTGAGCATGGAGTTAGCTCATTTATGGCTGAACTCCCTATTGATCGAAATGGGTTGGTGTTGGAGTCTGCCAGACGCTTGTTCTGAACAAGGACGTGGTGACGTTCTGCGAAACCGGATCAGAGCAAAGTTACAAGGATGTCAGGCTCTGATTTTTGTTTGAGAAGTCTCGTCTTCGAGATGGGTCGCTAACGTGTTCTCTATGATGTACAGCTTCATCTCCTCTCG
>CAVYFB010000014.1:0-163547 GCA_963767625.1 uncultured Chloroflexia bacterium
ATCGTCATGTCCTTACTTTACTGCGTTTGACACCCTTTGGCAAGTCCTCAGCCGACCTGGGCAGTTACCATCTTCTTTTCCTCATGTGCCAACAAAGTGAACAATCTCTCATTTCCACTTCACCCTATGGGGGGACGATGATTTATCTCTTGCCTCGTCTCAGCGAAACACCTTTGCTTGTATGTTAAGGGTGTTCAAAGAGTGCCCTACGGCGCTGAGTGGAGTAATAGGATGGCGTGGGTGTGAGGCACGCCGCAGCCGTCGGGTCATTCTGGCAAAAGCCTTGCATAAAGCTATTGCGAAAGCCTACTGGGTTCGAAAGGTAATCGAGGAAGACGAAGAGAACGCATAAGATGATGACGCCGAGCACAATCCCACCTGCAATGGTCCACATGAGTTTGCAGCCGGACATGTTTGATTGCATAGCATATCCCCCTTTATGTAGATGGTGAGGATGTTTATAAACACAACTGTACACTATCCACTAAAAAAGTCATTGGGCAAGTGTTCTAGTATGAACGGCTAGACCTGAAGGAGTATCCAGGCGGATTTAGGTAGTGATGACGCATATTCCAGGAAGGATTAAAGGGGATGCTGTGTAGAAAAGCCCTCCACTAAGGGAACACAAAATTTGCCTGTTCTGCTACCAAAGATGCACGTGTTGTCAGATGGTATTATTCACTTGCATGTATTGGTTTCCTATAGAGATGCTAACGATTGATGGAAGTGGAATACTACCTTCCCGACGAAGCAAAAGTGCATTCCTCACATACTCAGAAACGGTTTCACCTGTCCCTGCTGCCGCCCTCTCTACTGCTTTGATTTCATCAAGTGGCATGTACAACCCAAAACAGCCGATTTTGATAGGCGTGTATCTGAAGGGTCTGGCACGATCTTGTCCACTATCCTTGCCCTCCGTGCTTTCAGGCAGACGTTCTACTGCTTTCTTTGTCATATCGTGAACCTCCCTTGCTTCAAGGTAGCTTATTGTTAACTAATTATATCCCATTCCAGATGAAATAGCAATGAAGTCTGTTTACATGTTGACAGACTATGATATAATCCTGTTAACAGTTTTCCAGAAACCTGTTAACAAATTTTGAAGGAGGACAAAATGGAAGATTTTGTCACCACAATCGATTACCTCTTTGTCGCCGATCACGTTGAGGTCGTGAATGGCAAGCTCTATGTGAATGGTGGCGGTTGGTCGGATTTGACTCGACTTCCCAACCAACTCAGTCATTTTGGCATCGGCCTTTCTCTTTGTATTCCTTGGAACGAGACGAATTAGCCCCATAACTTGCTTGTTCATTTGGAAAATGAGGACAGCACTGTAGTACTGGCAAAAGCTGAGATGCAAATCAACGCTGGAAGGCCACCAACCTTACCCAAGGTTCAGATCAACACATTGCTATTGGTATAATGCTCAGTACCGTTTTCCCCGCTACTGGCGGCTATCGGGTTGTTGCCGAGGTCGACCAAAATGAACAAGGGAAGAAGCATTGGGCATTTCGGGTCCATGATGGGAAGCAATAGGGATGCAAGAGTAACGACCCGGTTTGTAACAAACCTTAGAATGCCTCTTCAAATGAGAGGGGTGAAGACTGAGCTTCTTGTCGTGGGGGTTTCTGCTGTTCTGGAATGGTTACTCCTTTCGAACCTATTTCACCTATATATTAGGCTAAAAGACTTTGCGCATAAAGTCAGACATCTACAAATAATGTTGTTTGGGAGTGTAATCTTACTCCTCGTTCTCTTCCGTTTCTGATACGTCTGATGCTTCACCACGTGGTAGAGTATGCACACGGGTTATTTCAGCCAGGCTCCAACAGTCCGCTTCAGTTTTCGCGCCTTCAATAATACAGTGTGCTCTATTTTTCCGATTTGGATTGTGCCGTACTGTAAATCCCAATCTTCTAACATCGCCCGCTTTGAGCACACTTAAACCTAATACAGGGGCTAGTGCACGAGGAACTGCTGCCAATGTCTTCTCTGGGTCGTTCTCTCTGCCAGATCTACAGAGATTTCGGGGTCGGGTGCGCCTGTATCGGATTGCGTATATGTTCGAGTAATCGACCCGTCCATCTGACCCAAGTGATATTGAATGAAAACGCCGATAGAGCAGATCGTCATCGTGAATTTGCTCTTCGTCATATTCTCGTTTCTTATTCATCTCGGTACAGCAAACACCACTGTGGCGATCATTTGAAGTACTTCATCCCAAGAAGAACTTTGCACTTCTTTGAATTCGGTGGTATCACCCCGTCGTTCTACATAAAGATAGCCCAGAGTACCCGAAGGATCGGCATGAACCGCGATTTCAACCGGTCGCGTACCCCACCTGATTTGTATGCCGCCATCTGCACGAGGAGCCACGACTTGGGGCTGAGATCGTTCGTAGGCCATGCTGCCAAGATTCTTATCCACAATAAGGAGGAGTTCGGATGCTATGGCGATAGCCAGAGGAGATGGCCTACGGGCGCCATACGAATTCCAATTCGGTTTAAGTTTTGCAATATCATCAAGCTTGGCGGACGCCCATTGCAGCCAACTCTTGGACAAAGTGTTATTTGTCACTTTATGCCTCAGTGTTGCTACACGCGTTTCCGGCCCTGTGGTCGCAACCGTTGAACCAGAAGATCGAGCATCCGACGTGCCACTTGTGTAGGAATTTGCAAAGGCGAGCATCGTGTTACCTCACTGCTTCTGTTGATCTGAACTCACGAATTACTAACCTCATCAATAGTAATCTTCTGAACATCAAGTGGGAGCATTCCCACTTCCTGGCTATCAACGTAGAGATGAAAATGATATGTTCCTGGCTCAGGAAACACAAGAAGTGGCATGTTCAAAATCAAGTTGACTGTAAGAGGGCGATCAGACACACCGTGTAAAGGAGTGGGCCTAAATTCAGCAATGTCCCCGGGTGTCACTCGAAAGTCTTTAGGGCCAATGATAGCGATGCTGAACTTATGATCTTGCTCAGCCTCCGACGCAAGAACGCGAAGCCTCACAACCAGAGCGATTCCAGGTTGGACTGCTGGAAATGCGGGGGCATAAATGTTCTCGATGCCCCCACCTAGTAACGAGAACTTGCCATTGGGACTGAATTGTGCGGCGTCCGCAGGTATGACATAGATAAGTTCCATAGTGATCACACATTTACCGGTCTGAATTTGAGCCTGAACTCTGCACGCTTACCCTCAAACTGGCTGTTTCCTTCCGGTTTCATAGTGCTTTCCTTTCGCTTCTCTCGTACTTGAATTTTGCTGTGCAATAAATGTACCCGTATTTTGATCTTTTTGCAAGAGTATCAGAATACGGGTAAGAATCATATGCTCGTTACTCTTCCGTCCGTATCGGCTGTCGGTACGTCAACCGCTTGCCGCAGAGAGATCTATTTCGCTTTTGCAGACGGATTCTTTCGTGGCGTGTTCCAATACGGGCTTTTACACTTTGGACACACCCGAGGGTCTGGTTGCTGCTTGCCTTCTTCTTGCTTGCGCGGCAACCATTCATGTCCACACCGTTCACAGCGATAGCCTGATAATTGTACCTTTGCCATACCTACAAGTATATGAGCAAAAGGGATAGATGTCAAGGATATGAACAAAATACGCATACATTGGCCTCTCATCTTTACTGATTAGTATATTACTAAAAAGAATATACTAGTAGGGGGGTGAGTTATGAATATTCGAGAACAAAAAGGCAAAGAGATTGCATCACGGCTCAAGATAGAGCGCAAGGGTGATGTATGGATTGTTCCATCACAGACGGGCAAAGGCAAATACACTGTTGATCTTGATATCCCACTCTGTTCGTGTCCTGACTTAGAACTACGTGGCCTCAAATGTAAGCATATCTATGCCGTCGAGTACAGCACGAAGCACGAATCAGACACCGAAAGCCATACCACAACAGTTACGAAAACGGTTCGCGTGACGTACAAACAGGATTGGCCTGCCTACAATATGGCACAAACGAATGAGAAAGCCTATTTTCAATCCTTGCTGCGTGATCTGTGCAAGAGCATAGAGGAACCTCCCCAAACAATGGGACGCTCACGCTTGCCACTTCGTGACATGGTGTTTAGTACGGTGTTCAAAGTCTATTCAACCGTCTCTACACGCCGCTTTATCTGTGATCTGCAAGAGGCATACATGAAGGGGTATATCTCAAGTGTGCCTCACTTCAATTCCATCCTCAACTATATGGACACTACTGACCTTACCTCCATCTTGCGTGATGTCATTCGATCAGTAGCTTGCCTCTCAAGGCCGTGGAAGTTGATTTTGCCGTGGACTCATCGGGCTTTAGTACCTCTCGCTATGTGCGCTGGTACAATGCACGCTATGGGCATGAGCAGGATAACCATGATTGGATGAAGGTTCACTTGATGTGCGGCGTCAAGACAAATGTGGTGACGAGCGTTGAGAGCACAGGGCGTTATGGCAATGACTCTCCACAATTCAAGCCACTGGTCAATACAACCGCAAAACACTTCTGCTTGCGTGATGTGCCTGCTGACAAGGCATATTTGAGCAAGAGCAATCTGGAACTGGTCACCAAGCATGGAGGAACGCCCTATATCCCCTTCAAGACGAACACAACAGGGGAGGCGGAAGAGTCTGTCTTGTGGGAACAGTTGTGGCACTACTTCCAACTGCATCGGGAAGAGTTTCTCACGCACTACCACAAACGGTCTAATGTCGAGTCTACCATGTGGATGATAAAATCAAAGTTCGATGAACATATCCGCAGCAAAACCGATACGGCTATCGTCAATGAACTGCTGTGTAAGGTACTGTGTCACAATATTTGCGTGGTGATACAATCCATGTATGATATCAATCCTTTAGAAAAATGTATATTTGGGGACACCCCATTACCTGTCCCGACAGGTACCCAGGGAGGCGATCCTGCACCCCGCTTTTTAGCAACACTCTTTAACCGGATTTGATATGAATTAGGAATAGACCCGACTTTTTGTGCAGAAACCCCACTTGCACACAAAGTACCCGTTTAGGCAGAATTTATGTGCAAAGCCGGTTGAAGAGTTGGAGAAGCAACAGGTAGAACTGCTTATGCATTCCATTGACCGGGAGAAAGTGCACGTCGAATACGAAAAAGTCCTGGCCTGGTGCAAGCAGATTAAGGGCGAACGGGAAGAACTCACCTACACCCAAAAACGGGACTTCCTGTACATGCTGGGCGCGACGGTCTTAGTCTATAAGCAGGAGCGGCCAGGTGCGGAACCCGCCTGGGATATCCGAGTCGCGTTACCAACGGTACAAGAGATCATTTATCAGGGTCAAGATGGCGCATTAGGCGGCGCTCTTTCCAAAGATAGGAGCGAGCAAGCAGTTCCTCGGCGCTTTTCATTGCGGACTCGGTGATATTACCGCCCATGATCTGAGCAATCTCACGCACACGCTGCTCTGGACGCAATTCGTTGACGATGGTGATGGTACGTTCCTCGTAGACTTCCTTGCGCACGTTGTAGTGCGTATCGGCATATGTAGCGATCTGCGGCAGATGTGTCACGCAGATTACCTGGTGGTTGCGTGTCAGCATCCACAGCTTCTCGCCCACGATCAGCCCACTGCGCCCGCTGATGCCAGCATCGATCTCGTCAAAGATGAGCGTCGGGGTGGCATCAGCCGCCGAAAGAATTGTCTTCAGCGCGAGCATCAGTCGTGATGTTTCTCCACCGGAAGCAATCCTGGTCAGCGGCTTAAATGGCTCCCCAGGGTTGGGCGCGATCAGGAATTGCACTTGATCGATCCCCGTCAGATCGCAGGCGTAGCGTTGTTCGGGCTGGCCGTTGACGCTGGCAGGTACACCATTTTCGTCGGGTGTCTGTTCGATTTCGACGGAGAAGCGAGCACGTTTCATATTGAGTTCATCTAATTGCGCTTCCATGGCAGTGGAGAGTTCGGCGGCCGCTTTGTATCGTCGTGTGGAGAGTTCCTGGGCGATGTTGCCAATCTCACGCCGCAGCTGGCTATCCTGACCCTGTAAATTGGCCATCAGTTCGTCACGATGCGTGATGCCGTCAAGTTCGGCCTGGTCTTCGCCAGCGCGCTTAAGAATTTCCTCAATCGTGGGGCCGTATTTTCGTTTCAGTTTGGCAATTATGTCAAGTCGTTCTTCAACCTCGGCGAGACGCTGGGGGTCATCTTCGATGTCGGTTTCGTAGCTACTGATGCTGGCGGCGACATCTTCCAGGCGATAGACAGCCTCTAACAGATTGGATTCATGCTCTTTCAGGCTTTTATCCAGGCGAGCCAGTTCGCCCAGGCCTTTCTGTGCAGTGCGTAGCTGGTCAAGTGCAGGTTGAAAGTCATCGACACTGATGTCAGCTCCCTTGATCGCTCCGTAGACGAGGGTACAGAGTTCACGCAGGCGTTCTGCATTATTTAACACCTTGCGTTCCTGTTCAAGTTCCTCTACCTCACCGGGTTGGAGTTCAGCCTTCTCGATTTCCTCGATCTCGAAGCGCAAGAATTCCGCGCGGCGTGCCTGTTCGCGTTCGTTCTGCTGCAGGGCTTGCAGTGTTTTGCGTATATTGCGCCATTCTGCCACCTTTGCACCCAGTTGTTCACGCAGGGGCAGCAGCTCTGCATAGCGGTCGAGAAAGTTCACGTGTTGTTCGGGTCGCAGTAGGCTGAGATGTTCGCTTTGACCGTGAATATCAACAAGCCAGCTTGCCACCTGGTGGAGAACTTGCTGCGAGACGGTGCGCCCATTGATGCGGGCCACCGTGCGGCCAGAGCGAAAGATATCACGTGTGAGTATCAGACTGCCCTTGCTCTGGTTCAATGTCATACTCGCGCAGCAACGCGGCCAGGGCGACACCTGCATCGGCGCTGTTTGCATCAACCTGCCTGCGTTCTGCCAGCGAAGCTTGCGCAGCGCTTTTAATATCTTCCTCTGCATTCTCTAGCGCCTCGAACATCGTATTTGCTCCATTGTAGTCCCCCTCAGCGGAACGCAGTGGAGCGCGTATAGATACTTCGTGGGGAATTCCATCATTTGCCAGGGATACCTGACCAACCGATGCCTCCACGGCTGAGGCGTTGAATACTTCCCACTCATCGCTAACAGGGGGTAATGTCTCGATGGAGAAGATACCTTCGACAGTGGCGCGTTCACAGCCAGCGCGTATGTAATCTACGCCGATTTTGCCTCCGAGGAGGGTATTCATGGCGTCGATGATGATTGATTTGCCCGCGCCGGTTTCACCTGTGAAGACATTGAACAGGCGATGAAGTCGCAGGTGTAGCGAATCGATGATGGCGAAGTCTTTGATGCTTAGTTCGAGTAACATAGTAGTCCCCCTCAGCGAAGCGCGCAGTAGCCGAGCTTGCGAGGCGTCTTTCAATACTCCTTCGTGGGGTATTCCTTCTATCGGGTACCTGACGAGTTGTGGTCCATTTTGAGCTTGGCGTTGATAATTTCATAAAAATGGGTTGCCGGCCTGCGCCTGAGAAACTGGGTAACATACGAACTCTTGTGAGTAGTCACGAGAGCGCCATTTTTAATCCCGCGGTTCATCTGTCCATCGGCCGAAAAAACGCCGTCCTGTGAGCCGGTGAAAATCTGCAGTTTCACGCTGGCTTCGGGCTGCAAGATCAGCGAACGGTCAGAGGCGAGATGTGGTGCGATAGGGGTAAGAACGCTGCTTTGCACTTGTGGATGCAGCAGTGGTCCACCTACGGCCAGATTGTAGGCGGTAGAGCCGGTAGCTGTCGACAGTATGATACCGTCGGCGTAGGTCGTACTGTAATAGTTGTCGTCAATCCACACGCGTACTTGCACGACACGTGGCCATGTACCTCGGGCAATCACAATATCGTTGAGTGCCAGAAACTCTTCATAGTGCCCATTCTGATCCAACGTGGCAAGCAGCATTGTGCGTTTATCAATCCATACAGTTGCATCTCTCTCCAGATAGTAGGGCAATTTAGACGGCAGATCATTAGGTTCAAGCTCCGTCAGAAAGCCTACCCGTCCAAAGTTGACACCGAGAATAGGGATGTCAGCAACGGCGCAGAGGCGTGCAGCATGCAGAATGGTCCCATCGCCGCCCAATACGATTACCATATCACAGCCTATGAGCAAAGGGTTTGGTTCCCGCTGCCCATTTATGACGGCAGGCTCCTCCATTTCATCGCGTAGATCGATGCTGCGCACATCATATCCTTGCTGCTGTAACATTGGTGCGAGCTGGGAAGCAACTTCAGAGGTATCCTGTTTGCGACCCTGGTAAAATAGCGCAATTGCCTTCAACTACTACTCCAAATGATTCTGATGGGGCCACACAGGTAGTCAGCAAACAATGGCTATTGTTCCTACAACCGCCTTTAGCCACTGTAATGGTACGCTATAGGGGGGATGTTGTCAACCATATTGGCCCTATGGGTGCGGTTCATTTTTTTGCATTGAGCACGAAGTGAGCATGGCTGGGGCAAGCCCAGCCACTACTATACTATGCAAAGGCCCTCGTGACCGTATATAGTACGCGAAGCGATTGCGGCCAACATGCCCCCGGCATGTTAGCAATGCTGGGCTTGCCCCAGCCATGCAAAAAAAGAAGGGAAAGGATCTGATCCTTCCCCTTCTTTCATTCAATGCAGTATTGGCTTAGGCAGCCTTCGCAAGCTCCAGCTCCTCAACAACCACTCGACCATCCTGCACGACCAATCGAGCCATCTGCCCCGATGTAATCGTACCTGCCATGAACGCATCCGCCAGCGCATCATCGACAAAGGTCTGGATAGCGCGGCGCAACGGTCGCGCACCATACTCCTCATCGAAGCCCTCACGCAGCAGCAAGTCTTTTACCTCGTCGCTGACAACCAGTTCGATCTTCTGCTCGGCGAGTCGACTTCGTACTTGTGCTAACAGCAGGTCAACAATGCGGTAGAGTTCCTCCTTGCCAAGTGAATGGAAGACTACAATCTGGTCAATACGGTTGATGAACTCTGGTCGGAACATGCGCTTCAGCCCTTCCATGGCCTTCGAGCGCATTGCCTCATGCTGCTCATCCCGATCATCCTCGGACCTCGTTGGTAAGAAACCGATACGTACGGCACGCTTAAGATCCATGCTGCCTGCGTTGCTGGTCATAATCACCACAGTATTCTTAAAGTCCACTGTGCGTCCCTGACCATCTGTCAAGCGACCATCATCCATGATCTGCAACAAAGCGTTGAAGACTTCAGGATGCGCCTTCTCAACCTCGTCCAGCAGGATTACACTATAAGGACGTCGACGTACCTGTTCGGTCAATTGACCACCTTCGTCATACCCTACATATCCTGGAGGGCTACCGAACAGACGAGACACGGTATGAGACTCCATGTACTCCGACATATCAAGCCGTATCAGAGCATTCTCACCACCGAAAAGCTCAGCCGCCAGGGCTTTAGCCAATTCCGTCTTACCTACACCTGTTGGACCAAGGAAGAGGAATGAGCCAATAGGACGCTTAGGATCCTTCAAACCAGCACGCGAGCGACGAATGGCGCGAGCAACGGCGCTAATCGCCTCGTCCTGGCCAATCACACGCTTGCGCAGGTCATCTTCCAGAGTGCGCAGGTTTTGCCTCTCGCTCTCCAGCATCTGGCTTACAGGGACACCGGTCCAGTTCTCAACGATCTGAGCAACATGTTCAGGCGTCATAATCAATGTGATCGACCCGCCCATTTCGGCACGAGCTTTGTCCAGCTTACCCTGCGTCACCAGTTCCTGCTGGCGCAAGAGTGCAGCACGCTCGTAATCCTCAGCATTGGCGGCAGCTTCCTTCTTGTTTTGGATGTCGGCCAGTTCCTTCTCAAGATCAGCGATCAGCGTTGGGCTGACAATGCCCTTCTCGGTCGCCTCTAAGCGCAGGGCTGACGCTCCCTCGTCCATCACGTCGATAGCTTTATCCGGCAGGAAACGATCATTGATATAGCGATCAGAAAGCTTGACTGCCGTTTCTATCGCCTCATCGGTAATGCTCACACCATGGTGCACTTCATAGTTAGGGCGCACAATGCGCAGCATCTCGACAGCCTCCTCCACCGAAGGCTCATTGACCATCACCGGCTGGAAGCGACGCTCTAACGCAGCATCCTTCTCGATATGTTTACGGTATTCATCCAGAGTGGTAGCACCGATACAACGCAGTTCCCCACGAGCCAGCGCGGGCTTGAGCATATCGGAGGCACCAACAGCGCCTTCCGCGGCCCCTGCTCCAACAACCGTATGCAGTTCATCGATGAAAACGATGACATCATTGGCCTGGCGCAGTTCTTCGAGGATCGTTTTGATACGCTGTTCAAACTGCCCACGGAACATTGCTCCGGCCACCATGCCACCCATATTCAATGAAACGATGCGCTTGCCACGCAACGACGCAGGCACATCACCTTCCTGGATACGACGTGCCAATCCCTCAACAATCGCCGTCTTCCCCACACCTGGCTCACCGATCAGCACCGGGTTGTTTTTCTGGCGCCGACCCAGGATTGTAATCACACGACGCAGTTCGCGCTGACAACCAGCAGCTGGATCCAATTTCCCTTCTGCAGCTTCAGCGGTCAGGTCACGGCCATACTGATCTAACGTGGGTGTTTTACTCTGTTTACCCTCCCGCTGGGCAGTGGCAGTATTCACTCCACCTCCAGCAGAGGCAGCATTATTATTGGGAACGAAACCGAAGGGATAACCACCGGGTACACCCTGTCCATCCATGCCACCTGCCTGGCTCATGGCTGCATTCATCAACTCGTCAACACACTCCTGACACAGGTAATGCTGCTCACGACAACCGTTGACGATCTGGTCAAGACGCACACGGGCAGGGTTCTTTTGACAACGTTCACACTTCATTATAAGTTTTAGACTCCAATCTATGAGAGTCGCGATATCTCGCGGAATTGCCTTAGCAAATTAGTCGGGCGACTGCTAGATTATAGCACACCAAAACGGGGTTGTCTAGCAGTCAAGGCACGAGATTGCTAACACTGAATATAACAACGAGAGGAGAGGGGTTATTCCAAAGTTACGAGGAGTTCTCAGTAGTTGCAGTGCTATGATGGAAACCAATCCGGTCAAGGATATGGTATATTCAAGAGCAGGTCCCCGATTTATCGTGGGACGTGTACATTATCGATTTTTGGGAGGGCAACTTATGGATTTTACCTATTCAGATAAAGTCAACGGACTACGAAAACAGTTGAGCGATTTCATGGAGCGTTTTATTTACCCAAACGAACAAACGTATAGTGAGCAAATCGCCGCTTCGAGCGATCCTCATCACCATGCCGAGATTATTGACGAACTGAAGCCCAAGGCGAAGGCAGAGGGACTTTGGAACCTCTTTCTGCCTGATGCGGAGTATGGCGCGGGCCTGACCAACCTGGAGTACGCGCCGCTAGCTGAAATCATGGGTCGTGTCAGTTGGTCTTCCGAAGTATTTAACTGCGCCGCACCCGACACGGGCAATATGGAAATCCTGGCTCAGTTCGGCACTCCCGAACAGAAGAAGCAATGGTTAATGCCACTACTCAATGGTGAGATTCGATCGGCCTTTGCTATGACGGAACCCGATGTCGCCAGTTCGGACGCCACCAATATCCAGCTCTCCATCCGGCGCGAGGGCGATGAATACGTCCTGAATGGACGCAAATGGTGGATTTCGGGCGCGGCTCGCGAACGCTGCAAGATTTTCATTGTCATGGGCAAGACCGATCCGCATACACCCGACAGGCATCGACAACAGAGTATGGTGCTCGTGTCCAAAAACACTCCTGGCGTGACCGTCAAGCGCAACCTCAGAGTCATGGGCTACGTAGATAACGAAAGCCACTGCGAAGTGCTTTTTGAGGACGTACGCGTACCCGTGAGCAACTTGTTGGGCGAGGAAGGAAGTGGCTTTGCAATTGCCCAGGCACGCCTGGGGCCGGGCCGCGTTCATCACTGCATGCGCTCGCTAGGCGCAGCGCAACGCGCACTGGAACTGATGGTTCAACGTGCTACGACAAGAGTAGCCTTCGGCAAGCCACTGGCCGAGCAAGGTGTTATTCAGGAGTGGATTGCCCAATCGTTGTTAGAGATTGAGCAGGCTCGCCTCCTGACACTCAAAACTGCCTGGATGATCGACAATCTGGGCAAAAAGGCCGCTCAGAAAGAGATCGCTATGATTAAGATTGCGGTACCCCAGATACATACCAATGTAGTCAGCCGGGCGATGCAGGTTTTCGGCGCTGCCGGGCTCACCGATGATTTCCCGCTGGCTTCAATGTGGGCGCACGGTCGTACACTGCACATCGCCGATGGCCCCGATGAGGTCCATAAGCGCTCCCTGGCAAGATCGGTTATTCGTGAGTTGACCCAGTAAGGAATATTTTCGTGGACGATCCATTTTTACTGCGACGCGAAAATGTCGCCGAATTGTTCATCGTACGGCATGCTGACGCTATTCCAGATGAGGATGAAATCATTCCCAGCGGCATTTACGATGACCTGTCACTGAGTCGAGTGGGGCGCCAGCAAGCACATGCATTAGCCAAACGACTTGGTGATCTGAGCTTCGATGCTATCTACAGCAGCCCATTACGCCGCTGCCTGGAGACGGCGGCCCCTGTGGCGAAGCGTTTAGGTATTACACCGACGATCGTGCCAGACCTGAAAGAAATCAGACTTGGCCAGGTCAACCAGTTGCCCCAGGACGTCAACAACCTGGCAGCTTTGACCAAGGCCTTACAGGCACGCCAGACCGAGATCGTACGCTTAGCTGGCGGCGCAGGCAATTGGGATGCCATCAAAGACAGCGAACCATCCAAGCAGTTCCGTCAGCGCGTGGTGAGGGCATTGGATGAGATGGCTCACCACCATCTAGGGGAACGAGTGTTGGCATTCGCTCATGGTGGTGTCGTCAATTCCTATGTCGCCGAGGTGCTCGGGCTGGAGCGCGATTTCTTCTATCCTGCAGGCAACACATCAATCACCATTGTGCGAGTGGCAGCCAGCCATAGGGTACTCTTTGTTTTGAATGATATCGCGCACCTGGCACATTTGAGAAAGACGTAGGGACTTCCTTGCTTTAGTTCATAAGCGCTCTTCTCGCATCCGGGTTACGATCCACAAGTTGGGCAGGCACAAGCACATTATCCTGCCGCTGTAACATCTTATGGCTGCGAGTAATCGGATGAGCCGCGTGTTTTTCTCGCTTGAGCTTGGCACGATAAGCTGCGTGCAAGATATACTCGGCGACACTGAAGACGTGACGCGGCACTCGGCCAAAGCTGGGAAAGTCGTTGATATCAACCAGCATCAGCCCTTCTTCCGTCTGCAAAACATCGACGCCATACAGATCAAGGCCGAATACTTGCCCTACATTGCGTGCCAATGTCAACATTTCAGGGGTCGTCGGCATTTCACGCTCGATCACGGGCCCATGCAAGACCGAACCTTTGACGATGGCATGCACTTCCTGGCCCGTGACATAGAGTTTGATGTCAAAGCCAGTATTCTCGACGTAGTGCATTGCAAGGTAGTAGGTATCCTTTTCAACCCTGAGCTGCGCCATATCCCGCGGCGTTCGCACAAGATAAACGCCCTGCATGGAACTGCCATTGGTGGGCTTGATGACCACAGGGTAAATATCGTGGGGAATATTGGCTAACGCGCGAGGATGGCCAACAAAGTAGGTGGGTGGAACAGGAAGACCACATGCTTTGGCATAGGCCACCGCTACCGCTTTATCACGTACCAGGCGGATGGCGCGTGAGTTATTGATGGTCGGAATGCCAACAGCTTCAGCAGCTTCCAGGATGGTTAAGCCAGGTCCCTCAGAGACCGTCTTCAGCACATAGGCATCGTAAGTCGAGAGGGAGAGGTCAGTGAGGTTGGTCACAGCGGTATACGGTTGCAGTACATCAATCTCATGCCCCCACTGGTGTAGCTGATCGGCCACAACCATTGGCATGGGTTCATTGGCGTATTTCTCTTCCAAAATAAAGCAGAAGCGCATATGTATCCCTCTTCCAGATCAAGTAACTCCCCGATTTATCGTGGGAGACGCAGGAAATACCTCTGTATTCAACAACGTGTGGTAACTAGTATACTCCTAAAGATCCTCGTTGACTATGAGGTAGATCACCTAGTTTATGTGGTATAATAATGCTATGAGACTGCCTAAAGACAGCATAACCGCAAATTCTTTTTACACACCTCGCACTGCATGCCACATACGCCGTGCTACCGTCGAGGCTTATTTGCTTGCCGCTGGGTAGCGGTGCCTCCCACAAAAACACCCGTAGCTCCTCTCAGCGGAGCTTGCGGAGCGCGTATCAATCCTCTCGTGGGAGCCCGATTTATCGCGTCCACATTGCATCTGTTCCGGCATAGCCAAATTCTCACATCATCAGACACATTTATGCTTACCGGACGTACTAAGGAAAATTAAGAGGAACCCACGTCAGGAACCCCATCCCCTACAAAGGGGATGGGCTTGTGTGAACAAGCTCACCTGACCAGACTCAGCTCGCAAGAGCTACGTTACGAGCGAAATAGGTACGTTGGGATGCGTCGCCAGTTCCAACCGCTACGGTAGCAGGTTAAACAGAGGTACAAGGGTTAACTCAGTGCTTGTTACGCTAAACCGTTCAGTAACATTGTCAAGGCGAACATTACCCGCGCAAGCGGAGGCTCGAAGGAGCAATTCATGTTACACGTTTTTGTACTTGATACACATAAGCACCCATTAACCCCGGTCCATCCAGGCCGAGCACGATGGTTGCTTAAGAAAAGAAAAGCCGCAGTGTTCAAGCGCTATCCATTCACCATCATCCTGACTTGTGCGGTGGAGTCGCCACAGGTGCTGCCCTTACGTATCAAGCTAGACCCCGGTTCCCAGACCACCGGCATCGCCATTGTGGATGATCACAGCGGTCAGGTGCTGTTTGCCGCTGAACTTGCACATCGCGGGCAGGAGATAAAGCAGGCCCTCGATACCCGCAGAGTCGTGCGCCACAATCGTAGAGCACGCCATACGAGATACCGCAAGTCCAAATTTGCCAATCGCAGCAGACCAAAGGGCTGGCTGGCACCTTCACTCCTGAGTCGTGTGTACAACGCTCTGACCTGGGTGAAGCGGCTGATGCGCCTGTGCCCGATTTCAGCCATCAGCATGGAGCTCGTTCGCTTCGATCCACAGGGAATGGAGAATCCCGATATTGAGGGATGCCAGTATCAACAGGGCACCCTTGCAGGCTATGAGTTGCGCGAGTATATGCTCGACAAGTGGGCGCGCACCTGCGCCTATTGCTCGAAGCAGAACATTCCCCTGCAGATAGAGCACATCCTCCCACGTGCAAAGGGAGGGACAGACCGGGTGAGCAACTTAACCCTGGCCTGTGAGAAGTGCAATCTTGCCAAAGGCACCCAGGATATTGCGGTGTTCCTCAAGCAGAAACCTGATATACTCAAGCGCATTCTTGCCCAGGCCAAAGCCCCACTCAAAGATGCAGCAGCAGTGAATTCTACGAGGTGGACACTCTACGAGCGACTAAAGGACATAGAGCTAGCTGTTGAGTGCGGGAGCGGGGGCTTGACCAAGTTCAATCGCAGCACACGCCACTTACCGAAGATGCACTGGCTAGACGCTGCATGTGTGGGAAAGAGCACACCTGAGACCTTGCAGGTGAAGGGCATCATTCCCTTGCTCATCACGGCCACCGGCCACGGCTGCCGTCAGATGTGCTTGATGGATGGCACAGGCTTCCCACGAACCAAGCCTAAACAGAAGCAATTTACGCATGGATTTCGCACCGGTGACATAGTACGAGCGAGTGTTCCAGCTCACCTGAACAATGCAGGGATTCACGTGGGAAGAATGGCAGCAAAGGAAAAAGGAGGTTTTACCATCACAACCGCAAAAGGCAAAATAACCGATGTTGGAAAGCAGTATTGCCGCATACTCCAACGAGCTGACGGCTATGGGTACTCACAGCAATTTACGCAAAGCCGTGCGCCTTTATTTCCTCCCTCAGCCTGAGGGCATAAGGGTACCCAGAAAGGATTTTTATGGATATAATGGACAAACTTGCCAGTCTGGCACGGCGCTACGAAGAACTGAATACTTTGATGTCACAACCAGACATTCTCGACGACATCTCGCTCCTGCAACGTTATGGTCGCGAACATGCCGAACTCGAAGAGGTTGTGCAGAAATACTACGCATTGGTTGCAAATGATAAGCAGATCGACGAAGCCCAGGAGATGTACGAAAGCGATGACCCCGAGTTGCGCGAACTGGCTTTTGAGGAACTTGAGCGTCTCAAAACCTGTAAAGAGCAGATGCTCGAAGAGGTCAAGCGACTTCTCTTACCTAAAGACATCATGGATGAGAAAAACGCTATCGTCACCATCCAGGCTGGTGCAGGCGGGGACGAAGCAGCCCTTTTCGCTGCTGAACTCTTCCGCATGTACAGTCGCTATGCCGATGCGCGGCGTTGGAAGATCGAGATTCTCGATGCTAATGAGACTGACCAGGGTGGCATCAAAGATATGACCTTCGTCATCAGGGGCAGGGGGGCATACAGCCGCATGAAATATGAAGGGGGCACTCATCGTGTTCAACGCGTCCCCGTCACTGAGGCAAATGGTCGTATTCACACGTCAACGGCCAAAGTGATTGTCTTGCCAGAAGCTGACGAAGACATTGACATCGAGGTCAAAGACAGTGATATCCGCGTTGATGTCTATCGTTCCACCGGCCATGGTGGCCAGAGCGTCAATACGACCGACTCAGCGGTACGCATCACCCATCTCCCCACCGGGCTTGTGGTCACCTGCCAGGACGAAAAATCGCAACTCAAGAATAAAATGAAGGCGCTCTCAGTGCTCAAAGCTCGCCTCTGGGATCTAGAAGAAGCTCGCCGGCAAGAAGAGCTGAGCAGGTCACGACGATCCCAGGTTCAGATGGGTGATCGTAGCGAGAAGATTTGCACGTATAACTTCCCACAAGATCGTGTCACCGACCACCGCATCGGCCTGACACGTCATAATCTCCCCGGCGTGCTCAATGGTGAGCTTGACGAATTTATTGATAACCTGATCACAGTCGATCAGGCAGATAAATTGCAGCATCTCTTCGAGGAAGAGAAAACTGCGTAGGGGCGTGAGCTTGCCTCCGCCCTGGAAGAATGAAAGGTAGGCTATTGCAATGACGCAACTCATGACGGGCAAAGTTGAAACACAGCAGAACAGCTTGCCCGAACTCAATCCTTCGTACCGATTGTTGCTCGGTCCTGGACCATGCAACGTCGACCCACGCATTCTGCGTATGGCGTCGGCGCCCCAGCTTGGGCATCTCGACCCGGAGATGTTCAGTATCCTCGAAGAAACTGCCGAGCTTCTGCGCCGGGTCTTCCAGACACAAAACGAGATGACCCTCTGCGTTTCAGGCTCTGGTTTCTCCGGAGCAGAAGCAGTGTTGAGCAATCTCCTTGAAGAAGGTGACATGATCATCTGCGGGAGTCTGGGCTTTTTCAGTGGCCAGATCGTTGAAATCTCGCGACGTGCAGGAGCCAACGTCGTCAACCTGGAGACTGAACTGGGGAAATCTCTCGACCCCGCAATACTTGAACAGGCCTTCACAGACCATCCAGGCGCAAAAATATTTGCGACCGCTATTGCAGAAACCTCTACCGGCCTGTTGCAGCCCTTAGAAGAACTGGAACGCATCACCCATGCCCATAATGCCTTCCTCGTCATAGATGCCGTTTGTGGTCTCGGCGGGGTGCCCATGGCCGTCGACGGTATGAAGATCGACGCTTGTTATGCCGGCAGTCAAAAGAGCCTTGGTGCCCTTCCCGGCCTGGCACCCGTCACCCTCAATCAACGAGCGGTACAAGTTATCAAGAGCCGCAAAAAACCTGTACAGAGCTACTATCTCGACTTGCAGTACCTCGACCGCTATTGGAATGGCGACCACACCTACCATCACACAATCTGCAGCAACCTCGTCTATGGCATGCATGAGGCAGCTCGTCTTATCATGGAGGAAGGATTAGAAGCGCGCTGGGCACGCCATCAGCTGCACGGCGACGCACTCAAAGCTGGCATTGAAGCAATGGGCCTGAGCATCTTCACCCAGCCAGGCTACGCTCTCTCTGTAGTGACCGCGATCTCACTGCCAGCAGGGGTAGACGAGATGGCCATACGCAATGAATTACTCGAAGAGTACAACATCGAAATTGGCGGTGGCTTTGGTCCTCTCAAAGGGAGTTTGCTTCGCATCGGCCTGATGGGCTACAATTCCTCTCGTAAGAATGTCGATACCGTTCTTGCTGCGCTTGAGCATGTGCTGCCACGTTGTGGCTTCACCCCGCCCGCCGGTGCTGCTCTCGCCGCCGCAGATGCCGTGTACAAAAGTCGATAGCCTTCAGTTTCATTTCCAGCCTGAACGGCTTCGCAGAAATCGTTCGGACTGGGAATGAGATTAAGAATCCTTCGAGGTGAAAATGCCTTTAGACCAGCCTCAAGCCATCCGCACAATCTTCTTCGATGCGGGATTCACACTCATTCGTCCACATCCATCTGACAGCGAAATCTGTCAACGGGTCTGCCAGCAACTCGACTTACACATCCATCTTGATGAGTTCAAAAAGCGATTGTCTGCAGCCGACGACTACTACTATCGTCAGATGCGCCTCAATCGCCACATCTGGGCCAACGAGCAAACGATTAACGAGTTCTGGATCGACTACTACATGAACCTGCTGCGCCCACTCATCGTAGAACATGACGAGCCACGCCTCTATCAACTCGCTCGAGCCATCACCCAGGAGTTTGACAAACCTGCAAGTTGGCAGACCTATCCTGATGTGTTACCGACACTCAAAGCACTGCGAGCCCATGGCTATACACTTGGCGTCATCTCCGACTGGGGGATTGCACTGGGTCCTATCCTACATCAACTGCATCTCACTACCTATTTCGACTGTTTACTCGTTTCAGCCATGACCCGCCATGCCAAACCTTCGCCTTCACTCTACGAATTGGCATTGCAGCGGGCTAACGCTATTGCCGACTATACAGTGCACATAGGGGATTCTTACATTCACGACGTCTTGGGGGCTCGCGCTGTTGGTATCACGCCAATATTGCTCGATCGTGTGCAACGTCTACAAGAGCAGGAAGTCGATTGCTTACTTGTGCATTCGCTCATCGAGCTGCTGGAGCTGCTGGAGCTGAGCGAGGGCTAGCATCTCCCTCGATAAATCGGGGAGCTACCGGGTTGAAACGGTACAAGCGTGCCGGACGGTGTGTCCCCTCCATCTTTTTCGCACCCGTATCTTCCAAAATCCCTGTCGAGAGAATCTTTTTACGGAAATTGCGCTTGTCCAAGTGCCGGTGCAAAATAATCTCGTAGACCCGCTGCAATTCGCGTAACGTGAACTGTTCGGGTAACAGACTAAAGGCGATATTGGTATAGTCAAGCTTTCCGCGCAGCCGATCCAGGGCATATTGCAGAATCTTTGCATGGTCAAAAGCCAGTTCAGGCAGATTATAGACTGAAAACCACCCAACATCGGCAGCATCATCTCCTGCTCGCACTTGTAAACGCGCAGAATCCAGCAAAGCGAAGTAAACAACCGTAATCACCCGCGTGCGTGGATCACGTCCTGGGTCACCAAAAGTGTACAGTTGCTCCAGGTAGACATGCTGCACACCCGTCTCTTCTTGCAGTTCGCGCTTGGCAGCCGTCTCCAGCGACTCATCCATATTCACAAAGCCACCCGGTATCGCCCACATGCCCTCGTAGGGCCATGAACGCCGCTTGACAAGCAAAACCTGCAGGTCCCGCTGGCGCAGGCTCATCATCACCACATCAACCGTCACCGATGGCCGATCATACTTCGTCGCATCATAGTGATGCGCCTTCGCCTCCTCGGTCACTGCTTCGCTTCCGCCTTTCCTATGTTCATCACTTGTCGATTCTGCTTCGCTCTTCCGTTTGTTTCATAGTTGCTAAAAACATCACCAAATAGTGCATTGATGAGTCTTTTCGCTTTAACCTACGTCCGTTGAAGTCCCTGAGTCGCCCCAGAGGCCCAACTGGACGGGAGGGTACACTACGGGCACCCTCTCGTTCTGCTTCCAGGCGGCATGTCGCCGCATCAGAAGAGTTTTGACCTCGTCTTTATTCGTACAGGCAGCCAGTTCCGTGTCTCCAAAACGCCGAGCCAGATTGGCGGCTGCATTGTGGTCGGCATGGTCGCTGTGAGTGCAGACAATGCAGAGGAAGGTCCCCTGGTCTGGTCGATTGGCACGATCTGGGTAGTGACAGCGGTGGCATTCCTGTGAGGAATACGCAGCTTTGACCGGATGTGCCGCCATCCCGCGCTTGGCTGTGCCCCAGGCCAATTGCTCCGGGATGTGCGCGAGATGGGAAGCATACAGATAGGCGTTCATGGAACGCGCCTTGAAGCGCATGGAGGCCACCGAGAGGCCCTCATAGACAATGCGAGCATTCGGATGCTCAGAGAGCATCTGATTGATCGCCTGGTTGATTGATTGTCTCACAGAGCGGCTCAGACGCTGGCCGCTGGCACTGCTGGTGGAAGGAAGTTTCTCCACTCCCTTCTTTTGCAGGCAGGCCCGCAACTTCGCCTTGCGCCGGCGCTTCTCCCGGTCACGTTTCTGGCGCTCTCGGAGCTTGCCATGAAAGCTGCCATACTGTTTGCCGGTCGAGGTTGTCATGAAATTGGCAATGCCCACATCCACGCCCACAGCGGGGTCCGATGGCTTTGTCTGAAGAGGAACGTCCTCATCAAACGAGAGAGTAAGCCACCACGTGCCTTTCCGCTTGTGCAGTGTCGTCGAGGTATTGAGGGTGTGGCCTGCGAGGGCTTTGCGGTGATAGGAAGCGAGTTTGACGGGGACGCGGAGGGGATGCCCCTTGTCCAGCGTCGAAATGCGCAACCAGTAGTCAAAGGTGGAGTCTTCGGACGGCTCGACCACCACCACATTGACATTGGCCTGGATACAGGGAATGCGTAGCTCTGGGATGTTCCATTCGTGCCATTCGGGTTCTCGGCGTTTCGGATCAGGAGCGACTTCCTGCACGAGCTTCCAATCGAACACCGCTTCCAGGTAGGCTTCATAGGCCTTAGCCCGGTTGGTCCTCCAGGACTTGGCAATGCCTGCGGCTTGCTGTATGGCAACGCGATGCCAGCGGTCGGACAACTCCGTCTCAAAAACCGGAGCCGCATATTTGTCGGGGTCAGCTTCCGTGCAAAACAGCGTCACGTATTGCTGACAGAGCGTGAGATACACGCTTACTAACTGATCCAATGCTCTTAGCTTCCCCGGATTAGCTTCGATGAGACGAATATGGGCCACCGCACGGGTGATGGTCTGCTTTGTCTTCTGCTTGCGCTTCTTCTCAGACGTCTGACTCATTCCAGATCCCTTCAGGAGCCATTCTGCTCTAAGGCGGCCAGCACGTTTGGATCCGAAGTGATAAACTGTCTATAGGCTTGCATAGGTTTCCCTCCTTCTTTCTTTGTAACATATTCCATACCCGATGAGGTTGTCAACCCTGTCTGACTGCCAATGATCCTTCTTAACTATGTCTGCCCAATCCGCTACCCAAATACCCTTCTCATTCGTTATAACTCATGTACGCCCTCGAAAAGGAGCGTAAAGCCAGTCACAATAGCACCCGAAAGGTACACGCTACCTAAGATGAGTATAGAAGAACACAGCATCGGAGCATTGAATACAGAACCTCGTCAGCAGCTGCAAGGAGTGCCCCCACAGGACAACCCACGGCATCCGCAAAAACGCTGGTATACATTCCTACGCTCACCGCTGTGGATCTGCCTGCTGCTAGCGATCATCATTCGGATCTGGCTGGTCGCACGGACGCATGGAGTTATTGACGGAGACGAAGTACTGGTAGGGGTGCAGGCTGAACATATCTTACATGGTGAATTCCCAGTCTACTTCTACGGCCAGCCCTACATGGGCAGCCTGGAAGCCTATCTCGTAGCGATTCTCATTGCCATCGGCGGCCCTTCCATGTGGACCCTACGTGGCGAGCCCATTCTCCTCTCCCTGGTCGTCGTCTGGCTCACCTGGAAACTGGCCGCCGCATTCGCAGACGCCGCCCGGTTACCCCCCTACGGCAAACGCACCTTCATGACCATTGCTGCGCTTCTCGCCGCCATTCCACCTCTCTACGATGGCATCCTGGAACTGCGCACCTACGGTGGCTACATCGAGACCTTCATCCTCATGCTGCTGCTCCTCCTCTCAGCATTGCAATTGACGCGACGCTGGCATGCCGGAGCATCGCAGCGCGAACTTGCCTTGCGTTGGGCAGGCATCGGCTTTATCATCGGACTGGGTTTCTGGATCTATCCCTTGATTATCTCAGCCGTCCTCGCCGCAGCCATCTGGATAGCATGTGATCGCATCGTAGCGGCGATAAAACTCAGGCAGCAGATTGCCGCAGCACCAGGGAGCTACGCCATCGCAACGCTCAAAGGCCTTGGCCTTGCCGCGCTGGCTATCCCCACCAGCCTCATTGGTTTCGCTCCCGCACTCTACTGGGGAGCCACACACCAGTGGCAGAACATCACCTACCTACTCGGCCTCGGCATATCCACTCACCGATACGCCAGCATACGCAGTGTCGCACGCGCCTACGTAACCTGTGTCGCACCGCGTGTCATCAGCGGAGCCATCCCTAAAGAAAGCTCGCTGCTCGCCACCTTCCATTCATTCCTACTCGTCCTGGGATTGCTTAGCATTCTCGCCACCGCAGCACTTGTCGCCATCGCATTTTTATCGCAACATCCGTCCCTGTTACGTTTGCAGCGACTCGCAACGCTGCCCTTACTCTTCGGAGCTTGCACGGCCCTCATCTTCTGCACCAGCAAAGCCTCCGTCTACGTCGTCATCTCCTGCGACTACGACATAGCAGGACGCTACGCCACACCGCTGGTACTTGCATTGCCATTCCTCTTCGCCACCGTCTTCACCGTTGCGAGTGTATACATACAGGAGAGGACTGCGAGGCAATCGCAAGAGGTGCTTGAGCGAGCTCAAGAGAAAGGTAGCCCTGCCCCAGGGCATACCTGTCCTCCAGATAGAATGCCGCAGGTGGTTGTAGCGGAGGTGGAAAGGAACCCCACCCCAGGGCGACCGCAAGGGATCGCCCCTACTCGATACCTGTTACTAGCCATTCTGTTTGGGTTCTTGCTCGTCTATTTCGGTGCACAAGCCTGGACCTATGGACTCACGGATCCAGGATACACCTTCCAGTCAGCTTATTGCCTTGAAGCCCCGGCCGACAACGGACCGATCATCGCCTATTTGCAACACGAGCATATACATTATGTCTGGGCCAGCAACTGGCTTGCCTATGATATCGTATTCAAGACTGACGGCAGCATCGTGGCCGCCGACCCATTACCATTTTTACCTGGCAACCCTAACATTGACCGTATCCCTGCCAACACGCAAGCGGTACGCCACGCGGATCGTCCCGCCCTACTTGTCTTTGTCCATCACACCGATGCACACCCACTGCTGCTGAACTATCTTGACAGTCACCAGGTCATATACCGCATCGCACGCTACCCATCGGAACCAGGCATTGATGTGCTGGTGGTTACTCCATTGAGCCGCACCGTCTCACCATTTGAGTCACCAACCTTTGCAAATATATTCACGAGTTGTAATGATTAGGCACGGTTCAAAAGAACTTGACCGTTCCTCAGCAACAGAAAGGCCCAGCCCTGTCATGCTGAGCGCAGCGAAGCATCTGGCTGCCGATGGCGACAGACCCTTCGTTTCGCTCAGGGTGACACGGTGGGACTGGTCAAACGGTCAAGGACAATTCGTCCAAATTGAACCATGCCTTAGCATATTACAACGTCAAGAGGATAACTGCATGTTGCTTAGCTTGCATATTTGTAACGTGTATGTTACAATTTTCATATGAAATGGGCGATTGAGTACTTTGAGCAAGAGGATACAGCTCAGCCGGCTGAAGTATTCGAAGATGCTTTGGCACGGAGAGATATCAGGCTTGCAGGAAAGTTAGCTCGTGTGATTGCAGAGGTATCAGCCTATGGCCATCAGTTGGGTGGTGGGTATATCGAGAAGTGCCATGATTATAAAGGAATGTGGGAGATTCGCATCATATACAATAGAGCACTTGCCCGCATGTTCTTTGGCTTCGATGGAGAGCGTGTAGTACTGCTGCATGGCTACACCAAGCGTGTTGGACAACGAGCATCAGCTCGTGATCTAGAGACAGCTTTTGCGTATTGGATCGAGTATCAACGGACCCACCATGTGAGTCCGACTCAGGAGGAAGACAATGAACAGATTTGAGCAACGGCTACAGAAGCGTATGCAGAACAAAGAATTTGCTACTGGCTACTGGGAAATGGATGCAGAGCTAGAGCTGATGCATGCCATTGACAAGATACGCAAACAACAACATATCACTCACGAGAAGCTTGCAACCCTGATGGGAAAGAAGCGGGAAGCGATCACACGACTTTTGGCTTCAGAGACGCCCAATCCCACACTCAACACCTTCATAGAGTTGCTCTCCGCATTAAAGCTAACTGCTGATATCACTCTGCGTCAATCTAAAGAAGGTGAGGGGCCAATCAAGGTAGTAACAGAGCTTAAGCCATAGATCCTACACCTGAAAGGCCTATCAACCTACCTCTTCTGTTTGATTCGCTACCCAAACACACCTCTCATTCGTTATATCTGACATACACCTGCGAAGAAGGCTGCATTGAAATGTGTCGAAGGGCACTCACAAGGGATGCTCCTACAAGCCTGAACACTAATTCTTGCAGAGCCAGCTGAAATAGCACCCGAAAGGCAGGCGCTACCTGATATGAGGATGCCAGAACGCAGCATCGAAGTAATAGCACCAGAATCTACACCAACTACTGGCGTTACACAACGACATCAGAAACATTGGATCATACTGCTACGCTCACCATTATGGCTATGCCTCCTCCTCGCACTCGCCATTCGTGTCTGGTTAGTCGTCCATACACATGGCACCATTGACGGTGATGAAGCCTTAGTAGGTATCCAGGCTGAACACATCTTGCGTGGCGAACTGCCTATCTACTTCTATGGTCAACCCTACCTCGGCAGCCTGGAAGCCTACCTCATAGCCCTCATGTTTGCCGTTGCTGGTCCATCTGTCTGGTCCTTGCGTGCCGAACCGATACTCCTCTCACTTGTCCTTGTCTGGCTTACCTGGAAACTGGCCGCAGCACTCGCGGACGCAGCCCAATTACCCGCCTACGCCAAACGCACCTTCATGACCATCGCCGCGCTGCTCGCAGCTATTCCTCCCCTCTACGACGGTGTTATAGGACTGCGTACCTTTGGCGGCTTCATCGAGACTTTCATCCTCATGCTGCTGCTCCTCCTCTGGACTCTGCAATTGACGCAGCGCTGGCAGTCTGGTGCATCACAGCGCGAACTCGCCTTGCGGTGGGCAGGTATCGGTTTCATCGTCGGACTGGGTTTCTGGATCTATCCCTTAATTATCTCAGCCGTCCTCGCTGCAGCCATCTGGATTATATGTTACTGCATAGCAGCGATTGCAAAATCGGAACAACAAAACTCTACAACACTACGACGGACCGTCGTCGCAACTTTGGCAGGGCTCCTTCCAGCCATAGCTGCTATCCCTACCAGCCTGATCGGTTTCGCCCCCGCACTCTACTGGGGAGCCACCCACCAGTGGCAGAACATCGCCTATGTCCTCGGCCTCGGTGGGGGCACATCCATCGATCGACTCGGCACCATCCGCAAAGTAACCCGCCTCTATCTAACCTGCGTCACGCCACGAGTCATTGACGGGGCAATCCCCAAAGAAGATGCACTGCTCAGCACCTTACATTCACCCCTGCTCATCGTGGGCATTCTTTGCATCGCTGCCACTATAGTCCTGGTCACCCTCTCGTTCCTATCCCCGCATCCATCTTTGCTGCACATACGACAACTTAGCGCTCTTCCATTACTCTTTGCAGCATCGACAGCATTCATTTTCTGCCTCAGCACAGTCTCCGCCAGTGGGCTCCTGTCAACCTGCGACGCTGACTTCGCCGGACGCTATGCCACACCCCTGCTGCTGACCCTCCCATTCTTCTTCGCTACTATTTTTACTGCCATTAGTATGTACCTGCATGAGAAAGGCGAGCGCATAGGGGCCTCAGCGAATCTTGCGGAGCGCGTTTCAATCCCGCACCCATCGCCTCAGCGAAGCGAAGCGGGGCGCGTATCAATACTTCGGCCTCAGGGAAATCTCATTATCGCAACCTGGGGTAGGGTGCTTACATGGGTAGGTTTTTTAGAGCACGGGGACAACGGAGACAATGGAGACAAGTGTCCCAACGGAGACAATGGAGACGACGGAGACAAGAGTCGTTCCACAAGGGTCCCTCCCCACCCAACTTCGCTCCGTCCCTATGGACAAAACAACCTTCTTCCGAAAAACCTACCCCTGACCCTGAGAGGGGGTAGGGTGGGGTATACCGTGTTACAAGCCATCCTCTTTGCATTCCTGTTCGTTTATCTCGGTGCACATGTCGCGACCTATGGGCTGACGGACACTGCAGCCACCTTCCAATCGCCGTTTTGTCTCGAAGCCCCGGCAAATAATGATCCGATTATTGCCTATATGCAGCATGAGCACATTCGGTACGCCTGGGCAGCCAACCTGCTTGCCTATCCCATCGTGTTCAAGACAAACGGGAGTATCATTATTGCCAACCCCCTGGCACTCACCAAACCGCCCCTTGCCATCAATCGTATCCCTGCCTACACTGCTGCGGTAAAACACGCGGACCGTCCCAGCATCCTTATTTTCGCCCAACATAACGATCCTCATCCAGCACTCCTGACGATGCTCGATAAGCAGCAGGTAACCTACCAGGTCGCGCGTTTCCCTTCTGAGCCTGGCATCGATGTGCTTGTGGTCACACCATTGAATCGAACCGTGTCGCCATTTGCGTCAAACGCATTTAATGGCTTCTTCATTTGCGGCGAGTAGGATTCCCCAATGATCGTTTGCAACAGCGGTCGCTCTATGGTATGCTACATTCTCAAGAGGGCCTGTAAAACGGGGTACAAGAAACTCTAAAGGGAGGAGAAAGGGCATGCAGTTAGAAGATTACTTTAACTTTTTCGCTGAGAACGACATCAGAATCAAAGGAACACGGGTCGGCATTGAAACGGTGCTCTATGATTTTATTCATCGGTTACGTACTCCAGAGGAGATCGCCAATGCCTACCCTACATTAGAGCTGGAGCAGGTCTATGCGACCATTCTTTATTACTTGCACAATAAAGAAGCCGTCTCCAAATACCTGGCTGACTGGATGGAGTGGGGAAGAGAAATGCGCAGGCAACAAGCTGCCAACCCTTCACCTGAAATTCTACGGCTTCGCAAAATAAAAGCGGAGAGACTGGCCAGACAACAGGAACAACATGAGCATTCGCTATCTGATAGATGAAAATGTTGATCTTTTGTATAAGCGGCAAGTGCTGAAGAAAAACTCAGAGGTCCGTGTGTATGCCGTAGGAGACCCTGGATGTCCACCTAAATCGACACTTGATCCAGAGATTTTGTCCTGGTGCGAGGAAAACCTTTGTATCCTGGTTACGAACAATCGGGCATCCATGCCTCCTCATTTAGCAGTGCATCTGGAACAAGGACATCATGTTCCAGGAATACTTATCCTTAATGAGCGGATAAGTATTGGAGACACGATAGAAGAGTTGCTCTTGATAGCGGAGGTAGGCATTCCAAGTGCCTACCAGGACCGTGTCACTCATTTGCCTGTAACATGACCTTCGGGGCTGATTACAACCGGCCATCACACCAAATGATGAGTGTGAAAGTACTTGGCCGTCCAGCATAGACAGCTAACATACCTACACATACAAAGGGGAGAGCGGACCGCATGGCAAGCGTAGAACTTCAACAGATCGGCCCCTACACCATTACCCAACTGCTTGGCGAAAGTGCTACCAGCAAGTTCTACCTTGGCAGGCATCAGCAGCGCAAAAAAGACGTCATCATCAAAGTCCTGCTCATACCTCTCACGACCAACGAGGCCAAAGAAGCCTTCTTAGCTCGCGCCAAACAGCTCAAAAAGCTCAAACACCGCAATATCATCGAAGTACAGGATTTCGGTTTCATGCCAATGCAAGGGCAAAACCTACATGAACAGGATTGCACGTATCTGGTCACCCAATATGCCTCCGGGGGCAGCATCGCTCAGCGTATCATCCGGGGACAGTGTATCCCGGCCGATGAAGTCAAGCGTATTCTCTCGCCCATCGCCGACGCCCTGCACTACGCGCACATCAACAACATCGTGCATGGCAACCTCCATCCCGGCAATCTCCTCATTGGCGAACGCAACGAGACGCTACTTGGGGACTTCTCGTTGCTGCTCCATGATGTCCTACCATCGTTCGATGGTGAGACATTGGCTCTCCCTTATAGAGCGCCCGAACATCTGCAAGGCACATGTACTCCCGCCAGTGACCAGTACGCTCTGGCCGTCATAGTCTACCAGTTGCTCTGCGGACGTCGCCCATACCAGGCAAACGAGCGTGAAGCACTCCTGCCCCAACAACAGCAGGAACAATTACCTGCGCCGCGCAGCCTTAACCAGGATATTTCACCAGCCGTCGAGAGCGTCCTCCTGCAAGCCCTTGCCCGCGACCCCGAGGAGCGTTTCCCACATACCCAGGCATTCGCCGACGCCTACTTACGCGCGCTGATGGGCCTGCCTATGAAAGTTGAAACACGCCAGGCAAAGCCACCACTTCCAAAGGTTCTAGGTACCGACACGGCCATAAAAGGCGAGCGAAGCGAAGCCGTAGGATACCTGTCCCCCAGACAGGATTCCCGATTTATCGTGCCCGTGGGGAGGGGTGGGGCTGATCCCGGTGCGAAAGCACCCAATCTGCCGACACTAGCCAAAGATGCAGTCGATGAAAGCACGAGACATGACACCGACGAAGCCGCATTGAACGGAGATGTTGCAGAGGCCGATGCAACCGTAATCAAGGTGAAATCGGAACGCACTCCTACACCCATAGCTGCTAAGCGACTAGGCGACGATAGTACAGAAACACGACACAGTGATTTGCCGGCTGTCGACGACTCGCGCCTGAGCCAGATCGTTTCCGCAGACCTCTGCCAGGGGGGCATTCTCTCCAAACGCCTATCCGGTTATGAGGAACGACCGGCACAGATCGAGATGGCAAGACTCGTCGCTCGCTCACTTGTAGAAGCAAGGCCTGCCGTGGTGGAAGCCGCCACAGGTACAGGCAAGGCTCTTGACGTGGACACACCAATTCCGACGCCTACTGGGTGGAAGCGAATGGGAGATCTCGTCGTGGGTGATTTCGTATTTGATGAAAAGGGTCACCCGACCCGTGTCATAGCTGCATTCGATGTGATGTACGACCGCACATGCTACGAGGTCGTGTTTTCCGATGGCTCCTCACTTGTTGCAGATGCCGAGCATGAGTGGGCTTCCTATACGAGCGTTGACCGGAGTTGGGCCAAGCGACGACGGACGGATACTTACATGGCCAGGAACTTCATCACATCGAACCAGCTTGCCATGCTCACTCAACTCATCACTCTATCCCAAATTGACGATACGCTCTCAGTAAGAGGGGCAGTAGCGCTTATCGGAGGTCATCACTGGAGCGTGTATCAAGCTGCGCGCCAGATTCCGCCGAGTCAACTCAGATAAGCTGGCCACACAGTACCCGTGCCCGATCGCTCCTTTCTACTGTTCGGGATCGCCTGAAAAGAGACCTGGACGAACAGCGCCGAGATGGTCGAGCGTATACACTTGTCACTACTGAGAGGATGGCTGCAACACTAACAGTTGGCTCATCCACACGGGCAAACCACGCCATCGCGGTCGCTGGCTCGCTCGTGCTGCCAGATGTGGACCTGCTTATCGCGCCATATTTCCTCGGCGTCTGGCTCGGTGACGGCAGTTGCCGCAACAACCAGATTACAAGCGCTGATCCGGCCCTGATTACTGAGATAGAGAAGGATGGCTACACCGTTCGATCATTGAAGAGTAACCAATACCTGTACGCAGTTGATGATGAGAACGGGAAGGCTCTCAATCGGTGGCAGCCCGGCATGACCGGTCGTCTGCGTGTACTCGGACTCTACCGTAATAAGCACATCCCTGCAATCTATTTGCGTGCGTCCGAACAGCAGCGCCGCGCCCTTCTCGCTGGACTCCTCGATACCGATGGCACGGTCAATCGGTCTGGTGCTGTTGAGATCACAACGACGAGCCAACAGCTCGCGCAGGACATGTATGAACTTGTATGCTCACTTGGTTTTCGACCATCACTGCGTCAAGGGCGTGCCCGGTGCAATGGGAAGGACTGTGGTCCAAAATGGACGCTCGCGTTCACAACCGACGAGCAGGTCTTTCGGCTAGAGCGCAAGGTTGTTGCCCATAAGGAGCGGCTACGCAACTACAGCCCTGGACGCAACCGCTTCCGTTATGTCGTTGCGGTGCGCGAGGCACCTTCACGTCCGGTGCGCTGCATTCGGGTCGAGTCTCAAAGCCATCTGTACCTCGCTGGTCGGTCTATGATACCAACTCACAACAGCCTGGCCTATATTTTGCCTATCGTGCGCTCCAGTCGAGTCGCCATCATCAGCACCGCGAACAAAGCTCTGCAAGAACAGCTCTTCTACAAAGATATTCCCTTTGTGCAGAAACACATCAAATACGTTGATGCAGCTCTCGTAAAGGGCATGGGAAACTATGTGTGCCTAAACCGTTTGGAAGAAGAGCGCGTCGGCATGCAATTCTATGCCAAGAATCGCGAATTCATGCGCCTGCTCGCTATTACGAAGGATGAGGAGTCAGCATTCAACGGCGATTTTGAAACGCTTGGTTTTCCGCTCCCTGGCGATATGCGCAGCAGGGTCAACGCCGATAGCGATCAATGCGCATGGAGCAAATGTGATTTTTACTCAGAATGCTACGTCCGTAAGATGCGCGTCAGGGCCGAACATGCCAAGATCATTGTCGTTAATCACACGCTTCTACTCCTCGACGCAGTTTTAGAGGGTCATCTACTGCCGGAGCGAGATGTCGTCATAGTAGACGAGGCGCACCACCTGGAGGAAGAAGCAACCCGCTGCTTCACTGTCACCGTGAGCCCCTTGCAGGTCAGCACACTACTGGCGCAACGCATGCTCAAGGAGCATACCCCTGCCAACCTGCAAGATGAGGCAAACCAGGTGATGATGCGAGCATGGGAACGCCTCGCACAGGTGGCCGACCCTGGCTTCAAGGGCAGAGCCAATCTGCAAGCGCCACTGGAAGAGGGCTTACTCCTCTCCACCACTATTTCCAAGCTAGCTGATGAACTCTTTGCCCAACGGCCGAAAGATTTGCCGGAGAAAGAAGGCCAACTCTACGATAAGTTACTTGCACGCACACACAACCTGGCGGAAAATATCCGCATAGCTTTCTCAGTCGCTGATCCAGGCAAATTCGTCTACTACGTCGAACGCATCAATGTCCCTGGGCGGCGTGGTGGTCAATTAGAGGCATCAGCCGCACCACTCGACGTGACCACTTTTCTGAAAGAGCAATTGTTTAGCAAAGGCAATGTGATCTGCACCTCGGCAACCTTGGCCACGGTCAGCCCCAATCCGGCCAACCCAGACGACAAAGGCCCCAATTTCGCCTACTTCCGTCGCCGTGTCGGGCTTGACCACGTCGACTATCCCAACACGTTAGAGAGTATCCTGCCACTAACCTTCGATTATGAAAGCAATTCCTTGCTCTACCTACCACGCGACCTGCCAGAACCTGTCTACGGTGCTGGTTCTGGCAACTATACGAAAGCTATTGCACGCGAAATGCTGCGCCTGGTCAAAGCTTCACGTGGGCGTGCGTTCCTGCTCTTCTCCAGCAAGCGCATGCTTGATGAAGTCTATAACCTCTTCCTGGAATCACCTGGGCATGCCTTCGATTTTCCCTTATTGCGCCAGGGCGATCTTCCGCGTATCGAGTTGACACGCAAATTTCGCGAAGAAGAGGGAGCTATTCTCTTCGGCTTAAAGAGCTTCTGGGAAGGTGTCGATATCGTCGGCGAGGCGCTTTCGTTGGTGGTGATTGATAAGCTGCCCTTCGATCCACCCGATGACCCGGTGCATGAGGCGCGTGTGGCACAGATGAAGGCTCGCGGCGAAAATTGGTTCGGAACGTATGTGCTGCCACAGACGGTTCTGCGCCTTAAACAAGGATTAGGGCGCTTGTTACGCACACGCGACGACCGTGGCGTGATGGCTATTCTAGATACTCGCCTCTACACGAAGGGCTACGGCAGGACGATCCTCACTGCGCTTCCGCCGGCTCGCAGGACGGCCAATCTGAAAGACGTCGAAAGGTTCTTCAGCGAAGAAGAAGCGCCTTTCTGATTCACAATGATATTGCTCCTGACTTCTGGGTAGGTGCTGCACTTGCAATGTTCTTACCCAACAGGTATACTAGAGCCGACGAAGCATTGTTGGGTAAGAACCTGTTGGGGGGCATGCAGTAGATCACCTCACGAGGGATGTTAGATGCCGAAAGTCCCTGCCTATACGCTGGCCTGGTCGTCCGTGACAGCGGCCTACGAACTCTACGAGACCCGTAATCGAGGGATGCTTACTACTGTCCCCGAGAGTCCTGAATGGTTTGCCTGGCTGGACCGGGTGTCCTCCTTTGCCTTCTCAGGCAAGAGTGGCCACTATACCGCACGCAAGGAGGCTAAACAGCGTGGTGACCGCTACTGGTCTGCCTACCTCACAACGGATGAGCACCTCACCAAAAAATATCTGGGAAAGACTGTTGACCTCACCCTGGCACGGCTTGAGCACATCGCAGGGATGCTGAGTGTTCAGAGCACAGCCCAGTTCCCACCTCCCGTCACACTGGCAGCGGTAAGTGCTGACAATGAAACGGATGCCGTACGGCATCCTGTGCTTGCCCAGCAGCGTCACCCACTCCATCCCCTGCTGGCAACTAAGCTCCATGTGCCGCGTCCGCGAACGCACCTGGTGCCCCGCTCTCACTTGATCGAGCGACTCCAGCGGGGAGCGGAGCGTGCGCTCACCCTCGTCTCAGCCCCCGCCGGGTTTGGCAAAACGACGTTGCTTGCCCAATGGTTCATGGAGAGCGGCATGCCTGTCGCCTGGCTCTCGTTAGAACCGGAGGACAATGACCCCACGCGCTTTCTCTCCTACCTGATTGCCGCCCTGCAAACACTTGATGCACAGATTGGGATAACGGCGCTAACGATGCTGCACGCGCCGCAGCCCCCGTCGCCAGAGACCGTGCTGGCCGTGCTCACGAATGACCTCGTGGACTGTGATGCAGGGGATTTCGCCTTCGTGCTGGATGATTACCACGTCATCACCGGCGAGTCTATTCAGCGCGGGATGGCGTATCTCGTGGAGCACCTGCCCCCGCAGCTGCACCTTATCCTGGCCACCCGTGCGGACCCCCCATTACCATTGGCCCGGCTGCGGGCACAAGGACAGCTCTCCGAGGTACGTACCGCCCAGTTACGCTTTGGAGCCGCCGAGGCGAGCGCGTTTCTGCAGGCCGTGATGGGGCTGGACCTGGAGGCTTCGGCCATTGCTACCCTCGAGCGTCGCACGGAGGGCTGGATTGCTGGTCTACAACTCGCCGCCCTCTCGCTGCAGGGCAGAACCGATGTCTCCGCGTTTCTAACTGCCTTTACCGGCACTCATCGCTTTGTGCTCGACTACCTGAGCGAAGAGGTGCTCGTGCGGCAGCCCGCTCCGGTGCAGACGTTTCTGCTGCACACCTGTATCCTGGAACGCCTCAGCGGACCACTCTGCGATGCGGTGACGGGTCATGAGGGGAGTCAGGCCATGCTGGAAGCCCTCGATCGCGCGAACCTGTTTGTGGTCCCCTCGACGACGAGCGGGGCTGGTACCGCTACCACCACTTGTTTGCCGAGGTGCTGTGCAGCCACCTGCAACAGGCAGAGCCTACGTTGCCGCCCATATTGCATCAGCGTGCCAGCGTCTGGTGCGAGCAGCATGATCTGCCGATCGAAGCGGTGCAGCACGCACTCGCCGTTCCCGATGTCGAACTCGCTGCCCGCTTGATCGAATCGATTGTGCTCCCCGTTGTGTCCCATGGTCAGCTCTACACGGTGCTCGGGTGGATGAACGCCCTGCCCGAGGCCCTGGTGCGCACACGTCCTTTCCTGTGCGTGTACTACGCACGATTGCTCATGTTCACCAATCAATTTGAAGCAGCCGAGGTACGCCTGCAGGAGGCCGAACGGGGTGTCCAGGCGGAGATGCCTGCTGAGCAGGCACGGATCCTCCTGGGCTGGGTGCTCGTCACCCGTGCGGGCATTGCCGATCTCTCTGGTAATATCACGCTCGCGGTCTCCCTCGCACACCGGGCACTCGAGTTGTTGCCGGAAGTGGAGGTGATCCCCCGTGCAGGCACTCTGGCAACCACAATCCGCGCCTACCTGGTGAGCGGGGATGTGACCCCCACCACCGAAAGCGAGGTCGCAGCCGCGGTTGCGTTGATACGCACCTCGGACAACCCGTTTGCAACGGTGAGTGGCGTTACGCTGCTGGCACGGCTGCACATCCTGCAGGGCAAGCTGCGGCAGGCTGCTGCCACCTATGCACAGGTGGTGCAGGTAGTCCCACGACCGGAGATATTGCAAACCATCTTCCGTAGCCTCTCCTACTATTTCGGCCTGGGAGACCTGCTGCGCGAGTGGAACGCGCTGGATACGGCTGAGCATCACCTGACGCAAGGCATGGCGCTGGTCAACGAGACACTGACGGTGGAGCCTTTTGTGGCGGTACTCGGCTACACCGCTCTGGCCCGCCTGCTGCAGGCGCGTGGCAACACCACTGCCGCCCTCGCGACCCTGGACGGATTGGTGCAATTGGCCGAGCAGCGTCACTTCGCTACTCACCTGATGTCCCAGAAGGCCGCTGTGCGGGCACGGCTGGAACTGGCACAGAGCAACGTGGCGGCAGCTATTCATTGGGCGGAGGCCAGTGGGCTGTCCACCGAGGATGACGACCTGCCGTATCCCCGTGAGGGAGCGTACCTGGCCCTGGCGCGGGTACGTATCGCGCAGGCGCGTAACAACCCGTCGGGTTCTTTCCTCCAGGATGCCCTGCGCCTGTTGGATCGGCTGCTCCTGGATGCCGAGGCCAAAGCGCGCATGGGCAGCGTGCTGGAAATCCTCATCGTGCGTGCGCTGGCCCAGGATGCACAAAGTGACCGGGCGAGCGCCCTGTCCACCCTGGAACGGGCCCTCCTGCTCGCCGAACCGGAGGGCTACATCCGGCTCTTCGTCGACGAGGGTGCGCCAATACTGGCCTTGCTGCGCCACGTGTATGCACGCAGCAGCGTACCAGGGTACGTCGCTACCCTGCTCTCCGCCTTTGGTGAGCAGCACGCCCCGGATCTTCCTCTCTCCTCTCCACGCCCCAATGTGCTTCTGGAACCCCTCACCGAGCGCGAGCGCGAGGTGCTGCGACTGCTGCTTGAGGGAGCCTCCAACCGCGAGATCGCCCGCCGTCTCGTCCTGAGTGTGAACACGGTGAAGCGGCACGTCTATAACCTCTGTGGCAAACTTGGGGTGCAGAGCCGCGCGCAGGCCATCATCCATGCCAGGACTCTCAACCTCTTGTAGCCGCCTCTCTCCCTTGCCAAATCGGGTTTGCTTCTGATTGGAAGAGAGAGTTGGCATAGGAAAGCGAGGAGATGGATAGGCCCCGTGTTCTGATGTCTTGTCATTCTAAGTGCCTATCCGAATAACCTCTGACTGGATATGCTTCATGCGTAAGCTCGACGCATTGTCCTCTCACTGCGCGATGTCTCGTCGAAACCCTGATTCAACCAACGCTCTTCCTCCATTGATGCTCTCTTTCGTCAATACGTTCAGATGTGATGCGTGAAAAAAAGACGCGAGTTCTTGACACTCTCCCTCACCTGTGGTACGCTTCACATATTATGTGATGCTGTATAGTGTCAAGCGAACGAGCGAAAGAGAATCTCTCCGATGTATAAAAAACAGGACAACCTGGGGCGCTTGTCTGACCCGTCGTTGTTAATCCTGGCCAGTCTGGCGAGTGGCCCCAAGCATGGCTACGCGATCATGGAAGATGTCTTGCAGTTCTGCGGAACCAAGCTCGAACCCGGCACGCTTTATGCTGCCTTAGCTCGATTGGAGCGACGCGGCTGGATTGAGCCGTTGGAAGCGGAGGACCGCCGTCGCCCCTACCGCATCACAGGAGCGGGAGAAATCGCGCTGCGCGCGCAACTCAAGACGTTACATCGGGTCGTCTCCGTTGGGCAACAACGGCTGGCTCCAGGCGAGTAGAGACAGGAGGACCGTATGCAGCACCAGCACTATACTCAGGCACGCCTCTCCCGACCGGCTTATCTCCTCCTTGCCAGTCTCGCATATGGGCCCAGACAGGTCATTGCGCTTCAAGAGGCTATAGAGCAGGCAGAGGGCTTCTCCATCGAGCCTGGCACCTTGTATCGTGTCCTGGCCTACCTGGAGCAGCGTGGCTTGATTGAAGGGCTTCATGCCGAGGGTCCACTCCGGCACTATCGTCTCACGGCGCTGGGCATACTCGCCTTAGAAAGCGCAGAGGCGAGCCGTCAAAGAGAAAAGCCGAAGGCGGGAGGGCGTCCTCTCTTGCTGCGAGGAAAGGAGATCATCATGCGCCTGGTCATCTGGATGCTCCGCCTGTATCCGCCCGCCTGGCGTGAGCGCTACGAAGCGGAAATGGTCGCGCTGCTGGAACACTATGAGGTCACGCCCTGGACGGTGCTGGACCTGCTCATTGGGGCGCTGGATGCCCGCCTGGACTCATACTATCGCGGCTTGCGGCAGCTTCACCCCTGGAAGCGGCTGCAACTTTCATGGAAGGTGATGGGAAGTGCTAGTATCGCTTTTGGCCTCGCGATTTCCCTGTGGTTTGCCGACACGTGGGACCTGGGCAATTCACCGGACACCCCATGCGGCAGTCCCGGGTACTACTATCCGCGCTGCCATCTGCGTGTAGAGGTGACGGTGCTTTCTCATCCTGTGTCCAACGCGATCGAGAGCATTCTGGGCACGCTTGCACTCATCTTATCCCTCGTCTTCCTGGCTATTTTAGTAGTGTGGGTACTCTCCCAGATGAAGAGGAAGCCAGGACGGAACTTGCTGCGTCTGCTCTCTCTTATTGCTCTCATACCGCTCCTGCAAGTGCTCACTACTGGCCCCTGGTGGACGCTCGTTATAGCCGTTCCTTGTGTGGCTCTGGTTGTGGAAAGTGGGGGAGCTTTGCTGGCCTCTGGCTGTAAAATCTTCTATCATGTTGATGAGGGGCAAAGAACGGCAAAACGTGGAAGAGCCAAGCGCGACGTCATCGGCCTCACGCTCGCCCTGAGTATTTTGGTGATTCTTCTACTCATGAGAAGTGGTCTCTCTGGCCCCTTCCTGGTCATTTTAGCCCCCCAGATGGTGATCGCTTGTGTGACTTTGGTTGGGGAAGCGTTGCTGGCCTCTAGCGGGAGAGCCGTCTCTCATGCTAATGAAGGGCAAAGAACGGCAAAACGGGGGCGAGCCATACGCGACGTCATCGGCCTCGTGCTCGCCCTGAGCGTTTCGGTGAGCATAGTTCTGCTCCTCAGTCATTGGTGGGAGGGCGGTCTCGTTTCCTTGTGGTATGTGCTCCCAGCGCTCAACTTGTTCTTCCTGGCCACTTTAGCAGGCTGGGTACTTCGCCAGATGACAAGGAAGCCAGTACAAAACTCGCTCCGTCTGCTCTCTCTTGTTGTGCTCTTCCTGCTCCAGCAAGCGGTGTGGAACTCTCAATGGTGGGAGATCGTTATTACCGCTGCTTGTGTGGCTCTGGCTGGAGAATGTGTAGGAGCGTTGCTGGCCTCTAGCGGGAGAACCTTCTCTCATACTGATGAAGGGCAAAGAACGGCAAAACGTGGGAGAGTCATGCGTGACGTCATCAGCCTCGTATTTGCCCTGAGCATTTCGGTGAGCATGGTTCTGCTCTGCATTGCTCAGGGGGCCGATCTCGTTGCCTGGTGGAATCTCTTCCCACATCTCAACCTGTACTTCCCAGGGACGCAGATCGTGCTAATAGTCACGTTCGTCGGGATGGTGCTTGCCACTCTGACGGCACTCGTGGTCTTCACACGTGGCGCGTGGGCGCTAAGAGCAGTATACGTGACTCCCCCAAGGCCACTGCAACAGGCCCACGAGCAAGGCTGAGCGAGGAGCAAAGCGTGCTCATCCTCTCTCTTTTTCTTCTGTGCCAGGCTCTGGTTCTTCCAGAACCTGGCCATAGTCCTGCCTCTCCCGCGGGCTGACGCCTACGCAAGGCTCAGCTTGAGGTGTAGAGTTGGGCCGGGGTGGAATTGACCAACCCCAAGAAGGCTGTAAGCTGGAGGATATCAAAACTAAATCCCCAGGAGAACAGCCATGCTTAGGAGTCAGACAGTGAATACGATACAAGATTTCCATGCACAGGGGAAGATGGTGCAGGAGATAGCTCAGGAGTTGAACATCTCACGCACGACGGTACGCAAATATCTGAAGCACCCGGAAGCGGTGATCCCGAAACCACGTCCACCTCGGCCCTAGAAGCTTGATCCGTTTAAAGAGCAGATCAACAAGTGGGTCATGGAAGACCATTGCACCAATTGTGAGGTCCTCTTCGAACGCTTGCAAAAGCTGGGCTACACCGGAGGGATCAGTATCCTGAAAGAATATGTCCATCCCCTGCGGCCTGCAGTCGCCGGGCATGCGCCGGTCCAGCGGTATGAGACCAAGCCAGGGGAGCAAGTCCAATTCGACTGGGGAGAATTTGTCTACGAGCATGAGGGAAAAGCCCATAAATTCTACGGCTTTGTCGCTATTCTTGGCTATTCTCGCATGCGCTTCGTGACCTTTGTGAAGCGGTGCGATACCCCCACCCTCATCCGCTGCTTGATGGAGGCGTTTGAGTACTTTGGTGGTCTGACGAAGGTTGCGCTCACCGATCGGATGAAGAGCGTGCTATTGGAGATGGAAGAGAACAAACGGCGTTGGAATGCTCGTTTTGCCGATTTCATGGTTTCGATCGCGGTAGCCGCGCGCGTCTGCAAGCCGTACACGCCACAGACGAAAGGCAAAGTAGAGCGCAGCGTCAGTCATGTGAAGAAGAGCTTATGGGGTGGAATCACCTTCACGGATCTCGACGACCTCAATCGTCAAGCACACGCGTGGTGCGAACGCATTAATTCCCGTGTACATCGCACCACCCACGTCCGCCCGGTGGATCGTCTCGCTGAGGAGAAACTTCTGCCTTGCCTGCCGCCTTTGCTTGGGAGCGCTTCGCCACCGAAGAGCGCAAAGTGACGTGGGATGGGTATGTCTCTGACGATGGCGTCTTGTATGGACTGCCTGGCCAGCTCGAACTGGCGGGCAAACAGGTACAGGTGCGCGAGCGAAAAGGGGTACTGTCGGTCTGGTCGCAGGGCAAACAGGTCTTTGAGATTGCCAAACGCCCCCGTTCCAAGAAAGCGTTCCTCATGCTGAACAGTGGACAACGGTGGCTTCGGTCTCGGCGACTCGACGGACGCCAACGCCATGGGCCATCTACAGACGGCACCTGATGTGCAAGCCGTCCCTTACAGGAGTATGACCAGTATAGTGGAGTAGAAACCTGCAGGGGGTATCAGCATGAAGGGAGCGTACAAAAAGCTGAACTTGACCACTTGGAGGTAGCTCTCCCCAGGTATAGGACCTGGCTAGACGCGAACAATGGACCTACGAAACATTGCTGGAGCGGGCTTTGGCCGCAGAGCTAGCGGGGCGTGAGCAAAAGGCCACTGCTCGACGGCTCAAGGCCGCACGCTTCCCCAGCAAAAAGACGTTAGATGCTTTTGATTTCTCCTTCCAACCGACGCTCTCCCAGCGGAGACTGCGGGGAGCTGGCGGATCTCTCCTCCGTGCGAAATGCACGAACGAGATCTACCTTGGCCCTCCGGGCACGGAGAAAACCATCTCAGCCTGGCATTGGCGGACCGGGCGCTGGACGCCGGACATTCGGTGCTGTTTACGACCTGGCTGAGTTGGCGCAGGCGCTAGAGAGCGCTTCTCATCCGGGCTTACTGCGTCAGCGCCTGCGCCGCTACATCGCGCCCAGTTTATTGGTGATCGACGAAGTAGGCTACACGAAATTGTCGTCTGAGCAAGCACGTCACTTTTTCGAACTGGTCACAGCGCGCTACGAGCACGGCTCGATCATTCTGACCTCGAATACCAGCTTTGCCCAATGGGGAAACCTGCTGGGAGACGAGGTACTGGCAACGGCCCTTCTGGACCGGCTCTTGCACCATGCGGAGGTGATCCGATCAATGGGCGCAGCTATCGCATGAAGGAGCGCCAGGTTGAGCGTACGAGCCTCTCAACCTCACCTGAAGTGGTTCCAGCGCAACGGCGGCAAGTCCACCGGCGTTCGGTAAGCGGCGTTTGCTCATCGGCGTTGGGATCACCTGATCCTGGCGCAGTTTGGTCGGCGTTTGTCCACCGACCTTCATTGAAATTCGTTCTTTGGAGTTCGTTTAACCGGGGCGGCCAATTCAAAACGGCTCAGCTATCACACAAGAAGTTGCACTCTTCTCTGCGTTACAAAACGAGATACCAGAAGGGGTATGAGCGAAAAGAAATGCAACAACGACAACAGACTGCGGACACCGAACAACCGCACCACGACAGGATAGCGGATCTCCGATGAGCGGCTGGCGCGGTATTGCACCCACTGCTCCCTGTGTATGTGAACACACATCGCTTTGGTGGTGGGCGTCCACGAGTCTCTGATCGACAGTGTGCGGACGCGATCTTTTCTGTCTTGCGAACAGGTTGGGAGTACGCAAGCCCTCAATCAGACCGAGGTATGCGTGCATTCGACGGTACATGATCGCTTGCAGGAATGGGTGAAAGCGGGAGTCTTTCTCAAACTGTGGCAAGCAGGTGTCGAGCAGTTTGATGGGCTGTGTGGAATCGACCGGGATTGGCTCTCGATGGACGGGGCGATGGAGAACCGCCCCACTGGGCGGCGAAAAAACCGGCCCCAATCCGACTGATCGTGGCAAGAGCGGTATGAAACGGACCGTGCTGACCGAAGGACATGGAGTGCCAATCGGTAGAATGATTGAAGGAGCCCGCTCGTCACGACATGAAACTGCTGCGCCCGACGATCGAGAGCATCAGTATCGAGCGAGAAGACGCCAACCGAGGCGCATCCCCATGGGATGTGCCTGGCGTAATGATACGACTACCAGGAGGTGCGCGACATGCTTCACGAATGTGGCTTTACTGCCCCTTTTCGGACACGAGGAGAAGAGGCCAAGGCTATCAAGATGGAAGCCGACGGCCTTCGCCCGAAGCTTCGTGGTCGAACGGGTCCATGCGTGGATGAACCGCTTTCGCCGTCTGCTTGTTCGTTGGGATAAGAAACCGCAGCATTACCTGGCGTTTCTCCACTTTGCCTGTGGCTTGATTGCTTTCCGCGCTGCCGGGTTATTGGGATAGGCACTAAGAATGCTCTGCTGGTGGCCGGTGTCTCACTCGTAATAGGCTGGCGCTGTCTTGAGCGTTTGCCACTGCAGACCATCATGGCCAAAGATGACCAGTGTCACCTGTTCACGCTCGACCAGATCCAGGAGCTTGCGTGTACTGGCGCGCAATTGCTCCTCGTTGTCATCGTTTGGCCAGGTTTGACGATCAGGGGTGAAAAGGCGCTGCATCATGACCGCGTCGATCGTCAGCAAAACCTTCCCGGTCTGCGGCAGGCGCACCAGCACCGACTGATGTCCAGGTGTATGCCCACTGGTCTCGATCAGCCAGAGTCCGGGCAGGAGTTCGACATCTCCCTCGATCAGCCGGTACCGCAGCGCCGGATGATCCCAGTGAGCACGTGCGGGGGCAAAGCGGGGATGACCGCTGCGTGCCAGTGCATAGTGTTTGCGCTGGACAATGTGTTCTGCCTGCGGAAAGGCATCGTGATAGCCCGCATGGTCCACGTCGAAATGGGTACAGATGAGGAGATCGATATCATCAGGACGCAGACCAAGATCGGCGAGCTGCTCAAGCACATTTTTTTCCTGCTCGGCTGGCGGCGTCCCCGGTGGTGGCGTGTAGTCCGCAGGGAGTCCGCTATCAATCAGGATATGCTTGCCATCGCTGGTCTCCACGAGATAGCAAACGCAAACCATCGGCAGCGTTCGGCCTGCCGCTAATGGTATGGTCGCGGTCGATAACTGCATGAGATAGAGTCGTTGCGGCGTTGCGCTGATCGTTGTCATGTATCCATCCTTTCTTGAGAACAACATCACTCAATCGTGCCAATAGCATTGGATATCACTTATGGCACCTTTTGCTCTGTAGGCTCCTGTGGGGAAACGAGCAGGTAGCTGAGCAGGAGACCGCCAATCCCAGACATAATGAAAGACCCCACCCAGAGATGCACCGACCAGGCGATCCCTTTGATGGCGAAGAGGCCCAGGAAGTACATACCGTTGGTCACAACCGGCACGGCAAAGGCAAAGAGGCGGAGTGCTGCCTTTCCTTGAAAGAAACTCAACAGGAGCCAGGGCTCGATGATAGAGGGCGTTGTTGAGATCATCTTTCTTCCTCCAGAATTGGAGACACTCCGCATTTGGAGAGTCTCCTGTTGTACTACTTGCGTCTTGTTTTGAGCATTGTGACAGGGTCCCATCACGCGACTGCCGCCGTCTGTTCCTGTCTTGCTTTGCGACCTCGTTGCACGAGCAAGAAGACGAGCAGTCCATAGAGCAGGATACCTCCAATTACCCACCCCAGCCAGGTGGGGATCGCGGGCGGTGTGGTGGCTGTGATGGGGACAAGTGCCTCTCCCTGCCCGGCGCTCCCGGTGACGACGATATCCAGGGCCCACGTTCCCTGGACCGTGATCTCTGCGGCTCCCTGCACGCCACCCGGCACGTTCGGATCTGGACTGAGACTTGCTCGCACCGGGGTCGCAGGCACATCTGATGGATCGGGGATCGAGGTGACAGTATAGGTCAGTTTGCTGCGTAGTGACTGCTGAGGGGCAATCGCAAAGGGGAGCGCGTAGCTTGCGTGGGCAGGATACGTATAGAGGCTGACCGTGAGCGGATTCGGGCCAGCTTGCACCTGCACGACACAAGCCGGTGTGCTTCCGTGTGTGGTTGCGGCGATTGAGTAGATGATCTCTCCTCCTACGGCAAGCAGAGCAACCACTCCGACTTTGAGCAGCAGAAATTAAATGGCTTGGCCATCTTTTTTTACCTTTCCAGGGAGTCGATCGACTCGCCTACGTTCCGACCGAAATGGGTGCCCAGGTAGGTCCCTACCAACCCCAGGAGTACTGAGGCCAGGTAGGCAGCTATCCCTAATCGCACTACCAGCGCTACGGGAAAGAGGGGAGCGATGAACACGACCGGCAGCGCTCCACTCAGCAAGGCGGTGAGAGCCAGGAAGAGTGCCAGCTTGCTCCGGGTCCACTGTTTGCGCCGGGCACGGCGCATGATCACATCGATCAGTATGCCCACAACGAGAGGGGTGAGGAACCATTGAAGCGCGACGATCGAGGTAAAGGGAGGAGTATCAACTGTCTTGGCCATACACAAAGTTCCTTTTCGTCTTTATAGATGATTAAACCATTGAGTTGCACTAAGACGTCTTTAAATCCGGATAGAGAGATATCTAGCTATCGAGACTAGCAGCAGAAGTAAGGAGGGACAGAACAATGCTGCTCGGTCTCTCGTTGACAATCAGTAGAGCTAAACCATGTACGAGAAGCATGGCAAAATTGTTACGATGTATAAGTTCAATAGGCAATGCTTTGGGCATGTCACTGAATTACTGTGATTTGGAGCTTATACTTGTGAAGTATGCCAGGTGGCTCGTCGCTCCCACTCGGGACTGTCAATCTTCTCTCTACTGTCGAACCCCCAGCGGAAGGACGCGAAGTCGAGTACAATAAAGTGCATAACCACGATGAGCAGTGTTTCCATGATGATCTCCTTTCGCTAACGCCTTTCACTGAGGGAAGTATACCGGTTGTGGGTCATATGAAAGAACGGCAGGACTGATCATGATGCACATTATTTTGCTGATCACGAGCGTTCGCACCGAGTCGATGTTGTCAGCGTAGCGTGCCTCAATGGAGCAACGGATCCCACTTCCCCAAGCGCAGATGGGTTTCCTACACCGTAGATGGTCGCCCTGGCCATCATTCTCAGACCCTGATCAGCATTTCGGCGCTGTTATCGGGGCAATCGCACTCTTCGTCAGCCGGGCGCAGTTCCTTCTCGTAGGTCACGGACTGCCACACACTGTAGATGCCTTCGCGATCATAGAGCGGAGTGGTTCCGACCAGTTGACCAGATTCGACATCTAAATCAACGGCGAACTTCCCAGCATGGCTGACGCCGTCACCGCTCGATTCGACCAGTTCCAGCGTGACGCGCCAGAACTCTCGAATCGAGCGGTAGCCCTCGCGCTCGAACAGGCCGCGCGCCTGGACATTGTTTGCGCTCACCACACCTCGCAGGCTGACGCGCGCGCCTGGACAGGCATCACGCATCAGTTCGCGCGCTGCTGCTCCGCCATGCGCAGCAGCAGCGTGCCGATGCCGCGCTTGCGGTACTGCGGATGTACGCAGATGAACGTGTAGAACTCCTCGTGGTCCCGATGCCAGACGCAGGCGAAGCCGACAAACTGCTTTCGACCGTTGACGATGACCCAGGCATCGCTCTCCAGGTGAAAGCTGTAATGCTGCCAGCGAGACGCCAGGTCCTGCGTAGAACTATCCGTGATCCCATGTTCAGCTTTGTCACAGGCCGCCACCAGTTCAGCTATCGAGTAGAAGTCTTCAATCGTTGGTGTTCGCGCCACCAGGTTTGATAACAAGACCGACATTGCCAGTTTCTCCGTTCTCTAGTCAACCATGAGAAGGAGCGGGAAGCACCTGCCCCTAGACCGTGATAGCCTGCGTACTCAGTTCGATACCGGCACGCAGTTCCTCGCTTACAACTCCATCTTGCCATTCAGCACAAGGAGTTTGAGGAACTCCAGATGGCGCACGATCTGTACGCGATCACTGCCACCCGTTTGGTACCACTGCCGCAGCCAGAGCAAGGCAACGATTTCCTCAGCGGTAAAACGCATTGGGCAAGGATGTCAGTTTCCGTTTTAGTCGCCTGTACCTGGGTTTCCATTTCGAGATGTTCTTCAACATGGGTGTGCGGATTCATAATAAGCGTCCTTTCCAAAAGAGCGTGTTCTTTTCCTAGCTAAAGCATAGTTGCGGTTTCTTTATAGAGGGAAGTATGCCTGAAGAGGGGGAGGGAAGAGAAGAGCATGCCTGATCATTTTGTGCATCATTGCGCTGATCGTGCTCGGGTTGCGAGCATGATCTGTACAATGATCAGCACAATGATCAGGCATGCTCTGATGCCATACCTAATTTTGGCTCTCCCGCACTTGTCGTGCTCCCTGGTATTTTTCCTGAACCCTTGAACAGATCAGTTAAGCGTTGCCATAGATCCCCTCCAGACCATACCCGCCGAGAGCTAAGGAAAGCTCGCCTCCGTGGTGGATCTCATGTTCGAGCACATGCCAGATAATCCACTGCCGCGTCCGTTCCCCAAACACTTTCTGCTCTTCTTCGCTCAAGGATGGAGGGCTTGGGAAAACGTGCCCAAGATCGGCGGGAGTCCAGCGGGCAAGGGCGTCGGCAATCATGCCCCAGGTGGACTCAAGCCCGGCAACCAGTTCAGCAGCCTCAAGCTCGGGCTGCTCCTCTTCATCCGCAGGGTCCCAGTGCGCGATGGGGGCAAGATCGGGACTTCCCTCGCCCATCCACACCTGGAACCACCAGACCCGGTCGGCAACCATATGTTGGGCTACCATCCCGATCGACCAGTGATGTGGCGCGACAGGCAATGCAAGTTGTTCGGATGAAAGCGGCGCGATGATTTCGACCAGGCTTTGCTGGTAGGTCTCCCAGCCTTTGTAGCACGTAATGAGTGGGAGTGTTTGTTCCGTCATGTGTGTCTGCTCCTTGCTTCTAATGATGTGCTACCATAAGTGGTGGCGTGATCATCATAGCACGTAGGAGGGGACAAAACTTCTTCTATCTTGCTCTTTTTCTTCTGAGGAGCGCTCACAGAGAGGTTGCAAGCTAGCACTACAAGTGCGGAAGAGCCTCGAAATCTAAACATTTACATCTGGTAAATGACCTGAAGGATCGAACGAAAATACTGGGCTGAGAGCCCCTGTGTCGAACATTCAGGGCAAATTTTTTGCGCTGAATGTTCGACACCATTTCCAATGTCCGGCTTCTTTTCATGCAATAGGACATTTTTCAGAAGAAAAGAGGTAGCACAGATTTTCATCTTTCACTTCGAGGGTCCTGCTCCAGAAGCGGTTCCACCCGTGCGACTTCTGGATTGATCGTGGTAGTTGGGCGCAAGGGTTGCACACTTTTGCGCTCAAGGCTCGAACGTTGCGGCCAAGGCTCGAACAAGCAACAAGTGATTACTCTTCTCCCGGAGAGTGCTCCTCTGCTTCATCCAAAACATGAGCACGTTCCTGCATCATGGTCATGTACGGACAGATTGGCGCGGGACATTGAAAGGTGAGCCATTGAGCAGATCGCCAGGGAAGTGGCCCTGCATAGACCAGAACATCACAAGGCGAGAGATGGAGCTGGACCAGCGAATACACCAGATGTCCAAGCGAGGTCGTCTGCTGATACGAGCGGGCACCATGCGGATAGCGAGTCTCTCCATCGAGGAGGGCACCACGGATCTCTCCTCTTTCTACGACACTGTCATAAATCAGCCGCAACGCGCTGGCAAGAAGCTCTGGGGTTCCTCTGGTGAGGAAAAATTCGTAGAAGGACAGCAAGCGGTGTTCCAGTTCCATGCGCTCTGGATCGGCCTGCACCTGTGGGAGTTCAGCCCAATCTACTCCACAGGCTGAGCAGAGAAATGGCGGTGTTCGTCTCTGAAAGAGACGCAACGATGCTCCACATTGACAGATGCTCACGAGGCGGAGCTGATGCTGCGGACACATCGTGATATGTGGAAGCGTCAGCGTGCGCGTCAGGAGCCGAGAGGAAGCGACACACGCTGGACAGATATGAAATGACAACGAGGAAGCCAATTGCATGGGATGTGGCTGTGGCGTATCGTAGAAGCGCGTCAGTTCTCTTAGATACGTTGTTGCGATGATGGCTGGCGTCTGAAGAGCCAGGAGCCGGGCCAGGAATTCAAGAGGCAATGAAGATGATGGGATGATCAAATTGAGCAAATCAAGTGAGACAACCTGTTCCTTCGAGACTTCGCGCAGCAGATGGGTGGCAGTTGTCCCACTTCGCCAGAGGTTCGTCTCATCGCAACGGAGCAACAAGCCTGCGAGCCACTCGTTACGGAGAGGAGCTACCAGATGGGGAAAGGTCGTTTGCCAGGCCGGATCAGAGATATGGATACGAGGCATCACCCCACCTCCTGGATCGGTAACGGCGACCTCGATGGAAGGCCATCAATTCGTGTCATTTCATCGCGCCGCAAAATCATGAGATCAGCAGTGGCTTCAAGCAGTGCGGCGTCCACATCGTTTGCTCCCTGCTCGTGCGCTGTGTGCAAGGCACGTATCACGAACCGCGTCAGATGATCCATCGTCACACGCTTGGTCCCATCAGGATCGAGTGTGGGATGGGTAAGCCAGCTAAAGATGGGCTTGGCCCAGCGGCCCAACTGCACCTCTGGCAGTTGACTGCCATAGAGATCCTCAAAGGCCATCAGGACATCACAGGTTTCCTCCAATGTGTGACCGAGGACGGTGCGAGATCTGGCCGCGTTGTATCCAGGCGGCGACGGAATTGCCGCCACAGAGTATCAGGACGAGTGAAGACTTCTTTGAATGGGATCGTGTTGCCACTGATCGCCGTCACCAGACACAAACCGACTTGCCGGTTGTGGGGAGGAGCTGCCAGATTGTCGGTCAATTCTTTGAGGAAAGCCAGATGAGTCAGGTTCAAATCTTGAGCATCATCAATGATGAGACACTCGACCTCAGCACGAGCAGCCGCCTCAACCAGCCAGAAGCGTCGGATATACCAGGGCATACTGGGAACCACGCCAAAGACCGTCGAGAAAGCCATTGCCAGCGCTTGTTCTTTGCCTCCATTCTTTGGCGCACGGATCGCAAGCAGGGGGATTTTGGTGATCTTCTTGCTCTCTTTGTACGAGGCATATTGCTGAACAAGGTCGGCAATTCCCAGGGATTTCCCGCTCCCAGGAATCGCTGCGATGACATGCCAGGACCAATTCATCCACGCATCGCGTAACAATCCTTGAAATCGCTGTTCAAAAGCGGTTTCAAGGAAATACTCATGGATCACAAATGGGGGACAACCGATGGATACAGCGGTCTCAGTCACGATGCACCTCCCGTTTTCGCATGGGCAAACGCATTCCTGATTGACGCATGGGGGTATCGTCAGGAACAGCGGGGACAAGAAGGTTCTTCACTGTCCCAGGCTCTGGAGGAGCTTCTTTTGGCGCATTTGCCAGGATGTACAGGGCATCTTGAACATGATCAGGATGAATTTCTCCGCGCTGCTGATCCAAATGGCGTTGTTGCTCCAATCGCTTGGTTTCTAGGGCCTGTGCACGCGAGCCTTTGCGGGCTTCTCGGCTCCATGCGTTGTCGATTCTCACGGCTCCCGTCGTTGGCTTCCTTTGCCTGAGTGGCACTTGCTCGGCGTTCGGCTTGCGCTTCCCAGATACTCACACGACGCCCCATGAATTCGGTGCAGTACGCTTCGCCGACCAGTTCCCCTTCCAGGAACAGATAAATGACCGAAATATCCCTTCTGTCAAAGTAAATGTCGATCTCCTTGCCCCGCAGCCGATCCAGGAGCCCCGGACTCACATAGCGGTACCCCAAAAACGACAGCCCGTGATGAGGGGAAATGGCATAGCGTCCGGTGACAGGATTCCTGCGATTGACTGCCTTCATCAGCAAGAGTTTGAGATCGTCCGGAGAGCCAAGGTAGCGAGGGACACCTCGCGCTTCTACGCTCTGTTGCCACAGCGTGATCCGCTTGCTGCGCCGCAGGGAATCCCATTCTTGGAGGTAGCCATCCACAATCGCCTGGATGAAGAGCTTTTCTAACACGTCGAGCGTGATGCCAGCTTTTTCCGCCTCACGGGCGCTATCGTAGGTGCCACGATCTGTCGGGGTGGATTTCGTCGTGCCTGGAAGACGGTGGGTAAATTTGCGCGTGACCCAGGTAAAGACGGCTTCAACAGTTCCCTTTGCTGCTGGTGCGTAGGAAGGGGCTTGCTCCGTCACAATGCCCAGGCGATCCACCAGCACCTGGGTAGCACGTTCTGAGGTGAAAATCTTGCCCCGGTCATGAAAAATGACAGCAGGTTTGCCAGAACACGGCCAGGGATGCTTGCACTCGTAGCGTCGGACGACATCATCCTTGGGCTCCAGGCTCATTTTGACCAGCCGCATGTAGTCCTCTTCTTTGAGACTGTCTAAGGCCAGGACAGCTCCCAGGATCGCTGCCGTTTTCACACAGATGAGCACGGCTGCATGCACGCGGCGCGTAATGACGATGCCATCGGGGGTCACCACTAGCAGATCCATCGTATGCTCATCGACCTGACAAACCAGAGCCGGGAACGCAATGGAGAGCACGAAGGACTGCGGTGACATGCGTTCATGTGGAAGGTGTTTGAGGCCAGAGCGGGCTTCGACGACAGAAGCCTCCCTTCTCGATTTCCTTGATGAAGTCATAGACCTGGCGATAGGTAGGAGGAGAGACAACTTTCCCCTCGCGTTCACTGAGTTCGCGGGCCTGTTGTGCCAGTTGTTCATCCTCACACACCGCCATCACGCTGGGCCGCAGGGGATGGGTGTAGAGCTTGCGAATGAGCTGCTGAAACTCTCTGCGCAAGACACTCTCCCGGCGATAGGTCGCGTAGGGCACACAGGCGATCTGTCCCAGTTCTTTGACACGACGTACCAGGCGAGAGAGGGTAGACGGTGCCATCCCATACGCTGCTGCAACGCCACGGGTCCCCCGTCCAGCCAGCACTGCCTGAACTGCTGCCAGATTGCGATGAAAGAGCGCCTGCTGCTCCACATTCGCGAGCACGGATGCGTCAAAGGTAGGCCCAGGAATGCCATCACGCAAATCAAGCACCTCATCTTCCTCTTTCTCATCTCGAGGCAAGGGATCAGGATCAGCGGCTTCTAATGAGGAAGGAAGCGAATCAGGAAGGATAGGAGGTGCATGGGGATCAAGAAAGGCCAGCGGTGTCTCCTGTGAAAGTTCTACCTCAGAGAGGTCAACCAACAGCCTGCCTTCTGCCGCAGCATCTCCGACCAGCTTCCAGACCGCCGCTTCGACTTCGGCTTCAGAGAAGTTCCTGCCAAAGCGCTGGACCAACTCATGTACGGTGTGGATATCACCGTAGGGCCAATGAGCAAGAAGGGTTTCAGCAATCGCCTGATAGATAGGGAAGGTGCGCCGACGCGCATGCAGGTAGAGCCAGTTTTGATGATGGCGATTGGAAAGATGGGCGTCTGTCCCAATCCAGTACACGCCTCCTTTGAGTTGCGCAAGCCGACGAGCGGCTTCGGCTTTGAGCAGCGCTCTCCCCCGACTTTTTTCTTCTTCACGCCCCGCTTCCGCGATGAGCAGGCCGCCGTCACTCAGCGTTCCCACGAAGTCGGGGAGGTAATCATGAGCTTTTCCCTCGTAGAGGTATGCGATACGGTAGGGCGTAGGAAGCGGGGTGAAAAGATGGTAAGCATTCACAAAAGCAGGGCTGGCATCACCTCGCTGGTAGGTACGAACATGCGGGTGATATTCGAGAAATATCGCGAGTTGTTCTTCTACGTGTGTGGTGAAAGGGATGCGTATCTGCCGGTTATCGCCGGTTTTGAAGCTGGGAAGGAAACCCGAGATCGAACGCCCGGCAATCTTGAAGACATCAAGACCTGACGTTGCGGGGCGTGCGAAGGATGAGATCTGCCGGATTTCCATTGATCCCTACTCCTATGTACAATGGAACGTGAGTAAGATAAATACGCATTCATCTATATTCCATTGTACTCATCAACCCAAATGAGCAGGAAATCATCGTTTGCTTGTTCGAGCCTTGGCCGCAACGTTCGAGCCTTGAGCGCAAAAGTGTGCAACCCTTGCGCCCAACTACCAGCTCATGATTGGAGTCAAGTGCTCACCTTTCAGGGCAAAAGCTGCTCACTTTTCGGGTCATTTACCACCCACAACACACTGATCTGAATGCTTCAGCCGAAAAAGGAAGAGCAAGAGTGCTGAGAAGAGTGTAAATGTGATCGCTCCACGGCGGCAAATTGGTACAATGCCGTGACGTAGTAGTCGCCCGCTTACCTCTTCTCGTTGGCTACTCAAAGAACTTGCCAGGCTTATGAAGCCATTGTCCCTTTCCCAAAAAGTTCCCTGCATTACGCCATTGAATTGTACCAATTTGCCGCCGTGGAGCGATCACATTTACACATTTATAGCTGTCTTGTTTCCGAGATCAGTGTTGCTCGTCTTCGGCTGTCGGCCCAAAAGACTCCGTAGGCAAATCCCCACACCAAGACAGGGATTCCCAGCACCATTGCGGAGCCGATAACCATGGTTCCCAACCACTCCCATTGCTTGAGCCGGATGATTTGAGCGACTGACAGAATCCCACTGGCAAGCGCCCAGGCCAGACCAACGTAGATAAGCATCGGTGCGCCGAAGCCGACCACGAAGATTCCCACACCCAGGAACCAGACCGTCAGCGTCAGCTTCTTGGTAAAGGAGGGAGCCATAAATTCGTCGCGCTGTTTGGTGGATCCGAACAGGCCATACAGGATTCCTGCCGCCGGGGTAAGCAGGAGATAAGCACAGAACGTATGCCAGTTCATAATACCGCGATCGGCCTGGGTGACATTGACTGCGAGCGTATATAATGCGCCCGATAGCGGACTGAGGAGGAGAAACACCACGATCCAGATCCACGGCTCCGTAAAAAAGTTGAGTGCCAGTCCGCAGACGCAAATGCCGATCGCCAGAATGGTGCCAATCAGAGCAAGAGGACCAAGACCAAGCCAAAGACCGCCGAGCAGTAGCAGCAAATCGATGAGCGCAGCCAAAAGAAAGAGCCGCTTGGCGACAGTGAGCGCAGATGCGCCTACTACAAGGGCCTGAACTCGCTTCCATAACGAGGGAATCTGTCTTGTGGGAGCAACCCCTGCTGATGTATCTGAGGAAGGAGTGTGTCGTGCGGACTCGATTGTCTGGAAAGAAGGAGATGCGGAACGAGGAGTGGTTGGGATTGGGGTCGATTGTAGAGGGACAGTTGCCCATGGGAGCATATGAGCAGACAGTTGGGAGGACGACACCAGACGATGTGGAGACCGCTCTGTCAGAATCCTACCCTCTGTCAGTGTTTGCTCCGGCTGCTTGACGAGCGTAGGGTCGTCAGACCCGCTCATTCCGGTACTACGTGCCACCACCGTTGCCTCTGATGTAAGATCGGCCTGTGTTGGAGCAGGCTAATGGATATCAAGCGCCACCAGAAATGCCTCTACATTGGCATAGTGTTCGGCTGGATCCTTAGCCAGGGCAGTGAGCACCGCTTGCTCGATGCGCGGGGGAAGCATGGGATGGTGAAGACGCAGAGGCTCGGGGGGTTTATACAGGTGCTGGAATCCGTAAGCGCCTATATTGTCGGCAGTAAATGGTAATTGCCCGGTGAGCAGCTCATAGGCGATACACCCCAAGGCATACTGATCACTTTGTGGCAGCGGCTCTCCTTTGCCCTTAAACTGTTCTGGGGCCATGTAGGGAGGGGTTCCAAGTCCCACCAAGCTAGCCGCGCTGCTGACATCGCTTGCACTGACCGTTCGTTTTACTTTCGCAAGACCGAAATCGGCAAGCAAGGCCCTGCCGTCCCTATCGAAGAGGATGACTTCTACAATCCAGTAGTTGCCTAGCAGTGTTCCAATTCGCTGATCCATGTTAACCTCCTTGCCAAATAGGGGCAACCGCCTATGGGGAGCCGAGCAGGGCAACATGAAAAGTCCGGTACTACTCTCTTCTGTGTGCATTCCACGCGACTTTAGGCAAACTCGAACAGTTCCCAACAGTTCTCCCACACGAGGTAGACAGCACACACATGCCGCTCCTGGCCATGCTCGTCACGATAGGTGGCATAGTAGGCCTCGTCGATATATCATCATCCTCCCACGGTTCATAGGGTGGTAGAATGCTGTCCGTCGGACAGGGACCTAATACCTGGGCTGTACCCTTGCCGCCAAAGTGATTGACGACGAAATTGGTCATGCACAAGTGCTCGAGCTCGAGTTCTTCAGGCGTCGGATCTGGAAAGCCGATCCAGAGATGGCGCCAGTAGTACGGGTCCACTGAAAGCTCAGGCGCGTAACCTCCGGCATTCTCGCCCCAAGATGCCTCAGCCATACCAGTGAGCAGGGTACAGCGTACTTCGTCTCCTGCCTCGTTTGGATAGAGGCCTTGGCAAGGCTGCGGTGGGTCGATCTTCAGGATAAATCTGTCGGTCAAGGGATGTCTCCTTTCGCTGATGAGAGACACCCTGGTTGATGTGTGATAAAATCACACTCAGCCAGTGGGTCTTCGCTGGTCAGTGGGTGCTCTTGGTTGATTGCGAGTCTGGCAAGAGTGCCCACGCACAACATTCCTCTCTATGCTCAAAGCATAGCCGTCTCTCACGATTTGTGCTAAAGACTGGCCAGGCCTTCAGTTCGTATTTCTATGCTCTCGGTAGAGGTTCATTTGCCTCCATCAGTTTCTTGTGCGCCTCTGCCTCTTCTAGTACTTCTGACCAGGTGTAGACAAAATGGCCATGGTGGAGGATATCACGAAGCTCTGTGACGAGCCAGGTTCGCCCACATCGCTCGCAAAACCGAACGATTGTCTTGTTCCCAGCCGCTACACGGTACAGGTGTTCATGGCTTTCTTTCGCAGACTCAACGTCGTAGGGTGCTCGTTCTTCGGTCATAGATGAACTCCTTCAGATCATATTTTCTATGCTCGGGGCCTCGGCTGCCTCGGTATCCACAGCAACAAGCCCTTGTCCAGTGCCGTAGGGTGCATTAGCTCGAAGGATCGACGGCGTGCTGTTCGCTCAAATTGCGAAAGTGACACCCAGTAGCGTCCATTCTTGTGGGAAACACAGATACCTGCTCGCTCCATTGTCGTCAGGTCCCGATCCAGCATGCGGCGTTGCGACTCCGGGGAGCCATCTCGATGGTATACAGCAATGCGTGTCGAGATGTCCTCGCGGGTGTGTTCGCCTTGCAAGAGCAGGCTCAATATCCTCTCTGTGCTGGCGTTGCTTGGTTCAGCAGTCATGACTCCTTTCGCATCTGTTCCCCTTCTGGTGCTGGCGCGTCTACATTTGGATAGTCCTGTCAGTGCGATTCTGACGGAAAAGTACTGTGTACCATATAACTGAGGCTGAGTTTGCCCTTTTTCTTCTTTCCTGCGCCTTAAAGCAGGCTTTTCTCTCCTCCCCGAAGGCTTTGTCTGAAGTCACGCATCTCACGAGGCTTCGGTATTCCTTGTAACGAGGTGAACGTCTTCAAGTGGCGTACAAGAGCCTCTAGAGGGGCTTCACACCTAAGCTCAGTCTCAGTTATATGGTACAACGTATCTTTTGGTCAGTTTCACACTTACAGGCCAACAGGGAAACGAGTAACGCTGTCAGGCATCAGCATCTATCGACTGGCGAATGGAAAGCTTGTCGAGGGAAAGCTTGTCGAGACCCACAACGCCGCTCATCTCTTGGAGGTCTTCCAGCAAATCGGTTCTTTTCCCCCGCGCGAGTAAGTCTGCGTATTAAAATTCATACCGTTCATTAGGAGCGGGGCAGGAGCGACCGTAAAGTGCGCTTCTGATATACCGATACTTTACATTCCTGCCAAGCGCGTTCTCGTTCAGGTGGGGTCGGCATTTCAGGCCACTACCTATGATGTTCATTGCGCTGCTCATTGCGCTTTCATGAAGCTTCCGCATCATACTAGTACCAGAGAGGACGAGATGCAGCCGGTGGTGAACAGACCGGTCCCGCTCGCTTTTTTCGCTCTTTAAGTCAATTTACTGAGGGCATTGCCTAACTCAAAAAAGTAGGGTAAGCAGCGGCATGTTCGGTGCGTGAAATGCATAGTGTATTTGCACTATGCATATGTGAGGAGCAAGCAGAACACGCTTTTTTTACGAGCTGCGAAAATAGAGTGTTCTAGGGATGCCTTTCCACGCTTCAAACTCTATACTCGTTGGAGCGATGGGGGGGCTTTTCGAGTTACGAAGTGCCCTCAATTTACTGTCAACGTGGATAACTCGGTGTCGTCGTTTTTTGACCATTCTCTGTCGTAAACCATCGAACTGATCTGCGCTGAACAGTCATAACTCACGGTTCGCTCATTTTCTCGGGCATAAAATGAATTGTTTTCCCCCTTTATGAGCGAAAAACGTCGAGAAGCCGAGAAAATGAGCGAACCGTGAGGTTTTATTAACGTTCTTTTTAACGCTTTTCTTAACACTCCCTGGTTAGTATTAAAGTAGCTTGGACAAAGTATCTCATTGATCGCGCAGAAGAAAGTGTCGGTAGAGCAATCGTTCCCATCTCCGCTCGAGACACCCCCTCATAGCGGGGCAATTCGTATGAACTGCCTCGAAAATGAGCGAACCGTGAGTCATAATGCAGCGAGAAGTCTTATTAAGAAAGGTGAAAAGTATGATGAGTAACGGGACGAACACGTCCTTCGGCTCGCTGAAGCAGATCGATGCCGGCGTCCTGAATGTCGGGTACGCTGAAACCGGCCCCGCCGATGGTCCGGCGGCCATTCTTCTGCACGGCTGGCCTTACGACATTCACAGCTATGTCGACGTTGCGCCTTTGCTGGCGAAGGCGGGCTACAGGGTGATCGTCCCGTATCTGCGCGGCTTTGGCACGACGCGCTTTCTTTCAAGCGAAACGTTCCGGAATGCCCAGCAGTCGGTGGTCGCTCTCGATATCATCGCTCTGATGGATGCTCTCAAGATCGAGAAGGCGATCCTCGGCGGTTATGATTGGGGAGCGCGGACGGCCGACATCATCGCGGCGCTCTGGCCGGAGCGCTGCAAGGCCCTCGTCTCCGTGAGTGGTTACCTGATTACCAATCTCAAGGCCTGAGCGCGAACAGCCGTTGCCGCCAAAGGCGGAATATGGGATGGTGGTACCAGTATTATTTTGCGACAGAACGCGGCCGGGCCGGCTACGACGCAAACCGGCACGATTTTGCAAAGCTCATCTGGAAAATCGCCTCGCCGAAATGGGACTTCGATGATGCTACGTTCGATCGCACCGCAGCGGCCTTCGATAACCCGGATCACGTCAGCATCGTGATCCATAACTACCGCTGGCGGCTGAGCCTGGCTCAAGGCGAGCCACAATACGACGATCTGGAAAAACGACTTGCCGAAGCTCCCGTTATCGCTGTGCCCACGATCACCATTGCGAGTGATTTCGATGGTGCGGCCGCGGACGGAACAGCCTATGCCAGGCAATTCTCGGGCAAATATTCGCACCGCATCTTCAAGGGCATCGGTCACAATGTGCCTCAAGAAGCTCCGCAGGCCTTTGCCCAAGCTGTCGTCGATGTCGACGGTTACTAGACTTCGACATCATGTCGTTTGATGGATAGGTTCGCCTGAAGGGGGACTTCCCCGTCAAACGACAAATCTGAAATTCATCAAAACAAAGGAGGAAGCTATGCCTTACATCAAGGTCGGCCAGGAGAACTCGGGCTCGATCGACCTGTACTACGAAGACCACGGCTCGGGACGGCCTGTAGTCCTGATCCATGGCTACCCACTCAGTGGCCGTGCCTGGGATAAGCAGGTCCTGGTGCTGCTGGAGAATGGTCACCGGGTGATCACCTACGACCGGCGCGGGTTTGGCAAGTCCAGCCAGCCGACAACCGGATATGACTACGACACCTTCGCCAACGACCTCCACACGCTCCTGAAAACCCTGGACCTGCGCGACATCACCCTGGTCGGTCACTCGATGGGTACCGGCGAGGTGACCCGCTACCTGGGCCAGTTCGGGTCGGCGCGGGTCGCCAGGGGGGTGCTGGTATCCCCGATCCCGCCGTTCCTGCTGCAGACGCCCGACAACCCGGAGGGCCTGCCGGCGAGCTTGTTCGATGGGTTCATGCAGGCCGCCAGGCAGGACGCCCCGGCGTGGATGAAGGGGTTCCTGGACAACTTCTACAACATCGACAAGTTCCGCGGCACGCTGGTCAGCGACCAGGCCTACCAGGCCAGTTGGAACCTCGCCGCGGCCGCCTCGGCCACCGCCGCGGTGGCCTGCGTCCCGACGTGGGAGACCGACTTCCGCGCCGACCTGCCGAAGATCGACGTGCCGATGCTGGTCATCCAGGGCGATGACGACCACGTCCTGCCCTACCCCAAGACTGGCGAACGGCTGCCCGGCCTGATCAGCGACTTGCAGATGGTGGTCATCGACGGCGGCCCGCACGCCATCGCCTGGACCCACTCCGACCAGGTCAACAGCGCCCTGCTGAAGTTCATGGCCTGACTTTGGGCCGCCTGACACGAAACTGGGCCCCATCAGGCGCGCGGCAGCGAACCCTGGCCGGTGATATCGGCCGGGGATCGTGCGAGGTGTTCTGTGTCGTCCAACGGGGTCCCGCTCATACTCAGGGTCTAGCGCTACGCTAGGCCCGATCCCAGAAAAGGAGCTACAATGTCTAACCACTTTAGCGCTGCCAATCTCAAATTCCCCGGCGACGACGCGCGCCTGGACTTCACCGACCTCTTCGTATTCAAGTCGTCAGACAACCCTGACAAGACGGGCTGATCATCGACGCCAACCCGTTCATGACCGGCCCGGATTTCCACCCTGACGCGGTCTACCGGATCAACATCGACAATAACGGCGACGCGTACGCCGACGCCGCGTTCACGTTCGTGTTCTCCGAGCTTGAGAACGGCACGCAGACCGGCACCGCCTACTACGCCACCGGCAGCCAGGCCCGCCAGCCCGAGCCAGCCGGCGATGTGCTCATCGCCTCCACGCCTGTCGGCTTCGATGCCACCGCGCAGCCCGTCCAGGCCGGCCCGTGCCGGCTGTTCATCGGTGTGCGCAGCGATCCGTTCTTTGCCGACGCGGAAGGCGCCCTGCACGGATTCCAGTGGACCGGGCAAGACACGTTCGCCGGCAAGAACATACTCTCCATAGCGCTCGAGGTGCCCAACGACATGCTCGGCGCCGACCCGGTGATCGGCGTGTGGGCCACGATCAGCGTGCGCCGCGACGGCATGCTCATGCAGGTGGACCGTGGCGGGCATCCGACGATAAACCCGTTCATCAACCCCGACGATGCTAAAGACGAGTACAACGCCCGGCATCCGGCCGACGACGTGGCGAACTACCTGCAGCCGTGGTCGAAACTCCTGCAAGACAAGCGGCTACCCGCCCGAGGAGGCCAAGGCGGCAGCCATGCTGGTGCTGCCCGACATCCTGCGCTACAACCGCGCCCAGCCGGCCACCTATCCCAACGGCCGCATCCCCACCGACGACGTCTACAGCGTCCGCTTTGCCTGGCTGACCCACGGAAAGGTCACCTCCGACGGCCTCAAGCCGCACGACGACCTCCTGGCCGAGTTCCCGTTCCTCGGCCTGCCGAATCCCTAACCCGAAGTTACGTCGCTTTCGACGAACGACCAATCTGAAATGCACCAACACAAAGGAGAACTCTTATGGAAACCCAAACCCACCAAACGACACCGACCAGCTTCGCAGTCCGCCCCTTCCGCATCAACGTGCCGGAAGAGGCACTCGTTGACCTGCGCCGGCGCGTGTTGGCCACACGCTGGCCCGACCGCGAGACGGTCACTGATCGATCCCAGGGCGCCCAGCTCGCCAAGATCCAGGAACTCGTCCGCTACTGGGGCACCGACTACGACTGGCGCAAGGTGGAGGCGCAGCTGAATGCCTTGCCGCAGTTTCTGACGGAGATCGACGGGCTCGACATTCACTTCCTGCACGTCCGCTCTCGTCATCCCAATGCCCTGCCACTGATCATCACCCATGGCTGGCCGGGCTCCATCCTCGAACTGCTGAAGGTCATTGGCCCGCTCACCGATCCCACGGCCCATGGAGGAGCGCGGAGGACGCCTTCGATCTCGTCATCCCCTCGATGCCTGGGTATGGCTTTTCGGGCAAGCCGCAGGGCACGGGCTGGAATCCCGACCGCATGGCGCGCGCCTGGGACGAGCTGATGCGGCGTCTGGGATACACGCACTACGTGTCGCAGGGTGGCGATTGGGGCTCGGTCGTCTCGGACGTGATGGCGCGTCAGGCACCGCCGGGCCTGCTGGGCATCCACGTCAATATGCCCGCGACCGTGCCACCGGAGGTCGCGAAGGCGCTCCAGGATGGCGATCCGGCGCCGTCCGGGCTGTCCGCCGCTGAGAAGGCCGCCTTCGAGCAAATGAATGCCCTCTACACGAAGGGCTCTGGCTATGCGGGCATGATGGTGACGCGCCCGCAAACCCTGGGCTACAGCCTGGCGGATTCGCCTGCCGGCCTGGCGGCCTGGTTCTATGACAAGTTCGCCGACTGGACCTATAGCGGTGGCGAGCCCGAGCGGGCACTCACGAAAGATGAGATGCTCGACGACATCACGCTCTACTGGCTCACCAACACCGAGACCTCTTCCGCGCGGCTCTACTGGGAGAACAACGCCAACAACTTCCGCGCGGTGGACATCTCCATTCCTGCTGCCGTGACGATCTTTCCCGGCGAGATCTATCGTGCGCCACGAAGCTGGGCCGAGCGTGCGTATCACAACCTCATCTACTTCAACGAGGTCAACAAGGGCGGTCACTTCGCCGCCTGGGAAGAGCCGGAACTGTTCGCTGCCGAGATCCGCGCAGCGTTCCGATCACTGCGCTAGTTGGAGAGAGGTGGGAATACCGGCACACGCTGTGCCGGTATTCCCAGGCCACACGCGGCACCATCGATGTCGCGATCAATCTGGTCTAAGCCGGAACCTGTCGTGGAGATGGTCTACCCGTGTTGATCGGGCTGGCTCTCTCCCAAGTGGAGAGAGACACATGTCCAACAAGACAAAACCGGCAGATGCGACCGCGATGAAGCCTGGGACGAACACGTCCTTCGGCCCGCTGAAGCAGATCGATGCCGGCGTCCTGAATAGTGCATACGCACATTGCCGACACATCCAAGCATATGAAAGGCATTCATCATGAAAGCAAACAAGCTCTTGCTCGCCGCGAGACACGCCCGCGCAAGCGAGGCTCCGATCGAGACCTTGGCCGAGGACAAAAGCGTGGTGCAGCAGATGACGCGCGCAGCAGTTCAATTACCCATTGAAGGTGAGTTGCCTTCTCTCGGCAGCGCGACCGAGTGGCTCAATTCGCAGCCATTGACGGCAGCCGGCCTGCGCGGAAAAGTCGTCCTCATCGACTTCTGGACCTATACCTGCATCAATTGGCTGCGCACACTTCCCTATGTCCGCGCGTGGGCCGAGAAATACAAGGATCAAGGATTGGTGGTGATCGGCGTGCACTCGCCTGAGTTCGCATTCGAGAAAAACATCGATAACGTTCGCCGAGCCGCCAAGGACATGAGGGTCGACTATCCGATCGCGATCGATAACGACCATGCGATATGGCGTGCTTTCAAGAACCAGTATTGGCCGGCCCTCTATTTCGTCGATGCGCAAGGGCATATTCGACATCATCAATTCGGCGAGGGCGAATACGAACAGTCGGAAATGATCATTCAACAATTGCTGGCCGAGGCCGGAATCGGCGGCATCGGTCATGAACTGGTTTCGGTCGATGCCCGTGGTGCTGAAGCTGCCGCCGATTGGGGCAGCTTGAAGTCTCCGGAAAACTATGTCGGCTATGAGCGCACCGAGAACTTTGCGTCTCCCGGCGGTGCGGTATTGGACAAGCGTCGCGTCTATGCTGCCCCCGCGCGGTTGAGACTCAATCATTGGGCCCTTTCGGGTGATTGGACGGTGGGGAAACAGGCCACTGTGCTGAACAAGGCCAACGGGCGGATCGCGTACCGCTTTCACGCCCGCGATCTTCATCTCGTCATGGGACCGGCAGCGCGAGGAACTTCCGTGCGATTTCGCGTGCTCATCGATGGACAGCCGCCGGGCGCTGCTCACGGAATTGACGTTGACGACCAAGGCAACGGCACGGTTACCGAACAGCGGCTGTATCAGCTGATCCGACAACCGAAGCCCATCGCTGATCGACAGTTCGAGATCGAGTTTCTCGATTCGGGCGTGGAGGCTTTTGCGTTCACGTTCGGCTGATCCACGGCAGAGGCTATTCACCCGATCACCGCGCCCTGGCGGTGGCCTCGATTCATCTCCCAATTGGAGAGAGAAACGTCTGCACATGATATTATGGTGAACAGCAGGAGAAAAGCGACAAAAGAACAGGAGGTGAAGACATGAGTGAAGGTTTCTTCTCACAAGGGTTTCGCGGTCGTCGCCAGCAGAGTGAGCTCAGCGGAAGACTCCCGCCGGGACAATATCTCGAGCGTGGCTTTCCCGTGCTTTCGGCAGGGCCAACACCGCATACACCACTCGCGAACTGGGATTTTTCCATTGTCGGGGAGGTCGATCAACCAAAACGCTGGAGCTGGGACGAGTTTCATGCTCTCCCACGCGAGACTATCACCAAAGACATCCACTGTGAGACCAAGTGGTCGAAACTAGACACGCACTGGGAAGGCGTCTCCCTCGACACTCTGCTCGCGCAGGTCGAGTACGACGCTAGTTACGTGCTCGCCTTCTCTGATGGGGGCTATACTACCAACCTGCCCCTGGAAGAGGTGCTGGGTGGCAAGGCCTGGGTAGTCGACACCTATGAGGGCCAGCCGCTCTCGCCGCAACATGGTGGCCCGGCACGATTACTGGTGCCCCACCTTTACTTTTGGAAGAGTGCCAAGTGGGTGCGGGGCCTGCGCTTGATCGATCAGGATGAACCAGGCTTCTGGGAGTCGCTTGGCTACCACAATCACGGAGATCCATGGAAAGAAGAACGCTACCAGGGCGACTGACCTGGCAACTGGGTGAAGTGCTTTCCATCCAGGCAGAAACGGCGCGGACCAAGAGCATCCGGCTTTCTCTCCCCAACTGGATCGGGCATCGAGCGGGGCAGCACGTGGACGTGCGACTCACGGCTGAAGACGGCTACCAGGCGGAGCGCAGCTATTCGCTTGGGTCGCCACCGGAGGAGGCACCGCGCGTGACGCTCACCGTCGAACGGCTCGATGACGGGGAGGTCTCACCGTACCTCACCGAGGAACTGCGCATCGGCGATAAACTGGAACTGCGCGGCCCGATCGGGGGCTACTTCGTCTGGGAGGTGCAGATGGGCGGCCCGCTCCTGCTGGTCGCCGGGGGTCGGGCATCGTGCCCTTGATGGCAATGCTGCGCCACCGGGCCGCCGCGGGCAGCACTGTTGCGACCCGTTTGCTCTACTCGTCGCGCTCCCTTGAGGACGTGATCTACCGTGACGAACTCGACCAGCTGATGAAGAGCAGCACGATGCTGGAGGTGGTGCAGACGCTGACCCGTGCGCAGCCGCCCGGCTGGACGGGCTATTCCCGCCGTATCGATCTCCAGATGCTGCGTGAGGTGGCGTGGCCAGTCGATCAGCGCCCGCAGATGTTTATCTGCGGACCCACCCCATTCGTCGAAACGGCCGCGGCAAGTCTCGTGGAACTGGGACATGAACCAGGACGCATCAAGACGGAACGCTTTGGACCGACAGGAGAAGCATGATGGAGAATAAACTGGATGGCAACGCTGCCGCGGGCATGCTACAAGAGATCTTCCCCTTTGAAATGACGCTCGCCCAGGTCACCTGCACGGGCTGCAGCACCACCAATGTCATTGGTGCGACCGCCGCCTACATGCACGGGATGGGGACGATCGTAGGCTGTCCCAGGTGCGACAATGTGCTCATCCGCATCGTGCATGCCAGGGGACGCTACTTGCTGGATATGCGAGGCGTGCGCGTCCTTCAAATTAAAGAAGGGTAGTGCATACCTTTGACACTCGTTCTTAGCACTGACCACTCGTGAACTCAATCAATCAGGAGGTCCAACCATGTCGTCCAACCCCATGACGAACTCGCAGCAGCCGATCGACGCGCTCGCGGGGAAGCTCAAGCGCACCGAGCTCCAGCACAGCGCATCCTCGATTCCCGGACGGGAGATCGTGCAGGTGCTCATCGAGATCCCAGCCGGCGTCGAGTCGGGCTGGCACATGCATCCGGGTGAGGAGGTTGGGTACATCCTCGCCGGGACGGTGGAGATAATGATCCAGGGGCAGCCCACCCTCACCCTGCACGCCGGTGACCCCTTCCTCATGCCGCCCCGCACGCCTCACAACGCGCTGGACGTTGGTCCCGAGACGGGGCAGATACTCTCCACCTACATCGTCGAAGTGGGGCAGCCGCTGGCGACCTTCACCGGTTGACGGCCTGCCCCGCCCTCCGGCGACGCTGGACACGGGCATGACGCGCGACTGACGTCGCTAGATCGTCCGGTCACCGGTGGGTCGCGGCGACGAACGTCCGCGTGGCCAGGGCGGCCGAGCAGCGTCGAGCGACCGGTCCGGTCGCCGGATCGACCAGTCGGCACGCGACACGAGGAGAAAACGATGACCACATGCGAACTCGACATGGCCTCGATTCGTGACCGGGCATTGCTCGACTATCCATGGAAAGAGACGAGGAAGGAACGATGAGAAGCGAGAACCCAGGTGCCGTGGTGACCAGAGCTTTGTCACGGCTCGAACCCCTGCAATACGTCCGCACTGATGCGCTCGAGGTTGCGTACTTCGAAGCTGGTCCAAGCGACGGCGAGGTCGCGCTTCTCCTGCACGGGTTCCCGTACGACATCCATAGCTACGTCGACGTGATCCCCCGCCTGGTAGAGGCGGGCCATCGTGTCATCGCCCCCTACCTCCGCGGGCATGGACCCACCCGCTTCCTGGACAGCGCCACCCCGCGCTCGGGACAGCAAGCATCCATCGGCACCGACGTGATCGCTCTGCTGGATGCGCTCGACATCCCGCGCGCCATCTTCGCCGGCTATGACTGGGGCGGGCGCGCAGCCTGCGTCGCCGCCGCGCTGTGGCCAGAACGGTGTGCCGGCATCGTCTCGGTCAACAGCTACCTCATCCAGGACGTAAGCCTCGCCATGATCCCGATCCGACCCGACCTCGAAGCCGGCTTCTGGTACTTCTACTACTTCCTGACCGAGCGTGGCCGAGCCGGTCTCACCGCGAACAGGCGCGAAATCGCGAAGGTGATCTGGACGCGAAACTCTCCGAACTGGCACTTCGATGACGCAACGTTGGAACGCGCCGCGGTGGCCTTCGACAATCCCGACTACGTCGAGGTAGTACTTTACTCCTACCGTCATCGCCTTGGACTCGCACCCAGCTACCCTCCCTACGACCAGATCGAGAAGAAGCTTGCTGCGCAGCCGGCCATCACGGTCCCGGCTGTCACCTTGGACGGCTTGGCAGATGGCAACTTCCCGGCAACTGACGGTAGCACGTCTGCCCGTCACTTCACTGGGCCCCGCGTGCACCACCAGGTGCCCAATGCGGGTCACAACCTTCCCCAGGAGTCTCCAGACGCATTCGCCAGCGCGGTCCTGGAAGTGGCACATCTTCGATCACACTCCGCCGGAGTGTGATGCTCCTGACTTCTTCGGCTCCAACGGCTTCCGCGCGATCGCCCACGATCGGCGCGGCCGCGGCCGCTCGCGCCAGCCGTGGAACGGCAACAACCTGGACACGTACGCGGACAACCTCGCGGAGCTGATCGAAGAGCTCGGCTTGCACGACATCGTCCTCGTGGGGCACTCGACCGGTGGCGGCGAAGTGACACGCTACATCGGCCGCCACGGCACGGTGCGCGTCGCCAAGGCCGTGCTCGTGAGCGCGATCCCGCCGCTCATGCTGAAGACCGATGCGAATCCCGGCGGGCTCCCGATCAAGGCATTCGACGAGATCCTCGCAGGCGTCGCCTCCGATCGCTCGCAGTTCTACGAGGACCTGAGCACCCGTTCTACGGCGCGAACCGGGACGGCTCGATGGTGTCGAAGGGCTTCCACGACGATTGATAAGGTCGAGTTCCTTCTGAGTAAAGGTGTAATACCGGGCAATATCACGATTCGAGAGATCAGAGGGGATCTGTGTGAAGGCGAGACGTTGCTCTGGATTCAGGTACGTAGGGATCTTGTCATATCGAGGCATGGTGAGAAGTTCTCCAATTTTGTTTTGTTCTTACTATACACCCAAACAGCACGTCAACAATACCCCTCTGATGGGAAAGGAGGACCACTCACTCAAGGCTTAGCGGGAAACGAGGAGTTCCCATTAGGCTCATGGACCCTTAGCGGGGATGTTGGGGCTCTCCCGCACTTGGCGTGATCAAGAATTCTTTCAGAGGATTGCGAGGGCGAAACAGGCTCATGGGTTTCCCCTCACCGAATTTGGCGAGGATTGTAGCTATCTCTAAGCGTCGGAACAGCAGAGATACTTTTCTTTCATGCCCTCCTCTTTGCCTTCAATGAAGGTGCATCACCAGCCTGGTTCGTCCTCAAAGTGGCTAGGCAGCATGCAGAATCCGCTGACGGAGCAGGTCAAACTTGGCCCTGCCATATCCCTGCCTCTTGATCAGCTTGAGGCGCGTGATCTGGCCTTCGGTCTGCCCCTGAGACCAGGGGAAATCCAAGCCTGCACGAACGGCTGCTTCATCTCGTCTGAGTCCTCTGGCAAAGCTTCTCAACTCGGGGGCCTTGCCCTGCAATGCACTTTCCATCCACGATGTCAGCTGGGAGGAAGATCGGTCTCTGATCAAGCGAAAGAAGGTTTGGGCGAGGTGGTAGCTCTCGCTGAGTTCATTGTCAGCCTCTCGTAGGATCTGAAGGTGTTCTTATTGTTTTTGGGTGAGCCTATTCATTGGCAAACAGAACCACCAAGCGATCTCTCTTGGCCCACGGGATGCGCAACGAGTTGGTGCGCATCCCGTGGGGGTCATCGTATCGAAAAGTGAAAAGTGTACGCTAAGAAACATGTGGCTACCAGGCCTTTTTGTAAATTTGGGAATTCCATGGCCCACATTTCGCAGGAGATCTCGACGGAAGTGCGAATTTTTGTTAGCATGGGGGTAAAGGCACGAAGGAGTGAAAGTAGGGATGCAGATTCCCGAAAGCTATGTGAACGAACGCCTGGATCACCTGGGGTTGGTGACAGGCGTGTGTGAGGAGATTGGACTGGCGGCCTACTTGGATGGACTGGCGGGTGAAACCAACCACCAGGTCAGCATGGGAACAGCCACCGTGGCGATGATTTTGAATGGGCTTGGCTTCAGTAATCGGCGTTTGTACCTGGTACCGCAGTTCTTTGCCAATAAACCAATAGAGCATCTGCTCGGTGCAGGAATAGAGGCAGCGGACCTCAACGATGATTGTCTGGATCGAACGCTGGATTGGCTGTACGCGCAGGATCCCACGCAGTTGTTCGCAGGCATTGCCACCCAGGCACGCAAGTTCTTTGAGGTGAGCGCGCGCCATGTGCATGTGGATACGACCTCGTTTTCCGTGAGTGGGGCCTACGCAACAGGCGAGCAGGAGGAGAGCGAGGCGCGTGTGATCGGCATCACCTACGGATACTCCCGGGATCATCGAGAAGACCTGAAGCAGTGGATGCTGGCGCTTGCCACAACGCAAGAGGGAGATGTGCCGCTGTTCTTGCGACCCCTGGATGGCAACAGCAGTGACAAAGTGACGTTGGCCTCGGCGGTGGAAGCGCTGCACGAGCAGTTGTGCACTCCAGCCAGCGATCCGAGCTTCTTCGTGGCCGATAGCGGGGTCTACAGCGAGGTGAACATGCGCCGCTTCAATGAGGCCAAGATCCGCTGGATCAGTCGGGTTCCCGAAACGAGCACAGAAGCCAAAGCCGTCATGGAAACGGCATCCGAGAGCACAGAGTGGCACGACTCCGAAGATGGACAGACGCATTGGTTCACCCGAACGATGTCGCTGCCGCAAGGACAGGAGCGCTGGGTGGTCGTGCGCACCCGGCAAGGAGAAGCGCGTGCCCAGGCCACCCTCAAACGGCAGGTGGAGAAAGCCGAGCACAGCTGGAAACAAAAGCTCTGGCACTTGTCCAACCAGCGTTTTGCCTGTGAAGCTGATGCACTGGCTGAACATCGGCTGCGCACCCGTCTGGCCGAAACGGAGCAAACCATCCCTGATCAGCTCAACCGACCGACGACTCGTCCCACCCTGCGATGGATCTTTCAGTGTTTTGAGGGGATCGAACTCCTGCATATCCGCTCGGCATCCGATACGCAGTCGCTCATCTTACGCTTGCAGCCCATGCATCGCCTGATCTTGGCTTTGCTCGGACCGCCCTATGAAAAAATCTACGAAATCTCTTCTTGAGACTGCGAAATGTGGGCCATGGGCAAATTTTCGATAATTCTGTGAGCGACTTGCTCTCTTTTCGAGGTGAGAGCCACCCGTAGAATTATCCTGATGTCGCCCATGGAATTCCCAAATTTACGCCCTCGCCCATATGCTTCTATGGCGTTCGGTGCTAAACCTCTTTTTGCCTGGATCTCCTCCTAGTCTAAAGGAGTCGAGGCAACAAGTGGATAGTGATCCCAATGAACCTCGTGCATATGATCTTGCTCCAATGCTTGTGTTCAAAGGCCATGACACGCTCCTCTTCTCAATACCATCTATTGCGCGAATGGGTGAACGAAAGACTTTCCCAAGCTCAGTTTTCTGCAAAGATTGAGCCGAAAGACCAGGGGAAAGACCTCTTGACAATGGCCATCTTTTGCACTATAGTTAGTTATAGGAGTAACGAACCAGATAAGTGATGAAGCAATGGAGTACTTAATCGACGAGAATCGCCGGATCTTTGTGCAGATTGCCGAGCGGATCGAAGAGGATATCCTCGCTGGCAGGCTGGCGGAGGAGGAGCAAGTGCCTTCGACCAATCAGTTTGCCGCCCTCTACCAGATCAACCCGGCCACCGCGGCCAAGGGGGTGAATCTGCTGGTGGATCAGGGCATTTTGTACAAGAAGCGGGGCGTGGGCATGTTTGTCGCGACGGGCTCACGCGAACGCTTGATGGAGAAGCGCCGGGAGCTGTTCTTTGAGCACTATGTGGTGGCGATGGTGCGCGAGGCGACAAGGCTGGGGATTGAGGAGGAGCAGGTGATCGCGATGATTCAGAAGGGAGTGAAAGTGCCATGAGCACGATTGTCGAGGTGGAATACCTGACAAAACGATTTGGCGATCTCACCGCTATCGATAGCATCAGCTTTTCTCTCGAAGCCGGCAAGATCTACGGGCTGCTGGGGCGAAATGGTTCAGGCAAGACCACGCTCCTGCGCCTGCTGACCGCGCAGCTTTTCGCGACTGGCGGGACACTGCTCGTCTTTGGCGAGCAGCCGTATGAGAACCGTCGCGTCCTGAGCCAGATCTGCTTTATGAAGGAGAACCAGAAGTATCCCAAACGCTGGCGGGTGGGCGATGTTCTGGACCTGTCCGCGTCGTTTTTTCCGCGTTGGGACGCGGACTATGCCAGCGCGTTGAGCAAGGATTTTCAACTGCCGTTGACGCGGAAGATGAAGACCTTGTCCCGAGGGACGCTCTCCGCCGTGGGGATCGTGGTTGGCCTGGCTTCACGCGCGCCGTTGACGATCTTCGACGAGCCGTTGGGCCTGGATGTGGTGGCCCGGAGCCTGTTCTATGAGCGCCTGATCGATGATTACGGCGAGCATCCACGCACGATCATGGTCTCTACCCATCTGATTGACGAGGTCAGCCGGCTCCTGGAGCAGGTGCTGGTGCTTGACCAAGGCCGGCTGATCATCGATGAGGAGGCCGAAGCCCTGCGCTCGCGCGCCTTTACGGTCACAGGCTCCGCGTCCCAGGTCGCGACTTTTACCGCTGGCAAGCGGCTTCTCGGCGGCGAGCAATTTGGCTCGCTGGTCTCAGCGACGCTTCTGGGGGACGCGGACGCGGGCGAGCGCAGGCAGGCGGCAGCGCTGGGCTTAGAGTTGACGCCCGTCTCTTTGCAGCAGTTGATTATCCACCTGACGAGCACGGCGTCTCACAGAAAGGCACTGGAGGTTGTATGAATGCTGTCCGCACTGTGGTGAAAATGCACACCAGAGGTAAATTGGTCTGGTTCTTCTGGTCCTGGGGTATGTTGATCCAGTTCCTCATGACTCTGATCGTTGTTCTCATGATTCGGCTCCTTGGAGGAAAAACGCCGGTCTATGCCGGTGGCGGTGGACTCGTCACCATCTGTGTGTTCATGTTTATTGTGGGGATTGTTACCTTGAATGATACCTTCCCTTTTGCCCTCGGCTTCAGCGTGCGCAGAACCGATTACGTTCTGGGCACGACTGGAATGGCGGTCGCGGTAAGCGCAGTCGCAGCGGTTCTCCTGTTGCTCTGCTCGCTTCTCGAGAGCGTGACGGGAGGATTGGGCGTGGAACTGCATTATTTTCACGAGCCGTATCTCAATGACGGCTCGCTCATCGAGCAGCTCTGCATCTCCTTTGTGGTCACGGCGAACATGTATTTTCTCGGGTTCGTCATCGGCAGCATCTACCGGCGCATTGGCAGAACCGGGACGTTGATTTTTTTCCTCATCGTCTTTCTGCTTATGAGCATCTTTTCGCTTGTCTGGACGTATTTGCGCTGGTGGGGAGCGTTTTTCCATTGGTTCAGCCAGTTTACGGCGTTTGAGCTGGCCCTCTGGCTGCTTCCATTGACAGCGTTCTACCTGCTGGTCTCGTATCTGCTGCTGCGGAGAGCAGTTGCTTGATGTTTTTTTCGCGAAAGGATCTTTTCCTCATGGGACTCCGGCTTCGAGGCGTTTCAAAATCGTCAAAAGTGGTTGCCATGCCCGCTGCTTCATCACTGCGCGCCGGCATCACCAACCTTTATCGCCGCGCCGACCTCGCTCCCGCCGTGCTGATCGTAGCCTTCATCTCGTTCCTGGCCCATGTCCTGGTCGGCGACAATTACGGGTATTTCCGGGATGAACTCTATGTGCTGGCCATGAGCCAGCATCCCGCCTTTGGCTATGTGGATGTCCCGCCGCTGGTTCCCTGGATCACGCTGATTCCCCGTTTGCTCACCGGCAATGCCTTATGGGCCATCCATGTGATCTCGGCCCTGGTCTGTGCCGGGACGATCATCCTGACAGGACTGATGGCCCGGCTCCTCGGCGGCACGAGGTGGGTCCAGGGACTCGCTGCCCTGGGATCGGCGACGGCCCTCGTCCTGCTGGCAAACGGCTCAATCTACAGCTATGATGTCTTCGATGCATTCTGGTGGCAGCTTTCCGCCACGATCCTCATCGTCCTGCTGCGCGATGAACATCCCCAGCGCTGGCTCGCGTTCGGCCTGGTGGCTGGCCTGGGATTATTGACGAAGGAGACCATCCTCTTCTGGGGGTTCGCACTGATCGTCGGATTGCTTCTGACCCCACAACGCCGCCTGCTGTTCACCCGCTGGACGGCGTTTGGGGGCCTGATCGCCTTCGCTCTCTTCCTGCCATTCCTGATCTGGAATGCCGCCAATGGTTGGGCATCGTTCCAGTATTGGGCGGGCTATTCCCAAAATCATAGCACCGGTGGGACGCCGCTTGATTTCCTGACCAACCAACTCCTCGGCATGAATCCCCTCTCGGTGCTCTTGTGGGGGGCAGGACTGTGGTACTTCTTCTCCGCACGCGGTGCGCGCTATCGGGTCTTCGGGTGGGCGTATCTCATCCTCTTCGTTCTCTTCATCGCGATTCAGGGGAAATCCTATTTTCTGGCGCCAGCCTACCCGCCGTTGTATGCTGGTGGGGCGGTGCTGTTGGGTGAATGGCGGGTGCGCTGGCGCAGATGGGTCGCGGCCTATCCCGTGGTGCTGGCCATCAGTGGCGTGCTGCTGGCCCCTGCGGTGATGCCGGTGTTGTCCCCCGCTGTGTATGGGCATGTTTATGGCAAGAGTGGCAACGCAGGGTCGCAGCAGGAGGCAGGCGATAGCTACGGCTTGCCGCAAGCCCTGGCGGATCGCTTTGGCTGGGAGGAACAGGTCGCGTTGATTGCTCGGGTGTATCACGGCCTGCCAAGGGATGAACAGCGGGTTGCTTGCATCGCTACCGCCAATTACGGCGAGGCTGGTGCGCTCGTGCAATTCGGTGGGCGCTATCATCTGCCCCCGCCGATCAGCGGACACAACGCCTTCTATATCTGGGGACCGCAAGGGTGTACCGGCCAGGTCGTCATCACGATCAATATTGCTCCCCAAGACGCCGCACGGTGGTTCAGCTCGGTGACGCTGGTCGCGAGGACTTCCTGCGATGCTTGTGTGGCCTTTGAGAATCATGCTCCTATCCTGATCTTGCGGCAGCCGAAGGCACCATTCGCGGTGATGTGGGCACTCAGTAAGCATTACGATTGAGGCCAGGCAGGGTTGGGGTCACGACATTTTTACCCGTGCGCCGCTTCAGCGGCAGATAAGGAGCGCAACGAAAGTTGTGAGAACTGATGGAACGTTCTCTGCACGTATCACTGGACGAATCATATCACCGCCAAACTTGTTCAGACAAGAGGAGGATACCGCCACGGGCGACTGCCAGGATTTGTTGACCATCCTCTGAGTCAGTATGGCCTGTCAGTGCGGGGTGCCCCACAGATTTTTGCAACTGGGATGTCCAAGCAGAAGGAAGGTGGTAAGATAGATCCATCGGTGCACGAGAAAGGAGAAACCAGATGGATGAAGAAGCCCTGCGGAAAATGAGTGTAGAGATCCTGGCGGATATCAAAGAGTGGCGACGAGCCAATCCTAGAGCGACGTATGTGCAGATCGAAGATGAGGTTCATAAGCGGATGATGCAATTGGAAGCAAGACTCATAGAAGGTGCAGTAGAGGAAAGTCCGAGCCGAGAGTGGGGAAGAGGGTTGAAGCACGAAGCCGCGGTGTGTCCCAAGTGCGCAACTCCCTTGCAGGCGCGAGGCAAACAAAAGCGGACCTTACACGGAAATGGAGGGCAAAGTGTGACGCTGAGCAGAATGTATGGAACGTGCCCCAAATGTGGAGAAGGTCTTTTTCCCCCTCGATGAAGAATTAGGGTTACTCCCAAGCAATCTCGCCCCACGCCAACAGGAACATCTAGTGCATTTGGCCTGCTTCATGCCCTTCGACAAAGTAGCCGAGATGATGGACGCGCTTCTCTCTGTGCAGACCCACGAGGAAACGGTCCGCCGACTCACCGAGCAGGTCGGGAGTTGGATGGAAGCCGCGCAAACGGCAGAAGTCGAGGCTGATGGTAAGTCTGAGTCAGAAGATGAGGAACCTCTGCAACGTTGTGTTTTTAGTTCTGATGGCGCAATGGTTTCTCTGGTCAAGAAACAATGGGTAGAAACGCGCACAGTGGCCATTGGTGAGCCACAAGAGAAGCTCAACGCCGAGGGAGAGACAGAGATTCATGTTGGTCATCTCTCGTATTTTTCGCAGTTAGCGGATGCCTCGACCTTTACCGATCTGGCAGAAGTGGAGATGCGACGGCGCAAGGTGGCGGAGGCAAAGCAGGTGTGTGCTGTCATGGATGGGGCGGATTGGTTGCAAACCTTCACGGAGAGGCATCGACCTGATGCGCTGCGTATTCTGGATTTTCCGCATGCGGCCGAACACATCACCAAACTGCTGGAAGCCTTAGAGAAAGCGGGCATGCGTTTTCCTCCTCAGATGCTCGACCGGTGTTTGCATATCCTCAAACATCGAGGTCCCCGTCCTCTGCTGCGCATGGCTGCTCGTTTGGAGAGCGGTCTTGCCCAACAAAAGGGGGTCTACGAGCATCTGGACTACTTGCGCAAGCGAGAGGCATTGATGCAGTATCCTGTGTTCCGACAACAGGGCTGGCCGATTGGCTCTGGCATGGTGGAAAGTGCCAACAAGAACATCGTTGAAGCTCGTCTCAAGGGAACGGGGATGCACTGGGAACGCGACAATGTCAACCCCATGCTCGCATTACGCAATGCCGTCTGCAATGATCGTTGGCGGGAGATGTGGCAAAAGGCGCTCAGGCAACATCGCCGACAGCAAGCCCTTCAAAGGTCGGTGCGAGCCGAGCAACGGGCACAAGCTTTCTTCGCTGTTGACGATGCCTCCTCTCTGCAGTCCCCTCCTCCAGTGCTTGCGGCAACTCTCCCTGGTCCCTCTCGTCCTTCCCTTCGTCGGAAAAGGGAGCCTCATCGCCATACTGTGTCTGCTCGTGTGAAATGTTCCCCTGCCAGATCAAGCGCGGGAAGAGCAGAAGCCTGCCTTTGTTGTGGAACTCCCTTCGTGCAATCGGGAGGCCGAACCAAACGCTACTGTTCTAGTCGCTGTCGAGTCCGTGCCTACCACCAGCGACAAGCCAATGCCAAGCCGCCATCTTCGCCAGACGATCCGACCCCGCAGAGGGTGAAGGCTCCCCCGGCCAGATCAGGCGAAGCCAGAGCAGAAGCCTGCCTCTGTTGCGGAACTCCCCTCGTGCAATCGCTTGGAGGCCGCCGAACCAAACGCTATTGTTCTAGTCGCTGTCGGGTCCGTGCCTACCACCAGCGACAAGCCAATGCCAAGCCGCCATCTTCGCCAGACGATCCGACCCTGCAGAGGGTGAAGGCTCCCCCGGCCAGATCAAGCGAAGCCAGAGCAGAAGCCTGCCTCTGTTGCGGAACTCCCCTCGTGCAGTCGGGAGGCCGAACCAAACGCTATTGTTCTGATCGCTGTCGGGTCCGCGCCTACCACCAGCGACAAGCCAATGCCAAGCCGCCATCTTCGCCAGACGATCCGACCTTGCAGAGGGTGAAGGCTTCCCCGGCCAGATCAAGCGAAGCCAGAGCAGAAGCCTGCCTCTGTTGCGGAACTCCCCTCGTGCAGTCGGGAGGCCGAACCAAACGCTATTGTTCTGATCGCTGTCGGGTCCGCGCCTACCACCAGCGACAAGCGAAGATGGGACGAAATCAACGGATATCCCGTTCCATGCACTGCCAGCATCGGTTGAGAGGGTTTGTCGACAAGTGAAATCTTACAGAAAACGCGGTTAGCCAAACGAGGTCCTGCATATCCCCTTTGCAAAAATCTGTGGGGCACCCGTCAGTGCGATCTTAACGTTATCTCGATGCCATTTTTTGAGTGGCTAGAACGTATATAACCTACGTATCTCCTGGCTCTGCAGGCACGTTTATACGCTACGTTCCGTACGTTATAGAACGTTTGACAAGACGTTGCTTCGCTTCCTATCTGGTTCGAGCTATTGAAGTCGAGATAACTGACGGAAAAGTACGATGTACCATATAACTGAGACTGAGCTTGCCCATGTTCTTTTTCCATACATGTAAAGCATGTTCTTCTCCCCTAAGAGAGAGCCGTTTTTTACCTGTGAGCACCTTGATACTCTGCTGTCCTTTGGAAGAGGACAAAGCTCTTCGAGAGATGTAGAGAAGCCTCTGAAGCCATTTTATCCAAATCTCAACCGCAGTTATAAGGTACGGCGTATCTTTTGGTCAGTTTCGCACTGACAGGCCGAATGCATGAACCTGGACAATCGCCTCGTTGGGAGCCGGCGATGATTCCTCTACCTCGCGTATCTCGACGGGCCTGTCAGGTCGATGGGTAGCTACCAGTGCAAGCATTGCTATGAAACTCCTTCATCTAGTACATTGAGGCTGAAATAGATCTGTAGTATACTGGGACCTCAAGATTGAAAGAAAGAGGACCCAGCCAATGCGAGGCCCCAAACCTGAAGCACTGACCTTGAACGATGTCGAGCGAAACGAATTGGAGCTGCTGGTGCGTCGGCACAGCACTCCCCAACAACTGGCGAGGCGATCGGACGAATCATCTTGCTGGTAGATGCCGGGAAGAATAATAGCCAGATTGCCCGAGACCTGGGAATCAGCGTGGATACGGTGCGCTGTTGGCGCATGCGCTGGATCGGCTGGCAAGCGGTCGCGCTGGAAGACGTGTCGGTGAGCGAGCGCCTGGAGGATGTCCCCCGTCCAGGACGGCCTTCGCAGATCACGGCGGAGCAAACCTGCCAGATGATGGCGATGGCCTGCGAGCAACCGAAGGAGCGCCCGATCAGCCACTGGACGGGACGCGAAATCGCCGACGAAGTGATGGCACGAGGCATCATCAAGCAGATTTCGCCGCGACATGCCGCTCGGCTGGGAAATATGGGGATCTCAAGCCGCATCTGATCCGCTACTGGCTGACCGCGCCGATCGATGAACATCGGGACGAAACAGTGAAAGCGATCTGTGCCTTGTATCAGCAGGCACCCCGTCTGGCCGCGCAGGGCGAACAGACGGTCAGTACCGACGAGTTGACCGGGGTGCAAGCCTTGGAGCGCAAGCATCCGGGACTGCCCTTGGCTCCAGGCAAAGTCGAGCGGCGCGAATTCGAATATGTCCGTCATGGAACCCGGGCGTTCATCCTCAGCCGCCATGTCGTCACCGGAAAGATTCTGGCCCCCGCATGTGGACCCACGCGGACAGAGGCCGATTTCCTGGCACATGTGCAAGCGGTGGTTGCGACTGACCCAGAGGCCAAGCGCTGGCACATCGTCTGTGACAATCTGAATATCCATCAATCGGAATCACTGGTGCGGCTCTCGTGGCGCACCTCTCGGGAATTGACGCAGACTTGGGAGTCAAAGGAGAGAGTGGCATTCTCCACTCGATGGCAAGCCGAGCCGCGTTTTTGAGCGACCCGACCCACACAGTGGTGTTCCATTACACGCGCCATCCACAGTTCCTGGATGAATCAGATTGAAATTTGGCTTAGTATCCTCGTGCGCAAGTTGCTCAAACGCGGCTCGTTCACCTCCGTTGAGGATGTACAGGCCAAGGTCCTGGCGTTCATCGACTATTATAATCGGACGATGGCCAAACCTTTCAAGTGGACCTATCAGGGCAAGGCTTTGACTGCTTAAACTACAGGAGGTTTTATGCCTCAGTGTACTAGCCTGCTGGCACAGCTGCAGCACCGGCATATCGTGCCGATATTGGATTTCGGGTGGGAGCAAGGTACGCCATATCTTGTGATGGAATATGCCCCTGGAGGAACCCTACAGAGTGCGTTTCCTCAAGGAGTCCCTCTACCAGTCCAGAGCATCTTGCCGACCGTCTTGCAGCTTGCCAGTGCATTACAGCATGTCCATGATCACCGCGTGATTCACAGTGATGTCAAGCCTGAGAATGTGTTGCTTGGGCTAAACAACAGGATCTGGCTGGCAGATTTTGGCATTGCGACCATGGTTCCCTCTGTCTTGGAAAAGGGGTATGGCAAGCGAGAAGCGAAAGGGACAGCCAGATATATGGCCCCCGAGCAGATTCAGGGAAACCCAGTGCCAGCGAGCGATCAGTATGCACTGGCCGTGATGGTGTACGAATGGCTCTGTGGTCGGCCTCCGTTTCACGGTTCCGTTCTTGGAGTCCATGTTGGTCATGTCTCTACCCCTCCACCAGCGTTGCGAGACCATGTTTCCTCAATCCCACGTGCCGTTGAGCACGTCGTCCTCAAGGCCCTCTCGAAAGATCCGCAGCGGCGGTTCGCACAGGTGATGGACTTTGCATCTGCTCTCAAGCAGGCGACTGCTCGAAAGCAGATGTGCTGGTATCCACCCCATTGCTCGGAGTTGCGGCCTGCTCAAAAAATGTCCCGGGGCATTCCATTAGCGACGAGCAGGGGGGCGTTCTCCCAGGCTGAACCCTGGTCTCTGTCTGCTGATGCCAATACGACGCATGAGTATACCACTGCCGAGTGGAAAAGCGCTGCCTCGGAAGGACACTTCACTTTCCTTTTATAACGATGCCCCTCACGTTTTCTTGACGCTCTCTCGTTCCACAAGCAGCAGAGATGACGAGATGCAGTCGGTCGGGTCAGGAGGATGAGGTACTTGGTATATGGCAAGGATGGCTGCTCTGAAGCGGCTTTCGGGAGATAGCTGCCGCTGGGACTGAGAGGACTCGCCTCCATCCTCTTTAGCATTCTTATCGAGATCCAACCCTCTTCCGGGCGACTCACCGTCGTCTGGTTGATTGGCATCTACGCCATCGTCTTCGGCGCTCTGCTCATAGTGCGCTACTTCCAGAGGCGGTCCCTGGCTTCTAGTCTGGCCTAAAAGCTTATTCGGAAACCTGTGATATAATGAAAGGAAACCCCAGATAGAGGAGCAAGCCAATGAAACGAACACGACCATGGGAACTCAGCGATGAGGTATGGGAGCGCGTGCGCCCGTTGATCCCGGAGCGCGCCCTTCATCCGAAAGGAGGACGGCCCGCCGAAGAGGATCGGCAGATGTTGGCGGCCATCCTGTATGTGCTGCGCACCGGCATCCAGTGGAATGCGCTGCCCCGGGAACTGGGAGCCTGCACCACGGTCTATGATCGCTTTCGGTTGTGGGAGCAGCAAGGCGTGTTTGAGCGCATCTGGCAAGCGGGATTGCAGGAATATGACGAACTGGAAGGCATTGCCTGGGAATGGCAAAGCATGGACGGGGTGATGACCAAAGCCCCTTTCGGTGGAGCCGCGACCGGCGCCAATCCCACCGATCGCGGCAAGCGGGGAACCAAGCGCAGGAAGCCCGAGTGACGGACGAGGAATGCCACTGGCCGTGGTCGTCGACGGCGCCAATCGCACAGACATGAAGTTGGCCGAGGCGACCTTGGATGGCATGATGATCGCGCGCCCGATGCCCACCAAGGAGCAGCCACAGCATTTGTGCCTGGACGCTGGCTATGATTACGAGGCCGTCTATGAGACCGTGCGGGCGCACCACTATGAGCCGCATATTCGTCCCAATCTGCACAACCGGGCGCAGGTCACGCCAACGCCGGAGCCAGAGAAGGAGACCAGCAGCAATTTGGAGTCCACCAAGCAGCCTCGTCGTTGGGTGGTCGAGCGCTTGCACTCGTGGCTCAATCGCTCGCGGCGCTTGTTGGTGCGCTGGGAGAAGCTGGATTTCACCTACAAAGCCTTCTTGCATCTGGCTTGTGGTCTGATCTGCTTTCAACACTGTGATCGCTTTCTTTCCTTACAGGTTTCCGAATAAGCTTTTAAGGGGGTCACTACCGTATTATGCCTCGTAGGAAAAAGGCGAGGACAAATCTGGCCTTCTTTCTAATGCTGCTTTGTTTGTTTCGATTCGGTCGCCTCTACAAGCCAACTGGCAGAAACTGCTTGTGAGCAGTTAGCTTTGAACGTCACTTTTGCCCCCACGGTTCAAAAGGCCCTGACTACTTTGTTTCCCTGGTCAACAATCCCACCTATCAAGCGCACTCAAGGTTATTACAGCGTTATCAAAATGACAGTTTATTGACAGTTTACGCGCTAAACGGTTCTGAATAAACATGAACAATTCTAAACAGGGAAGACAGTGCGCCATAGTCGCGAAGGAAGGAAAGAAGCGCCGCCGGCCCTATCAATCGGGTGCTGGCGGCCATTGAACTTTTGGTCAAAAATCGTGTTTAGAAGGGGGGTGCCGAAGGGGGGACTCGAACCCCCATGCCACTTAAGGCACAACGCCCTGAACGTTGCGTGTCTACCAATTTCACCACTTCGGCTCAACTCAACTCACTTGAAGACAAACCCAATATTACCGCGTCCATCACCACTTGTCAATAGCCCCTAGCCCCAAAATTCCCTTCGCTTGCTGACAAAAAATATGCTATACAATCACCAGCAAATGTGCACGACAAGAAGTCACCTGGCTCTGGCAACATCGCTTCCCTCGCTGTGCTATCACCCTCCTCGACGGTGTGCCTTCCCTACTCGCCCATCACCTCGCCGCTCGCATCTCCAGCGGTAAGCCCTTCCTTGATGGCACTCTCTATCGAGTAGGGGCAGAGCTGGATTGGAGCGGTGTGGGGAACATTGCGGTCGCCAGAGGGTAGGGAAGGTATGCTGAATGCTCCCTGGCATCCTCAGAAAAACCGTCCAGAACATACTCTCATCTCACCAGGAACATGATATAATGATAGTAACGTTCCAACTAATCACACCAATCCATAGGAGTCAATCTCCCATGCAGGAGCAGTCATCGTCACCACCTATGCGTGCAGCCATCGACATTGGCAGCAACACAATACACATCGTCGTCGCCCGTTGTAAGCCCCACAACCTCGACATCGTCGAAGACCAGCTCGAACTCGTGCGCATTGGTGAAAGCGTCACCGCCACAGGTGCTATCTCATCCGAGAAATGTGAAGCCACCGTCGCCACCCTACGCCAATACCAGACCCTGGCCCTTCAGCACAATGCTTATCCGATACTCGTTGTCGCCACAGAAGCCATTCGCCAGGCAAGCAACAGCCAGCAGTTCCTCGATCACATAAAACACCAGACCGGCCTCCAGGTCCTTCTCATCAGTGGCACCGCCGAAGCCACTCTCACCTTCTACGGCGCAACCTACGAGGAAAGCAGAGAAGCTGCTTCCTCCAGACGACTGGGTGTCATGGACCTGGGTGGTGGCAGCATGGAACTCGTCACAGCAAAAAACCTGCATATAGATTGGCGCACCTCCATTCCCATAGGTTCCGGCTGGTTGCACGACCGCTATCTCCCCACAAATCCACCCACACCCGATGACCTGGCCGTCGCCCATACCTTCCTCCAGACCTACCTGGCGGGCATGCGCATAAAATTGCCGCCTTCCACCCTTATCGTAACTGGTGGCAGTGCCAACTCGCTTCTACTCCTTGCACGCAAGGCCTTCAGACTGGACCCGTCCAGCAATAAACTCACCCACGATGACCTCATGCATTGCGAAGGCTTACTGAGCGCTCTCACCGCCGAAGAAGTCTCCCAGCGCTATAACCAACCCATCGCCCGCGCACGTATTTTGCCTGCCGGAGCGTTGATCATACGAACAGTTATGTCTCGCCTCAACTTACAGGAGATTTCCATCAGCCCGCATGGCATTCGCGAAGGTGTCCTGCTCGCCTACGAACGTTTTGGCGAAAACTGGTTAGAGCGTGTCAACAAAGAAGCCTCCACCTCACACCCTTCAGAAGGCACAGGGCAACAAACTCACAACGGCGCTGAATCATTTGTTCACTCTGGAAAACGCATGCTCGAAGAGCGCGTTGACAAACTACTCGCCTGGACCGATGAGGTCCTCCGCAATGAAGATATCGAAGCAGTACATAAAATGAGAGTCGCCACGCGCCGCCTACGCGCCACTCTGGATGCCTTTGAGTCCTGCTGCGAGCCGAAACGATTTAAGAAAACCTATCGCCACATTAAAAAGATAGCCGACCTGCTGGGCGATGCACGTGATACAGACGTCATGTTGCTCGGATTGCAAGTACAGCTCGAACAGGCGCTCCCTGAGGAACGTGCAGGCATAAAATGGCTGATACAGCGCCTGAATGTCTACCGTCAGCGAAAACAACAGGCCATGCAAGATTTTTTTGCAACACTGGACGAGCATGCTTTGCGCAAGCAGGTCGTATCGTGTATTCAGGAAGGAGCGTTGCACCATGGCAAAAGCCAAACCCATCCAGGGACTTGACGCCCAGGCTCCGACCGGCAATAATGCACGTATCATCGCCAGGGTACGACTTGAGGAAATGTATCAGTGGGAAAGGTATGTAGACAGCCCTTCTCATGAGCGAGAACTTCACAACCTGCGTATCGCTGCCAAGCGGCTGCGCTACACACTTGAAATCTTCGAGGACGTACTACCCGAAGCGTGCAAACCCGCCATCAAAGAATTAGAGCGCATACAAGAAGAACTCGGTGCGCTCCATGACAGCGACGTCAAAATCGCATTGCTGCAACGTTGCCTGAGTAGCCAGAATAGTGGCGCACCCTATAAACCAACCATCTTGGAGGCAAAACAGCAACATGGAGAATCTAATACTAATACTGTTGGCGAATTGTCCAGGAAAGACGAGCAAAGCGATGTCGTAGGTCCCCTCAGCGAAGCGCGTTTCAATTACTTCGCACCCAGGGGTGGTGTGGAGGCCAACGCCGCCGAATTCGCGCTTCCACCCGAACTCCTGGCTGACCTACTTGACCCGGTATCTACCCCCACTGCTCAACAAAGTCGTGGACTGGAGCAGTTATTGCTCAAGTATCAGCAGAGTCGAGAAGAACAATATTTCAACTTTCGCCAGCATTGGCACCAATTACAAGCCCGCGACTTTCGCCCCCAGCTTCTAAGCATCCTGGATACATGACGAGCGAAGCTATATCGTACATGCATGATTATGAATTTTGCAAAATATCCCGGATACCGTGAACTGGGACGACACATCTGGAGGGGCCGATTTATCGGCCCAGGGATGGGCAATTCGCCGTCGGCCTCAAATTTGATCTACATCTGAATAAGGGAGGAAACAAAGCATGGCACCATCTTCAGTCGAAGAATTAGAATGGTGGCAACTTCCCCTGCCAACCAGCCAAGAACTACACCTCAGCGGTGGATTACTCGTAGAAGACTGGCCTCATGCACGTCATGTAGAACGTCTCTCTCTCGAACTTTTTACTGCCACACAACCCCTCCATCGCTTGGCCCCGGATTCACAACGTCTCCTTGAGCGAGCAGCATTCCTGCACAACACAGGCATGATGATCGAGGCACGCCGCCACCATAAACACTCGTTTCGCCTCATCAAAGAGACACCCTTACCCAATTTTACAGACCAGGAGCGCCACGAAATCGCCTGTATTGCTCGCTACCACCGGCGTGCCTTACCCAACACATCCCACGCAGAATTTGCCTCATTGAGCCGCCGTGCTCGCAAGCGCGTCTCAGCCCTCGCATCATTGCTACGCATCTCCGACGCCCTCGACTACAGTCACGACGGACGTGTCTTACACCTCGCCGCCGAAACCGAACTCTGTGACAACAAAGTCTGGACCATCGCCCTGTGGACTCGCCCCCTGGCAGACCTCGAAGCCGAACTGGAACACGCCTATGAAAAAGCAGACCTCTTCGAAAAAGTCTTCAAACACCAACTCCGCCTCCTGGTCCGTCCGTAGGATACTTGTCCCCCAGATAGGGCATCCTGCCCGGGGGGCAACTATCACTGTTTCGCACTCCGTTGCCTGGTGGGGCGATCATCCCAAATGTAGTGGCACGGGGCGCGGTATGGGGGTGGACGGGCCCTTGTGTGGCAAGAGAGTCTGGGGGGCTCTCAGCCACGTCTCTTCCGGAGCAATCATCTCCCTACCTCCTCGTGCAACACCATCGCCGCCCCACACGCCTCATGAGCATGAATCCACAGCACCGGATGCCCGGTACTATCCCGATATGTATACGTCACCTCGTGCTCATCAAGAAAGCTTCGTGACGCCGCCAGGTCATCTACGGCCAGCGTCACACGGCAGAGGCTCTCACCGAACTGCTGCAAGTAACTGGTCAGCGCCCCTGGTCCAGGCAAGTCGCTACTACTCACACCAGCATCGGTAGACAATGGCAAAGGCTCAGCCAGCTCAAAACTCTGTCCACTTTGCCTGAGTGGAAAAGACACCAGCATAGCCTCCCAGCCATCAGCCTCGCCTGTAAATGGCTCCGACGGCTGCAATCCATAAATGTGCTGAAACCGCCGGGTCGCCTCTCCCAGGTCTGCCACGGCAATAGTCGCACTAAGTACCTTAACAACACCCAACGCATGCGCCGGCGGTGCATTCCAGCCAGCCAGGCGGAAGCGTCGTTCCTCGCCCACACTATCATGCTGGATCACAAAAGGATAGTGCTGGGTCAGGTCCGCACGCTCAACATCCAGGCGCGACCAACCACGCGTACGGCCATCAGGCGACTTCAGCCGTCCCGACGTTGGCCCGACAACTGCAACGCTCCGACTGTGCATAGCTTTGCTATCAGCCGCGATATCATCGGAAGAGAGCACAAAATTCAAGTACCCATCACCCTTCGCCAGCCGCTCCACCATACTCCCTTGCGCTTCTAACGGCGTGCGAACCGTTATCAATTCCAGGTAAGTATCGCCAATTACAACCACACGGTTCGCGGTGCCACCAAAGGGATGCACTCCTCCCCCAGTCACTGCCAATCCCAGCTTCTGGCTGAAGGTCGTCATCGCCTGTTCCAAACTTGTTACACCGATGATAATGTGGTCAAGACCTGTTAACAACAGTTATCCTCGTGTGCGCACTAACTCACGCGCTTCGCGACGACCTTCCGGTGTGCGGTCACGGTTACGATTCAGGTACCTGGTACCCAGTTCGCCCTTCTCCCAGATCACCAGCAGCATACTAGCATTGAAGATCGACGAATAGGTACCACTAATGATACCGACCAGCAGCGCCAACGTGAACTCACGGATCGTAACGCCACCGAAGAGTGTCAGCGCACTCAACGTAATTATCACGGTCAATGATGTATTCAGCGAACGTGCCAGCGTCTGCACCAGGCTGGCATTCACCACCTGCTCAAACGACTCGGACGTACGGCGCTGCATGTTCTCACGGATGCGGTCGAAGACCACAATCGTATCATGCACCGAGAAACCGACCACCGTCAACAAAGCAGTGATGAACAGCGCACTTATCTGGATATCCAGCGCCCAGCCCAGAATTGAGAAGACGCCCAGCACTACCAGTACGTCGTGCAACAGTGCAATAATGGCACAGGTACCGTAACGCCATGGCTTTGCCACTTTACGGAACGAGAACCATATGTACAGCAGGATCAGAACGGAAGCAGCCACGACGGCCAGGAACGCATTTTGTGTCGTCTGTGCCGCTACCGAACCGGTTACCGACGCGTTATCCAGTACCTGTATATACAGGTTGCCATTGCTCAGCAGTGTCGATTCGAGCTTGAGCAAGTCTGCCGGCGTCACCACATGAAGAGTCAGAAGGGTAACCGTTTCAGTCGTCGTCCCCTGGCGCACATCCGTATAACTGACCGGAATGTTAGCAGGATTGCTATTTGCCACCGGCGTCGGCGTTGCCGTTGGTGAAGCTACCGGGGTTGGCGTCCCCTTCCCTACTGTCGCTGTCGCTGTGGCACTCGCCCTGGGTGTCCCCGTCGCGGTAGGCGTTCCCGAAGTAACAGCGTTGGGCGTGCCGGTTGCACTTACCGTCGGCGTTGGGGTTACAGCGACAGTTGGTGGTCCTTTAGCCGGATTGCTCGTATCAGGCAGCTTAGCCAGGGTCTTCTCAATATCAGCGACTTGCGGAGTATTATTAAACTTCGTGATCGTCACGACCGTGTTGGTTTTCCCGCCGATGGGCAGATCATCGAAGTTAACATTGAGCTGAGAGCCATACGCCTTCTGCAGATCACTGGTGATCGTACCCTGCACATTCGTGTCAATTTGGGTATTCAAGCGTACCCAAACAGTTCCGTTGCCCGGCAGATTCAAGTCAGCCCCGGTGACAACCTGCAAGTTGCTCAGGTTGAGCGGCTTAAGCAGGTTTTGCATGCCCGTTATGCTGATGTTCCGGTCCGGGCGAAACTCGAAATTGGTCCCACCTATGAAGTCAATACCGACGTTGAGGCCTTTCGTCAACAGCGAGACCGTGCCGGGAATGATGACCACCAGCGATATGATCAGAAACAGATAGCGTTTTCCTACAAGATTGAACACATCATGCTCCTCTACACTTACACAGTGCTATTCCGGCGTGCCAGGGATACAGTGGCAATAGAGCCAGCAGGAAGCCCAAACAATGCGGGATGACTAACAGCACCTGTCGGCACCAACAAGTTCAGGAAGGTGCGTGTAACGGTAATTGCAGTAAACATACTAATTGCCACGCCCAAGAACAGAGTAGTGGCGAAACCAACGATGATACTCGCTCCGAAGTTGCTGCCAAAGTAGAACAGCACGGCACACGTGATCAGTGTAGAGATATTAGAGTCTCTAATCGACGGCCATGCACGTTTCCAGCCAACATCAATGGCTGCAGAGAGCGATCTTCCCGCACGTAACTCCTCTTTGACCCGTTCAAAGATGAGCACGTTAGCATCCACCGCCATTCCGATCGAAAGGATGAAACCCGCAATACCTGCCAGTGAGAGCGTAACCCCCAGCACTCTGAAGACCGCGAAGGTCAAACTCGCGTACAGGATCAGCGCAACATCGGCCAGCAGGCCCGGCAGTCGGTAGTACAGCAGCATGAAGAGGATCACCAGGCCCAGACCAATAGCGCCAGCAATATAGCTTTTCGTAATCGAGTCCTGACCAAGTGTAGGACCAACCGTCTCTTCGCTGGCGATCTTCAAAACGAGGGGCAGTGCACCATATTGCAACACTGTGACAATTTGCTGGGCATTGTCAGTGGTGAAATTGCCTGTAATCTCGCCCTGGCCGGTGATAGCACTCTGGATGACGGCAGACTCAATGACCTGGCGATCAAGCGTGACAGTCAGGTATTGGCCAACATTTTGCTGGGTGAATTGGCCGAAGCGCCCTATGGCAGCACCCTTCATCTCGAAGACGATATCAGGCCGACCCGTCTGGTCACTACCTACGCTGATCTGTGAAACATCAAGGTCTTTACCGGTAAATTCGGGCCCATTTGGGTTGTACTGGGTATACTGGGTCGGGTCGAAGATCGACCCGATTTGGACGGGTTGGGGACCGGTGCTCCAAAACTCCAGATTACCTGTCTTCAGCAGCGAGTTGATGGCCTGGAACTGGTTACCGCTGGTAAATCCCGGTAGCTCCACAACGATGCCATACTGATTGTTATTGTTCTGCACGTAAATGTTTGGCTCATTGACACCAAGACCACCGTTGACACGAGTCTCGATTTGGCCTCGTACACCTTCGATCTGACTCGCGATAGTGTCCTGGCTGTAGTGTTGAGCCGGGTCAGGCACCAGCAGGACTCGCACCCCACCCTGTAAATCGAGTCCCTGCTTGATAGCAGGGTGCGGAAAACTGATACCAAGAACGCTCCAATGAGGATCAGTCGGCCAGTTAATGTAGGCAGAACTGGCAGCTAAAAGAATAATAAACAGGAGGAGTGTGAGTGTTCCTCGACGCATAAGTAGTGTTTCCCCTCGCTAAAGAAAGTGTATAGCATACACAATGTACGCTCATAAGTAAGTAGGACGCAGTTGGTCAAGCTTCTCTATCCTTACCGTGTGTTGCCTGCAAGTATAGCATAGTTGCTCTGCCTTGCATATCCCACTGCTTATTTCTTGTACGAAATCTGGTTTCGATAGTTGCTTTATTATAGAAGGTAAGTATCGTTGCTGATATAATGACGTAACTACAAAGAAGAAACTGCTTCCCAATGCAGGAGCATTAGGACTTTTGTCTAGTTGAGCAAAGAGAAATAGATATGACCATAGTCATGGACGTACGCAACATCAGCAAAAGCCTTCCACTCGGTCGTGAACGCATCGACATCCTCAAAGGCATCAGCTTTCAGATCATGAGCGGCGAATTCATCTCCATCGTCGGCCCATCAGGCTCAGGCAAAAGCACATTGCTCGGCATCATCGCCGGCCTCGACAATCCGACCGCTGGGCAAGTTCTGATCGATGGCATCGATATCACCCGTATGAGCGAAGGACATTTAGCGGAAGTACGCAACCACAAAATCGGCATGGTCTTCCAGGCCTTCAACCTCATCCCAACACTTACCGCCCAGGAAAACGTCGAAGTACCCCTCTACGTAGGCAAACACGCAGGCTCTCCCTCCCAGCGTGCCAGGGAACTGCTCGACCTGGTAGGCCTATCGCATCGTCTGAAACATCGACCCGGTCAGCTTTCCGGCGGTGAACAACAGCGCGTAGCCATTGCGCGTGCCCTGGCCACCGACCCGGCTATCGTCATCGCAGATGAACCAACCGGCAACCTCGACGCGAAGAATGGCGAGCATTTATTGAACCTGATCGCCACCCTGCGTGCACAAACGGGCAAAACATTTATCATTGCCACTCACGATGCCCTTGTTGCCTCCCATGCCGACCGTGCCATTCACCTTATGGACGGCACCGTTGCAGCCATTGAAACCGTCGCTGGACAGGGCGAAAGGACGGTACCATGAAATCCGGTGCCAGCACAACCACAAATGCCAGAGCAGAAACTCCTCAGCCTTCATTGACCACGAGGCTGACCCCTATCATACCTGGTCTAAAGACGTACTTCAAGTACAGCACTCGTTCTTTGCTGCGCGGGGGACAACGCACCGTATTAGCCGTGTTCTGCGTCGCCATCGGCGTTATGGCCATCGTAGCGCTACAGTTGGTCGGACTCATGATCAACAACGCTTTCTTCAGCAACGTACGAGATGCAAATGGAGGCGACATTGCCGTCACATCGCAGAATGCCACCTTCAAACAGAGCGACCTGGCCTTCTTTGACCAGCTCAAGAGCGATGGAACCATCAACGCCTATACCGCCCTCGTCAACGGCACCGGATCAACAGGCCTATCGTCATTCTTGCGTGAAACCTTCAGTATCAAAGTAGTCGACGCAAACACTTTCCCCGTAGTAACGCCGCCCCTATTCACCACACCCACAGATGGTACGGTTACAGAACTGCTGAAGAACAACCGGGTCATCGTCACCCAATCCTTCATCGATCAATACAACAAAAGGGTGGGTGACACCCTTGTCGTCCATGCAGGAGGCGAGATTGGCCAGAGCGGGCGCACCCTGCGTGTGAAGATCGCGGGTATCGTCGCGAACACAGGAGTCTTCGCCTTCTCTGGCAGCACCATGCTCATCTCCATCAACGATTATGCACATGCGGCTACCAACATTTCCGTGCTCTATGACACGATTGACGTTGCAACCGCTGACCAGGCTCACACCGACCGCGCCGTCAAAGCCATCAGAGCACAATTTCCTCTCGCGAATGTACAGACAACCGCTGACGCACTCAGACTGGAGCAGACCGCCGTCGATAATGTCAGGAAATTCTTGGAGATTGCCGGTCTGCTGGCGCTGCTCATCGGTGGAGTAGGCATCGTAAACACCATGCAGGTGCTCCTCTCACGCCGTAAGATCGAAATTGCCATGCTCAAAACCACCGGCTACCGACGCTTTGATCTCTACTTGCTCTTTGGTTTAGAGACTGGTCTGCTAGGCCTTACTGGCGGTGTAGTAGGCGCTGCTGCCGCAACCGTCGTCAGTTACCTGGTACGCAACCTGGTGCAGCAACTCTTCCCTTTGCGCATTCCCTTTGTACTCGACCCGCTGACCATCGCTGGCGGGGCCTTGATTGGCCTGACTACTGCCTTGATTTTCGGCATCCTGCCCATCGTCCAGGCCGCCAATATCCGCCCCTTAAATGTCATTCGTGAACTGCCCGAAGGCCCACGCTTCGGCAGCATCTCGCTTACAATCGGCTTATTGCTGATCCTCTCCGTGCTGTTCTGCATCCTCTCAATCGTCATTTTGAACAACGATATCTTGCTCGGCATCGAAGTCGTCTACGGAACATTCATCTTCCTGGCCTTCCTGAGTATCTTCTTTGGCCTGGCCGTGCTGTTGCTCAGTATGCTGCCCGTGCCGGAGCGTTTCACTCCGTCTTATCTCGCCCTCGTCACTTCAGCAGTACTGCTCTCGATCTTGCTTTTGCGCTTCTTGCCAGTCTTCGGTGGTCTATTGCTGGTAGCGTCACTCTTGGGCTACGTGACAGTTCTGCTGCCGCGAACCTGGAAGGCCACGACCAAGATGGCTTTACGCAACCTGGGCCGTCAGCGAGCACGCACGACAACCACCATGCTGGCATTGTTCATCGGTGTCTTCACCATTGGCTTGATCCTCACCCTGGGGCAGGACTTGCGCGACCAGGTCAACACCACGCTTGCCTTACGTCTTAGCTACAACGTGATCACCATTGCACCCAGTGACGAAGCGCCAACCCTCGTATCCAAACTCAGTACCATCCCAGGCCTCTCCAAACAACGCCACACTACCATCGCCGCAACTGTACCGCAAGCCATCAACGGCCAATCATTACAAACACTGCTGCCGACCGATCAGAAAGCGCAGCGTATCCGTTCTGGTATTGTCTCTGCCCTCAGCACCATTGAAGGATACAACGTCGCCAACAATCAGTTCCCCGACCCCCAGAGCGTGCAAATTACCGACGGGCGCAACCTGAACACTAGCGACGCAGGCACAGACGACGTGCTACTTCCCGTGCAGCTCACTCATTCGGGCCCACTCCATCTGAAAGTCGGCGACACGATCACCCTCGCCAGTATTGACGGCAGCAGCAGAACAGTAACCGTAGTGGGCTTCTATCGTCTCAAGCAATTTGCCACCACCTTCGGGCGCATCCTGGCCACGACGGATACCGTCCAGGCACTCAGTCCGGCAGGATTAGCGCAGACCATCTTTTATATGAAAATAGATCCCAAAAAGTTAACCAGGCAGTCGAAACGATTGGAGCCATTGCACCAAATGCCATCGTACGCAACCTGGCCGACATCGGTGATATCATCGATCAGATTATCAGCGACATCCTCCTCATCTTGACCACGATTGCCTCAATGTCGCTGCTTGCAGGGGTCATCATCATTGCCAATGCCGTAGCCCTGGCCATGCTAGAGCGGCGTCGTGAACAAGGTATTCTCAAGTCAGTAGGTTACACCAGTGGCACAATTCTGAGCGAAGTGCTCGTCGAGAATGGCATCGTTGGGGGTACAGGCGCACTGCTTGCCATGTTGCTCGTCACATTCGCGCTCGGCCTCTTAGACCGCTTTGTCTTCAACAACGCCAACTTCGGTGTCGGCTGGCCCATCGCACTAAGCCTGATCGTCGGCATCACGCTTCTAGCAATGATGACTGCTGCGCTTGTTGCCTGGGGCGCCGTGCGTGTGCGCCCGCTGGAGGTGCTACGGTACGAGTAGGAAGTTCATTTAAATCTTGCCTACGTGTGTTACAATTGGGTCAATGCAGTTGAGAGAGCAGTCGATGCTAGTATCGGAGAGGAACTATGAAAATACTACGATGGACTTCCCAAGATTTGGAACTTCTACCAGATAACGGCAACTGCTATGAGATTGTTGATGGAGAATTGTACGTGTCTAGACAACCACATCTGCACCACCAGATTGTTTGCACGAAAGTGGCGGCCTTACTCCAACAGTGGAGCGATCAAACACAACTAGGCCTGCCCATTTTTGAGCCAGGAGTGATTTTCACGGACGATAATGACGTGGTTCCAGATGTGATTTGGATTAGCAATGAGCGGTTTGCTACCGCACTCAAAGCAGATGGGAAACTGCATAGTTCTCCTGAACTTGTCATTGAAGTACTTTCCCCAGGTTCAGAGAATGAGCGTCGAGATCGTGAGGTGAAGCTCAAATTGTATTCACGTCGTGGGGCTGAGGAATATTGGCTTGTGAACTGGCAAGAGCGGCGTCTTGAAGTCTACCGACGCCTTGAGGGCGTACTTGAGCTTGAAAAGACGCTCAATGAGAACGATACCTTGCAATCACCACTGCTACCTGGGTTCCGTTGTAAAGTAGGCCAGTTTTTTATTAGCGTTGTAAGGTAGTCAAACATCCATGTTTTGCTGTCGGGAACATAAACCATGGATGTTTTCTTTTGTAAGGCCACCCCTACCCCAGCACCGCCGTCGTCACCGAATAAATCGGCGGCAAAAAATCAGCAATCAACTGCCAGCTATCACCTTGGTCGTGACTGGCAAACAACTGCCCTGTATTCGTGCCGACATATACCCCACAGGGGTCCATACCATCCGTACTCATCCCATGCCGCAACACACCCAAGCGTACTCCCGCTCCCTTTGGCAGACCGTTCGTCAATGGTTCCCACCGCTCCCCACTATTCTGGGTCCGGTACACCGTGAACTGCTCCCCAAAATTATTGCGACCTTCCGGGTCCTCCACCACAACAAACAACGTCTCAGGATAATGCACATCCAAAGCTATCGGAAAACCGAACTGGGAAGGCAAGTTCTGCTGAATATCAATCCAGTCCTCACCACCATTCATACTCTTGTAAACTCCACAGTGGTTCTGCTGATATAAAATATCCGGCCTCGTTGGATGCTGGATCAAGCGATGAATACACTGCCCGAACTCCGGATACTTCACCGGCAAGAAGTCGGCGCGTGTATTCTTATTCGCAAACACCCAACTACGACCACCATCATCCGTACGCATGCAACCCACAGCGGAAATACCAACCCACATCCTGGACGCATTCGAAGGGTCGGCAACAATGCTATGCAGGCACATCCCACCCAATCCAGGCTGCCAGCTCTCACGCGTCGGATAATTCGCCAGGCCAGCATTCAACTCCCAGGTCATTCCGCTATCACGGCTCACCCACAAACTCGCTGGATCAACACCGGCATAGACTATCCCTGGTTCGTTGAGGCGGCCAGGCTCAATCACCCAGATGTTTACAAGCTTCTGACCGCTCGAATTCCGGGAACTGAATGCCTTGCCTCGGTTCATGCCATGTCTCACCAAAGTCATCGCTATAGCGCAAGAACGTTCCGAAGATATCGCCATTATCGGTGGCAAACAAGCGACAACCCTTGCGTTGATCAAGCACCGCATAGTAGACGCGGCTCCCCGAGAGCGCAGTAGACTGAATCTCCCACCTCTCTCGATCATGAGAAGTCAAGAGGAACAATCCCCGCTTGGTGCCTACCGACACCACAACCGTACCCTGCTGGTATGTCTTGTGACTGGCCATAATAACTACCTCCTTGGAGAAATTGTCCTGGAATCGGCTAGGTTGCTAATGTGTTAGCCACCAGCGACAGACTGCAAGATGTACATCGTTGCCCCTGCCTGCACCTGTGTATCCAGGCCCTGTAGATAGCGAATATTCGCCCGGTCCAGGAAGATATTGACGTAGGGACGCAATTCGCCAGTTTCGTGGCACAGATTGAAACGCAACCCTGGGAAGTCGTGCTCGAGCGCATCGATAATTTCACGAACCGTCCGACCGGCAGCCACCACGGACCTGCGATCGCCAATTCTCGCACGCAGCGCATGCGGGAAGGAAACAATGACGGTCGGAATAGTTGTCGATGAGTCCATGCCTAACTCCAATAGACGGGCAACTGCAAAAGTCGTCGGGTTTCTAGAACAAGTATACCAAGTTTGATGGTAATATGCAAGAGATTTTGGTGAACGCAAATGCTCCCCTGTTGGTACAACCTCAATCGTATAATAAGAGAGATCAGTTTAGGGGGTTGCTGGTCTGCACGTTGCGTCGTATAGTAGGGGCAAGGGCAGTGGAGCGGTGTGGAGTGGGCCCTTGCGGTTGCCCGGGCCGCCAAGAAAAAGAATGTGATGAGTGTATTTGACACAATAAAGAAGCGTCGAAGTATAGGCAAGATGACTCAGGAGCGGCCAACACGTGAGCAGATTGAGCGGATTTTGGAGGCTGCAACGCATGCTCCCAATCACCATAAAGTAGAACCCTGGAAATTCTTTGTGCTAGCAGGCAAGGCTCGCGAGCAGCTAGGCGCGGTCATGGCCGAATCACTGGCAATCCGATTAGATGAAACGGTGAGCGAGAGAGCTCAAGCTGCACTCAAGAAAGAGCACAACAAACTCTTGCGGTCACCAGTGGTGATCATAGTAGCGGCGGAACAACCTGACCGACTGGAGGTATTAGAAATTGAGAATATCGAAGCTGTGGCTGCCGCCGTCCAGAACATGCTGTTGACTGCTGAAGAACTTGGGCTTGCCAGCATGTGGCGCACCGGTATTGCAGCTTACAACCAACATGTCAAGAAATGGCTAGGGCTAACACAGGATGAACACATCGTTGCATTCGTGTATCTTGGCTTCCCTGCCATTTCTCGACTCGAACGTATCCCCACCCATTTTGAGCAGAAAACGACCTGGTTAGGTTGGGAAACGTGAGTAGTATGCATTTAGTACTTGATCAGCGCGAAGACATCATGGCCCTTCAGTTGCTCGCGACCCTTGAGGAAGGTCAATTCAACCAGGAAGGCGATGCCTGCGATATGCCCTCCCAATTTCTCCACCAATTCCATCGTTGCTGAGACGGTGCCCCCTGTCGCCAGTAAGTCATCGACGATCAAGACACGCTGGCCCGGACGGATCGCATCGGTATGGACCTCTACGACGTTGGTGCCGTACTCCAGAGCGTATTCGACACTCACCGTCATATATGGTAATTTACCGAATTTCCGTACTGGCACAAAACCACAGTTCAGCATGTAAGCCAGGGGAGCACCAAAAATGAAGCCACGCGACTCCACACCAACGACGGTTTGTATGCCAGCTCCTGCATAGTGGGCAGCAAGTCGTTCCATCGCGGTATGAAAGGCTGCACCATCTTGCAATAAAGGGGTAATGTCTTTGAAAAGAATACCCTTCTGCGGAAAATCGGGAATGTCTCTAACCCAGTCTTCCAGGCGTAAAGGCTCAGTTGTTGACGACATAGCTAGCTCTCCATTTCATAGAAAACTCCGTTCTGGATACCCCTTCCCATTCATGGGACTGGGAGGAAAGAACGCCCGCGAAGCGGGGTACGTTTTTGGTAGGAACGTACAAACCCCACCGGTTGCACGGGTAATGGTGGCCTCGCTCGGTTATCCGGCAGTTTCAGGTGTCAAACGCACTGGCCTAACCCCGCTACGCCTGTTTAACGCTTGACAGCAGAGCAGTGGGCTGGCCGCGCACCCACTGGTGCCTATCCATTTGTCGGTAACGTTTACCCGTTGCCGGGTGAGCTGGTCAGGTAGCGGCTTGCAACAGCCTCGACAAGACGCGACGAAGAGTACGCAAGCCCATCGCCTTAAGGCGATGGGGTTCCTGACGGTATACTCAATATCGGGAATACCGTCAATTAGTATATCATGAAATCTGTTGCTCAGCATCTCAATTGGAATAATTTCATGAGCGTGCGGCAGATACAGGCATTTCGGCTGGCGGTAGTTGTGAGGTGCAGTAGGCACAACGAGTGGCCTTGATCGGAACAGTGCTCAGGCAGAAGGGACAATTACGAGTAATAGGAGACCCAGGAACTTCTTTTGGTTTCAGTCGGGCTGTCAGCGCATTCACTGGTTTCACAACGAAGAAAAATATAACCACTGCGAGTATCAAGAAGGTAATGATCGCATTAATGAAGTCGCCGATCAGGAGCTTGGTCCCAATGCCAGGGATGACGGGGGCGAAGCTTGAAAGGCCGGATGTGCTAGGAGCAGGAATAAGAGGTGTAATGATGTCTTTGACAAGCGCCTGGACGACGGTACTAAATGCGGCGCCTATCATGATGCCGACAGCAAGATCGACGACGTTACCACGCAGGATAAATGTTTTGAATTCATTCAATAAACCCGTAGCACGTTTCTCAGTTCCCACTACGGTTGGGTTGTTCCAAACAGCCATAGTATGATCCTCCTTTTAACTTCTGAAAATGGACAAGATCAGGCTAACATACCCTGCTCTCTTTAATACAACGCATAGAGTAGCACAATTGATGACACGATAGATAACATCTCCCCCATCAAAAAACAGCTTTCACCTCTTGCTTGCTGAAAACAAATATGGGTATACTCTCCGTGGGAAGCAGTTCTTTCATCCTGCTCCCCATACCTGCACCGTCTTATCATCACTCGCCGAGGCGATGCGCGTCCCATCCGGTGACCATGCGACCGCCCATACCCAACTGGTATGACCACGATAGGTGAAGAGATGATGTCCGCTGGCGCCTGCACCATTGTCCCGCACAATGTCCCACATCATAACAGTCTTATCATTGCTGCCGGAAATAATGCGCAATGGCCCATGTCCCCGGCTAACGGTAGTAGGCTTACCTGCCCCCCAGGCAGGGTGCCATGCTAGCGAATTTACATAATCAGTATGACCACGCAAGGTACAGACGAGATCTCTTGTGCCAGCATGCCAGACCTGTATCGTCTTATCATTACCTGCCGAGGCAATGTACTGTCCATCAGGGGACCACGCGACGGCGCGTACTACACTGGAATGGCCACGATAGCTGCGCTTATGCGTTCCAGTTGCGGCATCCCATATGCGCACCCTCTTATCACGTCCCGCCGAGGCGATGCGTGTGCCATCGGGGGACCACGCCACCGCATAGACCCAGCTGGAATGACCTCGGTAGGTGGCGATAGTGTGTCCTGTGCTCGCATGCAACACCTGCACAGTGTGATCATTGCTGGCCGAAGCGATGTATTGTCCATCGGGTGACCACGCGACGGCGCGTACCCCATCTGTGTGACCGCGATAGGCGAAGACCTTACTCCCTATCAGGGATGCGAACGGTGCCGGCCAGCGAGATGCGCTTGTGACATTCCAGACCTGCACGGTCTTATCACGTCCCGCCGAGGCGATGCGCGTGCCATCGGGTGACCACGCCACCGCATAAACGCAGCCGGAGTGGTTGGCGTAAGAAGCGACTTTGCGTCCGCTCGAGTCTCCTCCATCCTCTGCGCGCCACACCTGCACAGCACCATCCTCGCTGCCTGAGGCAATGCGCGTGCTATCCGGTGACCACGCCACGGCGCGCACGGGGGCAGCATAGCCCCGCTGGGTCAAGATACATACTCCCAGGGGTAGAGCAGGCCTCACAGACTGTTGAATAGGAGAAAGCGTGTATACGACCCGCGCAGATTTGTTGTCGGACAGAGCAGCAATGCGTTCCAGTTCCTGCTTGACAAAGGCCATATTGGCGGGTCTTTTACTTGCATCCATGTCCAGCATCTGCATAATCAGTGTCTCCAGGGCCGCCTCTTGCATAGGAGGAATACCTGGGGAACCTTGCAGTTGCAGAGGTCCAAAGCGAAAAGGCGTGAACGATGGGTCATTCCCTGTAAGCATATGGTGGAGTAGCGCGCCCAGGCTATAAATATCCGAGCGCGGCGTCGTCTGTGCCTTACCATACTGCTCTGGTGCGGCATAGCCTGGAGAGCCAAGGGCAATGGTATCTTTTGCCTGGCCCGGCTTGAAGTGGCGCGCAATGCCAAAGTCGATCAAGTAGACGTGCCAAGCGGAGTTCAGCATGATATTTGCCGGTTTGAGATCGCGGAAGATAATGGGCGGTTGACGCGTATGAAGATAGTCCAGGACGGTGCAGAGCTGGATGCCGATTGCGAGCGTTTTCTCAAGGGGAAGGCGCCCAACAGAGGTACCTGCAAGGGAGTCCTTTACATTATTGAGGTACGTTTCCAGTGTTTCGCCTTCGATGAACTCCATGACGACATACCAGCGCCCGGCGTCGGTGAAGTAGTCGTAAATGCCGGGCAGGTTGTCATGTTTCAAACCTGCGAGCATGAATACCTCGTGCTTGAATGCTTCGATAGCTGAGACGATTTCTTGTGGACCGAGGCCGCTCTGGCACATCTCCTTCAAGGCCACCACGCGATTGCCGATGTGGGTATCTACAGCCTGGTATACGGCTCCGAAGCCCCCCTGACCCACTTGCTTGAGAATATGATATCGCTGCTTGAGTAGATGTGCGGTGGGCAGTAGACCAGTGGAGGGCATAGCAGAAGGGGGCGGGTTTTGAGTAGCAGAGTGCAAGGCTGGGAGTAAAGCAGTGGCTTTGAGTGATTGCCCGCAGATGCCACAAAACGCTGCGTGTGCCGGGAGCATGGCTCCGCAGTTGGGGCAGTTATGTGGAGATGATGCAGTCATGTATCTTGTTCCTTGGAAAGCGTTACTGTTCTATCATTGGGTGGCTATCAATAGCATACAGATTTAGTCCTTTATATTATCATACATAGAAATGATAGCAGAACGGCTGTAGGGATGCTATGATGTGGTTCACAGAGTGTTGAGAATGTTTGCAGTGATCAGATTCGCATGACGCGCAAGTAAACTCTCCTATCCATCCACGTTTATGAGTTGTATACTATCACTGTGAAATCACCAAGGAGGTAGAACGAACGCATGCGAGTCTCCCTTGAGACCGCCGACCTTTAATTGCACTCTATATGAGACTACTTCACTATGCTGGGCAGCAGCGCGAGGTAATTCCGCTGGACATGTCCTTCGAGAAGTTTCTCGCAGAGCCGACACAGGTGAAAGTCGCTTGCCGGGAGGCGATCTATGAGCCTGCGCCGCTACTGGACGACTTCATGATGGCTAATGACGGTTTCTTGTCAATCGAAGAGCAAAAGGTCGTCAGTGCTTGGACACGCTATGCCACAAGAACATCAAAAATGCAGGGCGGTTCTTCACAACATTATGAATCTGGAGGTAAAATATGGCATTCGACATTCGCCAGAACCTATTCGATAGAGACGGTATGCCTGTCGAGAAAAAGGTCGGACAGTACTTGCAGGAACTGATTCGCCTGTTCAGAGAGTCACCCGAAGGACAGACATTGGAGGACGAGGGTCTCTACCCAGGTTTTTGGGTTAACTCGATGACTGAGTATGGTATCGACTATCTCGGTGTGACTCCGGCGCGGCTGTCACCTGATCAGTTGCGAGAACTCTTGTTTGATATCTTCCCGCGAAAAGTGTCGGCAGACGCTGAAGAGGCCCCGCAGGCCATCCGCGAGTTGCAGGCTTTCTGGCAATTCGCGCAGCGTGAGTTCCAACTTGAGAACGCTGCTGCTTGCCTGAAGGTATTGGACGACAAGGCAGTGCGCCAGATGAAGAAGGAAATGAGCAATCCGGCTAACTTCGGCATGGCCAAGTCGATTGTGATGATGGGCAAGGCACACGGCTTCGATATGACCACTGAAGAAGGTATAAATGAGTGGATAGCAACCTACAACGCGGAAATAGCGCCAAAGATTGCACCACGTCTTCCTATGCCTGCTGAACGAAGCGGAAGTGCTGAGCAGACACCAGGAGCCGGACTGCAGCTTTCCTCGTATGCCTGGTTAAGTGCGGGCAGGGCTGGAAGTACCAGGAAGGCCCAGGACAAGACAAAACGCAGAATGGCACGCCACAGTCAGAAGAAGAACCGCAAGAAGTGAGGCCCAGGGCATGGAGCCCCACGAAATGTAGTGGCACGGGGCGGTGTGGTTGGGTAGGAGGCCCTTGCGGGGCAAGAGAGCCTGGGGCTCTCAGCCAGGTTAACTTAACTTCACAATCGTCACCCCGTCGCCTCCATCCCTGGGAGCAGCCGAAGTAAACGACTTCACCAATGGGTGATGCGCCAACTGCTCGCGTACAGCGGCGCGCAGCGCACCCGTTCCCTTGCCGTGAACGATACGCACCGAGGACACACCCGACATAGCTGCATCATTAAGATACGTCTCCAGTTCCTCTAGAGCCGCTTCAACACGCCAGCCGCGCATATCCAACTGCATTGCCACCTCGGGACGATCTTCATAACGTGGTAATACGACGCTCGATTGGACGGTTGCCGCCTGCTTTCGTGCTTCTTTGCTTGCAGAAGATGCTCCTGCCGCCTCCGCAGTTGCCTGGCGATTGCTGATGCGTTCGATGTTATCCACGCTCACACGAAAGCGCATCGAACCCATCTGCACTTCTGCCTCACTCCGATCTGCAGAGAGACCAAGTAACTCAGCATTCTGACCGAAGCTGAGGACGCGCACAGTATCGCCGATCTGCAATGGCCCCTGGGCAACTTCGGCTTCCTCACCCTGGGGTGCCTCAACATGTTTACGTGGTCGTCGAGGTTCAGGCACCAGTGCGACTTTCTCTTCAAGGTTGCGTACCTGCTGGCGCGCTTCGCTCAGGCGCTCACGGGTCAAATTGGTGCGCACATCAACTTTGACCTTCGCCAATGCAGTCTGCACCTCTTCTAATTCTCGTCTGGCCTGTGTGCGAGCCTCGTTGAGAATCTGTACGCGCTGCTCCTCCAGCTTATGCCGCTCCTGCTCAAGCTGTTTGCGCTGGTGCTCAAACTCGGCCCGCTCCATGCTCAAGTGGAAACGTTCATCCTGTGCCGCCTTGCGGTCAGCTTGCAGCCCTTCCAACAAGTTCTCCATGCGTACGCCCGCGCTGCCGAGGAACTCACGTCCGCGTTCAATAATGCGTTCGTCGAGTCCCAGGCGGTTGGCAATTGCCAGCGCGTTGCTGCGCCCTGGCAGGCCGATGCTGAGCCGATAGGTCGGTGAGAGTGTTTCAACATCGAACTCGACGGAGGCGTTGACGACACCGGGTTGCTCGTGTGCAAAGGCCTTCAGTTCAGAATAGTGCGTGGTCGCGACTGTCGTTACATGCCGCTCGAGCAAGTAGGTGAGAATGGCTCGCGCCAGCGCAGAACCCTCGCTGGGGTCTGTGCCCGCACCAAGTTCATCTAGTAGGACCAATGCTCGTAGTCGGCGGCCTTCCTGCTTCCCTACCAATGACTCCGACAACTTGCCGCGTATATCGGGTGTTGCACTCTGTACCTCTTCCTCAATGCGCCGCAGAATCTCAATGATGCGGCTCATATGCGAGGAGAAGGTGCTCAAGCTCTGCTCGATGCTCTGCTCATCGCCAATGTCTGCAAAGACTTCCTCGAAGACCGCGACCTCCGAATACTCCTCCGCCGGAATATGCAAACCCGCCTGTGCCATCAGTGTCAGCAGGCCTACCGTCTTCAGAGCCACCGTTTTGCCGCCGGTATTTGGGCCCGTAATCACGACCATGAAAAAATCACGCCCCAGGTGGAAGTTGATAGGTACTACCTTGCCTGTAAGCAATGGGTGACGGGCATTGCGCAGGTCGATGTGCCCCTGGTTGTTCAGGCGAGGCTCCGTGCAGCGCATCAATCGTCCATAGCGTGCCTTCGCCAGGTGCATATCGATCTCGGCCAGCAGTTCGACGGCTGACTTGAGCGCCTCCGCCTCATGCCCAATCTCACCGGACAGCACACGCAGGATGCGCTCAATCTCCTGCTGCTCCTCGATCTGCAATTGGCGCAGCTTGTTATTCAGTTCCACCACCACCATTGGCTCGACAAAGACGGTTGCACCACTGGCCGATTGGTCGTGTACGATCCCGCGCACCTGCCCGCGACTCTCTGCCCTGACGGGAATGACATAGCGATCATTGCGCATGGTGACAAGCGGTTCTTGTAGGGCGTGGCTGAATTCGTTCACCAGTGTGCGTAAGCGGTCCTGTAAGCGTTGGTTGGCTCCTCGAATGTCAAATCGTAGTTTGCGCAGCGTTGGACTTGCCGTATCCAATACTTCGCCTTCATCGCTGATGGTTTCCTCGATGCGATGAGCAATATGAGGTCGCTGTGGGATATCAGCGCCCAGTTCACGTAGTAGAGGAAACTTCTCCTGGTCAAGCTTCTCCAGCAGTTTTGCCACGTGCATGGAGCTGCGGACAGTCGCCAGTACTTCGAGCATATCGCTCGGTGTCAGCACTCCATCGCGGGCGGCATGAGCCAACAACGGACGAATATCGCGAGCGCCCTGCACGCTTGCATTAGCGTGTAGTTCGAGTAGTTGAGAAGCTTCTGTTGTGTAAGCGAGGCGACGCCGCGCCTCTTCCAGATCTGGTGTGGGCTGTAGCTCCAGCACCAGTTCCTTACTGGCAGAGAAGGCGGCCTCTCTTGCCACCTTCTCCAATATTTTGGGGTATTCCAGCGTGACTATGCTTTTCTGATGCATGATAGTGTCTATGAAATCCTTTGATTGGTATATATGTCAATGAATGTGCACCGCAGGGCGTATCATTTTAGGTATTCGGTCAAAAAGTGCTATTGAAGCTATTGTAAGATATCATATTCCCCAGAAAATTAAAACAGTAGTATGCATCTGGAAATTCCCTTCTCTCTCCACGTATACTGTGTGACAACTCCCCACAACTACACCATTCACAAAAAGGCGGTACCCAAACGTTCTCAATAGTAGGATGCTATCAGAGCCGCTAGAACGTGTCAAGAGGACGTTTGCGCCTGCGGTGGTAATGCACTTCCGTGGCTCAAGCCAGGGACACTCTTGCCGTTTTGTGGTAGCATATGCTAAAGCGAACTTAATAAAGAAGGGGTAGCAACCGGTGATTCTCCATCTCGGGGAACGCGTCTATTGGGGCGCACCCGAAGTCATCTACCTGGAAGGAACAATTACTCGACTCGATGAAGCGACACAGTCGGTTGTAGTGCATATTGATCGTGCGACGCCAAACTCCGCACACTTGATAGGCTCGGAGATAGCGTTTTTAGCCGATGGTCTGGCACCCCTCAAAGGCGATAGCCCGCCCGGTGTGACCGGTGAACGCAGTGAAGAACGTCAACCTGCGCCGAAAATGACTGACACAGAGAAGGTCCGCCGAGCTGCTGCTGTTGCGGTCCATCAGCAGTATGGCTATACACTTCCGGCAGAACAGGAGCAGATGCTGATTAATCAGGTTGCGGAGGCAATCAACAACGACCTGGCGATGCGTACCCGCGTTATCGCTTCGATCAATGAAATATTATCCCGTGAGATGTAAAGATGTGACGGGGTCTTCCATCCTTAAAAGGGAAGCGAGAGGTGAAGGAGGGAGACGCTGAAAGAGAAGAGGACTGTCTTATGAACTGCACACGTTGTGGCAAGCCTTTAGAAAAGGACGCACGTTTCTGCCGGAACTGTGGATTAGCAGTGCCTGTAGCTGCTCCCAGTGATTCTGCTGCCAATCCTAAGCAACTCTACCAGCCAGAACCAACAGAGAATAGTGTAAGGGAGGACAGTCCGACAAAACCAATCGACCCCGCGCAGGTATCACGACCTCCATCAATGCCACAGACACAGCCCGCTCTGCCACAGCCATTATGGCTAAACTCACCATCAACGCCACAACCACAAGCACCGTACTATCAATCAACTCAACCTATGACACCTGGCAGCGGCCAAGGTGGACGCCCAGTGACCTTCCCCGCTACAGAAAGCACACGTCGGCGTCGTCGTCGTGGTGGGTGCCTCATCGGGTGTTTGGTAACGCTCCTGATCCTTGCTATATTGGTGTTGGGTGGCTGGATTTTCGCGTTACGCCCCTACTTGCATCAGCTTGCTCAAAACCAGATCGACCTGGCCTTAACGAATGCCGTGGACCAGATTCCTCCAACTGCAGCACTATCGCCTGCCGGAACTGTTGTGGTGCATGAGAATGCGATAAACAACCTGATCGTGCTCAATTCCGCACCATCTGATCCAGTGCAGAATGTGCATATGCTCATCACACCAAGCGATATAGAGTTGGATTTTCAGATGCAGGCAAGCATTGGTACGCAAACGTTTAGTGTTCCTGGCTCTGTCACCGCAGTACCGCAAGTGAGCAACGGCCAGCTCGTCATTACCCAGGTACAAATCAGCCCCATCGTAGCCCTGGTTATGTCGCCAGATGAGTTGACAACCTTGATGGACTCACACTTGGCCGATGCACAGGCACGGTTCAGGCATCCTATCAAGAGCGTTTTGCTCAAAAACCATGAGTTAGACTTGGTCGTAGGTCCACCCACGCTGTAAGTGTCCGACGCATCAGCGCACCTTGGTAACTCATATTGGCCCTTGACACCTATCCCCTTCCTGCAATACACTCGAGAGTAGAGTGGAAGACACAAGCTATAAGCAGGTGAGAGGAAAAGGACAGTAATCAGCATGGCACAGAGTATCCCTGAACAGAAAAGCAACGACGAACTTTCCCACGATGCCGAAGCCGATTTTGCACATCTACCAGAACTGCCTCCTGGCATGTTTATTCCCGCGCCTACCGGCCAACCGCATCGTAAGACGCGCTGGCCCGATGCTATCGATGTGATCTTCGAGAAAGACCCCGCCTGCCGCAACATCTTCGAGGCGCTCCTCTACCAGAGCCTCTGGGCTATTATCTACCACCGTATCGCACACGCCCTATACAAAGTGCATATCCCCTTTGTACCACGCTTCATCTCACAGTTTGCTCGTCTCCTCACCGGCGGCATTGAGATTCATCCGGGAGCACAAATTGGCAAACGCTTCTTCATCGACCACGGAGCAGGTGTCGTCATTGGCGAGACAACAGTGATCGGCAACAATGTCATGCTCTATCACCAGGTCACCCTCGGTGCTACTGGCTGGTGGAGACGCAGCCCGGGGCATCTCCAGAAACGTCACCCAAATATCGAAGACGATGTCACAATTGGCGTAGGAGCTGCCGTGCTGGGACCCATCACGATAGGCAGGGGCAGCAAGATAGGCGCGATGGCTCTAGTCCTCGAATTGGTTCCACCAAACTCAGTTGTCGCCTCAAAGCCCGCTGAACTGCTGGTCAAGGGTGGCGAGCCACTCGTAAAGCACCAGGAACTGACGCAGGGCTGGAGTGGAGAGATGGATTACCAGATATAGTACTTTAGTACGAGACAATGGTACTGGTCACCATTTCCCAGAAACGTTCTACATCGAGGGCATAGCCGACACATGCATTGGGCTGCTTACCCAGCCTGCCAAAGATATCACATACTGTGCGACCAGAGGTCAACTGGCCTGTCGTCTCAATTTCGACACGCATCATGTGCGTTCGTATAATGGTGGGAGAGACGACGGCAGCCACAGCACAGGGATCATGCACGGGAGGCGCGGGAAAGCCATAGTTCTTGCGGTACGTCTCGCCAAAGAAGGCGAACAGGTCGGCTACGAACGTTGCAACCGGTCGGTCGGCGGCGCGCAAGCGGTTCATTACCGCTTCAGTCGCCAACGCCTGGTGTGTCACCTCTAATGGACACATCGTAATCGGTCGGCCACAGTCAAAAACAATGGCAGCCGCCTCCGGGTCTGCATAGATATTGAATTCGGCGGCGGGAGTCGTATTGCCAAGCCCTATTGCCCCACCCATTAGTGAAATACCCTTGATTTTGGGAAGGATCGCCGGCTCACACCGTATAGCAGTAGCGATGTTGGTGAGTGGGCCTGTAGGGACGAGCGTAATATCCCCATCTGATTTCATCAGCAAGTCGATGAGAAGATCAACAGCATGCTCTGGCACAGGTTCAATATCAGGCTCAGGAATACTTGGCCCATCCAGGCCTGATTCACCATGAATATTGGGCGCATGTTTTGCCGGGCGCAGCAGCGGTCGATCCATGCCTCTAGCAATGGGTACACTGCGAATATTCGCCAAAGAGCAAACTTTCAGCGCATTGTGTGTGGTCTTGTCAACCGATTGATTCCCTGAGACGGTGGTAATGGCGAGCAGTTCAATCTCAGGATGGTGGCCCGCCAGCAAAATCGCTATGGCATCATCATGGCCAGGATCGCAGTCGAGGATCATTTTGTGTTTCACCAGAAATCCTTTCTGGATGCCCATTCCCGTTCACGGGATGGGAGGAAAGAAAGGCATCCGCAGATGGAAGAACCTTCCTTATTCAATGGTTGAATATGCAACGAAACACTAGACTCCTCTGGTACAATAAAGGTGCTTAGACACTCCCTGGAAGCGGGGAGCAACGGTTTGCACCTTAGCAATACACGGGTTAGAGCAACTAATGGGCTTGCTCTGTAAAAGTATTGGCCCAGCTTCCAACGGGCTGTGAAGTCAAGCAGCCTATTGTGGGTCCTGAGAACTGCCGGAATAATCGTCAGTTCGGTTAAGGGATACTGCAAGCTCATCCCCTTCCAGGGGATTGAGTACTTGACGAAGTAGCGCCCCCACTATTGTAATGACATCTCCCTGAACACATTCTATCTTATTGCAAGCACGCTGACAACTCGTTTCAGAGATCCATAATGTATCTCTTTGGGTCATTGGGATCGATCAAAACCGATACCAAACTCCCTTTCGTGTAATCTGGACAACGGTTCATGATCCATGTCCAGAAGATATAGGTTCTGCCAGTCTGGGGATTGGTCCATTTGGCAGTGACGTAATAATTGTCACGCAAAAAACCAGCCGGGGTCTTTCCCGTTTCGTGTCGTATTGATGTGACCATAGCTACAATATGTCTTCCATGGTGTTGAAGCCATTCGGTCTTTTGTATCTGATAGGTAATGAACGCAATAGCGAGAGCCAAAGTTATTACAATAAGTAGCACATTAAGGAATACAGGTTGATTCATGGCTTTCTCCTTTTATAACTCTCTAAAACTACTTTGACAGTTATATTATATCACAAGGAAAGATAACCTGTCAAGATCATTTTGATGGTTACGAAGAACTATTGGCATCCTTCGGGGTAGAATATAGGGAAGAAAAGAGAAAATCTTTACCTGGATGAGGAGCTCAAATACACATGAATCATCAATCCATCTCTTCCCACCCGCGACCCCTTATCGCCTTAATGACCGACTTTGGCTTGGCCGATGGTGATGTCGGCGTCATGAAGGGCGTTATCGCCACCATTGCCCCAGACGTATATATGATCGATATTACCCACGAAGTTGCACCGCAAAATATCTCTTCAGGAGCATGGATACTGGCTACCGCCTATTGTTACTTCCCCAACAACACGGTATTTGTCTGCGTCGTCGACCCTGGTGTTGGCAGTTCGCGTAACGCCATCGCTGTACACGCAGGTGACTGGTTCTTCGTCGGACCTGATAACGGATTGTTCAGTTACGTCCTCGCGCAGCGAGCCATCCATCGCGCTGTCGTACTATCGAACCCTGCATATCATTTAGCGCAGGTCAGTTCAACCTTTCATGGACGCGACATCTTTGCACCCGCTGGTGCACACTTGGCGCGTGGTGTTGCACTGATCGAACTGGGCACACAGGTAGACCCTGCAACGCTACGACGCATCGACATTGGACCTCCTTCACGTCGAGGGACGCACATCGACGCACACATCCTCCACATAGATCGTTTTGGCAACCTCATCAGCGATATTCCCCTATCGCTTGTTCCCGAACTGTTCAACAGTCAGGCGGCAGAGCAACAGGCACAGATCATCTTCCCGACGCTAGGTGCCGTCGTGAATCGGCGCAGCCATTTCTTTGCCGAGAGCCCTGATGATGGGAAGCCCTTTATCTACGCTGATAGTTCCGGTTATGTCGGTATCGCGGTACGTAATGGCAATGCCGCCAGAGCATTAGGGGCAGGAACGGGCATCCACATCACCTACGTGATCACGAACATATGATCTTACATCATCCTTCCAAGCGAACAGCCACTCGTGCTTCGTGCTGAAATGCCCTTGACACACAGTCATCTGTACGGTATGCTACAATTACCAGCAGTGTTTTAGAAAGTTTCTTATGTTAGAATAAGGAGTTTGCTTCTCACCTGAGAATGAAGTGGCGTAAACAAGAGAAGAGAACGAAACATGCAGGGGCATCCAGGAGGTAATCCAAGAGATGCATGACACAACTTCATTCTTCAATAACGTAGGAATGGGCTGGCTTCTTACTCGACTATCGAGTTAGAGAACCAGCCTTTTTGGACTCATTACTATCTTCACATTCGGGTGGAATAGTACATTAGGAAAAACTCTGTGAAATTTTACTTCACAATGAGCGTTATCAAATTATCTACCCGATTATAACGAATTTGCTTGGAGTTGTCTGACGGAGATTGACCTACGTAAGTGAAGAGAAGCTTCACTTCGTTGTATCACAGAGAGAGGGTGACCTATGGACCTGGTGAAGCGGTTAGAGGAATTTCGAGACCGTGAACGAGGATTAATGTGGGAGGGAACTTTTGCCCAGTACTTTGAGATTGTTACCAAAAAGCCTCAAGTAAGTCGACTTTCACATGAGCGCATTTATCATATGATCATGGACGCTGGCGTCGAAACAACCCGCACTGGCGAGCCACACTACGACTTCTTCAGTCAGGAAATCTTTGGCATAGAAAAACCGCTACAGCAGATTGTCGATTACTTCAACTCCGCAGCGCAACGCTTAGAGGTGCGTAAACGCATTCTGTTGCTGATGGGGCCTGTTGGTGGAGGTAAATCTAGTATCGTTTACCTCATCAAACGCGGGTTGGAGGCACATACTCGCACTGAGGCCGGTGCTATCTATGCCATCAAGGGCTGCCCGATGCATGAGGAGCCACTTCACCTCATCCCGAATGAACTTCGATCGGATGTCGAGCAGGAGTTTGGCCTCTACATTGAAGGTGATCTGTGCCCGCATTGCCGTTACATGGTCGATAACCAGTATAAGGGACGGATTGAGGATGTACCGGTCAAGAGTATCGCATTCAGTGAAAAATATCGAGTGGGAGTCGGAACTTTTACGCCTTCCGACCCGAAATCTCAAGATATAAGCGAATTAGTAGGAGGGATAGATCTTTCAACCATCGGTGAAGTGGGTGTCGAAAGCGATCCACGTGCATATCGCTTCGACGGCGAACTAAACATTGCCAACCGCGGAATTATGGAATTCGTAGAGATGTTAAAGACGGACGAGAAATTTCTCTACGTCCTGCTCACCCTGAGCCAGGAACAGAACATCAAGACCGGGCGCTTCAGCATGATCTACGCCGATGAAGTCGTCGTCAGCCATACCAACGAACACGAATATCAGTCATTCGTGGGCAACAAGAAGTCGGAAGCCTTGCAAGACCGCATCATCCTGGTCAAGGTGCCCTACAACCTGCGCGCCTCCGATGAAGTCAAAATCTACGAGAAACTGATCAAACAGAGCGCGTTACAGAACGTACATATCGCCCCGTATACGTTGCGTATCGCCAGCGTCTTCGCCGTTCTCTCACGGCTGGAGCCTTCAAAGAAAGCAGGTATGAGCTTGATGAAGAAGCTCAAACTCTATGATGGAGAGGACATCGAGGACTTTAAGCAAAAGGACATCAAGGAGTTGCAGGAAGAGGCGGTACGCGAGGGTATGGATGGCATCTCACCGCGTTACGTCATCAACCGCCTCTCAAGCGCGCTCGTCAAGCAGAACACTACCTGCATCAATCCCATCGACGCGCTTCGTGCTCTCAGAGATGGACTCGATCAGCATACTAGCATCACCCGCGAGGAGCGTGAACACTACCTGAACTTGATCAGCGAGGCCCGTAAAGAGTACGACGACATGGCCAGGAAAGAGGTGCAGCGGGCCTTCGTCTACTCCTACGAGGAATCAGCACGGACCTTGCTGAACAACTATCTCGACAATGTTGAGGCCTATCTGCAATAAGACCAAACTGCGCGACCCCATCACCGACGAGGAGATGGAGCCTGACGAGCAGTTGATGCGTTCGATCGAAGAGCAGATTGGCATCACAGAGAACGCGAAGAAGATCTTTCCGCGAGGAGATTCTCATTCGCATCTCATCGCTGGCGCGCAAAGGAGTATCCTTTGACTACACTAGCCATGAGCGTCTGAAAGAGGCTATCGAGAAGAAGCTCTTCGCCGACCTGCGCGACGTCGTCAAGATCACTACTTCGGCACGGACACCTGATAAGGAGCAGTTACGCAAGATCAACGAAGTTGTGGACCGTCTCATGACCGAGCATGGCTATTGTCACGTCTGCGCTAACGAAATACTGCGCTACACGGGCAGCTTGCTCAATCGTTAACCTGCAAATGGGTTCCACCATACAATAAAAGGAGAGTGCTCGATGTCTGTCTCCCAACACGACTGGTCATTGCACCGCAAGGGGCAGATTGACCAAGAACGCCATAAAGAGAAGATCCGTGAGGCGATCAAGAAAAATTTAAGCGATATCGTGAGCGAAGAGAGCATCATCCTATCAGATGGCAAGAAGATGGTGCGCGTTCCCATTCGCTCCCTCGAAGAATACCATTTCCGCTATGACCCTGGTCGTCAGCAGCATGCAGGTCAGGGCAACGGTAAGAGTAAGGTCGGCGATATCGTAGCGCAGGACCACGTCCGGGCAAGGGCAAAAAGGGCGATGCGGGCAAAGACGCCGGCTACGACTACTACGAGGCCGAGATTACCATGGAAGAACTGGCAGCGATGATCTTTGAGGATTTGGGGCTGCCCAACCTCGAACAGAAACGCCAGCAGGAACTCCAGACCGACGCTGTGCGCTTCACCGATGTGCGTAAAAAAGGTCCTCTGACCAACCTCGACAAGAAGCGCACCATCATGGAGAACATGAAGCGCAACGCCGCCAAAGGCGATGCCAAATTCAAAGATATCAAATCGGAAGACCTGCGATTCAAAGTGTGGGAACCTACAATACGCTATCAATCCAATGCCGTAGTTATAGCGATGATGGACGTCTAGCGGAGTCATGGGCGAGTTCGAGAAATATATCGCCCGTAGCTTCTACTTCTGGATGGTACGCTTCCTGCGCACAAAGTACAACAATGTGCAAATCGTCTTCATCAGCCATCATACTGAGGCGAAAGAGGTCACAGAGGAGGAGTTCTTCCATAAGGGTGAGAGCGGTGGCACACAGGTCTCGTCGGCATATGAACTGGCCCTGGAAATCATCAAAGCCCGCTACAACCCGGATGATTGGAACATCTATCCTTTCCACTTCTCCGACGGGGATAATTTGCCCTGGGATAATGATCGCTGTGTGCAACTGGTCAACAAGTTGATGGAACTTTGCAACATCTTTGGCTACGGTGAAATTCGCGAGGGGCACTATCGCTCACCCAGTACATTCATGTCGGCTTATAGCAAGATTACCGACAAGAAGTTCATCGCCGTGACCATCTCAGATAAAAAAGAGGTCTATCCTGCACTGCGCAAATTCTTTGCGCCAGCGAGACCCCGTTCCAACACGCTAGATAGGAGCTTACTATGGCCGATAGCGATATTGAGCGCTTACGTGATGCAATAGATCATGCCTGGGAAGAGGCTCATAATTTTGGGCTTGACCCGTTCCTTACGCACTTCGAACTGGTCCCAGCAGCCATCATGTACGAATTTGCCTCGTACAGCCTTCCGGGGCGTTTCAGCCACTGGACGTCATGGGAAAGCCTACCACCGGCAAAAAATGCAATATGACTTCGGCTTGAGCAAAATCTATGAAATGGTCGATCAACACCAATCCCAGCTATGCCTTCCTGATGGAAATGAACGACCTGCTACAAAATACCTTCGTCGCGGCACACGTCTTCGGGCATACCGACTTTTTCAAGAACAATGCCTACTTCCAACACACCTCGCGCCGAATGATCGACAAGGCCAGCATCCATGCCGAGCGTATCGCCAAATACGAGTTCGATCATGGCAAAGCAGAAGTTGAGCGTTTCCTTGATGCCGTCCTCTCCATTCAAGAGCATGTAGACTATAACCTCTTGATCCGTGAGGACGAACCTGAAAGCGGGTGAGAAGAGCGACAACTGACACCATGTACCGAGCGAGTATGATGATCTCTGGGGACTCGACAAGAAAGCGAAAAAAGCTGAAGAGGAACGCGAGTAAGCGTCCAGGCAAACCACCCAAATTTCCAGAGAAACCCGAGAAAGACATCCTGCTCTTCTTGATACGCCATGCTCCCACATCTGCAACCCTGGCAGCGTGATATCATCGAGATTGTGCGTACAGAAATGCTCTACTTCGTGCCACAGATGCAGACGAAGATAATGAACGAGGGCTGGGCCTGCCTCCGGGGCGAAAGTCTTGTTCTTACTGAGCGTGGGCTACTACGTTATGATGCATTGCATGAGATGCTCGCACAGGGTGAAGCAATGACAGTGGGCAGCGGCAATGGCGAGCGAGACCCCATCACTGATCGGCATATTCGTCGCAATGCTCCCACTATCCGCCTGCGTACGCGGCGCGGACTTGTACTAGAGGGAGCGGAAGAGCACAAACTCAGCATCGGGCCAGATCAGTGGATCGCTTTGAAAGATGTGAAGCTCGGACAGCGTATCCCGTTGAGTGTTGGCGACAGCATCTGGCCTGAACAACTCGTGACAATTTCACTACCTGCCCGGATAGCTGCACCCACCGTAAAGGATGTAGCCCTGGCTGCCGGAGTGGGTGTGCATACCGTGTATCGCTCGCTAGGTGGCAAGACCTCTTTTGCCGCAGATCGCATTACCGACGCAATACAGATTACAGGTTATACTTTCGGTAATAACGGCAAGTCGGTATACAGTAGTCGATTACCTCTCGTCGCACCCTCCCATGTCACCGAGTCATTTGCCGAATTTTTGGGCTACCTTATAGGTGATGGCAATATCCACATCTCTAAGAAAGCCATTGGCTACACAACGGGTGACCGTGAGTTGGCGGACCGCTATGCTCGACTCGTTACAGAACTCTTCGCTATTGAGGCAACACCGTTCTGGGACGCCAGAACCGCAAACGGCAAAGGTGGTCGGTGGCGCGTTGTCTTCTATTCAGCGAATGTGCTTGATCTGCTACAATCGCTCGGCGTTGACCTGCAGGCGAAGGCGCGGCAGAAACGCATACCAGATGTCATCTTGCGTTCACCCAAGCCTGTAGTGAGTGCGTTCTTACGTGCCTACTTCGATTGTGATGGTTGTGCGTCGGCAAAACAAGGAGTGATTTTATCGACCTTCAGTGATGAAATCGCCTCGACATTGCAGATTTTGCTGCTGAACTACGGCATCCTTACACGCCGTCGCGGACCTAATGTGTGGATTAGCAGCAGCTCAGCAAGTGTTTTTGCACAAGAGATTGGCTTCAGCCTTGCCCGTAAGCGAGTAAACCTTGAGCAGTATCTTGCGAGCCATCGCTGGTTCATCAGAGAAGACCTGACAGATGAGGTGATCAGCATCGAACATGACGTAGCCGATGTGTATGATATAACCGTGGATCGTTCGCATTGCTACGTTGCCAATGGCATGCTGCATCACAACAGTATCTGGCACTCGCGCATCATGCGCCGCATGGGCGATCGTGGCATCATTTCTGACTCCGAGACCATCGAATTTGCCCAATTGCACTCAAGTGTCCTTTCACCATCACGCACCTCGCTCAATCCCTACTACATGGGTTTCAAGATATTCGAGGACATCGAGCGCCGCTGGGATAATCCCACCAAAGAGGAACAAGAGCGCCTGGGACGCAAGCCGGGTATGGGCCATCAGAAAATCTTCGAGGTGCGCGAGTTAGAGAGTGACGTTTCTTTCCTGCGTAACTACCTGACCGAAGACCTCGTCAAGGAGCTTGACCTCTACCTCTACAAGAAGGAAGGCGATGAGTGGGTCATCGTCGAAAAAAACTGGGAGAAGGTGCGTGACACTATCGTTGCCAGCATGACTAATTTTGGTCGCCCCTACCTTGTGATAGACAACGGTGACTACCGAGGTAACCGCGAACTCTACATCAAGCATCTCTACGAGGGGTTGGAACTTGATCTGGTCTACGCAGAGAAGACCCTCCAGCATATCTACCTACTGTGGGGCCGTCCCGTTCACCTGGAGACGGTATACGAGGGCAAACGCATCCTGCTCTCCTATGATGGTGAACGCAACAGTAAAAGCACATTAGAGAAATGATCTCTGCCTGAGAGAAGTAGCTGCCCGATTTATCGTGGGAGGCAGAGGTCATGCTTTATCTTCGCGCCAGTGGCAATGTAAACCAGAAGGTAGACCCTTCACCCGGCGCACTCTGCACACCAACCTGTCCTTGATGTTGCTCGATGATAGTCCGGCAGATGTGTAATCCGAGCCCTAACCCACCGGCGGAACCACTCTGCACCTTAATCCTCTCCACCTGGTAAAAGCGTTCCCAGATAGATTGCTGCTCCACAGCGGACAATCCTGGCCCCTCATCGTGCACCGAAACACGCGCCATCTTTCCCTCAACCGCGAAGGAAACCTCGACAGGTCGATCAGCAGGTGAGTACTTGAGAGCATTGCTCAAGTAGTTTGTGATAACCTGTTCGATGCGATCAAGATCGGCCACCACAGGAACGGTTGCCTCCGCAGGCATCTGTAGACGAATGATCCGCGTTGGAGTCATTTGGCTCTGATTCTGCACAGCCTCACGGACAATGCTGGCCAAATCGCAGGGTTCCAGTTTCTGTGCTATCTTATTCGCCTGGATACTCGAAACATCCAGCAAGTCCCCCACCAGCCGGTTCTGTAGCTTAACCTGACGCCCCGCTCGGCCAAGCAGGTTTTGTACCAGTTCAAGTTTACTAGCTAGATCGTCGGCATACGTCCCATCGTCATTAATGCTTTTTTTCAACTGGCGCTCTGCCAGCTGGATATTGCCATTGATCGCCGTAAGCGGTGTCCTCAACTCATGACCGACCACGCCGAGAAACTCGTCCATACGCCGGTTTGCCTCACGCAAGGCCAGTTCATTTGCCTGAGCCTTTGCTCGTTCGTAGAGCAGACGCTCACGCTCAATTACCAAAGCGGCAAGCTTAGCTATCGCCTCAGACAGCGCCATCTCTTCCGCGGTATATTCATGCTCTATACCACCATAATCCAACGAGAGGATGCCGACCAGTTGATCACCCACGAACATCGGCGCAACCAACATCCCGCGCATATCATACGGGCTGAGTTGATCAAGGAACGGCGGCAGCATCTTGTCGAGCGTTAATATTTCATTTGCGCGTAGGCGAGAGACAAGTTCAGGATACGGGCTATCATCCAGCCGACCATATTGTTGCTGGCTGACCCACCAATGGCGCTCCTGCTCGGGCGAAAGTCCAACCACTACAACAGGATGCAGCACATTCGTCTCCGGCTCTACTGTGAACATACCAACACGTCGGCAGCCCAGAACGCTACAAGTCAGTACAGCCAATCGCCGTGCTACTTCAGTCACTGCTGATGTTTGCTGTATCACAGCAGGAAGCTCCCTCACAGAGTCTGCTTCCTCAGGATTACCTGCCCCCAGAAAGGGTTCCTGCACAAGGGCCTTTGCCATCTCCACCAGTGCATTCAACGCGTCGTGAGTGCGTCGTTCTAGTTGTCGTCGCTCCGTGACATCGCGGAAGACACAGATGGCACCGATAGGGTACCCGCCGAAGGAATACACTGGTGCTCCGGTGACGTTCAACTGCACCTCGTCCCCACTCTGCATACGCAAAATAACATCCATCGCATTCGAGCTCGTCAATACCTCACCGTTCAGAATGCGCGAGAGCGGCGATTGTTCCTCGGGAAGGATCTGACCTTGCTCATCGAGTATAACCAGTGCAGGTCTCTGCTCACGCCGTAAACGTAGTGAGAATTTTGCTTTGGGTTTAGTATCAAGTGCAAAAAGCCTGCGCGCAGCGGCATTTGTCCGTAGAATAAGCCTGGTGTCGTCATAGACGATCACACCGTCGGTCATCGCTTCAAAAGTTGCCTCCAGTTCACTGGCCCGCTCCTGCTCCTCTGTTCAGCAATGTGGGCACGACGTCGTGCAGATTCACGCTGGCCAGTAATAACAGCAAGAATCACCCCTGAAAAGAAGAACGGCACAATCGGCAATACATCATCCCAGGTGGTAAAGTTTAGGCTTTGAAAAGCAGGAATATAAAAGTAGGCGAGAGCTGCCGTACTTATGAGAGCGGAGAAGAGTGCAGGGCCAACACCCCAAATCAGTGCTATCACCATCACCGCTAACAACAAAGGGCCTTCGAAGAAGTAGAAATGCGGAAACAGGCGTTGCACCCGTAGTATTCCGAGCGATATCAATGCAAAAAAAGGTATACTGAACAAATAGCCGGTGAAAGGCCGACGCCACATGGATATCCGAGCTACACGGCGTTTGTGCACCTGCGCTTGCTGTTGTAGCAGCATACGAGGTCGGCCTCCACGGTCTGGTATTGCTTCTTTCCTGCTCATCTTTCCTCCTGCACAAGTTTCACTTACTGTTGAAGTATAACTTGTCAGGGAGGTTTAAGGCAAACTCGTCTGTACTACCAGTAACGCTCCTCTTTCCACGGATTAGCGCGATTATGGTAGCCACGCCGCTCCCAGAAACCGGGGCTGTCCTGCTGCATAAACTCAAGGCCGTTGAGCCACTTCGCACTCTTGTACGCGTAGAGCTTCGGCACGAGCAGGCGCACTGGGCCACCATGATCAGGCTCCAGATCTTTCTCCTCGTGCTTAATCACAATCATCACATCATCATCATCCAGGTCAGAGAGGGGCATATTGGTTGTGTAGCCTGTCCATGAATGCGCCATTACAAACTTCGCACTCGCCAGAGGACTGGCACGCCGCAAAATCTCTCGAATGTGTACACCTTCCCAGGTATTATCGTAGCGGCTCCACGTCGTCACACAGTGAAAATCAGTCGTCAGAGTCGTGTGTGGCAGAGCCAGAAATTCCTCCCACGTCAATTCAAAGGAATTAGCCACCTCACCGCTAACCTTCAGCTTCCAATCAGTTGGTAGGCCACCTGGTGTACGCTCATAACTCAACACTGGCCACTTTTTAGTGAGGTATTGTCCAGGTGGAAGACGGCTGTAAGAATAACTGCTGTCAGAACGCTTCTCTACCGCAGGTGAGGATTTCTTAGTAAACCATTGCATAAGTACAGTGCTCCTTGTTATTTTTTCTATTTGGCACGGCATAGTACCGAGTGATTACGAATAGTTGCAAACTACCTGGGAGAACACTACAATTATGATAGAATATTCCGTTAAGCAGGAATGACAGAAGTCATCTCATTTTTAATTGGTAAAGCGAAGAGAGGCAAGTATGAACATCTTTCTAATCGCATTGATCGGTACGCTTATCGTCATGATCATTCTTATCATTGGGCGGCTCGGCTTTGGTCGTCGCGAAGCATTCAAAGCAGCAAAATTCTTCCGTTGGTTCGCCTGGTACTTCGTGATTAACTTCCTCCTTAGTCTGCTCATCCTCTACTTCACCCAGCCTGCCTTGACTGGCCCATTCGGTGGCTGGCAATGGATCTTCACACCGCTGATCATCAGCAGCGTCGCAAACCTGTTTGCTTTTGCTCGTCCTGCGCTTGGCGTCCTTGAAGAAGCCTCCGCCGCCAGCCAGGGACGTGCACGCTCAACACACAGTACCCCTGCCCAGCTTCCGGCGAAGGCTTCGCGGGGAGCCATTGCGGCGGGCATCTTTGGGCTTGTGGTGGTAGGTGTCGTCGGTATCGTTGTCAGCAGTTTGATCATCGTCTTCACCACCTGGTTTGATAGCAACGCGAAGGTGCTGGCAGCGATCCCCAATATCAAGATAGAATCATCTCCGGTTTTGCCACCCACCGACCCCAATCACATCGTGCTGGTCAGCCAGAGCGTCGCCTCCTACAAAGGCCAGCAGGTCCTCGGCTCTAATGGGCAGAACCTTGGTTCAACTTACAGTATTGATCCCAACAGCTACGTCCTGCAATCCATCAATCACCATCTTTACTATGCTGCCCCACTGATGTACAACAACCTCTTTGCCAACCTTGCCAGTCCGACAACTCCTGGCTTCGTTGTGGTCGATGCTGAAAACCCGCAGGCCATCCCCAGGTTGTATACCAACCAGGTTCAATCTGGAAGCTCAATCGCGTATCTTCCAGGCGCATTACTCAATCAAGACTTGTTGCGCCATGTCTACCTGAGCGGCTACACCTATGGTCGGCTCGTTGATCCCACTCTTGAACTTGACGATAGCTTTCATCCCTACTGGACGATCTCATTAATGCAACCCACCCGCGGCTATACCGGTGACGTCCTCAGTGAGGTGCTTATCGTCGATGCCCACACCGGCATCATCAAAGACTATCAGCCCCAGAATGTACCTGTCTGGGTCGATCGCGTCATGCCGGCAGATACTGTCACCCAATACCTGACATGGTGGGGACTCTATCACGCTGCACCCTGGTTTAATCCTTCCGGCATGGGACAGCAGTCACCTGCCAGCAATCCAGAGTTGCTCTATAACAACGTCGATCAGCCAGTCTGGCTTGTATCGATGACCTCTTCATCAGCAAACGACAACTCCAGTACAGGAGTTTTCCTCTTCGATACCCACAAGAATGAAGGACATTTCTATCCATTAGCGGGTCTGGGCATCGGCACCAATGTGAGCGATACCATCCAATCGACCCGCGCTAACATTCGTGGCTACAATGTAGCCAGTATTCAGCTGTACCAGATCTATAACACGCCTACCTGGGTCGCCATTTTTGTGCAATCAACGAACAGCGGTGACATTTTCCAGGACGTAGGTATTGTGGATGCCAGGAACCTGAACGGCAGCAACGTGCAGTTCGAGCCAACGCTCTCGGCGGCATTGCAGGATTATCAGCAATGGCTGACACAACAGGGCAGTAATGGAGCCACATCCACTGGCGGAACAACACAGTCCGTAACAGGCAAGGTGTTGCGCGTTTCATCAGTCCAACAAGGCACCAACTCCATCTACTATATCCAGATTGCAGGACAACCAAGGATCTTTACTGCCAACCTGGCGCTCTCGCCCAAACTGCCTCTCGTGCAGCCCGGTGATACAGTCACAGGCAGCTACCTGAATACTGGAGGAACCGTGGTGAACTTCGCCAGTTTCGATGACCTCAGTATCAATCTTGGCACTTCACCCGCATCTACTCCGGGAGTTTTACCCACACCAACGCCAAAACCATAGTCCTCTAACCTGCAAAACAAGAATCTGGCAGGGCGGGGGCATTACCTGTTCCCCAGACAGGTCCCCCGCCCCTACCATATACGATTGGGCACCTCGGTCATGTATGGTAGGGGCGATCCTTGCTGTCGCCCTGGAAGCCAGGTTCAAGGCGCTGCTATGATCGATAGGTTTATGCTACATGCACCACAATCACGCTGATATTGTCCTGACCTCCACCATTCAATGCCGCCTGGATCAACTGGGTACGTGCTTGCGATGGAGAGGAGTGAGAGCATTGCAAGATCTCTTCAATGTCCGGGTCACGCACCATCTCCCATAGGCCATCAGAGCAAAGTAATAAGCTATCACCAACTTGCAATGGCATACTGAACGTATCAACTTCCACCGATGCACGCTCTCCCAGGCACCGATAAATTTCGTTGCGCCTGGGGTGTGTATAGATCTCATCGACCTCGATCATCTTCTCTTCCACCAGACGAGCAACAACTGAGTGATCACGTGTTATCTGCGTGAGCCCATCGCACTGACGATAGAGATAGGTACGGCTATCGCCCACATTCACAATGTGGGCGGTCGTACCTACAACCAGCGCGGCGGTAACCGTCGTCCCCATGAACTTCTTATCCTGCTGATTGCGCTCATGCACAGCGAGATTAGCAGAATACGTTCCATCTGCCAGCAGCTTCTCAAATACTTCCTCTTCTTCTACATTGTGCTGCATAGCGGGTATTACCCTCTCGCTCAAGACCTGGATCGCCAGTTGACTGGCCTCCTGTCCACTTGCATGGCCTCCCATCCCATCTGCCACCACAAACAAACCTGCTGGCAATGACCTGCCATGATCGGGATAGATACCCTGTATCGCCAGGATACTATCCTCGTTGGGCTTATTTCGCCGTCTGATGCCTGGGTCAGTACCACTTCCCACTACCAGGCCAATGCCACTCGTTTGAAGCTGATGTCTGGCATCAGGCGTCTCTAGCTCGATAGTCTCCGACCGTAGCGCAATTTCTGTTTGCTGCTCACTTAATTCGTCCGTGATGCCAGTGACAGGTATAAGATGAATGCGACGTCCTATGTGCCGACGGACCGCCAACTGTGAGAACACAGGGCCGATAGATGGCAGAGGTTCGGTTGACACGGATAGGGGAGTAGAAACTGGCGGGCTCAATACAGGCTTCACTCCTATCGCACCCTGCTGTTGTTGTACTGCTACCATGTCCTGTATTTCGCTTGCTGATCTCTGTTGTGCCTCAAACTGTTCTAGCATGTTATTTCTCTCCGAGTACTTCATAGTGAACGAACTAGTCTAGACTGTGGCATTCACCGCTATTTCAAGAAAAGAGGTACCTGTTGAAATATATAGCGCCTTTCACCCATGATACTATAGTAGCCATCAGCATGTACACGCACGCAAAGCTGTTAGTGTAGCATGAAAGTACTAGAATGTTTCTTCCCGCTTTGTTCTCAACTGGCGTAGCCTCAATGCATCGATGGCCGAACGAGAAATCATGCTGATTTTCTTAACCACAGTCCGGTACTTTCATGCCATGGTAAGTGCTGTACACGCAAATATAGCCAAAGCTCTGTCGTAAGATCGGAATGAGTGTCATAGCGTAGCAAAACGTATCACTATGTCGCCTCCTGGTGTTATAAACAACGACCGGAAAGGAACAGAGTTATCTATGCGAAGGCAAGGAACCGTGCCTGAAATAAACAGACCATATCAAGGGGAGAGAGCAGATATCGTCATTATAGGTAATGGCATCACTGGTCTAACCGCTGCAGTAGAAGCACGCCGTCTCGCGCCTGGTGCAAGTATTGTCATTGTCAGCGAACAAAGTTATCCAACCATCAATACACCTGCACTCAAGCAGTTTGCCATTGGGAAACTAACACGGGAGCAGCTCCTTGCATATCCTGCAGGAACCGAACGTGCCCAGCGTATCCATGTCATCAACGGACGAGTTGATGAGATCAACGCTCAAGGCAGATTTGTCTGTCTGGATGGGGGATACGGCTTTGGATATGGCTCGCTCCTCATCGCCACCGGCAGCGCTGCAGTAGGCCTTCCTGAAAACATGCCAGGACGTAATTTTGATGGAGTGCTCACCCTTCACCGCCTGCAAGATTACCTGGACCTGCGCCGACGATTGTATAAAGTGAACGAGGCTGTGGTGATTGGAGGTGGTGCTCATGCTATAGAAACTGTGATGGCTCTAGTATATTTAGGCATTCCAGTCCACTGGCTCATCCGTGGCAAAACCATCTTGTCGCGAATACTTGATCATCCTGCCTCTGAGATGGTTCTGGATTCCATTCGACGTGCAGGTGCTAAGATCTATACTGACACTCAAGTAGTAGGTATTGTGGGCAGAGTTGGTTCAGTAATAGGTGTGGTCACGAATAATCGTCAGACACTTCTCTGCGATTTGGTACTAGCCTGTAACGGCACAACACCAGTTACTACACTGGCTGAACGCTCTAATATCCCTATGGCGCATAAGAACGGTATTCTGATCGATGATCTGTTTCGTACCAATGTACGTGACATCTATGCTGCGGGCGATGCTGCAGCGCTCAAGAATCCCCAGACGCAGGCCTACGAGAGGCGGCCACAGTGGTATGCCGCTGTATTGCAGGGACGTACCGTGGCAGCAGCAATGACAGGTCATTACGAGTTAGCTTCCCAGCCCCTTGGAGTTCCCTGGCATGCTACTCAGTCAGGAAAACTCTATATGCTCACCGTAGGCAATCCACTAAGTAGGGCTGAGGACGTGATGACATTAACAGATAGTAGCAAGAGGAGTTACTGTCGCATGACCATCATCGATGATAGGTTAGTTGGCTATCTCTCACTCGGCCCAGTTCAACCTGATAGCCTTGCCATTAAACGTATTATTGATGAAGGTCTCCCTATTCGTGATATCAAAGAGTCCCTGCTCAAAGGCAACTTTGACGCTCGCAAATATTTCTCTCGGCAACAGTCACGGGTTGCACTCGATATGGTAACATCAGGGAAATTACCTGTTGTCAACTGGGCTCAAAGCTCCTCATCCCTGGCCCATTCACTATCGGCAACTCATCCGGCATTGAAAGCCTGTGTGACAGGTAACACCTATGCGCTGCCATCCCAGCAAGTCAGTAACCTAGGAGCGCGACAGACGGAACCCTTAAACGAACCAATACCAGCGCTTACCACGGTTGACAATCAACCAACACTGCATGGAACAGAAGAAGTAGGTCCCTTAACGGGCAATCTCCCTGGATTTCCAGAAAAAGTCAGTGAGCCACTACCAGTACTGCATCCATCCTGCCGCCCCGCACGTAGCTTCTGGTCGTACAATGAAACCGTGCCAGCAGTCGAGACAGAACGTTCTTCCTCAGGGAGTCTATGACTCAAAAGGACGGAAAAAGTCAGTTTGTGGTGATTAGGAGGAAGGTAAGTGTTGAAACTTAAACCAGTTCTTCTGCATAAAACGGGCCTACAGGTAGCCCAGGAGGTCCACGCCTGTATTGGGTGCGGGGAGTGTTTGTTAGCATGTCCAGCGCTGTCCGAGTCTATCACAATTGACGTGCTGAACCGTGAAACGCTTTCAGGTGCTATCTCGTCTCCAATGGCCCGTTTTGCTCGTTCATGCTATCAATGTGGATCCTGCGTTGCACCCTGCCCTGTGGGACTGCATCGTGATGCGATGATGATGTGGATGAAAGTGCGCTTACTGCGTTCTGAGAAGGAGTAACACGACTTATGCCTACACCTAACATAGATCATGAACCATCATCTACTGATAGGACTACTTTCCAGCAGAGAGAAACAGGCTATCCCTGGCTGTTTCTTTATGTAGGGCGCACACGGGCTATCGGTCTCATAGTGACGCTCCTGCTGATCGGCCTGGGCGGCGCTTTTTATGTATGGTACGACCAGCAGGGTAATAATACCGCGCCCGCTAGCATGGTCGGCCTTGGTTATGCCGTCGTAGGTACTATTTTTCTGATACTTGCTGCTGTGTTTTATAGTTTGCGTCGGCGTTTACGTAAGCGAGCCATAGGTCAACTCAATGCCTCCTTAAACTGGCATATGTTCTTTGCCATCATAGGCCTGGCTATGATCTTGATGCACTCATTCGGCAACTTCAACGCAGTGTCCGGTACCTATGCGCTGTATGGCATGATTGCCTTGACGGTGAGTGGCATTGTAGGTCGTGCCCTGGATCATTTTATGCCACGGCTGATGGCGGCTGAGGTACATAAAGTGCTCACCGTACAGGGGGAAGACCGCATCACAACCATCTCGCAAAAATTGCAGGCCATCGTCGTTCACAATACGCAGGAGGAGTTGCACGGCTTTACGGTGAACGCTCCTGGTTCTTCCAATGTACCTATGCCAGTTCAGGACCTAAGGCTGGACAGTGTCTCACATGCTACCAAAAAGCTAAATACTCCCTGGGACCTGGCGTATATCTCGCTTGAGCCGACCCAGCAGGAACTGGATCGCGATACACCTCATTACCCATTCATTCCCGACAAGAAAAGTGCTCTCACACGTCCTGGCGTAGCGATGCCCGGCGCACAGGAGCAAATCTCTGCACTACAAGACGTGCATAGTTCCATGCAACGCGAACAATTTTACCGCTATATCATACACTACTGGCGTGTGTTTCATGTCTCACTTGCCTTGCTCACCATTGGCCTGGTGATCTGGCACCTTATTTTTGCTGCACAGTTGCTGCTCCCGACAATGGTTCACTCCGGTTGAGAAATCTTAACCACAATCCGGTACTTTCATACCACTTTAAAGGGCAGATATGCAAATGGATTGATTTGGATGCTGTAGTATCCCAACTGTAAGAAGTAATCTCATCGCGTTTCAATAAGCATCAAATCATTTCACAGAGTTTCTCCGTGAGACCTCTCTAGAGATGTAAAAGCCGCGTTTTTAATGAACGCGATGTTCGTTAAGAGGCAATCGACTGAAGTCAGAGGAGGTGACAATTTATGGTATTCTTTCGGCGCTCTTTGCTGCTCGTTCTGGGTATACTACTCATGGTCTTCGTCATTGCTTGTGGCGAGACTGCAAATACAGGAATGAATAGCTCCAGTGCTCAAGTTACGATGACCACTCAAACGAATAACGCCCAGAATGGCAACCAGGCAAACAGTAATCAGAACAACCAGGGTAACGGCCAGGTGCCTGCTGCTCCTACCAAAACGCTCATCAGCACCAAACAGGTCAAAGTCAAGGGTCACAAGGTGACGGTTTTGACAACCAAGAACGGGATGACGTTGTACGAGCGGGCCTCTGATCCCGTGCCAAGTTCGAACTGCTCAGGTGCATGTGCTCACATATGGCCTCCTTTCTTGAGCAATGGAACGGTTGTGAGCACGGCTTCCATTGGGGGAAAGTTGACGGTACACCTGACTGCGAATGGCAAGCAGGTCGAGTACAACGGCCATCCACTCTATACGTACTCGGGTGATATGGCGCCCGGCCAGACCAACGGTCAGGGAGTAGGAAATGTCTGGCAAATCGCTACCGTTACTCTCCAGCTGCAACACTGGTAGGATATCTGGCAAACAGAGACGGGCACATCCTCACACTGCTCGCTGCTAGGCGGTTCATACGCATCAGAAGTGCGACAGAGTGATTTTTTCGCCCCGAACATAACGTTGCTGTTGCATTTCTGCTGCGTTTGTGAGTGAAAACTGTGAAACCCTATGCATGGGTGTGACACCCCAGACTAGATCGGATGTGCTGTAGGACTTCAATCGTATGGTCAGCCGGGCATCCTTATGTCCTGCTTGAGAGCCCTACAGCGCACTCACGTACGACATAGCGAAAGGAGTAAGAAAATCATGCGAACGTTGCGACGCAATCTCTTCAGTGCAAGTCCGAGAAGGCGTGGGCGTTTGTCGGCATTCGTGCTTGTTGAAGTACTCGTTTCAGTGGTGGCACTGCTTGTTGGCTCTCTTATTTTCCTGCTACCGCCCCTGAGAACGCATGCTGCGACAGACAACACCGAAGACAACACCGATTGCACGTTGATCGTCCCCGCTCATCCACTGGCCGCGCGTGGTCTTGCAACCCCCTACCAACTGATGGCGACGGGTCCAGCCAATGGACTCTGTCATGAGTCCAACACCAATCAGAGCGCCTTTGTGCAGAGTGTGATTTACGACCCCACCACGGGTGCGTTCAGCGTTTACAATCCATTGGTCATCGACGCGGGGACCCAGCCTGCTGTGGTGCCCAGTGTGCCAAGGTTGCCAAGGGGAGCGATCGTGGGGCTCTGGTTCGGCTTTAACGCCAACAACCTGCTGCTCCAAGGGGCTCAGAGGAATACCTTAGCTCAGGCCCATTGTGTCAATGGCCTTGCTCAATCTCTTTTTACCCAATTTTCCTACTGTAACGCGCCTGCTTTCTTTGCGGCGGTCAAACGAGGCATCGCCGCAGGCAGGGTCCATATCCCAGCATTGCAGACAGCCAGGGACGGAAAGCCATGTCCGACCGTGCGGGATTTCAGTGTGGTGGACCAGGACCAGAGCGACAACGTACAAACGCAATACCTGGCAATGGCCAACGGTCAGACCGCGCAGTTCTCCGCAGCCAATCAGGCCACGTTGCAGAACGCAACCACCATCGCCAATCCAAGCGACAACCGGTTGCTCACCGATTTCATTGATCCAGCTCTGGGTTGTCAAGCCTGGGAAGCACCGAACCTGGCCGACAACAATAGCCCGGTCGCTACGCTGGCGTTGGACGAGGTCCAGGCAGCGGCTGACCAGCAAGCGCCGATTGCGTTAGTGCCCCTCACCGACCCCATGACGACGGTTGATGCCAATCCGAGTCTGGCCAAAACCAATCTCTATCGTCGGGGCGTGGATCAGGCTCCCGCAGCAAATGACCAACAGGCAAGCGGTACAACCTATTGTCAGAACCTGGTGCAAACGGGTATGCCACGCTTGGAACGGGATGAGCCGATGACGATGAACGCACCGACTCCTGACGCTGCTGCGGCCAATAATCTCTTTCCCTTCCTGGCACAACGTTTCCAGGCCTCTTATGATATGCTCAATTGCCCACAACTGCTCAATATGCCAAACCCGGTGACAACGCAAACGGATGCCAATGGCGTGGTCATCTCCGCCACATTCAATGGGCAAGCGACCGCTACGCCCACAACAAGCGCAACGGTCACTCCATCGCCAACAGCCACTGTTGCTGGGCAAGGGAGTGACCCGCCAGCACCCACAGCAAGCGCAACGGTCACTCCATCGCCAACAACCACTGTTGCTGGGCAAGGGAGTGACCCGCCAGCACCCACAACAAGCGCAACGGTCACTCCATCGCCAACAGCCACTGTTGCTGGGCAAGTGACCAGCACGCCAGCGCCCACAACAGGTGCAACGCCTATTCCATCCCCAGCAGCCACTGTTGGTGGGCAAGCGACCAGCACGCCAGTGCCGGTGAATTCCCCGCCCGACTGCAACATCGATGGGCAGTTCGTCCATGGTTGCACGGGGACTGTCACCATTGATGGACAGACCTGTCCGCTTTCGGTTGCAAACAACACGGTTACGCTCGACTGCCCAGCAAAGCCCTAGTGGGTCAACTGACAATGGTGTAGCCCTTGACGAGCGCAGCGCCTGAGCCAGCCAGGCGGCGTACGCGTGCCCGTTCGCGGCGTCGTCGGCGCTTGCCATTCCACACAAAGGGCGTGGGGTGGTTGTTCCATCCTTCCACCGTCTGCTCCAGCCAGTCGATCACCTCTTGAGCGGTCTGGGGATGTTGCCCAGCTAGGGCTCGGCGCACGATGATGCGCTGCACCGACTCGGCCATGTTGAGCCACGAGCCGCCAACGGGCGTGTAGAGCGGCATCACCCCATGATCAAAGAACCAGCACACCAGGTCATACGACAGATGCCCCGCTAGATTATCCAGCACCACAACGATGCGCAAGGGGGGTTCGGAACTGCGCGGCGGATAGCCTAGCCACGTCTCCCAACGCGCGCAGGCAGGACGCTCTGCTTCAGGAGGGAGCGTTTCTCGTGGATGGGCTTTTTCGATCTCGGCCAAGACCTCCGAGAGTTGCTCTTTGAGCCAGGGATGCAAGACGACATTGGTCACTGAGACCACCCCTTTGGTGTGGATCTTGCCGGTGGCCGGATGAAAGAGCGTCAGCAGTTTGGCGGTCCCTCCCCTCTTGTACTCGTGTGGCTGCAAAGCCGGGTGGCCTTACCTGGCCGACGACAATAGCCCGGTCGCTACGCTGGTGTTGGATGAGTTACAGGCATCTGCTGACCAGCACCCACCGATCGCGTTGGTACCTCTCACAGACCCAATGTCGACGGTTGAAAACAATCCGAGCCTGGCCAAAACCAGTCTCTATCGTCTGGGCGTTGATCAGACTCGCGCAGCAAATGACCAATACGCAAGTGCTACAACCTATTGTCAGAACCTCGTGCAAACAGGTATACCACACCTAAAACTGGATGAGCCGCTGACAATAAATGCACCGACTCCTGATGCTGGTGCGGCCAACAACCTCTTTACCTTCCTGGCACAACGTTTCCAGGCCTCTTATAACAATCTCAACTGCTCACAACTGCTCAATATGCCGAACCCGGTGACGACACAAACTGATACCAATGGAGTCGTAATCTCCGCCACGTTCAGTGGGCAAACGACCAGCACGCCAGTGCCACCAACCAGTGCAATACCCATTCCTTCACCTTCAGCTACTGTTAGTGGGTAAGGGAGCGACCCGTCGGTGCCAACAACGACGGTACCGAACTGTAACGTCAATGGACAGTCCGTAAAGGGTTGTACCAGCACAACGACCATCAATGGTCAGCCCTGATGCTCGCTTTCATTACAGCAGTATGCAGAAACATCCCTTGTTATGGTCAGGAAGCAAGTAACCCCAGTGGCAGAGCCAGCTATGGGCATTCTACGATTGCTCAGTGAGTTAGACGTACAACAATTGCACTGGCATTGTCTTCCCCGCCACCTCGTAGAGCTGCTTTAATAAGTGCTGTACTTGTCTGTGTCGGACTTAAAGAGCTATTACTCATAATTTGTTCCATCTCCAGATCGCGTACCATCTCCCACAGGCCATCGGAACAGAGCAGCAAGCTCTCGCCAGCTTGTATATCTAAGACGAGAGAATTTATCTCCACCTGCGCATGCTTTCCAAGGCAGCGATAAATTATGCCACGCCCTGGATGGGTGTAGACCTCTTCGGGGGAAATCGCACCGATGTCGACCAATCCCGCCACCATGGAGTGATCTCTGGTCACCTGCGTGAGCCCCTTGCTTGGGCAATAGTGATACATGCGGCTATCGCCTACATTTACCACATATGCTTTTGACTCGACGATCAAAGCTGCGGTCATCGTGGTTCTCATAGATGTGGCACCTAGCAAATTACGCTCATAGATAACCCGATTGGCTTGGCAGATGCCGTGTAACATTATCTCTGTCAGCACGTTGTCGCTCAAATTGTTACTGCTCAGGAGTCGCGGAAAGAAGGATTTAAGGAGAGTTTGCACTGCTAGACGACTGGCATCCCGCCCATTTCCCCCTTTTCGTATTCCATCTGCCACTGCAAAGAGACCAAAGTGAATTACTGGGAAAGAATCAGCACACCCTCTTGTCCACCGCTTCTACACCAGAAAATCGTGTAGCAGGTAGGCAGGGCTGAATTTGCTGAGTTTATGGAGTACCCGTGCCTCCAGTTGACGAACAGCCTTGTTGCTTATTGCCATTTTTTTACCGACTTCCAGCAACGTATGCTCTTGACATCCACCCAGACCATAGCGGAGTTGGATGAACTGGCGTTCACGTGGAGTGAGGCAAGTAAGGAGTTCCTGAACCTGTGCTTCGAGGGCCTGCTTGATCACAACTAGCTCCGGATTGCTGTCCGTGTCGTCCTCCAAAACATCGCGCAGAAGCAGTTCTCCCTCTGTACCACTACGTGGCATATCCAGGCTCATAATACCCTGGCAGATTGCCAGGAGAGAAACAACCTGCTGTATACTAATGCCCATATTTTCGGCAAGTTCTTCTAGAGTCGGGTCGCCCGCCAGGTCTTGCTCCAGCTGCCGCCAGGTGCTAATCAAGCGCTTGATCTCCTTCACTTTATAGAGTGGTAGGCGAATTGTGCGGGCTTGATTCGTTAGCGCTTGCGTGATTGATCGGCGAATCCACCAGGTCGCATATGTGCTGAACTTGTAGCCTTTCCTGTAATCAAATCTGTTGACTGCATGGATTAGCCCAATGTTCCCTTCCTGAATCAGGTCCATCAGCTCTAGACCCAAGTCAACATACTTCCTGGCTATACTCACTACCAGGCGCAAATTGGCCTCGATCAACTTGCGCTTGGCTTCCTCACCTTCCTCTATAGAATGACGATTGTGCCTGGACCTCTGTTGTGCTGCTCGCCCATGCTCTATGCGCTGTGCTAGATGTATCACTTCCTTGGGTGAAAGGAGCCCAACACGATGAATCTCACGCCTATAGAGTTGGAGAGTGTCTTGTGGACACGATAGCTCTTTATCAATACCCTTGTTACCTCGGGCATTAGGGCTACCGAGCGAGCCCAGGTCATCACCCATCACATAGGAGATGTTTGTCGCTTTGATCTCTTCCTCATCAAAAGTGAAGTGAGATGCACCGGGAGCCGATAATTCCTCGGCCTCTTCCTGTATCTGGTGATCCATGTTCTATTCCCTGGCAATGCTGTCCGCGAGAAGAGGCAGGTCGATGTTCGATAGAGAAATATCCAACCCTCACAACGGACAGGTGATACGAAAGTTATGTTTTTCCCGCTACCATCTCGCTCGATCGCCCATTGGCCAACCAATGAAGGTATCCCATCTCAACGGGAACATCAGGCGTGCGAGCCGGTTGCCAACGACGAAACACTTTGAAACACTCTGTTGTCTAATGACGTACTTAGGAGCAAGATGGTACAGTAGTGATGGTACTCCGTACTTTGGCACTGTTTGCAGAGACAGCTCCTGATTTAGCAGAAAAGTACCACATGTGGGAAAGGGAACTTAACCTGGCGATATCCCTTTGAGCCTATGCAAACTGTGTACAACATGCTATGATTTAGTCTAGAGAGGCAGAAAACTCCAAATGCAGGAGGAGAGGTAACGCATGGCCCATTACTTTACGCGTGAAGAGGCTGAGGCGCTATTGCCTCAAATAACGGTTGTGCTTCACAAAATTCAGGAACATCGCAAGGAGATGCAGCAAAGCGAGGAGGAACTAGGTGCTCTGCGTATCCAGGCTATGGGCAATGGCCACCACCTGCATGAGCGCATGGTCGGATTGCAGCGGAACCTGGCGCGGCAGATTCAAACACTGCAAGCATTGGTCAACGAGTTGAACGCTTTCGGTTGTGAGCTGAAAGATGCCGACAGCGGGCTAATCGATTTTCTCAGCCTTCGCAATGGTCGTGAAATCTACCTGTGCTGGCGTTTGGGTGAAGAACGCATCAACTACTGGCACTACCTCGACACCGGCTTTGCCGGTCGCCAACCGCTATAGGGATAATGGGCACTATCAAGAACACCCTGGAGCAAGGGGCACGCATACTGGCAAAGCAAGAACAGACCAGCGCCATGCTAGATGCGCAGGTCTTATTAGCGCATGTCCTGCATGTAGAACGAGCCACACTCTATGCTTATCCCGAACGTATGCTTTCCACAGAGCAAGAGCAGCAATTCCGTATGCTCATCAAGCGACGCGAGCAAGGTGAGCCTGTGGCTTACCTCACTGGCCACAAAGAGTTTTACGGCCTCGATTTTCTCGTTGACAGGCGAGTACTAATTCCTAGACCGGAGACCGAACTCCTGGTCGAAACCGCACTAGGCCTTGTTCGCAGCATGCTGAGCACAGGTCGAGTTCCGATTGTAGCCGATATTGGAACAGGTTGTGGCGCAATACCCATCACTTTGGCGGTGCTAGAGCCCCGCCTTCCCTATCTGTATGCCAGCGACATCTCAGCAGAGGCGCTAGACGTTGCGCACCTCAACTGCCAGCGTCACCACGTAGAGCAGCGTATTCGTTTGTTGCATGGTGACTTGCTGGCCCCCATTCCGGAACCCATTGATCTCCTTACCGCAAACCTGCCTTACGTGGGAACCACTGAAATGAACCTGCTCACCACCGATGTCCGAGCCTATGAACCAAATCTCGCACTCTTTAGTGGCCCTTATGGCCTAGACCTATTGCGCCGCCTGCTCACCGAGACAAAGCAATCAGATATACTTGCCGGAAGAGCGGCATTAGTCTTGGAAATTGGTTATCAGCAGCGCGAACCATTGACAGAGGTAATACATGAACTATGGCCGCAAGCAAACGCCACTTTCAAGAAGGACTATGCCGGCTGGGACCGCATACTGGAGATCAGGATACCTGCCCCCCGGACAAGGGTGCCCTGCCTGGGGGGCAGATAACCCCATATAAGTGGGAGTTCCGAATCTATTCCCCCGTATTATGCGTTTAGTATTATAGTAGGGGCGACCCTTGCGGTCGCTCTGGAGATGCCGTATTATGCGTCTAGCTCTGGCGCAAAGAGCACCAGATGCGGCAGCGCGGCTCGCACCAAGGTCGCCAGGCGTGTCAGATCATGCTGCATCGAGCTAGGAGCCACTTGACTGAGTTCCTCAAGCAACGCCACCAGGGCCTCCAATTCCCCTTGCCGCACGTGACTTTGCATCATCCCCTGGGCTGTCAGCACCACCACGCCCAGCAGGTGGCGCAATTCACCCGACAGGTAGCGCAGACCTGGCAGGCATACTGTGCCTGGGCCAGTTCGGCGGCATGCGCCTTCACATCGCTTTTGGGACACTTCCCCCGCGGACGCTTGCCTGCGGCCACCCGTGCCGCCTGTCGCGCCACCACCGCCGTTCGCTGTTGCAGTCCTTCCACCAGCCGATACAGACGGGCTTGCACTTGCTGGCAGGCGTGCAGGAGGTGCCACACATCGCGTTGGTGGGGGCAATCGGGCGTGACCGTCGCCACCGCCTCCCGGATCGCTCTTCCCCCATCACTGACTGCGGTATGCCAGTGCAGCCTTGCTCCTCCAGTTGCCACAGCAGCAGCGTGCAACTCTCCATCTACTCCGACCGGACTGGTACTGGCCCAGACCGCCCCACTGTGGACATCGACCACATTGAGATAGGCTTCCCATGCGTAGGGCCATACAGTTGGTCCAACGCCAGCCTCGCGCTGTGGTTGGCGCATGGCGACTGATCCATTGCTGCGCTCGCTGCCGGCATCTGCACGACAGCGGCAATGTTGCCCACACTGACGTGCAGCCCCAGCAGGATCCACAGACATCGCTGGATGCCTCGATAGCTGGCGTGTCCTTCCACCAGCAGCGTCAAGATCACTCGCTGCAGAGACTTGGTGGAACTCGGCCTCGCTCTGGGCGTGGCCGGAGTCAACGCCTGTTCCAGTGCTGCTTGCCCTTTGGCCTTCCACTCATAGAGCATCTGGCGCGAGACACCGATGCTGCGGCTGAGGTCACTGACCAGTATAGGTGGCTGTTAGTATTATTAAGGCAAGAATACGATAATGTACTATGAAAATCCTATCAATGAAAAAATCTATCTATCTTCGTTTTCTATTGTAGAGGCTGAAACAATTGATAATATTTTCTCAGCCCATAAAAGAGTGAGGAACTATGGCGAAATCCGAAACCAAGAATCTCACTAGAAGGAGGAGTCTCTTTCTATGACTCAAGCAAGCATCTTCCTTCACCTACTGTTTCTCACCATTAATCTGCCCGACATAGTGATGCTCTTGCTTGGTGGTGGATGTGCATTTGTGTTAGCCTATCTACTCACGTTTGCAGTAGGAGCTTTCTGCCGCAAAGTGGGTTGGCTCGACCGTCCAGCAGCACGCAGGGTACATATCAAAGCTGTCCCGCGCCTAGGCGGCGTCGCTATTTTCTCAGCATTTCTCATCGCTTCACTCCTATTTTACAATCCAGGCCCCAGTCTCAATCCCCATGCCCACGAAATCACTATTTATTGGTTGCTGATAATCGCCGGTGCATTGATAGTCCTCGTGCATGCCTATGATGACGTCATGGGACTCAAACCATGGTCCAAATTGCTGGCTCAGACAGTAGCGGTTATCATTATTCTTGCCCCCTGGGGAAGGGAATTCAACGGCATCCTCTTATTCACGTTCAATAACCCCTTTGGCCGAGACATTGTTCAGCACGGCGCACCCTGGTATCTGCAACCCACTTTCTTTCTCATTGTTCACGATACCACCATCCGGCTTGCAGCTATCCCCGCCGTCTTATTTACCTGGTTCTGGATTGCAGGTATGATGAATACCGTCAACCTCATTGATGGATTAGACGGGTTAGCAGCAGGTGTAGTAGCAATTGCAGCACTCTTCATAACCATCATTAGCTTCGTCTTGCACCAGTACAGCATCGCCATACTCTCTGCCATCTTCACAGGTGCTGTTCTTGGCTTCCTGCCGCATAACTGGAATCCGGCGAAGATTTTCATGGGCGATAGCGGTGCTATGTTTCTTGGCTTGGGTCTGGCAGTTCTCTCAATCATGGGAGGTGCGAAGATAGCCCTCGCTTTTACAGTGCTAGGTGTGCCTATTCTCGATGTTGCGGTTGTCATGATCAATCGCATACGCCGTGGTCAGTCACCGCTCCATTACGACAAAACCCACCTGCACTACCGTCTCATGGCAACCGGGTTGAGCACCAGGCAAATTTGCTACGTGTTCTATGGCCTCACATTCATGTTTGGCCTTCTAGCCTTAGGCCTTCCGCAAATCTACAAATTTGTCGGTATCGGCCTGTTGCTGCTAACCATGGCAGCTCTGGTCTACTGGATCGACTATCGCCAACGTAAACGCGGTGTACAAATCAAGTTGGGTGGCCCCGATCCGGAACCCAAGGGTGGCAAGGAGAAACCGCCAGATGTGGAGGCGAGTGATGATAGACGGGATGCACCTACTGAATACAGCGAGCTCCCAGGGTGACCCTTGCTGTCGCCCTGGAGGCTCTGATTGACCGCTTACAAAGATGAGGATAAGGGCTCGGGTATTTGCTGCTCAGCTGATGTATCGGCGTGGTCGATCACGGCAAGTGCAGCCAGCTCAATAAACATTCTCTTGAGGAATTGACCGGTGAATGACTCTTCGTTCTCGGCCACATCTTCTGGCGTCCCATACGCAATGACCTCGCCGCCAGCATCACCGCCTTCCGGCCCCAGATCAATGATCCAGTCGGCGCACTTGATCACTTCCAGGTTATGCTCGATCACCACAATTGAATTGCCGGCATCGACCAGGCGTTGCAACACCTGTAGTAGACGCTCTACATCCGCAAAGTGCAGGCCGGTCGTCGGCTCATCCAGAATATACATCGTGCGACCCGTGGCACGATTTAGACAACTCCGTCGCCAACTTAACGCGCTGCGCCTCACCGCCCGAGAGGGTCGTGGCAGGTTGGCCCAGCCGCATATATCCTAGGCCCACATCGTTCAGCGTTTTCATCTTGTTGTAGATGGAGGGCACATTGGCAAAAAAGTCTATCGCCTCTTCCACCGTCATATCCAGCACATCGGCAATGTTCTTGCCTTTATAATGGATCTCCAACGCCTCGCGGTTGTAGCGTTTGCCTTTGCATACCTCGCACGGCACATACACATCGGGCAGGAAGTTCATCTCGATCTTAACGATACCCTCTCCCTTACACGCCTCACATCGCCCGCCCTTGACATTAAATGAGAAACGGCCCGGCTGGTAGCCACGAATACGCGACTCCGGCACCTGCGCAAAGAGGTCGCGAATGCCGGTGAAGGCGTGGTATAGGTGGCGGGATTAGAGCGCGGCGTGCGACCAATAGGCGATTGATCGATATCGATTACCTTATCCAGGTATGCTATGCCTTCGATCAGCATCATGCGCTCCCGGCTTATCATGCGCACGGAAGAAGACATGTGCCAGCTTCCGGTAGAGGATATCGGTGATCAGCGTACTCTTGCCAGAACCAGAGACACCCGTCACCACCACAAACTTGCCCAGAGGAATCTCCACGTCGATATTTTTCAGGTTATTCTCGCGCGCTCCCTTGATCACCAGCGCACTTCCCATTACCCGTACGCCGCTGCGCAGGTAGTGCGATAAACTTGCGCCGCTGAGAGATAATCGCCGGTGAGCGAGTTCGTGATTGGCCACAATATCCTTGATAGGTGCCTTCCGCTACAACCCTGCCACCATGCTCGCCCGCGCCAGGGCCAATATCGATAATATAGTCGGCTGCGCGCATGGTATCTTCATCATGCTCGACTACCAGCAGCGTATTTCCCAGGTCACGCAGGCGCACCAGAGTCTTGATCAGACGCGCATTATCGCGCTGGTGCAGCCCGATGCTCGGTTCGTCGAGAATGTACAGCACACCCATCAGACCAGAGCCGATTTGCGTTGCCAGGCGAATACGTTGCGCCTCGCCGCCCGAAAGACTGGTGGCTGCCCGGTCCAGGGTCAGATAATCCAGGCCCACATCTACCAGGAATTGCAGGCGCGCCCGTATCTCTTTCAATACCTGCCGCGCGATAAAACGCTCACGCCCGCTGTCATATCCTGGCCCTCGGCAACTTCCCAGGAAGAAGTGCTTCGTCGCTGCCAGAGACATCGCACACAGGACTGACACTTGCCCCCAACTATTGAGGTCGCGTCCACTCACAGTGACAGCAAGCACCTCCGAATGCTTCAGCTAGCGCGCGCCATGACAATCAGGGCAAACACGCGCCGACATATAGCCTTCGATCTCCTCGCGGATACTTTCGCTCTCGGTCTGCTTGTAACGCCGATCAAGGTTAGGAATGACACCTTCAAAGTTGATGGTATAGCTGCGTGTGCTGACCATGCTGCGGTGTATAGCGAATGGTCAAAGGGTCAGGTGTACCATATAGTACCTTCTGGCGCTGGTCTTCAGTCAGATCACGCCAGGGAGTATGCAGGCTGAAGTCATACTTCTTCGCCAAAGCTTCCAGGATCGATGCATGCCACTGACTGCCGTTGATAACCTTGCTCCATGGCGCAATCGCCCCCTCGAGCAAGCTCAATTCAGGATGGGTCACAATCAGTTCCGCATCGATCTCCTGCTGCGTGCCCAGCCCCGTACAGGTGGGACACGCACCATGTGGGTTGTTAAAGCTAAAGGTACGTGGCGCAATCTCAGGCAAGCTAATACCGCAGTAGACGCAAGCAAGTTTCTCTGAAAAAAGTATCTCCTCACCATCAATGATAGAAACCAGCACCACGCCACCACCCAGTTTTAAGGTCGTCTCCAGCGAATCTGCGAGCCGCTGCCTGAACGCCAGGTCGACACTCTCTTGCTGGGACCTTGCCTCCATCTCTGTCCCATCTTCAGCCTCCGCTGACCTTTTTCCAACGTTGACATCGTACAACATGGGGCGTTCAGCCACACGCCTCAATGACGATGGCTTGTAGATACCATCCGTTGGGGTAGGAAAACGTAGTGGAGATACCTGGTCATCTCTCTCGAGGGATTGATACGCGCTCCGCTTCGCTTCGCTGAGGGGAGCTACGGGCTGCTGTGCCACGGCTTTCTGTCCCTTGCGCATAACCAGCCGATCAACGACTACCTCGATGGTATGTTTCTTCTGCTTATCCAGCTCGATTTCGTCGCTCAAGTCCATGATGTTGCCATCGACCCGCACACGCACATACCCTGCCCGGCGCATCTCCTCAAAAATGCTCTTATACTCGCCTTTGCGCCCCTGTACAAGTGGCGCAAGCAGCATAATGCGTGCTCCTTCGGGCAGATTGAGTACGGCGTCAACAATTTGCTGCACGGTTTGCCGACTTACCTCCCGCCCGCACTTTGGACAGTGGGGATGACCAATGCGTGCATACAGCAAACGCAAATAGTCATAAATCTCGGTGACTGTACCAACCGTCGAGCGTGGATTGTGCGTCGGTCCCTTTTTGATCGATGGAGATAGCAGGTGAAAGGCCGTCGATGTGATCAACATCGGGCTTCTCCATCTTATCCAAAAACTGGCGTGCATATGCCGAGAGCGACTCGATATAGCGACGTTGTCCTTCGGCAAAAATAGTGTCAAAGGCCAGGCTACTTTTCCCCGAGCCGGAGAGGCCAGTAATCACAACGAGTTTATCACGCGGTATCGTGACATCTATATTTTTCAGGTTATGCTCGCGAGCACCCCTGATCACAATTTTATCTTGGGACATGCAGCTGAACCATCCACCGTTTTTTGATACAAACGTTCGAGTCACTACTACTATACAATCAATGTCAAGAGGAAATGGGAACGGACGAAGTGCGTAGAGGTCCGTAGGGGCCCGATTTATCGCGCCCGCCGGGCAGGGTGGGGCCGACCTCTGATGCACACGCAAAAACGAAACGCATCCTCCACACAATAAAACACCTTCCCACTAGCCTTTATTTCCTATTCAAAGCCAGCCTTCGTTGGAGGGTATAATGAAAGTAGACACAACACCTTATCCTGTATCCTGGGGCCTTCTCTTGTAGAGGCCCACCTGTTACATTTAGACAAGCACAATAGAAGACATACCTATGGAGAAACACTTGGAGCCTGAAATCGATTTTGAGAAGCGATACCGCCTCGTACGTGAAGTTATCGAAATGGCTGTCCTCACAGTCTTGATGTTCCTAATCGTCCAACTTGCCGTGCAGAACTACTTTGTCGAGGGTACAAGTATGGAACCTAACCTGCACGATCAGGAACGTATCCTGGTAGATAAATGGACCTACCTCTTCCATTCCCCAGATCGTGGTGATGTGATTGTCTTCATAGCTCCCCCAGACCCTACACAAGATTACGTCAAACGCATCATCGCCATACCTGGAGACACCCTGACAATCAATAATACCATCGTCATCGTCGATGGCGTCACCTTGCAAGAGCCCTACATTGACCCCAAACTACAGGGGAATCCCTACTTCAATAACGTGATCCACAACATGGTCATTCCTCCAGGTAAATACTTCGTGCTTGGTGACAATCGCGATGGTAGCTCCGACTCACGTGACTGGGGTTTTGTACCGCGCAAGAATATCATTGGACGTGCTGCGCTCGTCTACTGGCCTTTCGGCGAGGACAATTATGGGCTTCTCCCCGACAAATCCTTCGTCTTTGCCAACGTGCACCAGCCCGGACAACCACCCTCCTCATATCGTAATGCAGGTGTATTCGATGCCAGCGGGACATTCCTACTCGCTACCGTGAACCTGGTCATCCTACTTCCACGCTGGCGGAAGCCAACCCCTAAAAGTAAGGCGAGGTTCAGATTTTTGCGTCGAGCCAGGCCACCCCAACCCCAGGGCAGAGGCAAGCTCACGCCCCTACTAACCACGCAGCAGGCTCCGAAGGGGACCGTAGAGGCGTGAGCTTGCCTCTGCCCTAGTTCAGGACTCCCTGTGCAAAAAAATGAAACGCACTCCTAGAAGTAGTGCGGCTTGACAAGCTAAATGCTTCCAGTGAATAGTTGCGGAATGAGCTTTGCCTACTATACCTCGGAACCAAATGACAAGGGCGTTCCGAGATGGTCATTCCGCAAGTTCAATGTGGAAGCATATAGTACGCCAGAACATACAATGTCATTGTGATGAGTTATTCGCTGGCATCACATCCTCACAGGTCACACACGCTTATACCGGAACCGGATACTTGAACATCATACTTTTATCGAAGGAGTATCGCATGGCATCCGAAGCAAGTACCTCAACCCCCTTTAGCTCAGGCAGCACAGCTGCTGCCGTCATCGCACGTCAGGATCGTATTCCGATCTGGGCGCTTTCCTACCTCTTCATCGGCATCATTGGCATCGGTTTCTTATTCACGTTCTTCGACATCTTCGACATCAACGTATCGTTTATCCAGACCTGCACTCAGATCGTCTCTAGCTGCAATCCAGGGATTGCAGTGAACTACCTCGGCCTTCCCCTCGAGCTAAACCTGGCCGGTTATGTCGTCGGTGCGCTGATCCTGGCTCCTCTGTCAGACAGGTTCGGCAGAAGGAATGTGCTGCTCTATACCCTGCTGCTAACGGGCATCGGCTCATTGTACAATGCCTTCGTCGGTGACTACACCAACTTCATCATTGCTCGCACCATCACCGGCATCGGCATCGGCGCCGATCTGGCACTTGTCAACACCTACATCAATGAAGTCGCACCGAGTGCTGGCCGTGCCAGGTACACATCACTGATTTTTATCATGTCCTCGCTGGGTGCCTTCTTCGGCATCTGGTTGGGGGTTATCCTGACCACACCACCAGCGCCTTTCCCATTCGGCTTGTCCTTTGCCCTTGCCCCAGGGTTTCAAGGAAGCGGCTGGCGGTTCATGTATGGTATTGGTGCTCTTCTAGCCCTGATCGGAGTCCTGCTGCGCTTCCAGTTGCCAGAGTCGCCGCGTTGGCTCGTTTCGCGAGGACGAGTTGACGAAGCAGACAAAGTCGTAACAGATATGGAGGAACGAGCACGCAGAGCATGCCCGACCTGCCCGCGCCTACTGAGATTCCTGTCCAGGCGGGCGCTACCAGAGTTCCGTATACAGAAATCTTCAGTAATCCACTCTACCTGAGACGCACCATCCTACTGGTGATCGTCTGGTTCCTTGGCTACGTCACGGTCTACTCGATCGCTGTGGGGATCACAGTTCTCTTGGCAGGAATTTTGCCCCTGCCGCCAATCCAGCCGAAAGCAGCAGCAGAAGGAGCATTAGCAGGAGAAGCCGGGCTGATTGCAGCGTTTGGAACCTTTGGCTTCATTGGGACCGCCGTCTTCGCCTACTTCTTTGGTGAGCGGCTGGAGCGCAAGCTGTGGCTGCCTATAGCAGCTGCGCTTACACTCATTGGCGGTATCCTGATCGCTCTGACCGCGTCGAGCAACTTTGCCCTTGCAGCCATTGGGTCGATTATCACCTTCTTTGGCTTCAACCTGTGGGTGCCGATGACCTACACCTGGTCAACCGAGAACTATCCCACGCGAGCACGTGCAACCGGCTTTGCGCTGGTGGACGGTGTTGGCCATCTTGGCGGCGGTGTTGGCATTCTTGTCATCGCCCCACTTATCCCTGTGCTGCTCGTTTCCCTGGGTCCTACCATCGGGGGGGTGGTCATCTTCGTGATCATTTCCGCCTTCCTGATAGTTGCCGCCATTGTCGCCCAGTTCGGCACTGCCACCAGGAATAAGCGCCTGGACGAAGTCTCACCGTAAAGTCTAGCCTGGTACCCGCAAGGGGCACCACTACATTACCGTCGTCGAAGGCAATGTAGTGGTGCCCCTTGCGGTCGTCAGGTTGGGAGGACTCTTAACTCTAATCGGTTTCCGTATGTTACAATGGTCATCGTCACAAATGTTTTCGATGACCTTGTACTTTGCTAGAAAGGTATTCTCATGGCCAATTCAGGGTTGGAAAATCCAAATGCACCTGTCTCCGCACCGGACCCAGCGCAGGTTGAACTGCTGGCCGAGGGTGTGTATGCACTGATCACGGGCGATGATCCCAATACCGGCTTCATTGTTGGCGAACGTGGCGTTGTCGTCGTTGATGCTCGCGCTACCCCCGCGTTGGCCCAGGAAACACTCACTGCCATCCGTAGCGTCACCAACAAGCCGGTGCGTTTCCTGGTGCTCACACATTACCATGCTGTGCGTGTACTCGGTGCCTCGGGGCTTGGTGCAGAGCATATCGTGGCCCATCGTGGCACACGTTACCTCATCAACGAACGTGGCCAGCAAGATTTCGAGTCGGAGGCACGCCGCTTTCCACGTCTCTTCCAGGACATCAAATCTATTCCCGGCCTTACGCATCCTGATATCTGCTACGACGGCATGATGATCCTTGATATTGGAAACCGCGAAGTGCAACTGCACTGGCTGGGGCGTGCCCATACCGAGGGCGATACGGCGGTATGGTTGCCGGCAGATCGCGTCCTGTTCGCAGGTGACCTGGTGGAGGCGAGCGCCGCGCCATACTGCGGTGATGCCTACATTCAGGATTGGATTGGCACGCTGAAAGCTGTGCGAGCATTGGGCGCACTAACAATAGTGCCAGGCCGGGGCGCAATCGTACGAGGAGAAGCAGTAAACCAGGCCATCGATGAGACACAGGCGTACCTGACAATTTTACGCAACACTGTGCGTGCTGCAGTCCTGCGCGAGGCCAGTATTGCAGAAGCATATCACGATGCCGAAGCCGCGCTTACACCGCGTTTTGGCAATTGGGCTATCTTCAAACACTGCCTCCCCTTCAACGTGCAGCGCATGTATGATGAACTGAGTGGGACTCGTCCGCGCATCTGGACGGAGACACGAGATGCTGCGTTGTGGAAAGAGTTGGTATCGGTGACGTAAGAGCCCGATTGATGAATTGTGAGAACATACCAGGACACCATCGCATAAGCCTGATGCTCTTGGGCACAGCTTTGTGGTGCTCTACTTCTGCACCGGCGCTGACGCAGGCTTGTCTGCTCTGCGCGAAGTGACCACTGACCTGCCAGATATTCCAGTTGCGCTGTACCTGGTTGTACCAAAACCGCCAACGACACCTGCAACTGATGCCGTCTGTGTACTGCTCGATGGAGAAGGCAAGGGTGCGAGTGCATACAATGCTGGCCCACGTACGCTCTACCTGGTGCGCCCTGATCGTCATATCGCCGCTCGTCGCTTCGAGAGTGATCTGGGCGAGTTGCCAATGCTATTGCGTTATGCTGTAGGAGAAGAGTGAGGATCAGCGTAAAGGTGTGATAGCCAGGGCGGAGGCTCCCACGATAAATCGGGGAGCTACACGCCCCTACGAACCTGACGGCGTCAGAGGAATCAGGTACTTGGGAGGAACATATGATCAGGGTTTCAGGCCACTCGGCGCTTTTGTACATCTAGAATGGGACGTAGACCGCGAAGCATAGGCGACAACCATCAGGTAATTGGAGGGGGGCAGCATTCACGGGCTCGCATCCGAACACGACGTGACAGCCAACGGACCGCCTACCGCGTCATGCGGCGTGCTTATGATCAGCGAGGACTTCATCGATTGCGCGTCGAGAGATGCCGGCGAGGACGGGGTTGGTGCTCTGGTAGTAGGGGAGGGCGATCAGCCCGACGGACAGTGCCCAGCCGCGACCTCGCGCCCACGTCGCGTCATCGACCGGGAGCGCTGCGCGGAAGACATCCCGGGTTTCGGCGGAGAGGAGATTCCACGCGACTATCAAGTCGCATGCGGGATCGCCTACGCCCAGACACCCGAAGTCAATGACGGCGCTGAGTCCGGCCCCGTTCGACCAGCAGGTTCAGAGGTGACAGGTCTCCGTGGATCCAGACGGGCGGGCCGTCCCATGCTGGTGCCTGGAGGGCTGCGTCCCACGCCGCGGTCACTGCGGCGGTATCGAGCATGCCGCCCAGGGTGGCGATTGCGGCGCGGGTCTCAGCGTCTCGCGTGGCGAGCGGCACTCCGCGGAAGGAGTTGTGCTCCCCAGGGGGTGGCCCGCCGGCGGGATCGATCCGCTGCAGGGCGGCGACGAATTGAGCCAGATCACGCGCCGCCTGGCCTGGATCGGCGATGCGCTCGATGGTCGCGTTCTCGCCAGCGAGCCACTGGTAGACGGACCACGGCCAGGGATAGCCCTCGCCAGGTGTCCCCATCGCGAGCGGGACAGGGATGGCAAGCGGCAGGTGCGGGGCAAGTCTCGGGAGCCACTGGTGCTCTTTGTCCACTTGCCCGGTGGCCCCGTCAATGCGGGGGAGTCGCACGGCCATGTCGGAGCCGAGCCGATAGATCGCGTTGTCGGTCCCAGCGGAGTGGACCGGCGCGATGGGAAGGTCTGCCCACTGCGGGAACTGCGCGGCGAGCAACCGGCCCACAAGAGAGACATCGATGTCCACCTCGTCGACATGCATTTTGCCAGCGGACATGAGCACCTGACGCTTTCCTGTTTGTCTTTGTGAAGTCGGTCAAGCCAAAAGCGGGCAACCAGTATCTCATCCGCAGTGTAGCAGACCTGGGTGTCTCTGTCTAGATGGGCAAATGTGTATCAGTGAGCGGAAATCCTGATGATATGTCAAATTCTCATACTCAACAAATGCAACTCGAAGAAGCCCTGAGGACAATAATCCTTCCTCCAGGTATTCAGCTTCGATGCTGGACTGAGAAGGATTTTCCTGATATTCAACGCCTCTCAACGCTTCAAGGGTGGCCAACACCTCGCAACAGACCTGAGGAGGCTCTAAGTGCATGGCAGCACTCGTGGCCGGCGCTTGTCGTGACCGAAGGAGAGCGTGTCATCGGTTTCGTACGCGGAATGACCGATGGGGAAATTACTATGTACATTGCAGAACTGCTCATCGATCCCAACCATCGGGGAAAAGGAATCGGTCGTCTTCTTATGGATGCTTGCCACGCTCTCTGCCCACGCACGCGGCTGGATTTGATCTCGACAGAAGAGGCCATTCCCTTTTACAAAGCCACTGGATTTTGCTACGTGGGAGAAGGCCTGCGGAAAAGTTATGGGGAGTAGACGAGACGATGCTCAAACAACCCTGGTTCATCGCTCTGGTGGTTGCCATCATACTTGCTATTGCCCTCTTGGTGCTTGAGGTCATCGCGAACATGCCCATACCCGCAGTATCTCATGTCGCTTGCAATGCAACACAGACCAACCCTTGTCATGGCAAAATACTTATATTCTCCAAAACCGGCGCGTTCCGTCATCAGTCCATCCCTGCCGCAAAAGAGGCTCTACGCAAGCTGGCGATTGAACATAACGTTTCCGCCGATTTCACTGAGGACGCAGCAACCTTCACCGACGCAAACCTGGCACAATACGATGCCGTCGTCTTCCTGCTGACTACCGGTGAGATACTTGATGGCAACCAGCAGGCAGCTTTTGAACGTTATATTCGGGCTGGCGGCGGGTACGTCGGCATTCACTCTGCCAGCGACACCGAATACGACTGGCCGTGGTACGGCCGGCTTGTGGGTGCCTACTTCGACCGCATCCACGGGCATTCAGGCATCGTGCAGGCGACCATTCACGTAACCGATCACACCCATCCTTCGACCGTCATGTTGCCGGCACTCTGGGTGCGTACTGATGAGTGGTACAACTTTGCCTCCAACCCGCGTGGCAGCGTCCATGTGCTGATGACCGTGGACGAGAGGACCTACAAGGGTGGTGTGATGGGCGCCGACCACCCCATCGCCTGGTATCACGAGTACGACGGCGGACGAGCCTGGTATACCGCCATGGGCCATACTTCACAAAGCTACAACGAACCCTTGTTCCTGGCGCATATATGGGGTGGTATCAGCTATGCGATTGGACCGCGACCGAAGTTGGCCTTTGACATTGATACCTTCGGCAGAGCGTGTGTCGAGTATCATCTATGCGATTGGACCGCGACCGAGGTTGGCGGCCTTCGCCCCCCTCCAGGGCGACCGCAAGGGTCGCCCCTACCATACGCGGCCTTCGATGACTCCCATCTGACTACTTCCAATGGTGCATTGGCAATCCTGGTACGGGAGAGCGGAACGTTGGTAGGCGGTTCATAGCCAGCGAACCGACGTAGACCGTGCGCAGATCTGGCCCACCAAATGTGACGCTCGTCACCAACTGCAATGTCTTTCCGACCGATGCCGCCATATCCGCAGCTTCGGCAGTTCCCGAGGCGATTTTCTCAGCGAAGGTTGCCACTGTAAAAGTTCACCTTCTCTTCGTTTTAATAATGAAGCCTCATCTGAGCCAAGTAACAAGAACAAGAAACTAGAGAGGAGTCTTTAATGAAAGAGAGCGTCTATCGCACCGAATTGACTCCCGTGAGCTTCTTAGAACGGAGTGTCTCCGTTTTCCCAGACAAAACCGCTGTGGTCCATGGTGATCGGAAGTACACCTATGCTGAGTTGGCAGAGCGCGTGTACCGTCTCGCTTCCAGTCTGCGTAGCATTGGCCTCAAAAAGCATGATCGTGTTGGCTTGCTGTGCTTCAACGCCCCACACTTACTTGAGGCACATTTCGCCATACCTGCTGCCGGGGGCATCCTGGTGGCTGTAAACACGCGGCTGAGTTCGCACGAAATCGACTACATCCTCAAACATGCCGGCACCAAATTCCTCTTCGTCGATACTGAACTCCAACCCCTGGTCGAGCCTCTCCACCTGGAAGGCATCCAGGTCCTGCAGATCGATGATAGCGGCACCCCCGATGATCCCTACGAAGCATTTCTTGCTCATGGTTCCCCAGAACCGGTCGAGAGCTGGCTCGAAGATGAGGACGAAACGATCACAATCAATTACACTTCGGGCACGACCGGCAACCCCAAAGGCGTCATGTACACAGCTCGTGGAAGCTACCTCAACGCGCTCGCCGAAGTTATTTCGACAGGGATGAATAGCGACAGCGTCTACTTGTGGATCCTGCCGATGTTCCATGCCAACGGTTGGTGCTTCCCCTGGGCCGTTACCGCCGTAGGAGGTACACATGTCTGCTTACGCAAACTCGATCCCGAGCTGGTGTGGGATCTCTTCGAGACTGAAGGCGTCACGCACTATAACGGAGCTCCCGCCGTGCAGATCCTGCTGGTGAACCATCCCAGGGCGCATCGCCTCGACCGGCAGATCACCGTGGCCGTTGCCGGAGCGCCTCCCTCGCCCACGCTGCTGGGACGGATGAAGGAACTCAACTTGCGGCCGATCCATGTCTATGGGTTGACCGAGACCTATGGCCCCTATACCCTGTGTGAGTGGCACCGGGAGTGGGATGATCTTCCTCACGAGGAGCAGGCACGCCTGCTCGCCCGGCAAGGACAGAGCAATGTAACCGCCGGTCTGGGGCGCGTCGTCGATGAAGCCATGCACGATGTCCCGCGCGATGGGCAAACGATGGGTGAAGTGGTGATGCAGGGCAACAGTGTGATGAAGGGCTATTACAGCGACCCGGAGGCAACCGCCAGGGCGTTCGCAGGCGGCTAGTTCCACTCTGGTGATATCGGGGGGTGTCACCCCGATGGCTACATCGAGTTGCGTGACCGCAAGAAGGATAGCATCATTTCGGGTGGTGAGAACATCTCGACCATTGAGGTCGAGCAGGCCGTCGCCAAGTATCCCACCGTCCTGGAGTGCGCCGTGGTAGCGATCCCCGATGAGAAGTGGGGAGAGCGTCCCAAGGCTTTCGTGACTTTGAAGCCGGGCCAGAATGCGACCGAAGAGGAGATTATCGCCTTTTGCCGCGAACGCCTGGCACACTTTAAGTGTCCTGCTGCCGTGGAGTTTGGCGATCTGCCCAAGACGTCCACCGGGAAAATCCAGAAGTTTGTGCTACGCGAGAAGGAGCAGAGAACAGTGCTTAATTTTGTATGGAAATGTGGTCAAATGTGTGCTACAATACAAGTACGTGTAAACCTACCGCATGAGCGGTAGGCGTCCCGGTAGTGGCTTCGTCGGGACGAAAATTCGCTTGTGGAGGGTGGACCGCTCTGGCCTGACACGTCAGGTGAAACGACGCCCGTTGAAGCAAGTACTGAAGTGTGGTTACACACGTTTTACTACATTTTAGGAAGCAGTGGGCAGGATACGAGAAGCGTATCCACTAAACCATCTGGCACCGGGCATATTTGCCACGGTGCCATTTGAGCCATTCGAGAGTCATGATTCAGCATCGCACTCGGCACGCCTTCTCAGCCTCATAGGCGGGCCCTGCGGTTCACTGCACGGATACAATCGCGGTGGCAAAGCCTGCCATGGCGGGTTTTCGGTCAGTCTCCTGCCCGAAGTTCCGTTGCTCTTCCATAGACAGGCCGCAAGACTTGAGGAATGCAGCCACATGCTTCCTCGACGGCGGCGTACTCTCGATACCGAACCTGAATGGCTCGCCAATGGCATTGACCACGGCTCTTGCGTAGCGCATGAAGAGCCCTTTCGCTTCAATGAGGTCGGCATTGAAGTAGTCGAATGCGCCGACACTGCCACTGGCGGTGCCGGCGATCTGACGAAGTGTGCTTTCGACAGCCTCTCGATCCAGGTACATCGTTACAGCTTCCCAAAGGAAGAATGTCGGTTTGTCCGGATCGAAGCCTGCATGCACCAGTTTCTCGAGCCAGTCATCCGTCATGAAATCAGCAGGCACGAACGTGATCCGAGTCGTGTCCAGGCCGGCTTTTTTCAGCATCTGGCGTTTTGTCTCCTGGGTCTTCGGGGTATCGACCTCAAAGCAGTGGATTCCTTTCGGCATTCGGTATGATCGTGTGTCCCATCCCGCGCCGAGAATAACAAGCTGATCAATGTCCCTGAGATGTCGGGTCAGAGCAGCATCGAAGAAGGTCGTCCGGGCAGCCGACTCGTGCGCCATCGGCGGGTCACCCTCGTAGGGGTAGCGGTAGATTCTCGGCACGTAGCCGGTCAGGCGATGTGCCAGGAGCGTCCCTCCCGTTACAAGGCGTAAGGCCAGATGGGAGACGTTGGGAAGTACCATCATCAGCCGAGCGACTGGCTCATCGAGCCGCGTGCCCAACTTGTGCTGCATCCACCTCGTATAGAGAGATGCGAGCGTCGTTGACGATACTCCCGACTTGCGGCTGTATATGATCAGCTTGATAACGAAGAGTACGTAACCGACAAGTGCAATAGGCGACCAAGCGATTTGGATGATGCGAAAGATGGTCGCTTTGACGATGTTGCGCATATTGCCCGAGCCCTCCTGTTTCTTTGTGAGATGAACCTTTTCGGACGGCATCAGATTCCTCCCTGGTGTCGATCAAAAGACGAAGGTCAAGGCCGTTTTTGGCGGCCAATTTATGCCTTGATTGATATATTCTCCTCCGCTTTGTGTAAGACACTGCGCAGCGTGGCGGCCCATTCCTCCGGCATGTCCATAAAAGAACCATGATGGCCGGGGAACGTCACCAGCTCGCAGCCGAGCTGCTCCGCCAGAATGTGAGCCGCCTGTGCGTACCACGTCTTTCTCTCCAGGGCCCATGTTCCAACCGCTATGAACACCCTGACCCCGTTTTGCTTGATCAGCTCGACATCCGGCAGGTAGTTGGTGACGGGCAGCAGCTCCTGTTTCACCAGGAAAGCGGCGGCATCTTTCGAGCTGATGTAGCGTTCGCTGCTCTGCTCTCTGTGGATGTTTACATCCCTGGTAGCCTTGATCAGCTGTCGGACCGGAAGCTCAACGCCAAGCATGAACCGGAGCGCGGCCAGTGACGAGCCAAAGCGGAAGGCCGTCAAATAGACGCTGGCAAAGAAACATTGCCACTTCTTGGCATTCGGATGCACGCGCGCAACCGGCGGTTCGTGCGCTACGACTGCCCGCACCGCCTGCGGCTGGGTCTTTGCCATGTCCAGCGCAATGACCGCGCCGCTGCTATTGCCAAACACGAAGGCGGATGACTCGCCGACCGCACGCAACACGGCCACTGCGTCCCGGCTCTGCTGGCTGATCTCGAAATTCTGCGGATCGTTCATCGTGCTGCGGGCATTGGCGCGGCGGTCGTAGGTGATAACTTTGTATTCATCCGCGAGAATATCCGCAACGAATGAATACTGCCACCCATCACCGCCAGCAGGCGGGATCATCAGCAGCGGCTGTCCCTGTCCACGCACTTCGTAGTAAAGGTCATCCCCTTCCGTCGTCACGCGGTCCGACTTAACAGTAACTGGTTTGGTGTTCATGTCGTTCACACTCGTTTCTGTTCAAAGGCTAACCAGGTTTATTGATTAGGAACTGATACTTTGGCAATCAGTCCTCTATTCGTAATTCGCCTCATTACCAGACATATGGGATGAGGCGATATTTGACCTGTGCCATATAGGCATCATAGCCTGGCAATTCCTTGCGCAACACGCGTTCCTCCAGGACGGCTCGCACCGCGACCCCGGGTATCATGACCAGGACCAGCAGCAAGCCGTACCAGGACCCCAGCAGCAGGGACGTCCCGAGAAAGAGGAGGAGACCGCTGGCATAGAGAGGATGTCGCACATAATGATATGGTCCAGTGGATACCACCGTTTGTCCCCGCTCTTGCTGAATACGCACGGTTGGCGACAAGAACGAGTTTTCTCGAAAGGTCAGGGAGATGAGAAGGAACGATGCCACCAGAGCTATGGCCCCGACGCACCTGGAGCAAGAGCGGCATCTGCGACCAGTGAAATCTCACTGCGTCGAGCGGCATCAGCACCAGCCAGGCAAAGAGGAACAGCTCGTAGAGCAGGAGAAACACCTTGTCCCAGGCTTTTTGATTCGTTTGGGAGAGGCTCAGGCGCTCCTCTAGCAAGCCAGGGTTGTACTTGAGCAGCAACCCGATGCCAACAAGAAGCCATCCAAAGAGCAGGATCAGGCAGATCCAGCCAGCAGGCCAGGCGATGGTGCCCGCCGCCAGAAACAGGGCGAGAGCCATAATCAGAAAGCTGATTACCAGCAACGCCAGCGCTTTCAGCGCGAGAATCATAGGTCACCTCTTTCCATGGGGTATGAACATCCATGAACGTCTTTGCTATACGTCTTGTCGTTGAAATCGAACGTCATCGTTCCCATCGCCTCCTTTGCGCGAGAGCGTATGCCTGTGGCGCGTGTCGCTCTGCTCTTCTTGTTCACGGCTCCTGTTCTTCCTTCTTCGTAGAGGGCGGGACCAGCCACGGCTCAAGTTCTTCGCGCCAGGTGTGCTGCAAGCAACCCGCTGGCGCTCCCAGCACACGTTCCAGCGCATCAGCACAAGCCTCGGCGATTCGTTCGAGGCGGGGCAGGTCGTCTGGCGAGCGCTCCTGCGAGAGGAGCAACTCGACTGTGGCATACGCGAGGTCTTCAAGCAGGGAGATGACCATTCTGGCCGCCTGATCAGGATAGGGAGTCGTGAAGACGCCTTCCCGCTTCCCCTGACGGATAATCTCCTCCAGCCAGGGCGTGAGTCGTTTGATTCTGGCGAGGTAGAGTTTGTGGCGGACGATGGCATTCTCATCGGCATACCAGACGCGCAGGTACGCGAGCACCAGGCGCTTGTGCGCGAGTTTCTCGTGGTCGAGCGTGGCAAAGAAGCGCTGGAGTTTGTCAAGGGCGCCAAGCTCACGATCATGGATGATGGGGAGCACGAGCTGTTCGACCTGGTCCCCCATGCGTTCGACCAGCGCAAAGAGTAACGCCGGTTTGGAGTCAAAGTAGTGATAGAACGCCCCGGAGGAGATGTTCAGTTCGCCCAGAATTTCGGCAATCGCCATCTGCTCATAGCCTTTGGTTGCGACGGCGCGTTGGGCTGCGTCGAGAATGGCGTTGCGCCTGGCTGCGTAAGCTGCTTCGTTGACCGTGCGTACCATTGTTTCCCTCTTCGCATTCATAAATAGAGTCTCGGTTGAATACAATAAGCAGTAGGGCTCATGAACGAGTCGTTTGATTATGGATCAGGGACAAATAACCGTCGCTTGAACAATCCGCTCACCTTCGAATACAACCAGGTTCCGTCCCAGAGGCTTGAGATATCTTACTTGATAATCTACATTCCCAACATCTTCTATCAGGTGAAGATGAAATGGCTTCAAGGAAGAGGCAACATTCGAGGGTTCCAGGCCGAAAAGCCAGGGGGCACCCCTTTTCGCCACCACATCCATCAGTTTCTCTGCACCCGGAATATCCGAACGCCGCTCGATAATGCTTTTCAAGACATAGGTGAACACGAGGATGCTTCCAGGAGCCGATGTGCCAACAAAGGCGAGTGTCCGGCGGACGGCTTCCTCCGAGAGATATTGCGTCACGCCTTCCCATACAAACAGCACTGGCCTGGAAGGGTCGAAGGCTGTCCCGATGAAGACGGCTTCCAGGCTCTGTGTATCGAAGTCGATGGGGACAAAAGTGACCTGTTCCGGCAACCGGCCGAAGTGTTTTTGGAGCCTCTTCTTTTTGTCTTCCTGCACTGATGGTAGGTCAACTTCAAGCACTTTCACGCGCTCCATCCCAGCTAAGCGATAGGGACGCGTATCAAACCCAGCACCCAGGATCACCACTTGTGCGATCCCCTGTGAGAGGGCAGCCTGGACGGCATCATCGATAAAGCGCGTCCGACAAATCTGGGCGCCGTAAATCCCTGGCATGATGGCATCGGTCTGTTTTATCGTGTAATTGCGCATGCTGGTGAACTGCATCAGCGCCCGGATGGGGGTGCCGACCAGGTCTTTGACCACCGGATCGTGAAAAAGCCTGGTGTCCTCGGGCTGGAACTGTTCGATCAAACGACACGTTGCTGCGCCAAGCGCCGTATTTCCAACATGTTGTTTTGCCATAAGAGGGCCTCACTAAATCATGGCTTCCCTCTGCTCATTCATAAACAGAGACTCGGTTTATTGCTACAAGAAGTATAGCTCATGAACGAGTCGTTGTCAAGGGGAACACTTCACGGTGCAAGCGTTGAACCCAGTCCGCGCTTGCTGCTTGAGGGCAACCCCGTCCACGGCATACACGACGCCAGCAAGCGAAAGTGCCACCCCTGCTGAAATGGCAGCGAAGAAACCCACTCAGCGTGGTGTTCCCTGGGAGACGTTCAGCGCGAACTTACGTGAGTGATGTGGGCCAAAGACGGGCGTGTGTCGGTTATTTGTTCCCTGCTACGTGCTGGGGGTTCACTTCCGCCGTGTTTTCAACCTGGCGACGAGTGGGAGGAGTCTAAGGTACAATCATCGGTGAGCAAAGTGCCAAAGTTCTCGTAGTCGTCGGTTGCGACAATCTCCAGGTAGGCATGGATGAGTTGCTCGTTAGCTGAAGTTGGCATATCTTCTCCGTTAGTTGTAAGGTTACACTATTTGCTGTAGCTTAAACAGGATGTGATGATTCTGTGAAGAGATGCTTTGCGCTTGTGATTGTCACGTGACTTCAGTGTGCTATCCTTTCTGAGGAGGGTGGGAGAGGGACTTTTCTCAGTCTGATCGTGTTGTAAGCAAGCTGCTTTCGCTCATGTTGCGCAAGCGCCCACAAAACAGGTCATCGCTCTGGTGCAAGGGATGACCAAGAATAGGGAGGGGAGAAATGGCCGAGAACGAACCAATGCCCGTAAGAAAAGACCAGGCGGCTACCTCAACGATCCTGGTTGTCATCAATGATCTGAAGTTTAATGAGTTTCTCGTAGAGGCGTTGAAAATCAAGTTCGCTTGTGAAGTCCTCTCCGTCACCAAAGGGAGGAGCGCATTAGAGACGGTTAAAAGTGTCAAGCCTGACCTCTTGATCATAGACTATCAACTCCCTGATCTCGGTGCGCTTGAACTCTCTGATCGGCTGCATGGCATCAAGGAGCTAGCAAGCGTTCCCACTATTATCATCAACTTACATATGACATCTTGGAGCGAACGCCAAAGGGGCTATATCATCTACCTCAGAAGGCCATTTCAGTTGAATGATCTTTATGCAACTGTGAAACAGGCGCTGATCGCAGCAGATGATTGCGTTGAATATATGCCTGCCACTCAGATGATGTGAAACGGACACAATGGCTGATCAAGTCGGTGGATGAATATTCCTCTGTTAACAGAGGAATATTTACTAGCTCTTGCCAACAGTGAAGCATTGTTCGACGAGTCAGTGGCGGCAGCAAACGGTGCTGCATTGCCTCTGACTGATGAGCTTTGTAAGAGCATTTTTCAACAGGCTGAAACCTTCTGTGTCCCAGCAACACTCCTCTTTAGTTGTATACTGTAGAGATCAAAGAAAGGAGTTACCAATGAAAGCAACGCGGTCTCTGCTTGCTACTGGGTGTATCTGTTTTATCCTTGCCTTTAGCCTGCTAGGCTTGGAACTGGCGCGTGTTGTCCCCTTCTCCCAACTCTATAGTCTTGCCATTATTTTTACTTTTGTCGTAGCAGGCTTTGTGATGATGCTCGCGTTTTCTCGGCGGAGAAACAGGCAGCAGTAGCAGAGGCATTTCCACCGACGTCATATCGATTGTTGGCTCTTCCGCACTTCCCTTGCTAGAGAAGCTATCTTGGGAAATACACTTCTGAGGAAGCGACCTGGTGAGCGCATCCAGCAACAGCCTCTACTCTTTATGGTAGAGTTTAGCACGGGAAGTGCGGGAGAGCCCGATTGTTGTGTAACAATATACAACGAGAAGACGCTAAACCCAGTCCAGACCTAGCTTCCTGGCTTTTCTGAAATGTTCCTTTACACAAGATTCGGTATGGCATCCATTTGCAGGCGTTTGTAGGAGAAATCGCGGCTATTCACTTAGAAGGTGCAAGTTTGGAACAGGCTAATCTAACGGAAGCTTCTTTGAGAAATGCCCATTTAGAGAAAGCCAGTCTTTTCATTGCACACTTAGAGGGGGCCTCTCTTGACCATGCCTATTTAGTAGGTGCCGATTTACGCGGTGCTCAATTAGAAAAAGCTGATCTACGCGGCGCTCATTTAGAGGGGGCCTCTCTTGACCATGCCCATTTAGAGGGTGCAGATTTGAGAACGGCACATTTAGAGGGAGCCGATCTAAGTGATGCCCATTTAGAGGGAGCCAATCTACGCGGAGCTCATTTAGAGAAAGCCGATTTGAGTAGGGCCTTCATGTCTAGTGAAACTGTACTTAATGACGTTACTCTCAGTCATGGCCAGAAAAGTATAGTCGTGCTTGCTGATGCGCATTGGAGTGATGTCAATCTCGCTGTAGTTGACTGGTCTGCTCTCTCTATGCTAGGAGAGGAACTCCTTGCGAGACAACAGAACAGCCACAGTACAAAAGTTGATAAGCTATATAGCATTGAACTTAACAAGACAGCAGTGCGTGCCTATCGTCAACTTTCGGTTGTGTTGCGTAACCAGGGACTTAATGAAGATGCGGCCCGCTTTGCCTATCGCGCACAACTTATGCAACGAAAAGTATTCTGGTATCAGCGTAAGTTTGGACAATATCTCTTCACACTCTTCCTCGATCTACTCACTGGCTATGGCTATAAACCCTGGCGTAGTTTTGTTGCTTATCTCTTAGTGATTACAACATTTGCCTCCGCTTACTTTCTGATTGGACGAACAGTAGGCCCTTTGCTCTCACCCATAGGTTCGTTAGTATTCAGCATGACCTCATTTCATGGTCGTGGATTTTTCCCTGGTGGGATCACACTCGATGACCCTCTTACCATCCTTGCAGCCATTGAAGCTTTTGTTGGCCTGCTTATCGAGGTCACATTTATCGCAACGCTCACACAACGGCTGTTTGGGAAGTGATCTCGTTTCGTTATGTCGCCTTAACTTCCTTCTGTGACCTATTCAGCCAATCGGATGAGTAAGTATTTAAAACTGTTAAGGGAATTCTTCGAATTCACTCTCGACTTCACTATAGTCCTTAAAGTCACGCAAGGTAATAGCTTTTTGGGTGTGAGTCCAGGCATCGTTAGGATTACACTGAATAGCACAGTCATGTGCAGCTAGAGCTTCTTCAAACCGATTGAAGACACGCAAAGTGATGGCTTTCTCAGAGTAATACCTTGCATCACCAGGGCTGAGTTCTATAGCTCGATCATGCGCAGCCAAGGCTTCCTCACACTGTTTGGAGTCACGCAAGGTAATAGCTTTCTGTAGGTGTAACCAGGCATCATTAGGATTACACCGAATAGCACGGTCATGGGTAACTAGAGCTTCTTCAAACCGATTGAAGACACGCAGGGTGATGGCTTTCTCAGTAAGAACCCAGGTATCATCAGGGCTGAGTTCTATAGCTCGATCATGCGCAGCCAAGGCTGCTTTTTCTTGTTGGATGTTGCGCATAGTAATCCCTTTCTGGGTGTGAACCCATGCATCATTAGGAGTAAGTAGGAGGGCATAATCAAGGGCAACAAGAGCCTCTTTATACCGTTTGAAGTTACGCAAGCTGATAGCCAGATCACGATAGCCTGCGGCATCGCTTTCACCCATTTGGGTGGCTCGTCCATAGGCTAGTAGGGCTTCTTCGTAACGTTTGAGAACACGGAAAATATCCCCCTTAATGTACCAAGCATGTGGGTCGTTATAATCGCGCTGAAAAGCTTGTTCAAAAGCGGAAAGAGCATCTTCGTTGCGCTGTAGATCATGAAGTACGTATCCCTTGCCACACCAGGCAGCAGCATAGTTGTTATCATTATCTATAGCTTTCTGGTACGCATCTAAAGCTTCCCGATGCAGTTTCAGCTTCCTAAGCACATCACCTTTACTTTTGTACAGCTTGGCGTCCTTATGGGCAAGCAGGATTGCTTGCTCATAAGCCTTTCTCGCTTCCTCGTAGTTCCCAACGTCATAGTCAGCCATACCTTTAGCCACCAACAGTTCTATGACTACCTTTCGGATACCTTGTGTCACATCAGAAAATGCTTTGTCTTGGTCTCGCCAGCTTTTTATAGGCCTAGCATCTGTTGGTAGAGCTTGAAGTCCAGCAAGTGGCGTTATATCCCAAGAGCATTTACGCAAAATAACAGGAATGACACGCGCCTCTCGCCGTTCGTGTCGCTCAATTGAACGTTCCATTTCAATACCGTAGCAATAATTTGAATTTATGAAGTCCGAACTGACCAATAATAGAATAATCTGAGAATCATTCAGGTGCTCCTTGATTTCCTGCTCCCATTCGGAGCCTGCACTAATGTCGCGATCATGCCATACATCGATGATGCCCCTCTTTCGCAGCGGGCTTAGATGCGTTTTAAGTTTCTCCAATAGAATTGCATCCTTGTGCGCATAACAGAAGAAAATGTTTATTGCCATAAACATCCACCTTGATCGATTTTGTTCGTACATAATAAAGAACAAAATCTATTGAGGATGATCTATCTTATCTCCTGGAAACCATATTACATTTAGTTTCTAGTATAACAGTCAGTATTGTTCAGTATACTACAGTGGAAGGCTTAGCGACAATAGAAGGTGTATGAAAAACCTGACCTTGCGGTAATAATTGAGAAATATCCAACGTTTTAGTCTCGACGCCGGACAAAAATCAGCTTGTTGAAAAAGTGCTGGGAACAAATAAAGGCTACTTGCTCATAAAGCATGTGGGTAGCGAGAAGACAGCATATTCAAATCAAGCCAAAGGAGCTCAAGCGCATCAAGCCAGTTTGTTCCTGACACACCGGATGATCTGGCCTCTCCTATCGAAGCCCCGATGTGCTCGATCATGGGTTGTTTTTTTGCACAAGAATCAGGTACGCTTCCAGAAAGGGCATACTTATCATGGAGGCGATAGAGTTCATGACACCTCATTCACGAGTTATCCGTGCCGCTGTTGTCCAGGCGGCACCGATTGCATTCGAACGAGAGCGAACTCTCGAAAAGGTTCGCGCACTGACTGGAGATGCTGCCAGCCAGGGGGCACAACTCGTTGTCTTCCCCGAAGCTTTTGTTTCGGCCTATCCTCGTGGCCTCAGTTTCGGCGCTGTGGTCGGGGATCGCTCATCCGAAGGACGCGAACAATACCGTCGCTACTGGGAAAGTGCCGTGGATATTCCCGGCGCCGCAATGGAGGACCTTGCTCGTATTGCGGCGCAGAGTCACGTGTACCTGGTTATCGGCGTGATTGAACGGGACGGTGGGACACTTTACTGTACCGTCGTCTTCTTCGCCCCCGACGGCTCCTACCTGGGAAAACATCGTAAACTCATGCCGACCGCTTCAGAACGACTCATCTGGGGCTTTGGTGACGGATCGACGCTGCCTGTGTTCGATACTCCCATCGGGCGACTGGGCGCGGTGATTTGCTGGGAGAATTACATGCCACTGCTGCGCATGACGATGTACAGGAAGGGCATCCAACTCTACTGCGCACCGACAGCAGACGGGCGGGATGGATGGATTGCTTCCATGCAACATATTGCGCTGGAAGGCCGCTGTTTTGTCCTTTCCTGCAACCAGTTCGCACGCCGCTCCGACTACCCAACCCCCTACGTCACACCCTTTGGTGATGAACCAGAGACCGTCCTTTCGCGTGGTGGCAGTTGTATTGTCAATCCGCTTGGACAGATGCTGGCCGGTCCCAACTTCACGAGTGAAGGTATTTTGACGGCGGACCTGGACATGGGAGACATCGCACGTGGGAAATACGATTTTGATGTCGTGGGACACTATGCGCGACCTGACGTATTCCGCCTCCACGTGAATGAGGAACCTCAGCCAGTTGCAGTCGGAGTGGCCGATCCAATACGCATCGAGTGCAAGGAATGAAAGGATTTCTGTGTGCTGTCTTTTAGAGCGGAGAACGAGGAGCCCCACGTTGAGGCCGAAGAGAACGAGTATGCCAAGCAGGAGTTCAGAAAACGTCCATAGCATGACCTCCTTGTTGCACATGTTTGTGGGGGCAGGAAAGGTGACCCTGGTAGGGGTACAGCAGCACTTCCCTTCTATCTCGCTGCGATTTGTAGACGCACTTGCTACAACCCCTCGTACTTTGAACCGTAGAGAATAATGGCAGAGCAGTCGACACGTTCAAATTAGAAAGGTCAAGGACTCAATCCCCTAAAGGGGATAAGCTTGCGTACTGTTGGGAGCCTTATCCCAGGCTGTTGCATGTTTCACTTGACCAGGCTCAGCGTTTGAGAACAGTAGACCGGGCTAGCAGACGTTCTGCTGTTCGTTGAGAGCGCTACGATATCAGGAAGCGGCAAAGCACTGACCCGTGGAATGCTGCCCCAGTTCCCGGCTCTCGGAGTTCTGCTTTAACCAGTGGTGGTGAGTAGCCACAGTGAGCAGGACATCTCCCGCCTGATATCCTTGCCGAGGGGACTGCTACTACACCCGAAAGGGTGCCTTACGGTTGGGTGTCCGTTCAAAACACCCCCGCCTGCGGGCGGCGTTCTTTCCTCTCGTCCCCAGAACGGAGTTTTTATGGAACATATGCAAACACAAAGCTACAAAGAGCAACTCCACGCTCCCTACGATTGGTATCGCACAATGCGTGCCACGCAGCCCGTCTTCAAGGACCCGGACTGGGGCGGCTGGCAGGTCTTTCGCTATGCCGATGTGGTGCGCGTGCTCAGCGAGTATGCGAACTTCTCGTCCGACGGCCACCGGATAGAGCAGGCTGCAGGCTCCACGGGCGAGGCCGACCCGATCGAGTCCAGTATCATTCGCATGGACCCGCCACGCCATCGCCACCTGCGCAACCTGGTTACGCAGGCCTTCACTCCGCGCATGGTGACGCAACTGGAGCCGCGCATCACCGCTATCACTAACGAATTGCTGGACCATGTCGCCGACGCGGGTGAGATGGACGTGGTGCGCGACCTGGCCTATCCCCTGCCCGTGACCGTCATCTCCGAATTGCTAGGCATCCCTGCCGAGCTGCGCGAGGACTTCAAACGCTGGTCGGATGCCCTCGTGACTGGCGACAAGGGCACGTCGGAAGAGGAGCGCAAGGCGCTCTTCCAGGAGGTCCAGGGCATGTATGGCTACTTCGCGCAGGTGCTTGAGGAGCGCCGCCAGCATCCGCAGAACAACCTGGTCAGTGCTCTGCTGGCAGCTTCGGTCAATGGGCAGAGCTTGAGCAACGCTGAGCTGCTCGGCTTCTGCGGCCTGCTGCTGGTTGCGGGCAACGAGACGACAACCAACCTGCTAGGCAACATGATCCTCTGCTTCGACGAGCATCCCGACGTGGTGGAACGCCTGCGCACAAATCGCGCACTGGTGCCGGGTGCCATCGAGGAGGTCCTGCGCTATTACTCGCCGGTGAAGGCGATGGTGCGCATTACGGCAACCGAGACGATGCTTGGCGATCAGCGCATCGGGCCGGATCAAATGGTCGTGGCCTGGATCGGCTCGGCGAACCGCGACGAGGCCGAGTTCCCCGATCCCGATCGCTTCGATATTGAACGCGAGCCCAACCATAACATCGCCTTCGGGCGTGGCTTCCATTTCTGCCTGGGCGCTCCCCTGGCGCGCCTGGAAGCGAAAGTCGCGCTCAATGCCATGCTCGACCGCCTACCCGGGCGCTGGCAGGTGACTGATGCGCCGCTGGAGATGATCAAGAGCTTTATCGTCTTCGGCGCAAAGGAGCTGCCTATGACCTGGGGCGCATAGGGACACGCAGTTGGATGGTATTGACTTCGTAGAGGAGCACAACCATGACATCTCAAGACAGCACACCCAGTTTTGCACGAGACATCCAGCCATTGTTCCGTGAAAGCGACAGAGAAGCCATGGAATTCGCTTTTGACCTGTGGGACTTTGACGATGTTCGCACAAATGCTCAGGATATCCTTGAGCGGCTGACAGATGGCACGATGCCATGTGATGGTGAGTGGCCCGAGGAGCAGCTCACCCTATTTCGCCGCTGGATCGAAGCAGGGATGCCTGCGTAAAAAATGCTCGCGAAGAGGCACGCGGGCGACCATAAAGGCCCACCCATCCACCCCACTCCCCACTCGCCCCTACGGGTAAGATATTGTTGGCGAATTCAAGGACGAGGCACGCGGGCGACCATTATGGGTAAGATGCCATTTCGCCAGCAATATCTTGAAGTGGTAATACCATCCGCTCGAAAGATTTCCCTTGCGAGTACCAGGGGGTAGTGGTATGATGATGGCAAATAAACAGCAGAGCGGGACACCCCTAGCAGGCTATCTCCCACATTGAACTGTCTAGCCTTTTCCGCCTGCTCAGGAGGAGAGACTCATGGAACTTTCGTTGCGGTTGGACACATTGGGTATAGTGGAAATACACTACCTGCGCAGTCGCGAACGCTATCGAGACTGGCCACCATTTTTATTGCTTGCTGCATCACGACAGGCACGTGTGTTGGCTTACCTGAGCCGGGAAGTGGCCGAGCAGCTCCATCAACAGATATTGGCAGTGGAGGAAGCTGCCGGATTAGATATAGAAGATGAGGATGAGGACGCTGAGGAGGGGGAGGAAAGCATTGGGGACGAGCTAAACGGGAAGGAAAGTGTGAAGTCAACGGAACGGGAAAGCAGTTCTTTTTCCCCGGCTTTCGCCCAGACACTCGAAAGATTGAATGAATTGGCGCGTCAGCGTTTACCAGGGGATACTGGGGCTGCTGCAATCCCGGGAAGTGGCGAGTTGGCGGCTGAAAACGAGGCGCTTACCTCAGAGGAAGAAGATGCCCTGGAGCAACTGCAAGATGCATTCGTCCAGATGATGGAGGTCGTGCGCGAACTGGCAGAGGAACTCTCGACCGATGCACTTAAACTCACCAGTCGCTTCCGTTGTGTGCGTACAAACATTGGCTTTACGCAGGCTGAACCCGATGATGAACAAGACGAAGACGGGGAAGATGCTGCGCAGGGCACGCGAAATACTGAGACGGAAATAGAGTTAGAGGTTGAACTGGCACTCGTCCTGCAGCTCTACGAGGAGGGACGCTCCAGGCCGACGATCTGCCCACCGTCGAACTGCAACTGGACGTCGATGATTTTGAACATTTACATGAGTCACTCGATGTCGCTCTTGCCCGTGATGATAGGCGCAGTCGTCGTCGTCGCTAGGTTCGGTTTGATAGAGGTTTCCTTGTCCATCATAACAAGTATTGGTCAAGCACTCATATGGCTTTTAGCATGTTGTGGGAGATCCTCTGGCCATTAATTCTTGGATTTACACTTTCAGGGATCGTCCAGGCTGTGGTATCGCACCAGGCAATGGCAAAGGCGCTTGGCGGCGACTCGCCAAGGAACCTCGCACTTGCAACACTGTTTGGCATTGCCTCAACCTCCTGCTCGTATGCAGCAGTGGCGCTGGCTCGCTCCATCTTTCAAAAAGGAGCAAGCTTTACCTCGGCAATGGCCTTTGAACTGGCCTCAACCAACCTGGTGATTGAGCTTGGCATTATTCTCATCGTCCTGCTGGGATGGCAATTTACCGCAGCAGAGTTTCTTGGCGGCATATTGATGGTGATCTTCATTGCGCTCATCTTCCGGCTTACCCTGACACCTCGACTTGTCCAGATGGCAAAAACGCAAGCGGAGAAAGGGTTGATGGGGAGGATGGAAGGCCATGCGGCCATGGATATGAGCGTCTCAGGTGGGTCATTTTTTCAAAAGCTCTTGAGTGGTAAAGGATTGACAGCAGTCAGTAACTACTTTGTGATGGATTGGGCTTCTGTTTAGGTTGACATTGCCATTGGCTTATTGATTGCCGGTGCATTAGCTGCCTGGGTGCCGGACTCCTTCTGGCGGGCTTTTTTCCTCTCCAACAATCCTACCCTTGCCAAGATTGAAGGGCCACTGGTTGGGCCATTGGTTGCCATAGTCAGTTTCGTCTGCTCTGTCGGCAATGTGCCGCTCGCAGCTGTATTATGGAGAGGTGGAATTAGCTTTGGTGGCGTCGTGAGCTTCATCTTTGCCGATCTGATTATTCTCCCTATTCTTGACATCTATCGCAAATACTATGGCTGGAAAGTGATGGGCTATATTCTAGTCACATTTTACATCACCATGGCAGCAGCAGGATACGTTGTCGAATTCCTGTTTGAGGCACTTGGGATTATCCCCAAAACCGCAACATTGTAGCCATTACCGCGGGCGTACAGTGGAACTATACAACGGTGCTCAATATCATATTCCTGGTCCTGGCGGCGCTGCTTGTTATCCGATTTATCCGCACAGGTGGTTTACCGATGCTGCGGATGATGAATATCCCAGGGCATGAAATGCATCATGAGCATGGATAAACAGAGTCCTGCTGGCACAAAAGACTAGCAGCAAGAAGACCACTGCTGTATAATAGCCAGGCCAGTTCAAGCCGCGATATTGACCCCGTTAGGCATGGTTCAATTTGGACGAATTGTCCTTGACAGTTTGAACAGTCCCACCGTGTCACCCTGAGCGAAGCGAAGGGTCTATCGCCATCGGCAGCGAGATGCTTCGCTGCGCTCAGCATGACAGGGCTGGACCTTTCTGTTGCTGAGGAATTGTCAAGTTCTTTTGAACCGTGCCTTAATCACGAAATGGTAAAAAGGATAGCAAACATGTCACGAACAATCACCATTGAAGACCTGTACCAGTTCAAGTTCCTGAGTAGGCCGCGTATCTCGCCGGATGGGCAGCGCGTGGCCTTCGTCGTCACCACCATCGACAACCGCAAGTACGAGTATCGTTCCTCGATTTGGATAGCCCCCAGCGCAGGTGGCGAAGCGAAACGCTTCACCGCTGGCCCGGCTAACACCCATAGTCCTGTGTGGTCGCCCGACGGTCGCTGGCTGGCCTTTGTCTCCGAGCGTGAAGGTGAACCTGCAGGCAAAGATGACAAGGAACAGAAGAAGCACGGTAAGGGTAAGCCCCAGATCTGGCTTATCCCGACCGATGGGGGCGAGGCGCGCCAACTCACCTTCATGCAGCATGGTACCTCACATCCTGCCTGGTCGCCTGATAGCAAGCAATTAGTGTTTAGCGCCGCGGTCGGTCCTGCAGATGAGGAGACCGATGACGGCAAAGTCCTGCCCAAGGCGCGTGTCATAAACAACCTGTGGTACCGCCTCGATGGCGTTGGCTTCATCTACGAGCGGCGTCAGCACCTGTTCCTGATGGATGTTGCAGGTGGCGAACCACAGCAACTCACCGATGGTGATTGGGATGACAGTGACGCCGCCTGGTCTCCCGATGGAACTCACATTGCCTTTACCTCCAGCCGCGCAGAGGACCGCTGGCGTCTGCCATGCCCTGATCTCTACACGCTGACCATCGACAGCGGCAAGGCAGGCACATTGCAGTGCCTGACCAACGGTACCATCGCTTGCAGTTCCCCATCCTGGTCGCATGATGGCAAGACACTGGCGTTCCTGGCCGCGCTCAAGCTTCGCTCGGCCAACCACATTGACCTCTATAGCGTCTCTGCAAATGCCGTGCAGAGTTCTGCCACGTGCTTGACGAGCGAATTTGAAGGCACATGCATGGACTGGACGAATAGCGACATGGGTGACGATCATCTCATGCCTGCGCCTTCCTGGTCAGCCGATGGCAAAACGCTCTATGTACTGGCCTCGCAACGCGGCGCTTCTCGCGTCTACGCTATACCTGCCACAGGTGCGGGATCGCAGCCATCGACGCTCACGCCAGGCGATGTGCATGTGCGCGACTTCAGTGCTGACAAGTCCGCTGGTAAGTTGTCCATGCTCATTGCGAGTGCAACGAGGGCACAGGAGGTCTTTGTATGCTCGACAGCATCTCCTGGGGAGTTGCAACGTGTGACTGGTTTCAACGATGCCCTTTTCAACGAACTGACGCTTGCCACGCCTGAGTATATGCCCTATACTGGTGCAGATGGTTGGCCAATGGATGGCTGGATCCTCAAACCACAGGGCTTCGACCCAAAGAAGAAATATCCGCTGATCGTCGAAATTCACGGCGGCCCCAACACACAGTATGGCTACGGCTTCTTCCATGAGATGCAGGTCATGGTCGCGGCTGGCTACATTGTGCTCTACACCAACCCGCGTGGCAGTTGCGGCTATGGACGCGACTTCGCATTAGCGGTGCGCGGAGCCTGGGGATTGAAAGACTCGCTGGATATCATGGCTGGCGTGGATGCCTTGCTGCAAAAAGGCTACATCGACGAACAACGCATGGGTGTCACGGGCGGCAGCTACGGCGGCTTCATGACCAACTGGCTCATCGGCCACAACAACCGCTTCAAGGCAGCAGTGACGCAGCGCAGTGTAGTCAACCTGGCCTCAGGCTTCGGCAGTAGCGACTTCGGCTGGATCTTCGCCGACGACGAGTTTGAGACGACGCCGTGGGATGACCTGGAGCGTTACATGCAGCTCTCGCCCATTACGTACGTAAAGAACATCCACACGCCGTTGTTGATCCTGCACAGCGAGCAAGACCTGCGCTGCAATATCGAGCAAGCCGAGCAGCTCTTCGCCGCCCTGAAATGGTTGGGACGCGAGGTGCAATTTGTGCGCTTCAAGGGCCAGAGCCACGGTCTCTCACGTGGCGGCCATCCAAAGCTGCGATTGGAACGGTTGCAGTTGATTTTGGGGTGGTTCGATAAGTACATGAAATAATCATAATTTGAGGCACCCAAAGAAGAACAGAGTAGGAAGTGGATGCGCCTCTAGCATCCAAACTGCTGCAGATCAGCACATCCACGAGAGCCTTCTCTAGAGCGGTAACACGGCCCTGACCTTCCAAGCTTCAATGACACAATGGAGTGGAATCTCGGCAATCCAGGGTCCCTGCTCTGAATGAGCCAGAAATTCCTCGGTTGGTTCAGGTTCCTCCAACGAGGCAACAACCAAGCCCGAGGCTCGCAAAGTACGGAAATACCAGGACAGCGGGCGGTGGTGAGCGCGTGTGTAGACGATCTGGCCTGGTACCCGTTGCCAGGGCAAATCAGCAACCGCAATCTCGCGGTAGTGGCTCATTTTCCGCCAGAAGGTGGTGTTCGGATAAATTCGCTCGATTTCCCACCCAGAAGTATTCACTTTATCGAAACAAGGATGGGACAGGCTCGCCACAAATCGTCCCTTTGGCTGAAGCATACGGGCGACCTCCTGGATGGCTCCAGCGGCATTCTCAATATCCATGAGTGCCATGTTGCAGACAACCAGATCAAATGTACCCTCTTCCAGCATCTCCAAGTGGGCTGCGTCAGCCACATGATAGGTGATGCCCAATGGCTCCTGCACCTCTCGTGCACGAGCACGCTCAATGAGTGGCGCATTGGCATCTACACTGGTGACGACGGCCTCTTGACGTGCGAAACGGCGACTCAGGTAGCCGTTCCCGCAAGCGAGGTCCAGCAGATGCAGCCCGCTTACTTCGCCAACAAGTTGAAGCAGCGGGGGGTCAATCAACGCTCGATGCCAGAGATCACCTTCATCGCCAAAATTCTCGTCCCACCAATCAGTCATTTGGTCCCAACCAAAGGTACTCATTGACTCACTCTCCCTCCTTGGATCTATTCACTTGAGTTGAGGATC
>CAVYFB010000015.1:0-167112 GCA_963767625.1 uncultured Chloroflexia bacterium
GTGGGGTTTCACCGATGGTCACGACATACCAGGGTCGCGGTTGTGTTAATTGTTGTGGCACTAAAAAGCGGTAGATTGATAAATCACAATCCGTGGTTCTGATGACTTCCTGGGCTTGCGTGTAGACTTTCTGTGAGAGGAGTTTTTCTTTCGGCGTAAACCGAGCAGCGAGATAGTAGGGAAGTGGCTCGCCTTCCGGCTGTCGTCCTCCTGGCTCTGACCCTTTTCTTTCTCCATGTTCTGCATTGTTTGGCATAGGAGCCGACTATAACACTAAATTTTAAGAAACTCTAAGGACGTAACACTCAAAAATTCCCAACGTCCTATAGAGGAAACGGCTTCTAAGAACAGGTTTTACTATAGGTCAGTGGTAACACAAGCTCTAGCCTCGAAGCAGGGGAGTTTGAAATTCGTTGGGTCGCACAATAAAACAAGCTGTTGAAAAACCCTTGAGTGGATGAGCTTAACCAGCTATGAACTCGTTTTTCACGCTCAGATTTTCGCAGATAAGAGCTATTTGATGGGTTTTTCTTGCCTTTTTCAACAGGCTGCATCATTTCGCAAAGCTCATGGGCAAAGTGCTGCCCTCGTTGAAGGACAAAAACAGTCTCTGGTGGGCCATGAACGAGTTTTCTCGAACAGTTGAGTTTTATCTTAAGTTTTGGTCCAAAACTGTCTTGACAAAGGGGACCACTATGAGTTTTATCTGGTCAGCAGCTTGGAATTTATCAAAACTTAGAGGATGTAGAAAAGAGTTTAGCTGATCTTCCTTTTGCATCGGACATTGATCCAAATGGGTGGGTTGTCAATCCGCGTTTAGCTAAGTAGGGGTTTCGTCCAGGTGAGTCCGCTTTGCGTCCTGTCGCAAAAGGAAGTTTGTCCGGCGGGGGGGTAATATTTGGTAGAGCCACACTAATCGGTGAAAAGGCTCAAGCGACCTTACGAGGGCGCCCTCGTGGTCGTTTAGGAAGTGGAGGACTTGCTCCCGTTGCTTTGCGAGGTCGTCCTGGTCTTTTGGGTTCAACCCAAGCAACAGGAGCGACCTGATACATCAAAAGTTCTCGGATAGGCCAGATGTGATCCGTCAGTCCTGCCGCCATAGCTGGTGTGCAACGATACCCAAAATGCGTTGCTTTGCTTAACTCCTGATGTGGAAAGCAAAAGTTATAGGTCCATCCAATTAAAAACATGCCCGCTTCTAACGTTTCCACGCGCTGGACAGCATGACGACACTTACGTGTCAAAGAAGCCAGACGTTCACGCATCGTTGCGTTCAATCGCTCAATAAAAGAGGTATTGAACTCTTTGCATCCGACGGTCCTCTGGAGCAATTCTTGTGCTTTCGTCAGTGCGCCTCTGGTGATCTTTCGTGTGACTTCTACACGCGTTTCTTTGCTGTGCGCTTAATCACGGTAGCAATACACAGATCCGGCCACGCTTCCAAACGGCATCGCCCTGGCCCTTCTTGCTGTTTCACCTTCTCTCTAAATGCGCGTACGATGCTCTTTGGATAGGCTGCAAACCCATCTGTGCATACGAGCAGGGCTTGCACGAACTGACAGCACGCACGCACGTGTTGGAAGAGACAGTCAATGAGCCTGCGATCTCGACTCGTGCTCACCACTCCTGCCAGCCATAAGCGCGTCGTGACATCCATCGCCAAAGCGATCCAGATGATCAGTTTTCTTCCTCTGGCGCGAATTTCATCGGCCTGGATATGTTAATTCTTGATCTGTCCTTGTTCCACAATGGCCTGATGCACCCGTTGACACTGCTTTCCTGCTCGTTTTTGCCAATCCGCTACGGTCCGTTCATCCAAGCCATAGGCATGCACGATCGCTTGTGTCGGACATCCATAGGCTAATAAGGTCACCACCCTTGTGACCGTTTCCTCATCTGTCCGCAATCCTTCCAGCATCGTGCCTCTGCGTGCGCTAAAGGTCTTCTTGCACGTCCAGCAGCGATAGCGTTGGGGGTCATACGAGTGAATACGAATGTTGCCCGCTCCGATGTGGCCTCTTGCGCGACACGTCCCATTGGGGCAAAATTGTTTCGACGCGTCCATTGGTTCTGTTGTACTCTTTTTCATAAGCACATCATGCCCAGGACCGTCCTTTTTTTCAAGCCTCCCCCCCAATTTCACTGGTTAGTGTGGCTCTACCCGTTTACTACAGCAAGACCTTATTTTGCGTTTTTTGGGTAAATTACCCGTTAAGGTACAAAATTTCCTACATGGTTTAATAACCCCTGAGACGATGAAGTTCTTGTTTACTAGCTTCTGCAACAGGCGGTATTATACGCAAGGATATGTGATAGGTAGTCGTTATGAAATCAGTTAGTAAGTTTGTAACTGCCCAGGTCGGCTGAGGACTTGCCAAAGGGTGTCAAACGCAGTAAAGTAAGGACATGACGATCGAAGAAGAACTGGTTTATCTGCGAGAAGAGAATAAGGTTCTGCGGCAACAACTGGCGCAGCGAGACGAAATCATCCAGCAGCAGCAAGCGTTGCTCGCGGAGCAGAACGCCGTGCTCCAGCAGCGCGGTGAGCAGATAAACAGCTTGAGCGAGCAAATGAAAGCCTTGCGAGACCGACTCACCAAAGATAGCCACAATAGTCACCTGCCGCCATCCTCGGATCGTTTTGTGCGCAAACCGAAGAGCTTGCGCCAAAGGAGCGAGAAGAAATCGGGAGGGCAACCAGGACACCCGGGATCCAGCTTGCAGTTCTCCACCACGCCAGATGAGATCATCGAGTTGCAAGTAGACCGGTGTGAGGCCTGCCAGCACGAGCTGCACGCGGTGGCAGCGTGTGGAAGAGAGCGGCGCCAGGTCGTGGATTTGCCGTCGCCTCGTCTGATGGTGCGGGAATATCGGGCGGAGCAGAAACAGTGTCCCCACTGCCAACAGATCACCATAGCGGCATTTCCCGCCGGGGTACAGGCCCCCATCCAATATGGACCCAATGTTGGAGCGACCGCAGTGTATCTGGTCGAACAGCAATTGCTGCCACTGGCCCGTGCCTGTGAAGTGATGAGGGACTTGTTGGGAGTCCAGATGAGTGAAGGGACGGTTTGGGAACTGATCAAACGTTGCGCTCTTGAGTTGGCTCCGGTGGAGCAGCAGATCAAAGAGGCGTTGAAACGAGCTGAGGTCATTCATCAAGATGAAACTGGTCTGCATGTGGGAGGCCTCCGACACTGGATGCACGTGACTTGCACGCCGAGCCTCACCCACTATCACGTGGATAAGAGCCGAGGTCAAGCAGCATTGGAAGCGATCGGGATCTTGCCGCATTTCACCGGGATCTCGATCCACGACGGATGGGCATCGTACTTCTTGTACGACTGCCAGCACGCCGCCTGCATCGTGCATCTGCTGCGCGATCTGGTGTTTCTGGCAGAAGAACAGGGAGCGGTGTGGGCCGCAGACCTGAAGGAGCTCCTCTTGGATATGAAGCAAGCCACCGACCAGGCGCGTGAGCAAGGAATGCCCTGGCTTGACCCGCTGGAAGTCGTCGATTGGGAGGCACGCTTTCTGGAACTGCTCGATGAAGGAGATCGGCTTCATCCTCATGCCGTTGCGCCTCCTGGTGGACGAGGGCGATGCAAACAAAGTGCCGCCCGCAATCTGCTTGATCGGTTGCGCAAACATCAGCAGGCGGTCCTGGCCTTCCTGGAGGATCTTCGGGTGGATTTTGATAACAATCTGGCTAGAGAGATTTTCGCATGGTCAAAGTGCAACAAAAGGTCTCCGGTTGCTTCCGTTGCATTGCTGGCGCCCAAGCCTTTAGCCGCATTCGAGGCTATTTGTCCACGTTGCGCAAACAAGGCATGCCTCTGTTGTCGGCTTTGCAAGCCACTCTTTGTGGTCATCCCGTCCTTCCTTCACTCGAGCGGACCTAGTGCAAATCCAAGCGAGCCGCTTGGGCATGTGGTAAAATGAAGGATTATGCAAGCACCATTGTTTGTCCGACAACTGACAGAAAAAGAGCAGGCGGAGCTCGAAGCTGGTCGTCGGTCATCCCAAGGCTTCACTGTCCGCCGTAGCCAGATGCTCTTAGCCAGCGCGGAAGGAAAGCCGACGACCACCATTGCCTGTCTCATTGGCTGTACCGATCAAGCGGTTCGCAATGCCATTCACGATTTCCACGAGCGAGGGATCGCAGCGCTCCAGCCTAAATCCTCTCGCCCTCACACGACCCACGAGGTCTTCGACGCTCTCGGGCGCGAACAGTTGCGTGCGTTGCTGCACCAGAGTCCGAGGAACTTTGGCAAAGACACCAGCATTTGGACGCTCGATCTGGCAGCTGAGGTGAGCGCGGAGATAGGCATCGCCAGCCGACTGGTGAGCGGAGAAACCATCCACAACGCGCTTCGCCAACTGGGCGTTCGCTGGAAACGTGCGAAACACTGGATCACCAGTCCTGATCCCGACTACGTCAGGAAAAAAACCAGACGGGATAGCCTGATCCGTTTGGTGCTGGCTCATCCGACCTGGGCGCTCGGTTTCCTCGATGAGGTCTGGTGGAGCCGGTTGGCTCAGCCCGATCAACATCGCTGGGTAGAGGTGGATGACAGGACTCGGCTGCAAGAACTGGAACGCAGGAAAGAGGACGCTGATCCAAAAGCACTGGCCTGTTATGGAGTGCTGCTGCGTCGCCGTCGGCAGTCTGCCGACCAGATGCTCTTGCGCTTTGTCGATGGGCGTCCCGTCAGCGCGGTCACCATCGACTTCTTGACCGCGTGTTGCCAAGAGCTTACGGCGCAATCGGTTCACGGCTCTCGTGCTGATCTGGGATAACGCCTCGTGGCACAAGAGTCAGATGGTTCGCGCTTGGATGCGCAGCCACAATCAGACGGTCAAGCAAACCGGCAAGGGTGTGCGCATCCTGCCTTGCCTGTTGCCCTCGAAAAGTCCCTGGCTCAACCCGATTGAACCCAAATGGGTTCATGGCAAGCGCAACGTTTCCGAAGCTGATCGCATCCTGAGTGCGGATGAATTGGAGGCTCGTGTTTGTGCGTATTATGGAGCTCCGCGTTCACCTCATCTGGTGATGCCCAAAAAGGTCGCATGATTATGCACTAGGCAGTTACAACCCATGATTGACATCGATTCCGAGCGGAATCAGCCAGTCCCGAATGGCATTCTCTTGCGCAGGCCAGCGTCTCGTGTACGTTTGGGCGAGCTCAACTGCGTCTGCCTCCGTCGCCGTGGTCACAATCGGAATCAGTTTCGGTACAGTCGGTGGTGCGGGAAGGGGCGTAGCCTTCCAGTCCTCGTCCGGCCAGTGCTCATGCGTCCCATCGGGTTTCTCATCCCACCGGAGCGGTTCGTCCCCATCCTCTGGTCGCTCTGCACAGGGGACATGACGACAAAGGTCACGAATTAACGCAACTCGCAGATCCAATGCTTGCCCAGGATGCTCAGGTAAGGGGAGACTGAAGCGAGCCAGGGCGACCTCACGGATCACCTTGCCCTGTCTATCGACGCGCAATGGGACAAACTCCCCTACCTCTCGGAACGACTCCAATCCGCTGTATTGGTCCGTTCGCAACACCGTAATCACGGCACGTCCTTCGCTTGCCAATGCTGCCAGGAATTCAGCCGCCATGCCCTCTCGATCCACCACCACTCGCTCTACGCTGTGTAGGCCAGCCGCCTGCTCATAGTGCGTGATGATGGTTGGCAGTCCAATGGTCAAATGCTGGTCGCCTCGATGCGTGGTCACGAGCAGCGGATGGCCTGCTTGATCGTGCAACAGCACCAGAGCGCGGCACCCAAGGACTTTTTCCAGGCGTCCCACCAACCCACGCGGAATAAGGTGATCTGCGTAGACGGCTTTGCGGTGTCCATCGATGTAGAAGATCGGAACAGAATCATTTGCCTCCTGCAACGGTCGCTTCCAGAGAGAGGCCGTCCAGTTGGCCGAGGTTTCCGTCAAGGTCGCATCCGCCCCCGCCTGAGCTAACTCTGCTAAAAACCGTTCCATGTGGCGGTAGCCGTAGGCAAGGTGACGACCTGTGAGCAGTGCCAGAGCTTGGCCGGTGTAGCTACGCAGATCCCAGGTTCGCCGCAGTCCCACTGCTTCCAGAAAGAGCAACGTCAACAACTGACTGCGCAGTGTCGTGGGTTGACTGTGGGCCAGGCGCAACGATGGGTTAGCGGTGAGGAGGCTTGGCGAGAGAGCTGTTTGAAGCTCCGTGAGTAAGCTCGTTTGATGGGCAGCGGAGAGGAACAGAAGACTCCCAGCACCTTCCTGCCATTCTGCTTGAGCAACGACTTCTTTTACTCTCGTTTTTTTCCCTGTTCCTGTCTCTTGGGGTGGTTGCTGACCCCAAGTGCTGCCCGCACACGGTTGATTTGGCTGATACTCATGCTCAGCTCAAACCGCTCTCGCAGGACTGCCTGGATGGTTGAACTCGGCGTGGAGGGGGCCTCTCGGCAAGCGTCTTCGAGAAAGGTTCGGGCCTCTCCACGCAGTTTGATAGGGTGACCATGCCGTCCATCTTGCAGTGCCATCTCACCGTGCTGCCGCACGGCGAGCCAAAGCCGATAGGCATTCGATTGACTGATTTGTAACCCTGCTTGTGCTGCGGCTGTTTGCCATGCTTGGCCCGTTTGCATCCCAGCCACCAGCTGGGCTTTGGCCACACAGCGTTGTTCTTTGTCCATGGCTTTCCCCCTCTCTGCGGTCTCTCCTTTGCTTCTGGTGTTTCCCTTGCAGGAGAAACAAGAGCTCGACGCGCAGTTGATAGGCTGATGTACCAATGAGCGGGCTAACGTTCTGCGTAAGTTGCCGGGCAGCGAGATCAGAACCAACTTTCGGGGCTTGAAACAGCCTTCCTGAACTGGCACAATCCCCTCGAGGCGGGAGAATCCCGCCCAGTCAGCCTTCACGCAGGGTTGAGCGGCTGTGTGCTTGAAACCTCTCTGCCTCGAAACTAAGTGCATGCCCGAAACTTGGATACATTATCGCTTCCTCTCGCTGTTTACACGGCGGGCTGCCCATTTAGTTTGGCAACGTTTCAATCTGAAACACGACATATCGGTCTGCGATGGCTTCCATGTCCGCTAGTCTTGGCTTCGGGCCAAGACCGAAGAACAGCTTTGCTGATTCTTCGCCTGAGTGACTGAACGCCCGCTGCTGAACATACCCTAAAAGGATTGGTGCTCTCTCTTCCTGGGAGATTTCGACGAGGCGAACAGGTGTCTTGCCACCTGAGAGAATGGTAGCTCGACCCTGGGCAGCGCGCACATTCTTCACCCATTGAGACTGGTTATAGAGCGATACGAGATAACGTGATCCCCCTCGCCTGACTGTCGTCAGGGACACGCGGGTCGGTTTCCCAGTTTTTCTCCCTGCTATCTCGAGGGTGATAGTTCCCTTCGAAAAGCCCAGGGATGTATACCAGGGTATAGCAGTATACTTGAACCAGTGAACCAACTTGCTTACAACACTGCTCATCGGATGTATCCTCCTCTCAAAGCCTGCCCTACTACTACTAGCCCAAAGGGCTTCGCTGAGACAAGATTGGTCTGCGGAATGCCGTCCAACTAGTGATTATGCTGCCAGCATAAGAGCCTAGATATTTCCTGCAGCATCATTCCATAACTCCTTTGCTTTTGTCTCCTAATGTAGCAGTAAATGCTTCCCTTGTCTAGATGCGCAAGAAATCTGAGTGGCGTGACACCCTGATTATATGTTTGGATGAACAGGTGCGCCAATTTACCGAACGATTTCGTCAAGGGCTGAGCAAGCCTCAATACCAGTACTTCGTGACCGTGCTGCTGGGGCTGATGGAGTGTGAAGGGAGGCGCACCTTGAGCGGCCTGCTGCGTCAGGTCGCCGCAGGACCCAGCTTGGCAGGACTGAGCCGGTTTCTCTCGCAAGCGCCCTGGGAAGCCGCCGCGCTGGCAGAAAGCCTTCTCGAGACACTTTCGGGAAGAGATGCACCCGTGCGTGGCAGCAGACCTGCAACGACAACGCCAAGAGCAAGCCAAGCGCCGAGGCCGTCCCAAACAGCCCGTCGTGACAGGGTATTTGATCGGGGATGACTCGACGATGCACAAGCCCAAGGGCAAGAAGATGCAAGGGTTGGGGCAGCATCATTCGACCACGGAAGGCAAACGGATCCCCGGTCATAGCATGGTGCAGAGTCTGTATGTGCTCTTGGGGCGACACTGTCCGCTGGCTCCGCAGTTGTATCGACAGCAAAGGGTCTGCAAAGCAGAAGGCGTGCCCTTCGCCAGCAAGATTGCCCTGATGGAGGCGACCATCCGGACCTTTGAGCCGGTTGCAGGAACGCTGACCCATGTCTTGCTGGACACCTGGTACAGTGCCAAATGCCTCTGGCGAGCGGCACGCGAGCGCGGATTCCTCATCACCACTGGGCTTAAAAGCAACCGCTGGCTGCGGGTAGAAGACCCCACGGCGCCCCAAGGCTGGCGGTGGCAGAAGCGAGAGCCGACTATACAGCGCAGTTGAGCACCAGCGACTATCGCCAGCTCAAGTGGCCCAAGGGTGATGACAGTGATGTATGTGGTGAGTACACGGGTGCGCAAACTCTACTGCTGCCAGGTTGTGATCGTGCGCCAGTCGTTGGATGCCCCGCTCTCGCAAGCACGCTATTGGGCCTCCAGTGATCTGGAAGCTGATCCAGAGACCTTGCTCACCCATATCGCCGCTCGTTGGGACATTGAGGTTCTCTTCGGTGATGGCAAGGAAGAGCTGGGCTGGGATCAGTATCAAGTGATGAGCGCGACGGCCATCGTGCGCTTCTGGACCCTGGCGATGCTGGCCTACGTCTTCCTGGAGGAGGAGGGCCACCGCTTGCAAGGGCAGTGGCAACGCCACGTCACTGTGGGCGAGGCCCGCCGTGAGATCCAGCGCCGCCATCGTCGGCAGGTGCTCGATTGGCTTCATGGGCAGTTCCAATCCGGCATTGAGCCTGACTCCTTGTACGACCTCTTCTCCGCCTGAGTGGGGTCAACTAAAAAGTGCAAACATAGAGAAGCGTATTAGACCATATGTTAGTGTGTGAAACTTCCAATCATCTCCTTCTATGTTTGTGTTACGAGAGATGGCAAATTTCGTTATGTCGTAAGTAGGAAAATTTTCAGAGAAGTATCTTGATAGTACCTCTGCTCTTTCAATGAAAAACTCTAGTTTTTCTTCGGTGCTTAGTTCTTGGCTGTCCTGATTTTTGTTGCTCATGGCTCCTACTTCTCTATGAGATTATTGTTGAGTAAACCGTTATTTATTACTCCGCCGATAACCCTAGTTCTGGCTGCTCTGCACCGGATTGCTGCTGTACCTTCTGCGCTTGCTTGAACGTGCCAAACTGCGGTGGCATTTTGACTTCTGATCCGTGTAAAAGCTCTTCAACGGTGAGCATCTGGATACGTGGGTAGCCTTTATTCCATCCTGGGGAATGCTAAAAACCTGCGTTAACAGCTTCGATTACCTTATCGTAGCTTGGTGCTATTATTATATTTCCTCTATTCGTAGTATGTGCTGATGCGTCTATGACCTCGCACTTGATACTGACCAGCATAAGTTGCAGCATCCGTCTTATATGGAATTTTCCAGGTAATGCCAAGTTCTCGCAGCGTCGATCTGATGCGCTTGACATCTTCTAGGTCTCGATAGTCGTATGTGTAGACGCAGATCACATGGTCGTTCTGGTTCGTGGAGTTTGGATTTGGTCGTGCTGTTGATACCTTTGCTGAGTTGCCTAGCTTACCTTGTCTGATAGCCTCAGCAATGATAAGCCATACGTTATCTATCTGCTCTCGTGGGACAAATACCATCCACTTGCCAGAGCCTTCTTCTGTTGCTTCTGGATAAGAGCCTTGCTGTCGATGGGCATAGAGCCAATGGATGTTGGTAACTCCTGAAGGATTACCGTCGTCCCTAGTCTTTTCACTCGGTTGTCTACTTCCTTGTGTGGGCACGCTTCGTATCGGGTCAACTTGCCAACCTTTGATTTTTCCTATGCCTTTTTGTGTAGTCAACCATTTTACTTGTTCGTCATTCAAATCGCCGACCATGAATATACAAGTATGTTGCGGTCTTTGGGCTACTATTCCCTCGTCATGCCTAAATGGAAAATCCTGCTCCACTTCTCTTAGGCTAACAGAACTCGAAGCAAAAATCTGTACTTGGTGAGTGTATTGTGCTTCAGTCATATATTTCTCCTTCCTCTTAAACTCCTCGCTGAAGGCACCGCATGTTTCTCAACTGTCACGAACGGAGAGAAACCCACTGCTGTAGTCAATGTGAATAGGGATGTTGTGCTCATGAAACCAGTGGGTTTGTCGTTCTAACTCTGTTAAAGCCTGATTTCGCTTTGTGTGACCGTGTTGGTAGTCTTGTGGATCACATACATAGCGAAGAAAGTTTCGTATGGCATCTCCAAGTAGTCCTCTATGGCGTGAAATCTGCTGGTTTCCTACTTTCTCTGTATTCATCGTTACACCTTTCTTTTGTAGCTTGGTAGGTATGTCGAGATGATGTATTATCTTGCTAGCTACATCCATGTGAACAGTTAACTCCATAACTCATCAAATCTCGCTATCAACTCTTCAGCACTGAAATAGCCACTAAAGAGAAGGATAGAGAAATGATTGTTTTTGAAATTATTAGCTGTTCCACAGTCTATATCAGAATGCGATAATGTCGCAAGGCATATAGGACAAAAATCTCTATCTTCAGGTCGCACATTTGAGACAAGGCGGCGTGGAGGCAAGGGCTGAGGCACAAGAGGAACCATATTTTTATATTCTGACGGTAGTTTACGTCTTAGTAGTATCTGCATTTTTCTGTTCCTGGTGGTTTTCACTCTCTCTGGACTGAGCGTGAGCGGGTTCTTCTCGTTGTTTCTTTTCTCATTCTCAGGTATAATTCCTCTGATACACCTTTTTTATTCCGTTCTTTGCATTCATTTCTGGAGCCTCTTCTTGTAGCGCACATCGTTGCTTGTACTCGCCTCTTCCAACGTCATCTATGCAAAGGAGATGAAAAGTGCACACGACCCATTTGCATCGCATTCTTCTGGTTCTGATGGCAGCACTGCTGTTGACATGTGCTCTCATGACTCTCCCACCAGCAGCATACGCTCAAACCTCTGCTCAAGCCCAAGGAGCAACGCCAGACGGCTTAGGAAAATTAATCATTCAGAACGGGACAGGTTTGAATGCGCAAGTGAAAGTCCTGAACACCTCAACCCATCGAGTTGTCTCTACTGTGCATGTCCCCTCCCACAAAAATCGCACCATCACAGGGATTGCTGATGGGACGTATGCACTCGCTTTTTGGTTAGGAACGGCGACCAACGGATTTGGTAAGAAGTTCAGCAACACCCTTCACTTTCAAACTATCCAAACAAGTCAAGGGGTAGAAACAACGGTCTATACGGTCACGCTGCACGCTGTTGTCGGGGGGAAATGCTCCGACGCAGAATATCAGTCGAAGCGAATTTAACATGTTTTAAGGAAGCCACCGCATAGGGGTCGCTAAGGTGACTGCCTCCTCTGCACGGGATAGTCCTTTCCTTTGCTGTTCTACCCGTAGAGGTGCAAGCCAGGAATGTCTTTATAATCCTCAACATTGCGTGTCACAAGGGTAAGATCGTGCTCAAGAGCAATAGCAGCATTGATGAGATCAAGAGCGCGGGATTTGACACGCTTCTGCTCTTGTTTTAACTGCTCCCGCAGCAGAGCGCATCGTTTGGCAACAGTAAGTGAGAAAGGAAGAACAGGAACGCTCCGGCGGAATATCTGAAACTTGGCGCGGGCTTCCTTGACGTTGGGACTTCTGACAACACCCTGGTACGCTTCCATGTAAGTGATAATACTAATGGCGATACCTTCCGGTGCGAGCTTATCTAACAGTTGGTTTGTTTCGGTGATATGTGCGAGGTGGTCAATAACAAGGTCGGTGTCAACAAGATAGGGCATAGGTTAGAATGCTCGCCCACTGCTTTCCTGGCTGCGTTGGCTGGCAAGATCAGTAAGGAGTTTCTCTCTATCTACTCCTTGTAGTGCTCCTGCGCTTTGTTTTAGTGCTGCTTTGACTCGTTGCGGGTCGTAGTGTGTCCAAATGGTGCGCTTGTGTGGTTCGTCCCTGCGCTTTACTGCTGTTCCTGCTGGCATAAGCAGAGCAAGACTCTCACCTTTTCGTTTGATAAGTCGAGGTGTCTTGGTCGTCTTTACTTCCTCTGCAACTTTCAGCAGGTCGGGAAGGTTACTTGCTTCAATTGGGATGATATGTCTGCTCATAGTATATTGTAGAGATTATTATACCACATCCTCGCTGATGTGCTCCTGCATTCTCTGTCGAAACCTCTGGTAGATAATCTTTCGTCTTTGCCGCCACTTTCTCTAACTGTTTCCGGCGTTGCTCACGAGCTTCCTGGCTGGCAAGAGATGGTAGGGTAGTGAGTGGTTTGAGGTGGTAGTTGGTCATAGGTTGCCTGGATACTAGCAAAGAAGCAAACCAATAGCAAGTCACGGAATGCCAAAGTGCCGCCGGACTCGCCTGATCGTTTCTTCTGCATGGGGTCTCGCAAAGCCCTGTTCCTTGATCTCAGAGTCTTCAACAAACCGCTCGCCAAGAACCTGTTGTATTCCTCGTCTGTAGTAGTTCCATTTGGCAAATTCTTCATTCGTCAGAAAATCCCGCACCACTGGATATAAGCCAAACGAGCACGTTTCTACCCATAAGCCTTGATTGGTCGGGTAGTGAACAAATTTCATGAGAAAGCTGTGGAAGACAACTGCTTCTTCAACAAACATCTGGGTTGGTGGAGCAGGTCGTGGTAAATTGTTGCGCTGGCGTTCTGGCATAGGTTCATCGTCTCATCGGCGGGTTTCTACGTTTCTTGATGACGTTCTCAATAGTCATATCAATATACGTTGTTTCGCCTGTTGGTCGCTCTGCCTTGTCTCGCTGTCCGAGAGGTGAGGCTAAAAATAGCCCTCGCACAAGTGCCTTATTGTCTCCTGTCCAGTGCAGGAGCTTCATTATCAACACAAAGTCTGCGCTTGATTGGCTCTTGTATCCGGTGATGTCTCCTCGTAAGAGTCGTTGTAACACTTGGTCATATGCCGCTTCCGGTGGCAGTTCAGTGAGATCGCTTTCCCTGCCAGCACCCCACCTCGTGTTCTGAAACGGTCTTTCCTCTACGGGCGGTGCCACTTGTCGGTACAATGCGTCAAGTGCTTGCTGTCGGGTGTTGATAGTTGTTAGTGTTCCTGGTACGTGGTTGGTGGTGATGGTGAGATAGTGCTTTTCCCCGTATATCTCGATATTGCCAACTTTTATACTTCTCGCTGGTTTCCCTTCAACTAACAGGTGTACTCCTCCTGTCCCTTCTGCTTTGTTCCATGACGGTGAATACTCGCCGTAGGTAGCCATTGCCTCAACAATGGCTTTCGCCCACGGTACAAGCTTTCCTTCTGCTATACAGTGGTCAAGGTCAATCCCGCTAAAAGGACTGTGTGAGAGCATAAATCCGATACCTTGATATTTGCCGGTTGCTAATGCAGTTAACGCGGTCTCAAGCGTTCCCCAGGATCGCGGTTCAATAGGACTTGCCGGAAGGTTTGTGTTTAGGTCAAAGGGTGGCTTCTTCTTCTGTCCGTCAACTAAGACGTAACGCCACATTACAAAGTTAGGGTATCCGGCAAGTTGTTTGAGAATACCCTTTGTTTCAAACCGTTCCCGCAAGATCGCGGCGTATTTGGTAAAGCGTTCAGTTCTGTGCTGTTCTGGCTGCATATATGCTTAGTTGTGTGATCGGCGGTGCTGTGGCTGGACAAATTGCCTTCGCCACTCTCGCCGCAGCAGGCGAATTTGATTTTCAGAAGCATTGGCATACCACTGAGACGCGACTAAATCAGGCTCGGCGCGGTGTAGATCATCCAGTACCCGCAAGACATCATCGAAGGGCACTGAACGATCAATGGTGACTTCCATGCGTCGTAACTGGCTTCTCACTGCTCCAAGCGCAATGGAGCGTTTTTCCTTCAGGTTCATAGAGTGGGGGTGTCCTGCTGCTCTGTTGAAGGTTTTGCTGCTTGATAGAAAGCGTCATGGATGCTGATAAGCTGGTTCACCTGTTCGCGTACCAGGTCTGGTAACACTGGCGCGACTACTTCCAACATGGCGACCATTGCCATATCTGCCCGTCGGCGCAATTCATAGGGGTTTTGAATTGTTTGTCTGTCTCGTTGGAGGTTATCTACTACTCCTGCCACATGAGAAGCGATAGACACGGCATTTGGTGAATGTGGTCGCTCTGGTTGCCTGCGTGGGGTTCTCTCACGGATTACCATAGAAGATTTTCCTTTCTGGATGCTAGCTATTTACCGGTTGGTTGTCAAGCGGAAAAAGAAAAACAGAGTAGCAGATACTACCCTGTTCTCTCTATACTGACCAGCTTAAAAGTGCTACATTGTGTCCACATCCGTAACGGTATCCTCTATCCTACTGTCGGCAAGGCGCAGGTGTTGGGAATGGTGCCCTGGCAGCAGCGGCGCAAATTGGCCTATTCCATCTCCAGCATCTTTGGCCAAAAGTCTCAGCTCTGGTATCACCTGCCTCCCCAGGATACGTTTGACCTGCTGGCACGCATCTATGAACTGGACATGACGGAGTATCGCAAACGTCGTGCCTTCCTGATAGATGTCTTTGATATCGCAGAACATATGTGCACTCCTGCCCGTAAACTGAGTTTGGGCGAACGTATGCGCTGTGAACTAGCGGCGGCGCTTTTGCATAAGCCGGCGGTGATTTTCCTGGACGAGCCGACCATCGGGCTGGATGTCATCGCCAAGCAGCGTATACGCGAGTTGATTGGGCATTTGAATACAGAGGAAGGCCTCACTGTCTTTCTGACTTCGCATGATGCAGGTGATGTCGAACAGGTATGCCGGCGAGCTATAGTCATCAACCACGGTGAGATCATCCTCGACGCGCCAGTGGCCAAGCTTAAACGAGACTACCTGAAGGCAAAGACCGTCGACCTGCTGCTGGAGGAACCAGCGGCTATGTTGCTGAAAACGGATGACAACAGTGGGAAACAGCGTCTGAGTATTCGCTTGCCAGGGTCTATCCACGAAGAGATTCATGAGACAGAGGGTGTGCAGGTTTTGAAAGTGAAGGGCCACGGGCTGAAGCTGGAGATCGACACCTCACGCACGCCCCTGGAACCAATCATCGCCTCTATCATGCATTATTGTCACATTCTCGACATGACCATTGCTGATCCGCCAATGGAGGAGATCATCGCGGCAATTTACGGCGAGGCAGGACGAGAGGAAAATGTATTATCGTGAAACAAGAGCATGTAGTGCTTGAGCCTTTTCCAAGCCTCATCCTGCTCTGATGACATCAACCGGTCCGCATCCATCTCGGTGGCCCGATAGTACCTATAGCAACTACGTGTTTGCTGGCTTACCACTAGAAGCGTATACTGCATAGCATGGGACATTTTTTCCACAGGAGGATTGCAAGTCATGGCAGCAGGCATGCTTTTTTTTGTCGGACTCTTGGTTCTTGTTTGCTTGTTCTTGCGTCGAGCATATATGATCGAGATGCTCGAACATCATGGCGTGACGGTTGTGGCGAGGGTCACTCGCGTCGAGCAACACGCAGTGTTCACCAAGGTGACAGCTTACTGGCAGCATCCCCAGACACGGCAAGTCTATCCTTTTCACGGCTGGATAGTGTTCAACCCGCTCTCCCTCCAACCAGGAAGTCGAGTACGTTTCCAGGTGGACCCCGCCAACTCCCAGCGCTACTGTATGAAAACGTGATGAGTGCAAGATCGATAGATGTTGCGGGAAAGTGCCTTCTTTACTTTATCCGCATTCTTCGGAAGGACAGGAACGTCTTGAAACGTAAGCACACATCATCTATTGCCATTATGCTTACCTTTCGTTATGGGATGCCTCGCCATATGGTGATGGCACCCTGCAAGGTGTCGCTGTCCTCTACAAGTGCAAAAGCAATACTCACCTGAGAAGGTGAAAGCATCACAGAGTAAACGTACGAGGGCTCAGGCGACACACCTGAGCCCTTTTTCTATCCAGCATAAATCTCATGACTGTCCCAGGAAAAAGAGGAGACATATGCTATGGGTACAACACTCAAGGCAGTTCAGTATGGAAGACAAGGTCTTGTACGACACTCCTGGCGAAGGGTACGAAAATATATTGCAGTTTTGCAAGTGAGCATTGCCAGCAACCTTGCTTATATCGCTGAGGTCTTCTTTCGTGCGCTCCTGTTGATTGTGCTGGTGTTCATTCTCAGCCAACTATGGAAAACCACATTACTATTCTGTATGGACCGTCACGTACACTCGTGCATTTTGAATTCGACCGCTTTGTGGCCCTGATTGGGCAACAGGTGTTCGTGCTGGCAGTAGGAGGTCTCATTCTGTTCGCTGTGTATCAAGTCGCAATCCGGCGCGTGAATATCAATGGAGGCTAGCAAGATGTCCATACTCAAAACATGTGTGAGAGAATTACGTCTTTTAGGAGCGTATACTGTCGCGAATGTGCAGGCGGCGATGGAGTATCGTGTCTCATTCTGGATGCAGATAGTGACGATGATTGCCAACGACAGTTTGTGGCTCTTCTTCTGGTGGACGTACTTTCACCGCTTCCCGTTGACGCACGGTTGGCAAGCCACAGACATTATCATCCTCTGGGCAGTGTCGGCATGTGGTTTCGGCATATGTATGGGCATATTCGGGAATGCCAGCTCACTGGCTGCTCTGATTATGAATGGCGGGTTGGATGCCTACCTGGGCATGCCCCGCTATGCTTTATTGCACGCATGCATTGCCACAAGCGATACCACAGCATGGGGAGATATCATCTTTGCCCTGGGGGCATATACATTGTTCCTGCATCCTGACGTGTGGCATTTAGCCCTGTTTGTGCTGCTGGCACTGCAAGTAGGGTTGATCTTCACGGCTTTCCTGGTGATGCTCTGCTCGCTGGCGTTCTTCCTGGGCAATACTGAAGGACTGGCTCAGCAGATGCTTGGAGCTCTGGTTTCGTTCAGCACATACCCAATGAACATCTTTAGCGGTGTGGTAAGGCTCTTGCTATTCACGGTTGTTCCGGCGGGGTTCGTCTCTTTTGTGCCCTTGCAATTGCTGCACCAGTTCACCTGGCAACTACTAGTTGGAATGGTTGGTTTTACTCTGCTGTTTGTAGCGATTGCAGTAGGAATTTTCGAGCTTGGCTTGAAGCGGTATGAGAGTGGGAATTTGATGGGGATGCAAAATTGATGTGATTGGCTTCGAAGCTGGGACATAGTGGTTCTGAATTTAATGCTCTAAAGAAGAAAGTTGGAACTTATTCCTGGCAGACAAGCAGTATAGTCGGACTTGCCTCTCCCAATTGTCAATATTTAGCACGCAAAAGGATTGACAAAAACCCTCTGATAATGTATATTTGTTAGTATGCTAAATATTAGCGCGCTAATAATCAACGAGAGGGAGTTAGCCTATGAAAATCCGACCGGAGGATGCTCTGGGATACTGGCTTTTCTACACTCAACGTTGTGTGGAGTATGCTTTCTCGGAAGCTTTACGGATAAGTTGTCTAGAGCAAAAAAAGCCATATGTGATCACGCCGCCGCAGTGGGGTGTGCTAGCTCTGCTGTATGAGGACGATGGTCTGACGATTGGCACGATAAGCCAGAGGCGCGGCCTCGATGCCCCTACAGTCACAGGCATCGTGAAGCGCCTCGAACAGAGTGGTCTGGTCGAGCGTCTGCATGATCGGCAGGATCGACGCATTGTGAAGGTCTATCTCACCGACGAGGGATGGGATAGTATGCGCTTTCTGCCTGATACAGCTCTGGCCTTCAATAACATAATGACACAAGGTTTTTCCGCAGTTGAGCAACGTGACTTGTTAGCAAAACTGCAGCAGATCATCGCCAACGTTTCCGCAGTGGGGCCCGGCACTGGTGATCGCTTCGGCTTGCTGCCCCAACAAATCCATCTGGAAGAGGAATCGTTGCCTTTGGAAGGGGCGTCGTCAAGAAAGAAGGAAAGTTATGAGTAAAGACAATGTACATGTACAGGTTGGAAATTCCATCGGGGAGATAAGTAATGCCTCTGCCGGTTCCGAGCAAACGACGGACACCTCTGTCCCGGCTATTGAGATGGTTGATCTGTGTAAGTCCTTCGGGAAATTTCAGGCCGTTGATCACCTCGCGCTAACCGTACAGCAGGGAGAGATCTTTGGATTGTTAGGTCCGAACGGATCAGGGAAAACAACAACTATCAACATGGTAAGTGGGCTGAGTGTGCCTACTAGTGGTAAGGTGAGAGTGATGGGCTATGAGATTCCCCATGATGCCCGTCGCGTACGGCAGATACTTGGTTCAGTACCGCAAGAGACTGCGCTCTACGAAGAACTCTCTGCCTGGGCTAACCTGGATTTTCATGCTGAACTCTTCGGCATTCCACGCAAAGAAAAGAAGGAACGCATCACTAAGATATTGGAGTTGGTGCAATTGCTGGATCGCAAAGACTCGCGTGTGGGTACTTTCTCTGGTGGCATGAAGCGCCGCCTGGCACTAGGACGCGCTCTGCTGCATGGTCCACAACTGATCTATCTTGACGAGCCGACGCTCGGTGTTGACGTGCAATCGCGCCGGGCCATCTGGGACTACATTCTTTCTTTGCGTGACCAGGGCAAGACGGTCTTGATCACCACCAACTACCTCGAAGAGGCGCAGGCCCTCTGCGAGCGTATTGCCATCATCGACCACGGCAAGCTCATCGCCGTCGATACGCCCGATCATCTCAAGCAGACCTACGGGGGTAGTGTGATCGAACTCGAAACAGCGACGCCCAGCGCTTCTCTCGATGCAATAGGTGCCCTGGAAGGAGTCAAACAGGTAAAGCAAGATAGAACCTATCTCACCATCACGACGCAGGGCATCACCAACGTCGTGCCCCAGATCATCAACATCATCTCCCAAGAAGGTGAGATACGCAATATAAGCGTACGCGAGCCAAACCTTGACGAAGTGTTCTTGCGCCTGACGGGTACCGCTTTACGCGATTAGGAGGGCTTGCCATATGTTACAAAGACTGAGTTATGACCTGCGTGTGATCTGGGCTTGCGCGAAAAAAGATATCAAAAGCGCACTGATCGAACGCACGTTTACGATTATGAGTGTGTTTCTACCGGTGAACTTCCTTATTCTGATGAGTTTGTTCGTGTTAGGAGGTGGTCAGGCTCCCACTGCTGTTGTTATGCAAGATACAGGTCCCTATGCTCAGCAGTTTTACACGGCCATGAGTCACGCCCATTCGTTTCGTTTACAGCAGGCGACCGCTGCTGAGGCGAATGATTTGATCCAGGCTGGCAGGATTGTAGCAGTTGTAACGATCCCGACCGACTTTGATCTGCGTATCCGGCAGAACCAACCTGTGCAGGTCGATGTGCAGGTCAACAACCTCAACACCGATTTCACAAATGACATTCGCCGTGCCGTGCCACTCTCCATTACGAGCTTCTATGCCAGGGCGTTTCCCAACGTGGTTACGGTGGTCCCGAGAGAGCACGATTTCTACTCACAGGATACCGATTACCTGCCCTACCTGTCGGTTTCGATCATGGTAGTTGCATTTATGCTCGGTGCGCTATTGCCAGCGGGTACCGGGGCAGCACGTGAGTGGGAAAAGGAGACGATGAAAGAACTCTTGCTTTCGCCAGCCTCTCGTTGGGCGATGCTGGCCGGGAAAATGCTGGGAGCGTTCCTGGTGAGTTTAGCTTCCGTTTCGCTCGTGCTGGTCGTGTTGATAGTAGTCGTTGGCATCTGGCCTGTTCACTGGGGCGAGATGATCGGTTTTAGCCTGCTGACGCTTGCCATTTTCATTGCACTGGGCACGTTATTGGGAACCCTGCTGAAGCAACGCCAGCCAGTCACAGCGCTCGCACTTGGAACGTCGATCCCGCTTTTCTTTTTGAGTGGTGCTTTTGGGCCGATTTCCTTTACTACACCGGCGGTCCAGTTCCTTGCGCAGCTCTTTCCCGTCTATTATGCGATTGTGTTACAACAGCATGCCTTTCATAACTTCACGCTCAATACGCTTGGGACGGGCGTGAACGTTTTGATACTGTGTGGCTATGCTCTGGCAGTAATCGTGTTGGCAACGATCGCGTTGCGGCGGAGCACCATGGCACATTAACAAAGGAGACCGAATATGTTACTTACATTTTTTCGCACCGTCTGGGCGATTCTCAGGAAAGATTTGACCGTCTGGATACGTCAACGGTCCACTGCCGCCGCAACGGTTATACCTCCTCTGGCGTTTTTGTTGATCAACGCACTGGGAGCAGCGGCCGTTGGACGTAGCCCCGTGGCACTTGTGACGCTGGATCATGGACCAAAGGGAATACAGATGCAGCAGATTTTTCACCAGGCTGACGTCTTTCGCCTCACCGATGCGACCCCGCAGCAGGCGCAAATGTTACTCAAGAATCTGACTGTAGTGGCCGTGATCACCATTCCTCCTGACTTCACCCAGCGTGTCGAGGCGCACCAGACTTCACCGGTCGATGTCACGGTCAACAATTTGAATCTCGACTTCACCAACGACATACGCCGCTCGGTACCTGATGCCATTACCCAGTTCTATCAAGCTCAAGGTCGTGCCAGCCCCATCCACATTACCATGCGAGAGCAGGATCTGCGTGCCCATGACGTGGAGTTTTTTCAGTACAGTGTATTGCCCACGATTGTGCTGTTGCTCACCATCAGTGGTCTTATTACCAGTGGCCTCTCTGCCGCTCGGGAATGGGAGTCGAAAACAGTCAAGGAACTGTTACTGTCCCCTACGACGAGCGCAGCCATTATTGCAGGGAAGGTACTGGCCGGATTTGTGATCTCCTTCGTGCTGGGGTTGCTCGTGCTTGGCCTGGGCTATGTCTTGGGGTGGACGCAACCAGTAGGCGTCTACTGGCTCACAACGCTGCTCATGTTGGCGTTGGTGGCGCTGTTCAGCGCGGGACTCGGTGTTGCCCTGGGTGCTCTGATCCAACAGGTGCAGCCGACGATTCCCACCTCGATTCTCACAGCGATATACCTGTTCTTTCTGGCTGGCGGAATAGGCGTTCTCGCTTTCGAACCTATCTGGTTGCAAAATATTGCCGCCTTTGTGCCTCTGACCTATGGCATCCATGCGTTGCAGATGGCGATATTCTATAGTTCGTTCGATCAGTTGGGACGGGATGTTGCGGTGCTTGCTGGCTCGGCCCTTGTAACGCTGAGCCTGGGCGTCTTTGCTATGCGCAGGGGGATTGCGCAGTAGGAGGAGAAGCTGGATTACGCGGGCATTCCTACAGTCATCTTAGGTTGACACAAGATAGCTCGTTGATTATACTCACTGTAGATCAGAAGTTCAGTTTCAGGAGAATATTGTGACGAACATACCTGTCCATACCATTGGTTACGGAAATCGCTCCTTCAAAGAATTTGTTGAACTGTTGCGACAGTACGACATAAAATTCCTGGTGGATGTTCGCTCTCAGCCCTACTCACGCTTCAAACCTGAATTCTCAAAAGAACTGCTCGAAAAACAACTCAAGCAACGTGGTATACGTTATGTCTTCATGGGAGATACTTTGGGAGGACGACCGGACGACGGCACATGTTATGTAGATGGCAAAGTTGATTATGCAAGGCTTCGAGAGAAATCATTCTACCAGGAAGGCATAAATCGCGTTCGCACAGCCTGGGAGAAGCAGTTGCAATTTGCTCTGATGTGTGCTGAAGTCAAACCCGAAGAGTGCCACCGTGGAAAACTCATAGGTAACACTCTGGTGGAGCTGCAAATTGATGTAGCGCACATCGATGAGACAGGTAAAATCAAAACGCAAGCGGAGGTAAACCAGGCTATAATAGAGTTCCAGCCTTCTCTGTTCAATCAATCCTTGCCCGATGGTGGGCTCCGCAACAAGTAGGCGAGAAGAGATGTTATGTGCAGCTTTCTGGCTGGTATCTCTAGTACAGGTTACTCCCGAATATTTAACTTTTTGGCACGAGGAAAGGAAGATAATTATGAGTAATTTCACTCCAGTGGAGATCGAGTATTTCAAGAGTCAACGCCTTGGTCGATTGGCAACGGTGAACGCGGCAGGTGAGCCTCATGTTGTGCCTGTGAGCTTTCGTTACAACGCCGAATTGGACACCATCGACATTGGTGGTCACAATATAGCCCAGAGCAAGAAGTTTCGCGATGCGGCACGGAACGGGCGAGTGGCCTTTGTGGTGGATGATGTACTCCCACCCTGGCAGCCCCGGGGAATTGAGGTGCGAGGGAGTGCGGAGGTCTTATCCACTGGAGGTCAGGAGATCATGTCGAGTTTTGCGCCGGAGATGATTTGTGTGTTCCCCAAGCGCATCATTTCCTGGGGTCTTGACGGGGAAGCTTATCGCTCTAATAGTCGTTCTGTCGGATGAGGCGGTCACATGTTTTAATTCATGAGCCCCCAGGGTTTGGCGCGACGGCGTGCCTTCTGTGCCTCCTGGGGGTTGCCTAATGCTTCGTAGACCTCGGCCTTAAGATTCCATGCGTGTGTATACCCGCGGTCTTGTTCGGTCGCCTCGTTGAGGGCATCAAGGGCTGCACGGTTGTGGCCCAAGCGAATTAAGGCTTCCGCCTTGTTGCACCATGTCACGGCACTGTGCGGGTTTACAACCAGTGCACGGCTGTAGGCATCGACGGCCCCTGCGAAGTCGCGCAAAGAGGTGCGTGCATTGCCAATGCCGTGCCAGGCTTGAAAGCTCTTCTGATCGTAGGTCAGAGCCTTTTCGTATGAGGCGAGTGCCTCGCTGGGCATATTCATATCCAGTTGGGCACCGGCTTTGCCGTTCCAGGCAGCGACGTTGTGGGGTTCGATGGACAGCGCACGTTCAAAGTGGACCAATGCTTGCTGATACCGTTGCAATCGATTCAATGCTAAACCCGCGCTTACCCAGACCACAGCGCTCTCCGGGTCGATCTCAGTGGCACGTTGATAAGCCTCAAGGGCTTTTTTGTAGTTGCCTTGATGGTAGAGTGCGGTTCCCTTGCCGTTCCAGGCATGGAAATTACGTGGGTCTATACGCAAAGCATCCTCGTAAGCCTGCAAAGCCTGAGAGTAGTGCTGCTGCTTGAGTAATTGGTCGCCTTCCTGGCATTTCTCACGTACGCTCTCGCTGCCAGGAGTTGAGCGGGCGGAAACCTGTCCTGCCCCAATCACAGATTGCCTGCCTATCGGGGTGTCAGGTGTGTTCTTCTGGTTATCTCGCTGCTCCCCCCGCTCTTTGTGGATAGCGGGTGCCGAAGGATTGGTCAGTCCTCGTACACGTAGGGGCGGGGGTGACGTTGAGTCAGGACGCAGTCCGGGATTACCTGTCCCGCGGACAGGGTGCTGTGTGTAGGGCCCTTGCGGATACCCATCTCCAGGATAGGGTGCCCTATCTGGGGGATGGGTATGCCCTTGGCGTGTGTCCAATTGGTCATTCTGTGCGGGAATGCGCAAGCTCGAGGTTGGACGGAAGGCCAGATCGAATTGTTGCATAAACTCTAGCATGTCGGCGTAGCGATCTTCCGGGTCCGTGGCAAGGGCGCGCAACACTACGCTATCCAGGGCGGCAGGCAAAGCGTTATTGAATATCGACGGCTGAAGAATAGCCCCGCCACGGGGATCGAGTGGATGGTAACCTGTCAGCATCTCATACAACACAATCGCGCAGCCATACTCGTCGCTGCGTGGATCAACGATACCATTGGCCTGCTCAGGCGCCATATAACCAACAGTGCCACGGACCGTGATGGTTTTTCCCACTCGTGCTCCAGGTTCGAGTGAGCGGGCGATACCAAAATCGGTGATCACCAACCGATGATCCTCCTGGTGAAGAAGGATGTTCTCGGGTTTAATGTCACGGTGAATAACCGGTCGCGGCCGCGTATGAGCATAGTGCAATGCACCTGCAAGTTGGTGGAAATTGTGGATAATCTCTGTTGTTGGTAGGGGTCCATTGGCACTCGCCAACCGGGTGCGCAATGATCCTGCTGTGTAAAGTGGCATCACCAGAAACACGCGGGAGCCATCCCTGCCGTAATCGAGAACTGGTGCAATATTGGGGTGATCGAGTGTGGCAGCGATGCGTGCCTCGCGCAGGAAATGCTCACGTTCGCTAGGGGTGGTTCTACTCGGCAGAAGCACCTTTATGGCAACAGGACGAGAGAGGTTATGATCAACGCCGCGAAATACTGCTGCGTACCCGCCCTTGCTGATCAGTGAATTGACCACGTACCGTGTCAGCAGTGCCGTACCCAGTAAGGGCAATGCACATGCACGACAGAACAGATCACTATCCCGATTATCATACCCGCAATCGGCAAGGTCAGCGCAGCGCCGCATACCTTCTCCTTGTTTCTAGAGTGGAGTCTTATCCTTACGAAGCTGCCTGCTCCTGCTGCTCCAATGAACGTGACCATTCTTGACATGAAAGTGCTTCCTGCACCCTGCCCAACTTCTCAAGCACAATCGCCTTATTGTGCCAGGCATCTGGCTCTTCAGGAGCAAAAGATGTCGCTTGATCGAAAGCTGCTAGTGCCTCATTGAGGCGTCCTAGTGCAAAGAGGGAAAGCCCTTTATTGTTCCAGGCAGCGATATAGTGCGCGTCAATGGACAATGCACGATCAAAAGCAATCAATGCTTCCCGATTACGTCCCAGCTCGTGCAGCAGGCTTCCCTTATTATACCAGGCAGAGATCAACCCTTCGTCGTAGTCCAGGGCACGATCGTAGGATGCTAATGCATCCTCATACAGATGCATGGCAGCTAACACATTTGCTCGATTATACCATGCGCCAGCCAGTCGTGGGTCAAGAGCAAGTGCTTCATCATAAGCTACTAACGCATCTGTAAAGAGTCTAAGATCGCGCAAGTCATTTGCCTTATCGAACCATACTGTTGCATTGTGTGGGTCGAGTAAGGTTGCGCGCTCATGCATGGGAAGTGCCTGCTGCGGATTTTTCTTACGGCGTAGAATGTTCCCTTTAGTGTCCAACAATGCGACATTGTCAGGGTCAAGTTCGAGGGCGCGCTCGACAGCAATCAGCGCCTCATCGTAGCGGTTCAGGCTGTAGAGCGTATCGCTCATTGCTTGCCAGATGACACTCTGCTTTGGATCGATCACAAGAGCGCGGTCGAATGCTTGTAGGGCCTCCTCAGGGCGATTCAGCTCGGCCAATGTCATGCCACGCCCGCTCCACGCAAAGACATAGTTCGGGTCTCGTGCCAGGACCTGGTCGTAGCAATACATCTCCTCGTCGAAGCGCTGTAGTTCATGCAGCACGTTTGCACGTGAGTTCCATAGGTCGGGATCATTTGGGTGCAGCGAAAGCGCGTGATCAAAGGCGAGCAACGCCTCTTCAGCGTTCCCTAGATGGAGCAACGTTGCGCCTTTGCCGCTCCATGCGTCCACAGACACAACATCTTCCGCCAATGCTGCTTCGTAGGCTGCTAGCGCCTCATCGTAGTGTTGGAGTTCATAGGCGCGGTTGCCTGCTGCCAACCAATCATGTTTTGTCACTGGAACGTTATTTTGCACAGATGCCTGTGTCTGCATGCTCGCGCGAGTTCTCCTGAGTGTAGTCGGAATGAGTTGAGTGGGTTCATCGGTGGGGAGAGACGGTTGAGTTGGTTCGTAAATATCACCATCAACGCGCACGGTCATACGTGGCTTAGGGGGATGTCTGTCATTAGCGGTAGGAGCAAACTCCGACTTTACCAAGAACGCCATATGCCCGTCTTGTCCATAGTCTGTCACGCGGATGCTGCCGGGCTCTTGTACGTGGCTGGAAAACGCGATGGCCAATTCGGCATCCTGAAGAAAATCCTCGCATTCGTTTACACTCGTTTGTTTGGGGAGAAGAGCGCGTACTGTCACGGGCAAGCCTTGATGGCGATCAACGGCACGTAATGTTACGCTGGTACGATCCTTGGCTATCAGGTCTTGGATTTCGTAGCGTCCCTGCACCAGTGCTCCCTTTGTCGGGATGCCACAACGGGCGCAAAAGCGTGCTTTATCTCTGTTCTGAAATTTGCAGTCCTCAGTGTCCAGACATATCTGCATACAATCTTCTCACATCGTTGCCCTACATGTTATTGATGATATAAAGCCTTATGTATTGTACCATAACTCATATATAACACAATATGCGCTCCTTCACTCCTTTTTCTGCCTTGTTGCTTTTGTGCCAATGTTGCTGCCTGTGAAAGTAGAGTAGGTAAGCTATGTTGATATACGTATGCTATTTGAACGTGCTATACTCGTTCAAGATGTGAGGTGATACTCTCAACAAGCTAAAGGCAAGGTATATGCAACATAGACAAACGGCAGTTTTGACCGTTGATCCTATCCATCCTGATCCGTCGAGTATTGAGCGTGCAGCAGCATTGTTGCGCGCTGGTGAGGTTGTTGTTTTTCCTACAGAAACGGTGTATGGGCTTGGAGCCGATGCACTTCAGACAAGTGCGGTGGAACGTATCTTCGCCGCCAAAGGTTGTCCATTTAGCGATCCATTGATCGTACACATTGCCGATGAAGCCGCTCTGGAGCAGTTAACCATTTCAATTCCTGCACAGGCAAGACAACTGGCCAAAGCATTTTGGCCAGGGCCGCTGACATTGATCCTGCCACGTAGTCCGCTGGTACCCAAGCTGGTGACAGCTGGCCTGGAAACAGTGGCTATTCGTATGCCGCGTCATCATGTTGCGCTCGCGCTGATTCGCGCTGTTGGTTCGCCCATCGCTGCGCCGAGCGCCAATCGTTTTATGCATGTCAGCCCCACAACGGCGCAGCATGTGTTAACCGATCTCGACGGAGGGGTGCCACTGATCCTCGATGCTGGTCCATGTGAAGTGGGGGTAGAGTCGACCGTCCTTGATCTCTGTTCAAGGGTTCCCACAATTCTGCGACCGGGCGGTATTAGCCTTGAGGCATTGCGTACAGTCTTACCCGAAGTGCAACCACCACGTAGGGACCCGATTTATCGCGTCCAGAGCAAGGCTGAACATGCAACGCATGGAAGAACATCCCTGGCACCTCCCCAGGAGTCATTAGTTGCGAATGCGCGATCCGAGACTGAATGGGAGTCGAGGTCGCCTGGGCAGTTGCTTACCCACTATGCGCCTGGGGTTCCCTTGCTGCTCTTCGATGGGGCTGTAGAGGCGATGCGTGCTGCGATGTTGGCTGAGTTGCAAAGGCGGCTTGAGCGAGGCGAACGTGTGGGCGTGTTAGTGGCGGATGAAGATGTGGCAGCGTTTCGGAATAGCGGTGCTGTTGTCCAATCGCTGGGTGCTGCAGCTGCTTCCGAACAGGTAGCGGGAGCGTTGTTTGCTGGCCTACGTGCGCTGGAAGAGGCGGATGTTCAGGTTATTCTCAGCCGCAGTTTTGATGAGCGTGGGCTTGGACTTGCCATACGCGATCGTTTGGTCAAAGCAGCGGGAGGGAAGGTGATTTTTTGAAGAGGTTCAAGGTTTAAGCAAATGCCGTATCTTCAAAGCAATTTGCAGAGACAGGCGCAGTTCTGAATTTTCGAGTGAATGACCCAGGATTTCTTCGATGCGACCCAGGCGGTAGAGCAGTGCATTGCGGTGCAAGTGCATTGCGCGGGCCGTCTCGCTCAGATTGCCGTTACAGCGGAAGTACTCCTCCAGGGTCTCAATGAATGCGCCATTCTTACGAGTATCGTGTTCGAGCAGTGGACCAAGCGTCTCCTGGTAGAAGTCGGCGAGTTCGCTCTGATCATGAAGAGGGAAAAGTAATCGGTAAATGCCCAGGCGTGCAAATGAGTGGAGTTGTCCGTCGCCGAAAAGGTGTCGACCGATTTCTAACGCTTGTTGTGCCTCGCGTAGTGATTGTGAAATTCCCTGCAGGTTTTTCGCGATCTGCCCTATGCCACCGGAGTAGACATTTTTGTGCTGCTGCGCACGGGCATGTACTCGTTCCAGGCGGGTGAAGATGGTGTTCTCATCACTCTCTGCAAGCGCAAGAGGAAGCAGAGCCGTGACACGTCGAGACTCGCTCAATACCCAGCTCATGGGCCATGCTCGTAGCAATTCGTCGCGTAGTCTCCTACTCCAATGTGCCGGAGGACTGCTGGTTGCAGGTTCAGGATCGGCAGGAGGCAGTTCAAAGACAGCGACAACCTGGGGTGCAGTGAGGTCATAGCCAAGTAGGCGTGCACGTGTCAGCATTTCTTCGGGCTGTTGATAATTGCCCTGGAGAACATCCGTGAATGCTTCCAGGTGATAGCGGCTCTCGACCTCACTGCGCTCGCGCTCGCGCACAAATTCCAATGCCAGGATCGGCGCTACCTGCCCTAAAATGATGCGTTCCAGGTAGTCGAAGTCATCGTCGTTTCCGACCAGCGAGAGGTGCCCTACGACTTCGTGGCGAATGAGAATGGGGACCGACACGCGTACCAAACTCTGTCTTTGTAGTATCTCATCGCTGAGTTGTGTTGGGAGTGAGGTTATGTCGGTGGCTTTGGAGGGGGTGTAGGTAGTCGTGGTGGGGGCATTACCTGTCCCCCAGACAGGGTCTCCAGTTACTAAATCTGGTATGATGTCCTCTATAACTGGCTCCTCTGTTGTGAATGGTGGTGGGGCGGGTGGAGCAGCCTTGAAGCGAATTTCTTCCTCGGCATCCTGCACTATTACCCATCTGCCACAAATTCGAGCGAGGTGTTCGCATATACCCTGTACGCCGACTCCCTGTGCGCTCAATTGCATGAGTTGGTGTGCGATCTCGGTGGCTTTGCGCTCGACTTCGCTACGAAAACTAACGGCGAAGGTGATAACCTCGCGTTCAATTTCCTCGAGTGGTGCCGTTGGTGGGAGTAAGATCAACGGGAGATGCAGTTGATCTGCAATGATGAGTGCCTCATTTCCCAATGCCTCGCCGGATGCGGCTGCTACTGCCACGGCTGCAACGCCCTCTTTGTGCAAGCTTCTCAACAGGTGAGGCAATGTCTCGTCGAGTCGGCGCAACTGGGATAGGCCGAGCAGAGCGAGTTCTCCCCCTCGCACGCTTTCAAATGCAGGAAGGCGCGCGCGCATGCGACAGGCCCATGTCACCCGGCGCTCCAATCCTCCGACACCCGCCGCCACATAGGCATCACGTGAGACGAGCAGAGTGAGGATATTGCGCACAGAGGCCGATGAGATTGGGGGAGGAGAAATGCTGCTCATCACTCATATGCTGCTGTAATAGGGAAGCGCGGCCGTGAGATAGATATCACCGCCGCGCTGTGGACGTGGCTACGCTGCCACCTGGCTTCTGTGCCTGTGTCTTGTGCTTCTCTTTGTATTTTTTTGCCTTAATAAGATGTTTGTGCCAGGCTACTTTTTTCGTTTTGTTCATGATTTCTCTCCAGTCGATTTATATTTGTTATTCCTCACCTTCGATGCCGCTTTCGAGGTCAATCTCGGTCATGTCGTCGATTTCCTCACCGCCATCGTAGTACTCGTCTTCGTTGCCTAACTCGTCCTCGTCCTCGCGATCATAGCGCAGCATGCTGTCCTTGGTATAGGCACGGATCGTGTCGCCCACACCCTGCGATGGGAAGCTGACCTTGCCAAACATACTGGGATGCTGGTAATCTTCGCGAATAATCAGCCGTACCTGTCCCTGCTCCATAGCGAGGATGGCTGCTGCATAACGATTGCCACCTTCCATAAAGTTGATCAGGCGGTTGGCAAGACGCGGCTCTACCTGTCCGATGTCCTCGCCGGCGGTGTTGCGAACAAGGAGTGTATGTCCATTGACACGCAATTGAACTTTGTCGCCGACGCCTACCTTGGCAAGAACAGAGGACGGAGCGAGGTTAATCAACTCCGTCATACCGGTTTTGCCTGTCTCTTCGATGAAGAGTCGTGGATCGATGCGCTCAGTTCCGCTATGGGCCTGCACCGGTTCCTCCTGGAGGAGCGAGAGTCGCTCCAGGTTCTTCTTCGCAATAGTATTATTCGGGCTATACTTCAGTGTCTGCGAGTAGGCCTGGCGTGCCTCTGCATACTGCCCTAATTCACTAAATGCCTTACCCAGGCGATTGTAGGCCTCAGCTTCCGTGGGATAGATACTCAGAATATTCTTGTTGGTGATAACTGCTTCTTCCCATTGGCTGGCCAGCGCCTGCTGAATAGCCTGATCCGTCCATTGCTTTTTCAGTCGTATCTTCTCTTCAGCCGATTGTGCTTGAGTCATCAAACACCTCCTCTTCTTCGCTGGTGGTGTGTTATTTAATTTGCCTATTATACCTCAACTGCGCAACCTTGCAAGGACCAAGCAGTGGCTCGTTCGATACTCACCTTCACCATTTCGCCGATGCGAATGTCGTGAGCTTTGTCAAACTGTATTTGACCGTCTCCCGCTAGTATTTCGCCTGGTTGTGGGAAGAACACCAGCTTGTTAGTACGGTTTCGTCCCTTCAACTGTTGCCGTCCATGCGTTATGTTAGTATCCTCAACCAGCACCTCTTCAATTTTATTGAGATATTGCTGATTGATCTCGAAGGCGATATGTGCCTGTACCTCTTCGACCGCATGCAGACGACGTTTTTTCTCGGCTAATGGAATATCGTCTTCCCAACGTGCAGCTACTGTGCCAGGACGCGGTGAGTACGCGGCTACATGCACCACGTCGAAGCGGGTCTCTTCGAGCAGGTCGAGCGTGTGCTGAAACTCTCGTTCTGTTTCGCCGCAGAAGCCAACGATTATATCAGTGGAGAGCGAGATGCCGGGCCACAATGTACGCACGCGTTCAATACGTGAGCGGTATTCGTCGAGAGTATAGCCGCGTTTCATACGCTTGAGCACGGCATCATCGCCTGCCTGCACTGGAATGTTCAGGTGTTCGCATACTTTGGGCAGGGACGCCATGCGCTCAATCATGCTATCGGTCATGTGGCGTGGATACGAAGTCATGAAGCGGATTCGCTCCAATTTGTCGATCTCACTGAGGCTCTTCATCAAGTCCGCAAGATCGGGTTTGCCTGGGAGGTCGAGTCCGTAGGCTTCGACAGTCTGGCCCAGCAATGTCAGTTCCTTAGCACCTTTTGCCACCAATGAACGGGCCTCGGTGAGCAGTTCCTCTATAGAACGGCTGCGCTCGCGTCCGCGACGATAGGGGACGATGCAGTAGGTACAGACTTTATTGCAGCCCAGGATGACAGGCAGCCACGCGGTTGGGCCGGCCTTTGCCGGTTCGATTTTAGTAGGATAGTGAGCGGTACGTTCACCCGGCTTGGGAGTGATAGCCATTGGTAACACGGTGTGCTTGCCGATGGTTGACATGTTGAAGGCGGCGATGGTCGGTGAGATAGGTTCGGCAGGTATGGTCTCGTCAGCGAAGGGCATATATTCAATGTCGAGGCAGCCCGCGCCGGAGATGGGTGTCCAGCGCTCATCGAGGAAGCGGGGCAGGATGTCGGCCTGCTCAACCTTCATAAAGAGGTCAATGTGAGGGTAACGTTTTTGCAGTTCGTCGATGGTTTTCTGGTTGCCGATCATGCAGCCCATGAGCGCGATAAGGAGATCGTTACGCCTGGCTTTGGCGTGTTTGAGTTGGGCAAGCTGGTTATGAGCCTTCTCTTCGGGTGCTTTGCGCACGCTGCAGGTGTTGAGTACCACCAGGTTGGCCTTATCCATGCTTGTCTCTTCCCAACCCAATTCTTCAAGGATGGTCTGGATGCGCTGGGAGTCAGCCTGGTTCATCTGGCAGCCAACGGTCCAGATGTGGTATTTCCCATGTGGGATACTGATACTGGTGGTCGTGGTCATGACGGTTGCCCCTTCTCTGAGCATCAATAGTTCGTTCTATGTGATAATGATTACACGTTTATGCTTTTTGTGCAAGTTGCACACACATCTATTCTAAGGTCGGTATTATACACTATGATTGGGGTTCTGTCATTAGTATTCCCAAAGTCGGGAAAGTAAGATACAATGCAGTAAGTAAACGTAGTCTGCAAGGCGACTGTGCAAAGGACATGAGGATGCTGAAAAGCTGGTCTATCGAAAACTTCAAACCGATTGTTAACTCAGGAGAACTGAAGCTGGCCCCTGTGACGGTTTTTGCTGGTCTGAATAGTTCGGGGAAGAGTAGTTTATTGCAGTCGATTTTGATGATTTCTCAGACGTTGAGTAGCCGAATGCTGGATCGCCCTTTGTTGCCTAATGGACCGATTGTTCAGCTTGGGACGTTTGAGGATATCCTCAATAAATTTTCCAGTTCGCATAACATGATATTGAAATTTGAACTAAGCTATGAGCGCATCTATGGTCGGCAAGGCTCCATATACACCTATCTCTCATCAAGTTATAAAGTCGTTCTTACCTTTGGTAGTGCTAGCGGTGGTAGTGAGAGTGCTTCTGCCATAGAGGCTTCAAAAGTTGCTCTCGAAGGTGTGTCACTTGAGTTCAATCCTGAGGTTGACCCTCATGCTGATTTAGAAAGTAATGAGGTAGGACATAGAAAAGTAGATGTAGATACGTTTAAGGGTAAATTTGTTGTCAAGAAAATACCTGATAGTGAATTTATGCGCTTTTGGGAAGAGCATCCAGAATTAGTGCCTGATATAGGTGAGAGGTCTCACCACCTGGGAAAGTTTACGTCATACAACGAAGTTCCTCCTAAAGTCGTGCCAGAGCAATTCGTGGTATTTTTATCTTATTTTCTTCCTGCATACTTAGTCCAAGAACCCGAGATGAAAGATGAAGGGCTATTAGATTTTTCTCTTATTGTAAGTGCAAGGGACGTGATAGATCTAGTCGATGAAGCAGTAAAGGGAATCACATCCTTCTTCACTAGCAAGATACGCTATTTAGGCCCTCTTCGAGCTGACCCTTGGGCAACTCAACAACGGTTCGCACCGACAGGTGAATTAGATGATGTTGGTGCCGAGGGAGAATATGCCGCAATGGTATATCACACTAACCGACTTGCCAGCATCGAATGCTATAATCCATTCACCAAGCGAATTGAGCAAACTGCACTGCAAAAGGCTCTAGATAATTGGGCGCAGTATCTCGGCGTAGCAAACGAGGTCAGAACCGAAGTAGCAGGTGCAAGCGGGGTAACGTGGAAAGTGGTTCTCAAGCAAGGGCACAAACCTCATACACTTCCAGAGGTCGGCGTCGGCGTGAGCCAAATCTTGCCCATACTGGTAATGGGTTTGCTTGCTCCGAGTGATACGCTCCTGATAATCGAGCAACCAGAATTGCACTTACATCCTCGTGTGCAGGCCCGTTTAGGGGATTTCTTCGTTGGTCTGTCAAAATGCAAAAAACAATGCCTCATCGAAACCCACAGCGAAAACCTCGTCAACCAGCTACGTTACCACATTGTTCAAGCGGGTGGGCAGGATAAAAGCGATTGCATGATCTACTTCGTCGATCAAGATGAGAAGGGGGCTGCCAGATTTGAGCCTGTCGAAATCTCAGCAAAGGGCAATATTCTCAACTGGCCCGAAGGGTTCTTTGACGAAACCATGCACCAGGAAGATAGAATTACCGCCGAAAGTATGAAGGGAAGAGCGAATGTAGCGAAGAATGGCTAATATTTTAGTAGACCCTGTGCTCGTTACTACACCTGAGGATGGTGCGAGCAGAGAAGATGTAGAGCGTTGGCTTACGAACCTGGATATTTGGCTGAAAGAAGCCCTTGCATCACCTCATAGTTGGTCACATTGTGTGAAGGCAACATATCAGCTTGTGAGCTGTGGTCGGTTTCCCAATTTTACCCTTCTTCGTTCATGGCAGCGTAAATTCAGGCTGGACGTCAACATAGGTCAGGTTGATAGAAGAGTCAATGAGTTCTTCAATAATGAGGAATTTAATCTTGGAGGCAAGTTAGAAAAGCTGGGGTACCTGATCGAGCTTGATAACGTTTCGATTGTCATTTGGCCTGAACTATTTTTCGTCCGTTGGCCTGAACTCGTGCGAGACGATATGTGTCTCCTGTTGGCGACTGCCTGCGCTTGTAAGCATATGGGCGAGCACACTGCCCGAAACCTGAGTATTGCTACGTTGGCTCTGGCTGAGTCGAAAGAGGTGGAAGTATCGGCAGTAATCTTCCGATTCTATACCCGAATTTGACTGGGATGCCGACAAAAAGATCTCTCAGACGTTTCCACTGCTTTTCACGCCTGATGACATCCCGGCGCTAGATATTATCACTCTGTGGAGTCAGGGTGAAGCAGGTATTCGTCAGGCGATTGAGCAATACTATAGAAAACAGTGGCAAAGCACTGTTCCGAAACCATTCAAATATCGAATTGGATCTCGCTTTATCGGGTCAGTTGAGAGGGCTCGTTTGAATAATGACGAGGTTTTGCTCAGCAAGATAGTGCGGTTAACAGCAGCAGTCATTGCAGATGAGGCACAAAACCTGAATTGTGACCTGCGCCATCTTAGGGAAAGTGAGGCAGCAGATAGTCCTCAACGTACCCGATCTGACGATAATGCGAAGGCATGGCGCTTGACTGTCACCGATCGTGGGGTTGGCTGGCGTATGCACTACTGGCACGTGTCTGCACCTGAAGGAAGCGTTATCGAATTTGCAAATGTGCTCAAGAAACATGATCCAGAGGAAATCTACTGAATAACCGCTTTTCCTTCCTTGTGTTAGAATGAGCCTCTAGTCAACGGTCAGATGAGCAAGGAATGTGGATCGTTTTTGGCCATATCGTTGTGGGTGAACCCACCCCAGGCGCGATAAATCGGGCCCCTACGCACCCGACATCGCTTCGCTCGTCTTTCTGACGCAAGATTTTGAAACGCACCCTGTGATTTGGAAGGAAAAATGATCTTGCTATGCTTGTTGCCTATGACCCGGGTGGTCACCCCATTGTCGCTGAAGAAACGCCTTTAGAGCATTTACAACAGTGGTCGCGTGAACGGGCTCTGCACTGCCCTAATTGTCGTGGCGTGGTCCATCTACGTGGTGGTCCAGGGAAACGTGCGCAGCTTCACTTTGCGCACCAAAAAGGTGAGTGTGCGTGGAGTACTGAGGCTGAGTCAATTCGCCATATGCGCGGGAAGATGGTGCTTGCCAATTGGCTACGCGAGCAATTTCCGCAAGCGGAAATCACGTTGGAGGAACGTTTACCTGAACCCAACCGTATCGCTGATATCTTTGTGGCTCATGCTGACGGACATCGTTGGGCGGTTGAGTTTCAATGTGCAGCACTTGAACTGGACGAGTGGCAGCGCCGGCATTCCGCCTACCGCAGTGCAAATATTATCGATATCTGGATGATTGGGGATAACCGGCGCGAAAAGCAGGAAGCATTCATCGAAGCCATCATTGCTGCGACACATGAGGTGATGTTCCTTGACCCGCTGGTCACGCCAGCGCGTATCTGGTTGCGCTGGCCTGTCACACGCGACACGGTGCGAGAATGGCAACGCAGTAGTAACATGGCACAAACTCCATTGCTTGAAGGTTGGGTTGGTCATTTAGGCTATGGAGCATTGCTTATCGGTCGATTATATGAAGTGCGACTGGGAGAACAGGGCAAGCTAGTGCATCCTGCACTTGCGGCTTTGGAGGCGCGGACGGAACTCCTGCGGTTGATGGGTGCTGCCCAGTCAGTTGATGAAGCGACGTTGACGGCATATCTGCGCCATAGTCTTGATGAAGAGGCTATACGTGTGGTCCTTTTGCCTCTTGTGCGCGCCTACCTGCGCGATCCCGATCTTCTGCAACGATACAATTACGGGCGTGGTCGTTCAGGTCAACTCCCTGGTGAGGCAGATCAACGTCGTGTGCTGCAAGCTCGTGTGTGGTTTTCCAGGCTGGCACAGCAGGGATTCCATCCGGCAAGAGTACAAGAATTGGCGCAGGAAATTCCCTTTGTTGGTCCTTACGCTGCATTTGCCAGGTATGTAGAAATGCTGACGGCCATCGTTTGATGATACACACTGAAACTAATTGTTTGGGTTAAACGTATTCCCATGGGAGTCTATGTAATGAGAGTCTGGTGGAGAAGAAGCCCGCTCTGCTCACTCGTTTGATGAGCATGTGTAATGTTATACTAACATTAGGCTTACCACGATTTCAGAAAAGGGAGTTTGAAGATGAACAATTTTTTCAAGGGCGTACTCTTAGGAGTCGGTATCGGTCTGCTGGTGGCACCGATGAAAGGCGAGGAGATGCGCCGTTTACTGCGTCAGCGATTTGAAGAGCTGCGCGCTAACCTGCCTGAAAACGAACAACTCAGCCAGTATGCGCAACAGGTATCTGATCGCGTCTCACAGACAAGTAGCACTTTGAAAGACTATGCCCAGCAGGCAGCGACAAAGGTGCAGTCAACTGCGAGTGATCTCAAAGGTCTAGCTCAGCAGGCTGGCTCTCAGGTGAAGCAAACAGGGCAGGATGTAGTCGAGACGACGAAGCAGGCTGCAAGCTCGACAAAGCCCGGTGCGTAGTCGGGTAATGCTCCTCGACGTTGGTCCCCAAGGTGGGCATTGACGGAGATATCACTTCAGGGTGACCGCAAGGGACAGTGTTCCTTGCGGTTGCCCTGGTTTCTTATATGTATAATCGTGACTATTCAGAACTGCTCAGTGGCGAGCGTGGCTGGGAGTCCCCAGACGCTCTTGCCCCTCACGGGTGCCAGGACCATTTAACGCCTTTGTATACATTCCCTTGCAAACAATTGCACCGACTCCAACTGTGCTGAATCGGGCATATACATGATAATCTCCTGTGCGCCCGCTTGCTCGATTTCTGTGAGACGTTTGCGAATGGTGTCGGGTGTACCGATGAGGGCCTGTTCGCGAATGCGGCCCGAAGGAATGTTGCGCTTAAATGGTTCACTTTTGGCAAGCGCGGCCTGATCGGTCTCAGCAATGGCGCAGTTGAAGAGCACTGTGCGGCGGATGGTATTGTAATCTCTGCCAACCTCGTCGCAATGCTTTTTGAGGATGGAAAACTTGCGCTCAAGCCCTTCCGGATCAAGGTGGCCAACATTGCAGGCATCGCCGTACTGCGCGACGAGTTTGAGCGTCACCTGCTCGCCTCCGCCGCCGATGAGCAAGGGAATGTGTGGCTTCTGTGCGCCTTTCGGTCGGTTGATCGCGCCACGCACATGGTAATATTGCCCTTCAAATGCGGCCTCATCCTCCGTCCACATTTTCAGAATAATCTGCACTGCTTCGCGTAACTGGCGCAGGCGTGTGGGTCCATCGGGGTAGTCATAGCCATATGCCCGAAATTCATGCTCGTACCAGCCTGCCCCTACGCCGAAATCGAGCCGTCCATGGCTCTGGACATCAACGGTGCTCGCCATTTTCGCCAGCAGCGCCGGGTTGCGGTAGCCGTTGCAGGTGACCATCTGGCCAATACGGACACGCTTAGTGTCGCGAGCGAGTGCGGCAGTGCTGGTCCAACATTCAAAGGTGACTTCTTGCGTTGGAACGGGCACCGTGTGGAAATGGTCAAAGAGCCAGATCGAATCAAAGCCCTGTTTCTCGGCTTCCTGCGCTACGCTGGTCATGGTCTCGTATGCCTCAACTGGATCGGCTATACCAACCAGGTCCATACGCCAACCCTGGGGAATGAGCAAGCCAAATTTCATTGTCACGTGTATTAACTCTTTCGGTTTTTCTTGCACGACGATTTTACTATATAATATCTTAACCTTTTGTATCACAGATCGGGAGCCGTCAAACCATGCATTCCGAGCGTTAACGAAACCTCCCCACCGTGGTGAAGATCATGCTCGATGACATGCCAGATCACCCATTGACGCGAGAGCGCATATTCCTCGCCCTGCCATGTACCTTTGAAGACGTACTCCAAATCGGCAGGTGTCCAACATGAGAGACATTGCTGGACAAAGTGCAAAGTTTTCTCAAGTCCGCTTACCAGTTCTGCGGCACTACGCACGGGCTGACCTGGACGATCCCATTCTCCCACCGGGGCAATCTCCTCGTCGCCCTCACCCATCAAACCGTGAAACCAACGCACACGGACAGCAATGATGTGGTTCAAAATCTCAATTATCGAACGCAGGTGCGGTGCAGCACGCAAGGTAAGTTGTTCGGCTAAGAGCGGTGCAATCGCCTTGATGAGCAGGTCTTGATAGGTCTCCCAACCTTGGTAGAATGTTGTCAGGTTTTCGGGTTTTTCTGACATCAATTTTCCCTTTCACGAGATATTATCGTTTGGCAACTCTATCAAGGATGATAACTGCATCTCGCCCATAGCCAGTAACCTCGCTAGCGGCAATTTTCCTGTTACGCTGGCCACTACGAGAGTGTGAGTCGACACTAAGCTCGAAGGCTACCACACGTAGTGTTACGGGGATACTGGTATCGATGAGCACATTGCCAACTTTGCCTACGACGGCTCCCCCTTCACTCATGATTTTGTAGGAGAGTATCTGTTTGCCTGGTAGCAAGGCGGGTAGACGGCCATCGGTTTTCTCTTCGGCCAACATATATTCATTTGTGATGGTGATTGCTTTCTGCTCAATTGTGTTAATTGCACTCGACTGGAGTAAACGATAGCCGTACACGCCTGTATTGATACGTAACGTACGTATGGCGTTCGTCCCTGGCTCAAGATAGAAGTCATCTACCGCCCCAACTTTCTTACCTCCGGTGATGACTGCCAGTCCGTACAGGTCTGACCATTTTCTGATAAGCTTGCTATTATCCATATATGCCCTCCTTAGAAAATTTTAGTGGAATCCTGTCCGGGGGACAGGTAACTCCTTGCGGATACTATGCATGGGATTGGGGTTGGCCCGTTCATTGTAGCAAATTATACTACATTATGGCCCTACAGTAACGCTGGATTTATGTTATGCTATTGATGGAAGGACAAGGGCTAATATCTCAAAACGTACTGATTTATGTACATATATGTCTAGGAAGCGCTGGACGATGAGTCAAGCAGGTAGTTTCGATGATAAAGTTGGTCAAGAGGAACTGTATGTGCGTGACTACCTGTCATATGAATGATTCGTATGCTATCGTGGCCACCTTTGCTGAAACCCGTCGCCCGGATGGGATGACCAGTCTCGGTGACAGGCATCCTGCCTGGGGGATAGGTCATGCCCGTATTGACAAGGAGCAAGCGGTTACTACCCGCCTGCTTCTGGTGCGACATGGGCAGACGCATACGAGTCTCGACGATGCCTTCTGTGGCGTCACCGAGGTGCCACTCACATTGATTGGTCGCTCCCAGGCACAATGTCTGGCAGATCGACTTCGGCGCGAGCATGTGGATGCCCTCTACTGCAGTCCACAACAACGAGCGCAGGAGACCGCTGCACCGATTGGGCTTGCGCTGGAGTTGGAGATAAGGACGCGAAACGCATTGCGCGAAATGGACTTTGGCGAATGGGAGAACCGTCTACGTGCCGATCTTGCCATGGAGTACCCGCATGAATTGGAGGAGTGGGAACGCGGCTCGTGGATAGCTCACCCACCCGGTGGCGAGACGCAACAGGCTGTGGTGGATCGCGTCGTCCCTTGCATCGTTGACATACTGACCTCGCATGTCGATCAAACGGTGGTAGTTGTAAGCCATAAATCGGCCTTACGCCTGCTGATTGGTCACCTGCTCAATATGGCCCCGCCCGAAAGCCGCCACCTGCACCTGGACCCGGCGAGCCTATCGGAGCTACGTGTGACCGGAGACCATGTAGAATTGGTCCGTTTTAATGATACCAGTCACCTGTCGTTGTAGCTACCAGGGCCACACCATCCCCCGGATTGCGTCCGCAAGGGCTACACACAGACGCCATCTGGGGGATGATGTGCCCCAGACTGCGTCCCTGCCCCACTCTACCCAGCTTGCCCTACTATACGACGACATTGCTGTCCTGGCCTCTTCATTGTCGTGGAGATTGCGACCCACGGTTTGTGGTGGAATCCTAATATCTCGCTTGATACTGATTCCCGCACAGTTTAATCACTTCACCCAATAAAGCCTCTGCCTCCTGCAAGCTCTCATCCATCTCTTCACGGTTGCACCCGACAGCACCAAGGATTCTATTCACTATGTGCCAGACGCCCATGAACCGCCCAGGACGATGGCTTGCATGCCCTGGACGGATATTAATTTGTCTACGATATTGTGCACAAATTCACTGCGATGCATGTTATACCACAGAAGTCCTTTGCTCCATTTGCCGATGTGCAAAGCGTGCCAGTTGAAAACGTTCCAATGGGACGCTCGGTTGTGTATTGCATACCATGCTGCTCAGGAGTTCGCCGAGCAACAGGCCAAATTTGAAACCATGACCGGTGAGGCCCGTGGCAAAAATAATACGTGGGTCGTGTGGCAAGCGGTCAAGGATGAAATCTTGGTCGGGGGTCACATCGTAGATGCATGAGTCAACGTGTGCTAGCTCTGCTCGATGCAAAGCCGGTAATAGTTCGCGTAGCCTGTCGGCAACCTGATCAATGACGCGTTGATTGGGGGAAGAGGTGTCGTCAGGGTCGATGGGTGTACCGAAGGTATGCGAGGCCACCTTTAAGCAGACTTGGCCGTTTATGCCATGGATACTTTGGAGCGGAAAACCGTAGAGGTCGTGGGCGATAAATGCGGGAAAAGCGTTCACTGCAAACGATGTGGTCGGCAATCCTGTAAAGTAGAGCAGGTATTGGCGCGTCGGTTGCACGGGCAGGCATAAATCACCCAGCAGTCGATGCACCCAGGGACCTGTGGCTAATACAACACGATCACCCATAAGATCGTTGCCGGAACTGAGATGGATACGCACTGGGCGAGCCTGGCTATCGTTCGTTAGACGAGTCACGCGACAAGACTCATAAATTTCTCCGCCGAGGTCGATAATCAGGTTTTTAAGGAGGTTCAGACAGGCTGAAGCGTGTAACATGCCGGCTTCGACATTGTACGTCAGGATGTCGTAGGCGTGGGTGGCGAACTGCGGAAAACGTTGCTTGCAGTGCTGCTCAGAGAGGCGCTCGATGGGTTGTCCTAATGCTCGCAAGATACGATAGCTCGGCAGGGTGAAATTATCATCCTCGGTTCCCAGTACGAGCAAACCTGTTCGTGTGTAAATAGTATGCCCTGTAACATGTTCAAGCTGTCGCCAGCGGTGTAAACTCAGTTGCACCATCCTGGAATAGTGCGCATCGGGTCCATACTCAAATCGTAGTAGCCTTGAAGGACCATGAGAGGTGGCTCGCTGATGATCGACTGCCTCCTGTTCTACGACTGTGACGTGACGGATGCCCTGTTTCAGCAGAGCGTAGGCGGTTGATAGTCCGACGATACCTGCTCCTACAATGACAATTCGCTTCTGATACACGAAATACACCTCGTCTCTTCTAATTTTGACCAGACAGTGCTGAGTATAACAGAAAATACACTAGAAGTCAAGAAAGTGGGGCCGTATACGGAATAAAATTCACTATTTAATAAAGTACTTATTTGCGTTATACTTTGTAATAACAGTGTAATCGATTTGTACATTGCTATGCAAGTTGCAACGTATGAGAGAATGGGTAAAACGAGTAACATATATGGGACATAAGAAATCAAGATGTAACAAACACAGTCTGTTTTTGGGCTCGACTTGTTCGCGCCTGATAGTTTACAATCATGAGGAGTTCTGAAGAGTTACGAATAGAGAAAGTAGCAAAATTTAATGAATCTAAAAGTAGCCCCGGCGAGTCTTATTGCAAGAGAGGACGAGAAAAAAGATGGACCATGACTATCCCATCCTGGAGTTTGATAGCGCGACAGAAGCGATGCTCGAACCTCGACGTATTTTTAAGCCAATAGATGTCCCTGAGCATGCTGTTGTTTGCTTTTTCCAGGACGTGATTAGCACACTGGTGCAGCAACATAATGCCAGGGTGATTAGACATTTGAGGAGCGAGATTGGGACGCACCCGATCTATGAACTCGCTGTTGAAGGGAAGCGTTTGGCGGTCTTTCATCCTGGGGTAGGGGCACCATTGGCAGCAGGTATGCTCGAGGAAGTGATCGCCCTGGGATGCAGGAAATTTATCGCTTGCGGCGGTGCTGGTGTGCTTGATAGCGCCGTTGCAATGGGGCATGCCATTGTGCCAACGGCTGCTATTCGCGACGAGGGCACATCATATCACTATCTGCCGGCTGGTCGTGAGGTCAGCGCCAGCCGGGAAGGGGTTGAGGCGCTCGAGAAGGTACTGAAGGCTCATCAGGTCGAGTATCTGCTTACCAAGACCTGGACGACTGACGCCATCTACCGTGAAACGCCAGTAAAAGTGCAGCGGCGCAGAGCAGAAGGTTGTCTGACCGTGGAGATGGAGGCGGCAGCATTTTTTGCGGTCGCCCAATTTCGTAATGTTCAATTTGCCCAGTTGCTTTACGGAGGCGATGATGTGGGCGGGAGTGAATGGGATCACCGGCATTGGGATAAGCATACCTCTGTGCGCGAAAAATTGTTATGGCTTGCTGCGGAGGCTTGTTTGTTGTTATAAAATGAACCCGTCTAGTAAATTGCTTGCCAGAATGTTACAATAGACACCGATCAATGAAGAAAAAGCTACTTTGTACACATTAGTAGCCGAAAGGATAAGCAGGTGTACAGGTATAAAGGCTTTGATAGCGCCCAGTGTGGAGATAGCATTGTTGCGCTTGAAGGGATGATCAACGCCTGGATGGAGGAGGAACGTCCGCGCATCCGCCATGTATGCCAGACCATGCGAGGTGAGCATGTTCTACTGAGCTTTGTCTACGAGGATACGCGAGAATTGGAGCAGCGTATTTCTGCATCGGCGCAGATATCCAGGTTCTTTGATGATGACTATGCTGAGGAGCGACCAACCAACCCACAGATTACAGTACCATTACCGCCGATGCAAGCCCATTAGGGCTGCGTAAACTCAACTCTTACAAGGATATGCATGGCAACTCCATACCTGATATATTGCACTCCAGACGGGGAGATATGTGAAGAACCCCGCTTGCAAGCGTTTGCCTTTGGTGATCGACCCATAGATGCTGCGGAACTCATTCCTGTGCCCGACGGGATCACACTGTCGATGATGCCTGATCGGTTGGCCGTTGGTCAGGCAGGTAACGGTGAGCGATTTATCTTAGCTGCGTCACGTGGCTGGGCCGCGGCTGCTCTGCTTCCCATTGGCTATACACGCACATTGCTACCCGCATATGAAAAAGTGCCGAACACGGAGCCTTTGCCTTTCTTTGGTTATAGTGCTGTTGCAGGGATGCATGGTCGCCTGTATGTAGCGGCGTTGCGGACGGATGATCCAAACAAATGGCATCCCCGCGCCTTCAACAAGCGCACATTGATACGCCTGGTGCGCGAGAAACAGGCTGCTTATCCCCAGAACCGCATCATTGCACAGCACGCTCACTGTGCGCTCGACTACTCGTGTCCCACGGCTAGCAACCTCTTTTTCGGTCGTTGGGAAATGGCTATTGCCGTCTCGCCAGGTTGCAATGCTCGTTGCATTGGTTGTATCTCGAAGCAAGAAGAGGAGGATTTGATCTCGCCACAGGATCGCCTGACTTTTATCCCCACTGTCGAAGAGATTGTGGAGGTAGCTGTGCCACACCTGGAACACGCTGAGGAGGCTATTGTCAGCTTTGGGCAGGGTTGCGAGGGCGAGCCGTTGTTGCAGTGGCGACGGATCGAGCAGGCCATCAAGGCTATGCGTGCGCGAACGGATAGGGGTGTGATTAACATCAATACCAACGCCAGCAACCCGCGCTGGCTGCAACGCCTCTACGATGCCGGGCTGGATACGCTGCGTGCGAGCACGATCTCTGGACACCCGGAGACCTACACTGCCTACTATCGCCCGCTTGGATACAGCTTTGGAGAAGTCAAGGAGTCTCTAAAGCGCGCGCGGGAAGCAGGTGTCTACAGTTCCATTAACCTGCTGTGCTTTCCTGGCATGATCGATCGCGAGCGCGAGGTGGAGGCGTTGCTTGCGTTTGTGCGGGAGACCGGCCTGCGCCTGATCCAGTTGCGCAATCTCAATATCGATCCCGAGGTGCTGCTGCCGCGCATGCCTGCGTTGGACTCGATGGGGAAGGCATTGGGCGTGCGCACGCTAATTGAGATGATCAAGCGCGAGGTGCCTGAGGTTGAGATTGGCAATTTTACGCGGCCTGTCAAACGTGCGCAGCCTGCTGTTGTAAAGTGATTAAGGTTACTTCTTCCTCCTATTCTTCTTGCGTGATTGTTTGGCCATTTTGTGCTTGGTTTTCTGTGCGGTAACTCGTTTGTGCGATGTCGTTGAGGGAGAAGAAGATGGAGTGGTTACGTTTTCGGGTATAGAGGTCTGGGACAATATATCAATTGTGGGGGGAGAAGGCAACTCTTGGCGTGGCTTCAGGCCTAATGCAGCCTGGACGTCGTCCCAGTCTCCTACTATGTCCATATCGACACTGTCCGTAGCGAACGCGCGCTCGATGACGGGAGCGGCATCAACCGCCTTCAAATTTATCAGATTATCGATGATGAAAGCGTTCAATCTGGGGTTGTTCTCTTGAGCAAGATTCCAGTTGTCGGGTGAGGGCTGCAACGATCTCTTCTCTTGCTTCGGGATGCATTTCTGCGATCTTTTCCAGTCCGGTTGCAGCGTTGGTGCGGGAATCCACTCCATGAGACTTGTCAGCTATGTAGGCCGTAAGCGCAGGGATGGCTGCCGGGCCAATCAGGCCGTAGACTTCTGGTAGTTCTTCCATTCCCCACTCTCCCAGTCCCTCATCATAGTCTATCAATCTTTCTGACTGGTTGAGGAGCGGTTCAACCGCGGAGACATCGCGCAGTTGTCCAAGTGCGCGCATGGCATGGTGAGGTGCCCAGCCTTCTGGTTTCTCCGCCCCTTCTTTGAGCAGTTCCGGATCAAATAGTTCATTATCCGCTAGCATACGGAGCAGGTCTGGGATGTGTTCTGGTCCAAGACCGAGTTCAAGGTAGTTGGGCCAGTTTTGTGATCCTGCGGGATCGGGTTCGCCGATGGTGAGTAATTTGTCGACGGGAGATAGGTAGGTAGTTGCGTTCATTTTAGTCTCCTTTTCTTTTGGAACTTTAACAATCTCTGTGCTGCTGCAGCGACGGGGCCGACGCCGAGCAGTGCCAGGCAGTCACGGGTAGCACAGCCTTCTGGTGTGCCGAGGTCGTGGCCACGATAGAAACATGGCATGCATGGTAGGCCAAGGCGTACCACGACAGCTTTTCGTTCAGGTTCAGATGTATCACCTGTAAACGGTCCCCAGGCCTTATGGTTTGTTAGCCCAAATACGGCAACGGTGGGAGTGTCTACCGCTACGGCCAGGTGTACGAGTGCGGAGTCATTGCCCACAAAGAGGTCAACCTGCTCTAATACTGCTGCTATCACCTTAATATTGCCTTTGCCTACGAAACTGCGTACGGGCATGTTCGACTGCATCATGTCCATAATCTGCTGGTGAAGTTCAGCCTCTTCGGGGCCACCGAGCAGGAGCAATTGTCCGCCAACGTTGGCAAAAAGCATGTCGGCCAACTGTGCAAAGCGTTCTGGTGGCCAGCGGCGTGCTGTGCTATAGCTGCCGCTGCCGGGATGCATAGCGATAATGGGACGTTTGATGTCTTCGGGTGACTCGTGTTCATAGAGTAATTGACATGCCTGGGCATATTCATTCTCGCTCAGAGGTATCGTCAGGCGCTTGTCGTGTGTGGTTGCGCCCACGGCTCCCGCTACGGCCAGATTGTACTCTGCTTCGTGCATGGCACCAAAACCGGCATCCTTCACACGTACATTGAGGAACCAGCCACGTCCGTGCCCGTTGTCTAGACCGACACGCCATTTCGCACCTGTGGCCCGCATCAACAATTGGTGCTTCAGGCGACCAAAGGGCAGCGTGAGGTGATGGAGTAGGAGCACGGCGTCATAGTTGTCTTCGCGCAGAGTTTGCCACAGCGGTATGAGACGCAGCAGGTTACGTGGGTTTTTGAACAATTGCTGTGTATGATCGTAGAGATATTTGTCCAGTACAATCACGCAATTGATGACGTCCCAGCCATTGAGCAGACCAGCCGAATCGGGTGTGACGAGCAGGTCGATGTGCGCCTGTGGATAGGTTTCGCGCAGGGCACGTAGCGCCGGCGTGGCAAGCAGCAGATCGCCGATGCCTGCGAGCTTGACCACAAGAATATGAGCGTTTGCCGGTAATGTGATGTGTTGTGTGTGCATGTCTATCCGTAGGGGCCCGATGATGAGTTTTAACAAATTGTTCCGGCCATGCGGTGGATTACCTTTAGGGGCCGATAAATCGGCGGTGGGCACGATAAATCGGTCCCTACAGGTATCCGTTCCCGTTCATGGTGTCCGGGGTAGTTCGTTACAATTGATTATCGCGCCCAATTTATCATGTACAACCTCAAATACCTGCGTTGGCGTGATGTTTTTCATGCATTGTGTGGTGTAGAAACGGCAATCGGCAGGGTCTTTCATATTGTAGCACGGGCTGCACCAGATAGTGCTACGCAGCACGGTTGTATCAGGACTGACGGGTCCGCTCAGTGAAGGGTTGGTAGGGCCGTAGATGCCGATGATGGGTACGCCGAGGGCTGTGGCCATATGGATGGGACCGCTATCGCCACTGATGAGAAGATTCGCACGTTTCAGCAGCGCTGCGAGTTGTGTCAGGCTGGTCTTGCCAGCCAGATTGATGGGATGCTCATGCATACGACTTGTGATGTTCTCAATAATGGGCAGGTCGGCGGGTGCGCCTGTGAGTACTATCTGTGCGCCTTCTTCGCGTATCAGGCGATCCAGCAGGGTTGCCCAGTAAGGGAGTGGCCAGCGTTTGGATTGTCCGTTGTTCGAGCTAACGTGGCATACGATCAAGGGTTTGTCCTGTTGGAAGCCTTCGTTGCGTAGGAGTAGCTCGATTTCCTGCGCGGACTGTGCGTCGACATTCAGGTGGGGGATACGGTCATTGGTGGTGAGTATTGCGCCTGCGGCCTGGGCCAATTCCAGGCAGTAATCGACTTCGTGTTTGTTGTCAAGCGGGCTCCAATGCCTGCCAGGCACGCTGTCGGTCATGAAGACAGGATAGCTCTCACTTCCAAAACCCACACGCCGTTTCGCGCCACTGAGAACGGCCAACACGCCAGCCCACTGGCCGTAGACGCTGACTGCCAGGTCGTAGTGCCGTGCGTGGAGATGCTGCACCAGAGCCTGAGTATCACGCCAGTTTTTAGGTTGTAGCAGTGCTTTGGGACGACGCCAAATGTTCGGGTCGTAGGTGATGATCTCGCTTAAATGGGGATCGTGCAGGGCGACTTTGGCGCTGGCGGATGTGGCAAGCAGGTCGATCTCTGCGTCCGGGTAGGTGCGTTTGAGGGCGCGTACAACGGTGAGCGAGAGGACCAGGTCGCCAATGAGGTCCAGGCGAATGACCAGGATGCGCTGTGGATGAAAGCTCTGTGTCGTCAGGGGAGGATGGTGCTTGCCCAGTCTTGCCAGCCAGAGCAGGCCTCCAATGATGCTCATGAAGCAGGTATATGCATGCGCCCAGTACGCTTTTGCTGGAGCGTATGGTTGTTTTACGCAGTTTTTGGTATGGACTCGGCGGGAATGGGTAGCCGAAGGTGTCGAGATTGTTTTGTTGTTGTTCGGTTGTTTTCTTGTCGTTCATGAGATGTCTTGTCGAGACATCATGCCGCTTTATAAGTACGTACATCGACTTGCACGCCTGCATGAGCGGCCTCGCGTGCAATCTTCAATAACTGACCCATGATCTCTTTACTAACATATTCCTCACCGCAGGTGGTGCATACATCGGCAGGCACATCGCGAATAACTACGGTTGTATTTTCTGGTGTTAGGGTAACGGTAGCCGTTCCTGGCTCGGTTTCCCCTTGCCCGCAAAACACACATTGCATTTACTTTTTCCTCCTGGTTCGTAAATCCGGCTCCCATTTCGTGGGGTCTGGTATATAGGATGTAATAATAATAGCTCGCATCGTTGCCTCTAGTTTGGCAACGACTACATGAATATGTCGACCCTTTGTCCTTCCTATCATAAGCTGACACGGAAGCGGTAATGCGTTAGAATACTCCTCTATCACGTCACCTGTGTCCACGACGGTTTGTATGTCTTCCTCGTCAATAGACCATTTGGACATACGCAGGGCTGCATGAACACTAAAGACGAGTTGGTAACTCTCCACTCACGACTCCGGTTGCAAAGTTGCCTTTACTATAGCATACGCTCATATTCTTTATCAAGAAATCCCTCTCTGTTTGATTCCTTAAAAAACTACCCCGAAAGCACCCACACCCGGTCAGGCATTGCCGCCCCTAATGACTCTGCTTGGATTGGTCATCCCCAATAGTTTGTGAACAGCCTCCATTACTTGTTGTTCTGGTACCAGGCGGGTGCAGGGATGCGCAGGTAGTTCTTCGGGGCGGAAATCGATGCGTCCGCAAGGTATGGTTGGGCAGCCGGGGCAGCGTTGTGTGGATGCGATCACGATATGCTGTTTTGGTGGCCCCCATGGTCCGGCGAGACGGGGATCGGTTGGTCCGAAGATACGCACAGTTGGCGTGCCCTGTGATGTTGCCAGGTGCGGTGGTCCACTGTCAACGCCAAGGACGAGTTGCGCTCGTGCCAGTAATGCTGTGAGTTGCCCAAGGGTTGCGTCCGATATGAGCAACGTGGGTGATGTTATTCCTCGTGCGATTTCCTCTATTAAAGGTCGCTCATGCTTGCTTCCAGTGAGAATGATACGCACTGGAACGGGTTGTGTCGATGAGGATATGAGTGCATTGGCACACTGCGACCATGCTTCGGGTCGCCATAGTTTGACGGCTGCTGCGGTGCCGGGATGAATTACGACGATCGGAGTCTGTGCGTCGAAGCCTTCTTTGCTCAGGCGTTCGGCGACCCATTTGTGCTCCTCTTGCGTGGAGGTGAACTGAAGTGGGAAGCGTTCTGGCGCATACGGTTCTTCGAGTGGGGGGTAGCCCAACATTTCCAGTGTGGCGCTGATTAGGCGCAGATTGGATATGGTCCAGTGCTCGGGCGATGTGAAAGGCAAGGTGTGCGTGAGATAGGGTGCGCCAGGTTTGATGGCGTAGCCAATGCGGCGTGGAATGCGTGCGAGGTAGGTCAGTGCGGCCCCCCACCAGAAATCAGGGCGTAGGTTGATGACGAGGTCGTATTTATTGCGGCGGAGTTGTTGCGCGGCACTGAGCAGGAGGATGTAGGGGGTCCAGGGTTTTTGTGGAGCACGCTGGAAGCCAGGAAATGGGAAGGTGATGAGCTGGTCGATGTCGGGGTGGCGTGCTACTACTTCGCTTGACCAGGGGCCGACCATCATGGTGATGTGTGCGTTGGGTGCGTGTGTTCTCAGGGCGTGGAGTACCGGCGTTGTGAGTACGAGGTCGCCGAGGTGGTCGGGGCGTATGAGCAGGATGCGTGGGGTCGTTGCTAGTGGTTCACGAGCCTGTTGGGCTGCTACACGAGCGCCGGGTGCGCCAAGCAGGCGTACTATGAGTAGGATGAGGGTGCGTAGGAACTGTTTCACAAGACTATATCCATGAGAATTTCTAGAGCCATCAGGGCGACCGCAAGGGCCCACCCCGCCTCACATCACCGCCCTCGTCCCTACTATACACGGCTTCGCTGCCCGACCAGCTTCGTGTGTCATGCTGATTCCGGCCCCCGATTGCTGCAAGGACAGGTGAGGTCTGTCGGTAGTATCGCATTCCTGTCCTTGCCTGTCAATTGCACTATCCCTCCGGGGTGTGCGTGTGATTTTTGCGTGGATGGTCCCAGTCAGGGCGGAGGCAAGCTCACACCTCTACTAACCACGAAACCCCTCATGCTGTGTGCAAAAATCGTACACGCACCCATCCCTTCGTTGGGACACTTGTCTCCGATGTCTCCGATGTCTCCAATGTCTCCGATGGGACACTTGTGACAGTTGTGCCAATTAGAGCAAGCGAACTGTCAAGGAGAGGACTCGTAGGCAGCTTTGTAGGGGAATTGAAACGTGTGCTCCCCTATGGTAGGATGCAGATGGTAGTAAAAAATTCGGGATGGGATAGAGATTATCGAAAGGCAGAGGTAGGGTATGTATCGCTACCTGATCATCATTGAACCCGGTGAGCACAACTACAGCGCATATGTTCCTGATCTTCCTGGTTGTATAACCACTGGAGCCACATACGAAGAAGTACAAAAGAATATGCGCGAGGCTATCGCTTTGCACTTACGAGGAATGGTTGAAGATCACGAGCCGATCCCTGTCCCCCAAACCCGCGGGGAATATGCGGAAATCCCTGCCCCCAGCTCGGCAGCTTGAACCTGAATCTTCCAGAGTATAGGGTGCTTACTCTCTCACTGTTGATATGGCGGCATGACATGCTGCCCTTCTCCATGTTTTTGACAGTGTGCGTCAGCATATGGCCTCAAGGTGACGACTCATAGGCCCCGATGTCGCAGAATTGCTCATTTCCATCTGGCCGCTTCACGCCGCGCTGGTCGGTGGCGATGCCGTTGGGACGGCAGGCGGCCAGAGGGATAGCGTCGATAGCGGGACTGCCTGGGAGCAAGGCGAGGGTTTTGGTCTGTCCACCATTATCATGAAGCGTAGGATCAATCCCAAGGTTGGGGACCGAATCTCCTGATATATCGGTGGAATGCAATTTAAGTGGATCAACGAAGGTTGCACCAGAGAAGTTTTGGATCAGGTTGTTACCATCGGAAATGAGCGTGCCTGCAATATCTGGGCTGGCGTGAGCGTAGTTACCGGCAACAAGGCTGTTCCTCATGACTACATGGCTAGGTTTAGGCGGATTGATGTCGTGGTCATCCTGAATAAAGATACCTCCTCCGGAGCTTTCCGCTGTGTTTCCGTAAATAGTACTAAAGGTAATGTCAGCCTTGCCACCTTGATTGATTATGCCGCCGCCGTTGCTATTTGCTCCAGATGCGGTATTGCCCGAGATGGTGCTGTTGGTGAGGGTGAGTGTGCTGTCGAGATTGATGATGCCGCCGCCACGGCCAAATGCGGTATTGCCCGAGATGGTGCTGTTGGTGAGGGTGAGTATGCCATTGTAATTATAGATGCCGCCGCCGAATTGTGAGGTATTGTCCGAGACAGTGCTGTTGGTGAGGGTAAGCGTACTGCTGTCACTGAGGATGCCGCCGCCGGCGGCCTTTGGTCCAGAAACCGAATTGCCGGAAACGGTGCTGTTGGTGATGGTAAGTGTGCCAGATTGTTAGTTGTAAAGATGCCACTGCCGCCGTAGCTGTTGGACGTTGTGTTATCCGAGATGGTGCTGTTGGTGATGGTGAGTGTCCCACCGTTGTTATTGATGATGCCGCCGCCGTTGCCATTTGCTCCAGATGCGGTATTGTCCGAGATGGTACTGTTGGTGAGGGTGAGCATCCCGTTATTGCTCAATAAGGCGTGGGAATTGAACTTACTGCCTTTGAAGGTCAGGCCGGAAATACGTATTGAGGCACCGAAGGATACAAGGATTTGATGGGTATTATTGGTGATAGTGAGGATATGGGCACCTGGACCAGCAATACTTAGGCTCTTGTTGGCAATTGGCAGGTCGCCAGTCAGCATTATGGTATGCCCCCACAGACTCGTGTCAAACGTGATCGTGCTTCCCGAGGGGGCATTGTTAATGCACCAGCGCAGTGATCCCACCTCATTGTCCTGGAGCACTGTAACGAGTGTTGGTTTGGGCTGGAGAAACACGTACCGCCCTGCTATCCCTATTGAAGAAAGCAGCACGAGAACTGCGACGATGAGGCCTACGAGCGACAGACTTCGCTGGACTGCACTGGCCTTGAGAAATGCCGTCTCCTTTCTGCTTGGCATGTTGCGCCTTGCCCACACTTTTGCTTCTTTGAGTTGAGAGCCGCGATACAGTCGATCCCTGGGTTTACCTCGTCTCTCCCATTCTGCAACATCTTCGCTAAGAGCTTTTTGGAGCGGAATGTCCTCGCGTGCCTCACGCATCCACTCAGCTAGGCGTTTCCACTCGCGAATCACTGCCTCGTGGCTGACCTCAATGGTGGTCGTTCCGGCGATCTCGTTGGTCGTCAACAGCCGCACCGCAATGAAGGTGTCAATGGTCTCTCGCAGGAGGCGGGTCTGAGTGGGATCCTCGAGCGTGAACTCGGAGAGAGCGGCACGGCGGCGGGTGGTGTCCTGTTCGGTCGCACCGGGGTCGATCAAGCGTACAAATAACGCACGTGCCAGCTTGCGGTGCTCCTCCGAGGGCAAGGCGGCATAGGTCTCCTCTGCCTGCCTGGTCAGTGCCCCTTTGACGCCACCCAGCTCGCGCGATAGGCCGAGAGCGTCAACTGGCGCCCACTGCGTCGCTCAAAGAGCTGCTCAAGGGTGAATTGCAAGAGCGGTAAGGCTCCGACCTGTCCCTGCATTTCGAAGAGGAGGTCGCCGATGAGATTGCCCTCAAAGGTGAGTTGGACGTCGGGGAGTGCTGCGGGTTGCTCAATCGTCGCACGCAGGTCATCTACCTCCATTGGAAAAAGAGGTCGCTGATGGGCTTTTACGATCTGGTAGAGTTCGGGGTACTGTAAGAGTCGATCATAGAAATCGGCTCGCAGAGTCAATAACACCAACAAAGGTCCTAACTGTTCGGTGATGGAGGTCAGCAGGAGTTCGATGAAGCGTCGTCGCTCGTCTTCGGACTCGGTTTGCTTGAAGAGTTCCTCGAACTGATCCACCAGCAGCACGACTTTGCTGCCTCGCTGTTTCACCAGTTGCGTTGCCAGCAGATGCAGACCGCGGGTGGCGTCATCCTCCAAATCTTCCCGCAGGGTCTTGAAGCTGGCGTCGGGAAAGTGGGGTTTGAGCGTGAGGCTGAGCGCCTCGATGGGATGTTTGCCGGGCACCATCGGCTCCAGGTAGACCCAGGTCTCGCTTCCGGGCAGTGCGCCGTGCTGGAGCTTTGGCAGCAAGCCGGCCATGACGATGCTCGACTTGCCGGACCCGCTTGGCCCGATAATGGTCAGAAGCCGCTCGTTGTTGGGTGCGGGCTGTTCTGCCGCCAGCATCCCTGCTATATCTTTGACCAGTTCGTCGACCATGCGGTCACGGCCAAAGAAATCTCCCGCATCGCTGGCTGTGAAGGCGTGCAGCCCCTTGTACGGATTGCGTGGCTCTTGCTCTGGTTCTCATGGGAAAGGCCGAGCAGGTCCGAGATGGATCTGCGCTGGCTCAGGTTGGCCTCAATGGTTTCGAGGGCGGCCGCATACTGGGTGTCGTGTGCATCTATCCAGACGGTCTCCCGCAAGCCGTAGTGCTGTGGCTGCTCGTGCTCGTCATCACCTACCCAGACGAGGATCAGCCGCCGTTGATAGAGGTCGGCCAGACGCGGGTGTTCCTTGACGATGTGCGAGGAGCGGGTCTGAGAGGAGACGACGAGAACGACGGCCTGAGCGGCACGGATGGCCTGGCGGACATGCTCTTCCTTGTCGGCTTGCTCCTCACCAGGGGTATGCTGCTCGGTCCAGACCACGATTTCACGCGTTTCGAGGTCAGTGGTGAGGCGAGCGGCGAATTCGACATCAGCGGGGGCAGCCGAGAGGAAGACGCGCTGGCGGGTGACAGGCTCGATGAGCGGCTAGGCTGCTATCAATACGTCCAGTGGGAGGACAAAGGCGGCTTTGAGGTCGGTTGGGCGGCTGGCTGCGACCACCATGCCCACGACGCCTTGCAAGCGGGTATCCCAGACGGGGGTGCCGCTGAAGCCAGGTGCCACGCCGAAGCCCTGAGCTTTGACATCCTCGATCAGGATCCAGTTCGGTGGCTTGCCGACCGAGCAGGCGTCCAGTGGCCCACACACCATCGTCATAGCCTGCGGGAAAGCCGAAGAGCACGGAAATAATGTTTCCACACATCCTCGGCGGAGGCAAAACGCACCACCTCGGCTCCGACTGGCGGGTCGCGCTGCAGTTCGAGGCCTGCAATATCGCCGCGCCCGTCGGAGCAGCGGAGGAGCACCACAGGACGACCTTGGCGGTGAGGAGGGTATGCGGGAGGAATGAGCGGGAAGTCGAGCGAGACGAGTCCTTGCGGTGGATCAAGAGGAGAGTCGGAGAGGCCAAGCGCCTGGCTGACGACATGGGCACAGGTGAGGACATGACGTTCTCCCACGAGGAAGCCTGCGCCAATGACACGACCATCGGCGGTGCGGATGCGCACGAGCGAAGCTTCGAGTGACTCCTGCATGGGTGAGCACCTCCTTTTGTGCTTCGTTGCGGTCTGGGGTATAGCGTTCGGTATACAGAAAAGCACGAAAAGGATGGGTCTGCTGTTATTGTAGAATAACGCTGGGCAGGTGTCAAAATGGGGGACTGACTCTGCTCCGCTCCTGCTTTGCTAGGTGACGCTGTGTATAAAGATATGTCGCGTCGGTGCCGGAGCATGCTCGTTATCGTTGCCCGGCTCAGGGAGTGTACTTGTACTCAACATCTGTTCGCGCAACACATCGACCTGGCCAGCCATCAACGTGCCCATCGTACCTGGCTGCGGCGTGACGATCCAGCGCATCATCGAGGAGAGGAAGAGCTCCTTCAGGTATGCAAACGAGAATCCTTCCGTCATTTCTGCGATTTGGGCAGCAGCAGCATCGGAGAGCCGTAGTGCGGATTTGAGGGAGGTGTTCCACAGCTCGATGTAGGTTTGTCGTTCAGCCATGGCCGGAAGTTCAAATGGGTACTTGCAGTCGAAGCGGCTAGGACGGTCGAGAATCGACGGGTCCAGGCGCTCAGGATGGTTCGTCGTCGCAAGAGCCACAATCCCCACGTTGGTGGCGAAACCATCCAACTCATTCAAGAAGAACGAGCGATTCTGCGGAGTCACCAACGAATTTAAATCTTCCAGGACGAGGATGCATGGAGCCGCCTCGCGTGCTCGCGTGAACACATCGCGGATATTGTGTTCGTCCGTTCGATACTCAGCCCGAAAGCTTTTGACATAGAGGCAGGGCTGCTTCATGGTGTTGATAAGCGCCTTCACTGCATGCGTCTTGCCATTGCCTGCTGGACCGACAAAGAGAATCCCACGCTTCCAGGGGATAGCCTTCTTCTCGAAACCACAGAGCTGGGCACGTGCATATTCATCCACGTCAAAGATGCTATTGTCGCCCTGAACAATCGCCTTTTCGGGGAAGAGGGCTACTAAGCGTTCGCTGACATGGTAAGCAATTGCGTTTGTTGGCAGGCAAACTGCCTCTCGTATCAATGCTTCTGGATTTTATGTATCCTCTTTCCAAGATCGTCTAGAAGATGATTACTGCCGGGTATGGTAACGAATGATCCATCAACAGAGATAGACGCTCTGATTAAACGTTTTTAGCGGGGTAAAGTTTGACCTCGTCGCTGCCATAGTAGGCAGCGAGAAGTCTCGCTTGCGAGTCGTGAGAAGAAAAACAACGTCCCGCGTAATGAGGCTTGCGACTGTGATCCCTTCGTGATATTTTTAAAGCATTTTGAGATCAATATGTGATACAAATGTTCTACTTTAGAAGTAAGAAAGTTATTAATGCAAAAATTCACGATACATGCGAGGCGGAGAAAAAAATAGGAAGACCCCACCTCACATATAAGTTTATTAGGAAGGGAGAGGAAGCATGAAATTCTTGTCTCACCTCACCAGTCTATGCAAAGCACCCGTGCCGCCATTGCAGGAGGAGATAGTGGCGCACCTACGCAGGCTCAATGTGCTCGTCCTGGCCTACCAGGATGTCAAGACGTTGGCAGATTGGATAGAGACGCATAGGGAGACTGAACTGGAATTGCAGTGGTTCGACATTCACCACCTGAAGCTCACGAGCACATTATATCTAATCCTGACAACCGGTGTACATTCGGATGATGCAATCACTTGGGAAGCCAACTCACTATCACACAAAGTACGAGCAGGTTGAGCTAAAAGTGTATCCTCATGGCTTCAATTCGTTTCCTATCGTTTTCATAATGGCTGATGGCTCTTTTTCAGTTCAGCGCCAGCTTGTGTAGAAGCTTGCCATAGGCTACTGGCCCGCGCCGGAAGCTGCTCAGGCGGAAGAACTCATCGGGAGCATGTATTTGCTCATCCATGAGACCAAAGGCAAAATTCACCGTGTAGGCCCCCAGGATGCTGAGGAACAGCTCGCAGACGGGGATGCTCCCACCAATACGCAGGTAGTAGGGTGCCTTGCCGTACAACTCCGTGAGCACGGCTTCGGCGGCTCGATTGCCCCAGTGGTCCACAGGGACCAGGTAGGGTTTGGCAGCGCCAGGGAGTGAGCGAACCATTGCTCGCACCCCAGGTGGCGTGTTGCGTTCGACATGCCTGGTAAGGAGGCTAACGATGGTGGCGGGATCCTGGTTGGCGACCAACCGGCAGGTGATCTTGGCGTGTGCCTCGTTGGGTAGCACCGTCTTGGTACCCTCGCCCTGGAACCCGCCCCAGATGCCATTCACCTCCAGGGTAGGTCGTCCCGCGAGATGCTCCTGAGGCGTGTAACCAGGCTCAGAAACGAGGGCATTGACGCCGATGGCATCCTTATATGTCTTCTCGTCGAATGGGACAGCAGCAATGGCGGCGCGGACTTCTGCGGAGAGCGGTTCGACTGCATCGTAGAAGCCCTCGACGAGAATCTTACCCTCGGGACTGTGCATTGTGTCAAGGATATACACCAGGGCATGGATGGGATTGGCAACGGCTCCGCCATAAACACCTGAATGCAAATCGGTCCTGGCTCCGCGCACGTCGATCTGCACACCGACGAGCCCCTTGAAGGCAATCAGCAACCCAGGTTGGTCCTCGTCGTGCTGGCCGCCGTCGGCACTGAGTACGAGGTCGCAAGCCAGCAGGTCCCGTTGGTTCGCAATCAAGGTCGGCAACTGGGGGCTGCCGATCTCTTCCTGCCCCTCGAGAAAGAACTTCACATTGATCGGCAAGGCTCCTTCTGTCTTGAGCAACGCTTCGACGGCCAGTATAGGAATGAACATGTTGCCCTTGTCGTCCGAGGCACCACGGGCATAGACACGGTCATGGCGTATCTGTGGCTCAAAGGGTGGGCTCGTCCACAGGTTCAATGGGTCGGCAGGTTGCGTATCAAAGTGGCCATAGATCATCACAGTCGGCTTCCCGGGGGCGTGCAGCCACTCCGCATAGACGACGGGGTGTCCACTCGTTGGCAGAATGCGCACGTTCTCCATGCCAGCGGTCGTGAGGCGATCGGCGACCCAGTGGGCCGCCTGCTGAACAGCACCGGCATGCTCGGGCAGGGCCGAGATGCTGGGAATGCTGAGGAATTGCAGCAGCTCATCCTGGTAGCGGGGTTGCTGCTCTGCGAGATAGGTCTCCCATGTCATATAGTGATACTCTCCATTTCTGATAGTGAAATCTGTTTAGATGACAACGTATGCCTCAAAGATCAAATCATCTTGACCCTGTCTAGCAGTTTCTGTGCAAACAGATGGGCATCCTTTGGATATCGTGCCGTGATGAGATTTCCGTCTTCTACCACAAACGGCTTGCTGATGCTTCCACCATGTATGAAATCGCTTCTGTCCTTGAGCGCTTTCACCGTTTCGTCTTCCACATACTCAGGATAGGTTCGGTAGTAGTCTCCTAGTCTCCAGAAGGTCAGGTAATAGCCGGCACGTTCCAAGCGTTTCGTCAGCCCGGTGAGCTTTCTCCCATACAGCACACTTCTGCCCGTTTCAGGATCGATCGTTCTTGCCAGCACCAGGACGCCGTGGCAGATAGCGCCGACCACTTTGTTTTGTTTGAAAAACTCCAGGGCCTTGTTCTGCACCACCTTGCTTTCTAAATACTGACGCATGCCCTTGGCATGACCACCGGGCAGGAGCAGCACATCATACTCCTGGGGATCGATGCTTTCGTATGGGATGGGATGCCGGAACGCCTCATCCTTCTCGAGTTCTCGATAGGCGGCGAGCGCGTCAGGCTTTGCGCCCAATTGCCCAAAAATGACGCCTGTAATTAGGCGCGGATCGGTCTGGCTCACCTGCCCTGTTTCGGTGCTGAACGTGACATGCAGACCAGCTTCTATAAAATATTTCCAGGGGATAGAAACCTCTGTGGGATCGAAGTCTCTGTCGGGAAGTGGGATGATCACTTGTTTCGCCATAAAGTCTTGCCCTCCAGTTGCTTTACACTCGCGTGTTGCTTCTTCACTGAATGCGGGTTTGCTCAGCATTGTAACTATATCACGTTATTGGCGGTGAGTGGGATAAAGCACGCAGCTGGTTGTCGGAGAGGGAGGAAGAGATGATATGGTGACCTCGTATCTAGCTCGAAGCAAGCAATAAGGCATGGCATTATGTGGTACATTGGCTGTATAGTAGATAGGAGGCCGAATTGATCGCTTTTGCCTTATGCAAGAGTTCTAGGGCACGATGTACCGTCAAACAGTCCGTTTCTAGCAGGAGTTTTCTGGTCTCATGGCACAATCCGGCGAGAAAATCTGGACCAGGCGTTTTCAGTCTCTTGTGGGCCTGGTCTTAGCAGCACAAAGCATTCTTATAGTCATTGTCTACATTAGCTTTGGGTACTCATACGCAGCTGCTGAGCTAGCACTGACTGCCTTCCTCCTTCTCTGTGGCGTTGGTGTTCTTAGTTTGCTTCGGGAGACTACACCTCGTAACATCGTCCTGGGCGCAGGCTTCTTTGTCCTGATTGCACTTCTCACTCTCATTGCATCGCATGTCCTCCAGGAAAAAATAGGTGGAAGGCAGCAAGCTGACTCGCTCCGACAGGTCCTCTCCTATTGGGTGCTTGTCATTGCGTTCTTAGCCTTTGAGGGGAAAGTTGTCACGCGTATCGTCACAGGGACTCATACGATCCTATCCAAACCGACCAGTTGGTTTATTCGTCTAAGCCACCTGGCTTTGGCAGGGATAGCGGGAATCGAACTTGTATTACAAATTTCTTTTGGCAACCAGCTCCTGTTGGTTCCCTTCGCAAGTAGACTCTACGACGGGTTGAGCCTGAATAGTGTCGCCGCATTGCTGCTCATTGCCATAATCGTATGCTCGCTCCTCCGCTTCAACAGTCCATTGACGCGGTTTGATGGCTGGATGGTGCTCATTCTTAGCTTTGCCTGTTTTTTGCTCCAATACGCCTTTGGTCGCGGGGAACTGGCTAGCATTGATCCTGGTATGAGCCCGTCACAGGTTGTGGGCCTCAATCTTGCCCTCTCGATTGTGCCACTCGTGCTGGCCCTGTTTGCGCTCTTCTCGGAGTGGGGACGCTTCGTCGCTACGCTCTGGCTCGCCATTCAACTGCTGATCCTGCAGCCATTTTTGGGAGAGCCACTCGCGCGAACAAGGGCAGGAGGCGTGTTTCAGCCCGTACAGTCCGGGCAGTTGATCCTGTATGTATTGGCAATTGCCCTGCTGATGCTTGCTCTTCGTCTTCTGCTTTTCTGGGATCGTCGTCAACTGAATGTGGTCGATGGAATCGCAGTGGTAGTGGTCACACTGGTGTTGAGCCTTGCGCTGTTGTCTCTTGGGCAGAGCTATATACAGCAGGCACAATCATCGATCACGACGCCGCAGGGTATCAACCTGCTTTCTTTAGCTGACAGTTTCATTGCCATTGCCTATCTGATTGGAATTTCCGTCGTGCTCGCTCTTGGGCTTATATGCGCAAATAGGCTTTTGCGCCGTCACCACCTCTGGTTGAGGCGCATTGAGAGTCTGGTTGAGTCTATCATGGTGCTGGTTGTCACTATAGGCGCACTCCTACTGCTGAATTCCATCGGAAAGCAAAGCGATTATCTTGCTGCTGCCACGCTGAACTCACAGGTATTAAACGCCAACCTACCAGTCCTATCTATAAGCAATCAATATGTTCTCGATGGACTTTTTGTGTTGCTGTTGCTGATCTATGCTTCCGCACTCGCAAGACAGCGCTGGAATCGCACGTTCGCCAACACAGAGCGCATGCTTGTGCTCTTGAGCGGTGGTACCTGCCTGCTCATCCTGGCCAGCCCGGGGAGACGTCCAGTCTTGCCGCTGGTCTCATCCACCATACAGCAGATAGTAGAGCGCAGCCTGCCAGTGTTCACGGCGGAGCACATTGTCACAACGAGCATCCTTGCTGCAGCTCTCGTTTCATTCTTCTGGCTCACCCGTAGCAGAAACAGGACAGATCGTATCGTGCTGATAGCGCTCTTCGGGAGTGCTGCTCTGTGCGCGTTGGTACACTACTTCTTCACCCCAACGCCGCTGGTGCTCCTTGCGCTCATTCTTTTGCTACTGGGTACACTGATCGCGGCAAAGATGGAGCGCGTGCAGCAGGAGAGTAGGGCTCACGTCGAAGCCGACACCATTATTCACGCCGACGCTAACACCGGCACAATTGTTCAAGCCGATGCTGACACCGGCACCATTACTCCTGCCGACGATGATACCGAAACCAGCATCTTGAACGGTCAGGTTGAACCTAACAACTCGTAGTGGTTGAGCATCTTTGACGTTGTTCAACTCCAAACTAATTACTCCTGGGTGGTATAATCTACCATAATGCGGCGATGTCGGGCCCCTGGCTTCAGCCATGGGGGTGACGCGAAGCGATTGCGCCCGGCGTGCTGGGGGCACGCCAGCACGCCGGGCGCACCTCCCTCTTGACAACTCTAATTGGGTATCATAGCATGCACGCATGAGAACATTCGAGTACCGTCTTTTCGTCAATAAGGCCCAGCGCCGTCACCTCATCGCCTGTTTGGCTGAGTCGCGTCGTCTCTATAATGCGATGCGAGCAGTAGCCAAACAAGAATATGAGGAGCGAGGCACCTTCCCTAACAAGTACGAACTGGAAACGCAGTTCAAGGGGCAAGGCAAAGAACATGTCCCGGCCACCACGGTTCAGATGCTTGCTGACAGGCTCACCAAGGCGTTGAAACGCTTTCTTGCCAGGAAAGAACTGGGCGAGAAGAGTGGCTTCCCCCGCTTCAAGAAGCCGAACCGGTGGCACTCGATCGAGCTTCGACAGTATGGCAAAGATGTCTATCTGCATGAGGATAAGAAACACCTTGTGGTGCCCAAGAAGCTCGGTCACTTCCTCAAGATCAAGCTGCACCGCCCGATGGAAGGCACACCGAAAACGGTTCACCTGGTACTCAGAGCCGATGGGCATTGGTATGCGCTCATCGTCTGCGAGACTGAACTACAGACTGAACATTCCCTATCCGCATGTTCTCATCCTGATATCGGCATTGATGTCGGTCTCAAGTCCTTCCTGACGGATAGCGAAGGCCATACCATTGCTAATCCACGTTTCTATCGCATGTCTCAACAGACCCTCAGACGCAAGCAACGCACGCTTTCCCGCCGTAAAAAGGAAAGTCACCGGTTTCGCAAAGCTTCCCGCAATATCGCCAAGACGCATTTGAAGATCAATCGTCAGCGTCGAGATCATCACTTCAAGACAGCGAAGCCCTATGCGGAAGGCTATCAGCGTATTGCCGTGGAAGACCTTCAGATCACCACTCTGGTGAAAAACCATCACCTGTCGAAATCCATTCTGGACGCCTCCTGGGGTGCGTTCCTCGACATTCTTGAAGAGAAGGCTGCAAGAGCTGGTCATCAAGTCGTACGAGTGAACCCGCACTTCACTACACAGGCATGCAGTCACTGTGGAGAGCTTATTCAAAAGTCCCTCAGTGTCCGTACGCATATTTGCACCTCCTGTGGCTATGTGGCTGACCGTGATGTCAACGCCGCAAAAAACATTTTGTTCAAGGCTGGGGCACAGCCTTCAGGGACGGTCTCCGATGGGAGTCCGGTTGAACTGAGAAGCCCCCGGCTGTAGCCGTGGGGAGTTGTCACTGCCCTTGTATTTTGTTACCTTCTTCTTGCAGCATGATACAGTAGCGATTTTTGGCATGAGGAGTAACAGCATGGAATTCAACTGGAACCAGTATTCCCCTTCCAAAGAAGCAACAGTCATCACCACTATCGATGCACATGCAGCCGGTGAGCCACTGCGCATCATCACAGGTGGGTTGCCTGAATTGCCGGGTGTGACCATTTTGGAACGCAGGCGCTACATGCAACAGCACCTGGACCACATCCGAAAAGCCTTAATGTGGGAGCCGCGAGGTCATCGTGATATGTATGGAGCAGTGCTGACTGAAAGCGTAACACCTGAAGCTGATCTCGGTGTTCTGTTCATGCACAATGAAGGCTATAGTACCATGTGCGGACATGGGATTATTGCGCTGGTCACCGCACTGCTGGAAACGGGTGCATTTCCGGTCAAAGGTCCGCACACCCCGGTCAACCTTGACACTCCCGCCGGACTGGTACGGGCTACTGCACATCTCGATAGTCGCGGGCATGTCGAGTCCGTGTCGTTCCTGAACGTCCCTTCATTCCTCTATGCCCGTGAGGTTGCGCTCGATGTACCCGCACATGGACGCCTGACGGTCGATGTCGCCTTTGGTGGCGCATTCTATGCGTTTTTCCCCGCCGAGCAAATCGGTTTGAGCATCACACCGGAACAGGCAGGCCAACTTGCTGCGGCGGGAGATACAATTACAAAAGCAGTCAACGCAGTTCTCCCCATACATCATCCGCTGGAAGAGGATCTGAGCTTTCTCTATGGTACCATCTTCACTGGTCCATCCCAAGACCCAACACATCACAGCCGTAACGTCTGTATCTTTGCCGATGCCCAGGTTGATCGCTCACCCACCGGCACAGGAGTCTCGGCTCGCCTGGCTATCCATCATGCCAAAGGCGAAATCGCCGATAATCAGCACATCATCATTGAGAGCATTTTAGGGGCAGCGAGTACGTTCAGTGGGCGCATCTTCAGCCATACACGAGTTGGGACATATGAGGCAGTTGTGCCTGAAGTGAGTGGACAGGCATTCATCACGGGGCGACATGAGTTTGTGATTGATCCAGGTGATGAACTAGGACGAGGGTTCTTTCTCCCCTGAGCTTGTCATGCGCTACTATCCTCTCAAACAATGACCAACTACCACCTGAAGCCACCGGACAATCCACGCCCCGATCTTGCTTGGCAGGAGAAAAAACGAGAAACGCCGGAAAGTCTTAGAAGCAGTCAGACGCCGGCGAGCGGAGATGTACCGGATGATGCAAACCCCGCAAACGGGGCAAGCCCGCACAAACACCGTGAAATCAAGCTATTTCTAAGACATGATGCAGATTGATACGGTCTGTAGTGCGCTGTAGCGCGAGGAATAAAGTCAAGCAGTATCTACCATCCTCCGGAGCCGGATCGGAAAACAACACCTTGTAACCAGGCAGCGTTTTGTTATAATCATCTCAATATGATACCCCCAACACCCATTGACATCACCAACATCCCTGAACTGGTACGAATTGCTGAAGAGGTTGAGAAGACTAAGAAACTTCGGAAACACATGCGAGATAATGAACCCGTTGCGCTTATTACGCCGGTAAGACCAGCGAGAGAAGCTCAGAAGCGCACAGTAAAAACCAAAGCCGACTATGAAGCGTTTCGCGCTGCTGCTGGTAGCTGGAAAGATGTAGATACCGATACTCTTCTGAAAAATATTTATGAAGACCGCCGACGAACCAATACCCGACCACCTGTGAAACTATGACCTACTTGGTGGATACTGACTATGTTGTAGACTACCTCAAAGGACAGCGAAACGTACCGGAGATGCTTGAGACGCTCTTACCAGATGGACTTGCCATCAGCATCGTCACTTTCGCAGAGATTTACGAAGGCATCTACTACGGCTAGAAGCGATCTCACTATGAACACGGGTTACATCAGTTTCTGCAAGGGGTTCGTCTCTTAGGTATCACTCGTTCAATTGCTCGACAGTTTGCCATTCTTCGCGGCCAGCTTCGTGCGACACCGCAAGGTAAAGCCCTTGTATTCCCCAAAGACAACTATGATCTATTTATTGCAGCCACCGCTATTCACCATCACCTCACCTTAGTCACCCGCAACATCAGAGACTATGACCGCCTCCCCCTTCTGAAGCTCTACCAAGCCAGCTAATCTCATCTTTAGGCTGTACAATCTCGCCTAACCAGGTCTTTACTAGGTTACAGTCTCATCTATGCACAAAATGACCCCACAGGAATATTCCGAATCATTGAACCTCTTACTTGTGTCCTTAATTATTCCATTGATTATTATTTTCGTTTTGCCCTTGTATAAGAGTTTACTTGCGTCACTGAACGAGGCCAAAAGCTATAACAAACGAATAGAATATGGAATGTTACTAGTTGCAATTCTTACCTTAGTAATACATATGTGCCTGTCGTATCTCACTCAGAGTTTTTCTACCCTCTGTGGTCTCATTTGAAATTCCTGTACATAGATGCTATCTCATGTTATAATTTCTTGACAACATGACTGTATTTGCAAGGGAAAAGGTGAGAAAAGATGTCGGTTTATAAGCAACACCAGACATCCGATAGTTTCTGGAAGCGCCTTGCGAAAAGAAAATTGCCCGCGGTCATCCAACGGAGTGGTATATATGTTGGTGTAGCCCTGTTGTTGGTTAGCGGTTTTATCTGGGGATATGGCGCGGTAAAGTCAATTAGCATCATTACAACTGTCGGCCCGATCGTTGCTGCTGTTGTTGCCCTGCTTCTTGCATATCTGGCCCTTCCTTTTTTGTACGACAGGGTAACGACTGCTAAAACGGACAGTGATCCCAGAAATGATGACCATACTCCTGATGATTCTGACTCAATACCATTTCACTTTAACGAGCGTTTATCCAATCCAGGAGAGTATTTTGGACGAGCGATGGAGCGCGCCACACTGATCCATCGCGCTCGAAACGGCAACTCGACTTCGATTGTGGGACCGCGCAGAATTGGTAAAACCTGGTTGATGACTTATCTGAAATTAGTTGCTCCCCTGCAATTAGATGCTTCTTTTCATGTTGGCTATGTGGATGCTTCACTCCCAACATGTAAAACGATGGCAGGATTTACAGCGAAAGCACTGCAAGCTCTCAACGTTCCTGTTGTCACCGCCAATGTCTCTGCTCTGGGCTTGAAAGAACTGGAAGCGGCTGTTGAGAGTTCTCATGCGAACAATCAAATGCCTATTCTTTGCATAGATGAATTTGAAAGTCTGGTTGGCGGGCAAGATTTTGATGCCGATTTTTTTACCGGTTTGCGTGCTATAACGCAAACCGGCCTCACGCTGGTAACGGCCAGTAAGAGTCCATTGATCGATATTGTGAGTGAACAGGTCAAAACCAGTCCTTTTTTCAATATATTTGAGCAGCTTACGCTCAAACCCTTCAATGCTCAAGATGCCGAAAATTTCGCTACTTCCAAAGGTAAACAGGCAGGTTTCACAGATCAGGAGTGCCGTTATTTACTTGAGTATGCACAAGATGAGCTTCAATGGCCTCCTCTTCGCTTGCAACTGGTAGGAAAACTGCTGGCAGAAGATAAGATCGCTGCTAAAAAAGATGCGACACATTACCAACCCGAAAGGCAAGGATATTGGCGCGATTTCCAAAAGCGAATAGATGAGGCTTATCAAGCGGCAGTAAAGGCAGGCAGCAAATGAGATCTCTCACTTTGACATGGCGGTATCTCATTATTCAACCTGCCACACAGATTTTTTACTGTTTCTTCCAACCTGCCAGATTCGCCAACGAATTTGAACCGGGAGAGTTTGCAAAGCGTATAAATTCGATGTTCCGATTTGTGCTGCTGCTTTTCATCATTGATTATCCGCTGGCATTGGTCTTGCAGATCATCATTTACAACGTTATTATCCACCAGAAGATTCGAGTGGCTCTGGCTGATTTCTTGATTACCACAGTATGGACGACGGCGTTAGGCGTTGGATGGGGGATAGTGAGCGGGGCCATAGGAAACATTCGGCTGGGTCTTGCATTGGGCATAGCTCTAGGTATAACCGGAGGTCTTCTCATTACGGTTCCCAAGGGAACCGTAAGCGGCATTACTGTAGCTGTAGCACTGAGCTTGTTGGGAGGCATCATCGGCGGCAATATCTGGGGCATTCCAGGTGGGATCATTGGCGGCATTGTTGGAGGCGCCGCATCAATTCTTGCGGACAACACAAAAGATCATGTAGGAATGTTTGAAATAGCTTTCACATTTTTCTTCGTGTATCTGATCGGGTACTATCGTCTACCGCTCTATCCAGTAAGCGCCCTCTCGTTATTGAGAACATACAGGCAGAGCCGGAAAAAGCCTAAGAATGTCTTTACATACCTGCACCATTCATCATTGTATTGGGATGAACGTATATTTTTGCCCTTGCCGCGCCTAGCATCTACTCTGCATGTAGCTGTGAGAGAAAATTCTGCTCTAGCAATAAAGGAAATTGTCTTTATTGTCACTCAGAGACCTCAGCAGATTGGTGCAGCGCGGATCGCTCTGTTGGAAATAGCCATTCACGAATTGGAAGTATGTAACACGCTAAAAGATATCGCTGAGGCATCTTATCGACTTGCCGAGATACTTTCCGAAGATGTGAGGCAGGTCGTGCCACAATGGACGACCACTTTTGCGCATCTCAGCGATGCCAGTTTTGACGCGGCGCGTTACTGTAGTCCGCTTGATCGACCAAGCCGACGCAAGGCGCTGGAGGATATGATCGATAACCTGAACAAGATCAATCTCAACATTGCCTTTGGCGAGGCCAGGTTACTTCAACGATTGAGAACAGTGAGCGACAAATGGCTCAAAGCCGCTCAGGACGAACAGGCGCAACTGACGCAAATTCCCCTGGAGATTGGTCAAATTGACAACCCGTTTAGTCCGGGAGAAGCCAATGAGCAAAGTCCGTTTGTGGGCCGCCGTGACCTTGTACACATCGTGGAAAACTCGCTGAGAAAGAAAGGGAGCCATCCCACATTTTTCTTGAATGGGGAGCGGCGTATGGGAAAAAGTAGTACGCTCAAGCAATTACCTCGATTATTGGGCGCTCGTTATATTCCCATTACTTATGACTTGCTGAAACCGGGCATTTGCTCAAGTACTGCGGCTTTTCTGGGTAGCGTCGCGAAAGAAATCCACAAAATCTTACAAGTGAGGGGTATAGCAGTCAAGCAGTTAGATATAGTTTCTTTGAGCAACTTTGGACGTGATAACGAGGCAGCCATTTACCTTCCTTTCAATGTTTGGATCGAAGATCTTGTGCGTACTTTGGAGCAGTATAATCGGCTACTCTTGCTAGCTTTCGACGAGTTTGAAAAGCTAGAAGAAACCCAGCAGGCAAAATTGATGAATGTTCCATTGCTTCTTGATTGGTTTCGTTACACCATCGAACACTATCCCCGGTTGGCTTTGCTGTTCAGTGGAGTTCGCAGCATCAGCGAAATGGGTCTCGAAACGGACACCAACTGGTCAACATATTTTGTGAATGCTCAGGCTCTTAAAATCAGTTTCTTACAGCCGGATGAAGCCTATCAACTCATTATCGACCCACAAGAGGGCTTTCCAGGCAGGCAGGTGTTTGGAGAAGATGTTGCCCGGGAGATCATTCGCATCACCGGCTGTCATCCATTTCTCATACAAGCGATCTGTTCCAAGCTGATCGAGCATTTAAATGTCAACAGGCTGGATCATGCTGAATTTCAACATGTGGAGATAGCCACACAAAAGGTTTTGGAAAACTGGTGGGATACGTACTTTCGCGATTTGTGGCAGCGTACAGAAAAAGAGCAGCGCATTTGCTTGTTTGCGCTGGAGAGAATGGGCAAAGGCACATTTCAGCAGCTCTCTGAACAAAGCAGCTTAGATACATTTACCCTTCGTCAAACCTTGCAGACATTGCAGAAGCGAGATCTGTTGCTTAATGTCGGAGATCAGTATCAGATCACCGCTCCCATCTTTAGCACGTGGGTTGAGCGTAACCATTAATTGAAAAGTTATATCAACATGTACTCGGAGAACGCTTCAAGGTTTAGCTTCCAGCAAGGGAGAAAACATCATGGCAGATATGATAGGACAACAGATCGGAAACTATAGGCTCATCCGGTATTTAGCTCGAGGTGGGTTTGCCCAGGTTTACCTTGGAGAACATGTTCGTCTGGGGACGTCAGCTGCTGTCAAAGTGCTAAAGCAACAAGTAGGGAATGAAGATTTCAGACGATTCATCGACGAAGTCAGAATCTTATCTAATCTTCGCCATCCTAACATTGTCCGAATTCTGGATTTTGGTGTAGAAGGTGACATCCCTTTCATCGTCATGGACTATGCGCCTAACGGTACACTTCTTGAGCGTCATCCCGCCGGGACTCTAGTTCCTCTCGAAACTGTGATATTTTATGTCAACCAAGTTGCTGCTGCATTACAGTACATGCATAACGAAAAGTTAGTACACCGTAACGTTAAACCAAATGCGATGCTAGTGGGGCGAAATAATGAGATTTTGTTGGGAAGTTTTGGTATTGTTCAGTCGATAGATGCCGAAGAAACTTTCGCGGCTGGTACTCCACGGTATATTGCCCCTGAACAAATTAGCGGAAAATCGGTTCCTGCTAGCGACCAGTACGCGCTGGCTGTTGTCATCTATGAATGGCTGGCTGGGAAACCTCTCTTCGAAGGGACTGCGATGGAAGTTATTTTTCAGCACACTATTGCTGCCCCATCCCCATTGCGTAACAGAATACCTCTCATTCCTCCTGCTGTTGAACTTGTCCTTACAAAGGCTCTTGCCAAGAATCCTGAGGAGCGTTTTCCTAGCGTGATTGCGTTTGCTCAAGCTTTAGCAGAGGGATCCTATCCTATGCAAAACATCAATCCTTATTCGTATGGGTCAGCTCCTGCCAATGTATCTTCTCGTCAGACACCGGCCTTGACAACGCCTTCTCAGCAGCAATACGGCTCATCTCCAACATATGCGAATTCATCATATACACCGTACCCTCAGACATCACAACCGCAGTCCGAAGTTGCTCCTTCATATCTTCCTCCACCTCCACCGCAAGCAAGACGATTTTCATCATTTTCCTGGCGTGGAATGCTTGTTGGTCTAATTGGTCTGATCACGATAGCCACAGTGGAAGTTATTGCCAACGGAGGAGTTGCTCAATTATTACAATCGCACATTTTGCTTGTTGGTCTTGTTGGTCTGCTTGCGATAGCCATAGTGGGAGTTATTGCTAAGACAAGGTTCAAATGAAGTTGATAGTTTTCATTCAGCAGAGCTGTTGGAGCGCAAGCTTGAGCGTCTCGCGCACTGGCTGCGCACCTTCTGAGGGGAACAGATGGTGCGTTGTTTTTTAGTCCAATAAAGTTAGTCAATCCCGCGGTGTGAAAAGGGGATCATCCCGATTCGTGTGAATTTATACGCTAAGACAAGGTTCAAAAGAGGAAAGAACGAACTTGGGGTAGTACAAGATGGCAAGCCACGGTGTACATGCCAATTCAAAAGGTCTTCTTTTTGATATTGGAAGTCCTGATCTGGACATTCCCGGTTACAAAAGAACCTCTCTTGGGGGAGCAAGCAATACTGGATTTGCTGATCCAGGGCCACTTGCATTGATTTCTCTAAACCAGTGTACCGCTACGTTCCTTACGCTGAAAAGCGATCTTGAGACAGTAATGCAGTTGCAGATGCTCAAGAGCTTTGCTGATGAAGCTTGTGACGCATTTATTGCCATCCAGCAGGATATAGAGCGTGCAGAGAAAGAATGTATCAAAGCCATTCATGCCCAAGATCGGCACTTCATTGCAGCAGCGCTGGTACTGCCCCAGAAAGAGAGACTGAGAAGTATGACAAAAAGAAAAATCACCGACCCTGAGACCACTGTAGGCACCCTCATGGACTATGCACTCCAGGCACTTGCACTGCTTGGGGGAAGTGGCAGGAGACACCAAATCATCGAACAGGTAGAACCACTTGTGAAGGATATTCTGCTGCCAGCAGACTATGTACTCTTGCATAATGGTGAGTCAGGACAAGAGTATGCACCTATTGGTTGTACAGATCGCACGTGACCTGTATGGGCAGGCAAAACTGCTATCGCACTTTGGCAATTGAAAGTGCGTGGACTGATTGTATCAAACAAAGGAGTCTTTTCCTTCACAGACAAAGGGCGAGCATACCTGAAAGAGAGAAGGGACTGACTAACCTGACGATGATAGGACTGTAACCCCCGACGATATCCCAGTCCGTTACGAATGGCTGTCGGCCCCCTTGAATGTCTGATTTCGTCTCGCCTGACTGCGTGTGATAGTCTCGGACGTATCGGTGGGCAATTTCACCCTCTTAAGAAACTGTTTCGGCAGCAAAAACGGCTTCAATGGGCACATGATCACTCAATCGATGCTCCTGGAGTGTGTACAGGTAAGCTATGCTCTATGCAGACAATGCCTGAGAGGCAAAGATATGGTCATAGCGATACGTTCTCCAAATGCATACCTTTTCTGATTCGCCCTTTCTATATCCGTGAAAGAGGCGATACACATCGGGCAGATTGTAAGCAGCGAGACCCTGGAGAACACGCCGTTCGACCTTGTCTTGATCTGGTCTGGTCAGCCGATAGCTTCCCTTCTTTTTGTCATAGTCATATCCCCAGGTAATAATCTCCCCTGTCGGTTTTTCTTCCTGTGGAGTATTGAAGTCGCCACACAGAATACGAAGTCGGTCAGTGGGAATGGCAAGCGCATGATAAATGCCGGAGAGCAAATCCCATTTGATCCACGGATACTTTTTACGACCCGCAGACGAGTTCTCTCTATGGTTAGCCGGAGTGATGTAAGCGTTGTAGAGGTCTATCTTTCCCCAAGGACTCTGGAACGTTACAAACAGCGTTCGCTTGGCCCAATGCTTCATCATTTTCTCTGGATTGGGTGACCAATGCCCTTCCGGCCAGAGCGTTGATGAGAGGAGGAGAGGAAGTCGCTCAAGCTCAAAGCAACTCGCAATCAGAACGCAAGTAGGAGTTGATCCATCAGAAGTATCTTGAAACGTGTGGAGGACATAGCGCAGGCCAATTTCAGCAAAAGCCCGTTCGTACTGTGCCACAGCAGCAATCCTGACATCCTGGAGGGCCACTACATGAGGCTTTTGTTGGCTCAAAGCCTTCACTTGCTTCGGTCCATCTTTCACGCGTGCATTCACATTCCAAGAGATGAGTTTCATCATGGCATCTTCCTTTTGAGATTGCTACTCCATGGGGTACCATTGCTGTCACAGGCGGCCACGTAATTCACCATCTATTTTATCTTAATATAGCGGCATAAGGTAGCTCTTGAGATATTCAAGGACTTGCAAATCTCATCTATGGAATTGTTTTTGTTCTCGTAAAGTTCTTGCGCCATAGCTACCTTTTTGCCGGTGAGTGATTTCGGTCTCCCCCCCTTACGACCTCTTGCCCTGGCAGCTTGTAACCCTGCATTGGTGCGTTCTCTGATTATATCCCGCTCAAACTCAGCGAGTGCCCCAAAGATATGAAAGATCAGTTTTCCCCCACTGGTTGTCGTGTCAATATTTTCCGTGCTACTTTTGAAGCCAATTTCCCTATTGTTGAGATTGGTGATGGGTTCAATGAGATGTTTTAGGGAACGTCCGAGCCGATCCAGTCGCCACACAACGAGGGTATCACCTTCTCGGACATAGTTCAGTGCTTCATCCAGTCCTTTTCTCTCAATTGTTGCCCCGCTTGCGGTATCGGTGAAGATTTTGCTACAGCCTATTTTCTCTAACACATCTTTTTGGAGATGGAGTGTTTGGTCTTGGGTCGAGACTCGTGCATAACCGATGAGCATATATTCATAGTGTACAGGAATTCAGATTAGAAAATAGCAAGCTGGCCGTTTTTCTTCTGTTGCTGTCGTTGGAAGTGTAACCCAAGCACTGCTTTATACATGACTCTTGCTAGTAGAAACACCTGGTTGATTTCTTTCTGTGTCGGCACTCGCCCTAATTCATCGTGTAGTGCGACCGCTATCTTAGCTTTTAATGTAACGGCTCACCTGCCGCATGTGCATCTATGGTTGTGAGAGCTATATGCTTCCACATTGAACTTGCGGAATGACCATCTCGGAACGCCCTTGTCATTTGGTTCCGAGGTATAGTAGGCAAAGCTCATTCCGCAACTATTCACTGGAAGCATTTAGTGAACCTTCGGTAAAATGTCGTTGCTTCCAGTTCAGTTCCATGCTCTTCCTCCTATCCCAAAATACTCTGTGGTGTTAAGAACGTTGTAAAGAAGAAAGTGGTAAACTAAGAGGGCAGTAGATTATACCACCCAGGAGTAAAACCTGTTCTGCATCATGCTAAGGGCGAGATATTAGGAGTAAGAGAATTTATGAACTTACAATCACTTGTGTCAGGCGTGGAGGCATACGTGCAGCCACGATTGCCACAGTATATTGAAGAATTGCGTGTTCTTTGTGCTATTGACTCGGATAGTTATCATAAGCCAGGACTGGACGCGATGGCTGAATGGTTGGCGACGCGGATGCGCAATCTGGGCATGGATGTGACTATCATCGAAAACGAGAAATGGGGCAATGACCTGCTCGGAGTGATAAAAGGTGACGGCAGTGGCAATGTGCTGCTGCTGGGTCATATCGATACCGTCTACCCCGTTGGCACGGCGGCTGCCCGCCCATTGCGCGTTGAGGGTGACACGATGTATGGGCCTGGAGTGAGTGATATGAAGGGCTGCATCCTCTCTGCCGTCTATGCGGTCGAGGCGATGCTGGCGATGGAGAGTCGACCTTTCGGGGAGTTGCGTTTTCTGTGTGTGTCCGATGAAGAAATCGGCGAACGGCATTGCAAGGAGACGATGCGACAGGTGTGTCAGAACTGCCAGGGTGCGCTGGTGCTGGAGGCGGCGCGTGCAAATGGGGATATTGTGAGCGCGAGAAAAGGTTCTGATTGGTATATCCTCACTGCTCGTGGGCGTTCCGCTCACGCGGGTGTTGAGCCTGAGAAGGGGCGCAATGCGATTGTGGAATTGGCTCACCAGGTGTTGCAATTTGTGAGTCTGAATGGTTGGCGTGAGGGTATTACAGTCAATGCAGGCGTTGTCTCTGGTGGTACGCTGCCGAATGTGGTGCCCGACTTTGCACAGGCTCGCTTTGATCTGCGCTTTTTAAGCATGGAGGACAAGACTGCTACAGAGGCGCGCTGGCGCGAAATGATGGGGCAAAAGCTCATAGCAGATGTGGAATTGACGCTGGAGGCCGAACCGGATTTCAAGATGCCGATGGTACGCACGCCTGAGAGTTTGCAACTGGCACGGCACGCGCAGGAGATCGCTGGCATGTTGGGCTTTTCTCTGAATCATGTGCTGACGGGCGGCTCCTCGGATGGGACCTTTGCTTCTAGTTATGGGGTGCCTGTGCTGGATGGTCTGGGGCCTATCGGTGGGCTGGACCATAGCCCGCAGGAGTATTTGATGGCGAACAGTGTTGCACCACGCACGGCGTTGCTAGCGGGATTGATTGCGACTGTGGGCTCAAAACCAGCACCATAAGGTGTAAAATGGTCAGGAGAACTCATGCAGTTGTGCCGAAAGCAGAACGCAATTCGGCAGCAGCCTCCTCCTGGTTGGTTTGTGGCGGCAAGTTGAACAGGACGCCGCTTAATTCCGTTCAAGAATAGCTAAGACTTGCGGGAAGGCGACCTCGGCTCGTTCGGAAAGTTCCTTCTCGCTGACGCGGCCAATTGGGTGCAGAATCTCTGCGAAGGGGTAACCGGCCATACCAAAGGTCTGGGCGGTAATGCGCGCCGAGGTGGCGAATTGTTCGGTGCAGATTACTGCTACCGCCTTGCCGCGCTGCTCGATCATGAGTCCGTCGTACACACTGCACGAACTGCATGACCCTCAATCACCGATGCCGACGAGCGCGGCATCGCACTCGGCTGCGACCTTGTCAAGCAAGGCTGCCGGGGCGGGTCGGTATGCACCGGGCTTGCGATAGTAGTTGATCTTCAGAGCAGGCTGCTGTGCTACCAGCATGTCGGCGAGCTTCTGCAAAAGTTTATCCGAGTTCTGCTTGCCGTTGTCCAGCAGTCCGATGGTGTGAATCTGTGATGGGCGCGGAGCCCGCTCTACGCGGGGAGTCTCGACCTCAAGCGTGGGGTCGAGGACAATGAATTTGTCTGTCATGGATGGTCTCCTTAGTGTATTTTCACTTTGACCTTTTAGGGTTTGGCGTGTATACTTTCCCTGCTGGGGCGGCAGGAGCAATGTCCTTTCACGACTCCCACGATAAATCGGGGAGCTACGGGTACTGAAATTAGTCGCAATCAATGCACACGCCGATGGCTCTGGTGACAGGACGTGTATCTGCACCTGCTGCCCACGGCGGGATGACGGCTGAGAATCCGCCGGCCTTGCCGCCAGCGGTGACGATGAGCAGGTCGTCCGGGGTATCGATGTTGCGTTGGATAGTCTTCTCATCCTCTAGCTGGATCGCGTTGTCGGGCAGGCCATTGAGACGTTTAAAGTCTGCTAATGAGCGCACTGCTCGCTTATAGACGGCCTCACGAATCTGTGCCTTGGTCCAGCCTTCTTGTTTGAAGACCGTGACATGCTCTGGGCAGAGTACGAGCAGCCAGTTTCCGCCCCGGTAGAGTGTTCCCATCATGGTGTTGGCAATGGAGCCAATGATACGCTCACCCGAGCCACCAGCCTGGTTGTTGACGAAGTGGGGTGACTCACCTGCAAAGACGGTGACGGCGCTGATATCGGGATCAGGGGGAATACCACGATCGACGCTGAGCGGTCCCCAGGGATTGCCGGCCTCGTCTTCAGCGATGCAGTAGCTGTACTTGCCGGGATGGCCAAGGCAAGCTTTGTCCAGGACACCAGGGATAGACCCGGCAACGTTCAGCAGGATCAGCCGAATAGCTCGTCCAATGGTGGCATTGGCTCGAACGCCTGGTCCGAAGCAATTGACGCCGCTGTTGATGTTGAGTTGTTGGGCAATCGGGCCGTTTACAATCAACAGAGGGGCAGTGCCGCCAGTGGTGGCCGAAATACCATGCAGGTTGAACTCTTCCTGGCACATGGCCTCAATGGCGGTGATAATGACGGGCATGTAGCTGGGCAGACAGCCTGCCATGACGGCGTTGATGGCGACTTTCTCAGCCGTGATAACGCGGTTGCGAGCCGGGATCATCCCCAAGATGTCACCAGGGAGTTTGCCTGCGTACTCTAGAAATTCGCTCACTTTTTCTGGAGTGGGTGGCACAACCGGTAGGCCGTCCGTCCACCCTTGCTGGTAAAAGAACTCCACTGCTTCGGCAGGGTCGGACAGTTCAATGCGCCGCGAGGTTAGTAGGCGCTCAGCTTCAGCTTGCGTAGAAGGAGTAGACGATGTCTCTAAGTTCAAAGAGGAAATTTGTGCTGTGTCCATGCTTGATCCTTAGGCAATTATTGTGACAGCTGAATATAGTTTATGATATCACAAAACTACTCTCGCATTTCTTCATCTCTATCTTTGCACTTTTCTAAAGTGAGCTTGAAAGAAAGGACACCAGGTGGCATCAAGAAGGTCATCTTGAGGCCATTTGAGCACAAAGTTGTTGCATAATTGGTCTCCTAACCCTGGCGTTCCAAAAAAGTGCAAAGATAGAGTCTTCATGATAGCCTTCACAAAGAGATAACATGCTCCAAGGTCCCCATCATTGCGGGTGAAAGCCATTCGTACGGGCGTGATTCATCACGCCCCGCGAGCCGCTCTACAAGGGAACGGGGCGTGATGAATCACGCCCGTACGAATCCTTCCATTCCTCTCTCGTTTCACCCTAGAGATTGGAGACTCTGCTCCTATGAGACCTTGCCTTTTTGTTCCGGTTCGGATAGAATATAACTATAGTTATTTATTAGTGTAACCATTGTTGTATTTCGCATGGGATGATCATGTACTCGTTCCTTCACCAATAGGAGGGATGCCCGTGGAACCGCCGAACGGCCCTTCCTGGGTGCTGCTTGACTACAAAATTCCGCGCGAGCCGACTGCCAGTCGCGCAATGGTCTGGCGTAAATTGAAACGGCTGGGAGCACTACTGCTGCACGATGCCGTCTGGGTGCTGCCTGCTACTCCCTGGACGCGCGAGCAGTTCCAATGGCTGGCCGTGGAGATCGGCGAGCTTGGTGGAGAAGCGCATCTGTGGGTAGCCCATTTGTTGCTGAACGGCCAGGCAGAGGCGCTGATCCAACAGTTTCAAGCACATGTGGACGAGACCTACCAGGAAATTCTGGAGGATCTCTCGCAGGAGGAGCCCGACCTGGTCGCGCTCTCGCGCAAGTACCAGCAGGTACGGGTGCAGGACTACTTCCACTCCGAACTCGGCCAACGGGTGTGCATGCAACTGATGAGTGCAAGAGGAGGGTTTGCCTCATGAAATGGATTACACGCGAACACGTCAAAGTCGATCGCGTAGCCTGTCCCTGGCTGATCAAGAAATTTGTGGACAAGGATGCGGAGTTCCTGTTTGTGCCTAATGACCGGGTGATGGAAGTGGCTGAACGAGAGGGAGCCATTCCTTATGATGTGAAAGGGGTCGAACTGGGACATCACGGCAAGGAATGCTCGTTTGAGGCCATCCTCAAGAAATATAACCTCACAGAAGACTCAGCTCTTGTGTTACTCGGCAAGATCGTCAACGGTGCCGATACCGACAATACGCTCTGGCACCAGCCGGAAGGCGAAGGGTTGGAGGCGATTGCAGAGGGGTTCCGTCACCTGGGTTTCAAGGATGACCATGAGCAGAACGCTGCCGAGTGGATTGTCTATGACGCCCTCTACGCCTACTGCCAGGAGATGGTCCGTCAGGGCAGACCCGATGGTGCGTTCAAAGCAGCCGCATCTCAGTTGGACACTGGGAGCTTCAATCCGTGGGATCGTACCGGGGAACAGAGCAGGCCCACACAGTGACGTCCGCCAGAGTGGAACGAGACCAGCAAAGAGATGCCCGACTGATTCTAGTAATGCGCGGAATGCGCTCCCTGGCTTATGGGTTGCTCGCTGTACTCTTGGGCGTGGCTCTGGCCAGTGAGGGCTTCCCACCTGTGGCTATCGGCACGCTGATCACGGTGTCACTCGTCGGCGATTTCGTCGGAACCTATGTAATCGGTCTGGTTACCGACACCTGGGGTCGACGGCCCGTGCTGGCGCTGCTCGCACTGCTCATGGCGGGGACAGGCGTTGTCTTTGCCCTCGCCACGAGCTATGCAGTGCTACTGTTGGCTGCGTTCTTCGGGACGCTGGGCACCTCGGCTTCCGAGACGGCTCCTTTTCTCCCCATCGATCAGGCGATGATTGTACAGGTGACTGCTCCTGAGCGCCGCACGGTCCTCTTCGCCCGCTACAATCTGGTTGCCTCGCTGAGCGTGGCAGCAGGAGCCCTGGCGGCAGGCATTCCCGACCTGCTTACTCGTCTCGGCCTCTCCTTTGCCTCTGGAATACGTCTCCTGTTCGGTGTGTACGCAGTATTGGCGCTCATCGTGGCCGGTCTGTCCGCGCTGCTCTCACAGCAAGTGGAGGTTTCTACGCGTGCTTCTGTTCAGGCACAGCGCCTCGGGCCTCGACTAGTCCCGCCTTTGGGACGCTCGCGAGGCGTCGTGTTGCGATTGACGGCGCTTTTTGGCGTTGATGCACTGGCAGGAGGACTGGTGGTGCAGAGCCTGATGGTGCTCTTCTTTCACCTGCGCTTTGGTGTTCAGCTCACGACGCTCTCCGCCCTGTTCTTTGGAGCAAATCTCCTCTCGGCGCTCTCGTTCCTGGCAGCTGCGCCACTTGCCCGGCGTTTCGGCCTGCTCAATACGATGGTGTTCACCCATCTGCCCTCGAATGTCATCTTGCTCCTGGTCCCCATTGCGCCGACGTTTCCCCTGGCCGCTATGCTGCTGCTCTTGCGCCAGGCACTCTCGCAGATGGATGTTCCTACTCGGCAGGCCTACACTATGGAGCTCGTGTCACCTGGCGAGCGGATTGCAGCGGCCAGCGTGACCTCGTTAGCGCGTAGCATCGGTTCTGCAAGCAGTCCGGCCCTTTCGGGCATACTTCTTCAGGGATCACTGCTGGTGTTTGGGTTACCGTTCATCCTTGCTGGAATCCTGAAAGCGGCGTATGACTGTTCGCTCTGGCTGCTCTTCCGACAGGTGCGCCTGCAAGAGGAAGAAATCCGCTCTACATAGAGCAGCTTAGATAGTATGGGCCAACTACACAAAACTTTTCTTTTGAGGTAGTATAACCTTAAAGCGACATTATTGTTGCTTGTGGTATCCGCAGACTTGGGAAGAGGAGAACATTATGGCTGACATGCCTAATCACGTTTGTATCATTGGGGCTGGATCATCCGGCATCACTGCTGCCAAGACGCTTAAGGAGCGGGGCATCCCTTTCGACTGCTATGAGGCAGGCGACCGTGTTGGTGGCAACTGGGTATATGAAAATCGAAATGGAATGTCGAGCGCCTACAAGTCACTCTTCATCAACACATCAAAGCCGCGTATGCAGTTCTCAGATTACCCAATGCCTGACCATTACCCGATTTTCCCACATCATACACAGATCGCCGAATATTTCAACAATTATGTAGAGCATTTCAACGTCAAGCAGTACATCCGTTTTAATACCACTGTCACCAGCGCCATACCTCTGGAGAACGGTGGATGGGAGATTACCCTGCATGATGGTTCCGCGCATCGATACCGTGCTCTGTTAGTAGCCAACGGCCACCACTGGGATCCACGCTGGCCGGAGCCTCCCTTTGAAGGCCATTTTGATGGGTCGGTCATCCATAGTCACTACTATAAGACGCCCAATGCGTATGTGGACAAGCAAGTTTTGGTGCTGGGATTTGGCAACTCGGCGATGGATATTGCTGTCGAAACGTCGCGTGTCTCAGCGATTACCTATCTTGCGGTGCGACGGGGTTTCCATATCATCCCCAAATTCATCCTTGGCAGGCCGCTCGACCAGCAGGCCATGCCTAAGTTCATCCCATGGGCGTGGCAGCGCAAATTGTTTGGACCGGTCATACGGCTGCAAGTTGGTAAGCTCAGTGACTTTGGTCTGCCCGAACCCGACTATCCGATTCTGCACGCTCACCCCACGGTCAGTTCGGAGATTCTCAATCGCATTACGCATGGCTGCATCAAGCCCAAGCCTAATATCCAGCGACTTGATGGCGATGGCGTTATCTTCACCGATGGCAGCCGCGAGCTGGTAGACTGCATCATCTACTGCACGGGCTATAAGGTGACGTTCCCATTCTTCCGGCCTGAGCACATCGTGGCGAAAAATAACGATTTGCCCGTGTTCCGGCGCGTCTTCCATCCGCGGTATCCCGACCTGTTCTTTATTGGCCTGCTGCAACCGCTTGGGGCAATCATGCCGCTTGCTGAGTTACAGAGCAAGTGGGTCAGCAGGTACCTGCTGGGCAAATATGCGTTGCCTTCTCCTGAGGAGATGATGCAAGATATCCAGCGCGAACGTGAGGAGATGCGTAAACGTTACGGTAACTCGCCACGCCATACAATGCAGGTGGATGTCGAACCTTATGTGGTGGGCGTGCTCAAGGAGATGGAGCGCGGTGCGAAACGACCTCAGCGTGTACCGCTAATTAAGCAGGAGGCGCCAGGAGCGCGAGATGCATCATTATCGCCTGAGTTGACCCCACATTTGGCGCACCGGAACCAGCGCCATCATCAAAACTGACGTCGTCAGGAGGGATGCTATCCAGGCAGGTATTCTGCCGTTAATACCTCAAACGTCATAATTTCATGAGAAGATTCTAATATACTTCTCATAAGAATCCAATAAAGGGAAGTTACCCTAGAGCAAGTTGAAACGTCGATATGATGTTCCAAATGTAAATAACAGAAAGGAGACCGTATAGCAATGAGTGAAATATCGTTGCGCCGAACGATTCCACTTCTTGATCCACTACAAATTGCAATCCTGCTGCTTGCTTTGGTGACCGGATTGGTCCACCTCTATCGTGGCCTCTTGATGACTTTCCTGGCAGGTCCGCGTCCTGGCCATTTTCCAGGCCGCCCGCCTGGTCATTTTCCGGGTCCCCCACCTGGCTCGTTTGGGGGTCCTTCACCGCTGATGCAACTTGTGTTTACTGCACTCCCGGTGCTGTTCTATCTCAACTTCTTTGGCTACATCATCCTGGCCGGAGCACTCTATCTCCCTGCTCTCGTGAGGTATCAGCGGGTAATTCGCTGGATTTTGATCTTCTATACAGCCATTACCATTTTCGCGTGGTTTTTGATTACCAATGGTCATTGGATCCTGCTTGCATATATTGATAAGCCAATAGAACTTACGCTTATCATCCTCTTATTGATTGATGATCGACGAGTTCAATTGAGTAGAGGCTGACAAACATCGATTCCCATGGGGTATAATCGAGTTAACGGCTAGAGAGTTTGCACTGTGGACAGCACCAAAGGAGCAGCAGCATGAACAGGAGCCGATTCGCCTGGTGGTCCCTGCACCGTAGGGAGGGTCGCACCTCAAAGGAACCTGGGGCGGCGCTGTTTCAGGGGTTGCGTATTCGCCTGACGCTCTGGTACTGCGGAGTGTTGGGCACTGCACTGGTGCTATTCAGTGTAGCTCTCTATTTCAGTGTTCAACACTTCCTCCTTGCTCCCGTTGGTGCCGATGCTGCCATGCATGCCTATGGGCACGTGGGGCAATGGCTCAGGATCTCGCCTGAGCGCGCTTGCTCGCCATTCATCCCGCCAAATCGATTTGCTCCTCCTGCGGGTTCTGGCCAGGAGGGACCTATGCCGGAGATGGTTGCTTGTTTTGACCAGAGCGGTTCCTTGCTGCCATACGGAAATTCCGCGCAGTACCCACCGGCCTTCCTTAACAATAGTGTGGCGAAGGCTGCCTTACAGATGGGCAGGGCTAGCGATATTGTCGATGGAGGAGGCAACGTTGGGTCAATCTATCGCTTTGCCCTGGTGGTACCAAGCCCAACGGGAAACGGAAATATGGGGGTGGTGCTGATTGGCGAGTCAATCAAGGCGCAGGAAAGTGCTCTTTCTTTGCTGCTTACGCTCTTGCTTGTTGTTGGAGGAGTGGCACTGCTAGGGGCGGGACTGGGTGGGTTGTTCCTTGCCGACCGCGCGTTGGCACCAGCGCGGCTGGCCTGGGCACACCAACAGCGCTTTATCGGCGATGCTTCGCATGAACTCCGCACGCCGCTGACCTTGTTACGTGCTGATGCCGAGGTCCTGCTGCGCGGTCGTGAACATCTGGCAGCGGAAGACGCGGTGCTGCTAGAAGACATCGTTGCTGAAGCGAACCGCATGGCACTTCTCTCGACCAACATGCTGACGCTCGCCCGCCTGGATCAGCTACCCTCCCATCGTGAGTATGAAGTGGTAGATCTTGCTGATGTGGCCCGCGAGGGAGCGCGGCGCATTCAAGCTCTGGCAGACCAGATGAATATCAGTATAACGGTGGAATCTAACAATACAGCATTGGTGATTGGCGATCCAACACTGCTTGAACAAGCAGTACTCGCGCTACTCGACAACGCGATCAAATACAATCGCCATGATGGCCAAGTTACAGTGCGAACGGAGAAGAAACAAGGACAGGCGATCCTTGAGGTGTCTGACACCGGGATCGGCATTGCAGGCGAGCACCTGCCGCATCTGGGCGAACGCTTCTACCGTGTGGATAAGGCGCGCACGCGTCAGGCAGGAGGGACGGGTCTTGGACTTTCCATCGCTCGAGGCATCGCCATGGCTCATGGCGGCACTCTGACCTTGACGAGCATCCCTGACTACGGGACAACAGTCACCCTCATGCTGCCCCTGGCGCACACAACCGGGCCTGCTGCAAGGGAGAAAACAAGCTGATATTTTTATAGGAGAGCATCACGTGAATACTACACCCCGATCAAATGATAATCCTCAGCACGAGCAAAACACCACGCTTGCAGGAGACGTCAACCCAGCCCTATTGGCATCGCTTGAGTGGCGCTCAATCGGCCCATATCGCGGTGGCCGCTCTGTGGCAGTGGCAGGTGACCCGACTAATCCCCTCGTGTTTTACTTCGGCTCCACAGGAGGTGGCGTCTGGAAGACGACCGACGGCGGCGTCTACTGGGAGAACATCTCCGACGGCTTCTTCAAGCGAGCCTCGGTCGGCGCAATTGCTGTTGCGCCTTCGGACCCCAACGTGATCTACGTCGGCATGGGCGAGTCAACCATTCGCGGTAACGTCTCCCATGGTGATGGAGTCTACAAGTCAACCGATGGTGGCAAGACCTGGACGCACCTGGGTCTGGCCGATACGCGCCAAATCGGCAAAGTGCGCATCCATCCTCAGAACCCTGACCTGGTGTACGTCGCTGCCTTGGGGCATGCTCACGGACCGAATAACGAACGCGGAGTCTATCGCTCGAAGGATGGCGGCAAGACGTGGGAGCAGATCCTGTTCCGCAACGAAGACGTTGGTGCCCACGATATCGCCATGGATCCGCACAACCCACGCATCCTCTACGCTGCTCTCTGGCGGGCGCGGCGTCTGCCGAATGCTTTGCAGAGCGGCGGCGAGGGCTGCGGTCTCTTCAAGTCAAGCGATGGCGGTGACACCTGGACCGAGATTACGCGCAAGCCAGGGCTGCCGACTGGCATGGTGGGCAAGATCGGCGTCACGGTCTCAGGGGCCAGAGCCGACCGCGTCTGGGCCATTATCGAAGCCGAGGATGGCGCTGTCTTCCGCTCCGATGATGGAGGCGAAACATGGCAGCGGCTCTGCGAAGAACCCGACCTGCGTAAGCGCCCCTGGTACTACCAGCACATTCATGCCGACCCACAGGACCAGGAGACCGTCTGGGTCCTCGATGTACGCTGCTTCAAGTCGGTTGATGGCGGGCGCACCTTCTCACGGGTTGCTGTGATTCATGGAGATACCCACGACCTCTGGATTGATCCACGCAATCCCCAGCGTATGATTTTAGGAGATGATGGCGGTGCCTCTGTGACCTTCAACGGCGGTGAGACCTGGTCCACACTCTACAACCAACCCACCGCCGAATTCTACCACGTCACGACCGACAACCAGGTGCCGTACCGCGTCTACGGCGCCCAGCAGGACAACAGCACGATCACCGTGCCCAGCCGCTCGCGGCTCTCTGCCATCACCCAGGCCGACTACTACGAGATCGGTGGTGGCGAGAGCGGCTACATCGTGGTACGACCCGACGATCCGAACATTGTCTATGCCGGAAGCTACCTGGGGTATCTCACGCGCTACGATCACCGCACCGGACAGTTGCGCGATATCACAGTTTGGCCCGACTATGGCTCGGGATGGGCGGCCAAAGACGTCAAATACCGCTTCCAGTGGACGTTCCCGATCCTGCTCTCTCCCCACGATCCGAACGTGTTGTACGTGACTGGTAACCACGTCTTCCGTTCCACGGATGAAGGGAGCAGTTGGCAGGAGATCAGCCCTGACCTCACGCGCAACGATAAGAGTAAGTTGGAACTTTCGGGTGGCCCCATCACCAAGGACAATACAGGTACCGAGCACTACTGCACTATCTTCGCCTTCGCCGAGTCACCGCGAGAGCGAGGGCTTTTCTGGGCGGGTTCAGATGACGGCCTGATCCACATTTCGCGAGATAATGGGGAGACCTGGGAGAATGTGACTCCCCAGGAGTTGCCCGAGTGGGCCCTCATCAGCATCATCGAGCCCTCGCCGCATGATCCAGCCACCGCCTACGTTGCCGCGACTCGCTACAAGCTTGACGACTTCCAGCCGTATCTTTACAAGACGCACGACTATGGCAAGACCTGGACGAAGATCACTACCGGCATTGCAGACAATGACTTCACGCGAGTAATCCGCGAGGACCCGGAGCGACGCGGGCTGCTCTTCGCCGGAACGGAGACAGGCGTCTATGTCTCCTTTGACGATGGAGCGCACTGGCAAACGCTGAAGTTGAATCTGCCCGCCGTTCCCATACATGACCTCGTCGTCAAAGATGGCGATCTCGTTGCGGCGACGCACGGGCGATCTTTCTGGATTCTCGATGACATTTCGCCACTGCGCCAGATGAATGACGAGGTGCGTGAGTCCAGTGTTCATCTGTTCACGCCACGTCCCACCTACCGCTTCCTGTCCAGCGGCGGGTACCACGATAAGCCGACTCCTGGCAAAAGCTACACTGGTAGCGGCACATTCATTCTGGCCTATCGTCAGATAGAGAAGCCCACCGGCGAAAAAGTGGCTAAATATCTCGATGCCGGACAGAACCCGCCCGATGGTGTCGTTGTGCACTACTACCTGAAGGAGAAGCCGGAGGGTGAAGTGACCCTGACCTTCCTTAATGTCGCAGGGGAAAAAATTAGAACATTCTCGAGCGAGGAGAAGAAAGGGGAACAGGCTGGCTCTGAAAGCATAGCAGTCGATGGAAAGGAGAAGAAAGACAAGAAAGAGGAGCCACGTGTACCAAAGGGAGCTGGCGCGAACCGCTTCGTCTGGAACATGCGCTATGCTGATCCAATCAAAATTGAAGGGTATCCGGATTCAGAAGAATTCCTGGTAGGTCCCTTCGCGCCTCCGGGAACGTACCGGGTCCAACTCAAAGTGGGAGACCAGACCTTTATCACCGGGTTTCAGATCCACAAAGACCCACGCATAGCGACTACGCAGGAAGAGTTGCAGGCGCAGTTCGAACTGCTGCTGACGATCCGAGACAAGCTCTCCGAGACTCACAACACGATCAAGACAGTTCGCGACATTCGCCGGCAGGTCGAGGAGTGGGAGCGCCGCGCCGAAGGGCACGATGCTCACGAGACTGTAGTAGCCGCTAGCAAGCCGCTCAAAGAGAAGCTCACCGCTATCGAAGGTGAGCTGTTTCAGGCCAAGGCGAAGGACCAGGTGGATATGTTGGACTTTCCCATTCAACTCAACGCCAAATTCGCGGTGCTCGCCAACGTGGTTGCCAGTGGAGATACCGAGCCAACGCGCCAGGCGCACCAGGTCTTCGAGGAGTTCTCAGCTCGCCTTGGCACACAGCTTCAACGGTTGCGAGAGCTCATTGAGACCGATGTAGCTTCATTCAATAAGCTGATCCAGGAATTCAGCTGTGCCGGCAATCATCCCTGCTGCCCAGGCGCAAGAACAGAAATAGTTTTTTGTACCAGTCTGGCGCGGAATAGTTGTGCTAATACACTGAAATCACCCTGAGAGGTGCTTTTCGATTTCCAGCAAATGGTGTAGAATGACAGCATTAGTCATACTATGCCATATTTTATTTTATCTAAGGAATGAAGGGGGATTAGAGCAATGAGACAGGGCGATGGCTCGGACTTGCCGGGTGTGAATAGCCCTCGCAGCACAGACATAGGTATCATCTACGTAGCTCCCAACGATGACCGACAAAGTGTATTGGCCGCCATTTTAACGCAGGAAAAGCTTGGTCGCAGGCAAGTGGCTATTGTGTTGCCTGACCAAAACAAAGCGTTTCAGCGTCCAGTAGATTTTGATGGCCTCAAGAACATGCGACGTGGCCTCAGGGCACAGATCGTCTTTGTGGCATCTGACAGTTCCGGTCCTGCTGAATTGGCACGCCAACGTCGTTTCCCCGTCTTTTCGTCGTTGGAGAACTATGCGAAGGACGTGCGGGAGGGTGAGCAGTCCACAGTGGTTACTAGAAAAGGATGGCTGTCTCCTCTATCCAGGCAGAAACCTGCCGGCGCTTCTTCTGCTGCATCCACCAATCCTACCAGGCCAAGACAGGTGCAGCCTGTTGCCAATACAACAGGAGCCTCAGCACAAGCGCAGCAGGAAGCGACCAAAAATGACAATGCGAAAGACGATTCAGGCGCTCTTCTCGGAACAGCAGTTACAGGAGCCGCTACGGTTATAGACTCGGGCATCCTTGCTGCTAGTAGAGGTGATCTGTCTGCTTCGGCTAACGCCCAGGATGAGTCGGACGCGCTTCCGCCAGCCGTTCCCAATGAGGCAGTGCAAAGCGTCGCTAACTCCCTGCCGGTCTCAGAGGACACTCCCACGGAGAAGAATATAGGAGTGCAGTCGTCGGCTGCCTCGTCTGTTGCTGCGGATGATCCCAAAGCAAAGATCATCGCACTTTCCTCAGCGCGGGGTGGGACGACGGACAAAATAGTCATACCGGCGATCACACCCGTGCCTGCAGCACAACCACAAGTGCCACAGATGTCACCTGTGAGTTCAACGGCAACAACCAGGCGGGTGAACTCTGGCAACATAACCGCCGTTGGTGCGGGTGCAGCAGGCCTTGCTGCGGCAGCAGGTAGGTCTTCTGCCCACACTGTAAGAGCAGGGGCAACGCCTCCAACGCGGGGAAGCGTCACAGGCCCAGGGGGTAATCCCGGTGGACCGCGTCCTCCAATCCGTCGGCGTATGTTATTCGCTCTTGTGTTGCTTCTGGTCGCATTGGTGGCCGCATGTGGTGTCATTGCCTATGCCTCGCCAGGCGTGTTCAGTCATATTAACCTACCTAATATTGTCCCCAGCCTCACGCCTTCTGCAACCGTCACGCTCACTCCAGCAAGCAAAGACTTAAAGAATACCTATACGATCTTCGCCGTGACGGGCAATCCCGATAGCTCGCTGCGCCAGGTACAAGCCCGCCAGCTCACCTCTACCACACCGGCTCAATCCAAGACGGCCACTGCAACCGGCATCGGTCACACGCCTGGCGTCCAGGCCACAGGGACAATCACGTTTTATAATGGCGCATCCGTGGATCAGTTAGTAAGTGCGGGAGCCACTTTCACCCTTGCTAGTGGAGTGCAGGTGGTTACCGATTATGCTGTGGATGTTCCTCCTGCGAGTCCTCCATCTTTTGGTATAGCGAGGGCACTGGCCCATGCAGCCAATGTTGGGACAAGTGGGAATATTGATGCACTCACTATCAATCAGCCCTGTTGTTCTAGTAGATCAATCTTTGCTAAGAATCTTACGCCATTCTCCGGCGGACAAGACCCACGGACATTTGCCTTCGTGCAGCAGAGTGACATTGATGGCATCGTAAACCCGATCAAGATGACGCTTATGCCGGCAGCACAACAGTCGTTGCAGGCCCAGGTACAGTCAGGTGAACGATTTCTCAAAACGCCACAATGCACGCCCAACGTGAGCTCTGATCATGCAGCGGGTGATCAAGCCTCGAGTGTCACGGTGACGGTCAAAGTGACATGTAGCGGTGAGGTCTACGATCTGCAAGGGGTGCAGACCATCGCGGCGAATTTGCTCAAGCAGCAGGCAGCCACCGACCCTGGTCCTGGCTATGCGTTGACAGGCAACCTGGTGACTGGCATCACCCAGCTCAGCCTGACCAATCCGAACAAAGGAACGCTTGAATTGTTCGTCACCGCAGAAGGCATCTGGGTCTACCAGTTCAGTGATACGCAGAAAGCGATGTTGGCGAAACTGATTGCGGGTAAGAGTAAGCAGGCTGCCCAGACCTTGCTCTTGCAGCAAATGGGGGTGGCCCGGGTCGATATTCAACTCAGCGGGGGCGATGGGAAGACCCTGCCAACAGACACGACACAGATTACCATCGACGTACTCACCGTGCCGGGGCTACAAGGAACGACTCCTTCGACTCCAACAGCAGGGCCGGGGTCGGGGAGTCCGACGGTTCCAACTACCGTGCCTGGGTCTCCGACGGTCACACCAAAGGCTACACCGACCGTCGGGCTGGGCATTGGTGGGGGCTAGGAAAGACTCTATGATGCTGGCTCTGGAAGGCAAGCAGCTTGGAAACTACGATATCATCCGGCGCATCCGCGTAGGCGGGATGGGAGCAGTCTATGAGGGGAGGCAGCGTACCGCGTTTGGCCGACGTGTTGCCATCAAAGTCATACTCGGTAATTACGCTGCTGACAGTGATATGCGCCGTCGCTTTGAACGAGAAGCGCGTACAGTTGCACGGCTGCATCACCCCCACATCCTACCACTGATCGAGTTTGGCGAAAAGCAAGGCCTCCTGTACCTTGTGATGCCCTTCATTGATGGAGGTACCCTCACCGCTTTCCTCAGCCGCACTCTACCGGATTTGAGCGAGATCACAGCTATCTACCTGCAACTGCTAGAGGCGGTAGAGTATGCACACGATGAAGGGCTAATCCATCGTGATATCAAATCCTCAAATGTTTTGCTCGAGCCACGTCGCAAGCGACCGCCCCATGTCTACCTGGCTGATTTTGGCCTGGTACGTATGGCGAGCACACCACAGCGAACGCACCTGGGACAAGAAGGCAAATCCATTCCCCTGGACCAGGTACCAGGCACGCCATACTACATGGCCCCTGAGCAGACGCGAGGCATTGTTACGGTCGCAACCGACATCTACGCATTGGGCGTACTGCTCTATCAGATGTTGGTCGGGGAGCTTCCTTACGATGACCCTGACGAGATTAAGGTGATCCAAATGCACCTGTATGAGCCGGTTCCGTCACCGTGTAATCGCGATGCCTCCATTCCCGTCGAACTAGGCGAAGTAGCGCGTACTGCTATGGCGAAGCGTGCCGAGGATCGTTTCCGCAACGTCGCTGAGTTGCGCAGTGCCTTCCTGGCTGCTACTGAAAGCCCATCTTTGGAAAAAGACCATGAGGACCTGCATCCAATAGACGAACCCCAGAGCCAACCTATCTCGTTGCCGCTTGTGTCAGAGCAAATACCACTAGCCGTCCCGCCACGACGTCGCTTACCGTCGCAACGCATGGCCGCTCCTGCTCCAGCGCGTATGCGCCCGGCAGGCCCTGACAGGGTGGGCCCAAAGCGGGATAAGCGCAAACGTTTTACCCTAACGATAGCTGCAATGGTCGTTCCTTCAGTGCTGCTGATTTTGTTACTCATGCCTCGTGTATTAGGCCTTAGCTTCTTTCCTTCTGGGTTTCCACTCTTCGGCACTGCTCCTATCGCCACCGTAACAGTCACCGCGCAGAGTAAAATGCTTCAAAATACCTATCTACTCACCGCTTCTCCACAGGCAGAGCGTCCTGATCTAGCCACACGCATCCTCCCTGCACGCAAAATATCTGCTGTGGCCGCGAATACTCGTTCTGCTGTATCTACTGGTACAACGTTATTGCCGGGCACGCAAGCAAGTGGATCGGTACGCTTCCACAATGGCGGTGCTACAACCATCTCCGTACCGGTAGGTATGATCTTCACCACCACCGCCGGCGTACAAATACGGCTGACTCAATCTGTCGCCGTGCCGCCAGACGGTAGCGTTTCTGCGTCAGCCATAGCCGTCAGCTCTGGCATAGCCGGAAACATTCCTTCCCAAGCTCTAGCTACGTTGTGTTGTCGTGCGGGAGTGATTGTTAGTAACCCTCAGCCGTTTACCGGTGGTGTGGATGCACGTCTGGTGCATGTGTTGGCACAGGCCGATCTAAATCGGGTACGGGATGCATTGAGCCAGGGTCTACAGCAGCAGGCAGCGCAGCAAATGCAAAAGCAATTACAAGCCAACGAAGTCATAGCCAGCAAGCCTGCCTATAACATCACCGTCTCCTCAAATGATCCCGTTGGTGCGCAGGTGGACCAGGTGCAGGTGCAGGTCAGCGTCTCGGCAACAGCCTACGTCTACAATCTTTATACTGCCAAACATATAGCGGTTCAGTTGCTCAACAATGAGGCAACCCAAACCCTGGGTAACAACTTCCAATCCCAGGATATGCCTGTTATAGCAACACCACATGTAGTTCAACAGGCGGAAAATGGGGTAGTCTACCTCAGTGTATCGGCACATGGACGCTGGGTCTACGCTTTCTCGCCTCAGCAACTGGCGCAGTGGCGTCAGTCGATCAAAGGTGCCACATCCACCTTAGCCCTGGCCTACCTCAATACGCAGCCGGGCGTTTTGTCCGCACACATACAACTCCCCTTCGGCACTGACCACCTCCCTTCGTCCGTGGATCAGATTAAAGTGATAGTGGACTGAAAGTTTCCTGCCTACTCATTGGTTGTGGCAAGATTTTCGAAAAGCGAAAGAAGCGATACCGGTTCGTTCAGGCTTGACTCAATACGCCCGTACGCAATAATCCTACGCGCACCCCTGCTTGCTTCGCTCGTGTACATGTATGTTATACTGGACCCTAAAGAATAGTTTCTGGCAACGTATCCCAGTACTATAATTGCGGAGAACGCTGGAGGACAGCATGGACGACAACTCAACATCCGCCACAGACGAGATGCATTATAACCACTCAATGCTCGATCTCATCGGCAATACCCCACTCATACGACTCAATCGCGTAACAGGCGGTCTACAGCCCCTGGTACTGGCAAAAATGGAAATGTTCAACCCTGGCGGAAGCGTCAAAGATCGCATTGGACCCACCATGATCGACTACTGTGAGAAACGCGGATTACTTCGTCCTGGTGGCACCATCGTCGAGCCAACCAGCGGCAATACAGGCCATGGACTAGCGATTGCCGCCACCATAAAAGGCTATCACTGCATCTTCGTCATGACCGACAAAGTAAGTGAAGAGAAGCGCAGTCTCCTGCGTGCTTACGGTGCTGAAGTCATTATCTGCCCCAGTAGTGTCACACACGAATCGCCAGAACATTATAAAAATGTAGCACACCGGCTCGCCAACGAAATCCCAGGAGCCTGTTGCCCAGATCAATATGCCAATCCAGCCAACCCTGCTGCTCATTACGCAACTACTGGACCCGAAATCTGGCGTGATACCGCCGGGCGCATAACAGCATTCGTAGCCGGCATTGGCACTGGTGGCACTATCTCAGGCACTGCTCGCTTCCTGAAAGAACAAAATCCACACATAAAGATCATCGGTGCAGACCCACCAGGCTCCGTCTTCTCCGGCGATATCCCTGGGCCATATAAGGTCGAAGGGATCGGCATGGAGATTTTCCCCGAGAACTACGATCCTACAGTTATAGATGAGGTTATTCGCATCGATGATCGCACCTCATTCTACTGGGCACGGCGCCTGGCGCGTGAGGAGGGAATCCTCGCGGGCGGCTCCTCTGGCACAGCCCTGGCAGCGGCCCTCATCTACTCCCGTCGTCTCACACCCAACGACGTTGTTGTTGTCCTGCTTCCCGACACCGGCCGTGGCTACCTGAGCAAGCAGTTCAATGATACCTGGATGCGTGAGAACAACATGCTTGTGCAGGCAGAGACTGCTGAACCCACGTTACGAGAGGTGCTCACCTATCGCCGTACCCATGCCCGTACTATGCCGCTTGTCGTCAGCGTCGCCCCCACCGACTCTATTGCTGATGCCGTCGAACTCCTGCGTCGCTATGGTATCAGTCAAACCCCCATCATAGAAGGTGGTCACATGGTCGGCAGCTTGACCGAGAACCACTTGCTGCGCCGTCTTGCCAGTGGTGAGCCGTTGGCCTCAACGGTCGTACGTGACGTACAGGGGCCACCTTTCCCCCAATTAGAGGGAGACGCGCTTGCGCAAGAGGCGTACACAATCTTCAGTAGCGGGCAATCGGCGGTGGCCGTCATGAACAACAATGTACTCGAGGGCATTGTAACGAAAAGCGATTTGCTGGAATTCTGGGCACATACGCGAGCCGCTTAGGGCGGGAGTGGTGCATGGAAGGGTAGGAATCCTTGTGGTCGTCGGCTTAGAATAAAAGGAGGAAGATATGCCGCTGGCTGCACTCGGCCTGCTGCTCGTGGCCGCAGTGCTGCACGCTGGCTGGAACCTGTTCGTCAAGCGTGCCACGGAGAAGCAGGTCTTCACCTGGTGGTCGCTGGTTGTTGGAGCGGTCTGCTTCGCACCAATCCTGATTGTCAGCCTCCCTCTCCCGCTAAAGATATGGCCCTATGTTGCTGCGAGTGCCCTGATGGAGGCAATCTACTTCATTGGCCTGACATATGCCTACGGCCTCGACGACTTCTCGCTCATTTACCCACTTGCACGCGGCGCTGCGCCGGCATTTTTACTCATATGGGCAACTCTCTTCCTCGGTGAGCATCCACGACCTATGGGGCTGATTGGGCTGACACTGCTCTTGCTCGGCCTGACCGTTGTAGGAGGCGCAGCCTGGTGGTCAAAGCGCAAGATTGCCATGCCGAGCATGAAAGGAACCGTCGTAGCATTAGCTACCGCCTTCTGCATATCCATCTACACGGCCATCGATGGCGCTGCGGTTCGCCTGGTCCCTTCGCTACCCTACACAGTGCTCATTCTCGGCCTCAGTGCTGCTCTCATTACGCCTCCTCTTCTGTTGCGCTACGGCTACGGTGCTGTTTCTGCCGAATGGCGGATGAACTGGCTGCGTATCATCCTGGTCGGCATTTTGATGTTCGCGTCCTTTGCCCTCGTCCTGCGCGTCTACAGCTTTGCGCGTGTGAGCTACGCAGGAGCTGTGCGCGAGATCAGCATCGTCTTTGCCGCCTTCATCGGCTGGCGCTGGCTCGGTGAAGGCTTCGGAGCTATACGCCTGGTTGGCGCTATTCTGATATTTGCTGGCATTCTCGTCATCGCCATTGCTGGTTGAAACAAGCAACTTTATATATTGACAAACAACAAAATCTTCAGTATCATGTCAACAGAATTGGATGCCTCATAGAAGAAAGGAAAAGTACAGCCATGCAAGTCAAACGTAGAAACCCGCAGAGTACAGTCGATGCTGTGCTTCGAGGTAGGGGCTAATGGTGCAAAGACGCTACGAAGTATTCGACCACACCGCTGATGTCGGCATACACGCCTTTGGGCACACACTGCCAGAGCTATTCATTCACGCAGCTCAGGGCATGGAAAGCCTGATGGTCACTCCCGAGCAGGTACGCGAATCGGTCACCCGCGAAATCACCGTAGAAGGACACGACGTTGTCTCGCTCCTGATCGCGTGGCTGAACGAACTCGTATTCTTGTTCGACACCGAATACCTTCTCTTGCGCGTATTCCAAATCGACACCTTCACCGAGACATCCCTGCAAGCCCATGCCTCCGGCGAACCCTACGACGCACAGCGTCATGACCTGAGCAGCGCCATCAAAGCCGTCACCTGGCACGAAGCCTCTGTCGAACGTACCAACGACGGCTACAAAGCCCGCATTATCTTCGACATCTAAGATTTGCACAATTCTCTCCTCTTCTGATAAAGCCAGGACGGGTATAATATATGTATCCGCCTGCATGTGAAAGATAAGCTAGGAGGACCTAATGGGTAAGCCCGAGGACAAGATTCCCTTGGAACGTATAGACACCTATCGTTGGCGCATTCCAAAGCGTTACAATCCAGAAATGCGCGTACCCGGCATAGTCTACGCCGACGACGCATTGATAGAGCAGATAATGCAGGATAACGCGCTGCATCAGGTCGCCAACGTAGCAACATTGCCAGGCATTGTCGGGCATTCGTTGGCCATGCCCGACATTCACTGGGGCTATGGCTTTCCGGTCGGCGGTGTAGCGGCAACCCATGCTGACTATGGTGTCGTATCCCCCGGCGGAATTGGCTTCGACATCAACTGTGGCGTGCGCTTATTCGCTACCGACCTGCTACATAATCAGATTCGCAGCAAGGTCGATAAGCTCGCCGACGAACTTTTCAACAACCTGCCATCGGGCGTAGGTGGTGCAGGGATGCACCAGTTGAGTATCGATGAGATGTATGCCATCATGGTGCGTGGAGCCTCCTGGGCCATCGAAGAGGGCTACGGCTTTGCCGAGGACCTCGAAGTGACCGAAGAGCATGGCTGCCTGGGGGGTGCTGACCCCGACGCCGTCAGCAATACCGCCATACAGCGCGGTATGAAGCAACTCGGCAGCCTGGGATCGGGCAATCACTTCTGTGAAGTGCAAACTATTGATCACATCTACGATGCCGAAGTTGCTAAGGCTCTGGGAATCGACCAGCTCGGTCAGATCGTCGTGACGATTCACTGTGGCTCACGTGGTTTCGGCCATCAAATCGCCGAGGATTATATCAGGCTTGCCGAGTCCAAGCAACAAGATTTTGGCTTCCACCTGGTAGATCGTCAGTTGGCCTGTTTACCCTTGCAGTCAAACCTCGGGAAGTCGTACCTTGCAGCCATGGCCTGTGGTGCAAACTTCGCCTGGGCCAACCGTCAGTTGTTGATGTACGGCGCACGTCAAGCATTCGCGACGGTCTTTGGACGACAGGCACGTCCCAAGGACATGCCACTCATCTACGATGTCTGCCACAACATCGCCAAAATGGAGCAGTACGAGATAGATGGCCAGCTACAGCGCGTCTGTATCCACCGCAAGGGAGCGACACGAGCATTCCCCGCCAACCATCCCGCCGTGCCGGAGAAGTACCGCGCCGTGGGACAGCCTGTGCTCATCCCAGGTGACATGGGTCGCTACTCCTTCGTCCTGGTGGGTGCGCAAGGCGCGATGGAGCAGAGCTTCGGCACCACCTGTCATGGTGCCGGTCGTCGCCAGAGCCGTACCGCCGCTAAAAAATCAATCACCGGCAAAGAGCTGCTCGAGCAACTCCACGCCAAAGGTGTGACAGTGCGTGTGCATAGCAAGAACCTGCTGCCCGAAGAGGCTCCTCAGGCCTATAAGGATGCGCAGCAGGTGGTGAATGTAGTGCATAACGCCGGGCTGGCCAAACTGGTAATCCGGCTGAAGCCGGTCATTGTGGTCAAAGGGTAAACTCTTCAGCAGGAGAAATCATCCATGCCCACCACAGCCACATCCCGTGGTACCTGTATCCCCCGATCGGCCAGTGCCCCCAGCAAGAGCGCGGAGCCCTCTAAAACTGGTCATCGAGAAATGGAGATGCGTCCTTCGTGGTCGCCGGTTTGCTTACCTACCCTCCCAGCGCCCCTGCCGTCAGGCCGGAGACCATGCGCCGCTGCATCATCAAGATGCGTACAATCAGAGGTACCACCGAGATGAGTGTCGCCGCCGAGAGCACGTCAAAGTGCGTCGTGAATTGTATCTGGCTGATGGTCACGATGCCCACCGGCATGGTATAAGTGTTGAGCGTGGTATAGTTCAACGCGAATAGGTACTCATTCCAGTCCCCCACAAACACAATCACCGCTGCCGTGATAATGCCGGGCAGCGTGACAGGCAAGATAACGCGCAGAAAAGCCTCCAGTCGTGTCATGCCATCGACTACAGCCGCCTCTTCGAGTTCAACCGGGACATCCTGGAAGACCGCGATCAGGATGAGCACGGCCAGCGGCAATCCTGTGACCGAGTAGGGGAGGATCAGCCCGGTCAAGGTGCCTATCAGGTGGAGCTTTTGCAGGAGTTCGTAGACAGGGATGACCTGTGCTAGCGGCGGGAAGAGCGAGAGCGACAAGACAAAGAGCAGCAGCGTCGTCTTGAAACGGAAGCGCAACCGCGCAAATGCATAGGCAGATAGCGTGGCCAGCGCCATCGTAATCACCGTCGACACCGTGGCGGCGACCGAGCTGTTGCTATAGTAGTGACCGATATCCCCCTGTAACGCTACAAAGTAGCTCACGATCATCGGATGCGCGGGCAGCAGTCTGGCAGGGACCGTTGTCGTTTCTTGTGAAGTCATCAAGGAGGTCAGCAGTGCCCAGAGTAGGGGCAAGAATTGCACAACGAGAAGCACCGCCAGGATGATATAGATAGCAGGACTTATTGCCATGCGTTTGAGCGGAGGCCACGAGAACCTCCTGTTTACGCGTGGGGTGGCCCGCATTGCTTCTTTGCGAAACACCGTTGCCATATACATCCTCCTTCCTCAACGAACGCCGGGGCGATATAGTGACCGCAAGTATAGGACGATGAAAGCGAGCGTAACAACCATCACAACCATCGCGATGGTGGATCCATAAGGAAAGTCGCCAAACTCCTGGAGCTGTACATACAGATACAACCCCAGATTTTGTGTTGCGTTGCCGGGCGCGCCATTGGTGAATGCACTGATCAGGTCAAACGTTTGCCAGGACTCAATCGTACGCAGAATGAGTGCCACCACGAGCACAGGACGCAGCAACGGCAACGTCACGTGCCAGAAGGATTGCCAGTCCGAGGTGCCATCCACACGCGCTGCCTCGTGGAATTCCTTGGGAATGGTCTGCAATCCTGCCAGCACGAGTAGCGCCACCAGCGCATTTGATTTCCAGATCGCCAGCACATAGATGAGGATGGTAGCCAGTTGTCCCGAACCAAGCCAGTTGATAGGATGTGCTGGGCTCACCAGGCCAAGGCGCTCCAGCAGGCTATTAAAGAGGCCATATTGAGCGTTGAACATATAGGCCCAGATGACAGAGTTGGTTGCCGTTGGAATCGTCCACGGGGCAAGAAGCGCTACACGCACCAGCCAGCGCCCTCGAAAGTTGCAGTTGGCGAACAGCCCCAGTGCCGTGCCAACGATCATCTGGCCGACGACGGTAACCACGCTGAAGAGCAGCGAGAACTTGAGAGCGTACCAGAACTCTCCATCATGCAGCAGACGCACATAATTCGACAGACCCCCACCTGTCATTCCCAGGCCGAAAAAGCCGCCTTGCTGAAAGGACAGCCAGATGGTACTCAGCGCTGGGTAGACACCCAGGGCCAGCAGCGCTACCAGCACGGGCGCCAGCATGAGCCAGGCCAGGCGCTCTTCGCTCTGTGCTAGTGTACGTCGCCGAACCTGCACAGGGTGCCGGGCACCGCTGATAACTTCATTGGCAGCCCCCATTGGCTCCTCCTTCCCGATAAGCCTCTATGATGGTATCCTCATGTCAGCGAGCCTACCTGAGCTTGGACGCCATTGAGCGTATCTGCTGGTGAACTTTGATTGCCGAGCACGCCGTTAATGGCGGCCTGCAACTGCGTTGTGAACCGATTATATTCCTTCAGCTGGGGTCTGTTAAAGCCATCGGCGAGGATGGTCGATAACTGTTTGAAGTACGGCACCTGCGACTGTACTTTTGGGTCATTGACGACATCAGGCCGGCTCGAGATCAGCCCCGCCTTCAGGGACAACGAAGTCTGGGTCTCCCTACTCAGCATATAATCGATAAACGTCCATGCCTCATCTTTATACTGTGAAAAGGCATTGATGGCCAGGACCCAGCCGCCTGTACAGCCGTGCCCGGCGTACCCTGTCGTGGCGATGGCCGGAGCCACACCAACATTCCCCACCACTTTTGAGCGAGAAGGAGTATTGGCAATGGCATAGGCGTAGACCCAGTTGCGCATGAACGGAGCCTGACCACTGGTAAAGAGCGCCAGGATATCGTTCGGGGCGTAGGTATCTGTTTCCTGTGGCGCAAGTTGCAAAGTGTAGATCAGGTCGTACATGTACTGCAGTGCGCCGACCTGCGTTGGGCTGTTGACAACCAGGCTGCCGGGTTTGCCAATCGTGCCTCCAGCGCCCCAGATGAATTCGAGCCATTCATCCACGATTGCTTCGATCTTCTTACCCGGCATTAAATACCCGTACGTGACGCCATTAGCTCTTTCCCCAGCCACGATCTCCTGCGCTATTGCCTGCATCTCATCACGCGTCTGAGGGACTGCGCCGCCATACTTCTGCACCAGGTCGGTGCGGTAGTACAGCATACCTATGTCCATAAAGCGCTGGATGCCGAAGAGCTTATCATCGATCGCCGCGATACTGCGAGCGCTGGGCCAGAACTGGTTCAGATAGGCGGACGTTACGTATTGATCGAGCGGGGCAAGCCAGCCAGGAGTGGCGAACTGGGCAGGCCATGTCACATCGATCTGCACAACATCTGGTGTGGAGGACTGAAACTCGAAGGTGTTTAGGAACTTATTGTATTGATCTGTCGCCACAGGCGGAAGCTGCAGGTAGTCAACTTTGATCTTCCCGGCATGCATCCGGTTGAATGCATTGATCTCTGCCGTCTGTTCGCCTGTAGTATCCACGTAGGCGGCAAATTGAATAGTGACGGGCCCGCCAGAGCTTCCCCCGCCGCAGGCCGTGAACAATGAGCCTAACGTGGTCGTCCCCAGGGCTGCCTCAATTCCCTTGCTGATCAGCGCACGCCGTGATAGTTTGCTCGTAGCCAGTCCCGTCACCTTGTCTGGAATGGGGTTTTCCACCGGTAATGTATCAGAGGCTAGTATGCTATCTTGAGCTTCCATGGTCGTCGGCTGTCCTTGCTTGAGTGCAAGAAATATGATAGATCCTTCTTGCTCTTGCATCATACTCAACGCTGCAGGTGTTCGTCAATTTTCTGCTCTGAGGCTCAGAGGGGTGTATATCATACTCCATCCCAACGTGGGATTGCTTGGCGCAGCCTATTATGGCTTTGCCACAGAAGGGCAGGAAGACATATAATATCGAAGTGCACCCGCAGATACTGGAAAAAGCAGCTAACGATGCCGATTACTTACAGCGATACGATAGTGTGCTCAACGACTTTGACCATTACGTGTACCATGCTGCAGCACTAGATGTTCTGTACGTTCTGCGAAAGTCGAGATACTATCGATTCTCACCTGTGGAGGACTCTTATGAACAAACCAAAGGCAATCATCTTTGACCTGGATGGTGTCCTCACCGACACTTCAGAATACCATTATCAGGGCTGGAAACACCTGGCTGATGATGAGGGTATTCCTTTCACGCACGAGGAGAACGACGCGCACCTGCGCGGCGTTGGACGACGCGACTCTCTCCTGTACCTGCTCAAGGGCCGCACGGTGTCTGAAGCGCAGATGCAAGAAATGATGGATCGCAAAAATCGCTATTACACAGAGCTGATCAAGAATATGACGCCCAAAGAGGTCGTGCCGGGCGGTGTAGACCTCTTGAAAGAGATACGACAGGCAGGCATCAAAACGGCCATTGCCTCTGCCAGCAAAAACACGATGACCGTGTTACAGCGGCTGGACCTCCTTTCCTACTTTGATGGCATAGCTGATGGCAATAGTGTCGTTCATGGGAAGCCGGCACCGGATGTCTTCATCTTTGCGGCCGGCCTCGTGAACACGCCAACGCCGAGCTGCCTGGGGGTTGAGGACGCCAACGCTGGTATCGAGGCGATCAAAGCAGCAGGGATGACGGCTCTTGGGATCGGCCCGAAAGAGCGTTTCCCCATGGCAGACAAGGTCATGGCTAACCTTGAAAAGAAAACACTCCAAGACTTGCTCGCGTAGCAAAAAACGCAATGAACGTCAGAGATCATTCAAGGGGTAACAGTGCATTTTTGAGGAAGGAGGTTTTTGTGAACCTTTGGCAGATCAGCGAACAGACCTTTGACCCTGCACCGAAGAAGCTCCACAGTCAAGAGAGCGTCTATACCATTGGCAACGGCTACTTCTGCACACGCGGCACATTTGAAGAGGGCTACCCTCAGGCGAATCCCGCGACCTTGCTCTATGGTGTTTTTGACGAAGTCCCCATCGCGAAAGAAGAACTGGCAAACGCTCCCGATTGGACACCTATTCAACTGTTTGTGAATGGAGAACGGTTCCATCTCGACAAGGGTCATCTTCTTGACTATCAACGCACACTGGACATGGAACATGGCGTGCTGCAACGCACGGTCCGCTGGGAAAGTTCAAAGGGTGTGCGCCTTCTCATCATTATCGAACGTTTTGCAAGTCTTGTAGATGAGCACGTGGGCCTCATTCGCTATAGCGTGACGGCAGAACAAGCAAGCGATGATCTCACGCTTGTGTTGCTGGCAAGTTTCAACACAGCAGTCGGCAACTACAATGTGATTCATTGGGAAACCGCCGATCAAGGCCACCAGGATGGCCTTACCTGGCTCAAGAGTGAAACCAAACAGAGGGGCGTTGAGCTCGCACAGACCATGAGCTTTACCACGACGGCTTCGGGAATTACGACTGAGTTCAACGACTCGGATTTCGCACCCAACATTCGCCTGTATGGAAAACTGGCACCAGGAGCGACGCTGACGGCAGAAAAGATGGTGGTGATGTACACCTCACGCGATGGTGGAGAACCGCTGCCTACCGCGCTCCACCATCATCAACAACTGGCTTCCACCGGGTATGATGCGCTGCTTGCACAACACCAGGAGGCATGGCATCAATTCTGGCAGGAAACAGACGTTCTCATCGAAGGTGACGACAAGGCCCAACTTGGGATACGCTACAATATCTATCAACTGCGCATCAACGGCTCGCTGCATGATGACCGCTACAGTATAGCGGCAAAGGGCTTGACGGGCTTCGGGTATCGGGGACACGTCTTCCACGACACCGAGATTTTCATGCTCCCTTTCTTTATCTATAGTATGCCGGATGTCGCACGCAACCTGGTGATGTATCGCTACCATACTTTGCCAGGGGCACGCGGGAAAGCGCAAAAGAACGGCTACGAGGGAGCACAGTATGCCTGGGAGAGTACGCTCAGTGGGGACGAGACAACGCCACCATCGATGGTGCATCCAGAAAGAGGCGATATTATTGCTATCCTGCATGCCCAGCGTGAAATACATATTAGTGCCAGTGTCGCGCATGCTGCGTGGCAGTATTGGACGGTGACGGGTGACCATGAGTTCATGCGCGACTACGGTGCAGAGATTGTCCTGAGTACCGCATTGTTTTGGGGGAGTCGCGTCGAAAAGAACCCTGAACGCAATGAGTACGAGTTGAACGATGTCATTGGTCCCGACGAGTGGCGGGAGCGCGTCAACAACGATGCCTATACTAACTATATGGCGCGTTGGAATCTCCAGATGGCGCTTGCTATCCTGAACTGGTTGCATCAGTACGCTCCTGACAAGGCAAAAACGTTGGAGCAACAGCTTGATCTGACGAGCCAGCGTCTGGACTACTGGCGAGATATCATCAAGCGGATACGCATTCCACGAGACCCGCAGACCGGTCTGTTTGAACAATTTGATGGGTTCTTCAAGCTGGAAGCGCTCGATCAGGAGTTATACAGGGGCCGCACAATCTCCTATCAAGGGATCTTCGGTGTGGAGGACACTCAGAAGTACCGCATCATCAAACAAGCCGATGTGTTGATGCTGCTCACGGTACTCAGTCAGGAGTTTGACCTCAACACAAAGAGGGTCAACTGGGATTATTACTATCCCATCACCGACCACGACTATGGCTCCTCCCTCACCCCCGCATTCCACGTTATTCTGGCATGCGAACTGGGGAAGCCGAATGAAGCCTATGAGATGTTCATGAAAGGGAACCTGGTCGATCTGGAGAACCTGCGTGGCAACACCCCGGAAGGGATTCACATCGCGTGTTGTGGTGCCGTCTGGCAGGCAGCGATATTCGGCTTTGCAGGCTTGATGGTGACCGAGGATGGCTACACCACAGAGCCCCATCTGCCCGCTACGTGGACACGCCTGGCCTTCTCCTTTCTTCATAAAGGAAAGAGGGAACAGGTCGATCTCCGTCGATAGATAATCAATGGATCAACTATAGAGGCACTGGGTGTTCTGGTGAGGTGGAAAAATTGAGTTCATCTGACGCCTGGGTAGCCTCTGCTTGCGAAAGATCGATCGGCCTACGTTCGCGGGCCAGGAACAAATTAAAGAGGTAGCAGCTGGTCACCAGCACGAACAATGCATTACGCGCAAAAATTGTCTCCAGGAAGCCTGGGACAGTCGGTACCAGCAAGACATGCGTCACGCGTGTATAGAGGTAGGGGTAGATAACACTTGTCAACACGGAAATCGTCCCCCAGCACAGGAGCCAGAATCCATCAAGCGCATTACTATAGGCCAGCAAGGGTATAATCCAGATGAGATATTGTGGGCTAAAGACCTTTCCTGTAGCCATAAAGACAAGCAAGACGGCGATGCTTGCCTGAACAAGGTCCAGTTTTCTGCGCCATTGCAGCCACAGCGCATATGCATAGCCTAATATCAGAGCTACGGAGGACAACAGCGAAACGATGCCATCGAGCGCACCGACAACGTTGAGTGAACCAAATGAATATTCTGCATGGACAGCAAACTCAAACTGCGCTCCCAGCCAGAGCAAAGCGGTGCCGGTTGCTTCGATTTGTACTGGACGATCTGCAAAGTAGCCGAGCTGGTTCTCAATAGCTCCGTGAAAATCGACCAGGGTAAAGGCTCCTGTTACTGTGAGTAGGATAGCAAAGAAGAGCAAACAATTCTGCCAGCGCCAGTGACGTGCCCCACAAATCGTAATCAACAGCGACATCAGTTGCGTTTTGAGTGCTCTCGACGCTGGTGGATGATAGAGCCGTTGCGCATAGCGTTGTTCTGCCATAAAGAGCATAGGGAAGAGCAAAATGGGGTAGATTTTTAGTAGTACGGCAAAGGCCAGGGCAATATAGGCCCATGTCCAACGTTTGCGTTCCGCTGCAATAATACAGAGGAGCGTCAGTGCTGCCGGAACCAGGTCAAAGCGCCCTTCTGCGGTTGCCCATCCACCAATCAGTATATAGAGCGCAAACGTCAGTCCCGCGCCTCGTGGTCCATAGCGTAGGAGCAACCAGTAGATGAAAATAGCTACCAGTACCATCCAGAGTGCGAAAAGGACTTGATAGTATGCCAGTGGGGCGAAGAGACCTAATGAGAACGGTAATATCGCGAGCGGTGGGTACTCCAGTGGTAAAGTATGAAACGGTGGTTGTGTCAAGATACTGAGAGGAAAAAACCTGCACTGCGAAGCAGGGAGTAATTTCAAGGCGCCGCCTCCTAGCCAGAAGGTCAGTGCATAGCACTGGTAGCGAGCCGCATCTGTCGACATCCCAAACATTTGCCAGGAGGCACCAAAGAACATTAGTATTGCTGCCACAACAATCGGAATGTAGGCCACAATCCCATAACCTGAAAGCACTGCATTCCACCATGCAGAGAGTGAAGCCGAAAGTGACCTTTTTACCTTCACTTCGACGTCGCTCTCCTGCGCTGCTTGTTCTTGCAACAAAGGTGTACTCATCGCGTCCCCTTCAAAATATTGTATTCTTCTACCGCAAAGTGCTAGAATAGATAACACATGCATAAGTGAGCATGCGAACAGACGAGAATGCCACTTCAGCCTCAACTACCTCAAGCAGTGCCCAGATGAAGGTATCATACACGAATTGTTCGATGCCAGGATACAGGCTATGGAAGAAAGAAGAGTTTCCATAAGCATGTCGAGCCGTGTAAGGGAGTGTGAGCTGTATCTGGAGGCACTCTGCTATGTTTCTTTCATTATCGATTTTATACTCTCCAAGACGAATGGAGAGTAAAACAAGTAACGTTTATCTGTGCTACCAAGAACATACCTACGTTGAGAAAGGATGAACTTTCATGAGCAGCAAAAGCCACGCAGAAACAAAGACATTGAAGGTCGGAGATACTGCACCGGATTTTACCCTCGGGACAGAGAACCGGGAAAAATGGCGGTTGAGTGATTTTCGCGGCAAGAAAAACGTCGTGTTAGCTTTCGTTCCCTTCGCATTCAGCAGCGTTTGTTCAGCGCAACTCCCTTCGTACGAGGCGGAGTTGAGCCGTTTCAAAGACTTCGATACCGAAATCGTGAGTATAACCATGGATAATGCGTATGCGTTGAATGCCTGGGCTAAGTCAATGCATACTTCGTTCCCACTTCTCTCCGATTTCTACCCCCAGGGTCAGGTGGTTGATCTCTATGGCCTGCGCCACGAGCGGGGTATGCCGGAGCGTGCAGTTGTGGCAATCGACAAAGAAGGCATTATTCGCTACATCGAGGTGCTGGACTCTCCAGGTGATATGCCCGACAACGAAGACCTCTTCGAGGCCCTGCGCAAACTGTGATGATATGTTTCTACCCTTCCTCCATCGCCTGTTTCCAGCTATCATCATGCCCCGTGTACTCGGGATATTCTCGCTCCCAGATGTGCCCTGGCTCTTCACGGGCCTCCCAGCGACTCAAAGCGTCCCGCAGTACCTTTCGCTGTAGCTCATCCTGGTGTGGTCCTCCCAGGCAGTTTCCCAACTTGAATCCTTTGGGATGGAAGGCACGTGGCGGGCCTGCCTGCCTGGAGTTTTCAGGAATGAGTGTGATCAATATCGTGGGAATGCCGACCATCTCCACTTCTCTTTGAATCGACACGACCGTGCGATGACAGAGTGGTCAGCCAGCAGTCAGGAGTACTGCATCGGCTTTCGAGCGTTCGATAATTTTTGCCATTGCTGGAGCTGCTTGCTCGTACAAATCACGCAAATTCTGGCTGTAGCCCATGAACCCCAGGTGCTTATCACTGACGCCGCCGATAATGCCTGCCGATGTCAACTCGTGCAGTCGATCGATGGGAAAAACACAGTTGATATCCTGGTCTGCATCCTGGTGGTTATAGTGATCGTGCGTGACCATTAACTGGTTTGCCTGCACATCTCCTGGAATGATACGCCAGGTATTGTCACCATCGACATTAAACGGTTCCTGGTCGCGAAGATGCACACCCGCCGTAGAGACTAGCGCGAATGTACTCTGGCTCAGTTCACGAGTCCTTGGCGTATACGGAATACACCGTCGGGACATAGGCATGGTATAACCCCTTTCAGAATGTATTCAGCTCAGACGCCGGCGGGCGAGAGCCGTTCCGCCAGGTACTTCAAGCTCAATGGATAGCGGTACTCGATGCCCATGTGGGTCGCATCGAACAACTCGAAGAACACGTCGGCGATGCCAATCCGTTCGAGTGCTTGCCGGAATGCCTCCGCACCAAGGTCAAGGAAAAATTCGTCTCGTTTGCCAGCATCGATGTAGATCGCCTTCATCGTCCGCAGCGCTTCCGTATGCTTTGGCACCATCCGCACAGGGTCCCACTCCAGCCACTCCTCCCACACATGCTGAATAAGTTCCCCGGTTGCGGTATCGTAGGGGAGGCGAACTGTGCCATCTTCGCCAGCGGAATAGCAGGCAGCCATGCACCAGTCGTTCAGTAGATAGGCATCGCTGTCCTTGGCAAAGGCTGGCCGACTGCGGAAGTTCTCCCAGAACTTTTCGAACGAACCCTCGTAGTGATCGCGCAGTGCCCGTACCGATCGCGGAAACTCTGGCAGGTAGCACATCTCGAACAACGCATCGCCGGCATGGGTAGCAAACCCGCCCCACAGGTCTGGCCGCAGCATTGGCGTAACCATAGCTCCGTAGCCGCCGCTCGATTTGCCAGCGATCCCTCGATGTTCGCGCCGGGGCAGCGTCCGGTAATGAGCATCGACCCAGGGAACGATCTCATCGCACAAATATGTATGGTAGCGACCTGTGCCCGGAGAGTCCAGGAACTGGCTGCCACCGAGTGATGTCCAGCAATCTACCCACACCACGATACATGAAGGCGCTTCACCCTTTGCGAACAGTTCGTCCGCCAGTTCTGGGTAGGTCTTCCTGAACGGAGCGCGGTTGCGCCACATATCAAGCTGACCGGTGAGGCCCTGAATCTCGTAGACACTCGGATACCGACGTGTAGGCTCCTCATCATAGCCGGGCGGCAGGTAGACCCACAAGGGGCGCTTGTATGGGTCTCGCAGCGGGTTCTCCTTGAGGACATTGCTTTCAAAAGCTATCTCTTCATAACGACCACGCAAGTCGAAAGACCATGGATACACGGAATTTCTCCCTCTAATACACTGGCTCAGTTTCTCCGGTTCTAGTTACGTATGTTGCGCGAGAGCTTCTCAAAAATTGTCAAGGCTTTTCACCCCATACCGAGAGGAAGTACGAGATGGCAGTGAAATCTTCTGCTCGCATCTCTATCATCGCTTGCTGATAGAGCCTGTCCACCTCTTCTGGTGTTGTGACCTTCATTGCCAACAGGAATGGCTGTACTACTTTAAGCATAACCATCCAGTCTCGGTAAGTCCCTTCATGGGCATCCTCTCCGGTGGAGTAATCGATAATATGCGGTGTTTTCCGAATCCGTTGGTAGCCAGCTTCGCGCAGGAAATACCCCAACTTCGGCGTGATACCAAAATTGTGCCCTTCAGGAGAAAAGCTTCGTCCTGCCAACTGAAGTGCATGCGCAAGCTTGCTAAAAAGTTTCTCGAACGCAGGACTGCTGGTGCCCCCATTTTCAACTTCCGTCAATCGGATGGCTCCCCCGGATCTGTTAATGCGTCGACACTCCTGAATAAGTTTTTGCCATGTGGTTGAGTGCAGAAAACTAATCATAAAGCGTGCATTTATTAAATCAAACGAGTTGTCAGGGAAGTCCAACGGTTTGGAAGCATCCATCACGAGAAATCGGGCATTGTCCAATCCTTGTACCTTTGCCTGGGCGCGTGCATACTGGATCATCGTTTGGCTAATGTCGATGCCTACGACCTCGATTTCGGGATGGGCGAATGCCACTTCCTGTACCCATCCTCCTGGTCCACAGGCAATATCGAGGACTCGGTGGATGTTGGCGAAGTCGGGTCGCTCCGCAAGCAACCCACCCATATTTTTAGTCACAAGGAGGTCTTGATCCAGTAGACGTGCCATTTCCGCAGCGCTTTCGGAATCAAAAACATACGTACTTTCGTTCTGGGATGACTCCAGTGGCGTTTGCATAGTAAAACTCCTTCTTGTGCTTGAGCACTCTCTTATGCTTAACTAAAACGAGCAAGTTGTAACAATTCTGCCTCGATCTGCTGCCATACCACCTGCTCTGCTTCAACAATGCTCATAGCTTGCTGACTCTTTGCCGCCTCTCTCAGCATATCGGTGACCCGCCGCGAAAAGGTCGAGAAATACGGCTGTTGCTCTGAAGGAGAAGGCATGATGCCAAGTCCAATTTGTTCAAGTTCGTAGAATTCTTCCTGCTCGAAGGCCAAAACTATCAATTCTGCATACCTCTCAATGAGTGCAAGACGAAACGGCAGAAAATAGTTGGGCTGGGTACTAGAGAAGAGCAGACACCCGGTGATGTGGCCTGTCCGCCTGATGGGATGTGCCGCTGCACTTTCCTCCCTATCCACCCAACGTGCAGGATACCGGCTTTGACCTTCCTCGTGCAATTGAATGACAGCAGGGCGACCCGTAGTGACAGCATATCCAGCTAAGGACTCAGCGCCGAGCAACATCGTTTTTTGTTGTAACTCCCTTTTCCAAGGAGGCGTCCCTCGCCCTACCGTTTCACGTAGGCTACGAACCTTCTGCCCCTCTGAAGGGAACATACAACGCACCACAGTAATTTCCATGCCTACACGGTTTGGGTCGAGTTGCTGCAAAGCCTGCTGCAAGATGAGATCGCAAATCGACCAGGAACGCAGTATGTCAGGCAACTCTGCATAAGCAGAAAAAATGCGTGCATAGAAGGCGGCTGGGATCTCTTGCAGCGCGTCTTCTTTGACCACCACCTCATTGAAGAGCTGCCCAAACTCCTCTGGTATCGATTCGAGGAACAACTCGCGATATTGTGGCAAGGCTCTAAGCAAGGCTTGCAAATTCTGCGAACGTGGGTTCGATTCGCCACTGACCCAACGAGTCAAGGTAAGAGGATTCACGCCCAACTCAGCGGCAATCCGCGCTCGCTCACGTGGATCTTGTAGAATTTTTCCTAGTAGTTCACGCCACGTCTGTGAGCTTTGCATCTCTTCTTTCACTTCACTGTTATAATTATGCACCTGTTGCATGATAGCATCTAACAGTTGTTAACGTCAATCATTCGTCATCGCTCATGAGAACTGGTATCAGGGCTGTGCAACAGCCCTGATACCAGACTAACGCAGCCCCGTGCTCTTCTAGCTCTGTATCCAATTCCTCTTCCCAGCGTTGGGCTTTCACTTCGCGACCCGTACATGGCGGAAGTGAAGGCAACGTGAGCACGAGGTCAAAATTGTCATCCGCAGCGATACGATTGAAGCGTTCAATTCCACAACCAAGACACTGGTGGACAAGCACATACTCCCCATTGGGCCGTTGGAAGCTGCCAATAGGTTCCATTCTACAACCGCAGGAATTCATACGGTCTCCTGTTCGTCGATCATCGACGTGGCATGAATAGAGGCAGAACGGGCAACCGTTCTGCACACAATTGGTCACTCTTTACCCATACGCTTGCTTCCTAGAGCTAAGGCATACCTTGCGGGAGCTATCTTTCGGGGTAGCTCCTTTTTCTGCTTGTTTTCTTACAACCTTTTGCTATATTCCTCTTAGCTATGACTGATTACGGCTTTGCTCACAGCAGACGAATTGCCCTCCCATCAAACACTGTGAAGAAGAGAAAAGCAGCACGCAGAAAGCTCTTGGAGGAAGTATTTGCAAGGCGTAGGGAGAATTATACACGCCGGCATAAAAAGATGCAGTTGCGAGTAACCAGTGATATTGATACAATGGCTTAGTTTATAAATACGCATCGTCGACAGATAGCTGCGGATGTGACAAAAGGCGGTCACCCCGTCCTCGCTGCGAAAAGTTCCCGCGATCTTTTGCTGGACTTTGACCATCCGTAAATCACGCTCGGCTTGATTGTTGGACCAAGCCGTCAACTACACCGCCTCCATCTCTAGAGGAAGGAATGTTTACGGTCACTCATCCCTTTCATCCCTTGTACGGCCAGCAGTTTGAGATCCTCAACTACCGCCACAATTGGGGGGAATATCGTGTCATTTTTTACGAAGCCCTTGATCGTGTGCGATCGCTCCCAGCGGCCTGGACGAGTCTGGTGTCACCTGATCCCAGCGTCTTGCTCGCCGCAGGTCGCGCTCCCTTTCAGGTGATGGACCTGCTGGCTTTGGCCCAGCTCATCCAGCGGATCGAAGATCGAAAGGAGGACGCAGAGTGTTAAGCCAATTTTGCCGAATGTGTAAAGGAAATAATGCCGAGTTTCTCGATACTATCTGGCGGTTTTACGGAGAGAAAGAGCGAATATTCGAGCATTTTTGGTATCTTTTTCTCTTGACATTTGGCCAAGCAATGGGCATACTAGAAACAACGAAGGTTCTTGCTCAGGAGATGTGCATGTCAGACGAAAAGCTTGCTCGCTTGCGCCAATCGCACACCCTTCATCCGCATCCGGAAGGGGTGCGTGATCCGCTCTTTCTTAGTGGATCGCCTTTCTTTGATCCACGCGATCTGGTGCAAGTCAAATATGAACTCTTACGACGGGTGCGTGTGGATGGCTATTCCGTCGCACGGGCCACGTCCTTGTTTGCCCTTTCCCGTCCGACCTTTTACGCAGCCCAAACAGCCTGGGAACCGGCGGGCATTGCTGGCTTGCTCCCACAGCCGACTGGGCCTCGTCATGCCCACAAGCTCACCGAGGAGCTCATCGTGCAACTGCGCCCCCTGGCCAAGACGATGTCTGCTCCTCAATTAGCCGAGTGGTTACAGGAGCAGCATCACCTGAGAGTGCATCCACGCAGCATTGAACGCGCCCTTGCCCGTTCAGAGAAAAAAGGGGGGGCATCGTGAAGCGCTGCTGGAACGATCTTGACTATGAACCACTGCGCACCTGGGCCTTACTCCCTTCATCCGTGCGGCCACCTGGCCTTGCTCAGATCCTGCGGGGAGGGCTCGTCACCTGGTTACAGACGGCGCAATCACTTCCGGTCGTTGGGTCGCAGGCGTTTGCTTGTCCGCCGCCGATCTCTGGTGGCGTTACCCCGTTGTCTACGCTCGTTGCAGCCATGATTGCAGAGGTGTTTCTATGACCATCGGTTCAGTCCTGTCTCAAAAAGTCACGGCACGACACCTACAACGACAGGCCATGCTCTACGTGCGCCAAAGCACGCTGCATCAGGTCCTGGAAAATACGGAAAGTACGGCACGACAATATGCTTTACGTGAACGAGCAGTAGGGCTTGGATGGCCCACTGAGCGGATCATGGTCATTGACCAGGATCTGGGTCAATCAGGGGCTTGCGCCGTCGATCGGGAGGGATTTCAGCACCTGGTGGCGGAAGTCGGACTGGGTCAGGTGGGGATGGTCATGGGCCTGGAAGTCTCGCGTTTAGCACGCAGTTCCCTGGATTGGCATCAGTTATTGGAACTGTGCTCCATAACCGGAACCCTCATTCTCGATGAAGATGGCCTCTACGATCCTGCCACCTTCAATGATCGATTACTGCTGGGCATGAAAGGCGCGATGTCAGAAGCCGAATTACATGTCCTGCGGGCGCGCTTGAGGGGAGGCATCCTCAATCAGGCTCAACGAGCAGCACTCAAGCTCCAACTGCCGGTTGGTCTAGTCTATGCAGAAGATGATACCGTCCGGCTCGATCCCGATGCCCAGGTGCAACAAGCCTTGCGCACCCTGTTTGCCACCTTTAAACGGACCGGGTCAGCCTGGGCAGTGGTCAAATATTTTCGCGAACAAGGACTGCTCTTTCCGCGCCGGGTCCGTATTGGCCCACTTGCAGGAACCATCCATTGGGCCCCGCTCATCCACAATACCGTGCTGAAGGTCTTGCGCAATCCTCGCTATGCTGGGGCGTTCTGCTACGGACGAACCCACAGTAGTAAGCGGGTGGATGGCAGGCTCCGAGTCGAGACCGTCCCCCAGGAAGAATGGCCGTTTCTCTTCCAGAACGCCCATGTTGGCTACATCACCTGGGAAGACTATGAAGCCAATCGCCAGCAATTGTGTCAGAACCGTCAAACGTTCGGAGGCGATCGCCGTCATGGCCCTGCGCGAGAAGGGCCAGCCTTGTTGCAAGGAGTGGTCATCTGTGGCAAGTGTGGCAATCGCATGACCATCCGCTACCATCAAGCCGAGAAGGGAACGCATCTCATTCCTGAATACGTGTGCCAAAAAGAGCGCGTGGAGCAGGCAACAGAGCAGACCTGCCAGCATATTCTGGGCGCAGGGCTCGAGGCGGCCATTGCTGAGCTGTTGCTGGCTCAAGTGACCCCTTTCACGATTGACACCGCTCTACAGGTCTATGAAGAACTGCATACCCAGGTCGAGGCGGCACAGCACTTGCGGGATCAGCAGGTCGAACGAGCCCGCTATGCTGCCGAACTGGCCCAACGGCGCTTTTTGCGCGTTGATCCAGACAATCGGCTGGTGGCCTCGGTCCTGGAAGCGGAGTGGAATGCACGTTTGCAAGAGTACACGCAGGTCCAGCAGGAAGCCCAGAAACAACAGGAAAAGGAACAACGCCGTTTGAGTACGCTGGAACAGCAGGCCATTGCCAATCTGGTGGCAGATTTTCCGCGGGTGTGGCACGATGAACGGACGTTGGATCGGGATCGGAAACGCATGGTTCGTTTGTTACTGGAAGATGTGACCCTGCGCAAAGACGAGATGATCACCGCTCAGGTGCGCTTCAAAGGAGGAGCGACACAGACTATCACGTTACCCATCAGTCAGGGGCGACGCAGCGCGCAAGAGGTCTTGACGCTCATCGATCAGTTGCTCGATGACTACACCGACGCCGAAGTGGCAGAACACCTCAATCAGCGCGGATGGCGCACCTACGAAGGCAAGTTGTTTCATGCGACCCGTATTCTGTCGTTGCGGCGCTATCATCATTTGAAGGATCATGGTGCGCGGCTCCGGGAGCGCGGGCTGTTATCCGCCAGTGAAGCCGCACAAGCCTATGGAGTCTGCCCACAAACGATCAGGGATTGGGGGCGAACTGGTCGCATTCCCATGTATCATGCCGATGGCCGTGGGATTGCGCTGTTTTCCCCACCCGACGAACAGGCTCCACACCCGTCTCACAAAACACGCTAACCATGCGGAAGGAGTGCAGTATGCAACCACATCGTTTGCTGCTGGTGCGTAGGAAGGGGCTTGCTCCGTCACAATGCCCAGGCGATCCACCAGCACCTGGGTAGCACGTTCTGAGGTGAAAATCTTGCCCCGGTCATGAAAAATGACAGCAGGTTTGCCAGAACACGGCCAGGGATGCTTGCACTCGTAGCGTCGGACGACATCATCCTTGGGCTCCAGGCTCATTTTGACCAGCCGCATGTAGTCCTCTTCTTTGAGACTGTCTAAGGCCAGGACAGCTCCCAGGATCGCTGCCGTTTTCACACAGATGAGCACGGCTGCATGCACGCGGGCGGCGCGTAATGACGATGCCATCGGGGGTCACCACTAGCAGATCCATCGTATGCTCATCGACCTGACAAACCAGAGCCGGGAACGCAGTGGAGAGCACGAAGGACTGCGGTGACATGCGTTCATGTGGAAGGTGTTTGAGGCCAGAGCGGGCTTCGACGACAGAAGCCTCCCTCTCGATTTCCTTGATGAAGTCATAGACCTGACGATAGGTAGGAGGAGAGACAACTTTCCCCTCGCGTTCACTGAGTTCGCGGGCCTGTTGTGCCAGTTGTTCATCCTCACACACCGCCATCACGCTGGGCCGCAGGGGATGGGTGTAGAGCTTGCGAATGAGCTGCTGAAACTCTCTGCGCAAGACACTCTCCCGGCGATAGGTCGCGTAGGGCACACAGGCGATCTGTCCCAGTTCTTTGGCACGACGTACCAGGCGAGAGAGGGTAGACGGTGCCATCCCATACGCTGCTGCAACGCCACGGGTCCCCCGTCCAGCCAGCACTGCCTGAACTGCTGTCAGATTGCGATGAAAGAGCGCCTGCTGCTCCACATTCGCGAGCACGGATACGTCAAAGGTAGGCCCAGGAATGCCATCACGCAAATCAAGCACCTCATCTTCCTCTTTCTCATCTCGAGGCAAGGGATCAGGATCAGCGGCTTCTAATGAGGAAGGAAGCGAATCAGGAAGGATAGGAGGTGCATGGGGATCAAGAAAGGCCAGCGGTGTCTCCTGTGAAAGTTCTACCTCAGAGAGGTCAACCAACAGCCTGCCTTCTGCCGCAGCATCTCCGACCAGCTTCCAGACCGCCGCTTCGACTTCGGCTTCAGAGAAGTTCCTGCCAAAGCGCTGGACCAACTCATGTACGGTGTGGATATCACCGTAGGGCCAATGAGCAAGAAGGGTTTCAGCAATCGCCTGATAGATAGGGAAGGTGCGCCGACGCGCATGCAGGTAGAGCCAGTTTTGATGACGGCGATTGGAAAGATGGGCGTCTGTCCCAATCCAGTACACGCCTCCTTTGAGTTGCGCAAGCCGACGAGCGGCTTCGGCTTTGAGCAGCGCTCTCCCCCGACTTTTTTCTTCTTCACGCCCCGCTTCCGCGATGAGCAGGCCGCCGTCACTCAGCGTTCCCACGAAGTCGGGGAGGTAATCATGAGCTTTTCCCTCGTAGAGGTATGCGATACGGTAGGGCGTAGGAAGCGGGGTGAAAAGATGGTAAGCATTCACAAAAGCAGGGCTGGCATCACCTCGCTGGTAGGTACGAACATGCGGGTGATATTCGAGAAATATCGCGAGTTGTTCTTCTACGTGTGTGGTGAAAGGGATGCGTATCTGCCGGTTATCGCCGGTTTTGAAGCTGGGAAGGAAACCCGAGATCGAACGCCCGGCAATCTTGAAGACATCAAGACCTGACGTTGCGGGGCGTGCGAAGGATGAGATCTGCCGGATTTCCATTGATCCCTACTCCTATGTACAATGGAACGTGAGTAAGATAAATACGCATTCATCTATATTCCATTGTACTCATCAACCCAAATGAGCAGGAAATCATCGTTTGCTTGTTCGAGCCTTGGCCGCAACGTTCGAGCCTTGAGCGCAAAAGTGTGCAACCCTTGCGCCCAACTACCACTCACCCTTCGAGGAAATGGCTCAGCCTTGAGGGAAAAATCCGCTCAACCTTCGTGTGAAGTACCAGACCCAGGAGGCGAGTTCGGTCTCGTATCATCGCTACATACGGACAGGTTGGCTCAGGGCACTGAAATGTCATCCACTTGATCGATCGCCAGGGCAAGGGACCTGCATAGACCATCACATCGCGAAGCGACAGATCAAGCTGCCAAAGGGCATGGACGAGATAACCGAGCGAAGTAGAGATGTGATACGATCTCCCCTCTGACGCTGCCTGAGTATCTTCGTTGGGGAGAGGAACGCGGATTTCTCCTTTTTCTCTCTTTGCCTACAACTTTTTCATACACCCGGTCATGACTCACTGTTTTTGCTATCCGCTCCCCAGTAAAGCGTCCACTACACCACCAAGAATGAACGAGAAGCTACACGCCATCGGCATCGAAGGCTCGAGAAGGTTTATTTCTGCCAAAACACGCAGCCCCAGTTTGGCAGAACGAAACTGATCGAACCAGGCGCCGGTGGGCTGAGTCGTGTTGGAGTCTTGAATCACCTGGTAGTCCCAAGTGTCCTCCAGAATGAACGACACGTTGCTGAGATTCTGATCTTTTGCATATTGCTTCAGATCGGCGACTAGCTCGGGCGCACCCTTTTGCGGGAATTTGGGATTGTCAAAACCCGTCACCTGATCGAACCGGAAGCCATCGAGCTTGAATTGCTTCAGCCAGTACTTGCAGACGTCCGTGACAAACTGTTTTGTGCATGCATTATCGTAGTCGAGCGGGAGGCTGCCGTACGTGGGCGCCGGTATAAACTGCAGCGATTCGGTCGGATTTTGCCACAGCCAGTAATAAGGGAATCCGTTCGTTCCCGAACCTTGCAAGGCATGTCACCGTCCACTTCAGCTCCACTCCTCCTCAGTCTCACCAAACTCTTCCTCATCAAACTCCTCATCTCCCTCGTCAGGCTCAATCTGCGGGTAATCAGCCCCGTACGCGAAGTCGATGCGATCCCCATCCATGAAGTAGCTATAGACCGCCGACACCTCACGTTCATCCTCGACTTTCGCCTCATCGGTCACCTCGGCATAATCGAGCAAGATATTCACCACAAAGGCCCGATCGGGAGAGTCTACCGCCGTGTCCGTAACCCACTCGGCCGGATCAACCTCGACAATATCTGTCACCTCGGCCGTCGTGCCCACGGGCTCCTCCTCCAACGCCCACTCTATTGCCAATCTCTTAAGCTCATCCATGATTGCCTTCTCGGTCATAGCGTCTCCTTTCCGTCGATGACTTTTCCAAGTAGTCAGTACAGGACGTTTCACGATTGAGCAAGAAAGCCGAGGACAGCTTTGCTAAACTCATCGGGTTGTTCCACGTTCGACAGATGCGCGGTCTCGTGGAGTACCACGAGTTCACTTCCCATGATGGTGACGTGGAGTTCTTGCGATTGCGACAGCGGCGTGGACTCATCGAGAGCGCCTGCGATGATAAGGGATGGGACGTGTATTGTGGGAACCAACTCTCGCAGGTCTCCGTCACGGAGGGCTGCACATGCCCCGATGTACCCTGTAGGGTTGGTCGCCTGGATCATCTCACCGATCTGTCTTACCACCTCGGGATGTCTCTGACGGAATCCCTCGCTGAGAAAGCGTGCGAGGACAGCATCGCGTACTGCAGCCATGCCGCCCGTTCTCACCGCGTCAATGCGCGCATTCCATATCTCTGTTGTACCGATACATGCAGCGGTATTCGCGAACACCCCCTCTGGTAACACGGTCGGGATTCTGCGCAGCGAACCACAGGGTGATCATCCCGCCGAGGGAGAGTCCACAGATGTACGCACGTTCGATCTGTAACGTGTCGAGGAGTGCGAGAAGATCGAGCCCGAGCCGCTCGATCGTGTATGGCCCGGCGGGCACATCGGAGCCACCATGACCACGATAGTCGTAGCGGACGACGCGCAGGTTGCGGCTGAGAAGCGCTACCTGATGATCCCACATCCGCAGGTTTGTTCCTAGTACATTGAGGCTGAAATAGATCTGTAGTATACTGGGACCTCAAGACTGAAAGAAAGAGGACCCAGCCAATGCGAGGCCCCAAACCTGAAGCACTGACCTTGAACGATGTCGAGCGAAACGAATTGGAGCTGCTGGTGCGTCGGCACAGCACTCCCCAACAACTGGCGAGGCATCGGACGAATCATCTTGCTGGCAGATGCCGGGAAGAATAATAGCCAGATTGCCCGAGACCTGGGAATCAGCGTGGATACGGTGCGCTGTTGGCGCATGCGCTGGATCGGCTGGCAAGCGGTCGCGCTGGAAGACGTGTCGGTGAGCGAGCGCCTGGAGGATGTCCCCCGTTCAGGACGGCCTTCGCAGATCACGGCGGAGCAAACCTGCCAGATGATGGCGATGGCCTGCGAGCAACCGAAGGAGCGCCCGATCAGCCACTGGACGGGACGCGAAATCGCCGACGAAGTGATGGCACGAGGCATCATCAAGCAGATTTCGCCGCGACATGCCGCTCGGCTGGGAAATATGGGGATCTCAAGCCGCATCTGATCCGCTACTGGCTGACCGCGCCGATCGATGAACATCGGGACGAAACAGTGAAAGCGATCTGTGCCTTGTATCAGCAGGCACCCCGTCTGGCCGCGCAGGGCGAACAGACGGTCAGTACCGACGAGTTGACCGGGGTGCAAGCCTTGGAGCGCAAGCATCCGGGACTGCCCTTGGCTCCAGGCAAAGTCGAGCGGCGCGAATTCGAATATGTCCGTCATGGAACCCGGGCGTTCATCCTCAGCCGCCATGTCGTCACCGGAAAGATTCTGGCCCCCGCATGTGGACCCACGCGGACAGAGGCCGATTTCCTGGCACATGTGCAAGCGGTGGTTGCGACTGACCCAGAGGCCAAGCGCTGGCACATCGTCTGTGACAATCTGAATATCCATCAATCGGAATCACTGGTGCGGCTCTCGTGGCGCACCTCTCGGGAATTGACGCAGACTTGGGAGTCAAAGGAGAGAATGGCATTCTCCACTCGATGGCAAGCCGAGCCGCGTTTTTGAGCGACCCGACCCACACAGTGGTGTTCCATTACACGCGCCATCCACAGTTCCTGGATGAATCAGATTGAAATTTGGCTTAGTATCCTCGTGCGCAAGTTGCTCAAACGCGGCTCGTTCACCTCCGTTGAGGATGTACAGGCCAAGGTCCTGGCGTTCATCGACTATTATAATCGGACGATGGCCAAACCTTTCAAGTGGACCTATCAGGGCAAGGCTTTGACTGCTTAAACTACAGGAGGTTTTATGCCTCAGTGTACTAGTGAATTCACCATCACTATTGTCGGGGCATCGTCCGGCCCATCGACGCGGTACACAAGACGCACCCCATCGGAAGCAAAAAAGTTCATACTCCACCTCCTATCCAGTGTGGGCATGCTCCGTCCGGGCATGAAGGTCACGCAGCACCGCGAGTTCAGTCTCGGTGGGAGGTGGGGTTTGTTCCACGGTGTCCGCAAATCGGATCAGCCACCCGGTGCGCTGCGCGATGTCCTCACGCGTGACACTCTGGTGGATCGAAGTTACAACGAGTTCCTTCGTCTCCGGATCTGGCCGCAGCAAGCAGAGGTCGGTCACGACAAATGTCGGCCCCTGTGTGCGGATACCCAGGCGCCGCCGGTGATCACCTCCGGTGCCGTATCCGAACGAGGTGATGAAACCAACTCGCTCGACGAAAGTGCGGCGCGTCTGGCTCATGACGACGTACGTTTGGCCGCAGAGGCTGGCGATCTCTGGCGCGCCTCCTCCGCCTGGCAGCCGAACCTTCGGGTGCTCGTAGCTGCCGATGACGCTGGAGTTGATATTGCCGAACCGGTCAATTTGCGCCCCACCGAGGAAACCAATCGAGATGCGGCCCCCCTGCAGCCAGTACTGGAACATCTCCGGGACCGACACCGTGGTGAGGGCGGTCTCACTCAACTCTGGATCACCAATCGAGAGTGGCAGCACGTCCGGCTTTGTCCCAATGGTCCCGGATTCGTAAATGAGCGTAATGTCAGGAGCGTGCGTGAGTCGCGCCAGGTTGCAGGCGACGGATGGCGCCCCAATGCCCACGAAGCATACGTCATCGTTCTTCAGCACCCGTGCCGCAGCGACGGCCATCATTTCTGCTGTCGAATATTCCATTGGTCTCCCTCAGAGTATTAATTTGACGGACTGGCGAGTTTGGTATCCGGATCGGTAGCAATGACATGCTCTTGCATCCAACCAAGAAAGGCATCACGGTCCCGTGCAATCGCGTCCCAGGCGGTGTAGAAGGCGTTGTCACGCCGATAATAGCCATGGGTATAGGATGGGCTTGCGCTGCCAGATGCCTCGACGATAGCGTTGATCGTCCAATACGGTAGAACTGTAGCATTCGGACTCGGAACGCGCAGGTCGTCGACGATCTCCTCCACAGTCACGATCACTTGGGTTGCCGCGAGCGCAGCCTCCTTCTGAACCCCGATGATCCCCTCGATGAGAACGTTCCCAGCGCGATCCGCCTGTTGCGCATGAACGATCGTGAGGTCCGGCCGGATTGCAGGAACGGCGGCAAGCCGCTCGCCGGTGAAGGGGCACTGGATGAAGCGAATATGCGGGTTGATCCCTACGAGATCAGAGCCTTGATATCCTCGGAAGATTGCGCACGGCAAGCCTGCCGCACCAGCCGCATAGGCATTCGCCATTGCTGCATGGCTGTGCTCCTCCAACTCCAACGGATGCGGCCACCTGTGCTCAACCGCGTCGCGCAGCCGGTGCAACATTCCTACACCCGGGTTGCCGCCCCATGAGAAGATGAGTTTGCGCGCGCATCCCATACCGATGAGTTGGTCATAGATAAGATCAGGCGTCATCCTTATGAGGCACAGGTCGCGTTTCTGCTGCCGGATGATTTCGTGACCGGCAGCGAAGGGAATTAGATGAGTGAAGCCCTCCATAGCAACGCTGGCACCGTCGTGGACGTACTCTGCGATGGCATCATGCAGCGAAAGGAATGAGGTCATCTGTCTTGCTCCATCATACGTTGAAAAATGTGGTCTCGTCCGCGCCTTGCAGGACGATATCAAATCGGTAGACGGTTGCCGCGCCAGCAGGCTCGCGCCTGGCCAGCAGCGTTATCCGGCGGCCATCGGGAACACATTGCAGGACCGGGTCCTCAGCGTTGGTCGGCTCGTCTTCAAAGTACAGGCGCGTCACGAGGTGGTTGAGCAACCCACGAGAAAACACGGTGACGCAGATGTGCGGAGCCTGCAGCCGGACTCTCTCAAATGCGACAGGACCGGGCTTGATCGTCTCAAACCAGTAGCTTCCGTCCTCTGCGGTGCCAGAGCGGCCAAATCCCAGGAAGGACGGGTCCAGCGGCGCTGATCCCTGATCCGCAGGGTGGTTGTAGCGGCCGTGTGCATTCGCCTGCCAGATTTCGACCACTGCATCGGGCACCGGTTCCCCGTCGCCGTCGAGGACGCGCCCCTCGATACGGATGCGCTCACCGGCAGTCTCTGGCAGGATGAGCACGTTTCGGCGGGCGTCCTCTCGTAAAAGAGCAGGTGAGAAGAATGGTCCCACCGTCTGCGAACCGGTCAAGGGGAATGTACTCATTGTCTTCCCTCTCCTGACGCTGATGACTCGAATGGTGTGGCGTATGGTCCGCGCACCACAATGTCCCAGCGATAGCCGAGTGCCCACTCCTGCTCAGTTACATTATGGTCATAGGCAGCGATCAGACGTTTGCGTGCTTGCTCTGTGGGTACCGCGTTCATAATGGGATCGAGGTGATGAAGGGGGTCATCAGGGAAATACATCTGCGTCACCAAACGCGAGAGCATGGATGGGCCGAATACGGAGAAATGGATATGGGCCGGCCGCCAGGCGTTCGGATAGTTCAGCCAGGGATACGCGCCCGGACGAATCGTCAGGAAGCGGTAGACCCCGTCTTCATTCGTCACACAGCGGCCTATGCCCAGGAAGTTTGGGTCGAGCGGCCCCGGCCATTGATCCCGTTTGTGTAGATAACGGCCAGCAGCATTGGCCTGCCAGATCTCCAGGAGCGTGTTCGGCAGCGGATTTCCCCGGTCGTCGAGCACGCGGCCGGTCACAATGATGCGCTGACCGATGGCCTCGCCGCCGGTCCCGGCGTTGCGTGTGAGGTCGGCGTCTTCTGGTGTGATGGCACTGATGGCGGGTCCGGGACCGGTCAACTCCGAGAGCGTCAGTGGCACTTCGATGAGCGGAAGTGTCGGAGCCCGGCGCCGCGTGGATTGATACGCCTCGTACAGGTAGGGCGGGAAAACCTCCCGATCCCCCCGCACGATGTTGCCGATAGTGGTAGTGTTCATTCGTCCTCCTCTTGACTTGTCGAGGGTGAGGACCCTGTCTGGGGGACAGGTAATACCTCTCCTGAGGCACGTGTGAACTGATCGAATACATTCTTTGCCATCGAGAATGCGGTATTAGCCGCGGGAATGCCTGCGTAGACGGCCACGTGGAGGAGTACCTCCGCGATTTCGTGAAGGTCGACCCCGATATTGCGGCTGGCACGCAAATGCACGGCCAGTTCTTCACAGCCTAGCGCCGCCAGAATCGCAATCGTGACCAGGCTTCTCGTCCGTCGATCCAGGTCCGGTCTGGCCCAGATAGATCCCCAGGCCGTCTCCGTGATGAAGCGCTGGAAGTCGGCATCAAACTCGGTTATGCGAGCCTGCGCTCGCTCAACGTACTCGCTTCCGAGCACCTCTTTGCGGACCTTCATTCCAATGTCGAAGCGTGATTCCGTCATAATGGCTCCTTCAAGACAGCGTCATGATGACCTCATGCTCTTCCTGACCCAGCATCTCAATCAACTTTGTTATCATGCAACAAACTTCCGCGTTCGTTCAGCCAAGTCACACTCCTCACGCGGACTTCGATGCGCGGCAAATAAGCTTACTTACCCCGCACACAGGCACTTCATTCCTTAACAGTATAGTATAGCAGGTTGTGGCACAAAAAATCATGATGGAACCTTTCTGGTGCTTACCATTTTTGCCGATGATAACTCGGTCCTTTCTGCCATCCGAGCCGGGGCGAGTGAGTACCTCTTCAAATATGCTGATCAGGACGAGTTGTTGCGGGCTACCCAGAAGTTGGCAGCTTTCGGCCTGATCTTTATAGTTGTGTGCTACAATAGATGCAAGTTAGAGGAGTCTTTTTAGTATCAGAGGAGTAACGAGATGCGATCCTACGATTGTAAGTGTCAGCAGGTTTGTAGATGACTATCTTTCGCCCGGCACAAGCAACCGACCTGGCACAGGCCTACGAGGTGTTTTATGAGAACGAGACGGCAAATACACCTGACCTTCCGCCGTCTAGTGAAATCCCATCCTACTTGCGACATGTGCTTCAGACAGGTACGATGTATGTCGCAGAGCGAGATGGTCATATTCTTGGGTTTGCGGCCGCCATTACACGAGACCGTGTCACGTTTCTGACTGATTTATTTGTGCGCCCGGACCAGCAATCGTCACAACTTGGCAGGACGTTGTTGCAGCATGTCTTACCACAGAACGGGCAGATACGCTGTACTATGAGTTCGACCGACCCGCGGGCGTTAGCCCTCTATATCCGCTCAGGCATGCGACCATAGTGGCCAAACTTTTGCCTACGGTTGACCGGACCGATCCGTGGTGATCTCTCAACCAACGATGTAGAGATCGTCGAAGGGGATACTGACGACACGGAGTTCGTTCGATGGGATGCCGAGGTGAGTGGGCGGTCACGTTCAATTGATCATGTTTACTGGATACGCGAGCAACATGCAATACCGTTTTGGTTCGAGCGGCAGGGGGACATCGTGGGGTATGGATACGTGCAATTGGGAGCTGGAACCCTTTGGTATCCAGAGGCTTGTACGCTGGGACCAATTGGTACCAAGAGACCAGAGGATGCCATTCCCTGTGTGCTGGCAGCCGTCGATTGGGCACGAGAGCGTGCGGATGTGTTGCTCATCAATGTGCCAGGGCCGCATCCTAGTCTAACGTCGTTACTCGACGTAGGTTTCCACATCACTTACGTAGAAACCTTCGTCTCAACTTCGAGCACTCCCTTTTTTGACGCACGCTGCTACATCGCATCAGGGTCGGATCTTTTCTGAGTTTGGCCCACTGTTTTGCTCTACACGGTAAATTCCGCGCCAATCGAAGGTGTAATGACTTAACGATTGGAGACGTATGTCACGCACAGCGTACTGATCTTCGATCTGCTCCTCAACTTCCGGATGAGGTTACAGCCGAGGTCGGATGTGTGAATTCACACGTGCGCACCGCTCGCCTGGGCAGGTGCGGTTCAATCCAGTAGATCGTCAGACTCGCCAGTAGCATGAGCCCAGCCATCACCAGCCAAGGCAACACCGGATGGACCGTGAAAAGTAAGGTGAACAAGCCAGGAGCCAGGATAGTGGCGATACTCCAGGAGAGCTAAAAGAGAGCAAGATAACGGCCACAAAGAATATCTGGGCTCGCCTCAGCCGCAAGCACATTCGATGTCGGATCATGGATCAATTCAGCGAGCGCATACACACACGTCACGACAAACAGAAAGGGAAACAGCAGTGCCTGTGGCATCGCCAATGCCAGGGCAAGCAAACCACACCAGGTGCACCACAAGAAGCCAGTCAGCACGAACGCACGCGTGCGTCGATACGGTTCGAGCAGCCGTACCACCACTGTTTGGAGCGCAGCAATGAGTGCCGTACTGAGTGCTATCAGGGCCCCGATCACCCAGAGAGGTGCTCGGAGTGCCACTGCGACAGCAGTGGGCCTTGCCTGCTGGCTGCACCTAAGGGCTCATTAAAAAAGAACTTCTGCGTGGCTGATCTTGCCCCGGTTTGGTGGGTAACGATCAGAATTTGTGAATTCTGGTGGGGTGGGCCGAAGGGCGTCAGCTTACCTGCGCCCATTAGCACCAACTTAAGGCCCACTCGACGCTCTCCCGCTCCAGAAGTTGGGCCGAGTTGGGGTGTTTCTTGCGTTTGTTCATGTGACAGCCCGAGCGCATGCGTCGGCCGATCAGTCGCAGGGTAGCGGGCAGACGGCGTCCGCAGGCCAAAGCATCCATGAGCGTCCAACTGGTATCGCGCACGACTTGGGCGAGCTTGACCAAGCTGCGTTGGGGGTCCTGCCAGGCGAAAAGCACAATGAGCCAGTGTTGGAGGAGCGCCCCGATCAACTTGGCAGAGAGCTCGCACAGCACGCGCCACGGATTGCTGGTGCGCCACTCGTCGATCTGAGCCTCCTGTTTCCAGAGTTTGTACAACAGCTCCATCTGCCAGCGTTCGCGCAGCAGCACCAACGCCTCTTCAAAGCACAAATGCTTGGCCGGCACGTCAGTGATCAGGATCGTCCAGTCCGCCAGCCGCAATGTCTGCTCCGAGATGGTCTGCCCCCGAAGCTTCCCATCGCGCAGCAGATCCTCACGCCGTTGGTCCCCTACCTCCTTGGGCACGCGCAGCAGTAGTAAGCGCATCGGTAGGCGAGGCCCCGGCTCCCACCAGCACATGCATCTCCTTCATCTGGCCCACCCGTGGAGGCAGGACCGACTCCACGCAGAGCGACTGACCGGTGGGCGTGAAGAGCGCCGTGCCGGCATGCAAGCGCGTCAACGAGTAGGCTCCTGCTCGATGGCGCTCGGCCAGCCGCTGGAGGTCAAAGTAGCCCAGGTCCTGGACCAACAGACTGCTGGCCAGCATCGGCTCCTCGTTGAACGGGCTGCGATGATCAGAGGTGCGTCCGTTGGTCAGTTGCGGTCCCCAGAGCCGTCCGCCCTTGAGCTAAGAGCGCACATGCAGCTTGACGGCAGCCGCGGTGTGGTCCTGATTGCCTCCGCAGCCCCGCCAGATCTCCGCCAGTTCGTCGGGCAGGGCGACGCTACTACTGTCTTCGAGGATCACGGCACTGAAGCGACGCAACAGGGCGATCGGCACCTCGTGGGCGGCTTGCACTACCACGTTACTCATCTCCTCCAACACCGCATGCAAGAACGCCGCACATTGGGGCGTGAAGCGCTTGTGGATGGCGGTGTCCGAGACTGATACTGCGCGCACTTCTGCCGTTGAGGCCAATTGCTCCAGACTGGCATCGGGGTGCTGAGGCCCTCCGAAGACCAACGTTTGCAGCAAATCCGCTCCACTGAACTTGCGCTCCCGTTGGATACAGCCTGTTTCCCACGCTAACTCCTTGGCTCGCTCTTCCATGATCCTCTTCATGCTCTCGGCTACTTGTGGTACACTGCTCATTAGAAGGCTCCTTTCCGTCACGATATCTTTTGTCAGATTTACCGATATCATGTCAGATCGAGCCCCCTTTTGTCATCTTTCCTCTTAAGTTGGTGCGAATGGGCGATGGGATCCACCCTGCCCAGCTTGAGCGAGCCTGCGACGCGTAACAGGTCTTCACAATGCTCCGTGATCAGACGGGTGTTAATCCGGCTGCGGGCGATGCTATTGAGCTTGCCATAGTCAGCGGTAGGATCGCTCCGCCAGAAGCGCATCCCGCCCAGATCAGCCAGGCGTGGGCTGAACTGATAGCCCAATAAATGGAACAGGCCAAAGACCACGTCCGAGTTTATGTAGACACTTCTTGAGTCTTGCAGCAAAGACAGCAGATTTATTTCTTTATGTCAACTTGTTTAGATGCTTGTAAGCAGGAGGCAGGAAATACTTTAGAAGCAGGTCATGTTTAAAAATAAATTGCTTAATTTGTCTATTAAGACACCCACTAAATCACTTCCAGGTACAGCCCCACTAAGATATTGTTGGCGAATTGCCAGAGAGGGATTGGGAAGGAATATGAGATACTGAAAGGGAAAATGACGATCGATTCAGAAAGGCAGGGGGCAAATGTCCATGCATCCGCAACCAATCCCAGCTATTCCCGAAGAAACGGTCCGTGTAGCGCATGCGGTGCTTCCCCAAGGGAACACCTACATGCAGATGCGGGATGAATTAGGAACCTTGTATCAAGATGAGGATTTTGCCGATCTCTTTCCCCAACGAGGGCAGCCAGCCGAGGCTCCTTGGCGCCTTGCATTAGTGACAGTCATGCAATATGCCGAAGGACTGACCGACAGACAAGCCGCTGATGCCGTGCGCACACGGATTGACTGGAAATACACGTTAAGCCTTGAACTGACCGATCCCGGTTTTGACTTCTCTGTACTCTCCGAATTTCGGGACCGCCTACTGACCAATGGAGCAGAGCGTCGCCTCTTCGATCTGCTGCTGGAGCACTGTCGCAAGCGCGGATGGATCAAGGCACGAGGCAAGCAACGAACCGACTCTACGCACGTCCTGGCAGCTATTCGAACCATCCGTCGACTGGAATGTGTAGGCGAAACGATGCGTCATGCCCTCAACGTCCTGGCAGAAGTCGCTCCAGACTGGCTTCTGGAACACATGGACCCGGCGTGGGCAGAGCGCTACCAGAAACGCTTCAGCGATTTTCGTTTGCCTAAAGATGCCAAGGAGCGGGTGGTCTTGGCTGAAACGATTGGGGCAGATGGTCGTCGGCTTTTAGAATGGGTGTATGCAGAGACCAGTCTTCCCTGGCTAGGGGGGCTGGATGCCGTAGAAACGCTGCGGCGTGTTTGGCTCCAGCACTATCATGCAAGCGAGCAAGGCACCCCCTGGCGGGCTGATCAAGAACTGCCGCCCTCAGCCCTGCTCATCACTTCTCCCTACGACATCGAAGCACGCTACAGTCGGAAGAAGAGCACGACATGGACAGGGTATAAGGTGCATTTCACCGAGACGTGTGAGGCCGACGAGCCGCATCTGGTTGTCGATGTCATCACGACTGTTGCCACGACGCCTGACGGGGAGATCATGGGGGAACTTCATGAACAGTTAGCGCAGCAGGAGATGCTTCCCGGTCAGCATCTGGTGGATATGGGCTATGTCGATGCGGAGGTGCTTGCCGAGAGTCACACGCGCTATCATGTCGACATCGTCGGTCCGGTCATGCCAGATCTGAGCTGGCAAACCAAGGAGGGGTCGGGCTTTGACCACCGCCAGTTCACCATCGATTGGCAAGCCCACCGGGTGACTTGCCCGACTGCGCAAACCAGTCAAAGTTGGGGGACCATTCGCGATCGGCATGGCAAAACAGTCGTGCGGGTGCGCTTCCCTCAAGCGGTTTGTCAGGCGTGTCCTTTCCATGAGCAGTGTACACACAGTCCTGCGCGTGTGTTGATCCTACAGCCCAATGAACAGGCGTATCGGGCTCTTCAGGAGGCTCGCGCTCGAGAACAGACCCCCGAGTTTCGCGCGGTGTACGCCAAACGAGCCGGGGTCGAAGGGACCATTGCCCAAGCGGTGCGCACATGTGAAATGCGCCGCGCCCGCTATATTGGCAGCAAAAAGCTCAGGCTTCAGGCCTTTTTCACCGCCACGGCCATGAACGTTCTGAGGGCTTGTGAGTGGATGGCAGAGGGCGTCCATGCCTCCACGCCTCTCTCTCGCTTCGCCAAGCTGGTTGCGGCTGCAAAATCTGGGGCTGCTGCCTAACTGAAGGCAATTCGCCAACAATATCACTAACTGGTGAAATTGGGGGAAAGCTTGAAAAAAGGGGAATCCATCGGCATGATGTGCATATGCAAACGAACACAGCAGAGCCGATGGACGCGTCGAAGCAATTTTGCCCCAACGAGGCGTGTTCCGCAAGAGGCCAAATGGGAGCGGGCAACATTCGGATTCATTCGTATCAGCCGCAACGTTATCGCTGCCGCACGTGTCAAAAGACCTTTAGCGCTCGACAAGGCACGATGATGCAGGGATTGCGTAGCCCAGCGGATCTGGTGATAAGAGTGATCATTTTACTCTGCTAGGGATGCCCCATCCAGGCGATTGTGCATGCCTATGGCCTGGATGAACGCACGGTAGCGGATTGGCAACAGCGAGCCGGAAAGCACTGTCACCAGGTGCATCAAGCGATCGTGGAACAAGGAAAGGTCGAGACCCATCACGTGCAAGCCGATGAAATACGGGCCAAAGGGAGGAAGATGGTCGCCTGGATGGGAATGGCTATCGATGCGACGAGTCGCTTATGGATGGCAGGAGTGGTAAGCATCCATCGAGATCGAGAACTGGCGGATCGGTTACTCCACCAGGTTCGCGCCTGTTGTCAATGCGTGCGAGCGCTTCTGGTCTGTACAGACGGCTGGAACGCGTATGTGCGCCGTGTCGGCGTTTCTGAAATCCCCGTGAAACACGGGAGAGGGAGAGAGCAAGAACCTCTAGGACAAGAGCTTACCCGGCGAGGAAACTCAAAGGCGACTGTAGCATGCTCTTAAAGCGGAGAACGAGAGAAGACATGTATCTCGTGGCTCTGCAAGTCCTGTGTGCATGGTGAAACTGGACAATTGTTGAACCCCAGTTCCCGCACGATGATGTCCACATCCGTCATTCCATGTCGAAAATGGCGACGCTGGAAAACGCATTCGGGGTAGGCAAATGCGCAACATCCATCCACGAACCTTCGTAGATGGAACGCTCTCTCCGGCGAGTGGCAGGTAATGAACCTGAAAGGGAACAAAAAGGCACCTAAACACACTCAACGTTTCAGGGACGCAAAAGCGGGATCGCCTAAACGTCGCGAGACGCATGGCGACGGAACCCCCATAGTACCAGGAGACGAGACAATGAGGCCACCAACCTGGGAAGGGGCAGCCCATGAAGATGGGCCAGAGCGTCTTGTGGATACCAAGACGCAGGGAAGGTATCAGGAAGTGACTAAAGGCAGAGGTATGCGAAATGCAGACAACTGAAGCACTCTTAGGGCTTCTACGTGAGCGAGGCAAGCGAGGCTTGCCACTGACGCGCATCTATCGACAACTCTTCAACCCCAACCTGTATCTGACAGCTTACGGACGCATCTACCGGAACAAAGGCGCAATGACGCCCGGCGTGACGGAGGAAACCGCCGACGGCATGGCACTGGAGAAAATTGACACCATCATTCAAGCGTTGCGGCAAGAACGGTATCAATGGCAACCAGCCCGAAGAACCTACATTGCCAAGAAAAACGGGAAGAAAAGGCCACTCGGCATGCCGGTCTGGAGCGACAAACTGCTGGCGGAGGTTATGCGTCTGGTCCTGGATGCCTACTTCGATGCAACATTCAGCGATCACTCTCATGGCTTTCGCTCAGAACGCAGTTGCCACACCGCACTGCGAGACATTTACCATACCTGGAAAGGTACCGTCTGGATCATCGAGGCAGACATCGCAGATTGCTTTGGAAGCCTTGATCACAAACTCATCCTCTCCACGTTGGGAGAGCATATTCAAGACGGACGCTTCCTGGGTCTGGTGAAAAAGCTGTTGGACGCTGGCTACCTCGAAGAATGGAAACTGAACAAAACACTCAGCGGAGTCCCCCAAGGCTCGATTTTGAGTCCCGTTTTGTCCAATATCCTGCTCAGCAAGCTCGACAGGTTTGTGGAAACCACACTCATCCCCCGATATACCCGAGGCAAAAGAAGGAAACTCAATCCAACCTACGAAAGGTTGAGAATACAAGTCTATCGTTTGCGCAAAAAAGGACAGATGGAGGCTGCCCGCAAATGCAAACAACAGGCCCAACAGCTTCCTTCGGTAGACACGCATGACCCCGACTACCGACGATTACGCTATTGCAGGTATGCCGACGATTTCGCGCTGGCATTCACCGGACCAAAGGAAGAGGCAGAAGAGATCAAACAGCAACTCCGAACCTTTTTGCTTGAAGAACTCAAGCTTAATCTGTCGGAGGAAAAGACCCTGATCACCCATGCAAGGAGTCAAGCAGCCAAATTCCTGGGGTATGAAATCGCAACGCTGCAAAGCAACAGTAAGCAGTTCCGCAACAAAAACGGACACAAAAGCCGAAGGATCAACGGAAATATCGGCTTACGTGTACCGAGAATTGTCATGCAAGAAAAATGCAAGAGGTACATGCGAAAGAACAAGCCCATTCATCGAGCAGAGTTGCTCAATGAAAGTGACTTCACCATTGTTGCAACCTATCAACTGGAATACCGGGGGATCGTCAATTACTACCGCATGGCTTACAACCTTCACACCCTTCATCAACTCAAATGGGTGATGGAAAGCTCGCTGGTGAAGACGCTGGCACGCAAACATCAGATATCGGTAGCCAAGGTCTACAAAAAGTACCAAGCAGATCTGGATATCCAAGGAAAACGGTACAAAGGACTGCAAGTGACCGTCCCACGTGAAGGAAAGAAACCATTGGTAGCCACATGGGGAGGCATCCCACTCGTCTGGGATGCCAATGCACCCATAGAGGACCCGCTCCAAACCAGATGGGGAAATCGCTCGGAACTGGAAAAACGACTCTTGGCTCAGGTGTGTGAACAATGCGGGGCAACCCGCATAACCGACCGCATCGAAGTCCACCACATCCGAGCACTCAAAGATCTGGAAAAGTACACAGGCCGAGTCAAACCGCGTTGGGTTCAAATCATGGCTGCCCGCCGTCGAAAAACCCTGGTTCTCTGCCGTACTTGCCACATGGACATCCAATATGGACATCCGCACCAACGGAAAGTATCACGCTCACGGACAGAACCGCCCTGATGATGCTGGAAAGCCACGTGCATTGAAAGGTGCATGCGTGGTTTGGAGGGGGGCATTTGGATAAAGTACCATTCTTGAATGGCAACTCGCCAGATGCCTACCCTACCCCAACAGCATTTTGCGTGTCTTTCGCGAAAAAGTGAAGAAGATAGCAGGGCCAGGAAGAGCGAGGTTAGAAGTCTGGCCCGAGCTCTGTATCGCGACTGTGATCAAGCACACGAAAAAGAAGCGGGTGGTGGAAGTCACCCGCAAGCTCACCTGGGGAACTCTTGAGAAAGCACAACACTTGCTCACCATGACGAGAGGATGCAAACAGTTCAATACTTCCTTGATCGAACGCTTCAATGCACCCATGCGGGAACGTCTGGCTGCTTTGACGCGCAAATGTCGGCATGCCGCCCAACGTCTGGAGACCCTTGAGACGGGCATGTATTTGATCGGCAGTACCTACAATTTCTGTTGGGCGCATCATGAGTTGAGTAACAGAAAGCATTTCGGGTATCAATGCACACCGGCAATGGCAGCAGGACTGACCGATCACATCTGGAGCGTTTCTGCATTACTCAGTTTTAAGGTGGCTCCTGCACCGATGCCGCGAACCAAAACGACGAGGACGACCTCGCAAAGCAACGGTAGCTGATCCGGCTGTGCCTAAACGACCGGCAGCCGCGACCTCGCAAACATCCTTTGCCTGATCCGACTCTGCCCAAACGGCCACGTGGTCGCCCTCGCAAGGTCGCTTGAGCATGTTCACCGGTTAGTGGGGTCGTACCAGTCGCCTACCAAAGTTCATAAATTTCTCTCTAAAAAGGTTTGTTATCTGCCTTTTTAGGCGGAGATATGGGTCAAAGTGGCGAGCTTATGAGTCAAGACTTAACGTAACTGCCCAGGTCGGCAGGAGACTTGCCAAACGGTGTCAAACCCAGTAAAGTAAGGGCATGACGATTGAAGAAGAACTGAATTATTTGCGCGAAGAAAATAAGGTCTTGCGAGAGCAACTGGTGCAGCGTGATGAAATGATCCAGCAGATGCGAGAACAGATCAGTGTTTTGAGCGAGCAAGTGAAAAGCTTGCGGGATCGGCTCTCGAAAGATAGCCACACTAGCCACCTGCCGCCATCCTCGGATCGTTTTGGATGAAAAGCCGAAAAGCTTGCGCACCAAGAGCGAGAAGCACTCGGGCGGGCAACCAGGACACCCGGGATCGAGCTTGTCGTTCTCGTCCACACCCGATGAGGTCATCGAGCAGCAGGTCGAACGCTGTGAAGCCTGCCAGCAGGACCTGCAAGCGGTGGCCGCGTGTGGAAGAGAGCGTCGCCAGGTGGTGGATCTGCCCTCGCCTGCGAATACCGGGCAGAGCAGAAACAGTGTCCCCACTGCCAGCATATCACCGTAGCCGCCTTTCCCGCCGGAGTGCAGGCCCCTATCCACTATGGACCCCATGTGGGAGCGACCGCCGTCTATCTGGTGGAACAGCAATTGCTGCCCCTGGCCCGTGCCTGTGAGGTGATGAACGACTTGCTGGGAGTCCACATGAGTGAAGGGACCGTCTTGTGACCTGATCCAACGCTGCGCTGGGCAGTTGGCCCCGGTGGAGCAGCAGATCACAGAGGCGTTGAAACAAGCGGAGGTCATTCATCAAGATGAAACGGGGCTCTATGTAGCAGGCAAACGACACTGGATGCATGTGACGTGCACGGCCGACCCTGACCCACTATCACGTGGATAAGAGTCGAGGTCAAGCGGCCTTGGAAGCCATCGGGATCTTGCCGTATTTCACCGGGATCGCGCATCCACGACGGATGGGGCTCGTACTTCTTGTACGACTGCCAGCACGCCGCCTGCATCGTGCATCTGCTGCGCGATCTGGTGTTTCTGGCAGAAGAACAGGGAGCGGTGTGGGCCGCAGACCTGAAGGAGCTTCTCTTGGATATGAAGCAAGCCACCGATCAGGCGCGTGAGCAAGGAAAGCTCTGGCTTGACCCGCTGGAAGTCGTCGATTGGGAGACACGCTTCCTGGAACTGCTCGATGAAGGAGATCGGCTTCATCCTTATGCCGTGGCGCCTCCTGGAACACGAGGGCGATGCAAACAAAGCGCCGCCCGCAATCTGCTTGATCGGTTGCGCAAACACCAGCAGGCAGTCCTGGCCTTCCTGGAGGATCTTCGGGTGGATTTTGATAGCAATCTGGCCGAGAGAGATCTTCGCATGGTCAAAGTGCAACAAAAGGTCTCCGGCTGCTTCCGGAGCGAGGCTTTCGCCCAAGCCTTTAGCCGCATTCGCGGCTATTTGTCCACGCTGCGCAAACAAGGCATACCTCTGTTGTCGGCTTTGCAAGCCACTCTTTGTGGTCATCCCGTCCTTCCTTCACTCGAGCGGACCTAGGCAGTTACAACTTAACTTACTCAATGTTAATGACTTGCTCTCTACTGCGTCAATGATGTAGTGTGATTTGCCAGGATACTTGTCCTCAGAGGCCTCAATCAGACCTTTTAGCCACCCCAGCTCAGAAATTTAGTGGGCTTGATACGAATGGGTTGCGAAAAGTCCTCAACCATGCGCTCTGGGTCTACTCCCAACGCTTTTATCAAGGAGGCATATTTTTCGCCATGGGCAGGACCTATCATGTTGCATGACGGCTCACTCAGGAGTTCTGCCTCCCCCTCGACGATGACGACATCCCCTCCCTGCTTTGTTCCATCCAGGGCAAGCGTGATATGGGGATTGCGCTGCACATTGCGGATCTTCAGGTTGCCAGGTTGGCTAAAGATGAGAAAGGTTTCGCCATCCCACAGAAACCAGACTGGCACCGTATGCGGGCGTCCATCGGCTCGCACGGTGGTGAACCAGATAACCGGCTCTTCACGTAAGCGTTGGTCGACATGCGCATTGTTGGGCTTCGTTTGATCTGCCATCATTTCTTCCTTTCAACAATAAGGTCTTCAAGAAAGAGTCTTCGCATACTATATCACAGCGTGTTGAACAAGGAGAAGTGTAAATCCCAACATGAAACTGGTGAAGGAGTACGATTATTGTTGTTTGTCTTAATTCGGTTCGCTTAAATGCGCATAAATTTTCGCGCATCTCGATGTTTGAGAAGTAAAAATGGCGCATTTCTGGCACACCTGACACAATTCTTTTCGCGGGCCTCAAACAAAACGTTTTCTTGCCCATCAGGATCGTACAAATGGTGTTTTTCATCAGGCAAACGAAAAGTTACTGGCAGATAAAGATGCCGCTTCTCAGGCTGCTTCCGCACGCTCGATGAAAAGCTATGGCTCATGGCCACCAGTACCAAGAGTGGCCATGAGCCGGCGATCTATCCAGCGTTCCCAGAGCAGAGGAACCCTGCTTTTTCAGGGAGCGTTACTTGCGAATACGGAGAAGAGTGCCTTGATTAGCGCGAATGAGTTCCTCAGTCCTGATCTTAACCAAGGAGGTTTCACTGCCGCCTCCTGTAAAGACGATCTCTCGTTCCATCACTTTGGGATCAATGAGGAACATCGCTTGATACCCGAATGAGGGAATTCCTCCACACGGATAGCCGGTTTTTTCCAAGATTTCTGCTGGTGTCGCCAGACGAAGCCCCTCTCTCTCCACTGCTTTGGCGATTCGTGAGACGCTTGCCCGATCTTCTCCTTTCACGACAGCGGTAATCAACTGACCATCGCTATCGAGAAGGCAAATGGTCTTGACCAGCTCTTGAGGAGATGCATTGACAGCACGAGCTGCCTCTTCGACTGAATGACAGGGTTGATCGAATGACAAATGCTCACCCTCAATGTGCTGTTCCTCAAGATAGGTACAGAGTTGCTGTTCATAAATGTTCATCAGGCTTCCTTTCAAGATGAGAGTAGTGATGGGATACATCTTACCCAGGTAGTGGTTACATAGCTCATGATCTGGTGAGATTGTAGGAAGAGATAAAGCAGCGAAGAGCTGCTGTATGCATTCGTTCTGTCTTTGAGAACGAGAGTGTTTTACGGACGAACCGTCCTCTCAAAGAGGACCATGACCCTCCAAAGACTGCTCGTTCGCAGTGTTGGAGGTGAAGCAAAGCGCTCATGGCAAGATCCCTTGAGCCGGAGGATATTTCATCACTAAGAGTGCCTTCGCGCCGCTGGTCGAGGTATAGGTATGGGAAAGATCAGCAGAGAACCAGACAGTGTCTCCGGGTTGGAGATGCACCTCCCGTCCTTCTGGTCCGAGGCGGATATCTCCTTGGAGACAGAGGATGAATTCCTGCGTGCCAGGGAGATGAGCCAGGGAGCGATAGGTTACCTGCGCAGGGAGATGCAACTCATGGATAGTTATGCGATGGCTGCGGCCATCAACAAAGAGTGGTCGGACCCGCAACCCGGAATCGGATGTGACGACCTGTCCCTCCCCACTACGGATAACGTGTAATTGAGGATGGTTCTCCTGCCCGAAAAGGATGCCAACAGGGACGTCCAACGCGTTGGCAATGCGATTTAAGATCTCAAGCGAAGGATTTCCCTGTCCAGCTTCAATCTTGGAAAGGCTTGTTTTCGAGATGCCAGCCTTTTCGGCAAGGGTTCCCAGTGAAAATCCTCGACTCTCTCGATGTGCTCGCACAGACTGTGCAAGCAGGTTAGTGGTAATCTGCAAAGCACCCATCTTCATCTCCGATAATAGCTTCTTATAATGGACGAATGTCCATTATTATGATGTTCAGTATAATGGACATTCGTCCATCTGTCAAGAGAGGGTATCAAGAGATCGGTTGATGTGAATCGTGAGTGGGAAGCAGCAGTGCTAACTCCGGTTGTAATATGTCAAGTATGCGAGGTGATAAGCGCGCGAAAGTGCCCTATCTGGACTGCCTCTTTGGGGTTGGGACGTCATAGCCACTTGTTCTATCAAATTTCATGAGCTATGTAACCACTACTCTTACCCGATTGCTGCTTCAAGGACAAGCTGTGTTTTTTCCTTGTAAGCCCGAGCACTGAACGAAAAGATATGCGTCTGAAAGGAACCTGTTTCGGTTTTTCATACTCTGGTGTGTAACAAGGAAAACGGGTAATACAGGCACGGAATTTATGTGTCACCTGCGCTTTGCCCCTTCTTGCCCTCGATCCTCTTCTCTGTTTGGCGCAAAGCAAACCAGAGAAAAGAATTGAGTCAGAAAATGCGAACCGAATTAAGACAAACAACACTGATAGTGCGCATCATGCAGGTAGGTGAGGACGAACTGGTGGTTGATCATCAGCACAGAGGTCAAAACACTGTCTTTCTCGGCAATGAGTTCACGCCAAGAAGCTTGCTCTGGCTGCTGAATATCGATAGCTATCACACGACCACGCGGAGCAGCACAGGTGGTATGGAAATAGAAAAGGGTCCCGCTATTGCCGATGAAACGGTGGTTGGCATCAGCGGCATCGAGCAATCGAAGAAAGGGGTCAGCACTGTCAACTTCACGGTAATAGAAGCGGTTCTGTGGATCGGTCCCGCGCCAGACAGTGAGCGTGAGGTACCTTCCATCATCGGTGATACGCGGAGTAAAGCCCATTTCTTTGCCATCAGGTCGCTCATAGACGAGCAAGTCTTTGGTCTGCGGAGTGCCCAATGTGTGCCAGTAAACGCGGTGATAGTGGGTCTCATCTTCCACTGCTACTGTTCCAGGCTCTGGATAGCGGCTGTAGAAGAAGCCAGTGTTATCGTGTCGCCAGCCAACGGTCGCGGATCGTCACCAGAAAAGAGTTTCTGGATAGTCACTCTCTTGATCGATGCGACGAATGTGGATCTCCTGCCAATCGCTTCCATGGTGGGTGATGCCATATGCGAGCAAGGCTCCATCCTTGCTGAAGGAAGTCATCTTCAAAGCTACAGTTCCATCGGCTCAACGCGTTTGGATCAATGATTGCTACTGGCTCATCGTGAATGCTTTCCTGCATGAATAGCACAGCCTGCGATTGCAAACCAGTATTTTTGAAAAAGAAATATCGGCTGCCATAATTTTGGGGGACAGTGTACTTGGGGTAGTTCCATATCCTGGTCAAATAGGCCTTGATTTTTCCCCCAAGTGGAGAGGATGCAAAATACGTCGAAGTCTCAGCATTTTGCGCCTCGACCCAGGAGATCGTTTCAGGTGAGGCAGGATCTTCCAACCAGCGGAAAGGATCGGCGACGATGGTGCCATGATAGTCATCGAAATGGAGTGCTTGATGTCGGCTGTTCATCTCTTCTACTTTTCTTTCTCGTCAATTTCTGGTGAATTTGAGGTGATCTAATTGGCAATCTAGAGATGGTCGATACAAATTGCTGACCTGGATCGCTCATGCCAGAGATGATAACGAGCTATGGTACCAAAAAATCAGCCTGCTAGCGAGGAGAAGGAAAAGCATCCTCGCGCGGAGGTTGGTACCTACTTTTCCTGCACATCTTCTGCCTCAAGTGCTCTCTGTTATTGTTTCTTGTTGTGGCTTTTGTACCTCCCGCTGCGTGGCCCGGAGCTTCTTTGTGGTGGCGTTGGACACAAAGACGGCGATGCTCTTCGTCTGGGCATCGAGCTGGGGGAAGCCCTCTACAATGAGCATAGCATCCTCGTCTTTGATTGCCTCGGCGACCTTGCGCCACTGTTTGTTGGCAATGTAGACAGTATAGGTTGTCGGTGACGGCTCGGGTGTAGGCAACCCTTTGGGTAGCGAAGGCACACGGATTTCTTGCCTAATGGTGACTACGCAGGTTCCGTGATCAATGACCCTGTCTGGTCTGCCAACCAGCGTAATCTTCACGGCCGTTGCTGCTCCTTTTGAGGATTATGCCTCTCTGACTAAAGCAGATCTGTCCAGGGACTGCAAAGAGCTGTAGCCGCTTAATGCCACGGTCAGATCGAGCTCTGCCAGGAAATTGAGCACTACTTCGCCTACACCCTGTTCGCCGCCCAGGGCCAGACCCCAGAGATAGGGGCGGCCGAGTAAAACAGCGTGCGCTCCCAAGGCAAGGGCTTTGAAGGCATCGGCACCTCCACGGATCCCACTGTCGAACAGGAGAGGCAGGCGTCCCTGCACGGCAGGGGCTATGTCAGCCAGAGCGTCCAGGGACGCCCTGGCGCCATCAAGCTGGCGACCACCGTGATTGGAAACAATAATGCCATCCACCTTGTATTCGATGGCTTTGAGGGCGTCGGCAGGGTGCAGAATGCCCTTGAGTAGAATGGGTAAACGGGTGTGCTGGCGCAGGAACGCGAGATGATCCCAGGTCAGCGCCGGATTGGAGAAGATGGAGATAAAGTGGGTGATCGCTGCCTGGGGATTCTCTTCTGGCGCCTGGTCCAACACCTGGCGGAAGACGGGATCGCTGAAGTAGTTTGCCAGCCCTTCCTGCTGAGCGAAGGGCTGGTAAGCCTGCTGCAAATCCAGTGGCCTCCAACCGAGGATGGTGGCGTCGAGCGTGACGACGAGAGCGCTGTACCCGGCACGCTCTGCCCGTTGCACAAAACTGGCATTCAGTTGAGGATCTTTACTCCAGTAGAGCTGAAACCAGCGTGTCGCATTGCCAGCCGCCTGGGCCACCTCTTCGATCGACCGAGATGAAGCAGTGCTCAGGACGAACGGGATGTTGAGAGAGGCGGCAGCACGAGCAACGGCCACCTCAGCCTGTGGATGCACGATGGATTGCGCGCCGATTGGGGCCAGCAGAACCGGCGCTGGCAGACTTGTGCCAAATAGTTTCACGCTTAAGTCGCGCCGCGCGACATCGCGCAGCATACGGGGTACAATACGCCAGCGGCGAAAAGCGGCCAGATTCGCACGCAAGGTGTCCTGCGAACCGGCACCATCTGCAAGAAATCCCCACGTTTCTGGGCTGAGGTGGGCCTTGGCTTGCTGCTCCAGGGCTTCGAATGCCACGGGCAATGTGGGTCTCTTCCCTTGCCGACCTTCCAGATAGATCTGAAACTGTCGTTCAACTCCGTAGGGCCGTGAGGGGGTGGAATCTTCACTCGTCATAGAGATATCTCCTTGCCAAAGAATCTTGTGGTAGAAAAAGCTCTGTCTAAGTGTACGCCATAGCAGACCTTCACCTCAAGGCGCAGCTTTCATGCAGCCTGAGGTCTCTCCCGGGTAATCAAAGAGGAGACTATTCAGAAACGGGTGCTGGTTTTCTGCTAGCGGCACTGGAAACAGATTGAGCTGCCAAGTCAGCACCCGCTTTTGAATGGTCTCCAAAAGTCTGGTGTCGCCACTACCTGACTATTGTGACGGTTTTGTGATGGGGAAACTCACTTTTGTGATAGCATTGTAACGTCCCTCTCCGATTCTTTACAAGATGAGGTCTTTGTGGACACCAGACGGCGGTCCTGACCTTCCGTTGAGGGAGCAAGCCTGGTGCTGCCCTGCAACAGGAGCCGATTCGGGAGACGATCCAGAGGCTGGCAAGATTCTCTGCCATCCACAAGCGGCAAGCGAACATCGTCCACCCTGGTGAAGCACGAACAGGAACCCAGGAGGCCTCTCAGTACCGTTGGAGCGAAAAAGGACGCCGTCTCCTATGGCTCTGGATGAGGTTGCAGGAGCATTCCTTGCACACGAGACCGCACGACGAAATCTGCTGTTTCCAGTGCCATGCATCGAGTTCGCTCCCGGCAGCTCCATTCACAACGAGAGAGGTGAATACCATGCTGAACAACGAAGCCCTCACCGCAACCATCGCTCGCAGCCGCCGCCACAGCATTGGGGACCTGCTCTGGCGCAGCGCCGCTCGCTTTCCCGACAAGACCGCACTCGTCTATGGGACGCTGCGGCAGACCTATGCCGAGCTTGACACGGTCGTCAACCGGACGGCCAACGCCCTTGCCGAACGTGGTGTGCACAAGGGCGATCGCATCGCGCTGCTCTCCCATAACAACCATGGCTTTGTCGTCGCCTACTTCGCCCTGGCCCGGCTCGGCGCGATCTCGGTGCCGATCAACTTTATGCTGGGCGGAGCTGAAGTCGCCTACATCCTCAGCCATGCCGGTGCCAGTGGGCTGATCGTCGAGGACGCGCTGCTGAGAACAGCCCAGGCAGCAATCACCATCACCGGAGCTGAGCAAGCCGTGCGAGTGCGCGGAGTGATCGGCGCGCTTGAGAACGATAGCCAGGGAGGCTGGGAAGCGGTGCAGAGCTGGATGGACCACTCCGAGGCGGTGGCTCCCGATGTCGCACTGGCTGACGACGACCCGCTGCAATTGCTCTATACGAGCGGCACCGAGTCCCGACCCAAGGGAGCGATGCTCAGCAGCCGTAGCCTGATCATGCAGTACGTCAGCTGTATCATCGATGGGCAGATGAGCACCGACGACGTCGAGATCCACGCCATGCCGTTGTTCCACTGTGCCCAGTTGCACTGTTTCCTGACCACTGGCATCTACCTCGGTGCCACCAACATCATCCTGGCCGGTCCCGATCCCACCTCGATCCTGGCCACCATCGAGCAGGAGCGGGTGACCAAGTTGTTCTGTCCCCCAACGGTGTGGATCGCGCTCTTACGTCACCCGCAGTTCGATGCCTACGACCTGTCCTCACTGGCCAAGGGCTACTACGGGGCCTCGATCATGCCGGTGGAGGTGCTCAAGGAGCTCAGCCGCCGACTGCCCAATGTGCGGCTTTTCAACTTTTACGGACAAACCGAGATGGCTCCATTGGCTACAGTGCTTCCCCCTCAGGAGCAGGTGCGCAAGGCTGGCTCGGCTGGTCGGCCGGCCATCAACGTCGAGACGATCATCGTCGACGACGACGATCGGCCTGTCCCTGCAGGCACAATCGGCGAAATCGTCCATCGCAGCCCACACGCCATGCTCGGCTACTGGAATGACCCGGAGAAGACTGCTGAGGCCTTCCACAATGGCTGGTTCCATTCCGGTGACCTTGGGGCCCTCGACGAGGAGGGCTATCTCTATGTGATCGACCGCAAGAAAGACATGATCAAAACCGGCGGGGAGAACGTGGCCAGCCGCGAGGTGGAAGAGGCTCTTTACGCCCACCCGGCCGTCGCCGAAGTCGCGGTCTTCGGCGTGCCACACCCCCGCTGGATCGAAGCGGTCACGGCAGCCGTGGTTGTTCGCAGGGAACACACCCTCACCGCAGACGAACTCATCGTGTTCTGCCGGGAGCGGCTCGCCGGCTACAAGACGCCCAAGTATGTCGTGATCGTTGACACGCTCCCCAAGAACGCTAGCGGGAAGCTTCTCAAGCGCGAGCTGCGCAGCACCTACCCCTCACTCGCAGAGACGAGCACTGGCGCACGAGAGCGTGGCCTCTGAGGCCAAGACTGTGATCGAACTGTGACGAAACTCACCGTTTTGCACTTGACAATAACCTCTGAGTAATGACATGGCTACTATAGCCACTGAGGAGTAAGTTGAGGTAGGGCCAGGATAGGCGAGGCTATAACTTTACTCATAATCTCGCCACCTGGCAGCTTATTCCTTCCAAAAACCACGCGACACAGTGATGCTTTCCGTTAGGGCGTAGATCAAAAGCAACCGCTTGAGAAGTGGGATCGTGACCTCCACTTCACACGGCCCCCCCTTTTCTCTGCCATTGTACACGCGCTTCTCGGATCTCACCTCGCAGCGCGATGCCGACGCGCCACCAATGGTTCTATGACGATGTTGGACGCTGTAAATTCATCCTGAGTTTGGTCCAGTGCCAACCCGGGTTTGGTGCATCTCTCAAGGCTCCAGTCCGAGTTCCCAAAGAGTAGCGCGCTAGGTATGCCGTTGTCACATCAAATCGTTGGGGAAAAAGTATGTAGCTTATATCGGAGCGAATATTCGCCCCGAGCATAGAGAGAAAAAGACTGTCCTCTCAGGGAGCCCCCCTCGTTTCATCGAGGACTGGACCGCACAGGTGCGTGTGGCCTCCCCTCCCACTTGCGCTGGCGGTCATCCAACCTGTAAGATAGATAGAACAAAAAAGAGAGGAAGGCGAAGGCAGATGGATGCTGAGTCCACGACGGCTGAGGCAGCGGCCCTGGAACTTGAAAGGAGCATGTATGCATAAGCGTTACCTGGATTGTAGTGCCTCTGAGTTGCTCTCGATGACCAAATCTGACTTGCTCGAGGCTTTGCATGCCAGTGAGGGGCGCATTGTTGTCAGTGAAACCATTGGCGCTGTGCAGCCATTATTGCATTCCGTGACGAATGCCGAGTTGGCGGCCAGTCAAGGCGCCGATTTGCTCTTGCTAAATATGTTTGACGTGGATAACCCTGTTATTCATGGAATGCCTGATGGCACCGAGCCTGATCAACTGATCCATGCATTGCAACACTTGACTGGCCGCGTCATTGGTGTCAATTTGGAGGCAGTTGATCCAGCACTTCAACAGGAGCACAGAGGATTCTGGTCCATTCGAGAAGGGCGCCTGACGACGGCCGAAAATGCACACAAGCTTGTCACTATGGGGGCCAAATTCCTTGTGCTGACTGGAAATCCGGGAAATGGGATAACGAACGAAGCCATTACTTCTAGCCTGAGAACAATCCATGCCGCCGTAGGGGAAAAGGCCGTTCTTATTGCCGGAAAAATGCACGCCGCAGGTGTCCTTTCTGAGGGGGGTGAAAGCATTCTCACACCAGAAGACATTGCTGAGTTCAGAGCCAGTGGTGCGGACATTATTTTGCTTCCCGCGCCGGGCACTGTTCCCGGAATCACCCTGGAGTATGCGAGGGATCTCATTACCTCTGTGCATAAAATGGGCGCCATGGCGATGACTGCCATTGGAACATCCCAGGAAGGAGCAAGCATCGACACGATTCGACACATTGCCTTGATGTGCAAAATGGCGGGCACGGATGTACATCATCTTGGCGATACTGGATACATCGGGATGGCGCTGCCTGAAAACATCTTTGCATACAGCATAGCCATTCGGGGAGTCAGACATACCTATACGAGAATGGCGCGATCCGTCAACAGATAAACGCCGTTCTCTGAGCGGGAGGGAGGCAGGCTCCTCTCCCGGTTTCCTCCGGGGTCACGACTTGTTACCCCCGTTTTCCCCTAAGGATTGACAGCTTGCGTAGCACTGGGCCTACATGGCACTGCTGTATCCGTATCCCCATGCAGCAGTGCCATGCAGCTATAGTTATTTCCCCAACTTCTCACGTCTTTGGTTGTAGTCTACGTCCCCTCGCTCATGCGGTCCGAATGGATGCAGCACTCTGCAAGCCCAATTCCTCGGTGGACTCTGGCGCATGAGGAATTTCTGGATCTTGCCCGTCACCGTCATCGGGAAAGAATCCACTACTTTGAGGTAACGTGGAATCTTGTTATGGGCGATCTTTCCCTTGCAGTATTCCTTCACCTCCTCTTCTGTAACCTGCTCACCCGGCTTGACCTTGACCCATGCCATGATCTCTTCACCATACTTGGGGTCAGGCACTCCGATCACCTGTACTTCGCTTATCTTCGGATGCGTATAGAGGAATTCCTCGATTTCACGCGGATAAACGTTCTCACCGCCGCGAATAATCATATCCTTGATGCGGCCTACGATGTTGATATATCCCTCTGCATCCATCGTGGCCTGGTCTCCGGTATGCATCCAGCGTGCCGAGTCGATTGCCTCGGCGGTCGCTTCAGGATTGTTCCAGTAGCCTAACATTACACTGTAGCCTCGCGTGCAGAGCTCACCTGGTGTGCCAAGTGGAACAACTTTTTCTGTCTCTGGGTCAATGATCTTAATTTCCAGGTGCGGGTGGATGATGCCCACCGTGCTGACGCGCTTCTCCATAGGTGCATCCAGGCGGGTCTGTGTTGAGACTGGACTGGTCTCGGTCATCCCATAGCAGATCTCAACCTCGCGCATGTTCATCAGTTTGATGACCCTCTTCATCACCTCAACCGGACAGGGCGAGCCTGCCATGACGCCCGTACGCAGGCTGGACAGGTCGAACGTGCCGAAATCAGGGTGATCCAGTTCGGCAATGAACATCGTGGGGACACCGTACAGCGCAGTACAGCCTCTCTTCCTGCACGGCCTGCAGGACCGCCAGCGGCTTCAAACCCATCTGAAGGATAGACCATGGTCGCTCCGTGCGTCACACAGCCCAGATTACCCATCACCATGCCAAAACAGTGGTAGAGTGGCACGGGAATGCAGAGCTTATCCTCGTGGGTAAAGTGTTGCAAACGGGCTACAAAATAGCCGTTGTTCAAAATGTTGTGATGGCTCAGGGTCGCACCCTTGGGGAAGCCGGTCGTACCGCTCGTGTACTGAATATTGATCGGGTCATCGAACTGTTGCTCGCTTTGCCTTTCGCACAGTTGGTCATCGCTTACTGCATCGCTCATCGCCAGTACCTCATCCCAGGAAAACATACCGGGAATCTTCTCTGAACCAAGGCAAATGACTGTCGTCAGATCGGGCAGGAGAGCTGACTTGAGCTTCCCCGCCTTGCTGAGACTCAGCTCTGGTGCTAGCGAATGGAGCAGCTCGACGTAGTTCGTGGTCTTGAACTGAGGGGCAATCACCAGAGCGCTACACTCCGATTGTTTTAGCGCATATTCTAGTTCATGCAGGCGATATGCTGGATTGATGTTCACGAGAATCGCACCAATTTTGCTCGTAGCAAACTGCGTAATGCACCACTCGGTCCGGTTGGGCGACCAGATGCCAATGCGCTGTCCCTTCTGTAGCCCTAGCGCCATGAGCCCTTTGGCGCACTTGTTTACCTGAGCTTGTAGTTCGCGGTACGCCAGCCGTATGTGCTGGTGGCGCGAGATGAGGGCAGGATGATCGGGATACGTTTCAACAGTGCGATCGAACAGGTCACCAATAGTCAGGCCCAGCAATGGAGTATCACTGGTGCCACTGGTATAACTCCAACGTTGCTCATTGTGGACGATTGGCTGGCTCAACTTGGATTTCGCGGTCGTATATCATCTCTCTTTCTCCTTGGTCTGCTCGTCATTCGAGCAGTTGTTTACGTGAAGCTGTCAGGCTTCCAACTACCATGCTCCTGCGGTGACTACTCTCAATGGCCGCAAGGCAACTCGTCATCTTAGGGCATGTTCCTCTGTCTACTCTGCGTGGCTAATCCGTTCCAAAACACGTGTATCGATGATGGCTCACTTACTGCTCTTCCTGGTGGCGAGTCTGCTATTCTCAAGGTCCGTGTTATCGGAACGGATCATCCACACAGACAGGACTGGTGCAAGCCCGGCATCCTGGCTCATACATCATCTACATGGACTACAACGGCGGCGGCTGTATCACCTGCTGCGCATCCGGTAAAAAGACCATAGCCGCCTCCACGCAGAACAAGCTCTTCGATCAGTTCAATGATGAGTCGCATGCCTGTGGGGCCCTGAGGATGTCCGAAGATGAGTGATGAGCCATAGTGGTTGAATACCTCCAGCGCAATGCCCATCTCACGGGCCAGGTAGATGTCGTTGACTGCGAATGGATTATGCGTCTTGATGCTCTTGACGTCAGAGATGCCAATGCCTGCCATGCTCAGAGCAGAGCGTGCGGCTGGTACGGTAGCCTGTGCCATGAAGCCTTTTTTCGCTCGTGCCTGGCTAAAGGCGACGATTTGTACGGCGACTCCGCTCTTCCGACTGAGCTCTTGCGCTCGTTCACGTGAGGTGATGACCATACCGCTATTACCGTCGGCTGGATGAGTCTGTGTCCCGAAGCTGACGGTACCCCCCTCTCTCAGGGGACGCAACCTGGATAATCCGTGCGCTCGTCGATGCATAAATCCCCTCATCATCCGTTAGTGTTGCCACCACTTTTCGTCCTGATGGATCTTTGACTTCGATAGGAGTGACCATATAGCGACGATGGAATGCTGCATTATCTTGGAGCGCTTCCTGGTACTGCTGGTAGCGCAGCACTGTCACCTCATTCTGCTCCTCCCAGGTGATGTGAGCTTGCCGGGCCACATTCTCTGCCGTCTCGATCATAGCATTGCCAGCATAGGGATCGAAGTTGAAGTTATCCATTACCCAGTCTTCTGCAGTACCCGTGCCGCCCGGCCCTGTTGGGTTTGGGTAGTAGAGGTGGGGCCCGTTGCTGGTTCGATCGCATGTCACGGCCAGAATACAGCGTTCTTTATCGGTCTCGACCTCGTAGGAACAGTCCCCTATCACTCTTGCTGAAGTGGCGCATGCCTGATTGACTGTTGGGCCGGAGATAGCAGGTGCATCGATCAGGCCAGCTAGCCAGGGCGCGCCATAAAAGCAGTGTTGCGCTGGTACTGTCATCCCCAGAAAGAGCGCATCAAAAGCCTGTGGGGTGATCTCTATTAACGCCGATGTATAATTGGGTCTTCCCACTTTTTGGTGATTCGCTAGTAATTTCTGAGAAATCTGCTACACTCTCCTCAAAAAATATGATGAGAGGTGGCAAGAAATGCCAAAAACCCCGCTTTTTCCATTGCCGGAGGGACTCGAAATTACCTCGATCAGCGACACACCAGAAGAGGTGCTCGTGCGTGTGACTTCGCATCGCGAGAGTTCACCGTGTCCGCTCTGTTCGACCCCCTCGTCTGCTATTCACAGTTACTACCGCCGTCACCCACTGGACCTGCCCTGCGCGGGTCGCCCCATTCGGCTGCTGCTGACCGTCAAGAAGTTCTTCTGTCGCCAGGCAACCTGCCCACGGAAGATCTTTACGGAGCGGCTTCCAGACTTCATTGAAGTCTCATCTCGACTCACGAAGCGGCGGCGCACTGGGGTGCAGGAGATTGGTTTTGCGACGTGCGGAAAAGGAGGAGAACGCCTTGCAAGCAAGCTTGGGATGCGCATTTCAGAGACCACACTGCTCTGGTCTCTCCATTTGGTCCCCATTCCTGCGGCAGGGAAAGTTCGCGTGGTAGGAATAGATGATTGGAGTTGGCGGCGCGGTCAACGCTATGGCAGTATAATCGTAAACCTGGAGACCCACAAAATCATTGATTTACTGCCTGAGCGAACTGTGGAGTCTGTCATCGCCTGGTTAGAGGCTCATCCAGAAGTCGAGGTCGTGAGCAGAGACCGCGGAGGCACCTATGTCGACGGGGCCACACAAGGCGCGCCATTGGCAATCCAGGTGTGCGACCGCTGGCACCTCCTGAAAAATTTGGGAGATGCGGTGGAGGACTTCCTGGGGCGTGCGAAAATCCGTCTCCCTCAAGTAGAGGCTCAAGAAAGTTCTTCTGACCAAAAAGAAACGTCACTGCCTTCATTTTCTACCACTCCCAAGCGCTATCAACAAACCCAGGCACGTCTTCTGCGAAAGTGGGAAGATCTCTCAGCAGGTTCAAGCTCTGCATCGCCAAGGAGTGAGTCTCATCAAGATTGCAGCTCAACTGGGTTTAGCGCGCAATACGGTCCGTAAATATGTGCGACAACCTCCCGATCCCCCTGCCCCAAAACCACGACCATTGCGGGCAAGCCAGCTCGATCCCTATGAAGCGTATCTGTTAAAACGATGGCGGGAGGGCTGTCGCAATGCCGCTCTTCTGCATCGTGAAATCAGTGAGATGGGATATCCTGGAGCCCAAACCATGGTAAGAGCTTACATTGCCTATCTGCGTAAGCATCCTGAGCAAGCCAACCACGATCACCCACGCAAAGAACGTGCCGCCTCCACCTCGCCCCGTGAATTACGCTGGCTTCTGACACGGTCACCCGAGGAACTGACGCAAGAAGAACGGGCCAAACGCACTCGCCTGCTAGCCGTCTCAGAGGAAGTCCAACACGTCCATGTGCTGCTCCAAGCCTTCCAGGAAATGATCCGCCAAAGACAGCCTGAGCGCTTACGTCCCTGGATGGAGGAAGCAAGCAAGAGCGGGATTGCTGAACTGAAGAGTTTCGTAGCCGGGATTGAGCGGGACTACGATGCCGTGAAGGCCGCGCTCCGCCTTCCCTGGAGCCAGGGCATAACAGAGGGGAAAGTCAACAAATTAAAGACACTCAAAAGAGTCATGTATGGAAGGGCTGGGTTCCCCCTCTTGCGACAGCGGCTCTTACATGATGCCTGATCTCCGCTTGAAGGTTCAGAGGAAGAGGGAATTCATGAATTTCCAACACGTTTCACCAAAAAGTGGGAAGACCCAAAAGTACCGCGGGCGTTGACATCTCTCGCTCTCGCAGGAAGCGTTTGGCAACATCAGCGGCAAACAGCATGGGATGTAGCTGAGCGAAGTTGCCCTGCCAGCGCGCGAAGGGTGTCGACCAGTAGACACCATACGGTATGAATACATGGTTGAATTGCAAGGTATGCTCCTTCCTTTAGTTTCTTGCTGTTGAGACTACTAGATAGCTTGACGGGACTGCGTAGAGAAGAAGTCTTGTTTGCAAAGGCGCGACAGGAACCACGTCCTGCCTTATGAGCATGAAGGGAACGTTCTTCCTGCTGGCCCAAGCGGGATGCCTCTGGGAAGCAGAGAAGAGGCTGAACGTGCACTTTTCGTGCAATAGCAACCATTTCGAGCGACTTTCGAATGAAGTCGCCCGTATCGAGATCTTCACTGTGTAGCTGTATGGCTCACCTCCTTCTTCTCACTGAGAGTAACAGAAGTATCTGCCGGATAAGCAAATAATTAGGAATCAGCACTCTCGTTTGGCCTCTCAGGCCGTTTCAAACACTGCCAGAGAAAATGATGGAAAAGCACGTGAAGTACGATAAGACCGCTCTTGCTCCGTCAGATTTTAGAACAAGGGTACCTTTAATGATACCATACCGAATGTTGTGTACCGATGACAGATGGAGGTACACAAGATAGACGCCGCCTGATTGAAGCTCTTGCGAAAGGCATGGAGGAAACTGCATAGCTGGCTGACACTCATTGGCTTGCTGGATACTCCCCCACATCCCAGCAAAATAGGACCTCGTGCAGCATCAACGAAGGTCATCAGGAATGTGGTATCCTGCGCAAGAAGAACGGTTGATACTTCACGAGAGGGAGTAGACAATGGCTCCACTCTTGCGAGCCCTACTGGCGCGAGACCGCCGTGACCTCGATCCTTTCCATGATGGCATCGGCGTGTCGGTGGATGATCTTCCAGGTTCCCTCTTCACGGCGAAAGATGTGCGTGACGCGCAGGGCCACTGGACTCAACTCGTCACGCCCGGCCACACGCATTTCGCTTCTTTCGATGTGGACAGTATAGGCCAGGTCGCTGCTCATCCCCATGGCGAGAGGTTCGATGGACCATCCACGCCCCTCGCGAAAGTGGGCTGCGACCCAGTCCAGGCGAAGGCCAACCTGCTCCCAGCCTTTCGCATAGGCACCCACTGCACCCAGAAGGGTAACATCGTCGGCGTGCGACCACAACGCTTTGAAGGGCGCGGAATCCCCCGCGTGGTAGTGATGTCTAGCTGTCTCCACCTGCTTGACTATCTGCTGGAAATCGTCTGTTACTGACAAGGCATGCTCCTCTCATGACTACCGGACGAAACACAACTCAGGTTGCACATGCTTGAGTGCGACGATCTAATCGTCGCACCGTCTGATCAAAGAGTAAGATGAGTGAACTCCTTTGTCAAGTGAGGTTCCGCCAAGTGATTAACTGCTGAGAGACACAGGAGACCCGTTTACGAGTGCAGAAAGAGAAGAGTTTTTCTGGAGAGCTCTCCTTTCTCGAACAGGCCTCTTGACTCTGCACGAGCGGGGGAAGAAAGGTAACTGGATCATCAAAAGAGGTCGGTTGCGTTACCAATGGCGAGCGAGGAGAAGCGCAAAAAACCATCTCTCCCTCAACCACCTCTCAAAGCTGGTTCCTTACTCGCGTTCTGTTGGGCACTTCCCTCACCTTGCTGCCAGACCTTGCATCACATCGGGACTTTTCGCAGTCGTATCCCCTGGATTGTTGCCCGGACGATTGCCAGGCAACTGGTCTCCGTCGTGAACACGTCGATCTGATCAGTCCGCTGCCGCACATTGCTAAAGAGACTCTCAATAGCATTGGTTGTCTGAATATGCCGATGCATAGTCTGAGGGAACTCGTAAAACGTGAATGTCTTCTCTTCTTCCTCGGCAGACTTCTCACTGCCTCTGGATAGCGCTTGCTGTATTTCGCGAGTGCTCGCTGCCAATTGGGCTATGGCCTCCTGTTTACTCGGTTGCTCCCAGATGCCAACGAGTTCGGCTTGCACCTCGTCTCGTCTGGGGATGGCAGAGAGCACATTGCGTTGCTTGTGCGAGCCTCCAGTGTATGGATTACGATGATCATGATATTGTTGGCGAATGAGCGAAGGCTAAGCTGCTGCTTGTTGAAGGGAGGTAACCAGCTTGGTGAAACGAGACGTAGGCGTGCCAGCGTGGGTCCCCTCTGCAAGCCAGGCACCGACTCGGATCAGATTCAGGGCCGTCACGGTGAGCAGGGCTTGTAACCTCAGTTTGTTGAGTCCGATGTAGCGTGCCTGCCGGATATCACAGACACGCACCCCTTGGGCAATCGTTCCTTCTACCCCAGCTCGCTTGGCATACAACTTCCGAAACTCAGGTGTCTGCTGACGTTGACGGGCTGCTTGCAGCGCCTGGTAGGCTTGCTGGTTGGGACGAAGCGTGAGGATGCGCGCTTGGCTGCGGGTACATTGTGGACGCAGAGGACAGGCCTGGCAGGCTGCCCGAGCAAACTTGACATGGATGACGGCTTTGCCAGACTGATCCGTTGAGAACTCCCAACTGCGGCTCGTGCATCCAGCAGGGCAGCATGCCGTCTGGTTGTCCCAATCGAGACGGAAGTGGGTGAGATCGAAATGGTCTGGTTCTCGCGTTTGCCAACTGACATCGGCAGGAACCGGGCCGAAGAGATCGATCTGGTGGCGAAGCTCCGCTTCTAGCAACGTATCAGTATCCACATAAGCGCTATCGACCAACTGCTGTCCGGGAAGCAACTCTCGACGTGCTAACTGCGTATGGATGCCGTCGATGATGGCTCCATCAGCCGTTGTAGCGGTGGTGGCCGTCGCCTGGATCACCAAGTGCGGCTCGTCTGGATCGCAGGTTTCCGTAAAATGCACGGATGTCACCGGTCCACGAGGTGGTTCGTTTCTTGCTGTAGCGGGCCTCGACATCGTAGTACTAGTTTCCATTGCGAAATGAGCCTGTGAAGCGGCTTGAGAGCACGAGACTCGATACTAAGACGATGACAGTGTGCAATAAAGCGGTGAAATATGATATAATACAGGAAGAATTCAAGGAAAGATGGAAGAAGATTCCCCATGTTGATTGATAAACACCCCTCAGAAGATGTGTTTGCCCGCGTGCCCGAAGTGGCTGCCCAAACCGACCCCGTGCTCAAGCAGCTTGACGTGTTGCTTGATGATGACCAGCTGTACCAACAGGTGCGTGATGACCTGGGAAAACGGTATCGATGGACCTTGGTGTATGGGCGGCATTCCACCCCCGTCGAAGTCATTCTCCGCATGCTGCTGTGTAAGCATCTGTATCAATGGAGCTATCGAGAAACCGAAGAGCGGGTCAAGGACAGCCTGGTCTTGCGCTGGTTTTGCCGGGTGTACTTCCAGCGCGTGCCCGATGAGACGACCCTGTTACGTTGGCTGCATATGCTGCGTCCAGAAACCCTCCACGCGCTGAATGATCGCGTGGTGCAACTGGCGGTGCAGGCCAAAGTGACGAAAGGGCGCAAGTTGCGGCTGGATGCCACCTGTGTGCAGACCACGATCCATCATCCCACCGATAGCGGCCTGCTGGTCAACAGTGTGCGCGTGCTCTCCCGGGTGGTCCAACGGGCCAAAGCCTTGATCGCGGACGACGTGAAGAGCGTGCAGCAGGTGTGCCGTTCCCGGCTACGGACGGCTCGTCTGGTGGCCCAGACCTTGCATCGACAGTTGCGGCGCAAAGGGGAAGAGAAAGAAGCCCAGCAAAAAGCGCTGTATCAGAAGCTTATCGAGACTGCCGAGCAGATGGTGCGACAGACCAGGCGCGTGGTCAGCGCGCTCGGCCAGCACAGCGAACAGCAGGCCAAGCGTCTGCTCGATCAGGTGGAGCAGGTGTTGCCTCTGGTCGAGCGAGTGATCAGACAAACACGTCTGCGCGTGCTGGAAGACACAAAGGTGGCCTCTGGGGAGAAAGTCCTCAGCTTGTTTGAGTCACACACCCGAGCCATTCCCCGCCACAAGGGCGGTGCCCTGGTCGAATTTGGTCGGCAGGTCATCCTCGATGAAGTCGAGGGTGGCATCGTGACGCGCTACGCGATCCTGGAGCATCCCAACGAGCAGGGGCAGGCTGTGGAAGCGGTGGCCCACCACCAAGAGGTGTTTGAGCACCCACCCCACCTGGTCACGGCAGATCGTGGGGTCCATTCGGCTGACACCGAGTTCAAGCTCACCGAGGCAGGCGTCAAGCAGATTGCCATCCCGGCCATGGGCAAGGTGCCCACAGAACGGCAAGCAGTGGAACGCACGCGCACTTGGCGGCGCGGGTATCGCTGGCGTGCGGGCATTGAGGGCAGAATTGCCAGCTTACGACGCGACTATGGATGGAGCAAATGCGGATACTACGGGGAAAACGGGATGGAGCGGTGGTTAGGGCTGGGTGTCCTGGCCAGCAACCTCCGCCATATTGCTCAAGCGAACGCCGCCTAAAGCCCAGCAAGAGGAAGGAAGCCTCCACCACAAGAAAGCTCATCCACAATTTCCAAAGCTCATCCTCTTCATCAGCTTCTCAAGCTCTTTCAGCCAATCCGCGCGGCATAGTACTACAGTTGTAGATATGATGTGCGACACGTTCGGTCGAGACCGGTATTTATCGGGGGATGACCGACAAAGAGTAAAATCTTTGATAACTTGAATTTTGATGTTGGGTGAGGCATAAGGCCAATTCCCAACCCCTTGTGAACAGGGAAATGCATCTTCCCCAGTGGTGAGATTGACTCTCAAGCTGCTGAAGCGGGAAGAGAAGCGGGTGCGTCCCGACTCCAACGGGATTATCCGACGCCTCCAGGTCGTGATGGCTAGCGAAAGCAAAGGTCTATGTGAAGCATCGTCATACAAAACAAGCCTACGTGGAGTATCGGCTTGACCAAAAGGTGAAGGATAGGGGCCTGGCAAGTATCATAGTGACCAGGGTTCACTCCCGTTAAACCCGGTGTATAGGACCAGCCTAAGACGACGCAAAACGAAAGACAGGAACGTGGGAACCAGCCATGCTCTCTTGGGGAACTGAGAAGGTGTCAACCGCATGGCATGGCTGGGAGGATTGCCTAAAAAGCCAATGCTGGGGGTAATGCTCCAGATACGCTGACGTGGGCACTCTCAGAGAGAAGGAGTGGGGTCAGTAGATGGCTAAGATCGGAAAACGTCGTGGGGAATGAGTTCTTGTTCTCCGGCAGAGCGGGGGTTCTCATGCAACGGGTTGTGCCGTGCCCATAGAGCGTGTCGCTAGGGCATCCAACACACACACTCCAAGCCAGGAAACTGGTGCCACTGACAATGGCTCTCTGAGTGAGGAGCCGTGTGCGGTTAACATCGCAAGCACGGTTTTGAAGCGGAGGCGAGGGAAGTGATTCCCTCGTCGACCGTACCAGAATAGGAGGAGAAAAGGAAAAGGAAGCGAGGAACAAGAGCCATCAAAGAGCAGACAGTCGCCCGAGAGCGGGCCAGCGAGAGCAGAAACGCAGTGGGCACGCGCCTTTGAGGCGCTGGGCGAGCGGATCGGTCGCTACGTGGTGCGGCAGGAAGCACGAGAGCGGATACAGGGTGTACCTGCGGGTGTTACTGAGTCCGGTCGAACGCAAAAATGGCTGGCAAGTGGCCGAAGAGGCGGGAGAGGTGACGCCCTATGCGATGCAGCACCTCTGGACTCGAGCCAAGTGGGACCCGGATGGGGTGCGCGATGAACTGCGCAGCTACGTCACCGAGACGTTGGGTGTATGGATTACCCTCTTCATGACATGCTTCTCCACTCCACATCGTGTCCAAGCAAACAAGCTGCTTTTGGAGGGAAGAATCGGCAGAGACAGGATAAAATGGGAGCAGATATCAGGCCATTCTAGCTCTGAGAGGAGAGACTCCTATGCTCCTGGAAGCCGATTTGATTGCGAAGCGAGCCGCGTTGCGTTGGTTAGCCGAGCACCATCCACAATGGACGCATCAAGACCTGGCTGATGCGCTCTCGATGTCACGCTCCTGGGTGAACAAGTGGCTCCAGCGGATACGCCAGGCCGATCCCCACGATGCTCTGGCTTTACACTCCCGCTCGCGAGCGCGGCACACGCCTCCTGCCTCCATCGCCTCCCAACCCGCCGTCGTGCAGCGCATCCTGGAGATCCGTCTGGAGCCGCCTGAGAACTTACAGCGCGTCCCAGGACCAGAAGCCATCCTCTACTATGTCCATCGCGACCCCGCACTCCAACGTGCCGGTGTGCGCCTGCCGCGCTCGCAGACCACGATCTGGAAGATCCTGCGCCAGGCAGGCTGCATCGAAAAGGATCGTCGCCGAAAGCCCAGGCCATTAGAACTGCGGCAGCCAGGGGAGGAAGTCCAGTTCGATCTCAAAGATGCCAGTAGTGTCCCCGCTGATCCCGAGGGGAAACAGCAGCATGTGGTCGAGATTGCCAACTTCATCGATGCTGGCACCTCGATCTGGTTGCACCGCCAGGTAGGCAGCGATTTCGATGCCGAAGCCCTCTTCGAGGTGGTGGCCCAGTTTTTGTGCGAGCATGGCTTGCCCCACATGCTCACCTTTGACAATGATCCACGCTTTGTCGGCAGCGCTACGGGACGGGATTTCCCTTCCGCGCTGGTGCGCTTCCTGCTCTGTCTTGGCGTGCAACCCCATGTCATCCCCCCACATCGACCCGATTTGAACGCCTACGTCGAGAGATTTCACCGCTCGCTTGGTCAGGAGTGCTTGCAGATCCATCGGCCGGGCACGCTCTCGCAGGTCTCTGAGCTCACCGAAACGTTTCTGACTCATTATAACAGCGAGCGTCCCAACCAGGCGCGTTCCTGTGGTAACCAACCGCCTCGGGTGGCCTGTCAGCAGTTCCCGACGCTGCCCCGCGTCCCAGAGACGGTTGATCCTGATCGCTGGCTTGTGCAAATGCCGAAGCACGCCTTTGCTCGGACCATACGCGCTGGTGGGGACCTGACGATCAACCATCAGGACTACTACGTGAGCCGAAGCCTGGCTGGTCAACGGGTCACCTGCTGGGTGAACGCAGCAGAGAAGCACTTCGAGATCTGGCAGCCAGGAGGGCTCATCAAGTCGGTCCCGATCAAAGGGCTGCATGGAAAGATGATGCCCTTCCAGGAGTATGTGGCGTTGATGAAGCGAGAAGCGCGCTCCGAATATCGGCAGTATCTGCACACCCATAAGAGGTTGACCCAAGGTCGCCTGTGGGCCTGAGCCGAAAGCCGAGCGTCAGGACAAGGGGATCACAGACTCGCATCACGAGTCTCCTGCTCGTGGTGATGCCTTCCTCTGTCTTCCGCTTGCTTCCACCAGACACTGAACAAGCACGCAGAGTCTGGCAAGCCACTGGAAGAAGAGCAGCACTCTGTTCTCTCCCCATCCCTCTCGTTCCTCTTTGACGCGAGAAGAGTCGTTGCACCAGGAAGAGCTTTTAACAAGCCCATCCATTGAAAGACCGCTTGTTTGCTTGGACACGATGTGGAGTGGAGAAGCATGTCATGAAGAGGGTAATCCATACATGTCGGGCGATGAGGCAGCGGTGCTGGTCATGGATGAAACCGGCTTTCTCAAGAAAGGCCGCAAGTCGGTGGGGGTGCAACGGCAATACTGCGGCACAGCGGGGCGGATCGAGAACTGCCAGGTGGGAGTCGTGCTTCCGCTATGCCAGTGCCAAGGGAGCCTGCTTGCTGGATCGCGAGCTGTACCTGCCCAAGAGTTGGACCCAGGACCGGGAGCGGTGCCCAGAGGCGTGGGTGCCAGCCGAGGTGGGATTTGCCACCAAGCCGGAGTTGGCAGCACGCATGCTGTGGCGAACGCTGGATGCGGGGGTGACGGTTTCCTGGGTCACCGGCGATACGGTCTATGGCAGCAATCCGCAGCTGCGAGCTGGGCTGGAAGCGCGCTCACAAGCCTACGCGTTGGGGGTGCGCTGTCATGAGTGGGTGGAGGTGGGCGGGCAGCGCGTGCGGGTGGATCGGCTGGCCAAGGGACTCTCGGCGTCGCAGTGGCAGTCTCTGAGTGCGGGAGCGGGAGCCAAAGGACCTCGGCTCTACGACTGGGCGGCTGTCGCGTTGAGCAGTCCAGCGAAAGCCGGATGGCAGCGCTGGCTCGTAGTGCGCCGCAGCCTGCCGGGCGCTGCAACCCAGGAGAAGCTCGCCTATTTCCTGATCTTTGCAAAGCCTGGAACCACGTTGGAAGCGATGGTGCAGGCCATCGGCAGGAGCTTTCCCGTGGAGCAATGTTTTGAGGTGGGCAAGGGCGAGGTGGGGTTGGCTGACTATGAGGTCCGCTCCTGGCATGGCTGGTATCGACACGTCACCCTCGCGCTGGTCGCACAGGCCTTTCTCACGGTCGTGCGCGTCCAGAGTCAAGAGGAATCGGGAAAAAAACGGCTGATGAGGCTGCCCAGCACAGCACCCAGTATCCCGACGAGCTCGTTGAGCCAGTTCAAGTGCCAGCGCGGTCTGCACTGTCCGTGATGGTACCGCTGAGTATCCCAGAGGTACGTCGGCTCTTCTGGTATCTCGTTGGGGCCACTCCACTGGCTCCGCTGCACCGTTTGGCGTGGTCAATGTGGCGACGCAGCCATCAAGCTCTGGCCAAACTCTGTCATTACAAACGTCGTCTCGCTCACCATCTACAACTGTAGTACTAATGCTCCATTCCTCAAAAGTGGTGAGAAAACAGGTGAGCCTGTAGAGCCAACCAATGCTGTATTCACCCTATTATTAGCCTGTTTTTATTATCACTGCCTTTGACGAACATAGTACTAAGCGGGCTTAGCGTATGCCTTGCCCGAAAAAATATGGTGACCCCGTGTTGTAATGCATCTGCCCACAACAGGTCTGGTCCTGCGGGAAGTCAACCGTGTAGCCGAGGCGCTCGAGCAGATGCACGACGGCACGCCCGGTCTCTGGAAAGAGGGTATCATTGAAACAGGTGATGAAGAGTGAAACTTTCATCGAAACGTTCTCTTTTTCAATATCCATATCACGGCAGCACCAATGAGCAAGAGACCCGCGCTCGTCGCAACTGCCACTAGTATGACCGGTGGCGGTTGAGCGGCTTGTGTGACATATCCCGCTTCAGGATACTCTCTCACCGCTTCACTGCTTCCCTCGTGCAGGGCCATCTGGATGACCTGGGCCAGGTGCAATGCCTGGCGATCTGTCGTCTGGGCGATCTGCTCCTGGCAACTGAACCCGGGTCTTCCCTCACATTTGGGGACTGCTGAGCTTTCTGAGGGTTGGCATTGCGGTGAGGTGAGGTGATATCCTCTTGTATGGAAAAGTCCCCATTTTTGCCCTTACCAGAAGGGATGGTCATCGATCAGGTAGAGCTGACGGAAGCCGGACTCAGAGTGAGAGTGAGATCAACACAACCTACCGCGCCTTGTCCTGGGTGTGGTAACCTCTCAAATCATGTCCACAGTCAGTATCAGCGCACGGTCAAAGACGTTCCGTGTGCAGGCGGCAGTGTAGTCCTTCGGCTCTGCGTGCGCAAGTTCTTTTGCCGAGTACCAACATGCCAACGGAAAGTGTTTGCGGAGCGACTTCCCGATCTGGTCCAACCTTGGGCACGAGTGAGTAACCGACTGCTCTCGGAGGTGAAAGCACTGGGGCTCTCCGCCAGCGCTGAGGTAAATGAGCGACTGGCTCCACGACTGGGGATGAAGATCAAAGCACCGACCCTTTTGCGCTACCTGCGCACGATCCCGCCCCCTGTTGATGCCTGTGTACGCGTGTTGGGGATAGATGACTTCGCTCTGAGACGGGGAGACTGCTATGGAACTCTTCTCGTTAACCTTGAGACACATCGGCCACTTGATCTCTTGCCGGACCGCACGGCTGTAGCCGTCTTCCCCTGGCTCTCGAAGCATCAAGAAATTGAGGTGGTGACTCGAGATCGAGCCAGTGCCTTTGCGGATGCAGTAACCCGTGCCCTTCCCCATGCAATCCAGGTCGCGGATCGGTATCATTTAGTGCAAAACCTGCGAGAACATATTCAGCGGGTTTTCGATCACAAGCGCACCTGTCTCCCTTTCGTTGAGGATACCCCGCTCAAGGACGTTGCGGCAACAGGGCCAGCATGTTCTGCCCCGGCTTGTTCGCAGCCGAGAGAAGCTGATCTGAAGGCAGAGGTTGAGCGATCGAACAAGCCAGCCCAGACCTTTCCACCAGAGCCACCAGCCTCATCGAGAGACAGAGAAGTGGAACTCACTTCCCTGACTTACGCTGACCGCAAGAAGAAGATCAGCCGAGACAAGCGCTATGCTCGCTATGAGGAGGTCTTGGCCTTGCACGCAACCGGCATGAGTCAGCGTGCCATTGCCCAAAAGCTTGGGACAAGCCGCAAACTCGTCCAGCGTTTCCTGGCTTCTCCAGGCTTCCCCGAACGTACGCCTGGTTCTGGGCTGTATCAATCAAGAAAGAGGAAATTAGCCCCGTACCTTCCCTACCTCCGCAGAGCGCTGGGCATCGGGAATGGACCAAGGGGCGCAGCTTTTTCGCAAGATCAAGGAGCGTGGCTACACCGGTTCTGCGTCTTTACTTCGGCGTTTAATTGCCGAGTGGCGAGCGCAGCGTCCTCCCAAACCTCGACAAGGGAAACCACGCAAACCACGTCTGGTGGCATCCCCCACTCAGCGTCGTCTTTCTTCTCGCCGTGCTTCTTTCCTCATGATCTTGTCAGCCGAGAAACTGACGGCGGTCCAACGGCAACACGTCGAGCAGATTTGCCAGGCAAGTGAGGAACTCCACATGGTCTATCGCCTCAGTCAAGCATTCGTGACTTTGCTCAAAGAACGCCAAGAGAGGGATTGGATGGATGGCTCAAACGAGCGAAAGAGAGTCAAGTGACCGAACTCAAGAGTTTTGTCAACGGCATCCGTCGGGATTATGCTGCTGTTCGTGCAGCCTTCTGCTTGCCGTGGAGTAATGGCATCACTGAGGGACATGTCAATCGGCTAAAGTTTCTGAAGCGCCAAATGTTTGGTCGTGCCCATCTCGATCTGTTACGCATCAAAGTCCTGCATGCGGTGTAGTTGTCTTTCTCTTCTCACTCTGCTGCTCCAAATTCATAGAGCACGAACTCGCCGAAAGCAACAAAAAGCGAGTATCGAGGGAAGATACTCGCCCGAGAACCTGTTTGATACCTCCTCATGCTCCGTCTTCCGCAAAAGCCAGGTTCCCTGGCTTATCTGGATATTCTTCAGTAATTGAAGTGACGGCTACATCAAGGCCGACCTCCTCGAACTGGACATCACTAAGCCATGCCTGCCCTTTCCCGTCGAGTAGGATACCGAAGGCGATGTTGACACTTTCAAGGGGCACATCTAAGACGACTTCGTACTGGTGCCAGTCGGTTGTTCCATTGATCGACCTGCTCTGCATGTTGTCAAAGCTAAGGGATTTGCCTTCTTCTGGGCCGTCAACTCGCATCCATAGCCCTGCCCAGCCTTCTATCCCCTGCGATTTGACATGAGCAGAAAAGCGCATTCGTTTGTTGCGGTAATCATCGGCTTTGAACATTTGCATGAGCGTTCCAAAGCCTGCTGCATTGTCAACTACAGACTTAAGGTAGGCAACGTTTTTACCCTCGTAGGTGGTATTGGTGTCAATGCCATGCTCATAGTCTCTGGGATGGCTGCCAGCCATAAACCAACTTTTCATAGCTCTCTCCTTTGTTCTTTCATGCTCCCTCTGCTGTCAGGATTGCTAGCAATAGGTCATTGGCCCCTGACATAGAGAACAACGTTGAGGAAGGCTCTTTTTCACGCCTGCCCCTTTTCATCCTGAGAGCCACTCGTACTCACCATAAGCGAACCCAAGAGAGCTTTTACCGTAGCTCATAACTCTACATTAAATTCCCTTCTCTCGTTCTCTCGATACCTTTCTGAGATTATGGTGGATAGGAAGCAGGCAGTCTTCCCCAAATGTGAGGGAGACCCCTGAACCCGTTAGCAATAATCAGGGTATCCTTGGCGGCATTGCGAACGGCAGGGAGCAAGACCCGTTCGCCACACTTGATTGACACATCATAGTGGTCTTTCTCGAAGCCGAAGGCACCTGCCATGCCGCAACAACCCGAGTCGAGAATCTCGAAATCCAGGCCGAGCTTTTTGAGTACCGCTTCCTCGGCCCCCATGCCCATAATGGCCTTGTGGTGGCAGTGCCCATGCACTACTGCTTTGCGATGCAGTTGTGGCGGCTGGTAGTTCGGTACTTTCCTTTCGAGAAACTCACTGAGCAGGAAGACCTGTTTGCTGAGCCGTCGAGCATTCTCATCGTTGGGGAAGAAATTGAGCAGCTCATCACGGAAGACCGCCACACAACTTGGCTCTAGGCCGACGATGGGAATACCTTCTGTGATCTGCGGTTCCAGTGTTTCAAGAATCCGACGCAGCAGACGCTCGGCAGTAGTCAGCATGCCATGGTCATAGAGTGGCCGCCCGCAACAGAGGGATTGCTCAGGGACTTCGACCTGGTAGCCTGCTGCTTCGAGCACCTCCACTGCCGCTTTGGCTGTCTCTGGGTGCAGGTAGTTGTTGAAGGTGTCGGGCCACAGGATCACCCTGGGTTGGTCCTGATTGCGTGGACCTCGCTTGCGAAACCACTCCTTAAAGGCCTGGGGCGCGAAGACCGGCATCTGTCGCTCGGGGGCCACGCCTGCTATCAACCTGGCCACATCGCGTAGCAGTGGCGTCTGGGTGAAGAAATTCACCATGCCTGGCATACGGCAGGCAAGCCGGGACCACCAGTAGATCAAGCCCATGGCATAGGAACTCCTGGGGCGGAGTCGGCCTGAATAGTAATGGGAGAGAAATTCGGCCTTGTAGGTCGCCATGTCCACGTTGACAGGGCAGTCTCCCTTGCAGCCCTTACAGGCGAGGCACAGGTCCAGCGCCTCCTTCACCGACTCGCTGCGCCAGCCCTCTGTGAGGGAATCACCTTGCAGCATCTCGAAGAGCAAATGTGTTCGCCCACGCGTCGTATGTTCTTCTTCGCGGGTCACCATATAGCTGGGACACATCGTGCCCCCCTCCGTCCTGCGGCATTTTCCAACACCGACGCAGCGCAAGGTCGCCGTGGCAAAACTGCCCTGATCGTCAGGAAACTTGAAATGTGTCGCGAGCTGAGGCGGATTGTAGGCCGTACCCAGGCGCAGGTTCTGGTCGAGACGATAGGGGTCTACGACTTTCCCAGGATTCATCTTGCGGTCCGGGTCCCAGATCATCTTGAACTCACGGAATGCCTGGACCAGTTCCGGGCCGTACATTTTCGGCAGCAATTCCGCACGCGACTGCCCATCGCCATGCTCTCCCGAGATCGAACCTCCATATCCGACCACCAGGTCTGCGGCTTCCTCCATGAAGGAGCGGAACTTGCGAATCCCGTCGCGACTGGTCAGATCAAAGTTGATGCGCGTATGGACGCACCCCTGACCAAAGTGTCCATACAGCGCAGAGGTATAGCCGTAGCGTCCGAGCAGCTTAAAGAGGTCGCGAAGGTAGCCACCTAGCTTTGCTGGCGGCACGGCGGCGTCTTCCCAGCCTTCCCAGCCGAGCGGCTCACCAGGTACGAACACGGTAGCTCCCAGCGCAGCTTCGCGGACCAACCAGATCCTATGCGCTTCATGAGGATTCGCGAAGAGCTTCATCGACGGCGGTTGCGCCGTACGTTTCAACTCCTCCATCAGTGCGCGTGCCCGGTCATCGGCGTCCTGCTTCGTTTCACTGCCAAACTCGACCAGCAGCCAGCCTGCACCCTCCGGCAGCAGCACAATATTGTCCGGCTGCAGGTGCTTCTTCCTCATGTTTTCGACAAGGTGGGCATCGAAGCCTTCCAGGCCGATGGGCTTGTGCGCCAGGATCTCTGGGACATGATCAGCAGCCATGTACGCATCGGGATAGCCGAGCACCAGCAGCGAGCGGGCGGGTGGACTATAGACCAGGCGCGTGGTCGCCTCCAACACCGTGACGCAGGTACCTTCCGTGCCGACCAGGGCCCGAGCAACATGAAATCCATTTTCTGGCAGCAACTGGTCCAGGCTATAGCCTGAGACGCGACGTGGAATATTAGGGTACCGTGTGCGGATCAGGTCGGCATATTTGTCTCGCAGAGCTTTGAGCCGAGCATAAATCTCGCCACGTCGACCGCCCTCGCTGATGATGCGTTCGAGTTCCTCGTCCCTGGTCTTGCCGACACGCATGCGCAAGCCATCATACGCGAGGATCTCTAGTTCCTCGATGTTGTCGCTCGTCATACCTGCCATCACCGAGTGAACACCGCAGGAGTTATTCCCAATCATGCCCCCCAGGGTACATTGGGAATGCGTTGCGGGGTCTGGCCCAAACGTGAGATGATAGTGCTCCGCCGCATTGCGCAGGTGATCGAGAATCGTGCCCGGCTGCACCCGCGCCAGCTTTTTGTCCGGGTCGATCTCGAGAACGCTGTGCATGTATTTCGACAGATCGAGCACGACCGCGACGTTACAGCATTGTCCCGCAAGGCTTGTACCCCCGCCACGTGGGAGAAGAGGCACACCTGAGCCTCGGCAGACCGCTACAGTCGCGATCACGTCTTCTACGTCCTTCGGCAGCACCACACCGATGGGCACTTGCCGATAATTGGAGCTATCCGTTGCGTAGAGGGCCCGGCTGCCCTCGTCGAAGCGCACTTCACCGCGGATCGTGCTGCGCAGTTCCTGTGCGAGCGTTTCGGCATCGAGGTTTGCGGGCCCCACTTCGCGAGTATGAGCCCTATCTTGCCAGGTAATCACGTGTTTCATTGGCCTCTTCCTCTTGCTTGCATTCCACTCAGTACTCTAATTGCTCAGCAATAAGCTGCGCTAAATGCAGTACACGGACCCGCCGCCGACTTGCTTCAACTCCTCCGCGAAGATGCATGAGGCAGCCGGGGTTGTCTGTAACAATCACCGTTGCGCCAGTGCTCACCGCATTATTCAGTTTATTGTTCATAATGCGTTCCGACACATCACCGTGCTCAATCGAAGTCGAGCCTCCGAATCCACAACACACGTCTGATTGCGGCATCTCCCGCAACTCCAATCCCAACACGTCCTGGATGATATGCCGCGCCTCCGATCGTAGTCCAAGACAATTAATCGACTGGCAGGAATCGTGATAGGTCACGATCATATCAGGTGACGCATTGAATCCTCGTATGGGAAGAGTAGCCCCACCTGCTAGCACTACATGATCCATAAAACTCGCAAAATCCATTACCTTTGCGGCCAACGCCCGTGCTCGCCGCAGCCACTCTTGCTGCTGTAGATCCTCGAAGAGCCTGATATAGTCTTGTGTCAGGGTTACTACACAACTTGTAGTGGCGCCAACAATGTAGTCGGCCTTACTCTCTTCTAGTGCCTGCTCCAGCACCGTAATCGTCTGGCATGCCATTGTCGTACAATCTGCGCGATCACCAGAATTGAGAGCAATCAGGCCGCAACAACTTTGCTTTTGCGGAAAAGTTACCTGGACACCAGAGGCTCTCAGCACTTTAATGGCAGCCTCTCCCATTTCGGGAAAAAGACGATCTATCATACAACCCGCGAAGTAGCAGACCTTTATGCCAGTATTCTCTATACTGGATTGACCTGTTATACTACTCGAAGACGGCGACAACTGTCCTTTTATCCTATCGCGCAGAGGCTTTGTCGCAAAAGCTGGCAGGCTGCGCCAGCGTGCAAGTTCGACAAGACTACGCATGACAGGAAGTTTGCCCAATACGCCAAAGTTACGAGCACGAATATACTTGCCGCCCCATGTAATCGGAAACTGACCTATACTGGCAAGCCGAGTGAAGAAACCGAAAATGCGGGGATGGGCCATCGTACCGAAAACAAGTTTCTTGATCCAGTGCAAGCCTTTTGCCTCCACTGTACGATGACGAACGTCGAGAATCAGGCTTGGCAGAGGTATTTCGACGGGACAAACAGTTTCGCAGGCATTACAACTGACACAGAGGCTCTGTGGACCTGCTCCGGCCTCAAGGCCATGCAGGAATGGAGTGATGACAAGTCCAATAGCGCCACTGTAGATATAGCCGAAGGCGTGGCCGCCCACTTGCTGATAGGGCGGGCAGATGTTGGCGCAGGCAGCACAACGAATGCAGCGCAGTGCATCTTTGAAACGGGGATCATCGCGCATCTTGCTGCGTCCATTATCGACAAGGACGATATGCATCTCTTTGCCCGGCGTCGCGGGACCAGTGATAAAAGTCGTATAGCTTGTAATTTGTTGGGCGGTGGCACTGCGCGCCAGCAGGCGTAGCTGCGTCATAGCCTCAGCAAATGTGCCGATCAGTTTATCATAACCAGCCAAAACGACATGTACAGGCGGCAGTGAAGTGACCAGACGGCCATTCCCCTCATTGGTGAGCATCATCACAGTGCCACTTTCAGCAATCAGCGCATTCGCACCACTGATGCCCATGCCGGCATTGAGAAATGACTTACGGTGCTCAACACGAATCACTGCGACCTGTTCGGCAACATCTTCACGCGAAATCTCGCGTCCAAGGGCTTCTGCAAGGATCGCACCCACCTGCTGGCGCGTCTTATGAATGATAGGCATCACCATGTGTGAGGGACGTTCATGGGCGAGTTGGGCCACCCATTCACCGAGGTCGGTTTCAACGGCTTTGATACTTCGCGCTTCCAGGTAGTGATTCAACTCCGTCTCTTCGCTCACCATGGTCTTGGATTTGACAACGAGGTCAATCCCCTTGAGCTGGCACAGTTCGTATATATAGCGGTTGGCGTCCCTCGCCGTGGGTGCTTCATAGATGATAGCTCCCGCAGTTTCTGCCCGAGCTTTAAACTGCGCTATCATTTCTGCCTGGTGCTCGATGGCATAGTCTTTCGCTTTGCGCAGTGTAGCGCGCATATGCGCAAAACTATAGTCAGAACCGTAATCGGTTTCCTCAGAGGCAAAAACTGTTTCGCGGGTTGCACGCCAGGAAGGGGCAAAGCGTTCCAGGGCACGGTGCATGTTATCGTCTGTGAGTGCCTGATCCAGGCGCTCTTTGAAAGGCTGGTCCTCATGAGTGCGATTCGCCGTTTCTTCGCTCACAACCTGTTGGCGGGGTGTGACTTTAAAGTTGCTTGTCATAGCTTTGCTTCTTCCTCATCTGCAACAATAATGACGCACAACGTTTTGGGCCCTTGCACACCGATAGTAAGCGTGCGCTCGATATCAGCGGTACGACTAGGACCTGTGACAAAAGAACAATAGCGACGCTGATCGGCGCCTGCCCTGGTCAACCGCTGTAAAATCACAGCAGCATCATCTAGCATAGGAACAAGCTTGTCTTCGCTCACGAGTACGAAGTGCGTCAGTGTAAGCATACTGACGACTCTCGCTTCGAGAGCGTTTTCAGCGAGGAGAACAGAACCCGTCTCAGCGATAGCCAGCTCCGCGCCGGAAAGACCTGCAGGGGCATCGGCGACGCTGGCAGGGCTGCCAGCCTCGTGTATTGTTATGCCCTTACTGCTCAAAAGCGGAAGTACTGCTCCCCAATGTTGATGACGGCCAAAGTTTGGCGGAACAATAATTTCACCGGCAATCAGCGCAGGATGGGCGGCAATGAGATCCGCTGCTTCTGCTAAACGTGCTACCTGGTGAGACTCACCACCGGCAGAGGAGAGCCGTTGTTGAAACTGAGTGAAAAGATCAGTGTAGATTTGATGGGCCAATGCTATTCCTCCTTTTTCTTCCTGGTTGAACCAAGGATTTCATTGCTCGTTACCTGGCACATGGATATGGGTCAAGTACGTCTCCTGGGACCAGGAAGGGACATTGGGAGCACCTGTCTGGTGCTCTTAAGTTGAGGCCGTATCTATCAACTTTTATTTTACAACAGACACGTATCAATATCCCTTCCAGGTCGTGTCGAAGTCAAACAGCTACATTCCAACTGAGAGAACTCATGTCACCTATGAAGAAGTGCTCATACTCTATCAGTGTGGAATGATCCACGGGATCAGGTACTGCTGCGCCATCACCAATAATCCGAGCAACGCTGCCAGGAAAATGCTATGCTTAAAGGTTCGCGCTACAATCAAAACTTCCTTGCCAACCAGGGAACTCGTCGAGGCCCCTGTCGTCACGGTTTGTGGCGAGATCATTTTACTCATCACAGCACCCGACGAGTTTGTAGCAGCCATCAGCACTTTGCTCAGGCCGAGTTGACCCGCCGCTACCACCTGCAGGTTCCCAAAGAGCGCGTTACTGGATGTGTCGCTGCCACTCAGGAAGCAGGCAATCCACCCCAGGAAGACCGCGAAGAAGGGGAAGATGTAGCCCACTTTCGAGACCGCCAACCCCAGTGTATAGGCCATGCCGGAGTAGTTGAACAGGTACGCCAGGCCGATGATGAGCATCACCGTCAAGATCGCAAAGCGCAGCTGTCTCCAGGTATCCGCCAGCGCTACAGCAATCACTTTCGGGTTTGAGCCGCTCGCTATCACCACCAACGCGGTCAGCGCAACGGCTACCAGGATAGCCGTGCCGGTGCCCAGGGGCTGGAAGCTGTAGATAGCCGCATACGGCTTGTGGTAGAGGGTCAGGTACACGGCTTTGTCCAGTCCCAGCACATTGAGCTTCTGCAACCCGACATTGGCAACCAGGAGGAAGGTCCACACAATCACAATAGCAGTCACCAGCGCCCACGGCGTCCAGGCAAGAACAGCCTCGCCCGCACTGGGTTTGCCACCTTTAGCCGGTGCATCCGACGATACGGGGACAGGTACAGGGACATTCTCCTCACCAATAGCCGTAGAGCCTTCGGTCCCCATTCTTGTCCCAACAAAGTGTGCCCGGTACTGCTCGACATCACGAGGCTTCCAGACCTGCACGAAGCCGATGACACACAGAAGCGAAACGAGCGAAGCCAGCACGTCCGGCAACTGCGGGCCAAGGAAGTTGGAAACGGCAAACTGCGTCAGGGCAAATGAACCGCCTGCCACCAATGCAACTGGCCACATCGTTCTCAAACTGCGGAAGCCAGCGAAGATGATGAGCGCATAGAAGGGCAGGAGCAGGCTAAAGAACGGCAATTGGCGACCAACCATCTGTGAAAGAGCTAGGGTATCCAAACCGGTGACGGCATGGAGTGTGGTGATTGGCGTACCCAATGCACCAAAAGCCACAGGCGTGGTATTAAAAATCAGCGTCAGCGTGATGGCTTCCAGTGCCCACGAAGTGCGCAACGAGGTGTTGAAGAGCTTATTCTGCTCGGATGAGCGAAAGCGATGCAGAACGGGACATTGAGCCTGTAAGAAAGAGCAGAAAGAGAAGGACGGAGAGCAAAAAGGGCAGAAGAGGGGGGAAATTGGGGAGCAGCCAGGAAAAGAGGTCGTGAGGCTCCACACGGAGAAGCTGGCTTGTCCGAGAAGGGGGAATGCAAACAGCTATCGAGACGGTGCTACGCCGTCGCCAACCCGAGTGAGATGGCAAAGCTTTCTGGAACGCCGAATAGCCTGATCGTCACCTGGTTCGCTGTCGGGACTCGCGCGTTGCGGGCGAGTCGCTCAGACCAGTCGAGACGATAATGTGCGCGCTGGGCACGCGACAGGGGCGCTGGCGCGAGATCCGAGTTGGCAGAGAGGCCCTGATCTACCTGCACCTCCACCTGTTGGTCACGCAGCAGTTGCCTGCACGCCCGTCGATGGTGCCGACGACTCCAATCACGCCAGAGCAGGGGTGCGGAGCCGACAATGAAGGGATGCAGCAGCACGTTCACCTGGCGAGGCTTGGCGGTGGCGCTGCCCTGCCACTGACACTGTTCGCGCAGGGAACAGGGACGACAACTGCGGATGCTAGCCGCATAGACCACACGCAGGCTCCCGTCGGCTTCTCTGCGCCGCTCATGCACACCCAGCGATTGGCCAGCCGGACAGCGCAGCGTGCCATCGGGTTGGAGGGGAAAGTCTTGACCCGAGAAGCGGCCAGCTTTCCAGGGCAAACCCACCTGAGGGGGAGCATAGCCCGAGGAGGGAGCCGTGTGCGGTGGGGCAGGCGGGGTGGCAGGAGCAAATTCGGTGGTGCGCACGGGATCAGGATGAAGCTGATGACCCAGCTCCAGGCGCAGGTTCCACACCCATTGGCTGATGATTTGCCAGGCTTCTTGGAAAGCCGGGTGCATGACTGCACCAGCGATCGGGGTCCTGTTCGTCATCTTCATCGGCCAGCACCGGTTCAAAAGCGCCACGATGCAGGTAAAGTGCCACGACATCGGAGGCGGTGAACCCATCTTGCGGGAGATGGGTGAAAAAGAGTTCGTAGACCACGCCCTTGCGGGTGCGACCGATGCGGCTCTTTTTCTCAGTCGCCAGGTGGGTAGCCACCACGACGCGGCAGCGGCAGCCCGTCTTGCCCACAGGGACATCGGGACAGTCGTAGAGAGTGCGCTACCCTCGTGCTTTCCGGGCGACTGAAGTGGGCATCGGGGGGCAAGTGGAGCCGCGCCTGCACAGTCGGGTGATCCAACACCGCGTAGTCTTTGCCTCGCATCACGAAGCAGAGGCCGTCCAGATCTGCAATGACGGCCCCAGTGCCGTAGAGGCCGTCCAATCGCAGCAGGGCACGTGTTGGAGGCAGACCGAGCGCCTCGAGATAGCGACGGATGACCTGCAGTGCGAGTGCCAGTTCCTTGCGGTACTCCCCGTTGCCTCTGTTGCCGAAACTGCCGAGCCACTGATAGCTGTGGGCTTGCGAAACGACGGTGCGGGTGCGGACGTTTGGTGGAGTAGATTTCTGTACGCAAGGAAATGCCCCTGAGAGAGCCTCCAGCCAATCAAAAA